>NZ_JAJJMO010000001.1:2723480-5446960 GCF_020905345.1 Flavobacterium pisciphilum
AAGAAGGGTGAATATCTATCTTGAAGGCACTAAAGATTCCTTGGCTGCAGCCAAATTAAAAGAAGGCACTTTCTTTTATTTAGATACCAAAAACTTCAAAACCCATACCTATGAAAACTCCTATTCATTAGGTGAGTTTTTATACCGACTTCATTTCCTAGCTCAAATCCCTTATCCTGTTGGATATTATCTTTCAGGATTTGTTGCATTGTTTTTTCTATTTGCAATTATAACGGGAGTTTTATTACATTGGAATAAAATCGTTTCTAATTTTTATATCTTCAGACCTAAGGAAAAATTAAAAACATTGTGGACAGATGCCCACACCTCATTAGGAATGATTGGTCTGCCTTTTCAGTTTGTATATGCAGTAACAGGAGCCTTTTTCATGATTAAATTATTGATAGTTGCACCAAGTGTTATGGCACTTTATAAAGGCGATCAAGATAAATTATATAAAGATTTAGAATACTCTGATCCTGAATATAAATTCGATAATAAAAAATTGGCTACTCCATTTAGCATTGACAAATTAGTAGCTAAAACAAAAAGCAATTGGAAGGATTTTGAAATCAACCGTATTTTTATCCAAAACTATGGCGATACCAATATGCATGTTTTGGTAGAAGGTGAAATCAAGTATGACAAAAAATTTACTGGGATTGGTAAAGTGATTTATAAAGTTGCCGATGGTACTGTCGTTGCAAAAAAAGATCCAGTTACAGAAACGACTTACCTTGATGCAGTAAAAAATGTTTTATACCGAATTCATTTTGGTGATTACGGAGGATATGCTCTCAAGATAATTAGTTTTGTCCTTGGTATTATCACATGTTTTGTAATTATATCAGGTGTCATGATTTGGCTAGTGGCTAGAGACAAGAAAAACATGCCCGAAAAGAAACGTCGCTTTAACGAAGCTGTTGTTCGTATCTATTTGGCAATCTGTTTAAGCATGTACCCTATTACGGCATTAGGATTTATAGCAACCAAAATATTTCATCCGCTAGGTCGAGCAAACATTTACAGCATTTATTTTATAGGCTGGTTGGCGTTGACTATATTTTTTATTCTAAAAAAGAACAATGCATTTACAAATAAATTCAGCTTACTATCTGGAAGCATTTTAGGATTCCTTATCCCTATTGTAAACGGAATTTGTACAGGAAATTGGTTCTGGAAGACATTTGCTCAAAACCAAATTCAGATATTTTTTGTAGATATATTTTGGATTGTTCTTGCATCGATTACACTATACATTTCATTTCATTTAGATAAGAAGGACAAACAAGCAAAATCATAAATCCATCTAAAATAAATGGACATAATTTGTGGGTTATATATTTAGAATTTACTTTTGCCTCTTGCAACAATTCTAAATAAAAGATAGAACGCTATCTTACTGCAAATTAACACATGGGTTTTAAAAAACAAATACGCTTTATACACAAATGGCTCGGATTAACTTCTGGGCTTATTGTCTTTATTGTAAGCATCACAGGTTGTATCTTTTGCTTTCACGATGAAATAAAAGACATCACTCGTAAAGAGTGGCGATTGGTAGAACCTCAAAACAAACCATTCATGCTACCTTCTGTTTTACAACAAAAGGCTAAAGAGATTCTTCCGCACAATAAATCGAGTATGGTTTCTTTTTACGGAAAAAACCGTTCTGCTATTGTTTACACTTATTCTGACACCGAAAACTTATACCTTTATTTCAATCCATATACTGGAGAATATCTAAAAACAGAAAACCCTGAAACCGACTTTTTCATTATCGTCGAACACATACATCTGTATTTGCTACTCCCCGACTATATCGGTAAACATATTATAGGTGGTGCTACTATTATCTTTATATTTCTTTTAATCACAGGAATCATCCAATGGTGGCCTAAACGCAAAAGTGATATCAAACGTAGCTTTAGTGTAAAATGGTCTGCTAAATGGCGTCGTGTTAACTATGACTGGCATCAAACCTCTGGATTATATATTTCGATAATCATTGCGATAATTGCCATAACAGGTTTAACCTTTACTTACGAATGGGTTGGCGATGGAATTTACAAAACCTTTAATTTGGGAGGGAATAAAGCTTTAGAGACAAAGGTTCCCGTAATTGACACTACAAAGTTTGACATCAATACTTTTGCAGCTATAGATCGTGCCTTTGTACAAACCATGAAACAAAAACCAGAATCTGAAATGTTTTATGTAACGATTCCACAACAAAAAGGCGATATCATAAATACAGGTGCTTACCCACACTCGCTGCGATACGACAATCAAAGCAATTATTATTTTCATCCTTATGATGGCGAATTAATACAAAGCGATCCTTTTGAGAAAAAGAGTTTGGGATTACAGGTCGTTGAAATGAATTATGGTATCCATACTGGACAAATTCTAGATTTACCAGGAAAGATAATCGCTTTTATAGCTAGTCTAATAGCGGCAGCCTTACCCGTATCTGGATTCATCATTTGGTACGGACGAAATAAAAAAAGTAAGCCTTCAAAAAAATAGGCACAAAAAAAAGGTTGTTCAGATGAACAACCTTTTTTGGTTTTATAATTTAGTCTTAGTTTCTGTTTGCAAGTGCATCTTGTTTCCAGTTTTTAACAGAAGCTACACGACTGTCAGAATAATCTACTTCACTAAGATTAGATCCATTCCAGAAAAACCATTTACCTGTTTTTTCTCCATTCGCATACAATCCTGTAGATTTTTTATTTCCATTTTCATCAAATGCAACCCAGACACCGTCTAATTTACCGTCTTTAAAAAAACCTTCTTGTTGAACTTTACCATTATCATAGTAATAAGTAGCTTTTACTTTATGTCCAACAGCTTCCAAAACTGGTTTAGTTTCTTGTGCAACTAAAATTCCAGAGAACAATATTGCAACTAAAATCACACACTTTTTCATATCTTTAGTTATTAATGTTTTAAAATCTATAAACAAATATAACTAATACTTTACATTAAAAAAACTTTTACTTAACAATTTGGTAACATTGAGTAAAAACTTAACATTGGAAATCAAAAGTGTGTCTAAAAACAATACTACTCAATGTATCAACACATTACGAATTAATACGATTTTTAATTCAATAATTTATCAATCGTAGCATTAAGTTCTGGCGAAGAAGGTCTTGGAGCATCAGCATTGACAACATTTCCTGCTGGATCAATCAAGATAAATCTAGGAATTCCAGTTACGCCATAACTTACAACAAAATCAGACTCCCAATCCTTATCAGCAAACAATTGAGTTCCTCCTAGTTTTTTATCATTTACGAACTTTTTCCATTTTTCGTAATCTTTAAATTTATCAATTGATATACTTACGAATTCAATGTTCTTACCATGATATTTCTCTTCTGCTTTTTGCAAGAAAGGAATTTCAGCTCTACAAGGTGCACACCAAGTTGCCCAAAGGTCGATATAAACATATTTCCCTTTTAGATCAGAAAGCTTAGTTTTACCTCCTTTATGATTTTCAAAATCAAAAGTTGGAGAAGCTTTACCATTCAATTTTTTCATTTTAGCAGTACTCTCATAACTTCTTTCAGCATAAGCTTTAGACTTTTCGAATGATTTTTTTACTGCTTCTTTAAATTCAGGATCAAAATCACCTTTTTCGATATTTGCTATATCCGTTTTTACCTTTGTATCCAAAAGATTTGCAAACTCAACCGCTTCTTTTGAAAAAGCTTCTTCTTGAAATTTCTCATCTCTCAATGCTACTTGAGCTAAAAAATTACTTTCATTACTTCCTTTTCCTTTGTAAACAATTGTTTCATCAAATTGTTTAGCATCCATTGTTAAGTTAATATCCGAACCCGGTTTTAAGTAAAGGCTTGAAGCCTCAGTTCCATCTGTAAATTGATAAAATCCTTTTGGCGCATCAAATGTTGCTGCAAAAGTTTCTTTTTTATCAATTGGAATCACCTGCTTGAAATTATTCGCCCCTCTAATAACAAGAGTATCGCTATTTCTATTACTGATTTTAGCAGTGAATTTAATTTTGCTTGCATTGCCCTGTGCAAAAGTCACACCAACTGAAAACAATAGCAAAAAGATCATTTTTTTCATATATATAATTTGTTTAGTTGAAGTAAAAATAATCATTTAAATAAATCAAAATAAAAAATAATTCAGATGAACAGCATTAAACATTAGAAAACTAGACTTATTTAATTTTTGTGTTTACTTTTGCAGTCTAAAATTTGGATCATGTATAGAAGTCATAATTGTGGCGAATTAAACGCCTCACACATTAATACAGAAGTTACACTAGCGGGCTGGGTTCAGAAATCGCGTGATAAGGGATTTATGAATTGGGTTGATTTACGCGACCGTTATGGAATCACACAACTTATTTTCGACGAAAGTCGTAGCGATAAAACCGTTTTTGAAACAGCAAAAACTCTTGGAAGAGAATTTGTTATTCAAGTAAAAGGAATTGTTATTGAGCGTGAAGACAAGAACAAGAATAAAAACATGATTACTGGTGACATCGAAATTTTAGTTACCGAATTGACTATCCTTAACGCAGCTTTGACTCCTCCTTTTACAATAGAGGATGAAACTGACGGTGGAGAAGATATCCGAATGAAATATCGTTACCTTGATATTCGTCGTAATCCAGTAAAAAATAGCTTGCTATTCCGTCACAAAGTGGCAATGGAAGTTCGTAAGTACTTATCTGATTTGGATTTCTGCGAAGTAGAGACTCCTTATTTAATTAAATCGACTCCAGAGGGAGCAAGAGATTTCGTTGTACCAAGCCGTATGAACGAAGGTCAGTTTTATGCTTTACCACAATCACCACAAACTTTCAAACAATTATTGATGGTTGGTGGAATGGATAAGTACTTCCAAATTGTAAAATGTTTCCGTGACGAAGATTTGCGTGCTGACCGTCAGCCAGAGTTTACACAAATCGATTGCGAAATGGCATTTGTTGAACAAGAAGACATCTTGAATGTTTTTGAAGGATTGACTAGACATTTACTAAAAGAAATAAAAGGCATCGACGTAGATAAATTCCCAAGAATTACCTACGATTATGCTATGAAGACATACGGAAATGATAAGCCAGACATCCGTTTTGGAATGGAGTTTGGTGAATTAAACGAATTTGCACAACACAAAGAATTCCCAGTATTCAATGCTGCTGAATTGGTTGTGGGAATTGCTGTTCCTGGCGCAGGAAACTATACTCGTAAAGAAATTGACGGGTTAATTGACTGGGTTAAACGTCCACAAGTAGGTGCATCTGGAATGGTGTATGCTAAATGTAATGACGATGGAACATTCAAATCATCTGTAGATAAGTTTTATGACCAAGAAGATTTAACGAATTGGGCAAAAGCTACAGGAGCAAAACCGGGCGACATGATTTTTGTACTTTCTGGTCCAGCTAATAAAACACGTGGTCAATTAAGTGCTTTACGTATGGAATTGGCAACTCGTTTAGGATTACGTAAACCAGAAGAGTTTGCTCCACTATGGGTAGTTGACTTCCCATTATTGGAATTAGACGAAGAAACGGGTCGTTACCATGCGATGCACCACCCATTTACATCACCTAAACCAGAAGATATGCAGTTATTAGAAACCGAGCCTGGAAAAGTTCGTGCTAATGCATACGATATGGTTCTTAACGGTAATGAAATTGGAGGAGGTTCTATTCGTATTCACGATAAAGCAACGCAACAATTAATGTTTAAATACCTTGGTTTTACTGAAGAGGAAGCTAAAGCACAATTTGGATTTTTGATGGATGCATTCCAATTTGGAGCTCCACCACACGGAGGATTGGCATTTGGGCTAGACCGATTGGTAGCTATACTAGGTGGACAAGAGACGATTAGAGATTTTATAGCATTCCCTAAAAACAATTCAGGTCGTGATGTTATGATTGATGCTCCTGCTGCAATAGACGCTTTACAATTAAAAGAATTACATATCAAAATTGAGGCAATATAACAAGTGAAAACACTGTAAATCAATATTTTTTATAAAAAATTAACAGTTTGTTGTCTTTTGTATTATTTTATATCTTACATTTGCCTCATTATAAATTATTATTACTATTACAATGCGTACAGGTACAGTTAAATTTTTCAATGAGTCTAAAGGTTACGGGTTCATTACAGACGAAGAAACAGGAAAAGACATTTTCGTTCATGCATCAGGAATCAACGCGGAAGAATTACGCGAAGGTGATAGAGTAAGCTACGAAGAAGAAGAAGGAAGAAAAGGGAAAGTTGCTGCTAAAGTTGCAGTAATCTAAGCATAAAAATATAGCAATTTATTTTTTTTGCCACCGAATGCTTAAAAGCGTTTCGATTAATTTCGAAACGCTTTTTTTTTAAGCTATTTCTTAAAAAAATTCGTAAAATTAGTATTGTTATTTATAATCAATAAAAATTACCCTATATCTACATTTCAAAACCTACTTAAATCATTTTTTAACTTGTGATTTACATACTTGAGGGCTATCTTTGTGACTTATTTTTAAGCAAAAAAACCTTAAATTATGCATACAGATCAATATAATTATATTCCAATTTTAATGCAGCTTGTTTTAGCTGTTGGTTTCGTAGTAGGAACTATTATCATTTCTGGAAAATTAGGTCCTAAAAGGAACTCTGCTACCAAAGACAAAAACTTTGAATGTGGTGTCGAATCTATTGGTAACGCTCGTATACCATTTTCTGTAAAATATTTCTTGGTTGCTATTTTGTTTGTATTGTTTGATGTTGAGGTAATTTTTCTTTACCCATGGGCAGCAAACTTTAAAGAACTAGGCATGGAGGGCATGCTAAAAATGTTAGTATTCATGTCACTACTTCTAGTAGGCTTTTTCTACATTATCAAAAAGAAAGCCCTAGAGTGGGAATAAACTGAGTTTTTGAATTTTAGATTAGTGATTTTAGAATTACAATTTAAGATTTGAATTCCTCGAATTAACACAATTGATTTAAAAAAATTGATTTCAATTTTTACGGTTTCAAAAAATCTAAAATCAGAAATCAGAAATTTATAATAAAAATGAGCAATTCAAATATAAATATGGTTGCCCCGCCAGAAGGAGTCACAGGAGAAGGTTTTTTTGCTACAAAACTTAACGATGTTGTAGGTTTAGCAAGAGCCAATTCATTATGGCCTTTACCATTTGCAACTTCATGTTGTGGTATCGAATTCATGGCCACAATGGCTTCGCATTATGATATAGCACGATTTGGATCTGAACGTATAAGTTTCTCTCCTCGTCAAGCTGATATGCTATTAGTAATGGGAACTATTTCTAAAAAAATGGGTCCTATTTTACGTCAAGTTTACGAACAAATGGCAGAACCTCGTTGGGTAATTGCTGTTGGTGCTTGCGCATCGTCTGGAGGTATCTTTGATACGTATTCAGTTCTTCAAGGAATTGACAAAATAATACCTGTAGATGTTTATGTTCCAGGATGTCCACCAAGACCAGAACAAATCCTTGACGGTGTGTTAAAATTACAAGAATTAGTAAAGAGCGAGTCTGTAAGAAGACGTAGCTCTCCTGAATACCAAGAATTATTGGCTTCATATAACATTCAATAAACAAAATGGCTTTAGAGACAATAGAAATTCAAGATAAATTAATTGAAACATTTGGAGAAGATGTATTCAATTTCAATCAAGAGAGAGACATTTTTTCATTAGAAGTTGCTGCTGATAAAATAACAGCTGTAATTCTTTTTTTGAAAAACGATCCAACCTTACGTTTTCACTTTTTAACTGATTTATGTGGTGTACACTATCCAGATAACGAAGTTGACCGCCAATTTGCAATAGTTTATCATTTGCACAACTGGTACGAAAACAAAAGAATCAAAATAAAAGCTTTTATCAATGGTGAAAAACCAGAAATAAAAACAATATCAAATATCTTCTTATGTTCAAACTGGATGGAAAGAGAAACTTATGACTTTTACGGTGTAAACTTCATTGGACATCCACAATTGAAACGTATTTTAAATATGGATGAGATGATATCATTTCCGATGCGTAAAGAATTCCCTATGGAAGACAGCGGAAGAACAGATAAAGACGATAGATTCTTCGGAAGAACAATCACAAATTGCTAAGACAAAATCATATAATTTTTCACATTAAATAAATGTCAGAACTATTATTATCACCAGAGCATCGCTATGCTAAAATAATCGAACAGAAACTAAACGACGAAGGTAGTGAGCTTTCTGTTCTGAATTTAGGACCAACACACCCAGCTACACACGGTATTTTTCAGAATGTACTGTTAATGGATGGTGAAAAAATTCTCGATGCTGAACCAACTATTGGTTACATCCACAGAGCATTCGAGAAAATTGCTGAGAACCGTCCGTTTTACCAAATCACTCCACTTACAGATCGAATGAACTATTGCTCCTCTCCTATTAACAATATGGGATGGTGGATGACTTTAGAAAAACTTTTGGATATTGAAGTACCTAAACGTGTTCAATACTTAAGAGTAATCGTAATGGAATTGGCTAGAATTACCGATCACATTATCTGTAATTCAATCCTTGGAGTAGATACAGGTGCCTTTACTGGTTTCCTTTATGTTTTTCAATTTAGAGAAAAAATATACGAAATCTACGAAGAAATTTGTGGAGCTCGTTTAACTACAAATATGGGAAGAATTGGTGGTTTTGAAAGAGATTGGTCTGAGACTGCTTTCAAAAAACTAGATATATTCTTAGAAGAATTTCCTGCTGCTTGGCAAGAATTTGAAAACCTATTCGTAAGAAACAGAATTTTCATTGACAGAACCGTTAATGTTGGACCTATATCTGCTGAACAAGCTATGGCTTACGGTTTCACAGGACCAAACTTACGTGCTAGTGGTGTTGATTATGATGTGCGTGTAGCACAACCATACTCTTCATACGAAGATTTTGATTTTATTGTTCCTGTTGGAAAATCTGGAGATACATACGATCGTTTCTGCGTTCGTAATGCCGAAGTTTGGGAAAGTTTAAGCATCATCCGTCAAGCATTAGCAAAAATGCCAGAAGGGAATGTTTACCATGCTGAAGTTCCAGATTACTACCTTCCTCCAAAAGAAGATGTATACACCAACATGGAATCGTTAATATATCACTTTAAGATTGTTATGGGAGAAGTTCCTGTTCCAGTTGCCGAAATATACCATCCTGTTGAAGGTGGAAATGGTGAATTAGGATTTTACCTAGTAACCGACGGAAGTAGAACTCCATACAGATTGCATTTTAGAAGACCTTGTTTTATATATTACCAAGCTTATCCTGAAATGATTAAAGGAGCGATGCTATCGGATGCCATTGTAATATTATCAAGTTTAAATGTTATCGCTGGAGAGTTAGACGCTTAAAAGATTTCAGATTGTAGAATAACGATTTTTGATTTCAGATTTAAAATAAAATGGAAAGAACACATTACAAACAAGAAATAAATATGACCGAAGCATTGATGAACCGCATCAATGAACTAATCAGTCATTATCCTGAAGACAAAAGAAAATCGGCTTTATTGCCCGTTTTGCACGAAGTACAAGATGCCCATGAAAATTGGTTGAGTATTGAGCTACAGGACAAGGTTGCCGAAATTTTACATATAAAACCAATTGAGGTTTATGAGGTAGTAACTTTTTACACCATGTACAACCAAAAGCCAATGGGTAAATACATGTTTGAATTTTGCCAAACTTCTTGTTGTTGTTTAAGTGGTGCCGAAAATTTAATGGATTATACATCTGAGAAATTAGGTATCAAAATGGGTGAAACAACTCCTGACGGTATGTTCAGCATAGCTGGAGTAGAATGCTTAGGTGCTTGTGGATATGCTCCAATGATGCAGTTAGGTGATTTCTACAAAGAGAAACTTACCGAAGAAAAAATCGATCAGTTAATCGCTGATTGTAGAGATGATAAAATAATATTACACGATAAATAATATGTCACAAAAAATATTATTAGATAAAATCAATATTCCTGGTATTAAAACCTACGAAGTATACCGCAAAAACGGTGGTTATGCTTCTGTGGAAAAAGCAATAAAAACGCTTACACCAGACGAAGTTGTTGAAGAGGTAAAGAAATCAGGCCTTCGTGGTCGTGGTGGAGCAGGTTTCCCAGCGGGAATGAAATGGAGTTTTATTGATAAAAAATCAGGAAAACCAAGACATTTAGTTTGCAATGCTGACGAATCTGAGCCAGGTACTTTTAAAGATCGTTATTTGATGGAATTTATTCCTCACTTATTGATTGAAGGAATGATTACTTCAAGTTTTGCCTTGGGCGCTAACCTATCATATATCTATATTCGTGGAGAATATATGTGGGTTTTCAAAATATTAGAAAGAGCCATTGCCGAAGCAAAAGCTGCTGGGTTTTTGGGAAAAAATATACTTGGATCAGGATATGATCTAGAACTACACGTTCACTGTGGAGCTGGTGCTTATATTTGTGGAGAAGAAACTGCACTTATAGAATCATTGGAAGGGAAAAGAGGAAACCCGCGTATCAAACCGCCATTCCCTGCTGTTTCTGGACTTTGGGCCAACCCTACTGTGGTAAACAATGTTGAAACTATTGCTACTGTGCCATGGATTATCAACAACTCTGGTGACGATTATGCTAAAATTGGTATTGGTCGTTCTACTGGAACTAAATTAATCTCGGCTTCTGGACACGTTAAAAACCCTGGAGTTTACGAAATTGAATTGGGTCTAAGTGTTGATGAATTTATGAATTCTGATGAATACTTAGGCGGAATGTCTTCTAGCAGACCTTTAAAAGCGTTTGTTCCTGGAGGTTCTTCTGTGCCAATTTTACCAGCCGAATTAATTTTTAAAACTGCAAATGGTGAAGATCGTTTAATGACTTACGAATCTTTAAGTGATGGTGGTTTTGCTACTGGATCTATGCTAGGTTCTGGAGGATTTATCGTTTACAACGACACTGCATGTATCGTAAGAAACACATGGAATTTTGCTCGTTTCTACCACCACGAATCTTGTGGACAATGTACTCCTTGTCGTGAAGGTACAGGTTGGTTAGAAAAAATATTATGGAGAATCGAAAACGGTCAAGGCCGTGAGGAAGATATCGAATTGTTATGGAGCATTCAAAGTAAAATCGAAGGAAACACGATTTGCCCACTTGGAGATGCAGCATCTTGGCCAGTAGCAGCAGCTATTCGTCATTTTAGAGATGAGTTTGAATACCACGTTCGTTTTCCAGAAAAAATAAAAAATAGAGAGCATTTTGTTGCTGAGCCTTTTTCACAAGTGAAACATTTAGTAGGCGGTAAAGTAATTATTTAAAATAGTTTCAAGTTTCAAGTTTTTTTAGTCTCAAGTTGCACAACTTGAAACTTTAGGCCTGAAACTAAAAAAACAAACAAAGAGATGAAAGTAACCATAGACGGTCAAAGTATAGACGTAGAGCCAGGAACAACAATCCTACAGGCTGCACGTATGATTGGTGGAGATTTAGTTCCGCCAGCCATGTGCTATTACTCAAAATTAAAAGGTAGCGGAGGAAAATGCCGTTGTTGTTTAGTTGAAGTATCGAAAGGTAGTGAAGCTGATCCAAGACCAATGCCAAAATTGATGGCATCTTGTGTAACAGGATGTATGGATGGTATGGAAGTAAATAGCAAATCTTCTGATAGAGTAACTGAAGCACGTAAATCAGTAACAGAATTTTTATTGATTAACCACCCTTTGGATTGCCCTATTTGTGATCAAGCTGGAGAATGTGATCTTCAAAACTTAAGTTTTGAGCACGGAAACCCAAAATCACGTTTTATAGAAGAGAAAAGAACATTTGAACCAGAAGATATCGGTCCGCACATTCAATTGCACATGAACCGTTGTATCTTATGTCAACGTTGTGTACAAGTTGCAGATCAATTGACAGACAATAGAGTTCATGGTGTATTAGATCGTGGTGATCATGCTAATATCTCAACTGGTATCTCTAAAGCAATCGACAATGAGTTTTCTGGAAATATGATTGATGTATGTCCAGTTGGAGCTTTGACAGATAAAACATTCCGATTTAAATCGAGAGTTTGGTTTAACAAGCCTTTCAATGCTCATAGAGAGTGTACTACTCCTGGATGTTGTGGAAAAACAACTGTTTGGATGTTTGGAGGCGAAATACAACGTGTTACTGGCCGTAAGGACATCTATCATGAAGTTGAAGAGTTTATTTGTAACAGTTGTCGTTTTGACCACAAAAACGTTGCAGATTGGACTATTGAAGGACCAAGAGAATTTGAAAAAGATTCGGTTATCAATCAAAACAACTACACTCGTAAATTAGAAAAAGTAGAAATAGCTACTGAAGAAATTATTCTTTTGGGTAGAGATCAAGACCGTAAAAAAATTAGTATGGCGCAAATTCCATTAACCAATAACGACAAAATCTCTTAGAAATGGACAATACATTTATTATAGAAAAAAGTGTTATAATTCTTGTGGTTTTTGCCGTAACGATGCTTATGGCGATGTATTCTACATGGGCTGAGCGTAAAGTTGCAGCTTACTTACAAGACCGTGTTGGACCTAACCGTGCTGGTTGGGGTGGATTATTACAACCGCTTGCAGATGGTATGAAATTATTCTCTAAAGAAGAGTTTTTTCCAAATACTCCAAATAAATTCTTATTTGTTGTAGGTCCTGCAATTGCCATGAGTACCGCTTTAATGACAAGTGCTGTTATTCCATGGGGAGATAAATTACACTTATTTGGCAGAGATATTTTGCTTCAAGCTACTGATATAAACATTGGATTATTGTATTTCTTCGGCGTAGTTTCTGTTGGAGTATATGGTATCATGATTGGTGGATGGGCGTCTAATAGTAAATTCTCATTGATGGGAGCAGTTCGTGCTGCTTCGCAAATGGTTTCGTATGAAATCGCAATGGGATTATCAATGATTGCATTATTAATGATGACTGGAAGCTTAAGCTTAAGAGAAATCTCTTTGCAACAAGCTGGAATGAACTGGAACGTATTTTACCAACCTTTATCTTTCTTAATATTCCTTATTTGTGCTTTTGCTGAAACAAATAGAACTCCTTTTGACTTAGCGGAGTGTGAAACTGAATTAGTTGGTGGATACCACACGGAGTATTCTTCGATGAAAATGGGATTCTATTTATTTGCTGAATATGCAAATATGTTTATCTCGGCTACTATAATCGCTGTATTATTCTTTGGAGGATACAACTATCCGGGAATGCAATGGATGGTAGACAACGTAGGAGTTAATCCAGCAAACGTTTTAGGAATGGTTGTTTTATTTGCTAAAATATGCTTTTTCATCTTCTTCTATATGTGGGTTCGTTGGACTATTCCAAGATTTAGATATGACCAATTGATGCACTTAGGATGGAAGATATTAATTCCGCTTTCTATCATCAATATCATGCTTACAGGTGTTGTAATGTTAAGAGGTGAAATTGCAGCTTATTTAGGGTTTTAATAAACGAAAACGCCTAGCCCTGATAGAAGTGAAAATCCTTTAATGTTTTTCTTTAAAACAGTAAAGATTGTAACGGATAGCAGGATTAGCTTCTGATAAAAAATAAAAGAAATAAATTTTTGAATTTGGTTTTGGAATCAAAATCGTAAATGATAAATTAAAATGTCAATAGAAACTATATCATTATCGGGTAGAAAAAAGGTAGTCTCAAATAAAGAGATGACTTTTCTTGAGCGATTGTATCTTGTAGCGATTGCTAAAGGGTTGTACATTACAATCAAACACATGTTCAAGCGTAAACCGACTATTCATTACCCAGAACAAGTTCGTGAGCGAAGTGATGTTTACCGTGGACAGCATATGCTGAAACGCGATGAGCAAGGTCGTGAAAACTGTACTGCTTGTGGATTATGTGCTTTGTCTTGTCCTGCTGAGGCTATCACTATGAAAGCTGAAGAGCGCAAACCAGATGAAAAACATTTGTACAGAGAAGAAAAATACGCTTCGATATATGAGATCAATATGTTGCGTTGTATTTTTTGTGGATTGTGTGAAGAGGCTTGTCCAAAAGATGCAATTTACCTGACGACTTCAAAAGTATTGGTTCCTTCTAGTTATGATAGAGAAGATTTTATTTTTGGAAAAGACAAATTAGTGATGCCATTAGATATGGCTATGAAAAACGCTCAACTTAAAAACGCTAATTAATGATACATATACCTGACTTTGCTAATGCAAATGCAATACAAATTACATTTTGTATTTTAGCTTTTATAACAGTGATTACTGCTTTCTTAACTGTTTTTAGTCGTACACCTATTCATAGTGCTATTTATTTAGTGATTTGCTTTTTCTCGATTGCAGGTCATTACTTATTATTAAATGCTCAGTTTCTTGCAATAGTTCACATCATAGTCTATTCGGGAGCCATAATGATTTTGTTCCTGTTTACGATAATGTTAATGAACCTGAACGAAAAAAACGAAGTACACAAACCTCGAATCACGCGTTTGGGAGCAATTGTTTCTTTTTGTTTGATTTGTGTTGTATTAATTGCAATATTTATTAACTCAAAACCAATTGTTGGAGAATACGATTCGACTGGTGAAGATTTCCAATCGATAAAAGTATTGGGTAAAATACTATTGAACGAATATATGGTTCCATTTGAATTTGCTTCTATTTTACTTTTGGTTGCCATGATTGGAACTGTCTTATTGTCTAAAAAAGAAAAATCGAAAAATAATGAATAATATTTTAAATCAAATAGGTATCGAAAACTACATATTTTTAAGTGTAGTCCTTTTTTGTGTAGGTATATTTGGTGTTTTATACAGACGTAATGCGATTATCGTTTTTATGTCTATTGAAATCATGCTTAATGCAGTAAACTTATTATTTGTTGCTTTCTCTACGTATCACCAAGATGCACAAGGACAAGTATTCGTGTTTTTCTCAATGGCAGTTGCTGCAGCTGAAGTAGCAGTTGGATTGGCAATTTTAGTATCGATATTTAGAAACATACACTCAATTAGTATCGATAATTTAAAAAATTTAAAAGGATAAATGGCAATGGATACCAATTTAGCTTTAGTTTTAGTATTAGCTCCTTTTTTAGGATTTTTAATCAATGTTTTCTTTGGAAAAAGTTTAGGAAAGACAGTTTCTGGGGCTATAGGAACTCTTTCTGTAGTTGTTTCATTTGCTGTAACTATTTATTTTTTCCTTCAAATAAATCAAACTCAACAACCTATCAGCATTTCTTTATTTGAATGGATTCAGATAAGTAATTTTAAAGTTGACTTAGGTTTCTTATTAGATCAACTATCATTACTTTGGTTACTATTTGTAACTGGGATTGGTTCTTTGATTCACCTATACTCTATCAGCTATATGCATGATGATGAGAAAATGCACCAGTTTTTTGCTTACTTAAACCTGTTTGTATTTTTCATGATTACACTAGTTGTTGGAAGTAACTTATTAGTATTGTTTATTGGTTGGGAAGGTGTAGGACTTTGTTCTTACTTACTAATCGGTTTCTGGTATAAAAACCAAGACTATAATGACGCTGCTAAAAAAGCGTTCATCATGAACAGAATTGGAGATTTAGGATTACTAGTTGGTATTTTTATCATCGGTTCTATGTTCTCAACTTTGGATTATGCAACTTTAAAAACGGCTATAGCTGGTGCAACTGATTTAAATATCTACATGCTTTCTGCAGCTGCATTCTGTTTGTTTATTGGTGCTTGTGGTAAATCTGCACAGATTCCATTATACACTTGGTTGCCTGATGCGATGGCTGGACCAACTCCAGTTTCGGCGTTAATTCACGCTGCTACGATGGTTACTGCTGGTATCTTTATGATTACTAGATTAAACTTTATATTTGATTTAACTCCAGATGTTCAAAGCATAATTGCTATTATTGGAGCAATAACTTCTCTAGTTGCTGCTACAATTGGTCTGGTTCAAAATGATATTAAAAAAGTATTGGCTTACTCTACTGTTTCGCAATTAGGATTAATGTTTTTAGCATTAGGATTGGGTGCTTATGAAGTAGCTGTATTTCACGTAATAACTCACGCTTTCTTTAAAGCTTGTTTATTCTTGGGTTCAGGTTCTGTAATTCACGCTTTGCACGGTGAACAAGACATGCGTAAAATGGGTGGATTGCGTAAAGCAATGCCTGTTACTTTTATAACTATGCTTGTTTCTTCATTAGCAATATCAGGAGTTCCATTGTTTTCTGGATTCTTCTCTAAAGATGAAATATTATTGACTGCATTTGAGCATAACATTCCACTTTATGTTGTAGCGTCTATTGCATCGATCATGACTGCTTTTTATATGTTTAGATTAATGTTCTTAACTTTCTTCAAAGATTTTAGAGGAACTGAACACCAAAAAAGCCACTTACACGAAAGCCCTGCTTTAATTACTTTTCCATTAATTGTTTTAGCAATCTTAGCTACTTTTGGCGGATTGATTAGCTTACCTGGAAATAGCTGGTTAAACTCATATTTAGCTCCACTTTTTACAAAAGTAGCTGGCGAAGCACATCATTTAGGAACTACTGAATACACTTTAATGGGTGTTGCAGTTCTTGGTGGATTGGTAGGTATTTTTATTGCTTACTTAAAATACATCAAACAAAACAATGTTCCTGGTGAAGATGCCTCTATAACTGGTGTTACAAAAGTATTATACAACAAATATTATGTTGACGAAGCTTACAACTATCTATTTGTAAACTCTATAAATGGATTGTCTAAATTCTTTAGAGATTATGTAGAAACTAGTTTGTCTGCTCTTGTATTCGGATTAGGAAAAGTAACCAATGAGATAAGTTATCAAGGTAGAAGATTACAAAATGGAAGTATCGGATTGTACTTGTTTGCTTTTGTTTTAGGTCTATGTGCCATTGTTTCTTATATATTTTTAGCTTAATAATTTAATAACTATGAACGTTTCTCTTATATTAATTATACTTTTAATTGGTGCATTTGTCACTTATTTTGTTGGTGATAAACTTGCTTCAAAAGTAGCCTTGTTCTTTAGTTTGGCTGCTTTGGGTTGTTCGATTGTATTATTAAATCATTATAATCTTGGCGAAAGCATTAGCTTTATGAGCCAATGGATTAATCAGCCAAAAATTTCATTTGTATTAAATGCCGATGGATTGGCCATTGCAATGTTATTACTAACAACTGCTCTAACGCCAATAATCATATTCTCTTCTTTTGGTAATTCATACCCAAATGCAAAAGGATTCTATGCCTTAATTTTATTCATGGCATTTGCAATGGTAGGTACTTTCCTTGCTGCAGATGGTTTATTATACTATATCTTCTGGGAATTATCTTTAATCCCAATTTACTTTATTGCCTTAATTTGGGGTAATGGTGATACTGAAGAACGCAGAAAAGCTGTAGTTAAATTCTTTATCTACACACTAGCTGGTTCATTATTCATGCTTGTAGCATTTGTTTACTTGTACACAAAAGCAGGTAGCTTCTTATTGACTGATTTGTATGAAGTAGATTTATCTGCTACTGAACAACTTTGGATATTCTTGGCTTTCTTCTTAGCGTATGCTATTAAAATTCCACTTATTCCTTTCCATACTTGGCAAGCAAGTGTATACCAAAAAGCACCTACTGTAGGAACTATGCTTTTATCTGGTATCATGCTTAAAATGGGACTTTACAGTATCATTCGTTGGCAATTGCCTATTGCTCCACTACCTGCAAAAGAATACATGTCTGTATTTATTGGATTAGGTATTGCTGGTGTAATTTATGGTTCAATTGTAGCATTGAGACAAAAAGACTTAAAAAAATTACTTGCTTATTCTTCATTAGCTCACGTTGGGTTAATTGCTGCTGGTGCTTATACACTAACTGCTGACGGTTTAAGCGGATCTGTTTTACAAATGATTGCTCACGGTTTTGTAGTAGTTGGTTTATTCTTAGCTGCTGAAATCATTTTTAGAAGATACGAAACTAGAGCTATTGCTGAATTGGGTGGAATTCGTTATCAATCACCAAAATTCACTTCAATGTTCTTGATCTTGGTATTGGCATCGGTTTCATTACCTTCTACATTTAACTTTATTGGTGAGTTTACAGTATTGTATAGCCTTTCTCAAATAAACATTTGGTTTGCCGTTTTAGGTGGAACAACTATTATTTTAGGTGCTTACTATATGCTTAAAATGTTCCAAAATGTAATGTTAGGTGAAACAAATACTAAACCATTTGCTGACGTAACTATCAATGAAGGAATTTCTCTTGTAGCTATTATAGCTGTTTTATTGTTCTTTGGATTGTATCCAAAACCGATTACAGATTTAATTTCTCCAAGTTTAGAAGTCATTTTAAAAATTATAAATAGAAATTAAAACATTAGAATTAACGATTTTTGATTTCAGATTCTATCTGTTTCTTAAAAGTTAAGCTGCTAAAGAATAAATAACATATTTTTAAATAAAATAAATTAGGGCATCATTAGTTTTAGATTTCCTATATCAAAAAAACAAAAATGAATACATTAATAGCTATTATAGGATTGGGTATTTTTTGCCTACTGTTTGAAATTCTTAATTTAAGAAAAGCCATTATTCCAGTAACTATACTTGGTTTATTAGGCGTTTTGGCAATAAACTATTCAGAATTTGGTTTAACCGAGAGTTACTACAATAACATGATTGCAGTGAGTAAATACTCTACAGCATTTTCGTCATTGTTTATTGTTTTAACCATTTTCTTAGTGGCTTTGAGCTTTAACTTCTACGAAGATCACCAAACGAAGATATCTGATTATGTATCTATAAAAATATTCTTATTGGCTGGAGCTGTAGCTATGGTATCTTTTGGAAACTTAGCTATGTTCTTTTTAGGTATCGAAGTATTGTCTATTGCGCTTTATGTTTTGGCTGCAAGTGACAGAATGAAAATAAAAAGTAATGAGGCTGGAATGAAATACTTCCTAATGGGTTCTTTTGCTTCTGGAATTATCTTATTCGGAATCTGTTTGATTTACGGAGCTATGGGTAGTTTTGACGTAGTTGAAATTAGTGATTTATCTCAATCTGCTGAATTGCCTATTTGGTTCCCAATTGGTATTGTTTTACTAACTGTTGGTATGTTGTTTAAAGTTGCTGCTGTTCCATTCCATTTTTGGGCACCAGACGTTTACGAAGGTTCTCCTGCTTTAACAACTGCTTTAATGAGTACTTTGGCTAAGGTTGTTGCTATTGCTACTTTATACAAATTACTAACGATTCTAAATGCTGAACTTTCTGAAAGCTATGTAATCGTTATTGTAATCGTTTCTATGTTATCTATGACTGTTGGTAACATCATGGCATTGCGTCAGGTAAATGTAAAACGTATGCTTGCTTATTCAGGTATTTCTCATGCAGGTTTCATGTTAATGACACTATTAACTTTAGCAACTTCTGCAGGAACTCTTTTATATTACACTAGTGCTTATGCATTAGCTGGTATCGCAGCATTTAGCGTTATATTATATGTTTGTAAAAACAAAGACAACGAAGACATCACTAATTTTCATGGTTTAGGAAAAACTAATCCTTTATTGGCAGCAATCCTTACGGCTTCGCTTTTATCTATGGCTGGTATTCCAATTTTTGCAGGATTCTTTGCTAAGTTATTCTTGTTTAATCAGGTACTTCAAGCTGGATACCTTGCATTAGTAATTGTTGCTGTAATAAACTCTATCATAAGTGTTGGTTACTATTTCAAATTAATATTAGCTATGTACACTAAAGAGCCTAATGAAGTTCGTACTGGAACACCAATCCTTATTTATACTGTTGCAATAGTTTCGATAGTATTAAACATTGTTTTAGGTTTATTCCCATCATTAGTATTAGATCTTTTGAACTAAATAATAGTTACACATAATACAAGCCATCAAGTTTTAATTTGATGGCTTTTTTGTTTTAATGCGGTTGCTATTAATTCTACCAACTGTATCAGTAACTATCAGATATCATAATGAATACAAAATAGCACTCTCATTTTGAACCCCCATTAAGATAAAAACATCGCTCATTGAATTAAACTTTATTGCCTTCTATTTGTCAAGGTAAGTTAAAAGCTACACCACTCAATTGTTAAAATATACATAGGGATTAGAGCAAATATCAAAATATAGGCTATATTTGGTACGTTTTAAAATCTAAATTTATTATGGCTTTCAACTCAAACAACCCGTTTTTTAGTAATAAACGTTTTACTCCAACATCTGTTGCTGCAAAAAGTGACAATGCGCATCAGGCAAGAACCATTGATTACGGTCAAGAAATGACATTGTCTGGTACAATCAATAAAACACTTATTTTATTCTTATTGCTTACTGCTACTGCAATGGTAACTTGGTGGATGTCTTTTAACGGAATCAACCCTATGCTTCCTACAATTGGTGGAGCTATCGTTGGATTAATTTTAGTTGTTATTTCAGCATTCAAACCACAACTTTCTCCTTACTTAGCTCCAGGTTATGCTTTGTTTGAAGGTTTGTTTATTGGTGGAGTATCTGCAATTTTTGAAGCTATGTATCCAGGAATCGTAATACAAGCTGTTGGTGCAACATTTGTAACATTTATGGTTTGTCTAGGTTTATACAAATACAAGATTGTAAAAGTAACTGAACAATTCAAATCTGTTGTTGTGGCTGCTACTTTGGCAATTGCAACTTACTACCTAATCTCTTGGTTAGTTTCAATGTTTACAAGCTTTACTCCTGTTCATCATGGTAGTTCTATGATGAGTATTGGTATTAGTGTTTTTGTAATCATTATTGCTGCTTTAAACCTATTTTTAGATTTTGACAGAATTGAGCAAGGTGTTCAAGAAAAAATGCCAAAATTCATGGAATGGTACGGCGCAATGGGATTAATGATTACCCTTGTTTGGTTGTATATCGAATTCATAAGATTGCTATCGAAAATGAATAGTAGAAACTAATCGTTTTAATTAATAATATAAAAAAAGCCTTTTTGAAAAATCAAAAAGGCTTTTTTATTAGGCTGCTTTTTCAAAAGCAATAAAATGGGTCAGCTTTCCTTTTATATTAAAAACTGGGAATGCGTGTATGGTACAAAAGTAAGTCTCACCGTTTTTCTTATAATTCAGAATGGTCTTTTCAAAAATTTCCTGTGATTTTATAGCTGTCCTAATTTCTTCTTTAACAACAGAAGATGTTTCTGGACCTTGAAACATTTTAGGTGATTTACCCAGAACTTCAACTTCGGTATAACCTGTCATATTAAAAATACGGTTGGAAGCAAAAACAATCTTCAGTTTTAAATCAGTAATTACCACAACCTCCTCTTTCAATCGCTCTAAAACATCAAATTCAGAATCATCCCAATGAAATCGATTTGCAATATGATCTACTTTTTGCCAATCAGAATAATTACTCTTCAAATCATTCAAAGGTACATGATGAAAATCCCATGAAATTACTGGAACAACATTGCAATTCATCTCTTGATGATATTTTGCCATTGCTGCATCATAAGCATCTAAATCATACATAAATTAAATTTTTACTCAAAGATAAATTGAAAAACATCACCAACAATAGCCTTGTTGCGCATTTAACGCATGTTTAAGCGATTTAAAATTCAAACTTGAGCTGTACAACTATAGCCTTTTTTACTTCAGTATTAAGATTGCTTAATGAAATCCCTAATAAACGAACAGAATCTTTCATTCGTTCCTGATACAAGAGTTCTTTGACCGTTTCCATAATCAAATTTTTATCAGCAATAAAATAGGGTAACGTTTTGCTTCTAGTTTGCTGTGTAAAATCGCTATATTTAATTTTGAGAGTAACTGTTTTACCCGAAATCTTATACTTTTGCAAACGCCTCTCTAAAGAAGTAGCAATTCGTTCGAGTTGTTCAATCATAAAAATCTCCGAAGATAGATTAACATCAAAAGTATGCTCTGCTGCAACCGACTTTGTGATTCTATTTGATTTCACCTCACTATTATGAATTCCACGCACAACATGATAATAAAATGTACCTGATTTTCCGAAATGCTTTTCTAGAAACTCTAAGCTCTTACTCTTTAAATCTGTTCCTGTAAAAATACCTAGCTGGTACATTTTTTCGGTAGTTACCTTCCCTACTCCATAAAACTTCCTAATGGGTAATTCTTCAAGAAAAGCAATTATCTCATCGGGGTTAACCGTTTTTTGTCCGTTGGGTTTGTTGTAGTCACTGGCAATTTTAGCCACAAACTTATTAACCGAAATTCCTGCTGAAGCGGTTAAACCAACTTCATTAAAAATTCGCATTCTAATTTCTTCAGCTAATAAACTCGCACTTGGATTGCCTTTTTTATTAACTGTTACATCAAGATAAGCTTCATCAAGCGAAAGTGGCTCAACCAAGTCAGTATATTCATGAAAAATTTTATGAATTTTATTTGAAATCTCTTTGTAGCGATCAAAACGTGGACGCACAAAAATAAGATGCGGACAATTACGCTTAGCCTGCATGCCACTTATTGCACTACGAACACCAAATTTACGAGCCTCATAACTTGCTGCTGCAACAACACCACGATTCTCAGAACCGCCTACAGCTATAGGTTTACCGCGCAAATCTGGATTGTCCATTTGCTCTACCGAAGCATAAAATGCATCCATATCAATATGGATAATTTTGCGATATGTAGGCACGTCAGACATAGTACAAATTTAGATAGGAAACCCACAAAAGAGAATAAAAAGGTCATAAATATTTTTACTATTTACGTTAAATTTTACAAGCAAATCAGACTACTTTAGATTTTTACTATAATAACAAATATTAACAAGTGAATAGGCAAAAACCAAATCATTTTCTCCTATTTTTGTAAGTACATTACAAAACATTAAAATGAGAACATTCGTTATTGGAGACATCCATGGTGGCTTAATCGCTTTGAAACAAGTACTCGAAAGAGCCGCTGTAACAAGCAAAGACACCTTAATTTTCTTGGGTGATTATGTTGATGGTTGGAGTCAATCCCCACAAGTGATTGATTTTTTAATTGAATTAAAACAAAAACAAAACTGTATTTGCATCCGAGGTAATCATGATGATTTACTACAACAATGGATAAGAGACGGCAAAGACAATGAATTATGGCATCATCACGGTGGTGAATCAACAGTTCTTGCTTACGAATCGATTACTGAAACTCACAAACAAATACACGTTTCTTTTCTTGAATCATTACAAGGTTATTATCTAGACTCTGAAAACAGATTATTTATTCATGCAGGTTTTACTAATTTAAGAGGGGTGACTTATGAATATTCATTTGAATCTTTTTTTTGGGACAGAACCTTGTGGGAAACTGCTATGGCTTTAGATCCTAATATGGAAACGGACTCTCTACTCTATCCAAAAAGATTAAAATTATATAAAGAAATCTTTATTGGACATACTCCAGTGACAAGAATTCACGAAACTATTCCAATACAAAAGGCCAATGTTTGGAACGTCGATACTGGAGCTGCATTTACAGGAAGATTAACTATAATGGATATTGATAGTAAAGAATTCTGGCAAAGTGAGCCATTAAACGAGTTGTATTTTGACGAAAAAGGTAGGAATTGATATATAAAGCCTTATTTTTGCAAAAAAATAAATCCCTATATTTTATGAAAAAGATTATTACACTTGCGTTTTTATTAGTATTTGGTTTAACTCAAGCGCAACAAGCATTCAGTGGAAAAGGTGACACTAAGGTTAACATCGGTGCAAACATTCAAGATGGTGGTACTGGTATTCAAGCATCTATCGATTTTGGACTTGGAGAAAATTTCTCTGTTGGAGTTGTAAGTAGCTATTTATTAGGAATAAATGAATATAATGGTTTCTATGGTTCAACACAATATTATGGTGCTAAACCTGAATTTAAAGATCGTTTTGATGCAAAAGTTAGAATGAATGCAAACTTAGGAAGCGTAATAAATGTTGACAAGAAATTAGACGTTTACCCAGGATTAAGCCTTGGATTAAGAAATTTTGGTGGTCACGTAGGTGGTCGTTATTTCTTCACAGAAGGATTTGGAGTATTCACTGAACTTGGATTCCCAATTGCAAAATACGGTAACAACGATAAAATGTTTGACCATTTAAACAATCAAGTTACTTTTAGCTTAGGAGCTTCATTCAATTTATAGAAATATAAAAAACACGTACAAGCTATACAAAAGGGCATTTGAAATATTCAAATGCCCTTTTTTTATAAAACCATTCCTTTAAAGACAAAAGAAAGGCTTCCATATTTAGGAAGCCTTTCTTTATAATAGCCAATTAGTTATCTTTTTCTATTCCTGAATTCTTCTTTCTCTGCCAATGTTCCAAATTCTTTCACAAAGTTTTTGATAGTATTGAGATTGAACATAACAAAGAATAACATCCCAAGAAAAATTACTATCCAACTGTAAATAATCTTTACACCCGAAATATCTGAAGCTACAACAAGAAAAATTATCGTTGGCAATATCGACAGAATTAGAGTGAGTCCAAGACACAACAACAATGGAGATATAAAATGACTAATTATTGCAATAAAGCCCATTTTTCTAGCACCAGCAGCAATAATTGATAATCCTAACATCGTAAAGATAATAGCTGCAAAACCATAAATCAAAATCTGATTGTCCAGATTATTAATATCTGTTTCGTAACCAAAAAAAGTATTAAAATTGAATCCCATCATATGCTTTTTCTTCTGGTGAAACTTCAAATAAGGTTTGCGTTTGATAGCCCAGTATCTTTGCTAAAATAAAGTTTGGAAACTCTTGAATACCGATATTATACAGATTCACACTGTCATTAAAGAACTCTCTCCTATCGGCAATTTTGTCTTCCATCTGTGAAACTCGTTTTTGTAATTCAACAAAATTTGCATTCGACGAAAGCGTTGGGTAATTTTCTGAAACCGCAAATAACGTTTTCAACGATTTAGAAAACTCATTTGCGTTTTCAATCTTTTCATCGACTGTTTTAGAATTTAAAAAATCAGTACGTAACTTGGTCAAATTTGTTAGCATAGCTGTTTCATGCTCCATGAATTTAGAAGCAACTTTAACCAATTCTGGCACTTCTTCAGCCCTTTGCATCAAAATAACATCTATATTCCTGAAAGCTTTTTCAAAATTATTCTTCAGCATAACAAGCTTATTATAAATACCAATAAAATAATTAAAGAATACAATTAGTAAAAGCAATCCTACGATTAAAGCAATGTTTTGTGCGGTCATATTTTGTTTAGTTTAAAATGATATAGATAAGTATAAGCGTAATAAAAAATAATGTCGTTAAAAATGAAACCAACAATGGTCTATATTTATTTCTGAATGAGATGCTTTGTGGTATAGCAACCCCAAAAATTCCATTAGAATTTCCTTTTTTGATTATAACATTCCCTTCATCAGATTCGGCATTACCAATGAGTAACATATAATCGTTATGTTTTAAATAGGTTTCAGAATGTCTTCTTTTACCTCCCTCTTGTTTATCAATCCGATCAAAATAAAACTCCATACCTTCTCCATCTACCGTTACAGCACCGGTTTCATCTTTGATCTTGAACGTTCCTGTTTTCAATTCTGTAAAAACAGTATGATAAGACCTTTTGCCATCATCATCTGCTTGCCCTTCTTCTTCAATAGTATAATAATAACCAATACATGGCTTACTAAAATAAGGCGAAATGATAGGCTCTATTTCTTCTAAATCTCCTTCTACTTCAACCATTCCCATAGCAATCGCACTCATTTTGGAAGTTGGCAATACCCCTTGAAGTTTAAGAAACTTGCTTTTATTACTAGGAAAGAAGATGATTTTTATAAAAATAATGCTTGGAATAATAACAATCAGAAGCTCTAATCGCTCCATTTTTGCTAACCAAAAAAATGCTCCAACGACTCCTGCTGCAATAAGTAACCCAAGTAATTTTTTACTCAAAGGTGTTTTTTGAATGTTGTGTAATCTATTGAACTTCTCTCTTTGTGCATTTTCAATTTTACTATTTTGAATGCCAGAATAGAACATGCCTATTATTCCGAAAATGAAAACGGAAGCAAATAAAAAGAAAAAAACAACAAGGGTATATTTTGAATCAATCAAAAAACTCAACCCAATTAGCGATGGGCATAAAACAAAAAATAACCATGTTGGGAACTTTAAATTATATAAACCCGAAAAAATTACTGTTTGAAACAAAGCAATACCAAGACTGAAAAGCATCAGAAAGATTACCACTCCACCATCCAGTTTATTTTGGTCTAAAAAAGCTAAAAATTCATCCATTATTAAAACTTAAAAAAGGTTATTCTACCCTAAACTTCATTAAAACACAATTTCTACATCTTTAGAAAGTAACTTTCGGATTCTATTTCTCTCTAAATCAGATATTGGATTATTGCTTACATCCAAACCTATCAAAAGCTTTAACTTATTGATATCATTAGGGATTTCGCTAATGTTATTATTACTTAAAATCAAGAATTTCAAATTAGTAAATTGGAAAATTGCTACTGGAAATTCATCCATTTTAGTCTTAGACAAATTTAGCTCTACAACCGACTCTGGTTTTAATTTTGCCTCTTCTAAATTGTAAAAAGTTGTTTTTTCTTTTTTCTTCCCCTCTTTACTTTGAATAAAAAGCCCGAAAGCAGCCAAAATAAGCGATGCAATGAAAAATATACATACAAGAACTGTCCAGATAGGCGCATCATCTTTTTCATGAGTAAAAAGATTCAAATACACATAGTATATCATCCCTAAGAGCAGTGTCAAGAACAGACATAAAATTATTAGATACAAAATATTTCTAAAAATTAGAAAAACAACTTCTTTAACCCTTTTTCTGTTTTTACTAAATATAACATAAGCTAGAAAACCAATAATTAAAATCCAAAAAACTGCCAACCCAATTTTAGTCGCAGGTATTCCATTTTGAATAATTTCTAGAGAAATAAAAACCGGAAACATTAAAACAAACCAAATGATAAGAGCCGTTAATCCAATAGGAAGACACCCTAATTTTTCTTTTTTTCCTGATGACTTAAGCCATAGATAAGCAATTAAAAAAGACAACGCTATTACTCCTAAAAAAACATATCCTGCAGGAGTAAGTCCGGCTAAAAAAATCAAACTCATTTTAATAATTTTTCAATATCTTATCTTTAAGATGCTAATATAAATAAAACACTACAAATTGAGCATTAAAAAAAACCGCTTCTTCCAAACAAAATGGAAAAAGCGGTTTCTGTATAAAGAAATCGTATTCTTATAAATCAAATTTTATTCCTTGTGCCAATGGCAAACTTGTAGTATAATTGATTGTGTTGGTTTGACGACGCATGTAAATTTTCCAAGCATCAGAACCTGATTCACGACCACCACCAGTTTCTTTTTCACCACCAAAAGCACCACCAATTTCAGCACCAGAAGTTCCTATGTTTACGTTTGCAATACCGCAATCAGAACCTACAACTGATAAGAAATGCTCTGCTTCACGCAAATTATTGGTCATGATTGCTGAAGACAATCCTTGTGCAACACCGTTTTGAATGTCAACTGCATTTTCAACAGTTCCACTATATTTTATTAAATACAAAACAGGAGCAAACGTTTCGTGTTGTACAATTTCAAATGAATTCTGAGCTTCAGCTATAGCTGGTTTTACATAACAACCACTTTCATACCCTTCTCCAGAAAGTACTCCACCTTCTACAAGAATTTTTCCTCCTTCAGCAACAACTTTTGTTAAAGCATTTGCATACATTGCTACTGCATCTGTATCGATAAGCGGACCAACATGGTTATTCTCATCCAAAGGATTTCCGATACGTAACTGTTTGTAAGCTGAAACAATCGCATCTTTTACTTTATCATAAATACTTTCATGAATAATCAAACGACGTGTTGATGTACAACGTTGTCCTGCAGTCCCTACAGCACCAAAAACAGCACCAATAACTGTCATTTTTATATCTGCATCTGGAGTAACAATAATTGCATTGTTTCCACCTAATTCTAATAATGATTTACCTAAACGTCCTGCAACAGCTTGTGCAACAATTTTACCCATACGAGTAGAACCTGTAGCTGAGATTAAAGGAATACGTTTATCATTTGTCATTAACTCCCCAACTTTGTAATCTCCATTTATTAAACAAGAAATTCCTTCTGGAAGGTTGTTCTCTTTAATTACTTGTGCAATTATATTTTGGCAAGCTATTCCACAAAGTGGTGTTTTTTCAGATGGCTTCCACACGCAAACATCTCCACAAATCCAAGCTAAAGCTGTATTCCATGACCAAACCGCTACTGGAAAGTTAAATGCCGAAATAATTCCGACAACTCCCATTGGGTGATATTGCTCATACATACGGTGTCCTGGACGCTCTGAATGCATTGTTAAACCATGAAGCTGACGTGATAATCCTACTGCGAAATCGCAAATATCAATCATCTCTTGAACTTCTCCATATCCTTCTTGTAATGATTTCCCCATTTCGTAAGAAACCAATTTACCTAAAGCTTCTTTATTTTGACGCAATTTTTCTCCAAACTGACGCACAATTTCACCACGTTGTGGTGCTGGCATAAGTCTAAATACTTTAAAAGCTTCTGTTGCTGTCTGCATTACTTTTTCATAATCGGCAGCTGTTGATGTTTTTACTGATGCAATTAATTTTCCGTCTACTGGCGAAAAACTATCTAAGGTATCTCCTGAAGAAAAATGATTTATTCCAGTTGATGTCCCTTCGTTTATGGCTTTTATACCCAATTGCGCCAATGCGTCTTTCATTCCGAATTGCTCTGCTATTGTTATCATTGTAACTTTTTTGTTAAAAATTGTTATATTTATTTATGTAAATATATCTGAATTAATTTATCTATTAAAATTTAATTGTTTCTAACTACATAATGTTTTTCTTTTTAAACCATATATAAATAAAAACACACATGGCAAACATAAAAATAATTGCGTACAAATAACCAAATTTCCACTCCAATTCTGGCATAAATTTAAAATTCATTCCATAAACCCCAACTAAAAAGGTCAGAGGCAAGAAAAAAGCAGAAAAAACTGTTAATAATTTAACCACATCGTTATTTTTCTGAGCAGTTACTGACAAAAATGTATTCATTAAATTTATTGCATCCTCCATAGCCTCCTCATACGCTAGTATAAGCTTAACCAAATTATCTTTTACATCTTCAAGAGCTGAAGCATTTTCTTCTGGAACCTTAATTTTATTGATAACATTCTGCGTAAGTATCAATAATTTTTTGGTAATTCTGGTTTCTGCCTTTTGGAAATACAAATCCTCTAAAGAGATTTTGTTTTGTTGTTTTAAAAAGATTGTTTTCTCTACCTCATCGATTTGGTCTGTTTGCCATTGTGAAGGCGCACTGTAGGTCAATACAATATCTTTAAAAATATGTATTAGTAGTTCATAAACCGAATCGCATTTTGAATCCGATTTAAAAATATCCTCTAAGAAGGGAAAAGGGGTTCTATGTATGGTGATTAGCTGCTTTTCGTTATAAAAAAAAGCCACTTTATTTGAAAGCTCTTCTACAGTAGAATTATTATCATATTCATTGGCTGTATAGGCTCTTAGAATAATGAAATTAAAATTTTTGATTTTTTCAATTTTAGGTAAATGCCCATGTTCAACCGAATCCTTGACAGGAAAAACCTCTAAATCAAACTTTTTAGCAATATCCTCTAGTTGCCCTTCTGAAGGCCCTTTTATATCAAGCCAATTAAACGATTCGAATGATTTTTCAGAGATATTTTTAGCCATTATACTATTTCGTTTTAAATTTAAGGTTGATTCAAAACCTATAAAGTTACGATTAAGGATTTGAAACAAGCAAAATGATTTATGTTTCACGCAACTATTGCAGATTAAAAACAGATTATTTGAGAAAAAAATCTACATATATCAGCTTAAATCTTGTGAAATCTGCGCGAAATAAAATTTGTAATTCTTATTATTGAATTTATCTATAAGTCAAACTTATTAAAACATATTCTTTTTCTTAAATAAGAAAACACCACAAATAGATATTAATAATGAGATCAATAGTATAACAACAAAACCGTAACTGTTTTCTTGAAGATTGTTAGGAACGTTCATCCCATATAAACTTGCTACCAATGTAGGAATCATTAAAATAATCGAAATCGAGGTTAATCTCTTCATGATAACATTTAAGTTATTCGAGATCACCGATGCATAGGCATCCATCATTCCGGTTAAGATATTACTATAAATATTAGTAGTTTCTTCGGCTTGTCTCAACTCAATTTCTACATCTTCTAGCAAAACAGGATCGAAATCTTCTTTATGATTTTTCAGGTTTTTGATTCTATGAAACAACATATCGTTGCCTTTTAATGAAGTAATAAAGAACACCAAACATTTTTCTATTTGAAGCAATGCTTGCAATTCTTCATTTTTAATTGACTTTTCGAGGTTATCTTCTGCCAATCGAATACGCTGATTGATTTGCTTTAGGTATTTTAAGAACCAAATACTAGAAGACAAAAGCAATCTTAAAACCAAATCGAAATGGTTCTTTACATCTGATTTTTTGCGTTGAGTATATAAAACAAAATCAGATAAAATTTCGGCTTGATGAAAACTTAAGGATACAAAAACATCATCTTTAAACATTAAACCCAGTGGTGCTGTATTGAAAGGTAATTTTGCATCATTACTTTTAAAAGGAATTCGCAATATGATAAGAAACCAACCATTCTCGATTTCGATACGAGGTCGTTCGTCAATATCTTCAATATCGTTATAAAAAGCTTCTGGAATTTGTAACTCTTGGAGTAAAAATTTAGTTTCTTCCTGTGTTGGACAAACTACATTAATCCATTTGTTGTTTTCACGGTTTTCAGTTGGAAATAATCCGTTGTTGTTTTTGTAAAAGGTAATCATAATGCAAAACGTTATTTTAGGAATAGCGCATGCATAATGCAACAACTACTCCTGTTTATCTTTCTTCTTCCTCGAATAATAATCGTCCATGTGGATAATTTATTTTTTTTTGCAAAAGTATATCTTTTATGTAGAAAACTCAGAATTATTTTTTAGCCGTAAATCTCGGGTCTGATTCCATCACAGTACCACAATTAGTACAGGTTCTCAAATCCTTAGAATTGTAGAAATGCTCAAAGTGTGGCAAGAAATCTTTTTCGATGTTATGAAGTTCAAAAAACACTTCGTACAATTTATGATTGCAAGTATCACAATGCCAAAGCAATCCATCTTTATGTCCTTTTCCAACTCGTTTTCTTTCGATTACCAAGCCTATAGAACCTTCTGAGCGTACTGGACAATGTGGTATACGAGCAGGATGAAGATACATATCTCCTGCATGCAAATCCATTTCTTTGCGCTCTCCGTCTTCTTGAATAATAACTTTTATACTCCCCTCAAGTTGGTAAAACAACTCTTCGGTTTCATTATAGTGATAATCCTTTCGGGCATTTGGTCCCGCAACAACCATTACAATATAATCTTCAGATTCGATATATAAGTTTTTATTACCTACTGGTGGTTTAAGTAGGTGACGATTTTCATCAATCCATTTAGTAAGATTGAATGGTTTTGCTATAGCCATAATTTAGTAGTGCTGAGTTTTGAGGTGCTAAGTTAATAAAAAAATTCAGTGCCAGTATATAGTCTAAAATTGAAAACTGCGACTCAGTTAAGTTCTTTAATAAGATAAATATAAACTGGAAAGTGATCGCTGAAACCAACTTCTGTTGTCCCATGTCGCAGCGGATATCCTTTGTATTTACCTGAAGTTTGGACTAAAAACAATTTATTAAAAATTCCAGCTTTCCAAAATTGAAAGGAATTAAAATCTGATTTAATCAAAGATTGAGTAACCATGATTTGATCAAAAACATCCCATGAATCTCGATATGCAATAGTCCCCATTCCTTTCTTTGCCATATCCTCAAATGGATTATAAATTCCATACTCCATGACATCTTTTTTGTTAGCCTTGGCTCCAAGCCCAACTTTTATACTTTTGTTATAAGGCCCATCGTTAAAATCCCCCATTGTAATAACTTTAGCTTCAGGATTAATTCGCTGCAAGGAATCAATTATTCTACGATTCAAAGCTCCAGCCAACTCCCGATATGGACTCGATTTTTGTTCTCCGCCTGAGCGAGATGGCCAATGATTTACAATGATACTTATTTCCTCTCCATCTAAAAATCCCGATACTAATAATTGGTCTCGAGTGAATACACGCTCCTTTCTATTCATAACTGTATCAGTTCTCTTTTTTATTGGCTTTTTATAAATAACAAGCGGGATATTTGAATACGTAATTGGTTTGAAATATTTTTTCTGATACAGTAATGCAACATCTATACCTCGTTGGTCTGGTGAATCAAAATGAATGATTCCAAAATCTTGGTCTATTAATTTAGGCTGTTTTATTAAATCTTCAAGCACACTCCTATTTTCTATTTCGGCGCATCCTATAAGTGTTGGTACATTAGGATTTTCAGGGGTTCCAATTTCAAACAAAACTCTGGCTAGGTTCTCCAATTTTTTCAAATATTTCTGGGATGTCCAATGCCGTGATCCATTCGGTGTCCATTCGTCATCACGAATATTTGGGCTATTTATAGTATCAAAAAGATTTTCAACATTATAAAAAGCTACAGTATGAATAGCATACTTTTTTGTTTGTGCCTCAGATTGTATTCCCCATAAATTTAAAAAAACCAAAAAGGCAGCTACTCTCATTATTACTTTTATTTAAAAACAATTATTTTTAAGAAAAATCTTTCAAATATAAAACTAATTCATTTAAATAAGAAGTTCCAAAATACTTTACATAATCGTTATCTTTGTTTTTATATAATCCTATTCAGATTCTAAACATAGGATTCACATTGAAAACATTGACGTAAAATGAAACTTTTAACTACAACTTTACTCCTCTTTCTATTCAATTTTGCTTTTGCTCAGACCACCTTTAAAGTAGATGATTTCTCAAAAGCACATTATGGGAAAATATTCATAGCCGACACTTCTCACGTATTCTCAGAAGGTTGGGTTGCCATTTATGATACCAAAACTAAAAAACAAATCATAAAAGTTGAATCCAAACAATTAGAGTTGAGTTTACATAATGGGAAAGTTTTGGCAAACATTAAACAATTGCCTTATGATGAACAAAGTTTAATCATATATGAAGATTACAATTTTGACGGAATCAAGGATTTTGCCATCTCTGATGGACGGAACAGCTGCTACAATGGCCCCTCTTTTAATATATATCTAGCTACTAAAACAGGTTTTAAATTCAGTCCTGACTTTACAGCACTTGCTCAAGAATATTGCGGTATGTTCGAAGTGAATTATAAAACAAAGAAAATAAGCGTAATGACAAAAAACGGATGTTGCTGGCATCAATTTTCAGAATTTATAGTCGAAAACAACAAACCAAAAGTAATCAAGATAGTCGAAGATAATCAAATGGACTTTCCATATAGCAATTACTCTGAACAAAATTGGAACGGTAAGAAAATGGTATTAAAAACAAAAAGAATGATTAGTCTCGATGAAGAAAATGGCATCAGAACTGTGCTATCTTTTAAAGTCGATAAAAATCAAAAACAAGTTGTGCTTTTTAATCAAAATGACCGAGGACTTAATTACGTTTTAATTGACAAAAATGATGAAGTTGAGTTTTCATACCCTTTAAATATTGAATATCAAAACCCAAATTTTAATTTTGACAAAAAAAACAACACTCTTACATTTAAAAATGAAGACGTTGTTTACATCATATATGACAACCCAGATTCTATTGGAATTACAATAACAACTGGAGGGAAAACATACAATTGGACTGGAAACATTGCCAGCAAAAAAGGAAAATTAACCGATATAACTACAACACCACTAGAGAATGTTGTTGTAAACTAAAAATAGAAAATGAATATGAACCAATTCCGATACCTAAAGAAACATTTTGCTTTTTGTAAATTCACATTTCTTATTTTTGCTTTACAATCATTCACCTGTCAATCTCAACAAAACATGATAACACCTCCTTATTTACAAAAAGGCGATACTGTAGCCCTAGTAGCAACAGCAAGAAAAAATATTGATGACAATTTAAAACCTACAATCGACTTACTTAAAAGTTGGGGAATAGAAACTGTAATAGGAAGCACAATAGGATTAGATACTAATCAACTAGCAGGAACCGACGAACAACGCGCTATCGATTTTCAACATCAAATGGATAATCCAAACATTAAAGCGATTTGGTGTGTCCGTGGTGGTTACGGTACGGTTCGAATGATTGACTTACTTGACTTTACAAAATTCAAACAACATCCAAAATGGGTTATCGGTTTTAGCGACGTAACTGTGCTACACAATCATCTTAATACGATGGGATACAAATCAATTCATGGTATAATGCCCGTAAGTGTTCCACGTGCTACACCTGATGCAGTTGCTACTATGAAAATGGCTTTATTTGGCAATCCTATATCTTATTCCATTTCGCCAGACCCAATGAACCGATTTGGTAAAGCTACAGGCGAACTAGTTGGTGGTAATTTATCCATACTATATAGTTTATTAGGATCTAAATCGGCTATTGATTGCCGTGACAAAATACTTTTCATAGAGGATTTAGATGAATATCTATATCATATTGACCGTATGATGATGAACTTAAAACGCAATGGTTGTATCGAAAACCTAAAAGGAATTGTAATTGGTGCTATGACCAAGATGAAAGACAATGATATACCATGGGGGAAAAATGCCTTAGAAATCATTGATGATGTTACCAAGAAATACAATATCCCAGTAATTTTTAATTTCCCAGCAGGGCATATCCAAGACAATAGAGCTTTAGTAATGGGAAGTACAATTTCAATAGAAGTGAACCAATCTGGAAGTACAGTTGTTTTTGAAAAATAATTTAGCACTATCAAACAGGTTGCTCCTTTAGCAACAAGAATTATATACAATACTGATATTACAACAATTAGACCTAACAGCTTTTAAAAACCTGTTAGGTCTTCGTTTTAAAACAACTCTGGTTTCCCAGAATCTCCCCCAACATCGTGACTGCAACATCGTGACTGCAACTGAGCACTGTGACTGCAAACTGCACCTGAATTGACTGAATACTAATTTCATAATACTCAAAATGGCTGACCACAACGAACTAGGGAAAAAAGGAGAAGAACTTGCTGTAGAATACCTTCAACAAAACGGCTACAAAATTCTTGAAACCAATTGGACTTATCAAAAAGCTGAAATTGATATTATTGCCACCAAAGAGGATATCATAGCAATTGTAGAAGTAAAGACAAGATCAAATCTTGACTTTGGCTTACCACAAGATTTTGTAAATCAAAAAAAGATTCAATTGCTGATAAAAGCAGTAAATGCCTATATAAACTATAGGGAAATAGATTTTGAAGTGCGTTTTGATATCGTCGCCATCCATAAAAAAAAGGAATCATTTGTAATAGAACATCTTATAGATGCTTTTTATCACTTTTAACATAATTTTCTAATGTTATAATTTTAACAAATTGTTTTTTAATTTATATTTGTAAAAAAATATAACACACAATTAACTAAACCAACCACACTAAATTAGTACAAAAACCAGAAAATTATGAAAACTGTTTCCTCCATCGTAGAAAATTACATCAAAACGAAGCCTTTTTTATTAAATGCATTATCACTCGGCATTATTAATTTAACCTCATTATCTAGAAACATAATGACTGAATTAGAAAGCGAGTTTGGCAAAGAAGTAAAACAAGGAGCTGTAGTAATGTCGTTAAAACGACTAACGGAAGAATTAGACTTTAAGTTAAACCACAAAATCAATAAAGTAATCAAGAATATTGGCGAAATTACTGTTCGTTCAGAACTTACTGATTACACTTTTGCGGCATCTGAAACAGTCTTAAACAAACAAGCTGATTTAATTTCTGATATCAATACATTATCAGATATATTCTACACTTCATCACGTGGAGTAAATGAAACTAATATTGTTGTTAGTAGTAGTATAAATCAACTAGTTGAGAAACACTTTGCTCGTGAAAAATTAATTCAGAAATTAAGCAATTTGGCTTCAATTACTGTAAAATTACCAAAAGAAAATATCGTAGTTCCAGGTATATATTACTTTATCTTTCAGCGTTTAGCTTGGGAAGGAATCATAATAAATGAAGTTATCTCTACTTCAAATGAATTTACCATTTTAGTAAGTGAAGATCAAGTAGATATCGCATTTAAAGTAATCAAAGACTTAAAAAACTAAATTCCATAAATAAATTATATCCAATCCCTTTTTCAATTTAAAAATTGAGAAAGGGATTTTTTTATACTTCTACCAACATTTATATCATCATAAATCAATAAGAACCAACCCTTCTTTGATTATTTCAATCAAAAAAGAGGCAAAATTATACTGGTAGGGTTGTTTTTTAAAGAATTCAAATAGAATACATTCTTCTTAAGTAACTAATTTTAGTGTTAAAACAGCATAAATTTTCTCACTTACATCAATCCTTTTTATACTTTAAAATTTATTCTGGATACATCTCAATTTTAAAAAAACTAACCGTTTAAGAATAAAAACACAGAATAAGAGATTACTTGAAAATATTTCATTTCTCTCATTTTTACTTAATATTACAAAGACAAAGCCTACATAATATAAAGTTTTACTTGTTTTCATCAAGTAGCAACCTCTCTTTTACGAGTTAATAATTCAATAAAACAGTATTAATTATTAACCTTAAATCTCCTTCAATTTATCTGTTTTACTTTCTGATAAAATACTTTATCAAAAGAATTCTTAGCTCAAAGCTAAAAAACAAACTGGTAGGTACTGGTGTATTTTACATATGCAATCCTTTAAATTTGGATTCCATTATTCTTATAAAATTATATTCAAAAAAATCAATATCACTATTTTAAAAGGAAAACAAATACATAATGATAAAAATTTAATACCCTAAACAAATAATACCTCCAAAAAAAATAAAAAGCTTAACCAAAACCAGAAACCAAAAACTAACTCAAAATGAAACAATTAAAAAACTTACTTAGGAAGCCTTTTCTAATGCCGATCATTCTCCTTTTTTGGCTACCTAGTACGCTGCTTGCGCAGGAGACTCAGGCAAAAAAAACTATCTCTGGAAAAGTTACAGATGATAAGAACAACACTTTACCAGGTGTTAGTATATCTATACAAGGCACTAAATACAATGCTGCAACAGATTTTGACGGATCTTACACGCTAACGTATACTCCAAGTGGTACAAATCAAACTATTATTTTTTCATACGTAGGTTTTATAGAAAAAAAAGAAGCACTTGATAATCGCCATGAGATAAATGTATCAATGCAAGAAGAAACTAATAAACTTAATGAGGTAATCGTTATTGGATATGGTTCTCAAAAGAAAAGTAATGTTACTGGAGCAATCTCATCTATAAAGAAGGAAAGCCTTGAAACACGAGCTACAACAAATCCTGCTGAGGCACTACAAGGCTTAGTTGCTGGAGTAAATGTGCAAAAAAGTGGTGGTATTGCTGGAGCTGATGTAAAAGTAAAAATACGTGGAGTAAATACCTTTGGAGCAACTGAACCTCTTTACATTATTGATGGATTTCAAGGTTCAATATCAACAGTAAACCCAACAAATATAGAATCTATGGAGGTTCTTAAAGATGGTGCAGCTGCTGCAATTTACGGATCTGTTGCTGCCAATGGAGTAATTATTGTAACAACAAAAAGCGGTCAAAAAGAAGGAGTAAAAGTAGATTTCAGCTCATTTTTGGCTTATAAAAACACGGCAAAAACACTAGATTTATTAGATGCTGATGGTTATCGTACTGTACATAAAAGAATGTATGATGAATATAACAAATATGCTACTTCTCCTAAAACACTTCCTGCTTATATCACTGATCCATCAACAACTAATACCGACTGGCAAGATGAGGTGTTCCGTTCTGGACTTACTCAAAATTATGGTTTAGGTGTACAAGGAAGACAAGGCGATTTTAAATTTGCTTTATATGGTAACTATGTGAAAGAAAAAGGAATTGTTATCGACAATACTTTTGGTCAACAAACTGCTAGCGCAAGAGTTAGTTTCAAAAAATCAATTTTTGATGTAGATGGAAAAATGGCATTCATAGGAACGCAAAATGCATTACCTAATTTTCAATTAAGAGAAGTATATGCAATATCACCTTTAGTACCTGTTTATGATGCAAATGAACCTTATGGTTATGGCTTAACAAACAAAAATGGTTTGCCTACTAATACAAACCCTGTTGCTGAAGAACATTTCAAAAAAAGAACGGACAAAGGACAGGATTTAACAGCAAATATTGCGATAACTGCTAACATTAGCTCTTGGTTAAAATACAAAATAGCCTATTCTTATCGTGTAAAAAACAATCAAGACGCTGCTCATTTCCCTCCTTACATTGCAAACCCAAAAGAAGTTCACCTTTATCCATTGCAAACCGAAGTGAGAACACATTGGGATGAACAAATACTAGACAACATTATAACAATTGATAAAACTTTTGGGAAACATACTTTTGGTTTAATGCTTGGTAATACTATAAATGGTGTATCATCAAACTGGAATCAAGTTAGCGTAGAAGGAAAAACAACTGATTATTCTGTAGAGAATGGACAATTGGTTTCAATAGATCGTCCATCTGGGTTTTTAGATCCTAGTTTCGAAACTATAGGCGCTGGTAAAGGAGGAACATACTCAGCAGATGGTTCAAAATATCAATACAATCGCGTTTCTTTCTTTAGCCGATTGAACTATTCTTTCAATGACCGTTACTTACTTCAAATGACCATTAGAAAAGATGGCTCATCTAAATTTGGAGAAGACAGCCGTTGGGGAACTTTCCCTTCTATCGCATTAGGATGGAAAATAGAGCAAGAAGACTTCTTCCCGAAAGACTTTATCATATCAACTTTAAAATTACGTGCTAGCTGGGGACAACTAGGTAACGAAGCTGCCTTAGGATACTATTCTGCAAACACATTAATTAGAACAGGAAACTCTTTAGATTCTGGTTACGTACAAGGAAACGGTAGTAATCCATGGCCTGGAAGTATTGCAACTACATTAGAAAACAGAAACCTACAATGGGAAACAACTGATTCTAAAAATATTGGTATTGATTTTACTCTTAAAAATGGAAAAATTAGTGGTTCTATGAACTACTACCATAATGTAACAGACAATTTATTGATTACAAAAAAACTAGCTCCATCTGCTGGAATTGATGATCCGATTTTAAACGTAGGTAAAATTAGCAATAGTGGATTTGAACTTGAAGTTAATTACCGCGATCAGGTTAATGAATTTAAATACAATGTAGGTTTCAACATGTCTACCCTTAAAAACAAAGTAATTTCACTTGCAAACGAAGGACAGACAATTTATGGAGAAGGCTTAAAATATGGAGACGAACACTTCCCAACTCAAGCTCGCGTAGGAAATCCGATTAGTGGTTTCTATTTATACAAAACTGATGGTATTTTTCAATCTGCGCAGGAAGTAGCCAATCACAGCAAAAATGGTGTTTTATTACAACCAAATGCACAACCTGGAGATATTCGATTTAAAGATTTAAACGGAGATGGTGTTATAGATGAAAATGATAAAGCATACTCTGGAACTGGATTACCAAAATTTGAGGCTAATATTAGTTTAGGAGCAAGTTATAAAGGTTTCGATTTCTCTGCATTAATAGGAAGTGGCTGGGGTAACAAATTATACAACGGAAACAGATATTTCTATGAATCTATGAACGCTGGAACCAATATGTTGGCTTCAACGCTAAATTCATGGACACCAGAAAACCCTACTAACACTCCTCGTGCCGTTTTACAAGATCCAAATGGAAATAGCCGCGAATCAGATCGTTTTCTTGAAAGTGGCGATTTTATAAGAATGCGTCAGTTACAAATTGGGTATACAATCCCTAATAAAATGCTAGGTGGAGCGAAAATAGACAAACTGAGAATTTATGTGAGTGCAGAGAACTTATTCACTATCACAAACTACTCAGGTATAGATCCAGAATTCTCACGTACTTCTGTTCTGAATACAGGAATTGACCGTTTCGTGTATCCATTTACAAGAACGTTTGTAACAGGTGTTCAATACATATTTTAATTCTATTTCTAAAAGACACAATCATGAAGAAGATATTTTTTATATTATCCGTTATAGGCCTATGCACTACCACAAGTTGTAGTGACTATCTAGACCAACAATCTCCCGATGAACTTACTTCAAATAATTTCTGGAGAAACAAAGCCGATGCCGAATCTGGTTTGGCAGCAACTTATTCTCAACTCGAAGGAGCAGTTGATCAGTGGGCTTTTGCTGAAGTAAAATGGCCAGTAGAAGCGTATCGCGAAGATATTTGTGAGCTTGGAAGCGACGCCTTAAATTACCAAAGCTGGGTAGAACTTTCAACATTTACCTATACCAATGGAAATAGTCAATTTACTAGCTATTGGAGACTCAACTACAGAGGTATTAGTAATGCAAATCAAGTTATTGATAAGTTGCCACAAATTCCAGCTGCAACTATTACTGATGCTGACCGCAGACAAATTGAAGCCGAAGCTCGTTTTTTACGCGCCTATTATCACATGAAATTGCTTCTTAACTGGGAACAAATTTATATCAGAAACAAATATATAACCAAAGAAAGTGACCTAAACATTCCGTTGTCAACACGTGTAGAAACATGGAATTTCATTACAAGTGAACTTAAAGCTGTAGCCGAAATATTACCTCCTAAACAACCACAAGATAAAACAGGTCGTGCAACTAGTGGAGCAGCTAATAGCTACTTAGGATTTGCTTATTTGACAAGAGCATACGAAGAAACAGCTCAAAAACAAATATTCTTAAATGAATCGCTTGCTGCATTAAACAAAGTGCAAGGATATGATTTAGTAAAAGATTATGTTTCGATGTTTGATGGTACTATCAGAAATTCGAAAGAATCAATTTTTGAACTACAATTTTCAGAAACAACTGCTAATGGTGCTTTCTATCGTAATGCACTTCATTTTTGGATGGCAGCAGGTGAACTAGGCGGATGGGATGAAATTCTTCCGAGTACTATGCTTGTAGATGAATTTAAAAAAGAAGGAAAAATAGCTACTACAGGAAATTATGATACCCGTATGTATAGCATACTTTTCTTTAAAGACCCATATTTTAATGACGCAGCTAATCCAAGAGTATTAGGAACTACTTATGATGACAAATTTGGCGGTACTGACAAGCCAGTATTCCGCAAATTCATACCAAACACTCAAGAAAAAATGGATCAAGAATATACTGCAATCAATGTACCGCTTATGCGATACTCGAATGTACTATTAATGCAAGCTGAAGCTCTAAATGAATTAGGTCGTACTCCAGAAGCTATTCCATATATTAACAAAGTTCGTGATAGAGCAGATATGCCTGCAATGACTGGTACAACTGGTAATGAGGTAAAAGCTCAAATCGAACACGAAAGAATACTGGAATTCCCTCTTGAAAACTACCGTTTTTATGATTTACGTCGTTGGGGCAAAACAAAATCGGCTCTTGATGCTGTCGGTCGTACCGGTTTTGATGCTGCAAAAAACAATTTTTACCCAATTCCATTAACAGAATTACAAGCAAATTAATCTACTAAACATTTGCAATTTCTAAAAGAATAGCCCTATATTTCTTGGGCTATTCTTTTTATCTAATGATTTCGTATTTCTCTATTAATCCCTACTGAAATAAAGAAATACATATCAAAATAAAAACATTCAATAAAGACGAAACAACATGGGCAAAAGGCAAACACTTTTTATTCTTACATTCTTTTTTATATCACAATCCAATTGGGCTCAAAAAACTTTTCCGATTTTAGAATCTTCTAAAAACAGTTTAAATTATAAAGGAAATCCAACAGAGGCTACAGATAGAAACTCATTGGCTTTCTCCGATAAAGGAGCATGGTTCGCATTCGGATTTCTAGAACCAACTCAAGTTAAAGCAGGCTTTTCTGGTCCTTTTTTAATGACTGAAGAAAACGGAGTTTGGCTAAGTCCTTCATTAGTTTCATTGCAACTTAATGACGAAAACAAACACGAAGCCATCAACTGGAAAAATGCCTTAGTGAGCCAAAACAGCTACAATAGCCATTTAGAACAACAATTTCAAAACGAAAAATTAGACATAAAGCAGCAACTTGTTTTTTTATCAGGTCATTCGGCATTGCAAAAAACAAGTATTACCAATAAAACTGGAAAGACCATAACACTTTACCCCTCTTATGATTCCAATCTTTTTATAGATAACATACAGTTATCTAAAGAAAACAAAATATTAAAAATTGCTTCTAGAAAAAGTACTGCCATTGGATACATTCAATTCCTTAACGCAACACCCGAAATCGAAATTACCAAACAAGGATATAAAGCTCAAACAGACAAATTAGTATTAAAGCCAAACGAAACCAAAGAGCTTGTTGTTTCTCAAACCTTTATTTTCCCTCAATATTCATGGAAAAACGAAAATGAAACCATAGCAAAAACAACATTCAATACACTTCTTAAAAACACCCAAAAAGAAAAAGAAAACCAATTGGCACAATTAATTGCCAAAAAGAAAACAGTTTACAAAGACGCCATCTACTCTGATTTGGTCGCTAAACTAGTGCTTACACTGCAAAACAATACCCGAATTGCAGCTGAAGGATTAAAACACGGAGGGCTTTTTCCGAGTTACAACTACAAATGGTTTCACGGATTTTGGGCATGGGACAGCTGGAAACATGCAGTTGCGGTTGCAAATTATGATTCAGAATTGGCCAAAAACCAAATGCGCGCCCTATTTGATTATCAAGAACCAAACGGATTTATTCCAGATTGTATATACAGAAACAACCTAATCGAAGAAAACAATTACCGAAATACCAAATCTCCACTTGCTGCATGGGCAATCTGGAAAATTTATGAAAAGACAAAAGATGCCAACTTCATAAAGGAATTTTATCCTAAACTAAAGCTATACCACAACTGGTGGTACAAAGAGCGTGACCATGATCAAGATGGTTTATGCGAATTTGGATCAACAGATGGTACCTTAGTCGCTGCCAAATGGGAAAGCGGAATGGACAATGCAGTGCGTTTTGACGATAGCAAAATTCTGAAAAATGGAGATAAAGCCTATTCATTAGACCAAGAAAGCGTTGATTTAAATTCGTTTTTATATGCCGAAAAGAACTTTTTAAATAAGATGGCAGAGGTATTGAAACTAACTGAAGAAGCTAAAAAATGGCAAGAAGAAAGTGTAACACTAAAAGCTAAAATTCAAACCCAATTCTGGGATGCAACCACAGGTTGGTATTACGATACATCAATCGATGGAAAAACGTTAATAAAAGCAATGGGATGCGAAGGCTATTTACCGATTTGGGCAGAGGTGGCTACTACCGAGCAAACCAAATTAATAAAAGAAAACATGCTTAACCCAGCTACACTTAACACTTTTGTTCCTTTACCAACATTAGCAGCAAATCACCCAAAATTCAAACCAAATAACGGTTATTGGAGAGGGCCAATCTGGCTTGATCAAAGTTATTTTGGTATAAATGGATTGGAGAAATATGGCTATACAAACGAAGCAAATCAATTGGCTCACAAACTAATTCATAATGCCGAAGGAGTTATAGATAAAGGCACATCTATTCGAGAAAATTACCAACCACTTACAGGAAAAGGGCTAGAAGCTTTTAATTTTAGTTGGTCAGCCTCACATTATTTAATGCTTCTTTTAGAAGACAAATAGTTAAACTAATTACCTAAATTCGATTAACCATCAATAAAACCAAGTATGTTCAAGCAAAATATATCTTTAGTTAAAATTTTATTTACCCTATTATTTATTGCAAATTGTAATTCAAATCCTGTTTTCTCTCAAAGTAAAAAGACTACTCCTTCAGAGAAAAAAGACCCACAACGTTTCTTTTCAAAACCCGATTTAATGCAAATTGGTGTTTATTACTATCCTGAACAATGGCCGAGAGAACAATGGGAACGTGATTTAAAAAACATAAAAAAACTAGGGTTTGAGTTTACTCATTTTGCTGAATTTGCTTGGACTTATATGGAACCTGAAGAAGGAAAATATGATTTTAAATGGCTAGATGATGCTCTAGCTATCGCGGAAAAAGAAGGTTTAAAAGTAATTCTTTGTACTCCAACTCCAACTCCCCCAGCATGGATGGGAGATAAATATCCTGAAATTTATTTAGTAGATGCAAACGGACGCCGCAGAGAGCATGGTAATAGAGCAAATGTGTCTATAACAAATGAAAAATACCGCGAATTTACAGATCAGATAATAGCCGAATTAGGAAAAAGATACGGTAAGAATAAAAACATTATGGGTTGGCAAATCGATAACGAACCTTTGGGTAGTGCCGATTTTAGTCCTTCTGCTCGTAAAGCATTTCAAATTTGGCTTAAAGCCAAATACGGAACAATCGAAAAACTAAATACAGAATGGGTAGGAAACTTTTGGAGTACTCGTTATAACAACTTCGAACAAATAGTTATCCCTAATGCAGAAATTTATTTTGAGGATAAATTAAGCCCACACGCGATCTTAGATTTTAAAAGATTTACCTCAGATGCACAAGGTGAATATTTAAACAGACAAGCCAAAATACTTCGAAAATACGTTGATTCAAAACAATGGATAACAACCAACTTTACTAATGTAATTTACGATGCCGATCCAAGAAGTGCTAACAAAATGGATTTTATTACCTACACGATGTATCCTGTGAGTGGAAGAAATCCATTAGGAGGAGATAGTTTTAGAATAGGACATCCAAACAAAATTTCGGAAGCCAACGATTATTACAGATCTATAAGCGGTGTTACTGGTGTTATGGAATTACAACCAGGACAAGTAAATTGGGCTAGCATAAATCCACAATTACTTCCCGGAACAGTTCATATGTGGATATCACAAGCTTTTGGTGGCGGTTGCTCATTTACTTGCACCTATAGATACAGACACCCACTAGGAAGTAGCGAAATGTACCACGATGGAATCGTAGGAACTGATGGCGTAACTCTTACTACTGGCGGAAAAGAATTTGTACAATCTATCCAAGATATGAAATTACTTCGTGCAGCATACAATCCAAAAGCAGTAATCCCACAGGACATTGCCAAAAGAAAAACAGGCTTTTTATGGAGTCACGAAAATCTTTGGGATTTAGAAAACCAAAAACAAACTGAATTCTGGAGTACATGGAAACACAGATCTATCTATACAACTGCTATAAAATCAACTGGAGCACCAATGGATTTTATTACCGAAGAAGATGATTTCTCTGCTTATCCGTTTATTGTTGCACCCGCTTACCAACTTATAGATCAAAAATTAGTTGACAAATGGACTAAATATGTAGAAAACGGAGGAAACTTAATTCTTTCTTGCCGTACCGGTCAAAAGGATAGAAACGGGCATTTTTTCGAAGCCAATTGGAGCGCACCAATTGTACCGCTAATTGGAGCCGATGTTGAGTTTTTTGACATGCTTGTTGCCGATGTCAACGGAACAATAAGTTCTGGTAACACTACTTATAAATGGAACACATGGGCAGATGTACTGAACCCAAAACAAGGAACTGAAGTTCTAGCAACATATACAGACCAGTTTTACAAAGGTAAAGCGGCAGCCATTACAAGAAAACTAGGCAAAGGAACCGTTACTTATATTGGAGCAGAAAGCAAAGATGGAAATCTGGAAAGACAAGTTGTACGAACTATTTACGAACGTGCAAAAGTTGCTATCGAAGATTTACCAAAGGGTGTATTTGTAGAATGGAGAGATGGTTTTTATGTAGGTGTAAACTATACAAACGAACCTATAAACTTACCAATACCACAAGGAAGTAAAATCCTTGTTGGACAAAATCCTTTGCAACCAGCCCAAGCTATTATTTGGAAATAGAAGAAATATGCTTTTAATTTATAACCTCATTTAGCTCCAAAAATCTTAACCGATAAAAATAATTTAATACCAAATACCAATGATTTTTTCAGAAGCAGACATTCAGCAATTAGCGATAGAACATTATGGGTTATCCGCTACCGTAAAAGCACTAGACGGCTATGATGAATTGAATTTCATACTAACCGATGAAAAAAATCAGAAGTATATCTTAAAGCTTTCTGATGAAAATCAGCCCCATCCCTTCTTGGAAGCACAGGTAAAAATCATTCAGCACTTAAGAAAAAGTCCATTAGCCGATAATTTTCAGCAATTTTCTATAAATAAAAAAGGGGAAGCATTAACTCAAATTGCTAAAGACAATAAAACATATTATATACGGATTCTAAGTTTTCTCGAAGGTTCTTTCTGGTATGAACAACCAAAAAAATCAAATACTGCTCTTTACAATTTAGGAGCATTTATGGGGAATATGGACAAAGCATTACAGGATTTTTCACATCCAGCAATGCATCGCCATTATACTTGGGACATTAGCAGAGCTAGTGACGCCAATGAGAAACTGAAGTATATTACAAATCACGAACGCAGACGAATTGCAGGTTATTTTCTTTTGCAGTTTGATACCGAAGTGCTTCCGCAAATACACCAGCTTCGACACGCATACATTCATAATGATGCCAACGACTGTAATGTAATGGCACGAGAAGAAAAAACAACTGGATTAATTGATTTTGGCGATATGGTTTATTCTGCCTTAATCAATAACCTTGCGATAGCTTGTACGTATGCAATCCTAGAATATGATGATCCATTAACAGCTGCATCATTTATTGTAAAAGGATATCACGAAGCCTATCCTCTTAAAACAGAGGAACTTGATTTGTTATATTACTTAATTGCAGGAAGACTTTGCATAAGCGTAACACAATCAGCATACAATGCATCTTTAAACAGCGATAACATACATCATTTTATTACCGAAAAACCGGCTTGGGAGTTATTATACAAACTCATCAAGATTAATCCCATAAAAGCACAAGATACTTTTAGAAAAGTATGCGGATTTGATGGTGTAATAAACGATTCGGATTATTCGGATTTATTAGAACTTCGTCAAAAAAACGTAGGTCGAAATCTAAGTATTGGCTACAACGACAAATTAAAAATTGTAAAAGGAGCATTACAATATTTATATGACGACAAAGGAAGAACTTTTGTCGATTGTGTAAACAATCCCTCTCATGTTGGGCATTGCCATCCTGTAGTGGTAAAGAAAATGCAAAAACAAATTGCGACTTTAAACACCAATACAAGGTACCTTAACAATACAATATTAGAATACGCCGAAAAACTTACTGCTACATTACCTCCCTCATTAAGCGTGTGCTATTTTGTAAACTCAGGTAGTGAGGCCAACGATTTAGCCATCCGAATGAGTCGCCATTACACCAAACAAAAAGATATTGTAGTACTAGACCATGCGTATCACGGAACCTCAACCGTAGCAATGGAAATGAGTCCTTATAAATTTGATAGTAAAGGAGGTTTTGGTAAAATGCCTTGGATTCATAAAGCAATTAACCCCGACTTATATCGTGGCCCATATAAATATGGTGATGCTAATGCAGGCGAAAAATATGCCGCTGATGTACAACGAATTATTGAAGATTTAAAAAAAGAAAACAAATCGCCAGCAGTATTTATCTGTGAAACCCTATTGGGTGTTGGAGGTCAAATTCCGCTACCTGATAATTATTTAAAAACTGTTTATGATTACGTAAGAGCCTCAGGAGGTGTATGCATTGCCGATGAGGTACAAGTAGGTTTTGGAAGAGTTGGGGATAAGTTCTGGGGATTCGAACTGCAAGATGTGGTTCCAGATATTGTTGTACTCGGAAAACCTATTGGTAACGGACACCCGCTTGCAGCAGTAATTGTAACAAATGAAATAGCCGATGCTTTTAATAACGGCATGGAATACTTCAATACTTTTGGAGGGAATCCGGTATCTATGTCAGCTGGATTAGCCGTTCTAGAAGTAATTCAAGATGAAGAAATGCAACAGCACGCTTTGGAAGTAGGCAATCACCTAATGGATTTACTAAAAGGATTAATGAATAAGTTTCCAATTATCAGCGATGTTCGTGGTCATGGATTATTTATTGGTGCCGAAATGGTAAAAGACAGGACCACTATGGAACCAGCAATTCCAGAAATTGATATTGTAGTCGAAAAGATGAAAGAGAAAGGGTATTTACTAAGCACAGATGGGCCTTTACACAATGTTTTAAAGATAAAACCACCAATGCCATTCAATAAGCAAAATGCGGATGAAATGGCTCGATACCTTGAAGAAATTTTAAATGAGATTGGTCTTTAGAATAAATTAATTGTCAATTAGTTAATTACTCCACTGGGAATTTTTTATCTCAATAAATTAAAAAGGCGTATGAAATTTTCATACGCCTTTTTTTTATTCTCTCTGATATAACTATTATCAAGATTCGATATCCATTTCACCTTAAAATTATCCTTTAAGCACCTTACTTTTCTCTTCATCAAATTCTTCTTGCGAAAGAATTCCTGCATCAAGCAGTTCTTTTAAATCCAATAACGCTTTCTTTTTAGCAGCCATCGGATCTTGTTCTGTACCATTTGTTGGTTGACTTTGTTGCTGCTGAGGTGCAACAGTTGTTCCTGCGGGACTTGCCTTTAAAATGAATTCCGTTATTTCATTAAAGCCTTTAATATTACTGTAATCAATAGCTTTTTGTTCTTTTACATTCACAATGCTTAAATCTGCATTTTGGTCTAAAAGATATTTTACAACATCTTTCTTTCCACTTGCCGCAGCATAATGCATAGGTGTATTACCACTTTCATCTTGAATATTAATGTTTGCATCTCTTTCGATCAGCAATTTCACCATACTTAAATTACCTTTTTTAGCAGCTACATGCAACAAACTTTCACCACCATAACTATAAGAAGCATTAAGTGTAAATGTTGCTTCAATTGAAATGTTGTTAGCGGCTTCTATCCAATCTAAATAACTGTTCATAGAAGTAGTATCTTCGCTAAGTGGCTTACTAAAATTGACATCTACTCCATTATCTAAGAATAGTTCAACCATTTCTTTCTGATTCTTAGCACAAACATACCAAACAGGCAGAAGTCCATTATTTGAAGTTGTTAATACATCAGCACCTTTATCAATCAGCAGTTTCACAATTGCCCTGTTTGCTTCATAACAAGCAATTAGTAAAGCACTTTCTCCAGCATGATTAGCATGGTTGATATCAACACTATTATCTAAAAGCAAAGTCACTATAGGCAAGGCTTTAGAACGAACAGCAAGGATAAGTGTGTTATCACCTATTTTATTGGTCGTATTAATTTCTGCACCATTGTTCAATAACAATTCAACAATTTCTTTGTTTCTCAAACTAGCTGCGATTAATAGTGCTGTTTCAGCATTATTATCAGGCATATCAACATCAAAACCTTGTTCAAGTAATTGTTTAACAATTTCAGTTTGTCCGGTTTGCGCAGCAAGGTGCAATAAACTTTTGCCTTGTTTATCTTTGATAGTTACATCAGCCCCTTTATCAAGAAGATAAGTTGCTGTTTGCTTTTGTTTCTGAAGACAGGCAAAAAACAAGGATGTTTCGCCATTATGATCTTCGTAATTAATAGCTGCACCTTCATCAATAAGGATTTTTACTATATCAAGATAACCGCGATGTGCAGCATAATGTAATGCTGTTCGTCCTCTTTCATCAGTATATTTTACATCTACTTCTTTATTGGCTAGCAATAACTCTGCAATTTTCCTATTACCATTTTCACAGGCAATTATAAATGACATTGACATTTTTATAGTTTTTTAAATTATAGTTTTTTTGATTTTTATACTTTTTGCTGCATCAATAGTTCAACCGTTTTTATTTTAAGGTTGTCTGTTTGTGCTAGCGCTGAAGGAGTTTCATCTTTATCATTTACAACACTTGCATCAGCACCTGCACCCAATAATAATTTCACTTTCTGGTAGATACCCTTCGCCGCTTCTGCATCATAATTTACATTAAATGCGCATACTTTATGCAATACTGTGTTACCTGTATCGTCTTTTCTGTCAATATCTATATTCCCATTTTCTAATACAGCTTTCAGTACTGCTGCAGGTTTTTCTGCAAGCCAATCTACACCAGATTTTGGAGCGCTATAATAAAGACCTGTTTGATAAATATCGGCACCATCATTTAGCATTTCTAATAAAAATGCAATTTGATTTTCTGATGCTCCAACCCCTTTTATAAAAGCTGGAAGAATACGTTCACCATCATTATTTTCTAAATCAAAATCTGGAGAAGCATATTGTTTTAATATTTTGTATAATTCAAAATCCTGCTGCCAATTAACCGCTAAATAAAATGCTGTATTCCCTTTATTATCCTGTTCATTAGCATCAGCTCCGTTTTGTAATAGAAATTCCAAGCATTCTTTTTTTCTATCTTTTACTGCCGCCATCAATGGCGTTTCGCCAACGATGTCTTTTTCATTTACATCTAAACCTTCTGCAATCAACAATTCTAAATAAGCCAATGCCTGTTGAGTGTTCTGCATTCTTTTATTCACCACTTCATAAATAAAGTTCCGCTCTGCATTATTTTTGTAGCGAACATCACAACCTTCTTCAATCAAACATTTAATAATGGCAGGGTCTGCACCTTGCTCTAAACAATATCCTAGCAGGGTTTGATCTTTTACCTCATCGTTTTTATTATCAATTTTCTGCATGAACTCTTTCAGGAAAGAAATTGATTCATCATCCCCTTTCAATTCTGTAGCAATAGTTTTAAAGAATGATTTATCAAAGCTGTCATATTCATAAACATCAGTTTCTATTATGCCGTTTTTAACTAAAGAATCAACTAAATCAAATGCCTTTGATCGTAGAATACTACTGAATATTTGCCCTTTATTATTTTCAAAATAGTGCCCCGAAAGTTTCTCTCCCTCATTTAATAATAATCTTGCTTCATCGATTTTCCCATAAAGGATTGCTTCAGCTAATTTGTTTTGTTCTGACATAATTTAAATGTTTTGTTCTATAATAAAGTTTTAAATCCCAAATTAAAAAATAAAAAAAATTCTTACGTAAAAATAGAGATTGATTTGATTTACGTGACTCTATTTGTTGTTAAAATTCTTATAAAACTCTCCAAAAACATCATTATAGACACCGCTATAGATACCAACAAGTATTTGAAGCTAAAAATAATTAGAAATCAATACTGTTTTAGGATTTGCATTTAAATCAATAAAAACAGAAAACCCATTTATCTCTAAAGACAAATGGGTTTTTATTCTATTTAAAAACAATTTTACTCCTCAAACAACTCCATCAGCTCTAATGCCTTTTTAATTGATTTTACGTTGTCAAAAGTCAACAACAGACGCAAACCATTAACGGTTTGTTTTTCTTTCATTTTACAAAGTGTACTGTGTTTTTGTATAAACAGTAAAACCTTTCTAAATTTAGAAGATTGGTAATAATCCGATTGTTGATCGGATACAAAATACCCTATCATTTTACCTTGCTTCATTATCAGCCTTTCGATTCCAACATTAGTAGCAATCCATTTTATACGGATACTATTGAGTAACGAAACGGCTTGTCTAGGCAATGGCCCGAAACGGTCGATTAATTTTCTTTCGAATTCTTTTAATCCAGCTTCGTCTTTTATAGCACCAAGTTCATTATACAAAACCAATCGTTCTGAAACGTTGTTGATGTACTCGTCTGGAAATAACAATTCAAAATCGGTATCAATTTGCAGATCTTTTACATATTCCTTAGTATCGATATTATTTTCTTCAGGATATAAATCCTTGAATTCATTTTCTTTTAATTCTTCAATAGCTTCATTCATGATTTTTTGATAGGTATCAAAACCAATCTCATTGATAAAACCACTTTGCTCTCCTCCTAATAAATCTCCAGCTCCACGAATTTCGAGATCTTTCATAGCGATATTGAAACCACTTCCTAACTCGCTAAATTGTTCCAAAGCCTGAATTCGTTTACGAGCATCCTCTGTCATTGATGAATAGGGCGGACAAATAAAATAACAGAATGCTTTCTTATTGCTTCGTCCTACTCGTCCACGCATTTGATGCAAATCGGACAATCCAAAATTGTTAGCGTTATTGATAAAGATAGTATTGGCATTTGGTACATCCAAACCACTTTCGATAATTGTTGTAGCAACCAAAACATCGAAATCACCGTTCATAAACGCCAGCATCAATTCTTCAAGTTTAGCCCCTTCCATTTGTCCATGTCCAATTCCTACTCTAGCATTTGGAACCAAACGCTGAATCATTCCAGCAACTTCTTTTATATTTTCAATTCGGTTGTTAATAAAGAAAACCTGTCCGTTACGCTGAATCTCATACGAAATCGCATCACGAATCAATTCTTCACTAAATCCAACTACATTAGTTTCTATAGGATAACGATTAGGTGGAGGTGTTGTAATTACAGATAAATCTCGTGCAGCCATTAAAGAGAACTGTAAGGTTCTAGGAATTGGTGTTGCAGTCAATGTCAACGTATCAACATTGGCAGCAATAGTTTTAAGTTTATCTTTTACGTTAACCCCAAACTTTTGCTCCTCATCAACAATTAGCAATCCTAAATCTTTAAAAACTACATTTTTATTTACCAATTGGTGTGTCCCAATTACAATATCAAGTTTACCTTCTGCTAAATCTTTTAGCGTTTGTGCCTTTTGTTTTGCCGTTCTAAAACGGTTTAAATACCCAACAGAAACAGGCATTTCTTTTAACCGTTCCGAAAAAGTACGATAATGTTGGTAGGCAAGAATTGTTGTTGGTACCAAAACAGCGACTTGCTTGCTATTATCTACTGCTTTAAAAGCAGCACGAATTGCAACCTCTGTTTTCCCAAATCCAACATCACCACAAACCAAACGATCCATTGGTCGGTCGCTTTCCATATCGGCTTTTACTTCCTGTGTAGACTTAGTCTGATCTGGTGTGTCTTCGTATATAAACGAACTTTCTAATTCGTTTTGTAAATAACTGTCTGGAGCAAACTGAAATCCTTTTTCCAATCTTCTTTTTGCATACAACTGAATAAGATTGAATGCAATATGTTTGACACGTGCTTTGGTTTTTTGTTTTAAAATCTTCCAAGCATTAGAGCCTAACTTATAAATCTTAGGAGGTGTTCCGTCTTTACCGTTGTATTTTGAAATCTTGTGAAGCGAGTGAATACTCACATACACTATATCATTATCAGCATAAACCAATTTGATGGCTTCTTGCGTTTTCCCTTCTACCTGAATTTTTTGTAAACCACCAAACCTTCCAATTCCGTGATCAATATGCGTTACATAATCCCCAACCGATAAAGTGGTAAGTTCCTTAAGCGTGATATTCTGCTTTTTAGAATAACCGTTTTTAATATTAAATTTATGATAACGCTCAAAAATCTGGTGATCCGTATAACACGTAATCTGATTCTCATCATCGATAAAACCTTGATATAATGGTAAAACTACGGTATGGTATTGCTTACGAATATTCTCAGAATTGGCTTCGTCTAATGTTTCAAAAATATCATGAAATCGTTTTGCCTGCGCATCATTTGAACAAAACAAGTAATTCTTATATCCATTAAAATGATTATCACTTAGATTATTCAGCAATAAATCAAACTGTTTATTGAATGATGGTTGTGGCTGAATATGGAAATCGTATTGTTTTATTGTTTTAAAAATTGGCTTACTGGCTAATTCAACAATCGAAAAATCCAATGCCTTTTTTATAAATGAGCTCTGATTTAAGAACAACTGATCTGGCGTAGCATGTTTTATATCTTTTGATAATTTCTCATACGCTTCTTCTGCTCTAGCAAATTGCTTATCCAACTGACTTAAAAAACCATCAGTATTCTGGATAAAAAGTACTGTTTTTTCAGAAATATAATCTAGAAAGCTCTCTCTATTTTCCTGAAAAATTTTATTCTCGACATTTGGGATTATCGTGATTTTTTTATGTGTCTCAACAGATAATTGTGTTCCAACATCAAAACTTCGAATACTGTCAACTTCATTTCCGAAAAACTCAATTCGATACGGGTTATCATTCGAAAAAGAAAAGACATCGACGATTCCACCACGAACAGAAAACTCTCCTGGTTCTGTGATAAAATCAACTCTTTTGAATTCGTATTCAAACAAAACTTCATTGATAAAATCAATTGAGATTTTATCGCCCACAGCCACTTTCAAAGTGTTTTTATCTAATTCTTTTCTAGTAACTACTTTTTCAAATAATGCTTCGGGATAAGAAACAATTATAGCAGGTTTTTTTCGTGAATTAATTCGGTTTAATACTTCCGCACGAAGCAAAACATTTGCATTATCTGTTTCTTCAATCTGATATGGCCTACGGTATGATCCTGGATAAAACAATACATCTTGCTCACCAACCATTTGTTCTAAATCATTCAAATAATAGGCTGCTTCTTCCTTATTATCCAAAATAATAAGAAAAGGCAACTCCGATTTCTTAAACAAAGAACGAATTACAAATGAAACCGACGAGCCTAACAAACCGTTAAGATGCAGTTTTACTTCATTATTTTCTAATAACTGATTAGCAATTTGCTGTGTTTTAGGCAAATTATCATACGTAGTATATAAAGCACTTTTACTCAACTCTTGGAATATTTGGGTCTATAGGGGTATTAGGAATTGCTCTTGCAGTATCCTTTATCATTTTCATTAATTCTGATTCTCCTTCTTCCAATGGAATTTTATTCTTCTCAACTATTTTATCCATTTGTCTTTCTAGAGAAACCAGTTCCTTATTGATATCACCAATCAATAAAAGAACCTTTTCATCAGGAATTTTATCTAAATGAATATATAAATCCATCATTTTTATCTTAGTAATCAAGATAGAAATTCTGCTTTTTATTTGTGGCTGATTAAATTGCTCTGGAATATTATTATTTAATGCCACCGCTTTTTGGGCAATAGCACTTGATTTTTTCTGGAAAGCACCGATTGTTTTTTTAGGTTTTCCTTTTAGCTCCTCAAGAAATTGGCGCCATTCGTTCCAGCTCTTTATACTTTCTTCAGAAACGGTATTGATTGGAGTATCATAAAAAACCCAGCCTTTATTAATATTATTAAAAATCAATTCTTTCTTTTTAGCTTCCTTTTTATTTTCGGCAAGTCGCTTTTCATCTTGATTTTGACAAGAATTTAAAAGAAAAACAAAAAGGAGAAAAAGAGATATTCTATATTTCATCGGTTCAAACATTAGGCTACAAAGTTACAAAGTAAATTTACAATTATGAATTCCCCTTTAAGAAGAAGTTATGAATTTATTGTTCTGTTTTTAATCAACTTACTAAAACAGACATTAATGAACTATCATAAGAAACAAACACTGTTTTTGAGAACTTCTTAAATAATCAATAGCCAATTAAAATATAATTGCGAAATCGTTACCTTTGCTAGACTAAACAAACTTAACATGAATCCTAAAATATTAATCATTGGTGCTTGCGGCCAAATTGGAACGGAGCTTACCCAGAAACTACGTAAATTATACGGAACTGAAAATGTAATAGCATCTGACATTCGTAAATTAAACACAGACGTTGTTAACTCTGGTCCTTTTGAAGTAGTGAATGCGTTAGATTTCAATCAAATTGAGCACCTTGTAGAAGTTCATAAAATAACCGACATCTATTTAATGGCGGCATTATTATCTGCTACTGCCGAAAAGAACCCTGCATTTGCTTGGGATTTGAACATGAACTCTTTATTCCACGTTTTAAACTTAGCTAAAGCACAAAAAATAAAAAAAGTTTTCTGGCCATCAAGTATTGCTGTTTTTGGACCAACAACTCCAAAAGAAAACACTCCACAATACACTATCATGGAACCTTCAACTGTTTACGGAATTAGTAAACAAGCTGGAGAAAGATGGTGCGAATACTATCATAATATTTATGGTGTTGATGTTCGTAGCGTACGCTACCCTGGTTTAATTAGCTGGTCAACTCCTCCAGGTGGTGGAACAACTGATTATGCTGTTGACATTTTCTATAAAGCTATTGCTGATAAAAAATACGAATGTTTCTTATCATCTGAAACTAAAATGCCAATGATGTATATGGATGATGCTATTGAAGCAACTATAAATATCATGAAAGCTCCTGCTGAAAAGATCAAAATTCATTCTTCATACAACTTGGCAGCAATGAGTTTTACTCCAACTGAAATTGCAAACGAAATTAAAAAACATATTCCTGAATTTGAAATCACTTACAATCCAGACTTCCGTCAGAAAATTGCTGATAGCTGGCCTGCAAGTATTGACGATAGTTCGGCAAGAGAAGATTGGGATTGGAAACATACTTTTGACCTTGAATCAATGACAAAAGATATGCTAGAGCATTTAGGATAACCCTGAATACACAATAAATTCAAAGCGTATTATTTCTGAAGAAATAATACGCTTTTTTTTTGTAAAAATTTTCACTCTTAAGTCGATGATTATATAATTTTATTGCTTTTGATTGCGTTAGAATAATTTAAAGTTTATCTAAAAATACCAATCAAATCACAACGAAAACATTAATCAAATGACAAATTCTTACCAACCTCTTGCGCAAAACAAAAGAACTGCAATTGTAGACATCCTTCGGGGATGGGCAATTTTTGGTGTTGCCATTGGCAATTACTCCGGGTATCAATTTATTGGAATACCAAACGAAACCAAGAATAGTACTCTATCTGAGGTACTATCTAATTTTGATCAATATTTTTTAGCAGGAAAATCTTGGACCTTGTTAACCATTTTATTTGGCTATGGTTTTGCAATTTTAATTAATAATGTTGTCTCGAAAGGTAAAAACCCTGTTGCTTTTTTTAGTTGGCGAATGCTATTGCTTTTTGGCTTGGCTTTTATTAATTCGTCTTTTTGGTTTGGCGACATATTAAAAGATTATGCTTTTTTAGGACTTATATTATTATTGTTCTCAAAGTGTTCAGCAAAAACATTAGGTTATATTTCTGCTATCCTTATTCTTGCTATTCCTTTTATAATGTCTTACATCAAAGGCCTTAATATAGAAAAAGTGTCAATTATCACAAATCCTGAATATTTAAAATTATATCATTCTGGTAACTGGCTTGACTTTTTTAGATTTAATCTATTGGCCTCTTTTTACCAGCAAATTATTGTTCCTGGTTACGCCATTACATCACATATTGTAATGCTGGCTTGCATGCTTTTTGGGGTTATGCTTCAGAAAATAGATTTTTTTAATCGTTTAAACGAAATGAAAAATCTTTTAAAATATGTGCTTATATGTAGTTTCTTCATTGCCGTTCTACTAGGCATCATTTTTTACTTTGCTATTGAAAATAAAGCTGAATTTCTTAAATTCTTCCATCCTTATTTTTGGCTTATTTTAAGCACAATGATTTTTATCGCAACTGGAATTTGCCAACTGTATATCAACGGAAAACTAAAAACAATTTTTATCTATTTTAGCGCCGGTGGCAAAATGACATTGACCAATTACATCACTCAAAATATATTAGGAGCTTTCATTTTTTCTGGAATTGGTTTAGGAATTGCAGACGCTATGCCATATTGGTTTTACTTCTCGCTAGCTGTTTCTATTTTTATTGTTCAATTGTTCATTAGTAAATGGTGGCTTTCTAAATACACTTATGGACCAGTAGAATGGCTTTGGAGAGTAACAAGCTACAGACAACTATTTCCTTTTAAAAAACCAACTCAAAACAATCCTATCATCGAAATCAACACAAAAATAGCCGAATAATCATTTCGTCAGAATCAAGATATATTACACAAAAAAAAGCCCTTAAAAACAACATGTCTTTAAGGGCTTTTCATTTAATAACTAAAGAGAATTACTTCACTTCATAAACATTATTTGCTGCTTTTACATCAGCCATTAATCCGCTTGGATCAATAATTATTTTCTTAATAGAACTTTTGCTTTTAGCAATTGTAAAATTATACGTTGGCATTGCCCAAGCCCAATCATTTAAAACTGTTCTTTTCACATCTGGATTAGGGTTTTCTTTTATAAAGTTCATCATTCGTAACGGAATGTAGAAACTTTCTTTAGTCCCATCAGTATATTCTACAGTTAAATCAATAGGCATTGGCATTCTACCAATTCTTTCTAATGTTACAACCGTTTTGTCTCCGCTATCACTTACCTCTTTAATACCATAATCAATAGTATTTGTTGTTTGTGTCCAATCAATTAAATACCAATCCAATTCAGCTCCAGAAACACGTTCAGCAGTTCTTTTGATATCATTTGGTGATGGGTGTTTGAATTTAAAATCGTTATAATATCTTTTTAATGTAGCATCTAAATTATCCTGACCAATTACATAAACCAGCTGCGAAAGAAAAATACTTCCTTTTACATAAGATGAAATACTATAAGGTCTGTTCTCATCATAACGATCCCCATGTGTTGTTTGAGGCTGTTCTTTACCAGATGCAACTAAGTTGTAATAAGCTGCATAATTCCCTTTAAATGGGTTTTCAACCTTTTTATCACCTGCTAATTCGTTCAAAGCCATGTCTTCAATATAAGTAGTAAAACCTTCGTCCATCCATGGGTGTTTTGACTCATTTGAAGCTAAAACATGTTGAAACCAAGCATGTCCTAACTCATGTGTTGCAGTACCTAACATTCCTTGTAAAGTTCCACTTCCTAACATCAAAGTACACATTGCATACTCCATTCCACCATCTCCACCTTGAATAAATGAATATTGTTTGTATGGATATGGTCCCACTTTATGGTTATAAAAATCCATCACTTTTACCATTAACGGCTGTAGATTTTTCCAGTTTTCAATTATTTTTGGATTGTTTTTGTAAAAGAAATGCAAATCAACATCGTTTGGTCCTTTTACTACATCATGAATATATTCATTATCTGCAGCCCAAGTAAAATCATGTACCATTGGTGCTACAAAATGCCATGTAAGTGTTTTTGTTTTCTTAGGGTAAACTACAGTAACACCAGCATCTTGGTATCCATGACCAATTTCATTTTTGTTCTGTAAATAACCAGAACCTCCTATTGTATAATCCTTATCGATTGTAATTTTCACATCAAAATTCCCCCAAACACCATGAAATTCTCTTGCGATGTATGGATCTGCATGCCAACCTTCGAAATCAAATTCTGCCAATTTAGGGTACCATTGAGACATTGACAAAGCAACACCTTCTGTACTGTTTCTTCCTGCACGACGAATTTGTACAGGAACCTGTCCATCAAATTCTAATGTAAAAGTAGTTTTTGAATTTGGTAAAATTGGCTTAGCCAAAGTAACTTCCATAATTGTCCCCGAAGTTCTCGTTACTGCTGTTACTCCATCTTGCTTGAAATTTGTGATATTAAGAAAACCTATTTCATTAGGTTTTAAAGTTTTCATACGGCTTTCTTTAACATCCTTACCGTCAACTTTTACCTTATTTATCATTCTTCCATCAGGATCCTTAATAGTTTGGACTCTAGCATCCATCTCGCTTCCTGGTTGAAATGCATTAAAAAACAAATGATAAAACACTTTTCGCAAAGTATCTGGTGAGTTATTGGTATAAACCAATTCTTGCTTTCCTTTGTACAAATAGTTTTTTACATCCATCGATACATCCATTTTATAATCAACATGTTGTTGCCAATATGGTGCATTTTGAGCAACCAGAGAACCAAAACTAAGGCTCAAAAAAGAAAGTAATATAATTTTACGCATGGGCTATATAATAAAAAATGGAAGGGTTGCCACCCTTCCATCGGATTAATATTCTATACAATTTATTTTTTTGACATTTTTTCTGCCATCAATAATGCATTATAAGCATTCACCATTCTACCTGTTTTTGATGATTCGGTAGATGAAACCGCAACTGGTTTTTCCTCTGGGTTTGGATTTTCACCCAAAATCAACATCTCCGGAAGTAGAACTCCTGAATTCATTAAAATATGTTTTACCTGTGGAGCAGTTAACTTAGGATAATAAGAACGGATTAAAGCTGCAACTCCAGCCGCATTTGGTGCAGCCATTGAAGTTCCTTGTAAATACTTGTACTTATTATTTGGAATTGTTGCATAGATTTCTTCTCCTGGAGCAAAAACATCAACGTTTATTTTTCCAAAATTAGAGAAACCTGCCACTACCTTTTCTCCATATACTTTATTTATTGCACCAATTGTAATTAAATTATCTGCAAATTCTTTGATGTTATCCTCTGAGTCATTTGGGTAATTAATATTTTTCTCAATATCAATATTGTAACCATCATTTCCAGCTGCATGCACAATTAGAACATCTTTTTTAGCTGCATATTTTATAGCATCGTAAACCCATTGTTTATGAGGAGAAAAACTTTTTCCAAAACTTCCGTTGATTACTTTTGCTCCATTATCTACAGCATAACGTATTGCCAATGCAATATCTTTATCATACTCATCTCCATCTGGAACAGCTCTCACTGCCATAATTTCAACATTATTAGCAACACCATCTCCACCTAAATTATTGTGACGCAATTGAGCAACTATACCTGCTACGTGAGTTCCGTGTAATGCTTTATCTTTAACTGGTCCAATAACATTATTATTCCCGTAACGAGTATCTTTAATATCTTCTGGATTATCTCCTACAATTTTTCGACCATCAAATTCTTTATTCAAATTAAAATTTAACTGATCATACACTTGTTCTCTATACTCTTCAAAATCAGCTTCAGGATTAAAAGTAGCTCCTGCATTAGTGAAAATTTGAGTCATGATCATTTTACTTCTAGTTACTTTTGGGTCTGTAGAAGTAATAGTGCTTAAATCTTCAATCTTGTAGTTATCTTTATTTAATGCTTTTTTTACAGTCGAATGAACATCAAGTAAAAAATCTACCTGTTGTTTATCTTCTAATGCCTTTTCGTATTTTTCATTATACTGCGCCAATGCATTTTTATATTCAGCAGATCCGTCATCGCCTTTCTTTACAATACGAGTAAGTTCTAAATTCTCGCTTACAGCATCACCAAGAAAGTTCCAACCGTGAACGTCATCTATAAAACCATTTTTATCGTCATCGATTCCGTTACCAGGAATCTCTTTTGTATTCGTCCAGATTTTTCCTTGTAAATCTTCGTGTTCGATATCAACACCAGAATCAACAATTCCTACGATTACCTTTACTCCTTTTTTATCTTTTAGTAATTCGGCATACGCCTTGTCAACACTCATTCCCGGAATAGTATCTTTTACTAAATCCAAATGACTCCATCTCTTTAAATCATTTTCGCTAACTGGAGCATTTTTTTTAATAATTGCAGGAGCAATTTCAACAACTGGAGGTGTTGCAATTGATGCTTGTTTTGTAGCACCACAACCTGCTAAAACCATTAACGCAAAAGCAGACATGTAAATAGGCTTGATACTATTCATTTATATAAATTTAATAAAAGTTAAAATATGGGTCTAATTTATGATTTTTTGTTACAAAAAAAAGACAGATTAACACACTGTTAGGAATCTTACTCAATCTTTTTTCATCAAACTAGAAACGGTTCAAATATAATCATTCTATTAGAAATGGAAATAATCATTTTAATTACTACCTGACAAATAAAAGTTTAACAAGAAATCATTTCTAATTTGTATTATTGCATCAGCTAATTTCAAAAACCCTATTTATGAAAACAAAACTACTTTTATTGCTATTACTAGCAAATTTTTCTATTCATGCCCAGACACCAAATGTCCCAAATTACGTCCCTACAAATGGGTTGATTGCCTATTATCCGTTCAACGGAAATGCAAATGATCAAAGTGGTAATGCTGCAAATGGAATTACAACTAACACTACACTAACATCTGATAGATTTGGAGCTCCTAATACTGCCTATTCTTTTAATGGCACGACTAGTACTATTGAAGCTCTAATATCTAATATTCCTCAAAACAATTCCCCTAGAACAATTTCGGGATGGTTCAAAACAAACGATGCCTTTGCAGCTCCAAACAAACATGAAATTTGTATTTTTAACTATGGTATTTTAGCAAAAACACAAAGACTTTCTCTTTCTGTTTACTCAAAGGGATACCTCAATATAGTAAATGGTCCTGTTTTTTCTGATAACTCATTCTATATAAACAACTTTGATTATTCAAACAATGACTGGTATTTCTACACCCTTACCTATGATGGAAGTAAAGCTTCAATATTTATTAATGGTGAATTTGTATCCGAAAATATCATAAGCCTAAACACTACAGGAAACACTTTAAAAATAGGCCAAAGAATCTCTGGAGACACTACCGATGAAAGCTTCAAAGGAACAATAGACGATATTGGAATTTGGAACCGTGTCTTAACTCAAACAGAAATCATCGCTTTGTACGAGTCTGGAAATACAACCAATTCTTACACATTAATCCCCGATGCAAACTTTGAAAAAAAGTTAATTGCCTTAGGCCTTGATTATGGTCCTATTAATGGAAAAGTCTTTACAGCAAGTATATCATCTATAACTTCCTTAGACGTATCTGCCAGCCAAATATCAGATTTAACCGGAATTGAAGATTTTACAGCTTTACAAGTCCTTAATTGCAGAGCCAATTCCTTATCAAATTTAAACATAAGTAAAAACACTGCTTTGACATATTTAAACTGTAGCAGCAATCAGCTAAAAAATTTGAATATTTCTAATAACACTGCTTTAGCAACTTTAAGTACTGACAATAATCAACTAACGAGTTTAGATGCTTCTAACAGTACCGCTTTAAAAACTTTATTATGTGCTTCCAATAATGTATTAGCAAATCTAAATGTTTCTAAAAACACCGCTTTAACATATTTAAAATGTGATACCAATAAGTTAACATCTTTAGATGTTTCTAATAATACTGCATTGACATATTTAAATTGCAATGCCAATCGATTAACTAGTTTATATACTGAAAAGAACGTCTCTCTAAATATTTTATCTGTAGCTGTCAATCAATTAACTAATTTAAATCTTTCTAAGAATGTTGCCTTAACAGAATTATATTGCAGTGTTAACCAATTAACTAATTTAGATCTTTCTAAAAATATTGCCTTAACAAATTTTTCTTGTAGCGAAAATCCACTATTGACAAGTCTGAATTTAAAAAACGGAAAAAATACTCTTTTAAAAAGTTCTAATTTACAATTCATTTATAATCCAAATTTAACCTGTATTCAAGTAGACGATGTTGCTTACTCTAATGCAAATTGGTCAACAAAAAAAGACACAACTGCAAATTATAATACAAACTGTCCTTCTACTTATACAATAATTCCTGATATAAATTTTGAAAAAAAATTAATATCATTAGGAATTGATTCTGGTGCTCCAGATGGAAAAATTACAATTTCAGATGTTAGCTCAATTACCGATTTAGATCTCTCTAATAGCAACATTAAAGATTTAACCGGAATAAGCAGTTTTATTTCACTTAAAAGCCTAAAGTCATCAAACAATCAATTAGTAGATTTGGATTTATCCAAGAACATTCTTTTAGATGCCTTAGACACTTCTATGAACAACCTTTTAAAATTGAATATAAAAAATGGAAATAACACTAAATTTTACATCCCAAATTTAAATTTCACAGGCAACCCAAATTTAACATGTATTCAAGTAGACGATGTTACTTACTCTAATGCAAATTGGTCAACAAAAAAAGATGCAACTGCAAATTACAATACAAACTGTCCTTCTACTTATACAATAATTCCTGATATAAATTTTGAAAAAAAATTAATATCATTAGGAATTGATTCTGGTGCTCCAGATGGAAAAATACTAACTTCAAATGTTTCATCACTTACTTCATTAGATGTTTCATCAAGTTTAATTTCAGATTTAACAGGGATTCAAGATTTCACTTCATTGAATATATTGAATTGTGGAAACAACAAACTTTTGACCCTTGACATTTCCAATAACAAACTCCTGAAAGAATTAAATTGCAGATATAATAATTTAACCGCTTTAGAATTATCAGCAAATATAAATTTAACTTCATTAGATTGTATTTATAATCAGATTACTAACCTTGACGTATCCCAAGCGAAGTATCTTGAATCATTATTGTGTAATTCTAATCAAATTACCCATTTAGATGTGACTAATAATTTAGTTTTGGACTGGTTTGGTTGTAATGGCAATAAACTAACAACTTTGAATGTTTCAAAAAACAAAAATCTGCGTTTTTTAGACTGCGGATTTAATCAACTATCATCACTCGATATTAGTAGTAATAAAGATTTATTTTATTTAAATTGTTACAACAATAAACTCACTTCATTAGATGTTTCTATGCTTACTGAGTTAACGAATTTAGCTTGTTCCTCAAATCAATTGAGCAACCTAGAGGTTTCTAAAAATATCAAACTAAAATCTTTATTGTGTGAAAACATTAATATTTCATCTCTTAATCTTTCTAAAAATACAGTTCTTAAAGAATTATATTGCGGAAATGGACAACTCACAACTTTAGATATTTCCAAGAATAAGGCCCTAACCCATTTATCCTGCCAGAATAACCTATTAACTTATTTAAATATTAAAAATGGAGAAAATTCACTACTTACCGATGTTGATTTTAAACAAAATCCAAATTTAACCTGTATTCAAGTAGATGATGTAGCATACTCGAATGCAAATTGGGCAAACAAAAAAGACGCAACTGCAAGTTACAATACTAATTGCACTTCTTATTTCGTCCAGATTCCAGATCAAAATTTTGAACAAAGATTAATTGATTTAGGGATTGATAAAGATGGAAAGAATGGAATGGTCTTGGATAGTAGCATTTCACAAATAACTTATTTAAATATTAATTCTAGTTCTATAAAAGATTTAACTGGAATAAGCGGTTTTATTTCACTTAGAGGTCTAAAGTCATCAAACAATCAATTAGTAAATTTGGATTTATCTAAGAATACTCTTTTAGATTCCTTAGACATTTCTATGAACAACCTTGTAACATTGAATATAAAAAATGGAAATAACACTAAATTTCACATCCCAAATTTAAATTTCACAGGCAACCCCAATTTAACCTGTATTCAAGTAGACGATGTTGCTTACTCTAATGCAAATTGGTCAACAAAAAAAGACACTATAGCAAGCTATAACACATATTGTCCCTCTTATTTTGCCCAAATTCCAGATCAGAATTTTGAACAAAAACTAATTGATTTAGGAATTGACACAGATGGCTTAAACGGAAAAATTACAATTTCAGATGTTAGCTCATTTACCGATTTAGATCTTTCTAATAGCAACATTAAAGATTTAACCGGAATTGAAAATTTTACCGCTTTAAAAAATTTAAATTGCAGTAACAACCAACTACCCTCTTTAGATCTTTCTAAAAACACAAATCTTCAAATTTTAAGTATTATCAATAATCCACTAGTGTATTTAAACTTAAAAAACGGAAACAATAGAAACCTGATCATAGCATCTGGAACTGGCAAAAAAACAGTTAACACATCAGCAACCACCTTTTTAGGAATCACCACTTTAGGTTGTGTAAAAGTAGATGACGTTGCTTATTCTAATGCAAACTGGTCCAAAATTAAAGAGGCATCAACAACCTATTCTGAAACTTGCACTTTGGGACTTGAAGATTCAGTCTTAGACAAAATCACAATTTATCCAAACCCAACAAAAGGAGAATTACATATAAACAATACATTACTTGATAAAGCAACTGTTTATAATTCTTTAGGGCAATTAGTAAAAACTTTTACCCTTGATTCGGGTAATACCAACAATACAATAAACTTATCCGAACTACCAAAAGGTGTTTATTATGTGTATTTAATCCATCAAGACACAGCTTCAGCTAAGAAAGTCATAATAGAATAAATACAATCAATTAAACTAAAAAACCCGTTTTCAAATTTTGAAAACGGGTTTTTTTATCCTTTAACATTTACAATTTTAAAAAATATCCTCACAAGTAAAAACATCTTTAAAACGAACCCCTTTTTCAGTATGTTCTACTGTTATAATTTGATTATGTGCATCGTGCTCTAGAAACAAATAGTAGTTATTATCTGCTGCTGCATTCAGAAATTTTGCTTTTTCTGGCATTGTCAATAGTGGTCTTGTATCATACCCCATAACATATGGCAACGGAATATGTCCAGCAGTAGCCAATAAATCAGCACAAAAAACTATCGTTTTGTCTTGATATTGAATATGCGGAATCATTTGTTTCTCAGTATGTCCATCGGCAAAGAAAATTCCAAAACCAAGTTCAGACGTTGAAAGAAAATCTGCCTCAGTTCTTTTTATGAAATTTAATTGTCCGCTTTCTTGCATTGGTAGAATATTTTCAGACAGAAAAGAAGCCTTTTCACGAGCATTGGGTTTAGTCGCCCATTCCCAATGATTTTCGTTACTCCAGTATTTAGCATTTTTAAAAGCAGGTTCATAACCTGTTTTATCAGAATTCCATTGTACACTTCCTCCACAATGGTCAAAATGCAAATGAGTCATAAAAACATCTGTAATATCATCTCGGTGAAAACCATATTTTGCCAATGATTTGTCTATCGAATGATTTCCCCAAAGCGAATAATATCCAAAAAACTTATCCGATTGTTTATCTCCCATTCCAGTATCTATCAAAATAAGTCGGTTACCCTCTTCAATAAGCAAGCATCTTGCAGCTATATCTATCAAATTATTACCATCGGCAGGATTAGTTTTATTCCAAATTGTTTTAGGCACAACACCAAACATGGCGCCACCGTCTAATTTAAAATTTCCAGATTCTATTGGATAAAGCTTCATTTTATTTAATTGTTTAAAAATTCAAATGTTACAAAAATTAAGATTCAATAATCTTTTGTTTGATTAATCCTGCAATTTAATAAAATCCTTTTGCTTTCAAGGAAATGAAATAGACTTTATCTATTTTAACATTTGTTATAATAATGTGAACCGTTATGGAAAAAGGTTTTTATATAGTATCTTTGCAAATAATTTAGACAATAATCTATATAACAATGATAAAGGTTTCTGATTCTGCCAAAAAGAAAATTATCGACTTAATGCAAGACGATGGTTTTGATGCCGCACATGACTATGTAAGAGTAGGAGTGAAAAGCGGTGGGTGCTCCGGTTTATCATATGATTTAAAATTTGACAAAACCAAAGGGGACGACGATAAAATATTCATAGACAACGATATAACTATTGCTGTCGAAAAAAAATCATTTCTATATTTAGCTGGAACGATATTAGAGTTTTCAGGTGGATTAAATGGAAAAGGATTTGTATTTAATAATCCAAACGCAAGTAGAACTTGTGGTTGTGGCGAAAGTTTTTCACTTTAGCCAAACGTCGAAAGTCTTAAAGTCAAACGAAGCTATACATACTTCGAGCTTATAAGACATTCAAACTTTTAAGACAATATTGAAACAATGAGCAAATACACTGAAGACGATTTAAAAATCGAACTCGAAACTAAAGAATACGAATACGGATTTTATACAGATATAGAATCTGAGACGTTTCCTATTGGGCTAAACGAAGATATTGTTCGTGCCATTTCTCTAAAAAAAGAAGAACCACAATGGATGACCGATTGGCGTATTGAGGCTTTTCGTGCTTGGCAAGAAATGATTGAACCAGAATGGGCAAATGTGCGTTATGAAAAACCAGATTTCCAAGCAATATCTTATTATTCTGCTCCAAAGCAAGTAGATCCAAATAAAACATTAGACGATGTGGATCCTGAACTTTTAGAAATGTACAAAAAGTTAGGAATCTCTGTCGATGAACAAAAAATGATGAACAATGTCGCTATGGATATTGTAGTTGACTCTGTTTCAGTAGCTACTACTTTCAAAAAGACATTAGGAGAAAAAGGCATCATTTTCTGTCCTATTTCAGAAGCTATAAAAGAGCATCCTGAGTTAGTTCGTAAATACTTAGGAACAGTTGTTCCTCAAAAAGATAATTTTTACGCAGCATTAAATTCAGCTGTTTTCTCAGATGGATCATTCTGCTATATTCCAAAAGGCGTTCGTTGCCCAATGGAACTTTCAACTTATTTCCGAATCAATCAAGCAGGAACTGGTCAGTTCGAAAGAACATTGGTTATTGCTGACGAAGGAAGTTATGTATCCTATCTAGAAGGATGTACTGCACCAAGTCGTGATGAAAATCAATTACATGCTGCTGTAGTAGAGTTAATTGCTCTAGATGATGCAGAAATTAAATACTCAACAGTTCAAAACTGGTACCCAGGAAACAAAGAAGGAAAAGGTGGAGTTTTTAATTTCGTAACCAAAAGAGGTTTATGCGAGACTAATGCAAAAATTTCATGGACACAAGTAGAAACAGGTTCTGCTGTTACATGGAAATACCCATCTTGTGTTTTAAAAGGAGACAATTCGGTAGGAGAATTTTATTCAATTGCCGTTACCAATAATTACCAACAAGCAGATACTGGAACTAAAATGATTCATTTAGGAAAAAACACTAAATCAACAATCATTTCTAAAGGTATTTCAGCTGGAAAATCACAAAACAGCTACCGTGGATTAGTACAAATAAGTGCTCGTGCAGATAATGCAAGAAACTTTTCACAATGTGACTCTCTTTTAATGGGTAACAATTGTGGTGCACATACTTTCCCTTATATCGAAAGCAAAAACCCTTCTGCAAAAATAGAACACGAAGCTACAACAAGTAAAATCGGTGAAGACCAAGTATTTTATTGTAACCAACGTGGAATTCCAACTGAAAAAGCAATTGCATTAATCGTAAACGGATTTAGTAAAGACGTTTTAAATAAATTACCAATGGAATTTGCTGTAGAAGCACAAAAATTATTAGAAATTTCTTTGGAAGGTTCTGTGGGTTAAAAAGTTTAAAGTTTCGGGTTCCTAAGTTTGCAAAACACACTTTGATCCTTAAATAGAAACTTTTCACAAAAACCTAAATTGAAAATAAATAGTTTAAACAAGAAAAATTTTAAAGTAGCTATTCTTAACAAAATCAAGAACTTGAAACTTTAAACTTTAAACAAAAATAATATGTTAAGTATAAAAAACCTTCACGCCTCAATTGGTGACAAAGAAATTCTTAAAGGAATAAACATAGAAGTTAAAGCTGGCGAAGTACATGCCATCATGGGGCCAAACGGTTCTGGAAAAAGTACACTTTCAGCAGTAATTGCTGGAAACGAAAACTACGAAGTAACACAAGGTGAGGTTTTCCTTGACGGAGAAGATTTAGCCGATTTAGCACCAGAAGAAAGAGCACACAAAGGTGTTTTCCTTTCTTTTCAATACCCTGTAGAAATTCCAGGAGTTAGTGTAACTAACTTTATGAGAACTGCAATTAATGAAACACGTAAAGCAAACGGTCAAGAAGAAATGCCAGCTAACGAAATGTTGAAAGTAATTCGTGAGAAATCAGAATTATTAGAAATTGATCGTAAGTTTTTATCACGTTCTCTTAACGAAGGATTCTCAGGTGGAGAGAAAAAACGTAATGAAATTTTCCAAATGGCAATGTTGGAGCCAAAACTAGCAATCCTTGACGAAACTGACTCAGGTCTAGATATCGATGCATTAAGAATTGTTGCTAACGGTGTAAACAAACTAAAAAGCGATAAAAATGCAATTATAGTTATTACACACTACCAACGTTTATTAGACTATATCGTTCCTGATTTCGTTCACGTTCTTTACAATGGTAAAATTGTAAAATCTGGAGGAAAGGAACTTGCTTATGAGCTTGAAGAAAAAGGATACGACTGGATTAAAGCAGAAAACTAGGTTTTTGTTTCATGTTTCATGTTTTTTCTAGTTTGAAGTTAAGCTTATGTTTTGTAAGTTTAAACTTAAAATAAAAATCCATGACGACAATAAATAGATTTGAAGATTTAGAAATCTGGAAAGAAGCAAGACGATTAGCAAAAGAAATTCATCTCATTGCAAATGGAACTGAATTAAAATCAGATTTCAAATTTAAAAATCAAATAAAAGCATCATCTGGTTCAGTAATGGATAATATAGCTGAAGGCTTTGAAAGAGATGGGAATTTAGAGTTCCGACAATTCTTATCCATTGCAAAAGGTTCAGCTGGAGAAACAAGATCTCAGCTTTATCGAATTTTTGATTTTGAATATATTTCAGAACAAAAATTTGAAATTTTAAAAACAGATTATGAAAACTTAAGCGGTAAAATAAAAAACTTTATCACTTATCTTAATAAGAAGGATTTTAAAGGAAATAAGTTTCAATAGGCAAAACCTGAAACTTTAAACCTGAAACCCGAAGGAAACAAAAGAAAAATGGATTTAAAAGAAAAATTAGTATCGTCTTTTATGGCTTTTGAAGAACGTGTAGATGTCCATACAGACCTTCACGAAATCAGAACACAAGCGATAAAAAACTTCGAAAATAAAGGTTTTCCAACCAAAAAAGAAGAAGCTTGGAAATATACATCGCTAAATGCCATCTTAAAAAATGACTTTACTGTATTTCCAAAACAAGAAAATGCAATCGAATTTAATCATGTAAAAAAATACTTTTTACACGAGATAGACACCTATAAAGTTGTATTTATAGATGGTGTTTTCAGTTCACATTTATCTTCTACAACACACGATGGAATAGATGTTTGCTTAATGTCTTCGGCATTAACCAAGCCTAAATATAAGATGATTATTGATAATTACTTTAATCAAGTTGCTAACAAAGAAGACAGTTTAACTTCTTTGAATACAGCTTTTGCAATTGAAGGTGCTTACATCAATATTCCAAAAAAGAAAGTTGCTGACAAGCCTATCGAAATCATGTATTTCTCGACTGGAAATGAAACAGCACTTATGGTTCAGCCAAGAAACTTAGTAATTGTAGGTGAGAACTCTCACGTACAAATTATTGAGCGTCATCAAAGCTTAAACGAAAATCCTGTTTTAACCAATTCAGTTACTGAGATTTTTGCTCAAAAACGCGCTATTATTGATTATTACAAAATCCAAAACGACAATAGCGAAGCCAATTTAATAGACAATACTTACGTTTCACAACAACAAGAAAGTCATGCATCTGTGCACACATTCTCATTTGGTGGAAACTTAACCCGTAACAATTTGAATTTTTATCACTTTGGAGAAAGGTTAACAAGTACGTTAAACGGAATAACAATTATAGGCGAAAAACAACACGTAGACCACTATACATTAGTGAAACACGCAACGCCAAACTGTGAAAGTTTTCAAGATTATAAAGGAATCTTTACAGACCGCTCTATAGGAGTTTTTAACGGAAAAGTATTGGTTGAAAAAGAAGCGCAAAAAACAAATGCATTTCAAAAAAGCAACAATATTTTATTGAGTGACAAAGCAAGTATAAATGCAAAACCTCAATTAGAGATTTTTGCTGATGATGTAAAATGTTCTCACGGTTGCACAATCGGGCAATTAGACGAAACAGCTATGTTCTACATGCAATCACGTGGAATTCCTCAAAAAGAAGCAAAAGCTTTACTAATGTATGCATTCTCAAATGCCGTTATCGAAAGCATCAAAATACCTGAATTAAAAAAACGAATTACTACAATTATTGCCAGCAAACTAGGCGTAAAAATGGGATTTGATTTATAGACGGATTTAACTAAAAGTCTTGCAAAAGATTTAACCAAAAAGTTCGCAAAGGTTCACACAAAGACCGCAAAGTTTATAAGCTTTGCGGTCTTTTTTATATAAAACTTAACCGAAACACGAAGTTAGCTGAACTTAGCGCTCTTTGCGATTTCTTTTACTTTGCGAACTTTGCGGTTATTTTTTTACTTAATAGAAGAAACTATCTCCTTCAAAAAAGTATTAAAATTAAATTCAAGATCATCGGTCAGACCCATTCTAACTATGACTAGATCCAACGATGGAATAATAAAAACCTTTTGCCCTTGGAAGCCACTGCAATAAAACATATCTCTAGGAGCATCTTTGTATTTACCACCTGCATTAAGCCAAAATTGAGCACCATAGTCCCCTTTAGAGGTATTGGTCGGAGTAGACACATATTTCACCCAACTTTCATCAAGAATCTGCTCTCCTTTCCAGTTTCCTTTATGCAAATACAACAAGCCAAATTTAGACCAATCTCTAGTAGTTGCCCAAGCATAAGATGAGCCTACATAATTCCCCACCATATCAGTTTCAATAACTACAGAGTTCATCCCGATTTTATCTATTAATGCCGAATACCAAAAATCTAAATATTCCTGATGCGTCTTAAATTGTTTTCTCAAAATAGCTGATAATAGATTACTTGTTCCTGAGGAATAATTCCAATGCGTATCTGGCTTAAACAAAGCTGGCTTTTCTAATTGCACTCTTGCCATGTCTTCTGACTCAAAGAGCATAATCGTTGCATCACAAATAGTATTGTAATTCTCTACCCATTCCAAACCAGAATTCATATGAAGCAAATCATTGGTAGTAATAATTCTGCGGTCATCATTTTGCCATTCGACTATGGGAGCAGGTTTATAAATATCAAACTTTTTTTGTTTTTGAAGCACCCCAAACATAGTTCCCGTAATACTTTTAGTCATAGACCAACCAAGTAATTTACTGTTTTTAGTAAAACCTGGCTCATATTTTTCAGCTATCAGCTTATCTTTGTACAACACCAAAACTGACCTTGTTCTTTTGCTTTTTCCCCCTGAAACATCAAATGCATTTGCAACAGCTTTTTCCAACTTAGAATAATCAATAGTAGAGAAAATGGTATCTTTAGGTTCCTTATCTCCATAAGGAAAAGGCAAATCATTTATCAGCTTTACTCTTTTGGGAACTTCATAAGGCTTCGACGTATCAAAATTATCATTAATTAGAGTAGCACCAATACCTTCACGATAAATTGCTTTACGCTCTTTTAACCCATAAACATTAGATGTAGCAAACTTCCCTTCTGCATTAATTTTGCTTGTTGCCAAGTCAAGCAAAGGAATATCATTATCCCCTTTCTCGATCGATTCCAGAGATCGATTATCTATAAAATGACATGACGCAATACTTTTTGAGGTAAAGCCAGAAATCAAATCAAGTTTGGGATAAGTAGTAAATCTGAAATAAATAATTATGATAACCAGAAGAAGAACAAGTAATTTTAAGATTTTTTTCATAATAGTACAGGTTTATTTACACTGCAATATAACCATAATTTCTTCACAAATTAACTTTTAATAGGCTCGAAATCAAAGACAAGCCGTATAAAAATATCAAATATGCAAAACAATATTACTTTTAATAGGATTATCTAAAACCATAAAGGAAATTTATCAATTACTGGATAAAACAATTTAGTTTTAGTACTTTTGTACGTAGAATTTTTCTAAATAAGATATGCTAGATATTCATAAAATAAGAGCTGAGTTTCCGATACTTTCACAAAAAGTAAACGGAAAACCGTTGGTATACTTTGATAATGGAGCGACATCACAGAAACCACTAGTTGTGATTGATGCTATTTCAAAATACTATCAAGAGATTAATGCAAACATACACCGTGGAGTACACACTTTGAGCCAGTTAGCAACAGATGCTTACGAGATCTCAAGAGTAAAAATCCAACATCATATTAATGCTAAACATTTACACGAAGTACTATTTACTTCTGGAACAACTCATGGAATTAATTTAGTTGCAAATGGTTTTGCCGCTATATTAAAACCTGGAGATGAAGTAATGGTTTCGGCATTAGAACATCATAGTAATATTGTGCCTTGGCAAATGTTATGTGAAAAGACTGGTGCTATTCTTAAAGTGATTCCGATGAATCAGGATGGAGAGCTTATCATAAGCGAATACGAATCTTTGTTATCTGAAAAAACAAAAATAGTTACCGTAAATCATATTTCGAATGCATTGGGAACAATCAATCCTATAAAATATATGATTGAGAAAGCCCATGCTGTAGGTGCTGCCGTATTAATCGATGGTGCACAAGCTGTACCTCATTTAAAACCAGATGTTTTAGATTTAGATTGTGATTTTTATGCTTTTTCAGGTCATAAAATGTGTGGTCCAACAGGAACTGGAATTTTATACGGAAAAGAAAGCTGGCTAAACAAACTACCTCCTTACCAAGGTGGTGGCGAAATGATTAAAGAAGTTACTTTCGAGAAAACTACTTATGCTGAGTTGCCACATAAATTTGAAGCTGGAACACCAAACATAGCTGGCGGAATTGTTCTAGGAACAGCGGTAGATTACATGAATAGTATAGGTTTTGACAATATTCAAAAACAAGAAAATGAATTACTGGCTCACGCTACTAAACAATTACTTGAAATTGAAGGATTGAGAATTTATGGTACTGGCAAAGAAAAAGCTTCCGTTATATCGTTTAATATCGACGGAATTCACCCATATGATATTGGCTCAATAATTGATAAATTAGGAATTGCAGTACGTACAGGACATCACTGTGCTCAGCCAATTATGAATTACTTCGAGATTCCTGGAACCATTAGAGCTTCTTTCTCTTTTTATAACACAAAAGAAGAAATTGATTTGATGGTCGAAGCGATTAAAAAAGCAAAAACAATGCTATCTTAATACAGTAAACTTATGAAAATACTATCCTTATTATTTCTGACAATTTTTATTGGAAGCAGTTGTGTAAGCCAAAAAAAAATAGATATGAGTTCTGTAGAGATAGTATACTCAGCGGTGTCACGTGGTTATTATCAAAAGATAGTCGTTAAAAATCAAATGGTATCTATTACCAAAAGCAGAGGAGAAGAATCTGTTACAAACAAAATCAATGGGGCACAATGGGCAAGAATTGTTTCTGAATTCAAAAAGATAAAATTAGAAAGCATTCCGCAACTAAAAGCGCCCACCGAAAAACGTTTTCATGATGGAGCTGCCATTGCTAATTTAAGAATAACACAAAATGGAAAAACATATGAAACTAATGGTTTTGACAATGGTTTTCCACCAGCAGAAATAGAAAAATTAGTAACTTTATTGGTTGCTTTTACTCAAGAATAAAACATGACAATAAAAGAAATACAAAACGAAATAGTCGAAGAATTCTCAATGTTTGATGACTGGATGCAACGTTACGAGTATATTATCGAACTAGGGAAAAATTTACCATTAATAAAAGAAGAATACAAGACCGAAGACAACTTGATTAAAGGTTGTCAGTCGAAAGTTTGGCTACAGGGCGAACAAAATGGCGACAAAGTTGTTTTTACAGCTGATAGTGACGCGATTTTAACTAAAGGTATCATTGCAATTTTAATTAGAGCTTTCTCAAATCAAAAAGCAGAAGACATCTTAAAAGCCGATGTAGATTTTATTGATGAAATTGGTTTGAAAGAGCATTTATCTGCAACTCGTGCCAACGGGTTAGTTTCGATGATAAAAAACATCAAAATGTATGCTTTGGCATTCGACTCAAAAAACAAAAAATAAACTAAAATAAAAGTACAGCTTACTTTATTAGATAGAAATTATGGAACACGAAATAGACACTAACGAATTAGGAGAATCAATCGTAAAAATCTTAAAAACAATTTACGACCCTGAAATACCTGTTGACATATACGAACTAGGATTAATTTATGATGTAATGGTAAACACTGATTACGAAGTAAAAATCTTAATGACATTAACATCTCCTAACTGCCCAGTAGCCGAGAGTTTACCAAGGGAAGTAGAAGAAAAAGTAAAATCTATCGAAAACGTAAAAGACGCCGAAGTAGAGATAACTTTTGATCCACCATGGAGCAAAGAATTAATGAGTGAAGAAGCAAAATTAGAATTAGGAATGCTTTAAAAAAGGATACAGTATTCAGTCTCAGTTATTAGCATTCAGTTGAAACTGAGATTGAAGACTGCTACAGCAAATAAACGATAATGGAAGAAATAATCAATAAAGTTGCCAATAGTGCCTTGGAAGTTTTTGATCTTGAGGATTATTATCCAAAAGGACTCCGAGCACAAATTGACATTTCACAATGGCTTCTCGAAGGCTTTCTTTTAAAAGAAAAAGACTTTCGTGAGCATCTTAAAAATCATAATTGGTCACAATACCAAGATGCATATGTAGCTATTAATTGTAGTACCGATGCTATTGTTCCCGCTTGGGCATCAATACTTGTTGCAGTTCAATTAGCTCCATTCGCTAAAAAAATTGTTGATGGTACTCTAGAAGATTTAGACTCTAGCCTTTACGAAGAAATTTTACGCAACCTAGATTACTCAGTATACAAAAGTAAACCAGTAATCATAAAAGGATGTTCAAAAAAACCAGTTCCTACACGCGCATATATTCTGGCAGCTCATCATTTACAGCCTTTTGCAAGAAGCATTATGTATGGTGAAGCATGTTCTGCTGTCCCATTATACAAAGAGAGCAAGAAATAATTTACAAATAAAATTAAGTATTTTTTAACAATTTCATGGTTTTTAGTATATTTGTTAATATCAACACTAAACAAGGAACCTATGAAAAATCTTCTTCAACTCCTTTTTATCTTCTTAGCAAGCTTTTCGCTTCTACAGGCACAGAACACAGAAAAAGAATTAATAAAAAACACAGAAAAAGCAGTTAAAACCATATCCGACACTACAGGAAATGGATGGAAAAGCACTGGAAATGTTTCGTTTCTTTTTAACCAATCAAATTTCAATAACTGGATTGCTGGAGGTGAAAATAATATCTCAGGGAATTTAGGCCTTAATTACAACATCAATTACAAGAAAGATGACATTAGCTGGGATAACAAAATTCTCGCTTCATATGGTATCTTGCAAACTGAGAATTCTGACTTTGAGAAAAAGACAGATGACCGTTTAGAAATTAATTCTATTTATGGAAAAAGAGCATTTGGTAATTGGTATTACTCCTTTTTTGTGAATTTCAGAACGCAGTTCACTAAAGGGTACGTTTATGGACAAGATGTAAATGGCGCAGAGATACGAACTGAAAACACAAACTTCATGTCACCGGGTTATCTTACTTTTGGTCCTGGTATTTTTTGGAAGAAAGATGACAATCTAAAACTAAATTTCGCTCCTGTAACCTCCAAAATGACTTTTGTAGACAAACTATACACATCCGACATTGGATACGTAAGCGAGTCTTATTTTGGCGTTAAAGCAAACAAAACGATGCGTTACGAATTAGGTTTTTATGCATCCGCTTATTACAAGCTTAATATTATGACCAATGTTTCTGCAGAAAACATTTTAAACTTATATTCAAATTATCTTGAAGACCCACAAAATGTGGACATAGACTATTCGTTAAATATTGTAATGAAAATTAATAAGTTCCTATCGACTAACTTATCATTTCAAGCAATTTATGACGATAATGCTTTCCAAGGGTTCCAAACCAGAGAAGTATTTGGCTTAGGAGTCAATTACATGTTCTAAAACATAAAAAAAGGGCTTGCAAATTGCAAGCCCTTTTTTTTATTCTTCATCTTCTTTTTCGATTGCGTCCTTATAATCAGGATACAAAAATTTATTATAAGGAAATCGAGTAATATGAATTTGTCTTACAGACTCATATACACGCTCTCTGAATTCTTCAAAATTTTCTTTGTTGGTAGCTGAAATAAACAAAGCATTTTGCTCTCCTAAACGATGCATCCAAGTAGTCTTCCATTCCTCGATTGTATAATGTCTAGGTGTTTTTTCAGTAATCAAATCATCCTCATCAATAGTTAAATGCTTGTAAGCATCTATCTTATTAAAAACCATAATAACAGGTTTATCATTAGCCTTAATATCTAATAAGGTTTGATTAACTGACTCAATATGATCTTCAAAATCTGGATGAGAAATATCAACAATATGCAATAACAAATCGGCTTCACGAACCTCATCAAGTGTACTCTTGAAAGAATCTACCAATTGAGTTGGTAGTTTACGAATAAAACCAACGGTATCAGAAAGTAAAAAAGGTAAATTTTTAATAACTACTTTACGAACTGTTGTATCTAAGGTAGCAAACAATTTATTCTCTACAAAAACATCACTTTTACCAATAGCATTCATTAATGTTGATTTTCCAACATTGGTATATCCTACCAAAGCCACACGAACCATTGCACCACGATTACTACGTTGTACCCCCATTTGCTTATCGATAGTTTTTATTTTTTCTTTCAATAATGCAATACGATCACGAACGATACGTCTATCAGTCTCAATTTCTGTTTCTCCAGGTCCACGCATTCCAATACCTCCTTTTTGACGCTCAAGGTGTGTCCACATACCCGAAAGTCTAGGCAATAAATATTGACATTGTGCCAACTCAACTTGCGTTCTTGCATATGATGTTTCAGCTCTTTGAGCAAAAATATCAAGAATTAAGTGCGTTCTATCAAGGATTTTACAATCTATAATTTTAGAGATATTCTTTTGCTGTGAAGGAGACAATTCGTCATCAAAGATCAAAGTCGAAACACCATGCTCTTTTACAAAAAGATTGATTTCATCTATTTTACCAGTTCCAACAAAAGTTTTAGGGTTTGGACGTTCCATTTTTTGAGTAAAACGTTTTATAACTTCTCCACCTGCGGTATAAGTCAAAAACTCTAACTCATCAAGATATTCGTTTAACTTTTCTTCACTTTGATTTTGAGTTACAATCCCAACAATGGCTGTTTTCTCAAAATTTAGTACTTCTTTTTCTAACATAACTTTAAATAAGCTACAAATTTAGTGATTTGCAAGGTACTAAAGCCAATTGATGTCTTTTTTTAAATACAAAAACAAACACATCAATTGGCAATAAGTAATAATTTCTATTCGTAAATATATGTTTTATCAATTTTTACAATCCCGTTTTGTTCTAAAAAAGAAGATGATATTGGATAATTCAATACATTATACTTGTATTTTCCTGATACTCCAGTATAATTTGTAGAAGATGGAGCAAATGCCAATTCATTATTATAAGAAATAGATTCAAAACTAAATTCGTCTTCATGAAAAGAAATCAACGGTACAATTACTTTATAATTTGGGCCAAATAAATTTTGTACAATCAATAAATCAACTGATTTTTTATCATCAAAGGTAAAATTATTGATCATTTTTTCACCTAGCACTCCTTTGTGACGTACCACATTCTCATTTGAATATACATATTCAATTTTATTAAAAATTTGTTGGTTTCTATCTCTAGAAGAACGTCTTATGATAAGTCCGTTTTCAACAACATATTCAATATCTTCTATCACAGTGTGAATATTACTTTTTTTGGTTATTACTTTTATTCTTGCACCTTCATAACTCATGGTAACTGTTTTAGTTACAGTTTCTCCATTCTCATCATACTTCTTCATGAACTTAGTAATTCTATCGTCTTTGTCGTAACTATACTTAACAACTTCTTTCCAGTTACTGCCTATTCTCTCTTTTACAGTCATATCCAAAAGACCTTTGGGGTTGTAGAAAAAGCTATGTACAACATCGGATGTTTTTATTGTTAGAAGCTTACCGTCTTGAAATAAAACAGTTTTATTTTCTATCTCTCCGCTTTTTAGATCGCGGTAATTCGTCTTAACGACATTTATTTGTTTTAACTTAATTTGTTGATCTTGACTGTGGATCAAACATGAAAAAGCCATCGTAAAAATGGCAATGAAGTAGTTTTTCATCATGGTATTTTATATCAATTTGGGATGACCAAAATACAAAAAACATAGAAAGAATAATATTTTCACATACAAAAAACTAAACCATATTAGTGACCTTTAAAACAATTCACTTCAGAACAACTGACTATCAATCATTTATCGTCACCAACAAAAATAAAATCCACATACCTACCCTACTTATCTCCTACAATAACTACATCATCTACCATAAAAGCACCGTTAAGAACTTTATCTTTACCTGATCCAACATACTTAAATGCAATATGAATATCTCCTGAATAGAAAGACAAATCTATCCGGTCTGAGCTTATAAACTGACGAACAGGAGTAGACAATGTAGGAAGCTTAGCATCTAACTTTGTCCATTTTGCATTAGCTACATTAGAACCATCAAAATTAGTTGACACATAAACACCTAAAGAATTCAATGGAGAATCAACTTTTAAATCATGCTGAGCACTTCTAAAAGACAGCACAGAATTTTTAAAATCATCCATATTTATCTTGGGAGAAACTAGCCATGCCGTAATTTCAGCAGCTGTTGTACTTGTTGTATTAAACTCAGCATAACCATTACCTGCATAAACAATACTTTTCCATAACTTGGTTCCCTTTTCTACAATATTACTCCAACCCGGAAGAGCAAAATTGACATTATTCTGTACCGATTGGAAATCTTCTGAGAAAAACGGAACTGTTCGTTTTCCTTCCAACAATACATCTTTCTCTGATCTAACCATTATTTGATAATCTGAGCCATATTTTGTCAAAATTCCTCGAACTCTCCCACTTCCCTCCGGTATTAACTCTTTTGCGAAATTAGCATAACTACTAGTTCTAAAAATAACCTGATTCCCTGCTCTATCGCGCAAATTCCAATTGGTTGCACCACCAACACTATTAGTTTCTTCAAAATAATGATGTCCAATAGCGGCATCTGAAAATTGTACATCAAACAATTCAACTAGTGTATTTATATTATCATCATTTAATAATTCTGACACTGAAAGCAAACGAACCAACTTACTTTCATCAATTACTACACAGGAGGCACTAAGCACATTTTTATAATCGTTCTTCACAATTCTTCCAACTGAAGCATTACCATAGGCATTAACATACAAACTCCCTATTCGTAAACTGCCAAACTTAATATCAGTAAATTGATCTTTTAATTTAACAAATACCTTACTTCCAACTCTATAATTTATATACGTATTTGTTGCATCAACACCTATACTAAATGCTTGCACTGCACCATTTTTATTAGGTAATGTTTGAACCGATATTGTTTTAAAAAAATTACCTGATTCATCACTCGAAATCACGTATCCCTCAACAATATCATCATATCGATATTTTGCAGCAACAAGATTAGCATTATTGCGAACCTCAACAACTGTTCTATTAGCAATTAAATTTGGTTGATTACATATAAGTTCTGGAATAGCCGTTTCGTCTCCAACACAACCCAAAAAAGTAAAAACTATTATTAAAAAAATCAAAGAGCTACATCTGTTTTTCATATTCATTACTTTTTTAAAATTCATAAGTTAATAGCTAAATTCCCGAAATAAGTTCTCCCATATCCATAAAAATATTTTGGACCAAATGATGGTGTTCTGCTAGATTCTTGCTGGTTCAATCGTCGAAAATTTGCATTCCTAGCTTGTTCAAAACCTCCAGTTTTATAAATCGCATCCAATACGTTATTAATGCTCACAAAAAAGGACACATATTTTCGACGAATACGCCATGACTTCCCTCCTGTAATATTTAATAACGAAATAGGATCAAATTTTTCTTGTTTCAATAACACCTTGGCTCTTTCTTGTGATGCTTCTGGATAAGGGAAACTACTCTTGGGATTGACATAAAACTGGGCTGTTCTAGAAATTGGAGAAACATCAATATAAGAATTCGAGAGGTAATTTATATTAGTACCAAGCCACCAATACTTAGAATTTCTATACTCAAAGCCTAATGAATAAGCCTGTTGAGGCATTCCTGGCTGCTTATAATTTTTTAGTGCTGCTTTTCCAAAATCAAAAATAGGATTACTATTTGCCAAAGATGCTTTCGCATCATTCGTAATGCTGACATTAGGGTTATTGTCATATGTATACTGTCCATAAGCAGCAGAAAAAACACCTTTAAAGGAGGGTAAAATTTGATATTCAAAACTCAACTCTGCCCCAATATTCTTTTTACTCAGATGCTTTAATGTCTGACTTACAAAAGCATTGGCATTATCATTACCTGCGCCAACATCAAAAATTCCCTCAGCATAAAAAAATGAGGTCTGTGTTACATTTTTCATTAAAGAATAATACCCTGTCAGTCGTGTTTTTAGCTTAGGGGAATGAAAAACATAATTCCCTTCAACACAACTGATATTTACACTTTCTATACCATTAACAACATTATTAACTCGCGCATTCGGAAATGTATTTCGAATTGAAGGGGCTTGAGTTAAATAAGCTCCATTAAAAAACAACCATTGCTTACCTGATATCTTATAAGTTAGCCCACCTTTAAAAGCAAAATTTTCAAAATTTACTTTTTCACTTTTACCAAAAGAATTAGTGGTATAAATTCCATTTTGATACAACCCATCTCTTTGATAAGTTGAACTCGAAAAAGCCTGAGCAAGATAAAAATCAACTTTACGGTATATAAATTTAAATTGTGTAAAAACATCAATTGTATTCGCTAGATAATTATAATTATATCGATAAGAATCTCTAACTCCAACTCTCCTATTTGGATTTTTCAAATCAGACTGTGACTGATCGCCTTTATAAAACAAATCGATATCTTCAAAATATAAACCTCCCAACAAATCAGTAAGAGACCTAAAATTATGAGATTTCAAATTCCTAAAAGCGATCCCGCCATTAAAAAAGATATTTTCTGTTAATAGAGAATTTATGTTTGAATTAAAGAATATCGTTTTATCATCGGTTCTGTCTTCATACAAAACATAATGGCTTTTTACTGGTGCATAACTAGTAGCAATTCCGTCTGAATCTGTAACCAGAATTTGATTTGCCCGATATAATTCATTCCAATTTATTTGTGAATTAGTTACAAATAGTTCTTTATTTTTATTGGCATTTTCATAATCGGGAGTGAAATCACCTGAATATTCTCCTTGGTCTTTTGCGTAAACTGAACTATAGTAGCTTGGTAATTTACGGTAATGAGTAGGATCTGGACTACTTACATTCTGGTAATCTATATTACCATTGCTTACTTTACCAAATTGATAGGCAATACTTGAATTTAGAGTTGTTTTATCATCTATCCTAAAAAAATGATTCAACATTAAAACTGGTTCTTCTACTTTTTTAATCCTCGCATTTCTTTTCTTTCCGTTTTGCCAGCCCCAATAAGAATTATATCTCTCATTTGTAAGTTGAGTTACCTCATCTGTATTTGGGGAGTTTTTGCCTCTTGAATTTGGAGTATAAAATCCTGTAAAATTTAATGAATGCTGAGAACTTAATTTCTTTTCAATACTCATAAAAAAAGAATCCGCATCGTAGTTTGTTCCTTCAAAAAAACCTTCATTTGCCCAACGTTTCCCTGCTGAAACTACAAAAGCCCACCCAGAAGGCATCAAACCTGTAGCATAAGTAGCCATTGCTCGCAAACTATAATTGGTATTACTACCCGAAAATGTAATTCGTGAACTTGGTCTGTAAATTGAAGCTCGTGTATTAATTTGTTGTGTTCCTAGAACACCACCAAAACTATAATCTGAAGTAGCTATTCCAACAGAGAATTCCTGATTCCTTGTAGCATCATTTAAACCTCCCCAATTACTCCATTGTGGACGTCCATCATACATTTTATTCATCGTGATTCCGTTGATTGTCATCTTAGCGTGCTCACTATCCAATCCTCGCATCCTAAAACGGGCTTGTCCCCAATTAAAAGCTGAGGCTTGAATAAAAGCATCTCGAGAAGATTGTAAAAGTCCCGAAGTAGTTTCAGAGCTACTATTATCATCAGTCAAATCACTTTCTGATAAAGCAATTAAGATTAATTCTGATCCGATTTGATTATCTTCTTCTAAAACCAAAACACCTAAATCCATCATTTCTCCAGAAACAGCTTTTACTGGAAACAATAAATCTTTATATCCCTGACTGTGCAACAATAACAATTGATTCCCTTCTGATTGCAAAACCAACTTAAATGCACCATCCCTTTCTGTCAATTGCATAATTGCAGAGTTTTGAATACTAACCACAACATATTGAAGTGCCTTTTGTGTTTTCGAATCAATAACTCTCCCTTGAAAACCAGTTTCTTCTTGTGAAAAAGCAATTCCTGATTGAGAAATAAATAAAATTATGACTAAACACTTTTTTATAAACATGATATCTTTTTTAACTATCTAAGATTTTTTAATTATTAAAAATCAAAGGATTAAAATTTGATTGTTGCAATAATTTGAAATGAAGAATCATCAACTTATTGCAACAATCAAAAGATGTTTTTGAAGAAGTGGTATTTTATAATTACATAATATAAGAATTTTACTATATTACATAAACGCCAAATATAGAAAACAAAAATTGAATATAATATTTTTCCTGTTAAATATTATTTAGAAAAGATACTGAACAGGAGAGTACTAATGTTATAAAACAAGTTTACTACTCTATTGCTTTTATTCTAGAAACCATAAAAGCAATTAAAAATCCGAAGATCCCGATAAATGCGAAGGAAAAACGAAGACCAAAGGCTTCAGCAATATAACCAATAACGGGTGGGCCCATTAAGAAACCTAAAAAACTCACACTCGAAACTATTGTTAAAGCTTCGCCTGCTGGGACTGTTGGATTTTTCCCAGCTACGCTATACAAAGTTGGTACAACTGTAGAAACTCCAAGCCCTACAAACATAAAAGCGATGGTACATGGAATTATATAAGGAAATAATACTGAGGTAAAAAGCCCTAACGAGATAACCAATCCACTGATTTGCAGTACTTTTTTTCTTCCAAATTTGAGGATAAGTCCATCACCAAGGAAACGCCCGCTCGCCATCATTATCATAAACGAAGTATACCCTACGATAACCAAGGCTCCTGGAGCTTTTACCACATCTTTAAAGTAAACGCCACTCCAATCAAACATTACTCCTTCACTCGCCATACAACAAAAACCAATTACTCCTAGCCAAATCAATGAACTGTCTGGTTTTGCAAATAATTTCTTTTTCTTCTCTTCTACCTTTACTTTAATTTTTTCTTTGGCTTTAATCAAGAATTTATAATTAAAAGCAATCATAACCAATACAATTCCTGCTACAATAACAAAGTGATAGTATGGTGTCAATTTTAAAGCAAGCATCCCTAATCCTACTAATGCACCCGAAAATCCAGCAAAACTCCACATACCGTGAAAAGAAGACATTATTGTTTTCTTAAAAAGTACTTCGGTATAAACACCTTGGGTATTTACTGCAATATTGGCTAAGTTTCCAAATATTCCGAATACAAACAACGCAAGTGATAATTGCCATGAAGCATTGGCTAATCCTAAATTAGTTAAACTAAAAGCGTAAAATAACAAAGAAAGAATTAGAATTCTGTGGCTTCCAAATCTTGTCACTAGTTTACCCGAAAAAGGCATAACTACCAGTTGACCAAGTGGCAATGCAAACAAAATAGATCCCAATTGCCCTTCGCTTAAGTGCAAAGCCGTTTTGATATCTGGAATCCGGCTTGCCCAAGTGGCAAAACATAATCCCATTGCAAAATAAAACATCCCCACAGCAAATCGAATTCGATTTAAGTACGAAGCTTTTACATGTTTATAGGTTTTCTTAAATTTTGCTTTGGTCTTAAATCTGCCAATGAAGTTTAAATCTATCAAAATGAATCGTTTATGGTTTGATTGGGCAAAATTACGAAAATCATTCTTGCGATTAATTCAACCCAACCAGTTCCTACAAATTATAACGTTATTGTTTATAAATTAACCACTTTTTGATGAGTACTACTCTCAATAGCAGCTTCTATTATTTTCATTGTTTTTACACCATCTTCAGCCGTAACAGGCTCTATTGTATTAGCAACAATCGACTTATAAACGCCATCAAAAAAGTCATAATAATTACCCTGAAAAGTTGGAATCTTTTCTTTGATAATCTTACCATCAATTTCGGTGTGTAAAATCCCTTTTAAATCTTCTGATTCAGTTCCCCAAGTCGCAACATCTGGTTTTTTACTTAATTTTAAATCGTCTTCCTGAACATCGCCTCGAGGTTTTAAGAAAGAGCCTTTCTTACCATGCACAACATAAGCTGGATTAGCTTCTCGAACAAAGAAACTTGCTTTTAATCGAACTCTAAAATCATTGTAATACAATAGCAGATCCATATAATCATCAACCAATGATTTTTCGCGTGTTATTCTGATATCTGCAAAAACAGATTTTGGAAATCCGAACAAATGCAATGCTTGATCTATTAAATGTGGTCCTAAATCTTTTAGAATTCCCGCTCCAGAATTGGCCGTTTCCTTATGAGCTTTGATACTTAATAAAGGATTATAACGATCAAAGTGAAATTCTGCTTCGACTAAATCTCCTAAAACACCATCTTTAACAACCTTTTGAACAGTTTTAAAATCACTATCCCATCTTCTGTTTTGAAAAACCGCCAATTTTAATCCTTTCGCTTTAGCTAAATCATCCAATTCCTGTGCCTGAGCAACAGTAGTTGTAAATGCCTTTTCTACTATAGCATGTTTACCTGCCTCCAAAACTTTTTTAGCAAATTCATAATGGGTTTCAACGGGTGTATTTACAATTACCAAATCGATATCATCTACAAGAACATCCTCAATTGTTGGATAACTTTTAACTGCTGGGTAATCTTGCTGTATTAATTTCTTGCTTCTTTCCCAAGAACCTATAAGTTCAAATCCAGGATGAATGGCTATAAATGGTGCGTGAAAGACTTTCCCCGACATTCCGTATGATAATAGTGCTGTTTTTATTTTTTGCATTGTATTTGTTTGTTTTACCATTAAGTGATTACGTAAATTAATCTATTCTCTTAATGGTTAAATTTTAAGTATTTATCGTGTTTTGGCTCTTTCGTATTGTTTCGGCCATTGAATATCTGAGTTTAACTCTGATGCAAAATGCAATGCCAAGTTTGGATCACGAAGTGATTCACGAGCAAACAATATTAAGTCGGCTTGACCTGAATTTAAAATAGCTTCGGCTTGTGTGGCTTCGGTAATTAAACCGACTGCTCCAGTTAATACTCCTGTCTCTTTTTTTATCCTTTCGGCAAAAGGAACTTGATAATTTGGGCCGAGCGAAATTTTTTGATGAGAAACCAATCCTCCCGAAGAAACATCTACAACATCTACTCCTTTAGATTTTAAAATTGAAGAAAGTTTAATTGACTCTTCAACATTCCAACCGCCATCTGCCCAATCCGTTGCCGAAATCCTAACAAACAAAGGCAAATCAGCAGGCCATTCTGCTTGAACTGCATCTACAATTTCAAGGGTAAGACGGATTCTATTCTCAAAACTCCCTCCATATTCATCAGTTCTAAGATTAGATAACGGTGACATAAACTGATGTAGTAAGTATCCGTGTGCTCCATGAATTTCCAAAACTTGAAATCCAGCGGCAACAGCTCTTTTGGTAGTTGCTTTAAAATCGGCAATTACTTTTTGGATTCCTGCTTTATCTAAAGCTACAGGTGCTATTTCATTATCATGATACCCTATTGCACTTGGAGCAACTGTCTGCCATCCACCTTCAGCAACATCTAACTTTTTATTACCCTCCCAAGGAGCCGAAACACTAGCTTTTCGCCCTGCATGTGCTATCTGGATTCCTGGAATTGCATTTTGAGAAACAATAAATTGATTAATTACTTGTAATTTCCCGATTTGCTCATCATTCCACAGACCTAAATCTGCTGGTGAAATCCTCGCTTCTGGCGAAACTGCAGTCGCCTCCTGAACTATTAATCCCGAACCACCACTCGCACGAGCACCTAGATGTACCAAATGCCAATCATTGGCAAAACCGTCAACAGCGGAGTATTGACACATTGGCGAAATAACGATTCTGTTCTTTAAAGTGATTTTTTTTATAGAAAGTGGAGAAAATAATACTGATCCCATACGATGTAACTTTTAATGGTTTTACACTACTAATACTTTACATAGTGTTCAAAAAGTAAAGTTACTGCATCTTAGCAAAACAAGAAATTTAAATGTTTATTAATTAACAAACATTTAAAACCTTATAACTTATATTGCACTACGAATTAAAATAGAAAACGTTACTTTTGTGCGTTATTTAAGAACAAAAACTAAACAATGGATATAGTTATCAAGCTTTCTCAATTTTTATTGAGTTTATCATTACTTATTATTCTTCATGAATTGGGGCATTTTATCCCAGCAAAACTATTTAAAACAAGAGTCGAAAAATTCTATTTATTTTTTGATGTAAAATTTTCTCTTCTAAAAAAGAAAATCGGTGAAACCGAATACGGAATTGGATGGTTACCTCTAGGTGGTTATGTAAAAATCTCTGGGATGATCGACGAAAGCATGGACAAAGAACAAATGGCTTTACCACCACAACCTTGGGAGTTTCGTTCTAAGCCAGCTTGGCAACGTTTAATCATTATGCTTGGTGGAGTTACGGTAAACTTTATCCTTGCCTTTATCATATATATAGGAATGGCTTTTGCTTATGGCGAAACGTACGTTGCTAATACTGATATTAAAGATGGTCTTTTAATAGACAATCCTGTAATGAATAAAGTAGGTTTTAAAACTGGTGATAAAATCATTGCTATTGATGGTAAAAAAGTGGAGAATTTTGACAATCAGATCAACATGGATTTAGTTATGTCAAAACAAGTTCTTATTGAAAGAAACGGAGTTGAACAAACTATCAACATGCCAAATGATCTTGTTGATCAATTATCGAAGCATGAAAAAAGCCCGCTTGTTTCTATGAGAATGCCATTTGTAATTGGTGCTATTGCTTCCGAATCTGCGAATACTACTTTACAACCAAAAGATTTGATTACTTCTATCAATGGACAAAAAGTAAAATATTCTGATGAAGTAAGAGCCTTTTTAGAAAACAACAAAGGAAAAACTGTTCCTGCGACTGTTTTAAGAAACCAAAAAGAAACTCCGATTAATCTTATCATATCAAAAGATGGTAAGCTTGGTGTACAACTAGGCGGATTAGGAATGGACTCGTTAGAGAAATTAGGTTACTATAAAGTAAGTACTAAAGAATTTAGCTTCTTTGAATCAATTCCAGTTGGAATCGAAAAAGGGAAAGATCAATTAGTAGGATATGGAAAACAATTAAAAATGATTTTTAATCCTGAAACTAAAGCATACAAACAAGTAGGTGGTTTTGCTGCTATTTACAATATTTTTCCAAGTACTTGGAGCTGGGAAGTGTTCTGGTCTATTACTGCACTTTTATCAATAATGCTTGGAGTAATGAATTTATTGCCGATTCCTGCACTTGATGGTGGTCATGTGATGTTTTTATTATACGAAATCATTAGTGGCAAAAAACCGAGCGATAAATTCTTAGAAAATGCGCAAATGGTTGGCTTTGTCTTACTTATCACATTGCTTTTATTTGCTAACGGTAACGATATCTACAAAGCAATTGTAGGGAAGTAAAAAATATTAATAAAAAGTGCAAAAAAGTTTTTTTGAAAGCAAAAAACGTTCTATATTTGCACTCGCTAAAAAGAACAACAACTTCCTCCTTAGCTCAGTTGGTTAGAGCATCTGACTGTTAATCAGAGGGTCCTTGGTTCGAGCCCAAGAGGGGGAGCAACTTTTTTTTAGCAAACATATTTACCTTTAAGGTGATTCCTTCTTAGCTCAGTTGGTTAGAGCATCTGACTGTTAATCAGAGGGTCCTTGGTTCGAGCCCAAGAGAGGGAGCAAAAAAGACTATCAGAAATGATGGTCTTTTTTTTTGCCCTTTAACTAAGACCTATTCTCTATGCACTTTGTTTACATTATATACTCTCCAAGTAAAGAAACTTACTACATAGGAGAAACTTCGGATATTCAAATTAGGATTCAATGGCATAACTCTGGGCAATTCAAAAATTCACATACCAAAATTGCAAATGATTGGATATTATTTTATTCTATTATGTGCACTGATATTTCTCAAGCGAGAAAAATTGAAAGACATATAAAAAACATGAAAAGCAAAACCTATCTTCTTAATTTGCAAAAGTATCCTGAAATGACAGAAAAACTATTAGCGAAATACTCTTAATCAGAGAGACCTTGTTCCGATAGCTATCGGAACGAGCCCAAGAGAGGGAGCAAAAAAGACTATCAGAAATGATGGTCTTTTTTTTTTGCAATACTTTACCTTACTTCAATCTTGTCACTCTGAGGAACGAAGGGTCTCCACAAGAAACTAACACAAAGTATATATTTAGATTATCGAGCTAGTATTCCTTACCTCAATCGTTGTCTCCTTGAGCAGCGAAGAGGGATCAGGTAGAAAAGTTGGGGATTAGACAAAAAAGATTTTACCGCAAAGCGCACAAAGATTTACGCAAAGTCTGCAAAGTTTTAAAACATCTCCACAAAAAACTAACACAAAGTATTTTTTAGATTGTCGAGCTACGAACGGAGACTCTTCGTTTCTCAGAGTGACAAGCTCGCGATTGTTTTGTGGAAAAATTAGAGCCGTAAAAACATTATTAAGCCTCAACAGAAGCAATTAAAACCATAGTGACGAAACAGTATCAAATGTTATCAATAATACTTTTACTGCTCATGATAATTCAACAATCAACGCAATTAACATTCAACCTAATTTCAATCCACTCGATAAGATGATAGAACTATACGAGCGTTTAGTTTTGGTCGAAAAAGAGAAAGTTGAATACTTAGAAAAACTATTAAAGGACAAATAATCTTTTTAATACACCATCAAATAAAACCAAAAAAAAAGCGCTACAATTACTTGTAGCGCTTTTTTTTTATAATCCTAAAGTGGTAATAAACTTAAACCCCTAGTTTTTTAGCGATTTCAGCAGGTATTCCGCCTTTGTTTACCATTAGAGCAGTAGTTTTATACTTCACGAAGTTTTTAGTCACAAATAAGTATCCTTTGTAGTCATTTGTTTCTCCCCATGAATTTTTCACGATATAATACTCTTTTCCAGTTTGATCTTTTGCTAAACCAATAATGTGCATTCCGTGATCATCTGTAGTTGTATAATTATCAAAAGCAGTCTGACGCATTTCTGCAGTAATTTCAGGCTCTTCTTTTGGTCCATTAAACATATTCGCTTTTTCATCTGCAGTCATATCATCGAAACTTTTAGTCGGTACATATGCTACTCCATTTTTCCAGCTAAAACTTTTTTCGCTCACATCTGTAGCCCAAGCAACTGTATAACCTTTCTTTAATGCGTTATCAATAACATCTGTCATATCATTAATTTTCACATTATATACTTGATCAAATGACCAGTTGTCTGGTACTGCCAAAAATGTTTTTTGGTAATATGGCGCATTTGTAAATGATGACATTTCAACATACTCATCTGGATTAATACCTACAACCTCTTTTGCAAATGATTGTGGTGTATAGTTTTTCCCTTTGTAAGCAAAGTTTTCTGGCACTTTACCTAAATAAGAGTCAATAACTGCTGCATAGGCTTTTTCCCAGTTTGGAGTAAGTACTCCGTTTGGATTCTTAACTACTGCTGTTAAAACACCTTCGTTAATAGCTGCCATTTCAGCAAATTTATTTTTATCTGTTCCGTAGTTCAATCCTGTATAAACTTCTCTTGGAACTGTTCCGTATTTTTTATACATATTGATTACATCATGCAACGAACCTCCATCACCTAATGTTACTGCTCCATGCATACGTACATAGTTTTTACCTTTCTCAACATATACATTTCTTGCAGAGAAAATTTGAGATAACTCAACTGGTTGTTTCCCTATTCTGATCATTTCAGACTCTAAGAAAGAGTTTGTAGCATAACTCCAGCACGTTCCCGAAGATCCTTGTGCCTTAACCGATGTTGTACCTAGGTTAATTTGCTCTGTAAACTTAAAGCTCTCTTTACTTTTTTCGCTTGCATTTACTTTTAAAGAGTTAACCAAAATGTCTTGCGCGAAACAGCCACTAACCCCTACCATAAAGGCAGATGCAGCGAAAACTGATTTCATAGAAAATTTATACATAATTATTTTTTAATGGTTTTGATAAATTAGTAGTGATAATTTATTTTTTGTTACAAAACAATCAAATATTAAACAGATTATTTAGAATTTAAGCGTTAATATTTCTATAATTTTTTTGTTAATCTATAAAAACCTACAAAAAGTAAAAGGCTATTGGAAAAGTAATTTTCCAATAGCCTCTGATTTTTCTGCGCTAATCCTTTTGACTTTATTTTTTAGCAACTAATCCTGGAGGAAATCCAGCTAAAATTTTCTTAACTGAAGAACTGATAAATTCATCCGGATTATCTGGTCTTTTATCTAGTTCGGTATTACCGATTCCTTGCCAAATTAATTTTTGTGTTTTAGTCGATACTATATCAATTATCAAAGACCCGTCAACATAATCATATGTATTATACGTTGTTCTACCCGTTATCATACCACCTCCCCAATATCCATACGGACGATACATACCGCCATATCCATAAAAATCAGAATTTGCTGTAACCTGTTTTTTGTCTTTTAGAATTGTAACTGCATTGACTTTTAAATCAGGATCATTAGTTGATTCTGTAAATCCTTTATTAATCATTTCAATACGAATTGCATTTGTAACTCGCTCTGCATTTAATTGACTTACTTGACCTTCTTGTGCTTTTAGATCATAAACTGCAAATGTTTTATACTGCGAAAAATTAACTGAACGGTCATAATCAGTTGTAACTTTTACAGATGGACTACAACTGTAAATTAAACCCAATATCATAATCGGGAGTATCAATAAGGCTTTTCTTCTTGTGTTCATTTTATTAAATTTTAAAGTGATTATTAAAAAATTAGTAAGCTATTAAACTCTTAAATAAATGATGAAACTAATAATGAAAGGAATTTTTACTTAAAATACTTGAAGTCCAAGCATAAGTCTTTATTAGATTTATGTGGTATTTTCATTAAAGATAAATGATTTTATCTAATTAGCACGAATAAAACTGGCTAAATACCTACCATAACAAACTGAATTATGACCAATTACCTTAAAAAATAATATGACAACAAATAGACCTTACCCATTATTTCCATCTATTCCTTTAAAAAAAAAAGCCTCATGAAAAAGAATCTCATGAGGCTTTTGAATATTTACAACAACACACTATCTACTTCCTAATAAAAGAAGTTCGGTTATAACAACTTCGGTTATAAATCGTTTTTCACCGTTTTTATCATCATAACTACGGTGGGTTAACTTCCCTTCAATTGCTACTTCCTTACCCTTAACGACATATTTTTCGATAATTTCGGCAGTTTTACCCCAAGCAATAAGACGATGCCACTCTGTTTGCTCTACCTTTTCTCCTTTGTCATTGGTATACCTATCATTTGTAGCAATTATTAAATTGGCTAACTTTTTACCTCCATCTAGGTCTCTAATTTCTGGATCGTTTCCTACGTTTCCAACTAACTGTACTTTGTTTCTTAATGTACTCATGGCTTATACTATTTAAATGGTTATATATATATTATTGAAATCACCCTGAAATCAACAAGGCAAAGATGCGACATGAAACTATCCTTAATCGGTAGGTAACTATTTACTTTCGACTGTAACTGCTTGTAAACGTTTGTAAATGGGAATAATTCATTATATTTGAGGAAAATCTCACATTATGCAGGCCAAAATTAATAAAGTAGAATTACGCAACTTAGAATTTGAAGACTACAAACAGCTCAAGAATTCTATGGTAGAGTCTTATCCTGCAATGGCTGATTCTTATTGGAGAGTTGAACATATTGAGAAATTACTTCAGGTTTTTCCCGAAGGTCAATTGGTAATTCTTGTAGATGGAAAAGTAGTTGGATCTGCATTATCTCTGATTGTAGACGAAAAACTAGTTGACAAAAAACACAATTATCTTCAAATAGTTGGCAACTACACATTTTCGACTCATAATAAAAATGGAGAAATTTTATACGGTATAGATGTGTTTATACATCCCAATTACCGTGGCTTGCGTTTGGGTAGACGTTTGTACGATGCTAGAAAAGAATTGTGCGAGCAGCTAAACTTAAAAGCTATCGTTTTTGCAGGAAGAATACCTAATTATGCTCAACATTCTAAGAAATTATCTCCAAAAAATTATATTGAGAAAGTAAAACACAAACAATTACATGACCCAGTACTTTCTTTTCAGTTAAGTAATGATTTTCACGTTATCCGAATCATGAAAAACTACTTGGAAGGTGATGAAGATTCGATGGAGTTTGCTGTTTTACTAGAATGGAATAATGTTTATTATGATGAAAGTCCGAAATTAATAAATCTGGAAAAAAGCATTATTCGGCTTGGATTAATACAATGGCAAATGCGCCAATTGAACAATATAGAGGCTCTTTTTGAGCAATCGGAATTTTTTATAGATGTGGTTTCTGGCTACGGAAGTGATTTTGCTTTATTTCCAGAACTTTTCATAGCACCTCTAATGGCCGATTACAACCATCTGTCTGAAGCCGAAGCAATACGAGAATTAGCAAGACATTCTGAGCCGATTCGTAAACGTTTTCAAGAGTTTGCAATTTCTTATAATATCAATATCATTACAGGAAGTATGCCTTACTTAGAAAATGGCAATTTATACAATGTCGGATTTTTATGTAAACGTGACGGAACATCTGAAATGTATAGCAAAATACATATAACTCCCAACGAAGTTCAACATTGGGGAATGAAAGGTGGCTCTGAAATTAAGACCTTTGATACTGATTGTGGCAAAATAGGAATTCTGATTTGTTATGATGTTGAATTTCCTGAGGTATCGAGAATCATGTCTGATGAAGGTATGAATATTTTGTTTGTTCCTTTTTTAACTGATACTCAAAATGCTTATGTTAGAGTAAAACATTGCGCACAAGCTAGAGCTATCGAAAACGAATGTTATGTAGCCATTGCTGGTTGTGTTGGAAACTTACCAAAGGTGAACAATATGGATATTCAATATGCTCAGGCGGCAGTTTTTACTCCTTCTGATTTTGCATTTCCTAGTAACGGAATAAAAGCCGAAGCAACACCTAATACTGAAATGACCTTGATTGTTGATGTAGATTTAGATTTGTTGAAAGATATTCATGAACATGGTAGTGTCCGAATTTTAAAAGACAGACGACATGATTTATATGAGATTAAAAAACTAAATCCATGAGAAAATGCTTGGAATGCTCTGAAAAGATTGTAGGTCGAGAGGATAAGAAATTCTGCTCCGACAATTGCCGTAATGCTTATAACAACAAAATAAACAAAGACAGTACTAACTTTATGCGTAACGTAAACAACAAGTTACGAAAAAATTACCGTATATTATCCGAACTTAATCCCGAAGGAAAATCAAATACAACAAGAAGTAAAATGCTCAGTAAGGGATTCGATTTTGAATTTTTTACTAATATCCTGGAAACCAAAACCGGAAATACCTACTATTTTTTATATGACCAAGGATACCGTTCTTTGGAGAACGATTATTATATGCTTGTTAAAAAAGAACTTTAGCCACCAAATACCACATGAAAAAAAACATCCATTCCGTCTTATCCATTCTAGTCATTATTGCAGTACTAGCTTTTATTTATATTACCCTTAAACCCCAATGGGTTTCTAAGGGAGAAGAAGCGCTTGCCGAATTTTCAACCGACAGGGCCTTATCTCATGTCAAAGAAATTGCTCAAAAGCCCCATTATGTTGGTTCCCAAAACCATGAAATAGTTGCGCAGTATATCGAATCAGAATTAAAAGAACTTGGACTAGAGACTTCTATTCAAGAAGGCTTCACGATGAGTGACTGGGGAAATCTAGTGAAATCCAAAAATATCATGGCCCGTATTAAAGGGACTAACAACACCAAAGCTTTATTATTACTCTCTCATTATGATAGCGCTCCTCATTCTGCCTCTCATGGCGCTAGCGATGATGCATCTGGAGTTGCGACAATTTTAGAAGGTGTTCGCGCCTTTTTATACAGCAAGGAAAAACACAAAAATGATATTATTATCCTTTTTACTGATGCCGAAGAATTAGGTCTCAATGGTGCTGCTCTTTTTGTAACACAACACAAATGGGCTAAAGATGTAGGTTTAGTAATAAACTTTGAAGCTCGTGGTACTTCTGGACCTAGCTATATGCTAATGGAAACCAACAGTGGAAATGCTGAACTAGTTAAAGAATTTGCCGAAGCAAAAACAACCTATCCTGTATCTAATTCTCTTATGTACAGCATTTACAAGATGCTCCCGAATGATACCGATTTAACTGTTTTTAGAGAACAAGGCGATATTCAAGGATTTAATTTTGCTTTTATAGATGACCATTTTAATTATCATACTCAACAAGATGATCTTGCTCATTTAAACAAAACGAGCTTAACACATCAAGGAAGCTACTTAATGCCTTTGATGAAATATTTTTCGAATGCTAACTTAAATAAAGCACCGACTACTGAAGATTTTGTTTATTTCACTGTTCCTTTTACATTTATAAACTATCCTTTTGCATGGGTTTTACCAATGACTATTATTGCATTAGGTCTTTTTATATTATTAATTTTCATAGGGAAAGCTAAAAGAATTATCACTTTTAGCGAAATATTTAGAGGGTTTGTGCCTTTACTAGCATCAATCGCTACAGCAGGTCTTGTTACTTTTTTAGGATGGAAAATCATTTTACAAATTTACCCTCAGTACAACGACTTACTAAACGGATTTACTTATAATGGTCATCTCTATATTGCAACTTTTGTATTATTAACAATAGCTATTTGCTTTGGATTCTACAACCGTTTCTCTGACACAAAAATGACAATGAATCATTTTGTAGCACCATTATTCTTATGGATAATCATTAACGCTATATTGGCAAATAGCTTAAAAGGTGCAGGCTTTTTAATCATTCCTGTTTACTTTGGATTGCTCTTATTTGCAATTTATGTAATTACGCAAAAAGCAAATCTATTGATTAGCCTCTTATTTAGTGTTCCTGCATTATTGATAATTGCACCATTTATTCAAATGTTTCCAATAGGATTAGGATTAAAAGTACTTTTTGGAAGTGCTATTCTAACAGTTCTAACCTTCGGATTATTACTTCCAATTTTTGGTTCTTTCCTAAAAAAGGGAATTTGGGCACTGGTGTTCCTTGTAGCTTCTATTGGTTGTTTTGCTTGGGGAGGTTATACTTCTGGCTATGAAAACGGAAAAGCAAAATCGAATAGCTTATTGTACATCTACAATGCAGATAACAACACGTACAAATGGGCAACCTATGATGTTAACCTAGACGAATGGACTAAAAAATACCTAGGGCAAGAGCCGAAAGATGCAATAGCCTTAAACAACCTACAGTTGTTTAGCAAATACAGCTCTGGATTTACCTACAGTGCTGATGCACCAAAAATAGCATTAGCCAGACCTACAATTGCTTTTCTTCAAGATAGTGTGAGAGGAAATACAAGGTATCTAAAAATTAAAATCACACCTAACAGAAAAGTAAATCGTTACGATATTTTTGGCGACACAAAAATGGAATTCAATGATTTTAAAGCAAACGGTGCTGCTCCTCTTGGACAAAAGGGCAAGCAATTGACACGAAAAGGGGATAAAATTTTAAGTTATTACGTCGTAAATAATGAACCACTTGTGATGCAATTTAATATCGATGCTAAGACTGTTTTTGACATGACTATAATGGAGAGTTCATTTGATTTATTGACCAATCCATCCCTTAATGTTGAGAAAAGAGCTTCTTGGATGATGCCGACTCCTTTTGTATTAAATAATGCAGTTGTTGTTAGGGAGAAAATAAAACCTTCGAAAGTCGTTTTAGAAGCAGCCCAAACTACAACAGCTCCTCAAGATAGTTTGAAGGTTGCAAATGATAGCTTAAAACCAAGTACTATAGTTGTACCTTAATCTGATTTAAAAAATAAAATGACAAAGGTTAGCATTTTAGGTTGTGGATGGCTTGGATTTCCTTTAGCGGAAACAATGATCGCAAAAGGTTTTTCTATAAATGGCTCCACAACCTCAACTGAGAAAATCTCGATATTAAAAGCATCTGAGATTAATCCATTTTTAATAAATATAAATCTTAACGAAACCAATTCTTCTTTTGGGGAAAGTATAGCATCTGAAATTGAATCTTTTTTAAATGAAAGCTCTATTTTAATTATCGATATCCCACCCAAATTACGTGGTGACAACGCTGAGAGTTTTGTAGATAAAATCGCTTTTTTAATTCCGTTTATTGAAAAATCAACAATCGAGAAAGTCCTTTTTATAAGCTCTACATCTGTTTATGGTGAGAATAATGAATTGATAACTGAAGATACCAAAGCAAATGCCGATACTGAAAGTGGCAAACAATTGCTAATTGCTGAAGCTCTTTTGCAAGGCAACACTAATTTTAAGACTACAATTTTACGTTTTGGAGGCTTAATAGGCGAAGATCGAAACCCAATAAAGTTTCTGGCAGGAAAAGAGAATATTGAGAATCCTAGAGCTCCTATCAACTTCATACAGCTAGAAGACTGCATGGGCATCATCCTGAAAATAATAGAATCCAATTCATGGAGTGAAATATATAATGCCGTTGCTCCTTTTCATCCTTCTCGCGAGGAATATTATACGCTAAAGGCTCGAGAAAACAATTTGCCTTTACCTAAGTTCAATCATGAGAAAGAAAGCACCAAAAAGATTATATCTAGCTCTAAAATAGAAAATGTACTCGGATATACTTTTACAAGAAAACCATAAAAAAAGGCTCAAAGACTCAGAGTTGCAAAGGGACAAAGATTTTATACTGCGACTGAAAACTGCGACTGTTTTATTTTTGTTTCAAGTTTCAAGTTTCATTCAAATAGCCTTGCTGCCCCTTGCGCATACCTTTGCGAACTTTGCGGTTAATCTTAAAGTTTAGTTTTCAGTCGCAGTTTCAAGTTTCATTCAAATAACCTTGCTGCCCCTTGCGTATACCTTTGCGAACTTTGCGGTTAATCTTAAAGTTTAGTTTTCAGTCGCAGTTTCAGGTTTCATTCAAATAACCTTGCTGCCCCTTGCGTATACCTTTGCGAACTTTGCGGTTAATCTTAAAGTTTAGTTTTCAGTTGCAGTTTCAAGTTTCATTCAAATAGCCTTGCTGTCTCTTGCGTATACCTTTGCGAACTTTGCGGTTAATCTTAAAGTTTAGTTTTCAGTCGCAGTTTCAGGTTTCATTCAAATAGCCTTGCTATCTCTTGCGTATACCTTTGCGAACTTTGCGGTTAGTTTTAAGTTAAGAAAACCTATAAAACAAAAAAAGAGGCTGTTACATTAAGTTGTAAACAGCCTCTTTTTTTATGCAATTTTAATATTACCAGATTTTCACTCTTTTCTCTGGCTCTATGTACATCTTATCTCCTTTTTTGATAGAGAATGCTTCATAAAACATATCCATATTCTGGATTGGCACATAAGCACGGTACATTCCAGGAGAATGTGGATCTGTTTTTACTTGATTTTTCAAAGCTTCATCACGTGTTTTAGTTCTCCAAACCGTAGCCCAAGAAATAAAGAAACGTTGCTCTGGAGTATATCCGTCAATCAAACCTGGATTCCCATTAGCTTTTAAATACAATTGTAATCCGTCGTAAGCTGCATTTACACCACCTAAATCTCCAATATTTTCACCTAAAGTAAACTTACCGTCTACGTGAATTCCCGGAAGTGGCTCTAAAGCACTATATTGATTTGCAAGTGCGTCTCCTAATTTTGTAAATTCTTTCAAGTCATTTTCTGTCCACCAGTCAACAAGATTTCCTTCTGCGTTATAACGCGCTCCTGAATCATCAAAACCATGAGAAATTTCATGTCCGATTACTGCTCCTATTCCACCATAATTTACAGCTTCGTCTGCTTGATAATTATAAAAAGGTGGTTGTAATATTGCCGCTGGAAATACAATTTCGTTATACGATGGATTGTAATATGCGTTTACAGTTTGTGGTGACATTCCCCATTCTGTCTTATCTACTGGTTTGCTTAAATTAGAAAGACCTTTTTCAAAACTCCATTTAGAGTAGTTTCTCATGTCTTCAAAAAAGCTTCCTCCTTCTGCAAGACTTCTAACCTGTAAAGCCGAGTAATCTATCCATTTGTCAGGGTAACCAATTTTAATTGTAATCTTATTTAATTTCTCAATCGCTTTAACTTTTGTTTCAGCAGACATCCAAGTCAAATTGTTTATTCTGTTTTGGTATGCTAAGATTACATTATGAATCATTTTTTCAGCTTTTACTTTAGCTTCAGCTGGAAACAATTTCTCTACATATAATTTACCTAATGCCTCACCAATAGTTTGGTTTACTACTTGAAGAGCTCTTTCCTCACGTGGGCGTTGCTTGATTGCTCCTGTTAACGTTTTCCCGTAAAAATCAAAATTTGCTCTTTCAATTTCTGTAGATAGTTGTGATGCTGTTGCGCTCAATAAAGACCACTTCATATACTCTTTCCAAGCTGCTACTTTGTTTTCTTTAAAAACAGTTTCTAAAGCTTTCATGTATCTTGGTTGCAATACGATAACCGTATCAACTTTAGCCATTCCAATTCCAGAAAAGTAATTTTTCCAGTTAATAGCTGGGGTCATTTTTTGCAAATCAGCAATAGCGGTTGGGTTGTATTGCAATCTGCTATCTCTACGCTCTACTCTATCTAATCTAGGTTTAGACATTTCGATTTCTAATGCTAATATTTTTTCCGCATTTTGTTTAGCAGCTGCAGGAGTTTCTCCAATAAACTGCAACATTCTTGCTACGTGAAGCACATATTTTTCACGTTTTTCTTTTGAGTCTTTATCTTCAGCTGTGTAGTAATCTTTATCTGGTAAACCTAATTCTCCTAAACCAAGGCTTACTGAGTTTTTAGTACTGTTTTTATCATCTGCACTTACATATACTCCAAAAAAACCAATTCCACCAATAGGTTCCATTTCAATTAAGAACTTCTGTAAATCGGCAGTATTTTTGATTGCCTCAATTTTTTTAAGGTATGGTTTTAAAGGTGTAATTCCTTGTTTGTTTCTTCCAACAGTATCTAATATTGCATTAAAAAGGTTTATTGCTTTTCCTTGATCTGTATTGGATTTGTATTTTGGATCTTTCGAAGCTTCTTTTAAAATAGCTAATGAATTTGCATCTGTTTTCTTCAGCAACTCATTAAAACTTCCCCAAGTTGTCCTATCACTAGGAATCTCTGTTTTTGCCAACCAAGTTCCATTTACAAAACGGAAAAAATCTTCGCTTGGCTTAACATTTTTATCCATCAAGGATACGTCAATTCCTGATACTGAAGGTGCCTGACTTTGGGCTTGGCACATTGCAAATCCTAACATTGCAGGAATTGCAAATAGCAAATTCTTACTATTGTGTTTTTTCATTTTTAAATAAGGTTTTATAGTTTCACAAACTTATTGTTATTATTTTTAATAAAATGCTAATTTTTGTTAGATTTAAGCTTGTAATTAGATTGGTCTAAATTTAAAAAAAATGTTACATATTTAGATTAAAACTTGTAAGCAAAAAGCAATTTCATGGTATTAATTCAAAATTATTTCTGAATATTTACATCATAAAACAATCAGTACGTGAGAGCTAAAATTCAGCAGGCCTTTTCTAACAAAGTAGAATCTATTGGTTTACCAATACTCGCTTTGTGTTGGGTAAGTTTTTTTTGGGGAACAACATGGCTAGCATCTAAGGAAGGCGTTAAACACATGCCTGCATTACAACTAGCGACTATCCGACAATTTATAGGCGGTATTTTATATGTTGGTTACTTTTTACTCAAGAAAGCACCATGGCCTAAGGGAAAACAATGGCAAACTATTTTTGTGTTGAGTATCTTAAATTTTGCCTGTAGTAATGGGTTAAGTACTTGGGGCGTAAAATACATAAGTAGCGGTCTAGGTGCAATTATTGGTGCTATTTTCCCAATATGGATTGTTATTATTTGCTTTTTTAAAGGAGAACGAATTGCTAAACTCGCTGTTGCTGGAATTTTAATATGTTTTGTTGGGGTGTGTATTATTTTTATGGACCACCTAGCTGATTTTCTTAACCCTGAATTTCAATTCGGAATCTTCTTATCTGTAGCTGCAACTATAACTTGGGCATTTGGAATTTTACATATCATGAAAAAAGCTGCTAGTTTTAACCCCTATTTTAGTTTGGGCTTACAAATGCTTATTTCTAGTTTCATTCTTTTTGGTATAACCGAAGCAACTGGAACTAATATAGCGCTAGATAAAATTCCTGTTTCTTCTTGGTGGGCAATCGCCTATTTAGTTATTATTGGATCTGTCTTAACTTTTATTGCTTTTATATATACGCTGCAACATTTACCAAAAGAAGTTAGCAGTATTTATGCCTACATCAATCCTATCGTTGCCCTATTATTGGGATTCATACTTTTTAATGAAACACTTACCCTTGCTATTGTTATTGGAGTTTTAGTAACTTTAATTGGCTTGTATCTGGTGAATTCGTCGATTCGAAAAATAAAGAATTAGACAATTTTAGACTGCTTAGATTAATTAGACTAGCTTAGATTGTTAGAATTCTTAGAATTTTGGATTGTTAGATTAGCTAGATAACTTGAATTGATTGACTACTTGAACAACTTTAATTCTTGGATTATTTGTGAATTTTTATGTCATGCTGAGTGGAGTCGAAGCTTTTAACTGATTAGGTTATAAATTTCATAACTCGTGACTACAAACAACTAATACATATTCCAGATTTTAAGCACAAAATACTTAATACTTAATACTTAATACTTAATACTTAATACTTAATACTTAATAGTACTGAAATAAAAAACGGCTGCCTTATTAAGACAGCCGTTTTTAAATATTTGTTTTACCAAATTTTAACTCGCTTTGATGGTTCTATATACATACCATCACCTGGTTTTATTGAGAATGCATCATAAAAAGCATCTACATTTTGCAACGGTACATAAGCACGGTACATTCCAGGAGAGTGCGGATCTGTTTTAACCTGACTTTTTATTGCTTCATCACGGCTTTTGGTTCTCCAAACTGTTGCCCATGATATAAAGAAACGTTGTTCTGGAGTATATCCATCTATTAACCCTGGATTTCCATTAGCTTTTAAATACAATTGTAATCCATCATAAGCAGCATTAACACCACCTAAATCACCGATATTTTCTCCTAATGTAAACTTACCATCTACATGAATTCCTGGTAAAGGCTCTAAAGCGCTATATTGATTTGCTAATGCAGTTCCTAAAGCTGTAAATTGTTTCAAATCATCTGCTGTCCACCAATCAACTAGGTTTCCATTTGCATTGTAACGTGCTCCTGAATCATCAAAACCATGAGAAATTTCATGTCCAATTACAGCTCCAATTCCACCGTAGTTCACAGCCTCATCTGCTTCATAATTGTAAAAAGGAGGTTGCAAAATAGCCGCTGGGAATACAATCTCGTTGTATGATGGATTGTAATATGCGTTTACAGTTTGTGGTGACATACCCCATACCGTTTTATCAACTGGTTGTTTGTATTTAGAAATGTTATCATCATAACTCCATTTCGCTAGATTAAGGCTATTCTCAAAATAACTTCCTCCCTCTTGTACATCTTTAATAACTAAAGCGCTGTAATCTTTCCATTTATCAGGGTAACCAATTTTTATTGCAATTTTATTAAGTTTTTCAATTGCTTTTGTTTTCGTTTCTGCTGACATCCAAGGCAGATTATTAATACGGTTTTGGTAAGCCATAACTATATTACGAATCATTTTTTCAGCTTTTACTTTAGCTTCAGCTGGAAACATTTTTTCAACATACAATTTTCCTAAAGATTCACCAACAGCTTGATTGATTACCTGTAATGCTCTTTCTTCACTAGGACGTTGTTTAATTGCCCCTGTTAATGTTTTTCCGTAGAAATCAAAGCTTGCATCTTCTATTTGAGTAGTTAACTGTGAAGTAGATTTATTTAAAGCGCTCCATTTTAAATATTCTTTCCAAGCTCCTACTTTATTCTCAGTCAAAATTGTTTGCAACGCTTTCATGTAACGTGGTTGTGTTACAATAATCGTATCTGCTTTTGCCATTCCTATCCCTGCAAGATATTTATCCCATTGAATTGCAGGTGTCATCTTTTTAAGATCAGCAACTGCTGTTGGGTTATATTGTAGTCTTCCGTCTCTGCGCTCAACACGATCTAATCTTGGTGCAGACATAGCAGTTTCTAAAGCCAAAACTTGTGCAGCACTCTCTTTAGCCTTTTGTGGAGACTCTCCGATAAACTGCAACATTCTTGCAATATGGAGTTCGTACTTTGCTCTTTTTTCTTTAGAATCCTTATCTTCAGATACATAATAGTCTTTATCAGACAACCCTAATCTACCAACACTTAAATTAACAGTATTGATATTACTATTCTTTTTATCTGCACTAACATAAATTCCAAAGAAACCAGCTCCTCCTAAAGGTTCCATTTCTATTAAAAATTTCTGTAAGTCTGCTACATTTTTGATAGCATCTATTTTATCCAAATAAGGTTTTAATGGTTTTATACCTTGCTTATTTCTTCCAACAGTATCTAAAATTGTATTAAAAAGCGCAATTGCCTTTCCTTGCTCTGTATTTGATTTATACTTTTGACTTTTTGAAGCTTCCTTTAAAATTGCCAAAGCATCATTATCCGTCTTCTGACGTAGTTCGTTAAAGCTTCCCCATGCATTTCTATCGCTAGGGATCTCTGTTTTATCTAACCAAGTTCCGTTAACATAACGAAAGAAATCTTGGCTTGGCTTAACATTTTTGTCCATTAAAGAAACATCAATACCTGATGCCTTAGGTGCCATGCTTTGTGCTTGACACATTGCAAATCCTAACATTGCAGGAACAGCAAACAACAAATGCTTATTAATTTGTCTTTTCATATTTTGTTTTTGTTTAGTATTCACAAACTTATTGTTATTATTCAGAATAAAATGTTAACAATAACAAGATTTTTTGTTTCAAAACTCAAAATATCCAATTATTCTAAAAAAAACAAAACGACTAAATACATGCTACAGAAATGTACATCCTATAATTTGGTTAAAAAAAACAATGTTACCTTATTTAAAAAGAGGTTTTTGTACTTTTGCACCAAATTATAATTATGAAATCTTTACTCTACAAATACAGGAAATTTTTCTTGGTACTATTCGTATTTTCTGCTGTTACAATTTCGTTGTTCTATTCAGCATTAAAACCAAGTAAAACATTGCCTATTTATAATCCAGCTGATGTAAATCCTGAACTGGTTGATAGCACCATGCAATATAAAAGCAAATACCACACTATTGCCGATTTCGCATTTGTAAATCAGAATGGTGATACGATTACTCAAAAAGATTATGAAGGAAAAATATACGTAGCCGATTTCTTTTTTACGACTTGCGGTTCTATCTGTCCTAAAATGACAGCTAATTTAGCTGATGTTCAAAAAGCAATTTTAAACAATCCAAAAGTAAAGTTACTTTCGCATACTGTATTTCCTGAAACGGATAGCGTTCCTGTTCTAAAAGCTTATGCAATTAAAAATGGTGTTGTAGATAGCAAATGGAATCTTGTTACTGGTGACAAAAAAGAAATCTATACTATGGCTCGAAAATCATATTTGGCAGTAAAGCTTGGAAGACCTGATCAATTATATGATATGGTCCATACAGAGAACTTCATTTTAGTAGATCAAAAAAGACGAGTTCGTGGTTTTTACGACGGAACCAAAAAAGAAGATATTCAAAAACTAATAGAAGATATTACCTTTTTATCTGCCGAATAACTTCTCTGTTTTAAAATTCCTTTCAAAAGAGTTAATTCCCTGAATAAACAGTTTTCATTTAACTTTTGATGAATCTCATTTCATATGTGAATTATATCTTAAAACATTGAAACCGTAGTAGAAAACGGCTTTTAATAAATATTAAATGACTATTATTGCAATATTAATTCAATCTAAATAAACTTGAAACATTCTATCCACTCCCTTAAAAAAGGCGAAAAAGCCACTATCAAAGAATTTGATATTGATCTAGTTCCGTTGAAATTATTAGAAATGGGTTGCTTACCAGGTAACATGGTCGAATTACTTCAAATTGCACCATTTGGTGGTCCTTTATATTTGAATATTAATGGTTCACATGTAGCTATTCGCATAGAAACAGCACGTGTAATTGAAGTAGAAATAATCAAATAGAATTTGCAATGAGTATCCAAAATATAAATGTAGCCTTAATAGGTAATCCAAATACAGGAAAAACTTCCGTTTTTAATCAATTAACAGGTCTTAATCAACAAGTAGGTAACTATCCAGGAATTACTGTTGAGAAAAAGATGGGCTTCTGTAAATTGCCCAACAACATCAAAGCCAACATTCTTGACTTACCAGGAACATACAGCCTAAATGCCAGCTCTATCGATGAGAATATGGTAATTGAGCTTTTGTTGAATAAAAACGATAAATTATATCCAGACGTAGCATTGGTTGTTACTGATGTTGAGAATCTAAAGCGAAACTTACTACTTTATACTCAAATAAAAGACCTTGAAATTCCAACAATATTAGTTATTAATATGGCTGATAGAATGGAATCTAAAGGAATAACTCTGGACATTCCATATCTTGAAGAGCATTTAAAAACAAAAATTGCTTTAATAAGTTCTCGTAAAGGGCATGGAATTGAAGAACTTAAAAATCTAATTGTTAACTACAAAAATATACCTAATGGCCCCTGCTTAAATGCATCGGTTATAGATCCAGAATATTTTAAAAGTTTACAACATGCTTTTCCTGACCAACTATTGTACAAACTATGGCTGGTAATTACACAGGATGTTAACTTTTTGAATCTAGATAGAAACGAAGTCAGAAGTACCTTTACCAAATCGCACTCTGAGTTAAAACGTTTGCAACAAAAAGAAACCATTAAAAGATATCAATTTATAAATGATATTTTAAAAGAGGGATTAAAAGTAGACAATACAATAGCCACAGATTTCCGTGCAAAACTAGACCGCATATTAACGCATAAGGTTTGGGGTTATGTTATATTTTTTGTCATACTCTTTATTATATTTCAAGCTATATTCCAATGGGCTGCTTTCCCAATGGATTTAATCGATGGCGCATTTGCTTCATTAAGTAAATTAACTGCTGAAAGATTGCCAAGTGGGATTCTAACTGATTTAATTTCTCAAGGAATTATCCCTGGAATTGGCGGAATCTTGATATTTATTCCACAAATTGCTTTCTTATTCTTCTTTATATCTGTACTTGAAGAAAGTGGTTATATGAGCCGTGTGGTTTTCCTTATGGATAAAATTATGCGCAAATTTGGTTTATCAGGAAAGAGCGTTGTGCCTTTAATTTCGGGTACTGCCTGTGCAATTCCAGCAATTATGGCAACTCGTAATATCGAAAGCTGGAAAGAGCGATTAATCACTATTTTAGTAACACCGTTTACTACCTGTTCAGCTAGATTACCTGTTTATACAATTATCATTAAACTAGTAATTCCAGAGGACCTCCTTTTCGGATTCCTTAACTTACAAGGATTAACTTTAATGCTATTGTATCTTCTAGGTTTTGGAATGGCAATTTTATCGGCTTATGTTTTAAATAAAATACTAAAAATAAATAACAAAACGTATTTCGTAGTTGAAATGCCAAGCTATAAAACACCATTATTCAAGAATGTTTTTATTAATGTTGTCGAAAAAACAAAAGCATTCGTCTTAGGTGCAGGAAAGATAATCTTAGCAATATCTGTTGTGTTGTGGTTTTTAGCCTCGTATGGGCCTGGAAAGAACTTTAATGAAGCCGAAGCCATTGTAGCAGAAAGACACAAAGACAAGCCTCTAGATGAATTTGAATATGAAGAAGCTGTTGCTTCACAAAAAATAGAGAACTCTTACATCGGATTGATGGGTAAAACTATCGAACCAGTAATTTCTCCTTTAGGATACGATTGGAAAATTGGTATTGCAATCATAAGCTCGTTTGCAGCTAGAGAGGTATTTGTAGGTACATTGGCAACCATTTACAGTGTAGGTGGTACTGATGATGAAACTACAATAAAAAATAAAATGCAAGAAGAAATCAATCCACAAACCGGAGAGAAGATTTTCAATTTTGCTTCAGGAATCTCATTATTACTTTTTTATGCGTTTGCATTACAGTGCGCAAGTACAATTGCGATTACAAAAAAAGAAACAAACTCATGGAAATGGCCAATAGTTCAGCTGGTCTTAATGAGCGGATTAGCTTATGTTATAGCTTTAGTAGCTTATCAATTCTTAAAATAATGCATCATGGTACAAGAAATTCTAGCTTTTGTAATATTATTTATAGCGATTGCTTTTTTAATTCGTAAGTTTTTCTGGAAACCTAAAAACAAGAAAAACTGTGGAGACAACGACTGCGGTTGCCATTAAATAAAATAGAACTTACTATACACATTTCAGCTCCGCTCAGGATGACATTTATTGTCGCTTGAGCGGAGCTGAAGTATATATAAGCTAGTACTAAATGCCTATTTAATTCTCTGAAGGTCTAGATCTTGAAAATCAAAACTAAAATCAATATTTGGCGAGATCCCTTTCATCTTAATGCTTTGTGCTTTTCCTTCTTCATCTAAACTAAATATTGCAAAAGCATCACAATTCATATCCTGATACTCCCATTTTACAGCAAATGTGTTTGCTTTGTAAAATTGCATTGGTCCATTAAGTTTTGGTGAACGAAGCGATTTAAACCACAATTGATTGCCTTTTAAGAATATTTCAACTTTACCGAACCATTTATCTTCATACTGCCCAATAAAATCGTCATTTTTAACTTTAATACTTTTAGCCTTATTTACAGTCTCCCAAACTTTACTGGTTACTTCATCACCACCACTTTTTTGTGACTGCATAAAAGAAGCATACTTATCTACCCAGCCGAAATCATTAAGGCCTAAATAACTATCAATGATCGTTTGACTTACTGAAGAAAAAATACCTGCTCCACCATCTTCTGTATTAGTTAATATTATAATCCCTAAATTCAGATCAGGAATCATTGTAACGATAGAAAGCATTCCTGGTAATCCTCCAGTATGGGATACACTTAAATTCCCTTTTATATCTGATAAATTCCAACCTAATCCATAACCTGCAAAATGTTGGTTGTATCTTGGATTAGGATCTGCTTCTTCAACAATATGTAATTTCCACATTTCACTTTGTCTCTCTTTAGAGAAAAGTTGTTTGTCCAAATTATCTCCATATTTCCCTTTATTCAACTGCAAAAGGACCCATTTAGACATATCATCTACATTAGATATAATTCCTCCCGCAGCACCATTAATCATTTCATCAAATCCTTGAATGGTTCTTATTTTTCCATTTTCTGCACCATTAGTAGAATGTGGTGTTGCCAAATTAGATTTATCTTTCACGCTTTTAATAGAAGCTTGCGAGTTACTCATCTGTAAAGGATTCAAGATTTTTGTTTCAATAAACTTCTCCCAACTCATTCCGCTAACTCTTGCTGTCACTTCACCCGCTACTAAATAAAGTAGGTTATCATAATCAAACTGTGTTCTAAACTCAGAAACAGGTTTAAAATGTTGAAAATTACTTAGAACGTCTTTCATAGTAAAATCTGAACCATTTGGAAAAAACATTAAATCCCCAGCTCCCAAGCCGAGGCCACTACGATGGCATAATAAATCTTCTATAAGGAAATGCTCCGTTACATATTCATTATACATTTTAAACTCGGGAATATATGTTTTGACTTTGTCCTTCCAAGATATCTTACCCTCATCCACTAAAATAGCCAAAGCAGCAGTTGTAAAAGCTTTACTGTTCGAAGCGATTTGAAAATTGGTATGTTCATCAACTAATTGTTTTGTGCTAACAGATTTTACTCCATACCCTTTCTTGTGTATAACTTTCCCATCTTTTACAACAGCTACTGCAACACCAGCAACGTTGAATTTTTCTAACGATTTTGCTACGAGTTCATCAATCTCTTTTGAAGAAATTTGAGCAAAAAGGGTACTGCTTGAAAATAATAGTAAGGTGGTTAAAATTGATAAGGCAAATTTTGTTTTTTTCATGTTTTTTGGTCTAATTATTATATAATATTGGGTTTGAAATAGCATTTTTATATCAAACGAATATATAAAATAAAAGATTAATTCATCCTAAGACAGAAGTGTAAAATATCAGAAAAATTACCGTTTTACTAAGATTGAAAACGAAGCCTTAATACTACTCCTCAATATTCTTTTTCTGAATAATGAGGAATAGTAACAAGAAACCGACACAAGTCTATGTATCGAAATGGAGTCAAAAAGTTTTTAATAACCAAGCTCCACATGAAATTTATCATCCTTAGAGATGACAAGTTCATGGTTAGTAACTGGTTTTACTATAATTAAAACCTTCAAGACTATCAGTGTTAACTGAGGACTAAAAATAAAGACTACTGCAACTTCACGAATAAGTTCGAAGCTATTTTGTTAGAAATGGTCAGTTCTTTTTCATTAACCTTAATTTTTAAAGATAAATCAAAGCTTTCTTTCGATAAGCATTCAATTTTAGATCCTAAAGCGATTCCTTGTTTATCGAGGTATTGCAAGAACTCAGATGAAGTATCTTTTACCCCTACACAAACACCAACTTGCTTTTCGTTAAGTTCCGAAAGCAATTGTTTTTCTACTTTAATGATTCTGCCTTGCGCATCGGGAATTGGATCTCCGTGCGGGTCTTCGGTTGGGTTGCCTAGAAAATCATCCAATTTATTAATTAATTGCTCTGATTTAATATGTTCCAATTGTTCAGCAATATCATGAACTTCATCCCAAGAGAAATCAAGTTTATCTACCAAGAATACTTCCCATAAACGGTGTTTACGAACAATCATTTTGGCTGCTAGTTTTCCGTTTTCAGTAAGCGAAACTCCTTGGTATTTTTTATAATTTATCAAATCCTTTTCGGATAATTTCTTAAGCATATCCGTTACCGATGAGGCTTTGGTTTCCATCATTTCAGCAATAGCATTAGTACTAACCTCTGCTTCAGAGGAAGTCGTTAAATGATAAATAGCTTTTAGATAGTTTTCTTCTGAGAAGGTCATTGTAGTATTTTTCAGGTTTTAAATTTTAAAGATTCTGAGATTACAAGTTTTAAAAAATTAGTTACTCAAAACCTCAGCAACTATTTTTTAACAATAAACAAAGGTATTGAAATTTTGTGACGCAATTTATCAACTGTTGTTCCAAAAACTAAATCTTTAAAGCCCGTATGTCCATGTGTTCCCATAACCAAAATATCAAAACTTCCTTTGTTTACAATGATTGGGATAATATTGTTTGGTTTACCAAATCCAAGTTCTGTCTCGATTTTAAATCCTTTCGCCGTAAGCATCTCTTTATATTCTAACAGCAGTTTTTCGTCAATTGTTGTTTCATGATCATCAACATTTTGACCATACATAAGAGCACCAACAGTTTCTACAACATGAATTAAAGTATAATTACCATCTATTCCACCCAACTCAAAAGCACTGTTGATAGCTGCTTCATCGGCACTAGAGAAATCAACAGAAATAGCAATGTTCTTTTTGCTATACGCTTCTTTCACAGAAAAACGCAATGTAAGATTATGTGGAGAATGATTTTGTATATCCGATTTTGCTCTAGCTATAAACGGTTTAATAACGATATAAAGCAACAGAACTAAGAATGCGATTGCCAAAGGCACTACGGTTACCCAGAGTACGATTGGATTCTCTGAAGCTTCTAACCAACCACTTATTTCATCATAAACCAATTTCCCGTTTAGCGATACAATTATTAAAGCAATAATCCATGCAGTAACCTGAGTTAATCTACTAATATGAAATCCTTTCATCTTTGTTTTATCACTCACAAAATGTATCAAAGGAATAATTGCAAATCCTAATTGCAAACTCAATATTACTTGGCTTAAAATCAATAATTTTCCCGTGACGCTTTCGCCATAAATCAAGATTACAACTACTGCTGGAACAATGGCAATTAAACGTGTTATTATACGACGAACCCACGGTTGTATTCTTAAATTCAAATAACCTTCCATAACAATCTGACCTGCCAAAGTCCCTGTAATTGTTGAGCTTTGACCTGCTGCAATTAAAGCAACTGCAAAGAGAATCGGCGCCCATTTAGTACCCAAAAGCGGTTCCAAAAACTTATGTGCATCCTGAATCTCGGCAACTTCAAACATCCCATTTCGATGAAAAGTAGCAGCCGCCAAAATCAAAATAGCAGCATTTACAAAAAAAGCAAGATTAAGAGCAATGGTTGAATCTATCAGATTGTATTTTAATGCTTGCTTAATTCCTGCTGCACTTCGGTCAAACTTTCTTGTTTGCACCAAAGAAGAGTGTAAGTATAAATTATGAGGCATTACTGTCGCTCCAATAATTCCGATTGCGATATATAAAGCCGCTGAATTAGGAAGAGAAGGAATCAATCCATACAAAACTTTATCTAATTCTGGCTCAGCAAAAATCATTTCAAAAACAAAAGAAAATCCTATAATTGCCACCAAGACAATAATAAAAGCTTCCATCTTACGGATCCCTTTGTTGATTAAAAAGAGTAATAAGAAAGTATCTAGAACGGTAATTAAAACACCCTCAATTAACGGAATATCAAATAATAAATTAATACCAATTGCCATTCCCAATACCTCAGCAAGATCACAGGCAGCGATAGCAACTTCGGCAAGAATATATAATATATAATTGATGAATTTAGAATAGGTTTCTCTTGAAGCTTGAGCTAAATCACGTTGAGTAACAATTCCCAATCTAGCACTAAGACTTTGTAATAACAAAGCCATTAAATTACTCATTAACAAAACCCAAAGTAAGGCATACCCAAACTGGCTTCCACCCGCAATATCTGTCGCCCAGTTTCCTGGATCCATATAACCCACACTTACTAAATAAGCTGGACCAAGAAATGCCAATATTTTTCTAAAAACTGAGGTCTTATTTTGTGTTTGTACCGATTGGTTAACTTCTTCGAGAGATTTAGTCATTTCATAAAAATTATTAAAGCAAATATATACAAAAATTGCATTGCTCAAACATTATTTTTAGCCTTGTCTAAAAGTTAAAGAAAATTATAAACAATTCGGACACAATCCTGAAAGAGTAAAATTCACATCGTTAACCTTGTAATTGCGGGGAATTATATAGCTTGGCTGTACATTTTCCATACAAGTCACCTTCAAACATTTTTCACAACTAAAATGCACATGGTTGTGGATATGCACGTGATTTTCATGATGGCATTTAGCATATTTAATAGTTCCATCAAGATTCACAATTTTATGAATAACATCTTCATTCACCAAACGGTCTAAAATTCTATAAATAGTAACTCGATCACATAAATCCTGAGTCAGTTTATGAATCTCTGAATGGGATAATGCCGAATCTGAATTGCTAATTAAATCTAGAATGGCTCCTTTGGCCACAGTATTACGGGTAACTTTCATAAATAAAACATTAACGCAACATAGTTGCATTTTGAATAATTTTTTTATATTTGCAACATTATTGCATTAAACAAATATACGAGAAATGAAAACAAAAACAACTTTTAATTGGGACATTTTAGGAATTTCTAGCGCTACTATATGCCTGGTACACTGTTTACTATTTCCAATTCTAACAATAATACCTTTAGGAATAACCCATAATCCTATAATCGATTTGCTTTTTGCATCCATAGGTTTCTTTGCGATTATAAAAATAGCAAAAAAAGCGACTCTACTTGTAAGCAGTATTTTAATTCTATCAATAACGCTAATTTATACAAGCATCCTTATAGAAATTATACTAGACGTACACACCTATTTAATATTTATTGGCGGAATTGGGATGATAATTGGCCATTTTATAAACTACTTAGAACACAAAAAGGAAAGAAAATGAAAAAACTACCTGTAACTGTATTGAGTGGTTTTCTTGGAGCTGGCAAAACAACTTTACTAAACCATATCCTTCACAATAAAGAAGGACTTAAGGTTGCTGTAATTGTCAATGATATGAGCGAAGTAAACATTGACGCTCAACTCGTAAAAAACGAACACACCTTATCACGCACCGAAGAGAAGCTAGTTGAAATGAGTAATGGTTGCATTTGCTGCACCTTAAGAGAAGATTTAATGGTTGAAGTCGAGAAACTCGCTAGAGAAAACCGTTTTGATTATTTACTCATCGAAAGTACTGGAATTAGCGAACCCATACCTGTTGCACAGACATTCTCGTTTATAAATGAAGATGAAAACATCGATTTGTCCCGATTTAGTTATGTAGACACCATGGTTACAGTAGTAGATAGTTTAAACTTTTTTAAAGATTTTGGCTCTGCTGAAACATTACAACAACGAAAAGCTTCTGACATTGAAAATGACAATCGAACTATTGTAAATCTTTTAGTAGACCAAGTAGAATTTGCCAATGTCATTATCTTGAACAAAACCGATTTAATATCATCTGAATCACTACAAATACTCAAAGCATCAATTCAAAAACTAAATCCAGTAGCCAAAATACTTACTTCGGTTTTAGGGAAAGTAAATCCAATAGAAATCATAAATACTGGGTTATTCAATTTTGAAGAAGCTGAAGTTTCGGCTGGTTGGATTAGGGAATTGGAAGGAATTCACACGCCAGAAACAGAAGAATACGGAATAAACTCGTTTGTTTTCCGCAATCCAAAACCATTTCACCCTGAACGCCTTTGGAATTTCATTAAACATGACTTTCCATCAAATATAATTCGAAGCAAAGGATTAATGTGGATGGCATCACGTCCTGAACAAGCCATAAACTGGAGTCAAGCTGGCGGATCTATGAAAGCTGAAGGTGCAGGCGTTTGGTGGGCAAGTATGCCCCTAAGCCAACGCATGATGTTCAACAACTTCGTAGAATTTCAAGATATAATTGAAGAACGTTGGACTGCTGATTTTGGCGACCGCCTAAACGAAATAGTATTTATAGGTCAAAAAATCAAAGAAGACAAAATACTAAAAGAACTAAAAAAGTGCCTTTGTACTCCCGATGAAATTACTGATTATCTAAAAGGCAACTTTTTGAGGACTGACCAATTCCCTATACCAAGAAATATTTCGTAATCCTTAAATATAAAATCATGACAAATAATAACAAATATGATGTTATAATAATCGGAGGTAGTTATGCAGGCTTTTCGGCTGCAATGGCATTAGGACGTTCGCTACGTAAAGTATTAATCATAGATAGCGGAAAACCTTGCAACCAACAAACCCCCTATTCACATAATTTCATAACTCAAGATGGCAAAAGACCTGCAGATATTAATGCAAAAGCAAAAAAACAAATCTTAAAATATCCAACAATAACTTTTTTAGAAGGCAAAGCTACCAAAGCAATAAAAAGAGAACAAGAATTTGAAATAGAAACTGAGAAGAGAGAAAAGTTTACAGCAAGGAAATTACTTTTTGCAACGGGTTTAAAAGATATACTTCCAGAAATAGAAGGGTTTGCAGAATGCTGGGGAATTTCAATATTGCATTGCCCCTATTGCCACGGATATGAGGTGAAAAATGAAAGAACTGGCATTATTGCAAACGGTCCCTTGGGATATGAATTTACTAAGATGATTTCCAATTGGACTAAAAACCTGACTGTATTAACAAATGGAAAAACATCATTGACCGAAGAACAAACTGCTGCACTTAAAAAAAACAATATCGCAATTTTAGAAAATGAAATAGATTATTTCCAACACAATGAAGGAAAAATAATGAACATTGTTTTTAAAGACAAAACAAAAATAGCCATTAAAGCACTTTATGCTAAACCCCCTTATGAGCAACATTCTCTTTTGCCACAAGAATTAGGCTGTGAAATAACAGAACAGGGCTTAATAAAAGTTGATGCCTCTCAAAAAACAACCATCATCGGAATTTATGCAGCAGGTGACAATTCTACTTTTGGACGTTCACTAGCACTAGCTGTTTCGTCAGGATCAGTCGCTGGGGCATTAATAAACAAAGAACTCATAGAAGAAGACTTTAATTAGTCACAAACGTAATTTCAATAATTTTAATAGTTTGTTAGTACCCAATTGTTTTGGGATGCAATTGGGATGTAAGCGGTTCATTATAAACTTATGAACCGCTTTTTTTAATGCCAGAATATATTTTATTAACAAAGAATTTTGTTTGTCAAATATAATTTTTAGATTTGCCTAAAATATAATTTACATAAAATGAAATATTTATTTACAATACTACTGTTTTCAATACTTCAGCTCTCATTTTCACAAAACACCGCTAAAATTTCAGGAAAAGTGTCCATCGAAAATCAAGAGAATCAACAATCAAATGTTCAATTATTAAAAACCAATTATAAAACACAAACCGATAGCTTAGGCCATTATAAACTAGAAAATATCCCTCAGGGCAATTATAGAATACAGATTTCGTCACTTGGTCTACAAACAATAACAAAAAGTATTACTGTCAAAGAAAGCCAAGCATTAACTTTAGATTTTGAACTATCAAATGACGAGAATGAACTAAATGAAGTAGTAATCTCAGGAACACTAAAAGCAGTAAAAAGATTAGAAAGTGCAGTACCCGTTGAAGTCTACACCCCCGTATTCTTTAAAAAGAACCCAACAGCCAATATTTATGAAGCCCTACAGAATGTAAATGGGGTACGCCCTCAACTTAATTGTGGCGTTTGTAACACAGGAGACATTCATATAAACGGCCTTGAAGGTCCATATACAGCAGTTATGATTGACGGAATGCCGATTGTAAGTAGCTTGTCTACCGTTTATGGATTATCCGGAATACCAAATTCGTTAGTTGAAAGAATAGAAATTGTAAAAGGCCCAGCATCTTCCTTATATGGAAGTGAAGCAGTAGGTGGTTTAATAAATATTATAACAAAAAGCGCAAGTAATGCACCCGTATTCTCAGCAGATGTTTTTACAACAAGCTGGTTGGAAACAAATGTTGATCTAGGCGTAAAATTCAATACAGGTAAAAATGCAACAGCTTTACTTGGTGTAAATTACTTCAATTACAACCAAAGAATTGACAATGACAATGATGGTTTTACAGATGTCACACTTCAAGACCGCATATCCGTTTTTCAAAAATGGACTTTTAAAAGAAAAGAAAATAGACTTTTTACAATTGCAGGACGCGGGATGTACGAAGACCGTTGGGGTGGCGATGTCCGTTGGGAGAAAAAATACCGTGGTGGTGATGAAATTTACGGAGAAAGTATTTACACCAAACGTGGTGAACTTATAGGAAGCTATCAATTGCCAACAGACGAGAAACTGATATTCTCTTTCTCTGGTAATGTACATTATCAGGATAGTCGTTATGGAACAACCTCATATATTGCAAACCAAAAAATAGGATTTGCCCAACTTACTTGGGATAAAAAAATCCGAAACAATGATTTACTAGCAGGAATAGCATCCCGTTACACCTATTACGATGACAACACACCATCGACTGCATCACAAGGAAAAAACAACCCAGAAAAAACATGGTTACCCGGTATTTTCTTGCAAGATGAAATAACATTATCTGAAAAACACAAAATACTTTTAGGACTACGATACGATTACAACTCAATTCACGGGAATATTATAACACCTAGATTTGCTTATAAATTAAAATTCGATGACAACAACATCCTTCGTTTCAATGCTGGAACAGGATACAGAGTAGTGAATTTATTTACAGAAGACCATGCAGCTTTGACTGGATCAAGAGAGGTTGTTATTGCAAACAATCTAAATCCAGAAAAATCAGTCAATGCCAATTTAAACTATATAAAAAAAATATACTTCCCAAATGGAACATTCATCGGCATTGAAACCACAGCATTCCATACCCGATTTAGTAATAAGATAATTGCAGATTATGAAACTGACCCGAACAAAATCATTTATGACAACATTAATGGACATGCGATAAGCCAGGGAATCAGCACAAACATTGACGTAAACTTTAATAACGGATTAAAATTAATTGCAGGTGCAACACTCATGGATGTTTCTAATATAGAAAACGGGAAACGAGAAAGACCCTATCTAACAGAGAAGTTTACAGCAACTTGGAGTGTTTCGTATAAAATTAGTCCAATTGATTTAGCCATTGATTATACTGGAAATTTATATAGTCCAATGAAGTTACCGCTATTAGGCGATAATGATCCCAGAAGTCCAAATTCACCTTGGTATAGCTTACAAAACATTCAATTCACTTACACAGGTTGGAAGAACTTTGAGTTATATGCTGGAATTAAAAACCTACTTAACTTTACACCAAAACGAAACAATCCGTTCTTGATTTCAAGAACCAATGATCCTTTTGACAAAAATGTAGACTACGACTCAAACGGAAAAGTACTAGCGACTCCTAGTAATCCATACGGTTTGACATTTGACACAACCTATGTTTATGCTCCAAATCAAGGAATCAGAAGTTTCTTTGGTCTACGTTATAATCTGAGATAAAAACTCTTAAGCCACTGATTTCTCAGACCAGAAAAGATTTTTAAGCAACATACTTAGTCCTTTAAATCTGAGAAATCAGTAAAAAAACGTAACAAATGAGAAATCTAGTCCTAATTATCCTCTACTTAAGTCTTACTACAACTGGATTTTGCCAACTCAAAAGCATCCCATTTGAAGCAATCGACAGCCTACAACAAATTCAGAAACGAAAAGTTATCGTTTTTATCCACACCGATTGGTGCAAATATTGTCAGGCAATGAAGAATTCGACTTTTAAAAACAAAGCGATAATAGCCCAACTCAACGAAGAATTTTATTTTGTTGATTTTCAAGCTGAGGAAAAAAGGACAATTCGTTTTAATAATCAGACATTCAACTACAAATCAACAGGAAATACTACTGGTGTTAATGAATTAGCAATTCAATTAGGAACCGTTAATAATCAACTGACTTACCCAATAGTTTGTGTTTTAAATTCAGAAAACGAAATTATATTTCAAGACACCCATTATCGAAATGCAAAGGATTTCGAAATGATTTTGGCTAAACTGAAAGAACAAAACTAAGCATATCAGTTTATAAAGGTCCATTTAAGCTAAATACATCCTCTAAATTTAAATCACTTAAACAGCCAATACAATCAATGAAATGATATGTTTTTAAATAATTTTGCTGAATAAACTCAACGAATTAAAATTGCCTATTTTTGATAAAAATAGTATTTCCAGAACATGAAGCACTTCGATTACATTTTTACAGGAACTGGTCTATCAGCAATGATGACTGTTTATAAAATGATTAAGTCTGGGAAATTTACTGAAAAAGCCATCTTATTAATAGATGAGGACACCAAGAAAACGAATGATCGAACATGGTGTTTTTGGCAAAAAGAACAATCAATTTGGGAAAATGTTATTTCTAAAAAATGGGATTTGGCTTTATTTGCCAATGAAGACTTCAAAAGAGATTTAGACCTATCCCCTTATCAGTACAATCAAATTCGAAGTTCAGACTTTTATAATTTTGTTTTCGAATCTATTAAAAAACAAGCGAATATTACTTTTCTACATGACAAAGTAACTGATATTAATGAACTCGATACTCATGTTTTTATAGCAACTTCAACTAATACATTTACTTGCAGTCAACTTTTTAATAGCATTTATAACAAAGCATTAATTGAAAATCAGCAACAATACCCTGTTTTACAACAGCATTTTATAGGTTGGTTTATCAAAAGCAAACAGCATATTCTTAATTCAGAAAAAGTTACATTCATGGATTTTTCGGTTGACCAAAAAGGCAATACACGATTCATGTACGTTTTACCAACATCAAAGAATGAAGCTTTAATCGAATATACCTTGTTTTCGCATACCCTTTTAGAGAAACAAGAATACGAATCGGAGATTAAGAACTACATTAAGAATTTAGGCATTCAAGATTATGAAATAATAGAGAAAGAACAAGGAAGTATTCCGATGACATGTTATCCCTTCTGGAAAAGAAACACCAAACGCGTGCTGAACATTGGTACAGCTGGTGGCTGGACAAAAGCAAGCACAGGATACACATTCAAAAAATCAGATAAGAACTCCACCCAACTAGTATCGTTTCTTGAAATTCAAAACAACAAGGCATCTATAGCGATTGATATGACCTCATTTCATAAAAAAAACAAATTCTGGTTCTATGATTTACTCTTATTAGATATCCTAGACAGGAATAACGAACTCGGAAGTCGCATTTTCTCAGATATGTTTCAAAAAGGAAATCCATCATTGATATTTAAGTTCTTAGATGAAGAAACGAACTTTACTGAAGATGTTAAAGTTATTTTAAAGTGCCCAAAATTACCATTTATAAAAGCGTTATTTAGAGTGGTTTTTCTTTCAAAATAAATATTAACTTTAATACAATAGCCATTGAAAAAAATCATTCTAGGTTTAAGTTATTTAATCTCTTTTTACACATTTGCTCAAGCGCCCAAAAATGAAGCTCAAGAAGCTATTATCAAGCAATCATTAGATAGTTGTGCTTATAAATACAACTATACTTTTCAAATGCAAGAATGGCAAAACTGCATTGATAACGGTTTAAAAAAAGACAGCACTATAGCCTATTTATGGCAACAAAAAGCAATGCCTTATTTTAAATGCCAAAAATATGAGGTTGGAATGTCCTTTTTAGACAAAGCTGTTTTATATGACAAACAAGAATGGCTCCCCTATAGAGGTTTTATGAAATGTATTTTCACAAAAACATATAGAGATGCAATCAAAGACTTAGAAGAATGTATCAAGCTTTATGGCAATGGCTATAGAATGGATCACACCTATAGTTTTTATATTGGACTTTGCCATTTACAGCTAAACGAGTATGACAAAGCCGAAAAGATTTTTGATGATTATGTAAATGACATTTATAAAAACAGACAACAACTAGAGCATCCTACGGCCTATTTTTACCAAGCGATAGCTAAATATGAACTAAAAAAATGGGATGAGGCAATTGCAATTTTGGATAAAGCAATAAAAATCTATCCACAATTTTCAGATGCGAAGTATTACAAAGCCATTTGTTGGTTTAAATTAGGGAGGTCAAAAGACGAAATCTCAGCCTTAGCTACGGAAGCAAGAGCTGATGCTGCAAAAGGTTTTTCGATAAATGAAGACAATACAATTTACGAAACCTATCCATACCAAAAAAAGTTCAGCAAATAACAATTAAACTATAACAAAACTTTATACTGGAATTAAAGTTCTTGTTTTTAAACTTTGTAACTTTGCAAATCTAAAAAGTTAAACTAAAAAATAAAAAATATGTATCCAGAAGAAATGGTAAAACCAATGCAAGCTGAATTAACATCAGCAGGTTTTCAAGATTTACATAGTGCAGCAGAAGTTGATAACGCAATCAAATCAGAAGGAACAACACTAGTAGTAGTAAATTCAGTATGTGGTTGTGCAGCAAGAAATGCACGTCCAGGAGCAAAAATGAGTTTAGAAGGTGCTAAAAAGCCAGACCATTTAATCACTGTTTTTGCAGGTGTTGACAAAGAAGCTGTAGATGCAGCAAGACAACATATGTTCCCTTTTCCTCCATCTTCGCCAAGTATGGCATTATTCAAAAACGGAGAATTAGTTCATATGCTTGAGCGTCACCACATCGAAGGACGTCCAGCTGAGCTAATTGCAGAAAACTTACAAGACGCATTCAACGAGCACTGCTAAGATTAAGAAACTAAGGTTCTAAGATACTGAGTTACTAAGATCTGTAAAGACTCAAATATTTAAAAAGCACTATTAATTTAGTGCTTTTTTGTTTTTTATATCTTCCTAAGCAACTTTTCAAAAACCTTTGAGTCCCAACAAGCCTAAGTCTTTACCACTAAAAAACTCAGAACCTTAGCAACTTAGCCCCTCAGTAACTTCCAAAAAACCTTTGAACCTCTGTAACTCTGAGCCTTTGCCCCTCAGCAACTTCCAAAAAACCTTTGAACCTTTGTAACTCTGAGCCTTTGTAACTAAAAAAACTCAGAACCTTAGTAACTCAGACACTCAGCAACTTCCAAAAAACCTTTGAACCTCTGCAACTCTGAGTCTTTGTAACTAAAAAACTTAGAACCTTAGCAACTTAGCCCCTCAGTAACTTCCAAAAAAACCTCTGAACCTCTGCAACTCTGAGCCTTTGCACCTAAAAAAACTCAGAATCTTAGCTACTTAGCCCCTCAGCAACTTCCAAAAAACCTTTGAACCTCTGCCACTCTGAGCCTTTGTAACTAAAAAAACAGCACGCAGATCACGCAGATTAAGCAGATTTCATCAATCCTCAAAAATCACAAAGATTTAAAATGATTTGGCTAAAACCTTTAATTTCAAAATATACTTACCCAAACTAAAGCTACAGGCAATTCAATAAAAACTCAGAAACTTAGTAACTCAGCAACTTCCAAAAAAACCTTTGAACCTTTGCAACTCTGAGCCTTTGTAACTAAAAAAACTCAGAAACTTCCAAAAAAACCTTTGAACCTTTGCAACTCTGAGCCTTTGCACCTAAAAAACTCAGAACCTTAGCAACTCAGACACTCAGCTACTTAGAGCTTTTGGCACTTTGAACCTTTTTCCTTACCTTTGCACCTCAAAATTATTTCTCAACTTAAAACTGTTTATAGCATGCAACTGTATAACACTTTGAGCGCAGAAGAAAGAGCCATCATGATTGATGATGCAGGTAAACAACGTCTTACGTTGTCTTTCTATGCGTATGCAAAAATTCAAGATCCCAAAAAATTTCGCGATGATTTATTTCTAGCCTGGAACGCACTCGATGCTTTAGGCCGAATTTACGTTGCCAACGAAGGAATAAATGCTCAAATGAGTATTCCGGAGGAAAATTTAGAAGCTTTCAGAGCTACTTTAGAAGTTTATGATTTCATGAAAGGCATCCGTTTAAATGAAGCTGTAGAACATGACGACCACTCATTTTTAAAATTAACCATCAAAGTTCGTGACAAAATTGTTGCTGACGGTCTTAACGATGAGACTTTTGATGTAACAGATATAGGCGTACACTTAAAAGCCAAAGAATTTAACGATATCCTTGAAGATCCAAATACAATTGTTGTTGATTTCAGAAATCACTACGAAAGTGAAGTGGGTCATTTTAAAGGTGCTATAACTCCAGATGTAGAAACTTTCAGAGAAAGTTTACCAATAATCAACGAGCATCTTCAAAATCATAAAGAAGATAAAAACCTAGTAATGTATTGTACTGGTGGAATTCGTTGTGAAAAAGCAAGTGCTTATTTTAAGCATCAGGGTTTTAAAAATGTATATCAGCTAGAAGGCGGAATCATTAATTACAAAAAACAACTTGAAGAAGAAGGTTTAGAAAGTAAATTCATTGGTAAAAACTTTGTATTTGATAATCGTCTAGGTGAAAGAATCACAGATGATATTATTTCACAATGTCATCAATGTGGGAAACCTTGCGACAATCATACCAATTGCGAGAATGACGGATGCCATTTATTATTTATCCAATGTGATGAATGTAAAGCGGCAATGGAAAACTGTTGTTCTACAGAATGTCTAGAAGTTATACACATGCCTTTGGTAGATCAGGTAAGAATGAGAACCGGAAAACAAGTTGGAAACAAAGTGTTTAGAAAAGGTAAATCAGAAAATTTAAAATTCAAACATTCAGGAGAGCTACCAGATACAGCTTTGGCTGCTGCAGAGAAACCAGCAGATATTCGCCTAAAAATAAAAGTAAAAAAAGTATTGCTTGGAAAAGCAGAACATTACTACGTAAAAGCACAAGTTGGGCTTTTCACTATTGAGAACAGCGAACTTAACAGTGGTGATACAATCTTAATTTCAGGACCAACAACGGGTAACCAAGAATTGGTTTTAGAAAAAATGATGGTCAACGATGCTGCAAATACTACAGCTAAAAAAGGAGACAGAGTAACTTTTGAAGTTCCCTTTAGAATAAGATTGTCGGACAAAATCTATAGAATCTTAGACTAATCCATCATGACAACAAATAATAAAATTGAACTTATGGCTCCCGCAGGGAGCTTTGAGTCACTTCAGGCTGCGCTTGATAATGGCGCCGATTCTATTTATTTTGGAGTAGAACAACTCAACATGCGTGCGCGTTCAACTGTGAATTTCACTATAGATGATTTGCAAGAAATTGCCAATCGATGCGCCACCAAAAACGTACGAAGCTACCTTACTTTAAATACAATTATTTACGACCATGATTTATCGGTTGTAAAAACATTATTGAACAAAGCCAAAGATGCTACTATTACAGCCGTAATCGCATCAGACCAAGCTGTAATTGCAATGGCAAGAACAATCGGCATGGAAGTGCACATCTCGACTCAGCTTAATGTTACCAACATCGAAACCATAAAATTCTACAGTTTATTTGCAGATACGATGGTTTTAAGTCGAGAATTGAGCTTGCGTCAGGTAAAAAGCATTACAGAGCAAATCGAAAAAGAACAGATAAAAGGTCCTAACGGAAATTTAGTTGAAATCGAAATCTTCGGACATGGTGCTTTATGCATGGCCGTATCAGGAAAATGCTATTTGAGCTTACATTCAAATAACTCATCAGCAAACCGTGGTGCTTGCAAACAAAATTGCCGTAAAAAATATACTGTTATAGACCAAGAAACAGGTTTTGAAATCGAAGTCGATAACGAATATCTAATGTCACCTAAAGATTTATGCACGCTTGATTTTCTAGATCAAGTAATTGATTCTGGAATTCAGGTATTAAAAATAGAAGGTCGCGGACGTGCACCCGAATATGTCGCGACAGTAATAAAAACATATCGAGAAGCTATTGACTCTTATTATGATGGTACTTTTTCAAAAGAAAAAACCCCCATTTGGATGGAAGCTTTAAATACCGTTTATAATCGTGGTTTTTGGTCAGGATATTACCTAGGTCAAGAATTAGGCGAATGGAGTGATATTCCAGGGTCAGCAGCAACGCAAAAGAAAGTCTATGTAGGTAAAGGAACCCATTTTTTCCCAAAAGCTGAAGTTGGACAATTTAAAATTGAAGCTTACGACATTAAAATCGGAGATAGAATTCTTGTAACTGGCCCAAGTACAGGAGCACAAGAAATGGTAATCGACGAAATGTATGTAAACGATATTTTAGCAGATAAAGCTACAAAAGGAGATGATTGCACTTTCAAATTACCTTTCAGAATCAGAATGTCTGATAAATTATATAAAATTGTTGAGGCGTAATGGTTATTGTAACACTACAAAGAGACAAGTGCATTGGATGTAACTACTGTGTAGAAATGGATCCAGTACATTTTCAAATGTCAAAAAAAGATGGAAAATCAGTTTTGATACATTCAGTAAACGCAAAAGGGTTTTTCACTTTAAAATCTCCAAATCATACTATTGTAGAAAGCTGTGAGTTGGCAGCAAAAGCCTGTCCAGTAAAAATCATTACGGTAAAAGAAACCTAAAAGAAAACCCCTATTCTATATGATATAGAATAGGGGTTTTCTTTTTTATAAGGTTAAATTAGTGTCTGTTATCACAATTTAAAAAAACATCTGGTTCATTTTTATCTAAGAATGAAATCCCTGGACAACCGAAAGAAACGTATTCAAAACCAAAAACTACCTCTGGTTTATTCTTAAACAGTTTACCAGTCCATTGAATGACTTCTCTATCCTCATTATTACTATTTAATTCTGCAAGCGAGTTACCTTCACTTTCTCGGTAATGCTTATCACAAACAATCTTATTTGTTTTTTCCTCTTTAACAATCAACCTTCTCAAAAATACTCTTTCTTCTTTTATGTAATCTTGTAAAAAGTATTCAAAACCATTTGATTTATAACTATAAGCCATTTTTTTACTTGCCGTTTTTATCAAATCATTATCTCTCAGATTTACAGCTGCGGCAGGCACCTTAGCAATTGTTGTTTCTTTCCACTTTATCGCTTTCAATTGCTTCATTGCAAAAGGATTCTTTGAACCAATGCCAACCAAAGTATTCAGATAATATGAGTCAGATCCTTTTAGTAATTTGGGATCTACTTCAAATCCAATCATATAATCATGTTGTGAATAAGGCCAATCTGCTCCGTATACATTTATAACAGCCACTGCTTTTAGAGATTCCACAGAAAATGCATTGACAATATTGGTGGCATAATCATAGACATAAACACTATCTTTTTCAGATATTTTCATTTTGGATAGCATTCTATTTCTATATGTCGAATTCAATACTAAGTATTGAGCATCCTTTTCTTCTAATTTTTTGACATCAGGAATAGCAAGAGAATCTTTATGTTCGCTTAATTGATAGTTATCAGACAAGGATATATGTGCAATAGTATCTTTTTCGCCAAAAATTGAATTAACATTATATATATCCAAATCAGACATTTTTTGTGTTTCCACAGCTACAACACCAGCAAGAGTTGTGTCTTTTTTAGCTGAATTTATATTTTTTTGATCTAAAGGCTTTTTATCCGTACAGCTAATAAAAAATGGGATTGCGAATAAAACGTAAAATAATTTGTTCATGGGTTTTGTTGTAAATAGTATAAAATAGATTGATAATATTTGAAGGTATTAACAATGAACTCAGCAGCATAAAAATAGCGAGCGATTCATGTCAATGAGGGATATTTTGTTTTTTTAATCAACACTTGATCTTAAGATAAAACCTATAAATGCAACCCAAATATAAGTTTAAATAATTATTTAAGAATAATCAGAATAGTTTTTTTATTCAAAAAGACCACCCCTAAAGAGTAAGTTCTTTTAACTAAGACAAATAAATAGCAAAAGAATTTTCTTGATAAATCCAGTTTCATACTATCATAAAAATCATTAATTTTCTCTTAAACATTACTGTCTTTTGTTTTTAACGTAGCATTAGTGTTAATCCATTAAAAAGCAAACTAAAAAAAATACTATCTTTACACATTAATCTTTTTAAGAACTTAAGTTGCATTAATTGCAACACTACATATAAAATTATGGCATGTACAAGTTGTTCAACTTCTGATGGTGGCGCACCTAAGGGTTGTAAAAATAATGGGACTTGCGGCACCGATAGCTGCAACAAATTAACCGTTTTTGATTGGCTTTCTAACATGAGTTTACCTAACGGAGAAGCTCCTTTTGATTGTGTTGAAGTACGTTTTAAGAATGGTAGAAAAGAATTTTTTAGAAACGTAGATAAATTAACTTTAAGTATTGGAGATATCGTTGCTACTGTAGCATCTCCAGGACATGACATAGGAATTGTAACTCTTACAGGCGAATTAGTAAAAATTTAAATGAAGAAAAAGGGAGTTAATCCAACAAGTAATGAAGTTCCTAAAATTTACCGCAAAGCCTCTCAAAAAGACATCGATATTTGGTCAGCAGCTCGTGAAAGAGAAGAGCCTATGAAAGTTCGCGCACGTGAACTAGCGATTGCTCAAAAACTAGAAATGAAAATTTCAGATATTGAATTTCAAGGAGATGGCTCAAAAGCTACTTTTTATTATACTGCAAATGACAGAGTCGATTTTAGACTTTTAATTAAAGATTTCGCTAAAGAATTCAGTACCAGAGTCGAAATGAAACAAGTTGGTTTCCGTCAGGAAGCTGCTCGTTTAGGTGGAATTGGTTCTTGCGGAAGAGAATTGTGTTGTTCTACTTGGTTAACTGACTTTAGAAGTGTGAATACCTCTGCAGCTCGTTACCAACAATTGTCTTTAAACCCGCAAAAATTAGCTGGACAATGTGGAAAACTAAAGTGTTGCTTAAATTATGAACTTGACACTTATATGGATGCTCTTAAGGATTTCCCAGACTATGACACTAAATTAGTTACTGAAAAAGGTGACGCTGTTTGTCAAAAACAAGATATTTTTAAAGGTTTAATGTGGTTTGCTTATACAAATAACTTTGCAAATTGGCATGTTTTAAAAATTGATCAGGTAAAAGAAATCATTGCCGAAAACAAACTTAAGAATAGAGTTTCTTCACTTGAAGATTTTGCAATAGAGGTTACTCAAGAACCTGAAAAAGACTTCAATAACGCTATGGGTCAAGAAAGTCTAACTCGTTTTGACCAACCTAAGAGAAAGAAAAAACCAGCTAAGAAACGTAAAACTATTGGTGAAAATGCTGCTGTTGCTGCTACCCCTAACAATCAAGCACCAAGAGGTAATAAGCCAAACGGAAACAATAACAACAATAAGTCCAATAACAATGCTGCGAATGATAAGAAACCAGCAGGACCTAGAAAACCAATAATTATTACAAAAAATGAGAATAAAAAATAGCGGGATTCTTCTTTTAGTAGCTATACTTCTTTTTTCATGCGATAAAAAAAGAGTATTTGATGAATACAAATCTGTTGGATCTGCTTGGCACAAAGACAGCATTGTAACATTTAATTTACCAGAATTAGATTCAACCAAACGATACAATTTATTTGTAAATTTGAGAGATAACAACAATTATCCTTTCAATAATATATTTTTAATTGTTGCTATTGAAACCCAAAGCGGTTTTACCAAAGTAGATACCCTTGAGTATCAAATGGCACATCCTGATGGAACTTTAATGGGTAACGGATTTACGGACATAAAAGAGAGCAAACTCTTTTACAAAGAAGACGTTAAATTTAAAGGGAAGTACAAAGTTCATATCAAACAAGCCGTTAGAGAATCAGGAAAAGTTCCTGGTGTACAACAACTTGAAGGAATTACTGATGTAGGTTTTAGAATTGAAAAAAAAGATTAGAATAGATTTATATGGCTGCTAAAAAAAACAATCCAACAAAAACTGATAAAGACATAAATTATTACAAAAAGGCCTTTTGGAAAATTTTTGGCTACGGTTTATTAGGTGTTATTACCTTTTTCCTATTTGCTTCATGGGGAATTTTTGGTTCTATGCCTTCATTTGAAGACTTAGAAAATCCAGATTCAAATTTGGCTACTGAAATCATCTCCTCAGATGGAGTTGTTATTGGTAAATATTTCCAAACAAACAGATCACAATTAAAATATTCTGACTTACCTAAAAGCTTAGTCGAAGCACTTGTAGCAACTGAAGATGAGCGTTTTTACGAACATTCAGGTATTGATGGTCGTGGAACATTAAGAGCCATTGCTAGTTTAGGAACTAGTGGAGGTGCAAGTACACTTACCCAGCAATTAGCGAAACAATTGTTTCATGGAGAAGGATCTAAATTTTTGCCTTTTAGAATTGTACAAAAGGTAAAAGAATGGATTATTGCTATTCGTCTAGAAAGACAATATACTAAAAATGAAATCATTGCAATGTATTGCAACGTATATGATTTTGGTAATTACTCTGTTGGGGTAAGTTCTGCAGCGCAAACCTATTTCTCTAAAGAACCGAAAGATTTAACTATGGACGAATCGGCAATATTAGTTGGTATGTTCAAAAACTCAGGTTTATATAATCCAGTAAGAAACCCACAAGGGGTTAAAAATCGTCGTAACGTTGTACTTAGCCAAATGGAAAAAGCAGGTATGATTACTAACGATCAGAAAAATAAATTGCAAGCACTTCCTATCTCATTGAAATTCAAATTAGAAAGCCACCGTGAAGGAACTGCAACTTACTTTAGAGAGTACTTACGTGACTACATGAAAAAATGGGTAGCTGAAAACAAAAAACCAGATGGTTCTGACTACAACATTTATAAAGATGGTCTAAAAATATACACTACTATCGATTCTAGAATGCAATTACACGCTGAAGAAGCTGTTTCTGCACACATGAAAAACCTGCAAGAAGAGTTTTTCCAACAATCAAAAACAAACAAAAATGCTCCTTTCGTTAATATTTCTGAAGCTGAAACGCAACGAATTATAAACCAAGCGATAAAATCTTCATACCGTTGGTCAGTAATGAAAGCTGCTGATAAGAGCGATGAAGAAATCATAAAATCATTTAGCGAAAAAACAAAAATGACTGTATTTACTTGGAAAGGTGAACGAGATACAATCATGACTCCTCTAGATTCTATACGTTATTACAAGCACTTTTTACAAGCTGGTTTAATGGCAATGGAACCACAAACGGGTAGCATCAAAGCTTGGGTTGGTGGAATCAATTACAAATATTTCCAATACGATCACGTAGGTCAAGGAGCTAGACAAGTAGGTTCTACATTCAAACCGTTTGTTTACGCTGCTGCAATTGAACAACTAAACATGTCTCCTTGTGATTCTATTCTTGATGGACCATTCATGATTCACAAAGGGCGTCATCATGTTACAGCTGATTGGGAACCAAGAAACTCTGACAACAGATACCGCGGAATGGTAACTTTAAAACAAGGTTTAGCAAACTCTATCAATACTGTGTCAGCAAAATTAATTGACCGTGTTGGACCAGAAGCAGTAGTTGATTTGGCTCATAAATTAGGAGTAAAATCTCAAATTCCAATACAACCTTCAATCGCATTAGGTGCAGTTGAAATCACTGTCGAAGACATGGTTGCAGCTTACAGTACATTTGCAAACCAAGGGGTTTATGTAAAACCACAGTTCCTAAACCGAATTGAAAATAAAAGTGGTGAGGTGATCTACGAGCCAATCCCAGAATCTCACGATGTACTAAATAAAGACATTGCTTTTGCAGTAATTAAACTTCTTCAAGGTGTTACTGAGAGTGGTTCAGGTTCACGTTTGCGTACTGAAGGTGGTGGTAGCGGAGACAAACGCTGGACAGGATATCCATATATGTTCCGTAACCCAATTGCTGGTAAAACAGGAACAACACAAAACCAGTCTGATGGTTGGTTTATGGGTATGGTTCCAAACTTAGTAACGGGTGTTTGGGTAGGTTGCGAAGACCGTTCGGCACGTTTCAAGAGCATTACCTACGGACAAGGAGCAACAGCAGCCTTACCAGTTTGGGGGTACTTTATGAAACTTTGTTATGCCGATCCTTCGTTACAAGTATCTAAATCTGAATTTGAAAGACCTGCTAATCTTTCAATAAAAGTAGATTGCTACTCAGCTCCAAAAGTTAAAGACACCACAGACACTGAGCAAAACACAGACGAATTCGAACTGTAGTTTATTTCGCTTTTAAAATAATTAATATCCTTTTGTTACTTCTGAGTTTTTCGGAAGAAACAAAAGGATATTTTTTTGAAACAAGTTAATTTACAGATCAATCCAAAACTGAAATAACAAAAACTTGAATATAAAGATATACCACAGAGCGCGCAATCCAGAAGCTTTAAAATACGTAAAGTTCGCAAAGCTTAATTTACAAATGCCTTTACGTTTTTGTCTTTGTGAACTTTGCAGTTAATTGCAGTTTCTATTAGATTATCCCCAACGAATTACCTTGCAGATTTATTTTTACGAAATCGTTATAAATTAATCTAAAAATGGTATTTTTATCAAAAATATACGTCAATACAAGACAAATAATATGATTAGTAAAAAAGTCAACACAGTTCAGGAAGCAATTCAAGGAATCAAAAACGACATGACAATTATGTTTGGCGGATTTGGTTTATGTGGTATTCCAGAAAACACTATTGCCGAATTGGTAAAAACAGAAACCTCAGGTCTTACTTGCATCTCAAACAATGCAGGTGTTGATGATTTTGGTTTGGGATTATTATTGCAAAAAAAGCAAATCAAGAAAATGATTTCTTCTTATGTAGGTGAAAATGCCGAATTTGAACGTCAGATGCTTTCAGGAGAATTAGATGTAGAACTTATTCCACAAGGAACTCTAGCCGAACGTTCACGAGCAGCACAAGCTGGGATTCCAGCTTTCTTTACTCCTGCCGGTTATGGAACAGAAGTTGCTGAAGGCAAAGAAGTTCGCGAATTCAATGGTAAAATGCACATTATGGAAGAAGCTTTCAAAGCTGATTTTGCAATTGTAAAAGCATGGAAAGGGGACGAAGCTGGAAATCTTATATTCAAGGGAACGGCTAGAAACTTTAATGCTTGTATGGCTGGTGCAGCAAAAATAACCATTGCCGAAGTAGAAGAATTAGTCCCTGTTGGAACTTTAGATCCAAATCAAATTCATATTCCAGGAATTATGGTACAGCGCATCTTTCAAGGAGAAAAATTTGAGAAGAGAATCGAACAGCGTACAGTTAGACAAAAAAAATAGATAATTTGAAAATGTGATAATTAGATAATCAAAAGACAATGCAAAAACATTCTCTGAATATCTAATTTCCAAACTGACACATCAAATCATGTTAACAAAAGAAGATATTGCAAAACGAATTGCACAAGAGCTTAAAGACCGTTATTTCGTAAATTTAGGCATCGGAATACCTACATTGGTAGCAAACTATATCCCGAAGGGAATTGACGTCGAATTTCAAAGCGAAAATGGCGTTTTAGGAATGGGGCCTTTTCCTTTTGAAGGAGAAGAAGATGCTGATGTAATTAATGCAGGAAAACAAACTATCACAACACTTCCTGGAGCCAGTTTTTTTGATTCGGCTTTTAGTTTTGGAATGATTCGTAGCCAAAAAGTAGATTTAACAATCCTTGGTGCTATGGAGGTTTCAGAAAATGGTGATATTGCCAACTGGAAAATTCCTGGAAAAATGGTAAAAGGAATGGGTGGAGCAATGGATTTAGTTGCTTCTGCCGAAAATATTATTGTTGCCATGATGCATGTAAACAAAGCTGGTGAATCTAAAATATTAAAAAAATGCAGCTTGCCATTAACTGGAGTTGGCTGCGTAAAAAAAGTTGTTACCGAATTGGCAGTTTTAGAAATAACTCCAAAAGGTTTTAAATTATTAGAACGAGCTCCCGGAGTTTCTGTAGAACATATCATCGCTTCAACTGAAGCAAATTTGATTATTGAAGGTGATATTCCAGAGATGATTATCGAATAATATTTCGCTCTAAACTCATATAAAAAAAGGCTAACACGTAAGAAATGTTAGCCTTTTTTAATTCCAATTATCTTAATCCCACCTAGATTATCATTTATAATTTAATCAGCTCCATCAAGCTTATTTATTCATAAACAGCTACAAATCAACAATATAATAATAAAAACAAGTTGTTTCTGACAATTATTTCTATTTTGTTATTATTTAATAATTATTTAGCAATAAATGTTGTATTTTATCGATTAAAGTAAATTATGTGGTTTTATTTAACAAAATGTTTATAATTTTATAATTAATTAAAGTATTAACCTACATACTTTAATTGATCTATAACCAAATTATTAAATTAACATTAAACCCCAAATCGATTATGAAAAGTACATTACCCAAAATTATCACAACTACCACCGTTGTGCTTACATTCTCTTTATCGGCATTTGCGCAAATAACAGATAAACGCGTAAGCCAAAAAAATGTATCCGAAAATGGACAACCTAGCTTAATCACTTTTAGTGATAAATCGACCTACAGAGGTTCTGATTCTCAAAAAGTGTTTCAAGAGCAATTAGGTTTAAAAGAAAACCAATCTTTTGCTAGAGTCAAAACCGAATCTGACCCACAAGGATACACCCACGAAAAGTTCCAATTGTATGAACAAGGCATTAAAGTAGAATTTGCAAACTACACCCTACATTCAAAAGATGGAAAATTAGTATCAATGAATGGTGAATACTACAAAATTGACAAAGTAAAAACAACTCCCAAGCTTTCGGCTCAAGATGCTTTTAACAGAGCAGTTAGCTATACTGGCGCTACACAATACTTATGGGAAACTCCTCAAGATGCCAAAGAGATGGGATATGAAAAACCTAAAGGAGAATTGTTGCTTCTACCTGCAATGGAAGACCAAGGTTCGAACAGAACAAGCGACAAGGTCCGTTTAGCCTATAAATTTGACATCTACGCAACAAATCCAGTAAGTAGAGGGGATTTATACATAGATGCAGAAAATGGGCAAATACTGTTCTATAATGCAACTATAAAACATATCGGGGAACACAGTCATGGAACCAAGTCTAAATCTGCTACTGCAAACCAAAAAGGCGATGCAAGTTCTAAAATGGCAATTGTTGCAGGAAATGCTGCTACTCGTTACAGCGGAACTCAAGTAATACAAACTACCTTAAGCGGAGCTACATATAAACTAGCAGATGCAACAAGAGGTTTAGGCGTAAACACCTACAATATGAAAAAAGGGACTAGCTATACTGCTGCTGTAGATTTTACAGATGCGGATAATAACTGGACTGCTGCTGAATATGCCAACACAAATAAAGACAATGGTGCACTTGATGCGCATTGGGGAGCTGAAAAAACATACGATTATTGGTCAACCGTACATGGTAGAAACAGTTATGATAACGCAGGCGCAATCATAAAAAGCTATGTGCATTACAGTAATGCATACGATAATGCATACTGGAATGGTAGCGTCATGACTTATGGAGATGGAAGCGGAACTTATTTTGACATCTTAACTGCTATTGATGTTGCAGGACACGAAATTGGTCATGCTGTTTGTACCTATACAGCAAATCTTGCTTATCAAAAAGAATCAGGTGCCATGAACGAAGGGTTCTCTGATATTTGGGGTGCTTGCATCGAATATGCCGCAGCACCTGGAAAATCAACTTGGTTAGTTGGTGAAGATATCGAAAGAAGAGCAGGACATCTTGCTTTACGTTCTATGAGCGACCCAAAGTCTGAAGGTCAACCTGACACGTATGGCGGTACAAACTGGAAAGTTATTAATTGTGGAACTCCTACTCAAGCAAATGATTATTGTGGAGTTCACACCAATTCTGGGGTGTTAAATCACTGGTTTTATATCTTGTCAGTAGGTAAGACAGGAACAAATGACATTGGTAGCGCCTATAGCGTAACAGGAATTACAATTGACAAAGCGGCCAAGATTGCTTATCGTTTAGAAAGTGTGTATCTAACTGCAAATTCAACTTTTGCCAATGCTAGAACCTCAGGAATCCAATCGGCTATTGATTTATACGGTGCAGGTTCTCCTGAAGTTATTGCCACTACAAATGCATTTTACGCTGTTGGAGTTGGAGCTGCTTATGTAGATTCTAATGACACTGTTGCGCCAACTGCACCAACGGCTTTAGCTGCATCTGGAACAACTGGATCTACTACTAATTTGACATGGACTGCATCAACTGATAATGTTGCTGTTACTGGATATGACATTTACCAAGGAGCGACTCTTAAAGGTTCTTCTACTACTACAAGTTATACTGTTACTGGATTAACTGCTTTAACAGCCTATAGTTTTAGTGTAAAAGCTAAAGATGCTGCAGGAAACGTTTCTCCATCAAGTAATACCGTAAACGTAACAACCCTTGCTGCAACAGTAAACTATTGTGCTTCTCAAGGAAACAATACTGCTGATGAAAAAATTGGTAAAGTTGTATTTGGTACTATCAGCAATACCTCAACAGGAACAGCTGGTTATGAGAATTACACAGCCATTTCTACTAATGTAGCTGCTGGAACAGCATATACCATTACAATAACTCCATCATGGACATCAACTATTTATAGCGAAGGTTATGCTGTTTTTATAGATTACAATCAAGACGGTGACTTTGCTGATGCTGGCGAAACTGTTTGGACAAAAGCTACTTCTAAAACAACTCCTGTAACTGGAACGATTACGATTCCTGCAACAGCTACACTTGGAACTACAAGACTTAGAGTTTCGATGAAGTACAACGGAACACCAACATCTTGTGAAGCTTTCTCATACGGACAAGTTGAAGATTATTCAGTAAACATAACTGCTGCTGGTCCAATAGTTACTCCTGAAACTCCTGTTGCATTAGCCGAAACTACAGCCAATTCTAGTTTTGCTTTATATCCAAATCCTGTTGATACTGAATTGAATGTTTCATTGACAAAAAGCAGTGACGCTACATTCAGAATTACAAATAATTTAGGACAACAAATAAGCGCAGGACAATTAACGGAAAATCCAATTGATGTAAGCCAATTAAATACAGGAATTTACATTATTGAATTAAATAACGGAGGAAATAGAATTGTTAAAAAATTCGTCAAAAAATAAAATATTGCTTACTAAAAACGGAAAAGCCTCGCTATATGCGAGGCTTTTTTTATTCTGTAGTTTGTGGATAAAACTCATTAAAAGTAATGTCTTTTTTCCAATATACCTTATCCTGTGGGGTTAACAATCGTTTTTCCCATTTATTGTTTTTTAGATGAAACACAGTAGAATCCGAATGTTCTACAGTCCCCATCTCTTCATCATTTACATCTTCTTTACCACCGTAAGAGACTCGCTTACTATAAAAAGAAACAGGTTCATTTTTAGGATTTATTCCTCCAAATTCTAACCAACTTCCCCAGCCACCGTCACTCATCGAATCCCATTGATGCACTAATTGAACTGAATTGTCCGTTAAATAATATAAATAAGTATTTTGTACATAACCACAGGCTTCATAACCACAATTTACCTGAATCAAACGTGAAACATTAGCATTATCTAATTGAGACAAACCATAAGATGCAGACCATACCGATCCAGCATCGTAATGGAAAATGGTAACTTTACTTGACGCTACTTTCTTTTTATTGGTATAAAAATCAAGCTTATGATGGGTTGTAATGATACTGTCTTTATCCATCTTTTTAGACAAGAGTGAAACTAAAATAAAATTTCTTTTATTGAAATCTTCGTTACCATTAATATAAATCGTGTCATCTTTTAATCGCTTTTCTTCAACAGCTTTTATTGGTGCTGAAGCTTTTTTGTCGGCTTCTGTCCATTTTGGACCTAAGGATGGTTCTTTTTTACAACTAATTAGAACCAACAGAAACAATGTAATATAAATTCTGTTCATTTTAATCAACTACTATTTAAGCTAATAAGCTCGTAATTAAAAAAAGCAACAATAGTGCAATTGCAATGTATTTTGTGTATTTACTTGTTCTCATTCTGTTTTATATTTATATAATTTTTAATTTAAATGCTTTTCTAAAAAAACCAGCTCGCCACAAATATAGCTGTAATCACACAAATTACATCTACCAAAAGCATAGTACCTAATGCGTAACGGGTATTTTTTATATTTACTGAACCAAAATAAACCGCAATTACATAAAAAGTACTTTCGGCGCTACATTGGAAAATACTACTCAATCTTCCGGTCATTGAATCTGCACCAAAAGTATTCATTGAATCGATAAGAAATCCTCTTGATCCTGCTGAACTAAAAGGACGAAGCATTGCCACTGGTAATGCATCTGTGATTTCTTTACTCACACCCATGTTCGAGAAAATAAAAGCAATCCATTCGCTAATAATTTCAAACAAACCACTATTTCTAAATAATGATATAGCAACCAACATCCCTAAAACGTAAGGAAAGATAGTGACTCCTGTTTTTACTCCATTGTTTGCTCCTACTACAAATGCATCAAAAACAGTTGTACTAGCATCAATGAATTTCTTTTCATGAATAAATGAAAAAACCAAAGTAAAACCAATTATTGCAAACAATATCAATCCAGAAAGGTTTGATGTGAAGAAGTTTTTACCAATTAAATCCAAACCATTTACATAAAACAAAAGCCCAACAATCGCAGCAATCATAACCATTAAGGCTACAACTAAAGAAGCACTCTTGAAATTAATTTTTTGTTTGATTCCAACAATTAAAAAAGCGGCAATTGTTCCGATAAAAGAGGTAATAATACAAGGTAACATTACATCGGCTGGATTTGTTGCACCAGCAGCAGCACGATACCCAATAATAGAAGTTGCGATTAATGTAAGTCCTGATGCATGCAAACACATAAACATAATCTGCGCATCACTGGCTTTGTCTTTATCTGGGTTTATTTCTTGCAGACTTTCCATGGCTTTAAGACCAAATGGTGTGGCTGCAGAGTCTAACCCCAAGAAATTAGCAGCAAAGTTTAATGTCATATATGAAATAGACGGGTGATTTTTTGGAATACTCGGAAACACCTTAACAAATACAGGACTCAACCCTTTAGCTAATTTTCCTGATGCTCCCGAAATGATTAAAAGCTCCATCAATCCGCAGAAAAAAGCCAGATAAGCAATAAGTGGAAGAATTAAATCAACTAAAGTGCTCTTACAAGTAGGCAATAGCCCATCTGATTTTTGAACACCGCTAAAAATCTTTACCGTTTTGTTTTTATAAACGTAGGTTGTGTCAGCATTTGCCGCATCATAATTAACAATTATGGTTTGATCTGGAGCTTTATTAATACTATCTCTAACAAAAGCTGGAACTTGATCAATATATTTTTCAGAAATTAAAATAGGCTCGTCTTTCTTGCCATTCAATACATAATCAATAGTATATGTATTACCAGTAAACAAACTGATTACGATAAAAGCAATTGACGAAATAAAAATAGCTAACCAGAATCTACTTAATACCATAATTATAATTTTTTGTAAATGTAATTATTTAGCCATAATATGCACAACCATTTTACTTACCAAAAGAGAAGTATTTGTTTAAAACCACCTATTTTTACTAAAACATCAGGTTATCCGATAACAATTTTAGTTTCTAAGTAGCTCTCAAAAGGTTTAATAGCTTCGAAAACAAGACTCTTTTTATCAGCTGGAATCGTTTCAAAAAAATTAGTTTCTATTTTTGTATGTTCCTTTTTGACTGCTCGTTTCCATGTTCCAATAACTTTTTCATCTTCAATAATTATTGGCCAAAAGATACCATTATTAGTAAAAGCACTGGCTTGATGCTCTTTGGCAATGGTTATTTCACGGGTTTTATATGAAATTAAAATCTCATCAAACGAAGGAAGAAAATGAATGCTTTTGGGAGTATTAATTTCTGAAGGAAGTCCTTTTTTAAACCAATACTTTTTGCCATCAACTTCAATCGAATCTAACTCTGTTTCAATTGAATGAACAGCTAGCTTTGCCGTTGTTGCAGGAAAACCTGACCACCACGTAAAATCTAGTAGTGTTGCAGGCCCGTGACTTTCAAAATATCGTTTTGCTAGTTTTGCTAGTCCCTCCTCTTTTGTCAGTTTAGTATTTGTTCTCGGAACTTTTTCTTCAAGCAATGAATATGTTAACTGCTTTCCTTTCATTGTTCCATTACAAACTAACCCATCTAGTTCAGCATTCATCATAACGATAGTGCTATTCAAAAAACCCTGACTGGAATCATTTTTAACATTGAGCTCCCTCATTATCTCCTCACGGGTTAACGAATTGTTCCCTGCTAAAATCTTTTCGATTGACGCATTAATTTTATGTAGCTTCTTATCGTCAAGACCATTTTTTTTAGCCGCCGAAAGTACAATCTTTTTTACTTGAGGTCCCGAAATATCTAGCATCCAATAAATATCTTCGGCTGAAACAAAATGCCAAGTGGGACGTAGAATATGCGTTCTGATAATTTTACCTGAATTAATAGCTTCTTCTATACTCTTTTCAGATGCATCACATCGTGAGCCAATTGCCCATTTTGCCATTGCGTAATCTTGCGCCTGCATAGCCCCTAAATGTTTTACAATTTCTTGAGGTTCATGAAAATTTGTCTTCAAAATTTTCTGAGAAGCCATTCTTAAAAAAGCTATTTCTGGATGTGTCATTTTTTAAATTTGATTAAAATAGATGAGTTATATAAACACACTTAAACCATTTTAGTTAAGTCATTTAGCAAAACATCTTGTTTTTTAATTGTTCCCCGAAAAGACGCTAAAGCGTAAATTTTATCTTCGTTTGTTTTTATCATTGACCCTTTGTTCCTTTGCATCTCTGCACCTTTGAATCTCTAAAAACTAAACATGAATTATCTCATCATCAATTAATAAATCCTCACGTCGTAAGCGAAGAAAAATTTGTGCCACTGCTATGGTATCTTTTTCACAATACGTGACGATTCTATCAATATCTTTCTCTACATAAAAAACATGTGCTACCTGACTTCCGTCTATATCTCCTTTTGGTGAAGGGATACCAAGGATTTTTGTCAATAATTTCAAGGAAGTAAAGTGCTTATAATCCCCAAACTTCCATAATTCTAACGTATCTAAATGTGGGATTTCCCATGGTTTTTTCCCAAATAGATTTAGCTTATCTGGAATAGCAATTTGATTGATAATCATTCGCCTAGCAATAAATGGAATATCAAACTCCTTTGCATTATGCCCACACAAAACATGGTATGGTTTGTTGTAATGATTATTCAATAAATTATTGAAGTCTCTCAAGATTTTCACCTCATCTCCAAAAAATGAAGTCACTCGAAAATTTCGAATATCACCTTTGATCGTAAAATACCCAACTGAAATACAAACAATTTTACCAAACTCAGCCCAAATTCCAGCTCGGTCATAAAACTCTTCGGCTGTAAAATCCTCTTTTCGTTGGTATTGCGTTTTATGTTCCCAAAGTTCTTTCATCTCATCATCTAGTTCTCCAAAATCGGCTGTTTCGGGAACGGTTTCTATATCAAGAAAAAGGATGTTATTTAGATTTAATTTTTCAATCATTATTTTGGACTTTTAAGACTTCTTGAATCCTTTGGATGCAAAACTTACATTATTATACGGCTTTACAAACCTTTTAAGAAGTAGATTTTACCTATTCTCTTCCTTACAAATATGTGCAAAATTCTCACTATTTTTAAACATTGTCTAGAACAAACTTTGTTGTTTTAATGGGTTTTCGTGATCCAACAACCATTTCTTACGCCATAATCCTCCTGCATATCCTGTTAATGATCCATCGGTTCCTATTACACGGTGGCAGGGAACAACAATCCAAAGTGGATTTTTCCCATTTGCAGATGCTACTGCACGAATTGCTTTAACATCTCCGAGCTTTTTAGATAATTGCAAATAACTCATTGTTTTACCATAAGGTATCTCAAGTAATCCTTTCCAAACTCGTTGTTGAAAATCGGTTCCTTTGGGATTGAGTTTAAAATCAAAGTCGGTTCTTTTGCCTAAGAAATAATCATTTAATTGCGAAACAGCTTCTTGCAATTCTGTTGCAATTACCTCAGAAACCTCATTGCCACCTGCCTTAGCAACCGTAATCTCAGAGATTCCATTTTCATCTCCAACAATTTTGGTGATTCCTAAAGGCGAATTGATGTATGCTGTTTCCATTTTATAAAAGTAAAAAAAATAACGATACCGATTTACAACGTCACCCTTATTCCCCTCAGATTGATGAATTGCCTATGTAAATCTCATCTTTACCAAAACGACAAAATTGTCTGAAACTGTTGTAAAGAAAAAAACCACTCGTAAATACGAATGGTTTTATTTTTAGCCCTATCCTGATTGTTATCGGAAGTAGCGACATCCTTTATGTTTTTGCTACCAAAAACATTAAAGATATAACGAATAGCAGGATTAGCTTCTACTTTAAATAACTGTAGAAATAAGCTTCTAGTGCTTTAAGTTCTTCGTCTGACATGGCTTGTGTTACTGGAAAATTTGTTTTCATAACCTCAAACTGACTCGGATCAACGATTGGTTCCCCTTTTCCTTTAAGGAATGTAACTATGTCTCCGTTTTTCTCTTTGTATATTTTTGCAATTTCTTTGATACTTGGACCAATAACTTTTTGATCTACCTGATGGCAAGCAAAGCAATTGCCTTGTCCTTCAAAAATTGACTTTCCTAATTCTACAGGTGTTTGAATTGCTGCTGATTCACTCGCTTCAATTGGCATTCCAGAATTATCTATGTTTACTTTTTCTTCTTTTTTACAAGAAGTAAACGCAAGTAGTGCAAATGCAAATAATGTATTTTTCATATTATTTGTTTAGTATTACCGCAGCTTCTTTGGCAAAATAAGTCGAGATAATACTCGCTCCTGCTCTCTTAATGCAATATAGTTGCTCAATCATAATTTTGTCGTGATCTAACCATCCTCTTTCGGCTGCGGCCTTTACCATAGCGTATTCGCCTGAAACTTGATATACAGCTACGGGAACATGAACAGCATTTTTTACCTCACGAACAATATCAAGATATGCCATTCCTGGTTTTACCATTACGATATCTGCACCCTCTTCTACATCTAGCAATGCCTCACGAATTCCTTCGATACGGTTTGCATAATCCATTTGGTACGTTTTCTTGTCTTTTGGAACTTCTTGTTGATCTACTGGAGCTGAATCTAAAGCATCACGGAATGGGCCGTAAAATGCCGAAGCATACTTAGCGCTATAACTCATGATTCCCACATTATGATGTCCATTTTCTTCTAATGCTTTTCTAATAGCCAAAACACGTCCATCCATCATATCACTTGGTGCCACAAAATCGGCTCCTGCATCAGCATGGCTTAAACTCATACGAGTTAACGCATCTACCGTTGCATCGTTTATAACTTGTCCTTTTTCTATAATTCCATCATGTCCGTAAATAGAATATGGATCTAGTGCTACGTCTGGCATTACAATCATTTCAGGAACTGCATCTTTTATCGCACGAATGCTTTGTTGCATTAACCCGTCTTTATTCCAAGATTCTACCCCTTTATTGTCTTTAAGGTTCTCACTTACTTTTACATAAAGATTTACTGCTTTTATACCAAGTGCCCAAGCTTCTTTTACTTCTTTAATGGTATTGTCTAATGAATGGCGGTAGATTCCCGGCATTGATGGAATTTCGATTTTTACATCTTTTCCTTCTGCAATAAACATAGGAAGCATAAAATCGTTTGGACTTAGGGTAGTTTCACGAACTAAAGAGCGAATAGATTCATTAGTTCTTAAACGGCGGTTTCTTTGTAGTGGGAACATATATGATTTTTATATTTTTTAAGAAGAACGCTAATGCAAAAAAGGCTTCGCATTCATTTTAAAGTTGAAATTAAAATTGTGTCGCAAAGTTAAAGAAAAATCAACAGAATAAGGCTTTTAGCATCGTTTAGAAAGCGTTAATATTATCTAAAATTTACTGTTTTAAAAATCTTTTTTAAGAATCTTCTTATATCAAGGTTTTTCAAATATTTAGATTTAAATTTGCACAATGAAGAAATTTCTCGCTTTATGCAGCTGTTTGCTCTTAACAGGATGTTTTGAGATAACTGAACGAATCAAACACCATGACAATCAAAGTGGTGAATATACTCTGATGATAGATTTTTCTAAATCATGGTTTAAGACAAAATCAGCTATTTGGCTTGAGGAAGTCGATGGTGTGAAAATCCCGAATGAAGAGGAAATCACAAAAAAGCTAGCCGATTTTAAAACTAAGGCCTTAAAAATTGACGGAATTACAAACGTAAACACCAAAACCGATTTTGAAAATTATATTTTTATTATCAAGCTCAATTATGCCAATTTAAAAGCACTTAATGCTGTTGTAAACAGCATTAATAATCAGAGTGAACAAATACACTTTAGCAGTGGCGCTAAAGGTTTTGAAAGAATTGCATCTTATCCTATTCCTGAAAAATTGGTAAAAGACCCAAAGAAAAAACAAGATTTAGAGCAAGCAAACATCATATCTATTTACACTTTTGACCGCGATATTGCAACTGCAGACAATCCTAACAGTAAAATCTCAAAAAATAAAAAGACTGTATTTTTAAAACAAAGCATGTACAGCGTACTTAAAAAATCGTCTTTAATGAATAATACAATCCAATTAATTCCCTAGTTACCTATGAAGCATTTTTTTACCTGTTTGATTTTATTAACATCATTTCTAGTTAGTAGTCAAACCAATACAAAACCTTACGATTATTTTGTACAATTTAACGGCAATCGACTTTCTAAAAAAGTTAATATTACTGATGTATTAAATCACTCTTTAATTAACAAATACGCTGAAGGCAAGTCTGATCTTGACATCAATCAATATGCTACTCTTTTTAAATTAGACCAAAAAACAAGCATTCACGGAAATTTCACGGATAGTATCCCCTATTATCAAGTTACAATTCCCATTAAAAACAGAAATGACATTAAGCAATTCATGCAAAAATTGAATGCAAAAAAAGAAGCTGATTCTTTACCAACAGCTACTATTGAGGATTTTCCTTTGTATTCACTTTTAACGTCTGGAGATAAAAAATCTACTATAGCATGGAATGACAGCTATATGGTGATTGTTGAATTTACCAACAAATACTCTTCGAACTTATTTGATACTTCTGAAATACAAGAAACATCTGTTGATGTAGCTGTACCTGAAGAAGATCAAACTGAAGAACCTATTGGTATTCATACTCAAACCGAAGAAATTACCGAAGAAGTTACACCTCTTAGGAATGATGATTATTACAAAGAATATGACTTAAAGCGTCAAGCTTTTGACAGTTTACAAACCATACAACGAAATAAGTTTGTCAAATCTCTTTTCGAAAATGGTTTTACCGCTCCATATTCTGATAAAATAAATGCTACAGCAGATATTTCCTCTTGGATTAATTATAGTTCAGCTATGTCTACTGTATACAAAGCTTATGCAACGCTATCATTATTTACCAATTACCAAAAATTTATGCCTGGAGAAAAAAGCTTAGGCAATTTTATAAAAGGAATTAATCTTGATTTTTATTTTGACAATGATAATGCTCGCGTAGAAGAAGTTATTGAATATTCTAAACCTCTGGCTGCTATTATGGAGAAAATAGCCAATAGAAAAATCAATAAAAACATTTATAATTATTTCCCAAACGACAAGCCTTTGGGTTATATGACTTATCATATCAACACTAAAGAAGCATTAAAAAACATTCCGTCATTGACATCAGAAATTTTAAACAATAATGGATTAATAAAAAAAGACATTACAATTTTTACTGATTTAATTTCGACTATAGTAGATGAAGATGCAACTGCAACTCTTTTTGACGGTGATTTAAGCCTGTTTTTACACGATGTTAAGAAAGTTGAAGTAACGACAAAATCATACGGATATGATGACAATTACGAAGAAATTGAAATTGAGAATAAAGAAATCAAATCAATTCCACTTTTTACAATGGTGTTTACCTCAACCCATCCTACATTTGGTGACAAACTATTAGAGTTAGGTGTTCGCAAAAACATGCTAATACAAAAAGACAATTATTATGAAATTACTGGAACTCAAGGTAAATATGGTGACTTATTTATCATTAAGGATAAAGATGTTGTAGTGATAGGAAATAGCCATGAATACTTTAACACCAACAATAGTTCATTCGTAAAAGAAATAAAAAAAGAACTTAAGCAAAATTACTTTTTATCAAAGCTTAATATTCCTGAAGCTTCAAAAGCCTATAGTGAAGAAACGAAAACGGCTAATAGCAAGAAATTTGATCAATTCGCAACACAATTTAGCGATATTACGTTTCAATCTCCAAAGAAAATGATTGATAACAAATTGAAATTAGAATTGAGATTAAATTCATTAAAGACCAATAAAAACATCATTTTGCAAACATTAGATTTTGTTGAGCAACTTGGCAAATAATCTAAATTTGATTTTAAAAAGGGAGGTATTCAGCTGAATACCTCCCTTTTTGTTATAATCCTGTTTTTTTATTTATTTTTTCATAAATCTGAGTCACTTTTTTAGGAGCATTAAATCGATAACCTGCTGTAATTTTCACAGTCGAAATATTATCGTTTAACCCAATACTATTTGTTTCACTCTGAATAAAATTGGTGTGGTTAACATTCATAAACACAAAAAAAGAATCTGAGTTATAACCTGTTTTTAAACTTGAATCTACTTCATAAAGCAGTTTAGTGTCACCATCTGTAATATTTATCCCCGCCCCCATAGATAATCCTACTGAAACCAAAATATGTTTTCCTAAAACTAGATTATAATAATAAGATGGTGCCAACGAAAGCAGGTAAGTATCTCCATTTATCCTATCTTCTGCTGATCTGTATTTTAAATTGGTATAGTAAGCCGAAAAATTAAGAATAAAACTTCCTGTACTCTTTGTTTGCCATTCATTCTGGCTTGCTATAGTTTTGTATGAGAAGTTTTTATTGAAAATATACGAAGTAGCACCTCCAATTTTTAACGACCTAAATCCAGGAAAGGCGGCACTAAAACCCCCTTGGCTTACATAGAATCCTTTTTGATAAAAATAGGTAAAGCTTTGCATCCAATGCTTGTGGTAAACTCTGGCATTAAAATTTAAAAGCTTTGAATCCGTATTATCTTTATTAGCATTTAAAAACTTTGGAGAGAAACCAAATGATAAATCGACAAACTTAAACGAAAGCGATGCTCCTAATTGCTCTTTTCGATTTGGAATTAAATCTAGTGTTTCTGTTTCTTCTCCCGGAACTGGATAAACAATCTGAAAATTATTTGATGTATCTAGATAATAAACACTTGCTGTTACTTTATCATCATATGATTTAAAATATGTTTTTTGAATAGAGTCTGTTTGGGCAAAGCACCCAAAACCACTCACAAAAAACATAATATAAATCAGTTTCACATCCATTCTCTTGGGTTTTCAAGTGTTTGAACTAGCTTTTCTTCATCACTACCTACTTCAGGATGATGGTCGTACACCCATTGTACATGTGGTGGTAAACTCATCAAGATGCTTTCAATTCGTCCATTGGTTCTTAATCCAAATAAAGTTCCTTTATCATGAACCAAGTTAAACTCAACATAACGACCACGACGAATTTCCTGCCATGTTCTTTGTTCATCTGTATATGATAGCGTCTTTCTTCTTTCAACAATTGGAACATAGGCTTCTAAGAAACTATTTCCTACTTCAGTAACAAAATTATACCAATCCTGCATACTCATTTCGTCTGTAGCTTTGCAATAATCAAAGAATAATCCTCCAATTCCGCGGGCTTCATTACGATGTGCATTCCAGAAATAAGCATCACATTGTTTCTTATATTTTGGATAAAACCCTGGATTGTGTTTATCGCAAGCCGTTTTACAAATTTGATGAAAATGTTTGGCATCTTCTTCAAACAGATAGTAAGGCGTTAAATCTTGTCCTCCACCAAACCATTGCTGAATTACTTTTCCCTCTTCATCATACATTTCAAAATAGCGCCAATTGGCATGAACCGTAGGAACCATTGGGCTTTTAGGATGCAAAACCAAGCTTAGTCCACAGGCAAAAAAATCAGCTTCGCCTACGTTAAACATCTTTTGCATGGCTTCTGGCAATTTACCATGAACTGCCGATATATTAACACCGCCTTTTTCAAAAACTGCTCCGTTTTCGATTACACGTGTTCTTCCACCACCACCTTCTGGGCGTTCCCAAATATCTTCACGAAATTTAGCCTGACTATCAACTGCTTCTAATCCTGAGACAATTGTGTCCTGAAGGCCTTGTATGTATTTATAAAATTGTTCTTTCATTTAAATAATCTGATTTAAGCAATCCAAAATAAACTGTATTTTCTAATGTGCCGTCTCCATTTCTAAATTCGTCACGTAAAATTCCTTCTTGTCGAAAGTTATGCTTTAATGCAACTCGCTGGCTTGCTAAATTAACCTCTGAAGTACATATGAAGACTTTATTCATTAAAAGTTCGTTAAAACAAAAATCTAATGCATCGCTAACCATCTTTGATATAATTCCCTTTCCTTGAAAATCTTCATCTATAAAATACCCAAATTCGCATTTAGAAATACGAGTATCTATACTTTTCACACACAAATAACCAATTAAAGCATTGGTTTCTGAATCTCTAGCATAAAAATGATAACCTTCATTTTTCTTCTCTTTATCAATACTTACTGCTATGAAACTTACTGCTTTTGTTAGCGTATCTGAGTTAACTAAAGTTACTGGAAAAGTTTTTTCAATATGCTGTCTATTCTTATCAATTAACCTATAAAATTCTTCTGGAAGGATATTTTCAATTCGCTCTGTTTTCCAATTAATACTACCCATGGTTTTATTTTTTAGCAGCAGCTATTTTACTGATAATTCCAAATGAGAAAATCTTGCTTTCTTGCTGAATATATTCATAAATAGCGATTGCCTTTCCTGAAAAATCATAATTTTCAACAATAGAAAATTTTACTAAAAAATCTCCAAATAATTCTAATTGATTCCAATCTAAATGACATCGAACTAAGAGTGTAATTAAATCTTTTTCGTCAAGACTGACCAAAGTTTCAACGCTTAATCCAAAATTTTTAAGGTCATTATCCATTAGACTAGTGTCTTCGACATTCCAAAACTTAGGCAAAAATCCTATCGACATTAATACTTTAAGCACATTGTCTATTCGAGTACTTTCTTCGTCTCGTAGTCCTTTGTTTAGCATAATTTCATTTTTCGTTTCCTGCAAGATATTAAATCCCAGTTATAAATGATATTTTTCCACAACACTATGTCTAGCATGATTTAAGAATATCTTTTTATCACTCGCTCTTTTACAAAATAAAAATTGTGAGCATCTTTTATTCTTCTGAATATAAAGAACAAAACGGGCAGTGAATAATATAAAAAACCCATGCACATTGCTACATAAGGCTTTTCCATGATTAATCCACTGGATTTAATTTTATCAAAATAGTGTACTTTTTGTAAAAACTCGGGTGTAAGACCTAGTTTAGGCACTATCCCATTTCCTAATGCTACTCCGGCAAGTAAAACGCAATACAATATGGTTCGTACAACTGATTTTACTATTTCTTTTATTCGAACTTCATCACTAACATTTGAGAAAGCAAATCGCATTCGATTTAAAACTGTCAGCAAATAAATATAAAAAAGATTAGTTGAAATTACCGAATTATTAAAACTATATGCAAAGAGACCAAACATTGGAAAAAAGACCAAAATGGAATATCTCTTTGGTAATACAGCCATAAAAACTCCCGAATTAACCATTATAAATTCAAAAGCAACTAATACTGCAAAATCATTTATCAAACTAACATTATACTCTTCGGGATGAATCCAAACTAATAAAAAAACGCTCGCATAATAAGCATAGAATCCATATTCTATAAAAGAAAATGGCGAGTTTCTATGTAAGTTTATGTTTGCGAACATTTATTTTCTATATTCTTTCACAGATTTCAAATAAACTAATACATAGTCTATTCCTAAACTTGTTTTTTTAGTTTTCAATCGCAGTTTACAGCATCAATTATCGAAACTATAAACTGCGATTGAGTACTATAAACTAAACGCTAGTTACCGTATTCTTTTACAGCATCAATAAATGCTTTTGCGTGATCTACTGGGATATGTGGTAAAATCCCATGACCTAAATTTACAACATATTTATCTTTTCCGAACTCATCAATCATTTCATGTACCATTTTTTTAATGGTTGGAATTGGTGAAAGCAATCTTGATGGATCAAAGTTTCCTTGTAGTGTAATGTTTCCTCCAGACAAGTAACGAGCATTTCTTGCTGAACATGTCCAGTCAACTCCTAATGCCGAAGCACGGCTTTTACCCATTTCGCCTAAAGCAAACCAACATCCTTTTCCGAAAACAATTACCGGAGCATCATCAGCCAAAGCTTCAACAATCTGGTTCATGTATTTCCATGAAAACTCTTGATAATCAACAGGAGAAAGCATTCCTCCCCAAGAATCAAAAATCTGAACAGCATCAACTCCTGCTTTTACCTTTTCTTTTAAGTATAAAATAGTGGTGTCTGTAATTTTTTGTAACAATGTATGTGCTGCTGCTGGGTTTGAAAAACAAAATCCTTTAGCAATATCAAAACTTTTAGATCCTCTTCCTTCTACAGCATAACAGAAAATTGTCCAAGGAGAACCTGCAAAACCAATCAAAGGCACCTCATCATTCAGCATTTCCTTTGTTAATTTAATCGCATCCATAACATAACCAAGACTTTCTTGAATGTCTGGTATATATACTCTCTGAACATCCTGCATCGTACGAATAGGATTTGGTAAAAACGGACCAAAGTTCTCTTTCATCAATACTTCTATTCCCATTGCTTGTGGAACTACTAAGATATCTGAAAACAAGATTGCAGCATCTGGAGCAATACGACGAATTGGCTGTACAGTTATTTCTGCAGCTAATTCTGGAGTTTGACAACGAGTGAAAAAATCATATTTATCACGCAAAGCGATAAATTCTGGCAAGTATCTTCCTGCCTGACGCATCATCCAAACTGGTGGACGTTGAACTGTTTCTCCTCTTAGTGCTTTTAAAAATAAGTCGTTTTTTAACATTGTTTCTATTTGCGTTATGCTTTAAGCCACAAGCTTTAAGCGTTTTTATTTGTTTTTGCTTATAGCATAAAGCTTACTGCTTATCGCTATAATGGTTTATACATTGAATAATCGTATTTTCTATCGTTGGATAATTTGCGATTACTATATTTTTGGTGATATTCTCTAATGCTTCGGCTGTTGTATCGCCAATGCAAAAGCAAATTTCATTCTTAATCTGATTGTCTTTTAAGTAACTTTCTATTCCAGATGGACTGTAAAACAAGATTCCATCTACAGCTGAGTTAATTTTTTGAGGTGTTAAAGTAGTTTCATATACTTTGATCTCATTGAATTTTATTTTTGCCTCTTTTAAAGCTTCTGGCAATGTGTCTCGACGTAAATTTCCACTAAAAAAAGTATAGCTTTCATTGGCATAAATCAAAGTGATTATTTCAGCCAAATCAGCTGCGTAACCTGTATAAGCAATTACATCAAAACCATTTTCTGTTAGTAATGCTTTGGTTTTTAATCCAACACAAAATACTTTTTTACTTTTTAAAGCTTCTACATCCGAATATTCTAAAATACTATGTACAGCATTCTGACTTGTAAATATCAGATTGTCATTTATTTGATTTAATTCGAAAGGCGTTTTTTCTGTAGCGATAAAATCTGCTTCAACTACACTAAAATTGGCATTGAGCAAATATTGTTTCTGATTGCCTAAAAGTTTTTTGGTTGAAAGTATGCGAATGTCTTTACCCATTTTTCAAACTTTCTTTAATCGTTTTCATTAATTCTGCTCCGCCATTCTCTAGAATTTCCTTTGCCATATTAAATCCTAGTTTCTTCCATTCTTCAATTGGAACAATCTTATCAATCTCGATTTTTATTTTTCCGTCTAATGAGAACAAAGCTCCTTGAAAGTGTAAGGTATCTTCTTCGTCATTATAGGTTACTAAAGATCCTATTGGTGCAGTACAACCTCCTTCTAAAGTTCTTAAAAACTGACGTTCGATATAAGTAACTATTTCAGTTTCGATGTCATTAAGTTGGGTAAGAGCATCCAAGGCAAAATTATCATTCTCCATTGCTACAACTACCATTGCCCCTTGAGCTGGTGCTGGAATCATCCAATCCAGATTAATATAATGTTCTGGTTTCAAACAGATTCTTTCTAGTCCTGCTGCTGCAAAAACGGCTCCACTCCAATCACTTGCATTTAACTTTTGCATGCGTGTATTTACGTTTCCACGCAAATCGACTACTTTATGATTCGGGTATTTATTTAACCATTGTGCCTGACGACGCAAACTTCCTGTTGCAATTGTCGCTGACTCATTTAAGAAATCAAGATTCCCTTTATGAACTAAAATATCCAATGAATTGGCTCTTTCCAGAACAGCTGCTTGAACAATTCCTTTAGGCAAAGCCGTAGGAACATCTTTCATAGAGTGCACCGCAATATCTATTTCGCCATTAATCATGGCAATATCTAAAGTTTTGGTAAAAATTCCGGTGATACCAAGTTCATAAAGCGGTTTATCAAGTAGTATATCACCTTGTGATTTTACCGCAATAATTTTGGTTTTATACCCTAAGTCGTTTAGTTTTTTCTCAACCGTATGTGCTTGCCAAAGGGCCAATTCACTATCTCGGGTACCTATTCTGATAATTTTGTCTGCCATTCTTGTTTTTTAAACCGTTGGTCTAACTTAAAACCATATAAATTATTTAAGCTTGGTGCAGCAAAATCTTGCTACTCTTTATATTAACTTAAATTACCTATATGGTTTTAAATATATTTGATTCTCTTAATCTCTTAATGGTTCAATCCCTTTTTAAGAGCTTATTTTAAACACTTTTTCAATCCATTCAATACTCTCATCTACCATTGTATCATCATCTTTTAAGTGATTGGCAAAATGTGTTGTAATTTTCTGAATGATTCTTGCGCTGATAATTTCAGCTTGTTCTTCGTTAAAATCAGCTATTTTTTTACTTTGAAAATCTAATTCTGAATTTTTTATTGCGTTCAGTTTTTCTTTCAAAGCATTGATAGTAGGTGCAAATTTTCTCCCTTTTGTCCAGGTTACAAATTCTTCCTTAATTTCTTCGATGATTGCTTCGGCTGCAGGAATGTGTTTCTTGCGGTTTTCTAATGTTTCATCTGTTAACTGTGACAAGTAATCCATGTGAATTAATGTAACACCTTCCAGTTCTTCTACATTTTCATTCACATTCTTAGGAATTGATAAATCTAAAATCAATAATGGTTTTTTAAGATTTAGGATTGCTTTATCAACTGTAGGGTTTTGGGCGCCTGTTGCAACAACTACAACATCGGCTTTTTGTAATTCAAGATGTAGCTCTGAATAATCTTTTACAATTAGATTTAATTTTCCAGCTAGTTTTTCGGCTTTGTCTTTAGTACGGTTTATTAAAGTGATATGTTCGTTTTTAGTATGTTTCACTAAATTCTCACATGTATTTCTACCTATCTTACCTGTACCAAATAACAAGATGTTCTTGTTACCGATATCTTCAACGTTTTTTATAATATATTGAACCGAAGCAAAAGATACCGAAGTGGCACCTGAACTTATTTCGGTTTCATTTTTGATTTTTTTACTAGCCTGAATCACTGCATTTACTAATCTTTCGATAAAAGTATTTGCCAAACCAAAAGATTTTGATTGTGTGAAGCTCGTTTTTATTTGAGCAATAATTTCAAAGTCTCCTAGGATCTGACTATCTAAACCAGTTCCTACTCTAAAGAGATGATTAATTGCTTCATGATTTTTATATACGAAACCTACTCTTTGAAATTCTTCAATAGAACCATTACTGTTTTCGCAAATCAATTTTATAAGTTGAAAAGGGTGCTCAGCAAAACCGTATATTTCGGTACGGTTACAAGTAGATGTAACTATTAAGCTTTCAATTCCCTCATTTTTGGCTTGTTCCAATAGGCGCGTTTTTGCATCTACGTCTAAACTGAACTTACCTCTAATCGCAGCATCAGCTTTTTTATAGCTCAGTCCAACTGAATAAAAATAGTGATGTTTCGATACGTTATTATTTTCCATAAATACCCTTATCATAAAAGTGCAACAAAATTATCATTATAGTATTTATAAAAGTAACGCTCAAAGTACTATTTGTGTCGCTATGTGTTTTTTTAATTCTAATTGATTGTAATTATGCAAAAAACGTTATTTTTGCAGCAAAATCAAGTCTTTCGAAATGTTTTATTTAGAGTTGTTCTAAATAAGAATTTGGATCAACTTTCATTTTTAACAAAAAAAAATATCGCTATGAGTTCTCAAGAAATTATAAAAATTGAAGACGACTTTACGCTTATACGTTTTCAAAATGACAGTCCAGAGGTATTTAATGCGCAACGAGAAATCGGTAGTGGCCTGATACAGTTTCACTTTGGTATAAAAGGAAAAGCAAAATTCCTATTCAATCAAGGCAATTATGCATTAGAACTACAAGAAGAAAAATCATTGCTTTTGTACAATCCTCAAAAAGAATTGCCTCTTCATTTAGAGCTCGATCCTAATTCATGGGTTATATCAGTGATTATTTCTATTAAGAAATTTCATGCATTATTCTCAACTGAAGCCGATTACATTACTTTTTTGAGTGCTGACAACAAGGATAAAAAATATTATAACGAAGGAAATATTAGCCCATCGATGGCAATTGTACTAAGTCAACTATTTCATTATAATCTACATCCATCTATAAAAAACTTGTATTACAAAGGCAAAGGCTACGAGTTATTAAGTTTATACTTTAATAGAACTGAAGATCCAAATGCTGAACAATGTCCTTTTTTAATTGATGAAGACAATGTTTTAAAAATACGAAAAGCCAAAGAAATCATTATTGCTAACATGGCCGAACCGCCAGGATTACAAGAGCTAGCAGATGAAATTGGTCTGAATTTGAAAAAACTCAAAATGGGTTTCAAGCAAATTTACGGAGATACTGTTTATGGTTTTTTATTTGATTACAAAATGGATTATGCTCGAAAATTACTTGACAGCGGTTCTTATAATGTAAACGAAGTAGGTTTAAAAATAGGATATAGTACTGGGAGTCACTTTATTGCCGCTTTCAAAAAGAAATTTGCAACAACTCCTAAAAAATATTTGATGTCGATTAACACTAATATTTAAAATCAATATCAATTTTATATATCAAACAATAATTAAAAAATAGTTAATCACAATTTATCAAAAAGTAAGAATCTATATTTTTACCAAAAATTTCAACAAACTAACGCTTAAGCCTAAAGCTTAAAGCCTAAAGCAATAAAAATTACAATGAAAGGTGTATTATTAGTAAATCTAGGTTCCCCCGAAAGTCCAACTCCAAAAGACGTAAAACCATATTTAGATGAATTTTTAATGGATAAATACGTAATTGATGTTCCGTATTTATTAAGAGCATTACTAATTCGTGGAATCATCTTAAGAAAAAGACCTGAAGAATCGGCGCATGCATACGAAAAGATTTGGTGGGATGAAGGTTCTCCACTAGTAGTGCTATCTGAAAGAATGCAAAAAAAGGTACAACCTATGGTGGATGTTCCTGTTTCATTGGCAATGCGTTATGGTAGCATGACCATCGAAAAAGGGCTACAAGAATTACATGACAAAGGAGTTACCGAAGTATTACTTTTTCCTTTGTACCCACAATACGCAATGGCATCTACATTGACCATTTTAGTAAAAGCTGAGGAAATTCGTAAGAAGAAGTTTCCGAACATGAAAATAACAGATGTTCCTGCCTTTTATAACAAACCTGATTACATAAAGAATTTAGCTGATTCTATGAAAAACCACCTAAATGGTTTTGAATACGACCAACTTGTTTTTTCTTATCACGGAATTCCTGAGCGTCATGTACGTAAAACGGACAAAACAAAATCACATAAAAAATTCATAACCAACGAAATGTGTTGTGAAGTTGGTACTCCACAAGCTGAATTTTGCTATAGAACACATTGTTACGAAACGACTCGCTTAGTTGTGGAGCAATTAGGAATCCCGAAAGATAAATATTGTGTTACTTTCCAGTCAAGATTAGCGGGCGATAAATGGCTTGAACCATATACCGACATTGAAATCAACAAAATGCCATCCAAAGGAATCAAGAAAATTGCAGTTGTAACTCCTGCATTTGTTACTGATTGTTTAGAAACTCTTGAAGAAATCGCTATGCGTGCCAAAGAAGATTTTCAAGAAAATGGTGGCGAAGATTTCCTTGCAATTCCATGTTTGAATGATGATGACGAATGGTGTGTAACTGTAAGTAATTGGATTAAAGACTGGGCAAAATAAAAACTAGTAAACTCTTTTAGATACGTTTTATGGAATATTACAACTACCTGAAATCACTTCACCTCATCTTTGTAATCACTTGGTTTGCAGGATTGTTTTATATCGTTCGCTTATTTGTTTATCAAATAGAAGCAAATGACAAACCATCTCCAGAAAAAGAAATTTTGCAAAAGCAATACAAGATAATGACATATAGATTGTGGTACATTATCACCTGGCCCTCAGCAGTATTGGCAAGTTTTTTTGCTTTTTGGATGTTGTTTTTTACTGATTTAGGAAAGTCTTGGCTACAAATGCCTTGGATGCACGTAAAGCTTTGTTTTGTATTTTTATTATATTTATATCACGGAAAATGCCATCAAATATTTAAGCAATTGCAAAACGACAATGTAAAATACACCACTAATTTCATGCGTTTGTGGAATGAAGGAGCAACGATAATCTTGTTCTCAGTAGTATTTTTGGTTGTTTTAAAAAATGCTGTAAACTGGATTTATGGCGTAATCGGAATTATACTATTCTCGGTTTTAATCATGCTTGGTTTTCAATTTTATAAAAGAATACGAGAGAAAAAATAATTTCTCAGTCGTAGTATTCGGTCTTATAGTAAGCTGCAAACTACCTCTGTAAACTAGAAAAAATGCTCAACAACTTCAAAATGTCAATGCTTTCGCTGCGTGTTAGGATATTCCTTTCGATGATTCTATTGATTGTTGTTGCTTCTGTTTTACTAGCTTCAATTTCTATTATCCAATTTAAGAATGAAGCCAAAGAATACCATCAAGAACGGTTGGAACGCAAAGAAAACGCGGTTAAAGAGCACATCAACTATGTTTTATCTACAACGACCTATCCTTTAAAAACGGCGAACCTAGATTTAATTTTTAAGGATAAGATTCATGAATTAGCCCAAATTCATAATATCGAAATTAACATTTACAGTCTTAAAGGCGAACTACTTAAATCATCCAAAGAGTCATTTGCTGTTGATAAAGTTTCTCCTCCAATCCCCGAATACATCTTAAAACTAGTACGTTCTTCTATCGAGAAACGTTTTGTAGATATTAAAACTCAAGATGGTGTAAAAAATCGTTCTTCTTATAGTTTGATCAAAGATGAAAAATTCAAGCCTCTTGGAATTTTAAACTTACCGTATATAGAAGATGATGGTTATTATGAAAATGAACTAAACACGTTCTTAATTCGTTTGGGTCAAGTATATTCATTTATGCTTATTGTAGCATTTGCGTTAGCTTATTTCTTATCAACCTACATCACCAAATCATTAAAAACTATTTCGGATAAGCTAAGCGAAACCAATCTGAATCAGAAAAACGAAAAGATTGTTTTAGAGGCCAGCAGCAAAGAGATTAACTTCTTAATCAAGTCTTACAACGGAATGGTTGAAAAACTTGAGAAAAGTGCGATAAAACTAGCTCAAAGCGAACGAGAAGAAGCTTGGCGAGAAATGGCAAAACAAGTAGCACACGAAATCAAAAATCCGCTTACACCAATGCGTTTGACGGTACAGAGTTTTCAAAGAAAATTTGACCCTACTGCCCCAGATGTTAAGCAAAAACTGAATGACTACTCCGAGACATTAATTCAGCAAATAGACACTATGACCGCTGTGGCTTCGGCATTTTCAAATTTTGCCTCTATGCCTGCACAACAAAACGAAACATTAAATGTGGTAGAAGTTGTAGAGCTATCGTTGGACATCTTTAACGAAGAATATCTTGTTTTTCAGAGCGATGAAGAGGAAATTATTTCCAAAATGGATCGAACACAACTAATTCGAATTATTACCAATTTGGTTAAAAATGCAACACAAGCTATTCCTGAAATTCAACAAAACAAATCGATTTTAGTAACTGTCAAAAGACAAGGTGATAATGTTGAAATTGCTGTAAAAGACAACGGAATAGGAATACAAAAGCAAGATGTTGATCGTGTTTTTGAACCAAAATTCACTACTAAGAATAGCGGAATGGGTCTTGGCCTCGGAATTATAAAAAACATCATCGAAAATTATAAAGGAACAATTACCTTTGAAACAGAATACGGTAAAGGAACTACATTTACAGTTACATTACCAATTACAAACTCATAAACAACTGTATCATGAACTACGAAAACATACTAATTACAATCGAAGGGAAGATTGCAACTATTACAATTAATCGTCCAACTAAACTTAATGCTTTAAACAAAGAGACAATTAATGATTTACAAAAGGCTTTTAAATTATTAGCAAAAAACAATGATGTTCGTGTGATTGTTTTAACTGGAAGTGGAGAAAAAGCTTTTGTAGCTGGTGCTGATATATCTGAATTTGCTAATTATACTATCGAAGAAGGAACTGCTCTAGCAGCTGAAGGTCAAGAGAAGTTATTTGATTTTATCGAAAACCTAAAGAAACCTGTTATTGCTGCAGTTAATGGTTTTGCTCTTGGTGGCGGATTAGAATTAGCAATGGCTTGCCATTTCAGAATTGCATCTGACAATGCAAAAATGGGATTACCAGAAGTTTCTCTAGGTCTTATACCTGGCTATGGAGGAACACAGCGTTTACCTCAACTTATTGGTAAAGGCCGTGCAATGGAAATGATTATGACTGCAGGAATGCTTAACGCTGAGGAAGCCAAACAATACGGATTGGTTAATCATGTAGTGCCTCAGGCTGAACTTATTGCTTATTGCAACGGTATTGCAGAAAAGATAATCAAGAATGCTCCAATAGCTATTTCTAAAGCAATCAAAGCGATAAACGCTAATTATAAAGATGGCAAAAATGGTTATGACGTAGAAATAAAATCATTCGGAAAATGCTTTGGAACAAAAGACTTTATCGAAGGAACTACTGCATTTTTAGAAAAAAGAAAAGCAGTTTTTACTGGAAAATAGCGTTTGTAAACGCAAAGTACGCAAAACTTCTCTGATTTTTTCTAGCGTTCATTGCGCAAATCTTTGCGAGCCTTGCGGTTAAACAAATTATAATATTAAAACAACATTATGTCTTACGAACCTGTATTAAACGAATTTTGGCAAAAAGTAAAGGAAAGTATCCTAAGCGGTACTTTTGCTAAACTAACATTAGCCAAAACGATAGGTGACACCGAATTGAAAAACATTTATATTCGTCTTGTTATCAACGAAGACAATACTTATGGTGTATCGCTAACTGCACGTTATAAAACTGAAGAAATAGAAAGTTTCCACACACTTGACGAGTCTTTTATTGTGCTAGCTCCATACATCAAAAACCCATTTTTAACTGCTCTATTATTCACAACCGAAGCTGATGTTACTTTTAAAGTAAACAAAAAGAATGTAGGAAGTATCATTGAGCAAGCACCAACCTTTAAAAACGCATCTCCTGTAATGCTTGAGATGATTGAAAAAGGCATTGTGTAGTTACTAACAAAATTATCATTTTAAACCTAAACCCATAAAATTACCAAATGAAAACTACTGTAACATCTTTATTTTTGATGGCATCTCTTTTAATGAGTACAGCAATTTTTGCTCAAAGTACTATGAAAGAATATAAAGCCGGACATATTTTTAATATAAGTCTACCTGATTATATGGGTAAAACTGCCGACTTAAACAGCTCTGCAGCGATACAGTACAAAAACGAAGTAAAAGATATTTACGGAATAGTTATTTTTGACACCAAAGAAGAATTGAAACTTCTTGATATGAATTATACCTCTGTTGCTGATTTTTATGAAGATTTCATTAAAGACTTTTTAAAAGATGAAGAAAAGAGAAACGTATCAAAATCTAAAGCAACTAAAAAAGGCGACATTAATTTCATAGAGGCTGATGCAAGCTATTTTGACAAAGAAATAAACAATAGCATTTACTACTTTGTTGGGATTGTAGAAACAAAAAGTGCTTATTACAAAGTCTTATCTTGGTCATCTCTAGAGGACAAAGACAAATACAAAGCCGATTTCCAAAAAATACTTTATAGTATTAAAGAATAAAAAAAGAGCCAAAGTTTAATCGATTAAACTTTGGCTCTTTTCTTTTACCGAATAATTCAATGTTGTTTAAATACTCCATTTCCACAATACAGCACTGAAACTGAAAACTGAATCCTACTTCACCCCTTCCCACTCCGCATAAAATTGAGAAAGAAACGTTTCCATAAAACGGTGTCTTTCAGCAGCGATTTGTCTTCCTGTATCGGTATTCATTTTATCTTTTAACAACAACAGTTTTTCATAGAAATGATTAATTGTTGGTGCTTTATTATTTTTATACTCTTCTTTAGTCATATTTGTTATTGGCGCAATAGAAGGATCATAAAGCGTTCTATCCTTAAATCCTCCATAATTAAATGCTCTTGCCACTCCAATAGCTCCAATAGCATCCAATCGATCTGCGTCTTGTACAACATCTAACTCTATTGAACTAAACTTCTTTTCAAAATTACCTCCTTTGTATGATATGTTTTCGATAATCTTAACAACATGTGCTATAATATCTTCTGAAACATTCTCCGATTCTAGAAACAAACGGGCAGTTCTAGGTCCGATAGTCTCGTCTCCATTATGAAACTTACTATCTGCAATATCGTGTAATAAAGCTCCCAATTTAACCACTGTAACATCACAAGGAGTGTTTTTAGCAATTAAAAGTGCATTTTTATATACTCGTTCAATATGAAACCAATCATGCCCTCCTTCAGCATCATTTAGCTTCTCTTTTACAAAAGTGATGGTCTTATTAATAATCTCGTTGTGAATCATGGCTATATATGAAAAAAAATGTTGATTGCGAGAACTTTAAAGTCTCAACAATCAACATATATTTATTAATTTTTTAAGGCGATCTGTATATTACAATCTAGCAGGTTCTACCCATTTAAAAATATGTGATTCTTGAGGAATAACCAATCTTTCCGAAATTTTCGCCATTCTTCCAGGTAATTTCATCAAATAGTCACGGGCTTTTTCAGCTTCATCAGTAAGTCCACCAATTTTATCAATTTCCCATTTGTTAATTAACTTTTGCATGATATCAACATAATCACTAGCGGTGTAAACTCCGATACGTTGTGCTGAATCTGAAAATTGTTCAAAAGCGGTACTTATTTTTTGTCCCGATTCTCTAAGGAAATGTGCAGGCATAACGATTTTTGCTTTCATCATGTATTGAAAAGCAAGCATCATTTCACTAGGATCTACTTGAAAAATACGAGTAACAAATTCGCTATATGCATGGTGATGACGCATTTCGTCACCTGCAATCATTTTACACATTTTAGACAATTTATTATCTCCATATTTCTTAGCCATTTGTGCTACTCTGTTATGTGAAACATAAGTTGCTAGCTCTTGAAAACTAGTGTATACAAAGTTTTTATATGGATCACTTCCTGTTCCAATATCAAAACCATCGTTGATTAAATGCTGTGTAGTCATTTCTATCTCACGCATGTTTACACGACCTGATAAATACAAATATTTGTTTAGTAAATCACCATGACGGTTTTCTTCACCTGTCCACTGTCTGATCCATTTAGACCATCCATTTCCACCATTTTCAACTTGATTGATACCTTCTACATCCATTAACCATGATTCATAAGTAGGTAAAGCTTCTTCGGTAATAGTATCCCCTACTAAAGTTACCCAAAAATCGTATGGTAACTCTTTAGCAATTTCGCGTAGCTCTTTTACTTCTTCAAAAAAAGTATCTTTTTCTGAATTAGGTAAAAAATCTGACGGCTGCCAAATTTTCTCAACAGGTATTAAATACTGTTCAACGAAGCTGTCCACGTTTTTCTCTAAAAACTGCATTACTTCTAATCGAATGTTCTTTATAGACATTTTATATAATTTAAATTTTAATTCCTTCTACTACAGCCTTTTCCGTATTCTCCATTATCGTAGCAAAATCATAATCTTTCACTGCTAACGGTTTATGAATGGTAAAGGTAAGATGATTTCCTAAACCCACAGGGAAAAAACCAAATTTTACCATTTTCCATGAGTTATTAATACTAACTGGTACAACATATGCAGATGGTGCATATTTGCATAATATCTTCAAGCCGCTTTGTGCAAATTCCTTAGGTTTTCCGGTTTTACTCCTAGTGCCTTCTGGGAAGATTACGGCAGCACGTTTGTATTTTTCAATATATTCAGACATTCCTTTGATTACTGGAATGGCTTGTTTAGGGTCTTTTCTATCAATTAGGACTGAACCTCCATGGCGTAAATTATAAGATACACTTGGTATTCCAGAACCTAACTCTTTCTTACTTACAAATTTACAATGAAAACGGCGTAAATACCAAATCATTGCCACAATATCGTACATGCTTTGGTGATTTGAAACAAAAATGATGGGAACTCCTTCAGGAATCAATTCTCTATTCTCAAATTTATAGGTTGTCCCTACAAGGTTAGTACATTTTACCAAAAAGAAATTGAGATAGTCAACACTTTTTTTATGCGCTTGGTAGCCAAAAACATTAAGACAAACCCATTGAATTGGATGGAAGATTGCTAAACAAAATCCAAAACACAAATAATAAATAACGGATATGGGGTACGAAATAAGTTTTTGCATGCTTAAAAAATTAGCTGCAAAAGTAATAAATATATTTTTAGCTCTAATTAAATCGTAAATAATAATAGGTTTGTTGTTAAATTGTACCTTTGTTGCATAATCCACAGTATTTTCCTAAAACAAAAGATGAGCTTTACATACCCAAAAAACGAACGACTAAAAAGCAAAACAATAATTGGACTACTCTTTTCCGAAGGGAAATCAGTTTCTAAATATCCGTTGCGATTGGTTTATTATTCAGGAGGTTTGGAGGAAAATGAGAAAATTAAAATGGGTGTTTCGGTATCCAAAAAATATTTCAAAAAAGCTGTTGACCGCAATTACTTCAAACGTGTTTTACGCGAAACGTATAGATTAAACAAACATATTTTGCTTGATAATTTAGACAAGCCTTATTCGTTTATGCTCTTTTATCAAACAAAAGACAGGTTGTCTTATGACGAAATCAATACTAAAACGATTCAATTGTTTGAAAAATTTTTACTTCAGCTAAATCCAAATCCTGCTCCTGAGGCTAAAACAGATTTACAAAACGATACTATTCAATAGTTTTTGTCTTTCTAAAACGTGTTTCCTCATAGACCCGCGTTAATGTTGCTGAATTATTCTTATTTTAGTACTCTGAAATTTAAGATAACTCACAAACATGGTCACGTTTTTCAAAAAAAAAATTATAATTCCAATTGTTGCAGCTGCATTTTTATTCATTGGAACCAGTTTCAAAGATGACTTCTTTGAAATTGCCAAACAAATAGAAATCTTCACAACCTTATTTAAAGCCGTTAACACTAATTATGTAGACGAAACCAATCCTGGTGATCTAATGGACAAAGCCATTAAGAGCATGTTGGGTAGTTTAGATCCTTACACTGTTTACTTCAATGAGCAAGATGTTATCAATTTTAAAATTAATAATACTGGAGAATATACTGGAATTGGTGCTTTGATTACCCGAAAAGCCGATCGATTAATCATAAAAGAACAATATAAAGATTATCCTGCCGATAAAGCTGGACTTAAGGCTGGTGATGAAATTATTCAAATTGGTGATGTCTTAATTGCTGACTTTAAAGATGATGCTTCGCAATTATTAAAAGGAGCCAAAAACACCAAAATTGCAGTAAAATATCTCCGTCAAGGAAAAACAAATACTACTGATATTGTTCTAGATGAAGTAGATATTAAATCGGTTCCTTTCTTTGGTAAAATAGATGATAAAACGGGGTATATCGTTTTGGCTCATTTTAGCCGTAAAGCTTCTGCCGAAACACAAAACGCATTAGAACAACTTAAACGTGACGGTGCTACACAGATTGTTTTGGATTTGAGAGGAAACCCTGGTGGACTTCTTAATGAAGCAGTAAATATTTGCAATCTTTTTGTGCCAAAAAATGAAGTTATTGTAACTACAAAATCAAGAATCGAAAAACACAACAATACTTATAAAACTACCAAAGAGCCTATAGATACACAGATTCCGCTAGCAATTTTAGTTAATGGAAGAAGCGCTTCGGCATCTGAGATTGTTTCGGGGGCATTACAGGATTTAGACCGTGCCGTTGTTCTGGGTAGCCGCAGTTTTGGAAAAGGTTTAGTTCAACGTTCTGTTGATCTTACTTATGGAACGCAATTAAAGGTTACTATTTCTCGCTATTATACTCCTTCTGGAAGATGCATTCAGGCATTAGACTATGCTCATAAAGATAAAAATGGGGTGGCTACAAAAACTGATGCTAAAAACTTTAATGCTTTTAAAACCAGAAAAGGCAGAACTGTTTATGATGGTGGTGGCGTTATGCCAGATATTGAATTGGATGAAACCAAATTGAGCCCTATTACCAATGCTTTATTAAAAAACGACGGTATATTTGACTATGCAACAAGTTACTACTATAAAAACCCTAATCTAGGAACCCAAGTTCCGAACTTAACTGATGCTGATTACAATAGCTTTAAACAATTTTTGAAAACGAATAAAATCACATTTGACACTGAAACTGAAGTAGCACTGAAAAACACTTTGACCGCTGCCAAGAAAGAAAAAATAGACGAGACTATTACTGCTGAATATCAGCAATTACTGAATGCTCTGGAGAAAAGCGAAACTACTTTGCTTGACAAAAATCAAAAAGAAATTAAGAATCTAATTTTAGAAGAGTTAATAAAAAGATACCAATATCAAGAAGGTTTGTATCGATATTATATTAAAAACAATTCTGAGATTAAAAAAGCCGTTGGCATTTTAAACAATCAAACAGAATATAAGTCTATCTTAAAAATGTAATACTAAAAAACCCAAAATCAATGATTTTGGGTTTTTTATATCGTTTATTTTCTCTCCATATCTATATGCGGAATATCATCTTCCAGATACATTTCGCTGGTTTGAACAAAACCGTGGCTTTCATAGAATTTTTGCAAATATAGTTGGGCTCCAATAGTAATATCAGTTTTACCAAAATGCGTTTTGATTCCTGCTATTGCTTCTGTCATTAAATCATGTCCCCATTTTTTATCTCGATAATCTGCACTTACAACTACTCTTCCTATTGATGCGTTATCAAAACTAATTCCCGCATCAAATAGACGTGCATGTGCTACAATTTTACCTTCATATTCGCCTATTAAATGTAAAGCTAGTTTGTCTTTGCCATCAATATCCAAATAAACACAGTTTTGCTCTACAACAAAGACTTCACTTCTTAGTTTTAGGGTATCATATAGTTCGTGAACAGTTAATGCCTCAAAAGGCTTTATTTTCCAATTTGGTTTCATCGGTCTACTTTTAATCATTAAAAAACAAAATTACACCAAATATAAATCCCGATTGCGAATTACAATCGGGATTTAGTATAAAGATTTCATAAAAAACCAATTTATTATCCAACGACTTTACCTAAAGTAAATTTACAACTGCCCGGATATGCACTACAATTGTCCATCCAAAATTTATATTGCATGTTGCCAAAATAAATTAAGACTTAAAAAAAATCCTGATTACAAAATGCAATCAGGACTTTTAATTATTTGTTTAAGAATCAATTTTTCTTAGTCATGATAATTTCCATGCTTTTAAACTCTTTGCCGTTTTTCACATCGAACATTTCCATTTTTCGGGTTTTAGCGTCAACAATAGTATATAGTTCACGATATGGTGTTTTTATACCATTCATCGGATTGACCATATCCCCTTTTAGTTCGATACTTTTTGTCTTATCATCATATTTCCCGTATGCGACCAACATTCCCGTTCCCATATTATCTATAAAAGTGGTTGTATATTCTTTGCTGGCATTATTGTAAGCAAGAGTACTTCTCCCTACAAATGGTTGTCCCATCATTTTTCCCTGATAATTAGCTTCCTGATAACGACCGCCCAAAATCATTTTAATATCAGCGGTTGAAGTTGCTTTTTCTGGTTTTCCATCGGGTGCAGACCAAAAAGTCATATCACAATTCCATGTTCCAATTTCATCTGCCATTAATTTATGTGGAGTTCCTGGCGTAGCATATGCTTGCCATGCTTTCATTTGTGCCACTGAATCTAATGGTACTTCTGCAACAGGTGCTTCTGTTTTAATACTATCTGACGCTTTATTGGGCATAACTTCTGTGTTTCCTTCTTTTTTGCAAGAAACAAAACACAGGACTACTAATACGGATATTACAGTTATTTTACTCATAAGTATTTGTTTTAAAGTTTATTACAAAACAAAATTAAGAAAAATAACAATTAGTCCATTTTTAGATTCTAGTTTTAAAATTATACTTAAAAAAGACCTTCTAATGGTTTCACTACTATTTCAACCGATTTAAAGTTTATCGCTTGTTGATTTTAACCGATTTGATTATCGCTTCTAGTTCTAACATCGAATCTCGTTCTTCATGCGAAGGCGAATAACAAAATCCCTCTAGAACTAGTATACGGTTATACGATTCATCTATAATTGCATAATTCACAAATGGTCCAGTCATGAAATCATTTCTTAAATCCCATGTCCCTTTTGTTTCAAATGCTTTTTTCCCATCTAAGGTTATTTTAGAAAAATAAGGTGCATAAGCTTCTTCGGTAATCATTCGGGTATTGGGTTCTCTCCCTTTAATATAGCTACCTACAGAATCTCGCATCTTAACGATGTTGCCTACTATATTTGAATTCTTGGTAATATTTTTTATTGGAACTTGATAAATAAGCAAACTCGTACTGCCACTTACCATTTCCTTTTTTAGCCAAATAAAATTACGTTTATGTAAAACATATTCATATCCAGTTGGAACATCTAACTTTATGTGAAACTTGTTATTCAATATCGCAGGATTCATCAAAGATTTGCTGTTGATTCTTTGACATTCTGCAATTTCAGTTTCTCTAATGATTCGAATGATTTGCGGTGTATGAATTTCAAAAGCATTTATAATATCCGAAACTGATTTTCCTGATATTCGGAACACATTCTGTGGTGATGTGTATACATTTTTGGTGATTTCGAATTTATTGACATTCGATTTTTTAACCACAATAATATTTCGCCCATCGGTCATAAAACCTTCTAATAATTTGGCTGGATATTGATTTATGGTAAATAAAGGCTCCTCTTGGATAAGCCCAACAACTGGTGAAGCAAATTTATTTCGGATACTATCTCCTACTTCTCCATACCACAACTGATCATCTATAATAATCGAGATTGTGTTGATCTTACTGCTATTCTTATGCTGATGTACCTTCTCATTCTTTTTAAGGCATGAGAATAACAAAAACGGGATTATAAGCAATAAAAAATGGGTTTTATTCATTTTTAATTTTTAGTTAAGTTCTGAAATAAAACCCAAATTTATATACAATTTTTGATTATCCGTTTATTTTGAGTTTCATTCCGGGTTTAATATCTCCGTTTTCAATGTCATTCCATTTTTTAATATCCGAAATAGTTACTCCTGGATATTTTTTGGCGATACTATATAACGAATCTCCTTTTTTGACATAATAATCAACTCCAATATTTTTTACAGAAGCAGTTTTTTTCTTAAATGTATCAATATTATTTGATGCCACCATGATTTCTGGAGCTTCATCTGATTCTTCAGCTTTTGAATGGATTACTAACTTCTTCATTGAAGATACCATATCCATGTTCTCTGCAGTAAGTCCGTTCCATTCTTTTAGGTCAGCTACTGAAACATTAAGCTTCTTTGCAATACTGCTTAAGTTATCTCCTGCCTGCACCACATAAAGTGATGGTTGTGCTTCTTTTGTATTTTTATCTTCAACACTAGCAATGGCTTCTTCAGTACGTTTTTTATCAACTGCTGGAACCAATTTTACTTCGTTAATGTCTTTCTTGATAATTTTGCTTTCTGAAATAATTTTTAAGTTTCTACCTAAAGCGATTGAATTACTTTTTAGATTATTCCATTTCTTCAACTGTACAATTGAAACATTGTATTTGTTGGCAATTGAACCTAAATTATCTCCTGAACGAACTTTATAAAGTTGTGTTTTTGAAACAACTGTTTGCGTTGCTCTAGGCGAAGTTGCTTTCGTTGTTGCAACTAATGTTTGAACCTGATTTGATTTTGGGCTTACTTCATGATCAAGGTAAGCATAAATCTTATCTTCATTTGAAGCAAACACAGAAGCTTTTTCTTTTGGTAACCTCAAGAAATGCTCTTCATCTTGATAAAACGGAACTACATTAAGTTTGTACGAAGGGTTTAAAAGCTGTAACTGGGCTTCGGGAATATCAAGCAAACTAGAAATTTGCTTAAATGTCATTTTCTCTTTAATTCGTATAGTATCTGTCTGGAAATGTTGTACGACAGCTCTATCCGGGTTTATTCCATGTTCATTGTGGTATTCATAAAGATACATTGTTGCTAAAAAAGCGGGAACATATCCTTGTGTTTCTTTTGGTAAGTGATTACGAATATCCCAATATGTCTTTTTTCCTCCTGAACGACGAATCGCTTTAGATACATTTCCTGGACCTGAATTATAAGATGCTAGAACCAGTTCCCAATCGCCAAATATGTTAAACATTTTTGACATGTATTCGGCAGCAGCAGCTGAGGCTTTTAAGGGATCACTACGCTCATCGATAAACGAATCTATTTTTAGATTGTATTGTTTACCTGTGTGGTACATGAATTGCCAAAGTCCTGTAGCGCCCATTTTAGAAACTGCTTTAGGGTTTAAAGCAGATTCTACAACGGCTAAGTATTTTATTTCTAAAGGAACGTTCTGTTTAGCAAATGCTTCTTCGAACATTGGAAAATAATACTCTGATAAAGCCATTAATCGAGAAAATGATTTTTTACGATTCTTTAGGAATGACTTTATAATATTTTCCAACCCTTGATTATACTGAATATTAAAGGGCGATTTTTCATTCATTGCTTCAAGTCGTTGTTTTAGCAACTCTGTTGGCAATTCATAATCTACCTTTGCATCTGTATTTATTGTTTGGATATCTTTTGATAAATCTTCGTAAATATCTAAACTCACCAATTCCTTCATCCAAAGACTATCTACGCGAGTTGCATATTCATCTTTTACGAATGATTTCTTAACTGAATCTAAATATGAAATTTTGATTTCCGGTTTTACAACGGTATTTGTTTGTGCAACATCTTGTGCAAACAAGCCCATTGTGGATAACAGGAGTACTGATAATGTGGTATTTTTTACAATCATAATGTATATTTCTACTGGCTATATTTCAAACAATTATAATGCCATTATTTGCAAACTTAATAACTACAAACTAAAATACTCTTTAAAAAGTGTTAAAAATGAGGTAGTTAGTCTAAAATAGCTGCTATTCCAGGTAAAACTTTACCTTCTAACATTTCTAACATTGCACCACCTCCGGTAGATACATAACTCATTTTTTCTTCGAAACCAAATTGTTTTACAGCTGCTACTGAATCTCCTCCACCTACTAGTGAGAAAGCTCCATTTGCAGTCGATGCAGCAATATAATCTCCTAAAGCAATTGTTCCTTTAGCAAAAGATTCCATTTCGAAAACTCCTAATGGTCCATTCCATAAGATCGTCTTTGAATCCATGATTACTTTTTCAAAGTTTTCTAATGATTTAGGACCTGCATCAAGACCTTGCCATCCATCAGGAATTTCATATACATCTACTACTTGTGTATTTGCTGTATTTGAGAAATCATCTGCAGCAATAACATCAACTGGAATATGTATTTGTACTCCTTTTTCTTTAGCTAGTCTTAAAATTTCAAGTGCTAATTCTAATTTGTCATCTTCACAAATAGAATTTCCTACTTTACCACCTTGTGCTTTGATGAAGGTAAATGTCATTCCTCCTCCAATAATCATGTGGTCTACTTTGTCTAAAATATTCTCGATAACTGTAATTTTCGAAGAAACTTTAGATCCACCTAGAACTGCTGTAACTGGTTTTTCACTATTTTTAAGTACTTTATTTAAGCTTTCTATTTCTTTGGCCAATAATGCCCCGAAACATTTTTCGTTAGGAAAAAATTGGGCAATTATTGTTGTCGAAGCATGTGCTCTATGTGCTGTTCCGAAAGCATCGTTTACATAGATATCACCTAATGATGCTAATTCTTTTGCAAAAGCAACATCTCCGGCTTCTTCTTCGGCGTGAAAACGTAAATTTTCAAGTAATAAAACTTCGCCTGGTTTTAAATTTGCAGCTGCATCTTTGGCAACTTCTCCAACACAATTTGTAGCAAACTGAACTGGAACTCCTAAGATATCTGAAGCTGTTTTTAAAATATGTTTTAAAGAGTATTTCTCTTCAACTCCTTTTGGTCTTCCAAGGTGTGACATTAAAATCACACTACCTCCTTGTGCTAAAATGGCATCAATTGTAGGTTTTGCAGCTTCAATACGTGTTGCATCTGTTACATTAAAATTTTCATCTAATGGTACATTGAAATCAACACGAATTATTGCTTTTTTATTCTTAAAATTAAAATCTTTTAAAGTTTTCATTAAGGTACGTTTTTTAGTTTTTTTGAAAGAATAACAAATATAGAACTTTTAACTTAGTAATAAATTTGATAAAAATAAAAAACGCAGGTTTATATAAACGAAAACGTTGTAATTTGATAATTATTTTAAATAATACACAAATCTTTAAAATAAGCTAAATTAATTATCAATCATGAACCGGATTTTGGGTACATGGGCAGTTACTAATTGCTTGAAGGAAATCGAATCCTATCGTTACCACATGGGTCCCTGAATTATAGGCTCCAATTCGGTTTAGTGATGCTTGGTATGAATATCCAAAATAAAAATCTGACTTTTTAAAACCTGCCATCGGACCTACCATCAAGGGTTGAAAGAACTGATCATTCAAGAATCGATATGAAACTCCTAACCAGTAATAATCTTCGTAACGGTTGTATTGTCTGAATTTAAAGTTGAAATCGGTACTTGAACGTTGATCACTAGCAAACAATTGGTAGTAAACTGATGGTTCGAACTCGATTCGGTTATTTTCAGCTCCTCTAAAAACATATCCTGTATACACTTGATAGTTTCGAAGCAAATTAGGCTCTATCCCATCAAATCTATCTATTTCCTTGTTTAGGATGTTACTTGCATTAAGGCTTAAGTAAAACGCCTTATTACGGTACAAAACACCTACATCAAAGTTGTTATTAGAAACGAATCGATTGTCAGTAATACTTGGATCCGGAAGTGGATTATCGTACGTTGGTGTGAACTCGTTTATATTGATTTTAAAATTATTGATATTATACGATATACCAAATGACAGGTATTGTTTTGAATAATAATCAAGAATCAAGTGGTGAGCAAATGATATTTTGGCACCAGTTTGTCTGGTATAACCATTTTTATCATTATAAAGCGAGATTCCCACTCCTGAACGATCCAAAATTCTAAAATCGGCATAAAGCGATTGGTTATCGGGTGCATCCTTGATACCTACCCATTGCGTTAAACCATTGGCACGTATTCTAAGGTTATCCCCAATACCTGCAAATGTTGAAGATACTACAAATGGGTTATCGGCTAGGTACTGTGTAAAAACTGGCAAATTTAACTCTTGGCTGTAACCTGATGTTACAGCCATAAGTAGAAATGATATGATAATTTTTTTCATTGTATTTTTAATTTTAGATAACATAATTACTTTGTTATTAGTTATCTGTAAAGGGTGAAATGTCCTACAAACTCTCTGTCATCTTTTTTGTCATTGAGTTTCAATACATACCAGTAATCACCTGATGGCAATTCGTTACCATTGTATTTTCCATCCCATTTTTGACCCAATCTATATTTGCAGATTACGCGACCGTATCTATCAAAGATATCGAACGTTAAATCTTTGTAGTTCACTGTACATCCTGGCGCCCAAGTATCGTTTATACCATCTCCATTTGGAGTAAAGTGATTTGGAATACAAACATCGATGTATTCAAAATATCTTGATGCTGTAGCTGTACATCCATTTTTATCTGTTACAGTAACTGTGTATGTTCCTGATTTGTAAATAATGAATTTATTAACTGATCCATAAGGCTCACCATCTAATGTGAATTGGTAATCACCACCACCACCTGTAGCGGTAGCAACAATTTCATTTAATCCACCATCAGCTAATGTTAATGTTAATGGCTGAACCACAGCAATAGTAAATGGTAACGTTGTTTGTTCACAACCATTAGTATGTCTAGCTGTTACAGTATGCGTACCTGGAGCTACATTAACAAATATGTTGCTTTCTTGATACATACCACCATCTAGTGCATAATCTACATCTACTGGATTTGTATTTGATCCATCAATTGTAATCGTTACAAAATTTGCTGCCAAATTGTTCACACAATCCGTATTAACCTTAGCTGTAGGCTCAAGTTTAACTGCATCTGGAGTAACAATTTCAAGCTCTGCTATACAATTGTTAGCGTCAATTATATATACAGTATGTGTACCTCCTACTAATTGAATGAATGTATGTTCATCTCCTAAAATTTGCTCATACGTTCCATTTCTGTCATCTAATACTACTTTGTATGGAGCAGTTCCTCCAACTATTTTAATACTAAATGCTCCATCTTTATCACCATCACAATACTCTGGTAATATACTACCTGGCACTAAACTAAGGCTTAAGATGTCTGGTTGTTTAATTTCTATATCCTTAATAAGGAATTCACATCCATTTTCATCCTGAATTAATATATCATAGAAACCTGGTTCTAAATCATCAAAAACATTAGATTCAAAGAATTGTCTAAAGTCTGGTGAAATTGCATATCTAAGAATTCCTGTACCTCCTTGAGCAGTAACCACAATTTTTCCGTTGTCTGATCCATTACAAGTTAAATCAGTAGGAACAGCAGTTGCAGTTATGCTAGTAGCTGGTTCTGTAATTGAAACTGGCAATGAAATAGCCTTACAATCATCACTAACCACTTGTACAAAATAATCTCCTTTTGCAAGGTTATCAAATTGACCAGGTTTGTTTTGAGTTGGTGCAGGTGTAACTGGTAGTTTACTTGCATCTAACAACGTGTAAACATAATTACCTAAACCTCCTATAGCTGTTGCATATATACTACCTGTACTTGATCCTTTACAGTGAATATCATAATCGACAACACTAGAGAAAACTAACGCTGGAACTGGTGAGAAATCAACTTGAGTAGCATAACTAATACAACCTAAAGCATCTTGTACATAATATTTATATGTAGTCGCTACTGCAGTTTGTGGCAATGTAATATCTACTGAAGAATTAAAAGGAGCAGAAGTAAAATTAATTCCATCTGTACCATATTTATAAGGACCACCATTTCCGCCTGTTGCAGTAAGTGTAATCACAGGTAATCTATTACAACCTTCGATTGTTTTAATTCCTAAAGATGCTTTTACTATAGTAGGTTCTTTAATTTCTACCGATACTGATGTACCTGTACATTTCCATTCATCTGAAACAATAACCATATAACTTCCAGCTTTCAGATTAGTAAACACAGGATCCACTTGTGGTCCATTTTTAGTTACAACTCCATCAGGATATGTTGAAACCAATGTATATAAATATTTACCTGAACCTCCTGTAGTAGTTACTGTAAGTTCTCCAGAATTATCACCGTTACAAGTTAACATTGCCTTAGCTACAGTAGCTAAAACCTTAACTTCTTCAGGGATTTTTAATTCTAAAGGTACTGAATCCTCACATTTACTATCTCTTACTTTTACTACGTAATTACCCACTCCTAAGTTAGGGAAAGTTGATTGAGTAGACCAAGCCACTAATGGTGCACCATTCAATTCCAATTGGAATTCGTAACCTCCTGGCCATCCTCCTTTAGCAGAAGCTATGATTTTCCCATCATTATTACCCACTGCACAAGTAATCTCTGAATGTTGTATTTCAAGTTCTAATGGTGTCAATGGTCCATCTATAGTAAACATAGTAGTTACAGTACAGAAAGGTGAATCTATTAATGTCGCTTCTATTTTATAAGAACCTGCTTTTAAATTACCAATTTTAAGTGGTCCTAAATTTGAACTAGTACCCGTACTAGGTGTAGGACCCGTAATTACATAAGTGAATCCATTAGGAAGATTAGAAGGAATAGCTTTAGAATCTACTAAAGTGAAATCTATGCTTCCGTCTGCTGCATTAAAACACGTAATGCTCTTAACGTTTGTTGCTTTTAAATCGAAAGTATTCGGCTTATCAACAGTATGAATTCTTTCAATACTACATCCTGTATCAGGATTTTTAACTGTAATCGTATATTCTCCTATTGGTAAATTAGTAAATACATTTACTCCAATTAAATTAGTTTTAATTGTACCATCTGGATATGTTATAGAATACTCTAAAGCTGGCAATACTCCTTTAGAAGTTACTGTAACTTTAATATTCTCTCCATCATTACATGTTATTATAGCATCAACTGATATAAAAGCATCCTCAATGTTTACATAAGGCTTAATTGTTGCTGTAGTAGTAATTGGACAGCTATTACTATCATGAACTTCAATAATATAAGTACCTCCAGCTTGATCAGACGAAGTATATTTAGTCTCTTTTCCAGACTGAACAATTCTATCTTCTGCTACTGTAGCTCCTTTTTTGATAAATACGTATTTGCTATACGGTAATGTTCCTCCTGAAGCACTTACTTCTATCGTTGCAAACTTAGGCTCATTTGTTCCTGCATTACAAACGAATTCAGTAACAATTGGAGTAGCAATAACGATAAGACTTGGTTGAATAATTTCAGTTTTTGCTGAACCTGGACAATCTCTACCAGACATAACCGATACGGTATACTTACCTGCTGGTAAATTACTGAATGTAGGGTCTTTTTGTTCTGGTCTAGCAACAGCATTCCCATTATAATCAACACCTGTTAAAGTAAACTTATAATCAGGGTTATTATTACTTGCATCTAGAGCAACTGTTATAGTACCATCAGCTCCACCGTAACAAGCAACTGGAGTTGGTTTTAAATCAGCATCTACAATAGTAACAACTGCTGCTGTAGGTATCACATAATCAATTGATGCAGTACAACCAGTATCCATATCTTTTACCCAGAAATAATACTTTGTTCCTGGAGTTAAATTTGGGAATACAGCTGATACGCTAAATACACCTGGTACTGTCGCTGATCCAATAGCGAACTGGTAATTCGGTGGAGCTACTGTTCCTCCTATACCTGTTAGGGTTACAACACCATCACTACCATTACAAGTTGGATAAGTTGAAATTTCTGCCGATAATCCTAATGGATCCAAAATTGTAAATGCTGCAAGTACTTCTGTAATACATCCGTTTGCATCTTTCACATATACTGCGTAAGTACCTGGTGATTTTACTGTTAATTTAGGGTTTATTGTAAAATTATCTTTATCTAAACCATATTGTAACTGTCCTACACCATTAGCAGTTACTGTAATTGTATAATCTGCACCAGCAACATAACATTGGCTATCTGGTGTAGCTACAATTGCACTAGGAACTGGATCTATAGTAATATCAACAGTTGTCATAACTGAACATCCATTTTTATCCATAACCCAAACATCCCATTTTGGGCTTACAGTTGGATCTAATGTAGCAGTATTGCTATCAAGATACTTCCCAATTGGTGAATCTCCTGATTTAACAAACGCATATTTATAACCCGGTGTTCCACCAATAACAGATGTAATAGGAACTGTTACTTGTGCGCCTTTAGTTTTACAATTTTGAGGCACATTTGTAATTGGACCTAAACTTAATGCTAATAAAGGTTCAGTAATTATAACCGCAGTTGAAGTTGCTTCACATTTAGGGAAAGCTGATTCTTTAACTACAACTGTGTATTTTGTTCCTGCTGGTAATCCTGCAGTTACTGTTGAACCTAAAGCTGTATCTCCATTTCCTGCATCTACAGGAAGAGGATTGATACCGTTAAAAACTTCATAAGTATATTTTCCAGTATATCCAGTAACATCAATAGTTATTTTTCCTGTACTATCTGTTTTACATCCTACTTGAGATGATGCAAAAGCAGTTATTTCAAGATCATTAAATAATGGAACTGGTTGAACAGTTGATTTTATACTACAACCTGTATTATTATCGAAAATTTCGAATTCATAGTAACTACCAGCTGTTAATGCATCATAAGCAAATGTAGTACCAGTAACAGTCGTTAAACTTCCTGCAATAAGAACTCCATCTTGATACACTTGGTATGTAAACTCTTTTGGAGTATTTGTTCCTCCAGTAATAACAACATTCATTACTTGCTTGCCGTTTTCACAATCTATTAATGGTCCAAATGTTACATCCGCAGCAATTAAACTAGGGAATGGAGCAATTGGAATCGTAACATCATCGATACAACCGTTTTCATCCTTAACGTAATACGTTACGTTTTGAATCGCTTTGTTATCATCTACATAGAATTCATTTATGTCTTTATAAGTAATATTATCTTTACTATATGTGTATTTCCCAGTTCCACCAGCACCTGTAACGGTAACTTTTGTAGCTTTAGGAGTATTTCCTGTAGAACAAAGGAATGGATCAGCTACTGCACTAGCAACAACTTCAACAGGTATACCAATAGTAACTCTTACTGTTTTCTCACAACCTCTTTCCGATTTTACTGTAACATCATAATCTCCTGAAACTAATCCATCAAAATAACCATCTGATACTTGTGTAGTTGGAAGTCCTGTTAATGGAGCAATTGGCGTAAGGATAAATGTATAAACTGGATTATTGTTAGCTGCTGGTAAATTAACTTTAATTGTACCATTACTAATGTTTCCTTGAGCTGGTTGTCCAGCTGGAGTCATACAATTAGGTAATGTCACTTCAATATCACCAATTGCTAATACTACTTTCGTAGGAAGCGGAATATCAACATTTACAGATTTTGTACAATTGGTACTTAAATCCTTAACCGTTACAGTATAACTTCCTGCTGCTTGATTTAAGAAAATACCATTGTTAAGCTGCACTACATCTGCAGGAGTAGGAACTACTGTATTATTTCTTAATGTATATTCAAATTTATTTCCAGTAGCTGCAGTAATATCACCTCCAGAAACTTCTGCAGTAATAGTACCATTTGCAATTTCACAAACTGGTGGAAGAGTAAATTTAGCTTTAAGGTCTAACGGTTTGAAAATTTCTAATTCCACTTCGTTGCTCGTACAACCATTTAAGTCCTTAACTTTAATTTTGTATTTCCCTGAAGCCAAATCAGATATTGTAAATTTTGGTACTGTTGTAATAGCAACAGCATTACCACCATTTAAACTATATGTATATGGTCCTACACCAAGTGTAGATATATCTACATTGATAGCAAAATTACCTTCGGTAGCTGAACAGAAAGCAGGGTCGATAACAGCAGCAATTACTGGTTCTGGATCTAACTTAACTGTAACTGGTGCATATGTAATACATCCGTAAGCATCACGAACATACACAAAATAATCACCTGCTTCTACGTTGAATGTGTTTGATTTATGCAAAGTAATATCAAAAGATGCGGCTGTTGGCTCTATATCTAATGCATCTTTCCCTGCAGGTAAATTATCCTTCACTATTTGATATAAATATGGAACTGCAGCAGAAGCTGGAATTGCAGGTACTCCTGGTGAAGCCGGTACACCAACAACTGCTGGTAAAGTAGTACCTCCTTTTGCAAAAGCTTCAACTCTACCTGCATTTAAAGCACAATTATCATTTTTATCTGATTTAGCTGTCAACTCTAAAGCTGTAGCTGAACCAGTAATATTAAATTGAAGTGTAGCAATACTACATCCTATTTTAATAGGCGTAGTTGTTCTATCTAGTACTTCTGTTACCAAAACATAGTAATTCCCAAATGGAAGTGTACCAAAATTAGTTATATCAAAAGATGTACGTGGTACAGTCCCAGCAGGAACAATACCAGTTCCTATGCCTCCGATTGGAGCTAACGTTTCTGCATTAAAAATTTGATAGTTAATATCCGTTGCTACTCCATATTGGCTATAAACTTTAAGCGATACATTTCCATTGTCAGCATTCAAACAAGTGATATTTTGTGCCTGTACATTCTCTAAAGTTAACTTAGTGTTTGTCGGAATCGCTTGGTCAGCAGTCTCAAAATAATAACACTTTGTTCCTTCATCATAAACAATAAATGTATAGGTAACTCCTGGTGTTAAATTATTAAAGACAGCCTTTTTACTACCTGGTATAATAACTGGGTCTCCTACTGGAGAGCCTAAAACTGTCTCATCTACCCATGGAGCAGTTGTAGGAGATTTCCAAACCATCCCTGGGCCAGTATAGATAGCAAAATGGAACGGTCCATTTCCTGTAATTCCAGCTCCAGTACCAGTACCAACAGCAACAGTTGCTGATCCCCCTGTAGAACAATCTGCAGGTGGAGAAGATATTGTAATATCCAAATCTTCTGGAGGAGATGCTACTAGTATATCTTTTATAATTTTAGAACAATTATTTGAATCTGTTATAATAATTTGATAGTAACCAAAATCTACTACTTCAAAAACTTGTGTTGCACCAGTTTGTCCAGTAAATTTTTTATCATATCCATTAACACCTTTTACATGATAAATATAATTTGGTGTCCCTCCAGATACAGAGGTAATTGTAATTGACCCCAATGATACACCACCTGATTTACAAGTTATAGGGTCTACTTTGTAAACTATTGAAATTGGTGTAGGTTCATCAATTTTAATATTTAACTTTTCTGTAAAACAAGATTTTGAATCAGTAACTTTTACAGTATAGATTCCTGCCGGAAGTCCAGTAGTTTGTTCACCATAAGATGTACTAGTAGTTGTATTATACACATCTATTACATAAGGACCTACTCCAAAAGCGGTATCGATAGTTACAGTAATTGAACCTGTAGATTCCCCATTACATAAAATCGTTGAATTTGGTGTAGCTGTGAATTTCGGATCTGTTTTTGGTTTTACAATAACTGTAGAAGTTGTTGTACAACCTGTATTATCTTTTATAAAAAATTCATATTTAGTATCTGTTGTAGCAGTAGTTGCTACATTATTTGTATAAGAAAATTTATTCCCTGTTATTACTTTAACAATAGGATCTGCAACTCCATTTACTGATACGGTGTAAGTATATGGTGCTGTACCTTCAAACACTTCACCTTTAATAATAACATCTGGATTAATCGTACAATCGATATCTTTATCCATCTTTACAGATGCTGTTAACTCTTTTGCAATATGTTGAGATGTTAATACTAATGTACAACCTGTTGCTTTGTCTCTAACAGTTACAACATAATCTCCCGGTTCTAAATTAGGAAAAGTTCCAGAAGGCTGATAAGCTCCATCATTAAGTTTGTATTCGTAAGTTGGCGATGGTACTATTGCTGGCGTGACAACTATAGTTGCTTTATTAACTTTATCATAACATAAATCTGAAATCAAATCTATTTTAGCATCAGGTTGAACTTTAGCAGCCAATGTAAATTTATCAGACACTTCACAACCATTTAAATCTTTTACAGATACTGTATACTCTCCAACTTGCGTTAAATTATCAAAACTATTTTTTGGCTGTGGACCTACTGTAGTTTTATCAGGTTGTGTAAGGGTATATTTATTACTTCCCCAACCACCTTTTGTACTAACCACTACTTTACCATTAACATCACAAGTCATTGGTGTTGCAGTTAATAGTGTTATCTCTAATTTTTCAGCAGGAGCTAAAATTTTAGCAGTTGCTGAAGCGGTACAATTTGTCTCTAGATCTGTTATGATTAATTCATAATTACCCACTCCTAAATTAGGTGCGTCTACAGAAAATGTTGTTGATCCCGCAGCAGGAGTTAAACCTGTTACTGCTGTTCCTCCGTTGATAGAGTATGAATAACGAACTTTATTCCCTAAATCCTTGATAGTGAATTTTGCAGAACCATCTGTACCATTTAAACAAGAAATATTTATTTCTTCTTCTACTGTTACTACTATTGGTATTAATTTTTCAATAGTATAAGGCAATGAGAAAGTACATTTGTTTGCATCTCTAACAGTAAATGTATACGTACCTGGAGCTAGACCTATAAACGTAGCATTTGTTTGGTAAGGTCTTGTAAGTCCAGCTGGAGCAGTTATTGCATATTCATATGTTCCTTTTCCTCCTGTTACACTGTTAATAGTAACATCAACTTTATTAGATGGACATTTGAGATCTGTATTTTTAATATCCAACGCTGTAATCGGAACTAAATCCAAAATAGTACCTGCATCTTTAGTAACTGTACATCCTTTGACATCAGTAATTGTAACTGAATAAGTTCCGCCAGTAGTTAAATCTTTAAATATACCTGTATCATTTGTTGCTACTACTGTAGTAACTCCATTTTTGGTAATATTTAATACATAGGTATAAGTTGTACCGTTTCCTCCTGTTGCTGAAGCTGTAATAATAGCTTTAGTTTCACAAGTATATGGTGTTGATATAGAAACTGAAGGAGTTATTACATCTGGTTGTGTAATCTCAACTTCTACCTCTCCTGTACAACCATTAGTATCTTTTACATAAAATTTATGCTTTCCTAAAGTTAAACCTGAAAAATTAGGAGAGCTTGTAAATCCTGTTGTAGGTTTATCACTAAACTCATAATCACCTGTTCCATCATGTCCAGTTAATACTACTGAACCATCTGACAATCCATTACAACTAATGTGAGTTGGCACTGCCTTAACTGTAGGGTTTGTAATTGAAGCCACATTACCCTCCGCAGTTGTTATACATTTATTTTTATCGGTAATTTCAAAAGTATATTTACCTGAATTAGTTGTAGTATATGTAAATTTTGGACCTGCAATAGTTCCTACACTAGCGTATACTTGATTACCTAAACCATCTTTAACTATATAACTAAATGGTGTTGTTCCACCATTAATTGTCACTTCAATCTTAGCCTCTTTTGGAGCGATACAAGTTAATGAAGTCGTTGTAAGCGCATCAGCAGTAAGCTTAGGATTAATTGTTTGACTAATAACTGTAGCTTCACAACCAAAATCATCAGTAATTATAAATGTGTAATTTCCTGTTGCTTTTGCTTCATAAGTAAATGAAGTACCTGGTGCTGGAACAGGAATTTTTGAACCTAATGCACCCGTATTGTATTTAACCTGATAGAAATAAGGACCTACACCACCAGTAATATTAACTGTTATCGTGGCAATTTTTCCATCAAAACATAAACCTGTATTATCTGCAATTTCAGCTTTTGGAGCGACTGGAGCATCAATAACTAAAGCCGTATCTATATCATCTAGACAACCATTTTTATCTTTACCCGAAACAATATAAGTGCCTGGCTTAACATCTGTTAATATTCCATTAGATGGGAAAGTAACTACATTAGGCGGTGTTGCCGAATCTGTAAGTGTAAATGTATAGTCTTTTGTTCCTCCTTTTCCTGTTGCAGTAACTGTAGCACCTACAGAACACTTAGCAGCAGTAGCTTTTGCTTCTACTTCAAACTTTTCTGGTGAACCAATTGTAGGGTTCAAAGTAAAGTCACAACCTACAGAAGCAGCATCATAACGAATCTTAACAACATGAGGGCCTTCACCTAAATCATTAACAATAGTCTCTTCCAATTTAGAAATTTTCCAAGGAAGAACTCCATCTATTAAATATTCAAATCCGTTGGTCGTATTAAAATTCTTAGCAATAATAGTTATAGATCCATCTTTACTTCCTTTACATTTTGTATCAATAATGTCTTTAACATCAGCCGTGAATTTTTTATTAGGATCAACAATAACCTTAAAGTCTTTAGTTGATAAACATGATTTTGGTAATTGATATACTTCTATATCGTCAATCACTAAATCATTACCAGAAATTTCTAAACTTCCAGATCGTATTACAAATGTCAAATTATCATTATCTCCAGGGTTTAACTCTAAATGAATTGGAACCCATTTCGTTCTATTAGGATCATTTGGATCTTCTGCAATTTTACCTGTATCTTGCCTTGCAACAACTTTTCCTAATTTATCTACTAACTCAAATCTAACAATTGGAGCGGCACCAGACATACCCGTATTAAGTAAATTACCAACAAAAAGATCTACTTTTATAGGTTGATTCTTTATAACATCAATAATAGGTTTACTATATAAAACACCGTATGTACCTGCAGCAGAACCGATATTTACTAATAAATATCTCCCTAGTGGATCTGGTTTTGGATTAGCTGCAGTAGTATGATCTTTATATTGAAACCATGCTGTATCATTTCTCCAAAAGAAGCTAGTTACAGAATATTGATTATCCTCAACAGATCGTGTTCCACATTTATAAGGAGCATTAACTCTTTGATCATTAAAACAATATGCCGCAGCAATCCCTGGTGATGTAGTTGTTCCACCTGAACCAAAATCTTCTTTTAACAAAGTACTATAGGTTGGTACCGAAACCAATTTGTATCGTACTGATATTACGTGTGGAGTACCAGGAACTGATGGTGGTACGTTTACAAAAACATTCGGTGGGTTATTGGTATTAACTACTCCATTAAGTAAATATTCATACTCATAATTACCTCCTCCTGTATTAGTAACTGTAACTGTTGTTGATGCAGTTCCATTACAATTAAAAGTTGGTGTTGAAACCTCAATTGTAGGGTCCGCAGGTTTTGGATCTAAAACAATTCCTGTCATTGGAAAAATACAATCTGCCGCATCTTTTATATAAAAGGTGTATGGAGTTGCACTAGGATCAATATAAGCTTCATTAGAAGTTATCCAAGTTTTTCCACCATCAAAACTATATCTATATAAATTTGGTGCAGGAAAAGGTTTTCCTCCTTGAGCATTTGTAATTCTAACTTTACCTTGATTTTCATTTCCTGGTAGTCCGCAACCAGATAACTCAGCAATTCCAGCTGATGCTGTTAATGCAGATCCAGATCCACCTATTGTAATAGTTTTTGATGCATCAAAACAATCTACTCCGTCATAGGTATATTTTACTACAACATCATAATCCCCTGCCGCTAGATTTTTGATTGGATTAATTGTACTAAAAGGCCCCGCAACACCATTAATACTATATGAAACAGTATAAGGTGAAACAGCAGGATTTAAAGTAATTGAAATTTCTCCTGTTGCACTTCCGTAACAGTTAACATCTTTCTTATCAATAGTTGCAGTTGGTCGTATAAGATCTGGAACCTTAATAGTAGGAATTGTAACACTACATCCCGCAGCATCTACAACAACTATATCATAATTTCCGGCAGTATTTATAGGAATAACCGGATTGGTTAAAGGAGTGGTTACTCCATTAACATAATAGTAATAGTATGGTGGAACTCCTGCTACAGGTTTTCCTCCTGTTACCACTACAGTAATCTCACCATCCTCACAAGTAAGTGGTTTTGTAATAGTAGCTGTAGCAGATAATGAATAATCATCTATAGTAACTTTTTTTACTTCCTTACAACCATCTTTTGAAGTAATTTCTACATTATAAGTACCTGGAGCAATACCTTCAAAAAGATGATAATTAGTAGGATCAGCAATTTGTCCTGAGTCACCTTTTAGTTCTCCTGTTGTTGCGTCTTTAACTGTAAATTGATACCATCCGTTTACACCATTAGCAGTCGCTTTGATAGTTCCTCCTTTTCCAGTACATAATGGATTTGTTGTTTCTACATCTGCTGAAAAAGTTAATTTAGAAATAGTAACATCTGCAGTGTAGACACACTTTTCAAATGTATTATCTACCGCTTTTGTTCTAATATGAACTAGATATCTTCCCGCTGCAACGTCATCAAAAACATTAGAAGCTTGGTATGGTAATTTTCCATCCAAACTGTATTCATAACCATATCCATCATTTGGTTTTGGATTTGTAATTGTAATACTTCCTTTTGTATCACAAACAATATCTTGTTTGATAAAAGTAGGATCTACAACACTTTGAGTTGCATTAAAATAATACATATTAACACACGTATTATTATAAGTAACAACAAGTCTAAATGTACCTGCTCTATTTACAGTATATGTTGGTCCAACTGCTATCTCAGTCCAGTTTGTAGCATTTACATCTGGACAAGTATCATCTAAACCACCTGGTCTTGCATCTTTTGTCTCTTGCCAAACAATACTTGTTGCTCCTGTAATTTTAGTATCAATAAATTTAGTTGCCGTTTTACCACATAAAAATATCTTAGGAAATGGCTTTCCATCATTAATACATTTATAAGGTAATTTAGTTGTTGGATCAATATTATCCGCATATTCATTAACAGGATTATCGTTAATATTTACTACATAATCCTTAACAATAAATTTTTGTTGTATCCCTAAACAAGGTGGAGCAGCAGTCGTAACTACTGTATATGTACCTGCTTTAGTAACTGTAACTTCTTGGTTATTTCCGCCAAAAATAACTCCATTTTCATCTTTCCAAACATACGTTTTATAACCACCACCTGCTTTAAGTTTAACCGTACCGCACAAAAATAATGTTTGCTCAAATTTACATTTATCAAGTCCGATAAGAAAGTTTGTCGCAGTAGGTTCTCCTACATTACATCCTTCATCAGAAGAAAGACTTCCCTCTCCAAAAGTAGCTGGATTAATCGTTCCATTATATTTTGAAATAGCAGTATTTTTAATTTCATTAGAGCAAGCGTCTGTTAAAGATTCACAATCTTTAATGGTCTTTACTCTAAATTTTATAGTATAAACTCCCCCTTTTGCTTTAACTAAAGCTGGGCTAATGTTAAATACTATTGTTCTAGTAGCTTTATCATAAGAAGCAATTGTTACCCCTGATGGCAAAGGCAAAATATCGTTTTTGTCATCAAAAATAATATTGTTAGGTAGAATATCTGTTATCGTAAAATTTACAGCATTATCATTCCCTTTATTTTGAAACGAAATTTCATATCTTAAATCTTTATCGATACCGATGTCTTTTCCTCCCGCATCATAATCTTTACCCTTATCATCTGTTCCTATAACTTTTTTAACAAGAACTATCCTTGGAGCAATAATCTCTACTGCAAAAGCATTAAAATAATAAAAATATACATCTTGATTACTACCTAAACTTATTGTTGCCGAGGTATCTCCATTCTTAATTACTGACCCCCCTGGATATGCTGTTGTTGCTGGATTATCTACTTCAAACACTCCCGCATCAAATCCTAAAGTATTGGAACTATTAGGGGTTCTATTATTAAGAATAGTACCTAATGAAGTAACTGTACTGTTAAAGAAATTATAATAGGTTTGATAGATCCACTCCCAATCCTTTCCGTTCCACACCCACTTATATGCTCCTCCTTCTGTTGGTCTTTCTGGTGGTACTGACTTCACTCCATTGATAGCTAAGAAATCACCTTGGATATCCGCATCTCCCTCTATTGCCGAAAAAGCAAATTTTGCTTTTACTGGTCCTACAGGTATTGTTGTAAATCCAGAAACTTGTATGTCTAAATTAGTATCTGCATCAATAGCACTAAATCCGTCAAATGAAGTAATTGCTTTTTCTGGTAGAGTTGCATTTTCATATACAAAGAACAATGACCATCCTGCAGATAAACCTGTACCTCCAGAACTACTTCCAGCAGGTCTGTTATACCCTTGTGCAGTTGATACATTGGCTACTGTATAAACACCCTGAGGATCAGGTCGTGGAGATTTAGTAAAATAATCTGTTACATTAGCATAACATGCATAAGGATAACTAGTACCAACTACACTATTTTTTGCATCATAGATAACAGTTCCATCTATATCAACATAGCTTCCTCCAGGCATTTTAAATTTAACCTTATCTATTGGATTGGGATTACTCGTTTTGTCTCTGGTAACAGCACTCCAATACAATCCAACATACACAATCTTAGAGCAAGATGCATCTGGCAAAGTCAACTTTGCACTACTTGAATTGAAAGTATCTGGATCTAGGTCAATATCAACATATTTCATATTGAAATTGGCATTACCACCACTATAAATATAGGGGTCATTCGGCTTTTGATTTGATCCATTATCTCTATTCAAGATATTATTTCCAATCAAGAGAATATCACCTCGTAAATTTTTATTATTGTACCTAGGGGCAAAATCTTTAAAATTTTGAGAATAAGAAATAATACTTTGCAAGAAAATCAAAGCAAATAAAGCAATCTTTAAAATAGTAGGTTTTTTCATGGTATTTTTTTATTTTATTATTTGCAATGTTTTCCTAATGGGCCGTCAGGAAAACAAGGCAAATAACTCTCTAAATTTATTCGGCAGCAGGCTCTTCTAAAAACTAGAAATTCACTTACATGCCTATTCTTATAATTTTATACAATAATTTCTTTTATTCGTTTTCAACTTTTACAATAGACATTTTTCCGTTGTATGGTTTATTGCCTTTTGATTCTAATGCTTTACTTGCCTCTTGTAAATTATCATACTTTTCATAATAAATATAATATTTACTAGAACTTACATTGTAAAAGAAATTAATCTCCGATTGACCTGCTGAAACTGCTTGTGTCAAAAATTGATCTCTCTTATCAGTGCTACTATGAACTGCAACAATCAAATAATATCCACTTTGAGCATTCTTAACGTTCTTAATAATTTGCATGTTCGACTGCTCGTCGCCAAAATCAAAATCATTTGCTGTTAATGGTCTACTACTTGGTCTTGTTGTTTCTTTTATACGTTTTAAAGCTGCAACATCTTGTTGATAACGACCTTGGTCATTTTCGAAAGCAGCACGCTTAATTCTACGTTTTCTCTCTATTTCGGTTTCAAGTTTAATTTTTTCTAAACTTGCAATTAAATCAGCATTCTCTCTTTCTGCTTTTAATTGTTCCGCTTTTAATGCTTCAATTTTGGCTAAATAACTTTTGTTAAGTGCGTCATTTTTATTTGGCACTTTTTTAAGTCTCTCATTGTACAAATTCGTTAGCCTAGCAAGCGCATCTTTTTGTTCCCTATTAACTTGTGCTATTTGTGATTTTAACGCTTCTAACTCGCTATTTTCAGACGCAACACTTTTAAATGGTTTCGGTTCTTTATATATTCCTTTTTCACTTAAATCATTTTCTTCTCTAAGGTCATTAAGGTCTCTTTGTTTTTTAGCAACTGTTTCTGTCAATTTGCTTAATAAATCTGTTTGTGTTTTATATGAACTATCAAACATATTAGTTAAATTATCAATTGATCTAGCAGTTTCATCTTTAGCAGCATTTGCGGCCGCATTAGATGCAGCAAGTGCATCAGCAGCTTGTTTCGCTTTTAGTTCTGCATCTTGAGCAAGTTTTGCCTGAAGTGCATCTGCATCTGCCTTGGCTTTTGCGTCAGCCTCCAATTTAGCTTTTGCATCAGCGTCTGCTTTGGCTTTGGCATCTGCAGCCAACTTAATTTGTAATGCAGCTGCATCAGCTTTCGCTTTAGCATCGGCAGCAAGTTTTGCATCAGCATCAGCTTTGGCTTTTATTTTAGCATCTGCTGCGAGTCTTGCTTCAAGTGCAGCGGCATCAGCTTTCGCTTTCGCATCGGCTGCTAATTTCTCTTTAGCTTCTGCGTCTACTTTTGCTTTAGCATCGGCAGCTTCTTTAGCTTTGGCTTTGGCATCTGCAGCAAGTTTTACTTGAAGTGCAATCGCATCGGCTTTCGCTTTAATTTTTGCTTCCGCAGCAAGTTTTGCTTGTAGCGCATCCGACTCAGCTTTCGCTTTGGCATCAGCATCTATTATTGCTTTCAATTCTGCTGCTTCTGCTTTTGCTTTTGCGTCAGCTTTTACTTTAGCATCAGCATCAAGTTTAGCTTGAATTGCATCTGCATCGGCTTTGGCTTTGGCATCGGCTGCTAATTTCGCTTGAAGAGCATCTGCATCGGCTTTCGCTTTTGCGTCAGCAGCAAGTTTTATTTTCAGTGCTTCAGCGGCATCAGCTTTCGCTTTGGCATCGGCATCTAATTTAGCTTGTAAAGCAGTAGCGTCAACTTTAACTTTGGCATCAGCTGCTAATTTTGCTTTAAGTGCTTCAGCAGCATCAGCTTTCGCTTTAGCATCCGCATCTAATTTTGCTTGAATTGCATCAGCGTCAGCTTTTACTTTAGCATCGGCTGCTAATTTCGCTTGAAGAGCATCAGCATCGGCTTTGGCTTTGGCGTCAGCAGCAAGTTTTATTTTCAGTGCTTCAGCAGCATCAGCTTTCGCTTTGGCATCGGCATCTAATTTAGCTTGTAAAGCAGTAGCATCAGCTTTTACTTTAGCATCGGCCGCTAGTTTTGCTTTAAGTGCTTCAGTAGCATCGGCTTTTGCTTTGGCATCGGCCGCTAATTTAGCTTGAAGCGCATCTGCATCGGCTTTCACTTTAGCATCTGCAGCAAGTTTTGCCTGAAGCGCATCAGCATCAGCTTTCACTTTGGCATCAGCTGCTAATTTAGCTTGAAGCGCATCTGCATCGGCTTTGGCTTTGGCGTCAGCAGCAAGTTTCATTTTTAGTGCTTCAGCAGCATCAGCTTTCGCTTTAGCATCGGCTTTCGCTTTGGCATCAGCATCTAATTTTGCTTGAATTGCATCAGCATCGGCTTTGGCTTTGGCGTCAGCATCTAATTTAGCTTGTAAAGCAGTAGCATCAGCTTTGGCTTTAGCATCGGCTGCTAGTTTTGCTTTAAGTGCTTCTGCAGCATCGGCTTTCGCTTTGGCATCAGCAGCTAATTTAGCTTTAAGTGCTTCAGCAGCATCAGCTTTCGCTTTAGCATCAGCTGCTAATTTTGCTTTAAGTGCTTCTGCGGCATCGGCTTTCGCTTTGGTATCCGCAGCAAGTTTTGCTTGAAGTGCATCAGCATCGGCTTTCACTTTTGCATCTGCAGCAAGTTTTGCTTGTAAGGCTGCTGCGTCAGCTTTCGCTTTGGCATCAGCTGCTAACTTAACTTGAAGTGCATCAGCATCTGCTTTAGCTTTAGCATCTGCAGCAAGTTTTGCTTGAAGAGCAGCTGCATCAACCTTTGTTTGTCCATCTGATGAAAGTTGTTTTGCTTTAAGTGCTTCGGCATCTGCTTTAGACTTAGCTGCATCTAATTTAGCTTGTGCCTCAGCATCGGCTTTAGCTTTTGCATCAGCAGCTAATTTGGCTCTATTTTCAGCAGCGGCATCGGCTTTCGCTTTAGCAGCATCTAATCTCGCTTGTGCAGCGGCATCGACTTTTCCTTTTGCATCAGCAGCTGATTTTGCTCTATTGGCATCAGCATCAGCTTTGGCCTGAATTGCATTTAATCTCGCTTGTGCAACAGCATCAGCTTTGGCTTTAGCATCGGCTGCTAATTTGGCTCTATTTGCTTCTGCATCGGCTTTAGATTGAGCTGCTCTTAATTTAACCGCTTCTAATCTCGCTTGTGCTTCCGCATTAGCTTTAGTTCTATTATCAGCTGCCAATTTAGTTCTTGCTTCCGCATCCGCTTTAACTTTTGCTTGAGCATCTAATCTGGCTTGCATTGCAGCAGCATCAGCTTTCGCTTTGGCATCAGCTGCTAATTTAATTTTTTCTTCTGCATCCGCTTTAACTTTAGCTTGTGCTTCTAATCTAGCTTGCATTGCAGCTGCATCGGCTTTCGCTTTAGCATCAGCAGCAAGTTTTGCTTTCTCAGCTCCATCTGTTTTTGTAACAGGGCTTGTAACCTTAGCTGGTGCAACTTTTTTAACCTCACTAGGTGCAATAAGTGCTCCCTCATCTTCTTCATTATCCCCATAATAGTAACTTTTACTTTTAAATTTATAGGCAATAACAAATTCATGAGACGCTCCAAAATTGGAGAAATTACCAGTTCCTTTTTCGTAATTGTATTCAATAGCAATTTTTGGTGTTACATTAACACCAAATCCTGCTGACATTCCGTATAATGTATTGTAACCTGCTTGAGCCCAGAATCCTTTTGGAATAGCAATCATCGCCAATCCAGAAATTACAGTTTTGTCTTTCTTAAATTCTGATTTTACAATCCCAGAAAACTTACTTCTATCAAAAAACCCATAAGCATCAATATATCCAGTATACATAAGATGTGCTACAACGGCTTGTTCAGGATTATCTTTCACCATCTCTGAAGTACCAAAATTATATAGCAATAGATTGTTTACAGATAAACCTACATCCAAAAAGCCATTACCGTAGTTAACCCCCGGATTTATCGTAAGCATTGAATTAGAAGGTATATTATCTATATTAAGATTTGTATCGTTTGAAATAATTTTCCCTTGATCTAATCCACTTTTATAAAAACCAACATTAGCACCAAAAGTCAAATTACTATCTTCTTGAAGTACTACGTTATGAGCAAAGTTTCCTACGATTCCAAAAGTGGTCATAAGGCCATAGTTTTGTTGGAACAAACCAACTCCTATCCCTTGATTTTCTCTAAATCTTCCCGAATAACTAAACAAATAAGTTTGCGGTGCATTATCAAATTGTACCCATTGACGCTTGTTATAAAAACTCGCATATGTATTTTGTTCTCTAACGAAACTAAAAGCAGGGTTAATTAAATATCTATTAAATTTTAATGAATTTCTGATAGGTATAGAAAATGGAACAACTCCATCCCCTTTGACATTGTCTTGAGAATAGAGTACTTGTGTTGAGCCGTAAAGAAAAGTAATGAATAGTAAAATTTTCTTCATATTATTTAATTACAGTTATAGATCCCTTTTTTTCATCACTACCTTTTTTTATAATGTAATAATAAACTGGATTTATATTTTTAAAATCTTTTATTTCCCATTTAGAAGGATCATAATCCACACCATTGAACATGACCTCTCCTTGTGAACTAACAATCATAACATTTGTTTCTGCATTTTTATAATCTGTTGGTAAATCCCAAGTATTAAATGCACTACTTAGACTCACTATATTTGGAATATTTTTAAGGTTTGAATCGGAAACTTGAAAATCAAATTCTTTCGTAGAACTACAGCCTGTAGTTTGCGTAACAGCTACTTTATAATTACCAAGAGTCTTAATCAAATAACTATCAGTAATTGCATCAGTAATAAGCGTCCCATTTAAATACCACTTATAAGAAGGATTTACCGCATCTGTAGTTACAGTTACATTCAATGTTTCTCCAGTTTCTACGTTGATTGGATTACTGCTTGGTACATTTAGGCTTCCAGTGAAAGATCCTTCACTTTGTAAATTAATTGAACCATTCCCTGTACACCCGCCAAAATCGATTTTAACAGTATATAATCCACTAACGTTTGTATCGTAGGTTTGCTTATCTGAGACTAAAACATCTTTACCAGAACCATCTCTTTTAAACCACTCGTATTTTACACCTCCCGAAACACTTAAAGTAGTACTTCCTCCGTTAGGACAAAATGGATTCCCAAGACTAGAAGTTATTGTAGTACTCGCATCTGTTGTTGATTCACTAACGGTAACTTGATTAGAATAAGAATTTGAGCTTAATATACAAGCTCCATAATTAGTTCTAGCATAATACACTCCTGGTTGCGTTACAGTATAAGTACCATTAGTAGCAGTAGCAACTAATGTTTCTGGCAAAACAAGTCCATTGTTTTTATACCAATTATACGTTAAATCAGGATGCTTTAAAGGGGAGTCATTAAGTGGTCCTCCAGGATTATCGATAGATAAAACATAATTCCCACCAGCACAATATGTAGCAGTAGGAATAAAGTTATTTATAGTATACTGTGAGTTATGGACTCTATAGTATGCTGGAAATTCAATCGAAGGTTGACCAGTAGCAGCAGGAGCTGTTCCTTTTATTCTAAGCCTATATTTTTCTCCTCCAGTATTTGTTGGAAATGCAAGTGTAATTTTGCCTGGTGATGTTACAATTTCACCAACAGCCGAGGTATAAATTACCGTTGCTTTAGTAAAACTTCCATCTGGTGCAGATAACTCTACTATAAACTGATTCGTCGCTAATAATCCAGTAACTGGTGAAAAATTAAAATTCACATCATAGCTATTAAATCCAGGACTAGCACAAACAGGACTAAAATTAAATGTAGGTTGCCCAATAGTTATCTGTGCAAATACATTCGTATTTGCAAAAAAAAACACACATAAAAAAAGAAAACTTATGCGAAGATTAGTAGGTAAATCTTTTATCATATTATTCGTTCTTTAATTACATCGATATCAAAAAACAATAAACTATCTATAAAAGTTTCAGAGAAATCATACTTGCAGTTTACATCAAGTGTATTTACAGGATTATTCCATGAAGCAAACGACGATTGAGTATCGCCATTTATATCATAAGAATTATTTACCACATCTGAATTTATAGCAAAGCTACCCATGGGGACAGACAACTCTACTATAGACTCATTTGTAGTACTTAATTCTAAAATTGATGAAGAGCAAATATTCTCTCCAACAGCTGTGCAAATCGAGGAAACAGGTACTTCTATTGGTTGTACTGTAGTTGCCTCTTGAGCAAATGTATAATTAGTTGTTATAAGTAATCCAAATAACAACATATATGGTATTTTTTTACAAAGTGGGGCTGCCATTCTTTTATATCTTATATGTTTCCAATTAAAAACTGTGACTCTTTTTTCGACTAAATCGTTAAAAAAAATTAAGTATCAAACAATAGGTAGGTATACTATTTGTTTGATGCCGTAATTTTACCGATATTAAGTCTGTAGTCCGGTCTTTTTGGATTCGAGATATCTATAAAAGTTTCGTTATTATTACTTTGTGAATACACGTTAAAGAAGATACTGTTACCATACCAATTCTCTAAATCTTCATTGTTAGAGTTAAACTCTGTGAAAATATTTCCTTTACATAAATTGAAATACATTTCCTCAAATTTGATTTTTTTCAAATTAGCATCGTTGATCTCTATTTTGCTATCTAATACAACCGCAGGGTTAAATCCTGAGATTACACTTCTTTTAAGTTCTAAAGCTGCATTGCTTCCAACGTAAATAGCTTCTTTTACCAATCCAGATTGTATATCTGCACTAATGTTATCACTATCATTTAACATTGTAATATTTGCTGCTGTAACCAATGTTTGTTTTTTAGTAAAATCTGTTTCTTCTTTTTTATCATAAGAAACAACTTCCATACAACGAGAACCTTCTTTATTACTAGTTAAGTAAGAAGATCTAACTGCTAATGAATTGTATATTTTACATTGTGTTCCTTGAGTAAATTTGAAATCATTGTTGATAGACTTATAAGAAACAAATTTTGTAATATTTAAATCACCACCAATCATATCAAATGAATCACCTCCTGAGAAGCTAGCCATCACGTTTTCTAAAACAGTTTTGTTTCCAACACCCGCTAATGTTAAGGCATTAAGACTTCCAGCGCCTCTTACTTTTTTTCCTGCAAATTCAATTCTAACATATCTTAATATACCAGAATTTGCTGCTGCATTTTCTCCTCCATAAGTTGTTAATGCTGGATCTAGATCATAATTAAAAGATGAAATATTACCAAACTTATTTATCGGAGCATCGCCTAGAATTACAATTCCACCCCAGTCTCCCGCTTTTTTAACTCCTTTGTTTGAAGTAAAAACGATAGGATCAGTTTCTAAACCATCGGCTATAATTGAAGCACCTTTTGTTATAACAAGAGTTCCTTTTGATTCATAGTCACCAATAATTAATGTACCTGGTTCTATAGTAAGAACTGCATTATTTGTTACGTAAACATTACCTTGAAGAACATAAATATTCCTCTTCAATAATTTTGTGTTTACAGATATCTTTCCTGCTAAAATTTGATTTGCTTCTCCGTAATCAACTTTGTTCGGTTTAAATTCTGTCCAATTGTTTAACCAGTTGCTATAACCCATTATTCCTTTTTCTTGTTGTGCATTTACGCTGCACACCGCAAAAAGGGCAATCCAAATAATTTGTAATGTTTTTTTCATGGTAGTAGGTTTTAATATTAACACTAAATAATATTTTGAGTTAATGAAAATTAAAAAAACTCATTTCGGTATTTTCCTGATAAATCAAAGAAAACACCGAAAACGAGTTGAATATATCCTGCATCTCATTCAACAAAGCTCTTTATCATTGATGAGAATAAATTAGGCACTTAATTATTCGTTGCTCTCGTTAAAAAGATGCAACGTTTTTAAAGTGTTTTCATAAAACAAAATCGCTGCGACTAAATTATCTTTATCAGAGTAAGGCATCATTTTTCTTTGAAATTCAACTGTTACATCAAGGAATGAATTAGTTGATGCTACTTGGGCGTCTTGGATTTTTTTGTTTTCATTATCCATTGGAATACCAAGATCAGCCATCGTAACTCCAGGTTTAGTAGCCAAAGCTATATAAGGTAATGTTTTTACCAAAACTTTGATACGCTCGATGTATAATTCTAACAGTTCACCTTTTTGCATCGCTTTTAATTCTTTTTGATCATGGTATTTTCTGATCAGTGCAGTTGTGCTAATAATGCTTTGGGGAGCATTTTTCGCTTGAGACGATACCATCTCTGTTGACAACATTAAAAAGATGCTTAAAAAAATAATTTTCCCTTTCATAAATTCTGATTTAAAAATTCAATTATAAAAACAAAAATATGTAAATAAAGTTAACTCGCAATCTTTATTGTCCTTTTTTTAATCAAAAAGAGCCAAAATAAGACAAAAAAAGTGCCGTATAACGACTAAACACATTCTTTTATCGGTTTTTTTTTGAACAATTAAAAAAAACCATTATGTAAGACTCTAATTGCATTTACATAACTAAACACCAATACTTTAATACTTTTTATAATAAAAAAAACATTCTCTTTTCAATTATGTTAAAAATAATATTAACAAGAAAATGTTAACATTATTTTTAATAATCATCACAACAGAACATCTGTTTTTAATTTTTTTATTTTGACAGAAAAAAAATGGCGAAAGGAGATAAAAAAGATTAAAATCATGTTTTCTGTCCAAAAAAAATTTTAAAATAAACAGATATAATTAGCATATTAAGACGTAATAAACTTTATATATGAAAATTTTCGACTAAATCATTTTCTACTATCTTTGCTTCATGCAATTTTCTGAAATTTTAGGGCAAGACCACATCAAAAACCACTTAATAAAAACTGCTTCTACAGGTAGAATACCTCATGCACAATTATTTATAGGTTCTGAAGGTTCTGGAACCTTACCCACTGCCATCGCATACGCGCAATATATACTGTGTGGAAATTCTGGTCCTGATAATGAAAACGGGAACACATCCTGTAATTTAAAGTTCCAGTCCATATCACATCCTGACCTACATTTTATATATCCAACTGTAACTACCGAAGATGTAAAAACCAAACCTAAAAGTCTGGATTTCATACAAGATTGGCGCAACTTCATTCAAGAAATGCCATATGGAGGTTTATTCGATTGGTATAAAATCCTTGGTGTACAAAACAAACAAGGTGAAATTCGGGTAGAAGATGCTCAGGAAGTTTTAAAATCACTCGCCTTAAAGTCTTATGAAGGTGGTTATAAAATTATGATTATCTGGATGGCTGATAAAATGAATATCGCAGCATCTAACAAACTTCTGAAATTACTAGAAGAACCATCCGATAAAACTATTTTCATTTTAATATCCGAAAACGAAGAATCTATTATTCAAACTATCCGTTCGCGTTGTCAAGTATTACACTTTAATGGGCTAAGTGAACAAGTAATTGCCAATGCACTCGTTTCTAAAGAAAACTTAGAACCCAATTCGGCATTAAAAATTGCACACCAAGCACAAGGTAATTATAACAAAGCTTTACATCTGATAAAAAATGATGATGACGAATATCCATTTGAACAATGGTTTGTAACATGGGTACGTGCCGCTTTTAAAGCCAAAGGAAATGCAGCTGCTATCCAAGATTTGATTACTTGGAGTGAGCAAATTGCAGCTTTGGGTCGAGAAAGTCAAAAAAAATTCTTAGAGTTCTGTATAGAAATGTTCCGTCAAGCACTTTTGCTTAATTATCAAGCACCAAACTTGGTATATATGGAGCCTAAAGTAGAGAAATTTAAACTAGAAAATTTTGCTCCATTTGTTAATGGAAATAACATAAATGACATATTCAAAGAGCTTTCTGATGCGATGTATCACATTGAGCGCAACGGAAATGCAAAAATTATTTTAACCGATTTATCCATAAAACTAACCCGTTTAATTCATAAAAAATAAAAAGATGAACAATATTGCCTCAATCCTAATTTTAATATTCTTAGCTGTAACATTCCTTCAATCTGGTTACGACAAAATTTTCTATTGGAAAGATAATGTGAGCTGGCTAAAAGAACATTTTGCCAAAACACAACTTAAAAACCAAGTACCACTTGCCTTATTTAATGTTCTTATTTTAGAATTAATATCGGGTATATTATGCGTTGTAGGTTCAATTCAATTGTTTTTAAATAGCGGAAGAGAATATGGATTATATGGAGCAATATTTTCTTGTATTACCCTAATAATGTTACTATTTGGACAACGATTAGCTAAAGATTATGATGGAGCAAGAACAATTGCTATTTATTTCATACCTGCAGTTGTAGCGGTCTACTGGTTAAATTAACCAAAACACTTAAGTAAAATAATATAGATGCCCATAAACAGCGCTATTAAAATTTACAAGTGTCTATTTTTATCCATATAAAACATGAAAACCTTAAATTTAGAAAAATTGCTTTTTTTCATTTTTCTTCTTTTATCATTATCTTCAGAAATAACTTCTCAGGAATTTTATATCGAAGATTGGAAATTTGGACTAAAAGACGCTAACGGAAAGATTCTTATTGCAGCAAAATATGACACAATGGAGTTCATTGAAAATGACTTGATTGTAGTTTCTTTAAATGATAAAATAGGCCTACTAACCCAAAAGGGAGTAGAAATTGTCACGCCTAAATACGACTATATTTCAGATTTTAAAGACGGATTTGCATTTGTAAAACAAAACAAAAAGATGGGTTATATAAACTCATCAGGATTAGAAATTACTCCAATAAAATATAATTCTGTTATAAGTGAATTTTATAATGGATTTGCTGTCATGCGTTTAGATAAAAAATGTACCTTAATTGACACGACAGGAAAAGAAATTCTTTCGAATAAATATGAATCAATCGGAAAATTTGAAGAAGGGTTTGCCTCAGTATTTACCAATAATAAATTCGGTTTCATAAACGAAAAAGGAAATGAAATTACACATCTAAAATATGATACTGTATATGATTTTAAAGATGGAAATGCTGTAGTTAAAATTGGTGGGAAGTTAGGGTTAATTGATAAGTCAGGAAATGAAATTACACCATTAAAATATGACAGTATATACCCAATTAATGATCTTTTCGTAGTAGATATAGACTCCAAAAGAGGCTTAATAGACAAAACTGGAGCAGAAATTACCGCATTAAAATATGATGCCCTTTATCCTGCAGAAACTACCAATAACAGAAAAATAATTCAAGTAGAAATTGGCAATAAAAAAGGATTATTAGACGAAAAAGGAATAGAAATTACTCCTATAAAATACGACAAAATAGGAGCTTTCAACAATTATACTATAGTTGAAATAAATGAAAAATATGGATTTATCAATCAATTAGGACAAGAAATTGTAGCTCCAAAATATAACTACATCGCTCCATTTAATGGAGAAAAAACAGAGGCAATCCTTAACGGTAAAACACTATATATTAACACCAAAGGCGAAGAAACACTTAAAAAATAAAACCTATATTTTATGAATCTTTTAAAATTAAACCAGCACATTCTTTTGCTTTTAATAGCATTCGTATTTCAAACAAAAACAATCGCACAAGAAGCATATTTAGATCCAGAAACTGAAAAATGGGGATTAATAGATGAGAATAGTAACTATATCATCAAACCAAAATATGATAAAATGTTTATCCCGGAAGGTGGATTTTTCATAGTTGTTACAGACAATAAATATGGAGTTATTGACTTAACAGGAAAGGAAATTATTGTACCTAAATACGATGAGATTTTAACATCGGAAGATGGTTTTTTTGTTATGCGAATGGGCAAAAAACAAGGTGTTATAGACCATAATGGAAAAGAAATTGTAGCTCCAAAATATGATGAAGTTTATGTTTATCAAGAAGGTTTGGCAGTCGTTATTTTAAAAGATAAATGGGGATTAATCGATACTAAAGGAAAAGAAATTACCCCATTGAAGTATGACAAAATATATGGCGTTAAAGATGGCTTTTCAATGGTTGTACTTAACAACAAAACTGGATTTGTAGATCGAAGCGGAAAAGAAGTTGTTGTACCAAAATATGATGATGCATTTGGCTTTGACAAAGGAGTATCTATTGTTGGAAATAAAGATAAATGGGGGCTAATTAACACCAAAGGAAAGGAAATTACTCTATTAAAATATGACAAAATATATGGCCTAGAAGAAAATATCTCACAAGTCACACTAAACGGAAAATCAGGATATCTAGACACAACTGGAAAAGAAGTTATTCCATTAAAATATGATGTTATTTATGCTTTCGAGGGAGAATATGCACCAGCAAGCATAGGAAATAAATGGGGATTGATTAACCGAAAAGGAGAAGTAATGATTCCATTTAAATACGATTCAATGACATGTTTTTGTGGAGAAAGAACAGAAGTAGAACTTGACGGAGAAACATTTTCAATCAACATCAAGGGAGAACGTATTTAAACATTATAAGCTTATTAATGAGTTTCATATTACAATTATGAAAAAAAGAGTTTTATTATTATCACTGTTATGCATGTTAATTGGTTGCAAAGCTAAAAAAACAACAAAACTAACCGGATTAGAATCAAAAACTTCAAATTCAGAATTTTATGGTGCTATTAAAAAAGTGGTTTTAACTCATTACAACATACATGATTCTTCTGAAATTATAAGGGATAAAAAACCTCTTTTTGTTCAAATTCAAACATTTGACGTATCGGGAAATTTAACTGGAAATAAAGTTACTGAGCAGGATAAATCGAAAAATTTAGATGCTGAATATCTTTTTGATGCAAACAATAAAATCACATCTTCAAAATTTTCATATAATACTTTGCAAAGTAATTCAATATATAAATACCAGTATAACGAAAAAAAACTAATCAATTGTGAAGAGTATGATGAGGATACAAATGACCTGAAAGCTGTTACAAAATATAACTATGATGCAGAAAATTTAAAATCTATAGGCTCCTTTATCACAGAAAAAAACTCTTTACAATTGGCAAAGAATACGTTTTTAAATAGTTCAGGAACAATAACTGAAGAAATTAAATATGATAATTCAAAAATTTCTGAACGAAACCTTTATGATTCAATTGGTCGAATTATGATTTCATATTCAGGATTTTATCTGGATAATTCAAATCCAACAAATACTGTCTTATACACCTATGATAAACAGGGAAATATTTCTACTAAAAAAGACAATGCCTATTCTTTCAAGTATGAATATGACTCCTATGGAAATGAATCTACACGGTATCTTTTTGATAGTGACTTATTTTTCTGCCCAACTGAAGATTGTATAATCGGAATCAGATATTATATTTATGAATATGATAAAAATAAGAATTGGATAAAGAAAATAGAATTCGATAGGCAATGTATTCCAAAAACCATTGAAATTCGCACTTTCGACTATTATTAAGCAACAATAGCTGAGCAGAATAGCTTATTCTTAATTAATGTAACTAAAATAGTAAACTTAACCTACGCTTTGAGCAATACAAATAAAAAAGTGCCTTTATAATTTTAAATTTTAATTACATTTGACCCAAATAATAAATTTTAATGTTTAACAATTAAAACATTAAAAATCAACAACATAATAATTACAATGAAACCAAAACATCCTTTAGAATCTTTAACAATATTAACCGATTTGGTTTTACCGAGCGAAACTAATCCTTTAAACAACCTTTTTGGTGGCGAATTATTAGCCAGAATGGATCGTGCTGCAAGTATTGCTGCCCGAAGACATTCACGCCGAATTGTGGTTACAGCATCTGTAAATCACGTGGCTTTTAATAGAGCTATTTCATTAGGAAGTGTAGTAACTGTTGAGGCAAAAGTATCAAGATCGTTCAAAAGTTCGATGGAAGTTTTTATAGATGTTTGGGTAGAAGATCGTGAATCAGGAAATAGAACAAAAGCCAATGAAGCAATTTATACTTTTGTTGCCGTGGATGATACTGGAAGACCTGTTGAAGTACCGCCAATTGACCCAGAAACAGATCTTGAAAAACAACGTTACGAAGCAGCTTTACGCCGTAAGCAATTGAGTTTACTATTGGCAGGGAAAATAAAGCCGGAAGAAGCTACCGAACTTAGAGCTTTATTTTTATAAAAAATAATCTCGAAAAAGAGAAAATAAATCCCGTTGCAACTTCAGAAAAAAGAAGTATTTTTACGTCGATTACATGCCAAAACAAATAAAATCAAGAAGTTAAAACTTCATTGATTTAATATAAAAGAATTATAACAATTTAGATGAAAGAAAAGATGAGTTCAGAGAAAGAAGCCAAATTAAAAGCGCTACAACTTACGCTTGACAAACTTGATAAGACTTACGGAAAAGGAACCGTGATGAAAATGGGCGATAAAGCCATTGTAGAAGTAGAAACAATTTCATCAGGTTCATTAGGTGTAGATTTAGCCTTAGGGGTAAACGGATATCCAAAAGGAAGAATTATCGAAATATACGGACCAGAATCTTCTGGAAAAACAACGCTAACATTACATGCTATTGCCGAAGCTCAAAAAGCAGGTGGAATTGCAGCTTTTATAGATGCTGAGCATGCTTTTGATAGAAATTATGCTGAGAAATTAGGAATTGATATTGAGAATTTAATTATTTCTCAACCAGATAACGGAGAACAAGCACTTGAAATTGCTGAGAACTTAATTCGTTCAGGAGCAATTGATATTGTTGTAATTGACTCGGTTGCTGCATTAACTCCAAAAAGTGAAATCGAAGGAGAAATGGGAGATTCAAAAATGGGACTTCATGCTCGTTTAATGTCACAAGCTCTTCGTAAACTTACAGGAACGATTAGTAAAACAAACTGTACTGTATTCTTCATTAACCAGTTAAGAGAAAAAATTGGTGTAATGTTTGGAAACCCAGAAACAACAACGGGTGGTAACGCCTTAAAATTCTATGCTTCGGTACGTTTAGATATTCGTCGTTCATCTCAAATTAAAGACGGAGACAATGTTATTGGTAACAGAACTAAAGTAAAAATCGTTAAAAACAAAGTGGCTCCACCATTTAAAACTGCTGAATTCGACATTATGTACGGAGAGGGAGTTTCTAAAACAGGAGAGATCTTAGACTTAGCTGTTGAATTTGAAATCGTTAAGAAAGCAGGTTCATGGTTTAGCTACGGTGATACTAAATTAGGCCAAGGTCGTGATGCAGTAAAATCGCTAATTAAAGATAATCCAGAATTAGCAGATGAGCTAGAAGTTAAGATTAAAGCACATATCAAAGAATTGGCAAGCGCCTAAAATAAAAAAACCCGAAAATATTTTCGGGTTTTTTTATGCTTTTTACGCAACCTTTTTCAATAAATGGTATCTACATAAGGAATCGCTAGTTTTAAGCCTTAAAAAAGCTTATTTGTATCAATTTTTAAACATAAAAGATGAAAAAGAAGCTGGAAACGTTATTCCAAAAACGCTGGATATCAAAAAGAAAATTAAGAGTTGTAATGAATTTTATTTCACAAAAAATAATTCATCGATAAGATAAAATTTACTTATTAAGACTTAATGCTAGATTGTTCATTCTGTAAAACAACATCTTCCTGAAAGGTTTTGGCTTTGCTGAAGATTAACAATTGCTTATAAATCAACTGTCTTACCTGATCTCGAAGGTCTTTTCTATCTTCGGGATGTAGCGTCGCTGTTTCTATAAACGAATGTATTTTTACCCTCATTTTTCCAGGACTACCGCTGAAGAAAGTATATGAAAATCGTTTTTTATTGTCGGCATAAGTAATTGGAACAATTGGAATGTGGTGTTCAACTGCCAAACGAAAAGCACCGTCCTTGAATTCATCCAAAATAATTGATTCATCATCAGGAACTCCTCCTTCAGGAAAAATACAAATACTCAACCCTTGATTCAAACGTTTTTGAGCTCTGTTAAAAACGTCCATTTTACTTTTTGAAGATTTTCTATCCACCAAAATGCAAGTTCTTTTATAGAAAAAACCAAACAAAGGAATCTTAGAAAGTTCTTTCTTTCCAACAAAAACAAATGGGTTTTTAATAATAGCCAATGTCAACATGATGTCAGTCATCGAAGTATGATTGGCAACTATCATATAACTTTTTTTAGGATCAAGTTCTTGCTCCTGCTCTATTTTGTAGTAAAATCCCATTCCAAAAAGAATGAATTTGGCCCAAATTCTGGCCATTCTAAAAAAATACGGATACCCGCTTTCAGTAAGAATTGATAACACTAAAAACGGAAACATTACCAATATTGGGATGGCCATTAAAACATAAAACCAAACACGCCAAATAGCCCAAAAAACAATTTTTACTCCTTTCATAAATCCAAAAGTAACAAATTGAATGTGATTTTTATTAAAAGAATTTACATTCGGAAAAACTTTGCGAACTTTACCGTTAAGAAAAAATAAAATTTGTAGACTTTGCGAAAAACTTTGCGAACTTTGCAAATAAGAAAAAATTTAGCATGGCAAAAATACTTACAGGCGTACAAAGTACCGGAACGCCGCACTTAGGCAACTTATTGGGAGCAATTATTCCTGCAATCGAATTATCTAACAAACCCGAAAACAAATCATTTTTGTTTATCGCCGATTTACATTCGATTACACAAATAAAAGATGGTAAAACTCTAAGCGAGAATACCTATAGCGTTGCTTCTGCTTGGCTTGCTTTTGGTTTGGATATTGACCGTGTTACTTTTTACAGACAGTCAGATGTTACACAAACAACTGAGTTAAGTTGGTATTTAAGTTGCTTTTTTCCATTTCAAAGATTAACATTAGCCCATTCATTCAAAGATAAAGCTGATCGTCTTGATGACGTAAACGCAGGTTTATTCTCTTATCCAATGTTAATGGCTGCCGATATTTTGCTTTATGATGCTGAGTTTGTTCCAGTAGGAAAAGACCAATTGCAGCATTTAGAAATTACTCGTGATGTAGCTTCTCGTTTTAACCATCAAATGGGAGAAACATTTGTAATTCCTGAAGCTAAAATTCAAGAAGACAGTATGTTGATTCCTGGAACAAATGGAGGAAAAATGAGTAAATCAGCAAATAATTTTATCAATATATTTCTAGATGATAAAACATTACGCAAGCAAGTAATGAGTATCGAGACGGATAGTACACCACTTGAAGAACCAAAAAACCCTGATACTTGTAATGCGTTTGCTATTTATTCTTTAATGGCAGATGAGAATCAAATTGCTGAAATGAGAGCCAATTACTTAGGTGGAAATTATGGTTATGGTCATGCCAAACAAGCTTTGTTTGAATTGATTACTGAAAAATTTAAAACTGAAAGAGAAAAATACAACTACTACATCAATAACCTTGACGAAGTAGATGCTTTACTTAAAAAAGGAGCCGAAAAAGCAGCTGTTATTGCTGATGAAGTTCTTGGAAGAGTACGAGTGAAACTTGGATTTGGAAAATAAATATTTGCCAAAAAATGACTGTTCAAGAAGCAATAGAAGAATTACAATATCAAAGTGGAAACCACGAAAATATTGAAAGCGAAAGATGGGAAAATGGCTTTTTAGGTCAATTACGTCCTTACAAAGGCGTATTACATGAAAAAAACTACCATTTAATTATTCAAGCTTTGAAAGTACTTGCACCAGAATTGGAGAAGGATTTTATTGATAAAAATATTATTAACTCAATATGGGGAATTTGTCATTTGGGTAGAATGTGGGCCATTCATCCTGATGGAATGTTACAGAGTAACAAACTAATAAACAAGCAACAAGCATCACAAATTGATAATTGGTTAATTGATGTTTCTTATGTCGCATTCTGTTTACTCAGTGGTACTGGTTCAGATGAAGCATTTGCGGATTATGATAAAGAGCAACTTGAGAAGTTCAGGTTAGAATAAAAATACTATGTTACATAGAATCAACTCCTTTCAAATTATATTTGAAGGGAGTTTTCATTTTAAATAGCCTCAAATAGTTTTCCTGGCAAAGGACGAATTACTCCTTTAAGCTCCATATTCAATAGCAATCCAGAAATTTTATAAATCGGAAAATCACATCTCAAAGCAATAATATCCATCAGGTCTTTTCCAGATTTTTGCAAATAATCATATACTTTTTGCTCGTCTGGTTCTAGATCAACAAACAACTGTTTCTGAACCGTTTTAACCTGATTATCAAGATCCCAATTGAGCATATAAATCAAATCGGCAGCACTAGATAATACATTCGCTTTTTGGGTTTTAATTAAATTATTACAACCTTGACTGTACTTATCAGTTGTACGGCCAGGAACTGCAAAAACATCACGATTGTAGTCATTTGCCATGTTGGCAGTAATAAGCGAACCTCCTTTATCAGCAGATTCAATTACAATAGTAGCTTCACTCAAACCAGCGACGATACGATTTCGGCGCACAAAATTTTCTTTATCAGGGTTTGAAGAACTCCAAAACTCAGTCATTAAACCTCCATTTTGTTCTACTCTAGCAACATACTTTTTATGAGTTTTAGGATATATTTGATTTAAACCGTGTGCAACAACACCAACTGTCTGCAAATTGTTATCAATTGCAAATTGATGTGCAACAATATCCACACCATAAGCAAAACCACTTACTATAACAGGATCCAAAGGAGCTAAATCTTCAATTAGTTTTTTGCAAAATTCTACTCCATAAGACGTAATTTGTCGCGTTCCTACGATACTTATGACCTTTTTATTACTCAAATCAATGTTTCCAGAGCTAAATAACAAAACTGGTGCATCGATGCAATGTTTTAATCGCTCAGGATAGTTTTTTTCATCAAAAAACGTTACATTAATGTCATTTGACTTGATAAAGTTCAGTTCTTTTTGTGCTTTATCAAAAATTGATTTTTCTTGAATATTCTTTAATAAAACTGACCCAATACCTTCAATTAAAGCAAGTTGTGATTGCTTAGTTTTAAAAATATCTTCGGCAGTTCCACAATGTAATAATAATCTTTTTGCCATTATATCTCCCACTCCTTCAACACTTTGTAAAGCCAATAAATAAAATAAATCTTGCTCAGACATTTGTTACTATAATTTGGTTATTCAAATAAATTATAAATCATATTTCTTGATTACAAAGATGATAATTTTAAGTAAATTCTTCCCAAAATAAACAAATTAAAAAACTGCACTAAAAAAAGCTAAAAAAACATTAAATTATAAATAACTGAATTGTAACTGTTTAAATAAAAAAGAGAATTGTTAATAAAAATTGTGAATAAAATTTTGATAACTATTTTCCTTGCCTAACTTTGTTACTATGAAAATCGAAACTTACATCGCGCAGTTATTGTATCGTTATCAGTGTGTAACGATTCCTGGGTTTGGAGCTTTTTTAACCGAAATTCAATCGGCCCAACTTAATGAAAGTTCAAATTCATTTTTTCCACCAAAAAAATTAATTTCTTTCAACCCACATATCAAAAACAACGATGGTTTGTTAGCAAATCATATTGCTCTAACCGAAAAAACATCGTACAAATTTGCTGTTAGTGCAGTTCATTTTGAAGTTTTATCTTGGAAAAAAGAATTAGAAGACAACGGTTTTCTAGCTATAAAAAATGTTGGTGAAATTCGAATGAATGCTGATAGAAATCTTGTGTTTACTCCAAATGATCAAAAAAATTATTTGGCTACTTCATTTGGTTTAAGCCCATTTGTTTCTCCAATGGTTAAAAGACAATCTTTTGAAAATCAATTAGAAGCTTTAGAACTAGAAACAGCTCAAGAAAAAGAAGCAATTGAATTACATACAGAATACAAAGGAGCTAATTCTTATTTAAAATATGCTGCTATTTTTGTGCTTGCATTAGGAGTTACAGGAAGTATTGGTTACCCTATGTACCAAAATCAAATTGCTAACCAAACTGTACTAGTAGAAACTGCTGTACAAAAACAGGTTCAGAATAAAATTCAAGAAGCTACATTTTTCATAAAAAATCCAATGCCGGCAGTAACAGTAACTCTTTCTGTAAAAGAAGAAAAGTTACCAATGCCTTATCATATCATGGCAGGCGCTTTTAGAAGTGAAAAAAATGCTCAAAAAGCATACAACAGATTAAAAAAAGCAGGATTTGATGCCAAAATTATTCCTGCAAATAGACATGGACTTTTCCCTGTTTTGTATGGTAGTTATGCCACAATGCGTGAAGCAGAAAAAGCACAAAGAGAGATTCAAAATACTATAAATCCAGAAGCTTGGATTTTAATAGAAACACTATAAATTCTAGAAGTAAAGAATACATTATCTTCACTAAAACAGAATACTATATACTACAAAACACCATTTTATTTAAATTATAAAATGGTGTTTTTTTTATAATAAAATGATTCTATATAAAGCCAATCCAAGTTATTTTTAAAACTTTGGAATAGTGTTTGTAAGACTATTACAAATATTAAAATTAAAATAGTATGAGAATAGTACGAAATTTAGGATTTGCAATTTGCCTTTTTGTTACATCACAATCATTTTATGGTCAAGAAACAAATGCAACTAGTTTAAATCAAGAAATCTTATTAAACAAGGAAAAGGAGCACGCGAAGAAAACACTAGAAAATCAAAAAGAATTACAAAAGAGACAAGATCTTTTAAAACAAGACCAAGACAAGGCTCTAAAACGTCAAAGGAAAATTGAGTCAGCTCAAAATAAAGTAGAGAGAACAAAAAAGGACATTAAGAAAACAGAGGATAGAAATCAAAAAATTCAAGACGAATTAAAACTTAATAAACTTACTGAAAACAAAGTTCATCAAAAGAAAATAAAATCTAAAGAGTATGAGCTTCAAATCTTAAAACTCCAGTCTAAGCTAACTGAGCAACAACTAAGTCTAAGTAAAATATTAGATTCTAAATAAAATTAATCATTACAAAAAAACCTATTCTTTACGAATAGGTTTTTCTTTTTTAATCTATTTATTTAATTCAAACTTGCTTTGAACATTCTCAGTTCATCCCAAGTAAATTTTTCTCCATGTTGTTCTTTCAATCCACTAAGCGATTCCTCTTGATAAAACTGGAAAGCTTCTGTTAATGCTGCAATTTTATCAGCTGGTAAAACATCTGTAATGGTAATCTTTTTGTCTTGAATAAGTTTTACCAAATGAGACTCAATAGTTTGGGTAGTGAGTTTTCGAATACTAGCAATTTCCTTAATCGAAATTTTTTCAAGCCATAATTCATACGTTTCTTGTACTGTGGATTTTTTAACGGGTTTTTCTTTTGTTTCCTTACCACTGTAACGTCTAATAGGTTCATCATCTTCGATTAAGTCACCATTTTTACTTTTAAAATTATCTTGAATAATCGTTGTTTTCTTCGATCTGTAACTTTTGATCTCTGGCGACGTTAATTTCTCTTTTGATATAGTATCACCAGCGACAACTGTTTCGATCAGTAAACGGGCTTTCATTAGGCGCAAAACGGCTTTGGTTTGAAATTCCTCAAGCGAATTTAATTCATCGTAAAACGCTTTCATTTTTTTGGCACGCTGAATTTCTTCCATTTTATACAAAAGCTCATAAACCAATTCATCCATAGGCTTCATAAAATAACCATAAGCAGCTTCTATCCGCTCAGATACATGCATTAAATCAACCGTTTCATTATTGAAAATTCTATTTAACTGAACAATAAACTTTTTAGCAGGATCAACAAGCGATTCTACAATCAAAGCTTGCTTCTTAGCCCACTCTGCATGCTTGCCTTTTTGAGAGTTTTCAGATTTATCATTGTAACTGTATTGATGATTGCGCCATTCTTGAGCCAAATCAGCCCAATCAAAACTGTTAGCCAAATACTTATGAATAAAATTCTTTGTTTCAAAATGCAACGAATTCTTTAATAATTCCTCTGATGCTTTATTCAAAGCGTAATCCATCACATCTTGATCATTAGAAATACCATTCATGCGCAACGGAGAAAGTAAAATAAGCCCATTTAAGGAACGTAAACGTGATAATGCTACATACGCCTGCCCAGGAAGAAAAACTTGCGATACGTCGAGCGCAGCTTTGTCAAAAGTCAAACCCTGGCTTTTATGAACGGTAATTGCCCAAGCAAGCTTAATCGGATATTGTACAAAAGTCCCCAAAACCTCCTCTTCTATTTCTTGAGTCATTTCATCGACTTTGTAACGAATATTCTGCCATTCGTATTTTTCAACTTCGATAGTTTTGTCTTCCTCTGGAAAATGAACCATAATCTCTTGGCTCGAAAGCGATTTAATCACCCCCATTTTTCCGTTGAAATAATTTTTATCAAATGACAAATCATTCTTAACAAACATGATCTGTGCCCCGACCTTGAGTTGAAGATTTGGATCAAGTGGGTATATCTTTTCTGGGAAATCACCAACAATATCCGGAAAATAATTATTCATTTTACCTTTTAAATCATTGATTGCCTGATTATTAATAGCATCAGCTTTAGCATTATGCGTTGTAAGCGTAATATATCCTGGATTGTTTTTTAAATCAAAATCAGGTTGAACATACTGATTTAAACTCTCAATATCTTGCTGTGTAATTTGATTATTTCTCAGATTGTTTAAAACCGAAATGAAAGAATCATCCGTTTGTCTGAAAATTTTAGATAATTCTATGTACAAAGGGGGATTTTGTTGAATTACATGCGAGTGAAAAAAGAATTTTCCACGGTAATAAGTTCTTAAGGTCCTCCACTCTTCATCACGAATAACAGGAGGCAATTGCAATAAATCACCAATAAATAAAACCTGAACTCCACCAAAAGGATAACTGTTTTTACGAACCGTCTGCATCATAAAGTCCATTGCATCAAGCAAATCAGCACGAAGCATACTGACTTCATCTATAATCAAAAGCTCCATATTTCTGATGACAGCACGCTTTACATTATTCATTTTAAAGTGCCTGCGTAAAGTTGCCTTTGTTTCAAACTTAGTAGTTTCAGAAAATTGCGGTGATGAATTATCTGGAATAAATCCAGCAAAAGGCAACTGAAACATAGAGTGAATCGTAACACCTCCAGCATTAAGCGCAGCAATACCAGTAGGCGCAACTACGACAGTATTTTTATGAGTAGTTTCAATAATTTCGCGCAACAAAGTAGTCTTTCCTGTTCCTGCTTTTCCAGTAAGAAAAACGGAACGTTGTGTCTGATTAATAAACTGTAACGTGTAAGATGCGGCTTCAGAAATGTTTTGCATTAGGCTTGTATTTTAGAACTAAAAAGAATCGAAATTCATATCAGAAAATCATTTTACAAAAATAGAAGAACATATTGAGTAAAAAGCCTACTTGCAAATATTTTATAATAAAAAAAGCCTATATCTTTTGGATATAGGCTTTAAAAATAGTTTGATTGTATTATTTTTTTACTGCAGCTGAGTCTTTTGCTTTAGCATCAGTTTTAGTATCCAATTTTGTTCCTGCTTTGTAATTGTCATTCAAAGCTTTAACAATCTCTTTTGTAATATCATATTTATCTTCTGCATACAAAATCGATGCAGCATCTCCAGTACCATAAATGTATGAATACCCTTTTTCTTTACCGTAATTCTTGATGAATTTTTTAACTCCTGTAACTAAAGTGTCCATTTCTGCACCACTTTCTTGTTGCAATTGTTGAGCAAGAGCTTGTTGAGCATACCCTAATTGTTGTTCTCTTTTTTGTAACTCAGCACCTCTTTGTTGAGCCCATGCTTGACCATTAGCTTGTGCTTGACTTTGAAAATTAGCAGCATCTTGTTTGAAACGAGTAATCTCTGCTTGAAGCTGTCTTCCTTTTTCCTCTGCTTGTGCTTTGTATTTAGCTTCAAGATCTTTTGCTTCTGTGTACTCTTTCATTAAAACTGAAGTGTCAACGTAAGCTGTTTTTACTTCCTTAACTTCTGCTGTTTTATTACAAGCAACAACTGAAATCGAAAGTGCGATAATTACTAATGCTTTTTTCATTTTATTAATTTCTATTTTTTTAAAGTATGAAAGACAAAAATATAAAAAAATCAATAGCATCGACATAAAGTTTAAAAAATGCTCCATTTTTCTAGTATCAATTTTTGTTATCAAACCAAGATTATTTATAATTTACTGTTATTAATAGTGGATTCACCAGCCTTTATTTAAGCAATTTTCTAAAAAAAGGAATACAAACACATGTTTATTACCTAAAAAGCGCTTAAAAACAACTTAAAATGCGTTTTACTTGTTTTTTAAGACATAAATGTGCGATGAATATTCCAAAGTTCGTTTTGCTTTCCAATTTGATTTTAATCCAATAAAAAATGCAGATAGGTAATTCATTTTTCCTGTTTTGTATTTTTCAGAAAGTAGGCTCACATAAAATGAATCAAATTTCATTGGAAGAATTTTTTCCAGACGCATATCTACTTTTTCAAAAAGGGACTGAATTGCTTTTTTAGAGAAATGCCAAAAATGAATTGGCACATCATAAGCAGCCCAAAAAGTTTTATAATGATTTGCATCGAAAGATTTAAAATTTGGAACTGCTACAATTAACGTTCCAGTTGGTTTTAATAATCGCTTCAATTCTTGAATTTGTAATTCTAAATTTGGAACATGTTCCAAAACGTGCCACATCGTAATTACGTCAAAAGAATTATTTTCTAGATCGGCTATTTTATCAACAAAAGAAATTCCTTTTTTTGTAGCAATTGACTTTGCTCTGTCGCTCGGTTCTACTCCAACAGTCTCCCAACCATTTTCTTTTGCGGTTAATAAAAAATCACCTGTACCTGCTCCAATATCTAAAATTTTTCCTTTTTGAGGATTCTGAGAATTAATCAAATTTAATTTATTCTTCAGTGCAATATTTTTGACTATGTGATATGCTTTTTCAAATAACGAACGTTTGTTGTCTGTGTGCGAAATATAATCTTCGCTTTCGTAATATTTCCCCAAATCATTTTCGTTGGGTTGCGGAGATGTAATTAACATGTCTAGCGTTTCATCATAATACAATTCAAAAATTTCTTTTGAAACCGAATGATCTTTTACAGTAAGAAAATGTTTTTTGTTTAAAACGTCCATTTTATAATTATTGGTATTTTGGTTTATTTTTATAGCAAACCCTAAAAACGATTTTTTTCATTTTTAGGGTTTTTTATTCTTATTATTCTACTTTTCTCTTTAACGCTTCCAGTTTATTTTAACAGCCGATATTTTTTCGTTTTCAATTCTGGCTTCTGTACAAACAGTAAACCCGTTTTTCAAGTAAAACAATACTGGCGATTTATAAGGCTCTTTATTCAGTTTTATTTCTTTGTCGTGATCAATAACCCAACCATTCAAATGATGATGATTATTTTTTAATTCTGTAATCAATAATGAACCGTTACCACTTCCTTGAATTTGATTATCTATTAGTATTGCAAACCAATCTTCATTATCTCTCAAAAAAGCAAACGCCCAGCCTTTGATTTTAGTTTCGTCATCAATAAGCAAATAATGCTTTAAATCAGACAATCCATTTAAATACAAATCAAAATCATGAATTTCTCCATAATTTAAATTCACAGGATATTCAGTATTCCAAAGTTGCATTAAGGATTTCTTATCTTCAAATGATAAAACTTCTTTCTGAATAATCTTCATACTTAAAAAATTTAAAACTCAAACTCTTCAACGAAACCAAGGCTTCACAAAATAGTTTCACGTGGAACAATTTTTAGTTTTCAGTTTGCAGTCTTAGTTTGCAGTCTTAGTTTGCAGTCTTAGTTTGCAGTCTTAGTTTGCAGTCTTAGTTTGCAGTCTCAGTTTACAGTCTCAGTTTACAATGTTCAGTTTACAATGTTCAGTTTACAATGTTCAGTGTTCAATCTCAGTGTTCAATCTCAGTGTTCAATCTCAGTGTTCAATCTCAGTGTTCAGTTTACAGTGTTCAGTTTGCAGATTCAATTTACATCTCATCTTTCACATTTCACTCCTTACATCTCACACTTTACATTTTACAATCTAAAAACAAAACTACCTTCCCATATAAATTAACAATACCGAAATATCACTTGGAGAAACTCCGCTAATTCTTGAAGCTTGAGAAATTGTCACAGGACGAATTTTCCCTAGTTTTTGCTTTGCTTCAATCGACATTGATTTTATTTTATTATAATCGAAATTTTCTGGAATTTTCACTTCTTCTAATCTCGTTAGCTTATCAGCGTTGTTTCTTTCTTTTTCGATATAACCTGAATATTTGACTTGAATTTCGGCTTGCTCTAAAATTTCCTGATCCAAATCATTTTCTGCAATATATTCTTTTACTTTTTCAAATTTCACAATATCCTCCAAATCTATTTGTGGACGAGAGAAAACCTTAAACATTTTGTCTCCTTGTGAAATTAGTGCTGTTCCCTTAGATTCCAAAATTGGATTGGCTTCTGCTACAGAAACACTCGTTTCTTTGAAAAAAGCAACCATTTTTTCAGATTCTTTCAATTTATGCTCCATTCTTCTCAAACGTTGCTCCGAAGCCAAACCAATTTCATACGCCATTGGTGTTAATCTGAAGTCGGCATTATCTTGACGCAACAATGTTCTGTATTCTGCACGAGACGTAAACATACGATAAGGCTCTTCAGTTCCTTTCGTAATTAGGTCATCAATTAAAACACCAATATACGCTTCATCGCGTTTTAAGATTAATGGTGCTTTTTCTTTTACTTTTAGATGCGCATTTATTCCAGCCATCAAACCTTGTGAAGCCGCTTCTTCATATCCTGTCGTTCCATTAATTTGTCCCGCAAAATACAATCCTTCGACTAATTTAGTTTCAAGTGTATGCTTTAATTGAGTTGGTGGAAAATAATCATATTCTATCGCATAACCAGGACGGAAAAATTTCACGTTCTCAAAACCTACAACAGTACGCAATGCTTTAAATTGAATATCCTCTGGCAGAGAAGTAGAAAATCCGTTTACATAAACCTCACAAGTATTCCAGCCTTCAGGCTCAACAAATAACTGGTGGCGTTCTTTATCAGCAAAACGATTAATCTTATCTTCGATAGAAGGACAATATCTCGGACCGATACTTTTTATACGACCGTTGAACATTGGTGAACGATCAAAACCAGATCTCAAAATATCATGTACATCTAAAGACGTATAGGTCATGTGGCAAGATCTCTGATGAACAAGAGGCGAAGTCACATCTGAATATGAAAACTTATCCGGCTTAGCATCTCCCTTCTCTTCATTCATTTTAGAATAATCCAAAGAACGACCATCAACTCGTGGCGGTGTTCCTGTTTTCATTCTTCCTGCTTCAAAACCTGCCTGAATTAAATCTTCGGTGATTCCGTATGCAGCACTTTCTCCTGCTCTTCCTCCACCGAATTGTTTGTCTCCAATATGAATCAAACCATTCAAGAAAGTTCCATTTGTCAAGACAACAGATTTGGAACGGATTTCAATTCCAAGAGAAGTTCGAACTCCTTTTATCTTTCCATTTTCAATTATCAAACCTTTTACCATTTCTTGGTAAAAGTCAAGATTAGGCGTTCCCTCGAGCATCATTCTCCACTCTTCTGCAAAACGCATTCTGTCGCTTTGAACTCTTGGCGACCACATTGCTGGTCCTTTTGATTTGTTCAACATTTTAAATTGAATTGCCGTGCGGTCGGAAACAATTCCTGAGTACCCACCAAGCGCATCAATCTCACGCACAATTTGTCCTTTTGCAATTCCTCCCATCGCTGGATTACATGACATCTGTGCGATGTTTTGCAAGCTCATTGTAATAAGCAACGTTTTAGATCCAAGATTTGCGGCCGCTGCCGCGGCCTCTGAGCCGGCGTGTCCTGCGCCAACAACAATAACATCGTATTCTTCTAAAAACATTTTTTTGTTTTATTATTCTCTAGAAACCACCTAAAGGCGGTTTCTAAAATTAACTTCATCTATTTGTTCCACGTGGAACGCTTTAAAAATTCTACTCATTAAATGTTCCACGTGAAACATTCTATGTTCTACTGAACAAAAAACAACACATGTTCCACGTGGAACATGCTTATAAAAAGAGGTAGTCTAATTATAGTTCCACGTGGAACATAGCAATTTTCTCTTCTTCTTTAGCTCTCATTAAAGCAGCGTCAGCATCTGATTTGTCTTTATAACCACAGTAATGTAATATACCGTGAGCTAAAACACGCTTTAATTCATTCTCAAAAGTAACATTAAAATCAAGAGCGTTGTCGCGAACTCTTTCAACAGAAACAAATATATCTCCGTTTAGTTCGTTACCTACTGTATAATCAAAACTGATAATATCAGTAAGTGTATCATGATTAAGATACTCTACATTGATTTTATGAAGGTATTCATCATCACAAAATATATAACTTATCTCACCTTCTTTTTTATTCTCCGAAAGAATCACAGCTGAAAGCCACTCTTCAAACGCTTCTTCATTATCTAAAACGAAGTCTGTTTCGTAATTAAAATTGATCATTTTTTTTTAAAATATTCTTGAACCTTTTGATTAAAATTCGAGCGCAAAGGTAATGATTGTCTATTTAAAATCTCTATGCTATTTAAATAATCTGATAATGACGTTGGCAACGCATTCGATTGATTATTAAATTCTTTCCTATTTGTTTCAGATTGTCGCTTGTTCTCTTGACCTTGTTCTTGAACAGCCGTATTCAACTTTAATAATTCTTGCTGAATATTTAATATACGCTGTAAATTTTCATTCTTAAATCCCTTATTCAAAAGTTGTTTTTCCAACTGTTTCATTTGTTCTAAAGTCTTTTGACCATTCGGACCAAGTCCTTGTTTTTCTAATTCCTTTTGTAAAGCTTCCCTAAGACGAACCTGCTCTTTATAAATTTCCATTATTTCTTGAGCGTTACCTTCACCATCATCACCGCTCTCGCCAGAAGTTCCTTTACCACCAGACTTAGAATCTTTACCATCTTTACCGTTTTTACCTTGACCCGGCTCCTGCCCTTTCTGCATTCCTTCCTTCATTTTCTTCCCTAATCCTTCTTGCTTTTTCATAATATCGGGTAATTGCATACCTTCACCTTGACCTGGTTTAGGTTCGCCCGAACTAGGATTGGCCATAGCCATTTGCATATTACTTAACAAGTCGCTTAAAAAATCAGCTAGTTTGTTTGCAGAAGAAACAGCATATTGCTGGTGAGAAACTCCTTTACGAATCTGAACATCAGTCAAAGTCTCAAGGGCTTTGTCCATATTATATTGAATATTTCCAATTTCTTTAGTAACATCTTCAGCAACTTTAGGGTTACGTAGCGACAAAGCAAACAAGCTATCATCAATATGTTTGAACTGTAATTTTAAGTTTTGCTGAATCTTTATATTCTTATTGAATACAGAAGAACCTAGTTTCATAGATTTAAACTGTAACATAACCGCTTCTTCTGATAATGAAAAAGCCAACAGATTATCTAAAATCTGACGTAACATCTTTACATCTTCTTCTAGTTGCTCCTGCTCTGAAGACTGCATTCCTTCTTTCATCTTATCAGCCATCTCTTTCATTTTCTTAGCAGCATTCTTCTGCTTTGGTTTAGCACCAGCACTGTTATTTTTCTTTAATTCATCAGATGCTTTCTTTAAATCACTATCAATGTCCTTCTCTTTATTTGAGTCAGTTGGAATTTCCATTGGTGCTTTTAGTGTCTTATTCTCTTCTTTCAAATCCTTTAAATCCTCTTGAAGTTTATCAAAAGCTTTATTGATTTCATCTTGTTTGTCTGCAGTGTTTTCTTTTTCTTTATTAGAAAGCTGCTCCTGTTTATCGGCTAACTTATCTAGTTTATCTTTTAATTGTTCTGCCTTTTTAGCTACATAAAACCTCTTAGTAAGCTCAACTAATTGTTCCAAATTCTTAGATTGGTTCTTTGAAATTTGCTTGAACTTATCAATCTTCTCAAACAATTCATCACTCTTGATTTTATCATTTAAGTCTTTAAGTTCATCTAAGAGCTTTTGATTTTTCTCTAAATCTTTATCAGCATTATCTAAACGCTTTTGTAGATCATCTATTTTTTGATCTTTCTTTTCTGTCTTGAATTTATCTAAATTCTGATTCATCTTCTCAGCAAATTCTTTCATCATTTGGTCTTGTTGTTTCTGACGCTTGATAAAATCATTTACTTTTTGCTGGTCTTTAAATTCTAAATTATTCTTTTCCTTACCTACTTTTTGAAGCTTTTCTAATTCAGAAATTTGCTTATCCTGACTTTTTAATGACTTAGATAAAGCATTAATATTACTATTTTGTTGTTCTAAATCTTGCTCATGCAACTCTTCATTGGTAGCAACTCTATCTGAAAAAACTGAAGACTTTGCACTCTTAAAATTATGTGGTGCATCATTATCAAAAACTTCAAAATAATATTCATAAGATACTCCTTGCTCTACTGGAAGATTACTTGGGAAAGAAAAAACAAATTGATCGAAAACATTATTCTTAACAGCAATTGTTCCACGTTTGGCAGTGTTAGGTTTGTTGCGTTCGTAATAGACAATTTGCAATTTTGACAAACCATAATCATCAGACAATTGGCCCAACATATAGTCCTTACCAAGCTTTAAACTATCAGGCGCTACACTTACATTGATTGTAGGGAACTGATCTTTGATGACAGATAGCTGATAATTGAGTTTTTCGTAGTTTTTAACCTTATTATTAGATGTAAGGATTTGATATTCTGTATTTTGACTTATATTTTTTGATAAAACAAAGCTATTATCAGCTTTAACAAAAGGAATTAACGAATTAGCTTCTTTCCAATCTACATTTTGAGTAGATTTTGTATTCATTTTCCATGTTACTCGAGTTCCTTCAGGTAAGATTGCATTACCTGTTCCATTAATAGTTTCACTTTTTTTATTTAAATAAGAAGGAAAGTTTAATTGCATTTCAAAATTTGCAATCGATGGAACTGTAATAACTTTCAATTCATAAGTAGGAGATGTAACTTGATTACCCTCTACATAGAATTCAATATTTGAAATAGGCTTTTCTATCTTGAATTCAAACACACCTGGTTTAGTCGATTCCATAAAATAACTTTCGTTTTCAATATGAATCATAACATTCTCAGGAATCACTTTACCCTCTGATTCTACTTGAAGGATGAAGTCTTTATTTTGTTCCGTTTGTAAATTAGAATTTATGACAACAAATTTAAAAGGAGCTGGTGGTAAAAAAGCAGCATTAAAATGCACTACCCTATTTAAACTTTGAGAAAGAATATTAGTGTTTCCAGAGATATAAAAAACTAAAAAGAACAAAATAGGAATTAAAGCTAAAGGCAAATATTTCTTATTTGCACCAAAGTTAATGGCATTACTAAATGGAATTGGTTGCAGTGAATTTGCTTTTTGCTCAATAGAAGCCAACATTAATTCAGAGTTTTCTATGGTAGAAGCTGTAGCAGAGAGCTGCAAAAAGTTAGTTAGTTTATCATTTACTTCCGTGAAATGATTCCCAATAATAGCCGAAGCCTCATTGTAATCTATCCCCTTTTGAAGTTTGAATAACTTAAAAAGCGGAAACATAATAAAACGAAACAACAAGAATACTTCCACACAAACAAAAGCACAGAATAAAAGTGTTCTTCCTAATGGCTTCAACCAAAGAAAATATTCAATGAAGATGGTAAATAAAAAATACAACAATCCAAATCCAGTGAAAAGAAGCAAGCCTCTTATCAATTCATTGGTGTAATATTTCTTTATAAAATCTTCTAACTTTTGATATATGAATGGAACTGTTTTCAAAATAGTAATCTGTTTTACTTATAACCCATAAAAGTACTAATTTTAATTAGAAAATGAATAATTAGAAAATTGGCCAAATAAGCTATAAACAACACATTATCCCTATAGCTATCCTATTCTAACTTTATAATTAGAGTTGTATCTTTGCATCAAAATTTATAAAAATGTCAAAACAAGTTCGTGTGCGTTTTGCACCAAGTCCAACTGGACCTTTACATATAGGCGGTGTTCGTACTGCATTATTTAATTATTTGTTTGCCAAAAAAAACAATGGAGTTTTTTACTTGCGTATTGAAGATACCGACCAAACTCGTTTTGTTCCTGGTGCCGAAGAATATATAATGGAAGCATTAGAATGGTTGGGAATTGCTCCTGAAGAAACAGTAGGTAAAAACGAAAAGTTTGGTCCTTACCGTCAAAGTGATCGTGCAGCATTATACCAACAATATGCTGATCAATTAATAAATTCTGGATGGGCATATTATGCTTTTGATACTCCTGAATCATTAGATGCACATAGAAAACAACACGAAGCTGAAGGAAAAACATTTATATACAACCATCACAACCGTGAAAAATTAGATACTTCGTTAGTAATTTCTTCTGAAGAAACTGCTAAAAGAATTGCAAATGGTGAACATTATGTAATACGTTTTAAAACTCCAGTTAATGAAACGTTGCATTTACAAGATATCATTCGTGGTGAAGTTAAGTTTGAAACAAACTTATTAGATGATAAAGTTTTATTTAAAAGTGACGGAATGCCAACATACCATTTGGCAAACATTGTAGATGATCATTTGATGGAAACATCACATGTAATTCGAGGTGAAGAATGGTTACCATCTATGCCATTACATGTTTTATTATATAGAGCTTTTGGTTGGGATGCACCTGAATTTGCACATTTACCATTAATTCTAAAACCTATTGGTAACGGAAAACTATCTAAAAGAGATGGTGATAAACTAGGATTCCCAGTATTCCCATTAGAATGGAAAACTGAAGAAGGTGTTTCATCTGGTTATAGAGAAAAAGGATTTTTCCCAGAAGCAGTAATTAACTTCCTTGCATTACTTGGTTGGAATGACGGAACGGATAAAGAAATATTTTCATTAGAAGAATTAGTAGCTGCATTTGATCTGAACAGAGTTCACAAATCAGGAGCTAAATTTGATCCTGAGAAAAACAAATGGTTCAATCACCAACATTTGATAAAAAGAAGTAACGAAGATTTAGCTAAAGACTTCTCACCTATTCTTGAAGAAAAAGGGATTACAGTTTCTAAAATTGATCTAGTAAAAATCGTTTCGTTAATAAAAGAACGTGCACATTTTGTATCGGAATTTTGGGAACTAAGTGATTTCTTTTTTCAAGCACCAACATCTTACGATGAGAAAGCTACCAAAAACTGGAAAGAAGAAACTCCTGCTTTAATGCAAGAACTAACTTCTGTTCTAGAAAATATTGAAGATTTTACCTCTTTGAATATAGAAACTATAGTGAAAGATTGGATGACAAAAAATGAAATAGGAATGGGTAAAGTAATGCAACCTTTCCGATTGAGTTTAGTTGGAGCTTTAAAAGGTCCTCACCTATTTGATATAGTTGAGATGATTGGAAAAGAAGAAACAATCTCTAGAATTCAAAAAGCAATAGTAGCTTTATAAACAAATAAAGACAGCAATCAATAAAAGCGTTAAGAACACCTACACAAGGTATTCTTAACGCTTTTCTATTTTAATGAAAACATAACGTATTAAAATGGAAGAAATTTCGTAATTTGACCCTTAATATTTAAACTAAATTTATCAGTTATGAACATTCCAATTATTATTCTTTTAATCTTCGGATTATTTATTTTCCTATCCTCATTCTTTACAGTAAAACAACAGACATCTGTAATTATAGAACGTTTTGGAAAATTTCTTAGTGTAAGAACTTCAGGTTTACAATTAAAAATACCAATGATTGATAGAATTGCTGGACGAGTAAATCTTAAAATTCAACAGCTTGATGTAATCATTGAAACAAAAACTAAAGACAACGTTTTTGTAAAACTTAAAGTATCTGTTCAATTTATGGTCATCAAAGAAACTGTTTATGATGCCTTTTACAAATTAGAATACCCACATGATCAAATCACATCTTATGTATTTGATGTAGTTCGTGCAGAAGTTCCAAAATTAAAATTGGATGATGTTTTTGAAAGAAAAGATGATATTGCAATTGCAGTAAAAAGAGAATTGAATGAAGCAATGACTACTTATGGATATACAATTATCAATACATTGGTAACTGATATTGATCCAGATATCCAAGTTAAAAATGCAATGAACAGAATTAATGCTGCAGATAGAGAAAAAACAGTTGCAGAATTTGAAGCTGAAGCATCTAGAATTAGAATTGTTGCTAAAGCAAAAGCTGAAGCAGAAAGCAAGAGATTACAAGGTCAAGGTATCGCTGATCAAAGAAGAGAAATTGCGAGAGGTCTTGTAGAAAGTGTTGATGTTTTGAATAAAGTTGGTATTAATTCACAAGAAGCCTCTGCTTTAATTGTAGTTACTCAACATTATGATACATTACAAGCTATTGGTGCAGATGCAAATTCTAACTTAATTTTATTACCAAATTCACCACAAGCGGGAAGTGATATGTTAAACAATATGGTAGCTTCTTTTAGTGCATCAAACCAAGTTGGTGAAATGATGAAGAAAACTAATAAAAAAGTTAAACCTGTAATTGAAACAAAACCAGATTATGAAGCACCTGAAGATTCAGAAATAGCACAATAATAAGAATATAGAAAATAAAAAAGAGGCTTAATTGCCTCTTTTTTTGTTCATAAACCATCCTATCAAATAAGGGATGGCAGCCTGAATAATTTTTATATAAGAATTTGAAAGTATCGTTTTGTATGATCCTAAGAAACCATTTATAATATTTTGTGGTTCTAAAGATTCTTTGGTTTGTTGAACACTTAATACTAACTTTTGATAATTGATCTGTTTTTCTAATTTCAGAATTTCTAATTCTCTTTCGATTTCAGCGTAAGATGAGTATTTTTTAGTTTCCATAATTTAGTCGTTAAAAAAGATTTCTGAAAATTTTTCTAAAATTGGTCCTTCTACCATTTTATCTTTTATAAAGAAAATAAGTATCGTTGCTAACAAATACGCCCCTCCTACTATAAGAAAACCAAAAGTATAACTACCCAAAGCAGCACTAATTGCAAAGGCAGCAGCAACAGATCCAAATAGCATAACCATACTAAAACACAGTAAAATCAAAATAAATTTAAATATTACTGTAGTAGATTTCATTGCTACTTTAAAACCCCAAAGTTTATAATAAGCAAGGTGACTATCAACATAAGCTTTAGCCTGATCTTGAATATTCTCGGTATGTTCTTTAAACTCTTCAAAAGCCATAAATAACTATTTTAATTGATTTTGGTAAAAAATACAAAGTACACAATGAGACTAATGTATTGTAATTCTTAAAATTAAATAAATTTTTTGAAACAATAACTATTAAAGTTCAATGTGTACTTTGGTGATGCCTTAAAAAAAGGCTATTTATTTCTGAAGTTTAGCGTTTTGAGTTTTCAAATCTGCTAATTTATTTTCAAGAAAAGAAATTACTTCTTCCGTTTTATAACTCATATTTGAAAGTAAGTTTTCATAAGTTCCATCTAAATCTTCTTTGGCATTCAAAAACTTATCACGTAATTCTTCTGTTGAAGTTTCAAATTTATGCTTTAAATTATGTTTAGCATCGTCGATTCCATGTTTAATACGTCCTCTTGTTTTTGAACCTTTATCTGGTGCAAACAAAATTCCAATTCCTGCTCCTATCGCTGCTCCAGTAAGAAGTGCCAATATTGTGTTTCCTGTGTTGTTTGACATAACTATAAATTTTAAAAGTTGATAATAAAGATAATCAATTTTATATAGATAAAATTCTTATAAATTAATGTTTAATATAATTTTAATATACATATGCTATTGCATGATACTTTCCATCCGGTTTTTCTACAATGGAAACAAATGGATAACCATTATCAGCAGACTTGGTTTTAATACGTCTTTCTGTATGCTCTTTTAAAGCCAAAGGAGACTCCCCTTTTGTTTTAGTAGATAAGCCAGTAAAACTTTCAACCTCTTTGAGTCCAATAGTTTGGCTAGGTTTTAAAACCCTTACCGAGCTATAATCCTTTTTATCAGCAACTACAATTTTTGGAGAAATAGATTCAGATTTAGAACTAGCTTTTTCAGTAAGAGATGAAACCGCATATTTACTAATTGCTAATTGTTCCTGACTACCATTCAATGAATAGTAAAGAAGATTATTATCTTGCTTTATATAATTAACATCTAATTTTTCTCCATTATGTTTTATAATTTGATGAGTTTGTGAAAAAGCAAAACTCGTAAATAATAACCCTAATATTAAAAATTTGATTTTCATAATTTCTGATTTTAAGTTTAACTTAATAATTAAACCTTCTTAAGCAGATTTTAAAAATGAAATAAACAATTTGAAAATAATCAAAAAATCAATTTAGGTGATTTTGGTACTTATGAAGTAAAATTGAAAAACACTTAAATAAAAGTATTATCAAAACTAAATCACAATCAAAATACAAACGATAAATTAATATTTAAAATTCCATCTAAAACTATTCAAAAACTAAAATTTGCATAAAATCAAATTTTAAGATTTAAGAAATAATTTTATAATCATAGCCCACTCCATTTTTATTCCAAAATGAATAAATTCATTTTTTAAAAATTTGCTAAATTGGCTTTTCATAAAAATAATACATTTATAAAGATTTTTGTGTTAACAACGCGTTAAACCACCCTAAATTTTACTAAAAATTAAAATAAAGCGTTTTGTTAGACCATCTTTATAAAACCAACAATAGAGTTATCTCTTTTTAAATATTGTCTTAAAATTAAGATATGAAAGCTGTTTTTAATCTATAAAAGCTATAATTTTTAATATAATAATAGTTATTATAAATAATAAAATAAAACATAGTTAATCAAAATTATAATAATTTAAATTGATACTTAATTGCTATTGATTTTTATCAAGAATATGCTCTTCATAATAAAATTGAAGAAAGCGAAATAGCCCAATAATAAAAATTGATATAATTTTTCAACTTGGATTAATTTTATCAATTTGATTGATAAAACAACTGAAAAGCTATACTTATAAACATTTCAGTGTTGACAAGCACAAAAAAGGGATAGAATCAGGCTAAAAATCAAAATAAAGAGTTCTATTGAATTATATTTATAAAACTAATAAAGTAGTCATCTTAATTTAAATAACTTCTTAAAATCAATATATGAAAACCTTTTTTAATCTATAAAAACTATAATGTTTTAAATATTAATAGTTTTTATAAATAATAGAATAAAACTTAATTAATAAGTATTTAAATAATTTAAATTTATACTTATTATTATCCATTTTTATGAAGAATATCTTCTTCGTAATAAAAGTGAAAAAGGCAAAATCCTTAAGTAATAAAATTGGTAGAATTTTTTAACTTAAATTAATTTAATCAATCAAATTAATAAAAATGGTTATGAAACTGTACTTATAAACATTTCAATGTTGACAACAGCAAAAAGGATATCAAATCAGGTCAAAACTAAAATAAAGATCGCTAATCAACCATTTAATTAAAAACATAAATTATATCGTCTGATTTTAAAAAACACCTTAAAATCAATTTATGAAAGCTGATTTTAATATATTAAAACTATTGTTTTTAATATATTAATAGAAAATTTAAATAATAAAAAAAGCGCTTTTTATAAGCGCTTTTCGATAATTAAAATTGATGTTATTTATTAAGTACTTCTAGTAAAATTTCCTTTTCTCTATCAGTACTGTTTTTTGGAGGATTTGAATTTAATTTTTGAATTTCTTCTTCAAACTGATTTTTAAAATCAATACTTTCAAGATCTCTTAAATTTAAAAGTGCTTTTGAACGAACAAAAGATGATTCACTTCTTAGAGACATAGTATATAATTTTTTTATATCCTCTTCTTCAAAATCTGAAGATTTCAAACTTGAATATTTAAGAATAAATTGAGCAAATAACAATGAACTCTTATTATTGTTAATATTCTTCTTCAATGAATTTTGCAATAATGAAAAACTTGAAATAGTTGCGATGTTCTCCCCTATTGCATTTTCAATTGCTAAACGTTCTGGCTTAGTTTCAACTTTAAAATATTTATTGATATCTTTTAAAGAATTATTGATACTGTTTTCTTCTTTTTTACCTTTTTCTTCCCAAGCATCTTTTAATCCAACAGTCTTATTAAATACTAATTTTGAAGTAGTTGAGTCTTTATCAACAGTAAAATAACCCAAACGTTGAAACTGAAATTTATCTTCATTTACAGCTGTAGCTAAACTTGGTTCTACAAATCCAGTAACGATTTCTAATGAATTTGGATTCACAAAATCTAAGAAATTTTTATCTTTATAACTGTCAGGAGCTTCATCTGTAAACAAACGATCGTATAAACGAACTTCTGCTTCTACTGCATGAGGAATAGAAACCCAATGCAATGTTCCAGATACTTTACGTTGACTTGCTTCGGTCCCACTTCCGCTTAAAGAATCAGTATCATAAGTAACGTGAATTTCTGTAATATTACCTTCTGAATCTTTTATAACGCTTTCTCCTTTAATGATATATGCATTTTTAAGACGTACTTCTTTTCCTAACGTCAAACGGAAAAATTTAGCTGGAGCTTCTTCTAAAAAGTCTTCTCTTTCAATATATAATTCACGAGAAAAAGGAACTTTTCTGAATCCTGCACTTTCGTCTTCTTGGTTATTTTCGGCTTCTAGCCATTCTTCTTTTCCTTCTGGATAATTGTTAATAACCAACTTTACTGGATCTAAAACAGCCATTACTCGCGGAGCAATTTTGTTCAAATCTTCACGAATACAAAACTCTAAAACTGATACACTAATTAAATTATCACGTTTTGCAATACCAATTGTATTAGCAAAATTACGCAATGAAGCTGCAGTATATCCTCTTCTTCTTAATCCTGAAATAGTTGACATTCTAGGATCATCCCAACCATTAACATGTTGTTCTTTAACTAATTGTTGTAATTTTCTTTTACTTACAACTGTATGTGAAAGATTACGTCTTGCAAATTCTCTTTGCTTAGGACGTAACTTATTATCATCTATAATTTGATCCAAAAACCAATCGTATAATTCACGGTGTGGTAAAAATTCTAGTGTACAAAATGAATGTGAAATTTCTTCTAAATAATCACTTTGTCCATGTGCCCAATCATACATTGGATAAATCTTCCAGGTATCACCTGTTCTATGGTGATCTCTGTGCAAAATTCTATACATAATAGGATCACGCATCAACATATTTGTTGATTTCATGTCAATTTTTGCACGTAAAATATGTGTTCCAGCTTCAAATTCTCCCTTTCTCATTCTTTCAAATAAGTCAAGATTTTCTTCAACTGAACGATTTCTATATGGACTATCTGTACCAGTAGTTGATGGGGTTCCTTTTTGAATAGCCATATCTTCAGAAGATTGACTATCAACATAAGCTTTATCTTTTTTAATTAATAAAACTGCCCAATCATATAATTGCTGAAAATAATCTGATGCATAACGTTCTTCTGACCAAGTATAACCTAGCCATTCAACATCTTTTTTTATTGCATCAACAAATTCTTGTTCTTCTTTTTCTGGATTGGTATCATCAAAACGTAAATTCACAGGCGATTGATAATCAAGTCCTAATCCAAAATTTAAAGCAATAGAACTTGCATGACCAATGTGTAAATAGCCATTTGGTTCTGGTGGAAAACGAAAATGAAGCCTATCTTTTGATAATCCTGATTTTAAATCTTCTTCTATGATTTGTTCAATAAAATTGAGTGATTTTTCTTCTGATGCCATTATTTATAGTAATTTTAGCAAAGATAAAAAAGTTTACAGTTTTAGGTTTACAGTTTACAGTTTTCTTTAGAAACTTCTCAGTAAATCTGAAACTTAGAACAAGAAATTAAAACAAAAAATGGGAATTATTAAACTAAAAAATATCCGTACTTTTTCTTACCACGGATGTTTAATTGAAGAAGGAAAAATAGGATCAGAATATGTAGTGAATTTAGAAATTCATGCCAATTTAAGAAAATCTGCTGAATCAGATCACCTTGCTGATACTGTTGATTACGTACATTTGAACAAAATTGTTGCCGAAGAAATGGCTATTAGATCCAAATTATTGGAACATGTTGCCAAAAGAATCAATACTAGGGTACTTGAAGAGATTCCAATGATAACAAAAACAATCGTTGAAGTTTCTAAAGTCAACCCTCCTATTGGTGGTGATGTTGAGACGGTTACAATTAGAATGAAAGATACTAGAAAGAAATAATTTAAATTCAAATTTATAAAAAGAAATAAATTTGAAAAATAGTTGGCTTTAAGTTTTTAAAATTTAAAGATTATGGTTACTTTTGCCATCCGTTCAATTAATGGCGTCGTGGCCGAGCGGCTAGGCTGGGCTCTGCAAAAGCTCCTACTCCGGTTCGAATCCGGACGATGCCTCTAAAAGAGATACAGAAATGTGTCTCTTTTTTTTGTGCTTTATTTTTCCATACAATTGTCATTTCTACCCAAAGAGAAATCGTACTGAAATTACTTCTATTACTTATGTAATTTCTCGTCCCACAAAATGAAAAACATCAGTTATGAACATAAAAAAACCTCTCGTTATGAGAGGTTTATATTTTAATTTTGCAGTTATTAACAACTACTTATCTATCTTTTCAAAAGCATGTTTTACCATTTCTTTTTCTTTTGGAAACCATCCTTGAACGATTAAAACAAATCCAAAAATCATTAAAACTACACTTATTCCTTTTTTAATTTTAAGAATATTTGATGGTGTCATTTTAGATTTTAATTGCTTAGCTAAAACAATTTTTATACAGTCAATAATTAAATAAGTTAATACAACTGTTACAAAAAATGTCATCATTCTAGAAGTTTGCATTTCTAATTTTGGTCCAATAGAAATAATTATTGCAACCCAAAAACCTAGTACTCCGATATTTATAACATTCAGGAAAAAACCTTTTACAAAAAGGCTTCCATAATTTCTTTTTATGATATCACGATCTATTTCTTCATCGTTTATTTTCGCTTCTTTCTTAAGTTGTACAAAAGAAATAATACCATAAGCTAACATGATTATACCACCAAAAATAAATAGAGCTGGTTTATCTTGTAAACTTTTAATTAATCTATAACTTCCTAAATAAGCAATAGCTATAAAGAAAATGTCTCCAAGAATTACACCGAGATCAAAAACCAATGCAGCTCTAAACCCTTTGGTAATACTAGTTTCTAGTAATATAAAAAATACCGGGCCAACCATAAAGCTTAAAAATACTCCCCATGGAATCCCTGCTAAAATATCGTTTATCATTAAAATACAATTTCGTTTTATTCTTTTTCTTCAATCCTACCGCCTAGAACAGTTTTTTGGTTAATTTGTTTTGGTTTACCATAGATGTAAATATAGCCTCCAGCGTTTACTTTTGCATCAACTAAGGTAGTAGCATGGATTTCGGCATTTCCTCCCGCAGAAACGCTTATTGTCGTTTGTGAGGTATGTAATCCCTTTGCTCTTAAAATTCCTCCTGAACCTAAACTAGCTACTTGATTTTTTGCTTCTCCAGATATTTTTATAGTTCCACCAGAAACAGCTCTAACTTTAGCGTTATCAACATCTAAAATTACATTGATTTCTCCTCCTTCTTTAGAGTTTAAGTCAATTGTAGTTTGTTTGAATGTTTCTTTGCTTGAAACGATACTTCCTTCGCTTACATCAATGCTTTCAATACGTTTGTAATACAACTGTATTGAAACATCATCTCCTGATAAAAGTTTTGGAAATGGCATTCTTAGTTTCAATTCTCCATTTTTATTAACAACTTCTACTTCACTCTCTCTGCTTCCTTTTATAACTATCTTATTTTCTGAAGCATGAATTAGAGTAATACTCAATTTATCGAATACTTTAACTTTATCAAAATCTCCTAAATTCTTCGTTATCTGACCGAATGATACTTGTACAAATAAAATTGCAACTCCTATTAATAACTTTTTCATGTTTTCTTTTTTAAATTTTTACTACTTATTCTGCTCTTCTTAAAAAATGAAAATCCAATTGTTTTTTAACTAAATCGGCATTTTTTACTTTAACGTAAATCTCATCGCCTAATTGTAATATCTTATCTGATGTAGCACCAACTAGTGCGTATTGTTTTTCATCAAAGGTGTAATAATCATCTTTTATCTCTCTGATTCTTACCATTCCTTCACATTTATTAGATACAATTTCTACATAAATTCCCCATTCAGTAACTCCTGAAATAACTCCCAAGAACTCTTCATCTTTATGATCCTGCATGTATTTAACCTGCATGTATTTAATACTATCTCGTTCTGCATTGGTAGCTAAACCTTCCATATTCGAACAATGTAAACACTTTGTTTCGTATGTTTCTTCATCTACCGATTTTCCACCATCTAGATAATATTGCAGTAATCGATGTACCATTACATCGGGATAACGACGTATTGGTGAAGTAAAATGGCTGTAATAATCAAAAGCTAAACCATAATGCCCAATGTTATCAGTTGAATATTTGGCTTTACTCATACTTCTAATAGCAAGAGTATCAATTAAGTTTTGTTCTTTTTTACCATTAACTTCTTCCATTAAAGCGTTTAATGATTTAGATATATCTCCTTTATTACGGAAATCTATCTTATAACCAAACTTAGCAATTACAGATTGCATTGCAATTAATTTATCTTCATTTGGCTCATCATGAATTCTATAAACAAACGTTTTCTTTTGTTTACCAATGTATTCAGCAACTTTTCTATTTGCTAAAAGCATGAATTCTTCAATCAAATGATTCGCATCTTTTGATACTTTAAAATAAACTCCTTCTGGTTCTCCTTCAGCATTCAAATCAAATTTAACTTCCACTTTATCAAAAGAAATAGCTCCATTAGCCATTCTTTTCTTTCTTAAAATCTTAGCTAATTCATCTAATTTTAAAGTTGCATTTGTAATTTCATCTGAAACAACATAAGAGCTTCCTGTAATTGAAGTTTCTGCAGGAATTGTATTGTCTTTTGTTTCAATGATATATTGCGCTTCTTCATAGGCAAATCGTTGATCTGAATAAATTACAGTTCTACCAAACCATTGGTTAATAACTTGTGCATTCTCTGATACTTCAAAAACAGCCGAGAAGGTATATTTTTCTTCATTAGGTCGTAATGAACATGCAAAGTTAGATAACACTTCTGGAAGCATTGGTACTACTCTATCCACTAAATAAACAGATGTTGCACGTTGATAAGCTTCATCATCTAAGATTGTTCCTTCTTCTAGATAATAAGAAACATCGGCAATATGAATTCCAATTTCGTAATTTCCATTCTCTAATTTCTTAAAAGACAATGCATCATCAAAATCTTTTGCATCTTTTGGATCTATCGTAAATGTAAGCGTATCTCGCATATCGCGACGCTTAGCAATTTCACTTGCTTGTATAGAAGTATCTATCTTTTGTGCATATGCTTCTACTTCTACTGGAAAATCTGATGGTAAACCATATTCAGCCAAAATAGCATGAATTTCAGTATCATGTTCTCCTGGTTTTCCTAAAACTTTTACTACTGAACCAAATGGACTATCTGCTCTCTTTGGCCAATCTTCTATCGTAACTAAAACTACATCACCATTTTGCGCCTCTCCTATTTTATCCTTTGGAATAAAAATATCAGTATACATTTTAGGATTTGCAGTAGAAACGAAAGCAAAATTGTTTTGAATATCAATAACACCAACAAAGTCAGTTTTATTTCTTTCTACAACTTCAATAACTTCACCTTCAGGACGTTTACCTTTTCTTCTGTTATAAACGTAAACTTTTACTTTATCTTTATCTAGTGCACGATTTAAATTGTTAGTAGGAATAAATACATCCTCTGTAAAGTCTGGACAAATAAAATAAGCCGTTTTACGACTTGTCATATCTATCGTACCTTCATAATAATCCTGACTAATTGCTTTGATTAAATATTTACCTGGTTCTGATTCTACAATCTTATTTTGAGATGCAAGAATCTTTAAATCTTTTATAATTTGGTTACGACTTTTAGTATCGTCTAGTTCGAGCTTTGCTCCTATTTGTTTGTAATTAAATGGTTTATTAGCATGTTGCGATAAAATTTTTATAATCTTACTTGAGAAATCTTTCTCATTCTTTATCGGTTTTCTAATTTTCTTACTCATATATCTTTTCTTATAAGGTTTAAAATTACAAAGAAGATATCAGATAATAGTTTTTAGGCCTCACTTTATTAAAAATATAACTTTCAAAAGTAGCTATTTATTGATTTTCAAAGGGCATTTGCAATTCACATACTTAAACAAATTTAAGTAATACTCATTTCGTATCTTTACAAAAAGACCTCTATGCAAAGCTTTAAAACCATTGCTATATTCAATTATCTACACGAAACTGTTGTTCTAAAACATTTATTAGAACAAGAGGAAATTCCATATTATCTCGAAAATGAAATGACCCTTTCGGTTGTTCCCTTTTATTCGACAGCTTTGGGCGGAATCAAACTTAACGTTCATCCTGAGGATTTCGAAAGGGTTCAGGAAATCCTTGACAATCTCAATAATCCTCTTTCAATCGTTTAGCTTCTTTTTCTAATTTTTTTTCTTTTTAAAATTTTAATAGTTGTTAACATATATTATATAATACAAAAGAAAAAATTTAAATTTAATTAATTTTTGGTTGTTATTATAGTGTGTTAATATGTCATATAAATTTATTTTTAAATGTATTGAAATGAAGTTTGTCTTAGTTATATTGAGTTATCAACATACTTATATTTCGTTAAAGGATTAATTCATAAGACTTTTTAGATTTTAATTAACATTGGTTAACAACCTAAAATGAATTCATTTTGTAGATAACTTCATATGTTGATTTTTGTTGAAAATGTACTTTTTGATATTGATAACTTTTCTAAAAATTCTCCAAACTTTATTAGGTTTTTAAATTCCAGTTTTGGATTAGGTTTTTTAATGACACAACCAAAAAAAACTTCTAATTTTCTTTCTATACTTATTAACAAAAGATGTTAATTTAAAGTTAACTGAATATCAAGCAATTGCGTTTTGCTATTAACAATATAAAAAATTAACAAAATCATTAAATAATTATAACTGATTATCAATTATTTATGTAATATGTAAATCGTTAATAACTCTGTAATGTCCTGTTAAAATGAGAGTTATAATTCAGTTAGCTTTTATGCTTTAAATACAAAATAAGAATAACATTCTACAGCAATGTAAATAAACAAATGTTAGTAAAGTATATCTAAAATTCTTTGGTTAAATTTGCGCTACACAACTTAAATATACTTAAAATGAAAATTTCAATAGGAAACGATCACGCAGGACCTGATTATAAAAAAGCAATTGTTGCTATGCTTAAAGCAAAAGGACATGAGGTAACTAATTATGGTACTGATTCTGAGGACTCTGTAGATTATCCAGATTTTGGTCATCCAGTTGCTACAGATATTACTGAAGGTAAGGCTGATTTTGGAATTGTTATTTGCGGAAGCGGAAACGGAATAGCAATGACTGTTAATAAACATCCAAAAGTAAGAGCTGGACTATGTTGGACAAAAGAAATAGCTGTTTTAACTCGTTTACACAATGATGCTAACATTATTAGTATTCCAGCACGTTTTACATCGATTCCTCAAGCTGTAGAAATGGTTGAAGCTTTTTTAAATACCGAATTTGAAGGAGGAAGACACCAAAATAGAGTGAATAAGATTGCTTGTCAATAAAAAGTAAAAAAAACGGGTGCTTCGCACCAAAGATAATTAATAAGCCAGACGGATTTTTATAATTCATCTGGCTTATTATAGTTTTATATAGTTTATATTCAGGGTGTTAAAACGTATTTTTAGAGTTATTAACATTGTTAATATCTATCTTTTATAATTTAATATTGAAATTACAAACAGGATTTGAACAAATATAATTCCACCAAATTTTACAATAAAAGAAGATTTACTCGTTTTATGTTTAAACAATACCATTGCTATTAACAAACCTAAAGAACCACCCAAAAGACCTATTGTAAAGAGTGTTTTTTCTGGTATTCGATGCTTGTTTTTGATAGCCAGGTATTTATCATATCCAGTAAGGATAAAACTAAGAACATTTACAACTAAAATATATATTAATAAAACTTCCATAGGCTTAAAATTATAAACAAAGATATTATTTTAGCCGAGTGATTGTTTAATTTGCAACAATGGTTCTAATAAGCAAATTATCTCATTTTCTAATCAAGAAATTATTTCGTTAAAAATATGACTAATATTCAATTCATTGCCAAGTCTGTTCAAACAGCAGCGATTAACATTCAAAACACAGTTAAATTATTAGAGGAAGATTGTACAATTCCGTTTATTTCAAGATACCGAAAAGATACAACAGGAAATCTTGATGAAGTAGTAATTGAACAAATTGCAAAACTTCAAAAAGAATATGAAGTTATTGTAAAACGTAAAGAAGCAGTTTTAAAATCAATAGATGAACAAAAACTACTTACACCAGAATTAAAACAAAAAATCGAACAAAGTTTTGATTTACAAGAGATAGAGGATTTTTATCTTCCTTTTAAAAAGAAAAAGAAAACTAAAGCCGATGTCGCACGTGAGAATGGGTTAGAGCCTTTGGCAAAAATAATAATGTCGCAAGGAAATGATGATGTTGATTTTATTTCTACTCGATATATTAATGACAATGTTATTAACGAAGAAGCTGCATTACAAGGAGCTCGCGATATCATTGCTGAATGGATTAACGAAAATATTTATGTACGTAAACAATTACGTAGATTATACCAACGTAAATCGACTATTGCAACTAAGGTTGTAAAAACGAAAAAAGACGATGAAAACGCACAAAAATTTAGTCAGTATTTTGATTGGGCAGAACCATTAACAAAAGCACCTTCACACCGATTATTAGCAATGCTTCGTGCTGAAAACGAAGGATTTGTAAAAATGAAAGTTGAAGTTGATATTGATGAAGCTTATGATGTTATTGATGAACTGGTTATTAAAGGTCAAAATAATACAACGCCACATATACAATTAGCAATTGAAGATAGTTATAAACGGTTGTTGAATCCTGCTATTGGAAACGAAACACTTCAGGAAGCTAAAGCTAAAGCTGATGCCAATTCTATTCAGGTTTTTGCAAATAATCTAGGACAGTTGTTGCTTGCGCCGCCATTAGGAGAAAAGCGTATTCTAGCAATTGATCCAGGATTCAGAAGTGGATGTAAAGTAGTTTGTCTGGATGAAAAAGGAGATTTGTTATACAATGAAACCATTTATCCACATGCACCACAACATGAAGATGCTATGGCGATGAAAAAAATCCGCTCGATGGTGAACTCTTATAAAATTGATGCTATTTCAATAGGAAATGGAACTGCATCTAGAGAAACGGAGTTTTTCATAAAAAAAATCGCGTTTGACAAACCAGTTCAGGTATTTATTGTTTCTGAGGCTGGAGCTTCGGTATATTCAGCATCCAAAATCGCTCGTGAAGAGTTCCCAAGTTATGATGTAACAGTTCGTGGATCGGTTTCTATTGGGAGACGACTTTCTGATCCATTGGCTGAATTGGTAAAAATTGATCCAAAAGCGATTGGAGTAGGACAATATCAACATGATGTTGACCAGTCAAAATTAAAAGAAGAGCTGGATAATACTGTAATCCGTTGTGTAAATTCGGTAGGTATTAACATTAATACAGCAAGTAAACATTTATTGAGTTATGTGAGTGGAATAGGAGAGAAGCTTGCTGAAAATATTGTGCAATATCGTTCAGAAAATGGTCCGTTTGAAGATCGTAAACAGTTGAAAAAAGTACCTCGTTTAGGTGATAAAGCATACCAACAAGGAGCTGCTTTTATTCGAATTACTAATGCAAAAAACCCGTTGGATAATTCGGCTGTACATCCTGAAGCATACGGAATTGTTGAAAAAATGGCTAAAGATTTAAAACTAACTGTTAATGATCTTATTGCTAATAAAGAACGTACAGCTTTAATAAAACCAGAGAATTATATTACGCCAGAAATAGGGTTATTAACATTAAAGGATATCATTAAAGAATTAGAAAAACCAGGTTTAGATCCTAGAAAATCAGCTAAGGTTTTTGAATTTGATCCGAATGTAAAAAGTATAAAAGATGTAAAAACCGGAATGATATTACCAGGGATTGTTAATAACATCACCAATTTTGGTTGTTTTGTTGATATCGGTGTTAAAGAAAGTGGATTGGTTCACATTTCTCAACTTAAAGCTGGTTTTGTAAGTGACGTAAATGAAGTGGTAAAATTACACCAACACGTTGATGTAAAAGTAACTGAGGTTGATGAAGATAGAAAGCGTATTCAGTTGACAATGATATTATAAAACAAGAAATTCCAAATCCCAATAATGTTTTATTGGGATTTGGAACTTATAACAGCATTACTTTATTTAATAAATTAAGCTGGTTTATCTTCTTCTTTTTCTTTCTTATCAGCTGGCTGATCATTGTCTTTAGCAGCGTTTTTGAATTCTTTAATTCCACTACCTAAACCTTTCATTAATTCTGGAATTTTTTTACCTCCAAAAAGTAATAAAACAACTGCTAATATAACAAGGATTTCTGTAACACCTAATCTTCCCATGATTGAATAGTTAATTGCCGGAGCAAATTTGTATATAATAAAGACAAAGGTATACAGAATTAGTTAATATGAATTAGTTTTACTATAAAATATTTTTTTCTAGACGAGTTAAATATTTTATAAAATGCTATTTTAAAGGCTATCGGATTCTCTTTTGTCCGTTTTATCAACACTATTAATTATTATATTTGTCAATTAAAGTACCACAATGACAGAAAAAAGATTAAAACGGATTAAATTCAGAAACAGATTATTTGTTAAAAACAGATTAGTTATTTTGAATGAGAATACTTTTGAAGAGATCTTCTCTTTTAAGTTAAATCTTATGAATGTTTTTGTAGTTGCAACATTAGGGGCAATTTTTTTAATATTAATTACCACATTTATAATTGCATTTACACCATTACGCGAATTTATACCGGGGTATTCATCGACTGAATTGAAAAAAAATGCAACGGAATTGGCTTTAAAATCGGATTCATTAACGGTTGCATTAAAGAAAAATGAAGCTTACATTAAATCTATTCAAAAAGTGTTAACAGGTCAATTAGAATATGCTAAATTTAACAAAGATTCTATTTTAGCAAGTGTTGATGAAAAAGAGGAAGAAATAAATTTAGCACCATCTAAAGAGGAATTAGAATTGCGTGAAGAAGTGGCTAAAGAAGATGAAAAAGTAAACACTAATTCTGTAAAAAAGAATAAAAGTGATAAAAAACAAAAATAAGGAATGTCTATAAAATCAGTCGCTGCAAGATTATTTGCAAGCAAAATTTATAATAATACGCAGACTTGGGCCAAAAAACCTGTTGAAACTCAACAGAAAGTTTTTAAGAGTTTGATAAAAGCTGCAAAAGATACTGAGTTTGGAAAAGACCACCATTTTGATAAAATAAAGACGTTTCAAGATTTTAAAAAGCAAGTACCTGTAAGAGATTATGAAGATTTAAAATCATATATAGCTAAAGTACAATTGGGTGAGAGCGATATCTTATGGAAAGGTAAGCCTCTTTATTTTGCCAAAACCTCTGGAACAACTTCAGGAGCCAAATATATTCCGCTTACCAAAGAATCAATGCCTTATCATATTGAAGCTTCTCGAAATGCAATTTTACATTATATACATGAAACTGGAAAAACAGATTTTGTAGATGGAAAAATGATTTTCTTACAAGGAAGCCCCGAATTGAGTGAAAAAAACGGGATAAAACTAGGAAGATTATCAGGAATTGCAGCTCATTTTGTACCTAAATATCTTCAGAAGAACCGTATGCCTTCTTGGGAAACCAATTGCATTGACGATTGGGAAACTAAGATTAATGCCATTGTCGATGAAACGATAGACAAGAATATGACTATTATTTCTGGGATTCCGTCTTGGGTACAAATGTATTTTGAACGCTTAGAAGAAAGAAGTGGAAAGAAGGTAGGAGATTTATTTAAAAACTTCAATCTTTTTATATATGGTGGCGTTAATTATGAGCCTTATAGAGCAAAGTTTGAAAATCTGATAGGAAGAAAAGTAGATAGTATCGAGTTGTTTCCAGCTTCAGAAGGGTTCTTTGCTTACCAAGACTCTCAAAAATCTAAAGGAATGCTTTTGCTATTGAATTCCGGAATTTTTTATGAGTTTATAAAAGCGGATGAGTTTTTTAGTGAAAATCCACAACGATTAACAATTGGTGAAGTAGAATTAGGTGTGAATTATGTTTTGATTATATCAACAAACGCTGGGCTTTGGGGGTATAATATTGGAGATACTGTACAGTTTACTTCTTTATTTCCACATCGAGTTATTGTTTCAGGTAGGATTAAACATTATATCTCAGCATTTGGAGAACATGTTATTGGGAATGAGGTTGAAAACGCAATGAAAGTGGCTATGGAAAATACCAATATTAGAATTAATGAGTTTACTGTAGCACCACAAATTAACCCAGCTGAAGGGTTACCATATCACGAATGGCTTGTAGAATTTGAAAATGAACCAGAAAATATAGTAACTTTCGCAGAAGCAATAGATGATGCGATGCGAAAACAAAACATTTATTATGACGATTTGATTACTGGAAACATTTTGCAAAAAGTGGTGGTAACCAAAGTTGCTAAAAATGGTTTTCAGGAGTATATGAAATCGCAAGGAAAATTAGGAGGACAAAATAAAATCCCGCGACTGTCTAATAATAGAGATATAGCAGACGCATTAAATAAAGAATAAAGCTTAAAAAGTTTAAAAAATATATTTAGAATGAAAGAATCAAAAAACATTTCGAGATCAAGAGCGCAAGAATCGTCAGCAGCTATTGAAAAAATGTACATTACAATGCGCCATTTGTTTAACAGAGGTTTTTATAAACCAATGGGAATTTCGGGCGATACATTACGTGAAGCGTTATTAGCCTTGCGACCAGAAATTTACGGAAATATTGCCGAAGAAAAAGTAGAACTTAACGGACTTTTATATGTTATAGAGAGACTTCCAATAGGAATTGAAGAATGCCGTTATATTAATCTAACTTCAGACGAAGGATATTCGAAATCACACTTTCAAGCAATTGTTCCTCCAAAAAGAAGAAGAAATTGTTATAGAATTGATGAAGAACAAATGAATGTTGAAATCACTCGTGGACGTTCTGATATCTATGATATCTTGACCCATTTGACTTTTATTTTCATTGAATCACATAAAATCAGAAATAGAGTTTTATTAGATGATGGAGGCGAAGTTTCACGTGATTGGTTAAAATTGGAGTTAGCAGTAATGCAAACAAAAAAATTACCACTTATAGAGAAAGAAAAGGCAATATCACATGTTGCAAATATCTTAGGAAGAACATTTGAAGAAGTTCTTAATATTTATGATGCTTTTGGTTCTGAAGCTGAACCAGACAGATTTTTACACATTATTTATTGGTTAGGTAAACTAGCAATTGAAGAAGTTGTTGAAAATAATAAACGCACAATTACATTTAGTCCTATTTTACGTGAGCGTTTAGGACATCATATTCACGGTGAAATCTGGGCAACAAACATCAAGGAGGTTTTAAAGGCAAATGGGCTTTTGGATCGCCCTATACACGTAATAAGTGCTAATATGCACAGTGTGATGAATTCTATCTTTGCAACACCTTTGTTGAAAACCAAGTTTAAAGATAAATCTGATTTCTTTATTTATGAAGAGCTAAGTAAATCGGGAGCAACAATACGTAAAGACGTTGAAGCAGTTGCATTGAAAAATGGAATGATTTCATTACCGGATACTTCAGGAACTAATATAGATGTACAAATTTTTGATACTGCTAAAATTGATTGGGCCAAAAGTGCATTTCCTAATGCAGATTTAACGGATAAGAAACCAGTAATCATTGTTATGGATTACGCGTTTGGAGAGCAAGCTTATGAAACAATTGATGAGTTGTTAAAACCTTATAAAAAGGAAACACTTCTTAATGTAAAATCGGTTTCGATAATGGGTAAAGCAGGGATTCTAGAAGGTGGAAAAGGAGATATTATGATTCCGACAGCACATATAAATGAAGGAACGGCTGACAACTATTATTTTGAAAATGAGTTAAGAGGAGCAATGTTTGAAGGAAATGATATTGCTGTTTTTGAAGGTGCTATGGTTACTGTATTAGGTACTTCATTACAAAATCGTGATTTATTAAAATTTTTCCATGAATCTACTTGGGGAGTTATCGGTCTTGAAATGGAAGGGTCGTATTATCAAAAAGCGATTCAATCGGCTTCAAAAATTAGAAAAAGTGTTCCACATGATATAAAGGTTAGATACGCTTATTATGCATCAGATAACCCATTAGAAACTGGAAGTACATTAGCTTCGGGTGGATTAGGTACAACAGGAGTAAAGCCAACTTATTTGATTACAATTAAAATCCTTGAACAGATTTTTAATATAAAATAATAATGAGTGCAAACGCACTCTAAATAAAATCACAAATTTGATTTGTGGTTAATGTTATCGCAAAAATTAGATTACAATATTTTAAAGAATGTGATTTATAAATTATTTTTTAAATCATTTACATTTGTTACATAGAAAAGACACAATGAAAAGAATACTTATTACAGGAGCTGCAGGATTTTTAGGTTCACATCTTTGCGACCGTTTTATAAAGGAAGGGTACTATGTTATAGGAATGGATAATCTAATTACAGGAGATTTAAAAAATATAGAACATTTATTTAAACTTGAGAATTTTGAATTTTATCATCACGATATCACAAAGTTTGTACATGTTCCAGGGCAACTAGATTACATCTTGCATTTTGCTTCACCAGCAAGTCCAATTGATTATTTAAAAATTCCAATCCAAACATTAAAAGTTGGTTCATTGGGGACGCATAATTTATTAGGATTGGCGCGCGTAAAGCAAGCAAGAATTTTAATTGCTTCAACATCTGAAGTTTATGGAGACCCTTTGGTACACCCTCAAACAGAAGAATATTATGGAAACGTAAATACTATTGGCCCACGTGGAGTGTATGATGAAGCCAAACGTTTCCAAGAATCTATCACAATGGCATATCATACTTTTCATGGTGTAGAAACTAGAATAGTACGTATTTTTAATACCTATGGACCAAGAATGCGATTGAATGATGGCCGTGTAATTCCTGCTTTTATTGGACAAGCACTGCGTGGAGAAGATTTAACCATTTTTGGAGATGGTATGCAAACGCGTTCATTTTGTTATGTAGATGATCAAGTAGAAGGTATCTTCCGATTGTTGCATTCAGATTATGTTTATCCAGTTAATATTGGAAATCCAGATGAAATTACTATCAAAGATTTTGCTGAGGAAATTATAAAACTTACAGGAACAAATCAAAAAGTAGTTTACCATCCATTACCAATTAATGATCCATTACAGCGCCAGCCAGATACAACTAAGGCAAAAGAATTGCTTGGTTGGGAGGCAAAAGTTGATAGGGCTGAAGGAATGAAAATTACGTACGATTATTTTAAGTCACTTTCTAAAGAAGAGTTATCGAAAGAAGAACATAAAGATTTTTCAAACTATATAAGGTAAATGCGAACAAAAACAGGAAGATATTCAGGTTATATTCGGCCTTTCTCATATTTGATAGATTTAATTATCATCAATGTATTTGCGGTTTACATAATTGATTTTCCTGTTAATAAAATTGTATTTCCTATAGCTTTGTGCTTTGCTTGGATAGCTATTGCTGCCCATTTAGGTTTTTATGAGGTATATCGATATACTAAAGTAATTGCAATTTTAAATTGTGCTCTTAAGCAATATGTTTTGTTCAGTTTAGTTGTTTTTGCATTGGCTTTTTTTTATTCAAAAAGAATAAGTTTACTTTCTGTAGTTGTATTTATTAGCAGCTCTTTTTTGGTAATATTAGCCATTAAGTTTTCTATTTATTTTTTCCTAAAAAAATTCAGAGTACTATACGGAGGTAACTCTAGACGAGTTGTACTAATGGGGAATAACAAAAGTGTTGCTCCATTACAAAATTTTTTCACGGATAATTTAGATTATGGCTATAAGTTGATACATATATTTGATATTGGAAGTGATAAAAAATGTCAAATTAAGCAAATGCTCGATTTTGTTTTATTAAATAAAATTGATGAAATGTATTGTTCTATGGTTGATTTATCACAGCAACAAATGAGGGATCTTATTTATTTTGCGGATAACAATTTGAAAACTATAAAATTTATTCCAGATGATAAACAAGTATTTTTTAGAAATTTCATGTTTGAATATTATGATTATATACCTGTTCTTAAGTTAAGGAATATTCGATTAGATGATAATTTTAATAAAGCCGTTAAGCGGGTTTTTGATGTTGTTTTTTCTAGTATAATTATAGTTGGAATACTTTCATGGTTAACACCAATTTTAGGAGTTCTAATAAAATTAGAAACAAAAGGGCCTATTTTTTTTAAACAAAAGAGGAATGGGCTAAATAATAAAGAGTTTTATTGTTATAAGTTTCGCTCCATGAGATTAAATGATGAAGCACATTTAAATTTGGCTTCTAAAAATGATGAAAGAATTACTAAAATAGGGACGTTTATTCGTAAAACGAGTATAGATGAACTACCACAGTTTTTCAACGTTTTAAAGGGTAATATGTCAGTTGTAGGGCCAAGACCTCATATGTTGAGTGTAACAGAAGTTTATGCCCTTAAAATAAATAAATTTATGGTACGGCATTTTGTCAAACCAGGCATTACAGGATTAGCTCAAACAAGCGGTTTCCGCGGTGAAGTAGAATCAGATAAAGATATTATCAATCGAGTTAAATATGATATTTTTTATATGGAAAACTGGTCTATTTTGCTAGATGTAAAAATAATTTTTGATACAATTCGCAATACGTTAAAAGGCGATGATAAAGCATATTAATGGATTTAGTTTCTATTATAATTCCTACGTACAATTGTGAAAAATTCATTGGTAAAACGTTACAGTCTGTATTGAATCAGAGTTATTCCAATTGGGAAATTATCTTGGTTGATGATGCTTCCATAGATAATACAGTAGCCATAATAAAAGAATTTACTCAAGATGATAATCGTATAAAACTAACGCGATTAGAAAATAATTCAGGCAATGGCTTTGCAAGAAATATCGCTTTACAAAATGCAAGTGGTAGATACATTGCATTTCTTGATGCAGATGATTTATGGGCTCCTTTAAAATTAGAAAAACAAATCAGCTTTCTACAAAGCCATAAATTACCATTTACTTTTAGTTTTTATGATTGTATTGATGAACAAGGAAACAATCTTAATAGAAGGGTAGAAGCGCCATTAAGTTTAAGTTACAATCAACTATTTTATTGTAATTATGTGGGTAATTTAACGGCAATCTATGATGTAGAATTTTTCGGAAAAATTAAAATTGAAGCCACTCAAAAAAGACAAGATTGGAGATTGTGGCTTACGATTTTAAAACAAATCAAAACAGCTCAACCTGTTCAAGAACCTTTAGCTTTTTATAGAATTAGAAAAGATTCAATTTCATCGTCCAAATTCAAATTAATAAAACACAACTTTGGTGTTTACAGAGAATTTCACGGTTATAATTTTGTATTTTCAATTTTGTTGATGACTCGTTTTCTGTTTACACAATTGGTTGTAAAGCCTCGTTATATAAAGAAATTATAATAATAGCAGGAGTTGAATATTTAAAATCTTTAAGAAATTATTTTTTGTACCCAATTTTTATTCTCTCAGTAGCAGTTTCTTTTTTCTCTGTTAGTTCATCTAAATAAGAGAAAACCAATTCTATATTTTTATCATGATTTTCTAACTTCTTTTGAATTTGAAGAATGTCTATTTTTATTTCTGTAGTATCCAAAAGCATTTCTCTGACCTTTGTAAAAATACGCATGATCTGAATATTCGTTTGAATTGCTTTATCACTCTTAAGAACGCTTGATAACATAAGAACTCCATGTTCCGTAAATGCCATTGGACTATGACGTAAACCCATTTTGTCAGAATTGGAGGTCACAATTTGTGACCTCCAATTTTTAAACTCTGATTTATTGAGCTCAAACATAAAATCTTCAGGAAATCTTGAGATATTTCTTCTTACTGCTTGTTTTAAAACCCTTGTTTCGATACCATAAAGTAAAGCTAAATCGCGATCAAGCATTACTTTTTGATTGCGAATTAAGTATATTTTGGTAGTAATATTTTCTTCTGAAAGTAAAGATTGATCAATCATAAGTTTTTAATTAAAAACAAATGTAAGATTTTATTTATATTACAGATAAGATTTAAATTGTTTTAACTTTCCACGATTGGTTCTTTCAAGACTAGTTTTTTGAGTGAAATGAAAGTTTAAATTAGGTTCTAAATACAAAGAAATAGCTTCTTTAATTTTTTGAATCTTATTTTTATCTAACTCAATATCACTTACATATTCAATGTAAAAAGTATCTAATTGAGTTTGTTTGATGATAAATTCTTTTACATTTCCATCGTCCTCAATAATACTTTTAGTTATGTAATAAAATGTTAATCCAGGCGATTTTTTACCACTTGGTAAAATTGCAATATCATTGGTTCTGCCAATGAGTTTTTTAAGAATAGGTTTTTGTAAAGTACTTTTTTCATCTAGAACTCCAATATCGCCAATGTCGTATCGAATAAAAGGATGTGCTTTGTTGAACAATGAAGTAATTACAATTTTGCCTTCAGTTCCATTAGGAACAGGCTGATTGTCTTTATTCAAAATTTCGACAAAAAGTGTTTCAGAATTTATTTGCCATTCTCCTTTCGGGTTTTCGAAAGCTATTAAATCAAGTTCAGACGCACCATATTCATTAATAATCGGAATCCCAAATTGTTTTTTTAAGAGTTCTTTATCAGATTCAAAAAGCATTTCGGAAGTGACAAAACAAGCTTTTAAGGTCGGACAGGTATTTTTTAAGATGATATTTTTCTTTTCTAAAAACTTAGCAAATAAAACAATCGAACTTGTATAACCGTTGAGGTAATCAAATTTCTTCGTTCTAAATTTCTGCAAAAACTTTTCTAAAACAACATCAGATAAATTAAAAACAGGAAAACGCAAACGGTTGCTTAAAAAATCTTTAAACCTTTCCTTTCTATTCCCAATAAAATCCATTGGAATACCATAAAATCGAGCTTGATAAGAAGTATTAAAATCGATTCCATACCAACCAAAACGCATACTATTTGAAGCCCAAGTTAAAGCATGGCAATATTTATCTTTTGCAAAAATAAAAGGGGTTCCACTTGATCCAGAGGTCTTGTTGAGATAAATGTTTTTGGTGGTGTATCCTTTTGAAAGTCTTTCGGAAAGTGGTTTTTGTAAATTTTGTTTGTTTAAAACAGGTAAATCATTCCAGTTTTTGACATTTACAGAATCAGCTAACGAAGCATAAAAAGAATTATTTTGCAAATGAAAAGCAACGATTTCTTCTTTTTTATCTTCAATGAATTGGATATGATCTTTTTCAGAAAGGCTAATAATTTTATGCAACTCGGCTTTTGCTTCCTTGATTGGAAATCCATTTATAAGAAGGGAAATATCAAAAAGTCGAAGCATTTGGAGCATAAATTTCCTCAAAAATAATACTTACTAACAACTAAAAATCATGAACCAACAACTTTTTAAAAATTAATTCTGTTTTAAGGTTAAAAGCAATTATTTTTGCACCACAACTAAATACAACTATACAATGACAATTTTACTATTGGGTTCAGGAGGAAGAGAGCATGCGTTTGCATGGAAAATGATTCAAAGTCCGCTATGCGATAAACTTTTTGTGGCACCAGGAAATGCCGGAACAGCTGGTATTGCTCACAATGTAAATATTAGTCCGACTGATTTTGAAGCTATAAAAACGTTGGTACTTCAAGAAAATATAGGTATGGTTGTCGTTGGACCAGAAGATCCATTGGTAAAAGGGATTTACGATTATTTTAAAAATGACGAAAGTTTAAAACATATTCCGGTTATTGGACCATCAAAATTAGGGGCTCAACTTGAAGGAAGTAAAGAGTTTGCTAAAGAATTCTTGATGAAACATAATATTCCAACAGCAGCTTATGATAGTTTTACTGCTGAAACAGTAGAAAAAGGATGTGATTTTCTAGAAACATTACAACCTCCATATGTTTTAAAAGCAGATGGTTTGGCAGCTGGTAAAGGAGTTTTGATTATTCAAGATTTAGAAGAAGCAAAAGCTGAATTGAGAAACATGCTTGTGCATGAAAAATTTGGTGCAGCGAGTTCAAAGGTTGTAATTGAAGAATTCTTAGATGGTATTGAATTAAGTTGTTTTGTATTAACAGATGGTAAGAGTTATAAAATTCTGCCAACTGCTAAAGATTACAAACGTATTGGAGAAGGCGATACAGGGTTAAATACAGGCGGAATGGGAGCAGTTTCTCCAGTTCCTTATGTTGATGCTGTTTTAATGGAAAAAATAGAAACACGCATTGTAAAACCAACAATCGAAGGTTTCCAAAAAGATGGTATAGAATACAAAGGTTTTGTATTTATTGGATTGATAAACGTAAAAAATGAACCAATCGTAATAGAATACAATGTGAGAATGGGTGATCCAGAAACTGAAGTTGTAGTTCCAAGATTAAAAACAGATTTAGTAGAATTGTTTTTGGCTGTTGCTAATGAAAAATTAGACACTATTTCTTTAGAGGTTGATCCAAGAAGCGCTACAACAATTATGGTTGTTTCGGGAGGTTACCCAGAAGATTTTGAAAAAGGAAAAGTAATTTCTGGATTAGAGAATATTTCAGATTCTATTGTTTTCCATGCAGGTACAAAGCTAGACAATGATAATATCCTAAGTAATGGAGGAAGAGTTTTAGCAGTAACTTCATATGGAGACGATTTCCAAGAGGCCATAAAAAAATCTTATCAAAACATAGACAAGCTAAATTTTGATAAGATGTATTTTAGAAAAGATATCGGCTTTGACTTACTTTAAGAAAGAGTGAGCCGTTGTATCTTGATTTTCTGTTCCTTGAGCATCAAAAATGCGTAATTGTTTGATCCAATATACCATTGCAGCAGCACAAATGATCATGAAAATCCAGTTAATTGTATTAGCGCCAAACCATGATACAAGTTCTAATGAACGTAAAAAATCAAGTGGAGCAAATAAAATGTTTACGAATAAGTACTGTATTCCTTCAAAAAAAGTTGTCATAATTTATAAAATTATTTTGTTATTTATTGTTTTGTAACGCATTGAAGTTATAAACCCCGATATTCAGAATCTTTATTTCAAGTTGTTGGTTTCCTTTTTAAACAAGTATTATATTTACAGTCACAAAAGTATAAAATATCCTTATGATAACAAGTGTTTTTAAAAAATCTACACCATTAAATTATTCTTTGGTTGTAATTTTAATGCTGGTTTTCTTTTTCATCTATCAATTTCAAGATATTTCTTGGGCAAAATCACTTATATCTATTTCAGAAAAAATAAGTTTATTGATTGTTGCTTTAGGGTCAATGTTGATAACAAATTTTGTGGTCAAGAAAAACGGACTTAGCAAAGACAATGGTTACACGATATTTTTTTATTTATTACTAACATTATTTTTCCCGTCAGCGCTTAATAACCCGGATATTTTGTTAGCCAACTTTTTTGTTCTATTGGCGCTTCGTAGATTGCTATCATTGCAGTCTCTAAAAGCTTCAAAAGAAAAAATATTCGATGCCTCATTATGGATACTACTAGCTTCATTGTTCCAATTTTGGAGTATTTTGTTTATGTTATTGGTATTTATATCAATTATTTTTCACGTTGCAGGGGATTATAGAAACTGGATTTTACCATTTATAGCCCTTTTTACTATAGCTACACTTTTTTCATTAGTAGCTTTATTGTTTAATATTGATATAATCACATTTTTCCAGAACCGCATAGTTGTAGATTTTAGAATTAATTATTTTACCAATAATTACCAAAATGGAGCTTTATCTATATATGTAGCAGTTGCTTTATTCTTTGTAGTTTCATTATTGTTGACATTATCAAATAGACCATTATTACTACATTCTTCTTATAAGAAAATTGTAGCCTATTTTTTTATAGGAGTTATTGTGTTTTTAATATCTCCTAATAAAAGTAATGATTTGTTGTTGTTTACGGTTGCACCTTTGGCCATTATGGGAACAAGTCATATTGAGTTTTCACAAAATAAACTAAACAATGAAATTGTTTTTGGAGTTTTAATTTTGTGTAGCCTTTTTACTTTTTTCTCTCAATTATAGCTTATTTCCATACGCTAAGTCGCCAGCATCACCTAATCCAGGAACAATATAATTTTTCTCATTTAAGTTGCTATCCAAAGCAGCAATCCATAAATGGCAAGAATCTGGAAGATGTTTTTCTAGATAAGCAACACCTTCAGGGGCAGCAATTACAACAGCTAGGTGCATTTCTTTAGGGGCACCATTTTGTATTAGTTTTTGATATACAGCTACGATAGATTGCCCTGTTGCAAGCATAGGATCAATTAATAAAACGGTTTTATTATTGATGCTAGATAAGGCTTGGTATTCAACCAAAATAACAAATTCATCATCATTGTTTGGATGATGCCTGCATGCTGAAACAAAACCATTTTCGGCTTCATCAAAGTAATTTAAAAAACCAATATGTAATGGTAAACCTGCACGTAAAATAGAACACAAGATAAGTTTATCATCAATTTCAGTTGTACTTTTAATACCAAGTGGTGTTTCGATTTCGACATTTTTATAAGATAGATCTTTACTTATCTCGTATGCCATAATCTCACCAATTCGCTCAATATTTCTTCGAAAACGCATACTGTCGTTTTGAACTTTTATATTTCGTATTTGACCTAAAAAATGGTTTAATACGCTATTGTTTTCGGATAAATAATGAATCTGCATGATGGTATTTTTTAATTTATTTTTAAATCTGATTTGTGATATATAGATTTATGATTTGATATTTTTTTATAAAAGTATAAAAAGTATCTTTGTATCTATAAAAATTAAAGACATGTTTTCAAAATTAGCATATTCTGTATTCGAACAAAGCATCAAAGATTATCATAAATTTGATAATGTTGATCAGCCAATAAACAATCCATATCCAAAAGATAAATTTGAACATTTATTATATCTAAAAAACTGGATAGATACCGTACAATGGCATTTTGAAGATATTATTCGTGATCCGAATATCGACCCAGTAGCAGCACTTACTCTAAAAAGAAGAATTGATGCTTCTAATCAAGAGCGTACTGATATGGTGGAATATATTGATAGTTATTTTTTACAAAAATACAGCCATGTAAAAGTAAAAGATGGAGCTAAAATTAATTCTGAAAGTCCAGCATGGGCATTTGACAGATTATCTATTTTGGCTTTAAAAATTTATCATATGAATGAAGAAGCTACTCGTGCAGAGGCTTCACAAGAACACAGAGATAAATGTCAGGAGAAATTAAATGTACTTTTGGAACAAAGAAGTGATTTGTCAACTGCAATTGACGATTTGTTAACTGACATTGAAAATGGAGATAAATTCATGAAAGTGTACAAACAAATGAAAATGTACAATGATGATGATTTGAATCCTGTTTTATACCAAAATAAAAAATAATTGGCAGAATTGTCCAATAAAATTAAGCATATAGCCGTCATGAGACTTTCCGCAATGGGAGATGTCGCTATGACGGTTCCTGTTTTACGCGCTTTTGTAAAACAGTATCCAGAGGTTCAATTAACCATTATTTCACGCCCATTTTTCAAACCATTTTTTGATGGAATTCCTAACTTGACTTTTTTTGTTTTTGATGATAAAGAGCGTCATAAAGGGTTTCTTGGATTAGTGCGTTTATATAAAGATTTAAAAAAGCTACATATTGATGCTTTTGCTGATTTACATAACGTTTTACGTTCTAAAGTTGTTCGTACTTTTTTCGCTTTAGGCGGTAAAAAGACTGCTTTTGTTGATAAAGCAAGAGAGGCAAAAAAGGCATTAATGCGTACAGAAAATAAAATCTTTAAGCAATTGCCAACTATGTTTGAACGACATGCAAAAGTGTTTGAAGAACTAGGATTTCCATTGGATTTATCTAACCCTGAGTTTCCTAAAAAAGCAATTTTAAGTGCAGAAATTACAAACTTGGTAGGAGAAAATTATCAAAAATTAATTGGTATTGCTCCTTTTGCACAGTATGAGTCTAAAGTTTATCCTTTAGATTTGATGCAGGAAGTAATTGCAAAATTGGCTGAAAATAAAGATCATACCATCTTACTTTTTGGTGGAGGAAAGAAAGAAGTTGAAATTTTAGAATCGCTTTCTGAACCTTTTAAAAATGTAATAAATGTAGCAGGAAGGATAAAGTTTCAACAAGAGCTAAAACTAATTAGTAATCTTGATGTAATGCTTTCTATGGATTCTGGGAATGCCCATATTGCGGCTATGCTAGGAGTTAAAGTAATTACACTTTGGGGAGCTACACATCCGTATGCAGGATTTTTACCTTTTAATCAAAAGTTTGAAAATGCATTAGTATCTGATAGAATAAAATTTCCTTTATTGCCAACATCAGTGTATGGAAATAAAATAGTTCCTGGTTATGAAGATGCAATGCGAACTATTTTGCCTGAACAAGTAGTAGATAAGATTCAATCTCTGTTATAAGTTTACAGTTTACAGTTTACAGTTTACAGTTTACAGTTTACAGTTTACAGTTTACAGTTTACAGTTTGTGTTATATAAAAAAAGAGTTTGCATTGCAAACTCTTTTTTTATAGCTGTTAACTAACTGTGACTGAATACTTCTTATACGTCGTCGTAATCTACATAAATAGTCTCTGATGTAGGATGTGCTTGACAGGTAAGAATTAATCCATCTGCAATTTCTTTATCAGTTAAAATAGAGTTTTTTCTCATCTCTGCAGTTCCAGCGGTTACACGTGCAAGACAGCTGCTGCAAATTCCGCCTTGGCAAGAATATGGAGCATCAATTCCTTGTTTTAAAGCTGCATCAAGTATGGTTTGTTTTTGAGACATTTCAAAAGAAACTTCTTCATCATCAACAAGAACAGTAATTTTTGAATGTCCTTCTAATGAAGTATCAATTTTATTTTCTTGAGTAGAAGTAGTAAAAAGCTCAAATTTAATAGCTGATTCTTTTACATTTTTTTCTTTCAAAATTCCTGAAACGGTATTAATCATTTCTTCAGGACCACACAAAAAGAATTTATCAAATTCTAATTCTTTGTGCTTGTTATTCAATACATAATTCACCGCTGATTTATCGATTCGGCCAAACAATGCATTTTCTGCTTTAGCTTGACTAAAAACATAATGTACGAAGAAACGACCTACATATTGTAATTGTAAATCGTGTAATTCTTGATAAAAAATTGTTTCATCGGGAGTTTTATTTCCATAAACCAATACAAATGAACTTTTTGGCTCACTTTTTAAAACTGATTTTAAGATAGAAAGTACTGGAGTTATTCCACTTCCAGCAACAAATGCTGTATAGTTTTTTTGTCTTTCAGGTTCAGGCTCAAATGTAAACTTACCCTCTGGTTTACCTACTTCAAGGACATCTCCAGCTTTTAGTTTTGTAGTTGCAAATTGAGAAAAGACGCCATTTTTTACCGCTTTTACCGCAATGCGTAGTTCACCACTTTCTGGAGAAGAACAAATAGAATAAGCACGACGAAGTTCTTTGTTATCTAATGTTAATCGTAAATTGATATATTGACCTGCAATAAAAGTATAGTTTGATTTTAGTTCTTCAGGAACATTAAAAAGTATCGAAACCGCAGCTGCAGTTTCACGTTTTACTTCTTTTATTATTAGTTTTAAGAATGAAGGCATGATATTATTTTTTTGCAAAAGTAGCAAACAGCTATTAAATGATTGGTATTAAACGGTAATATTTTATTTTGTTTGTAACGTTTTCTACATTTACATACTTACTCTACAGACTAAACCAAAAAAATATGATTAAAAAATTTATTTATCTCGAATGGAAAGCCTTTTCAAGGTCGGCATCTTTTGGTGCTAATGTAGCATTGAAAATCATAATAGGTTTTCTAGCAGTTTATTTCTCACTTATTTTCGTAGCAGCAGGAGCAGGAGCTTTTTATGTTCTTAAAAAGATGAATCTAGATCCTTTATTAACTATAAATAAGTTTTTAGTTTATTATTTCTTGTTCGATTTGTCTATTAGACTTTTAATGCAAGCGATCCCTGTACTTAATATAAGACCTTTATTAACATTGCGAATTCAAAAGAAAACAATAGTTCATTTTTCACTTGGTAAAACAGCCTTATCATTTTTTAATATTGTTCATGCTTTCTTTTTTCTTCCTTTTACAATAGTTTTATTAATAGAAGGATATGATATCTTGGGTGTAATCTTTTGGCTTTTAGCTATAATAGCTTTAATTTATATTAATAACTATCTGAATATTTTATTAAGTAACATCGATAAATTGTTTGTCCTTTTTCTTGGAATAATAGCCCTTTTAGGGGGATTACAATATTATGGATTTTTTGATATTACAAATTATACTGTTTTGTTTTTTAATGGATTATATACAATAAAAGGACTTTTTGTTATTCCGGTTTTAATTTTGATAGGGTTATATTATGTAACTTTTAACTATTTTAAAAGTAATTTATATCTAGATGCAGGACTTTCGAATAAACATGATATTGCTAAAACTGAAAACCTAACATGGCTTAATCAATTTGGGACATTAGGAACGTTTCTTAAAAATGATATTAAACTTATAAAGAGAAATAAAAGGTCGAAGATGACAATTATAATGAGTGTTCTTTTCTTATTTTATGGTTTCTTATTTTTTTCTGGAGGCGTCAAATCTTACAACAGTCCAGTTATGCACATTTTTGCTGGTATTTTTGTTTCGGGTGGTTTCCTGTTTACTTTCGGACAATTTGTACCAAGCTGGGATAGTTCGTATTACCAACTTATGATGACACAAAACATTCCATATAAAGGATATATTACCTCAAAATGGTGGTTAATAGTTATTGCAACTATTGTTTCGACGATAATAGCTTCGTTTTACCTTTATTTTGGATGGCAAGTATATCTAACTATTGTTGTTGGAGCAATTTATAACATTGGTGTAAATTCACATTTAGTCCTTTTAGGAGGTGCATTTACCAAAACTCCAATTGATTTAACATCTACCAGTGGCGCTTTTGGAGATAAAAAAGCATTTAATGTAAATGCAATGCTTCTTACATTACCTAAATTATTATTACCAGTGGGATTATACTGGATTGGTTTTTCACTTGGAAATCCTAATATCGGATTAGCATTGGTTGCCTTAGCTGGAATAATTGGTTTTGTACTTAAAGACAAGGTTTTTTTATTAATCGAAAAAAGATATAAAATCGAGAAATATAAAACGATAAGCGCCTATAAACAAAAGGCATAATTAATTATAATAATTACATAATGAGGTAATTATAAAATTATTTTGAATCAAAAATTAGATAAATAGACAAATAAAAAATCAAAAACATAAAATTATTATGATACAAGTAAACCAACTTTCAAAAACATATAATACAACAACAGTCTTAAAAATCGAAAACCTTGAAATTCCAAAAGGGCAAAGTTTTGGATTGGTAGGAAACAATGGAGCAGGGAAGACTACATTTTTTAGTTTATTATTGGATTTAATTCAACCATCTACAGGAAATATAATTAACAATAGTATACAAGTAAATAATGATGAGGGATGGAAATCTTTTACAGGATCTTTTTTGGATGAAAGTTTCTTGATAGGATATTTAACTCCTGAAGAGTATTTTTATTTTGTAGGAGATTTACGCAATCAAAATAAAGCTGATGTTGATGCATTATTATCAAAACATGAAGAATTTTTTAATGGTGAAATCCTAAAAAATAAAAAATATTTGCGAGATTTATCCAAAGGGAATCAGAAAAAAGTAGGAATTATAGCGACACTTATTGGCAGCCCTGAAGTAATTATTTTAGATGAACCATTTGCCAACTTAGATCCAACAACAGTAAGTCGATTGAAAAAAATAATCAAGGAACTAGCAGATAATCCGAATGTTACAGTATTGGTTTCAAGCCATGATTTGCAACATACCGTTGAAGTTTGTGATAGAATTGTTGCTTTAAATAAGGGAGAAATTGTAAAAGATATTCAAACTTCAAGAGAAACACTTCAAGAGCTTGAGGCGTTTTTTGCCGTTTAAATATAAATATTTCAAAAAGAAGCGTATTTTTACCAGTCATTATACTAAAAAACTTTTTTAGATGTTAAATGTTAAAAGTGTTTCCCATTGAAAAACAATCGATTTAAATACATTTTTCTGTTCTTATTTATCTCCTTTTTGATAGCTTGTTCTACAAAAAGAGACACGTTTTTGGCAAGAAACTCTCATGCTTTAAGTACAAAGTATAATATTTTGTATAATGGACAACTGGGTTTTGATAAAGGTATGAAAGCTATAGAGGCTAATTATACTGATAATTTTTGGAAATTACTGCCTATTGAAAGGATGCAAATTGATGAAGGTAATTCGGATGAAACTAAAGCAAAAAATCCGGATTTTCAACTTGCAGAGACAAAAGCAACCAAAGCCATCCAGAAACATTCGATGAATATTGGTGGACGAGAAAAAAACAGTCAGATAGACGAAGCATATTTAATGCTTGGTCAGGCTCGTTATTATGATCAGAGATTCTTACCTGCTTTAGAAGCATTTAATTATATTTTATACAAATACCCAACAAGTAGCAATATCAATACAGCAAGAATTTGGCGTGAAAAAACCAATATGCGTTTAGGTAATGACGAGTTGGTTATAAAAAACATCTATAAATTAATAAAAGGAGTTGCATTAAAAGAACAGGTATATGCAAATGCAAATGCTTTATTAGCAGAAGCTTTTATTAATTTGGAAGAAAAAGATAGTGCAATTACAAAACTTAAAATTGCAGAGGAGTTTACTAAAAGAAATCCTGAAAGATCTAGATACCGTTTTATTTTAGGACAATTATATCAAGAAACAAATAAGAGAGATAGTGCCCTTTATTTTTATCAATCTGTAATTGATATGAACAGAAGAGCTGAGCGAAAGTATGTAATTCACGCTTATGCCAAAAAAGCTCAGTTATTTGATTATCAAAATGGGGATAGTGAACTTTTCCTCAAGACATACAATAAATTAGTTGACGATAGAGAAAACAGACCATTCTTAGATGTAATATATTATGAGATGGGAGTCTTTTTTGATAAAAAGAAAGATGAAAAAGCGGCATTAGAATTTTATAATTATTCTTTAAAAAGAAAATCCAAAGATCCATATTTAGTAGCATCTACCTATCGTAATATTGGGAATATGTACTTTAAAAAAGCAAGTTATACATTGGCAGCAAAGTATTATGATAGTACTTTGGTAAAAATGGACCCTAAAACTAGAGAGTATGTCTATATCCAGAAAACTCGAAAAAATTTAGATGATGTAATAAAATATGAAGGTATTGCAAAACGCAATGATAGTATTATAAATGTTGTTGGTCTTTCAGACTCAGCTAGAGTAAAATATTTTGGAGACTATATCGCCAAGTTAAAAACTGCTGATGAAGCAAAACGAATTCTTGAAGAGAAACAAAAAGAAAAAATTGCTAATATAGAGCGAAACACAAACGGAGGAGGTTTAGAAACAATTACTGCAAAAGGGGCTCTACCAGGAAATCCTGAGAAAACAGGAGTTCCAAGTCCACCAACAGGAAATGAAGTAGCAAGTGTTTTTTATTTTTATAATCCTTCAACAGTAGCTTATGGAAAATTACAGTTCAAAAAACTGTGGGGGAACAGAGATATAAATAGCAATTGGAGGTTACCATCTAATAAGTCTAATTCAAATTCAGATGATGATAAATCGACAGCTGATGTTGCAAATGATTCAATAAAAGAAGATGTAATAGTCGAAAAATACACTACAGATTTTTATTTAAAACAGCTTCCTAAAGACAAATCGGCAATAGATAGTATTGCTCAGGAACGAAATTTTTCTTATTACCAATTAGGACTTATATATAAAGAGAAATTTAAAGAATATGAATTGGCTAGCAATAAGTTAGAGCAATTATTGAAGAATAATCCTGAGGAAAAATTGATTTTGCCGGCGATGTATAATCTCTATAAAATTTATGAGATTACAAATCCAGCAAAAGCAGTTGTGATGAAGATGGATATAACGACACGTTATCCAAATTCACGCTATGCACAAATCATAAATAACAATGGTTTAGATGAAGGGGCAGGAATTAAGGCGCCAGAGAAAGAATATCAAAAGTGGTATAAACTATTCCAAGAAGAAAATTATGCCGAAGTCTTAAATAATATTGATGATCTTATTAATCAATATTCTGGAGATGAAATAGTATCTAAATTCGAACTTTTAAAAGCCAATACATTAGGAAAGGCCAAAGGATTAGTTGCATATAAAAAAGCAATAGAAAATGTAGCAGAGAACTATCCTAATAGTGAAGAAGGTAAAAAAGCACAGGATGTTTTAATCAATCAGATTCCATTTTTGGAGAAACGAGTATTTACAACGACAGATAACAAAAACTGGAAAATATTGTATAAAGTTGGTATTCATGATGATAAAGCAAGAAAAACAATTGAGGATATTATTAAAAAATTCTTAGTTGATGAGAACTTCCAAAAACTAACTTATTCTTTTGATAAATACGATTTGGATTCAGCATTTGTTACGATTCATGGTATAAAATCAGAAGTTTACGCAAATGATGTTGCCAAAGTATTAAAAGAAAACAAAAAGTATAATTTAGTAGAATATCCAGCAGTAATAATATCAAGTGACAATTATAGTATAGTACAAATTAATAAAAATTTAGAAGCCTATTTAGCTCCTAAAACCCCTTAAGCATGTTTAATAAAGCCCCAAAATTTAGCACAGAAAACCTAGGAAAAACAAATAGAATAGTTGAAGGAACTATCATAACAGGAGACATTACTTCGCTAGCCGATTTTAGATTAGATGGACAATTAATAGGTAATTTTACCTCAAAAGGAAAAATTGTAATTGGTCCAGCTAGTAAAGTTAAAGGAGATATCATCTGTCAGAATGCCGATATTGAAGGAGAATTCACAGGAAATATTAAAGTTGTTGAACTTTTAAATGTAAAAGCAACAGCAAAAATTAATGGAGAAGTAACTGTAGGCAAATTATCTGTAGAACCAGGTGCCGATTTTACAGCGACTTGTATAATGGCAACTGATTTAAAAAGTGGAATAAATGGAGGACAAGGAACCAAATGAAAATCAGAGAAATAACAAATGGATAGTTTTTGTTAACATTCCAATACAGATGGGAGTAATTATATTTTTATTTTCCTATTTGGGTATTTGGTTAGATGAAAAATATTCAAATGGCGGTTCGCTGTGGACAATTATTTTGTCTTTATTTTCTGTCTTCTTAGCACTTTATAATGTCATCAGACAAGTTAAAAATTTAAATAAATAATGAATAGAGTTATAGATTTTCTTAAGTATTTTGTTCCTTTTTCGATTGTATTGTTTGTGTCGCAATATTTTGTAATGCAATCTTTATCAGATAAATTAGTTTTTTTTTACTCCGTGTGGAGTATTTATATATTTAATATTGTTGCTACTTTTTTAGTGTACTTGTTTTTAATTTTTGTTAATAAAAATTTTTCAACTTATACAGGGTTCGCTTTTCTTGGAGCAAGTTTTTTTAGAATGATGGTGGCAATTATTTTCTTGATTCCACTGATAAAAGCGAATGTCAAAGACCCGATAATTGATTTGGGGGCGTTTTTTATCCCTTATTTTTTATTTTTACTTTTTGAAACATATTTCACAGTTCGTCTAATAAATAAAAGCTAATCACTTCATTATTAGATAAATTGAAAAATTAAAATGTAATTTTAAAAATTATATCTATAAATTTTCAATTTTCAATTTAAAATGTACCTTTGCAAAAAATTTTTGGAACCTAAAATTAGATAAAGATTTAATAATGATATTTTCAAATAAACCAGTTCAGTACTTATTAGTTACTTTATTAGCTTTTACTTCGTCGATAAATTTCGCCTCTACTCCTGTTGATAGTGTTTCTATTAAACACGAAAACGTTGTTGAGACAGTTGAAGGAAGCGGTCACGGAGAAAGTGTTGGTCACAAAATAGAAAAAGAATTCAATGCAAGTGAGTTGATCAATTCACACATTGGAGATTCTCATGATTTTCATATTGCTGACTGGAATGGTCACCCAATTTCGCTTAATCTACCAGTTATTTTATGGACTAAAAATGGATTAGAGATTTTTTCATCAGAAAAATTTCACCACGATAATTCAGGAGAACATGTTGTAGATATCAATGGTCAAAAAGTTGTTCGTTATAAAGAAGTAATTTTTTATGCTGACAAATTTGAGCAAATGGCAAAAGAAGATAGAGATAATGGAGCTTTTGCTTTTGACGCAAGACCTTTAGATTTTTCTATAACAAAGAATGTTTTTTCTATGTTGTTATCAGCAATAGTTTTGTTCTTCATGTTTTTTGCTGTAGCAAGATCATACAAGAAAAATCCAAAAGCACCAAAAGGATTAGCTGGATTTTTAGAGCCACTAGTTACTTATGTTAGAGATGAGATTGCTATCCCAAATATTGGAGCAAAAAAAGCTGGTAAATATATGCCATACCTTTTAACTATCTTTTTCTTTATCTGGATAAATAACCTTATCGGATTAATTCCTTTCTTTCCATTTAGTTCTAACTTAACAGGTAATATCTATTTTACATTTGTAATGGCATTTATTACTTTTATCGTTACAACTTTAAGTGCAAACAAAAATTATTGGGGACACATTTTTAACACACCAGGAGTTCCTGTGTGGTTAGCTCCAATTATGATTCCTGTAGAGATTATAGGAATGCTTACTAAACCATTCGCATTGATGATTCGTTTGTTCGCAAACATTACTGCAGGTCACATTATTATTTTAAGTTTAGTTTCTTTGATCTTCATTTTCAAAAGTATTGCTATCGGACCAGTTGCTGGAGCATTCGTATTGTTCATGAGTGTATTAGAGATGTTGGTTGCTGCTTTGCAAGCGTATGTATTTACTTTGCTTTCAGCATTATTTATTGGTCAGGCTGTTGAAGAGCACGATCATCATTAATCAGAGTTTTATTAATTATTAACTATATAAATTTATTATTATGGTATTAGCTGGAATCGGAGCTGGATTAGCTGTAATTGGTGCAGGTCTTGGTATTGGAAAAATTGGTGGTTCTGCAATGGACGCTATCGCTCGTCAACCAGAAGCTGCTGGAAAAATCCAGACTGCTATGATTATTGCTGCTGCACTTATTGAAGGTGTTGCACTTTTCGCAGTAGTTGTTGCGTTAATCACAAACGCATAATTAAAATCTAAAACTTCCTGTAGCGGTTGGCTTCAGGAAGTTTTTTTAAAAAAAGACAAACAAATTTTAAATATATAATGTTATGCAATTAACTTCACCAGAAAGTTTAATTTTTTGGACAACAACTATCTTTATTGTTTTCTTCATTCTTTTGGCAAAATTTGCTTGGAAACCTATTTTGGGTGCAGTAAAAAGCCGTGAAGAATCTATTAATGAAGCATTAGCAGCTGCAGAAGCAGCTCGTAGAGAAATGCAGAATTTAACTGCTGATAACGAGCGTATCTTAAAAGAAGCTCGTGCTGAACGTGATGCGATGCTAAAAGAAGCTCGCGAAATGAAAGAGCAAATTATAGCTGAATCTAAAAATGAAGCACAAGAGCAAGGTCAAAAATTAATTGCCCAAGCTAAAGCAGCTATTGAAAATGAAAAGAATGCAGCTATGGCTGAATTGAAATCACAAGTTTCAACTTTATCATTAAGCATTGCTGAAAAACTATTGAAAGATGAATTATCTAGCAAAGAATCTCAAACTAAATTAGTTGAGAAAATGTTAGATGACGTAAAGTTAAACTAATATTATGGCAAGTACAAGAGCAGCAATTCGTTATGCAAAAGCAATTCTGGACTTAGCAAACTCTAAAGGTGTTGCCGAAGTTGTTAATAACGACATGAAATCAATTGCTTCGACAATTGACACAAATGCAGAATTGAGTACCTTTATTCAAAGCCCAACTATTAAAGTTGAAGTTAAAGAAAGTGCTCTTTTAGAAGTTTTTACAACTGTAAATGGTGTAACCAAAGGGTTATTTCATTTATTGTTTGAAAACAAAAGATTCGAAATTCTAGAAGCAATTGCACTAGAATACGTTAAATTATTTGATGAAAATAATGGTGTTGAAGTAGCTACAGTTACAACAGCCATTCCTATGGATGCTGCTTTAGAAGCTAAAGTTTTAGCTAAAATTGCAACATTATCAGATAAGAAAATTACAATTGAAAATAACGTAGATGCTTCAATTATTGGAGGATTTATTTTAAGAATAGGTGATAAGCAATATAATGCATCTGTTGCAAACAGATTACAAGTATTAAAAAGAGAGTTAAGTAATTAGTTTTATTACACATAAAAGTGTCTAAATAATAAATTTAAGATGGCGGAAATCAAACCTGCTGAAATTTCAGCAATATTAAGAAAGCAAGTAGAAGGTTTTGAATCTGGTGCTACGCTAGAAGAAGTAGGAACAGTACTTCAAGTTGGAGATGGTATTGCTCGTATTTACGGGTTATCAAATGTACAATACGGTGAGTTAGTTGAATTTGAAAACGGACTTGAAGCTATTGTATTGAACCTTGAAGAAGATAATGTTGGTGTGGTACTTTTAGGACCATCAACAGGAATCAAAGAAGGATCAACTGCAAAAAGAACACAACGTATTGCTTCTCTTAAAGTAGGTGAGCAAATGGTAGGACGTGTAGTGAACACTCTTGGTTTTCCAATTGATGGAAAAGGACCAATTGGAGGAACTTTATACGAAATGCCTTTAGAAAGAAAAGCACCAGGAGTTATCTTCCGTCAACCAGTAACTGAACCATTACAAACAGGTATTAAAGCTGTTGATGCTATGATCCCAGTTGGACGTGGACAACGTGAGCTTGTAATTGGTGACCGTCAAACAGGGAAATCTACTGTTTGTTTGGATACTATCTTAAACCAAAAAGAATTTTACGATGCAGGAAAACCTGTATTCTGTATATATGTTGCAATTGGGCAAAAAGCTTCAACTGTAGCAGGAATTGCTAAAATGTTAGAAGAAAAAGGAGCAATGGCTTATACAGTTATTGTTGCAGCAAATGCTTCTGATCCAGCTCCAATGCAAGTTTACGCTCCTTTCGCAGGTGCTGCAATTGGGGAATATTTTAGAGATTCAGGTCGTCCAGCACTTATTGTTTATGATGATTTATCTAAACAAGCTGTTGCTTACCGTGAGGTTTCTCTTTTATTAAGAAGACCACCGGGACGTGAGGCATACCCTGGAGACGTTTTCTACTTACACAGTAGATTATTAGAGCGTGCTTGTAAAGTAATTGCAGATAATGGAATTGCTAAAAACATGAACGATTTACCAGATTCTATTAAGTCAATCGTAAAAGGTGGTGGTTCATTAACTGCTTTACCAATTATCGAAACTCAAGCTGGTGACGTTTCTGCATATATCCCAACAAACGTAATCTCGATTACTGATGGTCAAATTTTCCTTGATGGAGATTTGTTCAACTCAGGAGTACGTCCTGCTATTAACGTAGGTATCTCAGTATCTCGTGTTGGAGGTAATGCACAAATTAAATCAATGAAAAAAGTATCAGGTACTTTAAAATTAGATCAAGCACAATTCCGTGAATTGGAAGCTTTTGCTAAATTTGGTTCTGATCTTGATTCTGTTACTTTAAACGTAATTGAAAAAGGTAAAAGAAACGTTGAAATCTTGAAACAAGGTTTAAATGATCCTTATACTGTAGAAAATCAAGTAGCTATTATTTATGCAGGTTCTAAAAACTTATTAAAAAGTGTTCCTGTAAATAAAGTAAAAGAATTTGAAGCAGATTTCTTAGCATACCTTAACACTAAGCATAAAGATACTCTTAATGCTTTAAAAGCTGGTAAGTTAGATGACAACATTACAGATGTTATCGAAAAAGTAGCAAAAGAAATTTCAGCAAAATATAACTAAAAAAGTATTGAGTGTTGAGTATTAAGTATTAAGGTTTTACCTGTACTTAATACTTGATGCTTAAATCTTAATACTTAAAAAAAAGAATGGCAAATTTAAAGGAAATCCGTAATAGAATTACTTCCGTTTCGTCTACGATGCAGATTACATCGGCGATGAAAATGGTTTCTGCAGCAAAGCTTAAGAAAGCACAAGATGCAATCACAGCGATGCGTCCTTATGCCGAGAAATTAACGGAATTATTACAAAACCTTTCAGCAACACTAGATGGTGACGTTGGAGGAGATTTTACTACACAACGTGAGGTAAAAAAAGTATTACTTGTAGCTATAACTTCAAATAGAGGTTTATGTGGTGCATTTAATACCAATGTAATAAAGGAAGCAAAAGCACGTTCTGAATTTTATGCAGGTAAACAAGTTGATATTTTTCCTATAGGTAAAAAAGGAAATGATGTTTTATCTAAAACTTATAAAGTTCACGGTCATCATAATGCAATTTTTGATCATTTAACTTTTGATAATGTTGCGGCTATTGCTGATAATTTAACTGAAAAATTCTTGTCTGGAGAGTATGATAGAATTGAATTGATTTACAATCAATTTAAAAATGCTGCTACTCAAATCGTTCAAGTAGAACAGTTTTTACCATTAGCTCCAATAAAATCAGATGAGGCTGTTTCAACAGGAGATTATATCTTTGAGCCTTCGAAAGAAGAAATTGTATTGACATTGATTCCTAAATCATTAAAAACACAATTATACAAAGGTATCCGTGATTCATTTGCTTCAGAGCATGGTGCGCGTATGACTGCGATGCATAAAGCAACTGATAATGCAACAGACTTGAGAAATCAATTGAAATTAACTTATAATAAAGCACGTCAAGCAGCTATTACAAACGAGATCTTAGAGATCGTTGGTGGAGCAGAAGCATTGAAAGGATAAGAAAAATTATCAATTTTTCAAATCTTCAAATTGCGAAGCTTTGAGAAGAATTTAATTTTCACATATCCAATACTTAATTTATTTTAAGTTACTAGTATATAAAAAAGAGAGCCAACAATTGTTGGCTCTCTTTTTTGTTATTAGCTATAGTGTTTCAAAAATACCGTTCTTCTATAAGAGAAAGCATATCATTCAAACTGACACTAATCGTTTTTATTATTTCAATAAATATCCAATTGCATATCCTAAAAAAGAGAAAGCAGCCATAATAAAAATGGTATACCTTATTATTTTTATTATTTTATTTGGCTCCATTGGTAGGATAAATTATTTTGTTGCAAATACAAATCTACCCAATTCAAAGCCTATATAGGTTAAAATGAATGAGATCCATAGTAGCCATGCTATAAAATTATTGGTTTTTTCTCTAGCATAGACCGCCAATTTATTTACCTGTTTTTCCATTTTTTCTAGTTTATTTTGTTAGTAGTTTTAAGGGCTGTTAATAGCCAAAGTTTGAAATTGTTTTTCCAATTATATAACCAAAAAAATATAAAAATCCCCAAAGAATAATAGCCGATATTACTATCATGGAAATATTGTTAGTATTCATAAGATTGTTTTTAATTTTCATAGTTTCAGTTTATTAAGGTTATAGAATGTTAAATGTAAAATTATTTATCAGACACACAAAATATTTTGTAAATAAAATCTGTGCTAATTTAATTAAAGCTGATTAAATTGATAATTTTCATAAAGAAGGGAGACTTTTTTTTACATAAATAACGTAGGTAAATTCGGTCGCTAAGAGTAAATAATATATTATCTTCCGTGATTAATAGATTAAATACCAAACATCATTATAAAACATGAAAATATTTTACAGTATAATTCTTTTTTTTATCTTTTTATTAGGTTGTAAATCGATAAAAGAAACAAATATTTCAGAAGCAAAATTAGGTTCTAAAAAAGAACTTACCTCATTGGAGTTACAGACTTGGTATCAAAAAGATCTTAGAGAAGATTCAATACCAGGAATTTCATTGAATAAATGGTATCGTTTAAACAAAAAAAAGCCCAAAAGCAAAAATATTATTGTAGCTGTAATAGATACTCAAATCGATATAAAGCACGAAGATTTACAAGGACAGCTTTGGAGAAATGATAAAGAAATTCCAAATAATGGAATTGATGACGACGATAATGGTTATGTAGACGATATTAATGGATGGAGCTTTATAGGAACTAAAAACGGAGGTTATGTGGCATGTGCTAATTATGAATATGTGCGTATTGTAAGAGATTGGGGGCCATTGTTTGCAGGTAAAACCGAATCTCAAATAGATGCTCAAGATTTGTACAAATACAAAGAATACCATAGAGGGCTAAAGACGTTAGAAGAAAAAAACAAGTATTATAAAAACTGGCTCAAATCTTTGAATTATAATGTTGCTGTTTATCCACTGGTAAAAGAGACTTTAAAGCAATTTTTTCCTAAAGAGGATTATACATATAAACAGCTAGATAGTTTGTATGAGAAGTATAAAATAAATGATAAGAGATACAAACAAAGACGTGATGATAATGATAAAGATTTAGGAGCTTTAATATCTTATATGATGGTCAATCTAGAGGTTAATCAAGAAACTTTTGAAAAAGTACAAGATATGCAGACACAGTTGAATTCGATTGTAAATAAAAAACTAAATATAGAATACAATGAACGTCTTTTTATAGGAGATAATCCTAACGTTTTAGAAAAAGGGTATGGTAATAACAATGTGAGTAATAATAAAGAGGGGCATCAGGCTATTCAAGACCACTGTACCAAAATGGCAGGAGTTATTGGGGCGGATAGAGAAAATAATATAGGGATAAAAGGGATTGTACAAGATGTGAAAATTATGCCTCTTAATATTTCTCCACTTGGAGAAGAACACGATAAGGATATTGCCATGGCAATACGGTATGCGGTAGATAATGGGGCAAAAGTTATAAATATGTCCTTTAGTAAGGAATTTTCATTGCATAAAGAATGGGGTATAGATGCATTTAAATATGCTGAAGAACATAATGTACTATTAGTACGTAGTGCAGGTAATGGGTCACTTGATATCGACAAAAATATATATTATCCTAATGATATTAATCTTGATAACTCTAAAGAGTTTTGCTCCAATTTTATCACTGTAGGATCTGTTACCCATAAAGTAGATAGTACTTTTGTATCTGATTTTTCTAACTACGGTAAAGACAATGTAGATTTATTTGCTCCAGGAGAGGAAATATATACTACAGCTTCAGAGAATAGTTATAAATCAGATCGTGGGACTTCGATGTCGGTTCCAATGGTTTGCGGAACAGGAGCTTTAATTTGGTTGTATTATCCAAAACTCACAGCTCAGGAAGTGAAGCAAATTATTCTGGACTCTGGAACGGCTTATAATCTCGAGGTTATTGTTCCAGGAACAAAAGATAAAAAAGTTCCTTTTTCGGAATTGTCCAAATCAGGTAAAGTTCTAAACGTTTATAACGCGATGCAACTTGCGGAAAAAGTGAGTAAAAAGAAACGCTTATAAAATTTAATTTATTTCTAATATCGTTTTAATTTAAATATAATTGAAAACTATTTCAAGTAGCATTATTAGTAGTGCTAAAAAACCTTTTGATTCGAGACTCAATGAAATTCCTCTCGGATTGGTTGTTGTTTTAGATAAATAAAAAAGACCTTTTCTAACTGGTAAAATAAAAAGTGAATATAAAATATAGATAGTTAATAAGTTAGAACTATATTTTAAAGAATATTGGTTTATTAAAAATGGATACAGGGTATTGAAAATTGTTTCATGTAATAATCAATTATTGCCTGTTAATGAAATAAATAGATTACTTTGAGGTATTTGATTGATAATTTATATCGTTATTATAAAACAATAGTCCATCAACAATCTTCTCCAATTTCCCATCAATAGAGTAAGACTTCTTATTAATCGGTTTTTTTGATTAATTTTGGCTTCTATTTTTATATCATATGCAATTTATAATCAAAGAACTTACTACAACAGAAGAAATGGTTGCTCAAATTGCTACCATGCAATATTTATATCCCAATTTGAGTTTAGAGAAATATGAAGAGTACCTTTCGGAAATGGTTCCTCATAATTATACTCAAATTGCTGTTTTTGAAAATGATATCTGCATAGGTATTACTGGTTGTTGGTCATCTACAAAATTATGGTCAGGAAAATATCTAGAGATTGATAATTTTGTTGTACATCCGGATCATCGTTCAAAAGGAATTGGTAAATTATTGACAGATTATATTGAAAATAAAGCACTTGATTTGGGATGTTCAAATATTGTTTTAGATGCTTTTACGTCTAATTTTGCAGCCCATCGTTTTTATTATAATCAAGGATACGGGCCTAAAGGATTTCATTTTGTAAAAATCCTTGATGAGAACAAGTTGACTTAATATAAAAATATCATAACATTTTCTTATTGAATCAACAAAAGCGATATAAAACCAAAGAATTGGTTATTTTTGTTTTATAAATTTTATCACTACAATTATTTTGGGATTATATAAAAATCTTTTTAAACAGACAGCTATTTACGGGCTTGCAACTGTATTGCCTCGAATGCTGAGTTTTTTATTAGTACGTTTATACACTGGTATTTTGCCAACAGCCGAATACGGAGAAGTTTCTATTGTATTATCATGGATGGTTTTCTTTAATGTGGTCCTTTCTTATGGAATGGAAACTGCTTTTTTTAGGTTTTATAATTCCGAACCAGACAAAAAAAATGTAATTGCCACTTCAACAATATCTATTTTTTGGTCGTCAATTGTTTTTCTTTTTGCAGCTTTAATTTTCAGAAATACACTTGCAAGCCTTGCCGAGGTTGATGTGCAATATGTTACCTATTCGGTTTGGATTCTAGTATTAGATGCATTGGTTTTAGTGCCTTTTTCTAAACTACGAGCCAATCAACGACCAATGGTTTATGCAGCAATTAAAATCGGAAATGTAGTTGTAAATCTTGTTCTGAATATTTTCTTCTTGATTTACTTACCTACGCTTGCTGCTGAGAACCCAAACTCTATTTGGGATAATTTATATGTTGAAAATTTCCAAATTGCTTATATTTTCATCGCTAACTTGCTAGCGAGCTTAGCTACTTTTATTGTATTATCTCCAAATTATCTTTCGCTTGGACGTAAATTTGATCCTGCATTATGGAGAAAAATGATGAAGTATGGTTTGCCAATTTTGGTGGCAGGATTAGCTTTTGCAGTTAATGAACATTTTGATAAAATCTTATTAGGTTATTTATTACCTGAGAACATAGCAAAATCAGAGGTAGGTGCTTATTCAGCATGTTACAAACTTGGATTGTTTATGGTTCTATTTGCAACAGCATTTAGATTAGGGATAGAGCCTTTCTTTTTTAGTCACGCAAAAAATGAAAATGCACCACAAACGTATGCAGTAATTACAAAGTATTTTGTGATTCTGGGATCTTTGATTTTATTGGGGGTAATTGTTTTTGCTGATATTCTAAAATTACTTCTATTAGAAAACAAATCCTATTGGGAAGCTATGAAAGTAGTTCCATTGATTATTCTGGCTAACTTTTTCTTAGGTATTTACAATAATTTGTCGGTATGGTATAAACTTACAGATAAAACAAAAATCGGGGCTTATATATCGATAGTTGGAGCTATATTGACTTTAGTTCTGAACTATTTATTGATTCCTAAGTACAGTTACTACGGATCAGCAATCGCGACAATTTCTGCCTACGGAAGTATGATGCTTATCTCATATGTTTTAGGAAACAAATATTATCCAATACCTTATGATATGAAGAAAATCGGATCCTATTTAGGGATTTCGATAGTGTTCTCGATTATTTCTTTTTACGGATTTAGAGAAAATTACTTCGTTGGTATCCCTTTATTCCTTCTGTTTGTTTATTTTGTTTATTATAACGAAAAGGAAACTATAAAAGGAATACTTAGTAAGAAATAACAATTTTAAGATTTAGCTTTAAAAATATAAAAATGACGATTAATATTATCAACAAATCACAACACGCTTTACCTAACTACGAAACAATAGCTTCGGCAGGGATGGATTTACGTGCTAATTTATCAGAATCAATAACATTGAATCCTTTAGAAAGAACAATAGTTAAAACAGGACTTTTTATTGAATTACCAATTGGTTACGAAGCACAAGTGAGACCAAGAAGCGGATTGGCAGCTAAAAAAGGAGTAACAGTATTAAACTCTCCAGGAACTGTAGATGCGGATTATAGAGGTGAGATAGGAGTAATTTTAGTAAATTTATCCAATGAAGCTTTTGTAATTGAGAATGGTGAAAGAATTGCACAACTTATTATTGCGAAACATGAAAGAGCAGAATGGGTAGAAGTTAACGAACTTTCTGAAACCTCAAGAGGTGAAGGTGGTTTTGGCAGCACAGGAGTGAAGTAGTTTTCAGTTGCAGTTTTCAGTAATCAGTTTATATACTGTGGAATTGAATAACCAATGCAATTTACTTTACACTCTTAAAATTAAATGAATATAGCTCAGCGAACTTTGCGTAAAACCTTTGTGAACTTTGCGGTAAATAAAAAATAAAATATGAAAATAATCGTTCCAATGGCGGGTCGTGGATCAAGACTTAGACCACATACTTTAACTATTCCTAAACCATTAATTCCCGTTGCAGGAAAATCAATTGTGCATCGTTTGGTAGAGGATATAGCAAAAATACTTAAAGAGCCTATTGAAGAGGTTGCTTTTATATTAGGAGATGAAGCCTTTTTTGGAGAAGATGTTGTGTTAAGTTTACAAGAGTTGGCACAAAGTTTGGGTGCTAAAGCATCTATATATCGTCAAGATTTACCTTTGGGTACAGGACATGCAATTATGTGTGCTAAAGAATCTTTATCAGGGCCAGCAGTAATTGCTTATGCAGATACATTAATTAGAGCTGATTTTGAATTAGATCCAGAAGCAGACGCGGTAATTTGGGTAAAGCAAGTTGAGCAACCAGAAGCATTTGGCGTAGTTAAGTTAAATGCTAATAATGAAATTGTTGAGTTAGTTGAAAAACCAAAAGAGTTTGTTAGTGACTTAGCAGTTATTGGAATATACTATTTTAAAGAAATAGAAATTCTTAAAAATGAGCTACAAACAGTTTTGGATAATAACATTAAAAATGGGGGAGAGTACCAAATTAATGATGGTATTAAAGCGATGATGGCTAGCGGAAAAGTTTTTAAAACTGGTAGCGTAGATGAATGGATGGATTGTGGTAATAAAGATGTTACTGTTGAAACCAATTCAAGAATGTTAGGGTTTTTGCATAACGACGGAGAACATCTAGTTGATTATGATGTAAAATTAGAAAACGCAACGATTATTCCACCGTGTTATATTGGTGAAAATGTAGTGTTGAAAAATGCAACTGTAGGTCCAAATGTATCTTTAGGAAAAGGATGTCATGTAATTGATAGCTCGATTAAAAATAGTTTGGTACAAACATATACACAAATAAAAAATGCTAATTTAGATAATGCAATGATAGGAAACCATGTTAGTTATGATGGGAAGTTTACTAGTATTAGCATTGGGGATTATTCGGTTCTAGAATAAATAAGAAGTTTAAAAAGAGTTCGTTTTTACTTTAAGGATTAATAATAGAAATGAAAAAAAGAGTTTTAATAATAGTATTCATGGCTTTGCTTGGTAACCAGGCTTCGATAATGGCTCAAACTGAACCAGAAGACATTGCTATGGCTACCAATGAATTTCAGGACTCTTTTTATGAATCGTTATTACAAAAGGGTATCGAAAATTATGATAAAGCAATTACTGCTTTACAAAAATGCGAGAAACTTCAACCTAATGATGCAACAGTTTATTTTGAATTAGGTAAAAATTATTTGTCTTTAAAAGACTATAGAAATGCTCAAAGCTCGTTTGAAAAAGCAACTCAATTAAACCCCAATAACAAATGGTTTTGGTTGGGGATTTACGATGTTTGTTATCAGACGAAGAATTATCCTTTGGCAATAGAGACAATTCAGAAGATTATTCCGTTTGATGAGGAGTATAAAGATGATTTGATTTCGTTGTATATGATTACAAATCAGTTAGACAAAGCGCTTTTGTTGATTAACGAAATGAATGAAAAGTTTGGTAAATCTGATGAAAGAGAATTATATAAGGCACAGATCTTGTCACAAGGTAAATATCAGAATGCTGAAATACAAAACCTTATAAATCAGATTAATAAAAATCCGAAAGAAGAGACTAATTATATCGCTTTGATTACTTTGTACGCAAAGAATAATGATGCTGATAAAGTATTGGAAATTACGCAGCAATTAGAAAAGGCTATTCCAACATCGGAGTGGGCGCAAGTAAGTTCTTTTAAAAGTTATTTGGATCAAAATCAGCCAGAAAAAGCTATTCAGGCAATGAATGTTGTCTTATCAAATTCTAAAATAGATTCTAAAATAAAACATCGAATTTTAAATGAGTTTTTAATTTTCGTAAGTAAGAATCCTCAATTTGCATCAGATTTAGATAAAGCAATTGCTTATTTTAAAAATGATCCAGATGTCGATGTAGCAAAAGAAATTGGAAAATTTTATCATAGCAAAAAACAATTTGATCAAGCGGTTAAATATTATGAGTTGTCGGTAAACTCGGCTTCTCAAGTTGATATTGAAACTAATTTACTTTTGCTTCAATCATATACTGAAACCAAACAATATGAGCCAATGGCAAAACGTTCGGTGGTAATGATAGAAACGTTTCCAACGCAGCCGCAGTTTTATTTTTATTCAGGTCTGGCTAATAATGAATTGCAACAATTTAAAAAGGCAAAAGACGTTCTAGAAATGGGGCTTGACTATGTTGTAGATGATTTAACTTTGGAAGCAAATTTTAACATTCAGTTAGGAGAAGCTTATAATGGTTTAGGGGATATGAAGAAAAAAGAAGCGTATTTTGCGAAAGCAAATCAATTATTAAGACAAAAAAAGTAAATTCTGATGAAGAAGTATCTAATGCTATTGTTACTCGTTTTTATCGTTTCGTGTAAATCGAAATCGGGTGCAGTACAAGGAAATAACAATAAAGAAGAAGTAAATCTTATTTCTGCAAATAAAATTATTGATGGGCATTACTCTAATAAATTAGAGTTCTCAACTTTATATATTAAAGCAAGTGCAAAATATTCGGATAATAAACAAAGTCAAAATGTTACTGCTGAGATAAAAATTAAAAAAGACGAACAGATTTTGGTAAGTATTCGTTTTTTAGGAATTACTATGGCAAAGGCTTTAATTACACCAAATTCAGTGAGCTACTACGAAAAAATAGGAAGTACTTATTATGAGGGTGATTTTAGTAGTTTGAGCAAATGGTTGGGAACAGATTTAGATTTTGATAAAGTTCAAAACCTTTTATTAGGAGAAGCAATCGACGATTTAAAGAAAGGTAAATATACCGAAACATTAATTGATAGAGTGTATCGATTAGATGAGGCGAAGGAACAGGATATTAAAAAATCATTCTTCTTTGAAGCGGATAAGTTTTTGTTAGAAAAAGAACAGATTTCACAAACGTCAAAAAATATCATGATGCAAATTGCATATGGTGATAATAAAACTTTTGACCAAGGAACACTTCCTAGAGCCGTTGCTATAGAAGCGATCCAACCAAAAGGGAAAACGGAAATCAATTTAAATTACAATACAATTACTTTTAATGAAGAACTTTCTTTTCCTTATAGTGTTCCAAATGGATATAAAAAAATTATAATTAAGTAAGTTTGCAAAAATATATTTTAAAGATGCCAAAATTTCTCCTAAGCCTAATTTTAATTTGCACCACTTCATTGATGTGGGCGCAAGATTCGCAACAAGAAAAACTGGAACAACGTAAAGCTCAAATTCAACAAGAAATTAGAGACAACGAGAAAATGTTACAATCTGTAAAGAAGAAAGAAAAATCTGCAGTGAATGTTTATATAGTTCAGTCTAATAAAATTAAACTTAAAGAAAAGCTAATCAATACTACCGAAAAGCAAACGAAGCTTTTGAGTAATGATATGTATATTAATCAAACAAAAATTAACAAGCTTAAGAAAGAGTTAGAGGTGTTAAAAGCTGATTATGCCAAGATGATTCTTAAGTCATATAAAAGCCGTTCAGAACAAAGTAGAGCGATGTTTTTGTTGTCTTCAGAGAATTTTCTGCAAGCCTACAAGCGTGCACAGTATATGAAGCAATATACAAATTTCAGAAAAAATCAAGGGGAAGAAATTAAGTCAAAATCACTTCAATTAGCAGATTATAATGCGAAATTAGATGGACAGAGACAGGTTAAGAAAAAGTTTATTGCTGAAAACGAAAAAGAAAGAATAACTTTAGAACAAGAAAAGAAAGAACAGCAAAAGCTAGTTAACTCGATTAAAAAGGATAAAAATAAAATTATTGCTGATACGAAAAGCAAACAACAGGAATCGAAGAGAATTGACAGACAAATTGATCGTTTAATTCGTGAAGCTATTGCTGCTGCTAACCGTAAAGCTGCCGCCGAAAAAGAAAAAGCAACAGGAACAAAATCTGTTGCAGCAGTATCGGATACAAAAATTGCATTAACCGCTGAAGCAAAAATACTTGCTGCCGATTTTAAAGCCAATCGTGGAAAATTGCCTTGGCCTGTAGAAAAAGGATTTGTATCATTGGGTTATGGTGATCAACCACACCCGATTTATAATACATTGGTAATTCATAATAGTGGGGTTGAAATCACAACTGAGGCAGGTTCAAATGCAAGAGCAGTATTTGAAGGAGTTGTATCTAGTGTTATGGTGTTGTCACCAATAAATAAAGCTGTAATGATTCAACATGGAGATTACTTTACAGTATATCAAAACTTAAGTTCTGTGTCTGTGAGTAAGGGAGATAAAGTAAGTATCAAACAAAGTATAGGTAAGATTAGAACTAGTGGTGAAACAGGAAAAACGACTATTAAGTTTTTAATACTTCAAAACACAACTTATAACAATCCACAGAGTTGGTTGTATAATATGTAATAGAAAACGGGACTTATGTCCCGTTTTTTTATGGCTCTATTTGATTAATCATATTGTTCTAAAAAGTATCTCACAACATCAGTTGTTGTTACAATACCTTTGAGTTCTTCATTATCGACTACAGGTAAAGCGTGAAATTCTTCTTTTACAAAAATTTCAGCTAAATTTCTTATAATCGTATCAGATGATACAGTCATCGGCTTTGATGTCATTACTTGAGGAATTGTGAGCATATCAAGGATTGCTTCATCTGCTCCTTCTTGTCCTTCAAAGAGAGCTCCAAAAGTTAATCGGTTTATATCTGTGCGACTTATGATACCAACGACTTCTTTACCCTTAACGATAGGAATATGTCTAATGGTGTTTTTTCTAAGTTTTTCGACTACCTCTCTCAAGCTGTCGTTTTCATTTGCAGTTACTACAGTTTTTGTCATTATATGACTTATTGGTTCTCTCTTTTTCATAATAAATATTTTTTGTTATATCTTTATTAAAGTTGTAAAATATTTCTGATAAAAAATATGATTTTTATCACTTTTATGAAAAGAAGTAATGGGCGAATAATTATCTCAATTTTGGGTTTTTATTAAAAAAGAGTACCGAAATTTGTGCTAAAGGGAATAAGAATATAAAAATGATCTTATTGTTCATTTGAAAATGTATCGATTGAAATTTAAAATAGTATTTTTGCACTATGGAAACAAATAGACAGAAAAAAATAGGCGGTGTCATCCAAAAGGATTTGGTTGATATTTTGCAAGGTGAAGTGAGAAAAAATGGGATTAATAATTTAATAATTTCAGTATCCAAAGTTAGCGTAACTACAGATTTATCAGTGGCAACAGTATATTTAAGTATTTTTCCTCAAGAGAAAGCTAAAGAAACATTGGAAGCAATTAAGTCAAATTCGACTTTAATTAAACATGATTTATCGCAACGTGTACGTTTGCAATTACGTAAAGTACCAAACTTAGTATTTTTCATAGATGACTCATTAGATTATATTGAGAAAATTGACAATGCTTTGGCAAACAGAGATAATCCAATAGAAAACCGTGATCTTTTAGAAAAAAGAAGAAAATCATAGCTTGAACTTCCCCCTTTACATAGCCAAACGGTATATTTTTAGCAAGAGTAAGAACAATGCTATCAATATCATAAATCGTATTGCCAGCCTTGGAATAATTGTTGGTACTATGGCTTTGTTTGTGGTTTTGTCCGTTTTTAGCGGATTAAAAGTATTCAGTCTTTCTTTTACAAATGAGATAGATCCCGATTTAAAAATTGAAGGTACCTATGGAAAATCTTTTTTGGTTACTCCAAATCAGGATACTCAAATTAAGAAAATCGATGGGATTGCTTCGTATACTAAAATAATCGAAGAACGAGTTTTGTTTATTTTTAATGGTAAACAACAAGTTACCTACTTAAAGGGAGTTGATAGTAATTATCCTGTTGTAAATGATATTAGAAAAAAACTCTTTAATGGGCAATGGTTAAAACCAGATACCTATCAGGTTGTTGTGGGGTATGGAATTTCTAAAAATTTCTCAATGGGAATATTGGATTTCGAGAATCCATTGCAGGTGTTTGCCCCTAAACCAGGAAAAGGAACTATCGAAAATCCAGAAGAAGCATTTAGTAAAACTGATGTATTGCCTGTAGGTATATATTCGATAAGTGAGGATTTGGACTCTAAATATGTTTTTGCAGATTTAGGTTTGGTTCAAGAACTCTTAGAGTATAAACCCAATCAAATTTCTGGAATTGAATTTAAGTTAAAGCCGAATGCAAGTGAATCAAAAATTGATTCTCAATTGCAAGCTATTTTCAATAATAAAGTCACTACCAAAAACAGGGCACAACTTAATGCGTCTTTGTATAAAATGCTTAATACCGAAAATATTGCAGTCTATTTAATATTTACGTTGGTCATTATTGTCGCTCTTTTTAACTTGATTGGAGCATTAATTATGATGATTTTAGATAAAAAAAGTAATTTGAAAACACTTTTTAATCTTGGAACTGAAATTAAAGATTTGCGAAAAATATTTTTGTTACAAGGAACATTATTAAGTTTCTTTGGAGGTTTAATAGGTCTTGTTCTAGGAATTATCCTAGTTATGTTACAACAACAGTATGAGCTTATAATGATTACTTCTACGCTAGCTTTTCCTGTTGTTTTCACTCTTGAAAACGTATGTATTGTTTTGGGAACTATTTTTTCACTTGGATTTATAGCCTCATTAATAGCAAGTACACGTGTTAGTGTAAAATTGCTAGATTAGATTTTTTTAAATTAAAAAAAATAATACTTATATTTATCGTCTCAAAAATTAAACTTTATGATAGTTTCTGCCTAGTCCTATTTTTATTTTAGAATAATTAGGATGCCTTCAAATTTTTTAAGTCCAACCAATAAATGGTTCTGGACAATTTTATCATTTATCCTAAATTATCATGACAGAAACAACAATACAGAAAAGTTTATTTTCTCGAATTTTCTCAACAATAAAACAAGCAATCAAAGGAGATGAATCTTTTGATTATACTTCAGGTAGTATTAAGAAAGCTGTAATCCTACTTGCTATTCCAATGGTATTGGAAATGTTAATGGAATCGGTTTTTGCATTAGTCGATTTATATTTTGTAGGTCATCTAGAGCATAGCAGTTTTGCTATTCAGGCAGTTGGACTTACAGAGTCGGTTATTACCATTGTTTACTCTATTGCAATCGGAATTAGTATGGCAGCAACAGCAGTTGTTGCTCGACGTATAGGCGAAAAAGATCCAGTGGCAGCCGCAAAAGCAGGAATGCAAGCCATTATTATTGCCTTTGCAATTAATAGTGTGATTAGTATTTTGGGTTTTATTTACGCCAAAGAGATTTTACTACTTATGGGAGCTTCGGTAGAAGCTGCTGAATATGGCTATAGATTCACACAGATTATGATAGGTGGAAGTTTATGTGTGATGCTTTTGTTTCTTATCAATGGGATCTTCCGTGGCGCAGGAAATGCAGCTATAGCAATGAAAAGTCTCTGGATAGCCAATATTTGTAATATTATTTTATGCCCTATCTTAATTAATGGATTTGGATCAATTCCTGCTTTTGGATTAATTGGAGCGGCAATAGCAACGACTTTAGGGAGAAGTATTGGGGTATTATACCAATTGTATCACTTATTTAATGGAAAAGGCGTTTTAAAAATTATTCCGTCTTACTTTATTCCTGATTTTAAGCAAATTAGTGCTTTGGTGAAAATAGCTGCTCCAGGAGTATTACAATTTGTTATTGCATCTTGTAGTTGGATTTTTCTTGCGCAATTAGTTGCTACAACTGGTAGAGATAATGGGTCTGCAGGATATCAAACAGCATTGCGTATTATGATGTTTTTTATCCTTCCTGCTTGGGGATTGAGTAATGCTGCAGCGACTTTGGTTGGACAGAATTTGGGTGCCAAACAAATTGAGCGTGCTGAAAAATCAGTTTTCACAACAGCAAAATACAATGTCATTTTTATGGCAACGATAATGCTTATTACATTCTTTTTTGCAAAATATATAGTTTCATTTTTTACGAATGAGGTTCTTATACAAAATATTGCTGTTGAAGCTTTGCAGATTATGAGTTCTGGATATATTTTCTACGGAATCGGAATGGTATTAATTAATACTTTTAATGGTGCTGGAGATACTTGGACCCCTACATTGGTTAACTTTTTTGGATTCTGGTTATTACAGATTCCATTAGCATATATATTAGCAAAGCATTTCAAGATGGGACCAACGGGCGTTTTTATAGCAATTCCAGTTGCTGAAACGGCTATAACTTTGGCAAGTATAGTTCTTTACAAAAAAGGAAAATGGAAACGCATTCAGGTATAAAATTAAATTTGTACAATATTTCTTAAATGTTTGCCGTTGGAATAGACTAAACAAACCAAAATTTAATTAGTATGAAAACCAACATCAAAATTTCAGGAATTCTTAGCGCAGCTCTATTATTATTTTGTCTTTTTGCATTTAAACCACTAGAAGAAAAAAAAGTGGTCGTAATTGATGCAGGTCATGGTGGTGACGATCTTGGTGCAGCGATGTACGGTTTTCAAGAAAAGACTATTTCTGAAGCTATTGCCAAAAAAATTAAAGCATTTAATAAAGATAGTAATCTTGATATTGTTTTAATTCGTGATAGTGATAGTAGTATGGACTTGCATAAAAGAGTCTCATTAATAAACAGCTTAAAACCAGATTTAGTAATTTCATTACATGTCAATGCTTCAAAAGAAGCCCAGGCAAACGGAGTTGATGCCTATATTTCATCAAAAAATGAGTTTTATGAAAAATCAAAAGAAAGTGCAGAAAGAATTGTTAATGGAATTTCTGGAGATAATCTTTTAAGAAGGAGAGTAAACGAAGCCCCTTTTTATATCTTGAAAAATTCTAATTGTGCAGCAATAACATTGCTAATGGGGTTTTTGTCAAACAATAAAGACAGAGAATATCTTACTAGTGAAGCGGGACAAAATGAAATTGCAGCCAATATCTTAGAGGCAATAAAATAAACGATAATTATACAGCATAAAAAAGACCTTCAATCGAAGGTCTTTTTTTTATTTTTTAAACAAACTCATAACCAGCATATACTTCCTGGATTTCGTTCATTACATTAAACAATCCTTGAGGATCATCAATTGTAACTAGTTTTTGTTTGTATTCTTTAAAGGAATGGATTCCTTTAAAGTAATTAGTATAATGACGACGCATTTCAACAATTCCTAAGCGTTCTCCTTTCCATTCCATCGACCACGTAAGATGGTTTCTAGCAGCTTCTACACGATCGCTAACTGTTGGAGCAGGTAAATGCTCACCAGTTTCAAAAAAGTGCTTTATTTCGTTAAAAATCCATGGATAACCTATTGCAGCTCGACCAATCATAATCCCATCGATGCCATATTCATTTTTAAACTTCAATGCTTTTTCAGGACTATCTATATCTCCATTTCCAAAAATAGGCATTGTAATTCTTGGGTTGTTTTTTACACGAGCAATATGCGACCAGTCTGAATGACCTTTGTACATCTGAGCACGGGTTCTTGCATGAATAGTTAGCGCTTGAACTCCAATATCTTGTAAGCGTTCGGCAACTTCATCTATGTTAATAGAGTTATCATCCCAACCTAAACGGGTTTTTACAGTAACAGGCAAAGTAGTACTATCGATTACAGCTTTGGTTAAACGTACCATTAAGTCAACATCTTTTAATACTCCTGCACCAGCACCTTTACAAACTACTTTTTTTACAGGACAGCCAAAATTTATATCTATTAAATCAGGATTTACAGTTGAAACGATTTTTGATGACATTGCCATTGCTTCTTCGTCTCCACCAAAAATCTGAATTCCGACAGGACGTTCGTAATCAAAAATATCCAATTTCATTCGGCTTTTAATTGCATCACGAATTAATCCTTCCGAAGAGATAAATTCCGAATACATTAAATCGGCTCCATGGGTTTTGCACAATCTACGGAACGGTGGATCACTCACATCTTCCATGGGAGCAAGTAGTAAAGGAAATTCAGGTAATTCTATGTTGCCAATCTTGACCATCTTCAATATTTTTTGCAAAATTACAACATTTAGTTCAATTTGCACTAAATTGAAGTTCAAAGGTTCAGAGAAGTAAAGGTTCAAAGGTTTTTGACACCAAAATGTAAATCTTTGTATATCTGTACTTTTGCTGTTTTGTATCGAAATTAACGATTATCAAAAAAACGAATTGGTTTACGGCTCATCGGATTAAAAACTAATGGATTTAGTATTTCTTTTGAAGTAAACTCTATTTTTGGAGTTACTCTTAATTTGGCTCTAAAGTGATCTTTGATTTCAGACAATAATTCATCAGATTGATTTTTCACTGCAATTTTAATCAGGATTTCGTCGGTCCCTAAATCATTGGTGAATATTTCGATAATATGATTTTCGATAGCATCAAAATCGCTTAAAACATCATTCATTGCAGGTGGATAAAGAGTTGTCCCTTTATATTTTATCATTTGTTTTTTGCGTCCAATCACTGGCCCAACACGTAATGTGTTTCTTCCACAAGCGCAAGGAGTGTCATGTAACTGAACAATATCACCAGTTTTAAAACGTAGTAGAGGCATGGCTTCGATACCCAAAGTAGTAAACGTTAGTTCTCCAGCTTCACCATTTTTAACGGGGTTATTATCTTCATCAAGAACTTCTACAATGATTAGTTCGGGATGATGATGTCCTCCATTTTCATGTTCGCACTCAGTAAATGCGGTGCTCATTTCGGTAGAAGCGTAAGTTGAAAATAGCTTTATATCCCATTTTTCAGTGATCTTTTTGGACAAAATATTCATTGAAAAATCCTGGTTTCTAAGTGGTTCTCCAATACAGATTGCACCTTTTATGCTCGAATTATTATAATCGATATTATGGTTTTCGGCGTACTCAATCAGTTTTAATAAAAAGGAAGGAACTGTTATTAAATAAGAAGGATTGTATTTTAAGATGGAATCCCATTGCAGTTCAGGTATTCCTGCACCAACACGAATTACACCAACTTTTAATTTTCGTAATCCTAAAAAGTAAGCTAATCCAGCCATGAATTTACGATCAATTGTGGTCATAAGCTGTACAATATCGCCTTCTTTAATCCCTGCACAATCAAAAGAAATAGCTTCATTATAAGCCAATCTATCTAAATCAGCATCGGTTAAGCCAAAAGTCACAGGATCTCCTAAAGTTCCTGAAGTAGATGCAAAATCGATAACTTTAGTAATGGGTACACACAAGAAGTCATCGTTATTGTTCTGAAGATCTTCTTTGGTGGTAACAGGTAAAAGTTGAAGATCTTCTAATGTTTTAATAGCAGAAATATCAATCTTTTTATTTTCAAAAAGAGCTTTGTAAAAAGGAGATTTCTGACTTATATAAGTCAAAAGTTCAGTTAATTTTTGTTCTTGAAAAATTTTAATTTCTTCTAAAGAACCTTTTTCTATTTCTGGAATCATTTTAACTTGCTTTTGATTTTTTTAATATATTTTTCAACTTTCTGTTTTTCAGGAAGTGTTGTGATCTCTTTTGTTAATGCTTTTTCAAAGTGGCTTTGTGCTAAAGCATATTCTTTTTTCTGATAAAAATAGAATCCAACTTTGTAATAGACTACCCAGTAATCTGGATTTAAAGATTGATATTCCTGAATAAATTCAGCAGAAATTTTATCTTTATTCCTTAGGTATGAGTCGATTTTTTGATCTTCAGTTCTGAATTTTTGATAATTTTTAAATTCGGTTGTAGATAAAAAAGAATCTTTGGCTATATTCAATTGACTTTGTGACAAAGATACAATTGTATCAGTTTGTTCCCGATTTTTAAATATTTTATTCAAGTCATAACAAACAAATTCGCCTAGTTGATATGGATTGGAAGAAACCCAAACTAATTTTTCTTCAGGTTTAAAAATTATACCGTGATGAGCCATTAATTGATTTAAGGATTTTTCGTTGCCATAACCAAGTTTTATGTTTCTTAAACCATCTCTGTTTCTAAGTATTTCGGCAGCTTTCTTAGGATTGATTTTTGGAGTTTCTCCAAAAAGTTCTTGCATTCTGTCATATCGGTATTTTGAATGACTGTTAAGAATTTGTTTTTTATTTCGTTTATCATCTTTTAAAGCATCACTTTGAAAGTGATTTGAACAGATAAGCTGGTTGTTATTTGGTACTTCATAAACTCCAAATTTGTGTGGAGAAACTTCGATTAAAACTGCTTTATTGTCGCTGGCACTTCCCACCATAATTGATTCTGAAACAAATACGGTTGCTTTTTTTGCAATAGCAATTGCTTCATCAATGTTGGCTGCATATTGTAAAATTTCACGAGTAAGAATAGAAATCGGAGTTTTTGCAATTAGCGGAATTTTTGATTTTCCAGCATTGATTGTTACAGTTATTCCTTCTTGATTCATTCCCGAAACTGCTCCAATCATTCCTGGCCAAGTTACCATCATAAACGGATGCCCTGTTTTTGGTTTTATAAAGGCTACGATTTTGTCTTTTGCGAAAGCATCATTTACATAAAAATCGAAATTACGTCCGAGGATTAAATTTCCATTCTCAGATTTTTCATCCCAAGCAGCAAATGAGGAGCAACCTACTAAAGCTAAATCTTGTAATGCATGGCCAATGTCATGTGCTGCATGTAAATATAAATTGCGTAAATACTGTGATGCGATTGCATCATAATCATGAGATGTGTATTGAGAAACACCGTAAATTTCAGTTTGATATTCTTCAGGAACGTTGAGATATAATTTTCTGTTGTACCATTTTAAAAAATTACGAAGCATATTTTGCTTAAACTTTGAAGGCACTAAATCTTTAATTTTAGAGAAGAAGATGCGTTCTTGTTTCTTTAAAAGAGAATCTGTTAGTGCTCCAGAATTAAGACCAATCTGGTAAGCATCTCCTTCGAGATATAGTTCCCAAAGACCTTGTTTGTTTTTTAAGAAGGTATTATTTCCAGATGAGAATACCGAATCGGATTGTTTTTTTACAACGGGTAAAATAGTATCATAATTTGCTATATCAGGCTGATGATGCATTGATTTTGACGTGCCACATGAAAGAAACACCAACAAAAAACCAATTAGGAAGACAATCTGAATTTGCTTTTTCATAATCAAAATTATTCAGAGGCTTGATTGATTTTGTTTACTAAATATTCTTTTCCAACTATTTCAGAGCAGGTAACAACGGCTCCAATAGTTACTCCTAATACGCCATGCATGTTAATACTTTGTCCTGTTAAATACAAATTATTTAGTTTGGTTTTTGAAGCAATAAATGATTTCATGGGATTATTAGAATCTTTTATATAGCCATACATATTTCCGTTATGACCGCCAATATAATCACGATAAGAGAGTGGAGTAGAAGTATGAATGGATTGAATACAATCTTTTATTCCAGGGAATTTTATTTCAATTTCGTTTAAAAACGTAGTTGCTTTTCGGGTTTTGAATTCCTCATAACTTTCTCCACGATCATTTTTTTCTGCAGTCGTATTAAATGTATCTGCCCACGGTAATAGGTCGTCGAATTTCATATAGGTAATAAAAGTCATACCATCTGCCCATTCTTCCTCTTTCTTGGATGCATTCATCGAAGCCATGTATGCTTTTGGCCATGTATTTTCGTCGTATTCATGCGCAGTCCAGACTTCATTACTATTTTTAAAGTGATAATAGTTATGATTGATGTATTTGAATGTGTTTGGTTTAAAAACGATATATAAACTAAATGCCGAAATGACTCCTTCGAGACTCTGAATGCGACTGTAAAATGATTTTCTGAAGTTTTCTTCACCAACCATTTTCAATGTAGTTTTGGGTTCAATATTGGAAATAAAATAAGTTGCAGAAACTTCAGTTCCATCTTTCATTGTAACGGAAGTAATATTGTTATTTTCGGTATTAAAACGAACTACTTCTTTGTATTTGTAAACTTCTCCACCATGTTTTTTTAGTTGCTTGATGAGTTGCTTTGTAATTTGACTTCCACCATTTATGCATCTCCAAGAGCTCTGAATATATGAGTTTACAGATAATGCATGTACATAAAAAGGAGATTTATCTTCAATACCAGCATATAAAAAATTAGAACCGGCAAGCACAGCTCTTAATTGTTTATTATCAGTTATCTCATCAATGGTTTGTTTGGCGTTAAGAGTCAAGATATCACTATCGTATTTTCCTTCCCAACGCAAATTGTATAAAGGGAACGAGTCACAGGTAGCTATTACTTTTTTACAATAATTCTCTATTGCTTCTTTTTCTTCAGGAAAGTGTTTCAATAATTGGTTGACGAAATTTTCATATCCTTGAGCATGAGGATATTCTTTGTTTTCATCTTCAAAGGAAATGATATCAAAACCATCTTCGTCCATTTTTTTTAATTTCAAATCATCTATAATTCCTAGATATTTGAAATATTTATACAAATTTTGTCCTTCGCTCAATCCTCCAATGTAGTGGATTCCTGTGTCAAAGATGGTTTTGTCTCGTACAAATGTTTGGAGATTTCCACCAAACTGGTTGTTTTTTTCGAGTACACAAACACTATATCCTTCTTTGGCAAGAATAATAGCCGAAACTAGACCGCCTAAACCGCTTCCTACGATAACAATATCATAACGTTCTTTCATGCTATTCATTCTTTAAGACTATAATTTTGTCTTCTTCATTTGTACAAGTATAGCCAAAATTAAGAAATGTGTCCTTTAAACTCGCGCTATTTATTAAAATAAAGCAAGATGTTAATGGAATAATTTTTTCAATAATAGAGTTATGACTATCATCCGAAATTAGAACTACATCATATCTTTTTTGCAGGACAGATTCAAGATTTTCTAAATAATGGATGGCTCTTTTTTTAACGATGTAATTTGTTTTTGCAACAGCATGTTTTTCTTCGTCTGTTGTATAGGAATCAATTTTTCGCTGTGGTTCTTGTAATGCTAATAGTAAATCTAGTTGACCATAATCATTACTTAAATGTAAGACTCTAGCTTCAGGATTTATGTGCTTGTTTAATAGATAATAGGTTTCTAAATTGGTATTTAGATTCTTTTTTACGCTGTTTATTATTTCTAATTCTTTGTAATCAAAACTATTGATAATCATTTTTTTGAAATAATCGGGGCCTTCATTTTTTTCACGTATTTTCTTGAATTCTGATTTAAAGAACGTACTTATTTGTTTTGTTTTTTCGGTATAATTTTTTCCAAAAGAAAGGTTTTCGGGAGTAATTCGATCAAGAATAGAAACAGTTATTGCACCGTCATATATAATGAAATCTCCTTTTGGTAATACTTCTGAAGTACCATGAATTACAATTGGAATAATGTCTAGATTAAAATGTTCCGCCAGATAAAATGCTCCTTTATGGAATCGTTTTATTTGATTGCTTTCAGATCGTGTTCCTTCTGGGAATACCATTAATGAATAGCCTTCTTCTATTTTTTGTCGTAAATGTTCAATGCCTCCTTCTAGTCCTTCAGAAACGGGATAAAAACCTGCTTTCCTTACTGTAGCTCCAAAAACAGGAGAATTGTAAACCCAATCACTTACTAGATAAATGATTTTTGGGCTCAACATTCCAACAGCAAGAATGTCTAAAAATGAGGAATGGTTGGAGATGAGTACAGCTGGTTTTTCAAATGTCTCATTATGAATATTAACTACTTTTTTGACTACAAAAGGATTAGTATACAAAACGGATTTCATGAATTTTGAAATGAAATAACGGAATCCTTTTATTTTTGTCTTTTCTTTTAATGGTAGTATTTTCATAATTGTCAAGCTGAAAATGGACATTAAAATGCCACCTAAGCCATAATATAAAAACGAGGTAACTCCTTGGATAAAAGAACGAAGTTGAAAAGGAGCCTTTCCATTTTTTGGACGGTTGGATAAGAACAGTTTGAATAAAATGGGATAAAAAATAAATGTAATTATCAAGGCTGCAAATACTCCAATTAGTGAAATCGAAGAAATCGATTGTAATGCAGGGTGTTTGGCAAATATCAATGCACCAATTCCTAGAATGGTTGTTATTACAGCAAGGATGATAGAGGTTCTATAGATTGCGATTTCGTTCTTTCCGGTTGTATATTCTTTTTGTAATGCACTTGTCATGAAAATACTAAAATCGACTCCATGTCCGAAAATCAGCGTACATACAATCATGCTGAAAATGTTCAATTCGATGTTAAAAAGTCCCATGATTCCGGCAGTTACAATTCCGGTTAATGCAATTGGAATACAACTTATGATAACCAGTTCGATTCTTCTGAAAAAGAAAAAGAGAATAAGAATTACTGCAACAAATGAATAATTTACAAGTAAATTGAAGTCGCTGTTAAGTGTACTAAAAAAGGTTTCATTCATTTGTTGGCGGTCAATTGCCAGTAAATTGTCATGGGATGAAGTTGATTTTACAAAGTGATCACGTTGTTGAGGCGTAACTTTTACTAATGTTGAGATGGTGAAAAAGCCATTTTTCTCACTAATAAATTCTTGTAATTGTAAGGCACTTATTTTTAAATAATCTTGATAGGAAACGGGTTTAAAGGTTGCATCGAGATGATCAAAAAATGGGGTATAGGCTGAAGATTTAAATCCAAGCTTGGTCCCTTCTGTAATTAATTGGGATTTTAAATGTTGCTTTTTATTGGAATCCCAAAATAAATTCCATTTGTCTATTTTTTGCTTTTGCTCTTTTTGCGAAAGCATAATTCCTCCTACTGAGCTATAATTTAGTATTTTGTTTTGCTGTTTTTCTTTTGCGAGAGTATTGAAAAGATGACTGTTTTTTTGTAAAACGTCTTCCATACTATTTCCATAAGATGCGAGATAAATAGTTTTAGAAGTTAAACTAGTGGTGCTTTCTTCAAGTTTTTTTTCGGCAGCCTTAATTTCTTTTGGAACGAAATTTAGCTGTGATAAATCATTATTAAAACCAACATCATTGTAGGTAAAACAACAAATGATTGTAATTAGGACACAAAAACCAATTAAGAATTTATTGTTATGAAATGAAAAATGAGCAAGTCTATCAATTACATTTTTCTTATGATCAAAATTATTTTCTTTTGGTTTGTATAGATGTGGAACGATTAAGAGTGAGAAAAATGCTGAGGACATTACAATTACCGCTGCAAAAATACCTAAGTCATTTAACGCATCTGATTTTACAAAAAGTAAACATAAAAATGCAACAGCAGTTGTTGAACTACTCATTATTACGGGCATGGTTATGTCTTTGTATAGCGTTTTTACATCACTGTTGTGTTTGTAGTGGGTAAGAATATGAATGGAGTAATCTATTGTAATTCCCAAAAGAATGGAACCGATTCCTAGTGAGATTGCAGAGATCCTTTCTTTTACAAAATATAAAAAGGCAACTGCAAACAGAGCTCCAAATACAGTAGGTAGAAAAATGATTAGCGGAATAAATACTTTTCGATAAAATAAAATCAAAATAAGCATAAGGGTAATCATTGCAATAGTTGTAGTAAGTACAATATCACTTTTTATTTGGTTTGCATTTGCTACAGCGATGAGTGCTGAACCAAAATAACTTACGGAAGTTTTTGTTTTAAATTGCTCGTTTAGATTGTCTTTTATGGTATTGAGCTTTGCTACAAAAATGGAGTTTTTTTCTGTTTCGCTAGGAGGCAGATTAGAAGTAATGAATAGAAGTAATTTCTTTTTGTCCTTAGTCATTACAAAACCATTATCTAGAGTAAAATCATCACCTACATTTAATTGTTGTAGTTTTTTTAAGGCTATAAATGAAATCCCTAATGGATCTTGTAATATAAAATCTTTGGTAATGAATCCTGATGGCGAAATTATTGATTTGTAATTTCCTTGTACAGTTGCAGCAATACTGTCTTGTTGCAATTTGGATTGAATGGTTGCATAATCTTTATCATCTAGAAAAAGAGGAACGTTGTTGTAAACAAAATCAATTGTTTCTTGAATGTTTTCTTCGTCTATTTTTCCTTGTACAGCGGTTATGTATGGTTTACAAGTTTTGGCAATACTATCGGTAAAAACAGCTGCCATCTCTTTTAAGTCTTCATCTGTTCCTCCTTTTTCGAGTTGAAAAATTACGGTAATCTTGTCTGCAAAGTTAAGTTGTTTCAGTACTTTGGCAGTAACATCAGTTTTGTCATTGGTTGGAATAAGTTTGGTAATATCTTCTTCAAATTTAATTTGTGAAGCAAAGAATCCAAATATTAAAAGCACTGCGATTGCCAAAAAAACCGATAATGATTTTCTTCGATTTACAAATAAATGTATGGCGTAGAAATAATGATGCATGCTTATTTTTTATTTTTTGATGTATTGAATAATGTTAAAATCAAGTACGATGTTAATCCGAATAATAATGCCATTAAGGTTGCTAAAATAAGACTTCCAACGACATATTGTGTTATGTTTTTTGAAACGTCAGAAAGAACCATTGACTCATTTTGTGACAAAGAAGTATCGCTAGATATAAAAAGGCTTCCCATTTTTAAAGACCCATATATTACTAATGGAATAAAAGGAGGTAAACTAACATTTGAAGCTAGAAAAGCAATGACTTTATTGAGTTTGAATAATGTGGCAAAGAAAAGAAGCAATACCGTTTGAAATCCCCAAAATGGTGAAATCCCGATAAATACACCTAATGCAATTGCAGCTGATTTTTTTAAATTGGACTCATCACTTTCTAGGATATCCTCTAGAAGGAATTTCTTAAGTCCTTTTTTTTTTATTTTTCGAATCAAATCTCTTGGTTTGATATAGACAAGAGCAATAATAACTAATACAGTATTTAAAATACTGATTCGAGTAAAATCCTTGAACGGACGAAAATGCGATACCCTCTCAAGTGGATCGTATAAAACTTTAACTGGAATGTTTTTAACTGGAATTCCTTTCCATGCTGAACGCACAATTACCTCGATTTCAAATTCAAATTTAGGCGTATAATATCTTTCAGGGATTAGTTGTAACGGATACAATCGAAATCCAGATTGGGTGTCTTCTAGGCGTATTCCTGTTTCAAACCAAAACCAGAAGTTTGAAAACTTATTTCCAAAACTACTTTTTTTAGGCACATTTTCCTGTGTCATATTGCGGCTTCCAATAAGTAAAGTATTGGGTTCATTTTGGATGAAATGAATAAACGAAGGAATATCTGATGCAAAATGCTGTCCATCAGAATCTATTGTTATTGCATATTCGTAGTTTAAAGCAATCGCTTTGTCAAAGCCATTTTGTAATGCAATTCCCTTTCCTTGATTTTCGAGATGGTGAATCTGAATAAGGTTTGGGAAATTTTCCAAAATTTCACGTGTTCTATCCGTAGATCCATCATTGACTACAATAATATCGTTGGTGTAGGTCAAAATTGAATTAAGTACTTTCTCCAACGTTTTGTGATTGTTGTAAGTGGGTACAATAACACAAAAATTAGTTTGAGTAAGTTGTTCTTCTTGGGATAAAATAGGTTTCATTTTGTGGTTTTTCTTTAACTACTTTATCGTTTGTTTTTCTGCTGTAGAGAAACTTTTAGATTGTAAGATAAAGTTTTTTAAGTATTCTTTTAGCGCAGTATTCTGATCATCGTAATGTGCTAGAATATACTTTTTATCTTCTTTAATATTTTTTTTATAACCTGTAATTCCGGGAACATTTTCCTGAATACTTAATCGAATCATTCTAATTTCTATCGAATTAGGTTCTTTTGTAATAGTACCTTCTAATAATTGAGCTCCTTCTTTAAAGCGACTCATTTTTGCAGATAATTTTTTCTCATACTTAGAATCTAATATGATGGAAGCAGCTTTGTAGGCTACCAAAATATTTTCGTCGGTATTAGCTATCGCTACAAGTTTTGAATTAAAATCTTTAGCACTAGTTTCAGAATTTGAAGCTGTTGGATATATTTTTCTGATAGTAGGAAGATCTGGTGTACTCATTAAACCTACTAATAAAATCAATGATATAACTAGTTTCATAATTAAGCTTTTTTATAAACATTGCTCAATTTTAAAGCAACTGTTTCGTTAAAATAAGTCGTGTTTTTTACTTTTACTAAACCATCTTCGGTTGTGGTAATATCTAATTCTAAGCGTAACTCAGGTGTAACTTCAGGATTAATCAACGCCATGAATTTTACATTACTCAACGTTTGCATCAGTAAGCTACTTTTAGTAATTGTTTCCGAAAGTTCTTTTATAATCTGAATCATGCATACTCCTGGCATAATAGGATTATCTGGAAAATGACCTTTAAAAACATCGTGTTTATCATTTATTAAAATGACAGCATCGTATTTAGAATCACTTGTGTTTTCTAATGAAAGTATTTTATAAAAGTCTTTTAAAACCATAGTTGTATTTTTATTTTCCGAAAGTGTATGTTGCTCCTATCTGATAAACTAAATTAGTACTATTATAATCGGCAAAACCAAATATGCAAAAATCGCAAACGGGTTTAGCTCCAAAAATACAAAAAGACAGCCATTAAATTGATGACTGTCTTCATTTAGTTTAAACGAGGTTTAAAACCTATTTAAATTCATAGTTTACCTTGTGTAGCAAAATATCAGTAAAGCTTGAATTATAATTCATTTGATTTTGCGTCGTGCTCGTTGTAGAACCTTCGAAAGGATTATACAGAGCGGGCTTATTAGCCATCCACTCACACAGTTCAATTATATTTGACTTACCTGACGTAAAGTACAGATAATTAGTGCCGTTCAATACATCAAGAACATCGAGATAGTCTTTTAGTTTCCAATAGTTTTTGTATGTTCCCACTTCGGTACTTAAATAAGGTGGATCAACCAAGAAAATAACATTATTCGTAGTCTTGTACTTTTGAAACAATACTTTATAGTCAACACTTTCAACTATTAAGCCTTTTAAATAGTCAGTTGTGTAATAATCTGTAGTCCTTATACAATTATATAACGTCTCTTTTTCGAGTTCGCTATATGACTGTACATACTTCATACTAAACAAAACACTACTCGACAATGTAATATAATCAACGTAACCAGTGGCTTTTTCTTCCTGAAGTACTCTTTTTAGGATTAACTCTCTTTCAACCGACGGTATGCGCTTGTCTTTTAAACAATTCGCAACAATTAATCGTAAATCTCTCAATAGGGCATTTGTATAATCCACGTTATTTAAACGCAATCGATAATTATCATAGTCATTGTAAATTACCGTTGAATTAGGGTAATATTGCTTAATTGTATGCGATAACAATCCTGAACCTCCAAATAGATCAACATAGGTAGCGTCATTTGGGCAGTTATCTAAAACAGTTAGAACTTGTTTTAAAAATCGTCTCTTTTGCCCCATAAAAGGTATTGGTGCAGTAGTAAATTTTCTTGTTTTTTGTTTCATTTTTGATTGATTTTGAACATTTATTCATGTTCGTTTTTTGATTGATGATTTTGATTGTATATTTGCAGCTCCTAGGATAATTTAAAACATGACAAAAAGCCACAGCAAGAAGACTTTCCAGTCCTCCAACGCTGTGGCTTTTGCTATAAAATAAATTACCCTAGGAAGTATTTATGTTGGAGGGCTTTTTTTATCCCTCATTTTTACCAAACATTTTTTTAAATATATCAGGTAATTTTATTTTTTTGCTAATCCAATTAAGGACAATTAGCACTATTATTATAAGAAATAACCATAAGTAGAAGCCAAATTGAAAGCCTTTTACATCAGCTTTTTTGTTTTTATTTAGGGTCTTTTTCTTGGTTTCCTTTTTATACCCAACGTCAACTTCAATTCTTGTCTTTTCAGACTTAATCTCATCTTTTTTCTCTGATTGGTTATACTGTTTAGAATCAGTTTGTTTATTGATTTCTCCACCTTCTAAATAAATCTCTTCTTTTAGTTTACCATCGACAAAATGTTTGTAGTGAAATGGTTTTCGATTACCGGAACTATCAATATCTGATATACTCGAAAGCTTTAAATTGTCGTTAAATTCCCATTGACGTTTTTGATAATCTAAATGTAAATCGAGCGATTCTTTAAATACCGAATCGAAATATCTTGAAGCTGATTCCTTTTCGGTTATAAATTCCTTTTCAGTTGTAACCGTCTTAGTTTTACAACTAAACAAGAACATGAATAACACAAAGTATTTTAATGTTTTCATAATATTATTTTACAAATTTAGTGATTGATTTTGCTACAGCTTTTAATGTATTAGCGTAGTTAGGGTCAGTGGCATAACCGGCTTTTGCAATCTCTTCAAAAAATCTATTGTGGTCATGTTTTACTTTTAAAGCTTCACTGTAACGTTTGTTTTTAAAAAAAAACGATGCATGATCTGCAAAACAATCTTCCGGAGTTTCATATTTTCTGAAGTAATCTTTAACCTTGTATTTAAACATTTTACGACCGTTTTTCAAAACTACCTCCTTAGAAATAATTTCAGGGAATTTTAGATCAGCCTTGGAGCTGTATTCGGTTGTCGTTAGTAATTGCTCATTTCCGTTTATTCCGTCGGTGTCTTTTACTCCAAAAAACATGTTTCCAGGTGCAACATCGCCCCAAGCAGATTCAAGTGCTGCCTGTGTTAATATTGCTACTGCAGATATTCCATTTTTGGCCTCAACCCTCTTAGCATGTGGAAGGTATTTAATAACGAATAATTCAGGTTTCATATACTTTTTGTTTTTATTTATTATACTAAACTATCAATGCTAATTAAACAATGATCAGTTTCTATTTTGTCCAGGATAAACACAATAAATCTTCCTGTTTTGGTTAACGTTTCATCACGTTGATTTTTTCCTAATACACTAGAAATTGTTTCCTTTCGTTTGCCAAATTCATAACCTCCTTTCTTAATTAGTAATAGATTAAACAAGTCTTTACAAATAACGTTTCCCGAAGTATCAACGCTTGTAGCTATAGTTAATAATTGTGCATCTAAACGTTTAAAGGAAAACTTCCAACGACGTTTATAAAGATTGACTGCAAACGTAAAAAACAAGCCGACTGGGAATAGTAATGATGCCAGAACTACAGATATAAATGCTAAAAAAGTCCCCATTATATTTCTTCTGATAAAACCCAATTTACTGGCAACGAACCGTACACTGGATGAGTTTGTGTTTCGAGCAAAAGAGCATGCTTTACTTTTGCAAATTCAAGTTCTTTCTTATTTAGATTCTGATAGCTGTAAAGACTTTCTAAATAATCGTTAAGGCTAACAATTTTATCCCATGAATATAGAACTGACTTTTCATTAATATATTCACGTATATTGTTATTAATTGCGTAATCCTTTGCTACATAAGTAATGCCCTCATCATTTACTTTCCAATCTGTAACAATGATCTCAATAATTGCTTTTTTTTCTCCATTACGAGCATCGTATAATAATGGAATTGTTGATACTATCATTTTATTTTATTTTTTACCATGTTTTCCTTCCTGCTAAATTCTCTGAAACGTCAATTATTTCATAAAGCTGTATCATCTCACCATCGGTTAGCCCTTGGTGAATAAATGAAAGCTGAATTCTTTGATTTGATATACCAAAAGGCGCATTATTTATATTTAAAGTCCCTATAAATATTGGAATATTAGGGAGCCTACCTCCGCTATTGCCTGTTGCAACATTTCGCCCAGTCACAAAAACTGAAGTTACCGCCGTGGATTGTCTCGAAATCGAATAGATGCCACGGGATTGGTCGACACCGGCTTCATATAACAATGTCCAGTTTGCTGAACCTCCACGCTGATAAGGCGCACCAAGATTTCTCTTAACAAAAATTGCCGATTCTTGTGAGCTTGAAACCCACGAGCCAATTTCAACAGTATCAATAGTAGGAGGTGCGTTATTTGTTCCACAAACAATAGTAAGTCCATTGTTAACAGTACTTTGATGAACAGAAGGAACAAACTTAGTGTCTGCATACGCATTACTTCCGTTTAATTGATAACCTAAACTGCTGTAAACACCACTTCCAAAAAATACTAATCTGAATGCTGCATCAGAATCAACAGGGTTTTTTATATTGTATTTATGATTATCTGCCGTAGTTCCTTTAAATAAATATCCTGCTTGTATTTTGTTCCAAAGCCCCTTATTAATAAGCTGATAAATTATCTGTTCTGTTGAGCTAATATCTTCGAGAGCACTAATACCTGAAGCGCTGATATAGTTACTCGATTCTGTTGTGCTTGCATAACTTAAATAGTTTATGTTAGCAGTAGTAGCATTGACTGAATTACTATTATCCGATACTTTATTAACATTATCTACCACTACAACACTTATATTACTGTAAAGGGTATTCTTATTCAAATTAGTAATAAACTGACCGCTTTTGCTTATTGACTGTTTAAAGACGCCTCCAACGTAGCAATCGTATCTCTTAATGCCATTTTTTGAAACTGGAACTGTAAACAATAATTGAAAGGCTGTATTATAAATTTGTCCTATTGATAAATCAGTAATTCTCTGAGGTCTTTTTATGTATCCAAATATTGTTTTTCTGAGTGCCATTATAATCCATAGATTGAAATCTTATTAACGTCTCCTTTTCGCTGAACAACAGTAAAAATGCTATTCTGTGGAATTGCACCGCCAGTATAGCCACCATACCAAACCTTTGGTGATGTTATTGCTGTGTTAAGTGTTACTGATGGATCGACAATACCATCGAATTTAAAACCATCTCGTAAACCACTTGCGGGAAACGTCTGCGTTGTAGTTGCTGTAAAGGTTACTATTTTACCATGCCACGAATCGTCAATTAATCCCGATGTTCCAATAAATATTTGATTATCGATGTCTTGTTTTCCTGTAATGTCCTGATTAACCTGAGCACCTGCTTGTATGCCTGATAACTTTGTAATTTCAGCAGCGGTTATCAAACGATCACCAGCAACTTTATCTACTTTGTTAGTCCCTAAAGCATCAATTAGTGTTTTTAAACTTTTACCCATTTCAGCGGTTAAAGCTTTGGTAACACCTCCTGTTGTCAGATCATTCACTAAAATAGTTTCTAACGAAACCCGAATGTTTTCGATCGCATCTACCAACTCCTGAACAGAATCTAAATCGACATTATCAGAACTCAGAAGTACGTTAATTGCATTAATTTGCGACTGCAATAGTTTTCCCTGTTCTGCCGTTAGTAGACTCTCTATCCCACCAGTGACTAAATCATTAACAACGTTCAAATAACCAATCACTAATTTGCCTAAGTCATTTAGTGGAGCATAACCGTTTGACACTCCTTTGTTTGCTTTATCTTCCTTGACTAAAAATAATTCAGCATGTGCGTTTATATCTATTTTATGTGCGTCGAACTGATTTTTTTCTGCTTTTGCATTTAAAGTTGTTGTAAGATTAGAAATAGCACTTTGAGGTATTGTTTCTTCTTTATGCCAAAAACTTGTCCATGAAGCCCAAAATTGCGCCTGTGTCGGTTTTTTTCCAGTTAAGAACCAGTTTAAAATTGTGTTTATGTTTGTTGCCATCTTATCCTATATATTCAATAAAAATTACTACTCGATATGGGTTCAATAGTGAAAATGAATTCCCTCCTCCAAAAGGTTTAATGAGTTGTCCCGGTTCAAAATCTGCCGTACCTGTATCACCTACAGTTAATCCAGTCGACCCGCCAAAACTTCCGCCTTTTTTAATTAAACTTCCATTTATTGGTGATATAATAGGTAGTTCCGTTTCCAACAGTGTTTTCGTTTTACTTCCTCCAATTTTACCAACTGTATTGAATTCAGTTTGTGAGTTGTCCAGACCAACCGGCATCCTTCCACGCCAGTCTACAACTTCCTGCCATCCTGTAGGAATTTGATTTGCGGGTTTATTCCATAACATCATTCCTCCCCCGGCTTGAAACACTGCTGCCTTTTTTTCTAAAATTGCCATTCTTGACATAAGGGAAATAATTGGATCAATCTTTTTGAAGTTTGACCATAGCCATGAAGTTTCGGCCGTTCCAAATGTTGCATAACGTTTCGTATGAACCGTTTTTACAGTACCGTTTTCAAAAGTTCGGTCTATATTTTCTTCAATTATGATTACTGTTGAACCCACAGCAGCTACAGCTTCACGAAATTCTAAAAGTTCGCCATCAATGAAAACAAAACCATTCTGAACATTCGAGCCCACAGGTTCACACCCACTAATAATTGTTAAATTACCCGCCAAGTTTCCAAAAGACTGCATGGTCAAGTATGAGGTTTCAAGTTCTTGAAGTCGTTCTGTTTTTAAGGGAAAACCACCTGTTTGATTAAAATTAGTTTTATTCATCTATGAAAATATTGTAGCGTTTACCGCCTGCTTTATAAAATTTAACATGTGCGTGTAACGCATAGATTTGTGTTTTGTAGATTAATTCCGGTACAAACACAATGAAATCCAAGCCTGTATCAGCTGTCTCAGATTCAGTTCGCAAATGGATTGTTTCCCCTTCAGTTTCGGTATTGGCAAACCTATCCTGTTGTTCAGCTTGAGTATAGATGTAAAAGGTTTCATAAAACTGTCCATCACCTATATAAATTCGCCTTTCAATTGGGTCAAATTTGTCGTTTAAAGAACCTTCTAAAGAGCAAACCTGCCCAGTATGTTCAAGTTTGTAAATGTTCTCAATACGCCAATTATTCCATTTGTAATACAAATCATTAATTGGTTGGAGTAGTACTTTTAAAAATGATATTGAATTAACTTCACGCCACTTAATTGGTAAGTTTTGCACTCCAAATTTGTTCCAACTGATATCAAACCACATAAGCTATATTATCATATGTTACTATTTTGAAATAACCACTCTCAGCTACCTTTGCTATAAATATTGGTTGTGGAATTCCATAACCACCTAATTCGGGATTTATCCATGCACTTTCAGCACTTAATAATGTTGCATCCAAAACACCGGGTACTAATTGTATTTTATCAATCAAGGCAGAAAGCTGTAGCTCACCATTAAATTTGAGTTCTTTCATAAACTCTTTTAAAGCTTCATTAACCGGGTAGTTACCATTTAATTTGCTCATTCCATTGTCCGTTAACACCAACGCATCACGTTTTATTTGCAAATTCAAATACAAATGATCAGCTTTATAATTTATAATAGTGATGTCTGTACCGGCAATTTTTATCCTTTTAAAATAATTTTCGATTGCTTCTACTTGAGTAAAATCTTCAAAATCTGAAAGCTCACCATTTACTTCGCCTGCAATTTTTATGATTACTCTACTACTGTCTTCAGCTTCATTAATTGCTGAATATTTAATTATTTTTGAAGCTTCAATTTCCTCTTCTGTAGCATCACCATTTATGAAATAATCTTTGTCCTGGACTAAAGTAAAACCATACTGAAAACGTAAAGCCATTGTTCTGTACCACGGTAGTGTACCGTGTTTTTCATTTGCAAATCTTTCATCTACTTCTTTTGTGTGAGTATCAAAAAAACTTTCATGGATAGAAATTGCCGAAGCAATAATGAATGTAAACAATCTAAATATGGCATAAATACTGTTCGATGTTAAATAAGTAGACAACACTTCATTTGAAGCGATATCCATTAACATTCCGTTATGTATTTGCGTAGTAGTTCTAGCCATTATTATTGTACTATAAAATTGTTTTCAATTATCCAAAATCCGATTCCTGAATTACCTTCAGTCAATGAAATATGTTCTTGTGTTAAAGCCGTTGCAGGTTCTATTTTATTTGATATGAAATAATTAATCACTTCCTGAGTTCCATAATCTTTTGCAGGTATTCGAATAGGTTGTCCAGGATATAAATCATCTGTAATACTTATATTGTTCAGAATTGCTATTTCTGCAACTGCTTCTGCAGTCCCACAATGTCTAATGGCAACATCTAATAAGTTTTGATTATTCAAGGCTATTATCTGTGTCATCTAATTCAAATTGTTTATAAAACCTTTTATTAATTATCCTGATAAGAGTTTTAGCATATCTGACCCCTAAACTGTCTAAATTTTCTAAGAGACTAACCAGCAATTGCCAAATAATACCCAGTAAAACAGCCCAATACAACCATGAAAAAGGGTCAAGTTCTAATTCCATTATTTTAATAAAATCAGAGTTTTTCGCAAAAGTGTTGAGGATATAAATCGGAACTAAATATGTTGCTATTTTTAAAATCATTCTTCCAAACTTTCGGCTTTCATGCCGTTCACCTCTTTTTAAAGAAGCTTGGACGCCCGTGTACCATTCGGAAACCAACAAGACAACGTATGCGATTAAAAACAAATGATTGAAACCAAATAAAAAACTAACCGCAGAGAATATAAAAGCCAAGATTAGATCGATTTTAATTATAGATGTCGAAGTATAAATGAAGCCAAATGCACTTTTTAAGAAGTCATCTAATGACATAAAACCAAATCCTTTAAAAAAATAATTTATTATTCTCATCATATTTCAATGTTTAAATTTTCAATTCCATTACTGGTATCAATTGTTGCATTGGTGTAACCATCATAGTTTAACTGAATCTTTAAATCACGTTTAAACTCATCTGCAGTAATTGTTTTTTTGATATAGTTGATTGCTCCAAAACCGGCTAAAGGAAATTCTTTTAATTCTCCTGGTTGCAAGTCTAAAATATCTTCAACATGTTGTTGATCACTATGGCCAATTGCAAAATCGCCCTTAGCAAATGACAAATAGCCGTTTTCGTCTCTCAATATATCTTGTCTCATTATTAGGTTATTGCTCCGGTTCCGGTTCCGGTATGATTCGTAGCTGTTCCGGTTGTAGTAACAGTTACGGAAACAGTACCAGATGTTATGTAATTTTTTACAGCCAAAACTAATTTATCCGCATATATAACTTTTGCAGTTTCATAGTCAGTAGCTTCCATCATTTCATCCTGAAGTGCTATAATTTCTTCTTTAAATTCGTTATCGTTTAATGCCATTAGCTTAGTAATTGATCGGTTTTTGTCATTAAATCTGCAAATACCAATTTATCTGCAGCTGAAAATTTCCCAGGGCCTGAAGGTGTCAAAATTGTAGCTTTGTTCAATTGTTCAAAACCATCGTTTAAAATCGATTTAAGATTAATGTTTCCGCTTTTGATTGCGAACTTTCCTGACTTCATTTCGAATAACATTTCACCAATTTTAATTGTAACATTTCCTCCTTTAAATTCGAATAACTGATCACTAAATTTAATGATCACTTTTTCAATCTCTGAAACTCCTAAAACAAAGGCATTATCTTCTTTTTCTAATCGTCCGATAACGACCTTAGAACCTATCTTTGGATAGACAGTATACTGACTTTCTAAATTTTCAATTATGGCATTAAGTCTAACATCTTCGTAATTATCAACCGTACAAGTGTCATTTTCTACACTTTTAACCGTACCAACTATTAGTGTAAATTTGCCTTTATTCTTATTTGAGACACTTACAACTTGCCTAAAAAGCTCATCAAATTCACTCATAGCCTGTAACTTAAATTATTCGTTCTTTTAATACCTTCAGAACCGTTAACATCAATGGTAACACTTTCAATAAAGTATCTTCCATCCTGATGCCTGTCTTTGTAAAATGGTCTGTACAATTGTGCAGCATGTCCGGGTTTGGTTCTAGGAACACACCAACTGTCTAAAGAACCTTCAAAGCCACTATAAGAAACGCTAGTTTGTTGCTTATTAGCCCACAATTGAAGTTCTGATGTTGTCATATTTGGCCATAGCTTCATATTCTTTTCGTCACCTCCCTTTTCTCCGACTGAAACTTTTAAAACGCTTCCGTTTGCTTGTTTACTTTCAACGGTTAGAAAGATTGGTTTACTTTCCTTTTGCTCAAATTTCAAACTACTTCCACGTCTTACATTTTCACTAAAATTGAACTTATGTACTTGTTCAGCTTTAAAGTCAACGATCATTCCAACACATAATGTTGTAGGATTTTTAAAGTAGGCTCTGATTCCTGCTTTATCCCTAAGCTCTTCCAAAACATTGTAAGGAGTCGCATCTTCGATTAACCATTTACCAATGCTGTAATCTGCATTACATTCAATGGAATATTTAGAGGGTAATACAGCTTTAAGGATATCAATCAATTTCCCGGACTTTATGAACTTGGTTATTCTTGGAGCTTTCTTCATCTGAAACATTTCGTCTTCGCACTCTAAAAGCAAAGGCATTTCAGCGCCTATTTTTGTTACGTAACCTTCAAACTCATTTTCAAGATTACCGTCATAACCAAATTCTATTTTCACTGCATCGCCACGTTTCATAAAATCTAAAATGGATTTACCGGAAATATTGACCGTTTTCCCCATTTCATCTACTGCAGTACGAAATTCGCGTGGTAACTCGATTTTAGCAGTATTAGTAAGAACTTGAACACTCGATTCAATACGAATAGATTGACATACTTTAAATTCTAAATTATCAGCAATTGTTATTTTTAAACTGATATTGTGATAGAGATAATTCATTAACTATTCGGTTTCAAAAGCGTAAAATTTACGGCCTTTATTGAACTTGCATTTATTGTAAATTGTATTGTGTCCTGGTAACCTTCTACACCTGTAAAATTGATTGATCGGAAATACAAACTATCAATGTCTTTTTCTTCAAATTGTTTACCAATGACTTTAACAACTCCATTGTTTATCCAGTTCTGATTTAAGCGCCGTATTTCATCACTTGGATAAATTCTGTTTTCTAAATCAATCAGCAACCCATTAATGTTGATATCCCAAGGTTTAGTCCCCCAACGTTCAACTACTATAGGGTCATCGTCATTTACTTCAGTCTCAATTAATGACTTTTCCTGTGAAAATGACATTAATAGTGGAGGCGCAAATAAACTACCTCTATCACCGTGCAAAACTGCTGAAAACTCTAATGGATCTAAGTTTGGAATTACCATTTTCACATATTCAACATTCGACTCCTGAAGCGGGAAAGTTTGAAAAGAATAATCCTGGTCTTGGCGTTTTTCAACAAATACCTTTTCAATTGCTTTTCCTGCTGCCATCATTCCGAAAGCTGCTCCATAACGTGCCACCAAATCAATAGTGATGTTTTTAGTAAAAGCAGTGACATCGTTAAATACGTGTTTGTATGCGTCCGTTACTGCCATTACAATGCGTGTTTTGGGGCAACAATGCCCTTATCAATTAAATATTTTACTTGAGCATATTTCTCTGACCAAACCGTATCAGACAACTGTTCCGGGAATGGGATATGAAGAATATGACTAATTAGTGCATCAATTTTGAAAACAATATCCTTATCAGTATCTTCTATCAATCCCGTACAGTCGTCTAGTACTTTTTTATCTTGTTCTCTCTAATAGGAATCATTTCAGCCAATGCACTTACACACGTTAAGAATAAAGCATCATCTGCCAGTACAGTCTCTTTATCTGTAAGCAAACAGTTCTTAACAAGGATATCTTGAGCTTTGGCAGGATTGACATTTTGATACTTCAGATATTGTCCCATTGTTCTACGATCAGGAACACAGACAACAACTTCTAATATTTCGTTACCATCATCATCCAGTGGTAAATCAACACGTCTTAATTTATCTGCTCCGCCAACTTTATCAATTGTTTCTTGACTTACTGTCTTTTTTTCTGTTTTTGCCATTATATTGTTTGTTTAAAATTGATTTAAGAAAAGCCCTCCCTTATGAGAGGGCTTAATGAAAAATGAAATGAAAATGAATTGGTAATTATGCTGCTACGTTCAAATCTACCTTAAGAGCGAACATTGTGTATTCTTTTTTAAGCCCCATTTCGCCAGTAACTTCACGGCCTTCGTTTTGAAATTTGACTAAAAGTCTATCTGTAACGATGATGTTGTATTCATTTGTGAAAGTGATAATAACATCAAATGGTTGAATATTTAAGATGCTTCCTCCTTTAGCAGCTAATTCTAGCGGAACAATATCATGCATCATTAAACCAATGGAGGCACTAGGTGTTTTTTTTCCCTGACTCCAACTGGAAGGATCATTACCAAGTCCATAGTTCAACTGATGTTCTTGTTCGTTTCCATAAGTTGCTGATGTTACCTCAATAGGAACGCCACTTATAAATACTTCAACATCGGCACTATCATAGGCTTTACCGTTTCTTGTGATTGTAGCCATTATTGTTTTGCTTTAAGGTTAATAGTTCCGTTCAAAAATCCAAGTACACCAGTAGGTTGTATATCAAAAGAAACCTTAAGCTCTTTTGCAACCAACAGATCACTATCAGGGTCAACTGTTGTTTTTCCGGCAGATATTTCTACAGCATTTCGCATATCTGTAAAAATATTATCTCCAATTGTCTCTAAACTAACACGGACGCCTGTAGGTAATTTACCTGCAGCATTTACCGGGTATGTTTTTTTAACTTTAGGCAGGTAAGCGGTTCTTAACTGTCTTGAACAGTCGTCCATAACACGACCGTAAGCAATTGTGTGCTCATTCATGTTGCCTTCAGCATCTATTTTAATAGGTGCGCAAACGTGGTCGTTATTGATACGGATTCCTGCTAGACCAGGATAAGTAACCCCAAATACGTAGCCTTTATCTTCAAAAGTTTGCAATTCTGCATACACTTCTTTATTGGTTTTGTGGTTAGACAATCCCGGAACCATCCATGCTAACTTTGTACTATCCATTAAATTGAAAGCCTCATTGTCGCCAATATTTTGATTGATAGCAGTAGCAGCACAAACTCCTAAAATTGTTCCTACGTCAGCGAATTTCTTTGCATCACCTGTTTTGGTTTCTGCATATTGCCAATCCTGACCAATAACCAATGTTACTTTTGTAGCTTCTACATTTTCAATGTCTCTTAAATCCGGTACAACTGAAGCAAGTCCATTAAGATTGTAACCTTCTACGAAAATGTGAGTAGGCATAAATTGATCATAAGCCCATTCTGCAGTTCCTTGAGCTAACGGAATACTTCCAAACACATCAGGAGCTAAACCGTCAACGTGTACAATTGGCCCTGCAATTGGATTTAAAGCGATGGCCAATTGGCGAACTTTATAATCTGAATCAATCAATAAACGTTTTAATTTATCGCCTGCAGTATCTTGAGCAATGGTCTTTAAAGTCTCCGTTTGAGAAACTGCCATAAAGTTTAACGGAATTCCTTCACCTGCCATCCGATAAAATTCACGTACATGTCGATATACGTTTACGTTATTTGTTTGATCAAATTCAGCGGTTATTCCATTTTGCTCAGCATCATACAAACCATAAAATGTAACAGTTTTCTTGAATGCGAGAGCAGGAATTACTGGTGACCCTATAATGATAGCCGATACACGTCTATCATTATTTTGTCTATTGGCACCAACTTTGCCTTTTTTTATTTTTACAGCATCTAAATCAGCCATTGTTTAAATTGGTTTTAAATTTATTTTTGATTGTCGGTGTCTTTGTTTCCGTTTCCTGTAACTGCAGAAGTAGTTCCAGCCGTAAGTTGATTTACTTTCCAACCATAAACCGATTTAACCGATTTACGCTCATCATTTTCAAACTCCTTTATATCTTCCAATGAAGTAGCTGCTTTTATTTTAGTAATAGTATCATTAGCGTTTAACTCTTTTTTTTCAGAAGTCGAAGCTTCGATTATTACCTTTTCTTCAGGACGTTCGAACTTGGTTAGTTTTTCATCTTTTTTAAGACTTAACCTTCCTGTATTTTCAGAAGTGAAAAATTCCTGATTTGGGTTTTCAACGTTAGCCCAAAGTATTTGATGTGTTGTGGAAGCAAACAGCTTTGCAGCTGCTTGCTTAAAAGTTTCTATACTCATAATAAATTCAAATTATACAGTTGTTGTTACTAAAGCACCAATTGCACGTGCTTTTTTAGGACTTACTAAGTATCTGTGATTGTAATTAAGAGCCGTAAATCTTGTTTGAGTATTTGGCTCATCGTAGTACATTTGTGTAGCACCTTCAGCTTTGAACATATCCGGAGCATAAAACGCTACTGATGCTACGTTATGAGTTGCAGGATTAAAGACAGCACCAAAACTTACTTTAGTATTATTAGATGCCAAATAGAAAGGCATATTGTGATACACATACACTTTGAATCCATATAACAAAGATTTTAGTTGTCCTGTACCTACATTAGCATAATCTTGGTAAAAGTTTTTTACTTCTTTCAAAAGACTTGTAACGTGCTTAGAATTCAACACTAAAATACGTTGGCCATCGTCAGGAACTCCTGCATCACTTAAAGCACCTGCTAATGCAATAATATCATCAACAGAACAAACTTTCTTACCTGAAATGGTAGCTCCTGTAGTTCCTAAAACAGGAGTATCGTTTGTATGACCTGATGGAGCTAAAGCGTGAATCGCTTTACCGAATTTCTTCGCCAAAATCGCATTCTTATGCTTTTTATTTGCTACTTCAATCTTATCATAAGTGATAGCATATAATTCGGTAGCTAAAATTTTTGTAGCTACAGTGTCATAAACATCCAATTGGAAGGCAATATCACCATCAGTCAAAGTACTATAACCGATTGGATAAGTAGTATTATTAATTAGCACTTCAGGATCAGCACCAATATCAACTAAATGGATTACTTGATTTTCGCCTCCTACAGAAGATTGTACGTGTCTGGATTCGTCAGGGATTTCATTTAAGAACGAGGCATCAAGTTCCGGCTGAAAGGATTCTACTAATTGGCCAGTCCATATTTCACGATAGACACCTTCCATCGCAATACCTGCAAAAAAGGAAGGAACAAAAAACTGTAAACCAGTGCCACCTAAAAAAATGACAGCTGTTACAATTAAGGGATTAAAGCCTGTAACTGGACTCATAAGCAAGCCTACAACTAATGCTAAAATTAAGTTAGTTATAATGGCTACAATTGATAATTTTCTTTTTTTCATAATAAAAATTTGGTTTTTGTTTAACTACGCCGCCAAGCCTATTGAACAATGATTTTTTACTTTTTACTTTTTGTATTTGGCTTTTAAAATTTCCTGAAACGTTTCCGGTTCTTCTTTAGCCAAAGCTTCAAAACCTTTTGGGTCTTCTTTTTGCCATTTGTCAAAATCCCAGTTTTCACGACCTACAGGAGCATTATTTTTACCTCCATTACCTTGCATTTGACCTGTAATAGATTGACGTGCCGGAATAGCTGCTAAAACAGTTTTTAAAACTTCAACACCGGAAGCAGTCGCAATACCTTCATAAGTTGCCACTTGGTCTTGTGTAATTTTACCCGCTTTTTTAGCAGCTTCGATTTCTGCAGTAATTGCAGCTTTTCCTTGTATAGCTAATTTTTCTTCTAAAGCTTTAGTTTTTTCATTAGCTGCTTTTACATCGGCTTCCGCTTTTGTTATTTTACCTTCATAGTGATTTCTAACAGCATCAATAATAGCTGTGTCTGAACTTTCAGCAGTTACACCTTGTAAACCCAAGGCTTCAATAATTGGTTTTTTCATATCGTTGTCTAATTTTATATGTGAGGTTTCTTTCTCCGTTAATAATGCAGTAAATTGGTAGTACATCCCTTGAGCACCTAATTCTTTAGGATTAAGATTAGCCATTAACGTATCGCTTTCCGGTTCAATAATTTCAGATATTAAACCTTCTTTCAAAGATTGTTCGGCATCGAACCAGTTATCACCTGTCATCCATTTAGAAACATAGCTTTCAGATTTACCAGTGCTATCAACTAAAAGGAATTTGAAGTTTTTTTCAATTGACCTTAAAAGCTTTCCAGTATTTTCATGGTCGTTTGCGTTACCATGGGTACTACCAGATGGGGCGTGAATCATCAAATATCCATTTCGTACCATACGAGGTTTCTTTTTGCGGGACTGACTGATTATTGCACCCATCGAAGCAGCTATACCAATGATGTCAATATTGTTAACATTTTTACTGTTTTGAATAGTGTTATATATAAGATTTCCGTCAAACACAGAACCTCCATAAGTGTGGAGCTTTACATCAATATCATTGTATTGTCCTTCCATTTGAGAAAAAATAGAAACGAATTCCATTCCATCACCATCCCAAATTTGACCGTATGCGGTTATCGTATTTTGCTTAACTAAAAAATTCATTTTTAAAACTTTGAAGCAAAGATGTGATGATAAAACACGTTATAAAAAATAGTTCGCAAGGGTTGCAACAATTTTAGTTTACACCTTGATTTATAAGGAAGTTTGCATTTAAAACACTATAAAAATATGTCAAGTTTGCTCACAAATCAGGCGAAAAAAGTAATGGCCGAACGAATGTTTGTTGAAGACGGAATGACGGCAAAAGCTATTGCTGAACAATTAGACGTATCTGAACAAACATTATCAAAATGGAGAAAAGGAAAAGAAGGAGAAAAGTCTTGGGATGATAAACGTGCTGAAATGTTGGCCTCGCCACATAAGATTAAAGAGATTTTATTAAAAGAGCTAATTCTTGTAGCAGGTGGTGAAAAATCGAAAGTAGATGCTGATGCTTTAGCAAAAATTAATAAGGTGATTGAAAGTCTTTCCGATAAAATTAGCGTTCAAGTGGTCTTTTCCGTTTTTAAAGAATTTGATAACTGGATGGCAGATCAAGACCCAAAAACAGCAATCTTATTTACTGAATGGCACAAACAATTTTTATTATATAAAATTAATCTTGAAGGCTAATGACTCCAGCATTACAAAAAATACTTAAGCAATACGAGGAGCATTGTAGAAAGGTAGGTCAAGCGACCACGATTAACATAAATGAAAAGCCTGCAGATAAAATCAAACGTATCCAAAATCTTGAAGAGGACTATGTTAGATGGTTTGAGCATTACTTCCCTATGTATGCTAAAGCTCCTTGCGCCCCTTATCATATCGAAATGGCTGATTTGATCATCAATAATAAAATTATTGATATTCTGCTTGAAATATATCGTTCAGGTGCAAAGTCAGTTCATGCTGACATGGGAATTCCGCTTTACTTATACTATACAAAAGATTTGTTTTTCATGCTTTTAATAGGTCAAACAGTCGATAAAGGGAAAAAACTAATATCTGATATTCAAGCTCAATTGCAATACAATCAAAGACTTTTAAATGATTATGGCAGTCGCTATAAATATGGTGATTGGTCTGAAGGTGATTTTAGTACCATTGATGGTGTAAAGTTCGTTAGTCGTGGTTTTCGTCAGTCAGTTCGTGGTTTAAGAGAACAAGCGGAACGACCAGATTACATTGTGATTGATGACGTTGACAGCAAAGAATTATGTAACAACGAAAAACGATCACGTAAAGCTTATGAGTGGGTTTGGGAGGATTTAAAAGGAACTTTTGACGAAGGTTCAAAACGTAAACGCTTCGTCTGTGCAAACAACAACTTTCATAAAAACACCATTATTAACCAACTAAAACAAGAGTTTGAAAGAATAAATGTAAAGGCACAAGATGCTAGACGTAAAATTAAACACTTTGTAGTTACAGCTAAAGCAGTTTTGGATTTACACACATTTGAACCTTCATGGCCACAAAAAACAGATTCCGAATATTGGCGAACCAAGTTTGAAGAAACTCCCTATCGTTCCTTTATGCGTGAATACATGCACGTACACATTCAAGATGGAGAAATTTTCAAACCGGAATACATTCAATACAAAGAAATGTTATCACTTGATCAGTATGAAGGATTGTGTTTCTATGGGGATTTATCTTATAAAGAAGCGGGAGATTATAAAGGAATGGGACTGATTGGGAAAAAGGGACGTGAGTTTCATTTGATATTTTGCTTTTTAAGAAAGTCTTCACGTAAGATATTAGCTCAGTGGTTATACGATCTTGTTGAAGATAACAAGCTACTAGATTATAACATTACATATCAAATTGAAGGATTGTTTGCAATGGATGATTTTGTAAATGATTTTGATGTTGAAGGCGATGAGCGTGGATGGTATATTCCAGTTACTGCAGATAAAAAAAGTAAAACGGATAAGTTCGACCGTATAGAAAGTATGGCAGGATATTTTGAGAGACGAAATGTATTTTTTAATATCAAATACAGAGGAAATAATGACTATCAAACTATGGAAGATCAGTTGTACGCTTTTGAAAAAGGAAGTGGAGCTAACGATGATGGCCCAGATTTCTTTCAGTCCGGAATATCCAAAGTAAACCAAATTACATTCGTAACCAAATTTGAACCAAAAACCACTAGCCGAAAAGATTTATTAAAAGACAAAAAAAACAGATTTTAGATGAGCCGATTTATAAAAGATAGTGATTACGCCGTACTAATTCGTACCGAAATTAAAAACATTTTACTTGAAAATTATAGTGAAACCAAGCTTTTAAGCGCTGAGCAAATGGCGATTTCTCAAATCAAAAACTATTTAGCGGGGCGTTATGATGTAGGATTGATTTTTACACCTCCTTTAGAACCTGTTGAAGGTGAAAACCCGGGCAATCAAATTGACACCCGAAACGCTCATATTGTGATGATCACTATTGATTGTGCATTGTACCATTTATATTGTTCAATTGCTCCAAATAAGATTCCTGAACATCGCAACAATCGATATCAAGATGTTATGGAATGGCTCAAATTGATAGCAGAAGGTAAAGGCTATGCAGACCTTCCACTAATCAAGGACGAAACTACAGGAGAAGTTAAAGACAATTTTAGATTATCAAGTAACAACAAAGCTTCTAATAACAAATGGTAGCGAGTGTAATTTAAAACACGTTTAAACTCAATTCTAAGGCACAATTATATATTTTATGAGAAAGAATACAAACAAACTACTTAACAACCGAAATAAGGGCTTTTTTTCGCCCGTTGCAAAATCTGACACTCAACCTGTAAAATCAGTAAAGCGTGCGGATGCAATCATTATGCAAGTTGCAAAAGCATATAAAGACAGAAGTAGAAAAGATATCCAATCTTGGAGAACAGCACTTATGGCAATCGACCATATTGACACACCAAGGTATAATCGTTATTTTGATTTAGTAGATGATTTAAAAACAGACGGAACTCTTGTGAAAAATGTAATTCTTAGAAAGACCGCTACGTTAAGTGTTGGATTTCAAATAAGAAATAGTAAGACGGGAGAAATAAACCAATTGGCCACTAAGCTTTTTAATCAGAAATGGTTTTATCGTTATCTGAGTCTTGAACTAGACGCTATTATTTTCGGAACAAGATTACTCGAATTTTTAGAGTTTAATGGCAAAAGAATTAAAATATCTGTTTTGCCATCTAGAAATTTAGTTCCTAGTCAGAAAAGGTTTTACCCTGATTTATCCAAAGACAAATCTTTCATTCAATATGATTCTGAAGAAAATAAGCCATGGGTTTTGGAATTAAACCAAGATGATTCTTTAGGTCTTATAAATAACATCATTCCCAATCTTATCTGGAAAAAAAATGTAGCACAAGCTTGGGCTGAATTTTGTGAAAAATTTGGAATGCCTTTAATATCTGCTACCACAAATAACAATAATGCAGCACATATTGATAATGTTGAAAAGCAATTGTTAGCATTAGCAGAAGCTTCTGTGGGTGTATTTCCTGAAGGAACAACTGTCAAGTTTGATGAGGCCAACAGAACGGATGCTTACAATGTTTACTCAAAATTTATTGAACACAATACTACTGAAATTTCGGGTGTTTTGGTTGGTTCTAATACTATTGGAAATAATGAAGCAAATCGTTCCAACACAGAAGTACATGAACGCTCATTAGATTTCAAAATTAGTCAATCCGACCGTAGAGATATAGGCTTTAATATCAATGATGAACTATTGACCTTATTGAAAATTCAAGGCTATAACTACATTTCTGATGATGACGAATTTGAATGGATTGAAAGCAAGGAGGAAATTGATCTAAATAAATTTTGGGAAATCGTTAAAGGCTTTATGGAGGAATATGATGTTGACGAGGAATGGCTATCTAAAACTTTTAGCATCCCTATTATCGGTAAAAAAAAAAGCCCCAACCCAACTTTAACGGAGAATACGAGTAATGCTGTAGCATTATTTAAAATGCCAAATTATCCAGTTTCGACATGTTGCCCTGGATACGAATTTCCAACAGCTGTAGCTAAGCCAAAAAACTTAGAGGATTTAACTAATAGACTACTTGAAGCCCTTTGGAAAAACGAAGATACTAAAGGCATTGAAGGTAATTTGATTGTTGAAGAAGCTTTACAATTAGTACAAGGTTTAAAATCCGGTTATGGCGCAATTACCGGTTACAATACTCCGGATTCCTTAGCCTATCAAATGATGGAATATAACTTGTTTGAGTTTTCAGCATCGAAGACAGAAGCACGTTTAGCTACAATGACCGATTTGCTAATTGACCAGGAGAAAAACCAAATCAGATCAGAAGCTGATTTTAAGAAACTGGCTAATGAAAAAATCAAAGATTTAAATCAAAACTATTTAACAACTGAATATAATCTATCGGTTGCAGTCGGTCAAAATTCAGCAGCATATCAACGATTTTTATCTGAAAAGGATACAGTTACATCGTACGTTCAATATCAAACTGCAGGAGATTCTAAGGTGCGAAATGAACACGCTAAATTGGATGGTAAAATTTTCAATTTAAGTGATCGTGAAGCTATGAAGTTATTTCCGCCAAATGGTCCGGGTTGTCGTTGTGAGTTTATACAATATAATCGCACTCCACAAGCAGGCGAAGTAATGAGCGGTAAAGTAGCTCAGGAAATGCTTGACGCTGAAAATGCGAACTGGTCAAAAAGTCAATTCAATCTTAACCGTGGTGATTTGAAAGAAGTGTTTACTAAATCTCAATTCTACAGCGATATAAAAGGACTTCCAAAAAAGTTAAATGATATGACGTTCGATAAATATGATTTACCTAAATGGAGTGAATTTAAATCTGATTTAAACACTATTTCACTTGACGAAAGCATTACAACAGAAAACGTAAAGGAACTGTTTAAAAAGGATAAATCCGGGGCATTTATGGGTTTTAAAGATTACTATGGTCGTAAGATGGTTTTAGCTGAAAAGAATTTTGAATTTCATACAAAAGGAAAGTATATAAAACCGAACGAAAACAGACATCAACTATTCCCACATATCAAAGATATATTGAACCAACCTGACGAAGTTTGGTATAATACTCAGGATAAATTAGACGGCAAATTTCAGTCCAGGTACTTGAAGTTTTACAATGATAAAATTATAGTAATTGATTGCGAAATGTCGAACAAAGGTCTAGAAGTTAAAACGTGGTATGAAGCAAAAAAAGAAGACCTAAACTTGCGCAAAGGTCTTCTTATTAGGAACTCGAAAAAATAACACCCTCAATTAAATGAACCCTTCACGCTATGTATTCCTTATCTCAGTGAGCGCTAATGTTAGAGGCATCATTTTTACTTGATAGTACAAAGATATAAAAAAATAACAATATGGCTAAAAAATCAAAATTAGAGTTGATGATGGAGCTTGGCGATAAGATGTTTAATAACAAATTATCTCAGGTTCAGGCAAAGCTTTCTAGTGCCACAGAAAAAATGGAAGGCAAGTTAAAAAGTTTTAACATGTCACAAATTAAAATTTTTTCCAATATTGGCGAAGCGTTTGACCCGGTTAAGATAAATCAAATGTCTGAACTATTCGACAAGGTTTCCGAATCATTAGACTTTACTAAAGAGATCAATAATACTAAGACAGCTTTACAGCAAATGGATGTGAGCAATTTAGAGGAAGTGAATAAAAAAGTACATCAAATTAGTAAGGTTTATGGTGAGGACAGCTTAGAAATTGCAAAATCTGCCAATGCAATGACCAAACAGCTTGGAGGAACTTTTGAAAGCAATTTAGCCATACTTGAAGCCGGTTATCAAAAAGGTGCAAATCTTAATGGAGATATGCTTGACCAATTTAAGGAATACAGCCCGCAAATTCGAGAGCTTGGTTTAGATGCGTCACAAATGTTAGCCATCATGTCTAATGCAGGAAAACAGGGCATATTTTCAGATAAGGCAATTGATTCTATTAAGGAGGCTAATTTATCGCTTAAAGAAATGGGACCCACTCAGGTCGATGCTTTAAAAGGTATCGGATTAAGTGTAAAAGATTTAGCCGGAAAAACTTCATTTGAGGCCGTTCAAATGATTTCTAAAGCTATGGAAGGAGCAACAGCTCAGGCAAAGCAATTAGCTTTAACAGATATTTTTAAAGGGGCTGGTGAAGATGCGGGAATGAGTTTTATTTTAGGGTTGGGAACTATGGAACTTGACCCTAACAAAATAGAATCGTTTAAACAAGCTGATGAAGGTTTAAAAACATGGATAGCTAATTTACAAACTTCAATAGCTGATGGAGTGGGTGCATGGATGCCGGCAATTGAAGCATTTGGTTCAGGTGCAAGCACTATAAACGAAATTACAGGATTATTTGGCGGTATGTATGACATTATGAAATCGCTTGGATGGACAACCAAAATTGCTACTGCAGCCCAATGGCTTTGGAACATTGCATTAAATGCCAATCCAGTAAGTTTAATTGTTATCGGAATCGCTGCTTTAATTGGAATTATTGTTCTCGCTATAAATAAATGGGACGAATGGGGAGCGGCGTTAATGTTATTTTTGGGGCCAATTGGAATGGTCGTAGGTGCTTTTAAATCAGTTTATGATCATTGGGAAAGCATTAAAAAGGCTTTCGAAACTGATGGAATTATAGGAGGCTTAAAAAGAATAGGACTTGTTTTATTAGATGCTTTATTGAAGCCATTACAACAAATTTTGGAATTAGCTGCAAAAATAGATCCGACTGGTTTAGCTCAAAAAGGCCTTGATAAAATCAAACAATTTAGAGAGTTAAACAATCTAGTTACACCAGGAGAAAAAGCTGCTAGAACAGCTACAAAATCAGCAACAGAAAACAAACCACAAAGCCCGTTATTAAAACCGCCGGTTATTGATGGCAAGCTAGCTCCCGATGGCAAAAAGAAAAAACAAGGCGATGATTTAAACAGAGTTGCCGGTTCTGCTAATCAAATACGTAAAATAGATATCCGTATTGACTCATTCAATAAAGGCGGAATAAATGTGGCTCAAAGTGCTTATGAAGGTATGACCAAAGATGATGTCGAAGCGTGGTTTAAAGAAATGATGAGACGTGTAATGATTAACGCTGAAACAGCTTAGTATGCAGGATTTTATAGTTAAACTTAACAGATTATCAAAGCTCTACAAAAGATTCCCTGAAATGGCCGCTATTGAAGCGGTCAATTTCAGTAAGGAAAGATTTGTTCGTAAAAATTGGGTTGATAAAAGTGTTAGTCGTTGGAAACCTCGAAAACCATCACCTGAATGGCATACCGATGCACAAAAAAAAGCTGCTGCACGTGGTTCATTAATGGTAAAGTCTGGACGTTTGAAACGTTCGATTAGAAAAATAAAGGTGACCAGGAATAGTGTAACAATTGGTACTGATGTTCCTTATGCTGAAGTACATAATGAAGGTGCGGTTATTAACCAGACAATCACAGTAAAAACGCATAGCAGAAAGCGCAAAGGACGTACTGAAACGGTAAAAGCACACAGAAGAAAAAGAAAAATGACAATACCGGAAAGGCGTTTTATCGGTGAGTCCGCATTGCTTTTAAGAAGAATTGAGAGATTAGTCCAAAAGGAAATAAATGAAATTTTAAAATAGTTTAAACCCCGTTTAAATATGAATACATTCTATAAAAAAACAATTGAAACTTTTGAAAAGGTAGAAAACAAACAAAAGTTTCTTGATAAAAACATCAGTCCGGTACAGTATATTGATCTGTATGCCGGTCAGGAACAATTTGAAGAAAATTTCGAGCTTTTTTCACAGCCTGCAATATTGGTGGATTGGGATGTCGATTACCAAACACAGCCCCCAACAGCAACAATTACCTTCTATTGTTGCTATGAGCAATTGCGTGATACTTCAAACATTTCACTAAATAGAGAGCTTGGTTTAAAGTTCCTGGACTACGTGGCAATCATCGATAGCATAGCCGGAACTATCGAAAGCGAAGAAACCGGAAAACCTGAAATTGTTTCTGAAGGTTTTCATAAAATGGATAGCATTGTAGATATCTACTTATTGACTTATGAATGTAGTTTTAAGGGAAGAAAAAACCCGCTTGATAAATACCAAGCGGGTGATTATGATAAAATAGATTTAAACGGAAATCTAAAGTATGAGTTTGATTAGATCAACTTTTTATAGCTTCTTTTGCAATATTAAAATCTTTTATAAAATCAGTTGTGTTGTCATTGTATTTTGTGTTTGATATTACAATAGAAGCTTTTCCATTAGGATTAACCGTGAACACTGCAAAATCTTGTTTATAATTCTTTGTGGCTTTATTTGACGGTGTTTCATTTGTTGAAAAATTGGTATCGTACAAATAAACAAATAATGTTGCAACATCATTAAAATCTCCGTTTATTTCGATTGATTTAACTACCTCCAAACCATAAGCCTTAAAAGTATTATATTTTACTTTAAGCGGCTCTCTGTGTGTTGGATTGGTGTAAACTTCAAACTGAAATCCGTTTCCACTTGGTGCACTTTGTTTTGGATTCATTTTTAAATTATCCGTTACTAATTTACGAATATTATTAAGCGAAATATTCAACTCATAATAGGTGTTTTGTAATGGCAAATACTCGTTATAAAAAGGCAATTTATTGGGGAAATCTACACTAATTGGCTGTTGAACATCATAATCCCAATCTGGACGGTTTTGGGCTATTAAAAGTGTGGGTAATAAAAGTAATGTAAGTAGTAATTTTTTCATTTTTATAGTGCTAAATGTTGTAAATTCTTATCAAATATAAGAAATAATACTAAAACGAAAATCATGCCACATAGAAAACCAAAAAACAATCCCTTTAAAAAGGATTGTTCTTTTTCTGCTTCAATTAAAATCTTTGTTATTTGTTCCATTGTGTAAATTTATTTGAACTATTAGTAATTTAATTACGGTTTTCAGTAATACCGTTTATTTATTATACTTTTTTGAAGATGTTAATACTCATCGTTATATCTTTTTTGATTAATCCATGTTACCATGTGCGCTTTTGATTGTCCTGTTTTCTTTAAATCTTCATTGTAATTTTTTAGCGACGTAAAGCATTTTATTTTACTCACTAAATCAAGTTTTTCAAAAGCTTTTTGTGATAACTCTTTTTTCCTTTTGAGTTCGTATTTTTCCCAAAAAGCGTCAAAAGAATAATCTTCAAGCTTCAGCTCAATAGTTACTATTTTTCTAAACTTAGACCATTGTTCTATCATTTCTACATTTTCAGGAAATGTCTGTTTTCGAAGCAAATTGATAAAACTGGAACCTTTTAAATTGATAAAACAGTGCAGGATTTTATCCGATTTTCTATACTGAAATATCCATTTTTCCTTCGTTTCAATAAACGTAACTTCATATGTTATAAATTCTTCCATTTTCTCTTATTTTAATAAGTACTTAACTGGTTTTGTGTGTATGAAATTCTTTGATATTTCGAGAGCTTCTCTTTTTAATCTTGCCTCATATTCAAAAATCGATTCTGTTTTATTGAGGCCTTTTTTAGGTATTGTTTTGGTATGCATTAGGCAAGTTTTTGATTTAAAACATCAATTGTTTTTTGAATTTGTCGCCTAATATAAACATCCTCAACACCCTTTATTTCCTGTATTAATAAGAGCTCTAACATATCAGCTTCATGTTATTTAAACGATATTTTTACCTTTGTTTTCGTATTAAGTAAGTCGGTTTTAAGCTTTAACTTACTAAACTTGCTTTCCAATATTGTTACAACATCCAAGGCTATTGATAAAGTTGATTTTTCCCGTCTTGTGTGAGCCTTTGAATTATAAATAGGCTGTAATGTTGCTGTGATGATTGTTATTGCTTCGTGTGATAATCTTAAATCTACTTTCATATTATAAAGGTTTTGACATTTGTAATACCACATATTGAGGGTCTAATCCTTCAATGTTTTTAACAATGAAATCTACTTTTCGGATAACCTGACAACCGGTATATTTTTTGGTTTTAGGGTCATATTCATTAAGAATAAGAATGTCGTATTCCTGATAATTCCGATCATTTTTTCGGACTTCTACTTTCTTTAATCCCAACAGTACATTTTTGTAGTGTTCAGGATGAATTTTTAATTCATGTTCCATTTAAAAAAGGGTTAATTGTTCGTTTTCTGATTTATTTTCGTGTAATTCTCTTAGCTCTTTCCTAGCATTAATGCCTAAATAAGTATCGAAGGTTCTTTTGCTAATATGAAATTCATGTTCAATATGCTTATAGAAAATTTCTTTGAAAAACAGACCTTGTTTGCGGTGATGCAAAACAATGGTCTGAACTTTCAAAACTTTTGTTAAAAAATTTTCTCTGTTATAAGCCATTTATATTATCTTTGGAGCCACACAACCGCCAAGTTGAATAGGCTCTAGATAGAAATATTTAGGGCTTTTTTTTTAGTTTGTAGATGGTTTTGGAATACCTGTAGCATGATGCCACGCTTTTGTTCCGGTCTTTTCAGCACTACTTTCATAGTTTGCTTCTAATGCTCTAAACTGCTTTATCAATTCGTCTAATTCGTCATAATTATAAGCGTTAAGCGCTTTTTTATGAATTGATGAGTTATTCATCCAATTATTAAACTTTGTCCAATTATCCGGTTCTTTTATGCCTGTTTTGGTAGCTAAGGTTAAAATCATACTTCGCTTGCGCTTCATTATCAATTCCATTTCTGCCGAAAGGGATTGTTCGCTTTCCAATTTTGGCGTTTCAGCAACACGTTTATTATTATTTAAATAGTTATCTACAGCACTATCAGAATCCGAAAACGTGTTGAATGTTCTGTTAAATTTCTTCCTTTCCATATTAAAAAAGTTTTTGTTGCACAGGTGTATTCTCTTTTTTATCCCAAATAACTAAGGTTTCATTTCCGCCATATCGGCTACGTGGATATGCTTTATATTTTGACACATACAATTTGATATCGCACATATACTCAATATCTCTAGCGGCTTTATTAGCGGGTTTATCCTTATTAGCCCAACTGGTTACAATGAATGATTTTCTAGGAAAGCTTTTAACAAGTAGCTTAAATTGTTTAGTTGTTAGTTCAGAATAATCCTGACTATCTATAACAACAATTCTTGCAGAAGCTCTACGTTTTAACCTCGTTAAAAGTTCGTCAAAAGTGCCACCAGTCATAAACATAACTTTGCCTTTTACTTCTTCCATTGAGTTACGGATAACGGCAGCTTGAAGTGATTTAGAATGACCCTGCTCATAAGAGAAATAATCTGCTTTTACATTGAACTTTAAGCATAATTCCTTAATAAACTTGACCACAAGTTCTGTTTTCCCACCCCCTGAATCACCAGTAACCGACATTTTGAAATTCTTTTCGATCAAGCCGAAACTGTCTAGCCATTCGCCTTCTATGTCATAAACATCGAAGGACTTTTCTTGAAATTGTGTGATTCCGATTGCTTTCATTTTTACTAATTTTTCATTTTTCGCTCCCACTTACGACTCGAACGTAAGCGTATGCCATTTGGGAATTTTAAACTTAAGAGATAACAATTCTATCTAAATAAAACTCTCCTTTATTCTCTTTATCTAGTATTTCAAGATCTTCCATTTGCTTCATTATTTTGTTAGCTCTATTGTATCCTAACTTAAATTTTATCTGCAAAAGTGTAGTTCTAATTTTGCCGTTTTCCTTAGCAAATTTTATAGCCTCATCTAGTAGTTCGTCATGTTCCATTTTATAAACTACTGATGTTTAAATCAATGTTTTGATATTTACCATTTTCATCTTTTAACCAAATTCTAAAGTAAGTTTTTGATGATGGCCTTCTGATTGCTTCACTAATGCAATCACAGGCTTTCGTAAAAAGTTCATTGCCTACCCTTACTTTGTATTTTGTGATTTTCAAAACTTGTTTTACATCTAATTGTCCGTTTCTTTGAGTTGAAAAAGCATCAGTTATCATGTCTTTTACAAATTCATTTTTACTTTCGATGTTCTCATTTAAAAACTGATCTAAATAATCCTTAGCAGCTAAAATGGTTAAGTCATCAAACTTGATTGGTTCAGAGTTAGATACTTCAATTTTGATACTTCTGTTAAAGTTGTACCAGGTGAAATTTCCTTTTGATTCCTTAGCTAATTCTTTAGATTTCATAAAGGCTTCAAAAGCTTCAGCTGATAACTCCTGTATCATCTTTTTGAAATCTGACAATTGCTTGTTTAATGCCAAAGCTCCTTTGATTAACTTAGCTGATGAGCGTTCGAATAACTTTTCAGTTGGTGTAATTCGATTAAAAGGAATAACGGTTCCTGATTCGTCAATCCATTTTAAATCCTTTGCTGTGTGTGTGATTTTATTCTCCATTTTCTTGATTTATTAATAAAATTTATGTTCTCTAATATCTAAAGTGTCGCTTTCTATAGGTTGTAAATTGTCCGATTCTTTTACTAATTCTAAATCTTCCGGATTAACACCGTTAATGATTACATTTCCAAAATACACATCTAAATAAGTCTTCTGCCTGTGGTTTTTTCCTGTAATGATCACTGGCATTCCTTTTGTGATTATTTCGCCTCCAACGTTTTTTATTTCGTTCAAAACTGTAGCTCGTTTGTTCTCGAAAAAGGCGTTAGATGATTTTTTAACAAAACTTTCTCTCATGGTCTTAAACTTTAATGTTAGGCATTTGGTTTTCTTCCAATTCTATAAGCTTTCTTACATAATAATCCCGCTTATGTTTTTTAGGTGCATACTCAAAATGATTTCCTTTTTCATTATCAAAAAGCCAGTCATTTAGTTCTTTAATTTGGTTTTCTAACCATTGTTTTGATACTGTCATAGTTTGAAATTTTGGTTTTAAATTATTGTCTGTTTCGGTTTGCCACATAGCCTTTGCGATTGCACCGCTGTAGGCTTTTACTATTTTGCTGAAATCATTTTTTATAATCAGCAAGCTGCTTGAGGGATAAAATGTCATCATAATGGAAAAAGTTCGTTTAGTAATGAAATAGTAACTTCTTGGTTTGTCTTTTCGGCTTCTTCAAGTGCCGTAATACAAATGTTTCTTAGGCTGTCAAAGTCTTTTACACGAGCTTTTAGCCAATTTTGAGAGGGTTTATTGTTAATGCCTAATTCATTGCAAATACACTCTATATCTTCGCCTATTGATGGGTCTAAATTTGTCCAACCAAATGACCAACGACGGTTTGTTTGTACAAAACCATTCTTTCTACGTTCAGCACCTTTTAAGAGCATTTTTTGAACATCGATTCCAATTACAATTACTGCAGCATGGCCTTCTAATTCATCAGCAATGGTTTTTACTGTTGGAATATTTCCGGCTTTTGAGTTTTCAAATTCATCAATGATCAGTACTGGATTATTTCCTAAATTTTTAATTTTTTCGCAAACTCTTTTTACAATTGCGCCTTTGGTTCCGGTAGTAGTCACACCCACTTCAATTGCTAAATTGATAGCAAACTCTTTTGAGTTTTCGATACCTGAACATTTAACCAGGAATACTTGTGTAGGATATTTTCTTTTGTACATTCCTGCAGCATAGCTTTTCCCAAGTCCGGTATCGCCATCTACACCTAATCTGATTTTCTTTTCACGTGCATTATCGAAAGTGATAATGGATTGTTTGAAATTAAACGTATTGAAGTGATTCCAGTATGTTTTTTCTAACTTGAAACCAATTGCAAAAGCGATTGCTTCATAATATTTATCAGCAATTTTCGCTTTTCCGATAGCTTCATTTCCTTTTGCAATTTGATTTACATAGGCTTTATCGATGCCGGCCAATTTTGCTAATGCTACCTGAGTAGTGTTGTTTTCAACCAAATACGCTTCAATCGCTGCAGGTATTTGCTCTAGTTTCTGAATTTGTGTTAACTTTGCCATAGATTTAAAATTTAAGCCGACCAATCAGAGCTATTAAAGTCTCTATTTACTCTCTGTTTGGTCGTGTTTTTAAGGTTATTATTCTCGTTATTTATTTGATTTTCATTATAAGTTTCTTTGTTAGCTCCAAGCGCAATAGCATGAGTGTATCCTAAATCATTTATTACTTCATTTAGTGAAGCTTCAAAATCATCTATAAATTCAGTTTGTTTTGCTTTTCTGCCTTTCAGATGCCCTAAAGCATTAGATTTAGTTTCGTCAGTTTCAGCATGTGATTGTGAAGCGCCTATTGAACGAGGACAAGTCATTATAAACTTTTCATCTAGTGTATATAAGTCTGCAAAATCTTCATCCCAAACCACTTTTACTTCAGCTCCTGTAGTGTAACCGGTAGCTTTAGCAATAATTTCAGTTCCCGCACCGCCAAACTGTGGTATTTCAAATTGAAATTGTTCAGTTTCGCTATAGCCTTTTGTACGATAAACATTTACATAACCACGCATGTAACTAACATCTACTTTCGTGTGTTTTGCGAACAAATAGCGCATTACAACAGGTTCAAGCGGTGCGCAATTAGGGTGTTTAATTGCGAAACGTTCTACAGGAGCTACACCATCACGTAGTTTCGTAGTATTCCAACGCTTAACTAATTCATGCATTTGAATTATTGCATCTTCATAAGTTGGCATATCGTCGATATTGATATGATCGGGATTTGCCTGACCTTCGATACCAGTTCCCCAAGATGTTGAAAGGAAGTTTTTAATGTCTTTTAAACTACGTTTAAACAAACGGAATTGCGTTTCTGCAGGATTCGCTTGTGAGTTACCCGCTTCAATAGTTCTTACTTTATTAAAAGCAAGGTTTAAGAAAGATTTACTTTCTTTTGATGTGAAGGCTCCGTGATTATCGGATATAAATTCGAACATAGTTTGTTTGCCTCCGTATTCGATAGCCATTTTAACAGCTTCCTGCATCATTTCGGTAGTTTCTTTATGATCGCCTTTAGGAGATACTGACCATCCGGAAATATGACGGCTTGCTACATCAGTAATCAAAATCACATATAGTTTCATTGTTGACCATTTACCGTTTGCCTTTTTGTATTTGTAATTGATAGTTCCTGAACCATCACCTGCAAATAATGAGTGTGCATATTGCAATCTTTCGGTTGTTACATAAGTCTGAACATGTTTTTTATAATGATCTTCACCATGACGAGCTTTTGCGGTCAATATTGATTTATTAAAACGTGTCAAATGATGGCAAAAAGTACGATATGCAATAGGTTGCAAATCAAATTCCTGAACATCTTCACAATAGTCACGTTCCCAAAGTGTACGGATATACTCTTTTGACGAACCGCCCGGATTCATGTATAAATGAAACATCATGGCTTGGTGTATGTCGAATTGGTATATCTGACCTGTAGTTTCGTCAACTAAAGGGTATTTGCCTACAATTTGAGCATTGTCATTTCCATATTTACCAGAAATAAAGAAGTTCAATTGTTCTTTTAAATCTCCTGATAAAGAAAATTCGTTTACTTTATTACGCAAATAAGCTGCAGAATTAATTTTAAATCCTTCCAGTTCCAACGGTGCTAACATATCAGTACACACTTGGTAGAAGTCTTGTTTTTTATTAATTCCTAAAAGCTTAAAATTGTCGTTGTATAATTGTTTTATTATCCACAAACACCAAGCACGTCCGGTTGCCATTTGTTCAGCTTGTTTTTGATTAAAGCCTACCATTGCACCGTACATGTAATAAGTTATATCAGTATTGTCAATGAACGAATTTACTTGCGTCTGAATAGCGTTTTTAACTTGGTTTTGTTTGCTTGATTTGTCGGCACTTTGCAGAGCTTCATACGCTTGTAGAAGCTCATGCTTTGCGCCAAATGTTGAGCGGTAATGTGTTGGTTTACGATCAGGCAAACAGTCATAATCATAATAGAAAGTACCGTTTACTTTTCCCCAACGCCACGCACTACCGGTATTCGGTAAAAAGTCTCCATATTTATAACCTTTTTGGACTGACTTTTTAAATAATGCTCTCGCACGGGTTCTTAAATATTCTTCCGTTACCTGACAAACTTGTAATACAAGTCGTTGCGATACCCATAGGGTTTCACCGTCTTTATAATTACGAATTAGGATGTCGTTAGGTAAAAGCTGCATCTTTGTGACTAGTTGATTAACATTTTTTCTAGTTCAGCGAACTTCTCCATGATCTTTTTTGCAGCTGCAGACTTTTGATTTCTCTCGTTTATCACAACTTTTTTACAATACACTTTACTACTACCAGTCATGGTATGAAGTAGTTCCCATGTCTTAAATTTTCTTGCTTCGGTTATTAGTATGCTCATATCTTAAAAAATTATATACCTTTGTATCGTTAGAGTGATACAAATGTAAGCAATTTGCATACAAAAGCAACAAAATGAGTACATATTTTACGCAATATGAGTACAGAAATTAATAAAAGCCTTATTTTAAACGCCTTGAAAGCCCATTACGGATATAATTCTGATAGTGATTTTGCTGATTTTTTAGGAATAAAGCGACAAACATTATCGTCTTGGCATAGCAGGAATACATTCGATGTAGAGCTTTTGTATGCAAAATGCGTCAATATTGATGGCAATTTTTTACTTACTGGAAAAGGATCGATTGAAAAACGAAATGTAAAGGATATGTCACAGTCTGAAAATGTCACAAAAACTGTCACATTTTCGGAACAAACGAAAAGTAAAGAAAATGTATCACTTTCACTAAATGAGAAACCGGACAACCTATCTAGTAGAATGCCAAAGCTTGTTACTGTCGATAGCTCCGGAAAAGACAATGTTGTTTTAGTACCTGCTAAAGCAGCTGCAGGATATTTGGTAGGTTATGGTGATTCAGAATTTGTACAATCTCTACCAACGTTCAGTTTACCTAATATTCAGAATGGTACTTTTAGAATGTTTCAAACTTCAGGACATTCAATGTTTCCAACTCTTTGCGATGGTTGCTATGTAGTAGCAGAGTGGGTTGAGAATTGGTATAAAGACATAAAAGACAATAGAGTATATGTAATTGTAAGTAATGATGGAATATTAGTTAAACGTGTCTTAAATCGTCTAAAAAAATATGATAATCTTTATTTGAAATCGGATAATAGAAAAGAATATCCAAATATTTCACTTGAACCACACCAAATAAAAGAGGTTTGGGCTGTAAAAATGCACCTTTCTTTTGAATTACCTGATCCTGCGGTATTATATGACCGTGTAGGTGACTTAGAAGCGGAAATCGACCACATTAAATCACTTTTGAAGTCCAAAAATTAAACCTTTTTTATAGAAACTTCAATTTTTGGTCTTTTTTATTAAAGTAGAATTAAACCTTTTTAAACCTTTTTAGGTATTAATGTCTTATTTTATAGTATATATTTGGTTTAGCCCCTAATACTATTAGCTCCATTTGCATAATAATTAGTAAACGCATCTGTTAAGCCTTTTTTAATTCTTGTCTCAAACGAAACTCCATTTTTCAGACTGTATCCTAATCCTCCAATAATTCCTAAATCGATATCTTGTCCTTTGTTAAAATTTCTTTCTTTGTCTTTAGGATCTACTTTAAATGTATCTGCAATAAGTATGTCACAAAAAGGACCAACTAAGACATAAAAACTTTCAGTAAAATTAAATTTATTAATCGTTATTCCTGAAATGTATTGCAGTGATGCATTTACATTAGCTTCTTGATAACCAGTAGTAAAATAACTATTTGTTCCAGAGTCATAAATAGTTGTGGTTCCCATAGAGAGGTTTCCTTTACCTCCTTGTCTGGAATATGTTAATTCAGGTTGTAATGTATAAAATTTCGAAAGTTTTAGAGCTCCAAATGCTCCGATATAAAAATCGGTTTTGTTTCCAAGATTTGAATCTGTCAATTTTGAAATGTTAATTCCGGCTTGAATCCCCGGTCTAAAAGTTACTTGTGCTTGTACTTGAAAGATTACTATAAATGTAAAAAAAGAAAATAATAAGTTTTTAAAATTCATTAGGGGGATTTATTTTGTTTTAAATGTATAAGTTATTCCAAGTTGGAAGACTTGATTTAGCACAACGTCATTATAGTGGTAATCGTTATTGCTGTCTTCATAAATATAGTCGTTTCCAAAAATGTCAAGAAAACCTTGTTTGATTCTTGCCTCAAATGATAAGCCATTTGGCAATGCATAGCCAACACCACCTACTATAGAAATATCAACATCTATAGGACGATCATAGTTTGCAAAATTATCTTTAACTCTAAAATCTATTGAAGGACCAGCTAATGCATAAAAAGGGTGACCTCCAAAGTTGAATTTATTAATGGCACTTAATGAAACATAATCTATTGAATATGTTTTTGTTTTTGAGCTACTGTAATTAGGCATTGGTGAAAAGAAATTTACATATTCGCTTCTAACCCCTTGTCTAGAGTAATTTACTTCGGGTTGAAGTGTGTAAAAACGATTGAATTTTATAGCTACAAACCCACCTAGATTGAAATCTACTTTTGCCCCATCGGCTTCAAAATTTGTTAATCGGGTAAAATTCAATCCTCCTTTTACTCCTGGTCTTACAGTTACTTGAGCTTGTGTGTATAAGGTTCCAACTAGAAGAACAACTGCAATTAATATTACTTTTCTCATTTTAATTTTGTGTTGATTAATAATTTCTATGATTTATTCTGTTTTGAGATAATTTAATTCAATTTTTAACTTTATATTTTGATGTAAAATCTCAATTTTTTCAGCAAAAATATTGTTTTCTGAACTAAAACTAATAGTTATTTTTTCTTTTGTTTGTGAGGCATGCACCACCTTTTCTAATTTCTGATTTTCTTTAGATAAAAATATAAAATTATATTGTTTGCCATCTTTAGATTGGTAAATAGTATTGGTTTGGTTTTCAAATTGTTTCTCAATCAGGTAATCCTTTCTAAGAAGCAATCGGAAGTCTTTTTTCAAGGTCGAGATAAGAATTTTTCGGTCTAATTCTGATACAATTGAGTTGACTTTAAAACTTGCCTCCGAAATTTCAAAGTCTAGTAATTTATTACCAAATTCAGTTGTGAATACAACGCGATGTGTGGTGTCATTTATTTTTTTGGCGATAAAGATCCCTGATAATTCATGACCATAAACAGTTATGTTTGCTTTATATACATAATCCATTTCGGGACTAGAAAAATAAGGCGCTTGATAAGATGTTTTTTCTAATGGTTTCGGATTGTAATCTCTCGTAATTTTTTGACCACAAGAAAACAGAAAACAGATTAAAAAGCAATTAATTAGTAAAAACGGAGTCGTCGATTTTTGCATTTATTACTTTGTTTTTAAGTACAATTCGGGTGTAATCTTCAGAAGATTCAAGTAATTTTACTTGAACGACTGTAGCATCTTCTTTATCAAAAGTCAATTCTATTTGTTTAATGTACTTCTTTAAAGTTACATCTTTTGGGATAAATTTTGCAATGTTCTGGTTTTTTGATTTAAAATAGCTAATGCTAAATTCCTTATCGTCAAACATATCGCCACTTACACTACCAACAATAAGTTTATTGATTCGACCAAAAATTTTACTGTTTCCAATATCGACAGCACTTTTTTTGCCTTCGTCATTAATCAAGATTTTACCGTTTTTAAAAACAATACTATAATTATATGGTTTTTTGTATTGCCATTGTAATAGGTTCGGTTCCTTAAAAATCATCTTTCCTGATGTTTCAATATCCTTTGATAAGAAATCTAAATGTTTGTATTGTACAAAATCAGTACTTAATGTTTTGATTTTTTTAGAAACTAGATTAACTGATTGTTTGAAAGTTGTAATCTCACTGTCAGACATTTTTTGTTCTTGTGCAAACAAGTTCATAGAGAACAGGTTCAAGATTATTGCCAATAAATATAATTTAGTCTTCATATGCTTTAAGATTCAATAATTTTTCAACCGAAATCACGGTATAATTGTTTTGTTGCAAAAATTGCAAAAACTGTTCCAAGACTAAAACGGAATGCTTAGCCGTATCATGCAAAAGTACAATTCCGCCTGGAGAAACTCGCTTTATAATGCGATTGTAAATTATTTTTGGGTCTTGGATGCCGCCATCGAGTGACCGAATATTCCAACCAATTACTTTATGACCACTTATCTGTAATGCTCTGCGAATAGATGGTGTGGTTACGCCATATGGAGGCCTAAAGAAATTTATTTTTTTTGAGGTAAATTTTTCCAGAAGTGTATCAGTTTGTTTAATTTCTTCAAGTATTTTTTTGGCATTGTAGAAATCAAAAAAATGAGAATGGCTATACGAATGATTCCCAACTTGATGCCCTTCGGATAAAAGGCGTTCTATGATTTCAGGATGTTTCTCAATGTTTTTTCCAATGCAAAAGAAGGTGGCTTTCGCATCGTACTTTTTTAAAAGGTCTAGGACTTCTAATGTAAACATGCTTGGACCATCATCAAAAGTTAATGCAATTTTCTTTTCGGTTAAAGATGGATTATTGCAATAGGCTTTTACATGGTAATTAGAATTTACTCGTGCCGAATTTATAGCAGCAATGCTTAACCAGATTATTCCAATCAATACAAACCACAAAAAATGGATTGCGATATAAAGTTTCGTAAGAAGCAATAAAAGCAATATGATGATAAAAAACAAGGATGTTTTTTTATGCGTTATCATTTTGAAATTAATGTAAAACTATGGTCTTTACCGTTTAGTTGATTGTATAATAGAATAGTATTATAGGCAGGCTTTTCTAGTGAATTGACTTTTATTAATTCTGGGATGGTTTGTGTCTTAATGATTTTAGAACCTACCCATAATCCAAAAGCTGATGCTGTATTATATTCTCCACATAAATGTTTGTAATAAACCTGTGGTGTATTTGCGAAAGCAGTAGTAGTTAAATTTTTATAATAAGAGTCGAATTCAACATCACCATTAAAACCTAAAAGAACAGCATCAATATCTGAAATTTCTAATTTATTAGATTTTAGAAATTCTATAATCTCAGCTTCGATTTCATCTTCTTGTAGAACATTTTTAATTTCTACATCTAAGAGTTGAGCGTAGGTTGTCTCTTTTTTTTCATTTTCTAAAACAAAAAAACTAGCTCCTTCGCCATAGATATATCCTTTTGTAGTTTCGCTTAAAAGGAGGTAAGGTTCATCACTATCTTCTTTAATATATCCTGCTAATTTAAAAAGAGATATTGTATAGTCTCCATTTTCATCAACTCCACCTACTAATACTGAGTTGGCCTCGTTTCCTTCTATTTGCATTTTTGCATCCAAAAGAGCCGACTCAAATGATATTGCACCATTTACATAAGTAAAATTATATCCTTTGCATTGTAATGTTAGGGCAATTTGCGCTCCAACAGTATTGTGTGTTGATTGGATAAAAGCTGTTGGTGTTAAGAACTCCTCGTTATTATCTATGATTGCTTTTAAGAATTTTTCTGAGTCTTCAATGCAACCCATTCCAGTCCCAGTAATGATAGCGTCAATATTGGCAACATTGGCTTCTTTTAGGGCATAAGCTGAAGCTACAATCCCGTTTTTGATTCCATTGGCCATTCTTCGACTTGCAACAGGAGAGATAAAATCCTTGTAAGCAGGTTTTTTTAAGAATAAGACAGTATCATTTTTATTCCATTCAGCGTCTTCCAAAAAAACGGTATCAAATGTTTTTTGAGCTGAAAGACAACCAGTACCATTTATATATGTTTTTTTCATGCGAAGATTATATTTGTTTTTTTAAGGAATAGGGAATCGTCATTCTTCATTTTAGATGTTGTTTGAAATATTGCCGATTTCATTCGCTTTTAGAAAATATAAGTGTGGAACAGTTACCGCCAAATCCAAAAGAATTTGATAATACGTGTTTGATTTCTTTATGTTTTAAAGTTGTTTGTGGCGTTAGATTAAATTCTTGCATTGGAGTTTCAAAATTCAAACTTGGGAAAACCACATTGTTCTGAATTGCAAGGATACTATAAACAGCTTCGATTGCAGCAGCAGCAGCTAAGGTATGACCTGTAAAAGGTTTGGTTGAGCTAAAATCTGGAACTGGGTTTTCTTTATAAACTCTAAGTATAGCTCTTCCTTCTGATAAATCATTATTAGGAGTTGCTGTTCCATGAACATTTATATAATCGATATCGTTTGGATTTAAAGCTGCAACATCAAATGCTTTTTTCATGGCTAGGTAAGCACCGTCACCATTTTCTGAAGAGGCAGTTTGATGAAAAGCATCATTGGCATTGCCATAACCCGAAACACGAGCCAGTACTTTTTTGTTTTCTTTTGTTACAATCTCATCAGATTCCAAAACTAAAAATGCAGCTGCTTCACCTAGATTTAATCCTTTACGTTCATCATCAAATGGTTTATTATATCCATCAGATAATATCATTAAAGTTTTGAAGCCGTTGATTGTGAATTTTGCCAAAGCATCAGTTCCACCAACAACTACACGATCTAATTTTCCTGTTTTTATTAATCTTGCACCGAGCATAATTGCATTTGCAGCCGATGAACAGGCGGTACTTATTGTAGTAACCATGCCTTTTAGTCCAATTTCGTCAGCAATTTTTTGAGCTACATCTCCGCAATTATGACTAATAATGTATTTTCTTATTTCGGGATTATCAAAATAATCATAATAATATTTCTCGGTCATATCCATTCCACCAACACTTGTTGCTGAAATTAATCCTGTTTTGTATTCGTTTATGGATGTAATCCCTGCATTTGAAACTGCTTCTTTAGCAGCAATTGCTCCAAGTAGTGCTGTTCTTGAAAAGTTATTTTCTTCGTCGAGTTGTAATTGAGCGATTAACTCTGCATTGGTTTTTTTTATTTCACCAACCTTAATAACATCGGCATGAACTGTCGAAATGTTTTCGATAGTTGTAATAGCAATTTTGTTATTTATTAATGAAATATAATTTTCTTCAACTGAATTTCCAATTGAAGAAATTATTCCCATACCAGTTATAGCAACGCCTTTTACCATTCTTTAGACTACTTAGATTGTTTGAATTTTAGACTACTTAGATTATAAATTCTAAAAGTCAAATTTTAAGAAGCCATCAAAGTCTAAACTCTAATTACGCTTCTTGAAACTACTTTAATCTTTTAGACTTCTTGGAGTTTAAACAATACTTTTATCTAAGTAGTCTAAAAATTCTAAGTAAGTCTAAGAAATCTATTTCGTTCTGTTTGCTTTAATATATGCTGCCATTGATTCGATTGATTGAAAAATTACTTTTCCTTCTTTCGGATCAACTAATTTAATTCCGTAATCTTTATCTAGAATAACGATTAATTCCAAAGCATCGATAGAGTCTAAACCTAAACCATCTCCAAACAATGGGTCATTATCATTAATGTCTTCAAGAGTAATATCTTCAAGATTTAATACAGTAATAATTTTATTTTTTAATTCTAATTTTAATGCCTCCATGGTTGTTTTTTATATAATGTTTCTATCGTTTCGTTTTGGTATTTCGGGTTTTCTTCTTTACCAATCAGGCAAAGAAAAGCTTTATATTCTTCATTAAAAAACTCAACCCATCCACAAAGTACTGTTTCTGCTTTATTAGTGTGTAAGAGTGTATTTGCATAACTACTTATGAATTCTGGATTGAAAGCGTCAAATATAAAGAAAGAATTTTCACTTTTTAGTTGATGGCGGATACTAATTTCTCCCAAGCAAATATTTGGTAAAGTATAAACAAAAACTGCCGGACTTGGGTAATAGTTTTCTTTATCAGATATTGATTCCTGATACTTTACATCAGTATCAAGACTTGAGGATTTATTTGCAAGAACTAAGGCGGTATTGTTCTCTATTTGTTTTGCCAGTTCACTATCGCTCGGCTCTAATTTCAAAAGTAATTCGGCTCCTAAAAAAGCAAGTTTGCTTAAGGAATCCATTTTGAAAAACTTCGGATAATTTATTTCAAAATTGCGGTACGCTTGTTTCGAAAAGTCAGCAAAAGCAGTTGGTTCTATTTTGAATATAGACGTTCCGTTCAAAACAATTTCGTTGTTTTCAATCGTACAATAATCGTATATGTATGTTTTGTTTTGAGTCATTTATTTTACTTTTTCAAAAATCACTGCAGTATTGCTACCTCCAAATCCTGAAGCTGTTTTTAGAAAAACATTGATGTTTTTCTTTTCATTTTTTCCGATGATGTTAATTGGTTGACTTACGCCCATTTCATCAAAACCTAAGGAAACAAAAAGTGTATCACGAAGGACTGACTCAATTGAGATTACTGTTTCTAATAATCCTGATGCACCCAACGTATGACCGTAAAAACCTTTCAAACTATTTACCGGAACTGTTTCCATCTCTAATCGATTGAAAGCAATGGCTTCCATTTCGTCATTAAAAGGAGTTGCGGTTCCATGTGCTGAGATATAATCGATATTTTCAGGTTTGATTTGGGCTTCGTTCAAGGCATTTTGTATACTTCTGAATAAACCTTCACCTGTTCTTGAAGGCCCTGATATATGATTGGCATCATTTATAGAACTATCTCCTGTAATTTTTATTTTAGCATTTTTAGCATCAGTAGAAACTAAAACTGCAGCTGTTGCTTCACCAAGACTTACACCTGTTCTATGTGCAGAATAAGGCTTGCAAGGCAGACTACTCATTGCTTGAAATGCATTAAAACCAGATAATACAAATTCAGAAACTTCGTCACCTGCAACAATAAAAACGTTGTCATAAAGCTCACTTTGTAGCATTCTTTTGGCAACCGAAACAGCTAGAATTCCAGAAACACAAGCATTAGAAACTACAATTGGTTGGGTTTTAAAACCGAAAAAAAGTGCTACGTTTTGTGCCAAGACATTTAAATGTGCATTTTGAAAACTCTCTAGAGAATCATTCTTTAATGCTGTAATATTTCCTTTTGTTGTCGAAAGTATAAAGGCTGTTTTTGAATTTAAATCTACTTCAGAATTTTTGATAACGGGATCCAAAGCCAAAATCATCATTTTTTCTAATCTAGAATAGTTGGTTTCAGAACTAACTTTGGCAAAAGCAGCATTTAGCTTTTCGTCATTTATAATCGAAGCATAAAATGGATTAGGCATCAAAGAGGAATCTTCATGCTGTTCAATTCCAGATTTACCACTCACTATAGCATCAATGTTTGATGGAACATCAAATCCTAAAGGGGTGATACAATTGGTTTGTGTGATATATACTTCTCTCATTTTATTCCTGATATTGGTATGCTTTTATTTTTTAAGCCTTTGTCTGTCTTTAATGCAATGCAGATTAAGCGGATTTATATAGGTTATTTTACGAGGCCTACTTTTCGTTTCCATTCTTCATAAAATGGAGGATTGGTAAGCATTAAATTTCCTTCTTTATTTAAAAATACTTGAACTGTTTCGCCTGTGCAGACAATTTCATCACTGGCGTTAAAAATTCTAAATCTAAAAATTATTTTAGCTGCTGGCGTATCTACAATACTTGTTTCTACTCGAATAACATCACCATAGCGTAAAGACAATTTATGCTCACAAATTGATTTTACGATTGGTGTTGTATAGCCGCTTGCTGCAACATCAAGATAGGTAATTCCGTGTTTGCGTCCGAAAGCCTCACGGCCATCTTCAAAATAGGTGATGTAATAACCATGCCAAACGATTCCGAGGGCATCGGTTTCGTTAAAGCGCACTCTAACTTCTTCAGTAACTGTTAATGCAATAGCTTCGTTATACTGCTCTTTTCTTCTTGTCATATGCTAAGGCAATTGTTGTTGTAATTATAAAAAACAGAAATAATAAACCTATTTCTGGAATGATTTCTAAGAATGTTGCGTTGCGTAATAACACATCGTAAAATGCATTTAATCCCCAGTTCATAGGAGAGGACTTAGCGATAAGCTGCATGATTTTTGGCATCGCAAATACGGGTACCCAAACACCTCCAATTGCAGCCAGAATAATAACACTTGTTGCGCCAAACGGAGCTGATTGTTCTTGCGTTTTAGCAACAGTTCCTAATACTATTCCGAAACCAATAGCAGCAAATCCAGAGAATAAAGCTACGATACTCATTAAGAATAAATGCCCTTCGATATTAAGTGGTGGTAAACCAATTTCTGGGAATAAGAAAACGGCAACGGCAACCATCATGTAGAACTGAATCATACAAATGATGGAATACGTAATTGTTTTACCTGCCATAACAACGCGATTTGAAACAGGATTTGTTAATAGCCGAACAAATGTTCCTTGTGTTTTTTCTTTTACGATATTAATTGAAAGAGGAATCACAATAAAGAACATAGCAAAAAGTGTCCATGCAGGAACATTATGCTGAGTTGAGTTTGGCAGTACTTCTTTGTTGTTTACTCTAGGAACTATTTCTTTAAAAGTGATGAAGCTTTTTTGTTCAAAACTAGCACTTCCTTCTCCTAATTGTTCTTGAAAAGCGGTGTAAATAGAATGTGTTTCTATTTGTGAAATCATCTTATCGATAGAGTTCATGACTGCATTTTTGAAACTCATTTGTACAGCAGGATCAAAATAGAGTCTAACTTCCTTTTGGTTGATTGTTCTAGGAGTTTCTGTTTTAGCTATAGTATCGGTTAAACCAATGCTGCTTACTATTTTTTGTACATTTTGGTCTATTTTTTCTTGTAGATCTTTGCTTAGATTTTCAGGAATAACAATTGCTAATTGGTATTTTCCTTTGTAGACCGCTTCTTTAGCAACAGCTTCGGTCAAAGGGATATTGTTGATTTGGCTAACTACTGTAAATAGATTGCTTTTTTGTAAGTTATCATAAACTGTTTTGGCTACAGAACCGTTATCGTTATTAACCAAAAGGATTTCTATTTTGGAATCACTCACAGTTTTAAAAGTGCTATCCTGAATTAAGGTTACAGTAATAACAAGTACTAGAGGCATCACAAATAAAATGATTAATCCTCCTAAATCCCTTTTTAATAACAGGAATTCTTTCACGACGGACATCCACAATTTATATATCATCTCTCAGTTCTTTACCGGTTAATGAAATGAAAACGTCTTCGAGGTTTTGTGCATTTTTTGTATTTGCAATTAATCCTGATGGTGTTCCTTGTGCATAAATTTTGCCTTGGTCAAGTATTGCAATATCACTACAAAAATCTTCAGCTTCAGATAAGTGATGTGAAGTATAGATTATAGTTGTTCCGTTTTGGTTGAGGTGTTTTAGATAATCTATAATGGCATTTTTAGATTGTACATCAACACCAACTGTTGGTTCATCTAGAAAGATAATTTTAGGATTGTGCAATATCCCAGCAATTAAATTAATTCTTCTTTTCATTCCTCCTGAAAAGGTTTCGATGCGTTTATCAGCAAATTTTAGTAAACCTAAAAGCTCCAAAGATTCGATTACTTTGTCTTTTAAATCCTGACCTTTTAAACCGTACATACTACCAAAGTAATGTAAATTTTCTCTTGCGGTTAAAGTAGGATATAGGGCATATTCCTGCGGAACAACACCTATGAATTTTTTTATTTTGCTGGCATTATTTGCATACGCCATATCATTAATCGTAAAAGAACCCGAAGTAGGTTTGACCAAACCGCAAAGCATCGAAATCAATGTTGTTTTTCCAGCTCCATTTGGACCTAATAAACCAAAAATTTGACCTTCGTTTATGGTAAGCGTTAAATCGTTCAAAGAATACATTTCTGCATTTTTGTACTTTTTAGATAGGGATGTTATTTGTATAATGGGATGCAAAATATATTAACTAATTGCTTTTTTTAATTTTTTAAAGAATACTTCTTCTCTATTGGCAATGTCCAAAAGTTGGTCGGCAATAGTATTGTAAGCATCATTTTTGGCACTTCGGTTTTTGTAAATCCTTGAAGCTTCTACTGCAAAATCGCGCCATGAGTCTCCAATTTGTGTCATCTCTTTCGAAAGGATTTTTAAATCTTCATTGTTCAAAATAATAGCAGCTTCTTGTAAAAAGGCAGCATATATAAAACGGAAGCCTCCACCACCAGTACCTATTTCTTCTTGCATTCTAACCATTTGAGCCAAATAATGATTGGCTTTTTTGGTTCCGTGCTGTAGCGGCCATTTTCGTATTTTTCTCGAAACCAATTTTATTCCTTTAACACCAATGATTGGCATAGGAGCAAGCATATCGCGACAAGTATTTTTTATTCCTTTGATAATTGCACTTTTTAAATCGATAGTATCAGGAATATGAATAGGGTAGTACATTTGTCCTTTTGGAGCAAAAGCACCTTTGGCAAAACGGACTTTGTCTAATTCATCATGTGTAAGCGTTGTAACGGTTTCCATTACTGGATCGCTAATAAGGTAATCAGTATCTGTTTTTCCGTAAACGACCAAGTTGTGTGCGTTGAAATGAAAGCGATATTCATCAGGAAAATAACTTAAATTATAAACACCAACTTGTAATCCTGTTGGGATATTATTTTTTAGATTTTCATCTAAAGCTTGGTTTGCTTTGGATACAGATGAAAACTTCTGTCTTTTTATTTTTAAATGCAATCTATTGGCAACTCTTCTGAATATCTGACCCGGTAGGGTTCTGTAGCTTATTGCTGGTGCATAATTAACTTTTATAAAAGGCAAATACACGAAAAAAAGACCAGAGCCAATACCAAATACCATAGGCTCACTTAGGTTTAAGCCATTGTTTTTTAGCAAATTTGAGGCTACTCCATTTTCGCAATGTGCCGATTGATGATGTGTAAAAGTAGTTTGCATTAATCTGTTTTAAAATTTTTTAATTCGGATACTGATATCGAAAAAGCATCAGCATATTTTTGTAACATTTTGTCATTTAATTTTGCAAATATAGATGGTTTAAAATGTCTTTTTACACGCCATTTCCAGATACCTACATAATTAGAAAGAATAAGGAGATCCATTCGGTTCAATTCCATAAAATAACAAATAGGACTTACTTCGCCATTTTTCACTTGCAATTTTGCATCAGCGATACGCTCATTTATCTCATCAATAGAATTAGAAAGCGCAATAGTTTTAGGCTCCCAACCTGTACTTAAAGCGGTAGTATAATTCCCGTTCTCGTCGGTTGCATATACTAACTCCTTCATGTTATTTTTGGTTAGATTCCCTTGGTCTTGTGGTACTTTTTCTTTTTCCATATTGTCTATACTATGATATTCCAAACATTAAAGTTACGATTGTAAGTGCAAGAATTATTAAAATTCCTAAATTCGTTAAAGCTATTTTTTTCTTTTTTTAATGAACAAATAGATCATTTCAATCAATATCCCAATACAATAAAGTTGAATAATGACAAATTCTAAAATGAATAATCCTAAAGCTCCATCAACATGACGATGTGTATCTCCTTCACAATATTTATGAGGGTCATATGAAAAATACCAAAACAGGTAAACGATTCCTAGTAATAGCAATAAAATGGCTATTCGTTTTAAAATATAAAAGAATATCTTTTTAGAATCCATGTTTAAATTATTGCATGATTGGATTTGTTTTTTGAATGAATAAATTGATCTCACATTCTAAAAGTTGTGTTTCTTCATGAAAGCTTTCACAACTCATGGTGCATAATGTATAATCGTCTCCAGCAAATTTTGAAACTAAAGTAGCTCGTGTAATTATAGAATTGTTCACTTTTGGCAATTCGTATATTTTGAGATTTTTTAGCGTACTGATAAAACCAATAACTCTTGTGTTTTTTTCTCCATCTGGATTGGCAAAATATTTTTGTGCTACAATAGATGAACAGGTTTGTGCTACATTTTCAATTAATCCAGCTTCAATGAAGGTGTTTTTGTCAACAAAAATATTGTCTTCTTTTATTAAAAAAGTAGTTTCGACACTTTGTGCATCTATTGTAAGTATCAAATCAACCATAAGCATAGGCTCACGATGTGGAAGATAATTTCGAATGTCTACTAAAGTGTCCATCTAAATATGTTATTTGGCCAATACGGTCTTCATTTGACCGTTGGCAATTTCTTCATTATTTAATGTCGTGACAATATCTACTAGGGTTATCCCTGCAAATTCTTGTATAATTGTTATTGTTGATCGAATTTCATCATCAACATTTGGTAGTTTTTTTATATCAATTTGTTTAATAGAGCCAATGTAGCCTGTAGGTGCTTTCTCTTGCTTTAAGAAAAAAGCATATCCAGTATGTAATGCTACAGATTGCGCCATATGTTCTATTAATCCAGCTTCTAAAAAAACACCATTTTCTGAAAAAATATTATCGCTTTGAATTTTTAAACCTGATATTAAGGATGTTTCATCAAATGAAAACATCTTATCTACCATTACAAAAGGGAACTTTTGTGGTAATAAATTCTCAACTGTTTCTTTATCTAGTATAGGTTTTTCCATAATTTAGGAAACCGTTAGATAGGCATATGCAAAAGAGAATCGACCACTTTCAGGAACTGATAATAGGATGCGATCTCCAACTTTTAATTTTCCTGAATTCATTAATTCTTCAACAGCAAGATATATAGATGCAGAACCTACGTTTCCAACACGGGCAAGATTCATGAACCATTTTTCATCGGCTATTCCAACATTATTTTCTTCTAGGTTTTTCTTTAAACCTTCAACAAAAAAGTGTGAAGAAACGTGTGGTAAGAAATAATCGATTTGGTCAGCAGTAATACCATTTTTTGCCATTGCTGCACTCATACTTTCTGCGCCTTTTGATAGAATAAATTCATCCAATAATTTCACATCTTGTTTGATAGAAAATATGGATTGATTTAGCCATTCTTCTGGAGAGTAATCACTCCAAGGTTTTATTTCTCCTGTTTCTAATTTATCTCCTCCAGCATACATGCATGTTTCTAATTCATACGCATACGAAAAAGCTTCCATCCATTCTATTTTTAAGGAGATAGGGCCTCTTGGTTTGTTCTCTAATAAAAAAGCACCTGAACCATCAGATAGCATCCATCTTAAAAAATCTTTTTTGAAAGCTATTATTGGAAGCTCTTCTAAATTTTTTAGATTAGTAACTTCTGGACTATATTTTTGTGATAAGAACCAAGATGAAACTTTCTCTGATCCTGTACAAACTGCATTTTTTGAGTTTCCTGATTTAATTGAAAGAAATCCATATTTTAAGGAATTCATTCCTGCACAACAAACTCCTGATGATGAGTTTAATTCAACAGATTTGTTTTTCAATAATCCATGTACCATAGCAGCATGGGACGGTAAGAAAGCATCTGGAGTTGAGGTTCCACATGAAAGTACCTCCATATCTTGTGGAGTGAAATCTTCATCGAATAATTTTACAATAGCATTTTTGGTTAGCTCAGCATTATTATGTGTACTTTTTCCTTTTTTATCAATCGCATAATAACGACTTACAATTTTGTTATTCCGCAAAATTATTCGTCTCGCTTTAGAAACAGTATCATTGATAAGGCCCAAATAGCTTTCCATTTCATCATTGGTGACAGCTTCATTTGGTAAAAATTTTGCGGCTTTTGTAATATATACTTCAAACATAAATATGGGGGCTAAACTCCTTGGTAATACTGAGTTTCTTTTTTTATTTTGTTTACTTTAATGGGATATGTAATAATGTGCAATATATACACTATTGGGGATATTAACCAAATCGCAAGGAATAAATAAACATTAAATAGCTTAAGAAGTACTTTTCTATTTTTGTTATTTCTCGAGATTAATCCAGACCATTTGGTAAAAATCTTGTTAGCCGTTTTATCTACTGTTACTAAATAAGAACTAATGCGAACAGCTGAATTTGCAATTAGTTTGGGTTGCAGGTCTTTTAAATTGTTTTCCTTTAAATTTGATGCAATAATATCTCCAAATTTTGAAGATTCCTGAATGTCTTTTTCTGAAACTCCTGGTAAAGGAAAAATGCCTAAATACTTTTTTTTAACTCCAGAGAACATCCATTCTACAATCGTAATTACACTAATTAAGTTACCAACACGATCTACTAAAGCTACATTTCCAACTAGATTTGCATTGGCTTCTTTTAGTAAAACTTTAATTTTTTCTTGAGCCATAATCCACATATTTCGAGAACCACTAATGGTTACAACAGGAGTGTTGTTTAATATCTTGTGTGCTTCTGGACTTTTTAAAAATGAATTAATAGGAATGGAAGGGGATAAATACCAAACTTGATAATGCAATAGAACTAAGTCAAATTTTGTATTTACAACTTCTTCAGGAATTGGTTTTAATGCCGTTGGAATTTGCATAAATGATTCTGGGAAAGCATCAAAAAATGAGTTTTTATCCCAAGGAAACGGAAATGGCTTTTCTAATTCTATTTCGTAAAACGTTACTTTAAACTCATCAGAATTCAAGAAAGGTTTAGCAATCTTTCGAGCTATACTTTCGAGTTGTCCTGATTGGGAGTAATAAATAAAAAGAACATTTTTCATTTTGTTCGTGGTTTTGGTTTTTGGTTTGGTTTAGGGCAAAAGTAATTAATTTTATGAAACGATTTCTTGGATTTTGTCTGTTCGGTTTATGCGAATGGAATCTAGTAAATTGAATCTTTCTCAGGGTCATAAATGCATATTTCTTCAATTTTAACTCTAATCAGATGTACAATTGAAGATTAATTAGGGGACTATTTCTAAACGAATTATGATAATGTAAAACTCTTTCATACTTTGATAAACGAATCATCAAAAATATACAAGAAGTTCTATGAAACTACAATTGAGTGGTTTTATTTTTTGTTTTTAAGTTGATTCCAAAAATCAAAATAATTAAACCATTGTAGCGGATATTTTTTGAGCATAGATTCAACGTTTTCGATATAGGCGCTTAATAGCCCTTTTTCATCACGATGTTTTACAATAGCTTCACGGGCATATAAATGATAATGGAGGTTTGGCTCTTTCATTACATAAACAAAAACCACAGGAACTTTTAATCGAGAAGCAATTAAAAAAGGTCCAGCAGGGAAATTAGCTTCTTCGCCCAATAATTTATCAGACAATGATTTTGTGCCTTCAAAGTAACGATCACCAGTAAAACATATCAGTTCATTTCTGCCTAGGGCAGCATTGATTTCGAAGATATGCGATAAGTCGTCTTTTATAATTATAAACTTGACAGTTGGTTTTTGGGTAACGCTCTCTAAATATTTTTTTATATTAGAATGCTCCAAGTCGGTAGTAACCAAATTGATTTGGAAATTAATGTCGATTTCTCCAAAGAAATGTTCAGCAATTTCAAAATTCCCAATATGAGCACTAATTAAAACACCTCCTTTTTTTTCGGCAAGTAGTCTCTTTAGTGTTTCAATACCATCAAATTCATAGGTAAATTGATCTCTCATTCCAGCAGAAATGGAGACTTTATCAATTATGGTTTGTCCAAAAACATAGTAGCTTTTGAAAACCATTCTCTTAGATTTAAAATAAGAATACCCTAGTCTTTTATTAAAGTAATAAAAGATAGCTTGGTTGCTTTTTTTGAGAAAAAGAAAATAATAAGAGGCAACAAAGTACAAAAGGAAATAGGCAGATTTAACCCCCGCTTTTTGTATTAAAAAAACGAATATTTTATAGCCTAAAACGGTACCTTTTGATTTACCATCCCATTCACTCATTAAGCAGTTTTAGCTTTTAGTTTTGTCTCGATAAGGTCATAAAAGTTTTGAAAAGTAGCAATGCCAACAAAATCAACTTCAACTAATTTTACGCCAAAATTTGATTCTATAGATACTACTAAATCTACATAGTCTAAACTATCTAGTCCTAGAGTGTCTTTTAAATTAGCGTTTGGTTCAATATCGTCATTATCAACTTCAAATTCATCAACCAAAAAACCATTAATCTTTTCTATTATGTCTTGCTTATTCATTATTCTATTTAAACTTTTTAACTACCAATGCAGAATTTGTTCCTCCAAACCCGAAGGAATTGGACAAAAATATATCAATTTTTCTATTTAACGTAGTTTTAACTAAATTTAATTTAGTAGCAGCTTCATCTGGGGTTTCTAAATTTATGTTTGGCGCTATAAAATCATTTTGCATCATTAGTATAGAATAAATAACCTCGCTTGCTCCTGCCATCCAGCATTCATGCCCAGTCATTGATTTTGTAGAACTTACATAAGGATTGCTTTTTCCAAAGATTTCGAAGATAGCTTTAGCCTCATTTTCATCACCAACAGGAGTAGAGGTGGCATGTGCATTTATGTAGTCTATGTCTGATGCATTTAATTTTGCATCATCAAGAGCTCTTTGCATTGCTATAGCTGGTCCTTCAACATTTGGAGTCGAAATATGTCCTCCATTTGATGAAAATCCATAACCACCAACTTCTGCAATTATAGTAGCTCCACGTTTTATAGCTGATTCATAACTTTCCAGAATTAAAGTTGCTCCTCCGCCACTAGGAACTAAACCATCTCGACCAGAGTCAAAAGGTCTAGATGCTTTGGTAGGATCACCATCTCCAGTAGCAAAAACACCTAAACCATCAAAGCTGCTCATAGCATATTTGTTGATTTCTTGTGCTCCACCACAAATTACAGTATCTTGAAATCCGCTTTTTATTAAAAAATAAGCGAGACCTATAGCATGTGAACCACTTGCACAAGCAGCACTTATAGTTAGATTAATACCTCTTAACTTAAATATTGTTGAAAGGTTCATTGTAACAGTTGAGTTCATGGACTTAAAAATTGCTCCTGAACCAATTAGGGCAGTATCCTTTTTTTCTCTAATAATGTCGGTTGCATCAATAATAGCTTTTGAAACGCTATCGTTACCATACATAATTCCCACTTCGTTGTCGTCAAAAAAAGAATCGTCTATTCCTGCATTTTTCAATGCTTCGATAGTAGCCATATAAGCATATTCAGTTTCTTCACCGATGCTCATACGTTGTCTTCGGGTTAATAAGCTTTTAAGATCTGGTCTTGGTACCATGCCTGTTAAGGCCGATTGAAAACCAAATTCTTTTCTCTCTGCATCAAATTGTATTCCTGATTTTCCGTTATACAGGGACTCTTTTACTTCATCTAATGAAGTTCCGATACAGGAGTAAATTCCCATTCCTGTAATTACAACTCTCCTATTCATCTTCTTTTTATAGTAATTTTTTAAGAATATATACCACCGTTTATGTTTATAACTTCACCAGTTATATAGCTTGATTTATTTGAAATCAAAAAGCTTACCAAATTTGCAACTTCCTCGGCTTCGCCAAAACGATTAACAGGAATTAATTTTAATAATTCTTTTTCGTCCAGTTGGCTCGTCATATCAGTTCTTATAAATCCGGGTGCAACAGCATTTACGGTAATGTTTCTTTTGGCTACTTCTTGTGCCAATGCTTTGGTAGCGGCTACAATAGCCCCTTTTGCAGCAGAATAGTTGGTTTGACCAGGAGTACCTTTTACTCCTGATACAGAAACCATATTTACAATGCGTCCGTATTTATTACGAAGCATTTTTTGTATAAAAAATTGTGTGACATTAAAAAAACCGCCTACACTTGTGTTCATAACACCATTCCAGTCTTCATGTGACATCCACATAAACAAACCGTCTTTTGTAATTCCAGCATTATTTACAATTGCTTCAACGATGGCTTCTGGATTTGCATCCTGCCATTGGGTTAATACATTTTGAACTTCTTCAAAATTAGAAACATCAAATTGTATAATTTCTGCAGTTGCGCCTAATTTTAATACTTCTTCGAGTGTTTGTTCAGCAGCAATTTTGTTTGAATGGTAATTAATAAGAATGTGATACTGCGTATCTGCGGCTAATTTTTTACAAATAGCACTCCCAATTCCTCTTGAACCACCAGTTACTAATGCACATTTCATATAGGTAAAGTTTGTTTTTTATAAGTCAATATATGTTATCGCTTTTTTTTGTTTACCGGTTTTGCAACGGGTTTCGTTATTGGTTTTGCTTCAGCTTTTGGCTTATCAGCAGCGACTTCATTTATTTCTTTTTTTTCTGTTTTAGAAAATAGCTCTGCATTTTCAAACCATTGATTACTTAATACAGTTCCGTCTGGTTTAAGAAATCCCCATTTTCCTTCATTTTTTACTCTTGCAACACCATCAATAAATCCTTTGTCTTGTTTTACAAACATTGCTATAATACCATTGGCTGTAATACCATATTGTGTTGGGATTATTAATTTTCCTGTTTCATTGATGAATCCCCAATTCTTTTCTTTTACAGGAGCCAATCCGTTTGTGCTAAAAACTTCTGCATCGCTATAAGTTGGAGGAATAATGAATTCTGCTTTTGGGTTAATGTATCCCCATTTTGATCCTACACAAACAGGAGCTAAATTTTTTGAGAACGCTTTTACTTTATCGTAGATAGGCAAAATTGTCCAATTTCCTTTTAGGTCAATGAATCCAATTTTTCCATTTTTCTTAGCGTAAGTTAAATCGTGAGTGTCAAAATCCCAGATTTTTTCAGCACCATCAACCGGAATAAAATTTCCTGCACTTACTAATCCAAAGGTTTTATCTTTTTTTGCCCAAGCTGTATTTTTAAAATAATTGCCTATTTCTTCATATGCAGGTTCTATTAATTCCTTACCTGCAGTATTAATAATTCCCCATTTTTTATTGTTCTCGACTCTTGCAAAACCATTTTCAAAAGGTTTGATAACATCGTATTTTGGATCTAAAACAATTGCCATTTTAGTATTGATTAGTCCAATTTTGTTTCCTTGCTTTATAAAAGCTACACCATCTCCAAAATCATATAACTTATCCGTAGGAGGGGCAATTTGAGTTTCTCCTTTGGTGTTAATGTAAACCCATTTTTTATCTTTGGATACAATACAGATACCATCATTAAAATCTTTTGCATTATCAAAAGTTGCAGGAATGACCCATGCTCCTTTAGTATCAATAAATCCCCATTTTCCATTTTCTTCTACAGCAGCTAAGCCTTCTGAGAAACTTTTTGCAGTTTTGAATTGTGGTTCGATTTTAAATGATCCATCTTTAGCAAGATATCCAATTTTTCCGTTTTTCTTAACTAATGCTAGTTCTTGACTATTAATAAATTGAATAAAGAATAGCAATAAAAAAATAAGTGGTTTTTTCATGATTTTTAAGATTCAAGATTAACAATGTGAAATAAAATATTAATTATTTATCAGGTAGTCTTTTACTTTTTGAACAAAAGGATACATAACCTGATCTTCTTTAAATTTAGGAATAATTGTTCTAATATCGTCATATATTTTTTTAGATACCGATGATATTTTATCTTTTTGTTCTAAGTAATCTATTGCTTGAACAATGGTAATCAGCTCAATAGCTAATACTTCGAATGAGTTTTCAATAACCTTTGCAGTAATTACAGCAGCATTTGTACCCATGCTTACAATATCTTGATTGTCGTTATTGTTTGGGATACTGTGTACATACATTGGATTAGACAACATTTGGTTTTCGGCAGTTGTTGAGGTTGCAGTAAACTGTACTCCTTGCATTCCAAAATTAAATCCTAAAGTCCCAAGATTTACAAATGGAGGAAGAATTTCGTTGATTTTAGAATTCAATAAATAATTCAATTGACGTTCTGCTAACATTGTAAGTTTGGTTACTACAATTTTTAGCTTGTCCATTTCTAATGAAATATAATCACCATGGAAATTACCTCCATGATATACATGTTTGTTTTTTACATCTATAATAGGATTATCATTTGCCGAATTAAATTCGTCTTCAAGAATTGATCCTACATTATTAATGGTTTCCAAGATAGGACCTAAAATTTGTGGTACACATCTTAAAGAGTAATATTCTTGTACTTTTTCTTTGAAGATTTCTTCGGTGTTTTCACCAGTATATAAATGATCTTCTCTTTTGCGAATCAAGGTACTGTCAGAAAGATTTTGTCTCATTCTTGCAGCTACTTCTTGTTGTCCTTTATGGCGTTTTGTTTGGTTTAATTCTTCAGAAAAATGATCATCATAAGCTTGTACAAGTTCATTGATTGCGCATGAAAATTTTAAAGACCAGTCTAATAATTTATTAGCATGGTATACATTTACAACACCAATACCCGTCATTACTGAGGTTCCATTTATAAGGGCAAGTCCTTCTCTTATCTCTACTTGAATTGGAGATAGATTTTCAATTTCAAAAACTTCTTTCGTCGGTCTTCTTTCTCCTTTGTAAAAAACTTCGCCTTCACCAATTAATGTTAGTGCTAAATGAGATAGTTGAACTAAATCTCCACTTGCTCCAACTCCTCCGTGTTCAAAAATTAACGGAGTAATATCTCTATTTATAAATTCTTTCATTAAATGAATTACTGACGGATGTACGCCAGAATTCCCTAAAGAAAGAGTGTTTAATCGTGCTAGAATTGCTGCTTTTACACAGGCTGCGTTTAATGGTTTGCCAGTTCCAGAAGAATGGCTTCTTATTAGATTGTATTGTAGTTGAATTCGATCTTCGTCTTTGATACGGTATTGTGCCATTGGTCCAAAACCAGTGTTTACGCCATAAATAACTTTGTTTGCAGAGAATTCTTTTAAGAAATCAAAGCTTTTATTTACGCGGTCTAAGACAACTTCACTGATGTTAATTTTAGTATTTCCAAAGATTATGGATTCAAATTCTTTTAAACTTAAATATTCGCTGATTGTGTTCATTTAACCCTTTTTGATTATGCTAAATTAATTTTATTTATTAAAATAAATGTAGTTATTTTGATGATGGCAAATGTAAGTTAATAATTAGTAACAATTCATATATGTTAAAGGAGTTTGTAGATGTTTTAATAATAGGTGCAGGGCCATCAGGGTGTGTATCGGCTGCTTATTTACATAAGAATAATTGTAAAATAAAGGTTGTTGAAAAGACAAAATTTCCTAGAATTGTTGTTGGAGAGAGTTTGATACCACGTGTTATGGATCATTTTGCCGAAGCAGAGTTGTTTGATAGTCTTAATGCGATGAATTTTGAAAAGAAGTTAGGAGCACGATTTATAAGAGGAAATGAAATTTGTGTTTTTGATTTTTCTAACAAATTTTCAGAAGGTTGGGACTGGACATGGCAAGTGCCTAGAGCAGATTTTGATAATACAATGGCTCAGGAGTTAATACGAAAAGGGATTGATTTAGAATTTGAGTCGGAAGTGATTGAGGTTTCTTTTGAAGGAAGTAATTCAAAAACAATTGTAAAGGATAAGGATGGAAATCTGAAAGAAATCCATGCTAAATTTATCATAGATTCTAGTGGTTACGGTAGAGTTCTGCCTAGACTTCTAGATTTAGACAAACCGTCAGCATTAGATCCGCATTCTTCTATTTTCACACATGTAGAAGATAGTAATAGACCAGCAGGGGAAGAAGGAACATTGATTTCATTTGATGTTCTCGAAACGGAAGTTTGGTTATGGGTAATCCCTTTCTCTAACGGGAATACAAGTTTAGGAGTTGTAGGGCCAACAGATTTTATCAATTCACTTTCTGAAAACAAAAGTAATAGTGAAGCATTAAAAAATGCAATTCAGCTTTCTGATTATTATATTAAAAGATTTGAAGGAACCGAGTTCTTATTCGAACCTATAAAGTTGGAGAATTATTCACGTTCTGTAAAGAAAATGTATGGAGATGGATTTGCGTTAACTGGAAATAGTACAGAATTTTTAGATCCAGTGTTTTCATCGGGCGTTGCTTTTGCTACTGAATCGGGTATGCTTGCTGCAAAGTTATATTTGAAACAATCACAAGGTATTGCTGTAGATTGGGAAATAGAGTTTACTGAATATATGAAACGTGGAATTAATGTTTTTACGACTTATGTGAAAGAATGGTATACGGGGAATTTACAAACGTTATTTTTCCATCAACCAGAGAATCCAGATGTAAAGCGTAAAATATGTGCTGTTCTTGCAGGTTATGTTTGGGATGAAGAGAATCCATTTGTGAAAAAACACGATAATGTAATTAAAAATATGGCTTACCTTTTGAATATGGAAAGTAAGCAAAAAGAAAACCCTAGTGCAAACTAGGGTTTTCTTTTTTTAATTTTATTTGTATGCTTTTTTCAGAATCATTTTTGCAAGTGTTTTAGCAGTTTTAGCATATCCTTCACCAATTCTGGATTCGTTACTAAAGTTGTTTCCCCATTGATCTCCTGGAGCTTCTTCGCTAGAAATCTCAAGTAATACATTCGATTTATTATTAGTTTCAACAAATCTTAGATTAGTAGTTACTTTTGCTGGTTGCTTCATTATTCCAGCATCCCAACCTGGATAAATCCAAACAGTTTCTACAATTAATGTATAAGGAGCAGTTGTTAAGCCCTCCTGAAAACTTACTTCTTTGTTGTCTTTAGAAAAAATAACAAGCATTAATTCTAAAAATTTAGGGTTCCAAATTAATTCTTTGGCAGAGTCCCATTTCTTTTTCCAAATTTCACCAGTTCCTTTAGATTTTGCGTTTAAATCTTTTACTCGCTCTTCAATATATTGAGCTTCGCTCTTTTTTTCTTTCATCATTGTGAATTTGCTATAGTCAAATTCAACATTGATTTCTTTTTGGTCTTTCAAAAAATTGAAATCTCCAGATAGAACTTTGATGTCTTGTGCTGACATTGCGGAAGAGAAGATTAGAAAGGCAACTACTAGTTTTTTCATTTCTTTAAATTTTGGATTAAGTGGTTAGGTTTTTTTTCGCTCAAATGTAGTTAAAATCAGTTAACAAGTGTGGCTATTTATCTTGACTAAAAAAGGATACCATTATAGTATCCTTTTTTTGTAATTTTCTGAATATATTTAGTTTTAGATATCTTTCTATATGCTTTTTCAGTAGCTTAAATAATAAAAGAGATGTTTTTGCATCTCTTTTATCTTCTTCAACAAACAATTGCTTGTAACAGATTACTTCTAATTTTTTAATATTTTGTTAGAAATCTTTTTACCATTTTCAAGTTTTACGGCTACTACATACCATCCATTTCGAAGCCCAGAAAGGTTGATTTTATTTTTATTTTTCATGGTTATAACATTTTCACCATTCATATCAAAAATATAAACGACTTCGACTTTTTCTTTTGTGTCGATGTTTAGTTCTTCTTTAACGGGGTTAGGGTAGATAATCAGAGGAGAATCAAATCTTAAATCATCATTTATAGCATTAGCACTTAATGCGCGATTGTTAGAAGTTTGATTGATGTAGTACTCTTGTAATTTTTGAATCCAGAAATGATCGTCTGTAAGAGTGGTCCCCGGGTTTCCAATTCCATCCGTACTAGCTCCTACACCTGCTCCCATTAAGACAAGTTTGGTTCCGCTACTTTTTACCTCTGCAAAGTGATTTCCAAAAACTACCTTTTTTGTAGTGGCATTAACCTGAAGTTTGGGATCAGCATGTTTATTCTGGCTGAAATAGTTATAGCGATTCGTGTCATTTGAGAAATTTACGGTATCCCCAAAGAAAAAAGTAGTAGCAGAATCTTCATAGCGCTGGCTGGTATTATTTAAAATTTGGAAAGGACCTGCTGTTCGTTCATTTAGAGTCTCTGAACCATTGATATGCCCTACGGGGATTTGCCAGAGGACAACATGTTTGCCGGAGGCTTCGTAAAGTTTTTGAACAAAATTCAGGTAATTCATCCAGTGGTCATTATTCCAGAACCAGGTATAAGAGAAGGGGTCAGCGGGATCACCTGTGTTTCCGGCGCCCATGGCATCAAGACCATATTTATCAATAGAAATAAAGTCTGCGTTATTAGACATAATTCCCATACTATTGGTGTATTGAAAAATATCTACAGCGGTTTGTTTGATTTTGTTCAATTGGGTAGTAAAGGTGCCGGTATCGGTTTCTCTGATAATTCCTTTTGGACCTGCTACCCCGGATTTTGCCCAAAGATTGAGCTGCCATCCAAATTCCATGTTAAGTTTTTCGTCTGTTCTTTTTTTGTTGAGCTCGTAATTTATTCTTTCTACTAAGGTTTTTAAAGTACCTATATTTTGCGCTATGCTTGTTGCATTTACGGCTGTTGAAGTAGTGATAGGTTCGTTGTTTTGCTGCATATACCCAAGAAAATCAGGCTCTAATACTATTCCGAAAAATTCGTCTCCCAGTTCATTTTTAACCTGATTCAGAAAAAGGTTGAGATTATTGAAATAAGCGGTCATATAGGAAGGATCTTTTACGTGTGCTAAATCTAGTGAGTAGGATTCGCTTCCGTCGGGAATGTTATAGAAAATGAAGAAAGGAATAAGCCCCATTTTTAAAGAGTTCTTTGCAAATTTTATAGCTCTGTCCGGCTGCCAGGTATTCCATCCGGCTATTGGTCCTCCATTGATGTAAATATATCTTACATCCATTCGGTTGTTTTTGAGTAGATTACTGTTGTCCATACCGTTGTTATAAAAATTAACATCATCGGTAGTGTCTTCAGATACAGATCCTACAGAAACATAATCAGAATATTTTAACGGGCTTCCGTTGGTATTGTCTATTCTTAAACCAAGATGATATACCGTACCATCTGAAGTTGTTATTTGAAGTCCGGATCTGCCTGCTTTTTTAGGGGTAATTTTTAAAGTATTTCCGGTAATAGTGTAATCAAATATCGTAATGTCTCTTCTTTTTAAGGAAGTAATATCCTTATCAAAAACGAATGTTTTGTTTATTCCATTAATCGCTTTTATTTGATTTGGAAGAGAGGCAAAAGAAACAGTCTGTGTGGCAGGATTTATAAGGTTAAGTTGCAAATTGGCTGTTGCTGTGGTACCATTGTTGTCTGTCACTACTATTTGTAGTGAATTATTTCCATAATTCTGAGGTGTCCAATTAAAGGTATAAGAATTTTGCGGATTAGTAATTACATTAAAATTAGTTCCGGCGGTGAGATCCTTAAACAGAATGCTGCTCATGGAGCTTCCCGATGACGGCTGAATAGTAAAATTAATACTTATTGGTGAAAAATTAAGTTGCGAATACGAAGTAGTGTTTGCTGGGCTAGTTATGGTTATAACAGCAGGAGAAGTAATCGCGATTTTAACAATTGTATTTACCACTGTACTTACCCCAACTGAATTTATAGAAGTATATCTTATGTTGTAATCCCCATAAGCGGTTGGGATCCAGTTGTACGATACAGTGTTACCGGATATACTCATATTGTAAGATGTATACGAAGATTCTGTTATTTTTTTTATTTCGACCTTATTTTGAGTTGCCGAAAAGCCATATAGATTAAGCGATGCTGTAAGATTGACAGCCGATAATGTACTTTTTATAATAATTTGTCCATCTGGGTAGGCAGGAGATATTGCTATTGGTATGATACACACTCCAAGAAAGGTATAGGCAGAAGACTGATCAGGAATTTCTGTTCCGGAGACCCAGTATTTTGCTTTATAGACGCCATTGTTGTATCTTATAATGTTGTTTGCATTGTAGTTGGGTGTCGAGCTGTTCCAGTCAGAAACAGTATTGCATGCTGCTGTATAAGCTAGGGATGGATTATTGATAATTAATTGTTCATCACAACTTCCTATTGCTGACCAAATACTGTTTGATCCGGGAGTAGAACCAGCTCCTTGAGACCAAGAACTGTTTTTATACACAATATTATTATAACGGACATAAGAGTTACTGGAATATTGCGTAGCTGAATACCAAGTTGGAATTCCGCAGGAGTTGCCCAGTTGTGCTTCTACTAAAGTAGGAATACAGCAGATAAAAAAAGAGAAGAATAAAAGTTTTAAATTTTTTAGCATAGTAAAAATATTTATTAAGTTATACATTCCGTTAATTCTAATTACTTAGAAATACGTATTGCTCATTTCTAAAATCAATAACCTGCAGCCTAGAAAAAAGCAATATGAATATCAAATATAGTAAGAAATTACTTTACTTGATTATTGAGAAATGTGAGTTAAATATTTGAAATACAATGTTTTGGTTTCCTTATTTCGAAAAAAAAGTAAATATTTTACTATTGAATATTTTGTGAGGAATAGTGTAAAATAAGGCGATGACCTACAATAATTAGAAACTAGAGAGGTTCTAAAACTTGTCGGGTTTAATTGATTTTAACGCATTGATACATAGTCAATAAAGCCAAAAAAAAGACGTTTTACACTAAATAAATAACATAATGTTAAAAAATTGTGATTTTATTGAAACGTTTTAAATTAAAAAAAATTAAACCCGACAGCTTTTAAAAACTTGTCGGGTTTAATTTTTTTGTTTTCAAAAAAAGAATATAATAAAAATTAAAAGCATTACCAGAATTTCACATAAAGAGATGCGATTATCAATAAAGTAATTACAATCAATACTGTTGTTTGTGGTTTTAATTTAAACATAGAGGTATCTAATTCGAAAGCTTTTGGATTTACTTTCGGACCAGCAAAACTTACAAGAACCATAGCAAGTGTTGTAAAGAAGAAAGATAATCCCATGCAAATATGGAACGGAATCTCATATGCTCCTTTTCCATTTGGATATGCAGTGTATAATAAGGTGTCGTTGCCAAATAACATTGGGGCATATTCATTAAACAAAACAGATAATACAAAACCTAAAATCACACCTACAATAGCTGCAGTTCCAGTGGTTCTCTTCCAGAACATTCCAAGAATAAACATGGCAAAAACTCCTGGGCTAATAAAACCAGTATATTTTTGAATGTATGTAAATCCACCGACACCGCCAATTCCTAAAATATCATTCCAAGTAAATAAAACAGCTAGGAGCATTGCAGCAAAAACAGCGATTCGACCAATGTTTACTTGTTGTTTTTCACCAGCTTCTTTTTGGATGTATTTTTTATGAATGTCTAACGTATAAATAGTCGAAATACTGTTTACTTTACCAGCTAGAGAGGCCACAATTGCTGCAGTTAAGGCAGCTACCGAAAGACCTTTTAATCCTGTTGGTAAAAAAGTTAATACTGCAGAGTAGGCTCCGTCTTTTCCTCCAACAAGTTGAGGTAAATGCCCATTTTGATATAAAACATACGCTGCGATACCGGGTAACATAACAATTACAGGCATTAATAATTTTAAGAAACCAGCAAATAAAATACCTGTACGAGCAGTTTGTAAATCGGCGCCTAGGGCTCTTTGAGTGATGTATTGGTTGCATCCCCAATAGTTAAGGTTGATAATCCAGATACCGGCAACATAAGATAATAAACCTGGAAAAGTTAAATACTTATCTATTTCTAGTTGCGAAGAAGTTGCGGTTGGTTTTGGGATAATCATTTTAAAATGTTCTGGGGCTTCTTGCATTAATACTTTAAAACCTGCAATTGCATTTTGACCCACACCGAAATACTGCCCGACAGTTGTTAAAGCAATATAAGAGGTAACTAATCCACCGATGATTAATACGGCTACTTGAATAACATCAGTATAAGCAACTACTTTCATTCCGCCTAATGAAATTATTAAAGCAAAAAGAGCTAATCCTACCATAATGACATGGAGGTATTCTCCACCTGCTAATCCGTTAATAGCTACTGCCCCTAAGTATAAAATCGAAGTAAGGTTTACAAAAACATATAAAAACAACCAAAAAACGGCCATAATCAAAGCAGTCGATTCGTTATAACGTGTTTTTAAAAATTGAGGCATTGTGTATATCTTGTTTTTAAGATAAACGGGAATAAACCATACGGCAACTATTATTAGAGTTATAGCAGCTACCCATTCGTAGGCTGCTACAGCAATTCCTAAAAAGAAACCTTCGCCACTCATTCCAATAAATTGTTCAGCAGAAATGTTAGATGCGATTAATGACGCACCAATTGCCCACCAAGTTAAATTTCCTTCAGCAAGAAAATAAGCCTTGGCGTCTTTTTCATCTTTTTTACGTTTTCGGTATATGGTGTAACCGTAAGTTGAGACTACAATAAAGTAGATGATAAAAACAATATAATCGGCGAGGGCAAGGTTTTGGTTCATAGGTACTAGTGTTTTGGAAGGTGGTTATATAGTAATCTTTCGTGGTTTTTAAATAGATTGAAACTTGTAAATTGTTTTATGGTAGTATTTGTCTTCTTTTCTTAGTATTGAATTTGGGAAGTCATTTTGGTTTGGTGCATCAGGATAATTTTGTGCTTCAAAACAAATACCACTTAAAGGATGGTAACTAACGTTCTCTTTTCCTTTGACTTTATCGAAACAGTTACCACCTACGAATACATGAACACTTGGCTGATTGGTATAAACAGTCATTCGCAATCCGTTTGTTGGACTATAAAGAGCGGCAGCAATATCATTTTTGGTTTCTATTATAAATGAATCATCAATATTAGAAGGACAGTTTGCAGGCGTTCTAAAATCGAATGGATGGTTTAGAAGATTTAATACATTTCCTGTTGGGATGTTCTCAGATGTTGCTTCTAATATTTTATCTGAGTTCACAATCATTTCTTGATCAGCAACACTCGAATCATGTCCGTTAAGATTGAAATAACTATGATTGGTTAAATTTATAATTGTATCAGCTGTTGTAGTTGCATGGTATTCTAATTGTAACTCGTTGTCTTCAGATAATGTATATGTTAAGCTTACGGATAAATCTCCGGGATAGTTTTCTTCAGTAGCGTGGCTTAAAAGAGTCATTGTTATTGACGGATTTTCGCCATCAGTAATTGTTTCAACTTCCCATTTTTTTTGAGAAAAACCGACAATTCCACCATGAATAGAATGATTGTCATTATTCTTGTTTAAAAGATATGTTTTATCATTTAGGGTAAAAGTTCCGTTGTTTATTCTGCCAGCATAACGACCTATTGTAGCACCAAAATAAGGAGCACTAGATAAAGAATAGGATTCTATGTATTTTTCCAAACTATCAAAACCTAAAACTACATCTATAAGCTCTCCATTTTCAAGTGGAATCATTAAAGAAGTTACAGTTGCCCCATAGTCGATAATGGTAGCTTGCATGCCGTTTTTGTTAGTCAATTTATAAGAATGAATAGCGTTGTTGTCAGGCAATATACCAAAGAATTCTCTTGTGTTTATATCTGTAAAATGTGATTTGTGTTTAATTTTCATTATTTTTTTGTGAAAAATGAAATTCAAAAATATGTATATATTGACATGATTCATACCAGCACCTACCAGTTTTTTGTATATTGCATAAAAACCAAACCATTTATGAATATAATTTCTATCCAAAATAATCTAGGTATCCCAAAATACAAACAAATTATTGCTTCAATCGAGAGTAGCATCAATAAGAAAAACCTAAAGAAAGGGGACAGATTGCCATCGGTTAATAAAGTATGTTTGGCTTTTAATTTATCGAGAGATACCGTTTTGCAAGCATACGATGAATTAAAAAAAAGAGGTATTATTTATGCCATACCAGGAAAGGGATATTACATTAAAAGTGTTGAAATCACAATAAAAGAGAGGGTTTTTCTGCTTTTTGATGAGCTCAATAATTTTAAAGAAGATATTTATATTTCCTTTCTAAGAAATATAGGAGAAGAGGTACAGGTTGATATCTTTTTTTATTATTTTAATACAAAGGTCTTTAAGAAATTGATAAATGACAATAATGGAGCATACACCAAATATGTAATCATGCCAACTGATTTGGCCGATGCCGCTTCATGTATAAATACCCTACCAGTAAATGAAGTTTATATTTTGGATCAGACTAGTGAAGCTTTAAAAACATATCCATCAGTCTGCCAGAATTTTCCAAAAGATATTTATGATGCGTTAGTAAAAGGAAAGCCTAAGCTAGATAAATACAATAAGCTTATTATGATTTTTCCAGGATTTAGAGAGCCTTTAGGAATGAAAGTGGGGTTTTTGAATTTTTGTAATGATTTTTCTTTTGAGAATGAAGTGATTACTGAGTTTAGAGAGCGAGAAGTAAAAGTTGGAGAAGTGTATATAATTCCAAATGATAGAGATTTGGTTCGGGTTATCGAAAAATCCAAGCGCCAAGATTTAAAGCTGGGGGTCGATTTTGGAATTATTTCATATAATGAAACACCATTAAAAAAAGTGGTAGAAAATGGAATAACAACTATTTCAACAAACTTTGAAGAAATGGGAAAAATTATGGCAAAGATGGTTTTGTCAGGAAAGAAACAAAATATTGAAAACAAGTCTTCTTTAATTATGCGGAATTCGTTGTAATTAGAAGTTTTATAAAATTAATAGATATATGGGATTTAAACATTTATTCAAAGCTGAGGTCAAATGGGCATCTAATACAAGCGACAAGCGACATAATTCTAAAAATCATGAAATTGTGATTGAGGGCAAACCTATTTTGAGTGTCTCAGCTGCAAAAGCTTTTAAAGGCGACCCAGAGTTATACAATCCTGAAGATATGTTACTGAGTAGTCTTGTTTCTTGTCACATGATGTCGTATTTCTATGTTTGTAGTCAGAATGGGATTGAGGTGCTTACTTATTCAGATAATGCAGAGGCTAATCTAGAAGTTGAGTTTGATGGAAGTGGGCGCTTTACTGAAGTTCGATTAAATCCAAAAGTTACGATTGCCAATTCAGATAAAATTGAACTTGCATTGGAGTTACACAAAAAAGCAAATCAATTATGTTTTATAGCCAATTCATGTAATTTTCCGATTTTGCATAATCCAACATGTGAAGCAGTTTAAATTGGTATAAAATAAAAATCCGTCGAGTAGAAGTATACAAGACGGATTTAATATTTTGATAAGAAAGTAAATTTACTCTATTTCAGAAACTCTTACGGTATTAACCATTCCTTTATCTTTAATAGGCATTGCTGCTAAGTTGATTAAGTAATCTCCTTTTACAACATATCCTTTATCTTTTACGATTTGATTTACATCAGTTACAGTATCATCTGTACTTACATCTTTATCATAGTAATATGATTTAACTCCCCATAAAAGACTTAATTGAGTTAAGATTCTTTTGTTAGAAGTAAATACTAAAATATGAGCAGATGGTCTCCAAGCCGAAATTTGGAAAGCCGTATATCCACTATTTGTAAGTGTGCAAATAGCTTTAGCTTTTATAGTATTAGCCATAATAGCTGCTTGCTGACAAATTGTTTTAGTGATAAAACGATTTGTTTTAATTTGCGGCGTATTTTGTGGAACATGAATTAGCGGAGAGTCTTCAACAGCTTCGATAATTTGTGTCATTTTTTGAATAACTTGAACTGGGTAGTTTCCTGCAGCAGTTTCACCAGAAAGCATTACAGCATCAGCACCATCCATAACAGAGTTAGCAACGTCATTTACTTCAGCACGAGTAGGTGTTAAGCTAGTGATCATTGTTTCCATCATTTGTGTTGCCACGATTACTGGAATACGAGCAGTTTTTGCTCTACGGATTAATTCTTTTTGAACCAATGGTACTTCATGAGCAGGAAGTTCAACTCCTAAATCTCCACGAGCAACCATTAAAGCGTCACAATAAGCAACGATTTTGTCCATGTTCTCTAATGCCTCAGGCATTTCGATTTTAGCAACGATTGGAATTTTAACATCCGAGTGTTTTGCAATTAACTCTTGTAAATCTTGTAAGTCACGTGGTGTTTTTACAAATGAAAGAGCAATCCAGTCTACTTTTTGTTCAATAGCAAAAATTGCATCAGCAATATCTTTCTCAGTTAATGCAGGTAAAGATATTTTAGTATTAGGAAGGTTAACTCCTTTTTTAGATTTTAGTTCACCACCTTGAATAACAACAGCAGTAACCTCAGATTTTTTGTCTGTTGTAAGGATTTCAAAGATAAGTTTTCCGTCATCAAGTAAAATACGCTCTCCAGGATTTACATCATTTGGAAAGTTTTGGTACTTCATGAAAACTTTTTTTGCAGTACCGATAATATCTTCTGCAGTAGTAAAAGTGATTACATCACCATCGTTTACTACAACTCCTTCTTCCATTACTCCTACGCGAAGTTTAGGACCTTGTAAATCTCCAAGTATAGCTGTGGTATAACCAAACTCTTCGTTAAGTCCTCTAATGATATTGATTTTCTCTTTTACACCTTCGTAATCTGCATGCGAAAAATTAACTCTAAATACGTTCACACCTGCTTCGATCATGTCTTTTATGATCTCTCTAGTACCACATGCAGGGCCAAGTGTGGCTACAATTTTGGTTTTTTTGTTTGTAAGCATTTCTATTAAAAAATTAAATTGTTTTTTGATTTTATTTTATTTGTATCAACTATATAAACCGTTGAGATAGTGTCAATGGCATTTAATATTTGTTGTATTTTTAATATATCGAAAGCTTCCTCACTCTTTTCAATTTTTAAAAAATAATCAACCTTTTTGAACTCAGGTAGTAAATATACTTTTGTGGCTACTTCCATTGAAGTATCTGAAAATAAATCTTGATTGTCATTTGGTGAATTTTGAATGACTTCGTTTTTATTCTGAATCAAATCCCAATAAAGTTCTTTTTCTTCATCATAATAATCAAATCGTGAAAAATGAGTCTCACCTTCTTTCACATTAATTTGAATTTCATTTTTACTTTTACTTAAAAGAACTGGGAAGTTTTGATTGATAAAATAAGCCAATCTATAATCTTCCATTGAAGTATGTATGGCAATCAAATTATAATCAATTTCATCAAATTCGCCTAATTCTAATTTATGAATAGCCATTTCCTGAAAAAATAAGTTGTAAATATACTATTTCTATTGCTGGTTCAATAGTTAAGATTGGTATGTTTTTGTTAATTTATAAACGAAAACGATATAGTTTTAAGAAAATCGAGTTTATTTCTTGTCCATTTTTTCTTGAAAAGCAAAATACGCACGTTGAGATGCCTTTTCTTCAGCTTTCTTTTTGGAAGTTGCTCGTGCTCTTGCGACTACTTTATCATCGATGCTTAATTTGACACCAAATAAACGTTCGCCGCCAATACCATTATCCTCAAAAATATCGTAATGAAATATCTTTTTTTCTTTCTGGCACCATTCAATCACTAAGCTTTTGTAGCTTATTACTTTACCCTCTAGACGGGTAATATCTACATACGGGCTAATTACGCTATTTTGAATAAATTTTTCACAATAAGAGTAACCTCTGTCTAAGTAAATGGCTCCGATAAGTGATTCGAAGATGTTACCATGAATGTTTTCTCCAAAATGTTGAAGTGGCACTTTGCTTTCTATAAACTGAACCAGATTTAAATCCTTTCCAAGGTCGTTTAAGTGTTCTCTACTTACGATTTTAGAACGCATTTTGGTTAAGTAACCCTCGTCACCAGAAGGGGCTTTATTGAATAAATGTGCAGCAATTACAGCACTTAACATCGCATCACCTAGAAATTCTAGACGTTCGTAGTTAATAGGATTTCCGTTTTCATCCAGTCGATTAGAAGAGCGATGTGTAAAGGCTTTCTTGTAAAATTGAATTGAAATTGGCGGGAATCCAAGTATTTTTTGAATAGAATCAAAAAAAATCCCGTCTTCTTGAGAACGGGATTTTGAAAATATTTTTTTGAAAATACTCATAAGAAAATTAGTCAACTAATTTTTTAAACAAAACACAAGCATTGTGACCTCCAAAACCGAAAGTGTTACTCATAGCAACATTAACTTCTCTTTGTTGAGGTTTGTTTAGTGTTAAATTTAATGAAGGATCTATTTTCTCATCAGCAACCGTATGATTGATTGTTGGAGGAACAAGACTATGTTTCATAGCTAGGATAGAAGCAATTGCTTCGATAGCACCAGCAGCACCAAGTAAGTGTCCTGTCATAGATTTAGTAGAGTTGATGTTGATGTTTTTAGCATGATCTCCAAAAACTGCACTAATCGCTTTTAATTCGGCAACGTCTCCAAGTGGAGTAGATGTACCATGCGTATTAATGTGATCAATATCTTCAGGTTTCATACCAGCATCACGTAATGTGTTTTTCATTACAGCAATAACTCCAATTCCTTCTGGATGTGGTGCTGTTAAGTGGTAAGCATCAGATGACATTCCGCCTCCGCCAATTTCGCAATATATTTTTGCTCCACGTGCTTTTGCATGTTCGTAATCTTCAAGTACTAATGCACCAGCTCCTTCACCTAAAACAAAACCATCACGAGTAGCATCAAAAGGTCTTGAAGCAGTCTCAGGGCTTTCGTTTCTAGTTGATAAAGCATGCATAGAGTTAAAACCTCCCATTCCAGCAATTGTAATAGCTGCTTCAGATCCACCAGAGATGATAACATCACACATTCCTAAACGAATGTAGTTGAAAGCATCAATAAGTGCATTAGCAGAAGAAGCACAAGCTGAAACAGTTGTGTAATTTGGTCCCATATAACCATTTCTCATAGAAATGTGTGCAGGTGCAATATCAGCAATCATTTTTGGGATGAAAAATGGGTTGAATTTTGGTGTTCCGTCTCCTTTACCATAGTAAAGAACTTCTTCTTGAAAAGTTTCTAAACCACCAATTCCAGCTCCCCAAATAACACCAACTCTTTGTTTGTCGATATTGTCATCTGTAAGACCAGCATCTTTAATAGCTTCGTCACTTGCAGCAACAGCGTATTGTGCAAATTTATCTAGTCTACGAGATTCTTTACGATCCATAAAATCTTCAATGTTGAAGTTTTTTACTTCACAGGCAAATTTCGTTTTATGTTTCTCTGTATCGTAATACGTTATTGGGGCAGCACCGCTAACTCCATTAATAAGCGCATTCCAATATTCCTGAATGTTATTCCCAATAGGGGTAAGTGCGCCTAATCCTGTTACAACAACTCGCCTTAATACCATAAATAATGTGTTTTATTAGCTTTAAACAAATAAAACCCACGCTTTCTTGATTGTATTATATTACAAAAGAGCCATGGGTATTACAATATAAATATATTTTTTTGATTGAAAATCAACCCAAAATTTAAATTTTTATAAAAAATAATAACACCCGACCTTTTATAGTTTATAAAAAAATCGGGTGGGAATTTATTATTTTTTAGCTTCTTCGATGTAAGAAATAGCTTGACCAACAGTAGCAATGTTTTCTGCTTGATCGTCTGGAATTTGAATATCAAATTCTTTTTCGAATTCCATAATAAGCTCAACAGTGTCTAATGAGTCAGCTCCTAAATCATTAGTGAAGCTTGCTTCTGTTACAACTTCGTTTTCGTCAACACCTAATTTGTCTACGATAATCGCTTTTACTCTTGATGCAATGTCTGACATAATCTTTAATTTTAGAATTTAATTTGTTGGCAAAAATAAAAAACTTTATTTTAAAACCACGATTTAGTTAATAAATGTAACACTAATTTATAAAATTTATTTCAACAAAGGGGTTGGAATGTTATTTAATTTGGTTTTTTATTCCGTTTTTTGCAAAAAATAAATTGATTCTACTATGAAAAAAATAATCGTTTTTGCTTCAGGTTCAGGGAGTAACGCCGAAAACATAATAAAATATTTTGCTGAGACACAAATTGCAAATGTGGTTTCTGTGTTTACCAATAACGCTAATGCGAAAGTAATTGAAAGAGCCAAAAAGTACCATGTAGAGGTCGAAATTTTTACTAAAACAGAATTAATTGAAAGTAATGTATTACAAAAAGTAAAATTAATTGATCCCGATTTGATTATTTTGGCTGGTTTCTTGCTTCAATTCCCAAAACACATTATCGAGGCATATCCTAATAAAATAATTAACATACATCCAGCATTATTACCTAATTATGGAGGCAAGGGAATGTATGGAATGCACATTCACAGGGCAATAGTTGAAAATAAAGAAAAAGAGACCGGAATAAGCATTCATTATGTAAATGAGAATTATGATGAAGGAGCAATTATTTTTCAGGAAAAAGTAGCTTTATCAGATACAGATACAGCAGAGGATGTAGCAGCTAAAATTCATGAGTTAGAACAAAAGCATTTCCCAGAAGTGATTCATAGATTGATAGCGTCTCTGGATTAGTTAGGTTTTTTTAGATAGTTTGATTAATTTCTGTGAAGTAAAAGTATTTCATGAAGTTTCTCGTTGTCTAATTATTTAAGAATCTATGTAGTCTAAATGTCTAGGCAAGTCTAATTAATCTAAGCATTTTAAAAATGGAACACGAAGTACATATATATACAGATGGTGCGGCTAAGGGAAATCCTGGCAATGGAGGATATGGTGTGGTTATGGAATTGGTAGGAACACCACACAAGAAGGAATATTATGAAGGATTCCGTTTAACAACAAATAATAGAATGGAGCTTTTGGCAGTAATAGTAGGTTTAGAAAAACTTAAAAAGCCAAACATGAAAGTTCTTGTTATTTCGGATTCGAAATATGTAGTAGATTCCGTTTTAAAAAAATGGGTTTTTGGTTGGGAGAAGAAAAAATTTGTTGGTAGAAAAAACCCCGATTTATGGAAACGTTTTCTAATTGTTTATAGAAAACATCAGGTAGATTTTAAATGGATAAAAGGACACAATAATCACCCTCAAAACGAACGTTGTGATGAATTAGCTGTTATGGCTTCAATGCAAAAACAACTGTCTATAGATGCTTACTACGAGAATGTAGGTTCTAAAGAAGCATAAAAAAACAACGTCCCTAAAAAATATTTCTTAGGGACGTGTTTTATAATAATTAAGATAGAGTTTAATCTTTGTCTAAATCTTTGGATTTGTTAAATCCTATAAGTAAACCAAGTCCAGCTATAGTAAAAATAGTAGCAGGGTATACAGCACCATCTTGAAGAGAGGTATAAGTTGTAATAAGTAAAGCTACAAAAATTCCTATTCCACTACCTATTAGCAAGAAGGCAAAATTTAAAACAAGTACTTTCCATATAGGAGTATTACTGTTTTTACCTTTCATAAAAATACTGGCATCTACGCCCTTTTCTATAAGAGCTAAACGTTCTCTGTTTCTAGTAGAGTAAATAAGATAGACAATTCCAAAGATCATAAGGAAAAGACTAATTGGTATTAAAATTTGTGGACCCATAATTTTTTTAATTTAATTGATTGATATTCCATATGACGAAAGAGGTTTAGCGAAGGTTACACATTTTGCTAAAATATTTTTTTTAATTTAGTTGTAACCTTAATGAGGTTGTCGTCGTCATATGGAATATGGATAAAGTAAATGATCAGCATTATATCAATCAAATTCTTTTAGGAGAAACCAATATGTTTGCCGTATTGGTTGATCGTTATAAAGATATGATTTTTACTTTGGCTATAAAGATGGTGAAAAATAGAGAAATTGCAGAAGAAGTTTCTCAGGATACTTTTATTAAGATCTTTAATTCTCTAAGTAAGTTTAAAGGAGATTCTAAGTTTTCGACTTGGATTTATAAAATTGCATATAATACATGTTTAGATTATTTAAAGAAGAGTAAAAAAGAAGAGCATAATGTAGTCATCGATGAACTTAAAGGACATGTAGTTCAAACGACGGTTAATGCTTTAAGTATTTTAGAAGATCAGGAAAGAAAGCGAGATATTCAGCATTGTTTAAATTTGTTGCCAAGTGAAGAGAGCTTCTTGTTGACACTTTTCTATTTTGAAGATCAAAATTTAAATGAAATTGGTAAGATCATGGATATTAGTGCTAATAATGTCAAGATAAAGTTATTCCGGAGCAGAAAAAAATTAGCCGTTATTTTAAAAGAACAATTAGAACCTGAAATATTAGATTATTATGAAAGAGAGCGATGAATATTACGAAAATCTAGTTGACAAAGTAATGGCGGAAAGTGGTTTGCAAAAACCTTCTGCTGATTTTACTTCAAAAATCATGTCACAGGTTTTAGTTATAGAGAAAAATAAAAGTATTGTATATAAGCCATTAATTTCTAAGCCAGTTTGGTTTGTAATTTTTGGATGTTTAATTGCTTTTATTGGATATGTAGTTTTTGCAGGGAATAAAGCGACTGATTATGATTTGATGAGCACTTTGTATTATTCTAAAATAGATAATTTGGTTCCAGTGTTTCAATTTTCAAAAAGTACTTCTTACGCTGTTTTCATTGTAGTTTTAATGCTCTTAATTCAGATACCATTATTGAAGAATTATTATGATAAAAGATATAGATTCTAAGTCGTTATTTTTGAGAATTATTGATTTATTTATTCTTGCAGTTGTAAGAAAATAGTAATTATTTTTTGATTGTAAGCGTTTGATTTTTAATATGTTTGCCTGTTTTATTTGGTTTTGATTTTTATGAAAATTTTGATACAATGAACCGTTGCAACTCTGAAACTTATAAAGTATCTTTGCACCTTAATTCGAAATTCATAAAATGAATAAATTACTGATTGTCGGAACAGTTGCTTTCGATGCTATTGAAACTCCTTTTGGGAAAACAGATAAAATATTAGGTGGTGCAGCGACATATATTGGTTTGTCGGCATCGTTTTTTAACCTACAATCGGCTATTGTTTCTGTAGTTGGAGATGATTTTCCACAAGAACATTTAGATTTGTTAACGTCAAGAAATATTGATATTTCAGGACTAGAAATTGTAAAAGGAGGGAAAACTTTCTTTTGGAGTGGACGTTACCATAACGACTTAAATTCAAGAGATACGTTAGCAACAGAGCTTAATGTATTGGCAGATTTTCAACCTAAAGTCCCACAAAACTTTAAAGATTCAGATGTTGTAATGTTAGGAAACTTACATCCTTTGGTACAAAGCAGTGTTTTGGATCAAATGGAATCAAAACCAAAATTAGTGGTTTTAGATACAATGAACTTTTGGATGGATTGTGCTTTACCAGAATTACTAGACGTTATAAAACGTGTTGATGTAATTACAATCAATGATGAAGAGGCAAGACAACTTTCGGGAGAATATTCATTAGTTAAAGCAGCAGCAAAGATTCATACTCTTGGACCTAAATATGTGGTAATCAAGAAAGGGGAACACGGAGCGTTGTTATTCCATGATAAAGAAGTGTTTTTTGCACCAGCATTGCCTTTAGAAGATGTCTTTGATCCAACAGGAGCAGGAGATACATTTGCAGGAGGATTTGCAGGGTTTATTACACAGAGTGAAAACATCTCGTATGGGAATATGAAGAATGCTGTGATTTATGGATCGAATTTAGCTTCTTTCTGTGTAGAGAAATTTGGAACAGAAAGAATGGTAGCATTGGATAAAAATGAAGTAGTGTCTAGATTGAAACAATTTAAATCGCTAACTCAGTTTGACATAGAACTATAAAGAATTAAGCCTCGTTCACGGGGCTTTTTTAATTTTGTTATTACAAAGAATAGTACAAACTACAACAACAACAACAACACAAACACAAATACAATGAGCGACGCTTTAAAACACGAATGTGGTATAGCTTTGGTTAGACTTCTTAAACCGCTTGAATATTACAAAGAAAAATACGGAACTGCTTTTTATGGGATAGAGAAAATGTATCTTATGATGGAGAAGCAGCATAACCGTGGACAAGATGGGGCTGGTTTTGCAAGCATCAAATTAGATGTAGAGCCAGGACAACGATACATAAGTAGAGTTCGTTCAAACCATTCACAACCAATACGAGATGTTTTTGCTCAAATTAATGATCGTATAAATGAAGAGATGGCTGCACATCCTGAGTATGCAGGTAACGTGGCACTTCAGAAAGAAAATATTCCATATATAGGAGAGTTGTTTTTAGGACACGTTCGTTATGGAACTTTCGGTAAAAATAGTATAGAAAGTGTACATCCTTTTTTACGTCAAAGTAACTGGATGCACCGCAATCTTATTTTGGCAGGTAACTTTAACATGACTAATGTTAAAGAGCTTTTTGAAAACTTAGTTGAGCTTGGACAGCATCCTAAAGAAATGGCGGATACTGTTACAGTTATGGAAAAAATAGGTCACTTTCTTGATAAAGAAGTGATGGCATTATATCAGGATTGTAAAGAAGAAGGGTATTCAAAAAGAGAAGCTTCGCCAGTAATTGCAGACCGATTGGATATTGGAAAAATATTAATGCGTTCGGCTAAAAACTTAGATGGCGGATATGCAATGGCTGGTTTATTAGGTCATGGTGATGCATTTGTTTTTAGAGATCCAGCAGGGATTCGTCCTGCTTATTTTTATCAAGATGATGAAGTTGTAGTTGTAGCATCAGAAAGACCAGTTATTCAAACGGTATTTAATGTACCATTTGAAAGTGTTCAGGAAATTGAGCCAGGAAATGCATTAATCATCAAGAAAAGTGGTAAAGTTTCGATGGAAGAAATTTTAACACCAACAGTTAAAAAAGCATGTTCGTTTGAAAGAATCTATTTTTCAAGAGGTAGTGATGCAGAAATATATCAAGAACGTAAAAACTTAGGTAGATTGATTTTACCAGCAGTTTTAAATGCAATTGATAGTGATACAGACAATACTGTTTTCTCATATATTCCAAACACAGCCGAAACATCTTTTTATGGTTTAGTAGAAGCTGCACAAGATTTCTTGAATCAGAGAAAAAACAATTATATAATAGCAAACAGAAATACACTTACTGCAGATACATTGCAAGAATTACTTGCTGTAAAAATCCGTACAGAGAAAGTAGCTATTAAAGATGCAAAATTAAGAACCTTTATTACGGAAGATAGCAGTCGTGATGGTTTAGTTGCTCACGTATATGATGTAACATACGGAGTTATAAAACCAACTGATAATTTGGTGATTATTGACGACAGTATTGTTCGTGGTACTACACTTAAAATGAGCATCATAAAAATGATGGATCGTTTAAATCCAAAACGTATTGTAATTGTATCATCGGCACCACAAATTCGTTTCCCAGATTGTTACGGAATCGATATGGCTAAGCTGGAAGGTTTGGTTGCTTTTAGAGCTGCTTTAGAATTACTAAAAGAACGTAATTTGTATCATATAGTAGATGAGGTGTATGCGAAGTGTAAGGCACAAGAGAACTATTTAGATAAAGATGTTGTGAATTATGTTACTGCAATTTATGCACCATTTGAACCACAAGAGGTTTCAGATAAAATTGCAGAAATGTTAAGTTCACCAGAGATAAATGCCGAAGTAAAAATCATTTTCCAAACAGTAGAAGATTTGCATATAGCATGTCCTAAAAATCTTGGAGATTGGTATTTTACAGGGGATTACCCTACACCAGGAGGAAATAGAGTAGTGAACCGTGCTTTTATGAATTTTTACGAAGGAAAAGACGCTAGAGCGTATTAAAACATAACAAAAGGTTAAAATGTGCATTTCATCGGTTTTTTTTGCCGTTTATCCTAATTGTTTGGAAGAAATGCACTGCTAACATACTTTTGAAGTACCATAACATTAGTAGGTTAAGTTTATGGTAGATTTGGGGCAAAAAGGGTGGAAGCAATTCCACCTTTTTTATTGGAATAAAGTCAAGGATAATGACTTTAAAAAAAGGCTCAGAGTTATAAAAAAAGGCTAATAAACGTTTTTTTTTGTAGTTCAACAGAAAAAATTGGTAGAGTTACAATGTCAGCATACATTTGAAGTACCATAACATTAGTAGGTTAAGTTTATGGTAGATTTGGGGCAAAAAAGGTGAAAGAGATTTCACCTTTTTTATTGGAGTAAAACGAAAAGATCAAGCAATAAAAAAACCCGATTAATTCATCATGAATTAATCGGGTTTTTTATGTTTTATTTAAAGACTATTTGTCTAAAGCATATCTTCTTGAAACTTCAGTCCAGTTAATTACATTGAAAAAAGCTTCGATATAATCAGGTCTTCTGTTTTGGTAGTTTAAATAGTAAGCATGCTCCCAAACATCCATTCCTAAGATAGGAGTTCCTTCGCAACCAACTTCTGGCATTAATGGATTATCTTGGTTTGGTGTTCCGCAAACATCTAATTTCCCGCCTTTAAGTACACATAACCAAGCCCATCCAGAACCAAATTGAGTTGCACCAGCTTTAGCAAACTTAGCTTTGAACTCTTCAAAAGTTCCAAAAGAAGCCTCGATAGCTGCTAATAAATCTCCTGTTGGTAATCCGCCGCCGTTTGGAGACATTACAGTCCAGAATAAGTTGTGGTTGTAATATCCACCACCGTTATTACGAACTGCAACATTTTTTTTATCTAAATTGATTAAGATGTTTTCTATCGTTTTTCCTTCTAAATCTGTACCTGCAATTGCTGCATTTAGATTTGTAGTATATGCATTATGATGTTTTGTGTGGTGGATTTCCATTGTACGAGCATCAATATGTGGTTCTAATGCGTCGTATGCATAAGGTAATTGTGGTAATTCGAAAGCCATAATATTATTGTTTTATGATTTATAATTAAATTTAATCCAAATTTATACATTTAACTTTGGAATAGAAAATACTATTTGACTATAATCAAATTAAATTAATTGATGATTTGATTTCTCAGCACTTATATTTAAAGGATTTCTTACTTCCCGTTATAAGTTGTCATTGTATTTTCGAGTCCTGCAGTTCCAAATGATTTGATGATTTCTGAGGCTATTTCTAAGCGTTCAGGTAATTTTGCTTTTTCGGTTTCATCCCATTCACCTAACACATAATCGACCTGTTGTCCTTTTTTGAATTCATCACTGATTCCAAATCTAAAACGGGTATATTGTTGTGTATTTAAAACTAAGTTAATGTTTTTAAGACCGTTATGACCTCCATCGCTTCCTTTTGGTTTAATGCGGATTGTTCCAAACGAGAGGTTAAGGTCATCAGTAATTACCAAGATATTTTCTAACGGAATATTTTCCTTGTCCATCCAGTACTTTACTGCCTTTCCGCTCAGGTTCATGTAGGTGTTTGGCTTTAAAAGTAAAAACGTTCTCCCTTTAAATTTGTATTCGGCAAGAGAGCCAAGTTTTACAGTTTCAAAAGAGATGTTTTCTTTTCGTGCAAAAAAGTCAAGTATTTTAAAACCAATATTATGTCGGGTGTTAACGTACTCAGCTCCAATATTACCTAATCCTACGATTAAAAATTTCTTCATATAATCTGTTTTCTCTTCTGATTCCACTTCTGTTTTTGTTGATGAAAACAGGTTTTTTATCCATTTTATCATATTACAAAAATAAGGTTAATTAGAGAATTTGGCAATGAGATAACTATAAAATATGACAATTAGGGAAGTTTAGCTAATCATAAAGAGTGCAAGGTTTTACAGAAAGGTGGTAAGGAATGCGGAATCATATACTGATTTTGCAGATTTGATTCTCATTTTTAATCACACAATATTGTCATTTCGACGAAGGAGAAATCGCATCCAATATTCCGAGTCTGTGTTTAATTTCTTTGGTCATTTTAGCAAAGCTATCGAGGAACTTTTATTAAGCTTATGAGAATTAAAAGTTGTATTTAGTCCTGTCCCGATTGTTATCGGGAGTAGTGGTGTCCTTTTATTTTCTTTTTAAAATAAAAAATAAAGCAAATAGCAGGATGTTATGTGTTTTGAAAACATAAAGGTGCTGCTCCCAAAAAATAAAGAGCAAAAAAAAACACCAGTTTTGCAACTGATGTTTTTTGTAATTGTTTGAAAAAAATTATTTTTTCTTTCCTTTTGCAGGAGTAGCTTTTGCAGCTTTTGCAGCTTCTTGAGCAGCTTTCATAGCAGCACGAGAAATTCTTACTTGAGCAACAACAGTGTTGTCCGGGTGCATAATTTTGTATTCTGGAGAACCAACTTTAGTAACGTATAGTTTGTTACCCATTTCAAGTGGAGTAATGTCAGCTTCAACAAAATCAGGAAGATCTTTAGGTAAAGCTTTAACTTTTAATTTACGTGTGTTTAAACGTAAAACACCACCTGCAAGAACACCTTTAGATGTACCAGTTACTTTTACTGGAACTTCCATAGTGATTTCTTTGTCTTCAAATAATTGAAAGAAATCAATGTGTAAAATTTTGTCTGATACTGGGTGTACTTGGATATCTTGCAAAATTGCATTGAATGATTTTCCTTTTCCAAGCTCAATCACAACTGTGTGTGCGTTTGGAGTGTAAACCAAGTTTTTGAACGCTGCAGCGTCTGCTGAGAAGTGTACTGCTTGATTTCCTCCGTATAACACGCAAGGAACCGCTCCAGCATTACGTAAGGCTTTAGTTGACACTTTTCCCACGCTTTCTCTTTCTGATCCTTTAATTGTAATCGATTTCATTGTAAAAATTATATAGTTATTAAAATATACTTGTTTGTAGCTTTAAGCACCAGGCTTTCCGCTTTTTTAAAATGTGAACAATGCTTGTGACTTATTGTCTAAAGCTTTTTGTTTTTACATAATAAATTTTCCACTAATGGAATTGTTGTGGTGCACCATGTGCATAACTTCAGCAAAAAGAGGAGCACAACTCAACACTCTTATTTTCTTTGATTCCTTTTTTAATGGGATTGAATCAGTTACGATCAATTCACTTAATTTAGAATTCTCTATTTTCTCATAGGCATCGCCAGATAGAATAGCATGTGTACAAATAGCTCTAACACTCAATGCTCCTTTTTCGATCATTAAATCGGCTGCTTTCGCTAATGTACCACCGGTATCGATCATATCGTCTACCAATATTACGTTTCTGCCTTTTACTTCACCAATTAATTCCATGGTGTCGATAACATTGGCAACTTTTCTTTGTTTGTAACAAATCACTACATCCGATTCTAAAAACTTAGAATACGCATAAGCTCTTTTTGAACCTCCCATATCTGGAGAAGCGATTGTTAAATTTTCCAAACCTAAACTTTCTACATATGGTAAAAAGATTGTCGAGGCAAAAAGATGATCTACTGGTTTTTCAAAGAATCCTTGAATTTGATCTGCATGCAAATCCATTGTCATAATTCTTGTTGCTCCCGCAGCATCTAATAGATTGGCTACTAATTTAGCTCCAATCGGTACTCTTGGTTTGTCTTTTCTATCTTGTCTTGCCCAACCAAAATAAGGCACTACTGCTGTAATATGTCTGGCTGATGCACGTTTTGCGGCATCAATCATAAGTAACAATTCCATCAAATTATCTGCTGTTGGAAAAGTTGAACAAACAATAAATACACGTAGCCCTCTGATAGACTCTTCATACGATGGCTGAAATTCGCCATCACTATAAGTTGACATTGTAACCTTACCTAACGGTATTCCGTATTGCGCTGCAATTTTTTCAGCAAGGTAAACACTTTTTGAACACGCAAAAATTTTAGCTTCTGGTTCTTGGTGCGACATTATAATTTGTTGTTTTGTAGTTAGTTGTGTGTGCGTCGTTTTAACGAGGTGCAAATTTATGAAATTTATTGAACACTGAAAGGAAAATTTTAAGTATTTTTATTAGAAAATGTAAAATTATTTTTTACATTTGCACCGTGTTAAAGGAATAAGCACAGTTATGACATCATAATTACTTATTCTATTGCGTTAAAATAATCAATTTTTATTCTATAAAGAAAGGTTATTTTTTCGTCTGCTAAGCCCGGATGGCGGAATTGGTAGACGCGCTGGTCTCAAACACCTGTGGGAAACCGTGCCGGTTCGACTCCGGCTCCGGGTACAAAAACCTCTTCGAAAGAAGAGGTTTTTTTGGTTTTATATAGTTTTGAAAACCTTTTTAGCTCTCTATCTCGCTTATTTTAATAGCATTAATCTAAATCGGGTGTGCCAATAATAGGAACAGTTAATTTATAGAATATAAAAAGACCACTTAATCTTTACGAATAAGTGGACTTTTTATGTTTTGTAATGTGTTTTTGCTTTTAGTATGATGTTCTTATTCAATAAACTTAATGCCTGTTGTTTTGGAATACATTACAAGTAAGTCGTAATTAAGCAGTATTCTTTTAAATTTTGGATTGGTTATTTTGATTTTTCCTTTTCTTATTGCAGTTTGTATTTCGACTAAATCAAATAAACCCCATTCTTCACCCTTTAGTTGGTCACAGAAAATACTGAGACCCTTTAGATCATTTGATTCATTTATATTATAAGGCTGTATTGCTTTTCTTTACAAGACTTTTTTTATCACTCTTTGTTAAGTCCCTTAACTACTTTATCAAAGTCAGATACTATTTTTTGAGTTTTATTAAAGTTATCGTATTCGTGAGAAGCTTTGTTTATTGCTTGTTGGTGGGAAATTGTTCCTAAACCTTCTAAAACTTTATATTCGTTAAAATTAAGAAACTTGTTCACACTTTCTGCCAAGGCTTCCATTGTAAAAGTATTTTGACGTTCAATAAGATTTTCGATATAATCAAAATATGCTGATACAGTACGTTCCAGTTGTTTGATTTCTTTTTCTTCTAAATAGTTTTTGGCTATTCCTGTGTCTAACTTTAAAATTCTTCCGTCTGGCGAATTTTTGAAAGTTGTTAATCCCATTTGTGGTTTTGAACTATCGGCTTTTAAATAAATAATTTCGGCTGCTGTTTTGCCTGTAATTGCAAAGTGGAATTTGTTTTGGACAGTAGCATAAAAGTTTTTAGTTACCTCTGCTTTTGGGTTGTAATCGATGCTACATTCTGCAAATATATCTGTGATTTGTTGGTAGATTCTACGCTCACTTGCACGGATAGAGCGAACTCTATCCAATAATTCTCTAAAATAATCTTTACCAAATGTGGTTGTGCCCTGTTTTAATCGTTCATCATCCATTGCAAAACCTTTGATGATGTACTCTTTCAGGGTGGTGGTTGCCCAAATACGAAACTGGGTTGCTTTGGTTGAATTTACTCTATATCCAACCGAAATTATTGCATCTAAATTGTAGTATTCAATGTTGCGTTTTACTTCTCTATCTCCTTCTTTTTGAACTTGTGCAAATTTTGCACTTGTTGCCTCTTTTAGTAATTCATTCTCTTGATAAATGTTTTTCAAGTGTTTGGTCACTACTGTTCTGTCTACTTCAAATAATTCCGCTATTTTCAGTTGCGTAAGCCAAATAGTTTCTCCCTGAATAAAAGCTTCTATTTTAATATTTCCATTTGGTGCGGAATATAAAATAAAGTCATTGTTATTTGGTGTTAATTCACTCACAGTAATATATTTTAGATTTTCTTGTTTTAAGCTATTATTAAAGATTCTAATTTACTAGTTCTATTTAGTTAGGTAAAAATAGGACAATATTGTGAAATATTTATTAAGCTAGGTAGTTTTGAAAAATAGTTATGTAATTTTTATTTAATAAATTTTAGCACTCTCAATCCTTTGGCTTATGTATTTGAGGTTTCAAAATAGTGTGTTTGGTTGATTTGGTGGTGTTGCCCGCCTTCTTTCATCGGGTGCTCCGTAAGGCTTTTTTAATTTCAGACCTTTTTTAGAAAAGCTGAAGCTATTAATCTCAGATAATTTAATTCTTTACGTTACTTTCTTAATCTCGTTGTGTAAATTTAGAAGTTCGTCATAACTCCAATATTTAGAGGTGTTGATATTGTATTTAGTATCGTCTTCATCGAGTAATTCTAAATGATAGAGGTAAGGTCTTCTGTTTGTTTGCTCTTTTATACAAATGTCAATGTTCTTGGTGTTTAGTGTTTCTTCCCATTTGTTATTATATCTGTATCCTTTAAGTGTTATCGTTTTACTATTTATCTCAACTTCATTTATGAAGATAATTGCTAATCGAAATGTTTTTATGATAGTATATAACGAAAGCAAAAGGCAGCAACACCCGATAAGGAGTATAACATACATTGAGGTAATCACCTTACCATTATTTATTACTATTTCGTAGCTACTCATAGATAAAAATATACCTGCAAGACATAACAAGCCAAAATAGATCAGGATTATAAAAATATCTAATCGCTCTATAAACGGAATGTACTTAGATTTAGGTTTTTTATTACTCATGTTTTATTAGTTGTTGTAAAGCACAAAATTAAGAGTGCTGGTTTTATCACAAAAAAAATGCTCTCGATTAGGAGAGCATTTTTATATATCTATATATAGTTAAGCAACTTTTTTGATAAGATCAAACATAGGACAGCGACTGCAACGCTTGTTTTCGCTCTTTTTGTATTTTTCACAACAAGAGGATTTACAGTTATCTGCACGCTTTAATTTATCAAGGATTTCTTTTTTCTTCTTCTTCTTTTTATCCTTTTTCTTGTCCTTGTCTTTTACTTTATCTTTTCCCAATTTGTCTTGAATTATAAAACTGGGACAAATATAAGTTATTTTTATATATTCTAAATAAACTTTAACTATTTTGGATTAATTGCGATAGAACTAGTTACAGTTAATTGTTGAATGTCTCTGTCAAATAGGTATAAACCACCTTTATCATCTCCAATTAAATTGATTTTGTCAAGGATAGATTTAGCAGTAGCTTCTTCTTCAATTTGCTCAGCAACATACCATTGTAAGAAGTTATGAGTAGCATAATCTCTCTCAGAGAAAGTAATATGTACTAATTCGTTAATAGATTCTGAAACGAATACTTCATGCTTGTAAAGCTCTTCAAACATTTCTTTAAACGTATCGTAGCTCGTTTTTGGAGCTTTAAGGTCGGTAATTGTAGTTGCACCTCCACGTTCGTTAACATAACGAACTAGTTTTAACATATGTGCACGTTCTTCGTCAGATTGAGTGTACATAAATTCTGCAATACCTTCTAGGCCATGTGCCTCTGCCCAACAAGCCATTGATAAATAGGTTTGAGAAGATTCTGCTTCTATTCGGATTTGCTTGTTTAGCGCTGTTTCAATATTTTTTGATAACATAATCGTGAGTTTTTTGTAAAGTTAGAAAAAATAATCTAAACCCCTTTTTGAAACCTAAAAACAGGCAACATTTGGATTAATTCTCAATAAAGTTAAGGCTTCTCTACAGGGAAAGGTTTCGAAAAAACAGCTTTATTAATGATCGGATTTAGTGATTCTTCGGGAGTAAATCCGTCAGTAAATTTTCGCATAACGTACTGTTTTGTTGTAGTGTCATAATAACCTAAAATATGGAAGTCTTTAAATTTTAAGATATTTGGCAATGTTACTTTTCTATTCTGTTCTAAAAAGTAGTTAATGTTGTCAAGGGCAAATGGCTGCTGTTCGAATTTGGTAAATTCATTGTTTTGATTCAATGTACTCTCAAAAAAAACAGTCTCAGAAGAAGAGAGACCAAAGTCCCAAGTGTATAACTGATCATTAACGGTATAATACCTTTTTTCAATTTTAGGAACACCACCTAAAGTAACTAATGTATTTTGGCTGTTTTTAAAAACAGATATAGCGATATCTAAATAGGAGAGGCGTTGCAAAAACTTACTTGTATTTTTTAACTCTTTGGTTCTTTGGTTTTCCCCTTGAATAAGTAGAGGAGAACTTTTAAAACGGATAGTGTCATTTTTCATGACTTTAAAACTTTTTAACGTTTCACCAGAATTATAGTCTTTTATATCAAATAAAAGCTCATCCTGAGTTGCATTAATCTGGTAAATTTTGTCATTATATAAAAATGAGTTGCCTAACTTTTTAGGGTTATTTATAACCGATTGAGTGAAGTTTTTCTCAGTAAGATCATTAGTCTCAAGATTAATATCAAATACTTGTGTTTTGGTAGGATTATGATCTAAAGTCAAAATGATATGTTCATTGAGCATGTAAATTTTGCTTTTTTTGGAGCTTTTAAATAAAGGATTGTACTCATCCAACTCAATTTTTTCAATAGGGTTTTCTGTTATAACCTGGTTAAAAGACAGACGCTGTGTTTTTTTGTCTAGAAAAGTGTAGGCAGAAAAATCAAATAGTTTTTCCTCTACAATTCCGTTTTTAAAAACATAAACAATTAATTCAGGTTCTACTAAATCTCTTGTAACAATATAGAATAGATTATTCTTCTGAAATGTAGTTATTACAAACTGGCTCGAAATAGGAGAATTATAACTGAGCATTTTATAGGTTTTGCCCTCTAAATAATATTTAACTACCAAAATACTTTTATAATCTTCCGTAGCCCAATAAAGAGTTGGATTACCATCTTCACTAAAACTGTATCCAATTATGGAGTGGTTTTCTAGATTGGTACGTGGAACAGTAATATCAGATTTTAAGAATAATGCACTATTGTATTTTAAGATAGTGAGGTTTTCAGTATTAGTTGCAAAGACAAAAACATCATGTGTTGCTGTATTTTCAACATTCAGAATCATATTAGATTCATCGTATTTCTTAAAATCCAACGGATATGAATTCAATACTGTTTGACCTATTAGTATTGATTTGTGGAATATAAGAAAGAAAAGGAATAGTTTTTTCATGTGTGTTTATCGATAATAGTCATTCCAAATTTATCTCTTTATTTTATCAATAAAAAATTAAATGGTGACCAATGAGATAGCTTTAGGATCTGGATTAAAGATATAAAAAAAGTCCTAAAAGAATATTGTTTCCTTTAGGACTCGATTTTTTATTAAGACCAAAATCATAGACAGAATATACTAGCTTAAATAAGATCTTGGTTGTTCATTGATTCTTGAAAATAATCTACAAACCGACCTACATGTAAACCATCCATTAAGGCGTGATGTACATGAACAGACATAGACATAGTTCGTTTACCAGTTTCAGAAACCATCATTTTACCAAAAGAAACTTTTGGGCAACTATCTGGAAAACTATAACTTCTGGCATGAGAGAGCGAAGTGAAATTGACCCAAGGAATAGCCGAAAAATGAATGACATTATCTTCATCAAAAGTTCGAGTAAAAAGACCCGTTGTATTTTGAATACGTTCAATTTCTGTCAATGCAATTTGTTCGAATGTTCTAAAATCTGAATTGTATTCGATTAAAGAAAAACCAAAAGTACCATCTTCTCTACCAATTGTTGCAGAACCATTAATAGTATCATGTACATATATTTGATCGTTGGCGATTCTGTACTTAAAAGGTTCAATTGCATTTATTGCGTCTAATGTTTTGTGTAGGTAATAAATAAAAAAAGAAGAATTTAATTTCTTGGCATTTGCATACCCAATGGTACAATCAATTTCGACGGTAACACCAAAAAAGGGTTCCTCCATTTGTTTAAAAAACAGAAAGTGTTCTTTTCTGTTCCAATTTTCCAAATCTAAAAGAGACTTCATTATATTAATTTGTTTACTACTTCAGTTATTTTTTCAAAAGTAAAAAAGTTTTCATGCTCTACTTTATGATTAATTTTTTCATGCTCCCAAGTGGTGTGAAATGGAATATGAACGGCATATCCTCCGATTCCTAAAACAGGCAAGACATCTGATTTTAATGAATTTCCAATCATTAAAAATTCATCAGCATTGATGTCCAAACGTTTTAATAGTTTTTCATAATCAATTTCTTGTTTATCAGACATCACTTCAATATGGTGAAAATAGTGCCCTAAACCAGAACGATGCAGTTTACTGTGTTGGTCTTTTAAATCCCCTTTTGTAGCAACAACCAGTTTGTATTTGCCATGAAGGGCTTGTAAGGTTTCTTCAACACCATCAAGTAAATCAATAGGTTTTTCAAGTAATTCTTTTCCGTATTCGATGATTTTACCAATAACCTCAATCTGAATTGTGTTGTTTGAAATTAGCATAGCAGCTTCAATCATCGAAAGAATATATCCTTTAATCCCGTAACCATATAAAGATAGATTCTGAATCTCAGTTTTAAATAATTCTTGTGATAGTCCTTGATGTGAAAGATAATCTTGCATTAAAACACAAAATTTTTGTTCCGTTTCCTGAAAGTAAGGTTCGTTTACAAATAAAGTATCATCGGCATCAAATGCGATTACTTTTAGTTTTGATATTTTGTCTTTATGTAACATGATAAATGAATGTTTTTTAGTTTAAGGTTTTTTTGTTTGCTTCGCCAATTCGACTAAAGCCTTGCGTTGGGTTTTTGTTACAAATTGAAATTCAAATAAACTCAGTCTAGAATCTTCAAAATCTGCGTAAAAATATTTCGTCAAGAACCAATAATTTTATTTATAAAAAAAGCGTTTCAACGAAATCGTCTTGTCATAAAAGGTAATCCTGATTCCGAACAGTAAAATAGCTCCTCCAATAAGCATTTGTACAGTAATCTTTTCATCCAGAAATAACCATGCCAGAATAGAGGTAAGTACTGCCTGACTCAATAAGCTTAAAGAAACCCTTGTAGCACGCATGTGTTTTGTGGCATAACTTAAAGAAAGCCAAGCGCACAACTGACAGATTACAGCCTGTAGCAGTAATACAAACCAACCCGTATTAGAAAATCCAGTAAAAGGTTCATCCAAAGCGTAACAAAGAATTCCTAAATAAATGCTAGAAGCTACTAAGGTAATGGTCATAAAGGACAAAACATCAACTTCCGAAAGGACATTTTTACTAACCAATAAATAGATAGAGTATAAGATACCAGATAATACAGCAAGAAGAAAAGCATTGTCAAAACTCAGATTAATAAAAAACGAAAACCCCACCAATGTAATCATCCCAAATAATGCCACAGCGGTTCCAATCCAAAAATTGGTAGCAGGTTTAGATTTTAAAAATAAATAAGAACCAATACCAACCCAAAGCGGAGATAGATTAGTTAATAAGGAAGCTTGAGTAGCGCTCGATTCTTGAATGGCAATATTCCAAACGGCAACATCCGATGCAAATAAAACCCCACAAAGAGCTGCAAGAATCAGGAATTTGGTATTCGGAAGTTTAAAACTCTTTGTCAAAAGCACATAAGGCAGAAGTAGACTTATAGCAAAAGCCATTCGGTAAAAAGCCGAAATCAATCCGGGAGCCAAACGGAGTTTGACTAAAATAGGGAAAATTGATATGCAGAGAATGCCACCAATTAAAGCCAATCTAGGTTTTGTAATGTTCATTTATATAGTATGCTATTGGGGTGTTTTATTTTTTCAGCAAAATTCGACAATTTAAAATTATTTTCGATGTTAAAAATTAAAACGCGTGAATCAATTAAGAGATTCACGCGTTTTTTTTTTGAAAATAAAAGAGAAAATGGAGATAGATTTTTAGTCTACAAATTTTCTTATAATATACTCCTTAGTCTTATTGTCATAGTAACCTAAATAATAGGAGTCAGTTTTAAATAATGTTTGTGAGGATACATCCGTGTTTTTATCAAAAAAAGTTCGAATCTTATCAAATGCCAATGGCTGTAAATCTCCTTTTATATGATTTCCTTCGCTGTCAAATAAACTTTCAATTTTAACTACTTTTCTGTTAGAATAAGAATTAAAGCTTTCCATTGTAGGATTAAATGCTACTGTTCCTATCAATGCTCCTATAAGACCAAATTGATTCATTACAGCTTGTCCACCACCTTGTTGTGCTGCCGATACGCCACCAAAAGTAATCAGAGTGTTTTGTCCAATATGGTAACAAGAAACAGCCGAATTTAAGTTATTTATTTTTCGAATAAATTGAGAGCTGTTTTCCAGAGTTCTTTTTCCTCCAAAAAAATCACCACCTTCTTGATAGATTTCAGAATTTTTAAAATCAATTGGATCAGTTGCATTTGCAGTGTATTCTTTTATAAGATTATCATCTAAATCTTTTATTGTGAAATAAAATAATTCCGAAGAGGATTTTATCTGGTATAATTTGTTTTTGAAATAGAAAGAGTTAGAGTTCAAGTATAAACGATTATCTGGAATCGTAGGTTTTTTAACCATTTTTTCGGTGGCGCTATAATTGTTTAAATCAATACTAATGACTTGAGTATAATCGACATTAAAATCAAATGTCATTATGATTTGTTTGTCATCAAAATAGCATTTTCTTTTGTTTGCAGCATCAGTTAATGAAGTTGGGTTTTTAACATTGATGTTTTGCAATGAAAAAGGACCTTCAAAAGGAAGTTGAGTTTCTTCTAAAACACCATATAAATTTGTTTTTAGATAGTTTTTATTATAAAAATGAAATCCATTTAAATCAATTATTTGTTCTTTATGATTTCCTTCTTTATCAAAAATGTGAAGTTTGAAATTATTACTTTTTTTTATAACACTCAGAATATAAAATTTCTCATTTCCACTAAATTTTTGTAAAATCTTTTCATCTTTTAAGACAAGAGTGTGTTGTTGTGTTGTAACTTTTTGATTTTTAAAGTCGTACAATTGGGTGAAAATATCTTTATAATCATTGGATGACCAAAAGAGCCTTGTGTTCTCATTGTTCATATTATAACCAATCATGTTAGAGAATATTTTAGTATTTGGTCTTTCTGTAGAAATACTATCAATTAGTTGCATTTTTTCGTTAAGGCGAATAGCTTTTACTTTTACTTTATCACTAACAAATAATGTAACTTCTTTTTTATCATCATTTATAGTTTGAAAAACATCACGGTTCTTTTTTAAATCGATAGATGTTGAGCTTATAATTTCTTGTGAAAAAGAATTTATACTAGCCAATAATAAGAAAGTAGAAAGTAATTTTTGAATCATGTTTCAGGTTTGTTTTTTTTGCGAATATCCTGTTTTTTTTTGATTTGCAATAAGACTTGTATGAAATGTTTTCTAAAAATTAAAACGCGTGAATCGATTAAGAGATTCACGCGTTTTATTATTGAGGTTAAGCATTGATAATTTTATTACAAGCTACTTCAATTTGTTTATCCGAAAAAGGCTCAAGAGCTTTCGCCAACATTCGACTCGTTTTTATACAACCAATCATTTTGGTTCTTAGGTCAATGCAGTCACCGATTTCAGATTCCAGAATAGTTTCGAAAATTTTGGTTAAATAATCTGGTTGCTCTCTAAAATCCCCTTCAAGCCAAAGGAATGAAAGGAAGTTTGCCACGGATGGCATTACATCTTCATGTGATGTGTTTTGATTTTCTTTAGTCATATCGAAAATATTAAACGCACGAAACCCCCGCTTTAGGTGTGACTAAATATCCAAAGGATAGATTTAGGGCAGTTTCCTGCTCCAGCACCTTGGCGAGGGTTCGCTTATTGTTAACTTTAAATAAATTTTTATTGAAAGTCCTTTACATATTTAGTCGAGACAAAAATACGATTATAAATTTTGGAATCACATTAAAAAACAAGAATTATCTTATATTTTAATATTCCACATCTAACATTTCATCTTTCACAAAAAAAGCTAGTTTACTGTTTCCCCATTTGGAGCATCAGCATCAGGATTAATGAAAACCAATTTTCCTTCAGCATTAGTTGTCATCAAGATCATTCCTTGACTTTCAACACCACGTAAAGCTCTAGGAGCTAAGTTTGCTAGAACCGAAACACGTTTACCGATAATTTCTTCTGGCGTAAAGCTTTCAGCAATTCCCGAAACAATCGTACGAACATCAATTCCAGTATCAACCTTAAGAACCAAAAGTTTGTTAGCCTTAGGCATTTTTTCAGCTTCAAGAATAGTTCCAACACGAATATCCATTTTAGCGAAATCCTCAAACTGAATCAAATCTTTTTGTGGTTCAGGTTGTTTGCTTTCGGCAAGATTAGCAGTTTTAGTAGCTTCTAGTTTGTCTATTTGTTTCTGAATTTCTTCATCTTCGATTTTAGCAAAAAGAACATCCACCTTTTCTGTTTCTATTGTATGGTTTGGCGAAATTAATTCATCTAAACTTGTAATATCATTCCATTTAATACTATTGTCTAATTTCAGAATTGAAGTTAGTTTATTTGCTGTAAATGGTAAAAAAGGTTCAGATAGAATGCTTAATGCAGTAGTGATTTGTAACGCTACATACATTTGAGTTTTTACTCTTTCTGAATCAGTTTTCATTAATTTCCAAGGTTCTTCATCAGCCAAGTATTTATTTCCAAGGCGAGCTAGATTCATCAATTCCATTAAAGCTTCTCTAAATCTGTAACGCTCCACTGAGCTTGCAATTACAGCAGGATATGCTTTTAATTCAGCTAGAGTTTTCTTGTCAATTTCAGTAAAATCATTCGGCTGAGGAACAACTCCGTTATAGTATTTCTGAGTCAATACAACCACACGGTTAACGAAGTTCCCTAAATTATCCGCTAGTTCATTATTATTTCTTGATTGGAAATCTTTCCAAGTAAAGTCGTTATCTTTAGTTTCAGGAGCATTAGCTGTTAATGCATAACGCAAAACATCTTGTTTCTCTGGAAAATCTTCTAAATATTCGTGCAACCAAACCGCCCAGTTTTTAGAAGTCGAAAGTTTATTACCTTCTAAATTCAAAAACTCATTAGCAGGAACATTGTCAGGCAAAATATAACTTCCTTCAGCTTTAAGCATAGCAGGGAAAATAATGCAATGAAAAACAATATTATCCTTACCTATAAAGTGAACCAGTTTAGTATCTTCATCTTTCCAGTATGGTTCCCAATCTTTTCCTTCACGAGCAGCCCATTCCTTAGTAGACGAGATGTAACCAATAGGAGCATCAAACCAAACATATAATTTTTTGCCCTCAGCACCTTCAACCGGAACATCAATTCCCCAGTCAAGGTCACGAGTTACAGCACGAGGCTCAAGTCCACCGTCAACCCAAGATTTAACTTGTCCGTAAACATTCGGTTTCCAGTCGTTTTTATGTCCAACCAAAATCCATTCAGTCAAGAAATCAGTATATCTGTCCAAAGGTAAAAACCAGTGTTTAGTTGATTTCAATATTGGAGTTTCACCAGTAATAGTCGATTTTGGGTTAATCAAGTCAGTTGCATTCAGCGTCGAACCACATTTTTCACATTGGTCACCGTAAGCTTCCTCATTACCACATTTAGGGCAAGTACCTACAACAAAACGATCAGCAAGAAACTGATTCGCTTTTGCATCATATAATTGTTCCGTTACTTCCTCGATAAAATCACCTTTATCGTATAATTTTCTAAAAAATTCCGAAGCTGTATCATGATGAATTTTAGCCGAAGTTCTAGAGTAATTATCAAAAGAAATTCCAAAATCAGAGAAAGATTTACGGATGATTCCGTCATATTTATCAATAATTTCTTGAGGAGAAACACCTTCTTTTTTAGCCTTCATCGAGATAGCCACACCATGTTCGTCACTTCCACACATAAAAGCGACATCTTTTCCTTGCATACGTAAGTAGCGAGAATAAATGTCAGCAGGCACATAAACGCCCGCCAAATGGCCAATATGAATAGGTCCGTTAGTATAAGGTAAAGCAGCAGTAATGGTATATCTCTTAGGATTTTGTAACATAAAATTGATTTTTATTTTTAAAATAAAGCAGCATAATAACTGACTTTATACATTTTAATATGATAAATTCAGTGCAAAAATAAGCAATAGAATTGAGAGTTTTACTGTTTTTATTAGGAGCAATTTCCAGCTATCCACTTTATCTTTACTTGCCTAAAGGAGGCAAGTAAAGGATGCTGTTTCTATCTGGGCTAAAATTCATCACATTTAGCCTTGATTGGTTTTGGTCGAGCAAGGCAAAATCACTGTAAATAGTTTCTGTAAACGAGTACATTTAAGTAAAGAAAATTCTACAAGAAGATTCTTCTGTGTTTTAGAAGAATCTTGCCAAGTATAACAGATAATATATGTAGTAAGTAACTGTGAGTATGATGTTTGAAAAAAAATTAAAAAAATTAAATAGGATTTATTAGACTCAAAAAAATAGTATTATATTTACCTTTTAGTAATAAAAACGGACAATGAAAAAAACAACATTAGTACTATTATTTTTAAGTCAAGTAGTGACTTATGCTCAAACACAAAAGGTTATTTCTAGAGATTGGAACTCCTTTAGTCAGACTCTGGATATACAGACAGCCACTAAGAAAAAATTTAAAGTTATTGCTTCAGTAAAAGTAGAAACAAATGACCCAGGTGCTTGGGCAGGAGTATGGGCCAGAGTAGATACTAAAAATGAAGAACCAGGCTTTTTTGATAACATGAGAGATAGACCAGTTAAAGAAAAGGAATGGAAATCATATACAGTAGAGGGTACAATAGATGCTAATACAAAATCATTAAGTTTTGGTGGATTGTGCTTGTATAACGGAAAGTTCTATTTTGATAAGTTTGAATTGTTTATAGAAAATGATAAAGGAGTATTAGAGCCTATTAAGTTGCTTAATTCAAGTTTTGAAACTGTTGTGAAAAATGATGAAATTCCAAAGTGGAATATAGGCGTGTCTAAGGGCGAGATGATAAAGGTCAAAGAATACAAAATTGCATCAACTAAAGAAAGTACAGACGGCAATTATGGAGTATTACTAGAAGGTAGTGGTATAAAACCGAAATTAGATGCTAGAATTGGTAATGTTGAAGGTGCTTCTCCACAAATAGGAGCTATGATTTCAATGCTGGAAGATCTTAAAAGACGTGTTGAAAATACAGTGAAGAACATGAGTCAATACGAAATAGATTATTTGCAGGATGCAGAAGCAAATAGAATCGGTTCATTAATCATGCACTTAGCAGCAGCCGAAGCATATTATCAAGTTTTCACTTTTGAGAACAGAGGGTTTAATGAAGAAGAAAAGAAAAAATGGAATGCGGCTTTGAATTTAGATCAAGGAGGACGTGACGAGTTTAAAGGACATGAAGTACAATACTATTTAGACATATATAATGAAGTAAGAGCAAAAACCATTTCGGAGCTTAAAAAACGAGATGATGCTTGGTTTGCCGAAGTACAGAAAGAATACGATTGGTCAAATCAATATTGCTGGTTCCATGTTATGGAGCACCAATCAAGCCATTTAGGACAGATACTGTTTTTAAAGAAACGTATTCCGCCTCAGAAGCAATTAAACTTAGAGCAAAAGATCAAAAACTAAGAATAGAAATTACAACTAAAAACTAGTCAAATACAGTGTAGCCTTTATAGAATATAGCATAACGGCTTTCTTAAATAAACCTCATAAAATAGAATAGTTTTAAACTAAGCTTCAGACTCATAAAAACAAGAGTCCAATGCAAAACGTTCGAAATATATTTTGCAATCTTTGACAAAAAAAAGATAAGAGCATTATGAGCAAGACTAAGTTAATAATTAATAAAAACGGATCTATAAAGATAGAGGGTGATTTCGAAATAATGGATTCAGAGGGGACAGTATACGGATTACAAGGAAGAGCGGCATTAGGACTTTGTCGTTGCGGATTGTCATCAAACAAACCTTTTTGCGATGGAGCACACCGTAACAATTTTGAACACGAATCAAAAGCGTTTGATTTGCCACCAATGAAAACGAATTAAGAATTCTATTCTCAAGTAAAATTACAAGAAGCCTTCTCATATATGAGAAGGCTTCTCTCTTTATATACCACATTATATATAAGGAGCGTCTTTTACCTTATATATAGGTAGTGATTTATTCATAAGAGCTACCTCAGAGTGTTTTTAAGCAAATTAGGAGCTAATGGTTGCAATCTTGGTCGGTTTTTAAAGAATCAGACAAGGGATTTTGGACTATATAAGGATTAAAGCAGGTAAATTCTATGAGATATGCTCGAAAAACGAGGTAAAAAGAAATCCTGAGCTCTTAATAATATTATGTAAACCCCCGAAAGCCCAGCAAAACCAAAGGCAACCTAAACACCACAACAGAAAAACCCCACAAAACCTAAAAGCAAAGAGTTTGTAAAGTTGGTGTTATCAGATGGTTAAGAATTAAAGCTAAAATAAACTAAAAATAGTGGTTTAAAAGTATTGTTTATCTAGATAAAGGTGGTAGTTTTGCACCCGCAACAAACAAAAACGTTCTACTGAAATACTGACAAGAGACTTTAATCAAACGGAAAATTTTTTCTGAAAAAAGATTAAAAAAAGCTTGTGAGTTTGGAAAACGAAAGTTACATTTGCACCCCGCAAAACACGGAGTTCTTTGAAATACTGCTGAGATTTACGAATGATTTTTAAGGAAAAAATTTCTTAAAAAAAACTTCAAAAAAGTCTTGCCAGTTAAAAACAAGTTCACTACTTTTGCACCCGCTTTGAGAAACAAGCGACACAAACAAAAAGAACACGTTCCTAGACATATTGAATTGACAGCCGTTTCGAAAGAGATTTCGAAACACAGAATAAAGAGTAATAGAATCGCAAGATTTGAATATAACCGATAGAATCATTAGTCGCAATATAATATAAAAAATATACGATGAAGAGTTTGATCCTGGCTCAGGATGAACGCTAGCGGCAGGCTTAACACATGCAAGTCGAGGGGTATGCTTCTTCGGAAGCAGAGACCGGCGCACGGGTGCGTAACGCGTATGCAATCTACCTTTTACAGAGGGATAGCCCAGAGAAATTTGGATTAATACCTCATAGCATAGCAACTTCGCATGAAGTCACTATTAAAGTCACAACGGTAAAAGATGAGCATGCGTCCCATTAGCTAGTTGGTAAGGTAACGGCTTACCAAGGCTACGATGGGTAGGGGTCCTGAGAGGGAGATCCCCCACACTGGTACTGAGACACGGACCAGACTCCTACGGGAGGCAGCAGTGAGGAATATTGGACAATGGGCGCAAGCCTGATCCAGCCATGCCGCGTGCAGGATGACGGTCCTATGGATTGTAAACTGCTTTTATACAGGAAGAAACCCTGGTTCGTGAACCAGCTTGACGGTACTGTAAGAATAAGGATCGGCTAACTCCGTGCCAGCAGCCGCGGTAATACGGAGGATCCAAGCGTTATCCGGAATCATTGGGTTTAAAGGGTCCGTAGGCGGTTTAGTAAGTCAGTGGTGAAAGCCCATCGCTCAACGGTGGAACGGCCATTGATACTGCTAAACTTGAATTATTAGGAAGTAACTAGAATATGTAGTGTAGCGGTGAAATGCTTAGAGATTACATGGAATACCAATTGCGAAGGCAGGTTACTACTAATTGATTGACGCTGATGGACGAAAGCGTGGGTAGCGAACAGGATTAGATACCCTGGTAGTCCACGCCGTAAACGATGGATACTAGCTGTTGGGAGCAATCTCAGTGGCTAAGCGAAAGTGATAAGTATCCCACCTGGGGAGTACGTTCGCAAGAATGAAACTCAAAGGAATTGACGGGGGCCCGCACAAGCGGTGGAGCATGTGGTTTAATTCGATGATACGCGAGGAACCTTACCAAGGCTTAAATGTAGTTTGACCGATTTGGAAACAGATTTTTCGCAAGACAAATTACAAGGTGCTGCATGGTTGTCGTCAGCTCGTGCCGTGAGGTGTCAGGTTAAGTCCTATAACGAGCGCAACCCCTGTTGTTAGTTGCCAGCGAGTCATGTCGGGAACTCTAACAAGACTGCCAGTGCAAACTGTGAGGAAGGTGGGGATGACGTCAAATCATCACGGCCCTTACGCCTTGGGCTACACACGTGCTACAATGGCCGGTACAGAGAGCAGCCACTGGGCGACCAGGAGCGAATCTATAAAACCGGTCACAGTTCGGATCGGAGTCTGCAACTCGACTCCGTGAAGCTGGAATCGCTAGTAATCGGATATCAGCCATGATCCGGTGAATACGTTCCCGGGCCTTGTACACACCGCCCGTCAAGCCATGGAAGCTGGGGGTGCCTGAAGTCGGTGACCGCAAGGAGCTGCCTAGGGTAAAACTGGTAACTAGGGCTAAGTCGTAACAAGGTAGCCGTACCGGAAGGTGCGGCTGGAACACCTCCTTTCTAGAGCCTTAGTGTTAGCATTTATGCACGCTAGGGAAAGAAGACGAAATGTCTATTTGTTACATCTCTAAAGATTATATTACTCTGCTGTTAGTTCAAATAATACAATTTAAGTAAAAACAGAGTCTCGTAGCTCAGCTGGTTAGAGTACTACACTGATAATGTAGGGGTCGGCAGTTCGAGTCTGCCCGGGACTACTATTTTAAACTTAAAAAAAAGGAAATTCTAGAAGTTGGAATTCACCAAAAGAAATTGAATCTGAAATAGGGTTTAAAATCTGAATTCAAAATTCTAAAATTGAAATTGGGGGATTAGCTCAGCTGGCTAGAGCGCCTGCCTTGCACGCAGGAGGTCAACGGTTCGACTCCGTTATTCTCCACTATTCCGAAAGGAAAAAAGTTCATTGACATATTGAGATAAGAAAATAATAAAAAGTAGAAAGCATTTTTTATTGACGGTAGTAATACTGTAAATAAAGAAAACGGTCTTAATTAATTTTAAGGCTGGTACAATAAGCAAAATAAGGGCGTATGGGGGATGCCTTGGCTCTCAGAGGCGATGAAAGGCGTGATAAGCTGCGAAAAGTTACGGGGATCGGCACACACGAATTGATCCGTAAATACCTGAATGGGGCAACCCACTATGTTGAAGACATAGTACACCGATAGGTGGGCAAACCCGCTGAACTGAAACATCTAAGTAGGCGGAGGAGAAGAAAACAAAAGTGATTCCGTAAGTAGTGGCGAGCGAACGCGGATTAGCCCAAACCAATGTTGTTACGGCAATGTTGGGGTTGTAGGACCACGACATTTCTTGCACAAAGAATTAGAATCTACTGGAAAGTAGAACCATAGAGGGTGATAGTCCCGTATAGGTAATGAGTGTAAAGGATAGTGGTATCCTGAGTAGGGCGGGGCACGTGAAACCCTGTCTGAATTTGGCGGGACCATCCGCTAAGGCTAAATACTCCTGAGAGACCGATAGTGAACCAGTACCGTGAGGGAAAGGTGAAAAGAACCGTGAATAACGGAGTGAAATAGATCCTGAAACCATACGCTTACAAGCGGTCGGAGCCCTTTCGTGGGGTGACGGCGTGCCTTTTGCATAATGAGCCTACGAGTTAACGTTGCTGGCAAGGATAAGTGGTTAAGCCACGGATCCGTAGCGAAAGCGAGTCTGAATAGGGCGCTTTAGTCAGTAGTGTTAGACGCGAAACCGTGTGATCTACCCATGGGCAGGTTGAAGCTGTGGTAACACACAGTGGAGGACCGAACCGGTTGACGTTGAAAAGTCTTCGGATGACCTGTGGGTAGGGGTGAAAGGCCAATCAAACTCGGAAATAGCTCGTACTCCCCGAAATGCATTTAGGTGCAGCGCTGAATTTAAAGTTATATAGAGGTAGAGCTACTGATTGGATGCGGGGGCTTCACCGCCTACCAATTCCTGACAAACTCCGAATGCTATATAATGTTTCTCAGCAGTGAGGGCTTGGGTGCTAAGGTCCAAGTCCGAGAGGGAAAGAACCCAGACCATCAGCTAAGGTCCCCAAATATATGTTAAGTTGAAAGAACGAGGTTTGTCTGCCCAGACAGCTAGGATGTTGGCTTGGAAGCAGCCATTCATTTAAAGAGTGCGTAACAGCTCACTAGTCGAGCGGACGAGCATGGATAATAATCGGGCATAAACATATTACCGAAGCTATGGATTTTGACTTAGGTCAAAGTGGTAGGGGAGCATTCTAACAGGGTTGAAGGTGTATCGTAAGGTATGCTGGACTGGTTAGAAAAGAAAATGTAGGCATAAGTAACGATAATGCGGGCGAGAAACCCGCACACCGAAAGACTAAGGTTTCCACAGCTATGCTAATCAGCTGTGGGTTAGTCGGGACCTAAGGCGAACCCGAAAGGGACAGTCGATGGACCACGGGTTAATATTCCCGTACTACTTATTACTGTGATGGGGTGACGGAGTGATGAAAGCGCCGCGAACTGACGGAATAGTTCGTTGAAGTACCTACCTATAAGCTGTGCAGGCAAATCCACACGGCTTGGGGAAATACGATAGTACTCGGAGACTTCGGTCAAAGAGATAGTGCGCCTAAGGGCTTCCAAGAAAAACCTCTAAACTTCAGGTAATAAGTACCCGTACCGCAAACCGACACAGGTAGTCGAGGAGAGAATCCTAAGGTGCTCGAGAGATTCATGGCTAAGGAATTAGGCAAAATAGACCTGTAACTTCGGGAGAAAGGTCGCCAGCAGCAATGCTGGCCGCAGTGAAGAGGTCCAGGCGACTGTTTATCAAAAACACAGGGCTCTGCAAAATCGTAAGATGAAGTATAGGGCCTGACACCTGCCCGGTGCTGGAAGGTTAAGAGGAGATGTTATCTTCGGAGAAGCATTGAATTGAAGCCCCAGTAAACGGCGGCCGTAACTATAACGGTCCTAAGGTAGCGAAATTCCTTGTCGGGTAAGTTCCGACCTGCACGAATGGTGTAACGATCTGGACACTGTCTCAGCCATGAGCTCGGTGAAATTGTAGTAGCGGTGAAGATGCCGCTTACCCGCAGTGGGACGAAAAGACCCTGTGCACCTTTACTATAGCTTAGTATTGACCTTGGATAAATGATGTGTAGGATAGGTTGGAGACTGTGAAGTGGCGTCGCTAGGCGTTGTGGAGTCATTGTTGAAATACAACCCTTTGTTTATCTGAGGCCTAACCCCGCGTTGCGGGGGACATTGCTTGGTGGGTAGTTTGACTGGGGTGGTCGCCTCCAAAAGAGTAACGGAGGCTTCTAAAGGTTCCCTCAGTACGCTTGGTAACCGTGCGTAGAGTGCAATGGCATAAGGGAGCTTGACTGAGAGACATACAGGTCGATCAGGTACGAAAGTAGAGCATAGTGATCCGGTGGTTCCGCATGGAAGGGCCATCGCTCAAAGGATAAAAGGTACGCCGGGGATAACAGGCTGATCTCCCCCAAGAGCTCATATCGACGGGGGGGTTTGGCACCTCGATGTCGGCTCGTCACATCCTGGGGCTGGAGAAGGTCCCAAGGGTTGGGCTGTTCGCCCATTAAAGTGGCACGCGAGCTGGGTTCAGAACGTCGTGAGACAGTTCGGTCTCTATCTACTGTGGGCGCAAGAAATTTGAGTGGATCTGATTCTAGTACGAGAGGACCGAATTGGACAAACCTCTAGTGTATCTGTTGTTCCGCCAGGAGCACCGCAGAGTAGCTACGTTTGGAAGGGATAAGCGCTGAAAGCATATAAGCGCGAAACCCACCACAAGATGAGATTTCTTTTAAGGATCGTGGGAGATGACCACGTTGATAGGCTATAGATGTAAAGGCAGTAATGTCATAGTCGAGTAGTACTAATAATCCGTAAGCTTATGTACGCTTTTCCCCACACTTCGGTGTGGGGGAGAAACTTTCTAATAGTATTTATGTTTCTTTATCTCAGTATGTTAAGATATTGTTTGATTGCTTGTTATCCTAGATGATAACAAATGATTGAAAAGTTGTCCAAAGCAACTAACGACCTTAAGGTGGTTATTGCGGCGGGGCTCACCTCTTCCCATCCCGAACAGAGTAGTTAAGCCCGCCTGCGCAGATGGTACTGCAGTTATGTGGGAGAGTATGTCGTCGCCTTTCTTTAGAATCCTCATCATGAATTTGATGGGGATTTTTTTTGTTTTAAACTTTTTTGGAAGTGACAAAGGTTCAGAGTAGCAAAGGAGCAAAGGGTTCTGGAGTTATTTGTAAATTAACAAGCCTACAAATCCACTTTTTAACTGCAAACTTGTCTTTCTGAGGAACGAAGAATCACATAAAGTAGCTACCACAAAGTATGATAATTTTAAAAGAGACAAAGGTTCAGAGTAACAAAGGCTCAAAAGGGATCTATACTCTGGAACTATTTTAGGCGCAAACTTGTCATTCCGACGAAGGAGGAATCACATAAAGAAGCTAACACAAAGTATGTTATTGGAGAGATTTTAATTGAATTTCATTCACTTATGAGATTTCTCGTTCCTCGAAATGACAAACGATACTTGTAAATCCATACTGAATAAGTCTTTTAATGAATAAAACTTGTCCTTCCGACGAAGGAGGAATCACATAATGGGGCTAAATTAAGGTGTTTTTAGTGCTACTTAGCTTAAATATAAAGTTCTCCACGCATTGTTATAGCCGATGAACCACCAACCAAAATATCATTGGCTCTACTCATTACTTCGATTAGCGAGGGTTGATTTAATTTTACTCCCTGTAAGATCTTATATTCCTTATTAGGTTGTGTATACTTGTTTTTAGTTAAGAAGCCTATTAAAGGTCCCGCAGCAGTTCCTGTGGCTGCATCTTCATGTATTCCGATTATAGGATTAAAAAAGCGAGCCTCGACAATATAATCCTCATTTTCCTCAGTAATGCTAAAGCAATAAAATCCTTCAAATTGATATTCTTTTGAAATTTCTATTAGAAGTGCACTATCAGGTGTACAGCCATTAAGTAATTGTGTATTTCTGATTGGCACCATGACATGAGCAACTTCTGTTTGTACTACTGTTGGTACAAGCATATTAACTTCTAAATCTTCAATTTTTAGACCTAGTGCTATTGCAATTCTATAAGTTGGTATTTGGTGTTTGATGACAGCTTGTTTTTGATGCATCTGTACAATTGGATATTGAGTAACTGAATCAAAACTTGCGGTTAATCGTATCGGAGAATGCTTCATTATAACAAAACGATTGTCTTCATTTTGTTCGTTGAATATTGGTAGTTTTTTTAACAGTGCTCCACTCACAGCACCTAGTAGGTTGTGTCCAGCGCCATCTATTTCAAAGCCGATAGGCGTAAAGGAACGCACATTAAGGGCTTTATGTTCTGTTGAATAATAAACAAAGGATGTTTCAGAGTACCCAAATTCTTTTGCAATATTTTGATACACTTCTAATTCTAGATTGCCATCAGTAAAAACAACAGACAAAGGGTTTCCTTTGTAACTCGTATTGGAAAACACATCTAAAACATAGTACTCTAATGTTATTCTGCCTTTCATATCTATCTTTTTAATGAGGTTTTTATATAAATCTATTGGGTTTCATATTGATTTAATTCTTTCCAACAAATGGATATTTCTCGTTGAATTTGTTTTTCTAGTTTAGGGAGCTCATTTATTAACCAGGACTGACTTTCTTTAGTTAAGTAATATTTGTTTTCATTGAGTTTAAAATTCATTGCTCCTATAATTAACGGAATCATTTCATTGACTTCTGATGTTCCGTTTGCAAAATTTGGACCTATCAAGTATTTTAAAATGTCTTTTTCATATTCAGGTTTGTAATATAAAATATGACTGACTATTGGTAAATAGAAATAAAAAAAGCTATTAGTGTTTGAGGCATATTGAATTTTATTCAATTCAGAAATTAAAATATCAGATTGTAAATCGGTACTTTGTAATTCCAATTCTTTTAATAAGTTATATGTTTTTTCCGCGCTCGGGACTATGTTCCCCATCTTTTTTAGATTAGAAAAAGCCTTTTCGAATCGAGAGTTACTACTATTATTACTCATTCAATTATAATTTTCAATTTACTATCTATCCTAATGTATTTTATACTGTTTGTCGAGTCTAAACTAGTTGGATTAACGGCTAATTACCAAGATTAATTTTCATAAAGCTCAAATTCTTCAATATCGTGATATCCGAAAACCTCAATTTCAGGATGCTCATTAATCAAAGTTCTTATTCTCTCTAGTGTGTCTAATCTCAAATTATTGTCATCAGCTCTCATTTCTGCCAACTTATTCACTGGATGATTGGTGTCATGAAGTTCTACTCTCATATAATAAGCGTCTGCAATGTAAAACAACCATTTGTTGTCAATTTTTAAGGTGATACCACAATGACCTAATGTATGTCCAAAAAGAGGAATAAGGAAAATTTCTGTCTCAGTATTTGTTATAACTTTTCTTGCTTCAAAGCCAAACCAATCAGAATTTGATTTTTGATAGGTTTTGATAGTTGGATTATGTGATAACGGGGTTTTTAAATATCTTGGATTAATCGAATGGAAGTTTTCATATTCTTCTATTCCCACGTGAACTATTGCGTTTGGAAAATCGGCAAGACCACCGATATGGTCATTATCGAGATGTGAAATGACACAATCAGTAACTTGTCCCGGGTTGAGACCTAATTTCTCAATTTGCTTTATGGCAGTTTGATTCTGGTTAAAACTATAACCAACCATATCTATTAGTTGTTGTCCTATTCTTTCCAATGGCTGTTGGATGTCCAAAAGTCCAATGCCAGTATCTATTAAAATGAGCCTGTCGCTTTCTTTAAGTAACAGGCAATGTCCACAAACATTATCGTTAACGGGTGAAACAATTTTTACACAGTTTAAATGGTATATATCTTTCATGACTTGTTTGTTGTAGTATTAAGAATGTGACTAGATGATTACTTAACATTGTTGTTTATTGCATTAAGCTTTTCTAGTTATGCTAAAATAGTGTTTTTTTAATTGTTTTAATATTCTCACAAAGTAGTGTTTCTTGTGAAAATGACCTGCGTGTGGGATAGTAGCGGAAAATCCGACCTAAAATTTACTGAGAATACACCCAAAAAGTAGTGCTATTTAAGATTGTACAGATTTGTAATCTATCCTTATTATTAGTTCTTTATATTTGCATACACAATTAAGAAGAGTATAAATTATGGCAAAAGGACCTGAAAAAAACACCAAAAATAAGGCTTTACATACCAAATTGCTCAATCGTAAAAAGGCTAAAATTCAAGAAGAAAAGAAAGAAAAAGCATTGCGATTGAAGGCCTTAGTTGCAAAAATGAATCAGAAAAAGGATAGTGACGAATCGGATGCTGAGTAAATTCTATTGTGTTTAATCCTGTCTGAGAGTACACTAACAATCTCTATGTGAAAAACATGATGGTAAAACGTTAATGATAATTATTGAAATTTTTGAAATTTATATTTTAATTCCTGTTTAGTTGTTAAAAAAATATATTTTAGCGGTTAAATTAACTTAACCCATTCAAATGAAAATTTTACAAAAAATTACTTTTTTTGCTTTTGCTATTTTTGCGTTAGCCACGTTCTCTTCATGTAGTAATAATGATTCCTCAAGCGAGGATGAGATTGAAGTTGAAGAGAATTTTATTAAATTTAAATACAAAGGAAATTCTTATTCTTTTAATCCCGAATTATCAACTTCTGATGCGATGAATTTAATGGGCTATCAAGGTATTGATGATACATATAAAAGTGTTTCTTTATGGATGCCTTTAAACGCTTCTGCAGGGAGTCATCCTATTGTTTATGATTTAAAAAAACTTAATACAACGTATCAAGTAGAATTTAAATTGTTGCCTGAAATTGGTATTGCTAAAGTAACATCTGGAACTATTACTATTACTGTTATTGATAGTAAAAAAATCCAAGGAACATTTAATTTTTCTGGAACAAATGGAGAGACGGCATTTACTGTAACTGATGGTAGTTTTAGTTTCTATAGATTTTAAACAAAAAATAAAATAAATAAATTTTAACCGTGGTAAGTGTAAGCTTACTGCGGTTTTTTATATAAATACTTTAGCATCTCAATATTTTGATGTCGTTTTTGCATTGGGAACCTTAATATGTTGATGCAATTTGTGATTAAAATAAAAAGCATTTCTTTTCTCCAATTTTTACCCGAAATTTGCACCAAACTTATTAAACATAAAGAATATGGAATTCGGTAGAATAATAATTTCTGAAACAGCAATGAATAGTGAAAATCTTCAAGATGTGATTCACTCAAATATTTCGGTAATTAATTTAATGCGTGAGGAAAAAATAGATGATGATCTGATTCATGAAGACGCTTTAATGAGTTATTATTTAGATTATTATACTTCACAATACACAGAAGGAAATTTTGCTCAATTTGTATATAATTCTAGTTGGAATGCAGAATTAAATGAATTAATAGAAGAAGGTTTGACATTACTTGGTGCCGAAAAGCATTTGGAATTATTTCAGCAGCAAAGTAAAAAAGTAAAACTAATGAGTAGTGTTAAGCTCAATAAATTCTTGAAAGGAAAATTAGAAGGGGTAAATCCAATAAGAGACTTGCTTAACAATGATACTTTTTATGAAATAGAAGAGAATCTTGTTGCACTGAATGCAAATTTTTTAAAATCACATCCAGATTTAGAAGTTCTTTCAGTAGATGATATGTTTACTGCTTTGGAAGAGTTTGTTGGACATGAAATCAAAAGATTGTAGGTTTTTGAAAGATTCAGAGACTCAAATAGACAAAGGTTAAGAATAGAAATTTGACAATGATTCATGCTCTACTTATTGAATTTTTCTCAATTTCAGTGGCTTCTTCGTGTCTCTTCATAAAATAATTTCTTCTTATAAGTAAGAAATTGTCTTTAGTGTTAAACTTTGTCCAATTCTTAGCAAACATTTCCTTAAATTTGCTTCCTTAATATATAAAAATACAATAGTTACAAAATTTAAGCTATGTTACAAATCGCATTTATTAGAGAGAATCAGGAGAAAGTAATCACAGCTTTGGCAAAACGAAATATCGATGCCAAAAGTGCTGTTGAAGAAGTGGTGCAACTAGATGAAAAACGTCGTGCAACTCAAGTTGAGTTGGATAACATTTTGTCTGAATCTAATAAATTATCCAAAGATATTGGCGAATTGATGAAAGCGGGTGAAAAATCTAAAGCCGCTATCTTAAAAGAAAAAACAGTTGTATTAAAAGAGAAAAGTAAAGAGTTAGCAGATATAGCCGATGCTTTGGCGCAAGACTTAACTCAAAAGCTATATACATTACCAAATCTTCCAGCTGATATTGTACCAGCAGGAAAAACTCCTGAAGAGAATTTGAATGTCTTTGAAGAGGGTGAAATTCCAGTGTTGCATGAAGGTGCACAACCGCATTGGGATTTGGTAAAAAAATATGATATTATCGATTTTGAGCTAGGTGTAAAAATTGCTGGTGCTGGATTTCCTGTTTATAAAGGAAAAGGAGCTAGATTACAACGTGCCTTAATCAATTATTTTTTAGATAAAAATACTGCTGCAGGATATAATGAAGTACAAGTACCACATTTGGTGAATGAAGCTTCAGGTTACGGAACAGGTCAATTGCCAGACAAAGAAGGGCAAATGTATCATTCGACTATTGATGATTTATATTTAATCCCAACTGCCGAAGTTCCTGTGACGAATTTGTTCCGCGATGTTATTTTAAGCGAGAGCGAATTACCAGTTTTACATACTGCTTATACACCTTGTTTCCGTCGTGAAGCAGGTTCTTATGGAGCACATGTACGTGGATTAAATCGTTTACATCAATTTGACAAAGTAGAAATTGTACGTGTTGAGCATCCAGATAATTCATATAAAGCGCTTGACGGAATGGTTGAGCATGTGAAAAATATTTTGCAAGAATTAAAATTGCCTTACCGAATTTTACGTTTGTGTGGTGGTGACATGGGTTTCACAGCAGCATTAACATATGACTTTGAGGTTTTTTCAACTGCACAAGATCGTTGGTTAGAAATTAGTTCAGTTTCTAACTTTGAAACTTTTCAAGCTAATCGTTTAAAATTACGTTTTAAAGATAAAGATGGAAAGAATCAATTAGCACATACATTAAACGGAAGTTCATTGGCATTGCCAAGAGTTCTTGCTGGAATTCTTGAAAACTACCAAACTCCAGAAGGAATCGTAATTCCAGAAGTATTACGTCCATACTGTGGGTTTGATATCATAGATTAATTAGTATTTGGTTTTCAGTCGCAGTTTTCAGAGCTGCGACTGTTTACTAAGACTACAACTTAAAAACTGAATATGAAAAATATTTTTATCTATATCGTTTTGTTGTGGTCTACTTTTGCGTTATCCCAAAATGAGCAATTAGCGCAATATTATTATGATAAAGGTGATTTTGAAAAAGCTAAAATCAGCTATCAGGAATTATTGGATAATTATCCATCTAATACCCAATATTTTTATAGAGCAATCGACTGTTATCAACAATTACAGCAGTTTGATGTAGCTGAAAAAATTATCCAAAACCGTTTTAATAGGTACAAACAAGGTACTATTTTAATCGAATTGGGATATAATTTTCAATTACAAAAAAATGATGCTAAAGCCAAAAATTACTACGATCAGGCTTTAGAAAAAATCGTAACAAACCCCAATGAGGTATTTGGAATAGCCAATTCTTTTGAAAAAAAAGTATTACTAGAATACGCCCTAAAAGCGTATCAGCAGGCATCGAAAATTCAGCCTAGTTTTAATTTTAATTTTCAGATTGGTTTGTTGTATGGACAAATGGGTAAGACGGATATGATGGTTGAAACATTGTTGACAGAATCCTTTATCAATCAGCAAAACACAGCACTTATTCAGAGTCAGCTATCAAGATTTATGGCTGATGAAGCCGATACAACATTTAATGATGCATTGCGCAAATCCCTTATTTTAAGAACTCAAAAAGAGCAGGATGTTTTTTGGAATCGCTATTTGAGTTGGTTTTATGTGCAACAAAAAGAATTTGGAAAAGCTTTTATTCAGGAGAAAGCTATTTATAAGCGAGACCCAGAATCACTTTCTAGCATTGTTAATTTGGCTCAATTTGCTATTGATGATGATGATCCAGAGGCTGCTCAGGAAATTTTAGCTTTCGTTTTAGAAAACACAAAAGATCTCGATTTGCTCGTACAGGCAAATACTTACTTGTATAAAATGAAAATTGACAAGGCTACTGAGAAAGAATATGTAGCGATTAATACGGAACTTCAAGGATTGCTAACAACTTATGGCATAAGCCCTTTTACCTTATCTTTGCAATTAATTTATGCTCATTTTTTGGCTTTTGACTTAAAAAAAACTGAAGAGGCTAAAACGATTGTGAAAAAAGCACTCGAATTGCAACTTAATGATTATCAACAAGCACAAGCAAAAATGGAATTGGCAGATATTTTGCTTTATGAAGAAAAATTCAATCAGGCATTATTGTACTATTCACAGATAGAATTGGACTTGAAAAATGATGTTATGGCACATGAAGCGAGTTTGAAAGCTGCCAAAACAAGTTATTTTAAAACAGATTTTGTTTGGGCTTTAAAACAGTTTAAAGAGCTTAAATCAGCTAGTACACAGTTGATTGCAAACGATGCTTTGGAGTATTTTTTATTGATAAATGACAATACTATTGCCGACTCGACGCAAACAGCTTTGAAGCAATTTGCAAAGGGAGACTATCTTATATTTCAAAATAGAAACCAAGATGCAATAGTGCAATTTCAAAATATATTAAAAACTTTTAAAGGACAAGAAATAGAAGCCGTAACTTTGCTGAGATTAGGACAAATTTATGAAGACTTAGGCGATTATAATTCGGCTATAAGCCAATATCAATTGATTATCGATCAACACAGTGACGGAATCTATATTGATGAAGCTTTGTTCTTTTCGGCAGAGATTTATAATAAGAAATTACAGGATTCTGAAAAGGCTAAAGCCTTATATGAGAAAGTGATTTTTAACCATCAGGACAGTATTTATTTTGTAGATGCCAGAAAGAGATATAGAGAATTAAGGGGCGATACTAATTTATAGGTGGGTTTAATTGGTTATTTATTTAACTGATTAACCGAAAAACGATTAAAAAATATAAAATGATTATTTACAACATCACCACAAACATACATGAAAGTGTGCATGACCAATGGTTAAATTGGATGCAACAAAAACATATTCCTGAAATTTTAGCAACAGGAAAATTTTCATCTGCAAGAATTGTAAAAGTTTTAGTAGATGAAGAAATGGGAGGAATTACTTATTCGGTTCAGTATGTAACCGATAGTAAGGAAACTTTAGAGAAATATTACCTTGAAGACGAACCCGCTTTTAGTCAGGAAGCATTGCGATTATTTGCAGATAAGATGCTTTCTTTTAGAACAGAATTGGAGTTTATCTCAGATCATTAATAGATTATTCAATATTTGGATGATTCGATTTATCGAAAATCTAATGATACAATAATCTAAGAATCTAAAAAATACAATGGAAAAAGTAAAAGCCAAAAAACATCTCGGACAACATTTCCTGAAAGATGAAAGCATCGCTAAGGCAATCGCAGATACGTTAAGTTTAAATGGATATGAAGAGGTTCTGGAAATTGGACCAGGAATGGGTGTGCTGACGAAATACTTGTTAGAAAAACCAATTAATACGTATGTTATCGAAATCGATACTGAATCGGTAACTTATCTGGATGAGAATTATCCAAAATTAAAAGATAAAATTATTTCAAAAGATTTTTTGAAATATGATATAAATGAAGTTTTTGAGAAGAAGCAATTTGCAATAATAGGGAATTTCCCATACAATATTTCAACTCAAATTGTTTTTAAAACATTAGAATACCGTGATCAGATTCCTGAATTTTCTGGAATGTTCCAAAAAGAGGTAGCACAACGTATTTGCGAAAAGAAAGGGTCAAAAGCTTACGGAATACTTTCAGTTTTAGCACAGGCTTTTTATGATACTGAATACTTGTTTACAGTAGATGAGAATGTATTTATTCCGCCCCCCAAAGTAAAATCGGGTGTTATGAAAATGACCCGAAAAGAAGACTACAGTTTGCCTTGTGGCGAAAAGTTATTCTTTACAGTTGTGAAAACAGCTTTCCAACAACGTAGAAAAACGTTACGTAACAGTTTGAAAACATTAAATTTATCAGACAAGTTAAGAGAAGATACTATCTTTGATTTGCGTCCGGAACAGCTAAGTGTGGCAGAATTTATAGCATTAACTCAAAAAATAGAAGCCGATGGAGTTTAAAATCAGCAAAGGTCTAATACAGGAATTAGAAACACTCATTCAAAGTAAAAACGACAAGCAATTGGAAGTTTTATTGAATGATATTCACCATGCTGATATTGCCGAAATCCTAGATGAGTTAGATTTCGATAAAGCAACGTATATATTTAAAGTATTAGATAGCGAAAAAACCGCCGAGATTCTTCTAGAATTAGACGATGATTTGCGTGAAAATATATTAAGCAGGCTTTCGCCAAAAGAGATTGCCGAGGAGCTTGATGAATTAGAAACAAATGATGCTGCCGATATTATAGGTGAATTATCGAAAGATAGAAAAGCCGAAGTAATATCTGAGCTTCAAGACGTAGAACATGCCAAAGGCATTGTTGATTTATTACGTTATGCTGAGAATACTGCAGGAGGAATCATGCATAAAGAGTTAGTAAAAGTCAATGAAAATTGGAACGTACTTACTTGTGTGAAAGAAATGCGAATTCAGGCAGAGAATATTTCAAGAGTACATTCTATTTATGTAGTTGATGATGAGGACAGATTAAAAGGACGTTTGTCACTTAAAGATCTATTAACAACTTCTACAAGAACTCCAGTTAGTGAGGTTTATATTAAAAAACTGCATTATGTAGATGTAGGAACTCCCGATGTCGAGGTAGGACGTATAATGGAAAAATATGATTTAGAAGCGATACCTGTTGTAGATGAACTAGGGCGTTTGGTTGGTCGTATTACTATTGATGACGTTATTGATGTTATTAAGGACGAAATAGAAAAAAGAGATACGGAGGACATTCAGAAATTTGGGGGTTTGGAAGCGCTTGAATTACCATACGTAGAAACTACTCTTTTTGAAATGGTTAAAAAAAGAGCTACCTGGTTGGTAGTTTTATTTATTGGAGAAATGTTTACTGCTTCAGCTATGGGCTTTTTTGAAGGCGAAATAGAGAAAGCAGTTGTCTTAGCATTATTCGTTCCGTTGATTATTTCTAGTGGAGGGAACTCTGGTTCGCAAGCAGCAACACTTATTATCCGTGCTATGGCGCTAAAAGAGTTGACACTAAAAGACTGGTGGTATGTAATGAAAAAGGAAATTGCATCAGGATTTTTATTAGGTTCTATATTAGGAATTGTAGGATTTGTAAGAATTATGATTTGGCAAAAATCTGGATTTTATGAATATGGAACTCATTGGTTTTTTGTTGCAATGACAGTTTCAATTTCCTTATTATTTATTGTATTATGGGGAACACTTTCGGGCTCAATGATACCATTTATGTTAAAGAAGCTTAAGCTAGATCCGGCTACTTCATCAGCACCATTTGTAGCTACATTGGTAGATGTAACTGGATTAGTTATTTATTTCTCAATCGCATCCTTACTATTAAAAGGCAAATTATTATAAGTAGTAGCATGAATTTAAATATAACTAACCACTATATTTTATGCTTTTAGAGTCTTTATTAGGACTCAAACTATTAAACCAAAACAACCAAAAAACTATAAATTACAACCAGAATGAAAGTACACATAATAGGAGGAGGAAACCTCGGGGTTTCTATAGCCTTAGGAATTGCAAAATTTTCAAAGAATAATCAAGTTACGATTACCAGAAGGAATACAGCTAGTATTTTGTATTTACAAGAATTAGGTATTACCGTTTCATCTGATAATAAATATAAAATACAAGAAGCAGATCTTATCATATTAACTATAAAACCGTATCAAGTTGATACTGTTTTGGCAGAAATACTTCCAGTAATTTCTAATAAAACAATCGCTTCGGCAGTAAGTGGTTTAGCAATAGATGTACTTCAAGATAAAACGAATCAAGAACATCATGTGGTGCGAATTATGCCTAATATTGCGGCGCAATTTGGTGAATCGGCTACATGTATTTCATTTGGAGAAAAAGACAAAGCACAGGCATTACCAGTTATAACTTTGTTCGAAGATTTAGGTACTGCACCAATTATTGATGAAAAATTGATGGATGCGGCAACTGTTTTAGGAGCTTGTGGTACTGCTTATGCATTGCGATATATTCGTGCTTCTATGCAAGCGGGTATCGAAATAGGATTTGATTCTCAAACGGCATTAGCAATAGCAGCACAAACTGTAAAAGGAGCTGCCAAAATGTTACTAGAAGAAAAAGTGCATCCTGAACAGTTAATTGATAGAGTAACTACACCACAAGGATGTACAATTGTTGGTTTGAATGAAATGGAACACAACGGTTTTAGTTCATCATTAATAAAAGGAATTAAAACTTCTTTAAAGCAAATTAAAGGATAGCATTTAAAGGCATATAAAAAAAGGACTTTCGGTTTAAACTGAAAGTCCTTTTTTATTTTAAGTACGTTTAACTCGTTTCTTTGTGAGAGAAAATTTCAAGAATACAAAGCCTAATAATCCAGCTATAAATGAGGCTAGCAAAATGGCTATTTTAGAAAAAGTAATTACTTCAGGTTCATTAAAAGCAAGTAAAGTTATAAAGATTGACATTGTGAATCCAATTCCTCCTAGCATTCCAGCACCTATAACATAAGACCATTTAAGTTCTTTTGGTAATGTGCAAATGCCTAATGTAACACCCAAGAAAGCAAATAGAGTTATTCCTAATGGTTTTCCAACCACCAGACCTAGAATGATTCCTAATGCGTTGGGGTGGCTTAATCCTTCATGCCAATCGGAGTTAATAGCAATACAAGTATTGGCTAAAGCAAATAACGGCAAGATAAAAAAGGCAACTGGTTTGTGTAAAAAGTGCTGTAGTTTATAAGAAGATGTATTCTTGCTACCATCTCCAAACGGAATTACAAAAGCAAGTAAAACACCTGTTATAGTTGCATGTACTCCAGAGTTAAGCATGAAATACCACATGATGACTCCACCAATCAAATAAATATAAAGATTGTGAATCTTCATTCGATTAAAAATAAATAACACTCCTAAAACTGCAAAAGCAAGTGCTAGATTTAGAAAAGATATACTCGTTGTGTAGAATAATGCAATAACTATAATAGCACCTAAATCATCGATTACAGCAAGTGCAGTAAGAAAGACTTTAAGTGAAGAAGGTACTTTGTTTCCTAAAAGAGATAAAATTCCAATTGCAAAGGCAATATCAGTTGCCATTGGGATTCCTGCTCCGTTTTGAGTTGCAGTTCCAAAGTTTAATAATAAAAACAATCCAGCAGGAACTAGCATTCCACCTAAAGCACCAAAAATTGGTAAGGAAGCATTTTTTATACTGGTTAATTCGCCTTGGTAAATCTCGCGTTCTAACTCTAATCCTATTAGAAGAAAAAAGATGGTCATCAAACCATCATTTATCCAATGAGTTATTGAATGATGCCCAATATTGGTTTCCCAAAATGCTATATAATCATTTTGGAATATAGAGTTTGCAAGAAAAAGAGAAAGTAAAGTTACGAAAAGTAAGATGAGCCCACCAGATTTTTCACTTTGAAAAAAGGCCTTAAATGTTTTTGTTAATTTCATTTTTTGGAATAAGGTTGAAAATGCATTATTTTCAAAGTTAAAAAAATATAACCAATAAAACAGCAAATATTGGTTTTTAGAGGTGTTTTAGCATTGTCAATTTAATGAAGAAACGATATAACCCATATTTTTTTTGTTACTTTGTTTGTATAATTTAAGTCATAATTTCATGCCAATTAAAGTTTTACATATCGATAGCAATCACCCAATTCTTTGGGAACAATTGCAAGAAGCAGGATTCGAAAATTATGCTGATTTTACTTCATCTAAAGAAGAAATTGAAGCAAAAATTCAGGATTATCAAGGAATTGTAATTAGAAGTCGTTTTAAAATCGACAAACAGTTTATAGATAAAGCAACAAATTTAAAATTTATAGCACGAGTTGGAGCGGGATTAGAAAGTATTGATTGCGATTATGCCCTATCTAAAGATATTGATCTTATTGCTGCTCCTGAAGGAAACCGTAATGCAGTTGCCGAACATACATTAGGGATGATTCTTTCCCTTTTTAATAAACTCAATCTTGCTGATAGCGAAATACGTTCTGGACAATGGAACAGAGAAAGTAATCGTGGTTATGAGCTTGATGGGAAAACGGTTGGTATTATAGGTTATGGTAATATGGGAAAAGCATTTGCAAAAAAACTAAGAGGTTTTGATGTAGAGGTTTTGTGTTATGATATTCTGGATAATGTAGGAGATGAAAATGCCAAACAAGTTTCGTTAAAAGAACTTCAGGAAAAGACTGATGTGTTGAGTTTACATATTCCGTGGACACCAGAAACGGATAAGATGGTAGATGCAGCTTTTATCAATGGATTCAAAAAACCGATATGGATAATTAATACCTCAAGAGGGAAAAATATTGTTACTGCTGATTTGGTTGAAGCAATGCGATCAGAGAAAGTACTTGGTGCAGGTTTGGATGTTTTGGAATATGAAAAATTATCTTTTGAAACACTTTTTCAAGATAAAGATACTCCGGAAGCATTTCAATATCTATTAGACGGAAAAAAAGTAATCTTAACGCCACATATTGCAGGCTGGACATTTGAAAGTCATGAGCGTTTAGCACAAGTAATTGTTGACAAAATTAAAGCAGCTTGTTTGTAGATGAAAATTTTAAGACGAATTTGTGAATTTTCTCAATAAAATTTCTATTTTTATTCATTATAAATTATTAACCGATAAAAATGGAAAATTCAAAACAAGAAGAGTGGAACAATCCACAAATTATTAAACAAGATAATAAAAAAGTACTTGCTGGAGTTTTAGCAATTGTATTAGGAGGCTTAGGTATCCATAAATTTATTTTAGGATATACTAAAGAAGGTATCATTCAGTTGGTTATCGGAGTGGTGACTTGCGGTGCTGGTGGAATAATTGGACTTGTAGAAGGAATAATTTATTTAACTAAGACTGATGAAGAGTTTTATCAGACGTATCAGGTAGGTAAGAAAGGCTGGTTTTAAGATATAAAATCTCGATATTTCGAGATTTTTTTTTGCCTTTACTTTTGGTTTTAATAGAGCAAAATTAAAGCAGGTTATTTCTTATAAATTCATATATTTGCAAAAATTGGAGTATCCGAAAATCCATAAATAGAGTAGGGACTAATCAAAACTAAAAAATTAATAATGGATTCACAGAAAGTTGATATGTTCATGATGATGAACGCAAAATATTTTGAAGGACATCATTTAAACACAATCAGAGAAAAACTTATGACTTTAGATGAAAGCCAATGGCAAAGATTACAATTAACTCAATTTAAAGACCCAACTACTGCATTGTTGATTTCTATTTTTGCAGGAGCATACGGAATTGACCGTTTTTATATCGGAGATACAGGAATGGGAGTAGGAAAATTGCTTACTTGTGGAGGTTTTATGGTTTGGGCTATTGTGGATTGGTTTTTAATTCAAGGAGCAACCAAAGAAAAAAATGCTACAGCATTTAATAATGCTTTTTTGTAAAATATGAATAAAAACAAGCTTTATTTACTAATCTTATTCGCTTGTTTTTTAGGATATAGTTGGTTGTTCTTTTTTAATTTTGCCACACATTTAAATTCTCATCATGATTTTACAGTGTGCCTTTTTAAAAGAATAACCACTATTCCTTGTCCTTCTTGTGGAACTACACGTGCAGTTGATAGTTTTTTTAAAGGAAAAATACTTACTTCTTTATACCTAAATCCTTTTGGAATTATAGTAGCAGGAATAATGCTTATTACTCCAGGCTGGATTGCATTTGATTACTTCACAAAAAGGCAATCTTTTTACGATTTCTACATCAAAACAGAAACAATAATTAAGACAAAAAAAATTGCAATCTTATTGATTATTCTAGTAATCATCAATTGGGTTTGGAATATAAATAAACAATTATGACCGCATTAGATAAGTTTAAATACAAACCCTACGATAGCGAGTTGGAAAGGGCTTCAAATAGTTATTTGATGTCACTTGTTGCTGTATTGGGAGGATTACCATTGCCAATTATGAATTTATTGGCATCTGTTTTTTTTTATTTAGGGAATAGAAAGAGTACAGCTTTCGTAAAATGGCATTGTACTCAAGCACTATTAGCGCAACTGGGCTTATTCTTCTTTAATACAGTTGGTTTTTGGTGGACAATTTCAATTGTTTTCCGTGAAGGACAATTTACAAATACATATATCGCTTATATGTTGACAGTAGTAGGCTTTAACCTTCTAGAGTTTATTTTTACCCTGTATTTGGCTGGTCAAACCAGAAAAGGAAATCATATCGAAATATATTTTTTCGCTGATATTACTAATTTAATTTGCAAAACCAATGAAAACACTATTTAGAGGATTATCTATTGTCGGATCTTTTTTTGTAATATGGTTTTTATTGGCACAAATAGATTATATCACTTTTTTTAAAATAGATAAAGCCAAAAGCGCTACCGAAAAGGGAGTTGGAGATATGATTTGGGATCAAATTAAAAAAACGGATGACATAATAATAAATGATTCGATTACAAACACCTTAGACAAGTTGCTTAAACCATTATGCGAAAAAAATGGTATTATACGCGATAGTCTTAAAGTTCATATTATTCAAAAAGATGAGGTAAATGCTTTTGCTTTACCTGACGGACATTTGGTGGTGTATTCAGGTTTAATTGAAGCTTCGAAAAATGAACAAGCATTGATTGGAGTTTTAGGTCATGAAATTGCTCATATTGAGAAAGATCATGTTATGAAAAAACTATCCAAAGAAATTGGTTTTTCAGTACTAATGTCTATTACAACAGGAGGCAACAGCGGGGGTGTGATAAAAGAAATAATGCATACATTATCTTCTACAGCTTACGATCGTTCACTAGAAAAAGAAGCAGATATTACGAGTGTTGAATATATGCTTAAAGCAAAAATTGACCCTAGACCTTTTGCTGATTTCTTGTACGATATGTCTTTTGATAATAATTTTGGAAGTGCTTTGTCATGGATAAGTACACATCCAGAATCTGAGGCTAGAGCTAAATATATCTTAGAATATATAAAAGGGAAAAAGCTGGATAAGAAAACAATATTATCCCAGAAAGAATGGGATGGCTTTAAAAAGGCAGTTGATGATTATGAAAATTAATATTTATACTTGCTAATCTTTTTAATCAAACTATAATTCACATAAAAAATCCCGTTTCAAATTCATGAAACGGGATTTTTATTTTATATATGATTTAGATTTAATCTTCTTTCTCAGCTAGTTTTCTTTCCAGTTCTATTTGGAATTCTTCGATAACTGGTTTCATAGTGCTTTCTGGAATATCGGCAATACGAATGTACATTAAACCGTCGATAGCGTTATTAAATAATGGGTCAACATTAAAAGCAACAACACGTGCATTTTGCTTGATATACTTTTTAATTAAAACGGGCAAACGTAAATTCCCAGGTTCTAATTCGTCAATAATTTTGTCAAACTTATTCAAATCTGATTCGGCTTCATCAAAAATAAAGTCTTTATCAGCATCTTTTAGTTTAACCTTATATGCTTTTTTCGGATGAATGTATTGAGCAATATAAGGATCGTAATAATTTGATTTCATAAACTCAATCATCAATGATTTTGAAAAATCAGAGAATTGATTGCTTATACTTACGCCACCAAGTAAATATTTGTGCTCAGGATAACGCAATGTTGTATGAATGATTCCTTTCCACAATAAGAAAAGAGGCATTGGTTTTTGTTGGTATTCTTTAATGATAAATGCACGTCCCATTTCGATAGACTTATGCATCATATCATGAAGTTCTGGTTCAAATCTAAAAAGGTCATTTAGATAAAAGCCATCCATTCCATATTTAGGATAGATTTCAGAACCTAGTCCCATACGGTAAGCCCCAGAAATTTTCTTGGCATCATCATCCCATAAAAACATATGGTGATAATATTGATCGTATTTGTCAATATCAATTGGTTCATTTGTTCCTTCACCAACCTCACGGAAAGTAATTTCACGCAAACGTCCAATTTCATGTAATATATTCGGAATGTTTTTAGCAGAAGCAAAAAACACTTCATAATTTTTACTTTGTAACAATCTGCAATCAGTACTTCTTAAAGCTTCAACTTCGGCATTTATCTTGTTCTCATTTGCAGGAGTAACAATTTCCTTAGGGCTTTTAGGAATTTTTAAGCTGGCAGTATCTAGCAATTTATGTTCCTTTTCAAAAGGATTTGCTAGCATGTATGTTTTCTTTCTTAAGAACTCAGAATATTCTTCAAATGATTCAAGTTCGTTTTGTTCGTTGACAGAAATAGGTTTTCCGATACGTACCTTAATAACACGATCTTTTTGAGTAAGTAACTCCGATGGTAATTTTGCCGTACGTAAAGTATCATCTATTTTAGAAAGCCAATAAAACAATTTGCTGTTTTTGGCATGAAAATAAATAGGAACAACTGGAACTTTGGCTTTTCGTATTAATTTAATCGCGCCTTCTTCCCAAGGTTTATCCACTACCAACTTTCCATCTTTATAAGTAGAAACCTCTCCTGCAGGAAAAATACCTAAAGGTTTTCCATCACTTAAATGACGGAATGTTTCTTTAATTCCTACCACGCTAGATTTAGCATCCTTATGATTTTCAAAAGGATTTACAGGCATGATATACTTTTTAAGCGGAACAATACGGTGTAATAAGAAATTGGCGATAATTTTAAAATTAGGCTCTCTTTCAAGCATTAATTTTAGCAATAAGATGCCATCAATACCACCAAGTGGATGGTTTGAGATCGTAATATAAGCACCGTCTTTAGGCAATCGTTTTAAATCTTCTTCTGGAATTTCGAATTTGATTTGTAAATCATCCAAAACTCCGTTCAAGAAAGCAACATCTTCTAAATGTTTGTTTCTATCGTATACCTTATTCAAGGTCGATATCTTTAGCACCTTCATAAGGACCCAACCAGAGAAAGTACCTAGAACCCCGTACTTGTCAACATTTATTGCCTTGGCAACTTCTTTCGCGGTAACTAAACCCATGTACAATTTGTTTTTTTAGAGCAGGAAACAAAGATAACAAAAAAGTCTACTTTTCCTTATTTCTTATTCAAACTTTCCGCTTTTTTATTACATTTGAAATACATAAAACAAAATTGTAATGAAAATTATTTCTTATAACGTAAACGGAATTCGTGCTGCAATTTCAAAAGGATTTATCGATTGGTTACAACATGCAAATCCGGATGTTATTTGTCTTCAGGAGATTAAAGCCACAGAAGATCAAATTCCTGTAGACGATATTACCAAAGCAGGTTATCCATATCAGTATTATTATCCAGCTACAAAAAAGGGATATAGTGGTGTAGCTATCCTTTCAAAAATAAAACCAAATAATGTGGTGTACGGAACTGGAATTCAGCACATGGATTTTGAGGGAAGAAACCTTCGAGCAGATTTTGATAGCTGCTCAGTAATGAGTTTGTATCTTCCGTCTGGGACAAACATTCAGCGATTGGATCATAAATTCATGTTCATGGATGACTTCCAGACTTATATCAATGAACTTAAAAAAACAACTCCAAACCTTATTATCTGTGGAGACTATAACATTTGTCACGAAGCAATAGATATTCATGATCCAGTTCGTAATAAAACCGTTTCAGGATTTTTACCAGCTGAAAGAGCTTGGTTAGATGGTTTTATGAAAACAGGATTTATAGATAGTTTTCGTCATTTTAACAAAGAACCTCACAATTATTCTTGGTGGAGCTACCGCGCAGGAGCAAGAGGAAATAATAAAGGTTGGAGAATCGATTATAATTTAGTTAGCGATACTTTACAAGACAAACTAACACGAGCAGTTATATTACCAGATGCAGTACATTCAGATCATTGTCCAGTTTTAGTCGAAATTGAAGATTAATGGTATCATTATTGTTAGATAAATACAAGTTTTAAGCTTATATTGCTATCCTGAGTAGAATTTTCTTAGGGTCTATTTCCTTCTTTGCGCTATAATCTTCCTGTTTTTAAAAGCAAAAATAGAATGGATTTTAGTTGCAAATGATAATTCATTGTACTTATATGATAATAAAAGTATAGCGAAAGAATCAGAGCTAGAATTTATGCTAATACTAATAATTACAAAAGAATAAGAATATCTCAAATAATAAACACCACAAATAAAAATGATTAAAAAAGCCTCAATCGGATTATTGATATTAGCACTTACAACATCGTGTGTATCTAAAAAAATATACAATGATTTAGAAACTAAATTTGCCGATTTAAAAAAAGAGAACCGTTCTATATCTGATGAAAATGCAGAATTGCTTAAAGCAAAAAATCAATTGGAACTAGATCGTGACGGACTAAATAAAAACCTTAGCGCAACCAAAGCAGAATTAGAAAAACAAAAAGCGGATTATGCTGCTGCACAAAACAAATTAAAAGTTTTACAAGACTCTTATAATGCACTAGAGAAAAATAGTGACGAAGCCTTAAAAAACAATATGAATAAGAACCGTGAGTTGTTAGAGCAATTAGAGGCTAAAGGAAAAGCATTGGCTGCAGAACAAGCACGTTTGGATAAAACAGCAAAACGATTAGATGAATTAGAAGCTATGATAGCAGCAAAAGAAGCAGCTATGAAAAAGCTAAAAGAAACGCTTTCAAAAGCGCTGAATGGTTTTGAAGGAAAAGGATTGACAGTAGAACAAAAGAATGGGAAAGTATATGTTTCAATGGAAAACAAATTACTTTTTAATTCAGGAAGCTGGTCTGTAGGAACAGAAGGTAAAAAAGCGGTAGTAGAATTAGGGAAAGTATTAGGAGACAATCCAGATCTTTCGGTACTAATTGAAGGACATACAGATGATGATCCATATGTAGGTTCAGGAGTAATTGCTAATAACTGGGATTTATCAACTAAAAGAGCAACTGCAATTGTAGCTATCTTGAGTGAAAACAGCAAAATCAACAAACAAAAATTAACGGCTGCTGGTCGTGGAGAATTCTCACCATTGGCAAGCAATGCAACTCCAGAAGGAAAAGCTAAAAACCGTAGAATCGAAATCATTCTAACACCAAGATTAGATGAAATCGCTGATATGTTGAATAGTCTTAATTAAGAGTTACTAAGATTTAGGAGTCACTAAGGCTCTAAGGTTTTAAAAGATAAAAGGTTCAAAGGATATACTTTGAACCTTTTTTTATTTAATAAATTTAAAAAGTGTTTGCTACTTTGTCTCTCTGTTACGTTGAACCTCCTGAATACAACTTTGTACCTTTTTTAACCTTTGTCTTATTTCCTATTCTTTATTCCCTTTGTACCTTTGAGACATTATAATTCAGAATAGGCAAACTTAGCGCCTTAGCAACTTAGAACTTTAGAAAATGAAATACACTACAATTCCCAACACCGATATTAAAGTAAGTAAAATAAACCTAGGCACGATGACTTTTGGTCAACAAAACACCGAAGCCGAAGGACATGCTCAAATGGATTATGCGCTAGAGCAAGGTGTTAATTTTTTTGATACTGCTGAGATGTATTCAATTCCTGCAAGTAAAGAAACTTACGGAAGCACTGAGAAAATTATAGGAACCTGGTTTAAAAAATCAGGAAAAAGAGAAGATGTAGTTCTGGCAACTAAAATTGCCGGACCAAATGATAATTTCTCTTATATGCGTGAGAAAATAGATTTTTCACCTGCAAGTTTAAAATATGCTTTAGATAATAGTTTAAAAAGATTACAAACGGATTATGTAGATATATATCAATTGCATTGGCCAGAACGTAAAACAAATTGTTTTGGACAACGTGGATTGAAAATCCAAGATGATGCTTGGGAAGATAATATCCATGAGGTTCTGCAAACTATGGAGGGTTTTATAAAAGAAGGAAAAATTAAGCATGTAGGACTTTCTAACGAAAACCCTTGGGGAATTATGCGCTTTCTAGAAGAAAGCAAATACAATAACCTACCACGTGTTAAAACAATTCAAAATCCTTATTCGTTATTAAATCGCCTTTTTGAGAATGCTTCTGTTGAGGTATGCATGCGCGAAAATGTAGGTTTATTGGCTTATTCACCAATGGCATTTGGAGTATTATCAGGTAAGTTTTTATCAGGTGAAAAACATCCTAATTCACGACTAAACTTATTTCCACAATATACAAGATACAGCAGTGAGCAAAGTACAAAAGCAGCACGTATGTACCAAGAAATCGCGAACAAACATGGTTTGAATTTTGCTCAAATGTCACTGGCTTTTGTTAATCAGCAACCATTTGTAACGAGTACTATTATTGGAGCAACTACAATGGAACAATTAAAAGAGAATATAGATTCTATCGATCTTATATTATCAGAGGAGGTTATTGCCGAAATCAATGCAGTTCATGCTGTAATTCCAGATCCAGCACCGTAATTTAGTTTCAGATTATATAAAATGAAAATCCCGATACAAGATAAATGTGTATCGGGATTTTTTTTGATGCTGATTTTTATAAATTCAATACCATATCTTTAGGGTACTTTACTTTATAGCTAATTCGGATTTTCTTTATTTCATTAGGCTTCATTTGCAATTGCCAAGTCAAGATTCCTGTTTCGGTATTTATCTTTGCATTATCACTTTGTAATAACTCAACTTCAATCTCTTTATCGGTACTCAAAGGATATTGGTCTTTTAATAAAAGTTCAATAGCTTCTTTTTTGTTATTTCTTACTGTGATATCATAAGTAAAAGTTTGTTCTTTTTTAGCAGATAAAAACTTAGTTCCTGATTTTTCAGCTACTATTTCTCTTTTTATAGATACTTTTTTGTCGCGTCCCATACTTAAATTAAGCGTATCGCTAGTTAAGCTAGGTTCGATAAATGTTTTACCTACATACATTCCTTCAAAAATAATATTAGCCTCACCGCTTAGTAAATTGTATTGACTATAATTGGCAATCTCAGCAAGAAGGAAAGCTTCTCTTTCAAGTCTTGGAGCTGCATAATATTTATACGATGCAGGAAGTTTTATTTCTTTAAGAGAGACACTATGAACTTTTCCGTTTGATAAAATATCATAAGGAATATCAATATCAAAAGAAACATTAAGTTGGTTTTCGGCAACAGTGGTATAGTTAGAAATCGATGATTCAGTAATTATAGGAGCAACTTCCATTTGAACCATATTATCTTTTGCTTCAACTCCAGCGACTCTTCCTTGTAATTGTAGTGGAACCATTTTTTTTCTTTGATTATATCCGACTGTTTGAATGTTATTATTTCTTAAAAACCACGAACTTAAAATAGGAGCTTGATTATTTTGATTAGGATACCCACTTGATAAAGTAAGCTTTACTTTTTTCCAGTCAATTCCTGTGTTTTGTATTACTTGAGCTTTATACATCATATTAATAGGCGATGTAACACTTTCGGCACGTAAATCATAAAATGGAGTCCATGTAGCATTGTTAGTTAAGTACGAAATGTCTAATGGAATTGCTCCAGCAAGATTATTCATAACCTGAACGATTAGTTTTCCAGATGAGGTTTTCTCTTCCTTACTAGTATCAACTTCAAGTTTATTGTTCAGTTTTTGCAATGTTTCATTTAGCTTTTGTTGCTTTTCGGTTAATGTATTAATGGTGTTGGCGATTTCGAGTTGTTTGGTTTTATAATACTCTACCATTTTCATTAATTCAGTTACATTTAAACCTGAGTTCACTCCTGAAATTTGCTGGTTTTTATCCAAGAGCTGAATCGTTTTTGTTTCAGAATTGATTGTATTATTGACTTTCTGAATCTCTTTCTGAACCAGAACAATACTATCTCGTACTCTTTTTAATGCAGGAGATTTCGTGTCTACTTCATATTCGGAGATATAATTGTTGGTAAATTGTACAGAAAGAACAGTTACTGATGAGGGAGTTCCAATTTGAATAGAACTTTCATTCAAGTCTACGGCTACATTTTTTATCACAATTTCGCTTGTTCCAAGAGGAAGATTGATGTTTGCGGTTTGTGAGATTTCGGCAGCATTAAAATATACTGTTGCAGCTTTTACTTTTGCTGTTGTAAAGATTGGTTTTTGTGCAAATGCAATTGCTCCAATCAATAATAAAGTGGATGTTATTATTTTTTTTATCATGAGTTTAGAATTTATATGATCTGTTTAATGCGATATTAGATTACAAATAACGAAAAATAGAATGGGTTTTTAATAGTAGATAACTAGAATGATTTTCTTTTTAGAGTTGTCAATGATTTTTTCAATTACACCGTAAAATTTTTCATTAACCATAGGGCAGCCAAGACTGTTGGTAATTGGGTTGTTTTGTTCTTCAAATGGGATGTCCCAGTATTTATGTAAGACTATATTTCGATCAAAGGCATTGCTGTTAGATTGATCTAAACCGTATAATTTGTATGCTTTGCCAAACGTACCATTGTAAGAACTACCAATTGCATATTTTCCTAATGAAGTACTATGAGAATCTTTTATATTACTAAATTTTAGTTTTCCTGGAATTCCAGTTTCAGAACCTGAACCATGACCAACCAAACCTTTGTCAAGGACTTTATTGTTTTTAAAATCATATATAAAAAAACGATTTTTACCAGATGTAATACTCATGTCTAAAAAAAAGGCAACCTCAGTATTGTATTTAGAAGACTTGTTTATAAAGTTTTTAACCTCATTTACTTGGTTTATTAGTCTTTCTTTAGAATAATAAATTGGCTTTGAGTTTATAGACGGTTGAGTTTTGTCTTCTTTATGGATGCATGCAAAGCTGACACAAAAGGCTCCTATAAAGATTAAAAAGAAGATGTTTTTTTTCATGTTTTTAAATAGTTGATTTTTTACTGTAATATTTATTTTTCAACAGTGTATCCTTTAATTTTTGCAAAAGCTATTATCGATGTGTTTATGGTGTTTCCTAAGTCATCTTGTTTTTTTGTCTTTTTTGCTTCGGCATCAATATACTGTTGACGTTTCTTTGCTAGCTCACCAATCTCTTTCTGAATTGTTTCTCTTTCTTTGGTTTTTTGTGCAACAATTACTTTTAGTTCGGCAGTCGATTTGTTTTGAAATTCTTTAGGTAATTCTTCTTTTTTGATTTTCGAAATAGCAGTTGCATCGTCTTTTACTTTATCGACTAAATCCCAGCTTTCATTTTTATAAGCTGCTTTTGATTTACTTACAGCACGCTCGGCATAATTTGATGCAGAAACTCCTTGAGCATTTTTGTCTTGCATTTCTTGATTCATTTTTTTCTCAGAACCCATTGAGCCATAACCAATGTAGGTTTTGTTTATTTTTACATTACATTTCGTAATTTCATCATCATAAGGAGTTGCTATATATCTCACGGTTTGGTTGGAATCGATATTGAAATATTTTCCTTTTCCATAATCAGCACCATCTTTCCATAATGTGTTAATACCTTCGGTTTTGTCTCCACAAAAAATGGTATTTACATAAATATCATTCTTTAAGGCATTACTAATAGCCTCTTTATAATTAATTCCCCCTTGATTAAATTCTTCGTTTCCTGCAATATAAATTAGCTTCATATTGTTGTTTTCTTTTGCCCATTTTAATTGTTTGGTTGCATCTTGTATTACAGCACCACAATATTCGTTACCGCCATTAGTGCTTAGAGAAAAAAGCTTTTCCGAAATTAAATCTAAGTCAGTCGAAAGAGGTGCAATTTGACGGATGTAGTTAGATTGTTTAGATAATCCGTCATTGCCATATTCGTATAAAGCAATTTCAATATCTGGTGTTTTTCCATCATATTTTAAGGTTGTTAATGTATTTACAATATTCCAAAGCCTTGATTTTGCTTGATCGATTAATCCATCCATACTACTAGAAGTATCTAATAATAATGCAACCTGTATTTTGGTTTTTTCTGCTGTTACAGTTTTTTCAATTTTAGTATTCTTTTTTGGGGTTACATTAGTATAGTTGCTATTTGCAAAAGAAAATGTTGTTGCTAAAAGCGCTGAGAAAAGAATAGATGTTTTCATGATTTCCTATGTTTTAGATTGTGATTATAGACCAAACTTATAAACTTAAAGAGTTCGTTTTTTGTAGAAATGGTGAAACGGTATTTTCACTTGGTGAAACGAGTTGTAAACGGAACATAAAATACTTTACTTTACAGTATTGTTTTTTAAAGGTTATGAGTCGCTGAGAAATTAAGGGACTAAGATTTAAAAAGAATATAATATATGAGATATTTATTAGTCGTTTTTTCTTTATTTATAATGTTGTTACTTCCATTTGGAGTAATGGCACAGGACTCTATTGCTAAGAAAAAGGCGGTGCCAGTTTCTAAAATTAGTAAGGCAGCAGGTAGTTTAAAAGTAGCCTTGGATACAAATGATGAAACACAGATTGGTCAGAATTATGAGCGTCTAGCTAATGAGTTTCTTAACAAAGGAGATAATGCAAAAGCCGAAGAGTATTTTACAAAAGCATTAGCAAGTTATACCAAACAAAATTTAGCTGAAGATAAAACCCGAGTAAGAAGAAGTATTGCCAAAGTACAAGAGAGTCAAAAAAAGTTTGGATTGGCAATTAAAAATTATGAAGCTGCAGGAGCTATTTCTGAAGGGAAAAATGAAGAAAAGATAAACCTTAATGATGCCAATCGTCTGCGAATGCAAGCAAGCCCTGTTGCACAAGCGGGATATGTAAATTCGAATATTGAGTTGCTTAAAAAAGAAAATAAAGTAGATGAGGTTGCTGCTGCTTATGTTCAGAAAGCCGAAAATTCTTTGCAGCAAAAAAACAAAGAAGTTGCAATTGAAAGTTATAATAAAGCACTTACCTACGCAAAAGATAAGCCAGAGGCAATAATTAAAATCAAAAATGAAATAGCCAATGTATATGCTTCAGATAATGAGTTTGAGAAAGCAATTGGCATCAACGAAAGACTTTTGGCGGAAGCCAAAACCAAACAGGATTATACTACACAAATAAAACAATTACAATCATTAGCAACGCTTTATTTTAAAAAAGAGGAGCCTAAAAAAGCAATCGTATCGCTTAAAGAGGCTTATAATCTTGCATCTAAAAACGGAAATTCTAGTGAAGCAAAGAAAAGTTTGTCTGCCTTAATTCAATATTATAAAACCAAAGGTGATGATAAAGAAAGTATTGCATTGTATGAACAATTCTTTAAAAATTTCGATAAGTTAATTGAATCGGATACAACGCTTATCGATGCTAAAACGTTTCAAGTTACTGAGGATAAAATACGTCAATTAGAAAAAGAAAAGACATTAAAAGATGAGTTGATTACAAAGAAAAACACATTTAATTACTTTCTTTTAGGTTCAATCGTATTGCTTTTGCTTCTGTTTTTATTTATTATAAAAGCATTGTATTCCATAAAAACAAAAAACAAAAAAATTGCATTACAATCGTTGCGAAGAGAAATGAATCCTCATTTTATCTTTAATAGTTTAAATAGTGTAAATCAATTTATCTCAGAAAATAAAGAATTAGAAGCCAATAAATACTTGACTTCTTATTCTAAACTAATGCGAAATATGATGGAGAATTCTAATAAGGATTTCATTTCATTAGATAAAGAGATTGAACAGCTCAAAAAATATTTAGATTTAGAACACTTGAGGTTTGAAGATAAATTTGACTTTAAAATTAGTGTTGATGAAGCTTTGGATGCAGAAACAGTTTTAATTCCTAATATGATTATTCAGCCACATCTAGAAAATGCAATTTGGCATGGATTGCGTTATCTGGATAAGAAAGGGTTTCTATATCTTAATTTTGGGTTTGTTGCAGATAAGGTTGTAATAACGATAGAAGATGATGGAATTGGTTTAACCAAAAGTAGGGAGCTAAAAACAAGCAATCAAAAAGCACATGAATCCAGAGGATTAAGTAACACTAAGGAACGAATAGGTTTGTTGAACGAATTGTATAAAAAGAATATTTCTTTTGAAATTATTGAAAAAGAATCGCTAGAGACAGGTACTATTGTTCGAATTGTTTTTCCGTTAATAGATAAATTATGATGACTTTTCAAAAGATAAAAAGTGTAATTGTAGAAGATGAGTTGGCTGCGAGAGAAGTGCTTAAGAATTATTTAAGTAAGTATTGTCCGCAGGTGGAAGTTATTGGCGAAGCACAAAATATAAAAGAGGCAGTTCCGTTGCTACATGAATTACAGCCTCAATTGGTTTTTTTGGATGTCGAAATGCCTTTTGGAAATGCTTTTGATGTTTTGGAAGCCTGTAAAGATTTACATTTTGAAACTATTTTTGTCACTGCTTTTTCCGAATATTCCTTAAAAGCTTTAAACCAAAGCGCAGCTTATTATTTGCTGAAACCTATTAGTATCGAAGAGTTGATTGTTGCGGTAAACAAAGTGCATCATCAAGTGATGAACCATGAGATTTTTAACAGAAACAAAATTATTGTTGAAAATTTCCATGAAACAAAACCTGAGAAACAACAAGTTATTTTGCCAACATTAGAAGGTTTTGAAGTAGTGAAAATGGAAAAAATTGTGCGTTTAAAAGGCAATGGAAACTTCACCGATTTATATCTAGATGATGGAAGTAAGAAAATGGTTTGCCGGTTCTTAAAGCACTTTTCTGAAATCTTACCATTGCCATTTATACGAGTTCATAAGTCACATATTATCAATATGAATTGTGTGAAATCCTATAATAAAGGAGGGATTATAATGTTAAACGACGGAACTGAAATTGAAGTTTCTCCTACTTACAAAGAGGATTTTTTGAAAAACTTCAAATAACCTTAAAGATTAAATTCATCATCAATACCCATTGAATCAATAGGAACTGCTGTTGAGTCAGGAGCCTTTATTCGCAATAACGAACGGGCATTACCAGAAACATACACAGGTAATCTATTAATGGTGTCTTCTGGTGTCAGAATGCCACGACGCAACATAATATTGCTAAGGAATTTTTGATTTCGAATGGCATAGTCTTTTAAATTACCTTGATCATTAAACTGATAAGTAAATTTTCGTGGACTTGGAATAATAGTAGCTAGGAATAGGCATTCGTTTAAGGATAGCTCTGATGGACTTTTTTGGAAATAGAAATGACTTGCTTCTCCAATTCCATATACATTTGGTCCCCATTCGATAATATTAAAATAAACCTCCAGCATGCGTTGCTTACTTACAACACGATTATTTTCGAGTATATAAACCAATAAAATTTCTTCGAGTTTGCGTGATAAAGTTTTTTCTCTGGTAAGAAAAACATTTTTCACCAATTGCATGCTAATTGTACTTGCACCACGAGAAAATTTCTTAGTTCGGATGTTTTTTAAAATCGATTGTTTGAAAGCTTCATTAATAAAACCACGATGTGAGAAGAATGATGGGTCTTCTGTAGTTAAAACACATTTTTGAAGATAGGGAGAAATTTGTTCAAAAGGAGTATAGTTTGGGTTTCCAGAACCTATCAAAATAGGTCTTTGTAATACATTTTTTATGATGGCGCGATATACAAATTCCCCATTTAACTTGCTGAGGTTTGCTTGACCATATTTAGTAATTGCAAGGTTTTCTTTGTTTAGTTTACTATCAAAAACTAAGCTATTTGGTTTGTTCTTGTTGAATTTGAAATCGAGTTTGTAATCGAAATTTCCAGTTGCTTCCATGCCTTGGAAATTGGTAAATAAACCATCTGGTAATGAAACAATGAAGTCTTGTGCTTTCATTTTAGGAATGGCAACTTTCAAAGTGTAAACAGTATCTGATTTTGTATTATAAGATACGTAAGGGTGAAGTTTTATTTTATTTAATTGAACAGTCGAAGTGCTGTCTATCGAGATAAAATCAGAACCTAATAAGAAGCGATAATCAAAGCGAGCATTCTTTATAATTACATCTTTGCTAGCAATTTTCGGATGGTTGATTTTTAAATTTGTAATAGAAGAATATCCATCTATATGTAGTTCGCTTCCACTTTTTTTAATATTCTCAATATTCAATCGAATGGAGTCGAAGCTAGCGAGCATATTAAAACGATCATCGATATAAGGAACTCGAATTGCTCCTGTATCGAGATTAAAAAATCGAATGTCGGCTTTTTTATTTCTTGGATCGGCAAAACCTTTTATATTCCAACGTTGGTCGAATGTTTTGGTTTGAACGTGTAAATTGGTTTCAAGTTCTTTATCAATCAAGACCAATTTATTTATTGCAATTTGTGCTTTTTTACCATTATCATCAATCTTAAAAATTAAATTTTCCAACTTCATATCAGTTGGAACAAGATTTAATAATTTTGATATAATTCGATATGCATAAGTAGCATATTCTCTTTTTTCATTTTTAGATGTATTGGTATTGTCTTTTTTTAGGAAAGCATCGAAGTTCTTGATGTTTCCTTTTTTTACTAATTGTATATAACCCTTGTCAATTTTTAATGTACCAACTTGAATGTCTCCTACCAATAAATGAGATAGACTAATGCTGGTTTCTATACTATGAATATTACAAAGTGTATCAGCATTTTTTGGGACTAAAATTACATTGGTTAGTTTTATACCCGAAAGGCCATCAAATGAAGCTGTTTTTACTGAAAACGTACTGTTGTATTCTTTATTCATTTTGTCGGAGACTTTTGCAATTGCTTTATGCAAAAGGGCATCTCGAAAGAAATAAGCACCAACTAGTACTACAATAAATAGCATGACTACAATTTTGAGAGCCAATACTATTTTTTGTTTTTTTGTTTTCATATAAATTCTTTGATGTATTTAAGATTATCCAAAAAGAATGCTAGCAACATCTTCTATTTTTGCCACAAGCTCAATTTTGATTCCTGTATTCTTTAACGCAATTTTATTGTATTTTGATACAAAAATAGTCGAAAATCCTAATTTTTCTGCTTCTTGTATGCGTTGATCTACTCTATTTACAGGACGAATTTCACCAGATAAGCCAACCTCTCCTGCAAAACAGAATCCTTTGGTTACGGGAATATCTTCATTTGAAGATAAAATAGCAGCTACAACAGCTAGATCTATTGCTGGGTCATCTACAGAAATTCCTCCGGTAACGTTTAGGAAAACATCTTTTGCTCCCAAACGAAACCCAGCTCTTTTTTCTAAAACTGCCAAAATCATATTTAATCTTTTAGCGTTATAGCCAGTTGTGCTTCGTTGAGGTGTTCCGTAAACGGCCGTGCTTACTAAAGATTGTATCTCGATCATTAACGGACGCATTCCCTCGAGTGTTGAGGCAATTGCTGTTCCTGATAATTCTTCATCTTTATGTGAAATTAATATCTCAGATGGATTAGATACTTCTCTTAAACCGCTTCCTAACATTTCGTAAATACCTAATTCGGCAGTCGATCCAAAACGGTTTTTTAGTGATCTTAAAATACGATATACATGATTTCTGTCACCCTCAAATTGTAGAACAGTATCTACCATGTGTTCCAATATCTTCGGACCTGCGATGTTTCCATCTTTGGTAATGTGTCCAATTAGAATTACGGGAATATTGGTTTCTTTAGCGAACTTTATTAACTCGGCTGTAGTTTCTCGAATCTGAGAAATACTTCCAGCAGTCGATTCGATATAATCAGTATGAAGCGTTTGGATAGAATCGATGATTACTATTTCAGGTTGAATTGCTTCTATCTGTTTAAAGATGTTTTGAGTTTTGGTTTCGGTAAGAATATAACAATTGTCACCATTTGGTGTAATTCTTTCGGCACGCATTTTTATTTGTTTCTGGCTTTCTTCACCTGAAACATAAAGAGTTTTGTATGGTAATTGTAATGAAACCTGAAGCAAAAGGGTACTTTTACCAATTCCAGGTTCTCCACCTAAAAGAGTTAATGACCCAGGTACAATACCACCACCAAGAACACGATTTAATTCGCCATCGGTTGTGTCCATGCGAACCTCTTGAGTCGAATCAATTTCGTTTATTCTTAAAGGGCGAGGTGCTTTACCAGTTGGGGTAGGTTCACTTTTCCAAGCAACTTTTTCTTGTTTTTGAATGATTTCCTCAGCTATGGCATTCCATTCTTTGCACGAATTACATTGTCCTTGCCATTTAGAATATTGAGCGCCACAATTTTGGCAAAAAAAGGTTGTTTTAACTTTTGACATTATTTCTTTTTGATAAGATCATTCATTTCATCTATTTTGTCGTACATCAAATCTTTATTCAGTTTGCCAATAGGCTCCATTTGTGAAGCATTTTGGTATTTTTTGGAAGCTCTTTTTGCATCTCCCATTTTTTCGTACATTAATCCTAGTGCATATTCGCCTAACATTGCTTTAGGATAACTAGTATTTGCTATTTCAGCTAATATGCCTAATTCATCGTATGCATTATTTTTTAAAATAGCAGTTTCTATTGCTATATAATCATTCATACGAACAGGCATTTCAACACCTAAAGTTTTTGTAATTATATCGTATTTTTCTCTTAGGTAATCAACATAGCCAGATTTAAGAATAACAATTTTGTCATTGTACTCGGTTAAATTTATAGGCTTGTAAGCTTCAAAAATTTGATTCAACGCATTTGGGATTGCATATAAAACAGCGGAGTAATAAGTAGTGTTTTTAAATAAATCGTATTTGTAATTTATTAAAGGGTTATTAGCAATCTTAATATTTTGATCTAATTTTTGGATAGGTTCTTTGGTCTTTTTACTATCTCCATCAGCTGCGGATAAATAATAAAACAAAGGTGTTTTTAATTTAGCAAATTTTTCAGGAACACGAACTTCCATTTGTGTTGCAAGTTCTGGACTCATAGAAATGTATGCATTAAATAGTGGCACTTCTTTATATAAGAAAAAATTCAAATAGCCAGCAGTTACTCCATGACCGGCAATAATTCGGAATGGTGCGGTGCGGTAATTTTTTTCAATTTTTGGAATTACTTCCCCTGCAACGAATTCAAAAAACTTAGCTCCTTTTTCAAATGGCAATCCATTGATTCCGTCAAAGGTTGAATCATCTTCACGTTCATCATTTTTGTTTTGATCAATGGCTACAATAATAGTTTCTGGCAGATCATCCCAATATACTCCGTATTTTAAAGCACCGCTAAATGGGTCAAGAAGATATTCTCCATCAAATAAATAAAGGACTGGGTATTTTCTGGTTTTATTGGTTTCGTAAGAAGCGGGTAGTTCAATAGTTATTGTTCTTGCTTCTCCTAATGGTATTGAATTAATAGTTTCTGTTTTTCTTTGAGAAAAAGCTGTAATTGAAAGGAATAATAATAGTAGGTAAACTTTTTTCATAATTTGGGATTTCTGAAATTTTAAGGTTATCAAAATAGAGTAGCAATATAGTACTTTATTTTTTTTTATTTAATTACAAATTGATAGTGCTGTACTAATTTAGTTGACTTATAGATACAAAATTGCCCTTTTTACAAATTTAACTTTGAAAAAGGGCATTTTTATGTGTTTATAAACGGATTTATGTCAACGAATTATCGTTTTCATTTGGGAAAACAATCCATGGTTTGAAGGATTTGGCTTCTTCAAATTCTAATGTTGCATAAGAAATGATGATGATGATATCATCTTTTTGTACTTTTCTTGCTGCAGGTCCATTAAGGGTTATTTCGCCTGAATTTCGTTCTCCTTTAATGGCATACGTTTCAAAGCGTTCTCCATTATTAATGTTAACAATTGCTACTTTTTCGCCTTCAATGATGTTTGAGGCGTCTAGTAAAGCTTCGTCAATAGTAATGCTGCCAATATAATTAAGATCGGCTCCAGTTACTTTAACGCGGTGTATTTTAGATTTTACTACTTGAATTTGCATAGTACAAAAGTAAATTAATTTAATGAAATAGTATCAATCAACCTTATAGAATTAACAAATACTGCTATAAATGCACGGTAGTTTTTGTCTTTACTTTTGTGATCAATAGGTAATAATGTAGATTCGTCAGCAATTACGAAATATTCTAATTCAAACCTGTCATTGTTTTTGAAAGAGTTTTCTACAAATTCAATTGTTTCCTCTGGGCTTTTTGTTTGAAATATTTCTTTTGCTTCAGTTAAAATTTGATAAATTATAGCAGCTTCTTGGCGTTCATCAGATGTTAAACGCTCATTTCTTGAGCTCATTGCTAGTTGATTTGGTTCTCTGAAAATTGGACAGCCAACAACATTTACAGGTAGATGGTTTTTTTCGACCATTTTTTTTACAATTTGTAGTTGTTGGAAATCTTTTTCTCCAAAATAGGCATTTGTAGGAGTAATGATTTCAAACAAACGCTTTACAATTGTACCTACACCATTAAAATGTCCAGGTCTGAATTTTCCTTCCATTTGATTTTCTAATCCGTCGAAATCAAATGATTGTGAAACGGTATGCCCTTCATAAATGTCTTCAACGGTTGGAGCGTATAAAATTATTTTATCGCTTAAAGCGCGCATTTTTCTTACATCTTCTTCTAGGGTTCGGGGGTATTTTGCTAAATCTTCTTGGTTGTTAAACTGTGTAGGATTCACAAAAATACTCACAACTGTATCATCATTTTCGTTCAATGATCGTTGCATTAATGCTAGGTGACCTTGGTGTAAAGCGCCCATGGTTGGTACGAAACCAACACTCGAATTTTCGGTTTTAATAGTTTTCAAATAAGCTATTAAAGCAACTTTACCGTAGAAAATATGCATGGTGGTATTATTAAAATTTAGTGCAAACATAATATATTAGTTAATAACTGCATAAAATTTTGTAATTTTGCATCGTTTTTATTACCAAAAATTAAGCAAATTACTATTATGAAAGATAAGAGGATATTGTATGTATCATCTGAAGTTGTGCCTTATTTAGCTGAAAATGAGGTTTCTTTAATGTCTTATGATGTGCCAAAAATGATTAACGATCAGGGCGGACAAATAAGGATTTTCATGCCAAGATATGGAAATATCAATGAAAGAAGACACCAGTTACACGAAGTTATCAGGCTTTCTGGAATGAATTTGGTAGTGAACGACTTAGATATGCCATTGATTATTAAGGTAGCATCTATTCCTAAGGAAAGAATTCAGGTTTATTTTATAGACAACGATGAGTATTTTAAAAGGAAAGCTACTTTTGCGGATGAAGAGGGCGTATTGTATCCAGATAATGACGAAAGAGCAATTTTCTTTGCTAAAGGAGTCGTAGAAACAGTTAAGAAATTAAACTGGGTTCCGGATATAATACATGTGCATGGATGGATGGCTGCTATGTTGCCGATCTACATGAAACATTATTATAAGCATGAAGCTTTATTTTCAGATACAAAAATTGTTACATCTGTTTATACGCAATCGTTTGATGAAACCCTAGATCCTGAAATGATCAAGAAGGTGAAGTTTGATGGAGTTCCGCATGAAGCTGTTTCGGATTTAGAAATTCCAAATTATGAAAATATATTAAAAGCAAGTATTCTTCATTCAGATGGGGTAATAATAGCCTCAAATAATCTGTCTTCAAGTTTAACAAAATTTATAGAATCTTCAGGAAAACCTTTTTTACCTTTCGTCCCAAAAGATGCATTCGCAGAGGCGTATACAAATTTTTATAAAAACGAGGTTCTTTAAAATTTAACTTTTTTATTACACATGTACAATACTTCTTTTTTTAGAAAAATACTTTTAGTAGCAAGCGTTGTTTTTTTATATTCTTGCGATAAGGATTTTAATGTTATTGGTGATGATTTAATTGGTGAGAATAATTTTGATTTGGCAACATATACATCTAATGTAGTGGCTTATAATCAACAAATAACTCCAATACAATCTAATAATTTAACTTCAAATCAATTGGGGATTCATGTTAATCCTGCTTTTGGTACTACTGTTGCTAGTTTTGCCACACAATTGACTTTGGCAACAGTTAATCCTACAATAGGAGCAGATCCTGTTATTCAAAGTGTTGAGTTAGAGGTTCCATATTATAGTAGATCAACTAAGTTAAATGATGATGGAAGTCGTGTATATCAGTTAGATTCAATTTATGGTCCTACAGCTGGTAAAATGAAACTTAGTGTTTATCAGTCAGGGTACTATATGGCTGATTTGGATCCAAATGGGAATTTCGTAAATCCGCAACTTTATTTTACAGATCAAAATTCTACTTTTGATGCTGCAAAAGTTGGGTCTCGCTTAAATAATGCTGCAAATGTTGGTCAAAATGATGTGTTTTTCTTCGATCCAGCTGAAATAGTTGAGACAACTAAAGACGATGCAGGTAAAGAAACTGTTACTAGACGTGCACCAGCGATGAAATTATCATTGGATAAAACTGTTTTTCAAGATAAAATACTTAATGCTCCAGCAGGTAAGTTGACTACAAATGATGTTTTTAAAGATTATTTTAGAGGTTTGTACTTTAAGGTAGAAAGTAACGGAGAAGTTGGTAGCTTGGCTAATATTGATTTTAGAAGAGGTAAGATTACTATTAAATATAAAGCAAAAACAGAGATAACGACAGATCCTGCTGAAACAACTGAGGATAAAACTCTCGTTCTTAATTTGACAGGTAATACGGTAAATTTATTGCAACAAGTTAATGTTGATCCAACGTTTAATACGGCAATAACAACTCCAAAAGCAACTGGAGATGAAAAGTTGTATTTAAAAGGAGGAGAAGGATCAATGGCAATAGTTGAGCTTTTTGCGCCAGGAGAATTAGCAGAAATAAGAAGTAAAGGTTGGTTGGTTAACGAAGCTAATTTAATTTTTAATATTGATTCTGACGCTATGAAAAATAGTTCGGAGCCAAATAGAATTTATTTGTATGATTTTAATAATAATCGACCTATTGTAGATTATTATAATGATGGAACGCCTAGTGCTACAGCTGATGCAAAAAAAATAAAACAGGTTTTTAGTGGTATTTTAAATGTTGATCCTGTTACTAAAAGAGGTTCGACTTATAAAATCAGAATTACAAATCACGTTAGGAATTTGATAAAATATGCAGATTCTACTAATGTGAAGTTAGGGATTGCTGTTACTGAGGATATAACTGTTATTACTTCTAATAAATTAAAAAATATAAATATAAAAACGGTGAAAGGAGATCCTTTTACTAAAGCGCCGAGAGCATCGGTAATGAATCCTTTAGGAACAATCCTTTATGGAGGAAATACGCCAGATGAGAGTAAGAGATTAAAACTTCAGATTTACTACACGAAACCAAATTAATTAAATATATATGTGTGGAATTGTTGGATATATTGGATATAGAGAGGCATATCCTATTGTAATAAAAGGGCTAAAAAGACTCGAATACAGAGGGTATGATAGTGCTGGCGTTATGTTGTATGACGGAGAAGCAATTAAACTTTGTAAAACAAAAGGTAAAGTTTCAGATCTTGAAGCTAAAGCTAAAGATAATTTTGCTACAAACGGTACTATAGGAATAGGACATACGCGTTGGGCAACACATGGTGTTCCTAATGATGTGAATTCGCATCCCCATTTGTCTAATTCTGGAGATTTGGCGATAATACATAATGGTATTATTGAAAATTACGCTCCACTTAAAGAAGAATTAAAGAAAAGAGGATATATTTTTCATTCAGATACAGATACTGAAGTATTGGTGAATCTGATTGAAGAAGTTCAGAAACAGGAGAATCTGAAATTAGGGAAAGCGGTACAAGTGGCATTAAATCAAGTTGTAGGAGCTTATGCTATTGCAGTATTTGATAGAAAAAATCCAAACGAAATTGTTGCTGCTAGATTAGGAAGTCCATTAGCAATTGGAGTTGGTGAAGGAGAGTATTTTGTTGCATCAGATGCTTCACCTTTTATCGAGTATACTACAAATGCTGTTTATTTGGAAGATGGTGAAATGGCTAACATTAGATTACACAAGCCTATTAAAATCAGAAAAATTAAAGATGATTCATTAGTTGATCCTTACATTCAGCAACTTCAAATGAATTTAGAGCAAATTGAAAAAGGTGGTTATGACCATTTCATGCTTAAAGAAATATATGAGCAACCTAGCGTTATAAAAGATACGTATAGAGGAAGACTTCATGCAAATGAAGGAATTGTTCAATTAGCAGGTGTTGAAGATAATTTAGAAAAATTTCTTAATGCTGATAGAATAATTATTGTTGCTTGTGGTACTTCATGGCACGCAGGTTTAGTTGCAGAATATATCTTTGAGGAATTTGCCCGAATTCCTGTAGAGGTTGAATATGCTTCTGAATTCAGATACCGTAACCCTATTATCAATAAAACAGATGTAGTTATTGCAATTTCTCAATCAGGAGAAACGGCAGATACTATGGCTGCTATTAAATTGGCAAAAGAGCACGGTGCATTTGTATTTGGTGTTTGTAATGTTGTTGGTTCATCTATCTCTAGAGAGACTCATGCAGGTGCTTATACACATGCAGGTCCAGAAATTGGGGTAGCATCTACAAAAGCGTTTACAACTCAAATTACTGTATTAACAATGATTGCTTTGCGTTTAGCAAAAGCAAAAGGAACATTGTCTAATCCAGATTTCCATAGATATTTACAAGAACTTGAGCTTATCCCAGATAAGGTAAAAGAGGTTTTGGAAACAAATGATGTTGCAAAAGAGATTGCGGCTGCATTTAAGGATTCTCCAAATTGTTTGTACTTAGGAAGAGGTTATAATTTTCCTGTTGCATTAGAAGGAGCTTTAAAGCTTAAAGAGATTTCATATATTCATGCTGAGGGATATCCTGCAGCAGAAATGAAACACGGGCCAATTGCTCTTATTGATGAGCACATGCCAGTAATTGTAATTGCTCCTAAACAAGGGCATTATGATAAAATTGTAAGTAATATTCAGGAGATAAAATCAAGAAGCGGAAGAATTGTTGCTGTAGTGACAAAAGGAGATACACAGGTACGTGAATTAGCGGACTATGTGATTGAAATTCCTGAAACTTCAGATGCTTTATCACCATTAATTACAACAATTCCATTGCAACTTTTATCATATCATATAGCTGTTATGAGAGGTTGTAATGTTGATCAGCCAAGAAACTTGGCGAAGTCAGTTACTGTAGAGTAAAAAATAAAAAAAAATATAAGTATTTGAAAAAGCGAGATGTAAATCTCGCTTTTTTTACTTTAGTTAATATGTGTTTTGTGATTATTATTTATAGAATCAATATTTAGAAAACCTTGTAAAATAATAAAAAAGAGAATAATGAAAAAATGTTTATTAATACTTATGTTTTTTGTTTGGCAAATTAATGTTGCACAAAACAATCTTTCACCAACAAGTAATGTTGGTATAGGGACAGTTGACCCTCTAAGTAAATTAACTGTTGCGGGTTCTATAACAATCAACGGAGGTTTGAATAATACTTTGACAAGACCGGCGATTTTAGGAAGTACTTCTGAATATGGTGAAATCAGAGCGTATAGTATGCATGGGAATAAATTAGATGATGGTTTTTTAAGATTGTCGGCTGGAGGTGGTTCAACTGCATGGGCTAAAACATATATTGATTTATCAGGATATTCTGTAGTTCCAGACATGAACCGAAATATTGTTTTTGGAACTTCGGGTGGTGAACGTATGCGGATTGATCAAGCGGGTAATATAGGAATCGGTACAATAAATCCAGATGCTAAATTAACAGTAGCTGGCAATATACATGCCAGAGAAGTTAAAATAACTGTTAATGCGGGTGTGGTTCCTGATTATGTTTTTGCAAATGGTTATAAATTAAAATCATTACAAGAAGTTGAAGAATACATTAAAAAAAATAGCCATTTACCTGAAATTCCATCTGCAAAAGAAATTGAAAAGAATGGGTTAATGCTTGCGGAAATGAATATGGGTTTGCTTAAAAAAATGGAAGAAATGACGCTTTATATGATTGAGCAAGACAAAGAAATGAAAAATTTAAAAAAAGAAAATGAAATTCTTAAGTCATTTTCAGAGCGACTTTCTAAAATAGAAAATGAACTTTTAATTAAGTAGTCTGGGATTGATTAAATGAATAAAAAACATAAGTATTTGAAAAAGCGAGATTTACATCTCGCTTTTTTTATAACATAAATTTAAGAATTCATTTTTGTAGAATATTCAATTTTTTCTTCAAAATAATATGTATGCATAGTATATTTCAATGAGTTAGGGGTAAATAGTTGTCAAAAGTTCAAAAAACGTAAATACGGAATATGTATTTTTGTTACCAAAAAGTTAAGAAAAATTAATATTTCTTAACAATTTTTTAGTAATATTAAAAATATTTGTACTTTGGTAATATAAACCATCTAAAACTAACCAAATGAGAATGTATTTACTTATTTTATCATTGTTCTTTTGCGGGGTATCCTTTGCGCAGAGTACAATTTCAGGTTCCGTTACCGATAATAAAAAAGAAGCAATTCCCGGAGCTAATATTAATGTTGTTGGAGAGGCTAGTAGCACCTCTACTGATTTTGACGGTTCATTTGTTTTAAAGTCATCCAAAAGCCTGCCATTAACTATTAGAATTACAGCAGTTGGGTATGAGACTAAAACGGTCAATGTTACTTCGGCTACACAAAAAGTCAATGTATTGTTAGTTGAGGAAAGAACAATGTTGAATGAGATTGTGGTTTCGGCTTCGAGAACTCCAGAACGAGTAATTGAGTCGCCAGTTACAATTGAAAGAATGGGAATTCAAGAAATAAGAAATACCACTGCTCCGTCTTTTTATGAAGGTTTGGAGAATCTAAAAGAGGTTATTTTTAATACCAGCAGTATTTCATTTAAATCAGTAAATACTAGAGGTTTTGCAACAGTTGCAAATACTCGTTTTATGCAATTGGTTGACGGTATGGACAATTCTTCTCCTGCGTTGAATTTTGTGTTAGGGAACTTAATTGGTCTTAATGATTTGGATGTTGCGAGTGTTGAGCTTTTACCTGGAGCATCATCAGCACTTTATGGTGCTAATGCATTTAATGGTATTTTATTCATGAACAGTAAAAGCCCATTTACGAATCAAGGAATTAGCACTTATTTTAAATACGGTCAAACTTCACAAGATGTAGCTGGAACAAATGATTATGTTGATTTTGGTCTTAGAGGGGCTACAGCATTCAGTAAGCATTTTGCAATAAAAGCAAATTTTAATTTTGTAAGAGCTACTGAGTGGATCGCTGATGATTTAAGAAGTTTGACAGGAGGTTCTATTGGACATGCTAATAATCAAAATTATGATGGATTAAATATTTATGGTGACGAGGTTACTACTTTTCTTCCAAATGTAGGACAGGTAAGTAGAACTGGATATCACGAGAAAGATTTGAATAATAATAAATCAGAAAGTGTAAAAGCAGATTTTGCTATGCATCTTAAACCTTGGGATAACGAAACTGAATTTGTATTTCAATATAAGTTAGGGATTGGTAGTACTATTTATCAAGGAGCAAACAGATATTCTTTGAAAAACTTTTTCATGGGACAAACTAAATTTGAGGTAAAAGGGAAGAACTTTTTTGCAAGAATTTATATGACTAATGAAAACGCAGGTGACTCATATGATATGCGTTTTGCTGGTTGGAACGTAAATAGAGCGGCTAAATCAGATACGAACTGGTTTACAGATTATGCTAGATCATTTCAATTGTCTTCAGCAGTATTAGGACTTAATGCAAATGATGCAGCGAATTATGCTAGAACTTTTGCAGATTACAATGTTTCGCCAGGTTTAGGTTTAACGCCAAATATTGACCCAGCTAATCCAAGTGCTCCTAGATCTGCAAGATTTGAACCAGGTTCTCCGCAATTTGTAAGTGCGTTTGCAGATGTTGTAAGCAATCCAAATCTAAAAGAAGGGGCTAAGTTTATAGATCATTCTAAATTGTATCATTCTGATGTGAATTATAATTTTAAAGATCTTATCAAATTTGCTGAAATTCAGGTTGGGGGTTCTTGGAGACAATATGTAATGAATTCAGAAGGGACAATTTTTACAGATTATGATGGTCCATTAAACTATAAAGAATATGGGGCATATACACAGCTTGCTAAAAAATGGATGGATGATAGATTAAAATTCACAGGGTCTATTCGTTATGATAAAAGCCAAAATTTTAAAGGAAATATATCGCCAAGGGTAGCTTTTGTTTATTCAGCAGGTGCTACAAAAGTGCATAATTTCAGAGTTTCATACCAAACAGGTTTTAGAAATCCAACAACGCAGGATCAATACATTGGTCTTGATTTAGGTCCATTTGCATTAATTGGTTCTGCAGTAGAAAATCTAGATCGTTTTACAGAGGTTAGAGATGTCAGTTTAGCGGGTCAAGGAATGGGTAATCCTGCTACGGTAACAATGAATGGTCATAATGCTTATGAAAATGCATACACTGTAGCTTCTGTACAGGCATTTGGAGCTTCTGGAAACCCAGCTGATCTTAAAGTAGCTGATATCGGGTTAGTAAAACCAGAAGAAGTACAAGCTTTTGAGGTTGGATATCGTTCGGTAGTAAGAGATTTCTCAATTGATGTTAATGCATATTATAATATTTATGATAATTTCATGAATACTGCTCGAGTGATTAGTCCGTATTATGGAACAGTAGGGACGGATTTAACTAATCCAGCGGTGGTACAAAGTGTTCAAGCGTTAGCGTTTGGAGACAGAAGAGTTTATCAAGTTTATACGAATACAACTGCACAAATTACTTCTTTTGGAGTTGGAGTTGGATTGTCTAAAAAAGTATACAAAGATTTTGAAGTAGGAGTGAATTACAATTATTCGCAATTTAATTTTGATCAGTCAAAAGATCCAGGATTTGTTGCTGGATTTAATACTCCAAAACATAGAATTAAAGGTTCATTGGGGAATTCTAAATTGTTTAAAAATTTTGGATTTAATATGAATATCAGATGGAATACGGAATACTTATGGGAGGCATCTTTTGCTGACGGAATGGTTCCTGAGAATACAGTGTTTGACGCTCAGATAAACTACGGAATTCCTAAGTTGAAATCGGTTATTAAAGTGGGTGCTACAAATCTTTTTGGAAAAGACTATATTCAGGTGATAGGAGCAGGTTTAATAGGGCAACAATGGTTTGCTTCATGGACAATTAACCCATAATAAATTATAGTTTATTGCACTTCTTATTGAGTTAAGGGTTTGTGGAAAATGAATATTAATGTAAAAAAATAACAAATCATGATAAAAAATTTTAAATGGCTATTATTGGTTTCATTGGCCTTTGTAGCATGTAATAATGATGATGAAGATACAACGCCTGCAGAGGTGCCTATAACACCTGGTTCGGCAGTTTTTACAAAATATGTTGCTTTAGGAGATTCATTTGCAGCAGGATATAGTGATGGAGCTTTATTTTCAAAAGGACAACAAGGTTCTTATACAAATATATTGTCTCAGCTGTTTGCTCCTGCGGGAGGTGGGGCTTTTTCAACACCATTAATGCTTGATAACATCGGAGGGTTTTCTTCTGGTGGAGTGCAGGTGGCTAAATTTCCAACACGGTTAGTTTTTAATCCACTTACAAGTTCACCAGTAAATGTGCCTGGAGTTTCGGGAACTTCAATTACTGCTCATTTAACAGGTACTTTTAATAATATGGGTATTCCTGGGGCAAAAAGTTTTCACTTGATAGCGCCAGGATATGGGAATCTTGCAGGAGTCTTCACTACTCCAGCTACAGCAAATCCATATTTTGCTCGTATTGCTTCTTCTGGTACGACTACTATTTTGGCTGATGCTATGGTACAAAGTCCAACATTTTTTACATTATGGATAGGAGGTAATGACGTTTTGGGTTATGCTACAAATGGAGGAGTGCCATCTTCTCAAGATCCAGTTTTAGGAGATGATATAACTCCAACGGCTACTTTTGATTTTGCTTATAATACGCTTGTTACTGCTTTAACGGCCAGTGGAGCAAAAGGGGTAGTTGCTAATCTTCCTTATGTGAATACATTGCCTTATTTCACAACAGTACCAGTTAACCCACTTACGCTTAGTTTGCTTGGAGGGGGAAATACAGCAGTAGGTCTTGCGACTGTTAAAGCCTTAAATGCACAGTTGTATGGACCGTTAAAAGCAGCATTAACTGCTTTTGGAGCTGGAGATAGAATTAATTTATTGTCAGAAACAGCAGCAAATCCTTTGTTAATAAAAGATGAGACTTTGCCTAATTTATCTGCACAATTAACAGCAGCTTTTACACCAACATTGGGAGCTACAATGGCAGGGTTTTATGGTCAGATTTTTGGACAGGCTAGACAAGCGAAACAAATAACTGGTTTTAAGGATTATATTTTGCTTCCTACGAGATCAGTTATAGGAACAGCTCCAGTTGGAATTCCAGCACCTTTAGATAAATATGGGATTACATTCCCATTAGAAGATAAACATGTTTTAATTCAGGCAGAGGTAAAAGAAATAGAAACTGCAACAAATGCATATAATACAACTATTGCTTCTACTGCTCAGGCAAAAGGTTTGGCTTTTGTAGATACAAGAGCTGTTATGACACAGTTGTCAAATGGAGGAATCAATTTCGGGAACTTTAATATGACTGCAGCTTATGCAACAGGTGGTGCATTTTCGTTAGATGGAATACATCCAAGTCCTAGAGGATATGGTTTAATAGCAAATATTTTTGTAGATGCTATTAACTTGAAATATGGTTCTACATTACGACATGTTGATTTGGGAGTTTATCCAATTCAATATCCGCTAATAATACAATAAAGCCAATTTTTTTAGTAGGAAAGCCACCCATTTTTTTAATGTGGTGGTTTTTTTTTAATGAGCTGTAATGATGGTCTTTTATGCAATCGATGTACTTATTTTTATTAACTGTAAAAAATATAGTATTTTTCTAAAAAAAAGTTATTGATTTTATATTTTAAAAATTATCTTTGCGCACTGAAAAAAGAGGTATTTTCGTTAAACCTAAATAGCTATTTAATAAACACATACAGTAATGTCAAAAGTAATAGGAAAAGTTGCCCAAATCATTGGACCAGTAGTTGATGTCGTTTTCAACGGTAAAGATGTTGAACTTCCAAAAATTTATGATTCATTAGAAATCACTAAAAAAGACGGAACATTGTTAGTTCTTGAAGTACAATCTCATATCGGAGAGAATACAGTTCGTACAATATCAATGGACTCAACAGATGGTTTGAGCCGTGGATATGAAGTAGTTGGAACTGGAAACCCAATCCAAATGCCAATCGGTCCAGACGTATATGGTCGATTATTTAATGTAATTGGAGATGCAATTGATGGTTTAGGGGACTTGCCAAAAACAGGAGAAAATGGATTGTCTATTCACAGACAGGCTCCAAGATTCGAAGATTTATCAACTTCATCTGAAGTATTGTTCACAGGTATTAAAGTAATCGATTTGATTGAGCCTTATTCAAAAGGGGGTAAAATTGGATTGTTCGGTGGTGCTGGTGTTGGAAAAACAGTATTGATTCAAGAGTTGATCAACAATATCGCAAAAGGTCACGGTGGACTTTCAGTATTCGCAGGAGTAGGAGAAAGAACACGTGAAGGAAATGACTTACTTCGTGAGATGTTAGAGTCAGGAATTATAAAATATGGTGATGATTTCATGCACTCTATGGAAAATGGAGGATGGGATTTATCTAAAGTAGATATGCCAGGAATGAGAGAGTCAAAAGCTACTTTCGTTTTCGGACAAATGAATGAGCCTCCTGGAGCTCGTGCACGTGTAGCACTTTCAGGATTATCTATCGCTGAGTATTTCCGTGATGGAGCAGGAACAGATCAAGGTAAAGACGTATTGTTTTTCGTTGATAACATCTTCCGTTTTACACAAGCAGGTTCAGAGGTTTCGGCTCTTTTAGGTCGTATGCCATCTGCGGTAGGATACCAACCAACATTAGCAACAGAAATGGGTGCGATGCAGGAACGTATTACATCTACAAACAAAGGTTCTATTACATCTGTACAAGCGGTTTACGTACCTGCGGATGATTTAACTGACCCGGCGCCAGCAACAACTTTTGCTCACTTAGATGCAACAACAGTATTGTCTCGTAAAATTGCAGAGCTAGGTATTTATCCAGCAGTAGATCCATTGGATTCTACTTCTAGAATCTTGACTCCTCAAATTTTAGGTGATGAGCACTATGACTGTGCACAAAGAGTAAAAGAAATTCTTCAAAAATACAAACAATTACAAGATATCATCGCGATTCTAGGTATGGAAGAATTATCAGAAGAAGATAAATTATCTGTATCAAGAGCACGTCGTGTACAACGTTTCTTGTCTCAACCATTCCACGTAGCGGAGCAATTTACAGGTATTCCTGGAGTATTGGTTGATATTAAAGATACTATCAAAGGATTTAACATGATTATCGACGGTGAGTTAGATCATCTTCCAGAAGCAGCTTTCAACCTTAAAGGTTCTATTCAAGATGCAATTGAGGCTGGAGAGAAAATGTTAGCAGAAGCTTAATCTAGTTTTCAGTATTGGGTCGTAAGACTATTAACTGAAACTGTAAACTAAAAGAAAATGACTTTAGAAATAGTATCACCAGAAGCAAAATTATTTTCAGGAAATGTGACTTCGGTTACATTACCAGGAGTTGATGGAAGCTTTCAAATATTGAATCATCACGCTCCTATTGTTTCTATTTTAGAAAAAGGAACTATTAAAATTGTAGCACCAAGCTTCAGTTTTCCTAAAGAAGTAGCGGGTAAATTCACGAAAGTAAATGACCAAACTTATACTTTAGATATTGTGTCAGGTACTATCGAGATGAAAGACAATAAAATAATTGTTTTAGCAGACTAAGACAATTCAGAATAAAGTTGAAAAAGCCAGACATTTGTCTGGCTTTTTTTATTGAAAGAAACCACAAAATAATTTTTTAGGAGCTATTTCCTGCTGTTCACTATATCTTTTTTTGTTTGCAGTGGCGAACAAAAAAAGGATGTCGTTTCCATCAGGGCTAAAAATCATAATGCTTAATTTTATAACTTTGTATTTATGAAATTACCAGAAAACCTTGTTCAAAAATTAGTTGTAAGAAAGCAAAATAATGCACTTAGACAATTGCCAGATGCTAATGTGTCAATTGATTTTACTTCCAATGATTATATTGGGTTTTCAAAATCTACAGTAATTTTTAATAAAACGCATCAGTACTTACTTGATACTAAAAATATACAAAATGGAGCAACGGGTTCAAGATTAATTTCTGGGAATCATTCTTTGTATAAAATAGCAGAAACTTTTATAGCACAGTTTCATCAGTCAGAATCAGCTTTAATTTTTAATTCGGGTTACGATGCCAATGTTGGTTTTTTTAGCGCTGTACCACAGCGCAATGATGTTATTTTGTATGATGAGCTAAGTCATGCTTCTATTCGTGATGGGATTTTAATGTCGAATGCTAAAACGTATAAATTTAATCATAATGATTTTGAAGATTTAGAACGACTTATAGTAAAACATCAAAATTCAATACTTTATATTGTTACCGAAAGTGTTTTTTCTATGGATGGAGATTGTCCAAATCTAGAAGAATTAGTACTGTTGTCCGAAAAATACAATTGTTACCTTGTAGTTGATGAAGCCCATGCATTGGGGGTTTTTGGAGAAAAAGGCGAAGGATTATTGCAGTTTCTAGGATTACATACTAGAGTTTTTGCTAGAATTATGACTTTTGGTAAAGGTTTAGGATGCCATGGTGCAGCAGTTCTTGGTTCTCAAGAACTGAAAGAATACCTCGTTAATTTTGCAAGAAGTTTTATTTATACAACGGGATTGTCTCCACATTCTGTTGCGACTATCTTCATTGCTTATCAGCAGTTGGAAATAGAAAAAGAAACCATCGAAAAGCTACGTCAAAATATTGTTTACTTCAATCAACAAAAAAAACTTCTAGGATTGCAGCCTATGTTTGTTCGAAGTAAATCGGCAATCCAATCAGCAATTATTCCTGGTAATGAAAATGTAAAGGCTGTTGCTCAAAAAATGCAAGAAAATGGATTTGATGTAAAAGCAATCTTGTCACCAACAGTTCCAGAAGGACAGGAGAGATTGCGTTTTTGTATTCATAGTTATAATACTTATGAAGAAATTTCATCTGTGTTTACTTGTATTTCCTCACTTTTGTAAAAAAAGGTTTAAACTTTTTGTAACGTTTTGGCAATTGGATTACTTACGAGTCGTAATCAAAAAACTACAATTATGAAAACCAATTTAACTTTAGTAAAAAAAGGCATTTGTAACCTAATGCTCTTTTTAGCCTCTATACAGGTAACCTATTCTTTAGTAAGTCATTTTGTTTATGGAAAAGCGGAACTAGATTTTCCAGTGGTTGTAATTTGTTTGCTCGTTTTGACTTTTGCATCTTCCAAAAAAGAAGAATACAAGATGCAATAAAAGGAGTTTTAATCATTAAATCAATCAATAACTTTAATCAATCAACAAAATGAAAAATTTATTTAAATCAATAGTAGTAGTAATTGTAATGCTTTTTTGCGGAACAATACAAGCACAGGATAAAACTCCAAAATTAGAGAATTCGCTTTTATGGGAAATCTCAGGAAATGGATTAAGCAAGTCGTCTTATTTGTATGGAACAATTCATTTAATGTGTCCTGATAAATATTCTATTTCAGAAAAGGTAAAAAAAGCATTTCAAAAATCAGATAAATTAATCATTGAAGTTAATTTTTCTGATCCAAAAGAAATGGAAGATGCACAAAAATTAGCAATGGGTTCAGAGCCGTTAAGTAAAAAATTGTCTTCGGAGGAGTTGTCAGAGTTGGATTCAATTTTACAAAAATTGGCAGGGTTAAAAATTAAACAGGTCGATAATTTTAGTTTAGCTACAGTTATGAGTTTAATTACTATAAAGACATTTGACTGTGAAAATTTGAAATCATATGAAAAGGATTTTATAGATTTAGCTAAAAAACAAAATAAAACTATTGGCGGATTCGAAACCCTAAAAGGACAATTAGAGATATTAAGTAGTTCTTATTCAGATTCAGAAATGATCAGTATGTTAAAGGAATTGAATAAGGAGTTAACAAACAAAATGATGGATGATTATGTTGCTGAAGATATAGAAAGCCTTTATAAAGCTATTACAAGTGATGAAATGATGAGTGAAAAAGCGAAGAATGTCATTCTTGATCAAAGAAATATAAATTGGGTAAAAAACATGTCTGAACTGATGAAAAAAGAGCGCTTGTTTGTTGCAGTAGGTTCAGGACATTTGGCAGGAGAGCAAGGTGTAATTAATTTATTGAGAAAGGCAGGATATAAAGTAAAACCAGTAATGAAGTAATTGTATTTTGAAAGAAAAAGAGCAACAGTTTTTAACTCGAATAGAGAATCACAAAGGAATCCTGTACAAAGTTTCTAAAATGTACATGGACAATTATGATGATCAACAGGACTTATTTCAAGAGATTATTTGTCAACTTTGGAAAGCATATGATAGCTTCAGAAATGAAAGTCAATTTTCTACCTGGATGTATCGCGTGGCTGTAAACACTGCGATTGTTTTCTTAAAGAAAGATAAAAAGAAGGTCGATAAATATGAAATTGCTTCAGATAATATTAAAGAGGAAGAGACAGATTCACATATAAAAGAAAGTCAGATAGAACATTTTTACAAGGCTGTTCAAAAATTAGAAAAAATTGATAAAGCTATTATTTTTTATCAACTTGAAGGATTCTCACATAAAGAAATAGGAGAGAATTTAGGAATTTCTGAAGGAAATGCCAGAGTGAAACTAAATAGAGCAAAAGAAAAATTAAAAGAAATAATTAAAAATCAAGGATATGGATTTTAACGATATACAAAATGCTTGGAATGAAGATAAACCTAAAAATATTATTCTTCCAGACACTCTAGAAAAATTAGGTTCGGCGCACATGCCACTAGACAAAATTAGAAAAAATTTGCGATTGGATTTTTTTGCACAGCTTTTGGCTATACTACTTATGGGTTTTGTGCCTGCTACTAGTGGTTTTCCAATAAAAATGCAACTGCCTTATTATTTATTGTATGGAATAATGATTGCAATAACTATTTATTATTTAGCCAAATTGTTTTTATTCTATAAAAGATTAGATGGTGTGTTCTTGAGTACTAAAGATAGTTTATATGAAACCTATTATGATATTAGGCTTAATATGCAGCTTTATAAAACGTTTACTTTTTCTTTAATTCCATTTATGATATTGTTTATGGTAGGTTATATCGTATTTAAAACACCAGAGATGATTCAAGTTTTTAATGGTGAAATAGAGCAGAGCAAATTAATCTTTATTGTAGGATTACTTATGTTTACAATTTTAATAATGGGTTTGTTTACAGAAGTTTGGGTGTATTTCTTTTATGGAAAATATGCAAGGCAGATTAAAAAGATTTTGGAAGAACTTAAAGAAGAATAAAAACACAAAGCCCATCTTATGATGGGCTTTGTGTTTTTATTGGTATTTTTGTGCTCAATAAAAACAATGGAATGAAACTATTTATTACAGGTATTTCTACCGATGTTGGTAAAACAATTGCTTCAGCTATAGTTGTAGAAGCATTAGAGGCTGATTATTGGAAACCAATTCAGGCAGGAGATTTGGACAACTCAGATACAGGAAAAGTTCAGTCGAAAATTTCAAATAACAAATCTCAATTTCATAAAAACGCATATGCTTTAAATACGCCAGCAAGCCCGCATTTGGCAGCAGAAATTGATGATGTTACAATAGATCTAAATAAAATAATAGAACCAGAAACGGATAATCATCTGGTTATTGAGGGTGCAGGAGGAGTTTATGTACCATTAAATAATAAAGAATTTGTTATTGATTTAATTCAACCAGATTATAAAGTTATAGTGGTTTCTAGGCACTATTTAGGAAGTATCAACCATACAGTGCTAACAATTGAAGCATTGAAGAATCGAAAATTAAATATTGCAGGGATTATTTTTAGCGGAAGCGAAAACAAATCTTCTGAAGCAATCATCTTAAATAGTACCGGAGTAAAGTGTATTGGAAGAATTGACGAAGAGCCCTATTTTGACCAAAATGTAATTCGGGAATATGCCGATTTATTTAGAGAAGATTTATTAAAATTATAATAGGTAAGGTGATTTTTGTGAAAAGTAAAATGCGTCTTACATAGAATGTATTTTACATTATAACATTTTTCATTTTGCAAAAAAAAACACATTTCACAAGATGACATTATCAGAAAAAGACAGCCAATATCTTTGGCATCCTTATACACAACATAAAACAGCCGCAGTTCCAATTGCTATTTCTCGAGGAGAAGGGGCATTACTTTGGGACGAAAACAATAAAGAATATATAGATGCGATTGCCTCATGGTGGGTTAACCCATTTGGACATAGTAATCGGTTTATTGCTGATGCGATTTACAAACAGTTAACTACTCTGGAACACGTTTTGTTTGGTGGATTTACACATGAACCAGCGATTGTTCTTGCTGAAAGATTAATCAAAATTTTACCTAAAAACCAACAAAAAATCTTCTTTTCGGATAATGGTTCAACTGCAGTAGAAGTAGCGATAAAAGTAGCTATGCAATATTTCTTTAACAAAGGAGAAAAACGTACTACGATTATTGCATTTGAAAATGCTTTTCATGGAGATACATTTGCTGCGATGGCTGCAAGCGGAATTTCATTTTATACACAAGCTTTTCAAGGAATGTTTATAGATGTAGTTCGAATTCCAGTTCCCGTAAAAGGACAAGAACAAGTGAGTTTTGATGCATTAAGAGAGGTAATAAAAGAAAAGAATTGTGCAGGGTTTATTTTTGAACCTTTGGTGCAGGGTGCTGCAGGAATGGTTATGTATGAACCAGAAGCATTAGCAACTTTAATTCAGATTTGTAAAGAAAATAATATTCTTACTATTGCAGATGAAGTTATGACAGGTTTTGGTAAAACAGGTAAAACATTTGCGATGGATTATCTAAATGAAAAACCAGATATGATGTGTCTCTCAAAAGCGTTAACTGGAGGGACAATCCCAATGGCAATTACTACTTTTACTCAAGAAGTTTTTGATGCTTTTTATGATGATGATATTAATAAAGCATTGTTTCACGGACATACTTTTACAGCAAATCCTACAGGATGTGCAGCAGCTTTGGCAAGTATTGATTTGTTGCAAAATCAAGAAATGCAAGACAATATTGCTCGTGTAAATAAAAGCCATTTGAATTTCCAGAATAAAATAAAAAATCATTCAAGAGTAGTTACAACCAGAGTTTTAGGTGTTATTTTTGCATTAGAAATAAAATCTGACTCAGAAGAGAGTTATTACGGCTCGATGAGAACGAAACTGTATAATTTCTTTATCGATAAAGGAGTTATTCTAAGGCCAGTCGGAAATATAGTTTACATATTACCGCCTTATATTATTAGTGATGAACAGCTTGAAAAGGTATATTCGATTATAGAAGATGCCATAGAGATGGTGTAAGTATAGACACTTAGATTTTGCAATCTTCGATCGCATTGCTTCACTCACTTCATTTATTTTACAGTTAAATTAATTATTTTGAACATAAACAAAATCGCAATTACTGCTTTTTCTTCTATTTCGCCTTTAGGAAATAATCCAAAAGACGTTTGGGAAAATTATTTAAGTAATAAACATTGTTTTACTTTGTTAGAATTGGATAAACAAGAAACTCCAGTTGCTGCACTTGATGCTGATTCTAAACAAATTGTAGATCAGGTTCGTAATTCGGATATTAAATATAAATTTCTTGACAATAGTGTTTTGTTTGCATTAGCAGCATCACGACAAGCAATAAAAAATTCAGGATGGGACTCTGAAGCTATTTTTGGAATTAATATAGGTTCTTCTCGTGGAGCAACCGATTTATTTGAAAAACATTTTCAGGAATATTTAGAAACAGGAAAGGCACAAACATTGGCTTCTCCAACAACTACATTAGGAAATATATCTTCTTGGATAGCGCATGACCTACAGAGTTCTGGACCAGAAATATCACATTCTATTACTTGCTCAACAGCGTTGCATGCTTTGTTAAATGGTGTAGCATGGTTAAAGGCAGGAATGGTCGATAAGTTTTTGGTAGGTGGTAGCGAAGCTCCGTTGACAGATTTTACGATTGCACAAATGCGAGCTTTAAAAATTTATTCTCGAGTAGATTTAAATAATGATAAATGGCCAAATCTAGCATTTGATTTGAATAAAACTCAAAACACAATGGTTTTGGGAGAGGGAGCTGCTGTTTGTTGTCTTGAAGCTGGAGAAAAAGAAAATGCAATTGCTTATATCACAGGAGTGGGATATGCTACAGAAGTTTTGGAGCATAATATATCTATTTCGGCCGAAGCAACTTGTTTTCAAAAGTCTATGAAAATGGCTTTAAAAGGAATGAATCCAGAAGATGTAGATGTAATTGTAATGCATGCGCCAGGAACTATAAAAGGAGATTTAACAGAATATAGAGCAATCCAGAAAATATTTGATTCTAAGCTTCCTTTGCTTACTACCAATAAATGGAAGATTGGTCATACTTTTGGAGCTTCAGGAATACTGAGTGTAGAAATGGCAATTTTAATGATGCAACATAATATGTTTATTGGAGTTCCTTTTGCAGAAGAGCAACAGCAAACCAAGCCGATAAAAAAGGTTTTGATTAATGCAGTAGGTTTTGGAGGGAATGCTGTGAGCATTTTAATAGAAAAAAAAGTAGAATCGTTATAAAATCGATTGACAAGTTTACAATAAAATTATATCTACCAGTCAGGTTTTCTTGACTGGTTTTTTTGATGTATGAAATTATTTTGTTTCGGCTGCTTCTAATTCTTTTACTTTTTCGTAAACTAGGTTACTCTCATAGCCTCGACGGAGTATATAATCGCAAAATTTCTTGCGTTTTTTAAGCAGATTATTTTCGTTTATATTATCCCAACATTTTTGGGATAGTTTTTCAAATGTTTCTAGATACTCTTCATTGCTAATTCCTGCCAAGGCAAGATTAATATTGGTAGAAGTAATATGGCGTACTTTGAGTTCATTTACAATTCTTATTTTCCCCCATTGTTTTATGCGATGTTTTCCTTGGGCAAAACTACAAGCAAAACGGGTTTCATTAAGGAAATTGTCCGTAATTAGTTGTACAACAATAGAATCTATTTCGTCAGAAGTCATTTTTAGACTGTATAGTTTTGATACAACCTCGTCATGACAGCGCTCTTGATAAGCACAAAAATGCTCTAATTTTTGTAAAGCTTCTTTGGGAGTACAATCTGATTTCATATAATCTATTATGGTTTAGTATTGAATAAAAAACAAATGTAAAGCTTTAATTTTTTTTCAAAAGCTTGTTTTGCTTTGAAATCCTATTTTGGAATAATTTTCTTAAAAAACGTATGAATAAGCGGAATTGTAAGGTATTGGCAGTTAGGTTGTTAAAAAGTTAATAAGAATGTAATTATAGCCGATGTAATGCATAATAATATGAATAATATTACAATTGGGTTTGATTTTTTTTCATTAAATTTAAGAATGTATTTTATAATTGTCTTTGCCCTAGGATGTTATGGAATTTTGATTCTCCTTTAGAGAAAAGGACATAATGCTAATTAATCTTCAATTAGTTCAGTCGTCTTTTCAATATTGCTCATAAACATCACAAAGATTTAGTTGATTTTTTATCATTAAAACCTACTATTATGAGACTAAAATTATCTTTGTTTTTCATTTTTACTTGTATTTATTCGTGGTCCCAAACTACTAACACTTTTACAACAAGTGGAAGTTTTACTGTTCCAGCTGGTTTGACCTTACTAACGGCAGAATGCTGGGGAGCTGGTGGAGCTGGTGCAGGTACTAATACCAGTAATTCGGCTGGAGGAGGAGGAGGAGGAGGCTATAGTGTGGCTTCTATTTCTGTGGTGCCTAACAGTTCAATTAGTTATGTGGTTGGTGCTGGAGGTACTGGGGGTAATAATGCTGGACCCAATGGAACTGCATCTAGTTTTTCATCTGTATCTGCTAATGGTGGAGCAGGAGGAGGAGCAGGTGGAGCGGGTGGCGTAGGTGGTGTAGGTACAAGTTTCTCTGGAGGAAAAGGGGCTAATGGGAGTTTGGTGCTTGGATTGATATATTCTGGAGGAGGAGGAGGTAGTGCAGGAACTGCCTCAAATGGTAATAGCCCATCTGGATCAGCAGGTGGAGCTGCTGTTGCAGGTGGAGCTGCTGGAGGAGCTGGAGCAACTTTAGCGGGTGCTGGATCTAATGGTGGTGTACCAGGTGGAGGTGGAGGTGGTGGTTTAGTTTTATTAGGTATTGGAACTAATAAAGGAGGGAATGGAGGGAATGGACAGATAAAAATAACATATACATGTCCGACTTATAATATTACTAGTACAGCTGCGCCAGATGTTTGTACTTCTATTGGTACATCTTTGGTAACACTGAGTTCAAGTGTTACTACACAGCTACCTGTAGGTAATTATGTAGTAACATATAATACTAGTAGTCCAAGTGCTACTGGATTAACAGCAAATATGACAGTTAGCACTGCGGGGACCGGTACTTTTACAGCTGCTGGATTAGTAACAGCGGGGCCTAGTACTATAACAATTACAATGATTGCTTCAGGAACTTGTTCCTCTACTATAAGTGCTAATAATACAGTCACTGTAACAGTTTCGCCTCCATCAGTTGGAGGGACAGTAAATGGAGGTACTACTATTTGTTCAGGAAATCCAAGTGCCTTACTTACCTTGTCAGGACATACAGGATCGGTAGTTAAATGGCAGTACGCCATAAGTCCATTTTCTTCATGGACAGATATAGTTAATACTGCTACAACTTATACTTCGGGTGCATTAACAGCAACAACTGAGTTTAGAGCGATTGTTCAGAGTGGAGTTTGTTCTACGGCTACTTCTGCTGTAACTACGGTAACTGTAAATCCTTTGCCAACGATAACACTATCTACAACTGCAGCAAGCGTCTGTTTAAATGCAGGTGCTCAAAACACAACATTAACTTATAGTGCTACAACTGGAACACCAACTACATATAGCATAGTTTGGAATGCTTCACCTACAAATAGTTTTGCAGCTGTTACAAACGCATCATTACCAGCAAGTCCTATTACAATTGCAGTTCCTGCGGGTACAGCAGCAGGTACTTATACAGGTACATTAACCGTTAAAAATGCAAATGGATGTATTAGTACAGGATCAGTTTTTACAGTTACAGTAAATTCTTTGCCAACGATAACGCTATCAGGAACTGCAGCAAGTGTTTGTTTAAATGCAGGTGCCCAAAACACAACATTAGCTTATAGTGCTACAACTGGAACACCAACTACGTATAGCATAGTTTGGAATGCTTCGCCTACAAATACTTTTGCAGCTGTAACAAATGCATCATTGCCAGCAAGTCCTATTACAATTGCAGTTCCTGCGGGTACAGTAGCAGGTACTTATACAGGTACACTGACAGTAACCAATGCAAATGGATGCATAAGTTCTGGTTCAAGTTTTACCGTTACAGTAAATCCTTTGCCAACGATAACGCTATCAGCAACTGCAGCAAGTGTTTGTTTAAATGCAGGTGCTCAAAACACAACTTTAGCTTATAGTGCCACAACAGGAACACCAACTACATATAGCATAGTTTGGAATGCTTCGCCTACAAATAGTTTTGCAGTTGTTACAAACGCATCATTGCCAGCAAGTCCTATTACAGTTGCAGTTCCTGCGGGTACAGCAGTAGGTACTTATACAGGTACATTGACAGTAGCCAATGCAAATGGATGTATTAGTACAGGATCAGTTTTTACAGTTACAGTAAATCCTTTGCCAACGATAACATTATCAGCAACTGCAGCAAGCATCTGTTTAAATGCAAGTGCTCAAAACACAACATTAGCTTATAGTGCTACAACAGGAACACCGACTACGTATAGTATAGTTTGGAATGCTTCACCTACAAATACTTTTGCAGCGGTTACAAACGCATCATTGCCAGCAAGTCCTATTACAATTGCAGTTCCTGCGGGTATAGCAGCAGGTACTTATACAGGTACATTGACAGTAACCAATGCAAATGGATGCATAAGTTCAGGTTCAAGTTTCACCGTTACAGTAAATCCTTTGCCAACGATAACGCTATCAGGAACTGCAGCAAGTGTCTGTTTAAATGCAGGTGCTCAAAACACAACCTTAGCTTATAGTGCCACAACAGGAACACCGACTACGTATAGCATAGTTTGGAATGCTTCGCCTACAAATAGTTTTGCAGCTGTTACAAATGCATCATTGCCAGCAAGTCCTATTACAATTGCTATTCCTGCGGGTACAGCAGCAGGTGCTTATACAGGTACACTGACAGTAGCCAATGCAAATGGATGTATAAGTTCAGGTTCAAGTTTTACCGTTACAGTAAATCCTTTGCCTTCAATTACTACAACAGGAACAGTATTGAGTGTTTGTACAAGTACAGGTTCACAAAATGCAATATTGGCATATACTGCTACAACAGGAACACCAACTACGTATAGTATAGTTTGGAATGCTTCGCCTACAAATACTTTTGCAGTTGTTACAAACGCATCATTGCCAGCAAGTCCTATTACAATTGCAGTTCCTGCGGGTACAGCAGCAGGTACTTATACAGGTACACTGACAGTAACCAATGCAAATGGGTGTATAAGTTCCGGGTCAAGTTTCACCGTTACAGTAAATCCTTTGCCAACGATAACGCTATCAGGAACTGCAGCAAGTGTTTGTTTAAATGCAGGTGCTCAAAACACAACATTAGCTTATAGTGCTACAACAGGAACACCGACTACGTATAGCATAGTTTGGAGTGCTTCGCCTACAAATAGTTTTGCAGCTGTTACAAGCGCATCATTGCCAGCAAGTCCTATTACAATTTCAGTTCCTGCGGGTACAGCAGCAGGTACTTATACAGGTACATTGACAGTAACCAATGCAAATGGGTGTATAAGTTCCGGGTCAAGTTTCACCGTTACAGTAAATCCTTTGCCAACGATAACGCTATCAGGAACTGCAGCAAGTGTCTGTTTAAATGCAGGTGCTCAAAACACAACATTAGCTTATAGTGCCACAACGGGAACACCGACTACGTATAGCATAGTTTGGAATGCTTCGCCTACAAATAGTTTTGCAGCTGTTACAAATGCATCATTGCCAGCAAGTCCTATTACAATTGCTATTCCTGCGGGTACAGCAGCAGGTACTTATACAGGTACACTGACAGTAGCCAATGCAAATGGGTGTATAAGTTCTGGTTCAAGTTTTACCGTTACAGTAAATCCTTTGCCTTCAATTACTGCAACAGGAACAGTATTGAGTGTTTGTACAAGTACAGGTTCACAAAATGCAACATTGGCATATACTGCTACTGGGGGAAGTCCTACAGGCTATAGCATCGATTGGGATGCAACAGCAAATGCAAATTCATTAGCAGATCAACTCAATACTTCTTTTGCTTTTTCGCCAACAGGAGGTAATATAAATACAATAGTAGTATCTGCAAATGCATTAGCAGGGTCTTATTCGGGTATAATGACAATTACAGATGGGAATTGTACAGTAACACAGGCAGTATCTATAACTATTAATTCAACGCCAACACCTCCAGTAATTGGACTAATTACACCTCCAACTTGCACTATTCCGTTTGGAAGTGTAGCTTTAAGTGGGTTGCCTTCAGGTAATTGGATAATAATAACAAATCCAGTAACAGTGACTACATCAGGTTCAGGATCGAGTACAGTTATTACTAATCTTATGCCTAATACCTATACTTTTATAGTAAGTAATTCGGCAACGAGCTGTACTTCATCGGCTTCATCGGCTGCAATTGTTTCAAGTTTGGTTACCAATTATTGGACGGGTTCGGGATGGACAAATAGTACACCCAACATAAATCAGAATATTGTTTTTGCAGGGGATTATACTTCTTTAGCAGGAACTGCAGGGGATGTAAGTGGATGCTCATGTCAGGTAAATTCAGGTATTAAAGTTACGTTTGAATCAGGTGCCACTTTGTCTATTATAAAAGCTGTTAATGTAAGCACAAATTCAGGAACTAGTTTAACTTTTAATAATAATGCAAGTTTGGTACAAACACTTAATGTTTCTAATACAGGTAATATTGTTTACAACCGAACTTCAACAGCTATGAATTGGCTTGATTATACATATTGGTCTTCTCCAGTGTCTGGGCAAAAATTTAATATATTATCGCCAAATTCAGACCCAAAGAGATTGTTTTCTTATAATAATGCCTGGGTAGCCGAGGCTGCGACAAACAGTATGATTGTAGGAAGAGGATATCTTATTAGAGTTCCAAATGCTGGTGCATGGCCAAACGGCGAAAGAGTTAATTATCCTTATCCACAACCTGTTTCGTTTATAGGAACTCCAAATAATGGTAATATAACCGGTCAAGCAATTACAGTACAAGATGCAGCTTATTTTATAGGGAATCCATATCCTTCGGCGATTGATGCGGATATTTTTTTAACAGCAAATAATCTTATTCTAGAAGGGACATTATATTTTTGGACACATAATACTCCTATTGCGTATAATGGGGCTTCGGCAAAGGTTTATAATGCAAATGATTATGCTGTTTATAATTTTACAGGGGGAACAGCAACATCAGCAGCATTAAATCCAGGAGTTAATAATTCGGTTCCATTAGGTAAAGTTGCAGCAGGTCAATCTTTTTTTGCCATAAGTATAGCTTCAAGCGGAAACATTGTTTTTAACAATGATATGAGGGTGGCAGGTAATAATGCACAATTCTTTAAACTTACAAAAGAAGGTAAAGTAGATTTTGTAGAAAAAAAACGCATATGGCTGAACTTAACAAATAGTATTGGCTTTTTTAAACAAATTCTTATTGGTTATATTAGTGGAGCTACAAATGAGTATGATAGTAAGTACGATGGAGCCAAATTTGATGTTGTGCAAATGGCAGATTTATATAGTATAATACCTGATAAAAAATTAATAATTCAAGGGCGTGCTTTGCCTTTAGATATTACTGATACAGTGCCGCTAGGATATAGTTCAGAAATTGTTGGTAATTATACAATTGCAATAGATCACTTAGATAGTTCGTTGATAAATCAAGAGGTGTATCTCGAAGATAAAGCAACAAATATAATTCACAATTTGAATAATGGAGGATATACTTTTGCTACAAACATTGGAACATTTGATAATAGATTTGTATTGCGATATACTAATAAAACCTTACAAGTAGATGAATTTGATAGTTCTAAAAATTTAATTATGGTAGCTATTGCAAATGAAAAAATCGATATTACTGCATATGATAAAATTATAAATAAGGTGCTTATTTATGATATGTCTGGTAAGTTGATGTACAAAAAAGAAGCAGTTAAGAACTCTAAATTGATTATTGAAAATTTAAGATCAAGTAACCAGGTTTTAATGGTAAAAGTAATTTTAGATAATCAACATATTGAAACAAAGAAGGTGATTTACTAAATACATTTTGGTTCGCTTTTATAAACCATTTGCTTTTCAGCAAATGGTTTTTTGTTTCTAATAAGAATAGATCAAACCTCGTTGCAAATTAGTTTTTCTTACTTTTTAAGTATTGTTGGTTTAATTTAATTGTTCCTGTATTTTAAATATAAGTTTTTACTTCATAAATATGTATTTAATCTGATTTTTTGTGCATTTCGTCGGGTATTTAAGCAATTTAACGAAAATGGGTTTTCCAAAAAAAAAAATCTTGTAAGAGGTTTTTTTTTGTGCTTTATTTGGTGGGAATTTGTTAAAATTAACATTTTTTAAATTTTAATTAACTGGTAATTAGTTATTTAAATGTGTGCTTGAGGTCTTCTTGATTTGCAAAATGACTTGTTGAAAAATAATTTGAACGTAAAAACTTACGAAATGTTAAAATTTATTTTTTGAATGATGCTAAAATTGAATATATAAAACCAATAAGTGCTGATTTACTGATTGTTATTAAAAAACAATTAAGTAATTAATTGTTAAAAAAATATTGTTAGTATATAAAATAATACTAGCATTAATAAAAAAAATCATACCAAAAATCAATTTATAATTATAAATCCTACTCATGAATAAAAAATTACTATTAAATGTTGATTTCTTATTTTCTAAACAAGACCGAGTGTCTTTAAATAAATCTAATAATTTGACTAAATGGTTGTGTTTGGTTTTGTTGTTTGTTGTTTCGATTACTAATGCCGCAACTAGAACAAGTACGGCAACTGGAGGAAACTGGAATCTTACAACTACTTGGATAGGAGGAATTGTTCCAGTTGCAGGGGATGATGTTGTAATTTCGACAGGAGCTACCGTAAATACGAATGGAAGTAGAACCTGTGCTGGAATAACGATTTTGGGAACTCTTAGTATGGCAAATGGGAATATATTAACGGTTAATGGGAATGTAAGTGGTAATGGAAGTTGGATAACAACAGGAGGTGGTTCTCAAACCATTTCGTTAACTGGAAATTGGTCGTTTACGGGAACTTCGGCTGGAACTGGTGCAATAGCACTTTTTACAGGAACTGCAAGTCAAACCTTAACAGGAAGAATAAGTTCCGCTAACAGTGGTACTCTTCGAATAAATAAAACAGGAGGTTCTGCGATTTTGGGGAATGCCTTAACTGTAGCTACTTTTACAAATACATCAGGTATTTTTGATGCAAGTACATATCTACTGACTGCTACTACAAATACACTTACTGCAGGAACATTAAGAGTAGGTGCAGCAAATTGGGGTACAAATTATTCATTTACTCCTACAACACCTCCAGCAAATTTTACTATTGATTATTACAATGCATCACCAATAATTAATGGAGCAATTACATATCAAAATCTTACTTTTTCAGGAACAGGTACAACAGCTAGTCCTAGTGGTAATTTAACGATTCAAGGTAATTTATCTAATCTAGGTGGTGGGGAAATTGATTTTAATGCTAGAGACATTACAATCAATGGAGGATATACACAAAGCATAGCCAGTTTTACTACAACAGGTGCAGTTATTATAGGGAAAACAGGTAATACAGCTACATTCACTGGAGATGTGACAGGAGGTAATTTAACTATAAATAGCTCAGCAAGATTAGCATTAGGAGGATTCACGCATACTTTTACAGGTAATTGGTCAATGGCAGGAACTATAGATGCAAACACAAGTACACTTAGAGTACAAGGAAATATTATAGGTGTGTCTGGAAGTTTTAATTCTGATACAGGTACAGTAGATTTATATGGTGCAAATCAATCTATCAGGAAATTGGATTTTTATAATCTTACTTTGTCTGGAAGTGGCACTAAAACTTTTACAGCCGCTTCAGCTATAGGTAATAATTTAGAGATTGGTTTAGGGGTTAATGCAAATCTTGGGACTTTTACTCATACAGCAAATACATTAACATTTGGAGGAGCTATTCAGGATTTGGGTTCTTGGGGTAGTACAGGCTCTTCAGCAAATAATAAAAATGACACCTATTTTATAGCTACTGGTACAGGCATTGTAAATGTCGGCAAGGGATATTGTACACCTAGTTTTACTAATGTAAGACCAATTACAAATGTAGTTTTTAATACTATTACGAATGCTAGTTCTGCACTTACAAGTTCTCCTGCTTATGAAAGTTTTATTAACTATAAAACAAATGTTACTAGAGGCATGGCTTATACAATAAGTATAAAAGGAAATACTAATGGTAATAATACAAACTATTATACTGTATTTTTTGATTGGAATCAGAATGGTATTTTTACAGATTCAGGTGAATCAATATCTGTAGGAAACTTTTCAAATTCTGACGGAATAGATAGTAAGGTTGCGACTGTATCAATTACAGTTCCTACATCCGCATTGTTGGGAACTACGAGAATGCGCGTTGTTAGCAGAAGTTCTTCAAGCAGTAGTTCATGTGGAAATTTAGGCAACGGGCAGGTTGAAGATTATAGCGTAAATATAGAGGCTGCCTGTTCAGGAACTCCTGCACCAGGAAACACGGTTGCTAGTGTAAATCCTGTTTGTCCAAATGTTCCTTTCACTGTATCTGTTGGAAATCCAACCTTAGGAGGTGCAACATACCAATGGGAGACATCTCCAAACGGCTTAGACCCATGGATAAGTGCTACGCCTGCTCCGGTTACAATTATAAATACAAATTTTAGTACAATACCAACTAATGCAGCTATAATAGGAAATAGTTCGTCTATTACTAGTGGTGAGTTAATTTTAACTTCTGTTGGTGTTACAAGATATTCAGGTGGGTATGTTATCAATACGACTCCTGGTTCAAATATTACCCCATTTACAGCAAGTTTTGATTATAGAATTTTTGATGGTGTAGGTGGTGCTGATGGAATGAGTTTGAGTTATGGATCTGATATTAATTCAGGAACTGCTGGTGGTGGTGAATTAGGGGAAGGGACTGGTTTTGTTTTGCAATTAGATACTTATGATAATGTTACGGGTCAAAATACAGGTAGTATGATTCGAATTCTTTATGGTGGTGTGCAGATTTTTGCAAATGCCCTTAATCCTTTTAATCTTAGAAATTCTTCGTATAGAAATGTAACTTTAGCAGTCGATGCTAATGGTACCTTATCTCTTAAAATAGCGGGTGTAACAATTGTTTCAGGTCTTTCAGTGCCAAGTTACGTAGCAGCAGATAAAACAAATTGGAAATTTAAATTCTCTGCTCGTGTAGGAGATATAAATGATAAGCATAGTATAAATAAAATTTTTATTCAGTGTGGAGATATCCTATCAACTAATTCAACATTGACAACCTCACAAACAGAAGCGACCCATTACCGTGCTAAAGTAACTTGTGGAAGTAATTTAGCATATTCATCACCAGTTTTGGTTAATATGTCTTCAGCGGTTATTACAACACAGCCACTAGTTCCAACTGCGACTTGTACGGGTAGTGGTACTCAAAAAATAACTGTAGTTGCAACAGGAACAGGGTTAGCTTATCAATGGAGAAAGGCGGGGGTTGTACTTACAAATGGAGGAGTTATAAGTGGAGCGACAACCGCTACACTTACTTTGACAGATCCGATTGGAACGGATGCAGGTAGTTATGATGTTGTTGTAACAGCAGCATGTTCTTCATCAGTAATATCAAATGCTGTTATAGTATCAGTAAATACTTTACCAATAATTACTACTCAACCTCAGGCACTTCCAATTTGTGAAGGTACTTCTGGTTCATTTACGGTTGCTACTTCAGCTTCAAGCCCTGCTTATCAGTGGCAATATGCTACAGCAGTAAGTGGTCCTTGGACAAACATAGACAATACAGTTGCCAATTTGTCAGGGTATAACTCAGCAACTTTAGTTTTAACAGATACACCAATAGAATACAATAATTATTATGTACAATGTTTGGTAAGAACAGGTGCATGTACATCAATTTCTGCTTCTGCTTTACTAACCGTAAAACCATTACCAACTACACCAACAATAGGAACAATTACACCAGCAAGCTGTACAGTTTCTACAGGAAGTGTTGTTTTAAACGGACTTCCAGCTACAGGAACTTGGGAAATTATAACGAATCCAGTTACAATAACAAGAACAGGAAGCGGTGAAAGTGTAACGATTTCGGGGCTTGCTCCTAATACATATACGTTTTCAGTAAATAGTTCAGATTTAGGATGTACATCTAGACCATCAGTGGGAGCGACAATTTCTGGACCAATTACTAATACTTGGGATGGTTCGAAATGGTCTCATAATAATACTCCTCCTACCATTTATCAAAGTGTTGTTTTTGCAGGTAATTATATTTCAGCCAATGGTACTCTGGGAAATCTAGAAGGGTGTTCTTGTACTGTAAATTCTGGGGTCAGTGTTATAATAAATTCGGGTGCAACTTTAACTATTACTAATTCGGTTAATGTTAATACAGCTATAAATACTAGTTTAACATTCGAAAACAATGCAAGTTTGGTTCAGACTGCTAATGTTAATGTAGTTAATACTGGAGATATTACTTATAAACGTATTTCAAGCCCAATGAAGGCTATGGATTATACTTATTGGTCATCACCAGTTTTAGGACAGAAGTTTAATGTTTTGTCACCAAATTCAGATCCAGCTAGGATCTATTATTATAATACTAATAACTGGAAAGCGGAAGGTGCATCTAATCCTATGATTGTAGGGAAAGGATATATTATTAGAGTTCCTAAAGCTGGAACTTGGCCAGGAGAGATAGTGAGTTATCCTTATGCACAGCCAGTTGCTTTTAAGGGAGTTCCTAACAACGGAAATATTCAAGGAGAGACGATTACTGCTGGGAATTATTATTTAGTAGGAAATCCATATCCTTCTGCTATTAATGCAGATAAGTTTAGATCGGATGTAACCAATAATGCAATCACAAAAGGAACTCTTTATTTTTGGACGCATAATACGGCTATTAGAAATACAGGTTCTGCAAAAGTATATGCATCGGATGATTATGCTTCTTACAATGGTACTGGAGGTACTGAAACAAAGGCAGCAGATAGTCCTGGAAATAAAACAGAACCTTCGGGAAAAATAGCAGCAGGACAGTCTTTCATGGTTGAGAGTAGAGGAGCTGGAACAATTGTTTTTAATAATGGAATGAGGGTAGTTGGTGAAAACAATCAGTTTTTCAGACCAAGGAAGGCTTCTAAAGTATCTACTATTGAGAAAAATCGTGTATGGCTTAATTTAATAAATGATAAAGGAGCTTTTAAACAAATTTTAGTAGGATACATTGAAGGAGCTACAAATGGAGAAGATAATAACTTTGATGGGGCAGCTTTTAATGCAAATAGCTTTGTCGATTTTTATAGTATTAATGATGAGAAAAATTATAGTATTCAAGGACGAGCATTGCCGTTTACAGATACAGATATAGTTCCATTAGGATATAGTTCAACAATAGCAGGTGATTTTACAATTGAGATAAATAAGGCAGACGGTTCATTGTTAAATCAGGTAGTTTATCTAGAGGACAAGACATTAGGTGCAATACATAATTTGACACAAAACGGATATAAGTTTACAACTGCTATCGGTACTTTTGATAATCGATTTGCATTGCGTTATACAAATAAAACACTAGGTACAGGTGACTTTGAAAAAGTAGAAAATGAAATTTTGGTATCTGTAGCAAATGAAGAAATTACAATCAATGCTATTAGTCAAGCAATAGATAAGGTGTTTATTTATGACATATCTGGTAAATTAATTTACAAGAAAGACAAGGTAAAAAATCCGAAACTGGTTATTGAAAACTTAAGATCGAGTAATCAAGTTTTGTTAATAAAAGTTGATCTTGAGAATAAACACACAGAAACAAAGAAAGTAATTTTCTAATATAATAAGATTCTATTTTAAAACCATTTGTCGTAAGGCAAATGGTTTTTTGTTTTTATATGAATTGTAAAGCTTTATAAGAATGCTTTTTTTGGGGCTAGAGTTCAGCTTTAGTTTTAAAATTTGACTATACCTATTGATAGATTTTTTTTTGATTATTCTCTGTAAAATTGAAACATGAAAACGTATTACGAGTGTTTTTTTAGTAATCTTTTTCTTTTATTTTAAAATCTTCTTATTTCTATAAAAACCTTTTTTGTTGAAATATTTTTTTTGCAAAATCTTCTTTTCACGACGTCTTTTTTGAGCTATTTTTTAATTTTAACATAATTTTTTTTTAAATAGTTCTATTTTATTGGAAAAACAGATAAATCAATATTTAATTTATCAGATGAGTTACATAATTTAAATGTTGAACTACATAAAAAAAACATATTTATGAGAAATAACTGAATATTGTGAAGAGGAGGTTTTTTGGTTAAAATATAAGTGATTGATTTAGATTTAATTAGAGTAAAATTGTAAATTGTTTATGGTGTTTTGGGGATAAAATCAGAATAGAATATCTCCTAAGAAAGAGCTTTAAAAAGACATGTTTCTGTTAACAGTTTTTTAGAAAATAATTTACTTCAAAAATCTATCGTTGAATTTAAATACCACTTTCAAATGAAAATAAAAATACTTTTTATTTTTTTAATGTTATTTTGTTTCAATTTTATAAATGGAGCTACTATAACAAGTACTGGAACAGGAAATTGGGCGTCTACATCTTCATGGATTGGTGGAGTTGTTCCTACAGTAAATGATGATGTTATTATTGCTACAGGGTCAGTCATAACAATTAATACAAATGTTTCAGCAAAATCGTTAACGATAAATGGGAAATTGTTAGTAAGCGGAGATCGTACAGTAACAACTTCTGCAGGAAATACCTTTAATGTTGTCATTAATGGTATATTGGGTTTTGCTACTAACCAAAGTACTATTAGATTTTCTGCAGGTACAATTTTAGATATTAATGCTCCAGGAAAAATTGATGATTCAGGAGGATGTTCAAACAATGTTGCTATATTCATTGGTGCTGTAAAATTTGCTGTTTGTGCTGGAGGTGGTAATGCTGAATATACTTTTGATGAACTTAATAACTTAGGAGGAACTGTACAATCTAAACCAGCTAGTAATGCGCCAATTTGTGAAGGAAGTACACTTACCTTTACTGCAGCAAAAGATGGGGCAGATGGCGCTTCGTTAAATTGGATATGGTCTATAAAGTCTCCAGGTGCTACCGTATTCACACAGTATCCTAGTAAACAATCAGTAGTGTCTTTTACAAGCGCTGCGTCGGGGTCTTACGAGGCTACTCTTACTTATACAACGACATATGGAGGGACTAGTTACACAAGTGCCCAAACTATTTTTGCTACAGTTAATTCCAAACCAGGAATTCCAACAATTACTGCTAGTGGACCTATAGCATTTTGTACAGGAGGAAGCGTTACATTGTCTTCTAGTACTGGGACAACTTACTTATGGTCAACAGGAGCAATTACACAAAGTATAAATGTAACTACAGCGGGAAATTATTCAGTTCAAGTTGCAAATGCTACGAATTGCCAAAGTTTAGCATCAGATATAACAACTGTTACAATAAAATCTGTATTAACACAACCCAATATAGATGCCATAGTACAGCCAACTTGCGTAACATCAACAGGGAGTATTTCATTAAGTGGTTTACCAGTTACAAAAGCAGCTATGCCCAACTGGTATATTCAACAAAGTGGAGCAGTATCAAGAACTTATATAGGAGGTGATGCACCTAATTCAACAACATATACCATTTCAAATCTGGATGTTGGATTTTATAATTTTGTAATTGAATATGGGGATAATTGCCCTGTGTCACTTAATAATATTGAAATTAAGGCTCCAATAACAAATGTTTGGAAAGGAACAACTTTAGGATGGTCAAAAGGCAGTACTCCAATAAATACAGATAGTATTGAATTTGCAGAAGATTATCAATCGACGGGTAATTTAAGCGGTTGTTCATGCAAGGTAGATTCGGGTAAAAAAGTAACTATAAATTCAGGACATACATTAACAATAGATAATTCTGTTAATGTTAGCACAAATACAGGAACAAGTCTAACATTTGAAAACAATGCAAGTTTGGTTCAGACAGCAAATGTAATTAATACAGGCGATATTATTTACAAGCGTATTTCAAGCCCAATGAAGGCTTTGGATTATACCTATTGGTCATCACCAGTTTTAGGACAAAAACTGAATCTTTTATCACCAAATTCAGATCCAACTAAATTTTATTATTATAATAATGGATGGAAAGCTGAAGGGGCATCTAATCCAATGATTGTAGGGAAAGGATATATTATTAGAGTGCCTAAAGCAGGAACTTGGCCAGGGGAAACTGTAAGTTATCCTTATTCTCAACCAGTTGCTTTTAAGGGAGTTCCTAATAATGGAGATATTCAAGGAGAGACGATTACAGCTGGAAATTTCTATTTAGTAGGAAACCCATATCCTTCTGCTATTGATGCAGATAAATTTATATTGGATGTAACCAATAATGCAATCACAAAAGGAACTCTTTATTTTTGGACACATAATACAGCCATTGCAAATAATGGCTTAGGGTATAATGTATATTCTTCGGATGATTATGCATCTTACAACATTACAGGAAGTACGGTTACAAAGACAGCAGCAAGTTCACCAGGAAATAATACGCTTCCAACAGGTAAAATTGCAGCTGGGCAGTCTTTTATGCTTGAGAGTAGAGGAGCAGGAACAATTGTTTTTAATAACGGAATGAGAGTGGTTGGCGAAAACAATCAGTTTTTTAGACCAAGTAAGACTTCTAAAACTACTACTATTGAAAAAAATCGTGTATGGCTTAATTTAATAAATGATAAAGGAGCCTTTAAACAAATTTTAGTGGGATACATTGAAGGAGCTACAAATGGAGAGGATAATAACTTTGATGGAGCAGCTTTTAATGCAAACAGCTATATTGATTTTTATAGTATTAATGATAAAATAAACTATAGTATTCAAGGACGTGCTTTGCCGTTTACAGATACAGATGTAGTTCCGTTAGGATATAGTTCCACTACAGCAGGTGATTTTACTATTGAGATAGATAAGGTAGATGGTTCATTGTCAAATCAGGTAGTTTATTTAGAGGATAAGACATTAGGAACAATATATAATTTGACACAAAATGGATATAAGTTTACAACTGCAATAGGTACTTTTGATAACCGATTTGTATTACGTTATACAAATAAAACATTAGGAACAGGTGACTTTGAAACAGTAGAAAATGTAATTTTAGTATCAGTAGCAAATAAAGAAATTACAGTCAATGCTATTAGCCAAGCAATAGATAAGGTATTTATTTATGATGTGTCAGGTAAATTAATTTACAAGAAAGACAAGATAGAAAATTCTAAATTTGTTATTGAAAACTTAAAATCAGGCAATCAACTTTTGTTAATAAAAGTAGTTCTTGACAATAAACATGTAGAAACAAAGAAAGTAATTTTTTAATATAATAAGATTCTATTTTAAAACCATTTGTCGTAAGGCAAATGGTTTTTTGTTTTTAAGATAGGGGTAAGTGATTAATTAATATTGAAAAATCAAATGCTAATTATCTAAGACGGTAATGCTTTGGCAAAAGAAAAATCCCCATTAAATTAATTTAATGGGGATTTAATATATTTTCTAAATTAAGATTATTTAGATTTACCTGAAGCCTCTAAGTTTCTTTCGATAGCATGTCCAGGTCTTGACCATTTCGGTTTTTCACCAAGTGGAGCATATTGTGAATTTTCTGCTTCTACAGTTTCTGGCTGAGAAATTTTAGTAAAAGGTTTTTGAGGAATCAACCCTAATAAATCAAACATTTTCATGTCTTCATGTACATCAGGATTTGGAGTGGTAAGTAATTTATCACCCGCAAATATTGAATTGGCTCCAGCAAAAAAGCACATTGCTTGTCCTTCACGACTCATATTAGTTCTTCCAGCTGATAAACGTACTTGAGTTTCAGGCATTATGATTCTAGTTGTAGCAACCATACGAATCATTTCCCAAATTTCAACTGGTTTTTCTTCTTCCATTGGAGTTCCTTCCACAGCAACTAACGCATTAATTGGCACTGATTCAGGTTGAGGGTTTAAAGTAGAAAGTGCTACTAGCATTCCAGCGCGGTCTTCGATGCTCTCTCCCATACCAATAATTCCACCGCTACAAACAGTAACATTGGTTTTACGAACATTCTCGATGGTTTGCAAACGATCTTCAAAACCACGAGTCGAAATAACCTCTTTATAATATTCTTCAGATGTGTCTAAGTTATGATTGTAGGCATATAAACCAGCTTCAGCCAAACGTTGTGCTTGGTTTTCAGTTATCATACCAAGGGTACAACATACTTCCATGTCTAGTTTATTAATGGTACGAACCATTTCTAGAACTTGGTCAAATTCAGGTCCGTCTTTTACGTTTCTCCATGCAGCTCCCATGCATACACGAGATGAGCCACTAGATTTGGCACGTAAAGCTTGAGCTTTTACTTGGTTAACCGACATTAAGTCATTTCCTTCTACTCCAGTATGATAACGTGCAGCTTGAGGGCAATAACCACAATCTTCTGGACAACCACCAGTTTTAATAGATAACAAAGTAGATACCTGAACTACATTTGGATCATGATTTATTCTGTGAATTGATGCTGCTTCGTAAAGCAAATCCATCATCGGTTTATTATATATAGCGATAATCTCGTCTTTCGTCCAATTGTGTTTTGTACTGTTCATCTATGCGATTTTTTGATGCTCCAAAAGTAGTTAAATTGTTCTAATGAATCAATGCACTATTTCGTAAAATAAATTACAGTATTTAAAATTCAGTCTGTTAAAAGTTTTTGTAATTATATTTTAAGACACAAATTTTGGATGCATGTTAGCAACTAAATTCAAAAAACAATAATTTATTCTTTTGAAAAGCTTCCATCTATTGAGAAATATTTTTTAAACAGTTATGAAAAAAAAATTAATCAGCGGCATATTTATGGTTCCAATAAAGCATTAATAACATGGTTACTACTACCGAAGAAGCAATGCCTTCAAACAATAAACAAATACAATAAGTAGGTACAGAGGGGTTGCCACCGAACATGAAAGTTGCTGATAAAGTTTTTACATAAGCATCTCCACCTTTGACATAACTGTAGATAAGTAATCCAAGGATACTAAGGCAAACACCAATTACAGATGTTACCATAGCTGAAATAGCATTAGAAACAGCATTGTTTTCTCCTTCAGCGAGATTCATCTTTATAGTTCTGTTTACTCCATAAACAACAAAAGCTACGTTTAATGCACGTAAGTAGAGTATATGAGCAAGACCTAAAACATTCATTAATAAAAAATAAACACCAATACCAAGGAATATAAGGATTCCGTTGTATAATTCTTTTGAAAGTTTCATAACGATTATTTTTAAGAAGTTAATAGTATTTGGTTGATAAACAGTGTAATGCTTATCAAATTTACTAAAAAAATCACTATGTTGTCATTATGAATAGTATAAAAAAATTAAGAGAGTTGTAATTTATTTGTAAAGTCTAAGGTAGTTTTTTTATCTTTTTCTAATTGTTCTTTTAAAAGAGTAACAGATTCGAATTTTTGTTCTTCACGAACATAATGTAATAAAGAAACAGCAATTTCTAAATCGTAAATGTCATCATTAAAATTTAAAAAATGAATCTCGATAGATTGTGCTTGACCACCTACAGTTGGGTTAAAACCAATGTTCATCATTCCATAAACCAATTTCTCATTGATAATTGATTTTACAATATAAACTCCATTTTTAGGAATTAATTTGTACTCCTCTTCAATTTTAAGATTAGCAGTTGGAAAGCCAATGGTTCTGCCTAGCTGTTTTCCTTTTACAACAGTACCGGTCAAGAAATATTCATAACCTAAATATTCATTAGCGAGATTCATATCACCTTCAGTTAATGCATTTCTTATTTTTGTAGAACTTACAGATACATCTTTTATTTCTTGTGCAGAAATTTGCTCTACTTCGAAGCCATATTGTTCACCAAATGCAATTAAATCATTAATATCAGCCGTTCGATTTCTTCCAAAACGATGATCGTGGCCAATGATTATTTTCTGAATATGAAATTGATCTACTAAAATAGAGCTTACAAATTCTTCGGCAGTTAATCTTGAGAAGCTTTCGTTAAAAGGATGGATAACAAGGTTCTCTATCCCAGTGTTTTCTAGAAGTTTTGTTTTTTCAGTAATAGTATTCAGTAATTTTATTTCTGATTTTTCCTGTAAAACCATTCTAGGATGAGGGAAAAAAGTAAGAACTAAACTCTCATATTTTCCATCTTGGGTATTTTGAGTAATCTTTTCAAGTATTTTTTTATGACCGATATGTACACCATCAAAGGTGCCAAGAGTTAATATTGTTTTCTTGGTAGACTGAAAATCGTTTATAGAATGAAAGAGCTTCAAAGCAAATAGTTTAAGATGTTGCAAATTTATACTATCTATTTTAAATCTAATAGTAAGGAGAATTGAAATTTTATAAAGTTGGTAATCATTTTGTGAAAATACCTTTATTTGACGGTTTTATATAATTACTTGACGATTAAATCTTTTTATTTCCTTTAATTGAATTAATTTTGACCTAATAAATATTTCTCAACATGAAAAAAACTATACTTCTTTTGTTAATTATCTTTAGCTCGTCTCAAATTCAGGCACAAAGTAACGAAATGTGGGAAAAAGTTAATCAAAGTATAACTTCACCTACTGAGAGGAGAAATGTAGGTGCTGATGATAGAGAAAAGACTGTTTATAGATTGAATGAAGCTTTTTTAAAGCAAAAGCTATCAAGTACCCTACTTAAAACAGATAAAAAAAATACTGTAGAAATCACTATTCCTAATATGGATGGAGCTTTCGAAAGATATACTGTTTGGGAATCTTCTAATTTTGACCCCCAATTGCAGGCGAAATATCCGAACATTAGAGCTTATGAAGGCGTAAGTAGTAAGGATAAAAAAGCAAGAATTCATTTTAGTGTTTCTCCAGCAGGGATTCAGACGATGGTTTTAAGAGCAGATAATGCATCAGAATTTATTGAGTCAGTTGCAGCAAACACTGGAGAATATGTTTTGTTTAGTGCCAAGAATAGAAATAAAGGGAGTTTACCATTACTGTGTAATACAAAAGATGTAGCCTTAAATCAAGAGCTACATAATAAAACAGCAAAAATAGCAGCCAACAATAAAGTATTTAAAACATTACGATTAGCATTGTCTTGTACGGGCGAGTATGCTGCTTTTTATGGTGGCACAAAGGATAATGCAATAGCAGGAATGAATGCTACGATGACAAGAGTTAATGGTGTTTTTAATAAAGACTTGGCTTTAAAATTAATTTTAATAGCTAATAATGATGCTGTTGTTTATACAAATGCAGCGACAGACCCTTATTCAGATGCTGCATCGGGAGTTAAAGGGGCATGGAATCAAGAAGTTCAAAATACTCTAACAAGCGTTATTGGAGAAAATGCGTATGATATTGGTCATTTATTTGGTGCATCAGGCGGTGGAGGAGATGCTGGTTGCATAGGATGTGTTTGTGTAGATGGAGCCAAAGGAAGTGCTTTTACCTCTCCATCTGACAGAAAACCACAAGGAGATACTTTTGATATTGATTTTGTATCACATGAAATGGGACATCAATTGGGAGGAAATCATACTTTTTCTTATGATATCGAAGGTACTGGCGTAAATGTGGAGCCAGGAAGCGGTTCTACAATTATGGGATATGCAGGAGTAATAGAAGTAGAGGAATATAATATTCAAGATCATTCAGATGACTATTTTGCATATGCTAGTATTCTGCAAATTCAAAATAATCTAGCTAGAAAATCATGTCCAATAAGTATAGCGATAACAAATAATCCACCTATGATTAATGCAGGGGTAGACTATACAATTCCAATGAAGACCGCTTTTATTTTAAAAGGAACAGGATCAGATAGCGATGGGGATTCAGTTACATATTGTTGGGAACAAAATGATTCAGCAACATCAACATTAGGAAGTGCGAGTGTTGCCAATCCTAATAAATCTGATGGACCTTTGTTTAGATCTCTTCCTCCTTCAAGTTCGCCTATCCGATATATGCCAGATTTAGGTATTGTTCTTTCTGGAAATTTAAGAAGTACATGGGAATCGGTTCCTACAGTTGCTAGAACATTACATTTTACACTAACAGGTCGTGATAATGCGGCTTTGGGAGCAGGACAGACAAATACAGATGAAATGATTGTGAATGTAAGTGGCGGTATAGGACCATTTGTAGTAACATCACAGAATAAAGATGATGTTGCATGGCTCCATGGTACGAGTCAAATAATTACTTGGGATGTTGCAAAAACAAATACTTTGGTAGGTTCTACCAATGTAAATATAAAACTTTCGACTGATGGAGGAATAACGTTTCCGATTGTCTTGGCAGAAAACACACCCAATGATGGTTCACAAACAATTAGTGTCCCAGGAGATATTACAGCAACAAATTGTAGGATTTTAATAGAGCCTACGGCAAATATCTATTATGCAGTAAATAGTAAATCATTTGCAATTGGATATAGAGTTGAATCTGTATGTGCTTCATACCCGATTAATGCTGGATTTTCAATTCCTAATGCAGCAGCATATACAACAAGAACAATAAATGTTCCTACAGATTTAGGAATTGTTTCGGATGTAAATGTTTTTGTTGGATTAACACATACAAGATTCTCAGATATCGAGATGCAGTTAGTAAATCCTCAAGGAACAACAGTGCGATTATTTAATAAAAATTGTGGAGATACAACAGGAAGTTTATCGCTAAAATATGATGATTCAGGAGAAGCTCTAGAATGCTCAAAAACGGCTTTACAAGTCATAACACCTACAGATTTATTAAGTGGTTTTAATAATCAAGATCCACAAGGAACTTGGACATTAAGAGTAAGAGATGCTTATGTTGGGAGAGATGGTAAACTAGATTCAGCTTCGATAGAAATTTGTACAAAAAAATACACCTTGCAAACAGAAGTTATTGTTGAAATAAAAGACCTCACGGTTTCACCTAATCCGAATAAAGGAGATTTTGAAATTGCTTTTAGAAGTGAATCAAATGAAGGAGTTAGGGTTTTTATTTATAATGATTTAGGAAAAGAGGTATATCGTAATACGTTTGAAAGTATGGCGAATTTTAAACAGAATATTCAGTTGAAAAACCATGTAGCTGCTGGAGTTTATTTTATGGCAATCTATGATGGCGGTAAAAAAATGGTGAAAAAAGTAGTTTTCGAATAGCAACAGATCTAGTTTAGGAATGTGCTATTGCCATGCAAACGATACTAATTTTTGCCCCTGGAATTTTTAGTAATGCACGGGAGCAAGCTTCTAATGTAGCTCCTGTAGTGATTACATCATCGATAAGCAAAAAATGCTTGTGATGTTCTGCATCTGTAAATAAAACATCAAAAGCTTCTGTAAGACCTTCGGATCTTCCTAGTAGGCTTTTTTTAGATTGAGTTTTGGAATGCTTGGTTCTAATTAAGATAGTATCATTGTAATCAATTTTTAAACCTTTTGAAAGAGCAAGCCCAAAAGTCGTAACTTGATTGTAACCTCTTTCATTGAATTTTTTTCGATGCAACGGAACAGGGATTACCATGTCAAAAGGCATAATAAGTTCTAAATTTTTTAAGTCCTCAACATACCATTGTCCAAGAAGAGCACCTATGTTTTGATGTCCTTTGTATTTTAAATTATGGATGAGGTCTTGTACAATTCCCTTTTTATTAAAATAAAGAAAAGCAGAAACGTGTTCGACTTCAATTTTTCCATAAAACTTCTTGAATGCCTCATTTTTTGGATTTAAATAATATTGGGTTAGAGGCATTTCGTGCCTACAAACGGTGCAAATTATAATTTCATTTGCCATTAAAAAAGAGTGGCATCCAGCACACGCTTTTGGAAAAAACAGGTTAATAATGTAATTAAACACAAATAGAAAGAATTTATTTACAAAAATAAATAAATCATTCACTCAATCTTTGTGATTTTTCTTTTTTTTAATGGTACTTTTTATATTTTTGCATTACTATGGCAAAACAAGAAGATTTATTTAAGAATGTAGTTTCGCACGCAAAAGAGTACGGATTTATTTTTCCGTCTAGCGAAATATACGATGGTTTAAGTGCAGTATATGATTATGCGCAAAACGGAGTAGAATTAAAGAAGAACATACGTGAATATTGGTGGAAATCGATGGTCCAAATGAACGAGAATATCGTAGGACTAGATGCTGCAATATTAATGCATCCTACAACTTGGAAAGCTTCGGGGCACGTCGATGCTTTTACAGATCCATTAATAGACAACAAAGATTCCAAAAAAAGATATAGAGCAGATGTTTTGATTGAAGATTATGCCGAAAAGCTAAATCAAAAAGCAATCAAAGAAATCGAAAAGGCAAGAACCCGTTTTGGAGACGCTTTTAACGAAGAGGAATTTGTAACTACAAATGCAAGAGTAGTCGAGTATAAAGCCAAAGAAAGAGAAATTCTAGAAAGAATGGCTCGTTCACTTGGAAACGAAGACCTTGAAGATGTAAAAGCATTAATCGAAGAATTGGAAATTGCTGATCCAGAAACAGGTTCTAGAAACTGGACAGAAGTGAGACAGTTTAACTTGATGTTTGGTACAAAACTTGGAGCTTCAGCAGATTCAGCTATGGATTTATATTTGCGTCCAGAAACAGCTCAAGGTATTTTTGTGAACTTCTTGAATGTACAAAAATCTGGGCGAATGAAAGTTCCCTTTGGAATTGCACAAACAGGAAAAGCGTTTAGAAATGAAATTGTTGCAAGACAATTTATCTTCCGTATGCGTGAATTCGAACAAATGGAGATGCAATTTTTTGTGCGTCCAGGAGAAGAGATGCAATGGTACGAGCACTGGAAAACAACCCGTTTAAACTGGCATTTGTCTTTAGGACTAGGAAAAGAAAATTACCGTTTTCATGATCATGAAAAATTAGCACATTATGCTAATGCGGCAGCTGATATAGAGTTTAATTTTCCTTTTGGATTCAAAGAATTAGAGGGTATTCACTCACGTACTGATTTTGATTTAAAAGCGCATGAGCAATTCTCTGGTAGAAAATTACAGTATTTTGATACTGAATTAAACCAAAATTATGTTCCTTATGTAGTAGAAACTTCAGTAGGATTAGATAGAATGTTTTTAGCGGTTTTTGCTACTTCACTAAAAGAAGAGACACTGGAAGATGGTTCAACAAGAACAGTCTTGAAATTACCAGCCGTTTTAGCTCCAACAAAAGCAGCTGTTTTACCATTGATAAAGAGAGATGGATTACCTGAAATCTCTAAAAAAATAATTGAAGATTTAAAATGGGATTTCAATGTTGCTTATGATGAAAAAGATGCAGTAGGAAGACGTTACAGAAGACAAGATGCATTAGGGACTCCTTTTTGTATTACTGTAGATCATCAAACTATCGAAGACCAAACAGTAACAATTCGTCATAGAGATACGATGAAACAAGACCGTGTTGCTATAGCCGATTTAAGATCGATTATAGAAGACGAAGTTTCGATGAAAAACTGGTTAATGAAAATGTAATTATAATACACATTTGTTTGTGTTATAATTTGTTAAATATAAAAAGCTTCTCATCCGAGAAGCTTTTTTGTTTAAAGAGGATTTTATTCCAATAATGTATCGAACATGAATAAAATATTTAGCTAGATTTCATTTTATGCATTTCATCGGATATATTTGCACTTCATCCTTATGTGTTAACATTTGTTTAAAATGTATTAACAATAAAATGTTTAAAAAAGGGAAATATGTAATTTTAATTGCTTATTTAAAACTAAAAATGAGATTCTGTTATTTAAATTCCAATGAAGGGAATAAATTTGCGTATAATTATCAGTCAGCTTACTAGTAAACAATACCACTAATAAATAAAAGCATTGAAAAATTATTTATACATTATTATTGATGATAATCAAGAAAGTGTTTTGAAAACCAAGGAAATAGCCGATGGTTTTTCAGAACTAATTTTTGTTGGTAGTGCAAATACATATAAACAAGGATTAAATTTAGTTTTGGAGCATAACCCTAATCTTATATTTCTTGAAATTGATCCCGATGATAAAACAAGTAATCTTTCGTTAGTGTTTATTAATGAGCTGTATCATTATTTACGGATTGTTCCTAAAATCATTATAACGACGACCAAAAAAGATTTCGCATTTGATGCAATTAAGTATGGGGTGATGGATTATTTGTTAAAGCCACTTAAACGGACAGATTTACTTAAAACTATTTTAAAACTGGATTTACCCAGTCATGAAGTAAATTTAATCAGCAATGAAACAGTCTCGGATTTTAAAGGAACTCTTAAAGGAGATGGGATAGAACTACAAAAAATTAATCAAGGGTTAGTGTTATGTGTTAAATCGTATGGAGATTATCGTTATATTCAGGCAAAAGATATTACTTATATCCAAGCAGATAATAATTCTACAGATATTTATTTGAATACAGGTGAAATGATAACGGCTTTTAAAACGTTAAAGTACTTTGAAGCGATTTTATTACATCCGTTTATACGTATTCATAACAGTTACATCATCAACAGAAACCACATAGCAAGAATACATACTGGAAACTCAGTATGTTACATAAAAAACTCTACAAAAAAGCTTCCATTTTCTAAAACCTATAAAAGAAATGTAGAGATGATAATTGCCGAATTTGCAAACGGAAACTATATAGAAGTCTAGCAACTAAGTATTTACACGTATTTGACCTACGTACACTACCATTTGATAGCATTCCACCATATATGCCTTTTTATTGATTTGAAAAGGGGACAACAGTACTAATTTTACACCATGATTTAGCAATAAGCGGTCATTTAAAACGTAAAAAAAACACTAACAATAAAATCCCCAAATCATGAAAAAGTCATTCACAACAATCGCATTATTTTCTTTAGTATTAGTAGCAACATCTTTTACTACACCAGAAAAAAACATTTCATTAGAGACAGCAAACAGTATCACAAATCCAATTGATGGAGGTGTATCTGTAGGAGGCGGAAGAAAACAAGATAAATTAATTACAGAATTATCATCAACAGTTAGCTACAATCAACCTATAGATGGTGGTGTATCTGTTGGAGGAGGAAGAAAACAAGACTAGAACAAAAAAAATATACTTGGTATTTAAGGCTGTCAATTTATTGATAGCCTTTTTTTGTATGGATAGTTTTACTATTTTTGGTAAAACTCAAAAAAAACTATTGAAAAATAACTACCATATATTATTGTTATTATTTGTTGTCTTGTTTGGGTGTACCAAGAAAAACAGGGTAGACAATAGTCAGAACTCTACCATAGATAGTCTTCCGATCTATTTATCATTGGCAAATGATGTTAATTTGTCATTTAAGGATAAACAAGATTATAACAAAAAGGCTTTTTCCATTATTATAAATCAGAAAGACGACTCCCTTAATAAAGTAAATTTATTTAAAGTGGCTAATCGGTATTATAATATGAGTGATTGGCAAGCATATAAAGAAACCTCAAAATTAATTTTACAGCGAGCAAAAAGTAGCCATGATTCAATTCATATGGCAAAGGCTTATACTTACCTAGGAGATTATTATACTTTTAAAACAATTTCAGATAGTGCTTTTATGAACTATTTTAAGGCTGAGAAAGTATATCTTCGAATTGATGATAAATATAATCTCGCCAAAACCTTTTTAAGTAAAGCAAATTTACAATTTAGTGTAGGAGATCTCTTTGAGAGTGAAATAACAGTTTTTAAAGCTTTACGAATTTTGAAACAGCAAAAAAACGTAAGTAATCTGCTATATGATTCATATAATCTTCTAGGAGTAATATATAATGAACAGGAAGAATTTAATAAAGCACTAGAATTCCACAACAAAGCATTAAGTACTCTTGGTGATAAATCAATCGCTTCAGATCTTCAGTTAAAAGCTGCTTCACTCAATAATATAGGGTTTGTTTATTTATGCACATATAATTATAAACAAGCAAAAGAATCTTTTCAAAAGGGTTTGGAGCAAAAAAACTTATTTAAAGAGAAAACGGCATTATATGCCATGTTATTAGACAATTTAGCTTATTCTAAATTTAAATTAAAAGAATCGAAAGGACTTCCAGGTCAATTCTATCAGGCCTTAAAAATAAGAGATAGTTTAAATCTAACTTCGGGGATTATATTGAATAAGATGCATCTTTCTGAATATTTTTCATATAAGAAAGACACCTTAAAAGCGATACAATATTCTAAAGAAGCCCTTAGTTTATCTCGAAATTCAAATAGATTGAGGAATATTTTAGATGCTCTAAAACAAATAGCTCTTGTAGATCCTGAAAAAGCATCAGTTTATTCGAAAGAATACATTCAGATAAATGAGAAATTGCAAAAAGAGGAAAGGAAAATGGGAGAGAAATTTTCTCGTATAGAATATGAAACAAATGAAATAAAAGATGAAAATACGAGTTTAAATATTCAGAACAGAACTTTGATATATGTTTTTAGTATTTGTGGTTTGTTGGGACTCTTTTTTTATGTTTATTTGACGCAAAAATCCAAAAATAGAGAACTACTTTTTAAACAACAACAGCAGGTTGCTAATGAAGATATTTATAATCTTATGATTTCGCAACAAAATGCGATTGAGGCGATAAGAATAAAAGAAAAGAAAAAGGTTGCTCAAGATTTACATGATGGAATTCTGGGTAGAATGTTTGGAGTCAGGATAAGTTTAGACAGCTTAGATAAAGTAGATGATGCAACAGCAGCAGTGAAACGTAAAAAATATTTGTCGGATTTAAGAGAGATAGAACAAGATATTCGTGAAATTTCTCATGATTTAAATAAAGAGAAATCCGAATTGATAAATAACTTTGTTGTTATCGTTGACAAGTTATTAGAAAATCAAAAAGCAACTTTTGATTCAGAATTAATCTCGAGTATTGATTCAAGCATTAGATGGGATTTAGTCGGTAACTCTATTAAAATAAATTTATACAGAATTATTCAAGAAGCATTGCAAAATTGTAATAAATATGCACAAGCAAAGACAATAAAAATAGAACTTAAAAATGAAGTAAATCATTTGTCTTTATTGATAAGTGATGATGGGGTAGGGTTTAATGTAAATAGAACAAAAAAAGGAATTGGTTTGCAGAATATTTTTTATCGAACAAAAGAATGTGATGGAACTATTGATATTAGATCTAATAAAGTAGATGGTACAGTTATAGTAATTAAAATTCCGATTGATCAAAAAATAAACCTACAGAATAATGACAATTGATAAAGTCCCCGAAAGAATAATTAAGAAAAATATACTAATAGTAGATGATCACCCTTTTATAATTGAAGGGTATAAAAATGCAATTACTAGATATAAACCTAAGGAGTATGATTTTTTAATTACTCAGGCAAAAGATTGTAAGTCGGGTTATGAGATTATCATAGATCCTGCAACAGCAAGTTTTGATATTGCATTTTTAGATATAAGCATGCCAGCTTATGAAGAAAAGGAAATATATTCGGGAGAAGATTTGGCAAAGCTAATCATGGAGCATATGCCAAATTGTAAAATAATTTTGCTGACCATGTATACCGAGTTACTTAAAATAAAAACAATTATTAGAACAATAAAACCTAAGGGGTTAGTTATAAAAAATGATTTAACATTTGATGAATTGCTTTTTGCTTTTGATAAAGTAATGAAAAACAGTACTTATTATAGTCAGTCAGTTATCGAAATGTTAGAAGAATCACCAAAAGACTCAATAGAAATAGATCAGCTAGATGAGCAAATTCTTTTCCATTTATCAAAAGGAACCAAGACAGATGAAATACCACATTATATTCCTATTTCTTTAAAAGCGACAATAAGGAGGATTGATAATTTGAAAGGGTTGCTAAATGTCAATGAAGGAACAGTTGAAGATTTAGTTACGCAGGCTAGAAATAAGAGGCTTTTATAAATGCCATTTTAATAATAATAAAAAAGACATCGCTTAGATGTCTTTTTTATTATGGATATGTGTGTATTATTCGCTTAATGCATCCCATCCACGAGCTTTTAAAGCAATTTTTGTATTAGCACGTGTTACTAGGTGAATGCCTTCGCTTTCTTGCGTCATATGACCAATAATTGAGAAGTTTGGATTTGCTTTTATTTTTTCAAAATCTTCCATAGCGATAGTAAAAAGTAATTCATAATCTTCACCACCATTTATTGCTACAGTAGTACTGTCTATATTAAACTCTTCACAAACACTTATGAATTGTGGATCTAGAGGTAATTTGTCTTCGTATAAATTACAACCCACTTTAGATTGTTTACATAAATGAATGATCTCAGAAGATAATCCGTCAGAAATGTCAATCATCGAAGTTGGCTTAATCTCTAAAGCATGTAATAATGTACGGATGTCTTTACGGGCTTCAGGTTTTAATTGACGTTCGATTAAATAGGTATAAGCATCTAAATCAGGTTGAGAATTAGGGTTTACCTGAAAGACTTGTTTTTCTCTTTCTAAAACTTGTAATCCCATATATGCAGCTCCAATATCACCAGTAACAACCAATAAATCGGTTTGTTTGGCTCCATTTCTGTATACAATTTCATCTTCATCAGCCTCACCAATAGCAGTAATACTAATAATTAACCCTTTTTGAGATGAGGTGGTATCACCACCAATTACATCTACATTGTATTCTTTGGCAGCATGAGTGATACCTGCAAATAGCTCTTCTAAAGCTTCTAATGGAAAACGATTAGAAACGGCTACAGAAACAGTAATCTGTGTTGGTTTGGCATTCATAGCACAAATATCAGAGATATTTACTACTACGGCTTTATAACCTAAATGTTTTAAAGGCATATAAGCCAAATCAAAATGCACACCTTCAATTAATAAATCGGTGGAAACAACAACTTTTTTGTCTTTAAAATCTAATACAGCAGCATCATCGCCAATACTTTTTAAAGTAGATTCCTGAGTAACATCAAAGTTTTTTGTTAAATGTTCAATTAGTCCAAATTCGCCTAATTGTGCTATGCTGGTACGTTGTGGGTTTTTATCTTCAATCATTTTGTTGAGGTACTAAATTTCTAAGGTACAAAGGTACAAAGTTGTAAAGGTTTTGTCTAATTAAAAAGAAGACCATTTACTAGGGAGGTTTATTTTATAAAAAAAAAGATTGCCTTGCTTTTTAAATGTGAAGAATTGTTAAGGTTTGTTTTTGATTTAGATGCTGTATTTATTTGAAATACAAGGGTGTGTGATTTTTTTTTGAGGTATTTGAAAAAAAAATAAAATACTACTGACAAACAGTTGTCACCGACTCAATTTACTTTTGAAGTAATAAAAAATCAAACCTTTAAAATTATGAAAACACTAGAAGCACAAGTTATTACTTCAGAAGATTTATTAAAGCATTGGCAAGGACATCGTGCATTAACACGTCGTGTGATTGAATTATTCCCTGAGAAAGACTTTTTTGAATTTTCTATTGGTGGGATGCGCCCTTTTTCAAAATTAGCAGATGAACTTTTGGCGATTGCTGCACCAGCTTTAAAGAATATTGTAGAAAGAGATAGTCAGCCTTATAAGGGAGAAGAAGGGAAATTAATTTTTAAAGCCCAATATCTTCAAAAATGGGATGAATCTACTGCTGAGATTAATGAGTATTGGGAAAAGTTAACAATAGAGGACTTTAGTGAAAACTTTAATTTGTTTGGGCAATATGAGTTTCCAATTGTTCAGAATATCTTGTATTTTATCGATAATGAAGTACATCATCGAGGTCAAGGTTACGTTTACTTACGCGCTCTTGGTATTGAACCTCCATTTTTCTGGGAAAGATAAAATGATAAAACTCCTAAAAATAAGATGAAACTTGTTTTTAGGAGTTTTTTTTATAGGAGCCTTTTTTTATTTTTTTCTAGTAATTCTAAAACCCGAAGTTTTAATCGCTCGGGTTCAATTATTTTGGCATAATCACCAAACATTAAAAACCAACGGGAAAAACCTTCTTCAATATCACGTGACATAAAGGTCATTTCGATTTGATTTTCTACTTCTTTTTCAGAAATGAAGCCATGGTATTTTCGCTCATGGGATAAATACCTTGCTATTTTTTTCTCAACAAGAATACGCACTTTGGTAGTTGAGACAGTTTCATTTTTGCTTAAGTAAGTTTCTAGAGAATCATGTTCTAATGTAAAGGGATTGTCTGTTTTTTTTATTCCATGTACGCGATCAGTTCGAAATTGTCGGTAATCACTACGCAAATGGCAATACCCTATTACGTACCAATTGTTGTTATCATGAAAAACGCCTACAGATTCAATGTTTCTATCAGTAATTTCATCTGAATTTAAAGCCTGATAGGAAAGGATAACTTGTTTCTTCTCGGCAATACTTTCAAAAAGTATAGCTAATGTATTAGGTGATTTATCATTAAAAAGTTTTTCAGCAGATTGCATTAAAACACTAGATTCAATTGTAGAAACCCAATCTTTATCATCACTTTTAAGTACAGCCTTTAGTTTATACATGGCCGAAGCATAGTGATTCCCTAAAGCAGTATCAGTAAATTTCTGCATCAATTTTTCTGCAGCAATAAAACTGCTGGCTTCTTCTCGAGTAAACATTACAGGAGGCAAGCGATACCCTTCCATCAAAGCATAACCAACGCCAGCTTCACTATAAATAGGAACTCCAGAAGCTTCCAGAGTACGGATGTCTCGGTAAATTGTTCTTAGGCTCACTTCAAAACGATTGGCTAATTCCTGTGCTTTTACAATTTTTTTGGATTGCAATTGAATTAGAATAGCGACAATTCGGTCAAATCGTTTGGGAGTTTCGTCGAACATTTTTTTTCTTTTAAAGTTACTGAGTTATTAGGAAGCTAAGTTACTGAGGTTTTTTATAAAGATTCAAAGTTACTAAGGTTTCTGAAATTTGTGGATTATAAAAACAAAAAAACCTGATAACTTTCGCTATCAGGTTTTATCTATTTTCTTCTAAATTCTAAAAAGAATTAGTCATTCAATTTAAGTACAGCCATAAATGCTTCTTGAGGAATTTCTACGTTTCCTACTAATCGCATTCTCTTTTTACCTTTTTTCTGTTTTTCAAGTAATTTACGTTTACGAGAAATATCTCCACCATAACATTTGGCAGTAACGTCTTTACGTAAGGCTTTTATTGTTTCACGAGAGATTACTTTTACACCAATTGCGGCTTGAACTGGAATATCAAATTGTTGTCTTGGAATCAATTCTTTCAACTTTTCGCACATCTTTTTACCAATAGAATAAGCGTTGTCAACGTGCATCAAAGAAGACAAAGCATCTACGATTGTAGCATTCAACAAAATATCCACTTTAACCAAATTAGAAGTTCTCATTCCAATTGGCGTATAATCAAAAGAAGCGTATCCTTTAGAAACGGTTTTTAAACGGTCGTAAAAGTCAAATACAATCTCTGCCAAAGGCATATCAAAAGTTAATTCTACACGTTCTGTAGTTAAGTAGGTTTGGTTAGTAATCAAACCACGTTTTTCAATACACAAACTCATAACATTACCAACATAATCGGCTTTTGTAATGATTGTTGCTTTTATAAAAGGTTCTTCTACGTGATCTAATTTTGATGGCTCAGGTAAGTCAGAAGGGTTGTTTACAATAAGAATTGTATCAGGTTCTTTTTTTGTAAAAGCATGATACGAAACGTTGGGAACGGTAGTAATAACTGTCATGTTAAACTCTCTCTCCAAACGCTCTTGGATAATTTCCATGTGTAGCATTCCTAAGAATCCACAACGGAAACCAAATCCTAATGCAGCTGAACTTTCTGGTAAAAACACTAGTGAAGCATCGTTCAACTGTAGTTTTTCCATAGAGTTTCTCAACTCCTCATAATCTTCAGTATCTACAGGATAAATTCCAGCAAAAACCATTGGTTTTACATCTTCAAAACCAGTAATTACATTGGTAGTTGGTACCTTAGCATCCGTCAACGTATCTCCAACTTTTACTTCTTTTGCTTCTTTAATTCCAGAAATCAAATAACCAACATCACCTGCAGAAATTACATTTTTAGGAACTTGATTTAATTTTAAAGTTCCAATTTCATCAGCAAAATATTCATTGCCAGTAGCCATGAATTTAATTTTTTGTCCCTTTTTTATCTGTCCGTTTTTAACACGGAAAATAACTTCAATTCCACGGAACGGATTGTAATGTGAATCAAAAATCAAAGCCTGTAATGGCTCGTCTATATTTCCTGTTGGAGGAGGAATTTTTTCGATAATGGCAGCTAAAATATTTTCAACACCAAAACCTGTTTTTCCAGAAGCATGAATAATGTCTTCTAATTTACATCCTAGTAAATCGATAATATCATCGCTAACTTCTTCAGGATTTGCACTTGGTAGATCGACTTTATTTAAAACTGGAATAATTTCTAAGTCGTTTTCTAATGCTAAATATAAATTTGATATTGTTTGAGCTTGTATACTTTGTGCAGCATCAACAATTAATAACGCCCCTTCGCAGGCCGCAATTGATCTTGAAACTTCGTATGAAAAGTCAACGTGTCCAGGAGTGTCAATTAAATTTAGGATATATTCTTCTCCTTTATAAGTATACTCCATTTGGATTGCGTGACTTTTTATGGTAATTCCACGTTCGCGTTCCAAGTCCATATTGTCTAATAATTGGGCCTTTTCTTCACGAGCAGTAACGGTTTGTGTAGCGCCAAGCAAACGGTCAGCAAGTGTACTTTTACCGTGATCAATGTGTGCAATAATGCAAAAGTTACGTATCTTTTTCATTGTTTATTATGTCAATTCTCTATGCGAGTTTAAGTGTTTTTTTGTTGCGAATCGATGGTGTAGCAAAGCCATAGCACCTCTTCAATAATCCGCAAAGATAATGCAAAGTTTTGGATTCTTGAATCTAGATGTATTATTGTTGAGGCTTTAAGAAATAAAAGATGGATTCGACTGTTTTTTACACTCTTATATGCTTATTCTAAAATCTAAATTGGTGCAAAAAACAAACTTTTTATGTAAGAAAAGGTTTTTTATTTACTTGTTTCAGATTCTTTTTCAGCACTGCTTTTCTTTAAAGTGTCATACCAGTTTTCTATCGAAGGGAAAATAAACCCAGCTACTTTTTGTATTGGATTATAAAATATAGATTTATCTAATGTTTCCTTTTTTGCAAAAGTATGGTTGAAGTTTATTTTTTCAAAAAGAGTAAAAATAACACTCAGAATCAGAACAGTTTTTAGAATTCTAAAAAGACCTCCACCTATTTTATTAAGCCATCCCAATTGAGCAAAATCAGCAATTCCAGTTAAAAATTTGGCTAATAAATATACAGCAATGACGACTAAAATAAATGTTAGGATAAAAGCCGTAATCTGTATTGTATTTGGGTTCCATGAAACATGTTTCATGATGATTTCTTTCATTAAAGAAGAAAATTTAATAGCTAAATAAATCCCTAATAATAAAGAGATAAAAGAGGCTACCTCTACAAAAAGCCCATTTTTGATGCCTTGGTATAAACCGTAAACTAATAAAGCACCTAAAATCATATCGAAAAAACTCATATCCTTGTCTTTGTTTAATAAATGCGCAAATATAAAAGAATTATCAACTATGCATTGTCAAATTTCAAGTTCTTATCTTTGTGAACAGATTTATATTTTTTTAAATCCTAAAAAATGTCATCCTGAGTAGAATTACAGGGTACAATTCATAATCAACAATATATATATGTCAAGAGACACACAACTTAAAGAGCGCTGGGAACAGCTTGTAAATATACTTTCCGATCAATTTTCACAAGGAGAAGACTTAGATTTAGATTCCATAATTTATTTAATTGGCGTACAGGAATTAGGGAAATTGCATCGTGAATTTAAAAAAGATGAAAAATTAAACCTTATGCATATCGCTATCTGTAGGTTATTAGAGCCTTATGGGTTTTATGAATTCGAGTTTTTCGACGAAGAAGGTTGGCCACACTATAAAGTAAAAGAAGAATTACCTCCATTAAAGGCCGGAGAGCAATCTGTTTTAATGAAAGAAGCAATCGTAAATTATTTTTTAGAAAGAAGACTTATTGAGTAATTTTTAGACAAAGTCACAATTTTCATGTATACTGTTAGCCGAAAACTGAGACATGACCATTTACTTTCAACTAAAATTACTAAATTTGTATTCTCAATTATGGAATGAAAATGATAGATAAGATAAAAGAATATATTGGGGAAGCTCAAGCTTTTTCAACAGAAAATAAGGAAGAATTAGAAGCATTCCGTATTAAGTTTCTTGGGAAAAAAGGTGTTTTAAACGATTTTTTTGCCGAATTCAAGAGTGTACCAAATGACCAAAAAAAGGAATTTGGACAAGTTATAAATGCTTTAAAAACAGCTGCTGAAGATAAGGTAAAAGCTATTGTTGAAGCACTAGAAAGCAAAGAAGAAATTAAAGGTATTTACGGAGATTTAACTCGTGCTGCTGAACCAGTAATCATTGGTTCTCGTCACCCTATATCAATAGTAAAGAACCAAATTATAGATATTTTTGCTAATATTGGTTTTAATGTTTCCGAAGGTCCAGAAATCGAAGATGACTGGCATAATTTTACGGCATTAAACCTTCCGGAATACCATCCGGCACGTGATATGCAAGATACTTTTTTCATACAAACAAATCCTGATGTGTTGTTGCGTACGCAAACATCATCGGTTCAGGTGCGTTATATGGAAAATCATAAACCACCATTTCGTACTATTTCTCCAGGACGAGTTTTTCGTAATGAAGCAATCTCGTCACGTTCGCATTGTATATTCCATCAAGTAGAAGGATTATACATTGATAAAGACGTTTCTTTTGCCGATTTAAAACAAACATTACTTTATTTTACTAAAGAAATGTTCGGGAAATCAAAAATTCGTTTGCGTCCGTCTTATTTTCCATTTACAGAGCCTAGCGCCGAAATTGATATTTATTGGGGACTAAAAACAGAAACTGATTACCGTATTACTAAAGGAACGGGTTGGTTAGAAATTGGAGGATGTGGAATGGTCGATCCAAACGTTTTGAAAAATTGCGATATAAATCCAGAGGAATATAATGGATTTGCATTTGGAATGGGAGTAGAACGTATCGCGATGTTATTGTATCAAATTGGTGATATCCGTATGTTTTTTGAAAATGATGTTCGTTTCTTAGAGCAATTTAAATCGAATATATAATTTAAGTTGAAAGTTATAAAGTCGAAAGTTTCAAAGTTTGAGATTTTCGACTTTATGATTTTATTAGTTTAGACTGGTATGAAAAAGGATATAATTATTCCAGAAGTAGAAAATGTATTTCTGGCAGTTGTTCAAGAATGGAGCGACGATTTTATGGAGAAAGTATGGTATGCTTATCTTATAAATGATAGTGATTTTAATATTGATAGTGTGATGGTAGTTTCAAAAGCTTTTGGAACAATCGATGGAGAAATGAAAAAGACGTCTCTTTTGCGTCATGCTTTTGTTGAAGTTCCAGCAGTTTCAGTTGTAAAAATCGAAATGGTCGAAAAAAGTCTATTGACTTTAAACAACGAGTTCATGGTTACTTATTTTATCGGTAACACATTATACGATAAGAAATTTATTTTCAAAGCTCATTCTATTCATGAGGACTTCTCTGAAGAAGTGCCAATCTTATTCGTTCAAGGAATTATGGTAAAATAGGTTGCAGTTGCTGTCGAAGCAATAAGACCAAGTAATTTAATAAAAAAAGAGTCTTAAATTAATTATTTAAGACTCTTTTTTTTTGTAAATATGTGATACTGTTCACTTCTTACAGTAAACTAGAAAACTAATCTAATACTTCAGTTAATTTTTTAAATACAACTTTAGCATCCTTACCTTCATATAAAATACTGTATACAGCATCTATAATTGGTGTTTTTGCACCATAACCTTGGTTTAGTTTGTAAGCACTTTTGGTTGCATAATAACCTTCAGAAACCATACTCATTTCCATCATAGCACTTTTTACAGTGTATCCTTTTCCAATCATATTTCCGAACATTCGGTTTCTTGAGAAAACAGAATATCCTGTAACTAATAAATCGCCTAGGTAGGCAGAATCATTAATGTTACGTTTCATCTTGTGCACTTTTTTGATGAATTTTTTCATCTCACGAATAGCATTACTCATTATGACCGATTGGAAGTTATCACCATAACCTAAGCCATGAGCAATTCCAGCAGCTATTGCATAAATGTTTTTAAGCATTGCAGCATATTCAGTACCAATAATATCATCAGAAATTTTGGCTTTGATGTAGTTTCCTGATAGGTTTTTAGCTACGACACTAGCTTTGTTTGGATCACCACATGCAATTGTTAAGTATGATAATCTTTCAAGAGCAACTTCTTCAGCATGACATGGGCCAGTAATAACGCCAATGTTATAATATGGGATATCATATTTTATATGAAAATGTTCACCAACAATTAAGCTCGTTTCAGGAACAATACCTTTAATAGCAGAGAAGACAATTTTATTTTCTAACGAAACGGTTAGTTTTTCTAACTCAGCATGTAAAAAAGCCGATGGAATAGCAAAAATAATATAATCGGCATATTCAACAGCTTCATTTATATTATTGGTAAGTTTTAGTTTTTGAGTATCAAATTCTACCGAACTTAAGTAATTCGGATTGTGTTTGTATTTATTAATGTGTTCGATAGCAGCGTCATTACGCATGTACCACGAAATTTCAGAAAGATTTACACATAGCATTTTTGCAATGGCGGTTGCCCAGCTTCCACCACCGATTACTGCAAATTTTAAATTTTCGCTCATTTAATTATTAATTTTCATCAAAAGTACTTAATAATGCAGTAATAACACAAAAAAGAGCCCAATTAATGTGCTGATTTTGGGTTCAACAATAAAATGCAACTTTTTTTACAATGTATACAATAAATTGCTCGGTTGTACGTTGTAATGTTTTATGAATTAGAATTTTAGTTAAATTATGTTACAAAGAATTGAGTTAGTTAGTTTTGTTTTAGTATTGTGAAAAGGCGTCCTTATTAAAAAATAAGAGCGCCTTTTCTGTTTTATTTATATTATTTCAAGAAAATTAATAACTCATTTCTACAATTGATTTTACCTTATCTAAAGTAACAAGTTGTTTTTCTCCTAAACCTTTCCAACCTCTTTCTTCGAAACGATTTACTATAAAATCAGCTGTTTTATCATAGTCATTTGTATATTGAGATAGTTTGGTGTCCATTCCCATGGTATGGAAAAAAGCTACTGTTTGATTGATTGCTTCTTTTGCAACTTCATCATCAGAACCAGTTAAATTAAAAATGCGTCTTCCGTATTGAGCTAGTTTTTCTTTTTTAGTTTCAAACATCACACGATATAAACTAGGACCAACAATTGCTAGTGTTCTTGCATGATCTATACCATATAAAGCAGTTAATTCATGACCAATCATATGAGTTGCCCAATCGCTAGGTACTCCTTTTTGAATTAATCCATTTAGAGCCATAGTACAACTCCACATAAAATTAGAAGCCAGTGCATAATCAGTTGGATTTTCAACAACTTTTGGACCAACTTCTATCAAGGTTTGTAAGATCCCCTCTGCAATTCGGTCTTGTAAGTAGCCTTCATGAGGATACGTTAAGTATTGTTCCATTACGTGGGTATAAGCATCTACAACACCATTTTGTAACTGTCTTTTTGGTAAAGAAGCGATAACGGTTGGATCACAGATAGAAAATTTTGGGAACAAAGCGCTACCGCCAAAAGCTAATTTTTCTTGAGTAGCTTCGATAGTTACTACAGCGCCAGAGTTCATTTCGCTACCAGTTGCAGGCAAAGTTAAAACAGTTCCAAATGGTACCGCATTCTCTTTGATTAATAAACGTTTTTGGAGTATATCTATCGGATTTCCATCAAAATTAACTGCTGCCGAGATAAATTTAACACCATCAATTACAGATCCACCACCCACAGCAAGGATGAAATCTATTTTTTCTGCTTTAATAACAGCAACAGCTTTCATTAAAGTTTCAAAATGAGGATTTGGTTCAATTCCGCCAAATTCTACAATATCAAAACCTTTTAGGTTATTGATAACTTGTTCGTGAATTCCATTTTTAAAAATGCTTCCACCACCATAAGCTAATAAGATTTTTGCTTCTTTAGGAACAAGGTCTTTTAGCTTTTCTATTTGTCCTTTTCCGAAAATTAAATTTGTCGGATTGTATAATTCAAAGTTTATCATAGTTTTTTATTTTATAGTTACTAGACACTAAGTTTCTAAGTTTTTTTAATCGTAGTAACTTAGGAACCTAGCAATTTTATTTAGAATTTAAGTGATGCAATAATTTTTCTGCAACCAATTTTGATGATGCAGGATTTTGTCCAGTAATTAGTAATCCATCTTCAATTGCATAAGGTTGCCAATTTGTTCCTTTCGAATAAATTGCGCCATTTTTTTGTAATGCATCTTCTAATAAGAACGGAACTATTTTTGTTAATCCAACAGCTTCTTCTTCGGTATTAGAAAATCCAGTCACTTTTTTTCCTTTTACTAAGAATTCTCCATTTACTTTAACGTCCTTAAGAACGCCAGGAGCATGGCAAACAAAGCTGATAGGTTTATTTTGAGTGTAAAATGCCGAAATTAATGCAGCTGAGTTTTTATCTTCGGCCAAATCCCATAGAGGGCCGTGGCCACCTGGATAGAATACAGCATCATAGTCGGCTGGGTTTACATCGGTTAATTTGATAGTATGTTTTAATTTTTCTAATAAAACTTTATCAGCATCAAATCGTTTAGTGTCTTCAGTTGCCGATGCTGGGTCGGCACTTTTTGGATCTATTGGTGGTTGCCCTCCAAGAGGTGTTGCTATAGTTATTTGAACACCTTTATCTGCAAGAGCATAATAAGGAGCAGCAAGTTCTTCAGTCCAAAATCCAGTTTTTTCGCCAGTGTTACCCAATTTATCATGGCTGGTGACAACAAATAATACTTTTTTCATATTTCTTTTATTTACTTTTTGCGCAGTAGTTTTTACACTGTTTATAGCGAATGCAATAATGACAAATAGAGCGATTTTCTTCATAAGAGATTTAATTTGATACAAAATTAAAGCAATTGAGGTATTAGTAAAAATAAAATAAATTATGTTTGTGATAAAAATATTTATATCATGGTTAATCTAGAATGGTACAGAACGTTTAAATCGGTATATAAAAATGGTAATTTTTCTTTGGCAGCTAAGGAACTTTTTATAAGTCAACCAGCTGTAAGTCAGCAAATATCAATGTTGGAAGCACATGTTGGTTATAAGCTATTTAATAGAAAATCAAAAGGAGTCGATCCAACGGATTACGCTAAGTTACTTAATAATTTGATTATAGATGCGCTTGATCGTCTCGAAAATGTGGAGAATGGTTTTCGTGCAAAAGCATCCGATGCTAATCGATTAATTTCTATTGGAATTTCCAAAAATCTATTTGCAAGTTTAGGGAGTGTTTTGATTTCTAAATTCGATTTTGTAGATTTTAGTTTTCATGATAATGATACTCTTTTTGAATTAGTAAATACTAAAAAACTTGATTTTGCAATTATTACCAAGCAATTTGATACGTTTGATACTATTTATGAAATTGTTGGAAAAATTAAGTTAGTTATGGTTTCATCTCCAGAGCTTGAAGTCAACGAATTCAAATTAAGATTAAAAACTAAAAATATATTCGAAATTGAGCATTGGCTTAATGAACAGAAATGGTATAGTCATGACGCACGGATTCCACACATTAAATTGTTTTGGCTACATGTTTTTAATAAAAAAAGACCAGCAATGGTAGCCAATTATATTATTCCCAATGAAAGTGAAATGTTGAGGTTACTTTCTAGAAACAAAGGAATTGGAGTTACTTGGAATTGTAATGCAAAAGAATTGATTCAGGAAAATAAACTAAATTTATTATGGGACAGTAAAGAAATGCCTAGTATAGACGTTTTTTTGTTATCAGGAAAGAATAATAATTTGGGTTCAATTTTTGAAACCATCGCGACGGAATTAAAGCAGGTTTTAAAATGACAAGAGAAATAAATAGTATTTATATTTGTGTAAATTATACGCATTTGAGTTATGGCAGAAAATCAAAATATTAAAGTTGCAGTAGATGCGATTGTCTTTGGATACCAAAACAATCAATTGTATGTGCTTTTGATTCAACAAAAATTTGGATCAAAAGAATCGTATTGGGCTTTGCCTGGAGGATTGGTTAAAAATGATGAATCGTTGCAAGAAGCAGTAAAAAGAGAGCTTAAAGAAGAGACTAACGTTACTGTGAATTATTTTGAGCAGTTGTTTACGTTTGGTGATGACGTTTTTCGTGACCCAAGAAACCGTGTGATTTCTGTAGCCTATTTTGCTTTAGTCGATCCATCAAAATTAAAAATTAAAGCCGATACGGATGCCGAAAATGTACAATGGTGTAAAGTTGAAGTGGTTCCTGTCATGGCTTTCGATCACAATTTAATTTTAAGAAAAGCAATTGAACGATTAAAAGCAAAACTTACTTATGCTCCTATAGGTTTTGATTTACTTCCAAAAGAGTTTCTGTTTTCTGAACTCGAGAATTTATATTGTACGATTTTAGAGAAAGAAATTGATCGTAGAAATTTTAGAAAAAAGATTCTCAGTTTCGGAATCATAGAAGAAACTGAACATTTTTCTTCACTTAAAACAGGGAGACCTGCAAAATTATTTAAGTTTAATGATAAGAAATATAGCGCTTTACTCAAGGAAGGCTTTCACTTTGAAATTAAGTTTGCGTAATTTTTACACAAAATAATTGTCCAATAAAATATTAAATGTATATTTGCGTATAATTAACGCAAACTAAAAAACTATGATACTTAATTTAGACCCAAATTTTAGACCAATCTCAGGACAAAAAGAAATAGAATTTAAAAGTTTCATTTTCTCAGGAGGAGAACCACATATTAAAATCAATCCTGATTTTGATACCAATCAAGCGATAACAATTACACATAGATTAAATTCATTCAATGATTTTGGATTATTGTGTTTAGCTGTTGACGCATTAAGACGAATGGATGTGAAAATTATTAGCCTATTCATTCCATATTTTCCTGCTGCACGTCAGGATAGAGTGATGATTAAAGGAGAACCACTTTCTGTAAAAGTATATGCGGATATTATTAATGCCATGAATTTAGAGAAAGTGTTTGTTTTTGATGCACACTCTGAGGTTACTCCTGCATTGATTAATAATTGTGAAGTGATTCCGAATCATACTTTTATTCAAACAGTAATAAAAACTATTGGCAACGATGTAAAACTGATTTCTCCAGACGGTGGAGCTTTGAAAAAAATCTATAAAGTTTCTGAATTCCTGGGTGGAGTAGAGGTAGTAGAATGCAGTAAAAGCCGTGATGTAAAAACGGGAAGATTATCAGGCTTTAAAGTATATGAAGATGATTTACAAGGTATGGATTGTTTGATTGTGGATGATATTTGTGATGGAGGAGGAACATTTGTAGGACTAGCTGAAGAATTAAAAAATAAAAATGCTGGTAAATTATATTTGGCAGTAAGCCACGGAATTTTCAATAAAGGATTCGAAGTCTTAGATTGCTTCGAAAAAATATTTACAACCAATTCTTTCAAAGATTTTGAAGGTGAAAGTGTTGAGGTTGTGAAATTAAGTGAATTGATATGAAATACAATTTAGAAAAACTAATAGCAGAAAATCAGAATAATAAATATCTTTTTTTCTGGGGACATCAGCCCAATAAAGACAGAAGTATTTCTAAAACTTGTTTCAGCCAATGGTGGTTAAGTTCTTTTGAAGTTGATGATCTGACTTATAAAACTGCCGAACATTGGATGATGGCAAAGAAAGCAGAGCTATTTAATGACAAGGAAATCTTCGAAAAAATAATTCTAGCTAATTCTCCAGCTGAAGCTAAAAAGTTAGGGAGAGAAGTTAAAAATTATATTGATTCAGTTTGGTTAGAAAAGAGATATGAAATTGTTAGGCAAGGAAATTTTTATAAGTTCACTCAGAATAAGGATTTAAAAGAATTTCTTCTTAATACCAAAGAAAGAGTTTTGGTCGAAGCCAGTCCGGTTGATCCAATTTGGGGAATTGGTATAGCAACAGATCATAAAGATGTTAATAATCCCGAAAAATGGAAAGGACTAAATCTTTTGGGTTTTGCCTTGATGGAAGTTAGGGATGAGTTGAGATAAAAATAAAATGAAAGATATTAAATATATAAAAGGAGACGCTACATCTCCTGATTCGGAAGAGAGAAAAATAATTGTTCATATATGTAATGATATAGGAGGTTGGGGTAAAGGATTTGTCATGGCAATTTCAAAAAAATGGAAAAAACCCGAAAATCAATATAGGGAATGGTTTAAATCAAAAAATAATTTTGAATTAGGTAAAGTTCAATTTGTTCAAGTTGAAGAGGATTTTTGGGTGGCAAATTTAATTGGTCAGCATAAAATTAATAAAGATGAGAATGGGAATGCTCCAATAAGATATGATGCAATTGAAAAAGGATTAAAAGAGGTAGCATCTTTCGCAAATGAAAATAAAGCTAGTATTCATATGCCAAGAATTGGTTGCGGTTTAGCAGGCGGAAAATGGGAAAATATAGAACCAATCATTCTAAAAACACTTTCTCATAATGATGTACAAGTAACAGTATATGATTTTTAGATAAATTTGAGAATCAATCTGTTTAAATTAAAATTTTACAGAAAAATGAACGAAAAAGATATAAAAGGAACAAGCAAATTTTTAAGCCTTGTTCTTAGACATTCGCCTGAAACTATTCATTTAAAATTAGATGAAAATGGTTGGGCAAATGTAGATGAATTGATAACTCAATGCAATAAACATAAAAAGCAATTAGATTTAGATTCGTTGAATATTGTAGTTGAAACTAATGATAAAAAACGATTTGCTTTCAATGATGATAAAACAAAAATACGAGCAAGTCAAGGGCATTCTATAGATGTTGAATTGAATCTTAATGCAGTACAACCATTAGATTATTTATATCACGGTACTGTTGGTACCAATATACAAAACATCAGAGAAGGCGGTTTAAAGAAAATGAAACGTCAACATGTACATCTTAGTAAAGACAAAGAAACAGCTATTAAGGTAGGAAGTAGGAGAGGGATTCCGATTATTTTAACTGTCAATGCTGGAATGATGCATACAGATGGTTTTAAATTCTATCTTTCAGAAAATGGAGTATGGCTTACAGATGAAGTTCCTTCAAAATATATTGATTTTAAATCATGAAAAGAAGGCTAGTCATAGGAGATATTCATGGAGGGTTTAGGGCATTGACTCAGATTTTAGAAAGAATTAAAATCAAGTCAGACGATGATTTAATTTTTTTGGGAGATTATGTTGATGGATGGAGTGAATCAGCCCAAGTAATTGATTTTCTTGTTGACTTAAGTAAAAAATACAATTGCATCTTTATTAAAGGGAATCACGATATTTGGTGCGAAGGTTGGCTTGAATCAGGAAATGTAGATGCAGTTTGGGTTAAGCATGGTGGTGCCGAAACAATAAAAAGTTATGAGAATTATACTGCTGAGTTAAAACGAGAGCATTTGCTGTTTTTCAAGAAAATGGAAAACTATTATATCGATGAGCAAAAGAGATTGTTTATTCATGCCGGTTTCTCATCGATGCATGGACCAGAGAAAGAACACTATTCAACCAATTATTCTTGGGATCGTACCTTATGGGAAATGGCTTTAACAATGGATAAACGTATAAAAAAGGATTCACTTTCTTATCCCAAAAGATTATTGCTTTTTGATGAAATCTATATAGGTCATACACCAACTCTACATTATGGTATTGACGTCCCAATGCAAGGATGTAATGTGTGGAATATAGATACAGGAGCTGGATTTTATGGAAAATTGTCGTGTATTGATATTGATACAAAAACAGTTTATCAAAGTGATGTTGTCAAGGATATGTATCCAGACGAAAAAGGAAGAAATTAAATGTATAAATTAAAATAATAAACCATGAACCCATTATTACTAACAGATGGTTATAAAGTAGACCACAGAAGACAATATCCAACAGGGACAACATTAGTATACTCTAATTGGACACCAAGAAAGTCAAGAATCGAAGGAGTTGAAGAAGTTGTATTTTTTGGATTGCAATATTTTATCAAAAAGTATATTATTCAGGATTTCGATTTGCATTTTTTTAAACAGCCAAAAGAGGAAGTGGTAAAAAAATACGCTCGTAGAATCAATAACTATTTGGGAGAGAATTTAGTTGGGACTAAGCATATCGAAGATTTACATGATTTAGGATATATTCCGATGGTTTTTAAAGCTTTGCCAGAAGGAACAAGTGTACCAATTCGTGTTCCTATGTTTACTATGTACAATACACTTCCAGAATTTTTTTGGTTAACAAATTACTTTGAAACATTGCTTTCAGCAGTGGTTTGGTTGCCTTGTAATTCTGCAACAATTGCAAAACAGTATAGAAAAGTGCTTGATAAATATGCACAGGAAACATCATCTGTTCCTGAGTTTGTAGATTGGCAAGGGCATGATTTCTCTATGAGAGGAATGGGAGGAATAGAGGCAGCAGTAACGTCTTCTGCAGGGCATTTATTAAGTTTTACAGGTACAGATACTATTCCGGCGATTGATTTTCTAGAGGAGTATTACAATGCCAATTCAGATATTGAATTAGTTGCAGGTTCAGTAGCTGCAACTGAGCATTCAGTAATGTGTATGGGAACTACCGAAGGGGAATGTGAAACTTTTAAAAGATTAATTTGCGAAGTTTACCCTAAAGGAATTGTTTCTATAGTTGCTGATACTTGGGATTTATGGAGAGTATTGACTGATTATTTACCTCAATTAAAGGAAGAAATTATTTCAAGAGAAGGTAAAGTTGTGATTCGTCCAGATAGTGGTGATCCGGTAGATATTATTTGTGGTAATCCAAACGGGAAAACAGAAGAAGAAAAGAAAGGTGTTATAGAATTAATCTGGGATGTTTTTGGAGGAACAACAAATAGTAAAGGATATAGAGAGTTAGTGCCGCAAATTGGAGCAATATATGGAGATAGTATTACTGTAGCTAGAGCAACTCAAATTTGCGAAAGATTAAAAGCTAAAGGATTTGCTTCTACAAATGTGGTTCTGGGGATTGGTTCATTTACATATCAGTATAATACCAGAGATACTTTTGGATTTGCAATGAAAGCAACTTACGGTGAAGTAAACGGTGAGGGAAGAGCGATCTTTAAAGATCCAATTACAGACGATGGAACAAAGAAATCTGCTAAGGGATTAATGAAGATAGATTTAGTAGATGGGGTATATCATTTAACAGATAATGTTTCTTGGGAAGAAGAGAGAAAGGGAGAATTAAAAGAAGTTTTTCGAGATGGTAAATTGTTAATTAATCACACATTAACAGCCATTCGAAATAATATAAAAAATGAGGAGCTTGTAATAAGCTAAATAATAAAGAAAAGCCTAAATGAAATTAACATTTAGGCTTTTTTATTTTTTAAATAGATTTACTTCTTGTAGAAATTATTATGGTCAATATATTCCCAAACTTTTTCAGGTAACAGGGGTTGAATATTTTTTCCTTCTTTAATATTATTGCGAATAAAAGTAGAAGATATTTCTACGATTGGAGCATCTATTAAATGAACTTTAGGATGGTTTTTTAGTTCTACATTTTCTACTTCAGATGAAATTCTAGGGTAAACATAAATATCATAATTTTGAAGAATCACTTCATAATTTTTCCATTTGTGAAGAGTTTTCAAATTGTCTTCCCCCATAATCAATGAAAATTCATGATTTGGATATCTTTCTTGCAAATGAATTAGCGTATTTACAGTATAATTAGGCTGAGAGAGTTTAAACTCTATATCTGAAGGTTTGATTTTTTCGAAACTATCAGTAGCAATATGAACCATTTGTAAGCGATGGTAATCGTCTAGTAATGTGCTCTTCTTTTTAAGCGGGTTGTGAGGTGTTACCACCATCCAAACCTGGTCTAAATTGGCATGTTCTGCCATGTGATTGGCAATAATAAGATGCCCAACATGAATGGGATTGAAAGTTCCGAAATAAAGACCAATTTTCATAAAAATGGTTATTTTGTTTGATAGATCAAATTGTAATTAACTACAATAATACAATACAGGGTAGTTAATTCTTTTTTTACTTTCAAAATTGTTCTGAAATGTAGCGATTAAGCTTAAAAACGATTCTTTTTAGTGATCAGGTTATCAACCGAAAATTTACCGCTTCCTGTAACAAAAAGGAGTAAATAGAACAATAGGTATAGTATTCCCATTTCTTTAGTGTCGATTGGGTCAGCACCATGAATAATAAATACAGCTACTAGCATTGTTATTAGTAATGGTATTGCGGCTAATCTTGTTCCTAAACCTATTGCAATAAAGAAAGAACATACAACTTCTGCAAAAACAGCAAGACATAAAGAGAAAGTGCTTCCTACTCCAAGAGGATCGGGAAATTGGATTTCACCTCCAGCTAAAAGTGTGTTTAACTTTGGTAAACCATGAAAAATCATCAATGTAGCAATTGATAATCGAATTATAAGAAGAATAAGACTCAGGCTATTTTCGTTTCTTTTGACTTGAAATAATTTAATCATAATGTTAAGTACTGTTTTCTGTTCTAAAATTAATTTATTCTTTTGATATCGCTCTTTAGTTTAGAATTTCTAATCTCTATTTATAAATTCCTTTACCAGTTGATATGCTTCTTCTTTGGCAGTATCTAAATCGTAATTTTTGATAATCTTGTCAAATTGAGGAGCTGTTGCTAATTCTACAGATGCTTTTGCAATACGCATATTGATTTTATCTTCACTTTCCGTAGAACGTTTTTTCAATCTTATTTTTAGTTCATCAATACTTGGAGGTTTTACAAAAACAGCAAGAGTTTGTTCAGGGAATTTATGTTTGATACGTAATCCACCAGAAACATCAATGTCAAAAATAACATTTTTTCCTAAGGCCCAAATACGTTCAATTTCGCTTTTTAAAGTCCCGTAAAAATTATCACGGTATACTTCTTCCCATTCTAGGAAGTCTTCGGCTTTAATATGCTTTTTAAATTGTTCTAATGAAATGAAATAGTAATCAGTTCCATTAACTTCCTCTCCACGTGGCTCACGTGAGGCTGCAGATATAGAGAATTCTAAATTTAAATCTTCTTTGCTTAATAAATGTCTAACGATGGTTGTTTTTCCTGAACCTGAAGGTGCTGAAAATACTATTAATTTTCCTTTTTTCATTCTGTTTTAATTTCAATTAATTTCTCATTAATGGTAATTGCCTTTGCAATTTTGGTGTCAGCACCATTTTCAGATAATTTAAATTTTTTAATGTGTTTTACGTCACTCTTCATTTGTTCGTAATAGACATTGCTTAAGCAGCTTTCTATTTCTGCTCTTTGAGTATCTATTAAGTTAAAATCGGAATTGTAGTTTAATATTGTGTACCCAATTTCACTGCCAGCACCACACATTCCTTGTATGTTGAATTTGGATATATAGTCAAATTTTAATAATATTTTTGTTCCTGTTGAGGTGCTTGTAAAATTTATTAATTCGAAATCTCTGTCATAAAACCCTAAGTGTGATAAATCGATGTTTCGATTTATCTTAGGACTTTTTATGTTTAAAAGTTGGTATTCTTTTAAAAGAGAAATGTCATTATTGTAAAAATTGAGTTTTAATTTTTTCTTTCCATCACTCCATTCATTAGTTGATTTATCACTTCCTGAATAACTAAATTTCTCATCAAATCCAGTTAGACTCTTAAGAGTATCTAGTTTTTGCCAAATAGTTCCTTTTGAGTCAAAGTTTAAAATTTGATTCTGTTGTTTTTTAGTTTTAAATGAATATAAGGTAAGGTCACCATCATAAATTCCTACCAATGGGATTTTTTTCTTGATATTGTCATAATAATACCATCCTTCAACAGAATAAATTCTCATGTGGTCTTCAGAAGAATTATAAAATTTAAGGTACATGGTGATTGAATATTTTTCATTAATCGAACCCGTTAGTACTTTCTCTTCAGTCCGAATATTCTGTAGTTCAACTTTTAATGTTTGAGCAAATAAAGGGAATGAAGTTATAAATAGAAAAGCCAGTAAGAGAAATGTTTTTTTCATGCATCAACCTATTTAAAGCACATTCAAAACTTGTTCTTTAATTTTTTCTAATTCATCTTTCATCATCACAACCAATTTTTGCATTTGAGCATGATTAGATTTTGATCCCATCGTATTAATTTCACGACCCATTTCTTGAGTAATAAAACCTAATTTTCTACCATTAGCTTCTGTGCCGTTAATAGTTTCTAGGAAATAATCTAGATGATTGGTTAGACGAACTTTTTCTTCGGTTATGTCTAATTTTTCAAGATAATAGATAAGTTCTTGCTCAAAACGATTTTCATCAACATTTACTTTAAGTTCCGAAATTGCTGTTTGCAAACGGTCTTTTATAGCCTGAACACGTTCTGGGTCTAGTGCCAAAGCATCAGTCATATATTGACGGATATTGCCAATGCGTAATTGAAATTCTTTTTCAAGAGATTCCCCTTCATCTTTTCTAAAATTCAAGATGTTTTGTAGTGCTTCTTCAATTACAGTTTGAATTTGCTCCCAATCATTTTCATCAATTTCCTCACGTTCTGTTTTTAATGTGTCAGGCATACGAATAGCCATCTTCATTAATTCAGTTTCATCAGCCTGAGGATAAACTTCTTTTAATTGGTTGATATAAATTTTCACGATAGGGACATTTACTTTCGTAGATGTTTGCTCAGAGGTACTTTCGATAAATATAGAAAAATCAACTTTGCCTCTTTCTAGTTTCAATGCAATCTGATTGCGTAAACCCAATTCCATTTCTCTGTAAAGTGAAGGCATTCTAACATTGAGGTCTAAACCTTTACTGTTTAACGATTTTACTTCTACAGTAATCTTTTTTGTTGGTAATTGCAAAGAAGCCTTACCGAACCCTGTCATGGATTGTATCATATAATTGGATATAAAGGGGCAAAGATAATGAAATATTTGCTGTAATCTTATTGAAGGTTATTTGGCTAAAGCCTTCATTACCTGTAAGATATTTTGTTGAGAGTTGCCAATGTATATTTTTTCATCAATAATAAAGACAGGACGACTCAAGAAAGTATAATGTTCTAGTATGTATTTTTTGAAATCGGCTTCGGTCAATGATTTGTTTTTTAAATCCATCGATTTATACAATTGCGCTTTTTTACTGAATAGCGCTTCGTAGCTACCAGCAAGTTGGTGCATTTCTTCAAGTTCAGTTTCAGTAATTGGATTTTGTTTGATATCATGATATGCTAAATCAATATCTTTAGGTAATCCTTTTATTATTTTGCGACAAGTATCGCAAGAAGCGAGGTAGTATATTTTGTTCATAGGTATCAAAGTTTAGACTGCAAAGAAATCTATTTAAAATTTAAAATGTTTATTTTTATAAAAAAAGTAGAATTATGACTCAGACATTTGAAGCAACAAGAGTAAGCAGAAATTTAATTTCGCAATTTTTAAATAATTTTTCCTTAGAGCAATTAAATAAGACCCCAGAAGGTTTTAATAATAATGTAATTTGGAATATTGCACATATTATTGTTACACAGCAATTGCTGGTTTATAAATTATCAGGGTTGCCAATGATGGTTTCGGATGAGTTGGTAGAAAAATATAGAAAAGGAACCAAGCCTGAAGGAGATATATCGCAAGCGGAACTTGAGGAAATTAAATCATTACTTTTTGAAACTATAAATAAAACAGAGGAAGATTATAGTGCTAAAGTATTTAAAACATATAATGAATTAACGACAAGTCTTGGTTTTGTTTTTAAAAATATTGATGATGCATTATCTTTTAATAACTATCATGAGGCACTCCATGTTGGAATTATGATGAGTATCCGAAAATTTATTTAATTTTTTCTATTGTCTCAATAGTTACTTTCATTGCACCAGCACCTTTATTTTTGGTAATGTCCATAAAAGCACGTTTTGATAAATCTATCTCACGTGTTTTTACAAATGGTCCTCTATCTGTAATTTCTACAATTACAAATTTTCCATTAGCTTCGTTAGTGACTTTTACTTTGGTGCCAAAAGGAAGTTTTTTGTGAGCAGCAGTATATTTATTGTTGTTGAAGCGGCTTCCGTTTGCAGTTTTTCGTCCATTAAAACGATCAGCATAATAGGAGGCATGAGCAGATTTTTTGTATAGTTTTAATTTGGAATTTTTATCTATAGTTATAGAGTCTTTTTCTGTATTAGTAGGAGAGGCAACTGTTTTGTTTCTTGGGTTTTTTAAGGTGTCCTGTATTATTTTAGGGTCAACAGGTTTGGTTTGACTTGTTATATATGAAAAACCACAACTTAAAAAAGTAATGATTAGGATAGAAAGTATGATAGATGTTTTATTACTCATAAATTTTATTTTTAAGGTGATAACTTACACAAATAATATGCCGAAATAAAAAAAAGCCCTGTATTTAGGGCTTTATTTGTGCTTTTAGAACCATGAGCTCCATGGTAATCTGCTTAAAATCAATACTAATCCTAATCCGTAAAAAATCGAAAATGTTTTGAATTTAGATTCGCTTGTGATTAAATTTTTATGTTTTGACCATCCAATAGTTATCAAAATAATTGCAATGATATTAATTAGTGGGTGTTCTAATGAGGTAAGTCTAAGTTCTGCGTTTGCCATTTGTCCAAAAGCTGCTTTACCAAATGGAGAGATAAAATAAAGGATCAAACCAATTAGTAATTGTGTATGAGTTGCAATTAATGTGAAAAGACCAATCTTACGATCAGTAGATGTAAAATCTTTTTTTGAAGTAAAACCAATGATGGCATTTATAACTGCAACAAGTAAAAGGATTAAGACAATGTATGCCCATCCTGAGTGGAATTTTTGTATGAAATAATACATAGAACTAAAGTTTTTTAAACAAATATAAACAAAATTATGGCATAAAAAAACGGCATTAAGCTAAAAGCCAATGCCGTTTTTGATAATTATTTTGATTCTAAATATTAGAAATTATAACTTAATGTAAAGTTCCAAGTTCTTCCAAAACCAAAGAATACTTGGTTGTTTGTTGCTACCCCATTATATGTTCTTCCAGCTGAAGCATAAGTAGCTCCATCTTTTCCATTAATGAAATCATCAGCAAAAGTATTTGTTCTAGATTCAGCAATGTAAATTTTGTCTAAAACGTTGTTTACGTTTAATCTAAAGTTCATTGATTTGTCTTTGTCTCTTCCTAAAAGCATTTTGTATGAGAAACCTGCATCCATAATTCCGTAAGAAGGTAATTCTAAAGCTCCTTTGTTGTCTGGAGAAGTAAAATCTACTGGGCTTAATCCTGCGTATAATTTGTCATTAAAATTGTAGTTAGCATCAAGAGTTACTCTTGTTAGTACTTCGTAAGATGCACCTAAAGAAGCTGTTATTTGTGCAGCATCACCAACTTTTACTTTGTCCATGTAAACTGTAGCTCCTGTAAATTCTGGAATTGGAGTATTGTCTGCTTGTAAATAAGCATTTACAGTTGCATTTCCTTTGTATTCCCAAATTCCGTAAGAGAACATTGCGTTAACTTTTAATTTTTCAGTCAAATTTGAACTTCCTTCAAATTCAATTCCTGAGTGAACTTCATTAAGACCTACGTATTCTGTATAAGTAGTATTTGAAGGGTATTGAGCACTAGTTGGAAGAGCTTTACCTTTTAAATATCTATCATTCCAAGTTGTGTTATAAACGTTAACAGTAGCATTGAAGAAACGAGAACGGAATCCGTATCCAGCTTCAAAACCAATGATTTTTTCGTTAGTAAGGTTAGGGTTTACTGTTGATTTATTATTTGGGTAAACAGCGTTAAAAAACGGTTGTTTTGAGTAATAACCAGCATTTACGTATACATTGTTTTTCTCATTAATGTTGTAGTTTGCACCACCTTTTACGTTTCCACCTACTATATTTTTGTAGTCTGTTGAAGCTAATTCAGGATTTACAGCTGGATCGTACAAGAAGTTATCTTCTCTTTTGTATCCTTGTTGAGAGACTGCCCCTTGAATAAATGCAGTTAAATTATCTTTAGAGTACTCTAATTGAGTAAAAGCTCCATACCATCTTACATTTCCAGTACTGTTGAATGAAATTTTATCATAATCTACTTTTTTGAAAACATTCCATTGAACGTCTGTAGAATACTCAGTTGTAAGGTGTCTACCTCCTGGTTGTAAGCTTTTAATGGATGTATCGTAAAATTCACCTCCACCTAGTAGGTCATTTAGTACAGTAAAGTGATATCCTTTGTAAGTTCTAGCATCAACTCCAAAATCTAAAGTTAATGTATTGCTTAATTTTTTATTCAAGTTAATTACAGCACCAAACCAGTCATGTGAGTTGATAGATGCAGTTTGTGAGATTCCTGAAGTTCCTGAACTTGCAGCAGCAGGAGTGTTAGCATTTGATCCTGAAGAGAATGTGTTTTGGTAAACACCTCCAACTTTAGCTCTAGTTTGTAATCCAGTAAAACCATCTATATAAACCGATTGACCAGAGTTGTAAGCTACAATTTTATCATAATCTACTAAACCATTAGCTGTTCTGAATGCTGTTGCATCACTGTAGACTTTTCCTCTAATACCACCTGAAGCACTTGCTCCAGCTCCACGTCCCATTGAAGCGTAAAATACACTAGAAAGTTTAGTAGTTTCGTTTATTTTGTAATCCCAGTTGATAGAAGCAATTGGTTTGTGGTAGTAGTTTTTTCTAATATTGTACGTTTCTCCATCTAAATATCCTGCATCTGCATTATATCTTGTATTTGGGTTGTCAACAGAACCGTATTTTTGGTAAGTTTCAATTGATATGTTTGAAGATCTCTGATTGTGCCATTGTGGCGCACCAGTTAAAGTAAATTGGAAATCATGTTTGTTGTCTTTTGTAGAATATCCTAAAGCTACATAATAATTAGTACCTTCGAATTCTGTTCCTTTTACATATCCGTCTCCACGAGTTTGTGACAATAAAACAGAAGCAGAAAGACCATTGTCTAATTTTCCAGTATTGTAAGATCCTTGCAATTTTAAATAATTTGCATTACCAAATCCTGAAGAAAATGACCCACCTTCTTTCATGTCAGAAGATTTAGTTACAATGTTTATTGTTCCTCCTACAGAAGATACAGCAAGTTTAGATGAACCTAGACCTCTTTGTACTTGCATTGCTGAAGTTACATCTGCAAGTCCAGCCCAGTTACTCCAGTAAACAGTTCCACCTTCCATGTCGTTAATTGGCATACCATTTACCATTACAGCAATGTTTTTTTGGTCAAATCCACGAATGTTAATTCTTGAATCTCCGTATCCACCACCACCTTTTGTAGTATATACTGAAGGTGTATTTCTTAAGATTTCAGGAAATTCCTGAGTTCCTAATTTTGCTTGAATTTCTGAAGCTTTAATTGTAGAAACAGCAACAGGAGTTTTTCTGTCCTTTGCGATATCAACTATGGTACTTTTTATAACAATCTCTTCTAATTGGTTAGAGTTTGATGTTAAAACGATAGTTCCTAAATTAGTTGTTCCGCCTTTAGAAACAGAAAATTTAATTGTTTTAGTATCGTAACCTAAGTAAGAAATAACTATTTCTCCAGAAGCTACTGAAGTTGAAATAGAAAATTTTCCATCAAAATCGCTTGAACTAGCTTCGGTTGATCCTTTAACAACAGCGTTAGCTCCAGGTAAAGAATTTGAACCATCGGTAATAGTACCTGTGATTTTTCCTTGCGAAAATACGGTTGAAACTATCATGAACAATAGTCCTGTGAGTAACCAATTTTTCATTGTCTTCATTTGTTATTTAGTTAATTGTTTTTGGCAAAATTATAACAAATTAATCGGATTATGTTATCAAAACGTTAAGAAAATTATGTTTTGCGTAATCTCTTGAATATTAAAGGGGTTTTGTTGATTTATAATAAGGAAATTAATGTTTTTTTGAATTTTCAACGTGATTATTTGTTAAAATGGCAATGAGCTTTAGCCATAAAAAGGGAGTTGGTGTTAAATTTGGATGAACAGAATATGTTGAAAATTAGTATTATAAGAAAAAGCTTATTGATCGGATGTGAATCAATAAGCTTTTATGTATTGTGTAGTATTAAGTTTCTAGTACTTACTTATTTTTTAAGAAATAATTTAGTAAAAAAGAAGTTGAACTATCGTGGTTTTTTACTGTTTTTGTATTGATTTCATCAAGTATAGAATTAGCCAATTGCTTTCCTAATTCTACTCCCCATTGATCATAGCTAAATATATTCCATATAATTCCTTGTACAAATATTTTGTGTTCATATAGAGCAATTAATGAACCTAAAGATTTTGGAGTTAGTTTTTGAATCAATATTGTATTTGTAGGTTTGTTACCAGTAAATACTTTAAAAGGTAATAAAAATGCTGCCTTGTCTGCTGCAAGACCTTGTTTGTCAAATTCGGCTTGAACTTGTTCTTTTGTTTTTCCGTGCAATAAGGCTTCCGTTTGTGCAAAGAAGTTTGACATCAATTTATTGTGATGGTCTTCGTTACCGTATAAAGGTTTGATATACCCGATAAAATCAGTTGGAATTAATTTTGTTCCTTGATGTATTAATTGGAAAAAAGCATGTTGTGAGTTTGTTCCAGGTTCTCCCCAAATGATTGTTCCAGTTTGGTAGTTAACAGGTTTTCCATCACGTCCAACACTTTTTCCATTGCTTTCCATGGTTGCTTGTTGCAAATAAGGAGCTAATTTTTGTAAATACTGTGTGTATGGAATTAATGCTTCGCTTTCGGCTCCAAAGAAATTATTGTACCAAACACTTAATAGAGCTAGAATTACTGGAATGTTTTGATCAAACTCGGCCGATTTAAAATGTTCGTCCATTTCATAAGCACCATTTAACAATTCGTCATAATTATCAAATCCAACAGCTAAGCTAATGCTTAAACCAACGGCACTCCATAATGAAAAGCGTCCTCCAACCCAATCCCACATAGGAAAAACATTGTCAGGGTTAATTCCAAATTCAGTAACTTTTTCAATGTTAGTTGATACTGCTACGAAATGTTTTGCGATGTCTTCCTGACTAGCCGATTTTAAAAACCATTCTTTTATGGTTTCTGAATTGGTTAGTGTTTCTTGAGTAGTGAAAGTTTTAGAGACAATTACGAATAATGTTGTTTCTGGGTTTAATTTTTTAATTACTTCATTAACATGGTCGCCATCTACATTTGAAACAAAATGTGTCGTTAGGTGATTTTTGTAAAATTGTAAAGCTTCAACCGCCATTACAGGTCCTAAATCAGATCCACCAATACCAATGTTTACAATATCAGTAAATGTTTTTCCTGTGAATCCTTTTCTTGCTCCAGAAGTAACTTCTTGGGTGAATGTTTTTATTTTGTTTTTTACGCTATAAACTTCAGGTATTACATTTTGTCCATCAGCTTTTATTACTGCAGATTCTTTGGCGCGTAATGCGGTGTGTAGTACAGCTCTGTTTTCTGTTTGATTAATTAGCTCACCATTAAAGTAATCACTAATTGCATTCTTTACTCCAATTGTATTGGCTAATTCAAGTAAAAGAGATATTGTTTCTTGATTGATATTGTTCTTAGAGTAATCAACTAAAAAATCATTCCATTTTAAATTGAATTTTTCTGCTCTTGAATTGTCAGCTTGAAACAATTCTTGCATAGTAGTTCCTTGGATGTCTTTATAGTGGTTTTGTAATTTTTTCCACGCTTCGGTCCCAGTTGGGTTTGTTGTATTTAAAGCCATTTTTATGTTTAAAATTGTAGTTCGGTTATTGAAAAACAAAAATACTGAAATTAGTTTTAATTGTTTGAAACTTTACAGTTATATAACAAAATTAAGGCTTATACGTGTATTATGATGTTCTTTATTAATTGTTCTAGGAGGGCTTGTGGAGTGAGTAATAATGGCTACAAATTACCAATGCTGTCCAGTTCTCTTTTTAGAGGTTCTATTTGTTTCATAAAACGTTCTCTGTTTCTGCCAGTCAACGATTCTCCGGTAGGTAAGTTGAGTTTTAAAGCATCTACTTGTACGCCATTTTTCCAGAAGCGATAACATACGTGAGGTCCTGTTGCTAAACCAGTACTTCCTACTAGTCCAATAGTTTGACCTTGTGTGACACGTTGTCCGCGTCTTACTAATATTCGAGACATATGTAAATATTGAGTAGAGTAAGTACCATTATGTTTTACTTTAACAAAATTTCCATTTCCAGCTGTATACCCCGTAGTTTCTACAATTCCGGCTGCTGTTGTAGATATTGGGGTTCCTGTAGGTGCCGCATAATCGGTTCCTTTATGTGCTTTCCAAGTATGTTGTACAGGGTGGAATCTATTGCTAGTAAATCTAGATGTGATTCGGCTAAATTTTATTGGTGTCTTTAAAAAAAGATTTTTAAGCGTTTTTCCTTGATCGTCATAATATTCTATTCTTCCAGATGTTGTGTCTTGTTCAAAAGGAAATGCATAAACGAGTTTACCTTTGTATTCAAAGAAAGCAGCTTCAAGTTCTTCAACGCCATCATAGATAGAGTCATTTATAAAGCGTTCTTTAAAAATTAAGCCATAGCGATCTCCTTTTTTTAGTTTGAAGAAGTCAATTGACCAAGCAAATATTTTAGTAATTCGACCAGCAAGAGCGGCTTCGACACTTTCATTGCCTAAAGTTTCTGATAAAGAACTTTTTAAAACGCCACCTATTATTTTTCGTTTAAGAGTAACGGGTTTTACTTTTCTGTATGCCTTTGCTATGCTGTCTCGTAAATCAATTACATAATAGCTTAATGCATCGGGCTGGTAAATGAAAACTTGTAGGTCATTTGTTTTGTTTTTTGATCTAAGGAGCGTGTATGGTTTGTGGTAACGTATTGATCTAACGTTAAACGAGTCTTTAATTTGTTCTACAATAGTGTAGACTTGCTTGTTACCAATGTTTTGTCCTTGTATGATAGTGCCAAAGGTTTGCCCTTTTTCTATAGTGTCATTAACTACATTGTAGTCAGCATAATTAAATCCAAATTCAGTTTTAGGTGGTTTTGGTTTGGTAATTTTAGTTTCAATTTTATCCGTTGTTTTATTACATGATATTATTAAAAATAACATTATTATAATTGCTGATACTTGTTTCAAACTTTCCTTTTTTATTAATTAAACTTCTTTTTCATTTCCCCAATTGGCTAATTCTTCTGGACTCCATAGTTCTGGAAAAAATATCCTCCGTTGGTATTTTGGATGCATGTATTTTTGCCAATCACTTCCGCCAGTTGCTTCTCCATTTCCTTTTCCGCTTTCAAGAATGTATTTTATGGCTGTGTTTAAATGTTGCATTACCCAAGTAATATTTACTGTATGGTCATAATGACGCATGGCTTGAATTAATGTTGGGTTCTTTTGATCTTTTTCTGGAAGTTGTTTGAATTTTTGCCAAATGTTTTTGGTTTGATATTCTTTCATTTGAGTCAGAAATTGAGATTTGTATTTTTTCTCAAATTCTTGAAGTAAATATGATTTCTTTCCTGTTTTGTAATCCTTTCCAGCAGCTTGCCAATATAAGTGCTCAAAGCTAGTTTCTAAGTCAGTGTTTGCGTCAAAGCTATCTTTGTACCTGCGATCTGTTAGGTTGATTACATCGGTTGAAGAGAATTCGATTAGTCGATATTGTGCGCTCTGAAAACCACTAGCAGGAGTTAATGTGTTTCGGAATTTCATATACTGTTCTACTTCCATTCCGTTTTCCATTATGCTAAATGAGTTGGTTAGCATATCAAAATATCTTGTAATTCTAGAAAGGCGTTCGCTGAAGAAATCAGTTTGAATATTTTCTACTTCTGAAATTTGTTCAATTTCCCAAAGAATCATTTTGAATATTAATTCATTTACCTGATGGTACATAATAAATACCATTTCGTCAGGAAGTGTCGTTCTTTGTATTTGTAGATTTAAAAGTGCGTCAGTTTGAATGTAATCCCAATACGTAATGGGTTTAGACCAAAGCAGACCTTCTAATTGTACGTCTGTTTTTTGGTTGATAGCATGGTATTTTTTATCAATTTCTTTTAAAATTGATTCTGAATTATCAGTGATATTCATTATTTTTTTACTTTAAGTGGATTTTTTAATCCTTTGAACGCATCTAAATCGGCTTTTATCGAGCCAACAGCAAGTTCAGCTTTTACTCGAACAGGTAATTTGTTGTCGTCATCTGTTATCCAGAGTGTTACGCTTTCTTTTTCTTTGAAAACTCGTCCCGATTGTACTAATGGTTTAAATATCATAGTTGGAACGGTCCCAAATTTAGTTGTAATATCCTCACGACCTACGAATTTTAACTTAAATTTTGTTGTTTCGTTGTCAAAAAACATGTCGATCGTTATTGAGTCTCCTGATTTTAGTTTGTCTATATTAGGATGATTCCTCAAATAATAAAATGCGGATATTATATCTTGTACGTTTTTGTTAACAGTAACTGTTTTTTCGGTTTTGTGTTTGTAGTCTTTTACTAGAACTCGACCATCTTGACTAAAAAAACCTTCTTGATTTTTGGTGTAGCCGCCTTCGTCTATTTTTCGTACAAACTGATACGGGTTTCCGGTTTCTTTGTCAAAGTAGCTTTCATATAGGTCGTCTACTTTGAAGAAAAATCGAGACATACCTGTTGTGTACCCTTTGCCTACTGCATGGAATACTTTTTTATTATTTACTGTAGCTTCTTTTATTTCGAGAGTTGCATACCCGGCATTTATAATGCCATAGTGTATTCTAAACTTGAACCATTCACCTACATCAAAAGCATCTTCTTTTTGGGTGTCGAAGCTAAGTGTAAGGATGACGAATATGGAGAGGATTAGTTTTTTCATAAGTTTCTTTGACAATTTATAAAAATAAATGCAAATTCTATTCCAAATGTATTAAAACAAAAAAACTCAGTCAAGGAATGACTGAGTTTTTATGCTATTAACTAACCAAAAAACTATAAATTATGAAATTTATATCAATTTAGGAAGGAAACCACCCCCTCCTGTTTTGCGAGTGCAAAGATAGATACAAACTCCTTAAAAATAATAGCAAAAAAGTTAGTTTAACATAACATTTGCAAAAAAAGCATCAGTTTAAAGAGGATTTTTTTACATAATGCATAAAAAATGCGTTTTTACAGCGTTCCTCGCAATTCTTGTTCTCTTTCAATTGACTCAAAAAGGGCTTTAAAGTTCCCTGCACCGAATCCTTTTGCTCCCATTCTCTGAATTATTTCGAAAAATAGGGTAGGACGGTCTTGAACAGGCTTAGTAAAGATCTGTAATAAATACCCATCTTCATCTGCATCGACCATGATAGCTAGTTTTTCAATTTCATTTAAATCTTCTTTCATCATATCCATATGAACTCCGAGTCTTTCAGGAATTGCTTGGTAATAGGTATGAGGAGGAGCAGATAAAAACTCTACACCACGTGATTTTAAGTCAGAAACGGTTTTAATAATGTCATCTGTCGCAATGGCAATGTGTTGTATTCCTGGTCCGCCATAAAAATCTAAGTATTCTTCAATTTGAGATTTTTTCTTTCCTTCAGCTGGTTCATTGATTGGAAATTTGATTCTCCCGTTTCCGTTGCTCATTACTTTACTCATTAAGGCAGAGTATTCAGTATTGATTTGTTTGTCATCAAAGGATAAGAAATTCACAAATCCCATAACGTCTTCGTAGAATTTTACCCAAGTATTCATTTCGTTCCAACCTACATTCCCTACCATATGATCAATGTATTTTAATCCAGTTGGTTCAGGGTTATAGTCAGATTTCCATTCTTTGTAACCTGGTAAGAAAACACCATTGTAGTTTTTTCTTTCTACAAAAATATGAACGGTTTCTCCATAAGTGTAGATTCCTGAACGTACTACTTCTCCAAATTCGTCTTTTTCAACAGTTGGTTCCATAAATGAACGAGCTCCACGTTTCATAGTTTCCTCATAAGCGCTTCTTGCATCTTCAACCCAAAGTGCAGCAACTTTTACTCCATCACCATGTTTTTTAAGATGTTCATGAATTGGTGAATCTTGTGTCAATGGAGTAGTTAAAACAATTCTGATTTTGTCTTGTTTCAACACATAAGATGCTTTGTCTTTTACCCCAGTTTCCAATCCTGCATAAGCTAATGATTGATAACCAAAAGCTGTTTTGTAATAATGTGCAGATTGTTTTGCATTTCCTACGTAGAATTCTACATAATCTGTTCCTAATAATGGAAGGAAGTCTTGTGCTCCTTCAAAGATTTTTTCTAAACCGTATTCTACTGATTTTACTTCTTTTGACATGATTTTTTTAATTTGAAAATGTGTCAATTAGAAAATTTGATACTGTGCGCATAGATAGGATTATCTTACGAACATATTTTCTAATTTTTCATTTTTGATGTTGATATTATTTTATTTAAAATTTTTAAAATTTCTGGCAGATCATTTAATAAACCGGTACAATTTGGATATTCTTTGTGCGCTTCACATAAGAATAGCCAATATTCAGTTTCATCAGCTTCTTTTAATTGCTAATTTATTCTGTCCAGGATTTGTAATATTGTCCATCGTCTAATCCCATTGCTTCTTCAGTTACCATTAACGGACGGAAAGTATCGACCATTACTGCTAATTCTTGGGTTTCTTTATGACCAATACTACGTTCCATCGCACCTGGTGCTGGACCATGTGGAATTCCTTTTGGATGTAAAGTAATATGACCTTGTTCTATATTATTACGGCTCATAAAATCACCATCTACATAATATAGTACTTCGTCTGAATCGATGTTACTATGGTTATAAGGTGCTGGAATTGCTTTTGGATGATAATCGTAAAGCCTTGGGCAGAATGAACAAACAACAAAAGTTGCTGTTTCGAAAGTTTGATGTACTGGTGGTGGTTGGTGAACGCGCCCAGTTATAGGTTCAAAATTATGAATTGAGAATCCGTACGGAAAATTGTAACCGTCCCAACCCACAACGTCAAAAGGATGTGTGGCATAAACTACTTCGTGTATCATGCCTTCTTTTTTGATTTTAATTAAAAAATCACCTTTTTCGTCATGTGTTTCTAATTCATTAGGCAGGATAAAATCACGTTCGCAAAATGGCGAATGTTCTAAGTGCTGACCTGATTGGTTTTTATAACGTTTAGGAGTATAAAATGGAGAATAGGATTCGACATAAAAAAGACGGTTGTCTTCAGTTTCAAACTCTATTTGGTAAATAATACCTCTTGGAATAATTAAGTAGTCACCATATTCAAAAGGAATGTTTCCTAACATGGTTCTTAACTTTCCTTTTCCTTTATGGATAAAAAGCATTTCATCGGCGTCAGCATTTTTATAGTAATACTTTCTTAATGATTCTTTTGGAGCTGCCAATCCAATGATGCAGTCTTTATTGACTAGCATTGCTTTTCGGCTATCTAGAAAGTCATTTTCTGGTTTTAATTCAAACCCTTTAAAAAGCAATGATTTTATGTTTTTTCCAATTGCAATTTTTGGCTCAACAGAATAAGAATTTAAAATTTCTTTAACCTGTGTTGGTCTGTGAACATGATAGGATAATGACGAATGTCCGTGAAAACCTTCGGTTCCAAATAATTGCTCGTAATAAAGTCCACCGTTCGGTTTTTCGAACTGAGTATGTCTTTTTTGAGGAAAACTTCCTAGTTTATGATATAATGGCATGGCTTTTCAATTAGATAATTTTGAATTAGATAATTAGAAAATATGAATTGTGCGAACAGATAATTAGTTTATTTTCTAATTGACCAATTACCCCCAATTCGAAACCATTACTCCGGATTTCTCTTAATAAGGAATTGTAAATAATCTAATAAACCTGCCCATTTTGTTTTCATTATAACAAATGTCGTAATTTTTATTGAATTAAATTGAAATTAAAACACAAAACCTATTTTAAACCAAGTGTAGCCTTTTGTGTTCTCGGGAGACCAAGAATATTTTACTTCTATAGGGCCTAACATTGTTTCTAAACCGTAACCTACAGCGTAGCCTGTATACTTTGGTACAGATATCCATTCAACACCTTCAAAAATGTTGTCTCCAAGGTTTGCGAAGTTAGCAGCGAAATTAATATGATTTTTTTTGAAAATCTCATAATCAAAAGTTATATCGGTTTTTATGAGGCTATTTCCTGCAGCACTTAGAAAATCATATCCGTAGAAATAATTAAAATTATCTAATTTTTGATAGCCGTATCCTCCCATAACATAGTTGAAAAAAGGGACACTTGTTTGTCCAAAAGTTAAACCTGCATTGGCTTTAAATACGATGGTAGCTCTGTTGAATATTGTTTTAGCAATACCAATTTCTGCTTTTGCAGTAGAGAAAGGTTCAAATGTTTTTGTGTAATTAGATGAAAATAAATAAGATTGAATATTACCTGAAAACCCCCATCCTCTTTTAGGGAAATCTTTGTTATCGAAACTGTCATAATTCATATAGCCAAATAAACTAAAATAGCTGCTTTTGTCGATATTAGAGTCGATAGTGGTTGATGTCTTCGAATTTATTTTTAAATATTTATACTCAACTCCACCACCAATTAAGAATTTTTGAACAAAAATACTTTGAAAATAAGCTTCATTAGTTATATCCATAAAATCAACATTAACTAAATTTTGGTCTATGCTCTTGCTAAGGGGATTACTTAATTCGGAGGTTATGTTTCGGTTAAATTGTGATAATCTTGATTTGAATCCAAAGCTAATATTGAATCCATTCTCGATATAATAGTCTAAATTGTATCTAAAATTATCTCCTAAAATTATATCTAATGAAGTAATGTCATTTTTAAAAAGTGTTTTTTTATGGGTTAGATTTACTAAAATTGCACTTTTGTATAGGCCATCATAGTGTAAACCAAACTTTAGATAGGTTTGCGTTGGATTTTCTTTTAATGTTAAATTTAGGTCGTCTCTAGAGTTATTAGGATCTAATGAATAGGAAATGGCACTAAAGTTTTGAGTGGCATTAATATTATTGACTCCTTTTATAAGATCAGCATAAGTTATTTTTGATCCAGCCTTAAAACGTAGTTTACTTGTTATGTATTCGTCAGTATAATTGTCTAAATGATTGCAATTTATATTTTCTATTTTTAGGGTGTCAGAAGCAACTTTTAATTCTGGTTTTTTATAATAGCCTTGCTTTTCGACTAACGCTTTGATTTTTTCATAAACTGAAAAAGTAGCATCTTCTCCTCTGCGAATAATTTGTTCCCCTTTGTCAAATGAGATTACACCATATTCTTTAATATCAGGTTTGATATAAATATCGGTATTTTTTATTTTTCTCTTCATCTTATCGATAGATTGAAGATTGGTAATTTGAACTAATATACGGGTAGCATCTTTAAGTTTATGTCGGTCTAGCAAATCATCTTGTACATCGACACCTATGATAATATCTGCTCCTAAATTTCGTACTTCTTTTATGGGATAATTATTTACAACTCCTCCATCTACAAGAAGTTTTCCGTCTATCTCTACAGGTGAGAATAAGGAAGGAAATGCAGCACTGGCAATCATAGCTTGTGCCAAATTACCTTTGTTTAGCAATACTTGTTCGCCAGTTTCAATATTAGTACCGATACATAAAAATGGAGTAGGTAATTTATTAAAATCTCTAATATGTCTTACATTTCGAGTTAGACTGCTTAATAAATTATAGTTATACATCCCTTTAGAAAGAGCCTCGGGAATACCAATTTTAAAATTACTAAAAGGTAAAATTACAGCATATAATTCGTCATTCCTTTTTTCGTAAAAGTTTTTAGATGATCTTGGGATATAATCATTTATTAAATCATCGAAGTTTGTTCTTTTAAAAATAGAATCAATCTGAGTAGCACTGTATCCAGATGCGTATAGACCTCCAATGATTGACCCCATACTGGTACCGCCTATAAAATCTATTTTTACCCCAGCTTCTTCTAGTACTTTTAAGACACCAATATGAGCAAATCCTTTAGCACCACCACCACTTAATACTAGTCCTATTTTCGGACGATATAAACTGTCACCAATCGTTTTTTTTATAGTGTCTTGTGCAAATGTGTTTTGTGTGTACCCAAATAATAGCAATATTGCTAATGTTTTTATGCCCCAGATGGGAATGGAAATTTGCGACTGAATAAGAGTTGTTTTTTCTGGTAAAATTAGAGCGACCCATGAAGCTCCTTTTTTTGTAGTAGAAAAAATGCTTTTTAATCGAGTGTTTATATTGAACAGCTGGGTGAGGCTCATAGAAATAGCTGGTTTGTTTTGTAAAAGTCGGGAATTTTATTGAATTCTATATGTCATTCTTGTTTTAATAACATTATTTTTTTAATAACGTTAGGTTTTTATTTTTATCGAATTTCCAGATATCTGTATGCCATCGTGCACCTCCTCGACAACTTGAAAGGAGTGTTTTCTCTTTTTTGTTTACTTGTATGTCGCAAAATTCATCACATTTTGAACTATAGTTTGAAGGGATTCTTAATTTTTTAAAATAGTTACTCTCAGGGTTATATGTGAATATTTGGTATATTGTATAGACTCCCATTCCATCATCAAGATGATAGTAAGCAAAATCGGTATAACCATCAAAATTGTAATCTTCGATCACTAGATGCATTTGTTTACCTGTAATAGATGTTTCAAGGCTATCTATAACTTGTGTTTTATTGTTTTTAGAATTGGTAATTTCTAATTTTTCGAAATCGCCTATTACTTTTATTCTTATCTGTGTTTTATCTTTTTGATAAAATTCAATGTTTTCTTGACTATAAGAATGGTATGAAAACAATATAAAAATGCTCAAGAATATTATTTTCATTTGGTTATGATTTATTGTTATTGTAAAAGGAAGTGATTTTTTTTGCTTTTGATGGACCTACAACATCTGCTATTTCTTTTTCAGTTGCTAGTTTTAATCGTTTAACACTTTTGAAATGCTGTATTAATGCGAGCATTGTTTTTTCGCCAATTCCAGGAATGCTTTCGATAGAGGAATTTAATGCAGCTTTGCTACGTTTGTCACGATGAAATGTAATCCCGAATCGATGTGCCTCGTTTCTTAATTGCTGAATTACTTTTAATGTTTCAGATTTTTTGTCTAGATACAACGGTATCGAATCGCCTGGGTAAAATAATTCTTCAAGGCGTTTGGCGATACCAATTATTGTAATTTTACCACGTAAACCCAGCTCATCTATACTTTTTAAGGCTGATGATAATTGTCCTTTTCCACCATCGATAATAATAAGTTGTGGTAATGGTTCATTCTCTTCTAGTAATCTTTTGTAACGGCGGTATACTACTTCGGTCATAGACGCAAAGTCATCTGGACCTTCGACGGTTTTTATATTAAAATGGCGATAATCTTTCTTGCTAGGCTTTCCATCTTTAAAAACGACACAAGCCGCAACAGGATTTGTTCCTTGTATATTAGAGTTATCAAAACATTCTATATGACGGGGTTCAACAGGCAAACGCAAATCTTTTTGCATTTGTGCCATTATTCGTTTAGTATGACGATCCGGATCTACAATTTGTAACTGTTTGAGTTGTTCGATTCGGTAAAATTTAGCGTTTCTAATTGATAGATCTAGAATTTGTTTCTTATCGCCCAATTGCGGAACAGTAACCTTAATATTTTCTCCTAAATCAACTTCAAAAGGGACAATTATTTCTTTGGAGAGTAATTGGAATCGTTCACGAAGTTCTATTATAGCTAGTTCGAGTAATTCTTCATCAGTTTCGTCTAATTTCTTTTTGATTTCTAAAGTATGTGAACGAATAATAGAACCGTGTGAGATTTGAAGAAAATTGACATAGGCTGAACTTTCATCCGAAATTATTGAAAACACATCAATATTGGTAATCTTTGGATTTATAATGGTTGATCGCGATTGATAATTTTCGAGTACTTCTATTTTTTCTTTTATTTTTTGAGCTTCTTCAAATCGTAAATCTTGTGCTAATTGGGTCATAAGGCGCTTGAAATCTTTCATACTTTCTTTGAAATTACCTTTCAAGATTTCGCGAATTGCATCGATTTGTTTTTGATAATCTTCTAGTGTTTCTAATCCTTCACATGGACCTTTACAGTTACCAATATGAAATTCTAAACACACTTTAAATTTTCCGCTATTAATATTTGATTGGCTCAAATCATAATTGCAAGTTCTAAGTGGGTAAAGCTCTTTAATAAGATCTAAAATCGTATGTACTGTTTTAAAACTGGTATAGGGACCAAAATATTCAGAACCATCTTTTACCATTCTACGTGTAGAAAATATTCGAGAAAAAGGTTCTTTTTTTATACAAATCCAAGGGTAACTCTTATCATCTCGTAATAATACATTATAACGGGGCTGTAAGGTTTTTATAAGATTGTTTTCTAATAAAAGTGCATCAGTTTCTGTAGGAACTACAATGTGCTTTATCGTTACTATTTTTTTTACCAAAACATTGGTCTTGGCAGTATCATGAATTTTATTGAAATAGGAGGAAACTCTCTTCTTTAAATTTTTTGCTTTACCTACATATAAAATTTTTCCATCTTTATCATAATATTGATATACGCCAGGGTTATCTGGTAAGGTTTGGATTTGGAGTTCGAGAGGAGTATGCATATAACAAAATTAAACTTTTGAGTTTAATATATATAATTCTTTTGATTTTCTTCAAATAAAAAAGAGTCCGTTTTCTATAGAAAACGGACTCTTTTTTATTATTATGTGTTTTACTTTATCGTAAAGTATTCCGTTTGTAATAAATGGGTTCTTTCGTCAAATGAGAAGTCTACATATTTGGCATTATCTTTTTTAATATCAACTTCCAAGCTACTTCTACCTATCTCTTTTTTGTTGGCGTCAAATGCTTTTAAAATTATATTCCCTTTAAAGTCATTTTTAGCAATCAAGTAAATAGTTACTTTTTTTTGCTTATCAGTATCTGCTCCATAGATTTTCTCAGCCTTGCACTCTTCGAAGTTAGCTTTAAAAGCGGGTTCAGAAATTACTTTTGATGTATTTATACTTTCGGTTATCCCTGAATTTATCCCTTTAATTACATCTCCAATTCCTTTTGAAGCGCTTTTGGCAGCTTCTTTTCCTTGTTCTTGAAGTGCTTTTCCGGCGCCTTCTATTAGTTTAGATTTTACAGCGATTGCTTCGTTTCCATCAGCTTCTGCTTCTTTCATTTTTTCTTCTTTGCTCATGCAAGAAATCAATAGAGTTAATGCACCAAATAAAATTGCAATTTTCTTCATTTGTGTTATAGGTTAAATGATTCTACTTAGGAAATTTTGCGTTAAATGTCAAATATACAAATATAAAATATAATTTCTATATTTAGCTTTTATTATTGAATATGAGAAACAGTATACCATTGGTGATTTTTGGAGAATCCATTTTACCAGGTGAGAGTAAAACCATCAATGTCGAAATAGCCCGACTGCATACTACAACCAAACTTAATATTCCTGTTATTGTAAGACGTTCTAAGGTTGAAGGGCCTGTAGTACTTTTTTCGGCAGGAATTCATGGGGATGAAATTAACGGTGTAGAAATTGTTCGCCAGATAATTAGCAAGAGAATAAATCGCCCTCAAAGAGGAACTATTATTTGTATTCCAGTTATAAATATGTACGGTTTTGTAAATAAAGCTCGTGAGTTTCCTGATGGACGCGATTTAAACCGTGTTTTTCCTGGAAGCAAAAAAGGATCTTTAGCTAGTCGATTTGCTTATCATATTGTTAATGATGTATTACCAATTGTTGATTATGCAGTAGACTTTCATGCAGGTGGTGCAAGCCGCTTTAATGCGCCACAGATCAGACTTTCTGAAAACAATATGGATTTAAAAATACTAGCCGACGTATTTAGTGCGCCTTTTACGTTGTATTCTAAAAATATTTCGGGCTCGTTTAGAAGTATAAGCGAAAAATTAAAAGTGAAAATGTTACTTTTTGAAGGAGGAAAATCATTGGATATTAATCATGATATTGCCAATATTGGGATTGATGGTGTTAAGCGTTTATTATCTCATTTGAGAATGCTAGATGCAGGCCATTTTGTTGAAGCTCCAGAGAAACCTTCTATTTATATTGAGAAATCGGTATGGCTGCGAGCTAAATGTTCTGGGTTATTACATGACTATGATACAATTGGAAAGTTTGTTAAAAAGGGTACTATTTTAGCAATTATTACCGATCCATTCGGTAAGTTTGAAAGAAAGGTAAAAGCGCCGCATGATGGTTATATTATTAATGCAAATCATTCTCCGATTGTATACGAAGGTGATGCTATTTATCATATGTCCAAAACCAATCTAGATGATGATGACAACTAAAAAAGAATTACGCTTACAAAAAAAAGGATTGAGAAAACAGTTTACAGAAGAGGATATAGATGAAATTAGTTTGATAATTGCTAACCATGTTCTTTCCTTACCAATTTGGGATAAAACTTATTTTCATGTTTTCTTACCAATAGTTGAGCATAATGAAGTAAATACAGAATTTATCTTGCATTTACTTGCAGGAAAAGATAAGGAAATTGTAGTTTCTAAAAGTGATTTTGAAACTCGAAAAATGACTCATTATTTGCTTACAGATAACACAAAAATAAAAAAGAACGAATATAATATTCCTGAGCCTGTAGACGGTTTGGAAGTTCCATCAAGTAAAATTGATGTTGTCTTTGTTCCTCTTTTGGCTTTTGATACTTTTGGGAATAGAGTAGGATACGGAAAGGGATTTTATGATAAATTTTTATCAGAATGTAAACCTGAAACTATAAAAATAGGGCTGTCTTTTTTTGAAGCCGAAACGGAGATTAAAGATGTATTTGAAGGGGATGTAAAACTTGATTATTGCGTCACTCCAAAGAAGGTTTATCAATTTTAGATTCTTTAACCACAAAGTCAGTAAATAAGTTTTACGCTTTGCTCACAGTTTAAACTTATAAATTTGAATGAGTAACTGTTGAATGTATGACAGAATATATTTACCATAAGAAACATATAAATTGATGTTTCTTATGGCTTTATAAAAGATTATTTGACTTCTTTTACAGCCGAACTTTCTATCCAGCCTTCAGTTCCATCAGTCAATTCAATTTTTTTCCAGTTTTGTAATGACTGCTTTACATATACTTTTGCTCCTTCATGAAGTGTTAGAATAGGAGATCCAGCCTTTTGTGGCTCGCTGCGTACTTCAGCAATTTCGGAAAATACGATTGCGGGTCTTTCATTATCGAAATGGCTTTTTTCTAAAAATCCAGATATTATACTTACTAGTAAAGCAAGTAATATTAAAAACATACCAATAAAATAAACTCTTTTTGTACGTGTACGTTGTGAAAAATAATAGCCAATAAAGAATAGTAAAAACAATACTGCTATGCTTACAGAAATCCATGCCCAGGTATTGTAATGATATATTCCAGTAAAGTTTCGGATGAGTTTTGCAAAGCCTACTTTAGGAACTTCTTTTATTTCGTCGATAGTTAGCTTTTTTGCAAATTTTAAATTGTTTAACGTCCCAATATCATTAGGTTTCAAGACTAAGGCTTTCTCGTAATTATATATTGCAGGTGCAACTTTATTTAGCTTATAATAACAATTACCTAAATTAAAATACAATTCAGCTGATTGTTTTTTTTCAGTTTTTATAACATTTTCATATTCTTGAACAGCCTGTTCGTATTGCCCTTTTTGATATAAAGCATTTCCTTTTTCAAAGCTATTTTGAGCAAAGAAAACTTGGGATAATAATAAGAATAGATATAAAAGAATGTTTTTCATTTTTAGTGATATGTAATAAGAATTTTAACTTTTTGAATCTCGATTCTGCATAAGCTAAATTTAATTTTTAGCGTGCTTTTGGGTTAAAAACCATTAAACAATTTGTTTTTCTAATTCTGAAATTATCAATACTGCTTTATCAAAATCTTGTTGGATAGAAGCACTAGATGCTGGTGCATATCGTGCAAACTCGCAGTTTTCTGTCAGGTTAATGAAATTCTGAACTGATTCTGGATTTGCTTTTCTAGATAACAAAAGTTCTTTGATATTATCCTTGCTCATTTCTGATGTCTCAATATGTAATTTGGCTTTCAAGAAATTATGCATTGCTTTTTCAAGCGCAATGTAAAAGGCCTCTTTATTATTGATTTGTTTTTTAGCTTGTGATAGATATTTCTTGGCTAGTTTATTATTCATTCTAATTCTGTTTCCAGTGATATCACCATCGATTGCTTCTTTTTTCTTTTTAGCCAAAACAATAATTGGTAAAATTAAGAATGGTACAAATAATAATGCATAATATAAATTAGAACCATAGAAATCATCTTTTGCGACTGAGACGAAATTGCTTTTCAGTTTGATGTATTTGAATTGCTCATTAGCTGATACTTTATTTTTTGCTGTTGGACTAGATGCTACATTAGCGTCTGATGGTGTTGGACCATCAAGAACGTTTACCATTATTTCTGGAGAAGTAATTGTTTTATAGCTTCCTGTATTTAAGTCAAAATATGAGAATTGCATAGGTTTTATGGCATAATTCCCTTTGTATTGTGGTATTATGGTATAGGTATCAGAAATTTTCCCTGACATGCCACTAAGAGTTGTATTTACTTTTTCATCATGTACGGGGTCATACATTTCCAAAGCATTTGGCACAACTGGTTTTGGTAAAGTAAACAGTTTCATGTTTCCGCTACCAGCAGCACTAACTATTAGCTCTAAGCTTTCTCCATTTTTTAATGTTGTTTTAGATGGAGTTACTTTGAAATCAAATCGGCCAACAGCTCCTGAGAATCCTTCTGGTTTGGTGGTTTCAGGAAGTGCTTTTACATAGATTGTTTTTGTACCAGCAGATACACGTTTGTTACCCTCTGTAATTACAACCTGTCCAAACATATTTCTTCGGTTGGTAGGCAATTGTACATCAATATCTAATGATAGTGGTTCGATTACTAGTTTTCCTGATTTCTGAGGATATAATACAGTCTTTCTAAGTACTACATAACGATATCTTTCTCCTTTAAACATACCTTCCTCTGCAACAAGTTGTTTTATGTCGATGTTCTGACTCCAAAAATCATTGTATTTTGGTTTGTCTAATTCTCTCCAACTTGTGATACCAATGTTGTGACTGAAATATAATTTATAAACCACAGTAATAGGTTCATTTATGTAGGGTGTCGTTTTAGAAATGTCTGCTACTAAATATAGATTATCATCAGCAGATATTTGTTGAGGATCATTAGGGTCTCTTTCCTGTGCGACAGCAGCAGTAACATTTATTTTTATTGGCGAAGTTTTGTAAATCTGACCGTTATATTCTATTGCAGCTTGTCTTATTACAAGACTTCCTTTTTGGTTTGGTAATAAAAAATAAGAATAAATTTTTTCAAATGAACTTCTTCCGTTTACCCATGATTGACTGACTTGTTGACTTGGTCCTCCAACAATTCGAAAACCATCAAATGAAGGTTGAACAAAATTATCGCCATCAACGTTCATAATGAAGTCAATTCGAAGTCTTTCGTTTAGACCAAGCGTAGTTTTGCTTACTCTGGCTTCAAATTGTACTTGAGCCATAAGCCCTTGGAAACTTAATAGTAATAGAATTAAATATCTTTTCATTACTTGTTTGTCAGTTTTTTTAACCGTTTGTTTTTAAAAGTTTAATTGTTTAATCGTTTGCTGTGTTCTAATTTTAAATGAACACAGTAAGGATTCATCTTATATTTACCAGTCTTTCTCTGTTTTTTTAGGAGCTCCTTTTACTTTTTGAGCATTTACTTTGTCTTGAATTTTCTTTTCTTCATTATTTACGGCGTCTAGAAGATTCTGTAAACGTTCTTTTGATATTCCTCCAGGTGCAGGTTTTGGCTCTCCTTTGTTATCTTCTTTTTTAGGGTCCCCTTTATCATCTTTTCCGTCTTTTTTATCTTTATTAGGATCGCCCTTGTCATCTTTTTTATCTTTGTCCTTATCGCCTTTGTCGTCTTTTTTGTTTTTATCGCCGTCTTTTTTGTCGTCTTTCTTATCCTTGTCCTTGTCTTTATTCTTGTCTTTGTTTTTATCTTGTTTAGGAGGATTCTCTTTTAGCATTTTCTTTGCCAATGCATAGTTATAACGTGTTTCATCATCAGAAGGATTGTTACGTAATGCATTTTTATAGGCCTCGACTGCTTGACCATAATCTTTCTCTTTCATGAAAACATTTCCAAGGTTATGAAAAGCTTTGTGTTTTTGAGACGGTGTTTTGGCATTTTTTATAGCTTTTGCATAGGCATATTTGGCTTCGCTTGCTTGGTTTTGTTTATAAATAGCATTTCCTAAGTTATAAGGCGCAACGGTACGATTTGGAAATTTAGATTGCGAAACTCTATAATTAGCTTCTGCATCTGCAAATTTATTCTGTGTATATTCTTCATTAGCTTTTGGCAACGCTTTATCCTTTTCTTGAGCCGAAATGGTCAAAGAAAGCGTTAATAAAATATATAGAAGTAAATTTCTCATTCTAATTTTTTTGTTTTTTGTTTCAAAAGATACTAACTGTCTTGAAACAATTATTTTTTTTCGTTAAATAAATTCAACTCTTTTATCCAATTTGTTTTTCTTTCTAATAAGAATAGATCAATGAACAGTAAAATAAATGCAATACCAATAAACCATTGGAACTGTGATTGAAAATCGGCCATTTGTGTAGCTTCAAATTCTGTTTTTTGGATATTGTCTAAAGCATTTTTTACATAATCTAAGACTTCTTTCGTGCTACCGCCATAAACATAGCCCCCTTTAGTTGCTTTCGCAATAGCTTTTAAGCCTTCTTGATTTAGTTTTGTTATAACAATTTGGTTATTGTTATCTCTTTGAAAACGTTCGACAACACCATTTTTTTTCAATGGGATTGTAGCTCCTTTTTCAGTTCCAATACCAATAGTAATGATTTTCATTCCTAATTTGTTGGCTTCTTCAGCTGCGGCTTCGGCTCCTTCAGAATGATCTTCACCATCAGAAATCAAAATTAAGAGTTTGCTTGTTTTGCTTTTTTCGTCAAAATAAGTTGCTGATAATCGTATAGCTTCGTCAAGAGATGTTCCTTGTGATGAAACCATATCTGGACTCATACTTTGCAAGAACATTTTGGCAACGCTATAGTCGGTGGTAATTGGTAAAACTGGAAATGCGCTTCCTGCGTAGGCTACAATTCCGATTCGGTCATTCCCTAACTGGTTGACGATTTGTGAAACTAGTTGTTTACTTTTTTCTAAACGACTTGGAGCGACATCTTCTGCGAGCATACTTTTAGAAACGTCTACTGCAAACACAATATCGATTCCTTCTCGTTTCACAGTTTCCATTTTTGTTCCAATTTTTGGATTAACCAATCCTAAAATTAGTGTTGCTAAAGCCAAAAGGATAACTCCTAATTTTAAAAATGGTTTAAAAACAGAATGCTCAGGAGTTAGTTTTTTTACTAATTCCAAATCTCCAAATTCACGTTGTTTTTTTCTTTTCCAGTACATATTGAAAAAGAAAATGCAAGCCAAAATTGGAAGCAGTATAAGAAGGTATAAATATTTTTTTTCGTCTAATTCCATTTTTTAATTCTAGTTTTCACTTTCAATCAATGCCTTTGTTAATTCTTTAAAAACTGTGACTGAAAACGGTAACATTATATAAAGCTTCTGTAAACAGTATTTCGTAATCCAATTTCCAATAATAGCAATATACCTGCTAGTATTACAAAAGGGCGGAATTTTTCATCGTAATCATAGAATTTTAATTCTTCGATTTCGGTTGTTTCCAGTTTATTAATCTCATTATAAATAGAGGCTAGTTTTTCATTACTTGTAGCTCTAAAATATTTTCCTCCAGTTTTGTTTGCAATAGTTTTCATCATTTGCTCATCAATTTCTACTTTCATCATTCTAAATAGAAACTGTCCATTAGGAGCAATTGCATACGGGAATTCGGCCATTCCATTAGTTCCAATTCCAATTGTGTATACTTTGATTCCGTACTGTTTTGCAATATCTGCTGCAGTATCGGGTTCAATAAATCCTGCGTTATTAACACCATCTGTCATTAAGATAATCACCTTGCTTTTGGCTTTACTATCTTTAAGTCTGTTTACGGCTGTTGCTAGTCCCATTCCGATTCCTGTTCCATCTACCAAAACATTGTCGTACTTTATACTTTTAATAGCTTCAAGTATAATTGCTTTATCACTTGTTACAGGTATTTTAGTATAGGCTTCAGATGCATATAAAACAATTCCAATTCTGTCATTTGGTCTTTCAACCACAAATTCAGAAGCTAATTTTTTAAGTGCTTGCATACGATCTGGCTTTAAATCTCGAGCAAGCATACTTCCAGAAACGTCTATAGACATTACAATATCTATTCCTTTTGTTGTTTTTGTCTTGTTGCTTACATCTACCGTTCTAGGTCTTGCAAGTGCAATTATCAATGAACTTAATGCTAAAATTCGAAATACGCCCAAAAATGGTTTTAGTTTTGCCAGCAATGATTCTGAGGATTTAAAACCTTGCAATGAACTCATTTTTAACGTTGCCGATTGCTGATTTCTTTTCCAGAATAACCAAGCAATTGCAATGGGAATCAAAAGAAACAACCAGAAAAACTCAGGGTTTAAAAAAGTTATTTTATCCATTAATTAGTTGCTTTTTTTAGTTCTACTGAGTTTAATATGCGGTCTGCAATATCATTAGCATAAGTGTCTCCCTCTTCGTGGAAAATCATTATTTGTTGTAACCCGCCTTCTTGGCTAAATAAAAGAATCTCGTAATACATTTTGGTGCTTGATTTGCTGCCTTCATCTATACTAGAGAATGTTCCATATCCTTTGATTCCACGAATTCCTTCTTTAGTTTCAAAGTCTTCTTCTTTTACAATCATGTTTCGAGCTCCTTGAGCTTCGATAGTTTTGAGGGTAACTTCTAGTGATTTTGATAAATCAATTTGAGTTTCTTTTTTGTATTTTAAAGTAGAAATCATCAATGAGAAATTATCTACTAAGCTTCCATATCCAAAAGATTGCATTTCTTTAATTAGGGCTAAACCTTCTTTCGGTAAGGTTTTGGTTAAATCCATTCGTTTTAAAACCTTTGGAGTCTCAATCAATATACCTGGATTTCCATATTCACTTTTTACCCATTCGCCTTCTAATAGTTCTTTAGATGGATGTCCTATGATATTGTCTTTTACATAAGTAAAGCCTTTAGTCGCGATAAAATAGCCAGTTACAACAATTATCAAGAATAAAACTGCTGCTACAGATAAAGCAATGCGTTTGTTGCGTTTTTTTAGTAATTGAAGTTTTATTTGTTTTTGTCTTTGAGCTTCATTTAATAAAGTGTCTTCTTCAACAACTACTTCAACAGGAATTGCACTGTCAAGAGTAAGAATTACTTTTTGAATTTTATTTCGGTCATCAGTAATTTCAAAATCTAATGGTTTAGATTTTGCAAATTTTACTAAATCGGCTTGTTTTAGTACTCGTTCTAAGTTTTCGACAGTCTCGGGTGTTAGTGTCATTTTCTTTTTTACAGAAGCTGCTCTAATACCTTGTATTAATTCAGAAGTAGTGCTTTCCATTGCAGGAATTTCTATTGCTTCCTCAATGTAATTTCTAGCGATATCGGTTAATTCACTATAATATGCTTTGACTTCACCTTTTTGCCAAAGTTCTTTTTTCTCTAATGTATTAAGTAAACTAGTTGCTTTCTCGATAGGAGTTTTATAAATTTCTTCTTCGATTTTTTTCTGTTGTCTTTTTTTGATCAACCAATATACTAAAGCACCAATTCCTAAAATTAAAACGAGAGCCAAAAGGTATTTCCACCAGTCGCCAATCTCATCTTCAACTTTAGTAATGTCTTTAATGTCATACATTTTTTGTTGTAAAGTGTCTACCTTCACATTTGCAACTTCTACTCGAATAGAATCAGATAGGTAAGGTTTTTTATCAATAAGGATTTGAATGCTTGGAATCGTATATCTTCCAGAATCAAATTGTGTTAAGCCATATTTTTTAATCAATTCATAACGATCATCTTTTTTGACAGTATCAATTGGATATGATTTAATTACCTCAAGTGGGCCAATAGTTTTAAGTTTAGGAAAAACAACTTTCGACTTAGAGTCGACCGTAGTTTTAAGTGTTAACTTAAATTCAGCTCCAATTTTATTTTTAGTAGTATCTATGCTAGTCTCAATTTGTTTTTGTTGTGCAAAAACAGTTGCAGAGAGCAAGAATAAAAATATGTAAAGTTTTAATTTCATTTGATTAACGATTTCAGATTTTAGTCTAAAATGAATGCTTAAATAGGAACATTAATGTTACAGGTTTAAGCGAATTTTATTTTTTAATTTTTGTCTTCAGATTTTGTTTAAATCTAAGAAGTCTAATAATCCAATTTCTTTATCTCGATTTAAAATAGCCTAATAATTTGGTTACATAACTTTCATCAACACGAGTATTTACAACACCAGCACCCGATTTACTAAAAGTTTCTTTAAAATAATTTACTTTACTATGGTAATGTTTTTCATAGTTAGTACGTATTGTTTTTGAGCCAGTATTGATTAATTGCGTTTTGCCAGTTTCGGCATCAAGCATAGAAACCATTCCGATATTTGGTATTTTTTCTTCTCGTATGTCATATACTCGAATGCCAGTAATATCGTGTTTTTTGGAAGCAATTTTCAATGTATGTTCATAATCATCAGACATGAAATCAGAAATCATAAAAACAATCGCTTTCTTTTTTTGTGTACCCGATAAAAATTTTAATGCCTGAGCAACATCAGTTTTATGACTTTTAGGCTCAAATTCGATTAATTCACGGATGATACGTAATACGTGAGATCTTCCTTTTTTAGGTGGAATATACAATTCGATTACATCCGAAAATAAAATCAAGCCTATTTTATCATTGTTTTGTGTTGCCGAGAACGCCATTGTTGCGGCAATTTCGGTTACGATATCTTTTTTAAACTGACTTTTTGAACCAAAATTTTCAGAACCCGAAATGTCTACCATAAGTACCATGGTAAGCTCGCGTTCTTCTTCAAAAACTTTTACGTGAGCTTCATTATAACGTGCAGTTACGTTCCAATCGATAGCACGTATGTCATCACCATATTGGTATTGACGCACTTCGCTAAAAGTCATTCCTCGTCCTTTAAATGAAGAATGATACTCCCCCGAAAAGATATGATTGCTCAATCTTTTGGTTTTTATTTCTATTTTACGTACTTTTTTTAACAGGTCTTTTGTATCCATTTTTTTAGTTTTCAGTCGCAGTTTTCAGTCTCAATAAGTTTTAATTTCTTTACTGAGAATGAAAACCGAAAACTATTTTTTAAGGTACTTCAATTTCGTTTACAATTTTATTGATGATGTCTACAGAAGTTATATTTTCAGCCTCTGCTTCGTAAGTGATACCTACTCTGTGACGTAATACATCGTGTACAACTGCACGAACATCTTCCGGTATTACATATCCACGACGTTTAATAAAAGCGTAACATTTAGCAGCATTGGCTAAGTTGATACTTCCACGTGGAGATGCTCCAAAACTGATAAGTGGTTTTAAATCGGCTAGTTTGTATTTTTCAGGGTAACGTGTTGCGAAAATAATATCTAGAATATATTTCTCTATCTTTTCGTCCATATAAACTTCACGAACAGCTTCTTGTGCACGTAAAATTTGGTCTACAGAAACAACAGGGTTTACTTTTTCGTAACTTCCTTTTAGATTCTGACGAATTACTAAACGCTCTTCATCCATTTTTGGATAGTCAATTACAGTTTTAAGCATAAAACGATCGACTTGCGCTTCTGGAAGTTGGTATGTTCCTTCTTGTTCAACAGGGTTTTGAGTTGCTAGTACTAAAAACGGACGATCTAGTTTAAAAGTAGTGTCCCCAATGGTAACTTGTTTTTCTTGCATCGCCTCCAAAAGTGCTGATTGTACTTTGGCTGGAGCACGGTTAATTTCATCGGCAAGGACAAAATTAGCGAAGATTGGTCCTTTTTTGATAGAAAATTCATTTTGCTTAATGTTGTAAATCATCGTACCAACAACATCGGCAGGTAATAAGTCGGGTGTAAATTGAATACGGCTGAACGAACCTTGCACTGCCTGTGACAGTGTATTTATGGCAAGAGTTTTTGCTAATCCAGGAACTCCCTCTAGCAAAATATGGCCTTGACCAAGAAGTCCAATTAACAAACGTTCGACCATATGTTTCTGACCCACAATAACTTTGTTCATTTCCATTGTGAGAAGGTCTATAAAAGCACTTTCTCTTTCGATTTTTTCATTGATCGCTCTAATGTCTAAAGTCGTTGTATTTTCTTCCATATAAATATTTTTAAAACCTTGAATTTAATGCCTTACTTTTGAGAGTGCAAATTGAATATTTTTTGAGAAGTAAGATGTTAAAGAATGGTTAAAACTTCAGACAAAGCTCTAATTTTAAGGACGAATTGTGATTCTATTTTTATATTTTTAAGAACTTTGATGATTATGCTTTAGAAAGCAAGATTTATTACTACAAATAATGTTATATTACCATGAGCAAAACACTATTATCGCCTATAATTGTGGGCACTATGAATTGGGGAGTTTGGGATAAAAACCTGAGTCCAAACGAAATGGAAAATCTTATCCAAGTATGTTTAGAGAATAAAATAAGCACCTTTGACCTTGCTGATATTTATGGTTCCTATACCACCGAAGCTGATTTTGGAAAAGCATTCGCGGCAAGTAAAATCTCAAGAGAGAAATTACAACTGATTTCTAAGTGTGGAATTCAGATGATAGCCGAAAATAGAAAAAATACAATTAAGCATTACGACTATTCGAAAGAATATATCATTTGGTCTGTAGAAAATTCTTTGAAGAATCTAAAAACTGATTATTTAGATGTTTTTTTACTACATAGACCTAGCCCTTTAATGCAAGCTGATGAAATCGCTGAAGCTATTGAAAAGCTTAGAACAGAGGGTAAAATTGTTGATTTTGGATTGTCAAATTTTACAACTTCACAGACAGAATTAATTCGTCAAAAAATAGAGGTTAGTTATAATCAAGTGCAATTCTCGGCTACAAATTTTGAACCGATGGTAGACGGTAGTTTTGATTATATGCAAATGCACGGAATTCGTCCGATGTCTTGGAATCCATTAGGTACTATTTTTAGAGAAGACAATAAAAAAACAAGAAGATTAAAGAAATTATTGGCAACATTGGTTTCTAAATATAGCTTAGGTTCAGATACTATTTTGCTAAGTTGGATTTTAAGTCATCCTGCAAAAGCTATTCCTATTGCTGGAACAGTAAATGTAGCTAGAATTCAAGCTTTGATGAAAGCTGTAGAGTTACAATTAGAAAAAGAAGATTGGTTTGCTATCTGGACAGAAAGCATGGGCGATGATGTGCCTTAAATTTTAGTTTACATTATTTTGATTTCCAGATGTTATAAATTAAAAATAAACACATAGAAATATAGTTTTCTAGAAATAAAATCAATATTTCTATGTGTTAAAAATAAAAGAGAATGAAAAAAACAGCTTTAATAACTGGAGCAACAAGTGGTATAGGTAAAGCTACAGCACAAATATTAGCCAAAAACAATTATAAAGTTATTCTTTGCGGAAGAAGACAAGATCGATTGACAGAGCTGGAGAAAGAACTTTCAGAATATACTGAAGTGCATATTTTAGCATTTGATGTTCGTGATAAAAAAGCCGTTTTAGAGTGCATTGGTTCGTTGCCAGAGTCGTTTTCTGATATTGATGTTCTTATTAATAATGCAGGAAATGCACATGGATTGGATCCGATTCAAACTGGTGATTTAGAGGATTGGGATGCTATGATTGATATAAATGTGAAAGGACTTTTATATGTTTCTAAAGCGATTATACCACAAATGACTGCAAGAAAATCTGGGCATATTATCAATATTGGATCTACTGCTGCCAAAGAAGTATATCCTAACGGGAATGTGTATTGTGGTACAAAACACGCTGTTGATGCTATTAGTCAAGGAATGCGCATAGATTTGAATCCATTCGGAATAAAAGTAGGAGCAATTCACCCAGGGATGGTTGAAACGGAATTTAGTGAAGTGCGTTTTAAAGGAGATGCCGATAGAGCTTCTAATGTTTATAAAGGATTTACTCCACTACAAGCGGAAGATATTGCTGATATTATTCATTTTGTGGTTTCAAGACCGTATCATGTGAATATTGCCGATTTGGTTGTTATGAGTACGGCTCAAGCTTCATCGACAATCGTTAATAAAAATATTTAATACATTTTTAGATTATTAGACTTCTTAGAGTCATAGATTTGTAATTGTCTAGAAATCGGAAGTCCAATAATCTAACAAGTTTAATTCTATGATTAATAAGCGCCTTTTAATAAAAAATTTGCTCGCACATAATGATGAGAGTAGTTTTTATGATAAAAAAAGGCAATTGAATTTGCATTCTCGTGAAGGGAAAGCTAAGTTTTTAAAACACATTTGTGCGTTATCCAATTCTAATCCAACGAATAATTCTTATATAGTTGTAGGGGTTGAGGATCATGATAATGAGATTGTAGGGGATGATTTTTTTGACGATAGTAGAATTCAGAATCTAGTCAATGCTTTTCTTGAAAATCCACCAAAAATTCAATATGAAAATGTACCTTTTCCGAATCTTCCAAAGGATAAGGTAGTAGGATTAGTTACAATTAAACCTAAAAGAAAAGTATCTTATTTTAAAAAAGGAATTCATACCATTATTGCCAATAGCGTTTTTATTAGGCGAGGAAGTAATTCGGTTCCAGTTGAAGAAGGAGAAGTTGAGAAAAATTATCAGAATACTGAGACGGTAATCGGAATCGAAAATAATTCACGCAATAGTATAGAGTATACGTTAGACGGTGTAATTGATTTTATGAATTTTCGACATAAAGATATGTCGCCAAAGTATAAAGTTTTCAAAGAGTTATTTGTGATTTGTTGGGCTGGTGTTCCGAATAAATCTCGTGATAAAACATTTTTATCCAGAGTAGATATCGAATTGATAAACGAACAAATCAAGCTGTTTTATTCCGCTCAGGATGTGGTTACCATTACTTATAATGAGGATACTTTTACTATTCTTGAATACGTTCCGTTAGGACTAAATGATAAAACTAGTTATTATCCGTTGGAGCAACAAACTATTCATTTTTTTGATAACGGTTATTATAAAATTGATAGAGAAATACTTTTTCAGCCACCGGAGTTTAATAGAAAAATGCTGTTTCATATATATAATTCCAATATCGCATTACTAGCCAAATTACAAAAAGGACAGGTCTTGTCTAATCGAGAAATGTTAGACTTAGAGAATTTGCCTTCTACTTTTATGATTTGTTATCTCAATGGTTTTGAAGATGCTAAGCAAAAATTAATTGATGCAAAGCTACTTTTAAAGCCTTTTACACAGGTTTATCTATCTTTTAAAGAAGCTTTACGAATCTTGCGAAAGATGAAATATGATGTAGTGCAGTAATATTTTTTTTTATTTTAAAGAGTTAATTATTTAAAAGCCAAGTAGCTACTAACTTTTTCATAAGGTAATAGTAATTCTTTTGGACCATCAGCATACGAAGCGACTTCATAAGAATTGTAATAAAGTAATAGTCCTTCTTTTGTGTAAAAAATATTTAAAGGCAGATTGAATTTTTCATTTTCAAACATTAAGCCAGTCGCATTAATACTTCCGGTAGCAGGAATTTTATATTTTGCTCTGAATTGTTTTTCTGCAAAAGTTTTAAAATCTTTTTCGTTTACAAATAATTGGTTATTTGTAATTGTTTTTCCTGTTTTTGGATTAAATAATAAAGAACGGTATCCTTGGTAGCCATGAGCGCCACCAGTAAAGGTGTAGTGATTAATTTTTATGTTTAAGATACTATCTGACTGGTACTCTACATTGCCTTCAATTTTGGCTTCCCAGCCGAATTTGTCATCAGGGAATTTTTTATGCATCTCTTCATAAGAGTCAATAAAGGAAGTTGTTAAGTTATTGTAGTCAGTGGATTCAAAAGGTTTTTCTCCAAAATAAACGATTTCTTTTAAAACAGAAAACACTTTTTTATTAATACTATCTGCTGCGATTGGAGCATTTTGAGCAATTGGAATTTTTAAGCTAATTTGTGGACAATTGCTTTTACAAGGTAAAGTCGATTTCTTTTCAAACGTTTGTTCTTTAAACGAAAGTTCTCTAGTGCAACTTGTTAAAACAAAAAAGGTTACGAGTAAAAAAGTATAATGTCTCATCTTGAAAATGTTAATTAATTACAAAGGTATTAACTTGTAACTTGATTAAAATAAATTAAAGGGTAAATTTGTAAAACATTTTAGAGTTACAAAAATATAAAGATATGAAATTCAATACAAAAGTTATACATGGTGGACAGCATCATGATCCAAGTACAGGAGCAGTAATGCCTCCAGTATATCAAACATCGACATTTATTCAAACAAGCCCAGGACAGCCTTTAGGAGATTATGAGTATAGTAGAGCTTCAAATCCTACTAGAACAGCTCTTGAAAATGCTTTGGCTAGTATTGAAAATGGAACACGTGGATTGGCTTTTTCATCAGGATTGGCTGCCACTGATTGTATTTTACGTTCATTTAAAGCAGGTGATGAAATCATTGCTATGGATGACTTATACGGAGGGACATATCGTATGTTTACTCGTATTTATAAAGATTCAGGAATAAAATTCCATTTTGTAGATATGAATGATATCGCAAAATTTAAGTCTTTGATAAACGAAAATACAAAGTTGGTTTGGGTAGAAACTCCAACTAACCCATTAATGAAGTTGGCAGACATTCAAGAGATTGCTAAAATCACTAAAGAGAAAAAAATATTGTTTGCAGTAGATAATACTTTTGCAACACCATATTTACAAAAACCTCTTGATTTAGGAGCAGATATTGTAATGCATTCTGCAACTAAATATTTAGGAGGACATTCAGATGTTATTGCAGGAGCTTTAATTGTAAAAGATGAGGCTTTGGGAGATCAATTGCATTTTCAGCAATTTGCTACTGGTGCAACTCTAGGCCCAATGGATAGTTTCTTGGTTTTGAGAGGAATTAAAACACTTCATTTACGTGTGCAAAGACATTGTGAAAATGGAGAAAAAGTGGTTGAATTTTTAAGCAATCATCCTAAAATAGCTACTGTTTATTATCCAGGTTTACCTAGTCATCCGTTTCATGAAATTGCCAAAAAGCAAATGAAAGCTTTCGGAGGAATGGTTTCTTTTACTTTTGTTTCGGGTAAAAAAGAAGATTCGATTGACTTTTTAGAAAAATTAAAAGTATTTACTTTGGCCGAATCGCTAGGAGGTGTAGAGTCTTTAGCAAATCATCCTGCTTTAATGACACATGCTTCGATTCCGGCAGATAAGAGAAAAGAAGTTGGAATTACGGATGATTTAGTTCGATTAAGTGTTGGTATAGAAGATGCAGAAGATTTAATTGCGGATTTGAAACAAGCTTTAGAATAATAAATAAGCTTAAAATATAAAAACCCCAACATTTATTAAATGTTGGGGTTTTGTTTTATATGTGATGTTTTTAAAAATCTAGGTAGTATACATATCCAAAATTAAACCAGATTTGATTGTCATTGGATTTGTTCTCTTTATATATGTCTTTGTTTGGGTTTAGTCCATCAATCCAGTCAGAGTTGTAATATTGAAATCTGACCTCGAATAATAAATCATGTAAAGGAGCTAATTTATAATGTACTCCAGCTCCATAGGTAACTGATAAAACGGTTCCTCTTTGGCTAGAAAAACCATATTTATGTCCATCTGAAGGGGTTAGGTATTTGTAAAAAGTACTTGCGGTATTTCCTAAGGGACCCAACGTTGAACTCACTTTGGTGTTGTAATAACTAAACTGAACTCCTGCACTTATATAAGGGCTAAATCCTCCAATAGTATTTTCATAAGCATGTATTCTCATGAATGGAGAATATTCTAATTGGAAACCAACATTCGCTAATGTTGATTTTCCGCTCATAGCTTTGAGTTGTTTAACACCAAGTTTGTTAGGGTTGCCATCTACAGTTGCTCCAAAATGTTCTAAATTGGTTTGGTTGAATGAAATTTCAGAACGAACTTTAAAGTGTTCATTAAAATAATTTTCTCGTCTAGAATTGTATGAAAAGTTTAAAAAATGGACAAGACCAATACCGAATCCTGTGTTTCCAACATTAGTTGAAAAATCATCTCTTTGCCCATAATCAGACTTGAATGAAATAGGTCCGGCTATAACGCCGATTTCATGTGCCAGTCTAGATTGGGCCTCTAAATTGTGTGAAAAAATAAACGAAATTAATAATGATATTATTGTGCTTTTTAACATTCTGTTTAATTTTCTAATCCGGGCAAAGATATAAATATCTCTAAGAAATCATAAAATTTTCAAAAAAAATATAATTAGTAAGAAGTGTGTCTTTTTGTCTTGAAAACTATAACGTTTTCGTGTAAGACATTGCTTTAAAAATATGTATTTTAAAAAATTGGTATTAATAACATAATTCTACTTATAAATTGCGAAATAATAAGCCCAATTTCTTTATTAGATGTATATTTGTGCAAAATAACAAAAGACAACTTTTATGTGAGTTTTTTGTTATTTTGGTTGAGTAAATAATAAGATTAATTTATTTGATAATTTTTTATAAAATGAAACAAAAAATAAATGAATTTATGGCTCTTGTAGAGTCAAAAAATCCAAACGAACCTGAATTCATTCAAGCAGTTAGAGAATTTGCTGAAACAGTAATTCCATTCATTGCTGAACAAAAAAAATATGATGGGAAGAATTTACTTCTTAGAATTGCAGAGCCAGAACGTTCTATCATCTTTAGAGTTCCGTGGGTTGATGATAAAGGAGAAATTATAGTAAATAGAGGATTCAGAATTCAGATGAATTCAGCAATCGGACCATATAAAGGAGGAATTAGATTTCACCATACAGTAAATTTATCAGTTTTAAAGTTTTTGGCTTTTGAACAAGTTTTCAAAAACAGTTTAACAACACTTCCTATGGGAGGTGGAAAAGGTGGTTCTGATTTTGATCCAGAAGGAAAATCAGATGGTGAGATTATGCGTTTTTGCCAATCATTTATGACAGAATTATGTCGTCATATTGGACCAGATTTAGACGTTCCTGCAGGAGATATTGGAGTAGGAGCTAGAGAAATTGGATACTTATTTGGTCAATACAAAAGAATCAAAAATGAGTTTACAGGAGTTTTAACTGGTAAAGGAATTGCTTATGGTGGTTCATTAATCAGACCAGAAGCTACTGGATACGGTGTGGTATATTTTACGGATCAAATGTTGCGTACTATCGGACATGAGATTAAAGGAAAAAGAGTTGCGATTTCTGGTTTCGGAAACGTTGCTTGGGGAGTAGCTTTGAAGATAAATGAATTAGGTGGAAAATTGGTAACAATTTCTGGGCCTGATGGATATATTTATGATGAAGAGGGAATCTCTGGAGAGAAAATCGAACATATGGTCGAAATGAGAGCTAGTGGAAATAACAGAGCAGAAATGTATGTTAAGAAATATCCAAATGCTCAATTCCATAAAGGAAAAAGCCCATGGGAAGTAAAAGTGGATATTGCTATTCCTTGTGCTACTCAAAATGAATTGAACGAAGAAGATGCTAAGAAATTAATTGCAAATGGAGTTTTATGTGTTACTGAAGCAGCGAATATGCCATGTACACTTGATGCAATAAAACAATTTGTAGGTAAAAAAGTTCTTTTTGCGCCAGGAAAAGCTGCAAACGCAGGTGGGGTTGCTGCATCTGGATTAGAAATGACTCAAAACTCAATTCGTTTAAACTGGACTAGTGAAGAAGTTGATCTTAGACTAAAAGATATAATGGTAGGAATTCATAACCAATGTAAGAAATACGGTGTTGGTGCAGATGGTTACGTAAATTATGTTAAAGGTGCTAATATTGCTGGATTTGTAAAAGTAGCAGATGCTATGCTTGCTCAAGGAGTAGTATAGTTTTTATATACAATTAAGATGCCTCCATTCGAGTTTCGAATAGGAGGCATTTTTTATTTATAGTATATCGAAATCCAAATACTCTCGTTTGTATTATATTTGTGAAACCAATTGTTAGGTATAAATAATGGAAAAAAAGTTTCTTTACGTTTTGATTTTGTTGCTAATGCAATTTGGTTTTGCACAAAATAAACTCTTATGGCAAGGGTATTTTTCATATAACCATATTAAAGATGTTTCTGATTCGCCTGTAGCAATTTATGCAGCTACAGATAATGCATTGTTTTCTAAAAATACTGCAACTAATATTGTCAAGACTGTAAATACTGTAGATGGTCTTTCTGGGCAAACTATTTCATCCTTATATCATAGTGAGTTATTTCGTAGAACCCTTATTGGATACGAAAATGGATTGATGACCGTTATAAACGAAGCTGACGGAAGTATTGTAAAAGTGGTTGATATTATTAACAAACAGCTTCCATCCAATCTTAAAAGAATTAATCATTTTGCGGAATATGATGGAATGGTTTATGTCTCATGTGATTTTGGAATTGTTCAGTTTAATTTAAAGACTTTACAATTTGGAGATACTTATTTTATTGGAGATATCGGAGCTCAGATTAATGTGAGGCAAGCTGCAATCTATGACGGATTTATTTACGCAGCTACTAACAATGGTATTAGGAGAGCTAGTATTACAAATGCTAATTTAGTTGATTATAGCCAGTGGGCTGTTGTTGCTGGAGGAGATTGGTCTAGTGTTGAAGCGAACGATACAAAGCTAACGGCAATCAATACTTCGGGCTATGTTAATAATTATGATCCAAGTCAAAGTACTTTTGTTGGTTTTACGTCACTTCCATTGCCAGCTAAAGATATGAGGGCTAAAAATCATAATTTATTTATAACCACTGCAAATACGGTTTACGTATATAACAATCAAATGGTTTTGCAACGCCAAATAAATAATAGTGATGTTTCAACAATAGCGTTAAGCTTTACCTGTGCAACTGCAATAGGAGATAATATATATATTGGTACAGATGAAAACGGGCTTTTTGTTTCAACACTTTCTGGAGCTTCAGTTTTTGAGAATACAATGCCGATAGGTCCATCGCGAAATGATATTTTCGCTATAGACGTTACGCCAAATGTATTATGGGCTGTTTATGGGAATTATAATTCATCTTATAACCCATATCCTTTAGATAGTTATGGCGTTAGTAAGTTCAGTACTACAGGCTGGTTGAATATACCATACGAAAAAGTGCTTCAAGCCAAATCAATGACAAGAGTTATTGTTAATCCTAATAATGAGAATCAAGTGTATGCAAGTTCATTCTTTTCGGGATTATTAAAAATAGAAAATGATACACCTTCAATTTTATACAATCAATCAAATAGTGGGTTGGAGACTCTTACTTTCTTAGGGCCTGGTTATATAGATGTTCGAATAAATGGAACTGCTTTTGATAAGTCGGGAAATTTATGGGTAACCAATAGTTTAATAAAAAATGGATTAAAGGTTTTAAGAACTAATGGGCAGTGGCAAACCTTTTCTGTAAGCACAGCTCTTATTAAGGCTGAAGACACAAGTTTTAGTACTATGGTTATTGATAATAATAGTACAAAATGGATTGGTACAAATAGAGATGGTATAATTGGCTTTAACGAAAGTACAAATACGGTCAAAAAAATTACTGAAGGGATAGATAGTGGTAATTTACCATCAATAGATGTAAGAGCTGTTGCTGCAGATGCTAAAAATCAGCTTTGGATTGGTACTACAAAAGGACTGCGTGTTTTGAGTAATGTAAATAACTTTCGTACAGAGAATCAATTAAAAGCCAATCCGATAATTATTATGGATGATGGTTTGGCTCAGGAATTACTTTATGAGCAATTCATTACTACAATTGTTGTTGATGGGGCTAATAATAAATGGATTGGGACTGCAGATTCAGGGGTGTTTTTTGTTTCGCCGAATGGTCAAGAAACTAAGTATCATTTTACTATAAATAACTCTCCATTACCAAGTAATCAGATCAATGACATTAGTATAAATAGTGCTACAGGAGAAGTTTTTATAGCAACAAATAAAGGGATGATTTCATATAAAGGAATTGCTACCCAAGCTAATGAGAATTTGAACAATGTATATGTGTATCCAAACCCTGTTCGTCCCGAGTTTTATGGAACTGTAAAAATTGCTGGATTACTTGATAAGGCCAACATAAAAATTACGGATATAGAAGGTAATTTGGTGTATGAAACAACTTCAGAAGGAGGAACAATAGAATGGGATACGACTGCTTTCGGAAAACACAAAGTAGCTTCTGGAGTGTATATGATTATTGTTTCGGCAGAAGATGGAGGAGAAACTAAAGTAAAGAAAGTAATGATTATTAGGTAATTATTAGTGTTCGGTACTTGTATTCAGTCTCAGGGTTCTGTCCCAGTAATTAGTTTTATAAAAATCTAAACATCAAATTTTGCAAGTAAAAACTAAGGCAATTGTTATTTCGGCTATAAAATTTCAGGAAAAAAGCTTGATTGCTAAGTGCTTTACGCTTTCTCATGGGCTGAAAACTTATTTTGTCAGAGACGCTTTTTCTGCTCGGAAAGCTAGCCAAAAAATTGCCTACTTCCAGCCACTAACTATTCTTGAGATTGAAGCTGTACATAAAAACAAAGGAACATTAGAGAATTTTAAGGAAATAAAAATTGGAATCCCCTTCCAAACCATTCATACCGATATTGTCAAAAGTACGATTGTAATGTTTCTTTCAGAGATTTTACATTATTCTATTCAAGAAGAGGAGAAGAATGAGTCTTTATTTATTTTTTTGGAAACAGCTTTGTTTTGGCTTGATCAACATGATGAAATCACCAATTTTCATTTGATTTTAATGTTGGAGACTACTAAATATCTAGGTTTCTATCCTGATGTTTCGGATGCGGACTTGCCGTTTTTTGAAATGAACGAAGGAGTGTTTACCCTTTTTCATGGACTGAGCGCGTTAACTGAGCATGAAACAAACTTGTTAAAGAAGCTTATTGACTTAAAGTTTGATAACGATCAAAAAGTTTTTCATGTAGTTGAACGACAATTGCTTTTGAAAATTTTAATAGACTATTATAGCTTCCATTTAGACGGCTTTAAAAGGCCAAAATCACTAGAAGTTTTGAAAGAAATATTTTCTTAAAACCGAATCCTATTTTTATATATTTGCGCTGTAATTTTTATAAAATTTTGAGGTTTTCAATCTTTTATAATTAATTTCAAGAACATTATTTATTCTTAACTATAAAATTTTAAAAAAACCTATGAGGAAAATTACTTTTTCGATTCTTTTACTTTTACTTGTGAGTGTATCTGCTTTCTCACAAAGAAAATATGATGAAATCATCAAAACAGAAAATAGTGTACAGGACATGGTACAAAACGAAATTACAGGTATCGTTGTTTTTAAAGAAGGAGGTACTGTAAAAGGATTGGATCCAGAAACGAAGCAAATAGTTTGGACTTTGACCAAAGAAGATTTTGGGACAACTTCTGCAGGTGACATTTTGAGTGATCCAGATTTTGGTAAAATGTTTAAAGATAAAAGGGATCTAACAAGTGTTCCAGAAAGCCCTTATGTAGAGGCTTATATTAATTCAAAGTATTTAATCATTAATACTGATACTGGTAAAGTTGTGTACAACTCTTCTAAAGAATCTTTTTGGGTTACTCAATCAGATTTTATTCCAGAAACAAATGAATATTTGCTTACTCTGAAAAAAGATGGTGATATGGCTATTGCTTTATTAGATATGACAACTGGAGAGTTAAAATGGAATACAACTGTAGATAAAGCAAAGTCTTTGTTTAGTTTTTCTCTTAAGGCTACTATAAATAAAGCTAAGATAAACGGAAATGTAGTTTATTATTTATTGTATGGAAAATTGTATTCTTTTGATAGAAATTCAGGAAAATTAAACTGGAAAGCAGATGAAGAATATACTAGATTTTTTGAAACACAAAATGATAAAAATATAGTTGTAGTTAATAGCGCTGGAATTTTTTCAACGAAAGAGTATTTAAATGTTTTGAGTACAGAAACGGGAAAAAGTATCTGGAAAGAATCTATTAAAACAAAACGTGTTGTTTATTTAGAAGATTGGGGAACAAAATTATTAATAGCGCATTATAGCGGATTTAACTTTTACGACTTAAAAACAGGAGAGAAAATCTGGAAAAAAGATGCTCGTGGTGATGGATTGAAAAGAGTAATTCCAATTGAGCAAGATTTTTTATATGTTGCAGAGAATGAAATGATGTTGATTAATAAAGATGGAGAAAAGCTTTGGAAAAAATTTATTGAGATTTCAGACGATAAAGAAGATCCAATTTATTATTTAGGTAAAGTGGGTGATAAAGTAATGTATTTAACGGGTACTTACGGAAATATGGTAGATTATAAATCGGGAAAAAAATTATGGAAACGTAATATTCAATTTGATAAAAATCGTCCAGTTTTACCAACCTTTGATGAATTAACAAATTCATATTTAGTTTACAACGATGAAAAGCTATATAAGTTTGATCCAAGTATTAGTGATAAACCAGAGCCTTTTGCTAAAGTAAATATCAAAAAAGAAAAAGAATTAAACAATATCGAATTGTTTCCTTGGGGAGTTGTACTTTCTGGGCCAGTTGAGCTAATGGGAGTTAATATGGATGGAACAATAAAATACCACCATATATACACACAACCAGGTGAAGGAACAAGACGTTTACTTAAAAGCGCTGCAATTGCAGGAAGCATAGGTTTAGGAGTTGGCTCAGCAGTTAGTGCTGTACAAGCTTCTGAGTTAACAATGACATATCGTGATTCTGACGGAAATATGAGATCTGCTGTTATTAAAGAAGAAGATAAATCAAAAATGAATCAGGCTAAGAATATGGCAGGAGCTTCAGCTGCTCTTGGTATTGTAGCTGCTAAATTTAATTCTCGTTTTAATGCGATGAAACAAAACAGAGATTTTTCTTATATTTTTGCAAAAGCAGATAGTGGAGAAAAGATTCTTGTAAAAGTTAGTAAAGCTGAAGGTGTTGAAGTTGATAAAATTATTTTCAATAACACAAAACCAGTTTATGAAGTAGATCCTGCAACACAGAATATTTTTTATGTGTCAGATAAATCAATTCAAATTTTCAATAAAAAATAATCATAAAAACCCCAAAAGCCATCAGGATTTGTTTCTGATGGCTTTTTTTTTTGCCTATGAAAAAAATAGTACTCTTATTACTTTTTTTTGGTTTCTCAGGGATTCAAGCACAAGAAAAAGTTAGCTATAAAAAAAAGAAATTTTTTATTCCTTCAGTTGTTTATTCAAAATATCCAATTCTTGATAATGTGATTACACAAACATCTTTTTATCAAATAGATAAAGGATTGCGTGAGCAAGAACAGTATTTAAAGAAAAAATATTTTGATATAGAAGGGTATATAAAAGACCCTGCTAATGGTAAGCTTAAGATTTATGTTACTATTGCAATGCCAAAATACACAGCAACGAAGATTGATAGCACATATGATAAAAAATATAGAGCTTGGAAGTACCAGCCTCAATCACGATTTGATGTTAAAGTTAATGTAGAGGTAAAATATGCCGATAAGATGCTTCTTTCAGAAGTATTTGTTACTTCAGAGGCATTTGATTTAGAAGCAACGTACCAAAGGTCAAATTTGAAAGATATAGTAGCGTTAAATGATAAGAAACTTAGAGATGCAGATTTAAAAGAAGAATATGGTGATGATTCAGGAGTTGAAGCTGTGATATACGCTTCCATGGATAAAGCGCAAAATTTCTTGAATTATAAATTGAAATATTATACTACAGAGACTAAGGAAAAGTTTGAGTTTATGACCTCTAAAGGGCATCCTGAATACAAGCAAATGCTTGATTTTGAGAATGAAATAACCACTCAACTTCAAAAAGTAACTTTAGAAAAAGGACTTGATGAAAAGTTATTGGCACCTCATTTAGCATATTTAGATGGATTGTTGGTTAAGTATCCACAGGTACCAGAAAACGAAGCTATTCGATTTATAATTACAAATGATTTAGCTTTAACTTATTTGTTGTTAGAGAATAAGGCAAAAGCATTGTTTTATGCTGATTTACTTATCAAAAATGATAAACGAGATTCTAGAGGTTCAGATATTATAGAAAGAGCTAATAGTGCCGATTTTGTAGATAAAAAGATAAGAACACATACGAACCGTTTTGTAGATTTAAAAAAGTTAGGTTTTAAAATAAATGAGGAAAAAGAAGAATTAAGGCTTGCTTTTTTTGAAAAAATAGATAGACAAGAGGCTGATTGGGAACAAGAAAAAGTTACGAGAACTGAGTTTTTAGAAAAAAGTAAAATTCAAAGAGATAATATGCTTGATTCTATTGCTTATCAGAGTAATCCAGATTTGTTGGCCAAAATAATAAGCAGATTAGGAGGAAGTGAAAGCTTGAAAAAAATAGATAAAACGCATTTGACATCTAAGTTGTTATTAGAAGAAAGTAATGTGCCTCAAACTGAAGAAAGATGGGCGACACAAACTAATTTTCTTCTTAAGAAGAAAATGCCTGAAACGTATTATCAAGTTGTGAATGGTCCTGAATCATGGAGTCATGATGATAGAGAAAAAGGTATAGGAGTAAAATGGAAAAAATTATCTGCTGCAGATCATTCAAATCTTACGACGAATCTTGATCCGATTAATTTGATCTCAGGTTTTAGGTTTGATTTATGGAATAAGTACGAATTGTTAGGTGAAGAAATGGCAGGAGGAAAATTATGTTATCACCTAACTTATTTCGAAAAAACATTAAATTCAAGCAATAGAACAATTCCTAAAACGGAGTATCATCTTTTTATTGATAAAGAAAATTTTAATGTTGTTTCAGCTGAGAAAACAGAGTTTGATGATGGGAATAAAAGCTTTTTTGAGAAAAGAACTTTTAAAGATTATCGTGAAGTCTCAGCTTTAAATAATGGTAAGATTCCTTATAAGATTCAATATGAAATAGAAGATTTTTATGGAGATACGGTTTATGAAGAGCATAGAGATAAAATAGAAATTAACCCAATGTTTGCTAATCGAATTTTTATAAAGGAAGTATATTTTGGGTCTTTTAAATAAAAAGGTTGGGCTATTTCTGTAAGTAATTTTACCTACAATAGGTTGTAGTGTTTTACTTTTTGAAAAGTAATAATAAATATTTTCTCGAAGATTGAAGTCTCATGATTTTCAATTTTCGGGAAAATATTTTCATTTAAATCAATAATTATTTTTTGATAAATGTAGAATTATAAATGTATTAACAAATTTAATTAGTGAATTGGTGGCTAAAAAAATCAAAATTCCTTACTTTCGCACTTCGATTTAAGAAAAGGATAAAATGAGCACAAAATTTACTGAATACAAAGGACTTGACTTGCCAACTGTAGCGTCTGAAGTACTTGACTTTTGGAAGAAAGAAAATATATTTGAAAAGAGTGTTACTACTCGCGAAGGTGCAGTGCCTTTCGTATTTTTCGAAGGACCTCCTTCGGCAAATGGATTACCAGGAATTCACCACGTGATGGCACGTGCTATTAAAGATATTTTTTGCAGATATAAAACTCAAAAAGGCTTTCAGGTAAAACGTAAAGCTGGATGGGATACTCATGGATTGCCTGTAGAATTAGGTACTGAGAAAGAATTAGGTATTACCAAAGAAGATATCGGAAAAACAATTTCTATCGAAGAATATAACGAAGCGTGTAAAAAAACCGTAATGCGTTATACAGATGTATGGAATGACTTAACTGAAAAAATGGGATATTGGGTAGATATGGAAGATCCATATGTAACTTATAAACCAAAATATATGGAATCGGTTTGGTGGCTTTTAAAACAAATCTATAATAAAGATTTGATGTACAAAGGTTACACGATTCAACCGTATTCTCCTAAAGCAGGAACGGGATTGTCTTCACATGAAGTAAATCAACCAGGAAGTTATAGAGATGTTACTGATACAACAGTAGTAGCTCAATTTAAAGCATTAAATGAAACATTACCAAGTTTCCTTCAAGGATTTGGAGATGTGCATATTTTGGCTTGGACAACAACTCCTTGGACATTGCCAAGTAATACTGCATTAACAGTTGGTCCAAAAATTGACTACGTTTTAGTTAAGACTTTCAATCAATATACATTTGAGCCAATCAATGTTGTTTTAGCTAAGAACTTAGTTGGAAAACAATTCAGTAAAGGCTTCTTTGAGAGTAGTGATGTTGCAGATTTTGAAAATTTCAAAAGCGGAGATAAAAAAATTCCATATCAAGTGCTTACTGAATCAAAAGGATTGGATTTAGTAGGTATTCGTTATGAACAATTGTTGCCTTTTGTATTACCATATCAAAACCCAGAGAATGCTTTTAGAGTAATCTCGGGTGATTTTGTAACTACAGAAGATGGAACTGGTATTGTACATACTGCGCCTACATTTGGAGCAGACGATGCTAAAGTTGCTAAAGAAGCTAAACCAGAAGTACCACCAATGTTAGTATTGGATGAAAATGGAAACCCAGTTCCTTTAGTGGATTTACAAGGAAAATTCACTTCACATGTAGGTGAATATGCTGGTAAATATGTGAAAAATGAATATTATGATGAAGGTACTGCACCAGAACGTTCTGTAGATGTAGAAATTGCGATTCGTCTTAAAGAAGAAAATAAAGCATTTAAGGTAGAGAAATATGTGCACAGTTATCCGCATAGCTGGAGAACAGATGAGCCTTTACTGTACTATCCTCTTGATTCATGGTTTATAAAAATTACCGATGTTAGAGATAAAATGTTTGATCTTAATGAAACAATCAACTGGAAGCCAAAAGCAACTGGAGAAGGTCGTTTTGGAAATTGGTTAAAAAATGCTAACGATTGGAACTTATCACGTTCACGTTATTGGGGAATTCCATTGCCAATATGGAGAACTGAAGATAAGCAAGAAGAAATTCTTATTGGATCAGTAGAAGAATTATACAATGAAATCGAAAAATCTATAACGGCAGGTTTTCAAACAGAAAATCCGTTTAAAGGTTTTGAAATCGGAAATATGAGCGAAAGCAATTATGATTTAATCGATTTGCATAAAAATATAGTTGACAAAATTACTTTGGTTTCTCCATCAGGAAAACCAATGCAGCGTGAAGCTGATTTAATAGATGTTTGGTTTGATTCAGGAGCTATGCCTTATGCGCAATGGCATTATCCTTTTGAAAATAAAGATAAAATTGATGGGAATAAAGATTTTCCAGCTGATTTTATTGCTGAAGGAGTAGATCAAACACGTGGTTGGTTTTATACATTACATGCAATTGGGACATTGGTTTTTGATAAGGTAGCTTATAAAAATGTTGTTTCAAACGGATTGGTTTTGGATAAAAACGGACAAAAAATGTCTAAACGTTTAGGTAATGCAACAGATCCTTTTAAAACATTAGAAGAGTATGGACCAGATGCGACACGTTGGTATATGATTTCAAATGCAAATCCTTGGGATAATTTGAAATTTGATATTGAAGGCATTGCTGAGGTACGTCGTAAATTCTTTGGAACATTATATAATACTTATTCGTTCTTCTCATTGTATGCAAATATTGACGGATTTAAATATGCAGAAGCAGAAATTCCGTTGAATGAAAGACCAGAAATTGATCAATGGATTATTTCTGAATTGAATACGCTTATAAAAGAAGTGGATACTTTCTATGCTGATTATGAGCCAACAAAAGCAGCTCGTGCGATTTCAGATTTTGTACAAGAGAATTTAAGTAATTGGTACGTTCGTTTATGTCGTCGTCGTTTTTGGAAAGGAGAGTATGCGCATGATAAAATAGCTGCATATCAAACGCTTTATACTTGTTTGTTAACTATAAGTAAACTAAGTGCTCCAATTGCTCCGTTCTTTATGGATAAGCTTTACAGAGACTTAACAATTTCAACACAGTCAGAAAATTATGACAGCGTACATTTGGCTGAGTTTCCAAAATACGTTGAAAACTTTGTTAATAAAACGTTAGAGAGCAAAATGCAGAAGGCGCAAACAATCTCATCGCTTGTTTTATCACTCCGTAAGAAGGAGATGATCAAGGTACGTCAGCCATTGCAAAAGGTAATGATTCCAGTACTTGACGATAACCAACGTAGTGAAATTGAGGCTGTTTCTGAGTTAGTGAAAGCTGAGGTTAATGTAAAAGAAATAGTTCTTTTAGATGATGCTTCAGGTATTTTGGTAAAGCAAATCAAACCTAATTTTAAGGCATTAGGGCCTCGATTTGGTAAGGATATGGGCTTGATTTCCAAAGAGATACAGTCTTTTACTGCGCAGCAAATCAGTCAGTTAGATAAGGAAGGAGCATTAGACATTGTTATTGCAGGAAAAAGTGTAACTTTATCATTAGAAGATGTCGAAATTACGTCACAAGATATCGAAGGTTGGTTGGTTGCAAATTCAAACGGAATAACAGTTGCGCTTGATATAACAATCACGGAAGAATTGAAAAATGAGGGTATCGCAAGGGAATTGGTAAATAGAATTCAAAATATCCGTAAAGATTCTGGATTTGAAGTAACCGATAAAATAAAGGTACAAATAAAAAGAAGTGGCATATTAGAAAATGCTATTCTTAAAAACGAAGACTACATCAAGTCTGAGACATTAACAGATAGCTTGGTTTTCTTAGACGAATTAGAAAGCGGCATAGAAATTGAGTTTGATGATATAAAAACAATGATATTAATTTCAAAATAAATATAAGATGGTAGATGAAATTACAAGATACTCTGACGCTGATCTAGCGGAATTTAAAGAGATCATTTTGGGTAAAATACAAAAAGCGCAAGCAGATTTAGACTTGATTAAAAGTGCTTATATGAATGATTTAAATAATGGTACTGATGATACATCTCCAACATTTAAAGCATTTGAAGAAGGAAGCGAAACGATGTCCAAAGAAGCAAACTCGCAGTTAGCTATCAGACAAGAAAAGTTTATTCGAGATTTAAAGAATGCGCTATTCCGTGTAGAGAATAAAACATACGGTGTATGCAAAGTAACAGGGAAATTAATCGGAAAAGAAAGATTAAAAATAGTTCCTCATGCTACAATGAGTATTGAAGCTAAAAATTTACAACGATAATTTTTTAAACATAATTTAAACGCCACTTTTTTATTGAAAAAGTGGCGTTTTTAGTTGTATTCAATGTGTTAGATGCGGTCTTGTTCTTCCGTTTTTTTGATGTTTCTTTTGGTTTTGATGGTTTGATTGCCAAAGTTGTATTTCAAAGAAATAGAAACTCTTTGAGTGTCACGGTAGTCTAAAAAATAATTATTCTGATTAGCATAATTAGTAGATATTTTAGATTTTTCAGTTTTAAAAATATCACTAAATTGTATACTTGCCTCTATCTTTTTAGCTGAAAACTTTTTATTCATTACAAAATAAGTACTAGACTCTTTACTAATTGTGAAAGTTCCTTGTATAGTAGGAGTGCGGTAATAGTAGCCTATTTCCATATTCCAATCAGTTTCTTTATCTAGAAGAAAGTTGCTACTTGTTTTTCCATAAAACATCCAAATGTTATTTTTATACAGTTCTTTGTCTACTCCGAAAAAATAATTTTCATTATATTCTGTTGATAGATATGTATTTAAAGTCCACCAAGAATAAAGATCGAAATTTTTGCTAATATCTATTCCTCCTGCTTTTCCTTCTTTAATATTTGTGTAGTGATAGATTAAATTATTGGTCTCTGGGTCTTGAAAAGATATTTCCATAGAAGGTAATTTTTCATTTCTAAAGTATAAATCAACATTCCAATTATTCCAAGAATAGGTTAAATTTAAATTGTGAATAATCGTTGCCTTCAGTTGTGCATCTCCTTGAAAATAGGAAAACAAATTATAATAGGATTTTGCAGGATTCAACCAAGAATAGGAGGGTCTGTCGATTCTTTTACCATAAGATATTCCAAATTGATGGTGATTTTCTGTTTCATATTGAGCATATAAAGTAGGGAACCACTTTAAATAATTTTGTTGATTATGCTCTTTTGGTTGTGAGACGTCACCAGTTAAATCAGTGTATTCTGCTCGTAATCCTCCTTTAAAACTCCATTTTTCCCATTTATATGCTACAGTGGTATAGGCAGCAAAATTATCCTCCTTATAATTAAATATATTGCTTTTCTCAGGTCTAAATGCCAGAGTGCCATATTCATCGTCAAAAAAGTTCAAAGCACTATTGGTTTTTACTGTACTGTATTTTAAACCGCTATCCCAATTCCAAGTCGTCCTTTTTAAACTGTAATCTAATTGAGTGGAAAAGAGCTTTACTTTACTCGCATTGTCATTTTCAAATGTTGATTCAGAAGGTTCTTGTTCTTTAAAATTAAGCTGTGTATGTACATTTTGAAATTTATTCTTGTGATTATTGGTTAGATAATTGGTCCAAATTATTTGATTGCCATTACTCCATTTTTTATCGGCTTGTAAATAAAAATTATGATAATCAGTAGTGTTCGTATGTTCATTTCTTGTATTGTAGTTCGATTCTATTTCTCTGTCTTTATTGTAGATTAATGTTGGGACATTATAAATTCCTTCGCCTTTAAGACTTGTATATCCATTAGCACCAAAAGTAAAATTTGTTAAGCTGTCTAAGTCGTATTCCATATTAAATGTATAACTGTTTTGGCTTTTATCTGTGTCTTTTCGTGTCATCTTGCTCTCCCATGTTGTTTTGTCTTCAACGAAGTTTACAACATCAAACCCCTCTCTTAAATAGGTTCCCATGCCTAGATAATAAGATCCCATAAGAGAGAGTTTGCCTTTTTTATAATATTGTGACAGTCCAAAGACTTCCTTATCGTATTTACTCTGTATATATCTGCCGTATAGTACGCCTCTGTATCCTTCGAGGTTGTTTTTTACCATTTTAATATTTAAAACAGCACTTCCAGAAGCATCATAATTTGCTGGTGGATTAGTGATTACTTCGATAGATTTAATATCTTTTCCTGGAGTGTTTTCTAATAAACTCTGTAATTCATCCCCAGTCAACATGACTTTTTTGTCGTTTATAGTTACTAAGATTCCTTGGCTTCCTTTAATTTTCAAACTGCTTCCTTGGGTTGTAATACCCGGAGTTTGTTTTAGAATTTCCCAACCGCTTAAACTAGATAAGGTGCTATTTTCTACATCAAATTCTAATCGGTCTATTTTTCGTTTTATAAGAGGTTTTTTTCTTTTGATTATCAACTCGTTTAATTCATGTTCCTCACGTAGTAAAACTATATTTAATTGTTTCTTTAATTCGTCAATATTAAAAACACGTCTATATTTTAAATACCCCACATAAGTAACGTCTAAAATAATAGAATCATTCTCAATGTTTTTAAAATGGAAAATGCCTTCAAAATTAGTAGTAACGATTTGCTCATTTAGTTTGCTCTTATTTATTACTACCGTTGCAAAAGAAAGTAGTTCTCCGGTTTCATTGGTTACTTTGCCCTCAAAAGTCTTGGTTTGCCCTTTAATTAAAAAGGGAAAAAGGAGTAAAAAAAGTAAATTTTTCATTGTTTATGTTTTTGTCAAATGTGTGACAATTTCTATTTGTATGAGGTTAATGAACGGTTAATGATGGGTTAATGTGAATTAATGGTGGGATAATTATTATGTTTGTTCTAATGAAAAATAACAACTCATTATATGTAGGTGCTTTTACTTTGCTTTTTTCGCTTTTAATAGGGATACATGCATATTATTTTTATAATTCTTATAAATTAAAAGAGAAGGTTATTCTTAATACAGTACATGCTCAACTATCAAACTTAGAAGATGAAGTGCCTTATTTTTTTGAAAATGATACTCTGGATGATGAAATAGCCCTCTTGTTTTCTGATTTTAAAAATAAGAAGATTGATTTCGCTACTGTAACTCGATATTTTCAGAATAAAAATCAAAAATTGAGTCCACTTATAACAAAATATATTGATAGCCTTTTTCAAAAACAAGGCTATCAAATAGCTATAAGAAAGGAAGTGAGGGATTTAATTTCTTTGCCATCAAAAGACACCTTAATTAATACACCCTTAGTGCTCTATCAGACTACTACGCCTATTTCTAAATCTAGAACTATTACCGAAGGTAAATGGACAACTATTAGTTCCAATTCAAAAGCGGACCTACTCGATTATAAAAATCACAAAAGAGATAAGAAGCCTGAGTATCATTTTCAAATAAATAAGCTAACTCATTATGATATTATAGACCTGCCTTTAATTGTTTTAAAAGAATTGATTCCTTTGATGGTTTCTTCTGTATTAATTTTGATATTGGCGTTAGTTCTTTACTATTTGACCTATAAGAATTTAGTTAAACACAGACAAGAATCTATGATTTTGCATGATATTGTAGATAATATTTCACATGAGTTTAAGACTCCTATTGCTACTTTGAAAATCGCAGCAAAAACACTTTATAAAGAAGATTCTTTAGAGGTACTTCCTTTGATTGATAGGCAAATAGATCGTTTAGAAAAGCTTTTAAAGCCTATTCATATTGATGAAGAATTGGATACAGCACTGGATCTTCTTGAAGAGAATGATATCACAAGTCTTTTAAATGATTTTGTCTTTAGTAACAGCAAAATAATATTTAAACAGCAAATCGATATTACGATTCCGATGCCGTTGTATAAGATAGAAGCCCAGACAATAATCGAAAATTTAATTAATAATAGTATTAAATATGGGGCAAATGAAATTGATATTCAGATAAACAGTCGGTTAAATGAGTTAGAGATTATTGTAAGTGATGATGGAATTGGGATGGCAAACAATGAGTTTAAACATGTTTTTAAGAAATTCTATCGCATTCAAAAAAATAATGTTCAAAATACTAAAGGGCTTGGATTAGGGCTTTATCTTGTTCATAAAATCGTTATGAAATACCACGGAACGATCCAACTTAAAAGTAAATTGAATGTAGGTACAACAGTTAAAATTAAAATTCCGTATGAAAATTAATTTACTTTTAATTGAAGATGATGATGACTTTGGATTAATTTTAAAGCAGTATTTAAACTTGTCTGATTTTGAGGTAACTTGGATAATAAATCCTTTAGATGTATTAGGATTAATTCATCAAAATTTTACTTATGACATTATTATTTTAGATGTCATGATGCCTCAATTAGATGGTTTTAGTTTGGCGCAGAAAATTAAAGAAATTCATCCCGATATCCCCATTGTTTTTTTAACGGCCAAAAATCAAAAGATAGATAGACTCACTGGGTTAAAAATCGGTGCAGACGATTATCAAGCAAAACCATGTGATCCAGAAGAATTAATTCTCAGAATACATAATATCCTTAAAAGATATCAGCCTTTACGTGCTTCTAAAACATTATTTATTGGATCTTATTGTTATGATCACCATAACTTGCTTTTAGTACATCCAGAGGAAAAATTTCGTCTTACACAAAGAGAAGCTGACTTGTTGCAGCTTTTACTGCAATACAATCATAGTGTAATTAAAAGAGAAATTATTTTGAAGACTATATGGAATTCGGATGATTATTTTTCAGGTAGAAGTATGGATGTATTTATAAGCCGACTTCGTAAATGTTTTTATCGTGACAAAAGTATACAGATTATTTCGATTCGCGGAATTGGTTTTGAAATAAATTTCCCTCTTTGAGGTTTAATAAGGAGGATTTTCTGTTGAAGTAATGATAATTTTAAATATAAAAAACGCTCCTGTTAAGGGGCGTTTTTTTTTGCAATAATATCTAAGGAGGGAGCTAAGATTTAAAAATTAGCTAAGACTTATTGTGTGTTACTTATTTAATTAAAACTATCTAAGGTAAAGACAGTTTTAATTAAAAATAGTAATGTTGTTATGCTAGGTTTTTTTCTAAATCTGCTTTGTGCTTTCTTAAAACAGCTCTTGTCATCCCTAAATTAGCTTTTGTAGAGTCGGCAACTAGATAAACCATGAATTTATTATTTGGAGAAATGTCAATAATATGAATTTGACTGGTAAGAGTAATCAGGATGTCCTCGATGTCTTGGTTTAAATTCAATGCCTTTACAGCACTTAATTTTGCTTTAACTACTTCAAGATTGTAGGCTGAGGCTAATTCGGGGTCAAATGCTGAGTCGATACTAATATTACCATAGCTTAATCCTGTTTCAATTTCGGTTACAGCTACAGCTATAAAACCATTCACATTTGTTTTCATTTCAGTTAGAAAAACATTTAAGAAGTCGTTGCTCATAATTTTGGGGATTTGTTGATTATTAATTATTTTAAAAGACTGATTTTGCTAAGTTGAGTGGCTAGTTCATCGATATTACGTAAAAACAATCCAAGGTTACTTCCGTCATTAGAGAAAACAATAATACCGTGAGAATTGTTTATTTTGTTCATTACAGCAACACCGTCAGTGGTTTTAAGATATAATTGCTTTAAAGAGCCTTTGTCTAAATCGGTTAGGAATTTGTCACTCATAGATAGAATTGCATCACTCATTGCAGCAACACTGTCGCTGTAATCTAAATGCAAAGAAGTGATTAGTTTTCCTTTTGTACCGGATATTAGTGCTGATGTTGATTTGGTTTGAATTAAAAACTCATTTAGGATGGTAGTGATTTCATTCATAGTGAGGATATTTGGGGAGTTGTTAAAAAATAATTGATTTAGCTAATTTAATCAAAAAAACATATCATTATCATGAATTATCTCGTTAATTTATTTAATAAATAAAAAATAATTGTGTATTATTGTAAGTAAGTATGGGAAATCAATAAAATTTTAATTTAATATAAAACGTTATGGCTAAAGTATTGAAGTTTAGAGATGTTAAGTCGGATGTTGATGGTAGAATGAAAGATTTTGAAAAGATAAGGATTAAGCTGAATGTTGCTCGGTCAAAAAGTACTCAGAGTAATACAGTTACAACTGGAGAATTGAAAAAAGAAACAAAAGGATTGTTTAATTCTATTTCAAGTTTTTTTTCAGAGGGGTCAAAACCAGTTAGGAATAATGGAAGAAATTAATGAAACATTTTGTTACGAAATAATTAACGCTCCTAAGGGGGCGTTTTTTTTGATTTAATTGTTACTTTTGCGCCAATAAAAAATTATAAAATGTCACTACGAAGAGCGTATTTACTTATTTTCATTATTTTAATTATTGATCAGATTTCTAAAATTTACATTAAGACTAATTTTGTCTTAAGTGAAGAGGTAGAAGTTTTTAAATGGTTTAAGATTCTTTTTATTGAAAACGAAGGAATGGCTTGGGGGACAAAAATCCCAGGAGAATATGGAAAATTGATTCTGACTGTGTTTAGGATTTTTGCTGTTTTTGGTATTGGATATTGGCTATATGATTCAGTTAAAAAAGAAAGTTCAACATATTTGATTGTTGCTATTTCTTTGATTTTGGCAGGAGCAGCAGGGAATATTATTGACTCTGTTTTTTATGGTGTGATTTTCGATGATAGTTACAATAATTTAGCAACATTATTTGCTCCAGAACATTATGGAACTTGGTTTCATGGTAAAGTAGTCGATATGTTGTATTTTCCTATTTGGGAAGGGATTCTACCAAGTTGGTTGCCAATATGGGGAGGACAAGAGTTTAAATTTTTTAATGCAATTTTTAATTTTGCCGATATGGCAATTTCTACAGGTGTTGGAATCTTAATTGTTTTTAATAAAAAAGCATTTAACAAACACTAATAAATTTTACTTCATAGAATTTTAGTTTTCTGCAGTCAATAGTTCTTGGGATGTTTTACTTTTGTAGTGTAAAAAAAGTAAAAAATGCAAAGACCCTCTTTCTCTATATATGATGCATCTGCGGGTTCTGGGAAAACGTATACTTTAGTTAAGGAATATCTTAAAATTATTCTTTCGGCACCCAAAAATGATGCATATCGTAATATACTTGCGATTACATTTACCAATAAGGCGGTGCATGAAATGAAAAGCCGTATTGTAGGCAGTTTGTCAGAGTTTGCAAAAAATGAGCCATCTATAAAGGCGATAGATTTGATGCAAGACTTAGCTCGAGAAACAGGGCTTTCAATCATTGAATTAAAAACTAAATCACAAAATATCATTAAGCATATTATTCATAATTATGCAGCTTTTGATATTTCTACAATTGATAAATTCACACATAAAGTTATTCGGGCTTTTGCGCACGATCTTAATTTGCCAATGACTTTTGAGGTAACTCTAGATACCGAAAATTTACTTATTGAGGCAGTTGATGCTATTATTGCACAAGCAGGACAAGATGAAACTTTGACCAAGTTATTGATTGATTTTACGATGGAAAAAACTGACGATGACAAAAGTTGGGATGTTTCTCGTGAAATTCTTGAAACTGGAAGATTGATCTTGAATGAGAACAATCGAAACGAGATTATACATTTTCATGATAAATCAATAGGGGAGTTTGTTGAAATAAAAAAGAAACTTAAGGTTTTGTGTAAAGATCTAGAAGAAGAGAATACAGTATTTGTTACAGAGGCTCTTTTACTAATTGAAAAAAATGGAATTGATTTAAAATCTTTTTCAAGAGGAACATTTCCAAATCACTTGGAAAGCATCCGAGATGGAAAATTCAATCCTAAGAATAAAACATTTCATGAGTTTGATGATATTGCAATAAATAAAACAGCAAAAGACAGGGCTTTAATCGAAAATATTATCCCAGAGTTACTTCAGATTCTGAGTAAGGTTTATAAAAATTTTGAGAAAAGGGATTTTTACAATGCATTTCTTAAAAATATCACGCCACTTTCCTTGTTGAATACAGTGAGTAATGAGTTAGAAAAGATTCAAAAGGAGCAAAATGTTTTGTCTATTTCCGAATTCAATGCTATTATTCATCGCGAAATCCAAAATCAACCAGCACCTTTTATTTATGAACGTCTAGGGGAAAGATATCGTCATTTTTTTATTGATGAGTTTCAGGATACATCCGAGATGCAATGGCAGAATTTAATTCCGCTAATTGATAACGCGCTTTCGGGTCAAGATGATTTTGGAGTAAAAGGTACTTTGATGATAGTGGGGGATCCAAAGCAATCTATCTATCGTTGGAGGGGAGGAAAGGCGGAGCAGTTTATTGAATTGAGTAAGGATTTAAATCCGTTTAATAATCCTGATAAAACAATAACACATTTAGATACTAATTATCGTAGTTATAGCGAGGTTATTGAATTTAATAATGGTTTCTTTAAATTAATCTCGTCAGAGTTTGAGAATGCAGATTATAAGGATTTGTATGAAAATCATAGTTATCAAAAAACAAATGCGAAGAAAGGGGGCTATGTAAATGTCTCGTTTCTTCCAATAATTGATAAAAATGATCAGATTGAGGACGATACGATGTTAGAAAAAACGGATTTGTATGTCTTGGCAACTTTAAATATAATTCAAAAAGTACTACGAGAAGGATTTGAGTATAAAGATATTGTTATTTTGACTCGAAAAAGGAGTCAGGGTATTGCTGTCGCAAATTACTTAACAGAGCAAAATATTCCATTATTGTCTTCTGAGACATTGATGATTCAGAGTGCTACTGAAGTTCGATTGATTGTGCATCTGTTGAAGTATTTGAATAATAATGCTGATTTAGAAGCGAAGGCTAACTTTTTGCATTTTTTAGCTAAGAATACAGCTATTGAAAAGCCAATCCATGATTTTATAGCAGAGGGAATGGCAGAAAGAAATGAAATTGCTTTTGAGAAATGGTTGGAGAAATTTGATGTTTCGCTTTCATTTGAAAGTATTCGAAAAAAATCACTTTATGAGTCAGTTGAGACTATAGTTTCGAAATTCGTACGTCCAGAGTATAATAATGCATACGTACAATATTTTCTTGATATAGTCTTGGAACGGGATATTCGGAACCAAGCTGGTATTTCGGATTTTTTGAGCTACTGGGATAAGAATGCAGAGAAATTTAGTATTCCGTCCCCAGAGGGAAATAATGCAGTTCGTATTATGACTATTCATAAATCGAAAGGATTGGAATTTCCTGTTGTTATTATGCCTTTTGCAGAAGAAGATTATAGTCGAAAACCCAAAGATAAGTTGTGGTTAAATGCAGAGGAGGAAGAGTTTGGTTTACCAAAAGTATTAATAGATAATAGTAGTGCTGTAGCTGGATTTGGAGAGGGCGCGGCAGAGGTTTTTAATTTAAAAAAACAAGAAGAATTACTTGATAATATTAATGTTTTGTATGTTGCGTTAACTCGAGCAGAAGAACAGTTATATGTTATTTCTCAGGAGATAAAGCCTAGAAAGGACGGTGATTTCCCTGATAATATGGCTTCTTTTTTTATAAAATATCTCATTAATATAGGGGTTTATGATGAAGGAAAGTTAGAATATGAATTTGGAAGTTCAGTTAAATTGTCTTCGGGAGATAAGCATGCCTCATTTACAAAAACAATTCCGTTAGTCTCTGAGGTTTTAAATCCTAAGAATATTAAAATTGCTCAACGTGAAGCGTTAATGTGGGGAACACATCAGCAAGAAGCTATATCTTACGGAAATGTAATCCATGAAATATTGGCTTTTGTAAAGTATAAATCTGATATTGATTTGGCTATTGTAAAAGCGTTAGAGGATGGGTTGATTACTTTTGAACAAAAAGATATTGTTTTAAAGACAATTCAGGAAATTGTGAATCATCCTGAAATTAGCATTTGCTTTGAAGGGAATAATAGGGTTCTAAATGAAGAAACGATAATTCAAAAAGAAGGAAAGGTGTTAAAGCCTGATAGAGTGGTTATTACTCCGAACAGAGAGGCGTATCTTTTAGATTATAAAACGGGGCTAAGTAACCCAAAATATAAACAACAAGTAGAAGAATATCAGCTTGCAATTGAAGATATGGGGTTTAAAGTGTTAAAAAAGGCATTGGTGTATATAGGAACCGATATCGATGTAGTAAATTTGTGAAAAAATTAGTCAGTCGTTAAAAAACTGAATTTGGATAACTTGTTAAAATTTAACATATTAAATAAGTAAAAATGTACGGAAAAATTAAAGAGCACTTGCAGAATGAGTTGCAAACTATTGAAGAAAACGGAATTTTTAAGAGAGAAAGAATAATAACTTCTGCTCAGGATGCTGAAATAACGATTTCTACGGGAGAGAAGGTTTTGAATTTTTGTGCAAATAATTATTTAGGATTGTCTTCACATCCAGAAGTTGTTCAGGCAGCAAAAGATGCAATGGATACGCATGGTTTCGGAATGTCATCTGTGCGTTTTATATGTGGTACGCAAGATATACATAAAACATTAGAGAAAAAGATTGCTGATTTTTATGGAACAGAAGATACGATTTTATATGCAGCGGCCTTTGATGCTAATGGGGGTGTTTTTGAACCTTTATTGGGTGAGAATGATGCAATTATTTCAGATAGTTTAAATCATGCTTCTATTATAGATGGTGTTCGCTTATGTAAAGCGGCTCGTTATCGTTATGAGAATAGCAATATGGAGGATTTAGAACAGCAGCTGATCAAAGCGAATGAAGCTGGAGCTCGCTTTAAATTAATTGTTACTGATGGTGTATTCTCTATGGATGGACTTGTAGCTCCGTTAGATAAGATTTGTGACTTAGCAGATAAATATGATGCTATGGTTATGGTCGACGAATGTCATGCTGCTGGATTTATTGGAGCAACAGGAAAAGGAACTCTTGAAGCAAAAGGAGTAATGGGTAGAGTTGATATTATTACAGGAACTCTTGGTAAAGCTTTAGGAGGTGCTATGGGAGGTTATACTACGGCTAAAAAAGAAATCGTAGAATTGTTACGTCAAAGATCAAGACCTTATTTGTTTTCAAATTCATTAGCGCCAGCAATTGTAGGGGCTTCTATTAAAGTATTTGAACTTCTTGAAAAAGACACAGTATTAAGAGATAGATTAGAGTGGAATACTAATTATTTTAAAGAAGGTTTGAAGAAAGCGGGATTTGATATAATAGATGGAGATTCGGCTATTGTTCCAGTTATGCTTTATGATGCAAAATTATCGCAAAATATGGCAAATGAACTTTTAAAAGAAGGGATTTATGTAATTGGTTTCTTCTTTCCTGTAGTTCCAAAGGAAAAAGCAAGGATAAGAGTACAATTATCTGCAGCCCACACAAAGGATCATCTGGACAGAGCTTTAGAGGCATTTGTTAAGGTAGGTAAAATGTTAAAAGTTGTATAATTCCCACTTTTTGCATTTCTTATTGCTTTTTTTTAACATTTCATTTTGTAGTTAAAAATTTACGCATTACTTTTGTCTATAATTAACTAAATTGTAATTAAATAAATTAAGTATGAAACATCTTAACAAACTTTTAGTTGCTGTGATGATGGTGATGGGGTTAAGTTCTCACGCACAAGACAGTAACAATCCATGGGCTATCTCTTTTGGAGTTAATGCCGTTGACACTAAAACAAGTGCTGGTGGAGGAAATAACTGGGCAGATAAGCATTTCTCTCAGCCTTTCGCGGCGAAAGACAACTGGAACGTTCTTCCTTCTGTATCTTACATTAGTGTATCTAGATACGTAGGTAGCAATTTTTCTGTAGGATTACAAGGTTCTGTGAATAAAATTGATAAATACGTTAAATTTGACCCAACTGCACCTGGTCACGATTCTCGTGGTTATGTAGTTTCTAATCCTGGAGATTTGATGTATTATGGTATTGACGCTAATATTAGATATAGCTTCATGTCATTAATTAAATCTAAAGTAATTGACCCTTCGTTACGCGTTGGTGGAGGTTATACTTTCTTTGGAGATAGCAGTTATGGTACTGTTAACCCAGGAGCTGGTTTAACTTTTTGGTTTACTGAAGCAATTGGTTTGTCTTTAGAAACTACTTATAAAAAATCTTTCGGAGATAGAGAAGATAAATTTGGTACTCCAGATGCTCCATCTCATTTCCAACATTCAGCTGGTCTTACTTTCAAATTTGGAGGTAAAGATACTGACGGTGATGGTATCTACGATAAAGATGATGCTTGTCCAGATGTTGCTGGTTTAAAACAATTCAACGGATGTCCTGATACTGACGGTGATGGTATCGTTGATGCAAGTGATGCTTGTCCTACTGAATTTGGTTTAGCTGCTTTAAACGGTTGTCCTGATAGAGACGGTGATGGTGTTGCTGATAAAGATGACGCTTGTCCAGATACATTTGGTTTAGCTGCTTTAAAAGGTTGTCCAGATGCTGACGGTGATGGTATTGCTGATAAAGATGACAAATGTCCTACTGTAGCTGGTCCTAAAGAAAATGGTGGATGCCCTTGGCCAGATGCTGATAAAGATGGTGTTCTTGACAAAGATGACGATTGTCCTACTGTAGCTGGTCCAGCTAGTAACAGAGGTTGTCCAGAAGTAACTACTGCTGTATTAGATGATCTTAAAGTTCAAGCTAGAGCGGTATTCTTTGACACTGGAAAAGCTACTTTCAAAAAAGGAGATGCTACTACTCTTGCTAGATTAGATGCTATCAAAGAAATCCTTAAAGCTTATCCAAATGCTAAATTTAGCATAGAAGGACATACTGATAGTACAGGTTCTGCTAAAATCAACAACAAATTATCTGAAGATAGAGCTAATGCTGTAATGAATGCATTAATCGAAAGAGGTGTAAGCCCAGATAACTTAGTTGCTAAAGGATTTGGTTCATCTCAACCAGTAGCAAGTAACAAAACTGCTAAAGGTAGAGCTGAAAACAGAAGAACTGAAATCAGACACATAGGTTCTAAATACGAAGGTAAATTGTAATTTACTTTTCTAAATAATTTTAAAAAGCCATTCTTAATTGAATGGCTTTTTTTATTTTTATACAATGACAGAGATTTACTTTTTAGATAGCATTGCGAAAGTTATAATTGAAGGATATTCGGGTAAATTGGCAGAGACAACAATTGTCTTACCGAATAAAAGAGCCAAAATTTTTCTTGTTGAGGCTTTAAAAAAACAAATTCATAATACAGTTATTAGTCCGAAGATAATTAGTATAGAAGACTTCATTCAGGATATTGCTTCAGTGCGTTCAATTGATTCAATAGAATTGTTGTTTGAATTTTATGAAGTATACCTATCAATTACAGATAAAAAAAATCAGCAGTCTTTTGAATTGTTTGCCAATTGGGCTAAAACATTGTTGCAAGATTTTAATGAGATTGATAGATACTTATTAGATCCATCACATGTTCTTTCTTATCTTAAGGATATCGAGGATATTAAAAAATGGGGAATTGAGGTCGAAAATAAAACACAATTACTAGAGAATTATATCGATTTCTGGAAGTTACTTCCTAGTTATTATGAATCCTTATATGTCCATTTGTTGAATAAGCAAATTGGCTATCAAGGGTTGATTTATAGAGAAGCAGTAAATAATATAAATCATTTTACAAATTCTGTTCCAAATCAGCATTTTGTTTTTGCTGGATTTAATGCTCTAAATGCTGCGGAAGAAAAAATTATTCAGCATTTAATTGCTTCAGATCAGGCTAAAATATATTGGGATATTGATAAAACATTTTTAAACGATCCGTACCATGATGCGGGGCTGTTTGTAAGACGTTTTAAGCAAGATTGGAAGCATTATAAAGCAAATCCTTTTGAATGGATATTTGATGATTTCTCTCAGTCTAAAAACGTACAAGTTATTGGAACTCCAAAATCAATTGGTCAAGCTAAGATAACAGGGAGTATAATAGAAGAAATTATTACTAATAATCCGGGTTCATCCTTGGATAAGGTTGCTGTAGTATTAGGTGATGAAAATTTATTAGTACCACTTTTGTATGCTTTGCCATCTACAGTTGGAGCTTTAAATATTACGATGGGATATTCAAGTAAGAATAATCCAACTCAAATTTTAATTGCTAAATTGTTTAAGATGCATACTAATGCATTGTCAAGAAATAGTAGTTCTTATGTCTTTTATTACAAAGATGTTTTGGATATCTTGACACATCCTTTAGTTGAGCCTTACGCTAATGTGAACGAGCTGGTAAAAAAGATAAATCAGAATAATTATACTTTTATAGCGCATTCTAAAATTGTTGAACTTAATGAGAGTCATTCAGATTTGTTTTTGTTATTATTTCAAAAGTGGGATTCTGGATCTGTTGCTGTCTTAAATAACATATCAGCACTTTTGCTTGTTATAAAAGAGAATTTGAGTAATGATAGTGAGGAGGATAAAATTGCTAAAACATTTGTCTTTGCTATTTTTAAAGTAATTAATAAGTTGATTAATTATTACTCACAACACCAACATATTGATAAAATAGAGACACTATATGCTATTTATAAGCAAGTGATAGAGGTAGCAGAAGTTTCGTTTGAGGGTGAACCGCTCAACGGGTTGCAGATAATGGGAGTTTTAGAAAGCCGTGTTTTGGATTTTGATACTGTAATTGTGACTTCTATGAATGAAGGTAAATTTCCTGCAGGTAAATCGATGAACTCGTTTATTCCTTACGATGTAAAACGAGAATTAGGCTTGCCTACTTTTAAGGAAAAAGATGCTATTTATACCTTCCATTTCTATCATTTATTGCAACGTGCAAAGAATATTTATTTGCTGTATAATACCGAAAGTGAAGGATTAGATGCAGGAGAAAGAAGTCGTTTTATAACGCAATTAGAGGTTGAAAAGCAGCCACTACATAATTTAACTCATGAAATTTACAATGCAGTTTTACCAGAAAACGCATATGAGCCAATGGTTATTCCGAAATCTGAAGCAGTAATGGTACGTTTGAAAGAAATCGCAACTACTGGATTTTCACCATCGGCTTTAACAAGCTATATTCGAAATCCTATTCAGTTTTATTTTCAAAAAATATTACGAATTCGTGAAGTTGAGGAAGTTGAAGAGAATATTGCCTTAAATACATTGGGAACGATTATCCATGAAACGTTAAAAGCACTATACGAACCTTTTATTGGGAAGTTTATCTCTGAGAATGATATTTTAAATTGTTTTAAGTTGTTGGATAATGAAGTTCTGAAACAGTTTAAGTTGGTTTATAAAGAGGGAGAGATAAAAAAGGGGCGTAATCTTTTGGCTTTTGAAGTGGCTAAACGAAATGTTTCAAATTTCTTGAAAGTTGAACTTGATAGTATTAAAAAGGATGATGCTATTAAAATTTTGGCAATCGAAGAAACTTTTGAAAGAACATTAATGCATCCCAGTTTACCATTTCCTGTTTTAATAAAAGGAAATGTAGATAGGATAGAGGAGCGTAATGGTATCATTAGAATTATTGATTATAAAACCGGTAAAGTAGACAAGGCGAATGTTGTTCTTAAAAATTGGGATGGTCTTGTGACTGATATAAAAAATGATAAAATTATTCAGGTTTTAGCGTATGTTTTTATGTATGAGAATAATGCCAAAGGATTGCCTATTGAAGCAGGAATTATCTCTTTTAAAAATTTAAAATCAGGATTTTTACCCTTTGGATTCAAAGAAGATAAAGATATTAATGCGATTATTACTGACGAGATAATGCGTGACTATTTAGAGCAAATAGTGTTGCTTTTAAATGAAATCCTAAATATTGAAATAGCCTTTGAGGAAAAAATATTGTAATGTTGTTTTAAATTTTATTGAAAAAATCTAACAAAACAGCAGTCAATTCTGTCTCATTTTCGATAGAGCTCATATGCCCATCAGGGAATGTAACCAATGATACATCTGTGTTTTCTATTTGTAAAATAGTTTCTTCATAGTTTAAAACGGGATCCATCTTGCCTAAAATTAATAGCTTCGGAAAAAGATCAGTATGTAAGATGAGTTCTTTGTCTTTTCTTATTTTCATTCCTTCTAATGAAGCTATTATGCCTTGAAGTGGAGTTTTTAAAGCTTCTTCCTTTACTAGTTCTATATTTGTGGCAAGTCTTTCTCGGTTGTTTTCACTAAATAAGTTGCCTATGGCTAAGCCTATAAAAGTTGTATAGTTCTGTTTGACGGCTTTAATGGCTCTGTTTCTGTTTAGCTTTCGTTCAGTACTATCGGGTTTAGATGTAGAATTCAATAAAACCAAACCTTGTACATTTTCAGGATATAATTCAGCGAAAGCTAATGCTATATATCCTCCCATAGAGTGTCCTACAAAAACGGCTTTATTGATCTCAAGATGAGATAAGACTTCTTTAACTACATCAGCATTATCTTCCATTGTATGAACGTAACCTAGGGGTTCCGTTTTTCCGTGACCTAATAAATCAATAGTAACAACACGGTAATTTTTAGAAAATACATCAACATAATGATTCCACATAGTTTTGTTTTCTAAGAAACCATGAAGCAAAACTATTGTAGTGCCTTTTCCTGTGTCGGAATAAGAGATATTGGTGTTTTTGAAGAGGATATTTTTCAATGAGATGAATTTATGTTGTAAAAATAGGAGTTTGTGATAATTAGAAAAGCAAAAACGGTCTACAAATATGTAAACCGTTTATTTTTATTATCGAAATGGACAGTAATATTAAACGTTCATCAAGCTTTCAATTTCATCAGCTTCGATTGGGATGTTGCGCATTAAGTTAAATGGTTCTCCAGTTTCCTGAATTACAACATTGTCTTCAAGACGAATACCAAAGCCTTCAGCAGGGACGTAAATTCCAGGCTCAACAGTAAAAACCATATTGGCTTTCATAGGCTCGTGTAGTAATCCATAATCGTGAGTGTCTAATCCCATATGGTGAGATGTTCCGTGCATGAAATACTTTTTATAAGCTGGCCAATCTGGGTTTTCATTTTGCACATCGGCTTTGTCTATTAGTTTTAAATCTAATAATTCCGATGTCATTATTTTTCCAACTTCTAAATGGTATTGTTTCCAAAGTGTTCCAGGAGTAAGCATCTTTGTAGCTTCATCTTTCACACGCAATACTGCATTGTAAACGGCTTTTTGACGAGCAGTAAATGTACCAGATACAGGAATCGTACGTGACATATCGCTAGAATAATTAGCATATTCGGCTGCTACATCTAGCAAGATTAAATCTCCAGCTTTACATTGTTGGTTGTTTTCGATATAGTGTAATACGTTTGCATTATTTCCAGAAGCAATAATTGGAGTGTAAGCAAAACCTTTTGAACGATTACGGATAAATTCGTGGATAAGTTCCGCTTCAATTTCGTATTCAGTTACATTAGGTTTTACAAAAGGCAATAATCTTCTGAAACCTTTTTCGGTAATGTTACAAGCTTGTTGAATCAAATCGATTTCTTCGCTTTCTTTTACCGAACGGATGCGTTGTAATATAGGGTTGCTTTTTGCAACTTGGTGTGCAGGATATCTTTCTTTCCACCATTTTACAAAACGAGCTTCACGAGTTTCAGTTTCCACCGTTGCGCGATAATGTTCGTTAGTATTAATATACATAGTATCAGAATAAGTCATCATTTCGTTCAGGACTTTTTCAAAATCTTGTAACCAATAAACAGTTTTTATTCCAGAAACTTCAAATGCACGTTGTTTAGTAAGTTTTTCGCCTTCCCAAACAGCAATATGGTCATTCGTTTCTTTTAAAAATAAAATCTCACGTTGATTTTCGTATGGTGCGTCTGGAAAAAGCAATAAGATGCTTTCTTCCTGATCAACCCCACTTAAGTAAAAAATATCTCTATGTTGAGCAAAAGGTAATGTACTATCAGCGCTAACTGGGTAAATATCATTTGAATTAAATACCGCTACACTATTAGGCTTCATTTGTGCCATGAATTTTTCGCGATTTTTTATAAAAAGAGAACTGTTTATTTGATGATATTTCATATTAATTGTGTTTTATACTTTGAATACTCAAAAATACTAATTTTAGAAATACTAAAAAGGGTTGGTTTATTAAAATTTTCTTATTTATTTGAGATTTTTTTCATGCTGATTTATGTAATCTTGTCAATTTCGATGGAGGAGAAATCTCTTTAGGTAGCTCAACAATGATTGGTAATTATGTTTCACGCAGATTTAGCAGATTTTTTTAATCCTAGTAAATTAGAGTTTTAATAATGATGTGTCCCTTCGGGACGGCTTTATCTTTTATTCCGCTATCGCTGCATAAAAGAATATCGCCTCAGATGAAATTTACTGAACTTCAATTAAAATAAAGTAATGTGAAGTAATCCCCCATGCATCAGGTTTCATAAGAATTTTAAGATTGCAAATAGTATTACTTAAAATGTTATTTTAGCAACTTTAGAGGTAAAATGAAAAATGAGATTTAAAAGCGATAGGAAATTTAGAATTTGGATATATACTGTAAGTCATTCTTCTTTGATAATTAGAAATGAAATGCAATACAATGATGTTGGTTTTCCCGTTGAATATAATCCTGCATAATACAATAGACCTTGAATTCTCTTTTGTCGAGTTTATATCACTCCCAGAAAGGTTTAATGTAATTGATCTTAGAAAAGAAAATGATGAATATTTTTTTAATGATAATAAAGAACATTTTGTAATTGCAAGTACTTGTAGAATAGGTATGAGTCAGTTTGATTGTACGGAAGATATAATTAGTAATTTTAGTCTTAAGTATGATCAAATTTTAATGGTTATTTAGAATGATAAATTTATAGAAAGTCAAAATGAATGAATTAGGTTTTAAGTTAATTACAATAAAAGAGGTTAAAATAAAATATCCTTTTCTGATAGAGCGAGAAGGGTTTGATTATTTTGATGAATGGGATGATCAGGATTTTTTTATTGTAGCAAATGGAGATGTAAACTTTGAAGGTAACTTTTATTTAGATCTTTATGAAGATAAAGAGAAAAAATGGCTGGCTAATTTATTGAATCTATCATTAAAAGGAATTGATGCAATAAGAATTGAGGGCGTTTTAATAAATGGAAATTTATCAACAACAGGAACTATTATAAATGCTGAGGGTGATTATGGACCGTATGTTTTTATTACAGGAAACGTTACTTGTCAAAGTATCTTATTAGGAGGTTCGTATGTAGAGATGAAAGGCAATGTTACGGCTCAGGAAGTAGTTATGACCTCTTATAATCATGGTAATTTTAAATGCGAAGGACTAATTGATGCTCCTGTTTTTATAGTCGAAGATCATTATACAATATTTGCGGAGCGTAAAAACAACCTATTTTATTATAATGACAGAGCAGGTGATTTTGATACCGAAAACGAATGTGAATACGATGAAGTTTCAGGAGAAGATATTATCTCGATAGAATTGCGTAAACATTTTGATAACCCATTAATAGAGACTTTTGAAGAATTAAAACGGGAATTAGAATTTGGAGAATTGATTTTAAAACAAAATAATCCTCCTGTTAAAAGTTATGAATATTGGCATAAAAGAGTATTGTCAAATTATAGAGACCTTAAATTGGTTCCGAAACAATTTAAAACCGAGGAGCTTTGTAATCTGGCGTTAAATATTACCTATCATGCTTTGTCATTTATTGATGAGAACTTGATAACTTTTGAATTCTGCGATAAATTAGTTGGCAAAGATGGTTTTGCAATTCAAGTTATTCCAGATGAATTTATGACAAAAGAACTTTGTTTTAAAGCTGCTGAAAAAGGAACGATGTTAAGGTTAATTCCGGAAGATTATTATTCTGAAGAATTGATTTTGTTAGTTTTTAAGAATGGAAAACATCAACCAGATATTAATGATGTTCCTTCGGAGTTTATTACTGAAAGGTTGCTCAAAGAATATGTGAAAATTGGAAAAGGATTATGGCTTGATAAGGCTTGTAAAGAAAATGAAATAGATAAATTATCTGTTTTGAAACAAGTAATCAATTCAGGGATAGAATATTTAGATACTGTTTTCGGTAATCATTGCAGTAAAGAAGTCGTGGATTATGCTGCATCTATTTATAAGAATGAAGAGTATAAAGAAGAATGGAATAGCTATGTCTTAAAATATAAAGTTAAATTTGAACGTCTTGGCTTGAATTATTAATGAGAAATATGAAAGAATTAAATCCATCAATAAAGAACCATTTAATAGTTGGTATTCTAATTAGTTTATGGGTTTTTGTTTTTGCATTTATTATAAAACCTTTTGATGATGGGACTTTAAATTTTAGATCTTGGTTTTTAATAAGTTTAGGCTTTAGTCTGGTAGCGTTTTTGTGTTACACTATTCTTGCTGTCCTTCAGAAAAAGATTTATGAAAAAATAGCAAAGTGGAGTATTGGTTTGGAAATAGCTAGTATTGCCTTTTTTTATTTAATCTATTTGATTGGAATTTATGGATATTATAAAAGCCCGATTTTGAAGGGAGGATATAGTTTTACAGAATTTTTTTCGATAATATTTATTAAAGTTGCTTTGGTTTTGACACCAGTAGTTGTTCTAGCGAGAAGATATTTGATTAAACTTATTCCGATAAAAGATGATTTTTTGATATTTAAGGGAGAAAATAAATTAGATATTCTGAAAATTAAAAAAGCAGATTTAGTTTGTATCTCTAATGCTCAAAATTATGTGGAGATTTTTTATACAGAAAATAATGTGCTCCGTTCAAAATTAATTCGTTCTTCACTCAAAAAAGTTCAACAAGATTTTGATTTTTTAGTCCAGATACATCGTTCACATCTAATAAATCCAATTCATTTTAAGTCTTGGAGAAACCCAAACACTATTATTCTTACTCAAATAGAGCTTCCAGTTGCAAAAAACTATAAAGAAGCTTTATTGTCATTATAATATTCATACCTAAAAGGCTATGTTTTGTACCTAAGTCAATGATGGCGGTATTTGACTAAGTCTCTTGTTTTAGTTTTGTTTTCTCAATTTAAAACTTAATTATGAAAACAAAACATCTTTGTCAGATTGGATTACTATTTTTTCTTATCAGTTATTTATTATTTTCTAAGGTTTTGCCAGATTTTCAAAAACCAGTCGATTTTGCGCATTGGTTTAATTTAATTGGAGCATGTTTGTTATTGTCATTTAATTACATATTCCCTAAAAATAAATTGAATTCTGTAGCTTCAGTAGTAACAGCTTTGGGGGTTATTGCTCACATAGGTCTTTGTACTATTGACTTTATAATGTGGAGTTTTGGGGATAATGATTTTGCTAGAAATGAATTAAGCAAGCATATCAGTAATACACCATCTATTTTTTACCCTTTTATTGTTATTGGTCCATCTTTGCTTTTTGTTGGTTTGGCCATGCATGCGTTTAATTTTATTAGAACAAATACGATGAGTGCTGCAATGGTGGTTCTTGCTGCACCAGCAATAGGTTTCTCTTTTTTTGTATTAAAAGATGGAGTTTGTATGTTGTTGAGTTGTATGGTTTTTGTCTTGGGATTAGGTCTTTTACTTTATAATACTGAAGAAGAAAGGGGATAAATAAAGAATCTGTGTTTTGTTTTCACGCAGATTCTGCAATTTTTTTTTATCAATGAAAATCTGTGTAAGTATTTTTTTTAAAATAGTTTAATGGCAAACGGAGTGCATGCTGAAGATACAAGAATTAAAGGGAGTCAAAACTATACTGAACAGTATAAGAAAGATTAATCTTTATTTTATAAAATATGTTTGTTGTACAAATTTATTTACATTAGCATCACAAAAAAACGCAGAGAATACTTATTATAAAGTAGAGTATCTGCAAACCAAAAACTAATTTAACACCAAGATTATTATCTATGAAAGCAAAAATCTATCGATTTGCAACCCTGTTATTTTCTTCTTTCTTAATGTTTTCATGTGCTTCAGAAAGTGTGCCATTACGTACGGAAAATAAAATCTTATCATTTACTATCACTAAAGGCGACCTCTCTAAGAATTTTGATATTTCAGGAAATTCAATAACTGGTAAGGTTGAGAGTAAATTTGAATTGAATGATATTAATTTAAAAGTTTTAATTTCTGAAGGAGCAGTGATATCTCCAGATCCAAGTACAATCAAATCGATTACTGGTTCATTTACTTTGGCGGTTAAAGCAGAAAATGGTGATGAAAAAAAATATGAAGTGACTATAAATAGAGAACCAAGTATTGAAAATTCTATTTTGGAATTCAATATTAAGGACAAAAATCTGTTAACAAATGTTGAAATTAATGAGCAAACAGGAATAATAACCAAAAGATTGCCTGAATTTGTTGACTTAAAAAATTTAAATATTAATTTGAAATTTTCAAAATACGCTTCAATTTCACCAGAACCGGGTACAATTAAAGATTATTCGTCTCCAGTAATTTATACCGTTAAATCGGAATCTGGAGTAGAAAAAGTTTATCAGGTGAAGTTTACACATATGGATACTGATAGATTTGAGTCATGTTCAGAAGCAAACGCATGGAAATGGTTTGGAGGTGATGACAGAACAAATGCACCAGATATTTTGCCTTATGACAGAAATATTGGTACTGGACAGGCAATTGTGTTTGATAAAGATTTTGTTCCTTCAGCTTTTAGTATACATCTTCGTGAAGGGTTTAAATATTCTGGAGCTAACACTGATTATCGTCAAGATGTTGTCTTAAAATTAATTATAAGAGATGCAAGCGATAAATTTATAGCGTCGACAACAGCAAATGTTTTAGGAAATTTTAGTGGTGGTTTTGTTCCTTTTAATCTAGAAAGATTGAATGTTTTTTTAGAAGCTAAAAAAACATATGTTTTTTATTGGTACCTTGTAAATGGGGAGGCATTAGGTGTTGTAGCAAGCAGTTCAGGTAATAATAATGATGGATCAGGATTCTGTTTTAATTCAGGTTACGCAGGAGAGTCTAAAAAGAGTGCTAACAACACGCTTGAAAATGTAAACGTTTGGTATAAACATAACTGGCATTTTAATATAGAAATAAAAGGAAAAGAATAAAAAATTAATTTAATACAAAAAACCGAAGCAATTAAACTTCGGTTTTTTGTATTAAATTAATCAATCCATTTATAATATCTCGCTCCAATTAAATTCGGAATTTCTTTTTCGATTCGATCCAGAATCCATTCTTGTTTTGGTGTTCTGATACTTTCTTTTTGTTCTTTTTTATGAAGTCTTTCGTAAGTTTCAAAATCAATTTCTACACTTTCTTCTAAGTTCTCAAAAAGTTTAATTTGGCTTAAAGCCGATTGCCACTCGAGCTGAATTGTTCCTTCGAAAACTTTTGATTTTGATCCACTTCCATATGCTAAAAACCCGAACTTAGTTCCGGAAATGTCTTTTTTGGTATCATAAAAATGAGCCAGAGTTGATAATAATCCCATGAAAATAGAACCAGTATAAAGGTTTCCAATTAATGAAGAAGCTAATTCGGCAGGCTGTAATTTATCGGTAACAAAAGCTTTGTATTCTTCGGATTTACTTGTTTCTTTTAGTTTGTTTTGGTATTCAGATGTAGATTCATCTCCTGAGATAATTTTGGATTCACTGTCCAAAGCATAAATCTCTGACAACATTCTCCTTCCTTGAAAAGAGTAGGGAAGATGCATGATGATACTATTCCAAGTTTTGTATAAAGTTTCAGTAGTGTTTTTTAATTTTTTGAATGAAAAGTATGCATTACGAGTACGATCCATATAACATTGGTTAGAATATTGACCATCAAAAACGGGTTGATCTTTGTGGATTTCAATTTCAGTTTCTAAATTATCAAACCAAGAATCGTTGTTTTTGTTTTGTGTAATTGTTTCCTTGGAGAGACTTCTGTATGGTTTGAAAAAGTCAAAAACACCTTTTGTGCTTGTTGCCCAGTTTTCGTCAAAGGCAATAATTCTAGGGTTTGCAGTTACCAACATAGCCAATGCTCCAGCACCTTGTGTGTATTCACCAGTTGAGTTTAAATCGTATTTAGCGAAATCGGTTGTAACAACAATTGCTTTTTTTGTTGGATTCAGTTTTATAAAATCAATACAGTTTTGCAAAGCATCAACACCACCTATACAGGCAAAGGTGAAATCGACAACATCACATTCGGACAAAGAATCTTCTCCAAATTTTTGTTCCATTAATGCGATTAAAAACGAACTAATGGGTTTTGAACTATCTATAGCACTTTCAGTTCCAACATAAATTCGACTTATTTCATTTAGGTTTATTTGATTCTCAGTAATTAGTTTTGTTAATGCATTTGCACCAAAAACTACTGGATCTTGATAAGTGTCTGGGAGTGTCATTTTGATTAAACCCAAGCCTTTTTCTAATTTTTCGGGTTCAATATTTCGGGCAGTTGCCAAAGTTTTTATGGGCAAATGTATGTTGGCTACATCAAAAGAAATAGCATCAATTCCTGTTTTCATTCTGGTTTTTTTGAGGCGATAAAGGTAAAATTAAGCTTTCAGACTTCGGTTGTTTTAAATAGATAAAATTTGGTTTTGGGGTACTTTTGAGGAAAATAAATTAAAAAGCTGAAAAAAATAGCAATTTGGTAATTACATAAAAAGCAAGAATTATCTATACTGTAATTTTTTCAAAACTTATTTTGTTGTTTTTAAATTAATTGCAAAGAAGTCTATGAAAACTCTTTAAAATCATTATAAATAACAACGAAATGGTTGTAGTTCATTAGTATTTAAGTTATTTTTGTATAATTTTTTAAAACAAACTACTTAAACTCTTATGGCACAATCTGCACTATTGAATGCTTCCATCTTAAAGAAAGTGGCTATGGCTCTTTCGGGAATATTCTTAATCACGTTTTTAGCGCTGCATGTTTCCTTAAATTTCATTTCTATTATAAGTATAGACGTCTTTAATGAGGCTTCTCACTTTATGGGATACAATCCGCTGATTCAATATGTAATGCAACCAGTTTTGGCAATCGGTGTAATTTTCCATTTTGTAATGGGATTTGTATTGACGGTTCAAAATAGCGCGGCAAGACCAATTGCATATGCAAAATACAACGGAGCTGCTAATGCTTCATGGACATCAAGAAATATGATTATTTCTGGATCTGTTATTTTAGCATTTTTAGTATTGCATTTTTATGATTTTTGGTTTCCTGAAGTTACCTATAAATATATCGTAGGTACTGCACCAGATGCTACAAGGTATTACGGTGAATTAGTTCATAAGTTTCATGATCCAATTCGTACAGGATTGTACTGTATTTCTTTTGTGTTATTAGGTTTTCACCTTTGGCATGGATTCAGTTCTTCTCTTCAGTCAATGGGGATGAACAATAAGTACTCTAGATCTTTAAGTAGATTCGGTTATGGATTTGCGGTAGTAGTACCTGCCCTTTTCGTAATAATCGCATTATTTCATCATTTCAATAATTAATATAAATTATAATGGCATTAGATTCAAAAATTCCACACGGCCCAATATCGGACAAATGGACAGATTATAAAGATCATATTAATTTAGTAAACCCTGCTAACAAACGTAACTTAGATGTTATTGTTGTTGGAACTGGTTTAGCTGGAGGTTCTGCAGCAGCGACTCTTGCTGAATTAGGGTATAACGTAAAAGCATTTTGTTTTCAAGATTCACCACGTCGTGCGCACTCAATTGCAGCACAAGGGGGAATTAATGCAGCAAAAAATTATCAAGGAGATGGGGATTCAGTTTTCCGTTTATTTTATGATACTGTAAAAGGGGGTGACTACCGTGCGCGTGAAGCAAACGTTCATCGTCTTGCCGAAGTTTCGGCTAATATTATTGACCAATGTGTGGCTCAAGGAGTTCCATTGGCTCGTGAATACGGTGGTTTGTTAGATAACCGTTCTTTTGGAGGAACTTTGGTTTCTAGAACTTTTTATGCAAAAGGACAAACCGGACAACAATTATTATTAGGAGCATATTCTGCAATGAACCGTCAAATCGGTCGTGGAAAAATCAAAATGTACAACCGTCACGAAATGCTAGATTTAGTTATCGTGAACGGAAAAGCAAGAGGTATTATTGCTCGTAACTTGATTACAGGAGAAATCGAAAGACATTCAGCTCATGCTGTTGTTATTGGTTCAGGTGGTTATGGTAACGTATTCTTCTTATCAACAAATGCGATGGGAAGTAATGCAACTGCTGCTTGGAAAATCCATAAAAAAGGAGCGTTTTTTGCAAATCCTTGTTACACACAAATTCACCCTACATGTATTCCAGTTTCAGGAGATCATCAGTCTAAATTGACTTTGATGTCTGAATCGTTACGTAATGATGGTCGTATTTGGGTTCCAAAATCATTGGAAGATGCAAAAGCTATCCGTGAAGGAAAGAAAAAACCAACAGATTTGTCTGAAGACGAAAGAGATTATTACTTAGAAAGAAGATATCCTTCATTTGGAAATTTAGTTCCTCGTGACGTTGCATCTCGTGCTGCAAAAGAGCGTTGTGATGCAGGTTTTGGAGTAAATAAAACAGGTGAAGCAGTTTACCTTGATTTTGCTGCAGCGATACAACGTTATGGTAAAGAACAAGCTTATGTTAAAGGTTTGGATGCTAATGACAAGAACTTAGTTATTAAATTAGGAACTGAAGTTGTAGAGAATAAATACGGAAACTTATTCCAAATGTATTTAAAAATCGTTGACGAGAATCCATACGTAACACCAATGATGATTTATCCTGCGGTTCACTATACAATGGGTGGAACTTGGGTTGATTATAATTTAATGACTACAATTCCAGGATGTTTCTCTATTGGAGAATCTAATTTCTCTGATCACGGAGCAAACAGATTGGGTGCTTCTGCATTAATGCAAGGTTTAGCAGATGGTTATTTCGTATTGCCTTATACTATTGGGGATTATTTATCACCAGATATTAAAATGGGAGAAATTTCTACAGATTTACCTGAATTCGTAGAAGCGGAGAAAAATGTAAAAGACCAAATCGAGAAATTCCTTAACAATAACGGAACACATTCTGTTGATTATTTCCATAAGAAATTAGGAAAAATTATGTGGGACAAAGTTGGTATGGCTCGTAATGCAAAAGGATTAAATGAAGCTATTGTAGAAATTGCCGCTTTACGTGAGGAATTTTATAAAGATGTAAAAGTACCAGGAAAAGCGAATGAGTTTAATCAAGAATTAGAAAAAGCAACGCGTGTTGCCGATTTCTTAGAGTTAGGAGAATTGTTTGCGAAAGATGCTTTACACAGAAATGAATCTTGTGGAGGTCACTTCCGTGAAGAATACCAATCTGAGGATGGAGAAGCACAGCGTGATGATGAAAACTTTGCATATGTAGCAGCTTGGGAATATAAAGGAAAACCTAGCGATGCAGTATTGCATAAGGAAGAATTAGTTTTCGATAATATTAAATTGGTAACTCGTAGTTATAAATAGCAATTAGTTAAAAGACAAAAGCCTTAAAGTTAAATGACTGAATGTTAATTGACTTTCGACTTTCGACTTTATGACTTTCAAACTAAAAAAGTATGAAACTTACATTAAAAATATGGCGTCAGAAAAACGCTGAAGATAAAGGAGCAATCGTAGATTACCCAATCGACGGTATTGAACCAGATATGTCTTTCCTTGAAATGTTAGATGTTCTTAACGAGCAATTAATAAACAAAGGAGAAGAGCCAGTTGCATTTGATCACGATTGTCGCGAAGGAATTTGTGGAATGTGTTCATTATTTATTAACGGAGAGGCACATGGACCAGATAGAGGTATAACAACTTGTCAATTGCACATGCGTATGTTTAAAGATGGAGATACGATTTTTATCGAGCCATTTAGAGCAAAAGCTTTCCCTGTAATTAAAGATTTAGTTGTAGATAGAAGTTCTTTTGATAGAATTCAACATGCAGGAGGATTTATCTCTGTAAATACTTCAGGAAATACAATTGATGCAAATACAATTCCGATTAACAAACACGATGCAGATGCAGCTTTTGATGCAGCTACATGTATTGGTTGTGGAGCTTGTGTTGCCACTTGTAAAAACTCATCAGCAATGTTATTCGTTTCTGCTAAGGTATCTCAATATGCTTTATTACCACAAGGTCGTATTGAAGCTACGGATCGTGTTTTAAACATGGTTCATCAAATGGATGTTGAAGGTTTTGGTAACTGTACCAATACTGGAGCTTGTGAAGTAGAGTGTCCTAAAGGAATCTCTCTTGAAAATATTGCACGTATGAACCGTGAGTATTTATCAGCAAGCTTGAAAGGATAAATCTGAAATAAAATTCAATTTAGTTTTTATAAAAAACGCATTCGCCTTGGCGAATGCGTTTTTTTGTTTTTGCCTATTCGTAATACAATTGAGAAGGACTTATTTCTTGTTTTTCTTTGCCTTCTTGTCTGATAAAGCACTGCAAGGTTGAACTTCCAGCAGCATCAAAATAGCTAATGTTTATTTTATGAAACCCCTTTTCGAGTTTTGCGGCTCCAAATGCTTCATTGATCCAATGTCTTCCATCGTTATCAACTATAAGTTGGTTGTCAATAAATAATTTGGCACCATCATCTACAATAGTAGAAAATTCATATTGAGCAGTTTCGGGAATGTAGATATAACCTTCAAACTTTAAACCCATATATAAGTTTTCCTTTGACTTGTATTTCTTCATTTCGATTACACCTTCATGTATCCCAGATTTTGCAAACTTTATAGTATCTAGTTCAAGGGTTTGTTGTACAAGTTTATTTGTATAGAAATATTTCAAACCATTTTTTGTTGGTTTAATAGCTAAAGCAGGCTGAGTTTCTGAATTTTTAATAGAAATAGTAGTAATAGAACTTCTTCTGCCACTAGGACTTATTTGTACTACTTTTATCTTTCTAAATTCTCCTTTTGGAATGTAAATGGCAACTGGTTTTTTGTAATTACTACTTGTTTCATCAGGATTATAACCATCAATGGTGTAGAAAATTTGCCCATTTTTAATTGTTGGTTGCATCTCTAATGTGTATTTTGAGGCTATAACAGTAGTATCTTGTATTCCAAAAGGGGTAGGGACTTTGTATAGTCTTTTTTGAGATTCCAACTTTTCTATATGATGCGGGAATCTTTTTAGCATCAAATTAGGATAATTTTTATTTTTAGTTTCCGTCCAAGCGATTTCTGCAAAGGGAAATAATCTAGGATAAAGCATGTAATTTAGTTTTGCAGGACTTGTTACATATTCAGACCAAATATTTGCCTGAACTCCATAGATATATTTTTGTTGATCAATAGTTAAACTATCTACTGGTGTTGGGTTGTAGTTGTATACTTCGTGAACAGTAGTTAAACGTCCAACAGATAATGGTTCTTGTAATGAATATCCTTGGTTATGATCAAAATAAACATAGTCTTCGGGAGTCATAATTACTTTGTGTTTTTCTCTTGCGGCTGCAATTCCACCAGATTCTCCTCGCCAAGACATAACAGTAGCATTAGGAGCAAGTCCACCTTCTAAAATTTCGTCCCATCCAAAGATTTGTCTTCCATTTGCATTAAGGAATTTCTCCATACGTTTTATGAAGTAACTTTGAAGTTCGTGTTCGTTTTTTAAGCCTAATTCCTTTATTCTTTTTTGGCAATTTGGACATTTCTCCCATCGAGATTTCGGGCATTCATCCCCACCAATATGGATGTATTCGCTAGGGAAAAGTGCCATTACTTCTTTTAAAACATCTTCTAGAAAAACAAAAGTTTCTTCTTTACCTGCGCAAAAAACATCTTCAAATACACCCCATGATTCAATTACCTTTAGGTCAGATGAAGGAAAGCAGGCTAGATTTGGGTAAGCGGCAACAGCGGCAGATGCATGCCCAGGCATTTCAATTTCTGGAATAATGTTTACAAAATGATCTTCGGCAAATTTCACAACCTCTTTAATTTCTTCTTGGGTGTAATACCCTCCATAAGGGATATTGTCAAAAAATCTTGGGAATCTCTCGAACTTATTTCCAACAAGTGTTTGTGCTCTTATAGATCCAATTTCGGTGAGTTTCGGATATTTTTTTATTTCAATTCTCCAACCTTGGTCATCTGTTAAATGCCAGTGAAAATTATTTAATTTGTAATATGACATTTGGGCAATGAAGTCCTTAATGACAGCTGCTGAGAAAAAGTGTCTGCAAACATCTAAATGTAAACCTCTATATGGATATCTTGGTTGGTCTATAATTTCTGCAGTTGGTAGTTTTATCTGAGAATTAATGGATGGATTATTTGGTAGAAGCTGGAGTAAACTTTGTACTGCATAAAATAAACCTTGTTCTTGACCGGTAACAAAAATTCCTTTAGAAGTAATATTTATTTTATAGGCTTCTTTGTTTGTTGGTACCGAGGCAGGTTCGGTTGTAAATTGAACAAGAATGTTAGCTTTACTTTTTGGGGTATTTTTGTTTATGACAGATTCGAAAATTTGAGCAGTTTTAAGTTCTTTAGGTGTGTATTTGTTGTTTTTGAAAACAATTTTTATTTGTCCTTTTATGGTAATGCTATCGCCAGTTTCTTTGTAGAAATTTGGCGCTGGTATTATTGTGGTATTGTTTAATGACTCTTGGGCATTTCCTAAAGAATAACATAGTATTAGAATGAATAAGAGGGTTTGTTTCATGTTTGGGTTTTGATTGGTTAAAAACAAATTTAAAGCTTATAATGGGATTAGTTGTTTTTTGTGCAAAAAAATTGCACGCTGTGTTTTTGTATTTAATGTATTGTAAATGATAAGATTGTCTTGTTTGTTTGTTCTATTTTTATTTTGGTTAGCAATATAATTGCATTATTTTCTTATTTTTGTTTTAGTAAAAAGAACCTTATGAATGATAATGAATTGGTTAATTATACCAAGGAAGAAAGAAAAGCTCATATTTTAAAAGAGATTAATTTACATACCCGAGTGAGTTTTGATACACTTTCTAATAAGTTGTTTGTTTCAGAAGATACTATACGAAGAGATATAAATGAACTTGAATCTGAGTCTTTATTGATAAAAGTGAAGGGTGGAGCTATGACAAAAGCATATCATCATTCTTCGGTATCACAAACTTATGCTGGTGAATCTAAGCAAATAATTGGAAAAAAAACAGTAGGATTGCTTCATGACGGGATGGTTCTGCTACTTGGTGGAGGTACTACTATTAGAGAGTTCATCCGATTAATTCCTAACGATTTAAATCTTACAATTTTTACTGTGACAGTTTTGTCTGCAGTAGAACTTTTGGATAAACCCAACGTTAAAGCTATAATGATTGGAGGTAGTATTTCTCCTTATAGTCAAATGTGTGTTAGTGGAGATGTGTATCATCAGTTATCAAGTATTAAGGTTGATTTATTAATTTTAGGAACAAATGCACTAGATATCGAGGGTGGTTTTTCAGATTCAGATTGGGACACTGTTCAGGTAAAGAAAGCAATGATTCAAGCTTCTAGAAAAACGGCTATACTTAGTATATCTGAAAAATTAGATACTGTTTTAAAGATGAAAATCGCGAGTTTATCTGAAGTTGATTATGTTATAACTGAGATAGATCCGGATCATGAAAAATTAAAACTATACAAGCAAGCCGTTCCAGGTTTGACTTTAATTTAAGACCAATTTTTCATTAAAAAGTTAATCCAGTTTTGATGGAATATTTTTTTTAGATCTTCTTCTGCATAACCATGGCTTCTAAAAATGAAAACTAATTTTTGTAAATCGGCTATGGTATCCAAATCATATGGTGTTTGCTCAGTTCCGAATGCGCCATCTAGGTCTGAGCCTATACCAATGTGATCTGCATTTCCAGCTATTTGACAGATGTGATCCATGTGTTTGAAAGCTGTTTCTAGATTGCATTGCATACTGAGTGGAGTAGAAATTCCTCTTTGCCAATTAGGTACTAACATCCAGGCATCTAATGCTCCTCCTATCACAGCGCCTCTGGAAATAAGTTCTTTTATTTGTTCATCACTATATTGTCTATTATGATCAACTAAGCTTCTGCAATTATTATGGCTTGCCCAAATAGGGCCATTGAAATTTTCTAATGCTTGCCAGAAAGCATCATCACATAAATGTGTTGCGTCTAAAATAATATTTAAACGTTCCATTTCTTTAAGTAATTCGATTCCGTTTGCTCCCATTTTTCCAGTCGAATCGGTTCCGTTGGCATAACGACCTGGGCCATAATGGGCGGGGCCAATAGCTCTTAGCCCGTAGTTGTATGCTTTTTCGAGGTATGGAATGTCAATGATAGAATCGGCACCTTCTAGGCTTAAGATATAGCCTATAGGTTTTTTATCATTTGAGGTACCATCATTCCATAATTCAATTTGTTGCTGTAGCGATTTTTTGTCAGTGATTGCAACCATTTCACCTTCTTCTTCCATGGATTTGTACCATGCCACTTGTGCTTGAGTTTGTGCCCAAGCTTGTTGTGGAGAATTCCAACCAGGAATTGTGCTGCCAGGCTTGACAAATCGTGCAATTTGAGTTGCTACCACAATACCAATGTTCCCTTTTCTTAAATCAGGAAATGAGACCGTAGCTTTTTCTCTGTCGGGTTTGTCATTCATCCCTTTTTCTAGATGGCGTAATGTAGTTACATCATTTCTTAAATCTCTGTTCCATTCCATAGCATTCATGCTTAGGTCAAGATGGGCATCAAATATGAACATAGTGTTTTTTTTAAAAATTTATTTTTCTATTACGGGCAAGAACAGTCCATTGATCGTGAATTTCTTGCTGAGAGTTTACTATTTGAACTGTTTCGTATAGCGCACAAGTTGGACAAATATGATAAGGGATAGCATAAATAGTATCTCCTATATTGTATGGTTTGGCTCCTTTGTTCTCTAATACTAAGTGTTCTTCTGAATGTGATATTGGAATTAATTTGTCGTCATTTAAAATAGTCAAACGCTTGTCTAATGGGTTTTCAGATGCTACAGATTTGTATCCGATATCAATACATAGAGTGTTTTTTGTAGGTTTAGATATAACTGTTCCAACTAAAACTGCTGCAGGTTTGAAATTTTGTTCTGGCAAATTGTTTTGGTAATTAATATCCCAGAATACAAATGTGCCTGGGCTGCATTCGACATTTTTTTGACTGGTATAAAAAGGAAATGTATTGGAGCCACCAGCAACAACCTTTAGTTTGCAATCTAGTTTTTGCTCTAGTTTGAAAAGTTTATCAATTATTTGAGTAAATGTATCTGATGCTATTTTGATTCGCTCATCAGCTGAGCCTTTTAAATGACCATCATAGATATGTAATCCAAGAAATTTTATATTGGATAAATTGATTATTTCGCAAGTTAAATGATCCCAATTACTTTTATAGTCTACACCAGTTCTATCCATTCCGGCATTTATATCCAGATAAATATTTAATGTTATATTGTTTTTTTTACCTAATTCTGATAATTCATTTGCTGTCTCGAAATTGTCAACAATGGTTGAGAAAATAAGATTAGGGTATTTTTGCAATAAACTAATCCAACGCTGTTGTTTTAATTTGGTTGGTTGGTAGGCTAATAATATATCTGTAATATTATGAATCGCACATAATTCTGCCTCAGCAATAGTTGCACATTTAACCTTGTCTATCTTATATGTTTTATACAAATCAAGAATTTCTCCTAATTTATGTGTCTTTATATGTGGTCTTAATTTTTGAATATCGCCTTTTACAGATTCAATTAAATGCTCGATATTGTATTGAATACGATCAGTATAAAGTGCTAAAAAAGGAGTGTCAATAAGAGTTTCCGGTTTTATTTCCCACCAATTATTTTTCATGTCTTCAGTTTCTAGATTTTTCAACTATAGTGATTAAGTTTTTAAAAGCTGCAAATGATTTGTCATAATCTAATTGGGATAAAACTTCTTTTGAAAACAAATGTGATCCTATCCCTACGCAAACAACTCCTGCTTTAAACCAGGGTTTTAAATTATTCTCTTCTAATGTTACACCACCACTAGGCATCAGTTTTAAATTTGGGAACGGTGCTTTTATGGCCTTAACGTAACTCGGTCCTCCTATTTTATCGGCAGGAAATAATTTTACAATTTCGGCTCCTAATTTGTTGGCATGAATGATTTCGTTTAATGTAGCTGCACCGGGAATCCAGTATAGATTGTTTTTAAAGCAAAAGTTACCTATTTCAGAATCTGTATGTGGACATACTATGCAATCAGCGCCTAGTTTATGATATGCTTCAGCATCATTTAAAGTTAAAATCGATCCTACAGCTAACTTAATATTTAAATTATTCGTGTTTCTAAAATTTATCATTTGGGCAAAAACTTCTTTTGCATCTGGTGAACGAGCTGCAAATTCGATGATTTTAATCCCTGAATCTGAAGCGGATTTTAGTATTATTTCGGCAGTTTTAATCCCAATTTGTGTTACTAAAGGGAGTACTCCTTGCGTTTTTAAAATATCGTACATTTTGTAATTATGTTTTATCTATTAATTCTATTGCTTGAGCCATTTTTGATAAAATGGTTTATTTCTTCAGGAGTGGTTATGGCAAAATCTCCTACTATACTCTGTTTTATAACTCCGCATGCTGTTGCCCAATCTATGCATTCTTGCCCGGATAGATCATTTTTAAGGCTGTAGAGTAATCCTGCGGTGAAGGCATCTCCTGATCCGATTTGATCAGTTACAAGATGTATCAAGTAGGGTTTAGATTCGTAAAAAGTACCTTTATGTAGTAACATGCCTGAATACAAATGAGTTTGGCCTTCTGATTTTCTGAAACTCATGGCTAGTGTATCCAGATATGGCATTTTTTCTTTTAGAAGATCATAGGTTTTTAGAAACCGATCTGAATCGGAATCATTTTTGTCAGTTTTGATATTGAAATATATTTCGGTTGAATCTAAATCGGCAATAGTAATTGTGCTGTAATAGAGTAGTTCAGGCATGATTTCTGAAGGTTTTTTTCCATATTGCCATAATTTAGTACGGAAATTAAAGTCAGATGATATTGTTATGCCTTTGCGATGAGCAGCTAATATTGCTTCTTTACATACTAAATTGGCTTCGTTGGAAACACCAGGGCTAATGCCTGACCAATGAAAATGTGTTGTGTTCTCTAGAACTTCATCCCAATTAATTTCATTTTCATTAATCGTTGCAAATGCTGAATTGCTTCGGTCATAGATTACTTGCGATTGTCGTATTTGGTTACCAGATTCAATAAAATATAAGCCAATCCGATCTCCTCCATAAATGCAATTAGTCGTGCCTACTTTGTATTTATGGAGTTCGTTTAATGCGAGTTGGGATAAATCGTTGTTAGGTAGGCGAGTAATATAATTGGTCTTTATACCTAATTGTGAAAGTAATACACAAACATTTGCTTCAGCTCCACCTATGTGAATCTGCATTTCTTTGGCTTGTGTAAATCGATTGCCATGAGCTACACCCATTCGCAATAATAACTCACCAAATGTTGTAATTTTTGTTTGTGAAGATTTCGTTTTCATTTCAAATGGATTTAGTGTAATTCAAAAATAGCTTCAACTTCAACAGGAATATTATCGGGTAATGAGCCCATTCCTACGGCACTTCTTACTCCAATTCCATTTTCTTGTCCCCATACTTCAGCAAATAGTTCACTGCAACCATTGATTACATAAGGATGTCTTAAGAAATCAGAGCTACAATTAACCATTCCGAGTACTTTGATGACTCTTTTTACTGCGTTAAGACTATCAAAGTTGGTAACAATAGTAGATAGCATTGTTAGTCCTACTTGTCTTGCTGCTAATTTCCCTTCCTCAATGTCCATGTCGTCCCCAATTCTTCCAATAATTAATGATTTATCATCTCTTACAGGTCCGTGTCCAGATAGGTATAAGTATTTGCCATCTATTAAAAATGGTTTGTATATTCCAAGAGGCATTGGTGCTGGAGGTAACGTTAGGTTAAGCGTCTCAAATTTTTCTTGTGGTAATAAATCCATAGTAGTTAATGTATAAAAGTGTTTAATATAAAAATAAAAATAATTCCAAGAATAGATACAAATGATTCCATTACTGTCCACGATTTAATTGTATCCTTCATACTGGTTCCAAAGTATTCTTTGAACATCCAGAATCCGGGATCATTTACATGTGAGCACATAAGGCTACCTGCACCTATTGAAAGGACTAGTAAATTTGGGTCTAGCCCTTGTAGTTTTAGTAAAGGTAATAATACACCGGCTGTCATTAAACCGGCAGCAGTAGCTGAGCCAACACAAATTCGTATTAATGCAGCAATTAGCCAAGCAAGCAAATAAGGGTGGATGTCTATTTTTATTAAAGAATCAACAATAGTCTGGCTAACACCACTTACCATCATTATTTCTTTTAAACTCCCAGCTCCACCAATTATAAGTATTATCAAGGCAACGTCTTTAATGGCTATTGCATATTCATCCATGATTGTTTTCATGTTTTTACCTGTACGAAGACCTAGTGTATATGTACAAATTATTAATGAGATTAGCATAATAATACTAGGCTCTCCTATTGTTTGACATACTAACTTTACTTGTTCGTCTTTCCAAATTAAAGGAAGTAACGAGGTAATTGTTAAGCCAAAAACAGGGAATAGAGAAGATGTTATACTAGTAAAAAAGCTAGGTTTTGTTGTTAAATTTATAGGTTCTTCTGTTGGGACTATGGCATTCTTATCATTAGATTTAATATTCTTGAGTGTGTTTGAGAATAACAAACCAGCAATAAGAATGGTAGGTATGGAAACTACGATACCGTAAGTTAAAACCAGACCGATATCTGCATTTAATATATTGCTCAACGCCATTGGTGAGGGGTGAGGAGGCAAGAAACCATGTGCTACCGAAAGTGATGCTAGCATTGGAATAGCTATATAAACTTTGGGTAATTTAAATTGATTGGCTACAGAAAATATCAAGGGTACCAAAAGGATAAAACCTACGCTGTAAAATAAAGGTATTCCAACTATAAATCCTGTAATCATTAGGCCTAGGCGAACATATTTCTCACCTGTCCATTGCATCACTGTTTTTGCGATTACAGATGCTGCACCAGAAGTAACGGTAAGTTTACCAATGCAGGTACCAAAAATAATGATTAAGGAAATTGACCCGAGCATATCGCCTAGCCCTTTTTGAACTGTCCCTGTTAATGTTGTTATTGGCAGACCTAATGCGAGGCCTGCCAGTAAAGATGTTATGATAAAGGCAATAAATGGATTGATTTTAAACCATGTTATTTGTAACACTAAAAAAATAATGCATGCCGAAAGAATTATTATGCTCATTTAATTTATTTTACTATTTATCCCACCACATTTTTGTTGTAAATGAATCGCTACCCTGACGTTTTATGGCTTCAGCTAAGTTAGCTGAATTAACTGAATATTCGCCAGTTGGGTATTTGATACGCCTAGGAATTGTTCCGTTTGTTACATTTCCTGGAAAATTAACCGGAACTAATATTGGGTAGCCAGTTCTTCTCCAATTTGAATAAACTTCTTGCTCATCTACAAATAAGGTAATCCAAAATTGGGTATGTATTTGATTCATTTTTTGATCAAATGTGCCACTTGCCATGTATGGATTTTCAGTTAAGTATGGTGTTGCATCCGTTATGGTGTAAGAAATACCATAAATCCCAGCATTTAGAAAAGAGGCTTTTACGGCTTTTTCGTATAAACTCTGATCGCTTTCTCCCGTATACCAACCTCTTAAAGCCGCTTCGGCCAGATATAAATTTGTTTCAGCATTACTAAGTATAATAAGAGGAGAGTCAACTCTTAGAACAGTGCTTTGATTGGGCTCTGAGTAAGTAGCTTGTTCAATTGGAGTTGGTGCTGTTTTAAGCCCATTTGGAAAACCTTTTTGGACTTCTGGATTTGTGTTTTGCACCGTGCCTTGCCAAACGCCAGCATATACGCTAATTCTTGGGTCGTTGGTTGATTTTAATACGTCAATAAAGGTTTTGCTAAGTTTTCCACCTTCATTGTTTGTTTGCCCATACGATCCTTTTGAATAATCAAGTCTTATTGGGTCAAAAGCAGAAGGATTGCGATTAAAATCGTTAGGTCCATTAGTATATTTCATGATAGCATTGTCTGCAGTATTGAGGATTACTCCACCTGTAATTGCTTTGTTTACCCAAGTTTTAGAGAGGGCAGGGTCGACTTTGCTTAATCTCATTCCTAGACGAAGCATTAATGAATAAGAGAATTTTTTCCATTTATTGATATCTCCATCATAAATAAAATCAGCTTTTCCAAAACTAGGTTTGGAAGCGTCCAATGCTAATGCTGCCTCATCTAGTTCTTTTAGTAAGTCTTTGTATATAGACTCTTGGCTGTCATATTTAGGTAGAAAAATATTTTCAGTTCTTGCTTTTGCAGCTTCAGAATAGGGTACATCACCGTATAAATCTGTAAGACGATGATATAGATATGCTCTCCAGATTCTGGCAATGTTTAGCTTATTGCTATCATTCGGATTGTTTTTTAATGTGTTTATGACAATAGTTATCTGATTTATTGAATTTGGATAAGCTTGTGCGAAGTATGCTGAGTAGTAAACTTCATTATCAAGATATTTGTCTCCAACTCCGGAAGCTTCTTTATAGGTTGAATAATGCTGGATCATTTGCCCGGATTGAAGAATTGCTGTGAAAAAATAATTATTATTTAAGCCTTCTAGTTGGGATCTGCTAAAGATAAAATTTGGATTGGGTTTGTCTACTGAGTTTGGATCTGAATTGATTTCTTCAAAATCTTTTGAGCAGGCAGATATAGTTAATATAAGGATGCCTATTATGTATATGGATAGTATCTTTTTCATGTCTTTTAATTTATTGAATCATCATTAAAAATTAGCTTATATTTTAACATTTAAACTTAAACCGAAGCTTCTAGTTTTAGGCACTCCAAATTGTTCTATACCTTGAGCGTTACCTGCACTGAATACAGATTCGGGATCTACATTTGGAGTTTTTTTATAAAGAATGAATAAGTTTCTAGCAACAAATGAAATTGATGCACCTTGTATTTTTGAAAGTCCTTTTATCTTGTTTAGTGGTAACTGATATCCAATGATTATTTGTCTCAGTTTTATAAAACTTGCATCATATATAAAGGTTGATGAAATGTTTCTTAGCCCATCATAATAAGTTCTTAGGTTTTCTGGAGCAATAACCATGTCAACAGGGGCGCCATTTACATCGACACCTTTTATAGGTAATCCATTTTCACGACCATCCAATGTAAGCTTTGTTAATCCCATTCGAGTTCCGTATAAGTCGGTGCCAGAATATAAGCTTCCACCAAATTTACCATCTATAAGGAAGCTAAATGTTAGTGCTTTGTATCTAAATTCATTACTGATTCCTGCTCCCCAAGGATGTACACCTTGACCTAGTTCTTCAAGCGGTCCTCTTGCAATAGTTGCTGAGCCACCACTTACATTGTAGACAGTGTTTCCGTTTGCGTCTTTAAGAGGTTTGTATCCTTTTATTATACTGTAGGGTCTGTTAACGTCACTTGTAATTGTGGCGTAGCCATTTACAGAAGTTGCCATTGTTATAGAGCTCAATTGATCGGTTAAGGCTACTACAGTATTTTTATTGTAAGAGCCGTTTAAGGTGATGTCCCATGAAAAATTTTCTGATTTCATGATTTTTCCATTTATTAAAAGTTCAATACCTCTATTTCTCATCTCGCCAAGATTTAATAGAGACGTGGATGCTCCTGATGCGTTAGAGATTGTAGTTTCTACAATGTCGTTGGTAGTTGCACGATTGTACCATGCAAAATCGATATTCATGCGATTGTTGAAGAATCCTAAATCAGTTCCTATCTCAAATGTGGTTGAAGTTAAAGGGCTTAATGTAGGATTAGGTACTCTTGAACTAGTTGGGCCTTGTAACTGCTGTCCGTTATGCCCGCCTTGTAGCATAGAGTAAGAAGCATTTAATGCATATGGATCTGGAGTCGCTCCTCCTACTTGTGCCCAAGAACTTCTTAATTTGGCAAATGAAATCCAATGAGGCATTGTTACTATTTCCGAAAGGATTAAGCTACTTCCAATAGAAGGGTAGAAGACGCTATTGTTTCCTTTGGAAAGAGTAGAGAACCAATCTTGACGACCTGTAAAGTTTAAAAAGAATACGTTCTTGTAGTCTAAATCTATTGCGCCATAAACAGAGTTGGTTTTTGTTTTTCCGTATGGATAAGTATAGCTTAATGTGGCTAAGTTTGTTAATGAGTAGAAATCATCTAATACAAATCCAGAACCTTCTGCTCTAACTTCGTCTCTTAATGTAGTTCGAGAGTTAACTCCTAATAAGGCAGTTAAGGAAATGTCTTTGTAAATGTTTTTCTTGGTGTAATTAAGTATAGCCTCAGAGTTTATATTGGATAATGTTACTTTTGAGCTTTGAGCATATCCAATTGGATTGTTTAATGTTGTTTTTGGAATGTATCCAAAAAAGTCATAATTAGTATAATCTTGTCCAATACGTCCTTGTAAAAACAAATCGGGTGTGAAATTTAATTTTACGTTCAACATTCCTATGAAACGGTTTTTCGTATCGTTATTTCTGATTTTATTAATTACATATTGAGGGTTAGTTGCTATTGGAACAGGATTCCAAGCTACTTCTTTTCCGTTTTCATCATATCCAGGGGCAAGGTTTCTAATGTCAACCGTATTAGCAATCATATAAGTTCCCCAGTTTGGATTCGCCTCTGCATCAGATACAGTTGGTCGATTGTTTGATTTTTCAATATTATATTGAGTTACTATATCAAATTTTAACCAATCAGTTAAGTTCACATTGCTCGCTAGATTGATTGTTTTGCGGTTAAAGTCAGAGTTGGGAACAATGCTTTCGTTGTCCATATTCGAGAAAGAAAGACGCCCATTAGCGTTTTCAGCACCACCTGTTAATGCAATTGAATTGATATAGGTGGTTCCGGGTCTGTAGAAATTTTTGATGTTGTCTTTTTGCGGGCTATAGGGTCTTTTTACTCCGTCAAATTGTATTACATCTGTTCCGTCCATTTTAGCTCCCCATGACCAGCGTCCTGCATCTACAGCCTCAGCTTGTGTTAGTGGTTTCTTTCCACTAGCACCAGATCCGTATTCGTATTGCCAATCTGGAATTACCGATGGAGTTTCCAATGTAAATGAAGTGTTGTAATCTATTCCTATTCCTTTTTGGGCACCACCTCTTTTGGTTTGTATTAAAATTACTCCATTTGCAGCATTTGCTCCATATAGAGCTGCAGCGGTACCGCCTTTAAGTACTGTTATGGTTTTAATGTCATCGGGGTTTATAAGTGAAGTACCATCACCTCTGTCTACGTTTATTCTTGTTGAATTTGCACCATTACCAATGTTGGGTAAATTAAGTTGTGTGTTGTCTATTGGTAAATCATTTACAACATACATAGGTTGGTTGTTTCCGTTTAATGAACCGTTTCCTCTTATTACAACTCTGCTGGATCCATTTGGACCTGTTGCGGTGCTGCTAACATTTACTCCAGCAATTTTACCAACTAATGCATTGGCTATGTTTGCTTCTTTTGCCTTGTTGAATTCAGATCCTTTTAGTTCGGTTACTGCGTATGTTATGGATTTGCTTACTTTTTTAACTCCTAATGCAGTAACAAAAACTTGGTCCAAAACATTTTCAGATGGTTTTAAGTTTATGGATAATTGAGTTGTACCGTTTATTTTTGATTCGATTGTTTCGTAGCCCATGTAACTAACAATGATATAGTTTTCATTTTCTGGTACACTTAATTTAAAGTTTCCGTTTTCGTCCGAAATTGTTGCTATTTTGTTGTTGCTCTTAGCGTATATAGTTGCTCCGGCAATGGGCATTCCATCATCTTGGCCAATTACTTTACCGCTAATCTCAATTTGGTTGGTATTTTGTTCAATAAAGTGCTTTTTTATTGCAAATTCATGAGCGTTTACTGAAAACATCATTCCTCCGATAAATACTAGGGATAATAACTTTTTTTTCATAATTCACTGGTTTACATTAATTTAATGTTTATTTGGTTTTTGATTAGTATCCAAATATATATAATTAATTTTCATACACGCAATATTTTTGCATTAAATATGCAAAAATATTGCACATTTTTTTTGCATAATGTTTTTTTATTCCCAAAAGACTGATGTTTGTTGAGTTGGGTGTTTTTTTTAAAAGGATAATTTTTAAATTTGAGTTTGATAAAAAAATTAATCTTAAAAAGAGTATTTTTATAATATGAAAATAGCACTAATTCAATCTGCCCTTCATTGGGAAAACCCTGAGAAAAATCGAAATCATTTTGAGCGTGAAATCAATGAAATTAACGAAGCTGTTGATTTGATTGTATTGCCTGAAATGTTTTCTACAGGATTTACGATGAATCCTTCTCAAGTAGCCGAAACTATGAATGGGGAAACCGTTTTGTGGATTAGGTCATTAGCTAAGGCTAAAAAAACAGCAATTACTGGGAGTTTAGTAATTGAAGAGAATGGAAATTTTTATAATAGATTATTGTTTGTTTTTCCTTCGGGAGAATTACAGCATTATGATAAACGTCATTTGTTTACCCTTGCAGGTGAAGATAAAGTGTATACTAAAGGAACACAGAAGTTAATTGTAGATTATCTAGGTTGGAAAATTTGCCCACTTATTTGTTATGATCTTAGATTTCCTGTTTTTTCTAGAAATACTGAGGCTTACGATTTAGTTTTATATGTAGCCAATTGGCCTAAAATAAGAACTAATGCTTGGGATACATTGCTAAAAGCACGCGCTATTGAAAACGTATGTTATTCGATAGGAGTAAATAGAGTGGGTCTTGATTATCATCAATACGAACACATTGGACATTCGCAAGCCATTGATTTTTTAGGAGAATATCTAATTAAACCCCAAGAAGCAGAAGGTGTTTTTATTGTTGAATTGGATAAAGAGATAATGTATGAAACCAGAAAAAAACTTGATTTCCTAAATGATAAGGATCGTTTTGTAATTGAAGGGTTATAAATTATTTCTTTTTATCAGTTTTCTTTTTTTCGGGCTCAGGAGTATAGGGAATGCTTAAGTCGAAAACTTGTTCAACATCCCAGTTGGCTCGAACATCAACTTCTTTTGAGAAATAAATTACCTCTTCGGAATATCTTTTTTCTAGAAAATTTCCTGGGTCGTATTGTTTGTTTTTATTGTCGTCGTAAATAGCACGAAGTGTAAATAATGTTGGTTCTAAGAGGTTGAACTCAATTTTTGTATTGCCTTCGGTATATTCGCTAGCAAAAACTTTTTCTCCTTTTTTATCTGTTAGCTCTATGATTACAGGAAAGCGTTTTACATTCTGTAAATTAAGAGTTAAATTTCCGTAGTCGGCAGTATTTCTTGTGCTTAGATTGTATTTTAGAGTGTCATTCGTTTTTTCATAAAAATCATTCAATGCACCAGGTAAAAGAGTGAATGCATACTTTTCTGCGGGTTCTTTTTTAAAGTCTAAAAATAGTTGTTGATTAAAATCATCGTATTCTATCTTGTAAGGAACAGCAATGGAATCTTTGTTTATTAGTTTTATTTTTGATTCATCAAAACGTACTAAGGGAGTTGCGCTTTCTAATGTAAATCGATCTCTAAAATGTATGATTCCATTTTGTAGTGCGCTAATACGCAAAGTGTCTTTTTTCTGGTCTTTTATTTTAAAAGTGTAATTCTTTTTGTAGCTGTCTTTGTTTATTTCGATTGATAGGGAGTCAGCTTTTAAAGGTTTATACCATATTTGTAAGGAGTCCTTTTTAGGGAATTGTGTAACAATTGAAGATAGAACTTCGGTGTTGTTTTTCAAGACAATCTTAGGTTTTGAGTTCTTGAAGTTTTGCTTACCATCGTATCCTACAACTAATCTGTTTCCTGAAACTTGAGCAGGTTTGTGCGTTTTTAAAGGAAGTACTTCTTTGAATAATTCCAATTCATAAATAGTGTCATTAGGAATTGTAATAGGATGTTTTATGAAACCAATTTTGTCGTCTTTAGGGTTGAATTTATTGTTGTTTCCTTTGTCTTTTAATGCAACTAAAAGATATTTCCCAGCTTTTAAATTTTCTAATCTAAACGTTTTTAAACTGTCTAATGTATTGGTGATATATCGTGGGCTTTCTTTATAAATAACAGAATCCTTATAGGTGTCGTTTACTTCGTAGAGCATTACAGATACAAACGAATCAGCTTCTTTATCATATGCGTCTTTTATTTTTCCGCCTATAGCTAAAGAATCAATATAAGTTCCTGTAGAGAATATATATTTAAATTGGTTGTATGGGTTTCCTTCATTATTATCGGTAATACTTTGTCCAAAATTGAAACTATAAGTAGTATTGGGTTGTAAAGTATCAATTATCTTGATGTTGATGAATTTACTTGCTGTAGTAGGAGTTATAAGAGGCTCGTGTTTCATTGGTGGTGAAATAATCAATTGCTTATTTGCATTTTTTAATTTCACGTACTCATCAAAGGTTAATTTTATAGTGTTTCCTTTAAATTCAGTGCTGAAATTCTCAGGAATGCTAGATTGTAGAGTAGGAGCAATGGTGTCTTTTAATCCGCCAGTTATGCTTCCGCGCTTGGCGCAACTTACCATAAATAAGGTCAATAAAAAGAAAATATATTTTGAGTTGCTCTTCAACATAATGAGTTTTGATTTTGAATCCACAAAATAACAATTATATTTGCTTTAATTGAAATTTTTTATCGAATTATTAGGAGTTATTGTTCTGTTTGAAAATATAAAGAGGTACGCTTTGTTTTTTGTCTGTTTATAGAAAAACATACCTAATTTTATTAATAAAATAAAATGTATTCTTACATTTGACTGAGAATCTAATTTAGAATATTTTGAAACTTCGTGTTATTTTTGGTGTTTTGTTTTTGCTATTGATTTCATGTAATAAGCAAGAAAAGCCAGTTGCCGCTTTTTATTATTGGAAAACTGTTTTTAAATTGTCTGCAGAAGAAAAACAGGTGTTGCAGCAAAATGAGGTCAGTAAGATTTATATTCGATATTTTGATATTGATTTGCATCCTAAAACGCAAGAGCCATTTCCGTTAAGCCCAATTCATTTCGAAAGTAAAACACAAAACTTAGAGATTGTTCCTGTAGTATACATCAAAAATAAAGTGATGTTGAAGAAAGGAATTGATGTAGAAAGTTTGGCTAAAAAAACATTTGATTTTATCGAATTAGTAAATAGTAAGAATGGAATTTCTTGTCAAGAAATTCAAATCGATTGTGATTGGACCTTGGCAAGCAAATCGAATTATTTAAAATTCATTGAATCATTTAAGAGGATTTCTCATAAAAAACTTTCGGCTACAATACGATTGCATCAGGTTAAATATTTTGAAAAAACCAAAATTCCTAATGTTGATTCCGGAGTGTTGATGTATTATAATATGGGGACAATTGCTCCTGATTCACTTAATTCTATTTATGATAGAAGAATAGCACAGCGATATATAAAAAGTTTAAAAAAATATCCATTACCACTTGATTTTGCATTGCCTATTTATTCATGGGTGATTCATATTCGAAATAATAAAGTAATAGGGGTAAAAAGTAAAATAGACATAAGAGAGTTGCAGAATGACACTAATTTTGTGCAAAAGCAAAAGAATTATTTTGCTGTAAAGTATTCAAATTATAAAAAAGACTCTTTTTATAAACAAAATGATGTTTTAAAAGTAGAGGCAATATCTAAAGATGATTTGCTGGAAATGGCTTCCGATTTAGAGGAGAATACAGCTCAATATCCTAAAGAGATTATTTTTTACGACTTAGATGAATTCAATTTAATAAATTATGAAAAAAATATTTTTAAACAAGTTCTTTCTTGTTTCTAGTGGTGTTTTATTATTTGCTTATGGTATAATCTATGCTTGCGGTGGTGGCGATGATTGGGGTATGGGATATAGTTCAAATTTTACTCCAGAAACTTTTGTGGAGAAATCGTATAGACCATTGTTTTTGTCTGGAGAGGTTTTTTATGGAATTGGGTTCGATACCGAACATAATTCTAGATTTAATAATAATATCAAATCAGATTGGAGTGTATATTTAAAAACGAAAGCTGATACTACAACGGTAAATTATTTTTTAATTGGTGATGAGACGCCAAGGTATTCTTATGATAGTGATAAAACTTCAAAATACAAGGATGAAATCACTCAGCTTCATGTGTTTTTCAAGACCAAGAAAAATAATCAGGCCTCTTTAAAATGGGGTAAGAAAATGAATTTGAAAGATGATAAAATAAAGGCTTTTGTCGAATTTTTGTATTTGGCACAAAAAATAGAAACAGTATCAGTTGGAGAGAATTATTGGAGCTATGAGCCTGTTGTTGCTAAAACTTTTAAGGATTTGAAAGTGATTCAGTCTATCGAAAATGTATATAACACGATGTCAGATCCGTTCTTAAAAAACAGGTATTGGTTTCTTACTATGAAAGCTTATTTTTATAGTAGCAATCAACAAAAAGCAATTGCATTTTTTAATAAAACATCAGCGTCGGTTCCAAAAAATGTGTTGTATTATCGAGCGCTTTCGTATGTGGCCGGGATAAATTATCAACAAGGTAAATATTCAGTGTCTAACTATTTATATGCGCAGGTATTTGATAAATGTCCTGAAATGAGGGTTGTTACTGCTTATAGTTTTCGACCTAAAGATGAAAGTGATTGGAATAAGTCGTTGGCAATGGCTAAAAATAACAAAGAAAAAGCAGCACTTTGGGCAATTCATGGATATTATAAGGATGAGGTGCAGGCAATCGGGAAAATTTATGAATTAGATCCTAAAAGCGAACATTTAAACTATTTGCTTACTAGGTTGGTTAATCAGCAAGAGCAAGGTATAAATAATTCGTTTGAAGTAAGTCTTAATGATAATCAGCCATCAAAAAAACAGACAGTTGCAGAAAATAAAGAGACAAATAAAAGCAAAATAGATACAAAAGCATTCGATTTAGTGTCAAAAATTGCTGTGGCGGGAAATACAGAGAAACCTTATTTATGGGATATTGCTTTGGGGTATTTACAAACGCTAAAAAGTGATTTTGTTAAAGCAGATGAGAATTTTGCTAAAGCTGAAAAGACAATGCCTAAAACGGAATTGGCAAATAATCAGCTTAGATTACTTCGATTTGTGAATAATATGAGTAAGATTGAGAAGTTAAATTCGAATAATGAAAAGACGATTCTTAAAGACTTGAATTGGCTGTATAAAGAGCTTCCGAAACGAAATGTAGGTGATTTTCGCTATGAAAATGCTTCTAGTTGGAGTAAAATGTATTTGGCAACTCTTTATAAAGAGCAGAAGAACTATGTAATGGCGGAGTTATTTACTAATAATTCAGCTTATAGTTATGGCTATTGGGGAGAAGGGAACTCTTTTTATGATGTCGAAAAGGATTTGTTAGGAATGAAAGAGTTTTTGGCTAAACCGGATAAAACGGAAATAGAAAAGATAGGAGCTGGTATTTATAACTTGAATTTGAATAATATCAATAATTTTCAGGCTATACAGGCTACATATCAGAATAAAATTCCAGAAGCAATAGCTTTTATGAAGCAAACAGATACATTGCAAAATGCAGTTTTTTACGGAAACCCATTTAATGGAAGTATTAAAGATTGCCATGATTGTGATCATGCTGCATTCCAGAAAAAGAAATATTCTCAGATAGATTTCTTGACGACGATAAAAACCATGCAGGACAAATTGGCTAGCAATGAAGATGTGTATACAAATAGTTTGTTGTTGGGAAATGCATTTTATAATATTACTCATTTTGGAAATGGAAGAAGTTTTTATGAAATTGGTATCGTTGGGTATGGTTCAAGTCCGTATTCATTTAGAGGTTCTATGAAAAAAATGATAACAAATTGTTCGCTTCCTAAAATGTATTATCAAAAAGCATTAGAGGCTGCTACTACAAAAGAGCAAAAAGCAAAATGTATTTATATGTTGGCTAAATGTGAGCGAAATGAATATTATAATAAGAAGTATATTTCGGTAGAAAATTGGTGGAGTGCTACTGATGATAAGGTGAATTTTTTAGCGTGGAATGGTTTTAAAACGTTGAAAAAAGATTATTCGGACACAAAGTATTATCAGGATGTTATTGCTGAATGTGGGTATTTTAATACGTATGTTAATCAGTAAATTGAATTTATTATTTAAAAAATCAAATTGGGATGATGAATAAAATAGAACATATAGGAATTGCAGTTAAAGATTTAGAAGTTTCGAACCTTTTGTTTGAAAAACTTCTAGGGGTTTCTGCTTATAAATCTGAAGCAGTGGAAAGTGAGGGGGTTGTCACTTCGTTTTTTCAAAACGGACCAAATAAAATAGAGCTTTTGGCAGCAACTAGTCCAGATAGTCCTATTGCTAAGTTTCTTGAGAAAAAAGGAGAAGGAATTCATCATATAGCATTTGATGTAACAGATATCGTTGCTGAAGTAGAGCGTCTCAAAAGTGAAGGTTTTGTAGTTTTAAACGAAATTCCTAAAAAGGGAGCCGATAATAAACTCGTTGTTTTCTTGCATCCTAAAAGCACAAATGGGGTTTTGATAGAGTTGTGTCAAGAAATTAAATAATTTTTAAGTGGTTAATGAGAGAATTAGTTACTTAAAAATCAGTTAGTTTTAATTTTAGTTGAATTAATTAATGAAATTAACGTAAAAATCATGTCTAAATATTTGCTACAAACGAAAAATAGTGGTAATATTGCAACCTCAAAACCGGTCCTATAGCTCAGCTGGTTAGAGCACCTGACTCATAATCAGGTGGTCCCTGGTTCGAGCCCAGGTGGGACCACTATTAAAATCAAGCCTTTACAGCAATGTAAGGGCTTTTTTGTTTTCATCAGTACAATATATGTATAACAAATTGCTGACCTCGTAAAGATAGTAAACTTTTCATTCTGTTTCAATTAGCTGTGTTTTTTAGTATTTTTACTTTTCAATTAAAAAATAATTAGCGTTATGGCAAGAATAATTGAAAAAATATTTTTCTTTCTCCATCAACAAGTACAAAAGGTAAATGCTAAAATAGCTTCCAAAAAGGTTTCACTTATTTTAGCCCCGGTATTACCTATTTCGGTAGTTATTCTAAGTACTTTTCAGTTATACAATGGTAATTTTATTTTATTCCATTTAATACTTCTAATTTTAGGAGTAGTTTTTTCATTTTTACTTACGGTATCATCTATGTATTTTTTAAAAGGTGATAATATTTTTAATCGATATAATAGAGAAAAGTCTAATAGTAATTTATCTCAGTTTCAAAATACATCAAAGTCTTCAAACAATATATCTGAAAAAAAAGTAGCTGATTTAATTGAGGCTAATAAAGAGGCAATAAATTACTATTATATTGAATTTAAAAAGATTGAACTATTTAACGATGACACATTATTAATTGACTTTCAAAGTTTTATTGCTAATTGCTTAAAAAACTCTAAGAACAATTATTTTTTTAAATTAGAAATTAGTGCTCAGGAAACACACGGTTTTATCAATGAATTTATGATTCCTTTCTTGATAAAATTAGATTCAAACCGTGTAATTCCTAAAAAAAGTATAGCTTCTCTGTTACAATATAAGAAAGCAGGTAAATATATCCCTGTAAATGAAAAATCATTATCCGATAAGAATAGAATAACCGTTACCCTTTGTCAAAAAAAGGCATACGAAAGTGTTCAAAAAATGTAAATTCTTCGAATTATTATGCGACCAAGTCGCAATTCCACGTTTCATTTAGTTTCATTCCAATAGTTTAGCCTCATAATTCTAAAACAAAAATTATGAACCCACAAAAAATTATTGAACAGTTAAATGAAATTAAAATGATGATTACAAAAGGTAATCAGTTCCAAAAAGAGATTTTTACTATTAAAGATCTCATGAACTATACAGGCTTTTCCGATAGTACGATTCACAAATTATCTGCTAAAAAATTAATCCCTCATAACAAGCCAACCAACGGAGCTTTATTCTTCGATCGAGTTGAAATAGTTGAATGGATTAGAAAGCACAAAGTCTATTCAGATGAGGAAGTTTTGTCTAAATTTTCCAAGCAGTTAAAAAAATAAAAGCATTCCATTCCAACAAATTGCAACGCTTTATTTTAACTCTAATTATGTTGTATCCTCCAAGTATACAATAAAAAACATTGTACAAAATGAAAGAGAAATATTTACGAATAGGAACTTCCTATTTTAAGAAATCCCTGTACCCTTTATCTTCGGGTGATTTTGTGGAAATTTTGGTTATATGGTCTCCGGAATTGATAAGGCAAGATCATGGTAAAAATGTTCTTTCAGAAATTGAAAGATATGATGGTTTCATTTGTATTCCTGAGAACCGCCCTGAATTTTTTTTAAAAAGAATTGAGGATTATTATAATACTTATCATCAAATAAGTAAATCGCCTTGCGAAGGAGAAATAGAAAATACCCTTAGTTTTTTAACTCATATTTTTGGAGAGCAATTGGAATTAGGAATTGACTATCTACAATTGATTTATTTAAGGCCAACTCAAATTCTTCCAATTTTATGTTTAGTGAGTAAAGAACGTAATACAGGTAAGTCTACTTTCTTAAAATGGCTTAAAGAAATATTTGAATACAACCTCACTTTTCTGACCAATAGTGATTTCACCTCAAATTTTAACGCTGATTGGAGTTCCAAACTTTTAATTTGTATTGATGAAGTACTATTTAAGACAGATGAACTAACCGAGCGAATAAAATACCTATCTACCACTAACACTCATAAAACAGAAGCAAAAGGGAAAGATAAAAAAGAAGCATCCTTTTTTGGAAAATTCGTTTTGTGTTCAAACAACGAAACCTCATTTATTAAAATTGATGCGGACGAAATCCGTTTTTGGGTAATAAAGGTTAATAAATTTCAAAAAGAGGATGTTGATATTTTACAAAAACTAACCGATGAAATTCCAGCATTTTTACATTTTTTAATCAATAGAAAACTATCTACTGAAAATCAATCACGAATGTGGTTTACTCCAAATCAGATTAAAACAAAAGCTTTGTTAAAATTAGTCAGGTATAATTCAAATCAAATTGAAAGAGAATTAGTCAATGTTTTATTGAATACAATGGAAAGTTTGGACATTGAAAATTTAGATTTTAGCTTCTCCGACTTATTAAACATTTTAAACAAGTTTAAGATTAGATATGATGCTGCTGAAATAAAAAATATTATACGTAAAAATTGGAAGCTAGAGCAAGCAAAAAATTCAAACCAGTATCAAAAAGTAAGCATCACAAACGACCTTGATTTTTATCAAAACTTAACAAAAGGTCGTTATTATTCGATCACTAGAGATTTTTTATCTGATTATAATGATGAATTGATGACAATGTAGAATTAAGTCAACAACAGTAAGGCTTTTTTTTGTCATCACTTTGTCATCAAAAAATAAAATGATGATAAAAAATGATGACTGAATTTTAAAAGTGATGACATGATGACAAAATGATGACGTGTAAAACGCTGTTATTATTGGGCTGATTGTACTTTGTCATCAATTCATCATTTTTTTTTAATTTTTTAAACCGCCAAAAAATATTGAAATGAATACAACACAAGCAAGAGAAATACCAATAGAAAAAGTTCTTCAAAATTTAGGTTGTGAACCCACTAAATGTAATGAAACCGAAAGTTGGTACCTGTCTCCATTTAGGATTGAAAAAACAGCTTCATTTAAACTCAATAGAAAAATTAACAGATGGTTTGACCATGGGGAACAAGTGGGAGGAAACGTAATAGATTTTGTAATTCAAAAGTTTGGATTTAATGTTACAGAAGCTTTGCGCTACTTAGAAAAATTTGACACTCTTTTTTCTTTTCAAAAGCAAATTTCTGAAATTCCAATTAAAGAAAGTGATGCTAATCAAATTGAAAAAATAATTCCAATCCAACATTTTGCTTTATTACAATATCTGGAGAGTAGACATATAAAATTTTATAAAAATATTGAACAGCTAAAAGAAGTACACTATATCATCAATGATAAAAAATACTTCGGTATTGGATTCCAAAATAATAGTCAAGGTTGGGAAATAAGATCCAAGTATGCGAAAATTTGTTTGAAAAAGAAAGATATAACTTTGATTAACAATAATTCACAAATACTTAGGGTTTATGAAGGTTTTTTTGACTATTTGTCGTTTCAGCAAATTTGGAATAATCTACCAATGGAGGAATCAGATTCTTTGATTTTAAACTCTGTAACATTACTTGAAAAGAATACTTCTATTCTAGAAAATTATAAAATAATTGAATTGTTTCTTGATAATGATGAAGCTGGAGACAGATACACTAAATTGATTTCAGCTCAATTTCCAGGAGCCAAAGATGGTAGAGTAACTTATTCAGAATGCAAAGATTTAAATGAATTTTTATGCAAAAGATATGTCTAAAATATTAGAAATCTATAAAATAGCGCAATCTAAATGTCTCTGAAAGAGTAGCAAGTAGGACAGGGGCGGAAAAACCCCTATCCTACTTGCTCTGCGAGGCTAGAGCCTTGAAAATAAGGCTTTCTTTAAGAATGAAGTTTATAAGATTTTATAATTTAAATATAATTAGAGGCTTAACTCATTGATTAACAGTATTAAAAATTATAATTATGACTAAAAAAAGTATTATTATAGATGAAAAAGCTCATACAGAACTTGGAAAATTATCTGAAAGTCTGCGAATGAACTTAGGGGCTCTTATACAAGAAATGATTTATTATTTCAAGAAAACTGGTATCGACCCTAAAGATGCTGTAAACAAAGATCCATCTTTAATGGTTGCTGCTTTAGATAAAAGAATAGTCTCTTTTTTAAAAGTTCAAGAAAGAGATATTTTGAAACCATTAAGACAAGATATTTTTAATTATCAAAATGCTCAAAAGGAAGAAATATCAAAATTAATTATTTCAATCAATAAACTCTTAGAACAACATTCAGAACGAACTACTGAAATAAAAAAAGCTCATTTTGAGAATCTGAATAAAATAAATAGCAATGATGTAGAAAGAGTTAAAATGGTAGTTGCTGAATTACAAAAAAACCGACAAGCCATTTTACTTCTTTGTCAACTATTAGACGATAAAAATAAATCTGGCACTTTGAGTAAAATTAAATCTCTTTTTTCATAATGCCAATATCTAAACCACATAGTACACTTGGAGCTGACAACAAAGGAAGTTGTTCCAATTTGGCAATTTACTTAGAAAAGGAAAATGAAGAATTAGATAAACTCATCAAAAAGTCTTCCTTAATGAATGAAATATTTAAGCTAGAAAACATGAAGCAAGGTTTCTTTACAGCTTCAGAGATTAATATCAGCACGATAGATGTTATTAGTTCTATCGATAATAATAAAAGAAAATTAGGAGCAAATGATGCTAAATATTTTGCTCCTACAATTAGCTTCAGCGAGAATGAGTTGAGTCATATTGCTTTTCTAGCCACTGGTAAAAGAGAAGTAACAAGTGTTTTAGAATTAAATTCATCCGAATTAGAGCAATTTAATAACCTTATTAGAGAGTATGGTCGCAAAGCGATGGATAACTATGCTTTGAATTTTAATCGTCAAGACAAAGGAATAAAAACGGGAGCTGATTTAGTTTATTTTGGTAAAATTGAACATTTTAGGAAATTTAAGGGTACAGATAAAGAGGTTGTTGACGGAAAGGAAATTTCTGGACAGTATAAAAAAGGATTGCAATCTCATATTCACATAATTGTTTCCAGAAAAGACAAAACTCAACAATTAAAATTAAGTCCGACTTGTAATGAAAAACATACCAATAGAAAAATTGGTAATAACGAATATCAAGTAGGATTTGATAGAGTTAAATGGATTAATTCGAACGAAAAAATTTTTGACGAACATTTTAATTATAAAAGAAAAGAACTGGAAAAATTTCAAAATCAAAATATTTTAAAAAATGGAAGCCCTCAGGACAAACATGAAATCAATAAAAAAATAGAACTAGAATCGATTAATATTGGTGATATAAAAAAACAAATTGTGAATGCTCATTTCAATGTTTTGATGATAAAACCAAAGAATTTAAAAGAGTATCAAGAGCGAATGATAAAATTTGCTATTCAAGTTTTACCAATAATAAATAAAGGAGGTTTTATCCAGGAGAATCACTTCTTTCATGAACAATCAGGTATAGATTTCAAAGAGGGTGAAGTTGATCAAAACTTAAAACTCCATGAATTATTTAGTGCTGATAATAAAATAGACAATCAAATGAAACAAACTGAGCAGTCATTGGCAGATTGGCAGATTAACACCGAAAAATTAGCATCTATTTTATTATCTCCTTCCTTTGAAATCGATCCACGTGTTGATGATGAATTGCTAAAAAGAAAAAGAAAGAGAGCCATAAAAAGATGATTTAATATAAAATACAACAATATAAGAAATCAAAAATATGGGAATTATCCAGTTCTGGACTAATTTCTTTCCTTATCAGGATAGAAATATGACTCTTCATCATAAATTATCAAAACTAAACAAAGAAGAGGTTTCTCATATGAATATTATAGTGGAGAAGTTGATGGATGAACTGCACAATTTGGTTATTGAAGACGGGTTATTGAGCTTTGAGCAAGATGAACCAGATTAGTAAACGACAATTTTGGAATAAAACTAATTTTTAATTCAAAATCCATGATGAAAATAAGAAATAATACAAAATTGTTTTCATAAGACGGAAGAGCCTCGCTATTATTGCGGGGTTTTTCTCATTTCAGTGATTTAAATTCATAATTTCTCATCTATTACTAAAGGATGTATTGGTTTTATAATTAAGTGTGTCAGAATAAATATAAGTATCAGATAAACTACATTCCTTTTGGGGTATTTTTTAATATCTTAGCAATTAAAATATCAGGTTTCAATCTAAACCGCATTCCTCAAAATTGTAACATAATGTACTTATGAACATTGCCCAAATAGAACAGAATCTTCAAGACTTGATTCTGGATTTCAATAAAGAAACTTTTATTTTTGAGTTACTCTTGGCTTATGGTTCGCCAAAAGCTTCCATAACACGATTGCAAAAAGGGAATTTAAATCTTTCAAAAATAGAAGGAGAAATATCGTGGAAGAAAAAAGTATTTTTCAAACAAGTCTTTGATCAAGATTTACATCAAGCCATATCAGAGATAAAAAGCGCGTTGAAACAAGAGCAACGTTTCGTTATCGTTACCGATTTCAAAACTTTGTTGGCAATAGATACAAAAACAAACGATAGTTTAGACATCGATTTTATATTGTTACCCAAGCACTTTGATTTCTTTTTGCCCTGGGCAGGTATGGAAAAAGCACAACACCAAAACGAGAATCCGGCTGATGTAAAAGCGGCTGAAAAAATGGCAAAGCTTTTTGACGAAATTAAAAAAGATAATCCCGATAATTCTCCTGAATTTATTCACGGATTGAATGTATTTCTTTCCCGCTTGTTATTTTGTTATTTTGCTGAAGATACAGGGATTTTTGAAAAGAATTTGTTTACTCATTCCATTCAAAACCACACACAAACAGATGGTAGCGATTTAAGCGACTATCTCGATAAAATGTTTGAGGTAATGAATACCCCATCAAATGTTAGAAATAATCTGCCTGTTTATTTGGATGCATTTCCATATGTAAACGGTGGTTTATTTCAAAACAAGCACAAAGCTCCCGTTTTCACAACCCGAAGCCGACAAGCTGTTTTGAATAGTGGTGAGCAAAATTGGGAAGCCATAAATCCCGATATTTTTGGCTCGATGTTTCAAGCTGTTATTTCAGTAGATCAACGAGGAAGCTTAGGACAGCACTACACCAGTGTCCCTAATATTATGAAAGTAATAGAGCCTTTGTTCTTGAATGACTTATATACCGAATTTGAAAATGCCAAAAGCAATAAAAACAAGCTCGAAGCATTACTAAAAAGAATATGGAACATCAAACTATTTGATCCTGCTTGCGGTAGTGGAAATTTTCTGATTATTGCCTACAAAGAATTACGAAAATTGGAAATGGTAATCTTTAAGGAAATAGATACTGTAAACAAAACCTATACGACCCAATATTCAGGTATAAGCTTAAATAATTTTTATGGTATAGAGATTGACGATTTTGCTCACGAAATTGCCATACTCTCGCTTTGGTTAGCTGAACATCAAATGAATCAGGAATTTTTTAAGGCTTTTGGTAGGACAAAACCGGCACTACCATTGCAACAAACAGGTTCGATCATTCACGGAAACGCTACAAGAGTAGATTGGGAAATAGTTTGCCCGAAAAATGAAAGTGATGAAGTTTACATTATGGGTAATCCACCATTCTTGGGTTCGAAAAATCAAAATGAACAACAAAAGGAAGATATGAAGTTTGTATTCTCAGCATTTGAAAACTATGCAAAGCTGGATTACATCGCATGTTGGTTTAAAACTGCTTCAGATTATTTTAGAGCAATAAATGGAAAATTCGCTTTTGTTTCGACAAACTCGATTTGTCAAGGTGAGCAAGTTTCAATTATTTGGCCTTTTATATTTAATAAAAATCAAGAAATTAATTTCGCATATAGATCTTTTAATTGGGCTAATAACGCTAAAGACAAAGCAGGTGTTACTTGTGTAATTGTTGGAGTTGCCCCTTCAAGTTTGATAAAAGAACGAAAACTATTTAATGATAAAAACATTCTTTCTGTTAAAAGTATAAGCCCATACCTTGTGGCAGGAAGTCCGCTTTGTGTTTTTCCTAGAAATAAACCAATTTCTAAAATTCCATTGATGGTACGTGGAAGCCAGCCAACAGATAATGGGAATCTATTACTATCAGAAGAAGAAAAAAATAATCTACTCGCAAAACACCCTGAATCACAACAATTTATAAAAGAGTATATGGGGGCAGATGATTTTATAAATGACAAAAAAAGATGGTGTCTTTGGATTTCAGATGATCTTAGAGAAGTCGCCGAAAAAATATTGCCAATCAAAGAACGTATAGAGAATTGTAAAATATTCAGATTAAACAGTAAAAAAGAAGCAACAAGAAAAAAATCTGCAACTTCTCATAAATTTGACGAAAACAAGCATAAAGACTCACCTTCTATCATCTTTCCTGTAATTTCTTCAAGTAGAAGAAAATATGTACCAATTGGATTTCTAGATAGTAATACGGTAATTAGTAACAAAGGTCAAGTAGTTTATGATTCCCAACCATTCATTTTTGGAATACTAACTTCAATAATGCACATGTTATGGTTGAGTATTACAAGCTCAAGAATGAGGAATGATTACCAGTATTCAAATACCCTTAGTTATAATACTTTTCCATTTCCTCCAATTTCTGAAGCCCAAAAAGAAGAACTAACACAATGCGTTTTCAGAATTCTAGAAGAAAGAGAAAACCATTCTGAGAAGACCTTGGCACAATTGTACGACCCAGAAAAAATGCCAGAAGGTTTGCGTGAAGCACACCGTTTAAATGATTTGGCAGTAGAACGTTGCTATCGTAGCAAAGATTTTGAGAGTGATGAAGAACGATTGGAATATCTTTTCAAATTATACGAAAAAATGATTGCAGAGAAAAAAGAAAAAGATATGTTGTTTTCGAAAGAAAAGAAAGTAAAACAAGTGAAGGATTAATGAAAAGAGAATATTATTCTGTTCGTACAGGGGACGGTAAAATTGATTTTGAAATGTTAAAAGACCTTTTTTTGAGTAATTATAATATTCTTAATAAAGAGGGATACTTTCAAGAGTATATTGGGTTTTGGTGTAATAACGATCATATACAAGGAAAAGTGAGTAATCATTTTAGCGATTATATTTTCCTGAAAACACGAAAAAAAAATTTATTTCCAATATCAGCTTCTCTTTACAATTATACTGAAGAAGATTTTTTTGATGTTTTAGAATTTTTATACGACCATTGTTCAAAAGGTCACAATGGTAATTATTGTGATGAAAGTAGATTTGGATGTGGCAGATATCATTATGAATCTTATAGTAAACTAGATGGACAACTACATTTCAGAAATACGATGAATATTATTTTAGTCGACTATAAAGATGGATTTGAAATTTCAGAAAACGGAGAGATCTTAATTTTGTCCGATAATGGGCTAACTAATTTGTTTGAAGCTGATATTCCAACAAATGATGTCGATAATATTTCTAATAAAATGAATGCTGCAATACTAAAGTTTAGGAAAGCTAAATCTACATTAGATGATAGAAAAGAAGCTATTAGAGAATTGGCCGATGTACTAGAATTTATAAGACCTGAAATAAAAAAACATTTGGATAAGAAAGATGAAAATGACATTTTCAGTATTGCTAATAATTTTGGCATAAGACATCACAATGCTGACCAAAAAACTAATTATAACAAAGCGATTTGGTACAGCTGGATTTTTTATTATTATTTAGCAACATTGCATACTGTTTTAAGAATAAGTAAATTAAAATCTTAAAAGGTAGAAAAAAACTAAAAATACACAATGATAAACACAGAATTAGTAGAACTTATAGACGAGCTGAGAGCTTTACCCAAAGAAAACGAATGGGTAGAGTTTAAAAAAGGCACTGCAACTACCAACGACAAAATTGGTCAGTATATTTCTGCCATATCAAATGCGGCTTGTATTAACAATCAATCTTTTGGTTATTTTATTTTTGGTATCGACGATAATACGCATCAGGTTACAGGAACAACTTTTAAACTTAAAAATAAGAAAGAAGGCAACCAAGAACTAGAATTGTATTTGCGCCAATATTTACATCCTTCGGTTCGTTTCAATCATTTTGTTTGTCAGTATGATAATCTTCATGTCGAAATATTTAGAATTCCTGCTGCTAAAGGAGAGCCTACACATTTTAAAAAAATACCATATATCAGATTTGATAGTAGCTTAACTGATTTAAGAAATTATCCGGAGCATGTTAAAGCAATTTACAATTCAGAGGAAGATTGGTCTGCAAATTGTATTGACAATGCAACTATTGACGATTTAGATCTTGATGCTATTGCAAAAGCTAAAGACAAGTTTAAAGAAAAAAATGCAGGTACAGCCATTTATGATAAAATAGACGATTGGGATGCAAAAACATTTCTTGACAAAGCCAAAATAACAATTGGAGGAAAAATAACGAATACAGCAATAATACTTTTAGGAAAACCCGAAGCATCACATTGTATTTCGCCATCAGTAGCACAAATCACTTGGAAATTGGATACCGAAGAGAAAGCCTATGAGCATTTTGATATTCCTCTATTTGTTAGTATTAACGATATTTTAAAAAGAATACGAAACGTAAAGTATAAGTTTTTCCCAGACAATCAACTGCTTTCAACCGAAGTGAATAAATACGATACAAAAGTAATTTTAGAAGCTTTAAATAATTGTATTGCACATCAAGATTACAGCCATAATTCACGAATAGTATTGACCGAACAAGTTAATAAACTGATTTTTTCTAACGAAGGAGGTTTCTTTGAAGGAACAGCCGAAGATTATACAACTGGAGAAAAAACACCCAAAAAATACCGAAATCGTTGGTTAGTCAATGCAATGGTTAATCTGAATATGATTGATACAATGGGTTATGGCATTTACAGAATGTATGTAGAGCAACGCAAAAGATTTTTTCCATTACCAGATTATACAAAATCATCTAGAGACAATGTAGTTTTAGAGATTTATGGACATACAATAGATGAGAATTACTCTAAACTGCTAATTGAGAAAAAAGATGATTTAAGTTTAACAGAAGTAATCCTTTTAGACAAAATCCAGAAACATTTACCCATCAATGATGATGCTGCAAAACTATTAAAGAAAAAAGAACTTATTGAAGGTAGAAAACCAAACTATTATATATCAGCAACGCTTGCAGAACTTACAGGACAAAAAGCCAATTACACTAAAAACAAAGGATTAGACAAAGATGTTTATAAAGGTTTTGTTATTCAGCATATAAAAAACCACGGTTTTGCTACCCGTGAAGAAATTGATTCTATACTATTTACTAACCTTCCAGATTATAAAAATGAAAAGCAGAGAAAAATCTATATCAATAATTTAATTCAAGAAATGGCAGGAAATACTATTGAGAATATTGGTAGTAGAATAAAGTCCAAGTGGGTATTGATAAAAAATATTAAATAAAAAATATTAAATAAAAAATAAAAATATTAAATAAAAATATTAAATAAAGCAGTAGTAATACAACGTAAACAACTGTTAATCAATGGATTGCTTGTGTTTTGTTAATTAATTAAAGTGTTTAAAATTATTAAATAAACTACCGTTTTATTAAAAAATCAAGCTCATAATAGAGACAAACCATTAACCATCAACCATCAACAACGAAATATATGCCAGATATAGTAAATGTAAATTATCATAAAACGGGAAACAGTACAAAAACAAATCCGATGGGTATGAGAGAAATGCAAACTCGTGCCTTTGAATCTCGTGATGCACAGTATTTATTATTAAAAGCACCTCCGGCATCAGGAAAATCACGTGCCTTAATGTTCTTGGCATTAGACAAACTAGTAAATCAAGGAATTAAAAAAGTAATTGTTGCAGTTCCAGAGCGTTCTATTGGTAGTTCATTCTCTTCAATGGATTTAAAAAAAGATGGTTTTTTTGCCAATTGGGAACCAAACGATGTGTACAATCTTTGTACACCAGGAGACGAAGGAAGCAGCAGTAAAGTAAAAGCATTCCATAAATTTATGGATAGCGACGAGAAAATATTAATCTGTACACACGCCACTTTACGCTTTGCTTGTGAAGAACTTGATGAAACAAAATTCAATGATACACTTCTTGCAATCGATGAATTCCACCACGTTTCTGCCGATGCGAATAATAGATTGGGAGAATTATTAAAATCTATAATGAGCAAATCTACAGCTCATATTGTGGCAATGACAGGTTCTTATTTTAGAGGGGATAGTGTGCCTATTTTAACACCTGAGAACGAAGCAAAGTTTACTAAAGTAACTTATAATTATTACGAACAATTAAATGGTTACAACTTTCTAAAATCTTTGGGAATTGGATACCACTTTTACACAGGAAAATATACTTCGGCTATACTTGAAATTCTGGATACCAATAAAAAAACAATACTCCATATTCCAAACGTAAATTCAGGAGAATCTACCAAAGACAAACACAACGAGGTCAATTTCATTTTAGATGCCATTGGAGACGTAATCAAGCAAGACTCCGATACTGGTGTGATTCATATCAAACGCCACGGAGACGGTAAATTATTGAAAGTAGCCGATTTAGTGGAGGATAGTTCAAGAGAAAGAGATAAAATTGTCAACTACTTACGCAACATCAAATCAGTTGATGATATGGATTTGATTATTGCATTGGGAATGGCAAAAGAAGGTTTCGACTGGCCTTTTTGTGAACACGCTTTAACGGTGGGGTACAGAGGTTCCTTAACCGAGATAATCCAGATTATTGGTCGTTGCACTAGGGATAGCAACAATAAAACCCACGCCCAATTTACCAATCTTATTGCCAGTCCTGAAGCCATCCAGGACGATGTAAAAATTGCTACTAATAATATGTTGAAAGCCATTACTGCTTCATTGTTGATGGAACAGGTATTGGCTCCAAATTTTAAGTTCAAGACTAAAATCGATAATGAGGACGAAGATGTCAAATCTGGTGAAATCAGAATAAGAGGATTTAAAGAGCCAAGCTCTAAAAGAGTCAAAGACATAGTCGAATCAGATTTAAACGACCTGAAAGCTACAATATTGCAGGACGACACTATGCTGAAAGCAATGCCGGGAAATATTGATCCCGAAGTAATCAACAAAGTTTTGATACCCAAAATTATTAGGGTCAAATATCCTGAATTGTCTGATGAGGAAATTGAAGAAATTCGTCAATATGTTGTGGTGGATTCAGTTGTCAAAAACGGAGAAATTAAAGAAGTGGGTGACCAGCGGTTTATCAGGATGGCCGATAAATTCATAAACATAGATGACATACATATCGATTTAATTGATACCATTAATCCTTTTCAGAAAGCTTTCGAAATCCTTTCGAAATCGGTGACAACAAAAGTGCTGAAAGTAATTCAGGACACCATTGAAGCCACAAGAATCAAAATGGATTTTGAAGAAGCCAAAATTCTGTGGCCCAAAATTGTTGAGTTCAAAAAAATGTATGATAAAGAACCTAGTCTAAATGCAAACGATCCATTGGAAAGAAGAATGGCCGAGTGTATTATTTATTTGAAGGAGGAAAAAAGAAAACGAATGCCAAATGGATAAGAATAAAGTTCTGGATGATATTTTTAATAACGATGAGTTTGACATTCTAAATGTCAAACCAAAGATTTCTAATGCTCGTAATGCAGAAGAAAGATTGGTGGCTTCTTTTGGCGAAATTAATGATTTTTTCAAAAAGCACAATCGGGAACCTCAACCCAATCCGGCTAACATATCCGAATACCAACTTTATACACGATTAAAAGGAATAAGAGCCGATATTAATAAATTAGAATCTTTACTAAGGGAAGATGATCACGGTTTATTGAAATTGGAAGTGAAAACAATTGAATCCTTTGATGATATTTTTGCCGATGATACTTTCGATTTATTGGATGATAGTACCGATTTGTTTGATTTCAAACACACTCCGAAAGATGACGATAGAGCAGCTGCCGATTTCGTAGCAAGAAGAAAATCAATAAAGAAATTTGACGAGTACGAACGCTTGTTTAAGGGTGTTCAAGATGATTTGTCCAATGGGAAAAGAAAATTAGTCGATTTTAAACAAGGCAATTTGCGTGAAGGAACTTATTATGTTCATAATGGAGTTTTGTTTCTATTGGAAAAAATTCGTATAACCAAAAAAGAGCATTACAAAGAAGACGGTACCCGAGTTCGCGAAGACGGCCGAACCAGATGTGTTTTTGAAAACGGAACCGAATCGAATATGTTGAAAAGGTCTGTAGAGAAAATTTTGTATGCCAATGGGAAAGTCGTTTCTGAAAACGTTGATGAAGTAAATGAGGCTTTTATCGAAAAGTTCAATGACATTACCGATGAAGACAAAGAAGCAGGCTTCATCTATGTGTTGATCTCGAAAAGCAAAGACGAAAAAATCAGTACGATAGAAAATTTATATAAAATAGGTTATTCAAAAGATGAGGTTCGGGAAAGAATCAAAAATGCCGAAAAAGAACCAACCTACCTGATGGCTCCGGTACAAATAGTCAGTGCTTGGAAATGCTACAATATGAATCCCCAAAAACTGGAACAGCTGCTGCATAATTTCTTTGGAAAATCTTGCCTTAATATTGATATTTTTGACGAAAATAAAAAGCGCTATACCCCTAGAGAATGGTTTATCGCCCCACTGGTAGTTATTGAGCAGGCTATTGAATTAATTATTAGCGGGGAGGTTATTAAGTATGAATATGATGCGGGGAATAGTGTGATTGTCTCAAGGTAAAATTTATAATAAGATTTAGATCTTAATAATTACAAACCACCAAAATGTATAATATATTACTAAATCAAAAACTATGATAAAATTAAGACTTCCTGCATTAGAAAAAAATTATTGGAAAAAAGTTGGTAACAAAAATTTTGTAAAACAACTACTCTCACCAAGTTTAGAAGTTAATTTTAATTTCATTTCTAGCCACAGGAGCCATTCAGTCATAGAGAAAGATGGTGTAAGATATTGTTTATCCAGTAATAGAATTAATATTCCAGAAGAATTTGATTATATTCTATTAACTAATCAAAAAGCAACAGAAGCTAAATTAATGTCAAATAGTATCAAGTTAAAAGAATGGTTAAAGCACCCACTTGATATAGAGTACACAAATGACGAAATTTTAACTTCGTGGAATAATGATTTTAATTTTATCGAAGAAGATTTAAGTGTTCCGCAATTCGGTTTAAGGGAACCTCAAATTGCAGCATTATATTCAATATTGAGTCATTTAAAAGTTTATGATGAAATAGGTACAGTTGTAATGCCAACCGGGACAGGGAAGACAGAAACAATGTTAACTACCCTAGTTGCTAATAAATGTAATAAGGTAATAATAACAGTCCCTTCTGATGCCTTAAGAAATCAAATCTTTAAGAAATTCTATACTCTAGGCCTTTTAAAGCAATTTAATATTGTTGGTGAAAAATCATTATATCCAAAAGTTGGAATTATTCAAGAAAATTTTAGCACAGTTGAAGAATTAGAAGAGTTTATTCAAGAATGTAATGTCCTAGTTACTACAATGGGTATCCTTTCTAATAGTTCAAATGAATCCTTATTAAAATATTCTGATTTATTTTCACATCTTTTCATTGATGAAGCACATCATATAGAGGCTAATTCTTGGAATAGAGTCAGAACGTTTTTTTCAAAAAGTAAAATATTACAATTCACAGCTACGCCTTTCAGAAATGACCGGAAGAGATTGGAAGGAAAAATTATATTCAATTTTTCATTGAAGAAAGCGCAAGAACAAGGATATTTTAAACCTATTAATTTTCTGCCTATTAGAGAATATGACTTTAAAAAGGGAGATAAATTAATTGCAGAAAAATCTGTGTCTCAATTAAAGAAAGACATTGAAAATGGTTTTGATCATATTTTAATGGCAAGATGTGAGAATAAAATACGGGCACAAGAAGTTTACGAAATATATAAAGAATATGAAGAGTTGAATCCTGTCTTAGTTCATTCAAGTGTTCTTAATAAAAAAGAAATATTAGATAGAATTGTAAAAGGTGAGCATAAAATAATTGTCGCAGTTAATATGCTTGGAGAAGGTTTTGATTTACCACAATTAAAAATTGCGGCCTTTCACGATATTAGAAAAAGTCTTCCAATTACACTACAATTTGCAGGTCGTTTTACAAGAACATCAAAAGATAATGAACTTGGTAATGCAACATTTATAGCCAATCTAGCTGATTCGAACGTTGAAGAAGAATTAAGTGAATTATATGCACAAGATTCTGATTGGAATTTATTATTATCAAAACTGAGCTCTGGTGAAATTGACGAGCAAGTAGATTTTGATGAATTTATAAATGGATTTCAACATTTGGACAATTCAAAAATTCCATTTCAAAATATTCGATTTGCATTAAGTACAGTTGTGTATAAAAATAACTTTGATACATCCGTCGAAGATTTAAACATCTTAGATATGTATGATTTAAAGAAATTCAAAAAAGGAATTCCAAACTTTGATGAGTTTGAATACAAGTTTGCAGATTATAATCCTAACTCAAATACGGTAGTAATAATTACTGCAAACAAAAGTGAAATCGAATGGGTAAATTATAAAGAAGTTTTCGGGTTGGATTGGAAATTAACAGTTTTATATTATGATTCTGATACAAATCTATTATTTATTCATAGTTCTGATAAATCAAGTTTATATCAAGAATTGGCAAATGCTGTTCTTAATGACAATGCGGTTTTAATTAATCAAATAAATGTGTTTAAAACTTTCTATGATATAAAACGAGTTTCCTTACAAAATGTAGGCCTTAAAGAATTTTTAAATCGAAAAATTAGATTTACAATGAGAGTTGGAACCGATATAGAGGAAGCATTGTCTATATCTGAACAACAAAGTGGTCAAAAAGCGTTTGTATTTGGTTCTGGATATGAAGAAGGTAATAAAATCACATTAGGTTGCTCCTATAAAGGACGTATTTGGAGTTATTTAAAAGGTGATTTAAAAGAATTTATAAATTGGTGTAAGAATATTGGAATCAAATTAATTGATGATACAATTGATCCGAATCAAATTTTAAGAGAGACATTAATTCCTGAAATAATAAACGAAATACCCAACATACATCCTACACATATCGATTGGGATGAAACTGTTTACAGTTATTCAGAATCAAAAGTTTCGATAATAGTTGACGGTAGAGAATTTAATCTTGTAAATTGTTCTCTTAATATTATAAACCCATCAAATAATCAAGAAATACATTTTGAAATTGAAACTCCAAATGCAAAAATTCACTTTCAAAAAGAATTATTCATAAATACTACATTAGAGCCCAATTTCTCCGATTTCAGGATAATTAAACATAGTATAAACAATGTATCTATAAAAATTGGCACTAAAGAAATCGGTATTATTGAATATTTCAAGTATAATATCCCTACTGTATGGTTCGCAGATGGTTCAGCACTCCAAGGTAATTATTACGTTGTTTTAAAACAATTAATTAATTCTTACCCAATTGAAAATTTGATTGGATGGAAATGGGGTGGTATTGATTTGAGTAAAGAGGCACAAGGAGTACTTCCATTACAGACAGATTCCATTCAATATAAAGTTATTCAAGAATTAAAAAAAGAAGACTTTGACATCATATATGACGATGATTATTCAGGAGAAATTGCGGATATAATTACAATTAAAGAGTATGATAATAGACTCGACATACAATTTTATCATCTGAAATTTGCCAAAGATGGTTTAGTGAATACTCGTGTAGACAATTTTTATGAAGTATGTGGGCAAGCACAAAAATCTATTCATTGGAAGCATAAAAAAGGGAAAGAATTCTTTGAGCATCTGTTACGTAGACTAATAAAAACAAGAAGTGGTGAAGAAAGAAGTCGTTTAGAAAGAGGAACTAAACCTGATTTAGAAAGATTATTGACAATAGCTAAGAATAGTAAACCAATGAATTTTGAAGTTTTTATTGTTCAACCTAGCTTATCGATAACTAAGGCATCTGAGAGTATATTAACATTACTTGGAGTTACCGAAAATTATTTGAAAGAAGTCGGAGATATTAACCTGAAGGTAATAGTAAACGAATAAATATTGTTCAAAATGAGCAGTTTTTATTTGCATATCCAATTTGAGTTTGAAGGAAAAAAGAATGTGTAGAGAACAGATAGTCATAAAAAAATGAGAACAGCATTATTTCCTAAATTTAGAGAATTATATCAAATCTATAAAATTTCTAATGATTATACTGACCGAAAAAAGCAGTTTGCGGTTGTAGCACTAAACAAACAAATTATTGAAGAAACGTTAAAGAATAATCCATTAGAGAACGAACATCTAACAGGATTAATTCAGATGTTTAAATACGGTTGTAGTGACAAAACCTTTGATAAATATTTAAAACTAAATGTTTCAGATGGAACACGACTTGAAGAATTGTCAGTATTAGCTGCTAAAATAGACCTGTGGGGTTATACAGGTGCGGGATTAAATGCGATAACCAGTCTAGATTCACAACAACTTATAAGTATCAGTGATTTTCTCAAAAAAGCCTTCACTATTAATACAATTGAAGAGGCTGCAAAGTTTTGCGCTGATTTTGATAATCTAGGGATACCATTAGTGAAATCAGGAATTTATTCACCCTGGTTGTATTATATCAATCCTCAAGTATTTCCAATCCTCAATAACTCGCATATAAAATTCAGGGAATGGATAGATATTCCTGCTGATTATCCTAGCTGTATAAAATATTTTAATGAATTAAGAGCATTGGCAAATGAAACCGATTTAGGTTTAATAGATATGTTTGCCCATAATTTTGATAAATATATCAATGTTCCAAATGAATTAGCTACTCTAGACATAAAAGGCAACAAACTCTATAAAATATCACATGGGATTTTTAAAAAAGAAAAACGTTTATATAATTCTGGATTTGCTCGTGTTTTAGAACAAAACAATTGGATTTGTTTATTTAGTAAAACAGGTAAAAGTCAAGGTTTCAACTTTGAAAGTAAACTTCAAATAGGAGATTATGTGTACGTCTGCTACGGAGGAGATGAGGTCTACACAATTGGAAAAATAATTTCCAATTCGAAACCATTAGATACAGATAGTGATGATTTAATTGAAGGAAAAGGAGAATGGATATACCGTGAAATCAAACCTTTTTTCTACCCTATAAATAATTCTGTTCGTGAATTTAAAAAAGACAAACGTTTTTTTATGCCAAGTGGTAATTCAACTTTTTATGAAGTGCCCAAATGGGAACTTGATTTCATGAATAAAAACATATTTCAACCAAAATACAATGTGAATATAATAGATGGAGGAAATGGAACTATTCTACCAGTACCGCCAACTATTGAAAAACAAAATAAACAAAATAATAATCCATTTGATATGACACTAAACACGATACTTTTTGGACCTCCGGGTACAGGTAAAACATACAGTACAATTGATTTAGCACTTGAAATATTAAATGTTAACATTGGAAATCTTGAAAGAGAACGAAGAAAAAGTCTTTTTACAAATTTTCAATATGAAAATAGAGTTTACTTCACTACATTTCATCAAAACATGGCTTATGAGGATTTTATAGAAGGAATAAAACCAATAGAACCTAAAGATGACGATGAATTTCTTAAATATGAAATTCAAGATGGGGTATTTATGAAAGCGTGTATTGAAGCAACATACAATTTCATCAAAAGGAATTTTCCGGAAAACGAACAGGAAATTCAAATCAGAACTTTCAATCAATTGTATGACCAATTATTTGATGATGTGGAACAAGCGGGTGAAAGTGCATTAAACACATTAAATGGTGGCAATGTTTTAGTATCAGTAACAGACCAAGGCAATTTTAGTGTTAAGCACGTAAATGGGACAAGAACTTATACAGTTTCAAGAAATAGATTAGCACCTTTGTTTGAGAGATTTCCCGACCTAACTGAAATTAATAACATCCATGAGGAATTCAGAAATATAATTGGAGGTTGTAACTCTACTGCTTTTTGGAGTGTATTGAATGCAATTCATAATTTGCAGCCAAACCAACAGCCTGTAAACGAAGATGTAATTGATTTAAAATATGAAGACAAAAAAAGTATCGTAAGATCCTATTGGAAAAATGCAGAATATAAATTAATAGAAGATGATAATAGTGAACCGTATGTTTTTATTATAGATGAAATTAACCGTGGCAATGTGGCACAGATATTTGGAGAACTAATAACGTTAATTGAAGAGGATAAAAGATTAGGAAAATCTGAAGAAATTAGATTAGAATTACCATATTCAAAAACTGCATTTTGCGTCCCCCCTAATTTATACATCGTTGGAACTATGAATACGGCTGATAAAAGTGTAGAAGCATTAGACACAGCATTAAGAAGAAGGTTTTCGTTTGTTCCAAAACTACCCGAAGAAGACAAACTTAGTATAACTACAGATGATATTAATTTAGTCTTAATGTTGACTAAAATAAATGAAAGATTAAAGGTATTGAAAGATAATGATCATACAATTGGTCATGCTTGGTTATGGAACATTCATAATGTGGCTGATTTAAGAAAAGCCTTTGCAGATAAAATTATTCCATTGTTACAGGAATATTTTTATAATGATTATGAAAAATTAGGATTAGTATTAGGGGATAATTTCTTTGAAATAAAAGAACAAATATCAAGCAATATTTTTGCAACATTCAGTGGCGGAAATGGAATAGCAGGACAGTATGATCAGTCTTGGCAATATAAATTAAAAGATTGTGACGCCATAAGTATTAGTGATTTTCAATCATTGTATTAATAAATTTTAAAAACATCAAATGCGTATTAATAAGCCCATACAAGTTTTTGAGTGCAAAACACTCACTATTAATTCTAATGGCTTTAAAGAAAATCATTGGAAAGCTTTGGGTTGGTATAATGAGAAACATGGTGGAAATTTTTTTACGCTTACTCCCAATGGTGTGAGATTTAATCAATATGTTGGAGTAATACAAGTTGGTGATTTAACTATTGAAGTGCTACCAAAAATTGGACAAGCTGAAGAAGAAAAAGACAAAGCAAAATGGCAAAAAGTATTAATAGACATGCTAAGAGAATGTCGATGGATGAATGTTTATTCTCATGAAAAAGCAAATTTAAATTTTAAACCAAATAGCATTCTTGAAGTGTACTTAGAACTTTTCATAAATGAATGTGAAAAAATCCTTCGTATGGGTTTACTTAAAAAATACCGTTTTGAAGGAGGGAATTGTAAAGCGCTAAAAGGAAAACTACTATTCAATATTCAAATTCAAAAAAACCTGGTTCATCAGGAAAATTTTTACACTAAACATCAGGAGTACGATAGAGAAAATGAATTTAACCAAATACTTTTTAAAGCATTAAAATTAATCCCTAAAATAAGTTCAAGTCCATTTTTAAAAGATAAAGTCAGTAGTCTTATTCTATCTTTCCCAGATTTAAAAGACATTCAAGTTAGCGAAGAATTGTTTACTAGGTTAAATTATAATAGAAAGAACAATCATTATCGTGAAGCTATTGAAATTGCAGCTATGTTATTGCTAAACTTTCGTCCAGATATCAGTAGTGGCAAAAATCATGTGCTTGCAATCCTTTTTGATATGAATAGTTTGTGGGAAGAATATGTTTACCGTCAATTATTCAAAGGAAAACATAGAGATTGGGATTTAAAAGTCCAGAATTCTAAACCCTTTTGGAGATTATCAAATTCGATAAGAAGCAAATCTATTCGACCCGATATTGTCATTGAGCACAAAATAACAAAATGCACTATCATCATAGATACTAAATGGAAATTGGCAGAAAACAATATTCCATCGGATGATGATCTAAAACAAATGTTCGTTTATAATGAATATTGGAATGGAAAAAACGCAATTCTTTTATATCCTAAATCAAAATATCAAGTGGAACCTGAATATATAAAAGGGAATTTTACAAACAAAGGAGGAAATACTAAAACACATGAATGCGGGTTAATGAAAATATCAGTGCTCGATGATACTAATTCAATGTTAGACACGAAAATGGGTATTCGTTTAAATAAATATTTAGAACGTAATATAATAATTTAATTTTCAAGACATACGCCAAAGTAAAACCTGACGTTCTGGATATTGCAGCACTTGGATAGTACGAAATTTATTTTCATACCAGTAAATAGAAGTAAGGTAATCAGCTAAAGACTACTTCCAAAAAGAGACCTGTTTTAAGAAGTCAGAATAAAAAAATTCCGCTTCAAAACACATCACGTATAGCATTACGGGCAATCAAGCGGTCTCACTCTGGTCGTTCACTTTGTTCCGTTCGGCTGTGTCAGTCGTAAGTATAGTGTTGGCCTGCCCCGAAAAAGGCCAGGGCGCGACTACGCTTTCTCGACCTCATCTTCGCATGCTCTCTTCCTATGTTACGTTCGGGGGTATACTATAAAGTATAATTGGAAAAAGTAAATGTAAAAGTAAATGTAAATGTAAATATATTCAAGTAAGGCACTATCTCATCAGCTACTCAAAATCAAATTTAATCCAATATTTCTAAACTCGCATTTTTTGGTTGTTCACTTTCATTAATTAAAAAAAAAAGTAATGTCAAAATGACATGTTGTTTTTTTGGTTTAGTATTTGTAGATGATTATGTGCGCGTGGAAATGTCCAAGCGGTTAAATGTTTAAGTTGATGAATTGTTGATAGACCAGCAACAACTGTACCAATGCTTCCATGTTAGCTGTCAGACTGTCTGACAGACCCACTAATATAAGACATAATACTGCTGTTGTCAAGTATATTAATTTATTTATTGATTTCATAACATTTACTTTGTTAAAAAGACCTCCTAAGCATTTTGTTTAGTATGTCCGAGCAGATAGGAAACATATTCTGCGAGGTTTCAAGGGATAAAACCAACGCAGTTCCAGTCAAACTGTTAGTAATCTTGAAAGGGTTAGAGGAATCTAATCTGAAGTGTCACATAAAAGCATTTATGTTTTTATGATTGGCCAAGTGAGGATTAAGGCATGTAGAGGTGAAAATCCTTGATGATGGAGGCAAGTCATCAGCCAAGCAATGTATAACATTGTGCATTAGCGAGTATTGAAAATGACTGATATTGCTTACTCGCTAATGTCCCTATAAAACTATGGCAGTTAAATCATTATACACAGATGAACTTTGGAAAAGATATTATGACAAAGTTGTTGATGGCAAAGCGGAATTTGCTATTAAAAAATATCCTCAATTAGATCCTTTTTTTGACTTTCAAAACCAAAGTGATAAAATCAAAGATTTAGTTTCCGATGCAACTTTAAACTCTGTTGCCAATCATCCTTTTTTACCTTTTGTTAAAATTCTAACTAAAACTCCAAGATTTAGATACCAAGAGACAGAAAAACAATATGCATTGGATACTAAAATTAGACCAATTGCCTTTGCTTCTCATTTTGATACCTATATTTATGGTTTTTATGCATTTGCCCTAAATGAAAAGTATCAAGATTATATTAAATCCAAAAAGTTTGACGATTGTATTTTAGCTTATCGTACCGATTTAGATGGAAAGTGTAATATACAGTTTGCAAAAGAAGTTTTTAATATTGTTCAGGATAGAATTAAAAACAATAAATCTTGTTCAGCAATTGCTATTGATATAACTGGCTATTTTGATAATATTGACCATTCAATATTAAAAGAGAAGTGGCACAAAATTCTCGGGACACCTATATTGCCAATTGACCAGTATAAAGTATTTCGGTCATTAACTAAATATAGTTACATCAGTAAGAATAGTATTTTAAAACATTTTCAAATAGATTTAGATAAATACAGCAAGCATTGGCAATCTCTTTTAGATTTGATACCTAATAGTATTAATGGTTCTACATTTAAAGAAAAATTTGATTTATTACGCAAACGAAAATTAATAGTAACCAATCTGCCAAAAAAGAATAAAAAGGATGGTCGCTTAGAAAACCGTGGTATTCCTCAAGGTTCTGCAATGAGTGCAGTTCTTTCTAACATTTATCTAATAGATTTTGATAATTGGTTAAAAGAACAAAGTATAAATCTCGATTTTACATATAGAAGATATTGTGATGACATTATCATAATTTGTAATACTATTGATGCTAAAGACATAAATCAAAAATTAGTCGAAGAAATTGAAAAATACAAAGTTACAATTCAAAGTAAAAAGACAGAGTTAATTGAATTTAAAGTAAATTCTAAAGGGGTTATTAGAGGATTTAATAAGAGTAAAATAATTAAAGAAAATGCAACAATAAATAGCCAAAACGAGCAACAGTATTACAAAAATTTACAATATTTGGGTTTTGAATTTAATGGTCAAAACATATATATTCGTCCAGGAAGCTTATCGAGATATTTTAGAAAAATGAAAGGCAGAATTATTAAGTCAATAATGATGTCATATAGTGATAAATCGAAAAAAGACAAAATACTCAAAAAACAAATATTTGAAAGATATTCCCATTTAGGAAAAAGAAACTTTCTTTCTTATGCTATAAATTCTTCAAAAGAATTTTATTCTAATTCAAAAGGTGTAAAAAAAGAAGGAATGAATTCTTTGAGTATAAAAAGACAGCTAACCTCCCACTTTAGTATAATGGAACAATCAATTAATAATAAGTCATTTCAGAGATATGAATTCAAAATAGTCAAAAGAAATGCCAAAATTGAAGCAGGTAAAAGGGTAAAAGAAGTTATTTATAAGGAATAAACTTTTTTCAGCTCATTTACTGCACAAAATCTTAGTCTAGTCCAATTATTCCTAAACTCACATCTTTGTTTGTTTCAATTCGCTAATTTTATTTTTCAAACAACATTTTGTATCTTTAATTCCGTCTTTTAAAGAGGTATTTTTTTATGGAAACTATCGAATTAACTAGAAAAGAATTATACGATATAGTATGGTCAACAACACTTTCAAAGTTGACGCACCAGTATGCATATACAAATGACGGAATTAAAAAACTGTGTAAACAATTTGAAATCCCTATGCCTGATGGTAGTTATTGGTCAAAACTCAAATTCAATAAAAAGTGTAAAAAAGAAAAGCTCAATCCAATCTTCGGTGGAGTTGATAAAATCGTTTTAAAGATAAGGAAAGAAGGTGATCCCATCAATGTAGATCAAACACCACTAACCATTAGAAGTAAAGAGATTGAGAATGATCACAATGCGCCTTTAATTGTTCCGGATGAAATAATAAAACCGGACATTCTAACCATTCAAACCAAACAATATTGGAAAGAAAAAATTTCTTTCTCCTCATATAGAGAGGATAATAGAATTATATACCCTATCCGAGTTGAAAAAAAAAAATCGGGAAAGAGCGTTGCGATTTATGGATACATTCACAAAATTAATTAGATATAGAGGACATACAATTTCTAAACAATATTATGATACTGGCGTACTTATAGATGAAATTTTCATTGAAATAGATTTAAGAGAGGCATCTAAAAGAGTCCCAGCAAAACCTCCGTATAGCGGAACAGAATTAGTCCCAATTGGTGAATTTATTTTTAAAGTAGGTAAATATTCAGGAGAAAAAGAATGGCGTGACGGTAAAGTAAAATTAGAAGAAATACTATCGAGAATAGTTGCCAAAATAGAGCTTTTAGCACAAAGTGAAAAGGAATGGAAAGAACGTTCAAGAATTGCAAGTTTAATAAGAGAGGAAGAGGAAAAACGCTTGGCAGAAATTAAAAAACGTAGAGATGAAGAAGTAACCAAATTCAATAAGCTAGTAGCACTATCAGAACAATACAACAAAACGCTTTTAATCAGACAATATATAGAAGCCACCAAACAGAAGGCTATCGACACTAATAGTTTAACTTCTGAAAAACAAGAATGGATCAATTGGGCAACTGATAAAGCGGATTGGCTTGATCCATTAATCAACAAATCAGATGTTATTTTAGATTCCTGACCTATTACTAATTAAGCATTTTACATTTAGTTAAAATCAAGATTTGATTTATGTTTTTTCTCTAATTTTATATTAAAAATGGAAAATCCTTTTGAACTTATTTTAGAAAGATTAGATGAAATTGAAAAAGCAATTTCAAAACTTAACATAAATACTCCAATTGCCGAAGTAAATCATCCAATGGATATTAAAGAGTTAACAGCATATCTAAAAAATAGTAAGTCCGCTATTTATAAAATGACTGCCTCGAATGATATTCCACATTATAAAAGTGGTAAAAGACTCTATTTTAAAAAATCAGAAATAGATAAATGGATATTTTCAAATAAGATAAAGACCAATGATGATATCGAAAGAGAAGCAATGGAATACATAAGGAAAAATCCAAGGAGATAAAATATATCATTCCCTAAGAAAGTTTTGCATTCCAAAGAAACACGGGTAATCAAGCGGTCTCACTCCAGTCGTTCGCTTTGTTCCGTTCGGCTGTTCCGTTCGTTCGTTGGCAGAAAAAAGCCACCTTCCTTCATTCCACAGTCCACTCGTCAGCATAGCGTCGGCCAGCCCCGAAAAAGGGCAGACCGCCACTACGCTTCCTCGCCCTCATCTTTACACGCTCTCTTCCTGCGTTCGGCGGGGCTATTACATCCACAATACAGCTTCATTCCATTTCTCTCTGCAGGCTCCGCTCCATTATATTCAGCAGTATTATGTCTGTCGCCCCTAGTTTTTTCAGCGGTTTCTCCTTCGCCAGCCATCGGGGGTAGTAACCCCGCAGTTTCATGCTCATACCCGCTCCGTGTCTCCCTTGTACTCCTACGTCTATGGTGACAGTTCGATTGCCACAACCCCACCACTGGACTCCTCGTCCCGTCAGAAAAAGACGGGACTGCGGTGCTTGGGGGTGTTTATTGCCGTTTTTACAAGAACTTTCCCGAAAAGTGCTAAACAACAATATCCATCTTTGAAAAAAAATAAAAATAAGATAGTAAAGTAAAGTTCCTATTTCAAAAAGTAAAGTTCAAGCCCTCCGGGTTTTTGATAAAATCTCCACCCATTCGGGTTATATTTTATCAAAAAAACTTGACTTCTTTTGAAATCTCCACTAATGCGAGGACTTTCTTTTTTTTTTTCTTTTTTTCTTTGTGAAAATTATAAAGGAAAAAACCGTGGATTGATAATCCTTCTGATTATAAAAAAGTAAGTTTATCGGAGACTATAATTACATTCGTAAAAAGATGAAGTTTTTGTATTTTAAAGTTCCAATAATTTTAGATCAAGTTCTCAAAGGCGAAATCTAAATCTGTAGTGTTGAAATCTTCTAAATAAGTTTCAGTTGTTTTAATAGATTGATGTCCTAAGGCTTGCTTAATCATGACGGTATTGATGCCTTTTTTTAAAGATATTGTTGCAAAGGTGTGTCTAGCAGTATAAAAAGTTACTTTGTTTTTAATACCACATTGGAGTGCAATAATGTTGAGAAGTTTTCCATAATAATTTAAAACACTTTTTTTTCTATCTCTCAATTCTTCTTTTGTATAGAGTTTTTCATTTTTGTCTAAAATTGGAAAAATGTAATCGGTATCAAATGGCCGATAAATTTTAAAGTAGTTTAGAATAGTTCTCGTATAATTATTATTTGGTATTTTTACATTTAATTTTACTTGCGTTTTGTTTCTAATATACGAAAAACTGCTTAAATCAACATCTTCCCATTTTAACTCAGCTACATCTGTAAAATTCATGCCTCGGCAGTAAAAACTAAATAGATAAGCATACAATGCTTTCGTACCCTCTTTGTTTTCAGAAACGTCATAGTCCAGTAATAGTTGTAACTCTTGTTTACTTAAAGCCTTCTTTACTTTACTGGATTTCAATTTTGAAATTATATAATCTTTAAAAGGATAAAACTCACTAGAAATAATTTTAGATTTTATTGCTGAGTTATATATTGCTCTAATATTGCGCATATATACGCCAATACCACCATCGTTACAGTTATGAGCTCGCAAATGAGATTCGAAAGCTATCAGAAGATCGTAATTAATTTTTGTAAAATCGTAAGTTATAATTGTTGGTCTAAATCTCATAAGAGCAGAAATGGTGTCACGATAGGAACAGCTTGAACTAATTTTTCCAGATTCTTTTAATTGAAGTTTTCTCTCCTCAAAATAAGCGATAAAGCTTAGTTTTTTAACTTCTTCAGGTCTAAATAAAGAGTCAAATGATTCAAGAGAATAGTTATGACCTTCCTCAATCATAATATTTAATATTTTGGAAGCATCTTGTTTTATTGAATTTAATATTCGATTACATTGTAAATAATTTGGGAATTTAGATGTAAATTCATTTGCTTTGTTGTTCCAAAATTTTGGTAATACATTGTAAGGGGTTTTGTAGAATTTCGATTTTCTGTTTATGGTTATCCTTAAATTAATAGGAAAAGTGCCGTCATTAAGAATTGTTTTTTTTAGGATGATTTTTACACTAGCTTTCATTTTTAATATTTTTAAAAGTTCAACATACGTACAACAAAGGCATACATATTGTGAAGCAGGATGAAACAAAAATATTTTTAAAAAATGATAAATAGCTATAATATAGTAGCTTTGAAGCTAAATGAAATTAAATACAAACATTAATAGTCTATCTCATAATCAGGTGGTCCCTGGTTCGAGCCCAGGTGGGACCACAGTTTAAATCAAGCCTTACAGAAATGTAAGGCTTTTTTTGTGGGTTTTTGTTTTAGGTTTGATTTGTGTTTTAGCTAGAGATAAAATGCAACGAGTGTTTTTGGGTAATCTATAATTGTTTAAGAGTTTGGTTGGGAGGTTGTTTTCTTTTTGGCTTTAAATTCAAAATAAAATCTGTGTTGTGGCTTTTTTGATGATTAGATAGTAGTATTGGAGTTTGTGATTTTGTTTTTAGATATCATTGTGTAAGATTTTATTTATTTTAACGATTGGTTTTTTAGTAGTGATTGTTTTCTTTTTTGGTTTAATGTATTTGGATGCCAGTTAATTGTATTTGTTTTATTGAGTTTTATGAAGCTTTTTTATTAGTGGTATTGTAGCTTTCTTTAAAAATGATACATTTGTTGAGTAATTCTGTTTGGAATTTATAGTCTGCGGAATTTAGTTTTAAAAAAAAAACAGATTTTCCGATTTATTGCATTTAATTTTAAAGGATTAAATTTTTTGTATGAAAATTATTTCACGTAGGTTTTTAATGGCTATAATAGCCTTGTTTGGAGTCATCAGTGTTTTTTCAGCTCCTGCTCCTCCTGCCCCTCCTATTCAGCAACGTACTGGTCCTCCAGTGCCGCCAGAGGAGCAACTGCCTATTGATCAGGGCTTGGTGTTTCTGATTGTGGCTGCATTAATATTTGGAACGTATATAATATACAAGCATAAATTAAAGCAAAAAACTCCAGCGTAAACTGGAGTTTTTTTTGTTTTTAAGACAATTTTCTTTAATTGTTTTGGTAAAGTCTTGAGACGTATTTGCCGATTACATCAAACTCTAAATTTATTTTTGTTCCAACTTTAAAGTCTTTGAAATTAGTGTTCTCAAATGTGTATGGAATTATTGATACGCTAAATTGATTCTTTTTAGAATTCACAACAGTTAAGCTAACTCCATTTACGGTAATTGATCCTTTTTCGATTGTGATGTTGTTTAGTTTTTCATCGTATTCAAAAGTGTAGTTCCAGCTACCATTGGCTTCTTCAATAGAAATGCAGTTGCCTATTTGGTCTACATGACCTTGAACAATGTGTCCGTCAAGGCGGTCGCTTAATTTCATGCCTCTTTCTAGGTTGATGATATCTCCGACTTTCCAGTCACCAATGTTTGTTTTTTGGATTGTTTCAGCTATGGCTGTAACGGTGTAAAGTGAGTTCTGTGTATTTACAACAGTTAAGCAGATGCCGTTGTGGGAGACACTTTGGTCTATTTTGAGTTCGTTTGTAATAGAAGAATCTACAGTTATGTGAAGATTATCTCTGTCTTTTCTTATTTCGACTACATTGCCAAGGGTTTCTATGATTCCTGTAAACATTTCTTATTTTATTTTACTAAATTTGCACATCAAAATTAGTAATAAATAACCTGTGGTCATGATAAAAAATGCAGAAAATATAATCGTCGGAATTTCAATTGGAGATTTAAACGGTATTGGAAGCGAAGTTGTTCTTAAAACATTCGAAGATTCTCGAATGCTAGAGCTGTGTACCCCAGTTATTTTTGCAAATGTAAAAATACTGTCGTTTATAAAAAAGAATTTCACGTCATCAGTAATGTTGCACGGAATTGATAAATTGGATCAGATTTTACCAGGAAAAATTAATGTTTATAATCTTTGGAGAGAAGGTATTGATATTAATTTGGGGACTAATGATGATAAAGTAGGAGGGTATGCGATACGATCTTTTGTTGCTGCAACAAAAGCTTTAAAAGAAGGAATTGTTGATGTTTTGGTTACTGCGCCTATTAATAAATATAATATTCAGTCAGAAACATTTAAATTTCCGGGGCATACTGATTATTTGGATCAAGAGTTAGAAGGTAATGCTTTGATGATGATGGTTCAAGATAATTTAAGAGTTGGTTTGTTGACAGATCATATTCCGTTAAGTGAAGTAGCTTCACATCTTACAGAAGAATTAATCGAGCGAAAAATCCAAACGATAAAGCAGTCGTTGATTCAAGATTTTAGTATTAATAAGCCAAAAATTGCAGTTTTAGGACTAAATCCACATTGTGGAGATGGTGGTGTAATTGGTAAAGAAGACGATGCTGTTTTGAAGCCAGCATTAAAGAAAATATTTGATAAAGGAACATTGGTTTTTGGACCTTTTCCTGCAGATGGTTTTTTTGGAAGTAGTCAATATGAAAAATATGATGCAATTGTAGCGACATATCATGATCAAGGATTGATTCCTTTTAAGACATTATCATTTGGTAAAGGGGTTAATTATACAGCAGGTTTAAATAAGGTCAGAACCTCGCCAGATCACGGTACGGCGTATGATATTGCTGGGAAAGATATTGCAGATTACAATTCATTTAAGGAGGCTGTTTATTTAGCAATAGACATATTTCGCTCTCGTAATCAATATGAGGAGATTAGCAAAAAACCTCTCAAAATAAAAGAAAAACAGTTATAAACAAAAAAAGGTGAATAAGATTATTAGTTTTACAATAATTTTATATCTTTGCACCCCGATTCAGAGTTCTGTGACTCAGAATATGAATTAGGAAAAATGATGTTGAAATGAGCAAAACAAAAGAATATTTAATTCCATTCGTTGGGTTAAAGTTAGGTAAACACCATTTTGAGTATCAAATAAGTAATGTGTTCTTTGAAGACTTTGATTATGATGAATTTCAAAATTCAGATATTAAAGTAAATTTAGTTTTAGAGAAGAAAAGCAACATGTTAGAGTTGAGTTTCAAACATATAGGGACAGTGAATGTGCCATGTGACTTAACGAGTGAAGATTTTGATTTGCCTTTAAAAGGTAAAATGAAGTTATTAGTTCGTTTTGGAGAAGCTTTTAATAACGACAACGAAGAACTGCTTATTCTGCCTTATGGTGAATTCGAAATAGATATTGCACAATATATCTATGAAATGATTGCACTTTCGGTACCTCTAAAAAGGATTCATCCAGGGATTAAAGATGGAAGTTTAAAGACGGAAGCTTTAGATAAACTGAATGAGTTGACTATAAAAGAACAAAAAGAAGAGAGTACAAAAGAAGAAGATATTGACCCTCGTTGGGACAAATTAAAGAAACTATTAACGGATAAATAATATAGTAAAATGGCACATCCTAAGAGAAAAATCTCGAAAACAAGAAGAGATAAGAGAAGAACACATTATAAAGCTACTGTAGCTCAAATCGCTACATGTCCTATTACTGGAGAAGCACATTTATACCACAGAGCTTACTGGCATGAAGGAAAAATGTACTACAGAGGGCAAGTTGTTATAGATAAATCTGTAGCTGTTGCTTAATACATTTTTGTAAATGATATTAGAACTCTCACTATGTGAGAGTTTTTTTTGTTGGTTATAATTTTCTTTATTTAAGAAAATTAAGACAATACGTTTAGAATTTTTTTTGTAATTTTCAAGTCTTTTAAAAATTTTTCAAATACCAGTATTTGAAAGGAAATAATTGAATATAATGAATACAATCACAGCCGCAATAACCGCTGTTGGAGCTTATGTTCCAGACTTTGTACTTTCAAACAAAGTCTTAGAAACTATGGTAGATACCAACGATGAATGGATCACTACCCGCACCGGAATAAAAGAAAGAAGAATTCTTAAAGATACTGATAAAGGAACCTCATTCCTTGCTATAAAAGCAGCACAAGATTTAATAGCCAAAGCTAATATTGATCCATTGGAGATTGATATGATAATAATGGCAACAGCTACAGCAGATATGCCAGTAGCTTCTACAGGAGTTTATGTGGCTACAGAAATTGGAGCAACAAATGCTTTTGCATATGATTTACAAGCAGCTTGTTCTAGTTTCCTTTACGGAATGTCTACAGCAGCAGCATATATTCAATCAGGTAGATACAAAAAAGTATTACTAATAGGAGCAGATAAAATGTCTTCGATAGTAGATTATACAGATAGGTCTACTTGTATTATATTTGGAGATGGAGCAGGAGCAGTTTTGTTTGAACCAAATTATGAAGGTTTAGGATTGCAAGACGAATACTTGCGAAGTGATGGAGTTGGTCGTGATTTTTTAAAAATACCAGCTGGAGGATCTTTAATTCCTACTTCTTTAGAAACAGTTCAGAATAACAGACATAATATTATACAAGACGGGAAAACCGTTTTTAAATATGCTGTTACTAATATGGCAGATGCAAGTGAATTAATTCTTAAGAGAAATAATTTAACAAATCAAGATGTAAATTGGTTAGTTCCGCATCAGGCAAACAAACGTATTATTGATGCAACTGCAAGCAGAATGGACTTAGAAGACTCAAAAGTATTAATGAATATCGAAAGATATGGTAATACAACATCGGCTACATTGCCATTGGTACTTAGTGATTTTGAGCATTTACTAAAAAAAGGAGATAACATTATTTTTGCCGCTTTTGGAGGTGGATTCACATGGGGATCTATTTACTTAAAATGGGCTTACGATAAAAAATAAATTTAAACTAAAAACGAATATTATGGATTTAAAAGAAATTCAAAACCTAATCAAATTTGTAGCAAATTCGGGAGTTGCTGAAGTAAAGTTGGAGATGGATGATGTTAAAATCACTATCAGAACTACTTTAGAAGGTAATGTAACTGAAACCACGTATGTTCAACAATTGCCTACTCAAGCAACTTTACCGCAAGCTGTAGTGCCACAGCAAGTTGTGCCAGTAGTAACAACTACAGAAGCTCCAGCTGCTGCAGAAAACTCTAATTTGATTACTATAAAATCACCAATTATTGGAACTTTTTATAGAAAACCTTCACCAGACAAACCTGCATTTGCAGAGGTAGGTTCAACAATTGCAAAAGGAGATGTTCTTTGTGTTATTGAAGCAATGAAATTATTCAATGAAATTGAATCTGAAGTTTCTGGTAAAATTGTTAAGATTTTAGTAGATGATATGTCTCCAGTTGAGTTTGATCAACCATTGTTTTTAGTAGATCCATCATAAAAATTAGATTTTAGATTTTAGATTTTAGAAATTTTCTATAATCTATTAATCAAACTATCTAATTATCTAATTATCTAATTTTAAAAAGATGTTTAAAAAAATATTAATTGCGAATAGAGGGGAAATTGCACTTCGTGTAATTCGTACATGTAAGGAAATGGGGATTAAGACTGTAGCAGTTTACTCTACAGCTGATGCTGAAAGCTTACATGTTAAATTTGCAGATGAAGCGGTTTGTATAGGTCCTCCTCCGAGTAACTTATCGTATTTGAAAATGTCAAATATTATTGCTGCTGCAGAAATTACAAACGCAGATGCAATACATCCGGGATACGGATTTCTTTCAGAGAATTCAAAATTTTCTAAAATCTGTCAGGAACATGGAATCAAATTTATTGGTGCTGCTCCTGAGATGATTGACAGAATGGGTGATAAAGCTTCTGCGAAAGCAACAATGAAAGAAGCAGGAGTTCCTTGTGTACCAGGTTCAGAAGGATTATTAGAATCATTTGAACAAACACAAAAATTAGCCGAAGAATTTGGTTATCCAGTAATGCTTAAAGCTACTGCTGGTGGTGGTGGAAAAGGAATGAGAGCTGTTTGGAAAGCTGAAGATCTTCAAAAAGCTTGGGATAGTGCACGTCAGGAATCATTAGCTGCTTTTGGTAATGACGGAATGTATCTTGAAAAATTAATTGAAGAGCCTCGTCATATCGAAATTCAGATTGTTGGTGATTCTTACGGAAAAGCATGTCATCTTTCAGAAAGAGATTGTTCTGTACAACGTCGTCATCAAAAATTAACTGAGGAAACTCCTTCTCCTTTCATGACAGATGAATTACGTACTAAAATGGGTGAAGCTGCTGTAAAAGCTGCTGAATTTATTAAGTATGAAGGTGCAGGAACAGTAGAATTTTTGGTTGATAAACACAGAAATTTCTATTTCATGGAAATGAATACACGTATTCAAGTAGAGCACCCTATTACAGAGCAAGTTATTGATTATGACTTGATTCGTGAGCAAATTATGGTTGCTGCTGGAATTCCAATTTCTGGGAAAAATTATTTACCAGAACTACATGCTATAGAATGTCGTATTAATGCAGAAGATCCATATAATGATTTTCGTCCTTCACCAGGAAAAATTACTACGCTTCATATGCCAGGAGGTCACGGTGTACGTTTAGATACCCATGTGTATTCTGGTTATAGTATTCCACCAAATTATGATTCGATGATTGCTAAATTAATTACTACTGCACAATCTCGTGAAGAAGCAATTAGCAAGATGAGAAGAGCTTTGGATGAATTTGTAATCGAAGGTGTGAAAACAACGATTCCTTTTCACAGACAATTAATGGATGATCCACGTTATATTGCAGGAGATTATACGACTGCTTTTATGGATACATTTAAAATGAAAGATCTGGAATAGATTATTACATATAAACAAAAAAAAGCCTCACAGTAATGTGAGGCTTTTTTTTGTTTATGATTTTAGCAATCAACTTATGTGTATTTTTTATACACTTTTTATCCACTTTACACACTTTGTAACTGGCTATTGTTTATTTTTAAAAACACAAAATACTGATAATCAACAAGTTGATTTGTTTTGTTTTTTTCTGATTTTTGCGGCATAATAATTTCTTTATCTGAAGTGTAAAAACAATACAAATAATTTAAAATCTATTATTATGAAAAAGTTAATATTATCAGCCGCTATCGTATTAGGAAGTTTATCTTCATTTGCAACAACTTTACCAACTTCAGTTATAGATGTTAAAACTATATCGGTTCAAGAAGAATATACTGAAATTAAAATTGAAGAATTGCCAGCAGCAATCCCAGAAGCTTTGAAAAAAGCATACCCAGATGCAGTGATTAATAAAGCATATGTAAATGCAAACAAAGAGTACAAATTAGATGTTACTGTAGGGGACAAAGTAGGTAACCTTTTTGCAGATGCAACAGGAAATTGGATTAAAAAATAATTCAATTTAGAAAATCAAAATAAATTAAAAACATATAAAATTATATCATTATGAAAAAGTTAATCTTATCAGCAGCAATCGTATTAGGAAGTTTATCTTCATTCGCAACAACTTTACCAACTTCAGTTATAGACGTTAAAACTACATCGGTTCAAGAAGAATATACTGAAATTAAAATCGAAGAATTGCCAGCAGCTATTCCAGCAGCTTTGAAAAAAGCATATCCAGATGCAGTACTTAATAAGGCGTATGTAAATGCAAACAAAGAGTACAAATTAGATGTTACTGTAGGAGATAAAGTAGGTAGTCTTTTTGCAGATGCAACAGGAAACTGGATTAAAAAATAATTCAATTTAGAAATTTATAAACACTAAATTTAGTATCATGAAAAAGATAATCTTATCAGCAGCAATTGTATTAGGAGGATTCTCAGCTAATGCTACCACGGTAGCTCTTGCAGAATCAACTGTAAAAGTAGTTAGTATTCAGGATGAATATGTAGAGATTAGTGCAGATGCACTTCCAGCAGAAGTAAAATCTACTCTAGAAAAATCTTTTCCAGATGCAAAACTTGAAAAGGCTTATAAAAACGAAAAAAATGTATATAAATTAGAAATCGTTCATGGCGATAAAAAATATACTATTTTCTCTGATGCGTCAGGAAATTTGATCAAAAAATAATTGATTACAAATCAAAGAAGTTAAAATTAAACATATCATTATGAAAAAAGTAATCTTATCCGCAGCAATTGTTTTAGGGAGTCTGTCAATTTATGCAGCAACCACAACAGTTACAGAGCCAGTTGTTAAAGTTGCAATTGTGCAAGACGGCTACACGGAAGTTAGTGAAAGCGCAGTGCCAGTGGCAGTAAAAACTGCTTTACAGAAGGCTTATCCGGATGTGAAACTTGATAAGGCATATGTGAATGAAAAGAAAGAATATAAATTAGAAATTTCAGTTGGTGACCAAAAGGCTACTGTCTATTCAGATGTCAATGGCAATTGGATAAAAATATAATTTAGGTAGATTAGTTTAGGTTTTTTTGAAAGAGATTGCATCTGCAATCTCTTTTTTTTTGCAAAATTTTATGAGAATACAATTAATTTAGTCTTATTTTAGCATGAAAAGTTCAAACACTAATGCCAAAGATTTTATTAATAGAAGATGATATTTCGTTTTGTAAATTATTAGATAAGTTTCTAACAAAAAAAGCATACACAGTTGTGACTGCTTTTTCTGCAAACGAAGCTCGAAATATAATTAAGAACGAATCTTTTGATCTTATTATTACCGATTTAAGACTTCCAGATTCAGATGGAATTGGATTAATGTCTGAATTTAAAAAAATGTACCCTGAAATTCCAGTTATCTTAATGACAGGGTATTCAGATGTAAATACAGCAGTAAAAGCAATAAAAAATGGTGCTTCAGATTATATCTCGAAACCATTTAATCCCGAAGAGGTTTTATTAGTAATCTCAAATGCACTACAAAATTCTGAGGTAGTTCCAGAGAAAGAGCAAAAAGTAAAGTCTCAAAAAAAATCAAATGAATTTGAGTTTGTAAAAGGAATTTCCAAAGCTTCAAAGAAATTAGCTGAGCATATTAAGTTGGTTAGTCCAACTAATATGTCCGTTTTAATAATTGGAGAAAGTGGTACTGGAAAAGAAATCATTGCCAAGAGTATTCACGAACAAAGCCCTAGAAAAGGAAATAATTTTATTGCAGTAGATTGTGGTGCAATACCTAAAGAATTGGCAGCAAGTGAGTTTTTCGGTCATTTAAAAGGATCTTTTACTGGAGCGATAACAGATAAAATTGGTTATTTTGAAGCTGCTAATGGAGGGACCATCTTTTTAGATGAAATTGGAAATCTTTCTTATGAAAATCAAATTCAACTTTTAAGAGCTTTACAAGAACGAAAGATAAAACCTGTTGGAAGTAATAAAGAAATCGATGTTGATATTCGTATTGTAACAGCAACCAACGAAGATTTGCGAGAGGCTGTACAAAAAGGAGATTTTCGTGAAGACTTGTATCATCGAATAAATGAGTTTTCTATTCATTCTCCTTCATTGATTGAAAGAGAAGAGGATTTAATGGTTTTTGCAGATTACTTTCTTGAAAGAGCTAATGAACAGTTAAATAAAAACATTATTGGCTTTTCGGATGAAGTAGTCGCTGTTTTTCAAAAATACAGATGGCCAGGAAATTTAAGGGAACTTCAAAACTGTGTCAAGAGAGCAACCCTATTATCACAGGGAGACTTTATAGAAACAAATGTATTGCCGTTAGAATTCTTTCAGATTCAAAAACAGGTGCCAAATGATTTTTCGTTATCTGAAAATGAAAAAGAAGCGATTATTCATGCTTTAGCAAAGGCTAAAAATAATAAATCGGAAGCAGCAAAAATGCTGAAGATTACCCGAAAAACACTATACAATAAGTTAAAACAATATAATATAGACTAAGTTGTTTCTTTTTCCAAAGTTAGAAGTAGTGTATTAATTTTAGTTTTTAATTTATTGAAAGCTATTTCTAAGTTAGCATCAGAGTATTTATTTTGTTCTAAATCATTTAATATTTCACTGATTTCAGAGGCATTTATTTGCTTAAACATTGGAGACATTCGGTGTGCAACTGCATTTATCTCTATGGTGTCTTTATTGAGGATGCTCTTTTCTAAAGCGATTAAGTTTTCTTTAGTTGTTTTTATAAATGTCTTAAGCACTTCTTGAAGGGCTTCTTTGTCATTGGCTAGAAATAATTTTAGAGAATCAAGTGAGAATCCTTTTTCTAAATTAGAAATGCTAATATCTTTATCTTCAGACTCAATTTTAGAAGTACTATCAAATAATGAAAGTATTGTTTTTAGTAATATTTTAGGTGAATATGGCTTTTTCACAACAGTTGTAAATCCAGCATCTGTATAAGCTTTCAGATCCAAATCATCTCTTCCTGTTAAAGCTATTATGGGTTGATTTTGATATTGAGAATTACGTATTTCTTTTAGTTTTTCTAAAAATTGGAATCCATCAATTTCCGGCATTTGAATATCGGTTATGATAAAATCAAAAGGAGTGTCTTGTATTGTTTTTAATGCATCATAGGCGCTATTAAAAGCCAAAACGGTGTAATTGTGTTGTTTTAAAACCTCAGAAGTTAAACCTAATAAATTAGTGTCATCGTCTATTACAATTGCAGTTTTAGAAGAAGTTATAGGAGCAATATGGTCATCTAAAATTGGTTCTTCTTGTTCAGATTTTGAATCGTTGTCAAAAACTAGTGGAAGTTGAATTTCAAAAGTACTGCCTTTGCCAAAAACACTTTTTAAGTGTAAATCACCACCCAAGAGGGTAGCTATTTTTTTTGATATGGCAAGACCTAAACCTGTTCCGCCATATTTTTTTTCAATGTTTTCATTCGCTTGAGCGAATTCTTCGAATATTAGATTTTGATTTTTTTTCTCAATTCCGATACCAGAATCTTCTACTTTGATAAGTACAAAATCTCCTTTGTCGTTAATTGTAGCGTTGATTTTTATAAAACCTTTTTCAGTAAATTTATAAGCATTACCAATGATATTACTTAGGATTTGTTTCAGTCGAAATGAATCCCCGATTATTCTTTGATTTAATTTTTCTTCAGCAAGAATGATGAGTTCTATGTCTTTTTGATTGTAAACAGATTGAATGTTTTTTGCAACTTCGGTTATAATTTCAGGAAGCAAGAAAGGTTTTTTCTCGATTGTAATTTTTCCAGCTTCAATTTGAGAAAAATCAAGTAAGTCTTGTACTAATTGCGAAATATATTTGGATGAGTTTTTAATGTTCTTGATAAAATACGATTGCTTTGTATTTATATCAGAATTGTCTAAAAGTTCGGTGTAGCCTACAATTGTACTCAATGGAGTTTTTAAGTCATGACTTACTGTAGAAATAAGTTGTTCGCGGCTCTTTAAGAGGTTTCTCGTTTTGAAGTTGGCTATTTCTAATTGTTTTTTATAAAGCTGTGTTTTGGAGAAATCACTCGCAATAAGAATCGAAAAGAAGATAGTAAGCAGTAAACCTACAATGGCTGCACCAGTTACAATCTGGTTTATTTTTTTTAGTGATTTTTCTTTGTCAGTGTTGTATTTTATGGAGTTTATTATAATTTCTCTTTCAATAATGCGCAGTACTTTTCGGAGTTGTTCAGAAATTAAAATTTCATTTTTAAGAAGCTTATTTTCTTGGTAATTGAGGGATTCCTTTTTCTTTTCAGTCTCTCTTTTTACTGAACTTAATAATTTTTTAGAAGTAGATAAAATTGAATCAGTTGCTTTTTTGCTTAATGTGTTTGTACTGTCATCAGGAATATTCTGATTGAGATAATCAACATATTTTTGGAGTACATTACGTTGATAGGTGCCTAGTTTTTCTGGATTTTTGGTGAAATCTTCAAGCTGTAATTTGCGTAATGAAAATTCGAGTTTTGTTAATTCATCAATGGCATTATTTACAGTAACTTCATCACTAGCTTTGTTTTTGATGGATTTTAATTGTCGAATATTTTTGGTTTTTTCTGCCAATAAATAATTAACACTATCCAATAAAATAATTTGAGATTGGGTAGTAACTATTTTTTTTAAGGAATCAATTCGAATTTGTAAGGAGTCAGATTCTTTGATATAGAGTTCAAAGTCGGTTTCGGAATTAGACTGAATTGTTTTTCGAGCTAGACTTTCAGTTTTGTATACATTAGAAAAGAGTTGACTAACTTTTATTATTTTGGTTTTTTCAAAAGCAATTTTGCTTTCTATGCTTGAATAAATTACATTCTCTGTATATAAAACCCAACCCACACTAATTACAAGCGAAGCTAATGCGATGTAACTTATAAAAACTTTAAGCGGAATGTAGCTGTTTTTACTCTCCATAGATTATAATTGTAGGGATTTTGTTTTTTTTATATTCTCGCAATTTATTTAAAATTTTCTGATTAAGGCTTATAAAACGTTGTCAATATGTTATATGATTTTAATTAGAAATTGAAAAAAGCCACAGATACATATTAAGTATCTGTGGCTTTTATATAAAACTATTTAATTGTTTTAGTCTTGTTTAGAGCAATTTGATTAAAGTGTTTCGCTTAACCATTTAAAAAATTCACCTTGCCAAACTTGAGCATTTTGTGGTTTCAACACCCAGTGATTTTCTTCTGGAAAATATAATAATCTACTTTTTATTCCACGCAATTGAGCAGCTTGAAATGCTTCTTGAGATTGTCCTATTGGTACACGGAAATCTCTTCCACCTTGAATAATCAAGATTGGTTTATTCCATTTATCCACATAATTTATTGGGTTAAATGTAGTGTATGCTTTTTGAGCAGCTGCATTGTCTTTTTCCCAGTATGGACCACCAAAATCCCAGTTGTTAAAGAAAACTTCTTCAGTAGTTCCTAGCATACTTTGTGTGTTGAAGACACCATCATGAGCAATAAAAGTTTTAAATCGGTTGTTGTGAATTCCTGCTAAAAAGAAAGCTGAATAACCACCATAACTTGCACCTACGCAACCTAAACGAGTTTTGTCAACGTAGCTTTCTTTTGCTACATCGTCAATAGCAGATAGGTAATCATTCATAACCTGTCCACCCCAATCTTTACTAATTTGCTCATTCCATTCTACTCCGTGACCTGGCATTCCACGACGATTAGGCGCTACAACTACATAGCCTTTAGCTGCCATTAATGAGAAATTCCAACGGTAAGAATAGGATTGTGTTAAAGCAGATTGTGGTCCACCTTGGCAATATAAAAGTGTTGGGTATTTTTTTGAAGCATCAAAATTTGGAGGTAAGATTACCCAAACCAACATTTTTTTACCATCTGTTGTAGTTACATAACGTCTTTCTGTTTTACTTAACGTAAGTGTGTTGTATGTATTTGTATTTACATTTGATAATTGATTCCAAGTATTCTTTTTTAAGTTAAAAGAAAAAATCTCGTTAGCATGATTCATATCTGATCTGGTAACAATGATATTATCACCTACAAAACCAACTATATCATTCACATCAAAATCACCATTTGTAATACGATGAACGTTTACTGCAATTTTTGTTAATCCAGGGAAATTCACTTCAAAAAGTTGTTTTGTACCATCAATAGGTGCTACAAAGAATACTTTTTTACCATCTTTACTCCACATAAAGCTATTTACTGTTCCATCCCAATTAGCAGTTAGGTTTATTTTCATACCTCTAAAATCAACAATAATGTCGTTTTTATCAGCTTCATAACCATCACGTTTCATTTGCAACCAAGTTAGATTTCCTGATGGAGAAAATTGTGGTGCCATATCGTAACCTAAATTCCCTTCAGTTCTATTTGTTGTTTTACCAGTTTCAAGGTTGTACTCGTAAATATCAGTATTAGTTGAAATTGCATATTGTGTTCCAGCTTTCTTTTTGCTTACATACAGAATACTTTTACTATCAGGAGACCAGATGTAATCTTCGTCTCCACCAAAAGGTTTTTGAGGACTATTAAAGTTCTCTCCTTTTAAAAGATCAATCCCAACAGCACCATCTTTGTTCTCTTTGTAAAAAACATGGTTAAATTGGCCTTCGTTCCAAGTATCCCAATGACGGTAATCTAAACCATCGTAGATTTGTGCATCAGATTTATCTAGATTAGGGTAAAAATCCTTCCCTAAAACTTTGTCGATTTTTACTTCTTCGTTATACACTAAAAATTTTCCGTCTGGAGAAATGTTTTTATCAGCCAAAACGGTTTTTATATCCGAAACTTCACTTGCATTTCCACCATTTACAGGTAAAGAATAATATTTTGATTGCGAATTGTTTTCGGCAATTGAAGGCGTTGTAACCTTATAGACAACGTTTTTTCCATCTTTTGAAAGACCAAGAGCTGTAACTCTTCCTAATTTCCATAATAGTTCTGGTGACATTACATTCTGTGCCATGGTGCTTAAGCTCATCATTACTAAGGTTGTAAGTATTACTTTTTTCATAATTTAAACTAAATTTTTAAGATTCTAAAAGTACAAAATTTATTCCAGCATCCTGATGATAATAGAGTAGGTATTGTTTTAAATAAAAGATAAAAGTTAATTAGGGCTATATAGAAAATAGTAGAATGATACAAGTAATTTTTGACAGTTTTATATATGAATTACTATTTGTTAATGTTTATAGGAAACACATAATCTGTAAAAATCTTCTTATTGTAAATACTCAAAAAATCACTATTTTTATAAAAAATATCAAATGGAGTTAAGTTATTGGGAACTTAAAAATTGGTTCACAAATGTAGATTTTACTATTGTGGGTAGTGGAATTGTAGGCTTGCATGCGGGATTACGCTTACGCGAAAAGTTTCCAAAAGCTAAAATTCTGATTTTAGAAAAAGGAATGCTACCTCAAGGGGCAAGTACAAAAAATGCTGGCTTTGCTTGTTTTGGTAGCTTGTCGGAAATAATTGAAGATTTAAAGTTTCATAGTGAAGAAGATGTAATTAAGCTTATTGAAAAACGTTGGAAAGGATTGCAATTATTACGTAAACGATTGGGAGATCATGCAATTGATTTTAAACCTTATGGAGGATATGAGTTATTTTTAAAAGATGACGAAATAGGATATAATGAATGCTCTAGCAAATTGCCTTTTGTAAATGAAATACTTAAACCATTTTTTAAGACAGATGTTTTTGCCAAAGAAATAGATTCTTTTGAGTTTAAAGGTATTCATGAGTATTTAGTTTTTAATCCTTTTGAGGGGCAAATAGATACTGGTAATATGATGCAGGCACTGTTAAAAGAAGCAATTGAAGCTAATATTTTAATTTTGAATCAACAAACTGTAACTTCTTATTTAGATAGGGGAAATGCTGTTGAAGTTGTACTGGGGGATTTTAGTTTTGTTACAAATAAGATTCTTTTTGCGACTAATGGATTTGCAAGTAAGCTTACAAACGGAGAGGTAAAGCCAGCAAGAGCACAGGTTATAATTACAGAGCCTATCCATGATTTAGAAATTAAAGGTACATTTCATTTAGATAGAGGGTATTACTATTTTAGAAATGTGGGGGATAGAATCTTATTGGGAGGTGGTAGAAATCTGGATTTTGAAACAGAAACGACAGCCGAATTTGGGCATACAGAAATAATACAAAATAAATTGGAAGATTTGTTGAAAAATGTAATTTTACCAAATCAAAAAATAGATATTGCTCATAGATGGAGTGGGATAATGGGAGTAGGAAATACTAAAAATCCAATTGTAACTCAATTATCTGAAAATGTATATTGTGGCGTTCGATTAGGAGGGATGGGAGTAGCAATAGGTAGTTTAATAGGAACAGAATTAGCAGATTTAATATAATGGCGACTAAAAAAGCAGCACCAAAAAAAACAACAACAAGTAAAGGAAAGCCAACTTCTAAAAAGAATAATCGATCGTTTGGTAGTAAAATTATCCGCTTTTTTTGCAAATTACTTTTGTGGTTCTTTGGGGTTTCAATATTTTTTGTGGTTCTTTTTAAATTTGTGCCTGTACCTTTTACTCCTTTAATGGTAATTCGTGGCATTGAAAACAAAATGGCAGGTAAAGAAAATTATTTTAGCCATGATTGGGAACCAATTGAAAATATATCCATGAATTTGCAAAAAGCAGTTATTGCGAGTGAAGATGGAACATTTTTAAAACATAATGGTTTTGACTTTAAAGCATTACAAAAAGCATACAAAAGTAATGAGCGTGGTAGAAAAATTAGAGGAGGAAGTACCATATCTCAACAAACGGCTAAAAATGTTTTTTTATGGCAAGGAAAAAGTTATTTCCGTAAAGGACTCGAAGCCTATTTTACTGTTTTAATAGAATTGGTTTGGGGAAAAGAGCGTATTATGGAAGTATACCTCAATAGTATCGAAATGGGTGATGGTATTTATGGAGCTGAGGCTGCAACGCAACATTGGTATCGTAAGAGTGCAAAGAGTCTTACGCCTATTCAGGCAGCAGGAATTGCTGCTATTCTGCCAAATCCACGTAAATTTAAAGCAACAGGATCTTCAAGCTATATTAATAGAAGAAAAAATAAGATTGTCATAATTATGCGTAGCGTTGGTAAAATTGATTATTAATGATACTAAAAAAAGCATTAAGCGCTATCTTGATATTTATTGTAACTTATGGTTTTGCTCAAAGCAGAACTCAAGAGATAGGTTTTGTCACAGACAATGATTTATATACATCATCTAAAAATGATAAGTATTATACCAATGGACTGGAACTTTTTTACAGGTTTTTGTCTGAAAACAATAATGAAAAAGTAAATAAAAAAATCACTGAGTTTAGAGTAGGTCAGTATATTTATAATCCACATACTATAAATGCTGATGATATTGCTTCAAACGATAGGCCGTTTGCAGGCTATCTTTTTGCTGGAATAGGCCGTAATATTTTTTATCAAAATGAATCAGTCTTAAAGCTTGATTTTCAGTTAGGTTTTGTTGGTAAGAACTCATTTGGAGAAGAGATGCAAGAACAATTTCATAATTTCTTCCAATATAGAGCTGTCCATGGTTGGCAACATCAGATTCAAAATGCTTTAGCAATTCAAACACACTTTTTATATTCTAAAAAATTGTTTCCAAAGAAAGCTTACAATTATATCGATTTTAACTTTCAATCAGAAGCTAATCTAGGGACTATTTTCACAGGAGTAAAAACAGGGTTTATGACAAGAATTGGTTTTAAAAAACTAGTTCCAATTTACGATTCCAATCTTCATGGCGCTTCAATGAATGTTAATTCAGGGCAACAAAGCGAATTTTATTTTTATGCAATTCCTAGTATTAATTGTCAACTGTATGATGCTACAATTCAAGGAAGTCTTTTTAACGATAATAGCCCAGTAACATATAATTTAATCCCGCTTCGTTTTAATGCTGAAGCAGGTTTAAAATACCGCAAGAACAGTCTTAATTTATCTTATGCATTCATCTATAGAAGTAAAGAAATAAGAAATGATGTTAATACAGGTTATTTTTATGGATCAATTCAAGTTTCTTATTTGTTGAAATAAGGTTTGTAGTGTGTCCTATGAAGTTAGAGTTATTATAAAACTACAAGCTTTAATTTATTAGCATAAAAAAACCGTAATCACTTATTTAAAGTTAGATTACGGTTTGACGTTTGTTTTTCTTTTAATAAACACTTTTAATATTGTGTTTTATTTCCACTTACTAATTCAGAAATATATAAAATATGTTGTATTTTATTTGAAAAACAAATATTTCTCTTTTTTGTAAAATTCTCATCATTCTCTTGACTTAAATAAGCCAGTTGGTATACTATAAAAATCATTATTTCGATTCTTATGACTGAGCAAATATAAAGCTTTTTTCTTACTAAACAATTAAAAATTGAATTAAATTGTAAGTTTATATTTATTTAAAACAAATTACACGTTGTTTTAAACTGTGTTATTTAAAATTGATCAAGTAACTTATAACTAGTTAAACTAATTTAAAGTAACAGTCAATTTCGTTTGTAGCATTAATTGTGCCAAAAAAGAGTAAAAAGGGATTTAATTAAATATTATTTTTTGGTTATCAAGAGATTGAAAAACAAATTTCACGGAAACTATTTTATTATTTGCTATCAGATGTTATGGTAATGAACATTTATTATGGAGTGTTCCTCAAGAAGCTTTTGAATTAAGGCTTAGAATTATGTAGGATTGTAGTCAAGATAATTGTAGAGGAGGTTGCTAATGAGGCTAAATAAAATAGGGTTCAACTTTAACTAAAAGTTGAACCCTATTTTTTAAATGGATGGTTTTAACTGCTGCCGTATTTTACTTTCTAAATTATTTTGTGGTTTTAGGGATAAGGAAATTTTGTTGGAAACAAAAACACATTTTTTTATATAAATACTTTAGCGTAAAAGGGATCATTTATTGTTCTTGTCTTCTTTATAATATTTTGAAATAGAGAGGTTTTGTGCTGTTTACTTACTGTGTCAGTAATTATTGCTTTGTATAGTTTCCGGGTAGATGTCCTTTTGACTCTATTGTGATATCTGTCTTCTTTAAAAAGTTGAATCTGATTACTGATCCATCAAGACCCTGACCAAAATCTACGATATATAAGTCATCGGTTTTGGTTATTTGTTGTAGTATGCTTTGCTTTGATGCGTTTTTAATTTGATTTCTACTGAAAGAATAAATACTTCCATTCGAATTGTATTTTATATCATTTTTAGTAAAGGTTAAGGTCGCTCCGGTTGTATTGTCTATCCAGCTTCCTTGTATCCAGGAGGGAGAATTGAAAACACCTTGTGTATCTTCGTCACTTGATGAACAAGAGGTAATTAAAATAAGGCTGAGTAGTAAAATTAAATTTTTCATCTTTTTTTGGCGTTTAAAAATAGTAATAGTCAAATCTAACAAAAAACAATTTCGGGCTCTATTTCCTTGAGAGGTTTAACTTAGATTTATAGGTATAGACCCATTTTTTATGAAATTATTAAAATAAATGCCTTTTTAATAATGAAGGAAATAGATAGTAAAGAGTGCTGTTCTGTATTAGTAAAATATGCTACTTTGAATTCTTGTAATGTTAAGGTTTAACCTTTTGTGATGTTGCAAAAAATCTAAATTTTCATTTTTAGATTAAAGTTATGGAAATCAATAGGATATTTTTAGGGGTTGTTGCGGTAATAGTAATTGTTTTAATTTAGGTCTCCATTAGAAAAAATCAGAGAAAGAAGATGTTGATTTTGAAGATTCAGCAAATGAAAGATAATTAAAAACAGAATTATCTGAAAACAACAAACCCTTGTAAAATTTACAAGGGTTTGTTGTTTTGTGGAGAATATCGGATTCGAACCGATCACCTCTTGCCTGCCAGGCAAGCACTCTAGCCAAATGAGCTAATCCCCCAATCCGATAGCAAATAAAGTCATTTAATTAGCAAAAAGCAAATTTCAAAACGCATCACCTTAAAATAGTTACCAAAATCGTAACTTTACAATCAAATCTATTTTTTATGAGTTCAGAAAACACAAATGGTACACTTCATACCATAATCCAAAATAATGTAGCTTCGGTGGAGTTTAGTCATCCTGCAAGTAATTCTTTTCCTAGAGTTTTGCTGAATAAACTAACTGCCGAAATAGATAATTTGAGTAAAAATAGCACTGTCACTGTTATTATTTTAAGAAGTGAAGGTAGTGGTGCTTTTTGTGCGGGAGCTTCTTTTGATGAACTCTTAGCAGTTGAAAATGAAGAACAGGGAGCCGAGTTTTTCTCTGGATTTGCACATCTTATCAATGCTATGAGGAATTGTTCTAAAATAATTATTGGACGTATTCATGGTAAATCAGTTGGCGGAGGAGTTGGAATTGCTGCTGCTTGTGATTATGCTTTTGGTACACAAGAAAGTGCTGTGAAACTCTCAGAATTGGCTATCGGAATTGGACCATTTGTTATAGAGCCTGCTGTTTCTAAAAAAATTGGAAAAACTGCAATGGCTGAGATGACACTTGCTCCTCATGAATGGAAATCGGCTACTTGGGCAAATCACAAGGGTCTTTTTGCTAAAGTATTAGAAAACGAAGTTGAGTTGGATGAGGAATTATCTCATTTTGCGTTGAAATTAGCAAGTTACAATCCAGTAGCATTAGGAGAAATGAAGAAAATTATCTGGCAAGGCACAGAAAATTGGGGTTCATTACTTTTGGAACGTGCTCAGATTTCAGGAAAATTAGTTTTGTCAGATTTTACAAAATCGGCTTTATTGCAATTTAAAAAACAATAGTTATGAATGTTATTCTATTCGTTCAGCAAGTGGATGTTGCGGAGAAAATAAAGACTGCTCCCGATAGTAGTTATCAAATAGGAGTACTTATAGGTTCCTTTATTCCATTCGTTATTTTGGTTGGAGTAGCCTACTGGATGTATAACCGCGCTAAAAAAAGAGATAAAAACGGTTTTTAATTTAGTAAATTTGCAACCTAAAATACAACTCGATGAGTAATATCAGAATTACAAAACAATTTAGTTTCGAAACAGGGCATGCACTTTATGGTTATGATGGAAAATGTAAAAATGTTCACGGACATAGTTATAAGCTTTCAGTAACGGTTATTGGTTCACCAATTACAGACCGTAATAACGTAAAGTACGGAATGGTAATTGATTTTTCGGATCTAAAGAAAATTATAAAAGAAGAAATCGTAGATCAGTTTGATCATGCTACGGTTTTTAATGAAACAACACCACATATTGAATTGGCAAACGAACTAAAAAATCGTGGTCACCATGTGATTTTAGTTGACTATCAGCCAACAAGTGAGAATATGGTTGTTGATTTTTCAACAAGAATCATCAAAAGATTACCAACAAATATCTCTCTTTTCTCTTTAAAACTTCAAGAAACTGAATCATCATTTGCAGAATGGTACGCAAGCGATAATTTGTAATCGAAATCTATTTTCATGCAATTACCCAATAATAAAAAAGTTTATTTTGCTTCGGATCAACATTTTGGAGCACCTACACCCGAATTAAGTTTTCCTCGCGAACAAAAATTTGTTGCGTGGCTCGATGAGGTAAAAAAAGATGCTGAGGCAATTTTTTTATTAGGTGATTTATTTGATTTTTGGTTTGAATATAAAACAGTTGTTCCAAAAGGATTTATTCGTGTTTTAGGTAAACTGGCAGAAATTCGTGATAGTGGAATTCCAGTATATTTCTTTGTAGGAAATCATGACTTATGGATGAATGATTATTTTGAAACGGAACTTAATATTCCTGTTTATCATGATAATATGGAATTTACTTATGGTGAAAAAACATTTTTGATAGGACATGGTGATGGAAAAGGTCCTGGGGACAAAGGGTATAAAAGAATGAAAAAAGTCTTTACAAATCCATTCTCAAAATGGATTTTTAGATGGCTTCATCCAGATGTTGGTGTGAAATTAGCGCAATATTTATCTGTAAAGAATAAATTGATTTCTGGTGCCGAAGATGTGAAATTTTTGGGTGAAGAAAATGAATGGTTGGTGTTGTATGCTAAGCGTAAATTAGAAACCAAACATTATAACTACTTTGTTTTTGGTCACCGCCATTTGCCTATGATTATTCCAGTAGGAGAGGACTCTAATTATGTAAATTTAGGAGATTGGATAGGGTATTTTACTTATGGAGTTTTTGATGGGGAAACTTTTGAACTTAAGAAATTCGAAAAATAACTATTTTTATTAATACAAGTATATTTCGGATATATTCAAAATATACTTGTATTATGAAAATTCATGTGTTACACAGAAAGAAATTTGTCTTAGTTTAGGCCTACTCCATAAACATATTCTTCTAATTGGATTTTAAATAAAGAACCTTTTACTAAGTCCTCAATCGCTTTTAATTCATCCATAGAGACTGCCAAATCTATTTGAGAACAAGGAGTTTTCAATAAAAATTTATGGCACTTGTTTTTTAAGGCACATTCATCACAGCATGCATTTGTCATCAAGCTATCTTCAATTAAATCATCAAAATCTTTTAATTCGGAAACAGAAAAGTAAAATCCAGTTTCTTTAAAGATCAATTGTATTTTATCAAAAAGAGTCTCATTATGGCTCTTCCAATAAAATGAAATTCCGAAGTCGTTGTGATATATTTGTTCTATTTCTCTCATGATCAAAAATTATAGAAACAAATATAATTATTATTTATATTAATTCTAAATAAAAAAATAATAAAAAAGGTTAAATTTTGTTAACTATATAAGTAGCATAAATTCAGTCAAGATTGGCGGTATAAATCTTTACAGGAATAGCTCCTGTTCATATTGCTTAAGAGAAAGTAAAAAACTAGGTTTTAAGCCAGTTTTTTAAGGTATTAAGAAATTCCTTTTGCTGGTCTACAAATAGATAATGAGAGCAGTTTTCTATAGCTACAAAATTTTGTTTTCCTACAATGTTTTTTAAAGCATCAATTTCTGAAACAGAAAAAATGCCATCTTGTTTTCCATATATAGCATAAATGGGTAGTCCTTTTGCTTTTAATTTTCTTAAAATAGACTTTGTGTCAATATTGTTTTTCTTTTCGTTTTTATAAAACAAGAGCGGTGCATTTTTATTTCTAATATTAGTTTTATAAAAATCACTTATTTCATATTGATGGTATAATGCAATGGATTCTGAAGTTGGATTTGGTATTTTAAAGAAATTATTTTCTCCAGCCAGTTCGAAACACCCTTTTCTATATTCGGCAGATTTTTTATCAAGTTTTTCTACATGAGCAACTTTATCAAGTTTAACCCGATCATTATTCTTCTTGTAAATTTTTTTGACAGAATCTAAAATATGATTGTATGTTTTTTGTTGTGAAAACAAAGCGCCTGCAAGAATGAGAGCGTTAATTTTTTCAGGATATTTTTCAGAATAAAGAGTAGCAACTAAGCCACCAAAACTGTGTGCAAGTAGCGTTGCTTTTTTTAAATTATATGTTTTATAAATAGTGTTTAAATCCTTGAAGGCTTCATTATAAGTAAATGTAGCATTCGGATCTATGGATCTTCCTTCCCCACGACGATCGTAAGCAATTACATAAAATCCTTTTTTAGCGAGTGCTTCAGCGGTATTAGTGCCTTCAAAAAGAGTTGCATTACCACTTGGGCCTCCATGAATAAATATAATCGGAGCATCGGTTTTGTTTCCATACGCTTTTATATAAAGTGTTTGACTATTGGCTAAAAAGGTTATAAAGAGAAGGTAGAATAAAAATGCTTTTTTCATTTATTAATTCATGTTTTGATGGTCTTCCATGTCTTTTTGTAAATCTAGGTTTCTAAAAGTAGGTGATTTTATTCCGAAACCTAAAACGGTTAAAAGAGTCATGCTTCCACCAAAAACAACTGAAGTAACAGTTCCCATAAGTTTAGCGGTTAAGCCACTTTCAAAAGCACCTAATTCGTTAGAAGAACCTACAAACATCGAGTTTACTGCTGCAACACGACCACGCATATGATCTGGTGTTTTAAGCTGTAAAATGGTTTGTCGTATAACAACAGAGATTCCATCGGCAACACCACTTAAAAATAAAGCTGCAACTGAAAGCCAAAAAATAGTTGATACACCAAATACAATGATACATAGTCCAAAAACAAAAATTGCAGCCAAAAGTTTCATTCCTGCTTTTTTATACAAAGGAACATAGGCGGAAATTAGCATTGTGATAAAAGCCCCAACTGCTGGAGCAGCCCGCAAGATACCAAAACCTTCAGGACCCACTTTTAAAATGTCTTGAGCAAATACGGGTAATAAGGCAACAGCACCGCCAAAAAGAACGGCTACCATATCTAGTGACAGTACGCCTAAGATGGTTTTGTTGTTAAATACAAATTTGATTCCTTCTTTTAAGCTTTCCATGACTGGCTCACCAATTTTTGGGTTTAAAATAGGTTTTTTGCTAATTTGAGATAAGGCAATTAATGCAAAAAGAGAACAGGCAAAAACAGAACACATAGACCAATGAACACCTATGTAGTTAATTGAAAATCCTGCAATAGCGGGACCTAAAACGGAACCCACTTGCCAAATAGAGCTACTCCAAGTAGCAGCGTTTGGATATAATTTTTTAGGTACGATCAATGATAGAAGAGAGAAAATTGTTGGTCCTAAAAAGGCTCTTACCAATCCACCTAGAAATACCAAAAAGTAAATAGAGTATAAAATGGTTTCTTTAGAAAATCCACCTACTATTTTTGGCCATGTTAGTAGAAATAAGCCAAAACTAATAACTGAAAACCCCAGAATACATTTTACCAGCAATCCTTTTTTCTCATTTTGATCTACAATATGACCAGCAAACAAAGCCATTGAAACAGCTGGAATTACTTCCATTAAGCCAATAATCCCTAGCGAAAGAGGATTTTTAGTTAAGCTATATACTTCCCATTCGATAACAATAAATTGCATAGACCAGGCAAAGACCATGGCGAAACGCAATAATAAAAAAACATTAAATTCTCTGTAGCGAAGCGCTGCATATGGATCGTTTTTTTTGATTTTATCTGTCATCTTATTGGATGTCTTTTAACATTAGCTGAGTAGAAATTGTACCATTCCATTCGTTTTCTGAGATAGAATATACAGCTTGAAATGGTTTCTGATGTGTTGTTAAGTCTAATTTTTTGCCTAAGCCAAATCCAATTGCCGCTATTCCTTCGGAGCTGTTTTGCTTTACAAAAACTTTAAGATGGTCTTCATCTGCTCCCATTGCTTTGGCATAACCAGTATCTTTTATGCTTTTGGTCATAAAAACAGGAGTCATGTTGAGAGGTCCAAAAGGTTCGAATTGTTTTAAAATCCGAATTAATTTTGGAGTAATATCGGTGAAGTTAATCTCGGCATCAATTTCGATTTCGGGAGTTAACATCTCAGGTAGAATAGTTTTCTCTACTTGTTTCTCAAAGGCTTCTTTAAAAGAAGGATAATTTTCTTCCTTCAAAGTCATTCCAGCTGCATACATATGTCCTCCAAATTGTTCTAAATGTGAAGAGCAGGCATCTAATGCATTGTATACATCAAAGCCTTTTACAGAACGAGCAGAAGCAGCATATTTATCACCACTTTTTGTGAAAACAAGTGTTGGTCGGTAATACGTTTCTATTAATCTAGAAGCTACAATACCAATAACACCTTTGTGCCAATCTTCCTGATAAACTACAGTAGAAAACCGATTCTGTTCTTGATTTTTTTCTATTTGCTGAAAGGCTTCTTTGGTAATCTGTTTGTCCAGATCTTTACGATCGGCATTGTATTTTTCTATCTCCGATGCAAATTGTTGTGCTTGCTCAAAGTTGAACTCGGTTAATAATTCTACAGCATGGTTGCCATGTTTGATACGACCAGCAGCATTAATTCTTGGTGCTATGATAAAAACAACATCAGTAATATCGAGTGTTTTTTTCTTAACTTGATGAACCAAAGCTTTGATTCCGGGTCTTGGATTGCTATTGATGACTTGTAAGCCGTAATAAGCCAAAACTCTATTTTCTCCAGTCATTGGTACAATATCTGCAGCAATTGCAGTTGCAACCAAATCTAAGTAGGGAAATAAATCATCAATAGTCTGATTGCGATTAGTTCCTAATGCCTGAATTAATTTAAAACCTACACCGCAACCACATAACTCATCGTAAGGATAAAAACAATCCTCCCTTTTTGGGTCTAGTACTGCAACAGCATCGGGAAGAGTATCTCCAGGACGGTGGTGATCACAGATTATAAAATCGATATTTCGTTCTTTTGCGTAAGCAACATGGTCAATAGATTTTATACCACAATCTAGTGCAATAATGAGTGAAAATCCATTGTCATCGGCAAAATCAATTCCCATATAAGAAACTCCATAACCTTCGGCATAACGGTCCGGAATATAAGTTGCTACATTTGGGTAAAGGGATTTTAAGTAAGAAGAAACCAAAGAAACGGCAGTTGTACCATCAACATCATAATCACCAAAAACAAGAATATTTTCTTGATTAGTAATTGCTTCTTCGATTCGTGAAACAGCCTTATCCATATCTTTCATCAGATAGGGATCGTGCAGATGTTCTAATGATGGACGAAAGAAATTCTTAGCGTCTTCGAAAGTTTCGATTCCACGTTGAATTAAAAGAGTTGCTACAAAGTCTTCTACATTTAGTGCTTGTGCTAAATGATTGATCTTATCTTCAGAAGGTTTTGATTTTAATGTCCAACGCATTTTAATTCTTGATTTTTAATGCCACAGATTAAAGGATTCTTCGAGGATTTCTTTAGTAGAAATAATCTCTAATTATTTTTTAATCTGCATTAATTCATAAAATCTGTGGCAACAATTATTTAGAGACTAGCCTTAGCTAATCATTTATTTTAATTCTAAAGCTTCCCCTTCAAATTTAATTCCATCCCAACCTGTGTTAATGAAATTGCGAATGTTTTGATGGTTTGTTCCTGTTGGATCTCCTAAAACTTCTTCAAAATAGTAGGCTCCAAAACAGGCTAAAGTTTCTTCTACAGTAAGGTTTTGTAATTTCGCGAAAGCAAATAATTTACAAGAACCTGAGTTTTCGCCAGCAGCATTGTATTGAGTGCCGTTTTGAAAAGCTGTTGGAGTAAAGTTGTAATTGTCTTCTATTACAGCTAGAGTATCAGGAAAAGTAAATGTTGTAGGGTACTTTTTTAGTTTTTCTAAAAAAAAATCGATTGTCATAATTATAAAGCTTTATTCTTGTTCTTCTTCTTTTTCATCATCCTTAGAAAATTTACTTTTCTTAGGTTCTTTTATTATTGTTTTTCCAGCAACAACTACGACAATTTCTCCACGTGGTGCTGTTTTTTCAAAATGAGCTAATACTTCTTGAGCAGTTCCGCGAACATTCTCTTCATGTAATTTGGATAATTCTCTGCATACACAAACTTGTCTGTCTTCTCCAAAATAAGTGATGAACTCAGCTAGTGTTTTTAGTAATTTATGTGGAGAAACATACAAAATCATTGTTCGGGTTTCTTCGGCAAGAACCATAAAGCGGGTTTGACGCCCTTTTTTATCAGGTAGGAAACCTTCAAAAACAAACTTGTCGTTTGGTAATCCGCTATTAACCAATGCAGGAACAAAAGCAGTTGCGCCAGGCAAGCATTCTACCTCAATTTTATTTTCAACACAAGCACGCGTAAGTAAAAAGCCAGGATCTGATATTGCAGGAGTTCCTGCATCTGAGATCAAGGCGATGGTTTCTCCTGCTTTTAATCTTGCGATTAAATTCTCGGTAGTCTTGTGTTCGTTATGCATATGATGGCTGTACATATGTGTGCCAATCTCAAAATGTTTTAAGAGTTTGCCACTTGTACGCGTATCTTCGGCTAAAATTAAATCTACTTCTTTAAGAATGCGAATGGCTCGAAAAGTCATGTCTTCTAGGTTGCCAATAGGCGTGGGAACAATATATAATTTAGACATATTTTATATTTATAACACGAATTTCACGAATTCACACAGATTACAAGTGTTTTTAAAAATTTCACAAAGAAAAATTCGTGTTAATTCGTGAAATCTGTATTTTATTTTTTTAAGAGAATTTTTTCTCGATAATTCCAACGAAACGTTCTGCATATTCATCTTTGCCATCCCAGTTGTTATAATCTGGTTTCACCATGTTTTCAATAAAATCATTGGCTTCATCAAAACTATCAAACGTGATTAATTGATTTAAAACACGGTTGTAATCCTCAGGGCTGTTTCCAAAAAGATGTTTTGTAAATGCAATACGATCATTAAGATCAATATGAAATCCTTTAGAAAGTTTTTCGTTTAAAGAAACAGGTTTAGGTTCTTCTAGAACTGCTGTCGATACTACTTCTTTCTTCTTTTCTTTGAATTCTGTTGGAGCAGGTGGGGTTGGAGTAGGAGGTACTGCTTCAAAACTATCTACTTTTACAAATTGTGCATTGCTATAATCAATACCCATTAAATCTTCGAACGAAATATGAACAACATCCGATTTATCTGGAGTTTCATTTTTTGTTTCTGGGGTAAAATCAAATGAAGGGGTGAAATTAGCAATTGGAGTTTCTGCAACTACTTCTTCTATTTTTTCTTCTTCAACAGTAATTGCTTCAGGAGTTACTTTAATTTCTTCTTCTACAACCTCTTCTGTTTTACTCTCGATTACTTCATCTACAATTGGCTCAGGAATCTCTTCGATTGGCTCAGGAATTTCCAGAACAGTTTCTTCAATAATTTCTTCAGCCTTAGTTTCGATTACTTCATTTACAACTGGTTCAGAAACTTCTTCGATAGGAGCTTCTAAAACTTCGTTTACAATGATTTCTTCTTTTGCAATAGGTTCTTCAATTACAATAGTTTTCTCAGATTGAATTACTTCTTCTTTTTCAAATGCAGTTTCAATTGTAGTATCTATTTGGCTGCGACCAATAGTAGGTTTAGCATCTTCGAAGTTTTCATCAATAAATTTTAAAACAGCTAGTTTTTCATATAATTTCTGCGTTTCAAGATATAATTGATTGATATCGGACTTGTTTTTAAGTTTTAAAATTCGATGTGCAATGCTGATTAAATCGGCTTCCAATTTTTTTTTCATAACGTTTGAAAATTATAATGTGTTAGGCATATTTATTAATGTGTATTCTTTTGAATGAAATCTGAAAATGAAAGAAACGTTGTGCAATATTCTTTTTATTTATTTAAATAACTGCTCTTGAATCTTCGATTTGATAAAAATTTTCTACTTTTGAAAAAACGTAAAAGCACAGAATTTTTATGTTGATTTATTACTTGTACAAAGTAATGAAAACTATTCATTTTTAAAGGTAGAAAAATACAAAATGTTTCTCGAAAATACAGTAAATCACAAAGAACAGTTTGGTTGGATTGAAGTTATTTGTGGGTCAATGTTTTCGGGTAAAACCGAGGAGCTTATCCGCAGATTAAAACGCGCTCAATTTGCCAAGCAAAAAGTCGAAATTTTTAAACCAGCTATTGATACCCGCTATCATGACGAAATGGTTGTGTCGCATGATTCCAACGAAATTCGTTCAACGCCAGTCCCTGCAGCTGCTAATATAGCTATTCTCGCACAAGGTTGTGATGTTATTGGAATTGATGAAGCTCAGTTTTTTGACGACGAAATTATTACAGTATGTAATGATCTTGCCAATCAAGGAATTCGTGTAATTGTTGCAGGATTAGACATGGATTTTAAAGGTAATCCGTTTGGTCCAATGCCTGGACTTATGGCAACGGCTGAATATGTGACCAAAGTGCATGCAGTTTGTACAAGAACAGGGAATCTTGCTAACTATAGCTTTCGTAAAACAGATAATGATAAATTGGTCATGTTGGGTGAAACCGAAGAATATGAGCCATTAAGTCGTGCAGCATATTATAACGCAATGAAAAAAAATCAGGAAAAATAGATTGTTTTCCTTCAGATATTCTAAATAATTTTAAGCTTTAAAAACGATGCAAGAAAAAACGAGTAAAAGAAAACAGAATATTTGGTTAATAGTTCCAATTGTAATTGCAGTAATTTTAGTAGGTTTCTTTCAGATTTATTTTTATGAAAATGCCGATGAGGTAAAAACTGAAGTAACAGAATTGGTGGCTAAGTACAATAAAAGTTGCCCTTTAGCAATTCAAGAAGGAATTCGTTTAGATAGTGTGAGCTTGCATCCGGATAGAGTTGTACAGTATAATTTAACTTTATTAAATGTAGAAAAAGAAACAGCTGAAGTTGCAGTTATACATGAAGAAATTGAAAAAAGTCTGTTGAGTACAGCCAAAGCAAATTCAGGTCTTAAAGTTTTTAGAGAAAATGATTTTACATTGGTTTATAACTATAATGACAAAAAGAAGGTGTTTTTGTTTAAAGTTACCATCTTGCCAAGTCAGTATAAATAAGTAAATTTTATATAAAAAAAACCGACACGTTTGACTTGTCGGTTTTTTTATGTTTTAAAGCGTAATTAATTATATTTTTTTACGCATTCTTGCTACAGGAATATCAAGCTGCTCACGATATTTTGCAATAGTTCTTCGAGCAATAGGGTATCCTTTTTCTTTTAAGATTTCAGCAAGTTGATCATCTGGAAGAGGTTTTCTTTTGTCTTCTTCTTCAATTGTATTTTGTAAAATTTTCTTGATTTCTAAAGTTGAAACATCTTCACCCTGATCGTTTTTCATCGCTTCAGAAAAGAATTCTTTTATCAATTTTGTTCCATAAGGGGTTTCTACATATTTGCTGTTGGCAACACGCGAAATAGTCGAAATATCTAACCCAACCATATCAGCGATATCTTTAAGAATCATTGGTTTTAGCTTGGTTTCATCACCCTCTAGGAAGTATTCTTCCTGATAATGCATAATCGCATTCATGGTTACGTATAATGTTTCCTGACGCTGACGAATAGCATCTATAAACCATTTAGCCGAATCCAGTTTTTGTTTTATAAATTGTACTGCATCTTTCTGTGCCGTCGATTTATCTCTGGAATCTTTATACGTCTGCATCATTTCTTGATAATCTTTAGAAACGTGTAGTGATGGAGCGTTTCTTCCGTTTAAGGTCAATTCAAGCTCACCATCAACAATGCGTATTGCAAAATCTGGAACTACATTCTCAGTAACTTTATTGTTTCCTGTAAATGCACCTCCCGGTTTAGGATTTAATCGTTCTATTTCATGAACTGCTTTTTTGAGCTGCTCATTCGAAACATTGTATTTTTGTAACAGTTTATCGTAGTGCTTTTTTGTAAAAGCATCAAATTGATTTTCGATAATATCGATTGCCAATTCTACATATTCTGTTGGAGTTCTGTGTTTTAATTGTAATAATAAACATTCTTGTAAATCACGTGCACCAACGCCCGAAGGTTCTAGTTCATGAATTACATGTAACATTTTTTCGACCATGGCTTCATCGGTATAAATACCTTGCGTAAACGCCATATCATCTACAATGTCTGGAATACTTCTTCGAATGTATCCCATATCATCGATGCTTCCTACAAGGAACTCAGCTATTTCACGCTCTTCATCAGTTAAGATAAAAGTGTTTAACTGATTGATTAAGTCTTGATGAAAGCTAACGGGTGATGCAAAAGGAGTTTCACGCTCTTGATCGTCATCACTATAATTATTGGCTTGTGTTTTGTAATCTGGAGTATCGTCGTCGCTTAGATATTCGTCGATGTTAATATCATCAGCTTCGATTCTGTCGGACTCTGCATCATCATAATCATCGTATTCTTCATTTGAAAATTCATCAGCTTCGTACTCTTCTTCTTTTCCAGCTTCTAAGGCTGGATTTTCGTTCATTTCTTCTAATAAACGTTGTTCAAATGCTTGCGTAGGCAATTGAATTAACTTCATCAGCTGAATTTGCTGTGGAGATAATTTTTGGGATAATTTTAAATTTAAAAATTGCTTTAGCATTTATTTTTGTTTGAAAGTTCAAAGTTTCAGACTTCAAGTTAGGGGTAACTCGAAGTCTGAAACTTAAAACATTTTTTACTTTACTTCTTCTTAAAATTCTGCATTTCCAGGAGTTCTTGGAAAAGGAATTACGTCACGTATGTTTGTCATTCCTGTTACGAACAATACCAAACGCTCAAATCCTAAACCAAACCCAGAGTGAGTTGCTGAACCAAATCTTCTAGTATCTAAATACCATGATAATTCTTCTTCGTCAATCTCTAATGCTTTCATTTTTTCTATTAAAACGTCATAACGTTCTTCTCTTTCTGAACCACCAACGATTTCTCCAATTCCAGGGAAAAGGATATCCATTGCACGAACCGTTTTTCCATCTTCATTTAAACGCATATAAAACGCTTTTATGTTCGCTGGGTAATCAAATAAAATTACTGGACATTTAAAGTGTTTTTCAACCAAGTAACGTTCGTGTTCTGATTGTAAATCAGCACCCCACTCGTTGATGATATAGTTGAATTTTTTCTTTTTATTTGGAGTTGATTCTCTTAAAATGTCAATTGCTTCAGTATAAGAAACACGTTTGAAATTGTTTTCTAATACGAAGTTTAATTTTTCTAATAAAGCCATTTCGCTTCTTTCAGCCTGAGGTTTTGATTTTTCTTCGTCTAATAGTCTAGTTTCCAAAAATTTCAAATCATCCTGACATTTGTCTAACGCATATCTAATTACATACTGAATAAAATCTTCAGCCAAATCCATATTGTCATCCAAATCATTAAAAGCAACTTCTGGCTCAATCATCCAAAACTCAGCCAAATGGCGAGAAGTATTTGAATTTTCAGCTCTAAAAGTTGGTCCAAAAGTATAAATTTGGCCTAATGCCATTGCATAAGTTTCTCCTTCTAATTGTCCAGAAACTGTTAAGTTTGTTTCTTTTTCAAAGAAATCTTCTTTGTAATTTACCTTTCCATCTTCGGTTCTTGGTGTGTTGTCAAAAGGCAAAGCAGTAACTTTAAACATTTCTCCAGCACCTTCAGCATCAGAACCAGTGATGATTGGTGTATTTACATATACAAAACCTTTTTCTTGAAAATAGCTATGTACAGCATATGATAATACCGAACGTACACGCATTATTGCTCCAAACATATTCGTACGTACACGCAAATGTGCATTTTCACGTAAGAAGTCTAAGCTTGGTTTATTTTTTGGTTGTATCGGAAATTTTTCAGCATCCGAATCTCCTAATATTTCTAGTTTTGCAACTTGAATCTCAACACTCTGACCAGCACCTTTACTTTCTATCAAAGTTCCAGTTACCGATACCGCAGCACCAGTAGTGATTCTTCTTAAAGTTTCATCTGGTGTATTCTCAAAATCAACAACACACTGTATATTATTAATGGTAGACCCGTCATTAAGAGCGATAAATTGATTGTTTCTAAATGTTCTCACCCAACCCTTTGCATTTACTTCCTGAAGCGTCTTTGTACCGTTTAGTAAGTCTTTAACTTTAGTATGTTTCATTTTAAGTATAAAATTGATATTAAAAATTGTCTTTCAATCGAATTGCAAATATAATCGAAATGTTTGTAAATGCCATAAGGAGTTGTGAAGTAAGGAGCTATTTACTTTATCAATTTGTTCAACTCCTGTCCCGCTATTCGCTATATCTTTATGTTTTTAAAGAAAAAACATAAAGGATGCCACTGCTATCGGGGCTAAGTGAGATTGTTTTAAATAAAAAAGCCAGTATTAATGTAATGTGCATAATTAAATGCAACTACAATCAATACTGGTTTTGAGTATAAAGTAAATGTTTTTTAAAATTAAATTATTTTAGCTCGCTCCTATAGCAGTAAGTATGATGGCTAATAATACAAGAGCTGCTACCATTATAAAAATAACTTTTGCAATCTTCATGACAATTACATGGAAAGGACTTTTGGGTCTTATTCCTACTACTTTTCCATTATGTCCATTTACATACATTTGGTTTATTTTACCCTTATACTCATAGGTAAGTATATAAAGAGGTAATAAAATATGCTTGAACTTAATATCGTTATATTGAGATTGAACAGATTTTATCTTTAAACTTCTATCGCCAGATTTCGATAAGATATTATTTCTAATCGATTGATCAATAACTCCTTTCGCTAGATAAAAACCTTGCTTTAGATCGGTTGTGTATTTCTCAACAATATAGTCTTTTAAATACTCATCATTAGTGTTGGCTAGGTTTTTTGTGTTCCAAGGCCCTGCCTGTGCTAATAAAGCGTTGTTTGTGTTTTTTGAAGCAGGAACCAATATATCATCAAAGAAAATTGAAATGTTACCTGTAAAAGATTGTGTGTAAAATTTATCGCCGTTTTTTTGTGTTTTCTCTAAAAGATAATTAGAATTAGTCTGGATATCATACGTCCAATGTGGAACATATAGGCTTGTTAGTGTTATTGATGAAGACTGAATCTCTTTTGTATACCAAGTGTCTTTAGCCCAATTAAAAGCCAACTCTTTCGCTTTCTGTTTGTCAATTTTAAAAGGCAATAAATAAGTGGGCTTAATCGCGCGGTTTTCTTTTGTATCGCCTTCAATTAAAGGGGTACTACAGTACGGGCAATTAGATGATTTTGCATTTATATTTACAGTTGAAGCAGCACCACAACTTTTGCATTGTAATGTTTCTTCAACAACAGAATTTGCTGCTTCTAGTTTTTCAAGATAGGCTACAAAATCAGTTTCTTCAACAATAGTTTCTTCCTTCGGAATATTGTTTTTTGCGTTACAATATTCACACACTAAAGTAGTAGTACCAGGCTTATATTTTAATCCAGCTCCACAATTAGAGCAGTCGAAAGCTTTTAAGGTTTCATTTTTTATTTCGGCGTTTTCCATTTTATAAGTTAGATGTTAGGTAGAGGAGGAGGGGTTTGAGAAAATAAATTTTGCAGTTCAGGAACAGTTGAGGCTTTTTGCCATCCCGTCATTCCTTGATTCCATACCAAGCTATCCGCAGAAAGTTGTTTGTTTTGAATTAAAGCTAAAAGTTGGTTTTCATTAAAAGGTCCTGACTGGGCATTATTAATAGCTACAAAAAATGTTTTCCCTTCTGTTGGTAATGGAGGGGGCATTTGGTGAAATGAGGTCGAAAATGAAGATTGCGTTGAAGATGAATTTTGTGATAAATCATCAAAGGATTGCATCATTTGTCTTGCCATATTCATGCCTGTTCCAAAACTAAAAGCAGTTCCCGCTATTCCAGAAGGATTTTCGGCAGCCTTTTCTATAGATTGGGCTGTTTTATACTGCGTAAACTTTTTCATGTCAACTTTGTTAAGGCGGCTTAGTTCAAAAATCTCTTTCTTAACTTCATCAGGCATAGAGGTGTTTTCGAGTAAAAACTTGCTAAGTTCTATTCCATAAACAGCAAAATCATCCTTCATGATACCTAAGATGGTAGCCGAAAGCTCATTGGTGTTGCTTACATAAGATTCTATAGGTAAGTTAGCTTCTCCTATTGCATCAGTAAATCGAGAAACTATAATGCTTTTTAATTGTTCTGTAATTTCGTTAGTCGTAAATTGACCATCAGTACCAACAATTTCTCGGATGAATTTTTGAGCATCAACAATTTTAAAAGTATAGGTTCCGAAAGCTCTAATTTCAAGCATACCAAAACGTTCATCATTTAAAATTAGTGGGTTTTTTGTTCCCCACTTTTGGTCAATGAAATTTCGAGTGTTTATAAAGTAAACTTCTGCTTTAAAGGGGCTATTAAAATCATATTTCCAACCTTTTAAAGTAGATAGTATAGGTAAGTTTTGAGTATTTAAGGTATATGTTCCAGCATTAAAAATATCTGCAATTTTACCTTCATTCATAAAGATTGCTTGCTGACCTTCTCTGACGATAAGTTTACTATTATTTTTTATTTCGTTCTGAAATCTTTCAAATCTATAAACAAGTGTATTGTTGCTATTGTCTATAAATTCGATAATATCTAGAAACTCATTTTTTAGTCTGTCAAATATTCCCATTTTAGTTTTGATTTATTTTAAATTCAAATGTAAGAATAATTTATTCTCTTGTTTTAAGAAAAAAACTTTTATTGTTCTCAAAGCCTTTCCAGTTTTGGCTTTTTTAAATGTTGAATTAACTAAATAAAAAGAATGAAATAGGTTAATCAGATAATTATGAATAAGAAAGCGGCCTTGACTAGTAGAAAAACAAAACCCCGATAGAGATTTAAATCTATCGGGGTTTTTTGTAATTTTTTTCAATGATTAATTTCGTCTTCCTCCCATATATATTGAAACATAATATAACAAAGTGGCAATCGAACCAATAGCAGCTACTACGTATGTTCTAGCAGCCCATTTTAAAGCATCTTTTGCACCGGCTTGCTCTTGTTGAGTAAGCATTCTTTTATTTTCTAGCCATGCAAGAGCACGATTACTTGCATCGTATTCTACAGGCAAAGTCACTATCGAAAATATAGTTGTTGCAGCAAAAATGATTATCCCGATCAATAATAATTGCGGAAAAGTTTTAAGCATTAAAATACCTGCAAGCAAAATCCATTGCATATAAGAAGAGGCAACGCTTACAATTGGCACTAGTTTAGAACGCATTGTTAGCCATTGGTAACCTACAGCATGTTGTACAGCATGTCCACATTCGTGAGCAGCAACTGCAGCCGCTGCAGCATTGCGCTGGTTGTAAACAGCTTCGCTTAAGTTTACTGTTTTATCTGCTGGGTTATAGTGGTCTGTTAACTGGCCTGGTGTCGAAATCACTCTTACATCACGAATCCCATTATCAGCAAGCATTTTTTCCGCAATCTCAGCACCAGTCATTCCGTTTTGTAATTGCAATTTCGAATATTGTTCGAATTTACTTTTTAGTCTTGAACTAACTAACCAGCTAAATAGCATAATTGCTCCAGCAAGAATTAAATAACTCATTCCCATATCATTTGTTTTTTAGTTTATTATTTAAAGTTACTAGATAAATAGCAATTTCTGAACCAAATTAAAAAAATGTCATTTTGTCACCATAAACTTTATTTAGTTTAGAAGGTTATTTTTAAGAAGATGAATCATCAATTCGGCAACATTTTTCATTTTGTATTTCTGTAAAATATTTCGTCTATGCGTTTGTACAGTTAGAAAGCTTAAAAATAATTCATCTGCAATTTCCTGAGTTGATTTCCCTTTAGAGAGTAGCATAACGATATCTTTTTCTCTACGACTAAGGCTTGGGACCTTTTCTAAATCTTCAGATAATGGCTGGCTAATAATTGTTTTGACTTCATCGCTAAATACAATTTCACCATCAATGGCTTTATAAATACAAGACTTGAATTCTTCGAATGAAGCATTTTTAAGAATATATCCATTTCCTCCGTTCTGGATAAACTGCATTACCAAACTCCTTTCAGACTGGCTGCTCATACCAATAATAATAGTTTTAGGATACTTCTGTTTTATTGTTTTACATAAATCGACACCATTAATTACGGGTAAAAAAATATCCATTAAAATAAGATCTACTTCATTCGTATCAATATAATCGTGAAGTGTAATACCTGAATCTAATTTTTGCACGATTTCAATCGCATCCAAATCATTTAAAAGTCCAGCGATTCCAGAAATCACTATTGGATGATCGTCTACAATTACAGTTTTATATTTAGTATTCATTATAGTTTTTGTTTAAACTTTTAATTCGATATATACCGAAGTTCCTTTCTCTATAGCACTTTCTATTTCTAGCTTTCCATTTAAAAATGCCACCCGATTTTTAATGTTTCGTAATCCCATTCCTTGTTTATTTTTAGCTTCGGTAATATCAAATCCAATTCCGTTGTCTTCTACCGTGATAAAAAAAATATCTTTATTTTGAGAACAAGAAATCAAGATGTTTGAGGCATTGGCATATTTCAACGCATTGTTCAACAATTCTTGAATTATTCTATAAATCATGATCTCAAAATGTTTTGGTACGTTTGATTTTTTAATTAAATACTGAAACTCCACATCGGTTTTTGCATTAGAATTAGCCAAGCATAAATCTCTTAACGCGTCTTCTAAACCTAATTTCAAAAGGCTTTCAGGCATTAAATTCTGCGAAATATTTCGAAGTTCTTTTATCGATTCATTCAGTAATAAATTAATATTTGGGGCATTCACTGCATTTTCTTTATCCGCTAAATTTAAATGAATCTTTAATCCAGAAAGCATACTTCCGAGTCCGTCGTGTAGCTCTCTTGCAATTCTTTTTCGTTCTACTTCTTCACCTTCGATCAAGGCATTCGAAATGGATAATTTCTGTTGATTTTCAAGTGCCCTTAAATCCTGTTGATGATTTCGTTCTTTTTGAAAACTTAATTTCTTCTGATTTTTATTCAAGATCCATAAAAACAAAACTGTAAGAAATAAAAGAAAAGACAATACAGCAAAAAGAACAGAATTCAATTTATTATTATTCGCTAATAAAATGGAATTCTTATTTTCAGACTGAAGTAAGGATATTTTCTTCTCACTCTCTGCTTTCTTATATTTTGCTTCAAGTTCTATAATTTCATTTTTAAACTTAGTGCCATTCAGACTGTCATTGATAATATTGTATTTGTTTGAATAGAAATAGGCTTTATTGTATTCTTTAGTAGCGTTATACACTTTTGCCAATTCATTATAATAATCCTTTTTATCTATAATAGAAGGCGTGTTTTCTATAAGATAATCCAAATTACTTCTGGCTTTTGAATAATTTTTTAATTTAAAAAGAACTTGATACTCTGCAAACTTTAATCGATTTAAAGCAATGAAATTTTGATGTTCTTCAGCTGATTTTATTCCTTTTTTATAACTTTCTAATGCATTGTAATTTTTATTTTGTTTTGCATAATAGATTCCTTCCGAATAAAAATAAGAATCGTTTAAGTTGGATTTGGGAAATTTTTTTAAAGTAGAAAATGCTTTGTCTAATACTTTTTTTGCATCGTAAAAATGCTTAAGCTCAACGAGATTTTCAGCATTAATAATATAGGTTTCCATTTTTGACTCTGCGACTGTTGGTGTTTTTTTTATTGCTCTTTCAATATAATTTTGTGCTTCATTTAAATATTCACTTGCCTTTTCACGTTCATCATTATCCATAAAAATAATTGCAACGGCCTTATATAAACTACTTATAAGCTCATAATCACGGCTTTTTTTTGCAATAGGAATAGCTTCATTCACCAGCAGTTTCATGTATTCTCTTTCATTGTTTTTTTGTTGCTGTATGACTCCATAATTATGCAGTATACTAGCTCGGAATCTGTAAGCTTCGGTATTATTATATTTTTTAAATCTTTTATTAGCCTCAAGAAGTGTATTCTCAAATCCTTCTGTGTCACCTTTATCCATAAAGCTAAAGGAATTATAATAGAGTGCTATGTCGTTTAAATATGGAGATTTAGTTTTAAGTCTATTTGCCTGAGCAAGGTACTTTTTAGATTTTTCGATATCCTGAACAATTAAATACAGTTTTGACAATCTAAAACTATAAAGACTTTTTAAGCTGTCTGATTTTATGTCTTTAGTGACTTTAGCAATACTATCAATATAAGGAGAATGATCTTCAAGGGAAAGGATAACTTGAGAATTTGTAATGACTGATATAAATAGGAATAGTATATAAAAGTAAATCTTCTTCATGAAACGGTATTTGCTCAAATTTATTAAAATTTAAAATATTCTAAAAAAAATCATCTTTTTTTACCTGATATCAGGTAATATAAAATACATTTTATCAGGTATTGCCCTCTTTTTAGTTAGCTTTTAACTTTGTCATTAGCAAATATTAACTATTAACGAATTTAATTATGAAATCAATTTTGAAAACTTTAGCGATTGTAATGACTCTTGCTTTTACAGTAGTGTCTTGCAGCAGCGACAAGGATAATGACGGTGATCCAGTGTCAGCTTCAAGAGATGTAAAATATGAAGTAACTGGGAATTTTGGAGGAGAACTTAGTGTGATTTATATGGAAAAAAGCACTGCTCCACTTAATGAAGATATTGAGAAATTACCTTGGACTAAAGAGTTTACAGCCAATCCTGATGCTACTGGAGCATCAATGAATGTAAGTGGTAATGGAGGGGTTAAAGGACAAACTCTAACAGGTAAGATTTATGTTGGAGGAAAAGTGGTTAAAGAATTAACTGCAACAGCAGATAACAGTGGGATTATTATACTAATGCCAGGTACTTATGTTTTTCCTAGATAAGGAAGCATAAGAATAATAAAAAAGAGCGGTTTGTAATTCTACAAACCGCTCTTTTTTTGCTTAATGGGCATTTTTGTATTACTGATTGGAGTTTAATTGATTGTTTATTGTTTCAAATTTGGCAATCAGACTATTGATTTTATTTTGTTGTTTTTTGATTTCTTTGGGTCTTAGATAAAACCAAGTAAAACCAATCCATGCTAACATTACACCGTATGAAAAAATTCCCCAAAAAAGAGTCATTTTGTACACGTACTCATACATATACAAGCTTAATCCAGATCCGAGTAGTATAAAGTACAAACTCAATATGGTGGATTGTAAAAATTGTTGCTTTGTTTTAATGCTAACTAGTTTTCGTAGGTATTCGTTATTGCTTTGTGTGCTATCAATGTTTTGATAAGAGAGAATTAATTTATTGTAAACGAATAAATACATGACCATTGCCAGAACAGTTAGAATAATTCCAATTTTAGTTGAGATAAATTGTGGTTGATAATGATACCAGATGAAAACAATAAACGCACATGTTGTAAGGAGTATTATGTTTGTGATAATTAATATTCTCAAACTAACTCTTTTAAAATGTTTTAGTTTAGAAAGTAATTCCTCTATGTTGGGTTGACTTACAGATTGTTTTTTCCATAAATCTTTAAAGTCTATATTATTGTCCATTTTCTTTGAATTTCTGAGTTAGTTTTTCTTTTATTCTATGAATTTTCACTCTTGTATTAGCCTCAGTAAGCCCAACAATACTAGCTATTTCGGCTTGTTTTACGTCTTCGAGTTCTAATGAAATAATAATACGGTCGGTTTCAGGTAATTCGGCAATACATTTATATAAAAATAGGATTTGAGGTTCTAACGATTCCTGCTTTTCTTCGGTAATATATGTAGGTAATTCTGATTTTTGAAAACGTTTATCCTTTTCTATTTGACGTAAACAATTGTTAGACGCAATCCTGAAAATCCAAGTTCCTATACTTGCTTCATTGCGAAAAGTATCAAGTTTTTTCCAAACAATGATGAATGTTTCCTGAGCTAAATCCTGAGCGATATCGTAGTTATTTACATAACCCATACATAAACGAAATACCTTTTGCCAGTATAATTTGTATAGTTCTTCGAACGCCATTATTTAGCTTTTATAAAGTTGTTTAAATGGTTAAAATAAAAGTCTTTGTCATCATACATGATAAAATGTAAACCTTTGTTCGCATATTGAAGATTGGCTTGTTTTAAGTTTTTATATTGTGCTTCAATAGCAGGTTTTAAATTTACAAAATAAGACTCAAGCAATATTAATGATGGACATTTTATAGCTGCAATTTTCTCTCTTAAATCTGTATTTGAAAAATCACAAAATATCTCTCCAAAAGTTTTTCTGTCAGATTTTACACTCCAACTAAGTAACAAATCGTATTTTGAAGTATCCTCAGAAAGTTTTGGAAGATATTTTTTTTGATTCTCAGAAAATTGATTATCACTAATACTAGTCATTTGATTAACAATCGGAGTGCAATCATTATTTTCTTTTGATTTAAAAGTAGGATTCATCAAAGCAGCCAAACAAGGTAGTGCATCTACAACTACAATTCTGTCAACTAAATTCGGATAATCTGCTGCGATTGCTAGTGCTAATCCACCACCCATGCTATGTCCAATTAGTATTGGTTTTTCGATTTTATTGTCTTTTATATAAGTGGCAATTGCATCTTCCCAATTTTTGAATGAAGCGTTTGGTTGTGGTTTGACTCCGGCGAAACCAGCCATTGTAAGTGTGTAACAAGTGAAATTCTTTTCGAAGTTAGCCTTAGTGTCGTTCCAAACTTCTCCTGAAGAGGCAAAGCCGGGAATAAATAAAATAGCCTGTTTCCCTTTTCCTGATTTAATAACCTCAAACGGATACGATTTTGTTTGTGCAAACACATTTAAACATACTGCTGAAAATAATAATGCAATAACTAAGATGATATACTTTTTCATTTTAATGGTTTTAAATTGTTAATTAATCAAATTCGCCTTTTGGATACAGAAACAATTAAAATGTTACAAAAGTTAAAATATTTTTTTCAATTAATTGATTAAAAACACATTGAGGCTTTTAAATACAATAGTTTTAAACAAAAAAATCCAAATCCCAACATACATTGGAATTTGGATTTTAAATATTTAAAGCAGGAATTGTTATCCTACTAAGTTGATTATTTTTCCAGGAACAATAATTACTTTGTTAGGCGTTCTACCATCCAATTGTTTTAAAGTTCTTTCATCTTTCATAATGATTTCTTCGATTTGAGCTGCGGTTAAATCCAAAGGCAATTCGATTGTGAAACGCATTTTTCCATTAAATGAAACTGGGTATTCTTTGCTGCTTTCTACCAAATATTTAGGTTCAAAAGTAGGGAATGCAACAGCTGCAATAGATGTTGTGTGCCCTAATAATGACCATAGTTCTTCTGCAATATGTGGAGCATAAGGCGAAATTACAATTGCCAAAGGTTCTAATACTGCACGTGAATGACAGTTTTGGGTTGATAATTCGTTTACACAAATCATAAACTGAGAAACAGAAGTATTAAAAGAGAAATTTTCGATATCTTCTACTGCTTTTTTAATGGTTTTATGTAATGATTTTAAGTTGTCTTTTGTAGGTTCGTCATTAGTAATAATCAAACCATTGTCATCAAAATACAAACGACATAATTTCTTAAGGAAACCAAATACTCCCGAAATACCTGCAGTGTTCCAAGGTTTAGCTTGCTCTAATGGACCTAAGAACATTTCGTACAAACGTAATGTATCAGCTCCATATTCATTACAAATATCGTCTGGTGTAACTACATTGTAATATGATTTCGACATTTTTTCAACCTCGCGACCTACTACATATTTACCATTTTCATCCGTAATAAATTCAGCATTTTGGAAATCATCTCTCCAAGCTTTAAATCTTTCAATGTCTAATTCATCAGATGAATTTACCATTGAAACATCTACTCGAAGTGGTTGTACGCTCTTGTCTTCAATTTTATTTTTAGATACAAATGTATTTGTTCCTTCAATTCTGTAAACAAAAGCAGTTGTACCCAAAATCATTCCCTGATTAATCAGTTTTTTGAATGGCTCTTCAGTAGGAGCAAAACCTTTATCTTTTAAGAATTTATTCCAGAAACGAGAATATAGTAAATGTCCAGTTGCATGTTCGCTTCCACCAATATACAAATCGACACTTTCCCAATAAGCTAAAGCTTCTTTGCTAGCAAATTCAGTTTCGTTATGAGCATCCATATAACGCATCCAATACCATGAACTTCCTGCCCAACCTGGCATAGTATTCAATTCTAAAGGAAAAATCGTTGTATGATCTACTAAATCTGTATTGACAACTTTATTTTGTTTGGTATCCCAAGCCCAAACAGCTGCATTTCCTAAAGGAGGCAAACCGTCTTCTGTTGGTAAATATTTCTCAACTTCTGGTAAAATGATTGGCAAATGTTGTGCATCAATCATTGTAGGCAATCCGTTTACATAATAAACTGGGAAAGGCTCTCCCCAATAACGCTGACGTGAAAATACGGCATCACGCAAACGGTAATTGGTTTTTCCAGTTCCTTGGTTGATTTCCTCCAAAGCGATAATTGCTTTTTGAGTGGCTGCTTTATAATTTAATCCGTTTAAGAAATCAGAATTAGCGATTTCAACATTGTCTTTAGAACCGTAAGCTGCTTCAGAAATATCAACATTTGCGAAGATATTTTTGATTTCTGGCATTCCGTTTTGACCTTTAAAGAAATTTGTAAATGCATAATCTCTTTCGTCTCCACAAGGAACCGCCATTACAGCACCTGTTCCATATCCAGCTAGAACGTAATCACCTATCCAAACCGGAATTGGTTCTTTGGTAAAAGGATGTTCAGTATAAGCTCCAGTAAATACTCCAGAAATAGTTTTTACATCAGCCATACGCTCACGTTCAGAACGTTTTGCAGTTTTTTCGATATAAGCTTCAATTGTTTCTTTTTGTTCAGGAGTAGTAATCTCGGCTACCAAAGGATGTTCAGGAGCCAATGTCATAAAGGTAACTCCAAAAATAGTATCAGGACGAGTGGTAAAAACTTCAATGAATTTTACATCCGACTTATCACTATTTACTTGAAACTTCACCATTGCACCAACCGATTTTCCAATCCAGTTGCGTTGGCTTTCTTTGATGCTTTCGCTCCAGTCGATATTATTAAGACCTTGTAACAAACGTTCTGCATAAGCAGAAATACGCATGCTCCATTGTGTCATTTTTTTACGAATTACAGGATAACCACCACGCTCAGAAACTCCGTTAATGATTTCGTCATTTGCTAAAACCGTTCCTAAACCAGGACACCAGTTAACTTCAGTTTCTGCTAGATACGTTAATCTGTATTGTAATAGTATTTTTTGTTGCTCATCTGATGAAAAAGAGTTCCAATCATTAGATGTGAAAGGAGCGATATTGTCATCAGAAACGGCATTTACAGTTGCATTTCCTTCATTTTCGAAAACAGCAATCAAAGTCGAAATATCTTCAGCTTTATCTGAATTCTTGTTGTACCAAGAGTTGAACAATTGGATAAAAATCCATTGTGTATGTTTATAGTAGTCTGGATTTGAAGTACGGATTTCTCTGTCCCAATCAAATGAGAATCCAATTTTGTCTAATTGTTTTCTGTATCCAGCAATTTGCTTACCTTCTTTATCTACACCACCATCGATGTTTACACGAGTAGTATCTTCTGGACGTTGCCCCGTTTGTATCGCATATTGTTCAGCAGGCAATCCGAAGCTATCATAACCCATTGGATGCAAAACATTAAAACCTTGATGTCTTTTAAAGCGAGAATACACATCAGAAGCAATATAACCTAGCGGATGTCCTACGTGTAATCCTGCTCCAGATGGATAAGGAAACATATCGAGTACATAATGTTTTGGTTTTTCGGAGTTATTCTCGGCTGCAAAAGTTTTATTGTCTGCCCAATATTTTTGCCATTTGGCGTCTATTTCAATCGGATTGTATTTCATGTCTAAGGTTCAAAGTTGCAAAGTGACAAAGTTTTAAGGTTTTTCCACGATGAATTATAAGTTCGCAAATTTACATTTATTGTGGATTGTACCAAAGTAATTCTTTCAGATATAATAGAATGATAAAAATCAGTATTTAAATAACCATGAATATTTAATTTTACACTTCTATGATGTAGATAAGTGTTTTTTATCTTTTTAATAAATAAGTAATTCAAAGAATAACTTCACTTAGAAATGGATTGTTTTAGTATTGATTTATAAAGAATAAAATGGGTAGTAGCAAAAAATATTCTATCAAAGTGCGACTTTGGATTGAAGAAGCCGAAGGCCCATTTTTAGGAATTGGGAAAGTTTGGTTATTAGAAAATATTAAAAAAACAGGTTCTATAACCAATGGTGCCAAAGAAATGAAAATGGCATATCGACAAGCGTGGCAATTGGTTGAGGAGATGAATCAGAGAGCAGAATCACCTTTGGTAGAAAAACTTCTAGGAGGCAAAGGGGGTGGAGGTGCACGACTAACTGAAGCTGGAGAAACAGCAATTGCAGTTTTTTATGAAATCGAAAAACGAATCAGAGATTATGCTGAAAAAGAAGTACAGAATTTAAAGTTCTAAATTTTTTAATATTCAGTATTCATTTTAAAACATATTGAAAATTGTTATCTAATTGTGGATCGCAAATAAAAACACCAACTATCAGTGTTCTTTTAAAAACATACTGATTAATTATTAAAATTATGAAATTAAAGATTTTAACTTTTTTACTATTTCCACTTATTGGTTTATGCCAACAAAACAATTCGGTTGCAACTGATTCTGTAAAAAATGCCAATATGTTTATGTTAGGTGAGGTTGTTATAATAAACAACAAAACTAAAGATACGTTAAACAGAGTGACGACCAAAAAAATGGAATCACAAAATAAAATGAATGTTTCTCAAGCCTTAAATATGCTTCCGGGAGTAAGTTTAACCACTTCGGGACCTAGAAATGAATCTATGGTTTCGATTCGAGGATTTGATTTAAGACAAGTTCCTGTATATATGGACGGAATTCCGGTTTATGTTCCTTATGATGGTTATGTTGATCTGGCTCGATTTACCACTTTTGATTTGGCAGCAATAGATGTTTCAAAAGGATTTTCATCAGTACTTTATGGTCCGAATTCGCTCGGAGGTGCTATTAATCTTATCTCGAGGAAACCTTCTAAAATATTAGAATATGATGGGTCGTTTGGGATGATTAATTCAAATGGGTATAAAGGGAATATTAACCTAGGGTCTAATTTTGGTAAGTTCTATGTTCAGGGTGGTTATTCTTATTTACACCGCGATTCATTTAGGATGTCTTCTAATTATGTTTCTTCAAAAAATGAAGATGGGGGAAAAAGAGACAATTCCTATCAGACTGACCAGAAAATTAGTTTTAAAGTAGGGTGGACTCCCACTGAAAAAAGTGAGTATGCAATAGGGTATATTAATCAGAAAGGCGAGAAAGGAAGTCCTGTTTATACAGGGAATGATATTCTTAATGCACTTTATGCAAAGCCTCGTTATTGGCAATGGCCAAATTGGGATAAGGAGAGTTATTATTTTATTTCCAATTCAAAATTTGATGACAAGAACGGTTTTAAAGCAAGAGTATATTACGATAGATTTAAAAACAAGTTAGATAGTTACGATGATAACTCCTATTCTGCCCAAACCAAACCATATGCATTTCAGAGTAATTATAATGACTATACTTATGGAGGGAATTTGGAATACCACACCCAGATAATTCCGAAAAATGATTTCAAAATTGCATTTCATTTTAAAGAAGATGTACATAGAGAGAATAACCTTGGAGAACCAGTGCGTAATTTTACAGACAATACAATCTTGATTGGAATTGAAGATGTTTATAAAATTTCAAATAAACTAACATTAGTTCCAGGTGTGAGCTACAATATCAGAAAAAATAAAGAAGCAGAAGATTATAATAGTACAACAAAAGTAATTTCAGATTATCCAACAGCTGAAGCCAGTGATGCTTTCAATGCGCAAATAGGTGTTTTTTATATGCTAAATGAAAATCAAAAACTAGGAGCTACGGTTTCTCAGAAAACACGGTTTGCAACAATCAAAGACCGTTATTCATACCGAATGGGAACAGCAATTCCCAACCCAGATTTAAAGCCTGAAAAAGTAGTGAATTATGAAATAAATTATACAACAAACCTTTTTAGTAAAATAACATTTCAAACTGCTTTATTTTATAGCAATCTTACCGATGCAATTTTAAATGTGAGTAATGTTGCCCCAGGAAAATCGCAAATGCAAAACTTTGGTAAAGCTGAATATATGGGAGTAGAAGCACAAGTGAATTATTCGATCCTGCAAAATTTATCTTTGAATGTTAATTATACTTACATTGAAAGGAATAATTTAACTGATCCAACGATTCACTTTACTGATGTGCCAAACACAAAAGTGATGGGTATATTAGAATATCAGCCTATTAAATTATTGAAGTTAATCGTGAACTCTGAGTTTAACTCCTCTAGAATTAGTACTAGTTACGGTACGAGAGTTTCAGATTATACGCTTTTAAATATGTATGGTTCAGGTAAAATCGCTAAAAACTTTAGTATTGATGCTGGAGTAAATAATATATTCGATAAAAATTACAGTCTTGTAGAAGGATATCCTGAGGAGGGGCGTAATTTTTTTGTAACACTACGTTTTTTTAACTCTAAATAATTATAAAATAAATCAAATTCATATGAAAGTACAAACTTACATTCTAGTTCTTTTTATTGCATTAACATGCAGTATGTGTAATACTTCTAAAAAAGAAGATGTTGTTGCTACGGAAAAAAACACTGCAATGGGAAAAGAAAGTTGTAGTTCGCCATTAACAGTTGCTGATAGTTTAAAATTGGTTAATCATCAGATTGAAGTAAAAGGGGAAGTTGAGTTTCCATTACAATTAATTGTAGATTCATTGCGTAAAATGAAAGTAGCGACAATATCTGATTTTAAAGTGATCTGTCAGAGTGGAGGAGTTAAGAAAGATGACAAAACAGCTAAAGGAGTATTGCTAAAAGATATTTTGGAGAAGGCTAAAATCAAACAAAGCGGACATAAAGACCGTAACTTTTATATCGTAGCTAGAGCTTCAGATGGTTATATGGCTACATTTTCATGGGCAGAAATTTTCAATAATCCAACGGGAGAAAATGTCTATGTTCTTTTTGAAGAAAACGGAAAACCTGTAAGAAATGGAGAGATGATTATAATTTGTAAAAATGATATTAAAACAGGTCCACGTCATGTGTCTTGGCTTAAAAGCATTGAAGTTTATAAAGTAAAATAGTTTTTTTCAAGGTTTAAAGCAGTAAAGCGACATAGATTCAAAGCTTCAGACACAATAATAATACGTTCGCAAATTTGTATTTATTGTACGAAAGTTAAAACTTTGGTCGTTATTAACTTTAAATAATGAAATTCTTTATTATTTTTACCACATAATTTAAGCAAACTATGAGTTCTAACTTTGATAAATTTCAAAAACGCAGGTTAATTTCCTCTTATTTTTCGGTTGTATTAAGTGTATTTCTGGTTTTATTCCTTTTGGGAGTACTAGGATTATTTATTATTAATTCTAAAAAACTAGCGGATGACTTTAAAGAAAAAATCGCGATGACGGTTTTCTTTAAGAACGAGGCTAATGATAGTATCATAAAAGCATTCAATGCCGAATTAAAAAGAGCTCCTTTTGCAAGATCATTTGTTTATGTAACTAAAGAAGAGGCAGCTAAACAACATACTGATATTATTGGTGAAGATTTCTTAACATTTTTAGGAGAAAATCCATTATTGAATTCATACGATATTCACTTAAAAGCAGACTATGTAGTTAAAGATAGTATTGCTAAAATAGAAGGTCGCTTACGTAAAAATGTTATGATTTCGGATATTGTTTATGATAAACAATTGGTGAATTTGGTGAATGATAACATCAAGAAAGTAAGTATGTGGATTTTAATTGTGAGCGGGTTTTTGACTGTAATTGCGGTACTACTTATTAATAGTTCATTACGTTTATCAATACATTCAAATCGATTTATCATTAAAACAATGCAAATGGTTGGTGCTACAAAATCGTTTATTCGTAAACCATTTGTAATGCGAAGTATAAAATTAGGACTAATTGGTGCTGGTTTGGCAATTGTTGCTTTAGTTGGACTTTTGATTTACGTAGATACGAACTTCCCGGGACTTGGAATACTGGAAGATAAAGCACTTATCGGACTTGTTTTATTGACAGTTCTAGGAATCGGAATTTTAATAACTTGGTTAAGTACACACTTTGCAACCCAACGATTCTTGAATTTAAGAACTGACGATTTATATTAATAAAACACTGATTTGCCTTTGATCTTGTTCAAGGTGACAAAAAAATAAAAATGAAAAATAAAGAAGAACAAAATAAAAAGGAATTTCTTTTTGATAAAGTAAATTATAAAATTTTATTGATTGGAATTGGTGTAATTGCATTAGGTTTTATCCTGATGGCAGGTGGTGGAAGTAATGATCCAAATGTTTTTAATGAAGCTATCTTTAATTTTAGACGTATTCGTTTGGCCCCAACTACTGTTTTAATAGGTTTTGGAATTACAATTTATGCTATTCTTAAAAATCCTAAAAAAGCATAAATGAATACTTTACAAGCTATTGTTTTAGCCATTATTGAAGGAATTACAGAATTTTTACCTGTTTCTTCAACTGGCCACATGATTATTGCCTCATCTTTTTTTGGAATTGCCCATGATGATTTTACAAAACTATTTACAATTGTAATTCAGCTAGGAGCTATTCTTTCGGTAGTAGTTTTGTACTTCAAACGTTTTTTTCAAACACTTGATTTTTATTTTAAATTATTGGTTGCCTTTATACCAGCTGTTGTTTTAGGATTATTATTAAGTGATTTTATAGATGGTTTATTAGAAAATCCAGTAACAGTTGCAATTTCACTTTTAATAGGAGGACTTATTTTATTAAAGGTTGATGAATGGTTTAATAAACCAAATACAGCTGAAACTTCACAAGAAATAAGTTATTTGCAAGCTTTTAAAATTGGATTGTTCCAGTGTTTGGCAATGATTCCAGGAGTTTCAAGAAGTGGTGCAAGTATAGTAGGAGGAATGTCGCAAAAATTGTCAAGAACAACAGCTGCAGAGTTTTCATTCTTTCTAGCAGTTCCGACCATGTTTGGAGCTACTGCAAAAAAATGTTACGATTATTATAAAGCTGGATTTGAATTATCACATGATCAGGTTAATTTATTGATTATAGGTAATATTGTTGCTTTTATAGTAGCACTTTTGGCAATTAAAACCTTTATAGGATTTTTGACTAAAAACGGATTCAAAGTATTTGGATACTACCGTATTATTGCAGGAATTGTATTGTTGTTAATACATTTCTTTATTCATCCGCTTACCATTATATAATGATTACTCCCGAAGATTTTTTAAACGGACAAATTTTACTGATAGATAAGCCTTTAAATTGGAGTTCTTTTCAAGCAGTGAATAAATTAAAATACGCATTAATAAATAAAGTTGGACTTCCTAAGAAATTCAAAATTGGTCATGCAGGAACGTTAGATCCTTTGGCAACTGGATTATTGCTTATTTGTACTGGGAAGTTTACCAAAAGAATTGCAGAGTTACAAGGTCAGGCCAAAGAGTACACTGGTACTTTCTTTATTGGAGCTACGACACCTTCTTATGATTTAGAAACCGAAATAGATCAAACTTTTCCAACAGAACATATCGATGAGGTATTGATTCATGAAACGGTAAAGCAATTTTTGGGCGAAATAGATCAAAAACCACCAATATATTCGGCTATTAAAAAAGATGGAGTTCGTTTGTATGAGCATGCTCGTGCAGGAGAAACCGTTGAAATTGCAAGTCGAAAAACTACAATTCACGAATTTGAAATTACAAGAATTGCACTTCCAGAAATCGACTTTAGAGTGGTTTGTAGTAAAGGAACTTATATTCGCTCACTTGCCTTTGATTTTGGAAAAGCAATGAATTCAGGCTCGCATTTAACAGCTTTACGAAGAACCAAAATTGGAGACTACGATGTAAAGAATGCTACTGATGTTACTTTGTTTGAAGAGAGTTTATAAAGACTTTTATTTTGAATAGCAGCTTCTAGATATATCTATGAGATTGTTTTAAGATTCTTGGTTTCGTTTTTTTTTTGTAATTTAGAATTATGCTTTGAAAACAAAAAATATGAAGAATCTATTTCAGATGGTTTTTTTGATATTGACAATGTCGTGTTATTGCCAAATTAAAAATCAAAAAATTGTATCTACTGATATTGATAATTTTTGGAATGCTTACGAGAAAATTATTTCTACAAACGATAGCGTAAAACAATATAATTTTTTGAAAGAATTATATATTGACAAAGGAACCCTAGGTTTAAAAAGTTTAATAGAAGTTCGAAATTATACTTCAAAAGATTTCATTAATGCTATAAATAAATATCCTAAATTCTGGAATTCGTTAAAGTTAAACACTTTAAATTGCGAAAATCTTTATCCAGAAATTGAAGCTGATATTAATAAACTCAAAGAAGCTTACTCTAGTTTAAAACCTGCAACTATTTATTTTTCTATTGGGGCATTTAGAACCAATGGTACTGTGCGAGAGGATCAGATTTTAATTGGAAGTGAGTTGAGCTTGGCAGATGAAACTACTATTATTGATGAATTACCTCAGTGGAGACAGTCTTTTTACAAAGAATATAATCCAAGAAAAAATATTGCGTTGCTATGTACGCATGAGTATATACACACGCAACAAAAAGAATTAGTTGAAAAATTACTTTCAATGTGTTTGTACGAAGGTGTTGCTGAGTTTATTTCTTGCAAAGTAACGGGTAAGGAAACAAATACTCCAGCAATAGCATATGGGAAAAATAATCAAAACAAAGTAATAGAGCAATTTATTTCAGATTTATATATTGTAACTAATAATTATAATTGGTTATGGGGTGAGAATAAAAACACTTTAAAAGTTAGGGATTTAGGGTATTATGTTGGTTATGAAATTTGCGAGCGTTACTACAATTTATCAAAAGACAAAGTTAAGGCTATTAAGGATCTTATAGAGCTTGATTATAATGATGAAAAAGAAGTAGAACGAATCGTCGATGCGACAAAACTATTTCCAGAAAGATTAGAAAAATTAAAACGCAATTACGAAAAAATGCAACCAACAGTTGTAGCAATATCGCCCTTTAAGAACGGTAGTAAAAAAGTAAAATATGGATTAACTGAGATTACAATCACTTTTTCAGAGTCATTAAACGGATATAATACAGGTTTAGATTTTGGGCCACTAGGTAAAGAGTTTTGCCCAAAAATAGAAGCTGAAAAAACTTGGACGGAAGATTTTAAATCTTGGACTTTTAAAGTTGATTTAAAACCAAATCAAAAATACCAAATTTTAATTACAGATAGTTTTAGAAAGCAAAACGGAATAAGATTAAAGCCGTATTTGATGGAGTTTCAAACTGGTGAATAATCCATACCTTATAAAAACAACAAAGCACATTACAATAAAGATAATGTGCTAAGTCATAATTTTAAAAGTATTGTTATTCATACTGTGCTTTTAGAAGTTAATAATGAGACATGTTTTTCCCTCCGAATAAAAATGTCGAAAAAAAATTGTAAAACCTTTCAAATAACTTTTTCATAATAGGTTGTTTTTAAATTGTTAGACATTAAATAAACACTAATAAAAAAAGCAAATAATAGAAATGGGATTCTTGCTACAAGATACGATTTTTTTTATTAAAAACAAATAATTTTAAGCATTAGTTATTTGTTGTCAGTATGTTAGGTGTTTTTTGGTCTTGGAGGTTTATGTTGTAATGATTAAAATTGTGATTGTATTTAACGGTTTCCCATTATTTCCATGATCTCATTTTGAGTTGAAATTCCTTTATCGTGCAAGTACCACAATTGTAAATTTGTTTTGACAGTTTCATCAAATGCTCCAAACTCTTTTTTGTAGTTATTCACTAATTCGCTTGCACCTTTTGGGCGAGGCCCCCAATCAGCAAGAACTTCAAGTTTTTCTTTGTCAATTATAATTAACTTCGGAATTGCTTTTCCTCCATTTGTTAAAAACAAATTCATTAGATCTGGATTTTCATCACGAAGTACAATTTTTAGTTCGATTTTATCATTAGATGCTGCTGCCATTTTATAAATAATTGGTAATAATTGTGCAGCATCTCCGCACCAACCTTCAGAAATAACGAGCCAAATGTAGTCTCTATGAAGGTTTTGCAGCTTAGAAATTGTTGTTTCGGTAATTTTTATTGTTTTTTCTAACCGATTCATTCGAGTTTCGTTCAAACTACTATAATGTGTTAGATCTACAGACTGTTCGGATCCTGTTGATTTTCCTTCTGCCAATAAATCAGTAACTAGTTTTCGATATTCGATGTATGAATAGCTGTTGGACAGTGCATTGGTGATACTCTTTTGCATAAATTTATTTTTTTATGTGGAATACAAAATTACAGATTTAAAAGAAATGGATACTGATTTTTGTCATATTGCATCCTAAATGTATTATTTAAATCAAGCTTTTTAAGTAAAAGATAGAAGATAAATTAATTTTTTTAAAACACTATTTTTAAAAATCAGAATATGTCTATATTTGCACAAACCAACGCAACATAGAAATGAAATACAAAAGAATTCTTCTTAAGTTAAGTGGAGAAGCTTTAATGGGAGATTTACAATACGGAATTGACCCAAAAAGATTGGACGAATATGCTGAAGAAATTAAGCAAATTCATGCTAAGGGAGTAGAAATTGCCATTGTAATTGGAGGAGGAAATATTTTCAGAGGAGTTTCTGGGGTAAGTTCAGGAATGGATAGAGTACAAGGCGATTATATGGGAATGCTTGCTACCGTAATTAATGGAATGGCATTGCAAGGAGCTTTGGAGAATAAAGGAATGTTAACACGTTTGCAAACGGCTCTAAAAATCGAATCAATTGCAGAACCTTATATTAAAAGAAGAGCAGTACGTCATCTTGAGAAAAACAGAATTGTGATTTTTGGGGCTGGTACAGGAAATCCATACTTTACAACAGATACTGCAGCAGTTTTAAGAGGTATTGAAATTAATGCAGATGTGATCTTAAAAGGAACACGCGTAGATGGTGTTTATGATTCTGATCCAGAAAAAAATGCAGCTGCTGTAAAATTTGACTTCATCTCTTTTGAAGATGTACTTAAAAAAGGATTAAATGTAATGGACACTACTGCCTTTACATTAAGTCAGGAAAATAAATTACCAATCGTAGTTTTTGATATGAATAAAATCGGGAATTTATTGAGAATTTGCGAAGGTGAAAATATCGGAACTGTAGTAAATATATAGATTGCTTGAATTAAGGATTTTAAGAAAGTAATAATCCTTAAAAGAAAGAATCTTTTTAAAAAATTAAAGTATATTAGTTGTATTCATTTTTAGAAAATCAAACAATCTAAAAATTTAAAAATCTAGAAAAAAAATGACTGAAGAAATCGAATTTATCTTAGATAGCACTAAAGAATCAATGGCAAATTCTATCGCGCATTTAGAAAAAGAATTTCTAAATATTCGTGCAGGAAAAGCATCTCCAGCAATGCTAGGAAGTGTTTTTGTAGATTATTATGGTTCAGCAACACCATTATCACAAGTAGCAAAAATTAGTGTTCCTGATGCAAGAACAATTACTTTGCAACCTTTTGAAAAAAATATGTTGCAAGCAATTGAAAAAGCAATTATGGTAGCCAACATTGGATTCAATCCAATGAATAATGGAGATGTGATTATTATAAGTGTTCCACCATTAACAGAAGAGCGTCGTAGAGATTTAGCTAAACAAGCAAAATCAGAAGCAGAAGATGCTAAAATTGGTGTGAGAAACGTTCGTAAAGACGCTAACACAGAAATTAAAAAATTAGAAAAAGAAGGAACTTCAGAAGATGTTTGCAAAAGCGCAGAAGAAGAAGTACAAAGCCTAACTAACAGTTATATTAAAAAAATTGATGAGTTATTAGCTAATAAAGAAGCTGAAATCATGAAGGTTTAACCTTTTTATAATAATTAGAAAATCCGTCTTGTTAATTTTATACGAGACGGATTTTTTTATGCTTACTTTTGTGTTAGTAAAGCCTAATCTGTAATATTGTTTTCTGTATGAAGTTATTGTGTTTCTTAGCATTATTTTTCACGCTTTCTATACAAGCGCAATTCCAGATAAACGGAATTGTAACAGAAAAAGCTACTAACAAACCACTTCCCTTTGCTACAATCGTTGCCGATGATGGGATGAATACCATCACTGATGTTGATGGAAAATTTATATTGCAATCTACCTCTAGTATCGAGTATTTTACGGTTTCTTATATTGGTTATACTCCAGTTGTACTATATACTTCTACTAATAAAAAGTTTTATAAAGTTGGTTTAGTAGAATCTACAGCTGCTTTGAAAGAAGTTGTTATCTCAAACGAAAATCCTGCTCTTGCCATTATTAGGAAAACCATTGCGAGTAAGAATATAAATAATCCACAAAAAAAGCTAACTAGTTTTGAGTATAAAGCATATAATAAATTAATTGTAACAGCTAATCCAGATTCTATAAATTCAAGGCTAGATTCTATCTTTGTTCAAGAAGCAATAGGAAGGAGATTTGTTAAAGTTGATTCGGCCAATTATAAATTCAAAGAGATTTCTAGTAAGCAACATTTGTTTCAGACAGAAAAAGTATCGCAATATCAATTTGGGAATAATAAACTAAAAGAAACTATTTTAGGGACGAAAATGGCAGGGTTTAAGCAGCCTATTTATGAAATTATTGCTTTTAATTTACAGTCTATTTCTATATATGATTCGAATTATGAACTTTTCGAAACAAAGTATAATAGCCCAATTGCCAAAGATGCTTTAAAAGATTACAACTACAAATTACTAGATACAGTTCTGATAAAAGGTAGAAAAACCTTTATGGTTTATTTTAAAAACCGAATGAAGAAATCGGAGTTAGGGTTAGAAGGACTGCTTTATATAGATCAGGATAGTTATGCTATTGCAAAAGCAGTAATGCGGATTAAAGGCGTACTTGATATTAGTGGAACTCATGAGTTTGATTATATTCCAGAAGAGAAAATATGGTTTCCAAAGAGTACTTCTTTCAAAATTATAAAAGGTAAAAACGACGACGATATTAAGATTCTTGGTGGGACAATCCAGTTTGATGGAGATGCTGAGCAAGAAGATACACATAGAAAGAAAGGAGCTTCAGATTACACTTATTTAGAGTCAGAAAGCAACAATTTTGATGTGCATTATAATACACCAATAGAAATAAAAAATTCTTCTTTATATATTGAGATTAAAGATGATGCCATAAAGAAACCTGAAAGTTTTTGGAATAAGTATCGAAAAGATAGTTTGGATATACGCTCCCAGAAAACGTATATGTTACTAGATAGTATTTCCTTAAAGAAAAGGATTGAAAGCAAAATTAGATTTGGAAGAAAGATTATTAATGGGTATTTGCCAATAAGCGTAGTTGATTTAGATTTAAGAAAATTATTCAGCTATAATAATTACGAAGGATTCCGATTTGGCTTAGGAGGTGTTACTAATGAACTTTTTTCAAAAAAATATAAGATTGGTGGTTATACTGGATATGGAACTAAAGATGGAGGTTTTAAGTATAATTTAGACTTGTCAACTCGAGTAGAGCGATTTTCAAATACATGGGTAGGGGCATCCTATACTAACGATGTAAGAGAGATTGCAAGTACTGTTTTTGCTGTTGATAAAAGAGTGTTTAAATTGTATGATCCTCGACCTATCAATATTAGTACATTTTATAAGTATGTTAGTTGGACTGGTTATTTGGCAACACGTATTGTACCGAAGACAGAAAGTATTTTTGAACTTTCGCGATCAGCCATTGAGCCTAAATTTGATTACGCTTACAATCTAAACGGAAGACTGTATTCTAATTATGTTATGACTACAGCCATGCTTTCATTGGCTTGGAACCCTTTTAGTGATTATATGCAGACTCCAACAGGACGAATCGAAATTGAAAAGAGGTTTCCAAAGTTTACAATACAATACACACAATCGTTGCCCAAAGTAGCAGAAAATGATTTTAATTTCTCCAAAATAGACTTTAAAACAGAATATGAGAAAAAATATTTGAACGGACAAAAAACGAGTTTGCTCTTGCAAGGAGGGTATGCAATGGGAGACGTGCCTATTACTCATTTGTATAATACCTCGCCGAATAATATCACCAAAGAAACAATGATTCAGAGGGTGACATTTGCTGGTAGAAACAGTTTTGAAACGATGTTTTTTAATGAGTTCTTTTCAAGTGAATATGCGATTTTTCAAGTTAAGCATGGTTTTAACCGATTTAAAATAATTAAAAAAGTAAGACCATCGTTAGTGTTGGTTTCGCGTATGGCATGGGGTGATATGAAAAACCCAGAGCAACACGTTGGGATTGATTATAAAACATTAAATAAAGGTTTTTTTGAATCGGGTGTAGAAATTAACCAGATTTTCAGTGGTTTGGGATTAAGCGGGTTCTATCGTTATGGGCCTAACCAGTTGCCAAGATTCGAAGACAATATAGCTGTTAAGTTGAGCTTTGTACTTAATTTAGGTATCTAGATAAAAAAAATCCCATTCAACTGAATGGGATTTTTTTATCTATTAGGGTTTAAGAATTAAAACGGATGGTGTATTATTAAGCCATGTGCTTTGAGATTCGATTAGTTTTTTCCAACTGTCTAAACTAATAATCATTAAATCCTGACTCTCTAAAAACTCTTTTTTAATAGTTCGATCATGCATTAGCATAATATGATTGGGTGCTATTTGTTCAATAGATCGGATAGATTCCTGCATATCACGGGTATTCTTTAATTCACCACTTGCATCCAAAATGGTAATTTGTGAGCCATTATTATTAATTAATTTTTTAGCATATTCAATAAGAAAAGCATCTTCTTTGCTGAAAATAGGCATGAAAACCTGATTTATTTCCTCTAGTTCCTTATTTATAAAAATTCCGACAGGCATTTTACTCTTAGTGATAACATGCCTTGTTCTTTCGTCAAAAGGAGAGTTTTCGAACAAACCTTCCTTTCCTGTGAATTTATCGATTAAACGGTCTGGATTTACTATTCTAGTTGTGAATCCAAGTATCTTACCTAATAAAGTTCCTTCAAAAATAGATTGTCCTAAACTAACCAATAATAAATCGTATTCGCCTTGATTTGCTGTTTCGGTTATATCGGCATCAATATCATTAGATAATTTAAAAAGACTAATCATATTTTGATTTAAGTTTTCAGATTCAGAAATGATAGGCAAAAGCATTTCTCTTTCATGATCTTTCACTTCAAATGGATGTAACTCTGAGCTTAATGATAAATGTAATGCGGTTACAATAGTGTTGTCTGGTTGTTTTTTAGTTAAGCTATTTGCAATTCGTAATAGTGTTTTTCCTTTCTCAGGAGTCTCAAACGAAAATAAGATTTTGTATTTGCTTTTGTTGCCTATTTCTTCTGGAATAATAGTTTTTTTCTCTTTAAAAATAAAATTGATAAAATCTAAAGCGGGTCCAGTCATAAAGGTGGTAACTAATGCCATAATCACCATCATGGTAAAAATCTCAGTAGATAAAACACCTAAATCATATCCTATGTTTAAAACAACCAACTCCATTAAACCACGGGTATTCATTAAAGCTCCGATGGCCAAACTATCTTTCCAGCTTTGCCCCATGAATTTGGCAGCAAACGCACTTCCGAAGAATTTTCCAACTACTGCTACTGCAATAATTACTCCAGTAACTTTCCATAAATAAGGGTCGTTCAGTAAGCCTATTTGAGTACGTAATCCTGTAAAAACGAAGAATAAAGGAAGTAAAAGTATAACAGATACATCTTCTACTTTTTCGATAAAAATATTACGGAATTTATGGTTTTGAGGCATAATAGCTCCTGCTAAAAAAGCACCAAACAAAGCATGAATTCCTATTAGTTCAGATGCATAAGAAGAAAATAAAAGCGTCAAAAAGAAAATAGCAACAACAGGTTTGTTTAAGCTTTCACGTGTTGAGTTTAAGTCACCTACACGTTTTAAAAACGGGCGTACTATTTTAAGCATTACAATTACGTACACTATGGCTAATCCAATTACGTATAATGAGCTAGTAAAAGAACCTGCTTTTACAATAGCAATAACTACAGCTAGAATACACCAAGCGGTAATGTCATCGGCAGCAGCACAAGTTATGGCAATGGTTCCGAGTTTGGTTTTTTGTAAACCTCGTTCTTGAACGATTCTGGCTAAAACAGGGAATGCTGTAATACTCATGGCAATACCCATAAATAGTCCGAAAGAAGAAAATTCAACTCCAATAGGAGCAAAAGTATGATAAATGAAATAGGCTAAAGTTAGACCTAAAGCAAATGGAATTACGATACTAGCATGACTAATTACAACAGATTCATGCGCTTTATTTTTAAGTACTTTTAAGTCTAGTTCCATACCAATTACGAACATAAAAAGTATTAAACCAATTTGGCTTAAAAACTGTAAATTTCCTAAAGACTCTTGTGGAAACAAAGTAGATGAAAATTCAGGAAAGTACATTCCGATAAGGGATGGTCCTAAAACAATACCAGCAACCATTTCTCCAATTACTGATGGTTGACCAATTTTTCTAAAAACCCATCCAAAGAAGCGAGCTACCAAAATAATCGTAATAATTTGGGCAAGTAATATAGCAAGCGGATGTTGTAGGTTTTCTACCATTGCCGTAAGGAAATCATTCCAATGGCTACTCTGAGTTTTTTTCTCAACGATTTCTCTTCCTATTTCTAATGCTTTTCCTTTTGAGATTACCAAATAAATTAAAGCAGAAAATCCACCAATAATTATGAGATAAAATAATGAGTTTTTGATGTTCTTCATATCACGTCATTTTTGAATTATTGTGTAAAGATGAGAAGTGACCCTTAAGTAAAAAAGAAAATCGAAAGCTAATTCTTATTAGATGTAATAAGATGGGGAAATTTTGTAATAAGTTATATTTTTACTTTAAGCAAAAAATCAGATCGGTAGGTTTCGCTTAAAGAAAGGGTAATGTTTTTTCCGTTTTTTCTTTGATGGTGTAGTACAATTTCATTGTGATTGAAAAACTGAATCGCACTCATCGCAATGATTTCCTTTTTGTTTACCCTACAAAAATGAGCATCAGGCAATTGTTTTAAAAGTGTACCGAAGTTAATGTTTTTTAAAGTAAGTAAGCTCCCATCTGTAAGAAGTACAGTTTTGTCACGACTATCAGTTATAGCAGTTTCTATGTATTGAATTTGGCTAAAATACAATAAGGTTTTGCCTTTGTCTGTATTTAAATGCATGAAGTTTTTGACTGCTTCGGGTTTGTTGTATTGCTCAAGTGCTTTGGAAATAGCTTTTTGTAAACGCTCTAGTTTTACAGGTTTTGTAATGTAATCTACAGCATCAATATTAAAAGCTTCAGCAGCATATTCTTTGTAAGCAGTACAAAAAATAACTAATTTACCCTCTAGTAAACGGGCTAGATTCAGTCCGTCAATTCCAGGCATTTCGATATCAGATATTAATAAATCGAATTCTAAATTTGGAATTTCAGACAATAATTTTTCAGGATTATTAAAAGCTTTTACAATCTCTAATGCTGGAATTTGCTCGCATAACATTTTTAGATAAGTTAATCCAGGTAACTCATCATCCAGTAGTAAGCATTTGAGTTTTGTATTCAAGTAGATTAATTTTTAAATGAGCAATGTAAGTATCGTTCTCTACAAATTTATCAAGTTTGAATTGATTTTTGTAGATAATTTTTAATCGTTGTTCTAATGTGGCATTTCCAATACCGCTTCGTTCTTTCTTTAAAACCTTTTTGTCTGAGATTTTATTAGATACAGTTAGAGAAAAATGATTGTCTTTAAGTTCAAATATTACCGAAATAAAAGCATCTGCATTTTGGATATCAGCATGTTTAAATGCATTTTCAATTAAATCGATAGAAATTAAAGGAGCAAGTAAGGGTTGCTCGTATAGTTTTTCATCTTCTCCAATAATCGTCTTGACCTTTAATTCAAAAAGCGGACTAATTTTAATTTTGTTAATTTCAATTAAATTCAATGCAAATTCAATTTCTTCTTTTGGAGTTACCAACTTTTTTTTGCTTTCGTAAAGGATGTAATCAAGTACATTGGCCAATTTGTCTAAAGCAAAATAAGTTTGATAAGCATGCGATTGAATCGAATTAAGGATATTCTTGAAAAGATGTGGGTTAAGTTTAGATTCTAATGTTTCTAATTGTAGATCATTTACTTTCATCTCTAGCAAGTAAAAATTCTTTTCGGCTATTTCCTTGGCTTTTCTAGATTGAACCAACTGATAAACGATATAGCCAATCAAGGCTACTAGCAATAGAATTATTGCTAGTAGAAGATTAGTTATAGTAGTAGTACTTGTTTGCATGTTATTAATGGCTAGAAACAAATTTTAGCCCAATAATTGAAGCTATTAAAGTTGTTAAGAAAAATATTCTCCAAAATGTTGCTGGTTCTTTAAAAATAAGGATTCCAACCAAAACAGTTCCTACAGCTCCAATCCCAGTCCAAACGGCATAGGCGGTTCCTATAGGTAAAACTTGAGTTGCCTTGTATAATAAAAGCATGCTTATTGTAAGGCATACAAAAAATCCAATCATCCAGTAGGTGGCTACCATTCCAGATGATTCTTTGGCTTTGCCAAGACAAGAGGCAAAACCTACTTCAAATAGACCAGCTATTACGAGTAAAATCCAATTCATTTTTTAAGGTTTAATAATTAATACAGAAGGCACATTGCTTAACCAAGTGCTTCTAGAGTCGACTAATGCTTTCCAGCTTTCAAGGCTAATGATCATTAGGTCTTGTTTGTCTAAAAACTCTTTTTTGATGATACGATCGTTCATCATTGATATGTTTTTAGGGAATTTTTGCTCCAAGGTAGTAATAGCACTCTTGATTACAAAATTGGTCTCAATGTTTCCATTCACATCTAGAATCATAATGTGTGAATTGTTGTTAAAGATTAGTTTCTGTGCGTAGTCAATCAAGAACATATCTTCGATGCTAAATATTGGTATAAAAACCTGATTTACATTTTGTAATTCTTTGTCGATTAATATTCCTAAAGGCATTTTTGTTTTAGAAACGATTTGTCGCGTTCTTTCGTCAAAAGGAGAATTTTGAAACAAGCCTTCCTTACCAATAAATTTATCAATCAATCGGTCAGGGTTAATAATTCGAGTTGTAAACCCAATTACCTTTCCTAATAGCGTTCCTTCAAAAATAGATTGTCCTAACCCTACTAATAATAAGTCGTAATCTCCTTGATTGGCAATGTCAGCAATATCAGTTTCGATATCAATAGTTGCTTTAAAGATAGTTGTGATTTCTTGCTTAAGAATATTAGATTCCTCAATAATAGGATTGAAGCTGTTCTTTTCTTTATCTTCAATGTTGAAAGCGTGCATCTCATCGCTTAGGGATAAGTGCATGGCGGTAACCTCAGAAGTGTTTTGTTGTTTTTTTACTAGACTATGGGCTAATCGTAAAAGTGATTTCCCTTTTTCATTGTTTCCAAATGAAATTAAGATTCGATATTTGTTATTTGTAGATGGCTCTTCGAGAGCAGGAACTTCTTTGCTCTTAAATACGTAGTCAATTAAATCTAATGCTGGCCCGGTCATAAAGGTAGTTACTAAAGCCATAATTACCATCATTGTAAATACTTCGGGTGTTAAAACTTTAAGTTCTAATCCAATATTTAATACAACCAATTCCATTAATCCTCTGGTATTCATTAAAGCACCAATGGTTAAACTATCTTTCCAACTTTGTCCTACGAATTTAGCTGCTAATGCGCTTCCAAAAAATTTACCAACAACTGCCACCAAAATAATCATCCCGGTCACAGTCCATAAATAGGGGTCATTAATAAGTCCGATTTCAGTTTTTAATCCAGTAAAAACAAAGAATAGAGGAAGTAATAAAATCACAGATACATCTTCGACTTTCTCGATAAACATCGTTCGGAATTTAGGAACATCAGGCATGATTGCACCAGTCATAAAAGCTCCAAAAAGGGCATGGATACCAATAACTTCAGTCGCGTATGAGGAAACAATAAGGGTAAGTACAAAAATGGCAACAACAGGTTTGTCAATGCTAGATTTGGTTCCGTATAAATCACCTATCCTTTTTAAGAACGGTTTTACGATGTACAACATTGCTAGGACATAAATGACGGCTAAAAAAATGATGTATATTGAACTGACAAAAGAGCCCGCTTTTACAATGGCAATAACTACAGCAAGTAAACACCAAGCGGTGATATCATCTGCGGCGGCACAAGTAATAACAATGGTACCTAATTTAGTTTTATGAATGCCTCGTTCCTGAACAATTCGGGCTAAAACAGGAAATGCAGTTATACTCATGGCGATACCCATAAATAAACTAAATGATAAGAATTTTACACCTTCAGGAGCAAATCGGTTATATACAAAATAAGCGAGTCCAATACCTAAAGCAAATGGAATTACGATACTGGCATGACTTATTACAACAGCTTCATTTGCTTTGTTTTTCAATGCTTTTAAATCAAGTTCCATTCCAATAACAAACATGAAAAGAATCAACCCAATCTGACTTAAAAATTTCAAATTACCTAATGATTCAACTGGAAATAGAGCCATGGAAAATTCAGGGAAATATAATCCTAATAAGGAAGGGCCAAGAACAATACCAGCAATAATTTCACCAATTACTGATGGCTGACCTATGCGTTTGAAGAGCCACCCAAAAAAACGGGCTACAAAAATGATTGTTATTATCTGGGCTAACAAAATTGCAAGTGGGTCTTGAAAGTTTGATTGCATTGAAGCAATAAAATCATACCATGAACCTTTTCCAGATCCTAAAACTTCTATTGTTTTATTTGCTTCTAAGTATTTTCCTTTAGTGATAATCCAGTATATTAAAGCTGTAAAACCTCCAGTTACTCCTATATAAAACAACGCGTTTTTGTAGTTTTTCATCCTGTATTTTAAATAATGTAATTATTTTCTCAAAAATAATACAAATATCAGAAAAGGGAGCTAAGAAATAGCATCAATTTTAATTAACTTATTGTAAAAAATTAACGGTAATTTATAGATCTAACAACATAAAAGTTTAACCAAAATTTATCCTTTCCTGTGTTTTTCATTACATTTGCAACCATTTTAATACTTTTATGAAAAATAAATTATATGTAGGTTTCTGGGAGTTAGTCGCCAGAATTATACTTAAAAATAGAGTTGCAATTTTAGGAGGTATAATTGCAATTACACTTTTCCTTGGTTACCAATGGAAAAACCTTGCTATGACTTATACAGAGGCTAACTTGCTTCCTAAGAATCATATTGCAAATAAAGACTATCAAAAATTTTTAGATAAGTTTGGTGAAGAAGGAAATCTTATTGTGATAGGTTTTAAAGATCCAACTTTTTTTACTCCAAAAAATTATGCTGCCTGGAATGAATTAATGACGGGTTTAAAAAAGGCTAAAGAAGTAGATTTAGTAGTTTCTTTAAGTGATTTGAAGAAATTAGAAAAAGATACTGTAAATGAGAAATTTGTTTTAGCTCCGTTTATTGATCAAAAGAAAGCGCTTGATCCTGAGTATTTAAAAAAGATAGAATACGATTTGTTTCATAATTTGCCGTTTTATGAAGGGCTATTATTTAATAAACAAAGCGGAAGTATTCGATCTGCAGTTTACATGAATAAGAAACTTGTAAATACTGCTGAACGTAAAACCTTTATTCTTGAAAATCTAGTTCCTAAAATCGATAAATTCGAGAAAACAACAGGGATCGATTTGCGTGTTTCAGGAATGCCATACATCAGGACTATTAATGCAGATAATATGAAAGGTGAAATAGGTCTTTTTATTGGAGCTGCTTTACTTACTGTCTCATTGATTTTCTTTTTCTTTTTCCGTTCGTTCAGAGCCACATTTATTTCTATTTGTATTTTAATTGTAGGTGTAGTTTGGTCTTTTGGAACACTTGGATTGTTTCATTATAAAATCACAGTTTTAACGGCTATTATTCCACCTTTGATTATTGTAATCGGAATCACGAATTGTATTTTCTTGATTAATAAATATCAACAGGAAATAAAACTTCATAACAATCAGGCAAAAGCTTTACAGCGTATTATTTCTAAAATTGGGGTTTCGACTTTGATGACGAATCTAACAACTGCAATTGGTTTTGCTACGTTTATGATTACGGGCAACGATTTGCTTTTTGAGTTTGGTTTAGTGACATCGATTAATGTTATCTCGGTTTATTTATTGACACTTTTAATTGTGCCGATTGTGTATAGTTTTATGTCAATTCCAGACGAAAAACACTTGAACCATTTAACCAAGACTTATATTTCGGTATTGTTAAATAGAGTAGAAAGCATAGTTAGAAATAGAAGAAAAGTTATTTATACCATCTACGGATTGCTTTTATTGCTTAGCGTTATTGGAGTTTCGCAAATGAAGGTTTCAGGAAGTTTGATTGGAGAAATGCCTAAGAGTGCTTCTTTCTTTAAAGATATTTTATTTTACGAAAAGGAGTTTAATGGAGTGATGCCTTTGGAGATTATGATTGATACCAAGCACAAAAAAGGTGTTATGAAATTATCGACAATGCGTAAAATGGATGAACTTCAAAGTACTATTGAAAGTATGCCTGAATTGTCTAAGCCAGTTTCAATAGTGAATTTGGTTAAATATTCGAAGCAAGCTTTTTACAATGGAAAACCTGAATATTATCAATTACCAACTTCACAAGAGCAGACATTTATATTGGCTTATGCTAAAAATGCGGTGAAAAATAGTAAGGATAATTTGATGAAGAGTTATGTAGATTCGACTGGACAATACGCTCGAATTACAACTTTTATGAAAGATATTGGTACTGATGAAATGGCAAGAGTAGAGAAGAAGCTTCATTCTAGGATAGATGAAGTTTTTCCTAAAGATCGCTATGAAGTTACAGTAACAGGTAAAGCATTGGTTTTTCAAAAAGGAACTTCTTATCTAGTGGATAATTTAATCGAATCGCTAATTTTTGCCATCTTTGTTATTGCAGCACTTATGTTGTATTTATTCAGATCGTTTAAGATGGTTTTCGCATCAGTTATAACAAATATTTTACCACTTTGTATTACGTCTGGATTAATGGGGTATTTTGGGATACCACTTAAGCCATCAACGATTTTAGTGTTTAGTATTGCATTTGGTATATCTGTAGATAATGCAATTCAGTTTATGGCAAAATACCGTGATGATTTATTGCAGAATAATGGAAAGGTAAAAAAATCAGTTTTCAGTGCATTGAGAGAAACAGGAATTAGTACTTTTTATACTTCCGTTGTATTGATTTTAGGGTTTGCTACTTTTACACTGTCAAGTTTTAGTGGGACAATTGCACTTGGAGGATTAATTTCTTGCACTTTGGCATTTGCAATGTTTGCAAACTTATTAGTCTTACCAGCTTTGGTATTGACATTTGAGAAGAAAAAAACAAAAAAAGAAGATAATATTGAAGGAGAGATTTAATCTCTCCTTTTTTTTGTAATGAAAATGATAGGAAAAGGTATGTTGTCTTAAAATTGGTAGCTCTGATGATTTATATGAAATAATGTGACGTATTTTATTATGATAAAATAAGATTGACAGAGAGAAGGAATATTTCTGGATGATAGATAGGACTTAACATGGTAAATGTTATCCTTTATATAGAATTAATGAGTATGGGGAGTGTAAGAGCCACGTAAGTGAAGCCTACGAATCTATATAGAGTTAGCGTACTTAAGGGCAACGAATGTTATCGTTATTCATAACCATCTTAGTAGAAATATGACTCCATCTGAAACAAGTTCTGGAAATGAAAACTGAGATGGAGAAAATAGAGAAGCTTAAGGTAAAAACAAATAAACTTATAGAAGAAGTAAGAATAGGAGCAGTAAAAAAAACAGCAAGATACTCTCGAAATGACTGTTATTAATCTATTAAAGAAGAGTATGACAAATAGCTGTTATCTTGAGTCTTACTCCAAAAGAAGTGGAAGAACTTAGTAAAAATAAAACAGTATAATAGCTATAATAGTTCTTTGTTTTTGCATATAGTTTCTTCACTATCTTTTTTTCTCTTATTTGCAGACTCAGTTAAGTCTTCATTTTGCGAAATCTCTATAGTTTCGTTAAAGTATTTTAGGCTATTTTCACAATCAGCTAAATGGTCATAACTAATAGCTAAATTGAATAGTAAAAGTGATTTAAGATGTAGGTTTTTATCACTTGTGAATTTTTTTCCTTTTAATAATATCTCGTTTGCTTTTTCAAAATATCCTGTATTCAAATAATTGGCTCCTAGATTTATATAAGTGCCAGCAAATGTGCTGTCAATTAAAATAACATTTAATAACATTTTATTAGCTAGTTCTCTATTTCCTAAATTAAATTCTGCTTCAGCAATACCATTAAGTATTGCAATGTTTTTGCTTTCTATTTTGTCAGCTTGAATAAATTTTTCTCTTGCAGACTCGTAATCTCCAAGATCTACATCTTTTAAGCCTTCTCCAAATATTTTTTTAGCTGTTTTGTTTTTTATTCCAGAGTATCCAATAAATAGTATTTCATTTGTTTTAGTTTTGTATTTAACTTCTTTTTCCTTTTTCTCATTACAAGAAACAATCACTATAATAATGGCAAATAGATATACTGCTTTTTTCATTGTTTATAATACTCTAGGTTCTTTTGGCTTTTTCTATTCTCATTCCTTTTTTTTGATGTTTATCAATGACTATCACTCTTTTAGTAAGCCTAGTTTCATGGATAATTAGTCTATCCATAGGTTTTCCATTTTTGCTTTTAGCTCCATGTGATATGTATACTTCATCGGTAATTATACCATCAATATAATTAATACCTAACTTATCAAATCGTATACTATATATGGGAATTAGTCTATTGTTTTCTGCAATACACGTATCATTTACTATCTTTTTTAGATGCTCATCGTTATAATTGATATCTTTAGTTGTTATGAGAGTATATCGAAGAAATCTAGTGTTTTTTTGTAATTTCCGAATTTCAGTTGTTAATGTGTCTAAGTTATTTTTATAATTTATCTTGCCGTTATACCATGTATTTATATACACAGTATCTGGGAAAATAATGCTTATTTCACGAATAGCAATTTTATCCTTCTTTGTTGTCTTTTTCTCTTCTTTACAAGAAATTAGTACTAAGAGTATTGTTGTTAAAAATAAGGCTACTTTTCTCATGGTGCTATTGTTTGTAATAATCTAGTTTCTTTTGAAATTCGTCGTTCTTTGCATCTCTTTCTTTTTCTGCTTTTCTGCGATTTTCTTCATTGATTCTATTTATAGTTCCCTTTTGAGAGACTTCTACAGCTGTATCTTTTGCTTTCGTTTCATGAAGTTGAGAAGGGTTTCCGCCAAAAACATCGGTAGCAGTATAATTATATAATTCCATTAAATGCATTTCTGGATCAGACGGAACTGTGGTTTTAGTATCGGACGATTGCGGTTTAGGAGTGCCATATTTCAATCGAAGCTGAAATTCTAAAAGCCATGGATACATCATTGATGGATTTGGAAATAATTTCCCTAATAAGTAACCAAGCTCAAAAAGGCCATTATAGCTATGTCCTGGAAAATCAATTGATCCCCTACCTCTGTCATTTTTCATATTCCCGCTTCCTGCAACCGCATCTCCACCTACTCCCCAAAAATTTCTACCATCTTGTTTGACAATTGTAGCAATTAAATGTTTAATTACCACGGGATTCAATTCTGTAGCTTCAGTCCAAGTGCCGTTCATGTTTCCTCTATAGATTTTATTGTCAACTTCATCAAAATAAACTTCACCTCCAGTAGCTGTTCTGCTTGGAGGGTTAGAAAAGAAATCTTTGGTCTTTCTTTCTCCCAGCATTTTTTCTAATACACTTGGCCTGTCCCATATATCATCATCCATAAAATTGTTATAATCAAACAGATTTTTGTTCTTCTTTTTGTCTGATTCAAAATGTCTATTCATAATAAAAGTATTGGTTTTTACTGATTTTTAATTTGTAACAATCGTAAAGTTGTATACGAGTGAAAACAAATTTTTATAGTAAATATACTATATAATTATTTACGGCATGATTAAATTTGTAAGATTTTTACTTTTAAAAAAAAGAGTTATATATTGTTTGATGATTTTAATTATCGGAATAATAGTGTTTTTATGTTGGATTTAAGGGTGTTAATGCGTTTTTTCTAGGGTTTGTGAAATAGAGTAAATACTCTATTTTTTTGAAGAAAATGAAGCATAAAAATAAATAGGTTTATCTAATAGCATTAATGTGCTTATGGTAGTTATCCAAAAAATTAAAGCTGAATTTGTCTGTCTATTTGTTGATCTAAGGAAATGAATGTTTCTGTTCTTGAAACGCCTTCTATTGCTTGAATCTTGGTGTTTAATAACTGCATGAGGTGTTCGTTGTCACGGCAGATAATTTTGATCAATATTGACCAGTTTCCTGTGGTGTAATGGCATTCTAAAACTTCAGGTATTTTTTTTAATTCTTTTACCGCTTCGGGATTTCGAGCTGCTTTGTCAAGGTATACGCCTACAAACGCCATTGTGTTGTATCCTAATACTTTGTTGTTGACGGTAAATTTCGAGCCTGATATCACACCAGATTGTTCTAGTTTACGTAGCCGCTGATGGATGGCAGCACCAGAAATTCCAATTTTATTTGCAATTTGTAAGATTGGCTTTCGTGCATCTTCCATTAGGTGTCGTAAAATTTCTTTGTCGATGCCATCTATTTCAATAACTAGGGAATTAATCTTCATATTATTTCGATTTAAAACTAATTTGAATGAATAAGTTTAAATTATAAATCAAATCTAATGATAAAAGTTTAAATTTTAAAACGAAGTGGGGTATAAGGCTGAATTTTTAGTCTCAGTTTCCAGTTTCCATTCTCAGTTTATATTTCACATTTCACATTTTACAACGATCATTTCACAGTTTTCATTTCACAGTTAAAATAAGACTATGAATTCCTTGCGGTTAAATGGGAAGATTAGGAATCTTAAAGCTGAAATTTAGGCATAAAAAAAGCCGCGAAATTCGCAGCTTTTTTTTATTTAGGTAAAAGGATTATTTTCCTTTATTTGCTTCAGCAATATATTTTTCTAACGCCATTGTCATTGATGGAGTTTCTGGAGTTGGAGCAAGAATATCTATTCTTAAACCATAATCTAAAGCCTCTTTTTGAGTAGTGCTTCCAAAAACTGCTATCCTAGTTTCATTTTGTTTGAAGTCAGGGAAGTTTTTAAATAATGACTTTATTCCAGTTGGACTGAAAAAAGCTAAGACATCATAATAAACATCCGCTAAGTCAGACAAGTCACTCATTACAGTTTTGTAAAAAATTGCTTGAGTCCAATCAACTTTTAAATTATTTAAAGTGATAGGAGCATCTGCGTTTAATTGATCAGAAGCTGGTAGTAAGAACTTTTCGTCTTTGTACTTTTTGATTAATGGAGATAAATCTGCAAAATCTTTTGCGCCAACGTAAATTTTACGTTTTCTGTACACTACATATTTTTGTAGGTAAAAAGCAACGGCTTCAGATTGACAAAAATATTTTAATCCTTCAGGAACTTTGTAACGCATTTCCTCTGCTACTCTAAAAAAATGATCAACAGCATTTCTACTTGTTAATATGATTGCAGTGTAATGATTAAGGTCGATTTTTTGTAGTCGAATCTCTTTCGCGTTTACTCCTTCCACGTGAATGAAAGGTCTGAAATCAATTTTTATTTTGTGTTTCTGTTGGAGCTCAAAATAAGGGGAGTTTTCCACTTTAGGTTCAGGCTGTGACACCAAAATTGTTTTCACTTTCATAAGTTGTAATATTTTCTAAGCACTCCCTTTGGTAAACCAATAATATATAAAATAATAAGGTGCTATTTCAAGAGTGCAAAGATATAAAATAAAATAAAATAACTTACTCAATATTACGTTTTGATAGTTTTTAATTGAAATAAAATAAGAGAATAGGCTAATACATAGTGATATAGCTAGTATTATTAATAGCACATTTTTAGAAATATCATCATAATAGAACAAAATCGCGTTAATTGGGAGTATTAAAATACCAATATATGCCCTATAAGTTACTTTTTGTAGGTTAAAGTGCTCGATAAATTCTTCAATATTGAATGAAGTCGCTACTATTTTTTCTATTAAATACTTTGATAAAATAAAGAATGCTAATAAAGTTACTATTTGGATGTATTGAAGCCAATCGGTTTTTGTTGCATATCCAAAACTACTAAGCGTAAGTTGTATGAAAAAAGCAAAAGAAATGATTTGTAAGAAGAATAAAGCAATTGTAAAGCCGCTTTTTATATGACTACTATCTCGATATATTTTAGCGTATTTATCAGAAAAAATCAATTTAGTAAAGTCACCAAAACGACTTTCGTAGATAGATTTTGTCATAGCAATAACTGCAAAGCATAACACAAACAAAAGTGTTGCCCAGTCTTTATTTTCAGTAATTCTTGGATGAAGGTGTTCAATCATAGCGATGCAAAATTAGTAATTTTTTGTATCATTACTTTTATTATAACTTTATTATGAATGAAATGCTATAAAAAGTTTACTTTTGCGTTGAAATTACTCAGAAAAATGAATGATTGTATTGTTATAATTCCCACTTACAACGAAATTGAAAACATTGAAAGCATTATTAGAGCTGTGCTTTCGCAACATAAATCTTTTCATCTTCTTATTGTTGATGATAACTCTCCAGATCGTACTGCAGATAAAGTTGTTATGCTTCAAGAGGAGTTTGAGGGGAAGTTGTTTATAGAAAACAGAGCTAAAAAAGCTGGATTAGGTACTGCTTATGTTCATGGATTTAAATGGGCTTTGGATCGAAAATATAATTATATATTCGAAATGGATGCCGATTTTTCACATAATCCTAATGATCTAGAAAAACTTTTTGACGCTTGTCATTTTGGAGGTGCTGACTTAGCTATCGGATCTAGATATGTAAAAGGAGTAAATGTAGTAAACTGGCCATTAAGTCGTGTATTGATGTCATACTTTGCATCAGTTTATGTGAAATTCATAACTGGTATGAAAATACATGATGCTACAGCAGGTTTTGTTTGTTACAAAAGAGAAGTTCTGGAAGCTATTAATCTTAACAAAATAAAATTTGTTGGTTATGCTTTTCAAATTGAAATGAAATATAGAACATATTGTAAGAAATTTGAAATTACAGAAGTTCCTATTATTTTTACAGATAGAACAAAGGGAGTTTCTAAAATGAGTAATGCTATTATCAAAGAAGCAATTTTTGGGGTTATTTCACTTCGACTAAAACAATTAGTCAATTCTTTATAAAACAATTAGAATGAATAGGATATTAATAAAAAATGCTAAAATCGTAAACGAAGGGTCAATTTTTGAAGGCGATTTGTTAATCGAGAATGATTTAATTGTAGAAATTTCAGATAGTATAAGTCTGAAATCGTCTAACTGTATTGTTATTGATGCTGAAGGAAGTTATTTAATGCCAGGTGCAATAGACGATCAAGTACATTTTAGAGAACCAGGATTAACACATAAAGGAGATATCGAATCGGAGTCTAAAGCAGCAGTTGCTGGAGGAATCACATCGTTTATCGAGCAGCCTAATACTGTTCCTAATGCTGTTACTCAGGAAATATTAGAAGAAAAATACCAAATAGCTTCAAAGAAATCACATGCGAATTATTCGTTTATGATGGGAGCTACCAATGATAATTTGGATGAAGTTTTAAAAACAAATCCAAAGAATGTTGCGGGAGTTAAAATATTTTTAGGTTCATCAACCGGAAATATGTTGGTTGATAATGAAACGACACTTGAAAAAATATTCTCAAGTACTCCAATGCTTATTGCAGTACATTGTGAAGATGAGACAACAATCCAAAATAATTTAGCAAAGTATAAAGAAGAGTATGGCGAAGATGTTCCTGTTACAGCACATCATTTGATTCGCAGTGCTGAAGCTTGTTACATCTCATCATCCAAAGCTATTGCATTGGCTAAGAAAACAGGAGCGCGTTTGCATATTTTTCATCTTTCGACTGCAAAAGAAATGGAATTGTTTACGAACAAAATTCCTTTGGAAGAAAAGAAAATCACTGCCGAAGTTTGTGTTCATCATTTGTGGTTTACAGATGAGGATTATAAAACTAAAGGTAATTTTATAAAGTGGAATCCCGCTGTGAAAACTGCTGATGATAGAAAAGCTCTTTGGGAAGCTTTGATTGACGGACGAATAGATGTTATTGCAACAGATCATGCGCCACATACAAAAGAAGAAAAGAAACAATCATATTTAAAAGCACCTTCAGGAGGACCTTTGGTTCAACATGCTGTTGTGGCTATGTTTGAGGCACATCATCAAGGAAAAATCAGTATTGAGAAAATCGTTGAAAAAATGTGTCACAATCCAGCTAAGATTTTCAAAATCGAAAAAAGAGGATTTATCAGAGAAGGATATTATGCCGATTTGGTAATTGTAAATGCTGGCTTGCCTTGGAGTGTGAATGCAGATAATATTTTGTCTAAATGCAAATGGTCACCATTTGAAGGATATACTTTTAAATCAAGAATTACACATACTTTTGTAAACGGACAATTGGTTTACAATTCTTTTAAAGTGAAAAATGTTCATGCAGGGAAGAGATTATTGTTTGATAGATAGAATATGAAAAAAATAATCATAATTATTTCGATATTAATCTTTGCTGTTGGCTGTAAAAAAGAACTGGTCAAAAAGCCAGAACGACTTGTTGATAGAGACAAGATGATAGATATTATGTATGATTTGTCATTATTGGAAGCAATAAAATATCAAAATCCATTATCACTTGATTCTTGTGATACAAACCCAACTAGATTTATATTGAAGAAATATAAAGTAGATAGTTTGCAATTTGTTAAGAGTAACATGTATTATGCGGCTGATTATAATGATTATAAACTCATGTTTGATGAGATTGGTACGCGTTTAGAAAAAAACAAAAAGAAAATTGATTCATTAATTAAGATAGAGGAAAAGAAAAAGAAATTACTCGATAAAAAGACTAAACTAGTTAAAAAGGACTCGATTAAAGGTGAAAAAGAATTACTAAAAGTAAACCCAGATTCACTTAAAAAAAATCCTAAGTTAAAGTAATTAAGAGGTCTTTTATAAAATTGAAATTTCTTTGATGTATTCGTGAATGTCTTTAAAGTCAGTTTTTAAAGTCGTTTTTATTTTCTCATTTGAATATACATCTTTCGTATAAGAGGATTTTGCTGTTGCTTTAGTAATCTGTCTTTTCTTCAAGAAAAAAGCAGATAGAAACCAATCTATTCTCCATATTATTTTCATAAGTAAAGGACTTGCATGATTTGCAGGTCTTTTTACTTTTAATGCATCGGCAATAGTATTTAATACATCTTGAAAAACAACATTATCCGAAATCAGAGTAAAACGTTCGTTTTTTATTTCACTTTTCATTAAAGTTGCTGCAATTCTAACAACATCATCTACAGTAACAAATCCAGTACTTCCTAGTGTGTAAAAAGAAAGTCCGTTGGCTACTTTTGTATAAAGCTCAGCGCTTCCTTGCTCATTACTTTTAGATTTTGGAATAGGCCCTAAAATAACACCGGGATTTATAATAACAACATCTAGACCTTCTTGCCAACCGCGCCAAACTTCCATTTCAGCACCATATTTAGATATTGCATAGTCGCTATGAGGTTTTTCGGGATTCCACTCAGTCTCTTCGGTTATAATAGATTCATGAGGAGCGAGGTCTCCAAGAGCAGCAATTGAACTTACGAAGCATAATTTTTTTACTTGCTTAGCGATACAAAAGTTCACAATGTTTGCTGTACCTTCAATATTGGTTTTTCTAACCAAGTCTTCATCTTTTGGATCAAAGGAGATTACAGCGGCACAATGATAGACATATTCTACATCAATAAAAGCAGTTTCTAGAGAAGGAACATCAAGCACATCAGCTTCTATCCATTGTATTGATTCAAATAAATGTGATTTTTTATATAAATCAAAAACAGACTTTGTTCTTTCTATTTTTTTTCTATTTCGATAAATTGCCCGAACACTATCTCCATTTTCAATTAAATGAAGTAATAAATGTGCACCAACTAAACCTGTTCCTCCTGTTACTAAAACCATTTTGTAAAGATAATTAGATTGTTGGATTTTTAGATAGATAGATTTTCAAATTGTGCAATTAAAACTATCTTTGTGGAAATTGATTAAAAGATGAAAAATTTTATTGAAGAAGTGACTTGGAGAGGAATGCTTCACGACGTTATGCCAGGTACCGAAGAACATTTGATGGAACAAATGAGAGTGGCATATGTGGGAATTGATCCAACTGCGGATTCATTGCATATAGGCCATTTAGTTGGGGTAATGTTATTGAAACATTTTCAGTTATCAGGACACAAACCATTAGCGTTGGTTGGTGGTGCAACAGGAATGATTGGAGATCCATCAGGGAAATCGAATGAAAGAAATTTACTTGATGAAACAACATTGCGTCACAATCAAGAAGCGATAAAAGGACAATTATCTCGATTTTTGGACTTTACTTCAGATGCTGCTAATGCTGCCGAGTTGGTAAATAATTACGATTGGATGAAGGAATTCTCATTTCTAGATTTTATTCGTGATGTAGGTAAGCATATTACAGTAAACTATATGATGGCTAAAGATTCTGTAAAGAAAAGATTAACATCAGAGGCGGCCGAAGGAATGTCGTTTACAGAGTTTACTTATCAGTTGGTTCAAGGGTATGACTTCTTGCATTTGTATAAAAACAAACAATGTACTTTGCAAATGGGAGGAAGTGACCAGTGGGGAAATATTACCACGGGAACTGAATTAGTGAGAAGAATGGAAAGTGGAAAAGCTTATGCTTTAACTTGCCCTTTAATTACAAAAGCGGATGGAACAAAATTCGGAAAATCAGAAGGAGGAAATATCTGGTTAGATGCTGTAAGAACATCTCCATATAAGTTTTACCAATATTGGTTAAATACGTCAGATATTGATGCTGAAAAATATATTAAAATTTTCACTTTCTTATCAAAAGAAGAAATTGAATCTTTGACAATCGAACATAGAGAAACACCTCATTTGCGTATATTACAAAAAAGATTGGCTGAAGAAATTACTGTAATGGTACATTCTGCTGCTGATTTAGAAAATGCAATTAAGGCTTCAAACATATTATTCGGAAATTCTACTTCTGATGATTTAAAGCAATTAGATGAAGCAACTTTCTTAGATGTTTTTGATGGTGTGCCTCAAGCAGAAATTGCAAAGGCAGATCTAGAAAATGGATTAGAGATTATATCTGTTCTGAATGAGAAAACAGGTTTCTTTAAATCAAACGGAGAAGCAAGACGTGCTCTAACTGCTAATTCTATTTCTGTAAACAGAGAGAAAATAACGGAAGAGTTTGTTCTTTCTAGTAAAGATTTAATTAACAATCAGTTTGTATTATTACAAAGCGGAAAGAAAAATTATTTTGTGGTAAGAGTAGTTTAACTACTTATTTATATGACTTAGATTTAAAATACAAAAAAGCATCAGCTTTGGCTGATACTTTTTTGTATTAGTTCAAAGAATGTTTTTATTTAATGACTTTTCGGGTTTCATCTTTAGATTTAATGATGTAAATACCACTTTTTAATGAATCTAATGATTTGTTTTCTTCTCCTTTAGAATTAACTTCTTTGGTTAAAACTTTTTGTCCATCAAAAGTATAAACATTTATAAAATAAGGTGCTGCAGGTTGCTCACTCTCTAATGTAGCGGTTGCTATTTTTGCAAAAGGATTATAGAAAGTTACAGGAATAATTGTTATATTGTTGTTTTCGTTTGATTCTGTAATTATTTTAGAGTCGTCAACAACCATAAGGATGTTCCAGTTTCCAGTAAATTTTGAGCCAATGTTACCAAAGTTTGAGGGAAAGAGTGTACTTGATACTTTAATCGATGTACCTGGATTAATGGCTTTTATTGCAATGCTATTTTCTGTGTATTTTAAATCAGCAGAATCAAGAATGCCATCTTGAGATAAATAAAACTGAAGATTTGTTGGTGATGCTACAACATCGCCTATGTTTTTAATGGTTATTGTTTGCAAATTGATGCTCCCAGATTGATTATGTATTGTATGTCTTTTGTTTCCTAAATCACTTAATATCGAATTACAGTCACTACAATTACTAGAAATAAATGTATTATTTGGATCAATAGTTAAATCTGGTTTTCCTGTAGGTGTTGATGTTTGATTAATAGTAAAAGTTGAAATTGATGAGATTGTGTTGTTACTAATATCTATGTCTTCACTATTAATTAGCTTCATAATTATATAATAAGTGCCGTTGCTGATATTTGTAGGAATAGTTATTGAAGGATATTCACGTTTTGTTGCGTTAGGATTTAGTGGTTCGATAGTTATTTCTTTTATAAATATATCATCTGAACTTAAAGTAGAATCGTTTTTAGAAAAATAAATTAAGCAACGAGAAGGGTTAAAAGCTCTTCCTCCAATATTTTTTATTATATAAGAAGCTGTTGCTGTAGCTCCAGTATTCATTGAACCTGAACTTGGACCAAAAGTAATAGCTACGGCTTGTATATCGGGTTTTGGACAATTAAGTGAGCTAGATAAAACAGGAGAAAATATAGAATTACTATTTGTAGAGTCTAATTGATACTCGCTATCTCCAGCTTCAATGGCTGATCCACTAATTAAATAATAATTAGAACCTTTACCGAAATCCATTAAATACACATTACCTATAGTTAAAGGTTTGGTTGTTCTAATGTTTACTTTTTCTCTTATGGTATTTGCTGTTAAATTGGAACAATAATTGCCTTGAGCTTCTTCTAGAGTTGATCCTAGTAAGATTGGTCTTGCGTATTTCCAAGATAAAGAATTACATAAATCAGGAATTAGTTCAAAATTTGCTGGCTCATCTATATCACTTCCTTTGTCAAGATAATAATCTACAGCGTAAAGAACCCTATAATACCTTGATCCAGAAGTTGAACCTAAAATAAGGTCTGATTTGTAAATTTTACCAACTTCTAATTTAAAACTTTGATTTAGATTCACATCTCTATTTGGTCCAACTGTGACACTTTGAGCGCATCCAGCAGAAATAGCTATTTCAATATTAGGTCCTAAATCCTGAAGGGTGTGAAACTTGTATGTCTGAGACCAACCTGTGAAATTTAAAAAAACAAACAATAATAAAGTAATTTTTCTCATAATTTTATATTTAAATATTTTTTAAATATAAATCTTAGGTATTAGTATCGTGTTTTCTGAGTATTAATTGTTGGTTATTAAATCATGTAAATTCGTGTTAATTTTACCTGTGTTAGAATATTAAATAGTATAAAGTAATTGTTTGTTTTTTACAAAACCATCAGGTTACAACCTCGAATATCTGAGTTGTCAAAACGTCCCAATACCTCGAAAGAGTTGTTGGGATATTTTTTGCCCAAATCTTGCGTAGCGATAAATGAACAAGAATTAATATTGGCTAGATCGATTACGTTTATACCACCTGTTTTTCCTTCTTTTACGTAGGTTAAGGCATCTTCAGTATCTCTAACAAGTATTTGTATCCATGAAGGACATTCAAATATTCCTTCGCCTAGAGAATAAGCTTGTGATAATAATTCGGTCATACCATATTCAGAATGTATTGCCGACACACCAAATCCTTCACATAATTGTTTGTGTAATTCTTCACGAATCATTTCTTTGCGTTTGCCTTTCATTCCACCAGTTTCCATTATGATGGTGTTTTGTAATTTAAACGAGTTTTTTTCGATTAAATCCAATAAAGCATACGTTACTCCAATTAAGATGGTGTTTTGCCCTGATTGATCTAATTCGATAAGCTTTTTAGTAAGCTCTTCGTGGTTGTGTAAATAGAAGCCGCTTTCTGGATGATTTGATAGTTTTATTAAATCCTCGACCATATAGATTAATGAAGACCCGTCACGCTCTAAATAGGATGGAAGTAGTGCTAATACAACATAATCTTCGATATTGCCATAAAATTGAGAAAAACCTTTGCGATAGCTTTCTTCGTATAAGGAAACATCGGTTACTATGTGTTTACTTGTAATCATTCCTGTTGTACCACTGCTAGTAAAAGTAACTTGTGCAGGATCAGAATTTGAAACCACTGAGTGGCTCTTAAAAAACTGAATTGGTAAAAAGGGAATCTGAGTAAGAGATTTTACTTTTTGAGGATCTGTTTTAAGATAATCACAGAAAGTTCGATATACTACGTTGTTTTCATATTGAAAGCGGAATACTTTCAATGCTATTTTTTCAAATTGTTTTTGACTAGAAATCGTAAATATATCAGTTGTTGTAATCAAGATCTTTTTTTTTGCAAAGGTAATTTATTTAAAAGAAAAAAGCCCCAATATTACTTTGGAGCTTTTTTATGTTTTTATTTCGAAAATTTACCTGACAATTAGTTTTCTAGTTGCAGTTGCATTTTCTTCATTGATTTTTATGATATAAACACCAGGTGAAAGATTAGAAATATTAAGCTCTTTTGAACTTAATTGTGTTTGTAATACTTTTTTTCCTAGTATATCAAAAATAATTATTTCTTTTTCTAAATCATTTTTAGATGATATGTATACTTTACCATTACTCACAGGGTTTGGGTACAAACTTAAGCCCTCTATAACGGTGCCGTCTGTTTTTGGCTGTTGTTTACTGTCTTGTGCCGAAACACCTGCAGTAATAAAGAAAAAAGCCAATAAGAGTGTAATATAAAAGTAGTTTTTTGCCATCGCTCAATTTTATGTCTAGTAAATATACAAAAAAACTTTTCAAAAACTACACCAAAAAAAAACATCCTAGAAATTTAGGATGTTTTTAACATTTTGTTTCGAAGTTATTAGAAATCAACTAATCAATAAGTAATTGTGTCTTTTTCTAAAACTTTATTTAATTACTTAGTCCAGTTACCCCAAGTAGGTAATTCAGCACCAGCACCAGCACCAGTTGCACCAGTAGTTATTCCTGATAATTTAGCACCATCAAAAACAGTTACAGAAGCTCCAAAAGTATAGTTTGTGATAGTAAAGTTACCAGCAGCGATATTTGCAGTTGCACCAACATCAGTAGATAATTTAGTAAGGTCTTTAGGCATTCCATCAGCAACATATAAGTTTGTGTAAGTTTGTTTTCCACCACCTTCTTTATAATTGATTGCTTTTTCGTCAGCTGTGAAAGCCGCATCACCTTTAATGATAGAGATATTAATGATTTTAGCGTCAGTCATTGGAACAGCTGTACTTGGATTTTTTTGGTTGGTAGATCCTTCAACACCTGCTTTAGTAACACCTTTGATGTAAACGTTTGTAGCAGTACCTTGCCATCCGTCAGCAAAATCTAATGAATCATCATAAGAATTGATAATTACTAAGTTAGAAGCATTTACTGCTCCTCCGAAGAACTCAATTCCGTCATCACCACTTTCGAAAGTGTAGATATCAGATACTACTGTTCCTGAACCTACTCCGAAGAAAGAAACTCCATTGTATTCTTTATCAGCAGTGTATTTAGAACCTGTGTAAGAAATTTTTAAGAAGTTGATATTTCCAGAAGAATCTGCATTGTTATTACCTCCATAGCTTAAAGCACCTACTTCAGAAGTACCATTGTCTCCTGTGTTCACTTTAGCATTACCAGCGATAATTAATCCACCCCAATCACTTTGAGCAGGAGTAGCTTTTCCAGATGTCATAATAACTGGTTTAACAGCAGTACCATTGATGTTAATTTTAGCATTTCTCTCTACAGCAATGAATAAAGAAGTAGCTTCTGCAGTAGCAGAACTTTTAATTACCGTTCCGGCAGGAATTACTAAAGTAGCTCCACCTTTAACGACTAAACCTCCAGTTAAAGTGTAAGTTTTTGTAGGGTCTAAAGTTACAACACCTTCATTGATGTCTCCTTTTAAATCGTCAGCCTTTAATACGAAATTACTTTTGTTTCCGTCGGTTTTGTTGTTATCATCAGAACTACAGCTTGTTAAAGCAAGTCCCAATATTGCAGCCATTGCAAAAAATGATTTTTTCATTGTTGTTGTGTTTTATTGTTTTGATTTATTCATGGCAAAGTAAATGAACATATGTTTTTGCTGAGTTAAGACCGCATTAACAATATATTAAGTATATTGGGTAAAAGATAAATCTGCTTAATGTAAAATTTACATTGAGTTATTGATTAATAAAAAAAGGTGATTAGTATTATCTAATCACCTTTTTGAATTTTTTATGGTTTTACTTTTAGAATGTATAGCTTAAAGTAAGCCTAAAATCTGAACCTGTTTTATATGAAATTGCAGTAATATCACCAACAGATTCCTTTCCTGGTACTTTTCCTTGCTCTTGTACACGATTGAAAGCAGGGTTTAAAATATTGTTGTAAATAAAGCCTAATTTTAAGTTTTTAGTCAAACTTGCATTTGCGATAAAGTCTAGTTTATTTACAGCTTTATCAACCATGTTTCCTACTTGTCCAGTTCCAATAACAGCTAATTTATCTGAAAAATAAGAGTATGATATTGTTGTAGTTATATCTTGGCCTTCTCTGAATTCATTTAAAAATGATAAGTTAGCATTGGCAAGGAAATTAGAAGCCCCTGTTAATTTACTATCTGTAAAAGTAAAGTTTGCTCCAAAATCATTTTCGTTATTCACTTTCTCATTACTTAAATCCTGATTTGTATAAAGGTAAGACCCGTTGGCATCAAACGAAAGTTTTGTCTTTAGGTTGTTACTATTTTTAATTTCAAAAATGTCTTTTCTAAATTCTAATTCTACCCCCGCTACAGTTGCTTTGTCTCCTGTATTGGCATAAGTAATATCATTTGAAGATGAATTAAGGAACATTTCGTTGATTGGGTTTTGAATAATTTTTCCAAATGCTGTAACAGAAATTAATTCGCCTGCCTTAGGGAAAAATTCCCATCCTAAATCAAAGTTGTAATTTGTTGAAGCATACAAATTAGGGTTTCCTTCGTATGCCTGTGCGACATCTTCGTAAATAATAGGCACTTTTTCTTTAAATTGAGGTAGTGTATACGTTTTACTTGCTGAGAATTTTAAATTCTGCTTTTCATTCAAGGTATACTTCGAAATTAAACTTGGTAATATGTTTAACTTTGACTCATCAGAACTATCCCCATCAGGAACTGTGGTTGTGACATAGGAAACATTTTGAGTCAATTGTTCCAATCTCGCACCTAATATCAAACTCAATCTATCAGTTAAAGAGTATTGAACATTAGCGAATGCAGCATTAATATATAAATTACCATTATACAATTGGTTAATTCTGTTTGAGTAAGATGAACCCCAATGTGCAGGATCTAAATAGTTGTCTACTCTATGTATGTCTTCTTTAGGAAAAGAGATTGTAGTTCTGTTTGGGAAGAATGAATATTGTTCCATTTTGTAATCTACATCCTTGAACTTTCCTGAATAACCAACAGTTACTTTTCCTTTGTATGTATCATCGCTTTTTTTGTTGAAATTATACGATAATGCAATATTAGCAGCGATTTCATTCTCTTTTAAGTCCTGAAAAAATCGGTGATTATTGATGTTTGAATTGGTGAAAAATGTATAATCTATACCATTAGGTGCATGTACAAAAGAGTTTTGCATACGATCTGGGATTGCGCTGTCAGACATGCTGTATCCTACTCCCCAATTTAAATTCCACTGATCGTTGAATTTGTTTTTTCCTGTTAATTGGTTTACAATTAATTGAGTTTTTTCAAAAGTTCCACGTTTGATAAAACCTGAAATTTGTTGAAGAGCATCTCCACCACCATCAAAATTCTGATTTGTTCCTTCATATTCACTGTAATCCTGATCAGTTGAGTTTAAGAATAAAGAAGTAAAGAAGATTGAGTTTTTATTGTTGATTTTATAATCAGCTGTAGCCATAACTGTTGTAGTAGTGCTATGTTTGTATGCTGTTCTGTAAAAATCAGAAAAGATATCTCCGTCAGCACTAATTCCACCTCTGCTGTATCCTTCTGTAAATTTATTTCTTGCACTAAAAGATCCTGTAACAAAAGTTCCTATTGAGCTTTCGTCGTTTATATTAAACTTCTTTCCAGCAGATAGTGTGTAGAATGCATTCAATACATTTTTGTTTTCTTGTCTGTCCCAGCTCGTTGAATAATTATATGGTTGAAGTGGAGAATTAGGAACACCTGCTTTTTTGAATCCAGTGTAAGACGGTCCGTCTTGTAAATAGAAATGATCTTGTCCTAAAACGTTTGTATTGGCACCTGTTCCAATTGAAAAGCTGATAAAAGGTTTTCCGCTGAATTTTTTTGAACTAATATCAATATTTGCTCCTCCAAAATCGGCATAGTTTTGAGCTTCAAATGTTTTACTTACTCCAATATTATCCACAATATTTGTAGAGAATATGTCTAGAAGTATATTTTTATTTGCAGGATTGTTTGACGGTAATGGAAGACCATTTAAAGTAGTAACATTGTAGCGATCCCCTAATCCTCTTACAAATACATTTCCTGAGTCATCATTTTTAGAAACTCCACTTACTTTAGATACTGCATTAGCAACATCGTTAATTCCTTTCCTTGAAATTTCTTCTGCACCAATGGCTGCTTTAAAAGCAACAGCATTTTTTTGTTCTAAAAGTAAAGCAGATTCTTTTTGTTTGCTAACAGCTGATGCTTTTACCACTACATCTTTAAGAGTGTAACTTCCTGAAGATAATGTTTGATTAATAGTTGTAGTTTCATTTGCTTTAACAATTACTACTGCTTCAATAGTCTCATACCCCAAGAAACTATAAATCACAGTATAGCTACCAGGAGCTATATTTATCGAATATTTACCGTCGATATCAGTGTTTGTACTGTTGTTAGTTCCTTTGATAAGAACGTTTGCAAATGGAAGTGCTTCATTATTAGTTTGTTTGTCTGTTAAAACCCCAGAAATTGTACCTTTGGTCTGAGCCATAGAAACAGCGCAAATAAATAATGTAATAAATAGAAATTTTAAGTTGAATTTCATTTTCGTTTGTTGTTTGTTTATTTTTTTGCAAATAAAGGACGGCTTTGTAAAGTTCATGTTAGCTGCTTGTTATTCTTTTGTCTCCAATATATTATGAAATTGTTATGAAATTAAATTACCGTTAACACTACTTTTTAACAGTCGATTTATTATTATCTTTACACTCGCAACTAGAATCATTGAATACTATGTAGTATAAGAATCAATGAGATAACCCAATTTTTGCTATTTTATGAAAAAAACACAAACTAAGATTTTACTAGTAGATGATGAACCGGATATTTTAGAAATTGTTGGATATAATCTTTCACAAGAAGGGTATCAAATAATTACTGCCTCTAACGGAAAAGACGCAATTGCTAAAGCTCAAAAAGAATTGCCAGATCTTATAATAATGGATGTTATGATGGCTGAAATGGATGGTATGGAAGCTTGTGAGCATATTCGAAAAATTCCTGAACTAAATAATGTTATTATTACTTTCTTAACAGCAAGAAGTGAAGATTATTCGCAAGTTGCTGGTTTTGATGCTGGAGCAGATGACTATATTACTAAGCCTATTAAACCAAAATTATTAGTAAGTAAGGTAAAAGCATTGTTAAGACGCTTAAAAGAACAAGAAGTTAGTAGTGATACATTAAATGTAGGCGGTATCGAAATTAATCGCGAAGAATATAAAATCGTAAAAGATAATATTGAGATTGCTTTGCCTAGAAAAGAATTTGAACTATTCTATTTATTGGCTTCAAAACCAGGAAAAGTATTCAAGCGTGATGAAATTCTTGATAAAGTTTGGGGTAATGAAGTAGTTGTAGGTGGAAGAACGATTGATGTGCATATTCGAAAATTGAGAGAAAAAATAGGAGAAGATTTATTTAAAACCATCAAAGGAGTAGGTTACAAATTCGAGGTTTAAAATAAAGATTCCTAAACAAAAGCATAATGCAAAGAAATCAGAATTATCTTTGTAGAAAGCTATCCATGAATTAAATGAAAATAAGTTTTAAAAAAACCTATAAGTTTGCTGTAAAGTCAGCACTATACATAAGTCTCTTTGCTACAGGATTCGTAATAATTTTGATTTTATTATTCTTCAAAAATAAAACAATAAATTTATTACCATTTAGTCTTGTTTTTCTCATATCAGTATACGCGTTCTCATTTCTCGTATTACAATATCGTGTAGAACGTTTTATTTACCGAAGAGTAAAAAAAATCTATGATGAGGTTTCGTTACTAGAATCTAGTACCCTTATTAACCAACCGATTACAACTGATATGGAAACGCTTTCGCGTGAAGTCAAAAAATTTGCTACTGATAAAAAGCTGGAAATTGAGATGCTAGAAATTCGTGAAGAATACCGACGTGAATTTCTTGGTAACGTTTCACATGAACTTAAGACTCCACTGTTTACCGTTCAAGGATATGTTTCGACATTATTGGATGGAGCAATGGAAGATAAAACCATTCGAAAAAAATATCTTAAACGAGCTGAAAAAGGGGTAGAGCGATTAATTTATATCGTTGAGGATTTAGATATGATCACTAAATTAGAATCAGGCGATTTAAATTTGGTCATTACCAATTTTGATATCATAGAACTTATCCAAAATGTTTTTGATTTATTGGAAATGAAAGCCGATAAAAAGAAGATAAAATTAACTTACGAGAAGAAATTTCAGCAGTCTATTTTTGTAAAAGGAGATAAGGACAGAATTCAGCAAATACTAGAAAATCTGATTGTAAATTCTATTAAATACGGTAAACAAGGAGGAACTACTGAAGTAGGAGTAGTAAATCTTACAAAGAAAAAAGTACTTATCCGTATTAGCGATAATGGAGAAGGAGTCGAGAAACAAAATATACCAAGACTTTTTGAACGTTTTTATAGAGTAGATAAAAGTGGTGCTCGTACTGAGGGAGGTTCAGGATTAGGACTTGCTATAGTTAAACATATTATCGAAGCTCATAAAGAGAAGGTGTATGTAGAAAGTGAATTTGGTATTGGTTCAGAGTTTTCATTTACCTTAGAGAAAGCTTATAAAAGCATTAATGGTGAAGTTAAATAAATGTAATCTGAATACCTTGATTCGGCATTAAATATCCCCCTTTTTACACCAATTTAAAATTGCCGATAGCCTCTTAATATTAAATTCTCATTATGATAACATCTTGGTAACGTTATGTTAACCTTGATGGGTGATTTTTGCATTTTGAATGTGGAGTTAAAAAAATAAGATGAAAAAAATTTTAGTTGTAGCTTTATCTTTAGTGGCGGGTTTTGTTCATGCACAAGAGGTAAACAAGGAGGAGATCAAGAAGGAGGTAGTTCGTATTTTAGATTCTATAAATAAGGCAAAAGAAACGGTAACAATTATGGAACCAAAGATTGAACCTAATTTTCATAAAGAAGAAAAGGATCGTTGGTATGATAAAATATCACTACGTGGTTATGTTCAGATAAGATATAACGGGCTTTTTTCTACCAATGATAAGGTTTCCTGCGAACAATGTGATAAGTCTTGGGGAACTACTTCAACAGAACCAGATGCGAAATCTAATAATGGGTTTTTTATTAGACGAGCACGATTAGTATTTTCTGGACAAGTGCATCCTAATGTGTTTTTTTACTTCCAACCAGATTTTGCAAGTTCACCTAGTACAGGAATTAATAATTTCGTTCAAATTAGAGACATATATTTTGATATTTCTTTTGATCCTAAAAAAGAGTATCGTGTTCGTGTAGGGCAAAGTAAAATTCCTTATGGTTTCGAAAACATGCAATCAAGTTCAGTTCGACTTGCTTTGGATAGAAATGATGCTATGAATAGTGCTATATTAAACGAACGTGATTTAGGAGTGTTTTTTTATTGGGCACCAAGCAAAATCAGAGAACGTTTTGAAATGTTAGTAAAAGAGGGGTACAAAGGTTCGGGTGATTATGGTGTATTTGCTTTCGGAGCTTATAATGGTCAATATTCTAATAAACTAGATAGTAACAGAGATTTAAATGTTGTAGCGAGAGTTACTTATCCTTTCGTAATAGGAAACCAAATTATCGAACCAGGACTTCAAGCTTATACAGGAAAATGGGCATTTACTAATGAAATTTCAACAGGAGTAGCAGTAGATGCTAATAAACAATATGTTAAAGATCAAAGAGTAGGAGCAACTTTTGTTTTATATCCAAAGCCTTTTGGAATACAAACAGAATATAATATTGGTAAAGGCCCTCGCTATAATAAGGAAACCAATACTGTTGATGTAACAAATATAAATGGTGGTTATGTTTTATTAAATTATAAGTGGGATTTAGGAAAACAACTATTATATCCTTTTGCAAAATTTCAATATTATGATGGAGGGAAAAAATATGAAAAAGATGCCCGAAGCTATGTAGTTCGGGATTATGAAATTGGGATTGAATGGCAACCACTAAAAGCATTAGAGTTCACCGCAGAATATGTTATTGCTGATAGAACTTTTGAGGATAGTGTATTACCAAATAATCGACAACAAGGAAATTTATTGAGAATACAAGCTCAATTCAATTTCTAAAAAAATATAAAAATGGAGTTTATTGTTTTTCAAAAACGGAAAATAATGAACTCCATTTCGCTTTCTTTTTATATTGAGGCAATCCTTCATACTCATGGATTTTTGCAATATCCTCAATCTTAAAATCATCCTGCAATGCATAAGGAACAAGTCCTTCTTCTTGTAGTTTCTCAGCAAGATATATTTGCTCATATTGACCCGGAGTTGGTATGAAAAAAGCTTTCTTTTCTAGTTTGACCAAGTCCATAACGGTTGTGTAACCAGAACGACACAGGATTTGTTCACTTTCATTAAAGGTTTGTTCTAGTTGTCGAGTATTCATGAAATTGTAATAGGTAACATTCTCAATGATTTCCTTTTTTTGGTCTTTTTCAACGACACCTTTTACAAAAACAACTTTTCCTTTATAGCGAAGTACTTCTTTCTTTAACTTTTCCTCAAGATAGCCTCGTTGAGGTTCTGGTCCAGATAAGATTACCATTAAATCATATACTTTTGGTGTTTCTTTCTTGCGCATTCTGCTTAAAGGACCAATGTATTTTAACTTAAGTTTTTTGGTTTTTAAATGGCCTAATTCCCCCGTTAAGTTAGGTTTCTTTTTTATGTCAGGAACCCAACATTCAGTATATTTTTTTATAATATATTGATGGCATTTACTGGTAAACCAAGTTGTGTTTCCTGTCATCACATTCAGTTGGTGAGTAATAAAAACTGAGGGGATTTTGTTAGAATAAACACCTAAACGATTATCAGAAATAATACCATCGATACCATATTTTTTTATCCAAGACTTTACCATCTTTTTCTCATCCAAGACGGCTTCAATCATTTTAGGACAATTTTTGATTAATTTCCATTTGAAGTTCTTACCATTTTTTGCATACTCTATTTGGTAAGAAGGCAATTCGAGAGTTTGGATATAAGGAAATTCTTTTCGTAATAATTCTAAAGCAATACCATCTGAGGCAATTATCGGTATGTAATTATTTTCCTGAAGAGCCTTAATTATAGGGATGCATCTAGTGGCGTGGCCTAAACCCCAATTTAATGGAGCAATTAAAATAGTTTTATTGGTTGAATCTAAATTCATATAGAATTGGGTTATATTAAGTTAACCCTGCGAAAGTTACAAATAGTAAGTGTTTTCCTTATTTATAAATGATTACTAAAATATTAAGTTATTATTTTAGTAAAAGCAAAAAGGTTAGACGCTATAAGAAGTCTAACCTTTTTTGTCTATCAAGAATAAGTTATTTAGTCTTGAATATAAGTTTTATTCCCATTAGAATTAATGTAGTATTTACCGCCTCTTGGACCAGTATACACTTTTTTACCATTATACTCTCCAGTAACTTTATCAGCTACTTTAGGTGCTTTTTCATTAGTTTCTTTAACCTTTTTTGTAGCAGTTTTTGATGCTGTTTTAGTATCAGCCTTAGCCTTTTCTACTTTTTCAGTAGCTGCTTTAGTATCAGCTTTGGCTTTTGTTACTTTTTTAGTAGCATCATCGCTTGCACTTTTAGCATCTGTTTTTGCTTTAGCTGCTTTTTTTGCAGTAGACTCTTCTGCTTTAGTGGTTTTAGCTTTAGCATCACTTTTGGTCTTTGCAACTTTGTCATCTACACTTTTTGTAGCGGTTGCTTTTTCTTTAGCTGCTTTTTTCTCTGCAGCAGTTTTAGAGTCAGTAGCCTTTTTTTTCTCTTTAGCTGCTTCTGTTTTAGCTTTTGCTTTAGTCGTTTTTACAGCAGTTTCTTGAGCGTAAAAATTACTAGAGAAAACAAACATAAAACAAAGTAATAATAGTTTTTTCATGTCTTAAAGTGTTAAAATTCATAATAAAATTAATCAATTAATTGTAATGTTTTTGAAAATGAATCAAAAATAAGCTCTCAATTGGATGTTCCCAGTATGGATAGTAGTTCCAGTTTCTCCTTTACGTCCTTGATAATTTACATTAACATCCAAAAATTGGGTGATATTTTTTTGTAATAACAATCTCCATACCAAATTTTGTCCCGTTTGCAATCCCTCCAACATTTGGAAGCCCACGGATGAAAATTCATTACCAGTGAATTTATTTTGGTAAAAAGAAAACTCCCCATTTAGTGTTATTTTTTTATCCCCAGCGTAAGAGAATGATGTTCCTAATCGGGTTTGTTTTAAGGTTTCTTCATCGCCAATTTGATTGTCTTTGTTTTGGATCTCATAAAAGAAATCCAAGCTAGTACTCTTAGAAAATAAATAACTAATTTTTGGTGCTAGTTGGTAACCAGTAAGTTTATAATTCTTTTCAGGGAAACTTTCAGATATAAGATCAGTTTGGATGGTTTTGGTAAAAATGCCTAATAGCCAACTTTTATCATATAAATGTGAATATTGCAATTGATGTGAACTGTTTGTAGCTTGTTGGGATCCTATTGTAAGTAGGTTTCTGCTTTTGTTTTGTAAATAGGTATAAGTTGTTGAGTGTTTTTGCTTACCACGATTATAGAATAAACTGTTCCTAAAACTAGAATTTAATCCCAGTACATTTTCATCAGAGGAATTAAAAGGATTAAGTTCAAAACGATCGCCATTACTTTTTACTTTTCGATCTAATATAAATGAGGTTTGATTATAAAAATAAGAGATTACTTTTTTTATACCAGTTTCATTTAACCATTGATTTGGATTCAAGGTTACCGACTGAGAAAATTTATTCTGATTTGTTTTAATATAAACTCGATTTGGTAAAAAGATTCGGATATATTTTGCTTGGTCAATAAATGCTGCTACTTCAAATTCTTGTAATTCCTGGATTCCATTGTTATTATAATCAATCCAAGTATAGACTCCTTGTCCTGCTGGAACTTCTACGTATGTATAGTCCTGCTGAGGCATTGTTCCTGAGCTGGTTTCATAAGCAGTAGTAGTCTGGATAAATTGATTAAAGAAACGATCATTATAGAGAATTCTAGAATTTAGGGATGGTTCTTTTTTCTTTGTAGCATCTTCATAATTCAAGACCCTATAACTTGCATATACAGATAAATCACTTTTGGTTGTTTGTATCAATTTTGATTTAAAGTAATAAGTTTGAGAGTTGTTTACATGTTGTAATAATCCGTTCTGCAAACTATCATTACTACGTCTTAAAAAACCTAGTTCTACAAAAACTTTAGTACTATCGCCTCGACCTACAAATAAGCCATATTCATTAAATCTTTGACTTAAAGCCGAAAATTGATTGGTATTTTTGTTTTTCTCTTGATTGTCTTCAAGTTGTATTGTACCACCAATCCAGTTTTTATTAAAATGATAACGAGCTTGGGTTTGGTTTCTTAAAAATTTAGATGTCGATATAGTACTGCTGCTATTGAGCAAGCTACCTTGGTTCTGGATAAACCAATTTTTTAGTTTAAAGAGGCCATTAATGGTATGTCGACTTCCAGAATAGTTTTCGGTAAAATCTAAATTTTCAAATTGATAGGTTACCAATCCTATGTCAGAGGATTTTTTTTGAGGAAGTAAATCGAAGTTTAAACCTGAGATTAATAAGCTCTGATTCCCAAATCGAATTGCAGGAAGGTTCCAATCTCGATCAAACTCAATATTATAAAGCCGTTCAACCGATTTAAAATTTTCCTGAATAAATTGATAATTTATAAAAGCGTCCAGATTCCAACTTTTGGTAAACAAGCGTTGTTTAGCATTTATTTTGGTAGCAATACCTTTGTTGTTACTATCCTGTATATTCGAAAACAGGTTTGCATCATTATTACTAACTCCAATTTCGAAATCAAAATTTGTTTTTTCGGTTGGATTGTATTTGCCTAAAAAAGTAGCTACTTGTAGCTTTATTGGAGCAACGAGTTTGATAACTGGAGCATAATTTCCTTGCGGAATACCATTTATAGGTGGAACATATTCATAAATACGATCTATAGTATTTACATTCTTAAGAATATAGTCTCCAGACTGAGCACCAATTAAATTAAATCTTACATTGTATAATTCATCTTTTGGATTGTTAGAGAATTCGTAAGCTTCCTCTCCATTTACCATTATTTTTTTGTAGAGAATTTTGTTATCCGAATAAGTATCTGCGTATGCTGAGGGAGCAATCATAGCATTAGTATCATCTCCAGCGTTATTTAATATTTCAACTTGTTCCTTGGTTAAATTTTGTTGTAGAGGCTGATTTTTTAAATCATTTTCAGAGTACAAATACCCTCCAAAACTCCATTTTTTATTTTCATGAGTAACACCAGCATACGTTACAAATCGGGTATAGTTTTGATTTGAATATTGGTATTCGATGCTTATTCGCATTTCGGAAGTAATGGTAAAAAGAGAAGTAAAAGTAATTTCACCAGCATTATAGTCGATTGTATAATCTTTATTTTCGCCTCGTTTTAATAAAACACCATTTACATACACCCTTTCAGAACCAGAAATTACCAATATATATAATTCACCGTTTTGACCAGTTAATTTATAAGGACCTTGATTTCCTTCTTGCCCAGTAAGGTTGCTTTTAGCATATTGTCCTCTTACCAATGCGGCTGAAGCAAATACATTTGTTTTGTTGTCTTCATCACCAAAATTAAAATTGACTGCAAGACCTTGGACCTTTTTGTCAAAATTAAGGAATTGTGTCTTTTTGTTCTCAAGAAAAATATCCCCAGCTCGTAACGCCCAATTATTACTAAAGAGTTCTATAAAGATATTATCGAATTGATCTAGTTTTTGTGAGTAGCCACCATCTTGTAGCGGAATATTGTTGTCTTGTAATGAAGCACGAATACTTACGTTGTCTGATATTTTTCCTGTAATTTGAAGGTCAAGATTGGAGTTTAATACAGTGCTTTGATTATTGCCAATAGTGATTCCACGAGTAATACTTCCCGAAGTGGTTAATCCGTCAAATGGAGTAACCGTTTTAACGTTTTTGGGCTTTATTTGGTACAAAGATTCAGCAGTTGCACCATTGTTTACAATTCGATTAGAATCATAAATTTTATATTCTTTGGTTAGGATGTCGGGAAGTTTCAAATACTCAACTGTAAGTGAGTCAGTACCCAAAGTTAATTTTTCATTTAAAAGTAATGTCCCTTTCTGGAAATCTATTTTGTATAAACTACTATCAATAAGTTTTTTATTGGTATCTAAAAGCTGAAAATAATTGGAATTAATACTGAAACTCTCTAGATGTATAGTATCTCTAGTAGCAACAACCTTTTTGGTTTTATAGTACGAGTTTATTTCCTGGGCGTGAAGTCCAGAACAAAAAATAATTACAATCCAAAAGAGTAATTTTTTAATCATAAATACTTTAACTCCAAAACCTCAAAAGTAGTATTTATATTCGGGAAATTATGGTGCTGGTTTTTATCAATGAATTTGAGAATATTGTAAAGTGGTGTTTTGTTGATTTTGATGAGGAATGAAGAATAGAAATTATGATATATAGGAATAATTCAGTATCTAAAAGTTTTAATTTTCAGGCAGTTTAACGGATAGTTTTACTTTTTGAAGTAAAATCCGGAAGTAATTTGAAATAATGCTAATGCAAAAATTGGTTATTTTTAGTCTAATTCTGAAAAATAGTAAAATATTTCTTATTTTTATACTGACTAAACTTTTGATTATGAATGAATCAGTAGGAAATAAGCTAAAAAAATTACGAAAAAGCAAAGATCTATCACAAGAACAAGTGGCAAGTTCGTTGCATGTGTCACAATCTACGTATGCACGTATAGAGAGAGGGGAGAGTAGTTCATGGGCAAGCCATATTAATAAAATATGTGAGGTCTTTAAAATAAGTCCAGAAGATTTGGTAAAGGATGAAATAGGAGAGGATAAAGAGGATAACAGCGATTTAAATGAAACATTTATTATCAATCAATTGTCAGATAAAATAATAGAACAATACGAAGCTCGAATAAAAGAGTTGAAAAAAGTGATAAAAGATTTAAGGAGAAAGCGGAATATATAAAAAGCAACAAGGTTTCACCTAAAGTGAAACCTTGAAAGGATGTGAAATAAATTAAGTTATTCAGAAATAGAATGTTTGTTTATCTCATATTTAAGTTAATTTTATTTTGGAGGAGGAAATTTAAAACAAGATAGTATTCCAACATGTATAAAAAGTGCAGATATAAATGCATATAATAAAGCAATATACATTTTTATGTCTTCGCGATGTTTATATATAGTGCTCCAACTAAATTCTTTATCACTAAAAAAATATGACCAAAAAAACATTATTGTTGTTATTAAAATAAAAAAAACAAACTGACGTATCCCTATTTTGTGTATTTTTTCAAATATTGTCATTTATTCTAGTATAAAAGTTAATGAAGTTTTTTCAGATGCTTCTAATATAGAATTAATAAATTTAATTTTTTCTAAACTTAATTCTAAGCGTTCTTCAGGGAATTTTTCTAATTGTTGTTTTAGATTTGATGAACAATCTGCAGCAGCCCAAACAGCAGCTACAGCAGCTCCTCTTACTGCTCCTAAAGTACTTCCAAACACAGCTCCCCAACCGCACCAGTTATAGTTCCAATTCCAGGTAATGCTACTGTACCTCCTGTTGCTCCAGTATAGGCACCTGCTATAGCTCCTCCTATGGCTCCTGTTGCAATGCCCCTCCCTATGTCTTTTCCTTTTCCTCCCATACAACTCCAAAAACCGGTACCTTTTGAATAAAGTGTATTTTCTTTATATAAAATGGGATAAATTTTAGAAGTAGTTTCTTCGATTATGTCAAAAAGAAGATTTACTTCTTGTTTGAAATTAGAAGGGAATGAAGTTTTATTAAGTACTTTTCTTTTTGAATCAAGTAAATTAAAAATATCTTTATCATATGAATTAGCTAAATCTTGATAAAAAGCTAGCATAAATGTCGCCTCTTTTATATTGTAATGTGGAGCTAAAGAAATTTTAAAATTTAATTGCTCTGTGAATTTTACTTGTTTAGAATAAGATTGTTCTTTTATAGTGAAATATTTAGATATTTCATTTTCTAAAGCAACGTTGCTATTTATTTTTTCTTCTAATTTAGAAATGTTTCTAATCGCGTCGAGTTTGATTTCAGAATAATTTATAGCGTCCGATAAGTTCTTTTCGGGAAAATTTTCCTTATTATCACATGAATACAATAACTTAATTAAAAAGATTATTAGTAAGGTAAATTTTAACTTTTTCATATCACGATGGTTTAATAGTTGGTAAAAATTTATTGTAAAGGACAAATCTAAACGAGAAATTAAATAAGACTTATGTGAAAAACGGTTATTCTTACCCTGAATTTGAGTGTTTTTCCTTTGTTGTATGAAAAAGTTAGATTTACTGAGTATTTGTTTAAAAATCTGTCCTCTATGTTTTTATAGAGTTATTTGGGGTATTAAAATGGTAGATAGTATGAATGTGATTATCGGAAATAAGTTAAAAGAACTCAGAAAAAGTAAAAACATTTCACAAGAAGAGGCAGCAGATTATTTGCATTTATCTCAATCAGCTTATGCTAGGATCGAAAGTGGTCAAAGCAATTCTTGGGCAAGCCATATTAATAAAATATGTGAGATCTTTAAAATAAGTCCAGAAGATTTGGTAAAGGATGAAATAGGAGAGGATAAAGAGGATAATAGCGATTTAAATGAAACATTTATTATTAATCAATTGTCAGATAAAATAATAGAACAATATGAAGCTCGAATAAAAGAGTTGAAAAAAGTGATAAAAGATTTAAAGAGAAAGCGGAATATATAAAAAGCAACAAGGTTTCACTTTTGGTGAAACCTTGTTTTTAAATTATGTAATTAACTTCTAAATAAAATTAATCTACTTCTTTCGTTACCACTTGCATAGTTTCACGGCTTACTTGTTTTAATAAAACAACTTTGTTTTCTTCTACTGTTTCAGCAGCTTTATCGTCAAAATGACGAATGGTGTATAAGGTTACATTTTCGCTGAAATCAACTTTGAATTTTTTAGAAAGTATTGCATTCAAGTCATTGAAGTTCTCAAATTTGTCTTCTACACAAACAGAAAAACTAATTGCTGAGTTTTGAATTAAATTTACTTTAATCTTAAATTCATGGAATAAGGCAAAAATCTCACTGATATTTTCTTCCATAATAAAAGAAAAATCTATTGATGAAAGAGAAATTAAAAGCTGGTTTCTCTTTACAATAAAGCAAGGTAAATAAGGTTCTAGATCTACTCCTTTAGAAACACTTGTTCCTTTTAATAATGGGTTTATAAAAGATTTTACATACAATGGAATCTCTTTTTTCTGTAGAGGTTGTAATGTTTTTGGGTGTATAACTGTTGCTCCATAAAAAGCTAATTCTATAGCTTCACGATATGAAATTTGATTAAGTAAACTTGCATTTTCAAAATAACGTGGGTCAGCATTCATTACTCCAGGTACATCTTTCCAGATAGTAACACTTTCTGCATTTAGGCAATAAGCAAAAATAGCAGCAGTATAATCAGATCCCTCACGACCTAAAGTTGTAGTAAAGTTGTTTTCATCAGCACCTAAGAATCCTTGTGTGATGTTTAGCATGTTTCGTTTTACGTTTTTGCCAATATTTTTTTGGGTTAATTCCCAATCTACTTCTGCATCTCTGTAAGTTGCATTGGTTTTTATAAAGTTACGTACATCAATCCATTGGGTCTGAACGCCCATAAAATTCATAAAATGACTTAAAATAGTAGTTGAAATCAATTCTCCAAAGCTTACAATTTGGTCATAAACAAAGTTGTAGTTAGGAGATTTGTTATGAGCAAGAAAATATTCTAACTCTGAAAAAAAAGCATTTACAGCAGTAAAAACTTCATGTTTTTCATCCTCAAATAAATCCAGCAATATCTGATTATGGTATTTTTTTACTTCTTGCACTGACGAATTTAACTCGCTAGATTTCTCGAAATAATTCTTTATTACAACCTCAAGAGCGTTTGTGGTTTTTCCCATAGCCGAAACTACAAGCAATACATCTTCATAACCTACTTTTTGCAAAACGTCATATACGTTTTTAATTCCTTCAGCATCTTTTACTGAGGCACCACCAAATTTGAATACTCTCATTATTTATTATTATATATTGTGTCTTAATTTTTGTTTTTCTCTAAAAATGTATCGATTCCAGTTTCGTCCATTTGAACGACACGCCACTCTTCAAATATTTTAGCACCAGTGTTTTCGTAGAATTTAACTGCAGGGGTATTCCAATTGAGTACATTCCATTCAACTCTTCTTACTTTATCTTTTTTTGCCTGCTCCATTATTTCGGAGTACAATGCCATTCCTAAACCAGATCCACGCATTTTGTCTTTAACGATCAAATCCTCTAAATGTATTGTTTTGCCTTTCCAAGTCGAGAATCGATAATAGTATAAGGCAATTCCAACTATTTCGGTATCGACCTCGGCTACAAATACATGAAAAAGAGGATTTTCGCCAAAGCCATCCCGAACCAAATCGCTCTCAGTAATCAAAACTGCATCGGGTTCATTTTCGAATATGGCTAGTTCCTGAATCAAGCTTAAAACAGCTTTCATGTCTTCAGGATTCCCTTTTCTAATATTCATAAATTCTTATTATTAATATGTTTATATCTAAAATAATGGTTTTTTTGAACTTGTTTTTTACTTTTGATTAACAAATATACAATACGCGCAAACTAACTAAATAATTTTTAATTCAATTTCACAAAAAAGGCGATATTTGTGACTTCAAAAAAAAATCTACAACGATATAGTATAATGGAAGAACGCAATAAAACATTAGGTGAGTTTATCATCGAAAACCAAAAAGCATTTCAATATTCGTCTGGGGAGTTATCCAGAATCATTAATTCTATACGATTGGCTGCAAAAGTGGTTAATTATAAAGTTAACAAAGCCGGCTTGGTGGATATTGTTGGAGCAGCAGGAGAGCAAAACATACAAGGTGAAGATCAGCAAAAACTGGATGTGTATGCAAATGAAGTTTTTATTCAAACTTTAATCAATCGTGAGATTGTTTGCGGAATTGCTTCAGAAGAAAACGATGATTTTATTACTGTTCAAGGAAGTGATAATAGTCATAACAATAAGTATGTAGTATTGATGGATCCGCTAGATGGCTCGTCTAATATTGATGTAAATGTTTCTGTAGGAACTATTTTTTCGGTTTATAGAAGAATTACACCAATAGGGACTCCAGTTACGCTTGAGGATTTTTTACAACCAGGAGTAAATCAAGTTGCAGCAGGATATGTAATTTATGGAACTTCAACAATGTTGGTTTACACTACAGGTCATGGTGTAAATGGATTTACTTTGAATCCTGCGATTGGAACATTTTATTTGTCACACCCGAATATGAAATATTCAAAAGATGGAAAAATTTATTCTGTCAATGAAGGAAACTATGTTCATTTTCCTCAGGGAGTAAAAGATTATATTAAATATTGTCAGCATGAAGAAGATGACAGACCTTATACTTCAAGATATATCGGAAGTTTGGTATCTGATTTTCATCGAAACATGATTAAAGGTGGAATTTATTTGTATCCAACAAGTAGTAAAGCACCAAAAGGAAAGCTTCGTTTATTATACGAATGTAATCCGATGGCATTTGTTGCAGAGCAAGCTGGAGGGAAAGCATCGGATGGTTTTAATAGAATCATGGAAATTAATCCAACCGAATTACACCAACGTGTTCCTTTCTTTTGTGGAAGCTATAATATGGTCGAAAAAGCAGAAGAGTTTATGCTTAAAGCTAAATAATAAAAAAACAAAACCCGATTAGTCTATAATCGGGTTTTATTTTTTTGATCGTAGTATTCAGTATCAGTTTAAAAACTGTAAAGTATTACTGTGAACTTTTTTATTTATTCATATTCTGCATTTCGAAAGTAAAAGTATCTAAATCTACTTTTTTATCTACTAATGAAAGTGCTTTTGCAATGATGTAGTTTACGTTTCCAGGAGTAAATCCTAGTGCTAATCCAAATCTTCTTAACATAATTTCTTGACTGTCTCCCATTTGGTGATCTACATGTACCATACGAGCCAAATCGTATAAACGCTCTAAACGTTGAGAATACAAATAAGGTGCGTTTATTGGGTGTTTCATAGGGTCAGCAAGAATCTCTTTGTATTCTTCATCTGAAATTTCTAATCTAGAAGCTAACTTATCTAAAAAGGCTTTTTCTTCTTGATTAGTTTTTCCATCAGCAAGGGCTACGCGAACAATAGCCGAAAAGTGACCTTTATTTCTTAGTTTAAATTCGCTATCAAATAAATCTGAAAATGACATAATTAATTGGTTTTTTGTATCACAAAGATAAATCTATTTTTAAATTATTAATTTTAATTTTTTTATAATTTTTATAATTCAGAAAACGGCAATTTTAACTTATTTTTATTTAATCATTTTAGAAAAGCAATCTATCACTTTTCAAAATTAATCGTAAGTTTACACACCCTTTATCAATTTTAAATTAAAATACCCATGTCAGATTTTTGGATTTATTTTCAAATAGGATTAAAACACGTTCTAGATATTCATGCATACGATCACGTAATGTTTTTAATGGCCTTAACCATTCCTTATGCGTTTAAAGATTGGAAGAGAATTTTGCTGCTTGTGACTGTTTTTACTGTTGGTCACACATTAGCTTTATTGCTTTCGGTTTATGGAATTATTACTATTAAAGTAAATATTGTCGAATTTTTAATTCCGATAACTATTTTAATAACAGCCTTTTTTAACTTTTTTACAGCAGGAAAATCATCTAAAACGGAGAGTATTAATTTAGTGTTTTTTATAACACTTTTCTTTGGAATAATTCATGGTTTGGGGTTTTCTAATTATTTTAGAACGATATTAGGGGGGAGTCCAACATCAAAATTGTTGCCTTTGGCAGAATTTGCATTAGGGATTGAGGCGGCTCAAATTATTGTGGTTTTTGTAGTTTTAATAATCTCATATATTGTTCAAACAATTTTCCGTTTTTCAAAACGTGATTGGACTTTGGCTATGTCGGCTTTTATAATAGGAGTTGTAATCCCGATGGTTATTGAGAGCGAAATATGGAGTAGATAAAAATGAAAAAAGAAAAATTAAATAGATACGACAAAGCTTATTTGCGAATTGCAAAAGAATGGAGCCTGTTGTCGTATTGTAAGAGAAAGCAAGTTGGTGCAATTATCGTAAAAGACCGGATGATTATTTCTGATGGATATAACGGTACGCCATCTGGGTTTGAGAACTGTTGTGAGGATGAAGAAGGGTTAACACGCTGGGATGTTTTACATGCCGAAGCCAATGCTATTTTAAAAGTAGCCCGATCAACTCAATCTTGTGAAGGAGCAACTTTGTATATAACGCTTTCCCCTTGTAAAGAATGTAGTAAATTAATTCATCAATCGGGAATAAAAAGGGTAGTTTACCAAAATGGATATCGCGATGACGCTGGGATTCAGTTTTTAATAAAAGCAGGAGTAGAAGTCGAGCATATCCCCGTATTAGAAGAGTAGAAAGTTGCAGTAATTTCAAACACATGGTTACTTATGAAGAATAGCAATAGTATATTCTCGTAAAACAAATATTAGCTACATATGAAATTCAATACTAAATATTTGCCAATAGTTATTGGAGCAGCTTTAGCTCTAGGAACTGTACTTGGAAGCTTGTTAAGTACTCCAGCGCAGGACCAGTTTTTGGCTAAAAATAACTCTAAGAACAAGCTCAATAAATTAATTGATTTCATTAATAATGAGTATGTCGATAGTATCAATACAGATTCTATTGTTAATCTTACAGTTGATAATATTCTATCGAAATTAGATCCTCATTCCGTTTATATTCCGCCAAGCGAACAAGCAGAGGTTGCCGAAAGCATGAAAGGTGATTTTGTGGGAATTGGGGTGAATTTTTATATGTATAGAGATTCAGTTGCCATAATTAAACCAATAGAAAATGGTCCTTCGGCAAAAGCAGGAATTCAGGCAGGAGATAGGATTTTATACGTTGGAAAAACTAAATTATTTGGGCGAAGACTTCCGTCAGATAGTTTATTTGCTAAATTAAAAGGCAAAAAAGGGACAGAAATAGAACTTACTGTTTATCGAAAATCAGAACAAAAGAAATTAAAGGTTAAGATAAAAAGAGACATTATTCCTATAAAGAGTGTTGATGTCTCAATGCTATTGGATAAAAGTACTGGATATATAAAGATAAATCGTTTTGCAGAAACGACTTATGCTGAGTTTAAATCAGGTTTAACCAAGTTAAAGCAAAAAGGGATTCAGTCTCTCATCATAGATCTTCGTGACAATGGAGGAGGATATATGGAAGAAGCAGTTGCAATTGCTGATGAATTCTTGAAAGACAAGCAGCTTATCGTTTTTACTAAAAATAAAAATGGCGAAACTGAAAAAACGTATGCTACAGGAAGTGGTAGTTTTGAAAACGGAAAAGTGTCAGTTTTAATCAATGAAAATAGTGCTTCGGCAAGTGAAATCTTGGCAGGGGCAATTCAAGATAATGATAGAGGAAATATAATAGGTCGTCGTTCATTCGGAAAAGGGTTGGTACAACGTGAAATGGATTTTAACGATGGATCTGCTGTTCGATTAACTGTTGCGAGGTATTATACACCTACAGGACGCTCTATTCAGAAGCCTTATAGTCATGGAAACGAAGACTACTTTAAAGAGTCAGATTCGCGTTTCAATAATGGAGAATTATACAGTAAGGACAGTATTAAAGTTGTTGATACATTAAAGTATAAAACACCAAAAGGTAAAATTGTTTATGGTGGCGGTGGTATCGTTCCAGATGTTTTTGTGCCTATTGAAATAGAACATGGTAGTGAAGGTTCTGCTTATTTATTGCAAACAGGAATTGTAGGGCATTTTGTTTTTGAGCAATTGGATAAAAACCGCAAGGCATTCACAGGATTAAATTATCAAGAATTTGTTGCTAAAATGAAGGCAACAGATGACTATTTTAAATTGTTCCAGAAGTATCTTTTTAAGAACGGGTTGGATTTAAAATTAGAAAAAAATAAAGAAATCATTAGTCGTTATATTACAGCCGAATTTGCTAGACAATTGTATGGTGAAATTTATTATTACGATACGATTCTTAAAAATGATGCAATGATTAAGGCTGTTTTAAATCCGAAAAAATAATTCTAATTTTTTTTGAAATGGAAATAAATACTGTTGTAAATGCTGAAATTGAGCTATTAACTGCAATTAAAAACGCAGATGTTTTAGCTTTAGAAAAAATTCTCCATGATGATTTGTTGTTTAATTTACCTGATGGACAAACAATTGATAAGGAGTTTGATTTAGATTCGTATCGTTCAGGTAAGATGAAAATCGATGTATTAGAAGCCTCAGATCAGGTTATTAATGTAATTGATGACACAGCTGTTGTTGGAGTTACTGTTTTATTAAGAGGAAAATATGATGGTAAACCTCTAGATGGTATTTTTAGATATAGCAGAGTTTGGAAACGATTTGGAGAGAATCTGAAAGTTATTGCAGGAAGCTGTGTGCAGTTGAAGTAGTATTAATGTAGCTAAGTAGATTTAGCGGTAAAAATATAAAAAATGAAAAATGCCAAAAGAATAAGTTTTCTATTTGTCTTGATGGTTTTTGTAATTTCTTGTGCAACGATGAAAAGCAGCAGTACGATTTCTGGGAAAGTTGAATCTATTGAGTTTGGTAAAGATGGATATACAGCCAAGATTAAGACAGAGGGAAATAAAGTTTACTATGCTACAGTTAGTGTTGTAAACATGGGTGGTCCTGAAAATTACAAAAAGCTTAAAGAAGGTGATGTAGTTTCTCTAAAAGGAGAGGTCTGGAAAGCAGATACAGAAAAGCATATAAAGGTAAAGAAGATTCTGTCTGTCAGATAGAGTAAATTTGATTTAAAAATAAAAACCATTAAGAGGATAAGAAAAGCATACTGCTTAAAACGTAATCTCTTAATGGTTTTTTTGTATTTATAGGTGACTATCGAGTGCTATCGTGAGCATGAGTTTGAACTCCGTTATTCCATACAGTTAAAATATCTGTTGCAACGGCAGCTCCACTTCCTGCAGCAATTGCCAGTTGACTTCTCCAGCCAGCCAGAGTACCTATAACATAAATGCCTTCGGTGATTTTATGGTCAATATTTTTTAACTGAATTCGTTGTTTTTCGGGAAGTGCTTTTTTATGAGGTTCAATGTATTGTGTTAAACCTTCGATAGCAAATGTGTTTGCAGATCCAATCCCTACAACTATCATTTTGGTTTTGTATGTGCTTTTGTTGGTAGTGATTAAAAATTCAGGATATTCTCCTTCAACTTTTATTACTTTCTCATTTGGTATCTGTGTAATATGAGGATATTCCTGATTTAAATGCTCAGTACTTTCTGATAATAATTCAGACCCTAATTTTCCAGGTGCAATACCATAAGCATTGTTGAAAAGGGCATCTTGGAGAGAAGAACTTTTTTGATGTGTAAAAATTCCAATTTTTTTGTCAATGGCAAAAGGTTTGTTTTGTGCAGATCCTAAAACAAGTGCACAGGACATGCTCGATACGCCTCCGCCAATAATTAAAACGTCAAACATATTATTGTTGATCGTTCATTTTTTCTTCTATTTTTTTAGAAATTCTAAAAATCAAAAGAATTAGTACGGCACAAAAAGAAGCTGCTATTCCAATAAAAGCTACCATGCTATCTCCTTGTAAAGGATTTTGAAAGTCAAGCAAAGTAATATTGAAAATAATCAAAGCTACTGCTAAAAGCACTAATATGGAAGTAAAAATTTTCATAGGATAACTATTTATTTCTAAATGATTAAAAGAAATATTTAAAAAAAGAAATATTGTTTTTGGTGAATCCGCAAACGAGTATTTCGACATTTAAGTATTTCTAGTGGGTAAATTTATGAAAATTAATTTTAGACAAACAAACCTTTAACATTAGCTGCGAATAATTTAACAGCAATTGCTAAAAGTACGACTCCAAATGTCTTACGAACCACGCCAAGTCCGTTTTTTCCTAGCATTTTCTCGATTTTTGAAGATGATTTTAAAACGATATATACAAGAGTTATATTAAGGATGATTGCGATTACAATATTTATAGTATGAAATTGTGAGCGCAATGAGAGTAATGTGGTCATGGTTCCTGCTCCTGCAATTAAAGGAAAAGCTAATGGGACAATAGAGGCCGAGCTAGCTTCTTCGTCACGATATATATGAATTCCAAGAATCATTTCTAAGGCAAGAAAAAATAACACAAATGATCCTGCTACAGCAAAAGAGTGTACGTCGATACCAATTATTTTTAGGAACCCCTCTCCAATAAAAAGAAAGATGATCATAATTAAACCAGCAACTATAGAAGCTTTTTCGGATTCTATATGACCAACTTTGGATCTTAGGTTAACAATAATAGGAATAGAACCAACGATATCAATTACAGCAAAAAGTACCATTCCAACAGTAATTATTTCTTTTAAGTCTATTTCTAGCATGTTTTTCTATTTAGGAGTTAAATATGGGCAAAGGTAAAAAATAAATGGCTTTTTTTAACATTTTAGGCTTAATCTGTGATTTTTTGTTATAAAAATGTGTTTTAACGCCTCTTGTGTGATGTTTGTAACAAGATGTAGCTTTATTCTGTTAATTCGATAGGTGGAATTGAAGTCTGTGTTTTTGATTCAATTTATCTAGTCGGCATCGAGATAGATTGACTATCTTTGCACTTTATAATTCAGTACTCTATTATCATGTTTCAATTAGGAAAAACTATCATTTCTGAGGATATTCTTGAAAAAGAATTTGTTTGTAATTTATCTGCTTGTAAAGGCGCTTGTTGTGTCGATGGTGATGCAGGAGCTCCGTTGAGTGAAGAGGAGACAAAGATTTTGGAAGAAATTTATCCAAAAGTAAAACCATTTTTACGTAAAGAAGGGATTGCTGCTATCGAAGCGCAAGGAACTTGGATTAAAGGTACAGATGGCGATTTAGAAACGCCGCTAATTGACAATAAAGATTGTGCCTATGTGATTTTCGATGGTAAAACTGCGCTTTGTGGTATCGAACAAGCATACAATCAAGGAATCGTGAGCTGGAAAAAGCCAGTATCATGTCATTTATATCCAATTAGAGTGAAAGACTTTACTGAGTTTGCAGCGGTTAATTATGACAAATGGGATATTTGTGACGCTGCCTGTTCTTTAGGTCAGGAGCTTGAAGTTCCGGTTTATAAATTTGTCAAGGAAGCGCTAATTCGTAAGTTTGGTGAAGATTGGTATGCTGAGCTTGATAAAGTTGCGCAAGAGATTAAGCGTACTTAAAAATTAATCTATTTTCATTATTAAATAAAGCTGAGATTGTAATAAAAAATCTTCCAAATGAGTAGGAAAAAAAGATTTTTAAAATTTATAAAAAAGGCTTGCGTTTTATTATAAAAATCCTATATTTTACGGACGGTTGTATGAATTTGAATGGTTTTAACTGTTTCATTTTCAGAAAGTTAATATTTGTATGAAAATTATTCTGTTTTTAGCCCTTTGTTAAAAACTAGAGTCGATTGTGAATAAGTTTGGCTTTTATTTTAGCCAACAAATGACAATCTTTGTAGTCTACAGAAATGGATGAAAATTCATTGAAATTTTTTAAAATAAAACACAACAAAATGTCACAAGTCGAACCAATTTTACAAGAAAATAAGAACCGTTTCGTAATTTTTCCAATCAAGCACCATGATATTTGGGATTGGTATAAGAAGATGGAAGCGAGTTTTTGGACAGCTGAAGAAATTGATTTACATCAAGACTTGAATGATTGGAATAACAAGTTGTCAGATGATGAAAGATATTTCGTTAAACATATATTAGCATTCTTTGCTGCATCTGACGGAATTGTAAATGAAAATCTTGCTGAGAACTTTGTAAACGAAGTACAATATGCTGAAGCTAAATTTTTCTATGGTTTTCAAATCATGATGGAAAATATTCATAGTGAAACGTATTCGCTTCTTATTGATACTTACGTAAAAGACGAAGCCGAAAAAGATCAGTTGTTTAATGCGTTAGACGTTTTTCCTGCAATTGCAAAGAAAGCAAATTGGGCATTAAAATGGATTGAATCTGATTCGTTTGCTGAGCGTTTAATTGCTTTTGCTGCGGTAGAAGGAATCTTTTTCTCAGGGGCTTTCTGTTCAATTTTCTGGTTGAAAAAACGTGGATTAATGCCAGGTTTGACTTTCTCAAATGAATTAATTTCTCGTGATGAAGGAGTACATTGTGATTTTGCAGTGCATTTACATAATCACCATTTGTTAAACAAAGTTCCAAAAGATAGAATTAAAGAAATTATCGTTGATGCTTTAGACATCGAAAGAGAGTTTGTTACGGAATCTCTTCCTGTAAGTTTAATTGGTATGAACGCAGTTTTAATGACACAATATTTAGAATTTGTTGCAGATAGATTACTTGTAGAATTAGGTTGTGATCGTGTTTATGGCTCATCAAATCCATTTGACTTTATGGATATGATTTCACTTCAAGGAAAAACTAATTTCTTTGAAAAAAGAGTTTCAGAATATCAAAAAGCAGGAGTAATGAACAGTAGCTCAGCTGGTGATAGTGATTCTCAGAAAATTAGCTTTGATGCAGATTTTTAGAGAACTGTAAGTTTTAGTGATTACCACGATACTAAAAACAATAAAATTAAGAAACGAAGGTTTCATAACTAGACAATTTAAAGATTGAATCTCTTTTCCCAAATCGTAGATTCAATGGTATTACTGATTGATTTTCAAACTATATATTAGATTGAGGACAGGCAAACTATTGGGAAGCTACTAATTCCTATAATTAATAATAAAACACACAATGTTTAAGTGCTGAAATTCGTTATTTCAGCGTCTTTCATTTTTTCAATAACAATAAAAAAGTAAGCTTATGTATGTAATAAAGAGAGATGGACGTAAAGAGCCAGTAATGTTTGATAAGATTACAGACAGAATCAAAAAATTGTGTTACGGCTTAAATGAACTTGTAGATCCTGTTAAGGTAGCCATGCGTGTTATTGAGGGATTGTATGATGGAGTTTCGACTTCAGAACTAGATAATCTTGCTGCCGAAACTGCGGCTTCTATGACAATTGCGCACCCCGATTATGCACAATTAGCTGCTCGTATCGCTGTTTCTAATTTACATTCTAATACGACAAAATCTTTCTCTGAGACAATGTCAGATATGTATAATTATGTTAATCCAAGAACAGGCAAAGAGGCACCTTTGTTAGCAGATGATGTTTACGAAGTAATTAAGAAAAACTCACAGGTTCTGGATTCAACAATTATTTATAACCGTGATTTTAATTACGATTATTTTGGATTTAAAACTTTAGAACGCTCTTATTTATTAAAAATAAATGGGAAAATTGTTGAGAGACCACAACATATGTTGATGCGCGTTTCTATAGGAATTCATAAAGACGATATTGAGTCTGCGATTGAAACGTATGAATTAATGTCTAAAAAATTCTTTACTCACGCTACACCAACATTGTTTAATTCTGGAACACCAAAACCACAAATGTCATCTTGTTTCTTATTAACAATGAAAGATGATAGTATTGATGGAATTTACGATACGCTAAAACAAACAGCTAAAATTTCACAATCTGCAGGAGGTATTGGTTTAGCAATACACAATGTTAGAGCAACTGGATCTTATATCAGTGGAACTAATGGAACTTCTAACGGAATTGTTCCAATGCTTCGTGTGTATGACATGACAGCTCGTTATGTAGATCAAGGAGGAGGAAAACGTAAAGGAAGTTTTGCTATGTACATTGAGCCTTGGCATGCTGATATTTTTGATTTCCTAGATTTGAGAAAAAACCACGGTAAGGAAGAAATGAGAACACGTGATTTATTTCTTGGAATGTGGATTCCAGATTTATTCATGAAGAGAGTTCAAGAAGATACAACTTGGACATTAATGTGTCCAAATGAGTGTCCAGGATTGTCAGATGTACACAGCGAAGAGTTTGACGCTTTGTATTTAAGCTATGAAGCAGCTGGAAAAGGAAGAAAAACAATTAAAGCAAGAGAAATTTGGGAAAAAATCCTTGAATCTCAAGTAGAAACTGGACTTCCATACATGTTGTATAAAGATGCAGCAAACCGTAAATCAAATCAAAAGAATTTAGGAACAATCCGTTCATCAAATTTATGTACTGAAATTATTGAGTACACATCTCCAGATGAAGTTGCGGTTTGTAACTTGGCTTCGATTTCATTACCAATGTTTGTTGAGAATGGACAATTTAATCACCAAAAATTATTTGATGTTACTAAACGTGTAACATTCAACTTAAATAAAGTAATTGATAGAAATTACTATCCAGTAAAAGAAGCAGAAAATTCTAATGTTCGTCATAGACCAATTGGTTTAGGAGTTCAAGGGCTTGCTGATGCTTTTATCATGTTAAGAATGCCTTTTACAAGCGATGATGCAAAACAATTAAATCAAGAGATTTTTGAAACTTTATACTTTGCTGCTGTAACTGCATCTATGGAATTGGCAAAAGTTGAAGGTCCATATTCTACATTTGAAGGATCTCCGATGTCAAAAGGAGAATTCCAATACAATATGTGGGGAATGAAAGACGAAGAATTGTCAGGACGTTGGGACTGGGCTTCATTGCGTAATGAAGTTGTAGAGCACGGTGTTCGTAACTCTTTATTAGTTGCACCAATGCCTACAGCATCTACTTCTCAGATTTTAGGGAACAACGAAGCTTTTGAACCATATACATCAAATATCTATACAAGAAGAACCCTTTCGGGAGAATTCATCGTGGTAAACAAACATTTACTTCATGATTTAGTAGAAAGAGGATTGTGGAACGAAACGTTGAAGCAAGAAATTATGCGTCATAACGGATCAGTTCAAAATATTGATGGAATTCCAGTTGATCTTAAAGAATTGTATAAAACAGTTTGGGAAATGTCAATGAAAGACATTTTAGATATGTCGCGTCAAAGAGGTTATTTTATTGACCAATCGCAATCATTAAACTTGTTTATGCAAGATGCAAACTATTCTAAACTTACATCAATGCATTTTTATGCATGGCAATCAGGTTTAAAAACAGGAATGTATTACTTGAGAACAAAATCGGCTGTAGATGCAATTAAATTTACATTAAACAACGATAAAAAAGAAGAAATTGCACCAGTAGCTAAAGCACCGGTTGCAGTTTTAACTCCAGAAGTAGAGCCAATCAACGTAGAGGATTATAAAGCAATGCTATTAAAAGCACAAGCAGCAGGTCCAGATGATTGCGAAATGTGTGGATCTTAAAAAACATTTAGCGAGTTCGAGTATATTAGTTAACGACAGAAACGCTCGCTTTTGAATAAAGTATTCTGTCTTGGATTAAATTTAGCTGGGGTAATCTTGGCGACCTAAAACTAAATGGCTTATGTATATTAAGTTCAAGAAGTTTGAAGTTAAAATATCGATAATTGACATTGCAATTTTATATGTTCTATTATCTTAAATTATTTTAAAGACTGATGTTTAACATCAGTCTTTTTTATTTAGTTTAGTTGCAAATGAAGCTTATAATTAGAAAAAATTTCAACGATATAAAAAATAGTTTGCAATGAAGAAAATTGTATTTATTCTCCTTCTTAAGATGAGTATTGTTTCTGCTCAGAAAAAAGATATTATTTATAGAATGTCTTATGATTCTTATCCTACGGTTGGCTATTCTTATGAAGTTGGTGTGTTAAGATTGCACGAAGATTATAGTTACAGTCTTTTATGGCAAAAATACAATTCACGGAAAATGGCAAGAAAAAGCATTTTAAATAGTTCTAATAAAGAAATTGGTATGTGGAAAACGTCAGGTGATACTTTAGAACTTCATGATAACAATGATAAAAAATCTAGAAAGTTCATTGTAATTGGTGATAAGAAAATGGTTTTCTTAATTGAAGGAACTGAAAGATCAGATAAATATTGGAGAAAAATAAAATACTGAAGAATCTCTGTGATTAAATTCCGTAAAGGTTGATGATTTTGATTGTCGAGTTTCTAGTGTGATTTCTCTGCTTCGCTCGAAATGACAAACAAGCTGAATGTTATTTTCCTTTCTGTAAATAACAATATTTTAAAACCAATTCTCGTTTAAACTATTCTGTACGATTCACTATGGAAAACTTAGAGCCTTTGCAACTAAGAATCTTAGAATCTTGCCTAATTAAACCTTTTAAAAAAACAAAAGTCTTATTTCAATATAATTCCAGTTGTTATGAAAAAAAGCAATCTTTGGTCGTTACGATTAGGTTTCTCAGGGAAAGAAGCTAGTGAAATCGAAAAGTTAGGATTAGAAAAATTCCTAAAGAAATCGTATAGCTTAAAGGTTGATAAGCAGCTTCCAGCTTTTTTAGATGATGATCCTAAAACACTCCTAGAGCTTAAGGAACTAAAACAATCTATAAAAAACGCAGATACAGAAGCTAAAAAGAAAATCCTAAAAAAAGAGATTTATTCAGCAATTGAACTGCGAAGATGGTGGATTGATAAAATGCGGAATGATGAATTTCCGTTGCTGGAGAATATGGTTTGTTTTTGGCACAATCATTTTGTTGCAACCTCACAAAAAGTAAAAGTCAACTACTGGATTTATCAGCACAACATGATTTTGCGTGAAAATGCTTTTGGTAATTTCAAAGACCTGATCAAGAAAATAATAAAGTCGAATGCAATTGTCAAATACTTAGATAATGTCGACAATAAGAAAGATAAAATTAACGAAAACCTAAGTCGGGAATTACTGGAGTTATTTACAATAGGAATAGGGAATTATTCTGAGAGTGACATTAAAAACGGTGCGCGAGCTTTGGCAGGATTGAATTACGGTGATGATAACGCTGTTTATAGAAAATTTGCTGAAGACAATACTGATAAAACTTATTTTGGTAAAACGGGAAATTGGAAAGCCGATGATTTAGTTGATATTATTTTTGAGCAAAAAAACATTCCCTACTTAATAACCCGAAAAATTCTGAAATGGTTTGTTTATGATAATCCATCAGAAGAATTGGTGACTTATTATGGCGATTATTTTCGAAAGAAGAACTTTGAAATAGAACCTCTGCTTACTAAAATTTTTATAGAAGAATACGCTAAAGATAATGTGGGAACAAAGATTAAAAACCCTTTAGTATATCTGCTTCAGCTTATTGATGAACTAGAAATTGAAGATTTTGATAATGCATTAATTGCTTATTTTCTGAGGCAGCAAGGAATGGATCTGTATAATCAAGTAAATGTAAAAGGATGGGATGGCGGAAACTCATGGTTGACCTCACAGATATACTTGCAACGAAATAATACGTCAGATTTGCTTTGTAATGGTCGGAATATTTCAAGAAAAGTTTTGGACACAATGGGAGATGAAGCAGGGAAGCCAAAACTAGAACTCGATAAAATTGATGTAAAGATTGATTTTGATTCTAATGGAAGTAATAAAACAATCATTACTGAATTGTCAAATAGATTGTTATTTACTGTAACAGAATCATCACAGAAGGATATGGAAAATTTACTGAAATATGATTTTGATCCGAAAGACTCCCATGCCAATTTTGCTGTGATTCGATTGTTTAATTACATCTCAAAATTGCCAGAATACCAATTAATCTAGAAGTCTAAAGCTATGAACAGAAGGAATTTTATATCGATAACAGGGACATTTACTGGTGGAATGCTTTTACTTCCTGATTTTTTGCATGCCTATGGTACGCAAAGTAATTTGATGATTGGAGAACAATGCGTTGTATTTGTTCAGCTTAATGGAGGGAATGACGGATTGAATACTTTTATTCCATATGAGAATCCATTGTATTATGATTATAGGACTAAAATTGCTTTGAATAAAGATGTAGTCGTGAGTAAAAATAAAGGGATGGCATTTCATCCATCGTTAAAAGATTTTGCTCAAATGCAACAGAATGGCGATTTAACAGTAATTCAGAATGTAGGTTATCCAGAGCCAGTTCGCTCTCATTTTCGTTCTCAAGAAATTTGGCAAACGGCTACAGATTCTAATAAATACATAAACGAAGGTTGGCTTGGGCGCTATTTAGACTTGCAATGTAAAGAGCATAATCCAACAGCAGGGATAAATTTAGACTCTATTGATAATTTGGCTTTAAAAGGAATTGAACCTAATTCGATAACAGTAAAAGATCCCAATCGATTTAAAGTGAAATCAGACAAGGAAGAGAATGTAATATTGTCTAATAATCCTCAATTGGATTTTGTTCGTAAAATTGCTAATTCAGTTACAGAGGGTTCCGATGAAATTCAGAAAGCATTGGTTAGATCAAAAAACGAAATTAGTTATCCAAAAACTGGATTATCTAAAAACCTAGAGTGGATTGCAAGATTGATAAAAGGAAATTTAAATTCTAAAGTGTATTATACTTCTCTTGGAGGTTTTGACACGCATGATAATCAGTTGGCAATTCACGAACGAAAATTAACAGAATTAAACGATGCTATTTTTAGTTTTTATCAGGATTTGAAACAAGCTAAAATGCTTCAAAATGTTACTGTTGTTGTTTTCTCAGAATTTGGAAGAAGAGTAAAAGACAATGGAAATGGTACGGATCATGGAACTGCGGCACCAATGTTTATTATTGGGGGAAGTAATAAAGGTACTATTTTAGGAAAGAATCCAGATTTGTCTAATCTTGATAATGGCGATTTAAAATATGAAATTGATTTCAGAAGTGTTTATGCATCCTTATTACAGCAAAAAATGGATTTCGATTATTCTAAAATAGGAATAAATAATAAACCAGTTGCAGGATTGTTTTCTTGATTTTGATGTTTATCGAGCTTCTAGTATCATTTCTTCTTCTTCGAAATGGCAAACTAAGGATGCAGATTTTTAAAGAATGACTGAAAAATAGAAAATCTTTGAGTCTCATCGACTCAGAATCTCAGCAACTTATGAAAAAACCAATTAGCTATATCTCATTTTTGGCTTTATTTTTTTAGATATCATACAAAAAAAATCAAATTTGTTAAGAAATCCCTTTTTGTTTCATAAAATTTCTTTTTTTTTTTGGTGCAGTAAAAATAATGTATACATTCGCAAAGAATTTATTGAAAAACACAAACAGAAATGTCACATAACCGTTTTTATTTTAGCAACACTTATTATTTCTTCTTTAGTAGAAGTAAGGATTGTGCTATGGTTATTTGAGAAAATTTTAAAGACAAATAAAACTAATATACAATCCTGATATCTATCAGGATTTTTTTTTGAGTATATGACAACAAAAATTGCAATACAAGGTATTAAAGGCTCATTTCATCATCAGGTAGTGAATGAGTATTTCTCTGGGAACGTGGATATTGACGAATGTTTATCATTTGAAGAATTAATTGATAGTGTTCTTTCTGGAAAATCGGATCAGGCTGTAATGGCTATCGAAAATTCAATTGCAGGGCCAATTATCCCTAATTATGCTTTGATAGATAAGAATAATTTACACATAATTGGAGAGCATTATTTAAGTATTCATCAGAATTTAATGGCACTAAAAGGTCAGAAAATGGAGGATATTACAGAGGTTCATTCGCATCCAATGGCATTGTTACAATGTATGGATTTCTTGAAAAAGTATCCAAATGTTAAATTGGTAGAAGATAAAGATACTGCTGAAACTGCTAGAAGAATTCAGGAAAAACAATTGACTGGGATTGCAGCAATTGCAAGTAAAACGGCTTCGGTTATGTATGATTTGGAAATTCTGGCGCCAGAAATTCAGACGATTAAAAATAACATGACTCGTTTTGTGATTATCAAGAAAGAGAACTCTTTTTTGCCAGTTAAAGAAATAAACAGAGCGTCGATTAAATTCGAATTAAATCATAAACGAGGAAGTTTAGCAGCAGTTTTGAACGTAATGAGCGATTGTAAATTGAATTTAACAAAAATTCAATCGTTGCCAAAAATAGAGACACCTTGGAAATATTCGTTTTTCGTAGATGTAACTTTTGAAGATTATGAAGATTATGCAAAGGCTAAATCACTAATAGAAATTATGGCTGAATACTTTAAAGTCTTAGGTGAATATAAAAACACAAAACCTTAAGAAAGTTTGAAGTTACTAGTAAAAGGACAACAGTTAAAAAGGATAGCATAAAGTTTAAGGCCTAAAGGCTAAAGCTGATAAAATATAAAATAGAACCATGATTACAACAGCAAAAAGATTAGATGTCGTAGAGGAATACTACTTTTCTTCAAAATTGAGAGAAGTAAGACAGCTACAATCAGAAGGCAAACCAATTATCAATATGGGAATTGGAAGTCCAGATTTAAATCCTTCTAAAGCAGTTATCGAAGCAGTAGTTTCGGCAATGCAAGATGAGAATGCGCATCAATATCAGAGTTATCAAGGATTGCCAGAATTGAGAAAAGGAATGGCCGATTTTTATCAGAATAATTATGGTGTTGTTCTAAATCCTATTAATGAGATTTTGCCATTGATGGGGTCAAAAGAAGGAATTATGCATATTTCATTGGCATTTTTAAATGAAGGTGACCATGTTTTAATTCCGAATCCAGGGTATCCAACGTATACTTCAGTAACTAATTTGGTGGGAGCAGTTCCAGTTTATTATGATTTGAAAGAGAACACTAATTGGGAGCCAGATTTTGAGGCTTTAGAAAAATTAGACCTTTCGAAAGTAAAGATTATGTGGTTGGGTTATCCTCACATGCCTACGGGGGCAAGAGGAAGCTTAGAGTTATTTGAAAAATTGGTTGCTTTTGCAAAAAAACATAACATTTTATTAATTAATGATAATCCGTATAGTTTTGTTTTGAATGACAAACCAATGAGTTTGTTGCAGGTAGAGGGAGCAAAGGATGTAGCGTTAGAACTTAATTCATTGAGTAAGACCTTTAATATGGCAGGATGGAGAGTTGGAATGATTTTAGGAAATGCTGCTACTATTGATGCTGTTCTGAAAGTGAAAAGTAATATGGATAGTGGTATGTTTTACGGAATCCAGAAAGGAGCGGTTGCAGCTTTAAATTGTGATAAATCATGGTTTGAAGATCAGAACAAAATTTACAGACGCCGTAGAGAATTAACTGAGAAACTAGCAGAAAAATTGGGTTGTAAAGTTTATGCAGCAGGAGTTGGACTTTTTGTTTGGGCAAAATTACCAGAAGGAATCGAATCATCAGAAAAGTTCATCGACGAAATATTATACGAGAAACATATTTTTATCACACCAGGAACAATATTCGGAAGCAATGGTGAAGGGTATATTAGATTCTCATTGTGTGTGAAAGAAGAAAAAGTACAAGAAGCAATTGACCGATTTTAAATCTAATAGTTGTTGCAAAACGAAAAAGTATAGCCCTGATGGAAGCGACATCCTTTTTCTAGCTTCTTTAGCAAGAAAAAGATAGAGTTGGACAGCAGGATTAGCTTCAAATAAAAATAAAAAATGAATATACACGTAATAGGAATAGGGTTAATAGGAGGTTCAATGGTTTTAGATATCAAAGAATTATATCCAAATGCTACTATTTACGGAATTGATAATAACGAGGCACATTTGCAAGAAGCAATCGCATTAGGAGTTATTGATAAAGCGTCAACTTTTGATGATTTAGGAAATGCTGATTTTGTAATTGTTTCGGTTCCTGTAGATGTTGCGCTTACCGTTTTACCTAAGGTTCTGGATGTAATAGGTGAAAATACAATAGTTTTTGAAGTTGGATCGACTAAAAAACCTATTTGTGAAGCTGTAGCCAATCATCCAAAAAGAAGAAACTTTATTGCAACGCATCCGATTGCAGGAACAGAGTTCTCTGGACCGTCGGCAGCGATAAAAGGGCTTTTTAAAGGGAAAACGAATATTATTTGCGAGGTGGAAAAAACCACTTTTAAATTGCAAGAAAAAGCCTTGCAGCTTTTTACAGCTATAGGAATGCGTATACGATACATGGATCCAACATCGCATGATAAACATATTGCTTATGTATCGCATTTGTCACACATAAGTTCGTTTATGCTTGGAAAAACGGTTATCAATAAGGAGAAAGACGAACAAGATATTTTTGATATGGCGGGAAGTGGATTTGAAAGCACTGTTCGTTTGGCCAAAAGTTCACCAGCAATGTGGACACCTATTTTTAAACAAAATAAAAAACAGGTAATCGAAACCTTAGAAGAATATATATCAAATCTTACCCAGTTTAAAGATTTGCTGGTTGCAGATGACTACAATGCCATTTATGAGGAAATGGAAAGTGTAAATAAAATAAAAGAAATATTAAACGGAATTACAATAAAAAAATAAAACTAAAGAAAAGATGGAAAATAAGAAAGAAATGAGAAACTGGTTAGATGCATTCAAATTGGATCACCCATTAGTAATAGCAGGACCTTGTAGTGCTGAAACTGAAGATCAAGTGTTAAAAATTGCACATGAATTAAAAGATTCAGATGTAAGTATTTTTAGAGCTGGAATCTGGAAACCAAGAACACGTCCAGGAGGATTTGAAGGTGTAGGAGAAATTGGTTTGAAATGGTTACAGAAAGCAAAAGCTGAAACTGGTTTATTAATGGGAACTGAAGTTGCAACTGCAGCACATTGTAAGCTTGCTTTAGAGCATGATATTGATGTTTTATGGGTTGGTGCTCGTACGACAGCAAATCCATTTGCAGTTCAAGAAATTGCTGATACTCTTAAAGGAACAGATAAAATAGTTTTGATTAAAAATCCTGTGAATCCAGATTTATCTTTGTGGTTAGGTGGTGTTGAGCGTTTGCATATGGCAGGAATCGAAAAACTAGGTGTAATACACAGAGGATTTTCTACTTACGAAAAAACAAAATACAGAAATATTCCAGAATGGCAGATTGCTATCGAATTACAAAATAAATTCCCTGATTTACCATTAATCATTGATCCATCTCATATTACAGGAGATCGTAAAATGATTCTTGAAGTAACTCAAGAAGCGTTAGATTTAAATTATGATGGTATGATTATCGAAACTCATACTGATCCAGATAATGCTTGGAGTGATGCTGCACAACAAGTTACTCCAGATGCTTTGAAGCAAATTTTCAAAGATTTGAGAGTAAGAAAAACAGATGATAAAACAGATGAATACAGCCAAAAAATGTCAAAATTAAGAGCTAATATCGATGTTTTAGATGCTAATTTATTAGACTTGTTAGGAAAACGTATGAAAGTAGCTGACGAAATTGGTCAGGTGAAAAAAGATGCAAACGTTGCTATTCTTCAAAACAATCGTTGGAATGAAATTTTAGGAAAAATGATTCTTGAAGGAGAGAAAAAAGGATTGTCTGAAGAATTTGTACTTAAAATGTTCAAAGCAATTCACCAAGAAAGTATTAGTCACCAAGAGAGAATCCTTAACGCATAGTTTTTTAACACATCAGTGATGTAGAAGTGTATAAGGAATAGTACGTGATTTTTTAAATATTCTGCATTGCTTTTGTGGTTAATAATTCTCAGAAAATGAATCCCCATAGGTTTTTAGAGCTTATGGGGATTTTTTAATTTGAAGCAAGTATCAAAAACTTTGAAGTTTTAAACTTTAAAGCTGAAACAAAATTTTATCTTTGCACTATGACAGGAACCGTTTACAAATCTACAGGGAGTTGGTACACCGTAAAATCCGAAAGTGGTGATTTTATAGAGTGTAGAATGAAAGGAAAGTTTAGGATGAAAGGTATTAAGAGTACCAATCCTATAGCTGTAGGCGATGTTGTGGATTATGAGCTCGAAGAAAGTTCAGATACTGTAACAGGTACAATTCATCATATTCACGAAAGAAAGAACTATATCGTTCGGAAATCAGTGAATTTATCTCATCAGATGCATATTATTGCATCTAATATTGATTGTGTATTTTTATTAGTAACAATCAATAATCCACCAACAACATTTAATTTTATTGATCGCTTTTTGGTTACTGCCGAAGCCTATGGTATTGAGACAATATTGATTTTTAATAAAATTGATACTTTTGATGAAGCCACGCTTGATGAGCAATTGTATATGCAACACGTATATCAGGAAATAGGATATAAATGCTTGCGTATTTCATCGACAGAAGGAAAAGGTGTTGAGGAATTAAAAGGAATGATGATTGGTAAGGTAACGATGTTCTCAGGACATTCTGGAGTGGGTAAATCGACTCTTGTAAATGCGATGGAACCTAGCTTGCATCTTAAAACCAAAATGATTTCGACTGCGAGTAAACAAGGGCAACATACAACAACATTTGCTGAAATGTTTGATTTGTCTTTTGGTGCACGTATTATTGATACACCAGGGATTAAAGGTTTTGGTATTGTTGATATGGAGAAAGAAGAAGTTAGTGGTTATTTTCCTGAATTCTTTAAATTAAAAGATCAATGTAAATTCAATAACTGTTTGCATAAAGACGAACCTCATTGTGCTATAAAAGCAGCTCTGGAAAGAGATGAAATTGCTTGGTCACGTTATAATAGTTATCTTAAAATCTTAGAAGGTGATGATGAGCATTACCGTACAGATATTCATAATGAGGATCGCGCTGCCAGCGATGAAACAAGGAAATAAGTATTAATTCATAATTTGCAATAATTTTGAGAGTTGTTCTTCAAAGAGTTTCTTCTGCTTCGGTAGTCGTTGATAATAATAAAGTAGCTGATATTCAAAAAGGATTACTTGTTTTTGTAGGGATTGAAGATGCCGACAATCAGGAAGACATTGATTGGCTAGTTGGGAAAATAATCAAAATTAGAATTTTTAACGACGAAAATGATGTCATGAACTGCTCAGTTCAAGATGTAGATGGTGAGATGATTGTGGTTAGTCAGTTTACACTCCATGCTTCTACCAAAAAAGGAAATCGCCCTTCATACCTAAAAGCTTCAAAACCAGATACTGCAACCCCAATGTATGAGAATTTTGTAGCTACTCTGGAGAGAGAATTTGGAAATAAAATCCAGACTGGAATCTTTGGTGCAGATATGAAAATCAGTCTATTAAATGATGGCCCCGTAACAATAACGATGGATAGTAAAAATAGGGAATAAAAAGTATTAATTTTTTGTTAAGTAACTCTCGAAATAATATATATATTTGGAGAAAATACTTACTAATGAAAAACCCTTGTTGCGTATTATTTTTCTTCTTCTTTACACTTCTTTCTTCCGCTCAAAAAAACGACTATTTAATAGGTCCTATTGCTGATAGCCTTAAAGAAAATGCTAATGCAGTTATTCGTTTAAATCAAATAGATATTGTGATTGCTTCTCAGAGAAGTATGAAAAGGAAGCATACAAGAATTATAACTGTATTTAATAAAAAAGGTTTAAATGCTATTGATGCCGTTGAATATTATGATAAATCTACAACTGTTAAAAGTATAGAGGCTATTGTATATGATTTACAAGGCAAAGAGTTAAAGAAGATAAAGCGTAAGGATTTCAGAGATGAAAGTGTTATCAGTGGAGGTACATTTTTTTCTGAAAGTCGTTATATTTATTTAGATTATACACCTATTCAATATCCTTTTACTTTAGTATACGAAAGTGAAGTTGAAACTTCTACAACTGCTTTTATCCCTAAGTGGTTCCCTATTGATAATTATTACACAAGTGTAGAAAAAAGTATCTTGAATGTAACTTATCCGAATGACCTAGGATTCAAGAAAAAAGAATTTCGTTTGTCAGGATTTGATATAAAAAAAACTACGGATACTAATACTCAGATTTCTTATATAGCTACTAATATAATAGCTCAAAAAAATGAAGATTACAGCCCTATATTTAGTGATGTTTTTCCTTTTGTTATGATGGGGTTGGAAAGTTTCCATCTCGAGGGAGTAGATGGAAATGCAACCACATGGGAGGCCTTCGGGAAATGGTACGCCGATAAAATTTTATTGGGTACTACAGTTTTGCCTAATGAAACTAAAATTAAAATAAAAGAATTGGTAGGTAACGAAAAAGATCCTGTGAAAAAAGCAAAAATAGTTTATGACTATGTGCAAAAAAAATCAAGATATGTAAATATAGCCATCGGTATTGGTGGATGGAAGCCAATGTTTGCTAATGACGTAGATCGTTTAGGTTATGGAGACTGTAAAGCATTAACAAATTATACAAAAGCGCTTTTAGACGTGGTTGATGTCCCTTCTTACAACACGATTTTATATGGGAACTCTTATAAAATGGATATAGATTCAGACTTTGTTTCTATGCAAGGAAATCATATGATATTATCAATTCCTAATGGGGATAAATATATTTGGCTTGAATGTACAAGTCAAGACGATCCTTTTGGATATCAAGGAACTTTTACAGATGATAGAAATGTCTTGGTAGTTAAGCCAGAAGGTGGAGTAATTGTTAGAACTAATATTTATGAAGATAAAGGGAATTTTCAAGTAGATAAAGGAGTTTATACTATTGATGAAGATGGTAATTTTTCAGGTTCCATATCGATTACTTCAGAAGGTTCTCAATATAGCTCAAAAGCTAGAGTTGAGCCTTTACAACCGACAGAGAAAGAAGCACACTATAAAGCATATTGGAACAATATCAATAATCTTAAATTAGTGAAAATAAACTTAACCAATGATAAAGAAAATATTCGTTTTACGGAAGGTATCCAAGTAAGCGCAATAAATTATGGAGTGATTTCTAATAATAAAATGATATTTGCAATCAATGCTTTCAATCAATATAGAGGAAGTGTTAATCGTATTAGAAATCGAAAAAATCCATTTCAGATGCAACGTGGCTATTTAGATACTGATGAAATTGAGATTAATTTACCAGTAGGTTTTACTATTGAATTTTTGCCTTCAAATTTTGAATTAAAAGGAAAGTTTGGAGAATATAAAACAGAAATCATTAAAATAGAAAATAATAAACTAACATACAAAAGAAAAATGCTTCTTAATAATGGGAAATATTCTAGTAAAGAATATGACGAATACCGTCTTTTTATGGAACAGGTTTCAAGAAATGATAACGCCAAAATTATATTAACCAAGAATTAAACCAATGAAATCTATTAAATATTTTAGTTTATTATTAGTGTTGTTAATTGCCTCAAAAATTACTGCACAGGAATTTAAATTAGGAAAAGTATCTATTGATGAGCTAACAGAAAAAGTACATCCCAAAGATTCAGCTGCACCAGCTGCTATTTTGTATAAAAAAGGGTATATAAGAATTGAATTTGATCCCAATGATGGTTTTGTTACATCGACAGAGGTTGAAACTAGGATAAAAATTTATAAAAAAGAAGGTTACAATTGGGCTAATCAGGCTGTTTGGTATTATAGTTATTCGGGTTTGTCAGAGAAAGTGTTTATTAGTGACGCTGTGACTTATAATTTAGTAGGTGGTAAAATTGAGAAAGTGAAGCTTAAAAGTGATGGAATATTCGATGAGAATATTAATAAATATCGCAATCAAAAAAAAATAACAATGCCTAATGTAAAAGAAGGATCGGTTATAGAGTTTAAATATACAATAAGAAGTTCAAGCGATGGAATGATTAGAGAATGGGATTTTCAGAGCAGTATACCAGTTAATTTTTCTGAATTTAAAACTTTTGTGCCAGAGTTTTATGTGTTTAATTCTAGACAAAAGGGATATGTTTTTCCTAAAGTAGTATCTGAAAAGGTAAGTAAATCTGTAGTTTTTACATCTAAAAATCGTTCTGATGGAGGAGCTTATATTGGTCCACGTACATCAGATAAATTTGATTACTTTGAAACACAGACAACCTATACGGGAGTGAACTTACCCGCAATGAAGGAAGAAGCGTATGTAAACAATATAGATAATTATACCTCGAGTGTTCAGCATGAATTGGCAATGATAAAGTTTCCTAATCGACCAATTAAACCTTTTTCTACAGATTGGAATTCTGTTGTTAAAACGATTTATAATTATACTGATTTTGGACCAGAATTAAACAAGACAGGTTATTTTGAAAATGATTTAAAAGTGCTATTAGAAGGGAAAAAGACTTCTGAGGAAAGAATTTCAGCAATTTTTAATCATGTCAAAAATAGTGTGAAATGGAATGATTATCATGGGTACAGTTGTGATAATGGAGTTAAAAAGGCATATAAAGAAAAGACAGGAAATACCGCTGATATTAATTTAATGCTTACTGCGATGCTTCGATATGATGGTATAATAGCTAATCCAGTTTTGGTAAGTACACGTTCTAACGGAATTTCATTATTTCCTAACAGAAATGCTTTTAATTATGTAATTGTTGCAGTTGAAACTGCTGATGGTAACATTTTATTAGATGCATCGGACAAATTTTCTATTCCAAATATTTTGCCTTTTAGAGCTTTAAACTGGATGGGTAGGTTAATTCGTAAAGACGGTACTTCAGAAGAAGTTGATTTAATGCCTAAAAAACCTTCAAATGATGTTGTTTTTATGAGCTATAGCATTGATCCAGATGGGAAATTATCAGGGAAAATTAGAAGGCAATACACCGATTATAATGCAATGGTTTTTAGGAATAAAGTTGATAATGTTAAAGAAGATTCTTATTTAGAAAAGTTAGAAAACGATAATGATAAGATTGAAATAAGTGAATATAAACGAACCAATGAGAAAGAATTAGAGTTGCCTACAGTTGAGACTTTTTCATTTACAGGTTCTAATCTTTGTGAAGTCATTGGAGAGAAAATCTATATAAACCCAATGTTGTTTTACACAGAAAAAGAAAACCCATTTAAACAAGAAGAGAGAGAGTATCCAGTAGATTATGGTTTTCCTTCATCGGATAAATATAGTATAACAATTCAAATTCCCGACGGATACACGGTAGAGTCGCTTCCTGAACCAATAGCAATAGCTATGGAAGATAATTTAGGGATGTTTAAATTCATAGTAGCTGCTAGTCAAAACACATTACAATTGGTTATAACACATCAGATAGATGCAGCGATTATACCAGTAGGACATTATTCGATGTTACAGGAATATTACAAAGGGATGATTGCGAAAATGAATGAAAAAATAGTTTTAAAAAGAATATAATATGAGGTTTTGGAGTTTAGTAATGGTTGTTTTTTTATTTTTTAAAATTTCAATAATCAATGCTCAAAGTTATGATTTAGGGAAAGTTACTGTTGCAGAATTAAAAGAGAAAGTAAATCCAAAAGATACAACAGCTCCAGCTGCAATTTTGTTTAAAAAAGGAAGAACATTTTATACTTTTACTAAAGACAAGGGGTTTTTTGCCAATCATGTTTATGAATTTAAAATTAAAATTTATAAAAAAGAGGGACTAAGATGGGCTGATCAAAAAGTGCGTTTTTATATTGGCTATGAAAATTTGAATGAGGATAGATTAGAGTTTTCTAATGCGGTAACGTATAATTTAGAAAATGGATCTATTGTAAAAAACAAATTGGACAATCAAGGCACATTTAAGAAGAAAGTAAATAAATATTGGAGTGAAAAAATAATAACACTACCAAATGTAAAAGTGGGCTCTATTATTGAGTACAAGTATATTCTTAAATCTGAAAATATTGTAAAATTACCAGATTTTGATTATCAATATGATATTCCTGTAAACTATTTTGAATATAAGACAGATATTCCAGAATACTATATTTATAAGGCAATTTTGACTGGTGGACATAAAATTGAAACAGATTCAAAATTAACTAATGTAAGGCAGTCATTTGATGATGATTATAGTAAAACAACTTTAATTTCGTATAATCAAATTAGTGCTTTTTACAGAGGAAACGATATTCCAGCTTTAACACAAGAACCTTATGTAGATAATATTGAGAATTATAAAGGTTCTATTCAGCATGAATTAGAAAGGGTTCGTTATCCAGATCAGCCTGTAAAAGATTATGCAATGACATGGGAAGGTGTAGCGACGAGTATTTTTAAAAATGAGAAGTTTGGGAAAGAATTAAAAGAAAATAGTTTTCTTTTAGAAGATGTCAAAAAACTACTAACTAATGTTGAGTCTCTAGAGGAGAGGTTGAATATCATCTTTAAATTTGTTCAGAACAAAATGAATTGGAACGAAGTTAGGGATTGTTACACTGATAAAGGTGTGATAAAGGCTTATGCGGATCAAACAGGAAATATAGCCGAGATCAACTTTATTTTAATTAATATGCTCAAATTGGCTGGTATTGATGTAAGCCCTGTTTTAGTAAGTACAATAGAAAACGGAGTACCAGTTTATCCCACAAGAATAGGTTTTAATTATGTAATAGCTGCTGCTCAGATTGATGGGAAACAAATATTTTTAGATGCAGCTCATAAATTTACTTATCCTGGTGTTTTGCCTTTAAATGTTCTCAATTGGGAAGGAAGGTTGATTAAAGATGATGGAACTTCAAATGAGGTTAATTTAATGCCGACAACAAAATCAGGAGTGCTTACAAATTTGATGGTTAAAGTTGATAATCTTGGTAAAATAGAAGGTAAAATTAGAATTCAAAGAACCGATTATGAAGCATATCGTTTTAGAGTTGAAAATGCCAATAGTAATCAGGAAAATTATCTCGAAAAATTGGAAGGCCGATTGGGTGATTTGAGAATTTCAGATTATACGATTGAGAATAAGAAAACAAATTTTCAAGATCCTGTAATAGAAACATTCTCATTGGTTTCAGACAATCAAGTAGATATTATTGGAGGAAAGATTTTTATAGAACCTTTGTTGTTTTTTACAAGATCCAAAAATCCTTTTAATCAGGAAGTAAGGCAAATGCCCATTTATTTTGGATATCCAACTCAAGAAAAAATTAATTTAAATATAGAAATCCCCGAAGGTTATGTAGTTGAATCATTGCCAATTCCTATTCGAATTTCGTTAGAGAATAAAGAAATAGTTTATCTTTTAAATATATCAAGTGAAGGAAACAAAATTAAAATAAGTAGTTTAAAAGAAATTAACAATAGTATTTTTGCTGCTGAGAAATATAGCGGATTAAAAGCTTTTTTTCAAAAAATAACTACTAGTCAAAATGAAAAAATAGTTTTAAAAAGAATATAAAGATGGATTTAAAAAATGCCCAACTAGATGTTGATACTTGGATAAAAGAACACGGAGTTCGATATTTTAACGAATTAACAAATATGGCACAGCTTACAGAAGAAGTAGGTGAGGTAGCCAGAATTATTGCTCGCAGATATGGCGAACAATCGGAAAAAGAAAGCGATAAGAATAAAGATCTTGGAGAAGAATTAGCCGATGTTGTTTTTGTGGTTTTGTGTTTAGCTAACCAAACAGGAATTGATCTTCAGGCTGCTTTTGATAAAAAAATGGATTTGAAGTCGATTCGTGATAAAGATCGTCATAAAAACAACGATAAATTAAAATAATGTGATAAGTTAGGGTAAAGCTTTGGAGTATCCTTTTTTTGAAATAAATTTGCCAAAACGCATAAAACAATTACCCTACAATGAATTTACTATTAAAAACATCTCAAGCTAATTTACAAGGACAAATTGCAGTAACTGGCTCAAAAAGCGAAACCAATAGATTATTATTGTTACAAGCGTTGTTTCCAAATATTAGTTTGGCAAACACATCAAACTCTGATGATAGTGAAGTAATGCAAAAAGCATTAGTTGGTAATGAAGAAATAGTAGATATTCATCATGCAGGAACAGCCATGCGTTTTTTAACAGCTTATTTTGCAGTTAAAGAAGGTAGAGAAGTTGTAATGACGGGTTCAAGCAGGATGCAAGAACGTCCGATTAAGATTCTTGTTGAAGCTTTGGCTCAGTTAGGAGTAGAAATTTCATATTTAAAAGATGAAGGATATCCTCCGATTCGTATCAAAGGAAAGAAAATAACAGCTTCAAAAGTTACATTAGCTGCTAATGTGAGTAGCCAATATATCTCGGCATTACTACTTGTAGCACCTAAGTTAGAAAATGGTCTAGAGTTGACATTAGAAGGAGAAATCACTTCTATTCCTTATATTAAAATGACTTTGGCATTGCTTAACGATTTAGAAATCAAAACTAGTTTTGAAGGAAACGTAATCAAAGTATATCCAAAGGCAGAAGTGACTGCAAAAGAAATGGTTGTAGAGTCTGATTGGAGTTCGGCTTCTTACTTTTTTAGTTTGGTGGCTCTTGCAGATACAGCATCAATCACACTTAGTAGTTACAAAGAAAATAGTTTGCAAGGAGATTCAGCATTAGTATCGCTTTATGAGAAAATGGGAGTTCAAACTACATTTCAAGATAACAAGATGACTTTGGTTAAACAACCAGGTTTTAAATTTGAAACTGTAAATTTTGAGTTGAACAACACTCCAGATATTGCACAAACTATTGTGGTTACTTGTCTTGGTTTAGGAATAGGCTGTCATTTAACAGGTTTACACACTCTAAAAATCAAAGAGACAGATAGATTGGAAGCTTTAAGAATTGAACTAACTAAATTGGGAGCTAATATTTCGGTTACTAACGATAGTTTAACACTTATTGCTACAAACGAGATTAATTCAAATATAAAAATTGCTACTTATAACGATCATCGTATGGCAATGGCATTTGCTCCGTTAGCATTAAAAGTGCCAATAATTATAGAAGATGCAGGGGTAGTTTCTAAATCGTATCCAGATTTTTGGAAAGATTTAACAAATTTAGGTTTTGAGACAGCAGAAATAGTTGCGTAATAATCAATGTTTACGGCTAAAAACGTGAATAAACTTTGAAGTTTGCAATTTTTAAACTAAATAAAAGCCAAAAGACTTGACAACGCCTATCTCACAGTCGTATATTTGCACTCTAAATAAATAGACTACATGAAATTATCTCATTTTCAATTTAATTTACCAAAAGAACTTTTAGCTGAATTTCCAGCTGAAAACAGAGATGAGTCTCGTTTGATGGTAATTGATCGTAAAAAACAAACTATAGAGCACAAAATGTTCAAAGATGTAATCAATTACTTTGATGATGGTGATGTTCTTATTTTAAATAATACTAAAGTTTTTCCTGCTCGTTTGTATGGAAACAAAGAAAAAACTGGAGCAAGAATTGAAGTTTTCTTATTGAGAGAATTAAATTCAGAGCAACGTCTTTGGGATGTTTTGGTTGATCCAGCTCGTAAAATCCGTATTGGAAATAAATTATACTTTGGTGATGACGATTCGTTAGTTGCTGAGGTTATAGATAACACTACTTCTCGTGGTAGAACATTACGTTTCCTTTATGATGGTTCTTACGAAGAATTCAGAAATAAATTAACAGAACTTGGAGAAACTCCAATTCCTAAATATATCAGTAGAGAGGTAACTCCAGAAGATGCTGAAAGATACCAAACGATATATGCTAAAGAAGAAGGAGCTGTTGCAGCACCAACTGCTGGATTGCATTTCTCTAAACACCTTTTGAAAAAATTAGAAATTAAAGGAGTAAACTTTGCTGAAGTAACACTTCACGTAGGTTTAGGAACTTTTAATCCTGTTGAGGTTGAAGATTTATCAAAACACAAAATGGATTCTGAAGAGTTAATTATTACTCCAGAAGCTTGTGAGATTGTAAACAATGCAAAATCAAAAAAGAAACGTATTTGTGCTGTAGGAACAACTTCAATGCGTGCTATTGAAAGTTCTGTTTCATCACAAAACACATTAAATCCTTTTGAAGGTTGGACAAATAAATTTATTTTCCCTCCTCATGATTTTAGTATTGCAAACTGTATGATTACAAATTTCCATACTCCAAAATCAACATTGTTAATGATGATTTCAGCGTTTTGTGGACATGATTTAATGAAAAGAGCGTATGACGAAGCTATAAAAGAAGGATACAAATTCTACTCTTATGGTGATGCAATGCTTATCATCTAAGAAATATAGAATAAGGTTAATTCAAAAATCTCGCTAGTAATAGCGAGATTTTTTTTTAAATTCTAATTAACTTGATAAACTAGTTTTACAGTAATATTAGCAGTTTTGTTTTTGGAAGTTGTATTAAATGACCCTCCATAAGAAAAATCTTCAGATGAATTTTGTGCTATTATTTGAAAAACCCCCATATCAGATTTCTTTAATTTTCCTAAAGAAGCATCTGCATTTTCGGCAATACTTTTGGCTCTAGAAGAAGCATCTTTAGTCGCCTCTGCAATCATTTTTATTTTAAGTTCAGCCAGCTTGGTGTAGTAGTATTCAGGAGGATTAGAATAGAATTCAATTCCAGAATTTATTAGCTCACTAGATTGTCTAGAAATATCTTCAATTTTATTTACTTCTTTAGATTGGATAGTTACACTTTGTGTTAATGTGAATCCTGTGAAAACTTGTTGTTTTGGAGTTCCGTTTTCATTGTAAGAAGTGTCAAAATCTTTATTGAAGTTGACAGCTGAAAAAACGATTTCAGAAGATTGAATCCCCTTACTGGTTAAGTAAGCTTTTATTTTGTCTCTATCGTTGTCCAATGAGGCATAAGCTTCTTTTAGGGTAAAGCTGTTTTTAGAAAATGTACCGCTCCAAACAATTAAATCTGAAACGAAATCTGTTTTTCCTAAACCAGTAACGCTAATGGTGTCATTATTTTTATTTCTATTCTGAAATGCGTTTGAAAATAAATAGGCAGAGATAATAATTGCTAACGAAATGATAGTAATATTTAAATGGTGTTTTAACATGGCTTATAATTTTAGATTAAATCAAATATACCGAAATTAATTGTATTTATTTTTAACACAGGCTTATGGCTTTCTTTTTTTGTGTTAGGTCTTTTTTTTCTACATTTACCAAACAAAATTCAAACAATGACTTTCGAAAACACCCGTGAATTTGCACAAAAGCTTGATTCAGAAGATGTATTACATAAATATCAGGACGAATTTATTTTTCCTGAAGTGAATAATAAAAAGGTTATTTATTTTACTGGAAATTCTTTAGGATTACAGCCTAAACGTACAAAATCATACGTTGATGAAGTAATGACGGATTGGGCAAATCTAGCCGTTGAAGGACATTTTTATGCCGAAAAACCATGGTGGGATTATCAAGAGCGTTTCGCTAAACCACTTAGTAAAATTGTGGGAGCTTTGCCAAGCGAAGTCACTGTGATGAATACATTAACAGTTAACCTTCATTTATTGATGGTTTCTTTTTATAGACCTACAGCAACAAGATATAAGATCATTTGTGAAGAAAAAGCATTTCCTTCAGATCAATACATGTTTCAGAGTCAAGTACATTTTCATGGTTATAAAACCGAAGATGCTATTGTGGAAATTAAACGTCGTGAGGGAGAACATAATATCCGCTTAGAAGATGTTCTGGCAAAGATCGAAGAAGTTGGTGAAGAGTTGGCTTTGGTATTAATTGGTGGAGTAAATTATTATACAGGACAAGTCTTCGATATGAAGACAATTACTGCGGCTGGACATAAAGTAGGAGCCAAGGTAGGTTGGGATTTAGCTCACGCTGCAGGAAATATAAAATTAGAATTGCACGATTGGGATGTTGATTTTGCAGCTTGGTGTAGTTATAAATACATGAATTCAGGGCCAGGAAATGCATCTGGTTGTTTTGTGCATGAAAAGCATCACAACAATTCAGATCTGCCTCGTTTTGCAGGCTGGTGGGGTCACAATAAAGAACGCCGTTTTAAAATGGAACCTAATTTTGACCCAGTTCATGGAGCCGATGGTTGGCAGATTAGTAATTTACCAGTACTTTCTTTAGCACCTTATCTGGCATCAGTAGAAATGTTTGATGAAGTAGGTATGGATACTTTAATAGTAAAAAGAGATAAGATAACAGCTTATCTTGAATTTATTCTTCATGAAATAGACAAGGAAGTAAAGGGGAATTTTGAAGTTATTACACCAACAGAGCCTAAAGAAAGAGCATCGCAATTATCAGTTTTTTTACACGGTGAAGGGCGTAGTTTATTTGATTATTTAATGAAAAATGGTGTTATTACAGATTGGCGTGAGCCTAACGTTATTCGTTTAGCCCCAGTTCCGTTGTACTGTTCTTTTGAAGATATGTATGATTTTGGACAAATTCTTAAAAAAGGAATTTTAGAATAACCTAGATATAAAATATTTTAAAGCCGACTAATTCAGATTGTTATGAATTAGTCGGTTTTTTTGTATCGTTTAATTTTATAACGATCCCTCGTAATTATGTAATTATTAGGTAGTAGTATACACTTTACTTTGTTATGTTATAAAAACTAAAAATTACGATCATGAAAACATTATATTTAATAGTACTTTCTTTTGCTATTTTTTCTTGTCAAAATCAAGGAAAAATGGATATCCAAAAGGCAAAACAAGCCAGTATTGATTCAATGAAAATCGAAATGAATAAACAAATGGTTATTGATTCGATGAAAACTGAAATGGCAAAAGTTCAGGAAGAGAAAGAAAAAGAGAAAATTCAAGCGGAAGCAGTACCTCAAAAAGTAGTTGTTGTAAATCAGCAAGCGCCGGCAGCAGTTACACCGAAGAAAAAAGGATGGAGCTCAACTGCAAAAGGAGCTGTAATTGGTGCTGGAGTTGGAGCAGTTACAGGAGCAATTGTTAGTAAGAAGAAAGGCGAAGGCGCAATAATAGGAGGATTGGCAGGTGCAGGTGTAGGTGCGGGAACTGGAGCAATAATAGATGGAAGAAAGAAAAAAGAATAGAGGAAGCGCTATTTTTAATAAGTGTTAGTTAGATTCAAATAGAAAACACCTCAAATTAATTTTTGAGGTGTTTTTTTATGCAATACTTTTTTCCTTTTATGCAGGAATCGCAATAGCAATTAGCTTAGTTCTGTAATCATTAAATTGATTTTTGATTTCTGATTTTTCATTCTTAAAGTAAGAAGAAGAGGTAAGCAGATTTTCGTAATATGCAATTCCGCTTAAAAGATTGTCTTTAAAAGCTTGTAATTTTTTAGTTTGCGCAGCAGTTATCTCTGCCGAAAGATTTTCGATTTCTTTCTTAAAATAATCGAGATACATTTTTAATTCCTTTACAAACAAGTTTGGGCGATTTTCAACACGTATAACCGATTTGTTTCCATAAATATGCTGTATCATGTCAGTCAAAGAGACTTCTTGGTCAAAATAGGCCATATTAGGACCAGGGCAGATAACAACGCCTTGCGCTTGTCCTTTTATTTTAATATCATTCTCTAAATAAGATGCATTTGCTAAACCTACACATAAACATGACTTCTCAGTAATGGCCGCTTTATTTTTCTCAAAAGCTTCTGGAGAGAAAGTATCTTTTTTGCTTTCTAATTCAGCTAATTTTAAATCTTGGTATTTCTTTGATGCAGAACAAATTCCTTTTGGGTCATATTCTTTGCTTAATGCTAAGAATTTTTTTGGACAAGAGCTTCCTGCTTTATTATCATGGATCCGTTTTTGCTTAAGGATTTCGTTGGTAGTACCTTTTAATGTATTAAATGGCACTCCTAGAGGTGAAATATGACTTAAGTATAAGTCCTCTTCTTGTGCTTTCATTAATAAGTTTCGTGTAGTTTGGTCAACAGATGTTGCTTCTGGAACTAATAAAAAAGGAGTTCCCCAACCCACAGAATCGACACTATAATTGTCTAATAAAAATTCATGTTCTTCAGCAGTTCCTACTCCTCCTTGTACAGTTATTTTAAGAGGTAAAGGTTTTTCGGGAACTAGGAATTGTTTTTGCTGTAAAGCTTTTACCATTAAATCATGGGCAGATTGAATCAATTGGTCTTTCTTTTCTTTAAACTCTTCTAATATAGGTCCTAGTAGCAAGCCTTCGGTAGCAAAAGCATGTCCACCACAATTTAATCCAGATTCAATACGATATTCAGAAACCCATAGTCCTTTTTTTGCTAAAAAATTACCTTGAATCATAGCTGACCTAAAGTCGCTTACTTTTAATATTATTTTCTTTTTAAGCTCATTATTGCTATTTGGAAAAAAGTCCGGAAAATTCTCAAAGTAGCTATATAATCTAGGATTCATACCAGCAGAAAGGACTAAAGAAGACTCAAGATTGCTGTTGGCAAAACCGCGAAGTGCAGCATGAGCATCATTAAATTCAATTGGTAATTGTTCGTCTTTGATAAAATTATCTTTATCAAGCTTTGTCATTATATTTACATCGATAGCACCTGCAGAAAGGTGTGATTCGATATAGTTTTGAATGTTTTCTTTGAAAGAAATCCCATCTTCCATTAAGTTTAGAATCCCTTTTTTTATTTCAGAACTATTAGGCAGCATTGAGATATAGTTCTCTAATGCTAATTTGCTTTCAGATAATTCGGTTTTAAAACTTTCAAATTTTTGCTTTACAATTTTGTCAACTAAATTTAAGTAGGTTGTAATACGTTTGGCTCTGTAATCATGAATTTTTTGACTTATTTCCTGATAAGAAGAATTGAATTTTTCAGAATAAAAAGCAGTCATCTTTTCAATTAATTCGTCATCAGCAATTGAAATTACAGATGAGATACCGTATTTGGCTACTCGAATCGGACTGTCAATAGTATAAGCAAGTCCCATTACAGGAATATGAAAAGAGTGTATTGGAGTTTTAATCATTTGCTATTATTATAAAATTTAATAAGTGACAAATGTTGTAAAATCATTTTGGATAAAAGCTGATATATATCATGTTTATAGATGATTAAGTTTGTTTTGTAGCGTAATTAAATTAAAATCTTCTTCAAGGATTCGGCTATGCTTCTCCATAAAAAATTATAAAATGACTTTTCTTGAATTCGTTCCAGTTCTATTTTTGCCTTTTTAGCTTCATTATCAGAGTCTTTTTTAAGGATTAAATTAGCTATTGAGCTTTTTAATTTTGCTTCTTTTTCAGGGTTTTTCTTTTTGTATAGTGTAACTTTTAAGTCTTTATATTCTAAACTAGCATTTCCTGTAGCCCTTTTATCGTTCCCGGTAATGTCAAAACGATAATCATCAAAAGTACCCTTGAATGAAGTGTTAGTATACGGTTTTGTAAAAGCATACATTGCTTGAACATCAAATTTTGAAATGCTTCCTTTTATATGAAATCCATCATTTTTGTCTAGTACATTTAATGTCCAATGTACTTTTAATGGAGAATTTTTCATAAAAAGACAGTTGATTTTGATGTCTAAATCAGCGGCTTTTTTTAATCCATAACCACTCTGGATATTTGTTGCATTTAGATTAAAACGCCCAAAATTTAATATTGCAGGACCTTTCTGAAAATTGATTTCTTCTTCATAAACTAGTTTTGAATTTTGGATAGAGAGCGTGTCAATTTTTAAAGGGAATGGAATTTTTCGTAACAAAGTATTATATAGTGGTTTTTTGCTTACATCATCTTCAGGTAATTTATTTCGATAGATATTTGCATTTAAATCATCAAAAACAATTGAATTTGCATTAAAGAAGAACACATTGTTCTTGAATCCCCAATCCATAGAATTGATGTTTATATCAGTAGCTTTAATGGTAAAAATGTCTTTCTCTTTGGCTATTTTTTGTACAAATTGATGACGGGTATATAAAGGGATGTAACTAAAGTTTTTTATTTTTAAAGAATGATTATTGGTTGTTATTTGTGAAGCATTGATTGTGTAAAAAGGATTGGGCTTATAATAGATACTGTCACAATTAAGTGCATATTTCTGAAATGAAAAAGGAATCTTTTGTTTAAGAGTTGTTTCATTGATAATAATTTCTTCTAATACAATTGCGATATTTCGAGTGTATAAAATAGGCTTGTTTGTTTGGGTAGACATGATATCTAAACTTGCTTTATTAAGATAAATGTTAGAAACAACAATGATTTTTTGGAACGGCTCAATTACTTGTGTACGGATGCTGTTGCTGTTGTCAATAGCATTTTCATCTTTTTTGTACAAAATCACACGGGCATGATCAATTGTAATGCTTTTGGCATGTAGGACATCGTTAAAAATTAGATTCCAAATGCTAAAATCAGTTATGGCAACGGTTTTAATTTTAGAATAGATTCCAATTTTAGTTGCACTATCTTTAGGAGCATTCTTAGGATTGATAGCAATATTAGATGCATAGATATCTGCAGACCAAAGGTCAATTTTAATATCTTCGTAAGTGATTTGATAAGGAGTTGTATTGTTGTCTTGGATGATTTTAGGCAGCTGTTTTTTTACCCAAAAATTTAATCCTGAATTTATTAATAACAAGAGGGTTAGAAATGAAAAGATTCCTATGGTTATTTTTTTATTTAAAGACATTTAGTGTTATTTTATTTTAAATATATAAATTTAAAGACTTGAAAGAAATAATTTTTAGATACAATTGTGATTTTGATAATAAAGAATTTCGTTAAAATATTTACTTATTTAATTTAGAAACATGAAAAAAATTAAAAAAATACTGCTTGTTTTGTTCTTACTGCTTATTGTTTTAGGGATTGTTTTGTGTACTTATATTTTTCATTTAAAACCAAAATATGAAGGAGAAGTAAAACTGAAAAATATTCAAAAAGAAACAACTGTATACTTTGATGATTTTGGTGTGCCACATATTTATGCAGATTCTCAAAAAGAAGCCATGACCGTTTTGGGTTATGTACATGCTCAGGACCGTTTGTGGCAAATGGAGTTAATGCGACGAATAGCTTCAGGACGATTGTCGGAAATTTTTGGTTCGGTAATGCTTAAAAATGATAAGTTTTTCTCTGGTTTAGGAATAGAAGAAGCGTCAGAGAAAGCAATAGCGCAATTAGATAAAAACAGTCAGAGTTATCAATTAACAATGGCTTATTTAGATGGAATAAACCAATATATGGATGAAGGGGTTACACCAATAGAGTTTCAATTGGTTGGAGTGAAAAAACAGAAATTCACTATAAAAGATGTGTATAATATTTTTGGATATATGTCATTTAGTTTTGCAATGGCACAAAAGACAGATCCCTTAATGACTGATATTCGTAATAAATATGGAGATGAATATTTAAAAGATTTTGGTTTAAATGGAGAATTGAATACTACTCAAATAAGAAGTGCAAAAGAGAAGCCTGAGGAATATGCAGCAATTTCAAAATCGGTTGCTTCACTTCTTGAAAAATCTCCAATTCCACCTTTTATAGGAAGTAATAGTTGGGTGATTTCTTCTCAGAAAACAAAGAATGGGAAAGTTATTTTTGCTAATGATCCTCATATTGGGTTTTCACAACCAGGAACATGGTATGAAGCTCATATTGTAACTCCAGATTTTGAATTGTATGGTTGTTATTTGGCAGGAACGCCATATCCTTTATTAGGACATAATAGAGAATATGCATATGGATTGACAATGTTTGAAAATGATGATATTGATTTTTATCAAGAAGAAGATAAACAGGGTGATTCTAATCAATATAAAACACCAAATGGGTTTGAAAAATATGAAATTAGAAAGAAGACTATAAAAGTAAAGGATTCATCAGATGTTGTAGTAAATGTAAAGATAAGTCGTCATGGACCTGTTATGAATGGGTTGATAGAGGATTTAAAAAATAGCAATAAGCCAATAGCAATGTCTTGGGTTTATACGCAGCAACCTATAAAAATTCTAGATGCTGTTTATGGTATTTCGCATGCTAAAAATAAAAGTGATTTTAAGAAAGCGGTTAGTCTTATTGCTGCCCCTGGATTAAATGTAATGTATGGTGATGCAAAAGGAAATGTAGGCTGGTGGGCTACAGGAACGTTATACAAGCATAATAAAGGAGTGAACCCTAATTTTATTCTTGATGGCGCAAGTGGCAAGGATGATATTGCCGAATATTTGGATTTCTCTAAAAATCCTTCTGCTGAAAATCCAGAATGGGGTTATGTATATTCTGCAAATAATCAGCCAGAAGCTATCGATGGGTTTTTATACCCAGGATATTATCTTCCAGAGGACCGTGCTAAAAGAATCACACAATTACTTGATGCAAAATCAGATTGGGATAAAGAAGCAGTGAGTAAAATGATTTTTGATAATACTACAATAGTAGCTCCAAAGGTGGTTGAGAATTTAATTTTGAATATCAAAAATGAAACGCTTACAGCAAATGAAAAACAAGCATTAGGTATTCTTAAGGATTGGAAAGGAACTAATAACTTGCAAGATGTAGCGCCTACAATTTATAATAAATGGGTGTACTCTTATTTAAGTAACACTTTTGAAGATGAATTAGGGAAAGACAGTTTTAAAGACTTTTTAGGAACACATCTTGTAAAACAAATTATTGCAAAACAGATGCAAAATGAAAACTCTGTTTGGTGGGATAATATATTGACTAAAGATGTAAAAGAAACTAAGAAAGAGATTCTAGTAAAGTCATTTCATGAGGCTGTAGCAGCTTTAGAGAAACAATTAGGAGCAAATGTTCAAGATTGGAAATGGGAAAAAGTACATACAGTAGAGTATCATCATCCATTAGGGCAGGTGGCAGCTTTGCGAGGCATTTTTAATGCAGGACCTTTTGCAACTTCAGGTTCGTCGGAAGTAATCAACAACCAGTTTTTTGATTTTACTGATAAAGGGGTTTATGATGTAAAGGGTGGTCCATCGACAAGAAGGATTGTAGACTTTTCGGACATAGAGAATAGCTGGAGTATTTTACCAACAGGACAATCAGGAAATCCGTTTAGTAAACATTATACAGATCAAGCAGAACTTTATAATGAAGGAAAGTTCCGAAAAATGAAACTAAACAAAGATGAAATTATAAAAACGTCTACTAAGTTGATTTTTAAGCCTAAATAGAAAAATGGAAGGTTTTGTGTTTTAATTTATTTCATTATGTAATTGATTGCGTGAAGGATTGAAGTGGAAATCCTTTTTTGAGGAACGAAAAAAGATTGTAAAGAAAAGCCTGACCTGACCTTTTGGGAGGGTCACGCCCAAACATTTCTTTGATTTATAGTCTATTCTATAGATTATATACTTATTTTTACGATTCGTATAATTACATTTTTTCTTTAATGCAAACTCCACTTAAAATTGCTGTTGTAGGTTCTGGATTAGTTGGCTCATTGTTGGCAATTTACCTTAAAAAAGAAGGACACGAAGTTCATGTTTATGATCGAAGTCCAGATATTCGTAAAATTAATTTTTCGGGACGATCGATAAATTTAGCTATGTCTAATCGTGGTTGGAAAGCGCTTGATGGTGTTGGTGTGGGAGATGCAGTTCGTGAGATTGCTATTCCGATGGATAAACGAGCCATTCATTTAGTTGATAAGCTTAATTTTCAGAATTATGGACAAGAAGGAGAAAGCATCTACTCAATTTCGAGAGGAACACTGAATCGTAAAATGATCGATTTAGCAGAAAATGCTGGAGCTGAGTTTTTCTTTGAACAAAAAATATGGGATGTAACATTGAGTGATGCGACATTACATATTGGTGAAACGGAAAGAGGAGAATGGGAAGAGAAAAAATATGATATGGTTTTTGGAGCCGATGGTGCTTTTTCGAGAATTCGTCATCGTATGCAACGCCAAAGCATGTTTAATTATTCACAAGAGTTTTTGAATATGGGATATAAGGAATTGAATATTCCTGCAAATCCTGATGCGACACATAAACTAGATAAAAACTCATTTCATATTTGGCCACGAGGAGAGTATATGCTTATTGCATTGCCAAATTTAGACGGCAGCTTTACGTGTACTTTATTTATGCCTTTTGAGGGAGAAAACTCCTTTGCCTCGCTTACTGATAGAAAACAGGTAGAAGATTTCTTTGAGAGAAACTTCCCCGATTCTATTGAGGTTATACCAAAATTAGCGGAGGATTTCTTTAATAACCCAACAAGTACATTGGTGACAATGAAGTGCTTTCCTTGGACGTATAATGATAAGATAGCATTGATTGGGGATGCCTGTCATGCTATTGTTCCTTTTTATGGTCAGGGAATGAATGCTGGTTTTGAAGATATAACCGTTTTGTATGAGATGATGCTCAAATACGGAGACGATTGGAAGACAGTTTTCTCTGAATATGAAATTTCACGTAAACCAAATGCAGATGCAATTGCGGAACTTTCGTATCGAAATTTTATGGAAATGAGTACCAAAACTGCTGATGAAAAATTTTTATTGCAAAAGAAGATAGAAAAAGCTTTTTCGGATAAGCATCCAGACAAATGGATTCCGCTTTATAGTCGTGTTACTTTTAGTGAACGACCTTATGCCGAAGCATTGGCAATTGGAGATTTCCAAAATACAATTATGGAAGAAATTTTAAGAATGGATAATATAGAGACAATTTGGGATAGTCCCATTGTCGAAAATAAAATTCTTGATTTGTTGAAATAAATAAAAGCAGCCACAGTTTACAGTCTTGGTTTTAATTTAAAACCTGAGACATTTGCTTTTCTGTAAATAGTGTGAGTTAACTTTATAAAAAGAAACCCTTTTGATATTATGTCAAAAGGGTTTCTTTTTTATTTACTTCTTGAACATTTTTGATAAAACGCCAAAGACACCTCTTATAAAGGTAGCACTTGTTACTACTTTTAGTACCGATTTGCCAACGACACTAGCAGTACTTGGTTCGTTGCTTGCTTTCTTTGAAGGTTTTTCTTCTTCTTGTGAAGCAGCAGCTTGTTCGGCATCGCTAATTTTTTTGGTTAGTATTTCGTAAGCGCTTTCACGGTCGATTACTTCGCTATATTTCTTTACTAATTTTGATTTCTGATTGATTTCTTGGATTTCACTTTCTGTAAGTACATCCATTCTACTCATTGGGGCTCTCATCATAGTAGCTACCAATGGTGTAGGGACACCCTTTTCGTTTAATGCTGTTACCAATGCCTCTCCAATACCTAAACTTGTAAGGAGTTCATCAGTTTTGTAATATTTAGAAATAGGGTAGTTGTCTGCGGTTTTTTTGATGGCTTGTCTATCATTCGCTGTAAAAGCTCTCAAGGCATGTTGGATTTTTAATCCTAATTGTGCCAGAACTCCACTAGGGACATCCATTGGGTTTTGAGTTACAAAATAAACTCCAACTCCTTTTGAACGAATCAGTTTTACAATAGTCTCAATTTGTTCTAATAATACTTTACTAGCTTCATTAAAGATTAAATGGGCTTCATCTATAAAGATGACTAACTCAGGCTGATCAACATCTCCTTTTTCAGGCATTTGTTGGTATATCTCAGCAAGTAGGCTTAGCATAAAAGTCGAGAATAATTTAGGTTTATCCTGAATATCTGTTAAGCGAATAATGTTTACGTATCCTTTTCCATTTTCGTCAATACGCATTAAATCATCAATCTCGAATGATAATTCTCCAAAAAAGATATCCGCTCCTTGCTGTTCAAGTTCTATTATTTTTCTTAGGATTGTTCCAGTGGTAGCGGTAGATATTTTGCCATAGCTGGCTGCAATTTCATCTTTTCCTTCCTCTGTAATATAATTAATGACCTTTTTAATGTCTTTTAAATCTAGTAAAGGCATTTTATTGTCGTCACAATATTTGAAAATAACAGAAATAACACCTGATTGTGTATCGTTTAATCCTAATATTCTAGAAAACAATACAGGTCCAAATTCCGAAACTGTAGCGCGCAATCTCACACCACTTTGCTCAGAAAGTGTCATTAATTCTACTGGGAATTGTGATGTTTTATAGGGGATATCAATTTTAGCATGACGTTCGGTAATAAAGGATTTTTCTTCACCTTCTTTTGCAATACCACTAAAATCTCCTTTTATATCCATCATTAAAACTGGGATTCCTGCTAGAGAGAGCTGTTCAGATAATACCTGAATTGTCTTTGTTTTCCCAGTTCCTGTTGCCCCAGCAATTAATCCGTGACGATTTAATGTTTTTAAAGGTATTTTTACATGTGCATTTAGAGGCTCCCCGTCATAGATTGCTCCACCAAGAATAATGCTTTCTCCCTTGGTTTGATAACCGTCATTTATACTTTGAATAAATTCGTCTTTTTGGCTCATATTTGTGTAACATTAATTCAGTTGCAAGATATCGTTTTTTTCTTAAATCGTTTAATTTAGAGATGTTAGCGTGAAAAAAAAGTGTTTTTGTTAAAAATAAAAGTAAAAAATATTTTCTTAACATATTACAAAGATTTTGGAAGATTGTGTTTCTTTTTACTAAATCGTTGTAAATTTTATCATAAATAATTATTTTTTAACTTCGATTTTATTTAAAATACAATTAATGTGATTAGATATTTTTTGTGTTTAGGTTAAATTAATTGGAATAAAACTGAAAAAAGTTTTTTTATTTAAACTAAAAATATAAATTTGCTCCACTACAAGTTTATTATAACTAAAAAATAAAAATTATTTAAAACTATTAAAATTAAAAAAAATGGCAAACGTTAAAGTTAAAAAGGAAAGTACTTCAAATGGCGGAGGAATGGTGTCAGGGTTGATTATTGCAGCATGTATTTTTGTGGGTTGGTGTATTTGGAATTTCCTTATGGGTTCTCCTTCGAATTTTGAAGGTGGTACTGTTGAGGGGCATCCATTAAATATATTAGGTATGGTTTACCATGGTGGTATTATCGTTCCGATTTTGTTAGGTATGTTATTAATGGTTCTTGTATTTTCTATCGAAAGATATACAGTTATCACTAAAGCTGCTGGAAAAGTAAACTTGGATAAATTTATGAAAAGTGTTCAAGGAAGTATTAAAGAAGGAAACATTGATGCAGCTATTGCTTCATGTGACAAACAACAAGGTTCAGTTGCAAATGCAATTAAATCAGCTTTAATTAAATACCAAGAAGTTAAGAAAGAAGGATTCAATAGTGAAGAAGCTTCAGAAACTATTCACAAAGAAATCGAAGAGGTAACTTCATTAGAAATGCCAATGTTAGAGAAAAACATGACAATTATCTCAGCTTTAGTATCTTTAGGTACATTAGGAGGATTGTTAGGAACAGTATCTGGTATGATTAAAGCATTTAGCGCGTTAGCTTCTACAGGTTCTCCTGACCAAGCTGCATTAGCAAATGGTATTTCTGAGGCACTTGTAAATACTGCAACAGGTATTAGTACTTCTATCTTTGCTATTATTGCTTACAACTTCTTTACATCTAAAATTGATGATTTGACTTACTCTATTGATGAGGCTGGTACTACTATCGTAAATACTTACAGACATTTCAGAGGAAGTTTAAGACAATAAATAATTTTTTAGCATGATTATTGCTAAATTTAAAAATAAAAGATAATGGCAAAAATAAAAATGAAAAAAAAGTCAATGTCTACGGACATGACTGCCATGTGTGATGTTGCGTTTCTTTTGTTGACATTCTTTATTTTGACTGCTACCGCAAAAGTGCCTGAGGCACTTCCTGTAGACACGCCTTCATCTACTGTACAAACTAAATTACCTGAAACGGATTTAGCTACTATTACAATAGGAAAAGGAAAAGTATTTTTTGATTTAAAAGGAAGAGAAGTTCGTACAAGAACTTTGGAGCTAATGGGAGAAAAATATGGTGTTGCTTTTTCTGATAAAGATAAAAGTGAATTTGCTTTGATGGAAGGATTTGGTGTTCCAATTACAAGTTTGAAACAAATCATCGACATGAAAGCAGCTGATAGAAGTAAAGCTGGTCAACCTGGTATTCCTAAAGATTCTTTAGATAATCAGTTAAAAGAATGGATTTACAATGCGCGTATTGCAAATATTGAAGTTGCTGATAAGGAATTACAATTCGCTATAAAAGGTGATGCTAAAGAAGAGTATCCAGCGATTCGTAAAGTAATGGATATCTTGCAAGATCAAAAAATCAATACCTTTAACTTGGTTACTGGTTTGAGAGGAAAAGACTTTTAATTAAAAAACATACACTAAAATGGCTGAATTAAATACCGGCGACGGTGGAGGCGGAAAAGGTGGTAAAGTAAGAAGTAAAAAGCAAAACGCAAAAGTAGATTTAACTGCGATGGTGGATTTGGCTTTCTTATTGATCACGTTCTTTATGCTTACCACAACGTTGTCAAAGCCTCAATCGATGAGCTTGGGGTTGCCAGATAAAGAGGATAACAAGATAGATCAAAAAATTAAAGTTGATGAAAATCGTACAATGACTTTAATGTTGGGGCCTGACAATAAGTTAGTTTATTATATGGGATTGCTTGCAACTCCTATCGCTGGGCCTAAAGACATTGCTTATGGTAAAGACGGGATTCGTAAAGAATTGTTAAGCAGAAAAAAATCTGTTTTAGAATATTCTGCTGCAAAAGGGAAACCGAAAAACGGAATTATTGTAATCATTAAACCGACTAAAAAATCTTCTTACAAAAATTTGGTTGATATCTTGGATGAAATGGCTATTACTGGTGTAGAAACCTATGCGATTGTTAATGATTTTTCACCAGAGGAAACAAAATTGGTAGATAAAAAATAAGAGCAATCTTATATTTTAACACCCTAATAATCAAGAAAAATGAAATTAGATATTATAAAAAACCAGTGGCTTGATATCGTATTCGAAGGGCGTAATAAGATATATGGTGCATATGAGCTAAGAAAATCTAACAAAAAGACTACGGTAAGAGCACTTATCATAGGATCTGTTATTTTTTCACTTCTTATTGCTGCTCCAGTTATCGCGAGCCTTTTGCCAGATTCTAAAACAGAAGAAGGAACTAAGGATATTAAGATTACCACTGTAAAGTTACCGCCTAAAAAAGAGGAGGTAAAACCTAATCTTCCGCCGCCACCGCCGCCACCTCCAAAAGTGGATCAAGTGAAGTTTGTGAAGCCGGTTGTAGCAAAAGCTGATGAAGTGACTGAAGAGCCACCAAAATTAGTTGAGCTTAAAGAGAAAAAAATTGGTGCTGAAACTATTAAAGGAGATCCAGATGCAGTATTAACTGTTGAACCAGTAGGTACAGGAACTGCAGCAGTAGTTGAAGAAGATAACCAAGTATATAACACTGCTGGTATCGAAGTTAAACCAGAATTCCCTGGAGGAATTGAGAAATTCTACAAATTTGTAGGAAATAACTACAGAACTCCAGAAGAAGAAGGATTAAAAGGTAAAGTATATGTTACTTTTGTTGTTGAAAAAGACGGTTCATTAACAGACATTAAAGTTTTAAGAGATATTGGTTATGGAACAGGAACCGAAGCTATTAGAGTTTTAAAGAAATGTCCAAAATGGAATCCAGGTGAGCAAAATGGTAAAAAAGTTAGAGTATTATATTCTCTTCCTATTACTATCCAATCTGCAGACTAATGTTGAGACAACTGCTTGATAATATTAAGAAGAAATCGCTAAAAGAGCGATTTCTTCTTGTTTTAGGAATGTTCTTCTTCCTAATGTATTTCGTGATAGGTTTAGCGATCATTTTTTGGAAAACTTTACCAATTACGATGGAATATAAGTACAGAGTTGCTTTTGGTGTATTATTAATTGTATATTCGTTTATAAGATTTGTTAGATTTTTTAATTCAAACACAGATTAGACATGCTTAAGAATAGTAAAATTTTGTTATTAGTGGCGTTTGGCTTCTTGTTTATTACTTGTAATCAGAAAGATAAGAGTAAAGATGAAAAGGAGACTATACTTAAAGGGACTATGGATATTGCGGTGGACGAAACATTGGTTCCCATTGTTGAAGATCAGGTAGCTGTTTTTGAAGGAACTTATGATGCAAAGATTACTATTAAGCCTAAATCTGAAGCTGAAATTATTAATGATTTATTAAATCAAAAAGCTACTGTTGCTTTTACTGCAAGAGATTTAACTAAAGAAGAGAGAGCTATTTTTAATCAAAAGAAAATAGTTCCTAAAGTAACACCAGTTGCTACAGATGCAATTGCATTTATTTCAAACAAAGGCAATAATGATACGTTAATCGCGTTGAAAAGTGTAATTAATTTTATGCAAGGTAAGCCAGAAGCAAATATCAAAGGATTAGTCTTTGATAATCCGAACTCGAGTACAGTGCGATATTTGAAAACTTTAGCAGGGATTAAAGATATTCCTAAAGAAGGTGTTTTCTCATTTAAAACCAATGAGGAAGTAATTAAATTCGTGTCTGAAAATGCAGGAATGATTGGAGTTGTTGGTGTAAATTGGTTATCACAACCATCTCCTGAATTAAAAAATTATGTAGCTAAAGTAAATGTGTTGAGCGTAAAAGGCCTTACTAGTGATAAATTTATTGCTCCAACTCAAAACAACATAGCAGAACAGACTTATCCTTTGGCACGTGATTTGTATATTATAAACTGTCAGGGATACTCTGGATTAGGTATTGGGTTTGCTTCTTTTGTAGGAGGGGATATTGGACAAAGAATAATTTTAAAATCTGGATTATTGCCAATACGAGTTCCTGGAAGAAAGCTCATTATTAGAAATGAAATTATTAAAGAAAAAGAATAAATTAATTATAATAGAGATGAATAAATTTAAAATTTTTAGTGTTGCGTTAATGGCGACAGCTGCGGGAGCTTATGCGCAAGACATAAGCCAGGCTAAAAAAGCTATCGATGCAGAGCAATTTGAAAAAGCAAAAACAGTTCTACAATCAATTATTAAAGCAAAACCAACAGATGGTGAAGCTCCATTTATATTGGGTAATGTTTACTTAAGTCAACAAGTTGCTGACTCAGCTAAGATATATTATCTTAATAGCGTAGCTGCATCAAGCCGTGCTAATCTTGGTTATATTGGTTTAGGTCAATTAGATTTAGATAATAAAAATACAACGGCAGCTCAGGCTAATTTTGCTTCAGCTACTAAGCCAATGAAAAGAAAAGATATAGAAGAGTTTATCTATATTGGTAGAGCATACATGAATTCTGTTAACCCAGATTACAAAAATGCGATTGCTACTTTAAACCGTGCATTGGCAATAGATCCACAAAATGCTCAAGTACTTTTAGCACTTGGAGATGCATATTATGGAGATAACAATCAAAATGAAGCTTATAAATCATATCGTAATGCATTCCAAGCAGATCCAACTTTGTTGAGAGCAAAAATGCAACTTGGAGTATTGTTAAAAGGTGCAAAATCTTATGACGAGGCTATTAAAGCGTTTAATGAGGTTATTGCTTTAGATGCAAATTACGGTCCTGTTTATAGAGAATTAGCTGAAACATATTACAAATGGGCAAGAAATAAGCCTTCTACAAGAGAAGCTAATTATCAAAAAGCGATTACTAATTATGAGAAATACTTAAGTCTTACAGATTATTCTATTCACTCTAGAATGCGTCATGCAGATTTCTTAATTTTAGTTGAAGACTATAAAGCTTTAGAGAAAGAAGCGAATGAAATGGTTAAGCTAGATAAAGTTAATCCTAGAATTTTTAGATACTTAGGATATGCTGCTTATGAAAATGGTAATGTAGATGTTGCTATTAAATCATTAGAAGATTATGTAAAAAACCCTGCAAACAAGATAATTGCTAAAGATTACTTGTATTTAGGTTTTGCAAAAATTAAAAAAGGAACAAGTGCTGATGGTGCTTCAATTGAGCCAGCTGCATTCGAAGCAGGTTTAGTTGACATTAGAAAAGCTGTCGCAATGGAGCCTTTAGCTGTTCAGGATTTAGGTGATCTTGGAAAAGCTTTGTTTACTAAAAAATTATACAAAGAAGCTGCTATGCTTTTTGAATTTGGAACTAAAGTTCCTGAGTCTTCAACTTACTTAGATGATAATGTTTATTACGGATTGTCTATATTTTATGATAACAATAAAGCTAATGTGAAACCAGATGCAATTGCTTTGCAAAAAGCAGACGCTGCATTTGTAAATGTAATCACAGCTTCACCAAATTATCAAGAGGCTTATCTTTACAGAGCAAGAACAAACAGATTGCTTGAAAATGATGAGGAGATGACTAAAAATTACGAGACATATATTGCAAAATCTACTGAAAAAGGAGCTGAAGAACTTGCTAAACCAGCAGTTAAAGCTAAATTTGTAGAAGCTTACAATAATATGGCTGCAAGTTATGCTAATACTGACAAAGCAAAAGCAATTGAGTTTTTCAATAAAACTTTAGCATTGGATCCTACTAATGCATACGCAACACAGTCTTTGAATACTTTAAAATAATTTAAAGTTTACTAATATTTTAAAACCGATAACTCTTTGAGTTATCGGTTTTTTTATTGTTCCATTTTTTATTGACTATCTTTGCACTTTAAATTTTAGTAATGTTATCAAAAGAAATACAATTAGAAGTAAATAAAGGTGCGATGTTACCCTTGATGGAAGAATTTTATACGATTCAGGGAGAAGGATTTCATACAGGAACAGCAGCTTATTTTATCCGTATTGGTGGGTGTGATGTGGGTTGCCATTGGTGTGATGTTAAAGAAAGTTGGAATGCAGAACTGCATCCGCCAACAAGTGTTGATTTAATTGTGAGTAATGCAAGTAAATATGCTGATACAGTAGTTGTTACCGGTGGAGAGCCGTTAACATGGGATATGACTGTACTGACGAAGGAATTGAAAAATAAAAATTTGAAAGTCCATATCGAAACCTCAGGCGCTTATCCGCTAACAGGAACGTGGGATTGGATCTGTCTTTCGCCAAAAAAGAATAAATTACCTACACAAACAGTTTATGATAATGCTCATGAATTAAAGGTAATCATTTATAATAAGCATGATTTTATCTTTGCCGAAGAACAAGCTGAATTGGTAAATGGAAATGCAATATTGTTTCTTCAGCCAGAATGGAGTAAGAAAGAAGAAATGACTCCGCTTATTGTTGAGTATGTCATGAACAATCCAAAATGGAGAGTATCACTTCAAACGCATAAATATTTAAATATCCCTTAAGAGGATGTTTGTAAAGAAAAAGCCTTTTCATGCGTGAAAAGGCTTTTTTATTTATTGCAAGTTATATAGAACGATATGAGTAAAAAGTATACGTCTTGTATAAAAAGGTTTCAATTTGTATTTAGTAGGTGATTCTTTTTGTGATTACCACCCTTTTTGTTTCTTTAAAGTTGTAATATGAGCCAAATGGTGATTTCCATGCCAAGCGTAGGTTCCTATTATTTGTTTAAGAGGAACTATTGAGTTATTTTCGGGGTGAATAAATGTTTTTTCTAAATCGGCTTTAGAAAGATTCTTCATGATAAATCCTAAACGGAAATGCAAACTTTCGAGTAAAGACAAAGTTGGTTGGATAGGCATTGTTAAATTGTCTGGCAATTCAGCCCAAAGATCTTCATGATACGCTTTTATTATTGGATTGTCTTCAGTCAAAGTCCATTTTATTCTTATAAAACAATTCATATGACTTTCTGCACAATGATGAATGAGTTGTCTTACTGTCCATCCACCTGGTCGATATGGAGTGTTGAGTTGTTCGTCGGATAAATTAATGACTTCCTTTTTTAGTCTTTCTGGAAAAGAAGAAATCTCTTCGATTTTGTTCGAGATATAATCAGCCGAATAAGTATCAGGTGCTATAAATTTTCCGATTGGGTATTTTAATTTCTCTAAATCTAAATTTTCCATTTTTTTATGTTTTATTTTTTAAACCGTAAGTCTGGCCAAATAATCATAATGCTCTCCTTCTAAAACAAGCTCACATTTAAATCCGTTTGCTATAGCGGCATTTTGTAGCGTATTGTAATCTAAATATAGCCATTCAAAAGCAGATTCTTTTTCTCCTTTATAAGAGATGTTAAAAATAACTTCGCCATAATATTCAGTGTCAGATGGAATCCATTTGCCACCGTCTTCATCTTCGTCAAACATATATATGATGTCAGAGCTGTCTAGTAAGATCTGACCCCCTGGATTTAAGAGTGATTTTAGCTTTGATAAAAATTTATTACAATTTTCTAGTTTCCCAAAAATCCCAACACCATTCATTAAAGATATAATTGTGTCATATTTTTCTCCTTCAAGAGTTAGTACATCTTGTACCCTAGCATCATTAACTCCACGAAGCTTACAGGTTTCGATGGCTTTTTCAGAAATGTCTATCGAAGTTACGTCTAATTTCTTTTGATTCTGTAAATATAAGCTATGACTTCCTGCTCCACAGCCTACATCAAGTATTTTTCCTTTGGCAAGTTCTAATGCTTTTTGCTCCAGTTTGGGCATTTCGTTAAAGGAACGAAACAAATAAGCAACGCTCATTTCGTCAGCCTCAGAGATTGTGGTTTCGGTAATTAAATCTTCAGGCGAGTTGTTGGTCTGGAAATCAAGCATTGCTTTCCCAAAAAGGTCTTTCATTGTATTTTAGTTCAAAGTTTAAGGTTTCGAGTTTAAAGTTGTTTAATTTTGCAGTTCAACTTTAAATCTTAAACTTGAAAGAAATTTTAAACAACTTAAATAAGTTGGCCAAAGATAAGCATATCGAAAACAAAAAGTATTTCGATAAGCTCAAAAAGAAACAACCTAAAAATTTAGATTATGTAATGCAGGAATTACATGATGCTGAATTTAAGAAAACGGATTGTTTAAAATGTGCTAATTGTTGTAAAACAACTGGTCCATTATTTACAACTGCCGATATTGAACGTATCTCAAAACATTTACGACAAAAGCCACAGCAGTTCATTGAGCAATATCTTCGAATTGACGAAGACAAAGATTATGTTTTGCAAAGTGTTCCGTGTACTTTCTTGGATAATGAAAACTATTGTATGATTTACGATGTACGTCCAAAAGCGTGTCGTGAGTTCCCACATACAGACCGTAAAAAGTTTCAGCAAATTTCAGACCTAACACTTAAAAATGTTGCAATGTGCCCAGCAGCATTTAATATCGTTGAAGCAATGAAAAAACGCATGCCTTTATAAGGAGGTCTTTTGCCTTAAATATTTCGTAATTGTTTTTGCGAGTAATTTAAGTTTACTTATTAAACCGTATTTTTGAATTTATAAAAAGACAACCCAATCAATTTGAATCTAGAATATTTTATAGCCAAAAGACTTATTACTGCCAAAGATTATAAAAGCAGTATCTCCGCACCAATTATAAAAATTGCAATCTCAGCTATTGCAATCGGAATAATAATGATGTTGGTTTCAGTAGCAACTGGAATTGGCTTGCAGCAAAAAATTCGGGAAAAAGTGTCAGTCTTCAATGGACAGGTGATTATTTCTAATTACGATAATAATCAATCAGAGGTAACAATAAGTCCTATTTCTATAAAACAAGATTTCTATCCTAAGTTTACTTCAGTTCCTGAGGTAAACCATATTCAGGCAATAGCAAGTAAAGCGGGGATAATAAGAACCGAAGCGGCTTTTGAAGGAATCATATTTAAAGGAGTTGGTGCCGATTATGATTGGAATAATATAAAGGAGTATTTGGTTGATGGAAAACTTCCAGATTTCTCTAAAGCTATTAATGAAGAAGTGTTATTGTCTCGTTTTCTTGCCAACAGATTGAATCTTAAAGTAGGGGATGAGTTTAATACATTCTTCATGAAGGAAGATCAGAATAAATTACCGAATGTTCGTAGGTTTAAAATTGCTGGAATTTTCAATTCAGGATTTCAGGATTTTGATGCTACCTATATAATAGGAGATATTCGCCATATACAACGTATTAATAAATGGGCTCCAGATCAGGTTGGAGCATTTGAAGTTTTCCTGAAAGACTTTGGAAAGATAAAAACAATAGGAGAGGAAATCTACCAGCAAACATCATCGACACTTGATACGAAAACTATAATAGAGAAATACAGTTATATTTTTGATTGGTTAGAACTCTTTGATTTTAATATAGTAGTCATTTTAGGTATCATGATTATTGTAGCTACGATAAATATGGTAGTTGCGTTGCTAGTCTTGATATTGGAGCGTACTCAAATGATAGGTATTTTAAAAGCATTAGGTGCTAATAACTGGGTCATCCGTAAAATATTCCTTTATAATGCGCTTTACCTTATATTGAGAGGATTGTTCTGGGGGAACCTTATTGGGATTTCACTTTTGTTAATTCAACAGCATTTTGGGATAGTTCAACTTAATCCGGAGAACTACTATGTCAATCAAGCGCCAGTTTATCTTAATTGGGGATATGTGTTGTTGTTGAATCTGCTTACTATAACGGTTTGTTTTCTGGTGTTATTGATTCCTTCCTATATAATAACGAAGATTTCTCCAGTCAAAGCAATACGATTTGATTAATTTCTAGGAGCTTTAACCTGCTATTCGCTGTAATCTTTCTCTTTTTAAAGGAAAAAGAGAAAGGATTTTCGCTGCTATCAGGGCTAGGGGAGCAAAACAGAAACAGCCAAACCCCAGAAACCCCAGCAAAACCAAAGGCAATCTAAACACCCCCACAGAAAAACCCCACAAAACCTAAAAACGAGAAGTCTGTAAAGTTGGTATTATCAGATGGTTAAGAATTAAAGCTAAAATAAACTAAAAATAGTGATTTAAAAGTATTGTTTATCTAGATAAAGGTGGTAGTTTTGCACCCGCAACAAACAAAAACGTTCATCTGAAATACTGACAAGAGACTTTAATCAAACGGAAAATTTTTCTGAAAAAAAGATTAAAAAAAGCTTGTGAGTTTGGAAAACGAAAGTTACATTTGCACCCCGCAAAACACGGAGTTCTTTGAAATACTGCTAAGATTTACGAATGATTTTTGAGAGAAAAATTTCTTAAAAAAAACTTCAAAAAAATCTTGCCAGTTAAAAACAAGTTCACTACTTTTGCACCCGCTTTGAGAAACAAGCGGCACAAACAAAAAGAACACGTTCCTAGACATATTGAATTGACAGCCGTTTCGAAAGAGATTTCGAAACACAGAATAAAGAGTAATAGAATCGCAAGATTTGAATATAACCGATAGAATCATTAGTCGCAATATAATATAAAAAATATACGATGAAGAGTTTGATCCTGGCTCAGGATGAACGCTAGCGGCAGGCTTAACACATGCAAGTCGAGGGGTATGCTTCTTCGGAAGCAGAGACCGGCGCACGGGTGCGTAACGCGTATGCAATCTACCTTTTACAGAGGGATAGCCCAGAGAAATTTGGATTAATACCTCATAGCATAGCAACTTCGCATGAAGTCACTATTAAAGTCACAACGGTAAAAGATGAGCATGCGTCCCATTAGCTAGTTGGTAAGGTAACGGCTTACCAAGGCTACGATGGGTAGGGGTCCTGAGAGGGAGATCCCCCACACTGGTACTGAGACACGGACCAGACTCCTACGGGAGGCAGCAGTGAGGAATATTGGACAATGGGCGCAAGCCTGATCCAGCCATGCCGCGTGCAGGATGACGGTCCTATGGATTGTAAACTGCTTTTATACAGGAAGAAACCCTGGTTCGTGAACCAGCTTGACGGTACTGTAAGAATAAGGATCGGCTAACTCCGTGCCAGCAGCCGCGGTAATACGGAGGATCCAAGCGTTATCCGGAATCATTGGGTTTAAAGGGTCCGTAGGCGGTTTAGTAAGTCAGTGGTGAAAGCCCATCGCTCAACGGTGGAACGGCCATTGATACTGCTAAACTTGAATTATTAGGAAGTAACTAGAATATGTAGTGTAGCGGTGAAATGCTTAGAGATTACATGGAATACCAATTGCGAAGGCAGGTTACTACTAATTGATTGACGCTGATGGACGAAAGCGTGGGTAGCGAACAGGATTAGATACCCTGGTAGTCCACGCCGTAAACGATGGATACTAGCTGTTGGGAGCAATCTCAGTGGCTAAGCGAAAGTGATAAGTATCCCACCTGGGGAGTACGTTCGCAAGAATGAAACTCAAAGGAATTGACGGGGGCCCGCACAAGCGGTGGAGCATGTGGTTTAATTCGATGATACGCGAGGAACCTTACCAAGGCTTAAATGTAGTTTGACCGATTTGGAAACAGATTTTTCGCAAGACAAATTACAAGGTGCTGCATGGTTGTCGTCAGCTCGTGCCGTGAGGTGTCAGGTTAAGTCCTATAACGAGCGCAACCCCTGTTGTTAGTTGCCAGCGAGTCATGTCGGGAACTCTAACAAGACTGCCAGTGCAAACTGTGAGGAAGGTGGGGATGACGTCAAATCATCACGGCCCTTACGCCTTGGGCTACACACGTGCTACAATGGCCGGTACAGAGAGCAGCCACTGGGCGACCAGGAGCGAATCTATAAAACCGGTCACAGTTCGGATCGGAGTCTGCAACTCGACTCCGTGAAGCTGGAATCGCTAGTAATCGGATATCAGCCATGATCCGGTGAATACGTTCCCGGGCCTTGTACACACCGCCCGTCAAGCCATGGAAGCTGGGGGTGCCTGAAGTCGGTGACCGCAAGGAGCTGCCTAGGGTAAAACTGGTAACTAGGGCTAAGTCGTAACAAGGTAGCCGTACCGGAAGGTGCGGCTGGAACACCTCCTTTCTAGAGCCTTAGTGTTAGCATTTATGCACGCTAGGGAAAGAAGACGAAATGTCTATTTGTTACATCTCTAAAGATTATATTACTCTGCTGTTAGTTCAAATAATACAATTTAAGTAAAAACAGAGTCTCGTAGCTCAGCTGGTTAGAGTACTACACTGATAATGTAGGGGTCGGCAGTTCGAGTCTGCCCGGGACTACTATTTTAAACTTAAAAAAAAGGAAATTCTAGAAGTTGGAATTCACCAAAAGAAATTGAATCTGAAATAGGGTTTAAAATCTGAATTCAAAATTCTAAAATTGAAATTGGGGGATTAGCTCAGCTGGCTAGAGCGCCTGCCTTGCACGCAGGAGGTCAACGGTTCGACTCCGTTATTCTCCACTATTCCGAAAGGAAAAAAGTTCATTGACATATTGAGATAAGAAAATAATAAAAAGTAGAAAGCATTTTTTATTGACGGTAGTAATACTGTAAATAAAGAAAACGGTCTTAATTAATTTTAAGGCTGGTACAATAAGCAAAATAAGGGCGTATGGGGGATGCCTTGGCTCTCAGAGGCGATGAAAGGCGTGATAAGCTGCGAAAAGTTACGGGGATCGGCACACACGAATTGATCCGTAAATACCTGAATGGGGCAACCCACTATGTTGAAGACATAGTACACCGATAGGTGGGCAAACCCGCTGAACTGAAACATCTAAGTAGGCGGAGGAGAAGAAAACAAAAGTGATTCCGTAAGTAGTGGCGAGCGAACGCGGATTAGCCCAAACCAATGTTGTTACGGCAATGTTGGGGTTGTAGGACCACGACATTTCTTGCACAAAGAATTAGAATCTACTGGAAAGTAGAACCATAGAGGGTGATAGTCCCGTATAGGTAATGAGTGTAAAGGATAGTGGTATCCTGAGTAGGGCGGGGCACGTGAAACCCTGTCTGAATTTGGCGGGACCATCCGCTAAGGCTAAATACTCCTGAGAGACCGATAGTGAACCAGTACCGTGAGGGAAAGGTGAAAAGAACCGTGAATAACGGAGTGAAATAGATCCTGAAACCATACGCTTACAAGCGGTCGGAGCCCTTTCGTGGGGTGACGGCGTGCCTTTTGCATAATGAGCCTACGAGTTAACGTTGCTGGCAAGGATAAGTGGTTAAGCCACGGATCCGTAGCGAAAGCGAGTCTGAATAGGGCGCTTTAGTCAGTAGTGTTAGACGCGAAACCGTGTGATCTACCCATGGGCAGGTTGAAGCTGTGGTAACACACAGTGGAGGACCGAACCGGTTGACGTTGAAAAGTCTTCGGATGACCTGTGGGTAGGGGTGAAAGGCCAATCAAACTCGGAAATAGCTCGTACTCCCCGAAATGCATTTAGGTGCAGCGCTGAATTTAAAGTTATATAGAGGTAGAGCTACTGATTGGATGCGGGGGCTTCACCGCCTACCAATTCCTGACAAACTCCGAATGCTATATAATGTTTCTCAGCAGTGAGGGCTTGGGTGCTAAGGTCCAAGTCCGAGAGGGAAAGAACCCAGACCATCAGCTAAGGTCCCCAAATATATGTTAAGTTGAAAGAACGAGGTTTGTCTGCCCAGACAGCTAGGATGTTGGCTTGGAAGCAGCCATTCATTTAAAGAGTGCGTAACAGCTCACTAGTCGAGCGGACGAGCATGGATAATAATCGGGCATAAACATATTACCGAAGCTATGGATTTTGACTTAGGTCAAAGTGGTAGGGGAGCATTCTAACAGGGTTGAAGGTGTATCGTAAGGTATGCTGGACTGGTTAGAAAAGAAAATGTAGGCATAAGTAACGATAATGCGGGCGAGAAACCCGCACACCGAAAGACTAAGGTTTCCACAGCTATGCTAATCAGCTGTGGGTTAGTCGGGACCTAAGGCGAACCCGAAAGGGACAGTCGATGGACCACGGGTTAATATTCCCGTACTACTTATTACTGTGATGGGGTGACGGAGTGATGAAAGCGCCGCGAACTGACGGAATAGTTCGTTGAAGTACCTACCTATAAGCTGTGCAGGCAAATCCACACGGCTTGGGGAAATACGATAGTACTCGGAGACTTCGGTCAAAGAGATAGTGCGCCTAAGGGCTTCCAAGAAAAACCTCTAAACTTCAGGTAATAAGTACCCGTACCGCAAACCGACACAGGTAGTCGAGGAGAGAATCCTAAGGTGCTCGAGAGATTCATGGCTAAGGAATTAGGCAAAATAGACCTGTAACTTCGGGAGAAAGGTCGCCAGCAGCAATGCTGGCCGCAGTGAAGAGGTCCAGGCGACTGTTTATCAAAAACACAGGGCTCTGCAAAATCGTAAGATGAAGTATAGGGCCTGACACCTGCCCGGTGCTGGAAGGTTAAGAGGAGATGTTATCTTCGGAGAAGCATTGAATTGAAGCCCCAGTAAACGGCGGCCGTAACTATAACGGTCCTAAGGTAGCGAAATTCCTTGTCGGGTAAGTTCCGACCTGCACGAATGGTGTAACGATCTGGACACTGTCTCAGCCATGAGCTCGGTGAAATTGTAGTAGCGGTGAAGATGCCGCTTACCCGCAGTGGGACGAAAAGACCCTGTGCACCTTTACTATAGCTTAGTATTGACCTTGGATAAATGATGTGTAGGATAGGTTGGAGACTGTGAAGTGGCGTCGCTAGGCGTTGTGGAGTCATTGTTGAAATACAACCCTTTGTTTATCTGAGGCCTAACCCCGCGTTGCGGGGGACATTGCTTGGTGGGTAGTTTGACTGGGGTGGTCGCCTCCAAAAGAGTAACGGAGGCTTCTAAAGGTTCCCTCAGTACGCTTGGTAACCGTGCGTAGAGTGCAATGGCATAAGGGAGCTTGACTGAGAGACATACAGGTCGATCAGGTACGAAAGTAGAGCATAGTGATCCGGTGGTTCCGCATGGAAGGGCCATCGCTCAAAGGATAAAAGGTACGCCGGGGATAACAGGCTGATCTCCCCCAAGAGCTCATATCGACGGGGGGGTTTGGCACCTCGATGTCGGCTCGTCACATCCTGGGGCTGGAGAAGGTCCCAAGGGTTGGGCTGTTCGCCCATTAAAGTGGCACGCGAGCTGGGTTCAGAACGTCGTGAGACAGTTCGGTCTCTATCTACTGTGGGCGCAAGAAATTTGAGTGGATCTGATTCTAGTACGAGAGGACCGAATTGGACAAACCTCTAGTGTATCTGTTGTTCCGCCAGGAGCACCGCAGAGTAGCTACGTTTGGAAGGGATAAGCGCTGAAAGCATATAAGCGCGAAACCCACCACAAGATGAGATTTCTTTTAAGGATCGTGGGAGATGACCACGTTGATAGGCTATAGATGTAAAGGCAGTAATGTCATAGTCGAGTAGTACTAATAATCCGTAAGCTTATGTACGCTTTTCCCCACACTTCGGTGTGGGGGAGAAACTTTCTAATAGTATTTATGTTTCTTTATCTCAGTATGTTAAGATATTGTTTGATTGCTTGTTATCCTAGATGATAACAAATGATTGAAAAGTTGTCCAAAGCAACTAACGACCTTAAGGTGGTTATTGCGGCGGGGCTCACCTCTTCCCATCCCGAACAGAGAAGTTAAGCCCGCCTGCGCAGATGGTACTGCAGTTATGTGGGAGAGTATGTCGTCGCCTTTCTTTAAAACCCTGTTCTAACGAACAGGGTTTTTTTCTACAAATGTAGATATGGTACCTTAGCTCAGATGGTAGAGCAATGGACTGAAAATCCATGTGTCCCTGGTTCGATCCCTGGAGGTACCACTATAATGCTCGGATGGTGAAATTGGTAGACACGCTGGACTTAAAATCCAGTGAACAGCAATGTTCGTGCGGGTTCAAGTCCCGCTCTGAGTACTAAAAACTTCAATTGGCTTTGCTAATTGAAGTTTTTTTTTGTCTATTACTTAACGAGACAAGATGTACGATTGATTGGCTTATAAACTATTTCATGTTTTAGGAATCAATATATACCCAAAGAGTATGAAACTAGGCTATGGTTAGCCTAAAAAGGAAAATCTATACAAGTCCTCATACTTCAATCTAAACCCTCTTTATTTTTCCTCAGAATGATTCTGTTCAAGTTTTCAGTATTCCAATTGACAAAGTAATTTAAAATGTTTGATAGGGGCTTATAGGTATTTGTAATTGTTCGGGAGAAATGTACAGAAAGACTTGAATATAGATTGATTTACTTTATGTCTAATACGTGAAGTGCTGTTGATTTGGATTGTCAAAAGAATAGCAATTTTTTTAATTTTATAGTGTTATAATTAGTTTTACAGGTTCATACATCTCTAAGTTATTAGAGCGCTTTAAAACAAAGCTAGATGTGTATAAATATTATTTCATATGTATAAATAAAAAAACCTGCTCAAGGAGCAGGCTTAGTAACTATTTTAAATTTTAGATTAATCTTCGGTATCTTTAGTTTCTTCTAGATCTTCTGATTTTCTTCCAATTTTTATTTTAGGGTTGTCTTTGGTTCCTTTGATTATTAATGGAATCCCTATGATTCCTAAAGGTGGTAATCCTAATCTCATTTTAATATTTAATTTACCATCTAAACTAGTTGTTCCTTCTATTCTTGGTCTGAAACCTGCAAATTTGAATTTGAATCGTTCTAGGGTAATTATATTATTTTTGATACTACTCTTAATATCAACTTTAGTGATTTGTGGATTTTTTATTGCTTCATGGCTTGTTGTTTTGCTTACAGCATTAAACATTTTCATACCATAGAGTTTAATGTCATTTACAGAAATTACACCTTCGCCAACTAATGATGGGTAAACAGGTTCCATATTGGCATTAAGTCTTCCTTTTAATTTGTAATCTAGAGAAACGGTTCCTTGTGCTTTTTCTGCTGCACTAGCCATTTTTCTAAACATTTCAATTTCATTATAGGCTTTTTTAACGTCAAAATCTGTTGCTTTAATGCTATAGTCAAATAAAGCTTTTTTCATTGTTAAAGCTTGATAAGTTGCGTCCATCGCTACTTCACAGCCTATTAGATTGAAACCTGTATTTTGCATGGTTAAAATCCCTTTGTTCATTTTGAGATTTCCTTTTGCGTTATTTAAGGCAAGTTTATTGAAGTTAACTTTTTGAGCGTTTGCTTGAAATTGTAAATTGAAATTCTTCGGAATCATGATAACTCCTGTTTGTGTCACTTCTACTTTAGGAGCTTCAGTATTTGTATCAGTGCTTGCAGTTGTATTACTTGTCTCAGTAGTTGTACTTGACATAAATTCATCAACATTGATGTATTTTGAATTTATAACAAATGATCCTTTTAAGACACCATTTTTGGTTGTCATGAAATTAAAGACATTTTGTAAATATCCATTCATTTTAAAATCGGACTGACCATACGTTGACATAAAGTTTCTGAAAAACATTTTGTCTTGGTTTATTTTAAAGACTCCTTCTTTAATAATAAACTTCTTAGGCAGGTATTCAGATACAATTCCTATATTCTTAATTGCTAAAGTCCCTTTATTATTGAGCTTGCTGTAGTTTCCTTTTTCGGCATCACTTTGCTTTCCTTTTAAAACTAAATCGGCTTTAATTGAGCCATCTAAATCTAGTCCTTTTTGAGAAAAAACTCTATATATTTTACTTATATCCAATTCTCCTTTGGCTTTAATGTCATAAGTTAGATCATTAAAGTTGCTTAGGTCTGCATTAATATAAAAGGGTTTTCCTTCAAAGGTTATCTGTGCTGGAGACAATTTAACTTTCAAATCATCAAAAGTTCCTTTTTCATTATTAATTTTTGAAACAATAGTTATATCAGTAATTGGATTTGGATAATATTTAGTTTTTATATATCCATTTTTTAAGTCTATAGTTCCTGAGGTTACTGGGAAAAGTTTGTTTTTTAAATCAAATATTCCTTTTGCTTTGACATCTCCAATAAGATTTCCTTTTAACTCAATGTCTGGGATTGCAAATGCTTGAATTAGTTTTTCTATATCTATTTGACTGTTTAGATCAATGTCTACTTCTGGGGTATTAACTCCTTTTACATGAAATTTAGATCTTAAATAATCTTTATTGATGTTTAAGGCCAAGTTTTTTGCATCTACAACTAGAAGATCTGGATTTAACGAAGGTAATTTTGTGTTTATATCTAGATTTAAATTGGAAATAGGAAATGAACTTTTATTATAGTTTACATACCCATCTTTTATTTTTAAATCTACGTTTAAATCTGGTGCAATATTCTGAGAGGCGATATATTTACCTTTTAGGGTAAGTAACAGGTTTGTATTTCCTTTTAAATCTGTTTTTGATAGCCAAGTAACAAATTTTGGTGGGAATGCTGTAAATACATCATGCAATTGACTGTCGTCTGATTTTATTATGAAATCAATATTATAACCGTCTTTTAAAAAGTCAAATTTCCCTTTAAAATCAACTATTAGCTGATTTATTTTTAAGTTATTTTGCTCAAAAAGAAAAGATAAAGAGTTTACATTTACTTTGGTGATTAAGTCTGCATCTACCTTTTTATTCATTAGGTAGGGCTCATTTTCATATAAGATATTAAGCTTTTCGATTTTAGCTTTTGAATATAAATCGAAGATGTCTTTACTTAAATCTCCCTTTCCTGAATAATTGAATCCAAAAACATCTAGATGTACATTGGTTGATAAATCATCATAGATTATTTTGCTATTGATAATTTCAATCTTTTCTAATTTTAAAGATGTATCATCACTACTCTCTGTAGTTTTTTCTGCTTCAGCTGATTTGTAAATGTTATAATTTGCTTCACCATTTTTATTAACTTTTACATTAATAAAAGAATTAGACAGATAAATTTGGTCGATGCTAATAGTTTCTCCAAAAAGCAAACTACTTATGTTGATACCAAAAGAAACTTCTTTTGCAGTAACAAAGTCTTCTTTTTGAAATGGAGCTGATCCATTTAATTTTAAATCATTTAAAGTTAACGTTAATGATGGGAAATGGTGAAAGAATGAAATATTAGCATCTGAATAATTTAGCTCAGCATTAAGTTTTCTATTTGCTGTTTTTTTTATCTCTTCTTTTATCTTATCTGAAAAGATATAAGGTGTTACAAAAAGTAGTGCTAAAATAACGACAAACGCTATTCCAATGTATTTTACTATTCTGTATAAAATGGGTTTCAAATTACTTTTTGCCATGATATGTGTTTTGAAAAAAATTAGTTTTTATCCGTGAATAGTTTCTTGTTTACCATAATTTGTTATGATTGAAGTCTCAAATTCAATCCACTCAGCCCAACGTTTATCAACATCTATATTATCTGTGTACTTTCTCGCAAAACCAAGAAAAGTGGTGTAATGTCCTGCTTCAGATATCATTAAATCACGATAGAATTTTGCTAATTCCTGATCTTGTATGTTTTCTGAAAGAACTTTAAAACGTTCACAACTTCTAGCTTCAATCATAGCAGAAAATAATAAACGGTCAACTAATGCATCTTTACGGCTCCCATCTTTTTTCATAAATTTAAACAACTCATTTACATAATGATCCTTGCGCTCACGGCCAAGGGTCAATCCTTTTCTTTTAATTAAATCATGTACCATTTGTAAATGTTCTAATTCTTCTCTTGCAATTACCAATAATTCCGTTACTAATTCCTCTAATTCTGAATTGTAAGTAATTAAACTAATAGCATTTGAAGCAGCTTTTTGCTCACACCAAGCATGGTCGGTAAGAATCTCTTCGATGTTCGATTCGACAATGTTTACCCAACGTGGGTCTGTAGCTAATTTTAATCCTAACATGATATTTAATTTATAACCTACAAAATTAGTGTTTTATTCCCGATTTTTGGTTTTTATGATGATTTTGCGACTTAAATAGTATTATTTTGTAGTTGAAATAAAATAGGGTATGAGTAAGCTTAAAAAGCTTTTAATAATTGGTTTTGTATGGCCTGAGCCTAATTCATCGGCAGCAGGTGGAAGAATGATGCAATTAATTTCAATTTTTCAAGAACGAGGATTTGATATTACTTTTGCTAGTCCAGCTTTGGATAGTGATTTTATGATTGATTTGCCAGCGTTGGGAATTGATAAGAAAACCATTGCATTAAATTGTTCTAGTTTTGATGACTACATAAAAGAACTAAATCCATCGATTGTTTTGTTTGATCGGTTTATGATTGAAGAACAGTTTGGATGGCGTGTGTCTGAAAGTTGTCCTGAGGCGTTACGTATTTTGGATACTGAAGATTTACATTGTTTGCGTCAGGCACGTCAAAAAGCATTCAAAGAAAATAGAAATTTTGTAGTTACTGATTTATTCTCAGAGGAAGTGGCCAAACGTGAAATTGCTAGTATTTTGCGTTGTGATTTGTCATTGATGATTTCTGAGTTTGAAATGGAGTTATTACAAACTGTCTTTAAAATTGATACTGCATTATTGTATTACTTGCCTTTTTTGTTAGAATCAATTTCTGAGGAAACATTAGATGAATTGCCTTCTTTTGAAGAAAGAGATCATTTTATTTTTATTGGTAATTTTTTGCATGAGCCCAATTGGAATACTGTTCAATATTTAAAAGAATCGATTTGGCCTTTGATAAGAAAACAATTGCCTGATGCAGTTTTAAATATCTACGGAGCATATCCTTCACAAAAAGTTTTACAATTGCATCAGCCTAAATTTGGTTTTTGTATTATGGGTCGTGCAGAGGATGCTCAAGAGGTGGTGAAACAATCCCGAGTAGTTTTGGCTCCAATACGATTTGGTGCAGGATTAAAAGGAAAATTAGTTGAAGCCATGCAAGTTGGAACACCAAGCGTAACGACAGCAATAGGTGCTGAAGCGATGAATGGAGATTTGCCTTGGAATGGTTTTATTGTTAACGAGGCTCTGGATATTGCAAATGCGGCTGTTGCTTTATACCAAAATAAAAGCCTTTGGTTAGAAGCACAAAAAAAGGGAGTAGAAATTATTAATTCTCGTTATCTAAAGGATAATTATGCAATAGACTTCATTAAAAAAGTACTGTATTTACAATCTAATTTACTCTCGCACCGTAATAATAATTTTATGGGAAGCATGTTACAGCATCATACTTTAAGAAGTACAAAATATATGTCTAAATGGATTGAAGCCAAGAATAAAAATTAAATTATTGTCTTGCCAAATCCTACCGTTTCTCTATATATCTGTGGCGATACATCGGCATTTGTTTTAAAGAATCGGCTAAAATAATGCTCGTCATCATATCCTAATTCATAGGCAATTTCTTTTACTGTCTTGTTTGTCATGTATAATTCTCTTTTGGCTTCGATGATGATTCTTTCAGCAATAAGATCTGTGAGTGTTTTGTTGAAATAATTTTTAGATAGTTTTGCTAATGCTTTAGGAGAAATATTTAGTATTTCGGCATAATTACCTGCTGAATGTTTTGTTTTAAAATTAAGTTCAATAGCATCTTTAAGACTTTGAAGTATGAATGGTTCTTTAGAATCCGGGGTTAATTTTATTTCTTCTTGCTGTTGTTTTTTAAGTCTAGAAGCTGTGATTAAAAATATCTTTAAATAAGAAATCAACAATTCATATTGTGCCAATGCTGTGTTTTGCATTTCTGCTTTCATTTGGTTCACAACCATTTTAAAAGTTTCTGCTGCTTGATCTGTAATGTGTGTAAATGGTGGTTGATATACGTTGTTGAATAAAATACCATTGCAAGAAACTTCTTTTTGATGCATGTGGATGCAGTAAAAATCTGGATGAAAATGGATGGCAATACCTTGAATATTTTCTTTTACACATAACATAAAAGGTTGGTAAGGAGAAAACGCTAGTAGTGAATTTTCTTCAAAAGCATGCTCTGCAAAATCAGCTTTTACTTTTCCGTGTCCTTTGGTAACCCATATTAATGAGAAATAATTGTTGCGTTGCAAATGATCATAATGACTATTGTTGTCAAAATAAAATAATTTGAAAGCTAGATTTCCATTCTGAGGATTAATTATAGTGTAAACATCTTGGTTGTTCATTTCAAGTACAGATTTGTAGATTACAGTATGTTTCTTTAAGTTGATTAAAGAGTATGTAAATCGTTTGTGTATTTTATACTAAAGGTAGTCATGAAAATTTTTCAGAACTACCTTATTGTATATTTTTTATTAAATAAGATTGAGAAAATTATACTGTTGGAAAATCAATTTCGGTATTTGCAGTATTATTAAAATAATTGGTAAGAATGTTTAAAGCTACATGTGCGACAATTTCTCCAATTTCTCCGTCTGAATAACCTGCGGTTTTAACGCTTTGTACATCTTCATCATTTACCAATCCGTTTTTGCTTATTAATGTTTTTGCAAATTGTAGCGCAGCATTCGTTTTTGAATCTGTTGAAATTCCTTTTCTAGCATCTTGTAAAATAGTTTTGTCAATTTTTACTAATTTTTCGCCAATGTAGCTATGTGCTGCAATGCAATAATCGCATGAATTACTTTCTCCGATTGTTAATGCAAGTAGTTCTCCTGTTTTTGTCCCAAGTTTACCATGACTCAATGCACCGCTCAAATTTAAATACCCTTCTAGTACTGCAGGTGAGTTTCCCATAGTTCTCATCATATTAGGAACTGTACCTAGTTTTGTTTGTACAGCGTTAAATAATTCTTTTGTTTTTCCTGTTGCTTCTTCTGGTGATAATGCTTTTAATCGTATCATTTTTATTTGTTTTTATGTTATGCCTTATGACATTACAAAGATGCGACGATGCTTAATCTTAGAACATGGAGAATTTACGCTATGTGATGGACAATTTTTCTTGTTGGTTTTTGGATATAAAAAAATCCCGATTATTTTAAGTAATCGGGATTTTTATAAATCTATTGTTTTAGCAAGTTTTCTACACTTTGAATTGTGGTTTGGTGATAACCTGATTTTGCTTTGTCAAAAATTTGTTTTGCCCAAGCTTTGCCTTCAGGAGTTTTTACCATTTCTTTATAAAGTGTCATTAATGAGCCTGTTCTACTAGTGGCAATCATAAATTGTTCTATTGCTGGATAAGCTACTGTATATTTATGACGAATAGAAGGAACAAACCATTGGCGCTTAATCACGAAGTTACCTCCTTTTGTGAAGTTAAATTCAGCATCTATTTCACCCATCTCTTTTGGAGTTATATCTTCTGGAAGATAATCTATGAAATGTTGTTTTTCTGTAGTTGATTTTATTTTTTGACTCAATCCTTTAATTCCTGTTTTTCTCCACGTTTTTTGGATTTGGTCTATTGCATTAAAATCTTCAGAATTTACAGGAGTTATGTTTGATGGTACACCAGGTTTGTAAATCCATTCTTCTGCTTTTATTTTATCTGCTAAAGCTTTGTCATTTTTTATCAGGTTTTCGTTTAAGTAGCTTACGAAATCTTCTGTTGTTATTGATTTAAATGCATGCGCATTAAAGTAATTTTTAATGAAAGCATCAAATTTTTCACGACCTACGGCATGTTCGATTACTTTTAAAAATTCATATCCCTTTGCATACGGAATTTGATTTATTCCATCATCAGGGTTTTTTCCTGTAAGAGATACTTTTAAACGGGTATCTGGATTTGTTTTTCCAAATTCTGCGATATTGTCATCTAATTCTTTGCGGCTTATAACGGCTTGCATTTCAGCTTCTTTTTTGCCAAAAATTTCCTCACCAATTCTATGCTCTACATAAGTTGTGAATCCTTCATTTAACCAAATATCATCCCAAGTAGCATTGGTAACTAAGTTTCCGCTCCAGCTATGTCCTAATTCATGTGCTAATAAACTTGTTAGTGAACGATCCCCAGCCAAAACTCCAGGAGTTAGGAATGTTAAATTTGGATTCTCCATTCCGCCATAAGGGAAACTTGGAGGTAAAACCAATACATCATATCGACCCCAACGGTATGGACCGTACAATTTCTCAGCAGCAACTACCATTTTTCCTAGTTCTGCAAATTCCCATGCTGCTTTTTTAAGAACTGATGGTTCTGCGTAAACACCTGTTCTGTTATCTATAGATTGAAATTGAATGTCTCCAACTGCAATTGCCATTAAATAAGATGGTATTTCTTTGTCTTGCTTAAAAGTATATACTCCTGTATCGTTTTTTTGTTGTGGATTTACAGCGCTCATTACTGCCATTAAATCTTTAGGCACAGTAACTTTTGCAGAATAAGTAAAACGAACGCTAGGGGAGTCTTGACATGGAATCCAAGTGCGTGACCAAATACTTTCTCCTTGGGAGAAAAGAAAAGGATGCTTTTTATCTGCTGTTTGTTGTGGAGTTAACCATTGTAATGCAATAGCTTCTTTGGTTGTGCTGTAATAGATGTTGACTTTGGTTGTAGTTGGCTCTATTGTTACGTGAAGCGGTTTTCCGTGTAATTCAACTTCTTTCCCAAGTTCGAATTTGGTTTCTTTTTCGTCATCGCCTAATGTTACTTTGGTGATGTTAAGTGTGTTTTCGTCAAAAATAATTTCGTTGCCTTTGCTAACATTGTCAATTAACCAAGATGCTTTTCCTGTAATTGATTGTGTTTCAAAATCAACTTTAATATCAAGATCTAAGTGTTTTACAACAGCTAGTTCTGGTTTTGAGAATGAATGTTCGTCTTTAACGATTGTTGGTTGTTTTGTTTCGTCTTTTTTCTGACAAGCCAAAGCCGTCAAAAAGAGGGTTAGTAGATATAGTTTTTTCATTTTTATAAGGAATTGGTTTAAAATGTAAAATAAATAAAAAAATCCCATTTTGAAACTTCAAAATGGGATTTTTAATAAATATAACCTTCGATTTTACTCAGGTTGACAAAATTATGCCAACATTGTAACTGGGCTTTCGATGTATTGTTTCAATGTTTGTAAGAATTGAGCACCTGTTGCACCATCAATTGTTCTGTGGTCACAAGCTAATGATAACATCATTGTGTTTCCTACTACAATTTGACCGTTTTTAACCACTGGTTTCTCTACGATAGCACCTACTGATAAGATTGCTGAGTTTGGTTGGTTTATGATTGAATTAAATTCAGTAATACCAAACATTCCAAGGTTAGAAACTGTGAAAGTACTTCCTTCCATTTCTTGTGGTCCAAGTTTTTTGTTCTTAGCTCTTCCAGCAAGATCTCTTACGCTAGCGCCAATTTGAGATAAGCTCATAGCATCTGTAAATTTCAATACAGGAACTACTAATCCATCTTCAACAGCTACTGCAACACCAATATTTACATGGTGGTTGATGATGATAGCATCTTCTTTCCACTGTGAGTTAATTTTTGGGTGTTTTTTCAATGCCAAAGCACAAGCTTTGATTACCATATCATTAAATGATACTTTAGTATCTGGAACACTGTTTATTGTAGCTCTTGATTGCATTGCTTCATCCATGCTTACTTCTATCACTAAGTTATAGTGTGGAGCTGTAAACAATGATTCTGCTAAACGTTTTGCAATAATTTTTCGCATTTGCGAATTTTTGATCTCTTCTGTGAAAACTTCACCAGCAGGAACAAAAACTTTAGGAGCAGCAACTGTAGCTTCTGGAGCTTTAGCAGTTGTTGCAGCTGGTTGTAAAGGAGTAGCAGTTGCAGGTGTGAAGTTTTCGATATCGCTTTTTACGATACGTCCGTTTTCACCAGTTCCTTTTACTTGTGATAATTGAATTCCTTTATCAGAAGCAATTTTTTTAGCTAATGGTGAAGCAAGAATTCTTTTTCCATCACTAACTACTTCAACAGTTTCGGCAGTTTCTTGTGCAGGAGCTGCTTTAGTTTCTTCTGTTGCTTTTGCAGGAGCAGTTCCTCCAGCAGTATAGTTTTCTGAAATACCTGAAATATCTGTTCCAGCAGGTCCAATGATAGCTAATAAACTATCAACAGGAGCTGTATTTCCTTCTTGTATTCCAATATATAATAATGTTCCTTCGTTGAAAGACTCAAATTCCATTGTTGCTTTGTCTGTTTCGATTTCAGCAAGAATATCTCCTTCAGCAACTGCATCGCCAACTTTTTTCAACCAAGTTGCAACTGTACCTTCGGTCATAGTATCACTTAATCGAGGCATAGTAACTACAACAACACCTTTTGGTAATTCTGTTGCAGCTTTTGCAGGAGCTGGTGTTTCTGTAGTTGTAGCTGGTGCAGCTTCAGCTTTTGGAGCTTCAGCAGCAGGAGCATCTCCTCCAGCGATTAATGCCGTAACATCTTCGCCTTCGTTTCCTATAATTGCTAATAATGAATCAACAGGAGCAGTTTCTCCAGCTGGGATTCCTATATATAAAAGAGTTCCTTCATTGAAAGACTCAAATTCCATTGTTGCTTTGTCAGTTTCAATTTCAGCAAGGATATCTCCTTCGCTAATTTTGTCTCCTACTTTTTTAAGCCAAGTTGCTACCGTTCCTTCCGTCATAGTATCGCTCAAACGAGGCATTGTTACTTTTATCGCCATAATATTTTATAGTTTATGAGGGGTGAATGGATAGTTTTCTTGTGCGTATACCACATCATAAAGTTGTTGTAAGTCTGGATATGGTGATTCTTCAGCAAATTTCACACATTCTTCTACTAAGTCTTTAACTCTTTGGTCAATAACTTCAATTTCTTCTTCTGTAGCAAATTTTTGATCTAGAATTACATCAAGTACTTGTGTAATTGGGTCAATTTTTTTGTATTCTTCTACTTCTTCTTTAGAACGATATAATTGTGCATCAGACATTGAGTGTCCTCTGTAACGGTATGTTTTCATTTCTAAGAATGTTGGACCATCACCACGACGAGCTCTTTCAACTGCTTCGTACATAGCTTCTGCAACTTTCACTGGGTTCATTCCATCAACTGGTCCACAAGGCATTTCGTAACCTAAACCAAGTTTCCAAATATCAGTGTGGTTTGCAGTTCTTTCAACAGAAGTTCCCATTGCATATCCGTTGTTTTCAACAATAAACACTACTGGAAGTTTCCATAGCATAGCCATGTTAAAAGCTTCGTGTAGAGAACCTTGTCTTGCTGCTCCATCACCAAAATAAGTCATGGTTACACCACCTGTTTCAAAATATTTATCTGCAAAAGCTAAACCAGCTCCTACAGGAATTTGTCCACCTACAATTCCGTGACCTCCGTAAAAACGGTGTTCTTTTGAGAAAATGTGCATTGAACCACCCATTCCTTTAGATGTTCCAGTTGCTTTTCCTAAAAGTTCAGCCATTACACGTTTTGGGTCAACACCCATACCAATTGGTTGCACGTGATTTCTGTAAGCAGTTATCATTTTATCTTTTGTCAAATCCATGACATGCAATGCACCAGCTAGTACAGCTTCTTGACCATTATATAGGTGAAGAAATCCTCTTACTTTCTGTTGGATGTACAATGCTGCTAGTTTGTCTTCAAACTTTCTCCAAAGTAGCATGTCCTCATACCACTTTAAATATACCTCTTTTGTAACTTCTTTCATCTGAATTCTTTCTTTTGCTAAAGTGTTTCTGTTATCAATTGTTGCCTATAACGCAAAATAGTTTCCTCCCACAAATTTGCGCCCGATGGGTCGGGATGCAAAAATAAGACTTTCCTACTTAGAACTAAAATTTATAAGCTAATTTTTGGTTTTTTTTACAAGAACTTTTTATCAAACATGAAAGGAAGTAAATTTTTTAGGGATGCAGATTGATAAATTTGACCTATTTCGCCCATGAAATAAATTTCGATAGGGGTGTCTTGTTTTATCTCATATTCTGCAATTGATTGTCTGCAAGATCCACAAGGTGGAATAGGGGCTATTGTTTGATTTGTATCTGAAGCTGCTGAAATTGCAATTTTTAAAATTTTAGCTTCAGGGTAAATGGCTCCTGCATGAAAAATAGCTACTCGCTCTGCACAAAGACCAGATGGATAAGCAGCATTTTCTTGATTTGAACCTAAAACAATTTTACCATTATCTAAAAGTAAGGCAGCACCAACTCTAAATTTAGAATATGGAGCATATGCTTTTTTACGAATAGCGACTGCTTCGTTCATTAAGTCTTGAATGTCTTTTGAAAGTTCGTCGATAGATTCAAAAACTGAAAATTGTGTGGTAATAGATATTTCTTTCATTATGTATTTAGGAAAAAAAATCCAAATTTCAATATTTTTGAAATTTGGATTGTTATAATTGTTTATAAGTGCTTTTATTAATATACTTCGTATTTGTCCCCAAAGTTAAACGTTAGAGAGAAACGAAGTGTGTTTTCTAATGGATTTTTTACGTTTGAAGTAGAGAATAGGTATGAAACATCTACTTTAACTACGTTGTATTTGAAACCTGCTCCTAAAGAGAAGAATTTTCTAGCTCCTTTTTCTGGGCTTTCATGAAAATAACCAGCACGAAATGCAAATGAATCTTGATACATGTATTCTGCACCAATACTATAGGTTATCTCTTTTAATTCTTCACTAAATCCGCCTGGTGCATCACCAAAAGATTTAAAAATTCCAGATGCCCAACCTATTGATCGGTAGTTTTCTCTATTTTCTCTTATTTCTTGTGTTGTAGTTGTACCGTCTCCATCTAAATCAGGGTTTTGTGGTGTTGGAACTAATAATTTTCCGAATTCTACACCTACACCGATTTTGTTGTAATCATCTAAGATAAAGTCAAATCCTCCACCTACTTTTAAATTTGCAGGTAAGAAGTTAGCATTGATTTCATCATTATCGTATTTAATCTTTGGTCCTATGTTTTGAATATTGAAACCAGCTCTCCATCTTCCGTTAAAATCGCTATATGCAATTTCTTCTGATTGATAGAAACCAGCAACGTCTACAGCAAAAGAACTTGCTGGAGATGCATCTATATTTTCTGATGCAATTTTCAGATTAGAACGAATATATCTTCCTGCTACTGCCATAGAGAATTTCTCGCTTAGCTTTAATGAGTAGGATCCGTCAAGAGCAAACTCATTTGGAGATACAATTCTTTCTTGTTCTAGTGGATTATCTGTTTCTCGTAATGCAATATCACCAAAACCAAAATAACGGAAACTCGCTGCAAAAGCATTACGATCGTTTAGTTTGTTGTAATAGGTGATTTGACCTAATGAAACATCGTTTACTAAATCAGTAAGATAGGGGGTGTAACTGACAGAAAATCCTTGTTTGTCTTCGGAGAAGGCATACTTTGCGGGATTCCATTGTTGAGAAAAAGCGTCTACAGATGTGGCGACTCCTTGGTCGGCCATACCTGCTGCTCTAGCGTCGGCAGCTACTAATAAAAATGGCACTGCAGTTGTGATTGTTCTTTCTTGTGCCTTTGCTAGGGTAGCAATGAAAAGGCAAATTAAAATGAGGGTAGTTTTTTTCATCTAGGTTTCTAATAGTAAACAAATATAATATTTAATTAAAGTATGACAAGTTTTTCAATTTTTTCTGCTTTTTTATTTGTTGTGTTCGATTTGACTGTTAGTTTATAAATATAAACTCCTTTACCAATTCGATCTCCAAAATCGTCTCTTCCGTTCCAAGTTATGTCCCGAGATAAAAAACCTTCGGTAGTAATAATTTGGTTTTTTGTCCAAACAACTTTTCCAGTAATTGTCATTACTTGTATCTGAACTTCTAAGGGTTCATAAGGTCTGTTGTGTGAAAACCAAAACTCAGTATAGGTTGTGAACGGATTCGGGTAATTTAAAACATGCGTTAACGTAATTGTATCATCTCCCGATACTATAAATTGAATTTCGGCTGTTACTGGATTGTTGTAAACATCCCAAGCTGTAACCGAAACGGTGTGCAATCCTACTGCTAAATTACGGAATGGAAAGCGTAATGTTCCATGCGTATAATCATCTAACTTGGTTTGGTAGTAATCGTTTAATATATAAGGATTACTTACGTCTCCGTCTAAAATTGCAACTATGTCATGCCCGATTCCACTTGCAGTGTTGATCCCGTTTTCATCTTCAAGATTCGCAAGTAAAAAAGGAGATTCATTTGTAACCCCTCCTGATACAAATGTTTCATCATTCATATATAACTGCACTTTTGGACTATTATTGTCCTTGGGTGCATTTTCATTTATTCCTCCTATTTTTATTGTAGAATCATAGCCTGTCTGGTTCTCGAGAAGCTGTTGTTTTTTTGAATAAAAGCTAATTTTTCCGTTGCCTAGTGGAATTCTAATGTCTCTTGGTACTACAAAGCTAAACTCAAATAACCCATTTGTGATTGAGGCACTTCCTCTAAATATTGTTTCTCCTAGGGTGTTGAATTGCATTGGTGAGCTAAAACCGTTGTTATTAAGAGTTGAAGCTGTGATTATTTTATCGAATATCGCAGTTGTTAATTCTCCATTGTAGTTTGTTAGTAAATTATTGTTTTCATCTGTTATTTCGCCTGATAATTTGATTTTTGCTAGTGATTTAAAATCGTCAATTGGTTGAGAAATAACAACATCGTTTACTTTTGTTAGTTTTATTTTTGGTTTTGGGATTGCGAGCATTATGGCTGGATCACCAATATATACAATAACATTGCTAGAAGAGCTAGGATTACTGTTTTTAGAAATTCGTAATGATTCAGAAATAGTAGTGTATTGGTTAGATCCGTACGATAAGAGGTTTTTGGATAGAATGTCATTAAAGTTTTCGGCACTGTATTGTCCGATAGATCTTGTAGTTGTAAGCATGGCTATGGCGCCTCCTCTTGGATTCCAGTAGGTATATTCTCCTGCGGTTGGTCTTGTTGGGTCGTCAAATCTTGAGAATTCGCAAGTGATAGTTATAAATAAAGGATATTTGTATTGATTGTTTAAATTTTGTCCATCCGATTTTTCCCAGATTCGTTCTCCTGCTAAGCCATCTTCACCACCATGACCTAGGTAATTAAAGACTAGTGCTCCTTTTTCGAAAGCATTAAATAGGTCGGTTCTTGCTTTAGGATATCGAGCTCCCCCTGCAGAAGCTTCTTCTACATAAGAGTCTAGGAATATCTTGTCTACATTAAAGAAGGGTTTTTCGGTAGTGATAACATCAGCTAGTTTGTTTTGTCGGCTTTGCAATGTAGCGTCCGAAGCTTTGTCGGAGTCATCTGCGATTAATACAAAGTTGTTTTTCCAGTTTCCGAATGATTTTATATCGTGGTATTCGAGTACTTTATTGACCATTTCGCTTGCTTGTTTTGTGTCGTTAACAAGCATTCTTCCTACGGCTAAGTCTATTCCTCCGAAAAAGGAAGTTATATTTCCTTCATTGTTATCCATTAATCCATAAAAGTCGTCTGATGCAAATGAAGATTCTCCTGAAGTATTACTTTTTAATGAATGATATATAGGTACAATGTTTCCGTTGTTGTTGATTCTGTTTTTGTAATCGTAAGAAGCATCTCCAAAAAGATTGACATATTTAATTCTTTTTTCTGGCGTAGATGCGTTGTCGTAGATGTATTTAATGCAATTTCGAATAGCGGCTATGTCTTGTTTTCCAGATGAGAATTCTTGGTATATGGATTCTATTGTAATTACTTTTACACTTAAGTTAGAATAAGACCTGTGGAAAGTGGCTAGCTTTTCGGCTTGATTGAATAAAAAAGAAGGAGTGATGATGACATAATCAATGTCTTGAAAAGCGCCTTGGTTGTTCTTTAATAGTGTTCCTTTTAAGTTTTGATTGGAAATTTTGCTTTTGTTTTCTTTGTACGGTATGTAGTAATCCGAAGGGTCAAGGGCTATGTATTTCCGTACTTCTCCTAATTGCGCTTTAAAGTTGATTGTACTTTGATTTGAGTTTTCAATAGTAGTTACATTATATAGGTCTGTAACATCCCAAATTTGTGTAATTCCTGCTGTGTTTGTGATGTTGTAGTTAATAATCCCAATGCTTGAATCTGCTAAATCATATTGAAAAGGAAATTGTTTTCCATAACCTTGTAGTTTTCTTTTTGCAATTAGGCTTATCCTATCTAGGTATCCTTTAGATCCTGGAACTCCACTGTTGTTGTAGCTTAGTTTTATTTTTATGTTTTCGGCTCCTGTAAATGTTTTGTTTGAGGGTAAGGAATCAGTGAAGAATTTAATGTCAGAAGTTGGGCTTAATGAGCCTAAATTGATGTTTCCGATATCTTGCCCATTTGCGGTAATTTTAAAAGATGTATTTGTAAAGGAAGCAGCTGCTGTTTTTACTTGTATTTTGACAGGGATTGAGGTGTCAATATTTGGAAAGCCAAAATCGAATTCTTGTTCGTTATTGATGTCAAATGCTTCTCCGTACCATTCTCTACCTAAGTGAGCAATGTTTGTAAGGTCCTTTTCATGGAATTGACGGTCATCAAATGTTGAGATATTTATTGTGCTACTTCCTGTTGGAGGTTGCATTTGTGAAATTCTTTTCCCATCTCCTCCCTGAGTCGTTATATAATAGTATGATTTGTTGTCGTATAAATTATTGTAGGTTTTACTTTCGTTACTCCAAGTGTCTACGCCTTCTGCATAAAATAAGATGTAGTCATCATTGTCAAAGCTTCCGTCGTTTTCTCCAATAATTTGAATGGCATTTTCTATTAAGTCATTTGGGTAATAGGTGGCATTAGATAAAGGAAGCATTCTTCCTCCATTGCCGTATATTTTTATTTTTTTGGGATTGGTTTTTGTTAGGTCTGAGTTTATGCTTTGTAAGAAGCTTTTAGAGATTTTATAAACTCCTGATTTTTCAACATAAAATCGGTACCAATCTCCTGATGATAATACCGAATTGGAAATGCTTGCGCTTTTTCTAGTCAATGATGTTCTTGAAGAAGTGTTGTTTTGAGAGCTAGCTACTATATTATAGGTAAAGGATTTTACCCTTTTGTATCCATTTCCATCATTGATTATTGGAGATAGCGTTAGTAAAGCTTGATTTATTCCTCTTGCAGATGAAATTCTTATCGACTCATTGGTTGCTTTTGGTATGTTTTTTAGGGTTAAATCACCAAGTTGATTCTCTGAAATTGTTTCATAGATTATATTGGATAATTGAACGCTGCTGTTTTCAGAATAATTAGATTGTGTAAGGTTTAAAGTATATAAAATAGACTTTGTTTCGGCGTTTAAATAGTAATTATTACCCGAAAACAAAGGAGCATTTACAATAAAGTCTCCAAAATACATGTCTTTTTTGTCAAGCCAATTTAAAATGACATCGTCTTTTGTTTGAGCAAAAGAGTTGATATATAATAAGATAAAAAAAGTAAGTAGTGTCTTTTTCATTGTATGTGTTAACGAAAATATCATTGTTATATTATGGTAAGTAAAAATATGGTATTTAGTGTTATAGTAAATAATAAAAAGTATATTTTTGCGTTCGAGTAATGTAAGATGATTTGACAAAAATCGGGTACATGAAATATTTATAATTGTTTTTATAATTGATGTTGCAAATTAATTTTAATTATTATATTGCAGCACCTAAATTATTACCTACTAAAGAGTATGAAAGTAAACAAAATTATGGCCTTACAGTTAATGTTATCGATGACATTAGTTCTGGGAATGGCTAGCTGTAGTAAAAAATCTAGTTCAAGTGCATCAAGAGCTACGGGTTGGGATGTTAATAGTATTAATGGAACAGCACAAAATGTTTCTAATAAAAAACAACAAGCAGGACCGGGATTAGTTTTTGTAGAAGGAGGAACATTTACCATGGGTAAAGTTCAGGATGATGTTATGCATGATTGGAATAATACGCCAACACAACAACACGTTCAGTCTTTCTATATGGATGAGACTGAGGTGACAAATATGATGTATTTAGAATATCTTGAGTGGTTGAAAAAAGTTTTCCCACCTACTGAAGATAATTACAAACATATATATGAAGGAGCTTCGCCAGATACTTTGGTTTGGAGAAATCGTTTAGGTTATAATGAAACAATGACTAACAACTACTTAAGACATCCTGCATACGCAAACTACCCAGTAGTAGGTGTAAACTGGATTCAAGCAGTTGAATTTAGTAAATGGAGAACAAATCGTGTGAACGAAGCTGTTCTTGAGAAAAACGGATACCTTAAAAAAGGCGCTAAAACAAATGATGTTAACGCTGAAAGTAACTTTAATACAGAAACATATTTAATCGCACCTACATCTACATTTGGTGGAAACGAGGAAATTGTTTTAAAAGAAGGTAAAAAAGTAAGAAGAGCTAAAAAAGGAGAAACTGCTGAAGAGCCTAAAAATGTTTATGCACAGCGTTCTTCTGGAATTATCTTGCCAGAATATAGATTGCCTACAGAGGCTGAGTGGGAATATGCTGCTGCTGCTGATGTTGGACAAAGAGAATACAATATCTATAAAGGACAAAAGAAATATCCTTGGTCTGGAGATTATACTCGTTCTGGAAAAAGAGCAACTAGAGGAGATCAATTGGCAAACTTTAAACAAGGAAATGGTGATTATGGTGGTATAGCTGGATGGTCTGATGACGGTGCAGATATTACAAACGAAGTTAAAAAATATCCTGCAAATGATTTTGGATTGTATGATATGGCTGGAAACGTAGCCGAATGGGTTGCCGATGTTTACAGACCTCTTATTGATAATGAAGCAAATGACTTTAACTACTTTAGAGGTAACCTTTATGCTAAGAATAAAATTGGTAAAGATGGTAAAGTAGAAATCGTTACTAAAGAAACTATCAAATACGATACATTAAGTAATGGTAAAATTGTTGCTAGAAATTTCCCTGGAGATATCGCACAAGTACCAGTTGATGAGCAAGAAACTTATTTAAGACAAAACTTCTCTACAAGTGATAATATCAACTATAGAGATGGAGATAAGCAATCGACTAAGTATTATGATTTTGGTGGATCTGGAGAGGAAACTGCTGCAGAAAAAGCAAAACAAGCTATGTATAATTCTCCTAAACATAATGTAACAACAGATAGTTTAGGTAACATGGTTAGAAAATATGACAAGTCTAGCAAAAGAACAACTTTAGTAAATGACAATGTTAGAGTTTACAAAGGAGGTTCTTGGAGAGATAGAGCATATTGGTTAGATCCAGCACAAAGAAGATATTTGCCTCAAGATATGGCAACTGATTATATTGGTTTCAGATGTGCAATGTCAAGAGTAGGACCAAAATCTGAAAAAAGAAAATCACCTAGAAATTAAGAAATTTAATAATAGTAATAAAAGCCCTTTGATTAGGGCTTTTATTGTTTTAAATCTGTTTTAAAATGGATATTGCTTACATTCATAATTTATTTTTACAATGCCAGTCAGTTTCTACTGATACGCGTAAAATAGAGTTAAATTCAATGTTTTTTGCTATTAAAGGAGATAACTTTGATGCAAACACATTTGCAGAAGAGGCTTTGGAAAAAGGAGCCTTATTTGTAGTAATTGATAATGCATCTTACTTTATTGATCAAAGAACAATTCTGGTTGAGAATAGTTTGATTGCGTTGCAAGAATTGGCAAAATTTCACCGAGCTTATTTGCAATTACCTATTATTGCTTTAACAGGAAGTAATGGTAAAACAACTACCAAAGAGTTAATAAATGTTGTGCTTTCAAAAAAGTACAAAACCAAAGCGACAATTGGGAATTTAAATAATCACATTGGTGTTCCATTAACATTATTGTCATTTACAAAAGATACTGAAATTGGTATTGTAGAAATGGGTGCAAATCATAAAAAAGAAATTGAGTTTTTATGTGAATTGGCGCAACCTGATTTTGGATATATAACTAATTTTGGGAAAGCACACCTTGAAGGATTCGGAGGAATAGAAGGTGTTATAGAAGGAAAAAGCGAACTGTATAAGTATCTTTCTGTAAACAATAAAATCGCTTTTGTTAATCTTGACGATCCAATTCAAGTAGAAAGAACTACTGCAATCAAGAATTTTACATTTGGTTATAAAAAAGCCAATGCTGATGTTGTTATAAATACTATTACAGCTAATCCTTTTGTGGTTTTAGGTTTTGATCACCAAACAATTACTTCGCATCTAATAGGGCTTTATAATGCTAATAATATAAGTGCTGCGCTATCAATTGGTAAATACTTTAAAATAGAGGATTCGGCTATAAAAGAAGCTTTAGAAAGTTATATTCCTGAGAACAATCGTTCGCAATTATTAACCAAGGGAACTAACGAAATTATTCTTGATGCATATAATGCAAATCCTAGTAGTATGGCGGTTGCGATTGAAAATTTTATTCAATTAGAGAAGCCAAATAAAGTTATGATTTTAGGGGATATGTTTGAGCTTGGATCTGAAAGCGAGCAAGAACATAAAGCTATTGTAACATCGCTTTTGGATGAGAATAAGACCAAAAGTTATTTTATAGGACCTTCTTTTTACAAACATAAAATCGAAAAAGCGAACCTGTATTTCTTTGATTCATTTGATGCTTTTGTAGCTTATCTTGTAACGGTACCTTTTAATGAGCAAACAATGCTTATTAAGGGCTCTCGTGGGATGGCTCTAGAAAGAACATTGAATTTTATATAATAAGACTAATATATAAAAAAGCCATCTAAATTTAGATGGCTTTTTTTGTTTAGATACTCATCAAAAAACCAATAAGGTTTTCTTTTTTGTTTAGTTCTAGTTTTTTTCTTAATCGGTAACGAGCTAACTCAACTCCTCCATTTGAAATATTCATGATTTCGGCAATTTCTTTGGTTGACATATTCATTAATAAATAAGTCGCTAAATCTAGTTCTCTAGGTGAAATTTTAGGGTATTTTTCTTTTAAGCGCTTCAAGAATTCAAAATGCACATTTTTTATGTGCTTTTCTAAATCTTTCCAACTCTTATCCGTATTTACTTCTTTGGTAATGCTTTTATTAAGCTTGGTGAACTGAAATTTTGTTGACTCATCGAATGTTTCACTGTCAATTTCTTTTAGTTTATGTATAATCCCGTTTAGTATTTTATTTTTCTTTACTACTTGTAACGAGTTATTAACTAGTTCTTTGTCTTTTGTGAGTATTTTTATCTGAAGCTTGTCATTTTTTAATTTTTCAATTTCTTTTTCTAATTGATATTGTTCTTGTCTTATTTTGGATTCTTTCTCAAGATATAGTCTTCGTTGCTCAATGGTTTCGTAATATTTGTTTTTTCTAATTTTCATTTTGATACGATAAGAGGTAGAATAGATCCCCATCAGTATAAGAATAAAATAAATGATGTAGGCTAAAGGATGTCTGTACCAAGGTGGGGAAATGATAAATGGTATCATATCTACTTCGGACTGTATTCCGTAGCTGTTTCTTACCTTTACTTTCATATTGTAATGCCCCTCAATTAAGTTGGTGTATTCTTTTACTGATATTGTTGACCAATTACTCCAATTTTCATCAAAAGGTTCCAATTGATAGGAGTATTCTACATTTTCAAGACTTTCATAAGTAGGGGATGAAAAAGTAAATCGTACATGATTTGATGCGTAAGGGACTGAATATTTCTCTTGAACTTTTGTTTGATTTCCAAACGTCAAAGTGTCGTTTGCGTATGTAAAGGTTCGAATGAAAACAGTAGGCTTTGTTACAGTATTGTTTATTAGTTGTGAATCATAATGGGCTAATCCATTCGTTAGTCCAATGAAAATATTTTCTGGGTCAATAGTGTTGACAGAAAGATAGTTGGTTACTAGGTTGCCTGTTAAGTTTGAAAATGGAGCAACAACATTTTTATAACTACCATCCGATGATTTAACAAGTTCGCCTAAAGATTCGTTGAATACATACCAGAGATTACCATTTGAGTCTTCAAAAAGTGAGCTAATAGTTGGGATGTCTTTAAAAACTTGAGTCATTTTTTTATCCTTAAAGAAAGCTTCTTGTTCTTTTGAGTATTTATAAAAATGATTGTTGGTTTGAAAATAAAGACTCTTATTTATTTTTTGAATGCTTCCCATACCTTTTTCGCCGGGTAGATTATGAATTTTTTTTATTGATTTGAATCTCTTTAAATCTTCAGATAATTCCATTTGATATAAAAACTCGTCTTTTTTTAACCATAAATAGTTGTTGTCAAGTTCAAATAAATTAGAGGAGTTGCTAAATCCCGTAATTTGATTTCGAAATTCTATTCCAGTAGTCGTTTTTTCAAATAGTGCAAAACCATTATAATTTGATCCTATTATGTAGTTGGGGTGATTAGGAATTGTTTTAAAACCAAAATAGCCATTTTTGTCTAATATTTTTATTGCCTTATTGCCTTTTATAATTAACGCACCTCTATTGTTGGCGCATATTAATTCGTTATTAATAACCTGAATATTCCATGTCTGTGTATTTGTACCTTCTACAAGTGAGAAAGCATCTTCTTTAAAAGCGGTATTCCATGCATGATAAAAGACACCTTGATTTGTTGCTACATATAAATAGCCATCATAGATAATCGATGCATAGACTGTACTAATATCATAACTAAATCCAAAGTATGTAAATGGGGAACTCTCATTAATAAATGCAATACCGTTATCTAGTCCTAACCAAAGATTGTTTTTGTTGTCAATATACGATGTGAGTACAGTATTATTCTGTAACCCTTTTTTTCGATCTATATGTTGAATTATTTTCCCATTTAAATCGGATATTATAATACCATTTAATACAGAATTTAAAACAATAAATTTATCTTTTATGGTAACACCTCCTAAGGAACTGTTTTTTCTTATAAATGCATTCGCTTCAGTGTCCCATGAGGTTAATTTTTCATTGCTGTAAATAAAGAGTCCTTTTTCTAAAGTAGCGATAAGGATTTTGTTGTCAGGCATTTTAAACATAGCCCATACCTCAATATTGTTTAATGATGTTGTACCTTTTAATGGATATAACTTTTCATTCTTATATTCTAATATACCAAGTGATTTGTCTTGAATATAGACTTTGTTATTTATTTGAAATGAAAACTGAAAGCGTTTAGGCGCTTGAATGATTTTGATTTTATTGTCTTTGAAGATGTATATCTTGGTAAACGATTGAAAAATCACTTCGTCTTTAGTGATATGAATTTTCCATAAAAAATCTAGTTCTTGATTATTTGTAGATTTAAGTAGTTTAGATAATGAGGTGTATTTTAATTTGCCTTTCGAGTCTGCTTGAAAATAACCAAATTCTTTATAGCCACCTACATATATCCTGTCAGCATTGTCAACTTTTACAGATCGTACAGATGTAGAATTAGGTAAGAGGTATTTAGTCCATGAGGAACCATCAAATTGTAAAAGACCACTATTGTTGGCAAAATATAGATTTCCATTTTTATCCTGATCGATATCCCAGTTTTGAGTCGCGCCTTTGTATTCCGTTCGTTTGTAGTTTTGGATGTCTGGAACTCCAATGTTTTTAACTTGGGCTAATAATGCAGTTGAAAGCAATAACAAGGAAACTGTTGTGATCTTAAATTTTACAAAATTCATAATTTCATTATAATAGGTTTAAAGATTTGTTTCGTTTTTAAATGATTCTAAAAACCTTAAAATCTTAGGCTTAATACTGTTTTATTTTTGAAAATATACCTTACTAAAGCTAAAGTAATCGATTAATACTTATTGTAGTGTTTATTTTAATTTTATATTTTTTTTAAATATCATAATATGTTTTTTAAATATTTGTATATTAAGTAATTATTTTTTTTTTGATGTGTTTTTGTCTAGTCAGTTTTTCTATATTGATGTGTTTTTGTAGTGATTATTAATTGTATATAGTAAAATAAACTTCCTATTATTGTTTCAAATTACTAATTAATTAACCAAAATTTTTAGAAAAATGAAATTAACAAAATTGCTTATTTTTTGTTTTTCATCTATTCTATTCTCAGTTTATGCTCAAGCACAAGATGTAACAGTAAACGGAATAGTTAATGATGAAAGTGGTATGCCAGTACCAGGTGCATCTGTTATAATAAAAGGAACGGGAAAAGGGACGTCATCTGATTTTGATGGTAAGTTTCAACTTCAAGCGCCTTCTAATGGAGTTTTGACAATTACTTTTATAGGTTACGCTACTATTAATGAACCGATAAATGGTAGAAATAAAATCGTTGTACAGTTACGTCCAGAATCACAAAACCTAAATGAGGTTGTTGTTATTGGATATGGTACTCAAAAGAAAAGTGTAGTAACAGGGGCAATCTCAAAGGTAAAATCTCAAGATATTGAAAACTTGCCAATATCAAGGGTCGAGCAAACCTTACAAGGTAGAGTTTCTGGAGTTACCATTGCCGCTAGTTCAGGACAACCAGGTTCTGCTTCTACCATTCGTGTGCGTGGAATTACTACTCTTGGAAATAATGATCCACTATGGGTTGTTGATGGTGTGGTCGTTGATGCTGGTGGAATTGGTTACTTAAACCAATCTGATATAGCATCTATGGAGGTATTAAAAGATGCCGCCTCTCAAGCTATTTACGGTGCAAGGGCCGCAGCGGGGGTTATTATCATTACTACCAAAAAAGGAAAATCAGGTAAACTGAGTGTAAGCTATAATGGTTATACTGGTTTTTCTTCAGCAGCAAGGAAATTAGATCTTTTAAATGCTACAGAATATGCAACTTTAAGAAATGAGAAGTATGCAAACGGATACGTTAAAAAATCTCCTACCGATACTTTTACATTGCCTTTTCCGAATCCTAATGCATTAGGAACAGGAACAGATTGGCAATCGGTTATTTTTAACGATAGTGCAGCACGCATTGGTCAAGAGTTAAGTTTATCTGGTGGAAATGATGTTTCTACTTTTTATGCTTCTTTTGGTCTTTTGGAACAAGAGGGTATTGTAACAACAGATATTTCTAAATACAATAGAAAAAATATGCGTTTAAACTCTACGCACAAAATATCTAAATGGATAACTTTTGGTCAAACACTAGGTTATTCGAGAGAGAAAGTAGTTGGATTAGGAAACACAAATAGTTTATACGGAGGACCTTTGGCATCTGCAATTAATCTAGATCCTATTACTCCTGCCATAGTTACAGATCCTAATATGGCTGCGCTACCACCATATTCTGTTGGGATTGCTGATGGTAAAGGAATTTTAAGAGATTCTAATGGAAATCCTTATGGAGTTTCGACAATAGTTACTCGAGAGATGTCAAATCCATTGGCTTATACCCAAACAAGATTAGGAAATTATGATTGGTCAGATAATTTTGTTGGAAATGCTTACCTCGAAGTGGAGCCTATAAAAGGATTAAAATTTAGAACTACATTAGGAGGTAAATTAGCTTACTGGGGTTATGAAAATTTTACACCAGTTTCTTATTTGAATTCAGATAATATAACTAAACTGAATAATCTTTCAAGAAATACAAACAAAGGTTTCGGATGGAATATTGAGAATGTAGTTTCATATACAAAAAGTGTAGGTAATCATAATTTTAGTGTGTTACTAGGTCAAGGTGCTTATGTAGATAACCAAAATAGTGGTTCGACAATTACTTATACTAATTTGCCAGTAGATAATCGTAATGATGCCTCTTTTAATTTTAATCTTCCTAAGGATCAGATAAACGCTACTGCTAAAACAGGAAATGAGCATAGAGTAACTTCTATATTTTCTAGATTAACATATGATTATAAAGAAAAATATTTAGCAACAGGTATTATTCGTAGAGATGGATCTTCAAGATTTGGGGCAAATAATAAATATGGAACATTCCCTTCATTTTCTCTAGGATGGGTTCCTTCAAAAGAAGATTTTTGGATTGAAAATAAAGTAGTAAACCAGTTAAAATTCAGAGGAGGTTATGGAGTAACGGGTAATGATAATATTGGAGATTTTAAATATTTGGCAACAGTTGGGGATGGTCGTAATTATACCATAGGAACTTCAGGATCTGTAACCATAGGAAATAGCCCTGATGCACCATCAAATCCAGATTTAAAATGGGAAGAAACAAGTCAGACAAATATTGGTTTAGATGCTACTTTCTTTTCTGATTTTAGTTTATCAGTTGATTGGTATATTAAAAAAACTACAGGAATTCTTCAGGATATTCAATTACCAGGTTATGTAGGTTCAGGGAATCCAACAGGAAACGTTGCCGATATGGAAAATAAAGGTATCGATTTAGAATTAGGATACCGTAAAAAAGTAGGACAGGTTAATGTATCTCTTAGTGCAAACATATCTTATTTAGAAAATGAAGTAACTTATTTAGGGCGTGGAATTGATTTTCTTCCATCAGGTGAGCAATATCAAGCGTCTACATATGATATTACAAGAACTCAAGTTGGACAGCCTTTTGGATCATTCTATGGATTTAAAACAGCTGGAATTTTCCAAAATCAAAATGAAATTAACTCTTATAAAAACGCAGCAGGAGGATTAATTCAGCCAGATGCTAAACCTGGAGATTTCCGTTGGACAGATATCAATGGGGATGGAAAAATTACTGCTGATGACAGAACATTTATTGGTAGTCCAATCCCAAAATACACTTTTGGATTTACAGTTAATTTAGATTACAAAAACTTTGATTTATTGATTTTTACACAAGGAGCTGCAGGAAATGACATCTTTCAAGGATTACGTAGGTTAGATATTGAAAATTCTAATTACCAAACGGCAGCTTTAGGGCGTTGGACAGGTGAAGGTACATCTAATACTTACCCAAGATTAACATCTGATGATACCAACAAAAACTTTAATAATCCTTCTAATTTTTATCTTGAAAAAGGAGATTACATAAGAATTAAAACAATTCAGTTAGGATATTCATTACCAACTAAAGTTATTGGACAAATTGGTTTAGAAAAAACTAGAGTGTATTTAACAGGTGAGAACTTATTCACTTTTACTAAGTACACTGGATTTGATCCTGAAATTGGAGCAAGTGGTACTAGTAATGTTATGGGTATTGATAGAGGTTTTTATCCTCAGGCTAAAACTATAATGTTAGGAGTTAATTTACAATTTTAATAAAAACAAGAATCATGAAACTAAAAAATATAAAATATTCACTTGCTGTTTGCGGCGTACTTTTTACTGTCCTGTCTTGCAGTGATGATTTTTTAACTGTAGAACCAAAAGGGACTTCACTTGAGGCTAACTATTATAAAAATGAAAGTCAAGCTTATGCAGGATTAGTAGCCGTTTACGATATATTGGGTAAACAATCTAAAGGTTTTGAAAATATGATCTGTATGTTAAATGCAGGTTCAGATGATTTTTACGCTGCAGGAGGAGGTGCTACAGATGGTGCAGGAATACATGGTTTTTCAGATTATTCACTTAGTCAATCAACAATTCCACGTAGTTATTGGGATGATTTTTATCGAGGGGTTTTTAGAGCAAATGTATTGCTTAAAAAGTTGCCAGCTGTACCTATGGATGAAGCTAAAAAAGCAAGATTTGCAGCAGAAACAAAGGCATTACGTGCTTATTATTATTTTGAATTAGTCCGTACTTTCCGAAATATTCCATTGATTTTAGAGCCAATACCTACTGCTGATATTTTTAATGTGGTTCAGGCAACTCCCGAAGCTGTATATGCACAAATTGAGCAAGATTTGAAAGAATCACTTCCTGCATTACCAGTTATAATCACAAATATGGGAGATGAGGCAGGTCGTTTATCTCAAGGTGCCGCTAAAGCATTACTAGGAAAAGTTTATTTATACCAAGGAAAAAATGCATTGGCAGCAGCAGAATTGGTTGATGTAAATGGTACTCCTGGTGGAACAAGTATGTATGGATATAAGTTGGTAGCTAATTATGCAGATTTATGGAAAATAAGCAACAAATTTAATTCAGAAGCAATTATTGAAATTTCACATACAGACAAAAGTAATGCCGATTGGGATTTTTGGGGTGGAGGAAAAGATGAAGGAAACTCAGTTTGTGTTATGGTAGGTCCTAGAGGGTATAATAGATTATTAAATTCTGCACCAGATTATGTTTCGGGATGGAGTTTTAATACAGTAACTCAAGGGTTGTATGATGTTTTAAAAGGAGATCCACGTTTTGATGCTACAATCCTTGATATGAAAGCTTTAAAAGCTGCTGGACAAGCTGATTGGGCTCCTGGTTATGATGATACAGGGTATTTTTTGAAAAAATTCATGCCTTTAAAATCAGATATCTCAACAGGTGGTGGAGCAGCAGATTTAAATTATAAACAAGATGTTTATGCAATTCGTTTAGCAGATACTTATTTAATGGAGGCAGAAGCACTAGGAGCTACTGGGACAAGAGCACAAGCTTTATTAGACGCTGTAAGAGCACGTGTTGGTTTAGGGTCAATTCCAGTTTCTATGGATGCAATTATGTTGGAAAGAAGAAAAGAATTAGCTGGTGAGGGACACCGTTGGTTTGATTTAGTAAGAACAGGTAGGGCAGCAGCTGCATTGGCTTCTAGAGGATTTATGCCAGATAAAAATGAAATTTGGCCAATTCCTTTTAAAGAACTAGAAAACACTAAACTGGATCAGAATCCTAATTATAACAATTAAATAAAATTTGAAATCGTATGAGTTTAAATATAATTTTTAAAAAGAGCATATACCTATTGTTTGCTTTAGCAACATTAGGTTCATTAATAAGTTGTGAGCCTGATAAAGCAGGTGCAGATAACGGATTGTCTGATCCAAGTGTCGATCCTTCATTTACAATTACTCCAGTAGAAGGAAAGGTAAATATGTACTTATTAGAGTCGGCTACAAAAAATGTTCTAAATTCTTATTGGAAGGTAGGAAAGGTAGAATATTTCGGAAAAATGGTACTTGAAATTTCTTTACCAGATGCAGGAAAATATACTGTCGAACATACAGCTGTAGGCCGTGGAGGAACAAGAAGTTTTGCAACTAAAGAAATTATTGTTGCGACTTCAGATCCAGAGAAAGGAAATTTAGTTAAAGGAGGTAATTTTTCAGATGCAGCAGATCAAGCAAAATGGACAATTTTAAATCTTAATACTAACGGATTGGCATCATGGACATTTAACTCAGGAAGCGCAATTTTAAATGCAACTGGAACGACTTGGAATCAAGAGGGAATTTATCAGGCAATAGATGTTGTAAAAGACAAAGAATATACAATAGATATGTTTATATCAGCAAAAAGCGGATCTCCAGATGCTTGGTTTGAGGTCTTTGCAGGAAAAACGGTTCCAACTTCAGGAGTTGAATATGGAGACAATAAAGTTATGGGAATGAGTTCTGGGGATGGTTGTGCAAAAGAAGCATTTGAAGGACAATTGTCGCTTATAGGATGTGTTAAAAATAGTGCAACTGGAAAGGTGAGTAACGTAGTGAAATTTACAGAAACAGGTAAAGTCTATTTAGTAATTAGAGGTGGTGGTAATGGATTTACTCCAACTGGAATGGTAATTACAGCGGTAGAATTTAGAGGGAAATAATTAAGTTAAGTTTAAGTTAGGTTGTAAAATAGCCCATATTCCTTATGACTATGGGCTATTTTTAAATGGATTAGATATTAAAAGTATGTTTTAGTGACATTGAAAATGCCATTAGAATTTGCATATTAAAAATTAAATAATGAAAAAAAACAGCTATAAGATTCTTTGCTTATTGGTTACGTTGACCGCTTTTTCGCAACAACAAAAAAACAAGCAAGAGTTTACAACAAATGGAAAAAAAATTGCAGTTTATACAACAGCAGATAATTCAAAATTAAGAATTACACCAACAGATAATTTAGTTTTTTCTACCTCAAAACAACCATTAGAAACCGAAATATCAATTTTTGTAGAACCTAAAAAGACCTATCAAGCCTTCATGGGAATTGGAGGAGCAATCACAGATGCAAGTGCTGAGGTTTTTGCCAAATTATCAAAAGAAAAGCAAGCCGAATTTTTAAAAGCGTACTACGATACTCAAAACGGAATAGGCTATTCGTTGCTAAGAACAACGATTCATAGTTCTGATTTTAGCAGTGGAAGCTATACTTATGTTGAGGAAGGAGATAAAGATTTAAAAACCTTTAATATTGATCATGACAGACAATATCGCATACCTATGATTAAAGAGGCAATGAAAGCTGCTAATAATAATCTAGTTTTATATGTAGCACCTTGGAGTCCACCAGCATTTATGAAAAGCAATAAAGACATGCTAAAAGGAGGAACTTTATTGCCAGAATACAATCAAGCTTGGGCAAATTATTATGTGAAATTTATAAAGGCATACGAAAAAGAGGGAATGCCAATTTGGGGGACATCAGTTCAGAATGAACCAATGGCAACACAAACATGGGAATCTTGTATTTATTCGGCAGAAGCAGAGAGAGATTTTATTAAAAACTTCCTTGGTCCAACGATGAAAAAAGCAGGTTTAGGCGATAAAAAAATTATTGCTTGGGATCATAATCGTGATTTAATGAGCCAAAGAGCTAATGTAATTTACTCCGATCCAGAAGCTTCAAAATATGTTTGGGGAATGGGCTTTCATTGGTATGAAACATGGACAGGTGGAACGCCTATGTTTGATAATGTAAAACAAGTAAATCAAGACTATCCAGATAAAAAATTAATGTTTACAGAAGGGTGTGTTGAAAAATTTGATGCTGCTAAATATCAATTTTGGCCAAACGCTGAAAGATATGGAATCGCTATGATTAATGATTTTAATAACGGTACAGTGGGTTGGACAGATTGGAATATTCTTTTGGACCAAAACGGAGGACCAAATCACGTAGGTAATTTTTGTTTTGCCCCAATACATGCAAATACAACCACAGGAGAATTAATCTATACGCCATCATATTATTATATCGGGCATTTTTCAAAATTTATTCGCCCAAATGCAAAAAGAGTAAGTACAGCAGTAAGCAGAAGTTCTTTATTAAGTACCTCATTTCTTAATGCAGATGGTAAGATGATTACTGTTGTAATGAATCAAACGGATTTAAGCGTGACTTATAATCTAATTATAGCATCAGAAAAAACAGTTGTTACAATACCTGCTCATGCCATGCAAACTTTAGTATATTAATTATAATAAGAGTCAGGAGATGAATTTGTCTAGCCATTTTTAACTCCTGATTTTCTTTAAAACCCAATCTACCTAGATGAATAATATAATAAAACGGATAAGAAATATTTCACCAATATTGATAACAGTTTTTGCATTTGGCTGTTCTTCATCGAATGTAACAGACATCAATTCAAAAAACGAACACAATCAAAACCATCAAAAGATTGAAGTATTTACAACAGCAGAGAATACAACATTTAAGCTATCCAAAACAGATGGTTTAGTTGTTACTTCTGCCATTAAAGATTTAAAAAATACAATTACTGTAAATCTTCAAAAAACAGATCAGACTTTCTTAGGAATCGGAGGAGCAATTACAGATGCAAGTGCTGAGGTTTTTGCTAAATTAAGTGCTAAGAAACAACAAGAATTTCTTAATGCTTATTATGATAAAGACAAAGGAATAGGTTACTCATTGGCGAGAACAACGATTCATAGCTCTGATTTTAGCAGTGGTAGTTATACATACATCAAGGAGGGAGATAAAGATCTAAAAACGTTTAGTGTAGAACATGATCGAAAATATCGTATTCCTTTATTAAAAAAAGCAATTGCAGCTGCAGGAGGAAAACTAACACTTTTTGCAAGCCCATGGAGTCCTCCAGCATTTATGAAGACCAATAATAATATGCTAAGAGGAGGCACATTATTGCCAGAATATGCACAATCATGGGCCAATTACTATGTGAAATTTATTCGGGAATATGAAAAAGAAGGTATTCCTATTTGGGGACTATCTATTCAGAATGAACCAATGGCAACACAAAGTTGGGAATCTTGTATCTATACTGCTGAGGCAGAAAGAGATTTTCTTAAAGACTTTTTGGGGCCAACAATGGCAAAGGAAGGATTAGAATCTAAAAATATTATCATTTGGGATCATAACCGTGGAGACATGTTGGTACAAAGAGCAAAACTGAATTTTTCGGATCCAGAAGTATCTAAATATGTTTGGGGAATTGGATTTCATTGGTATGAAACGTGGAATGGTGGACCTCCAAAATTTGAGTCAGTTGCAGAAGTTCACGAAGCATTCCCAAATAAGAATTTATTGTTTACAGAAGGATGTATCGAAAAATTTGATGCTTCAAAATATCAATTCTGGGGGAATGCAGAACGATATGGAATTAATATGATAAATGATTTTAATAACGGAACAGTTGGTTGGACAGATTGGAATATCCTTTTGGATCAAAATGGAGGACCAAATCATGTAGGTAATTTTTGTTTTGCTCCAATTCATGCCAATACAAATACTGATGAATTACTATACACTCCGATGTATTATTATATTGGCCATCTTTCAAAATTTATTCGACCTAATGCCAAAAGAATCGTAGCCGAAGTAAATTCAGATGTTTTGATAAGTACTACATTCATTAATACAGATGGAAAAATTGCAACAGTTGTAATGAATAAAAATGATAATGAAATAACATATTCTTTAGTAATTGCTTCTGAGAAAAAAGCAATCACAATTCCGGCTCATGCAATTCAAACTTTAGTTTATTAAAAAATAAAAAAATAGAGATGAATCAATATTTTAAAAAAATTATAAAAGTAGCATTATTCGCAGCAATAGTAATCTTGCAGCTTAAATGCTCTTCTTCTAGTGATACTGTAGATCCAGCAGCAACTCTGCCACCAGTAGTAACAAATCCACCAGTTACAGTAACAAATGAGGTAGATTTTTGGTTAACCAAAGGAGATCAAACAGTATTGCTAACCAAACAAAATGGAGTTCTTGGATTTAATACCACAACAAACTCATACACCAATATAGAGGTAAATGAATCTCAAAAATACCAAACGATTGATGGTTTTGGTTATACATTAACTGGAGGTAGTGCTGCCGTAATTAATCAATTAACGGCTCAGAAAAAAAAGGATTTATTGCAAGAACTATTTGGTTCGACAGAAACATCAATTTCAGTAAATTATATAAGAATAAGTATTGGAGCATCAGATTTAAATGCAACGCCTTTTACCTATAATGATTTACCAAAAGGAGATACAGATCTTGAATTAACTCGGTTTAGTTTAGATCCTGATAGAAATGGAGTACTAGCACTCTTAAAAGAAATTTTGGCAATTAATCCAAATATTAAAATTTTAGCGACTCCTTGGTCAGCACCGCTTTGGATGAAAGATAAAGATAGCTTTATTGGTGGAAGTCTGAAAACAGAATATTATAACGTGTATGCAAAATATTTTGTAAAATACATTCAGCAAATGAAGAATGAGGGAATTGTTATTGATGCTGTAACACCACAAAATGAACCATTGCATGATGGTAATAATCCAAGTATGCATATGACAGCTGTAGAGCAAGCAAATTTTATTAAAAATAATTTAGGACCCGCTTTTAAGGCTGCCAATGTTGCAACAAAGATTATTGCTTACGATCATAATTGTGATAACACACAATATGCTATGACGATTCTAGGAGATCCTATTGCAAGCCCTTTTGTAGATGGATCAGCCTTTCATTTATATGCAGGAAACATCAATGCACTCACAACAGTTCATAATGCATTCCCAAATAAAAATCTATACTTCACAGAGCAGTTTACATCTTCGACAGGAGATTTTAAAGGAGATCTAAAATGGCATCTTAAAAATGTGATTATTGGCTCAATGCGTAATTGGAGTAAAAATGTATTAGAATGGAATTTGGCAAATAACGGTTCTTTTGCACCCCATACTCAAGGAGGTTGTACCACATGTAAAGGAGCATTGACAGTAAATTCGAGTGATTCATTTAATCGCAATGTGGCTTATTATATTATAGCCCATGCTTCAAAATTTGTTCCAGTAGGATCTATAAGAATTTCGAGTAATATAAGTGGGAATTTGCAAAACGTAGCTTTTGTAACACCAACTGGGAAGAAAGTTTTAATTGTAGAAAATGATGGAGATACCAACGTGATATTTAATATAAAATTTAATGGGAAGTGGGTTACTACATCATTGGACGGAGGTTCAGTAGGGACTTATACTTGGAAATAATAGCAGTTAATAATAATAGTCATTTTAAGATTGAATAAAAAAAACAGCAACATGAAAAAAATAATATTCCCATTACTAGTATTGTTTTCATTGACATCATTTGGACAAGGATTTTTGCACCAAAGCGGACAAAATATTGTAGATGGAAAAGGTAAAAATATAGTATTAAGAGGATTAGGATTAGGAGGTTGGATGGTTCAGGAAGGATATATGATTCAGACCGAACCATTTGCAAGTCCACAATATGTAATAAAACAAAAAATAACAGATTTAATAGGAACTGAAAAAACGAAGAAGTTTTACGAGGCATATAGAGCCAACGGAATAACCAAAAGAGATATCGATTCGTTAGCCAAATGGGGGTTCAACTCCATACGTTTGCCAATGCATTATAATTTATACACACCACCTATTGAAGCAGAAAAAAATGGAGAAATCACTTGGATAGAAGAAGGTTTCACAATGACTGATAACTTATTAAAGTGGTGTGCTGAAAATAAAATATACCTTATTTTAGACCTTCATGCTGTACCAGGAGGGCAAGGAAAAGATGCTGCAATTTCAGATTATGATGAAACAAAACCATCCGTTTGGGAAAGTGAAGCCAATCGCAAAAAAATGATTGAATTATGGAGAAAGCTAGCTTTACGTTATAAAGATAATCCATGGATAGGAGGGTATGATATTATAAACGAGCCCAATTGGAATTTTACAGGAACAAATAAAAATGGTTGTGATGAAACGTTAAATGCGCCTTTACGTGAACTTCAGGTTGCTATAACAAAAGCAATTCGAGAAGTAGATAAAAACCACATGATTATTATCGAAGGAAACTGCTGGGGTAATAATTATAATGGCATGTTTCCGCTGTGGGATGATAATATGGTGTTAAGTTTTCACAAATATTGGAATTATAATACAATAGCCTCAATTCAGAAAATGCTAGATTATAGAAAACAATATAATGTGCCAATCTGGATGGGAGAAGGAGGAGAAAATTCGAATGTTTGGTTTAAAGAGGCTATTTCTTTATTTGAATCAAATAATATAGGATGGGCATTTTGGCCGATGAAAAAAATAGAAAATATTGCAGGAATTGCTTCTGTTACCAAAACGCCAGAATATGAGAAACTACGTTTATATTGGAAAGATGGAGGAGAAAAACCAAGTCCTGATTTTGCAGAAAAAGCATTGATGCAATTAGCAGAAAATTTTAAATTAGAGAATACCACAATAAAGACAGACGTACTTGACGCAATGTTTCGTCAAGTACGTACAAATGAAACAAAAAGTTATAAAAAACGAGTTTTACCAGCGAGAATATATGCAACCGAATACGACTTGGGAACAAATGGATTCGCCTATTCGGATAAAGATTTTGTGAACTATCGCGTAGAAACAGGAACATTTGAAGAATGGAACAAAGGGAAAACAATGCGAAATGATGGAGTAGATATTTTGCCTTGTAAAGATGATTCCACAAATGGATATCAAGTATCGTTTATTGAAAACACCGAATGGTTACAATTTACAGCAACCACAAAAGCAACCACATTTGATGTTGCAATTCGTTACTCGAGCGAAAAAGAGGAAGGAAGATTACATCTGGAAAATGAAACTGGAAAAATATCCAATACAATTACACTTCCAGCAACAGGAAATAATGCAACCTGGAAAACAATTATACTCTCAGGAGTAAAGCTGAAAAAAGGAGAAAACAAAATAAAAGTTGTTTTCGATAACGGAGGATTTAACTTGAACTACTTAGATTTTACGCTGGCTAAGAAGTAAGTTGCTAAAGAAAAGCGAACTAAAATGTATAATAGAGTTTGTTATTAATATTTTGTTAGATTAGTTTTCTCCATTAAATGCTTTAGAATAAATCTGAAGCATTAATGGATTAAAAACCTTAATTATGAAAAGAGTAAACAAGTTAATTGCCTTAGTGATGTTTTTGTCCTTTTGTGGAGTTTATGGACAGAATTTAAAAATAATGACATACAATATCCGTTTAGATGTTGCTTCAGATGGAGAGAATGCATGGGCAAACCGCAAAGATTTTTTTACATCACAAATACAATTTTATGCTCCAGACATATTTGGAGTACAAGAAGCAATGCCAAATCAAGTAAATGATATTGCATCGGCATTGCCAAGTTACAATCATGTAGGTATCGCTCGCGAAGGAGAAGGCAAAGGCGAATCATCTTCGATATTCTATAAAAAAGATAGGTTTTTAGTACAGCAATCTAGTACATTTTGGCTTTCACAAACACCAGATGTAATCTCAAAAGGTTGGGATGCAGCTTATAATAGAGTTTGTACATACGCACTTTTTAAGGACTTAAAAACTAAAAAAACATTTTGGGTTTTTAATACACATCTTGATCATATTGGTGAAGAAGCCAGAACCAAAGGATTAGAACTTATTCTTTCTAAAATGGCAACAGTGAATACTAAAGGATATCCCGTTTTCCTTATGGGAGATTTTAATTCAGAGCCAGATACAGACCGCATTGTTTCACTAAAAAAAGCAATGAACGATACTCGTGAAATTTCTGAAGAAAAACCATTCGGACCATCAGGAACCTTTAATGATTTTAAGCATGATAAACCAGTTACACTATTACTGGATTATATCTTTCTTTCTAAGAATAACAATCTAAAAGTAAAAAAACATGCAGTTTTAAGTGATTCAATAGATTTAAAATATCCATCAGATCATTTTCCTGTTTTAATTGAAATTAACTAAACCATGAAAAAAATAAACAACACCTTGCAAATTTTGATTTTGCTGCCACTTATTGCAATACAAATAAAGTGTGGTTCATCAAAAAATGCCAGTACTACTAAAACAGACAGAGTCGAATATTGGGTTACAAAAAGTGACCAAACAGCAAAGCTTCAAAAACAAGCAGAAGCATTGGTTTTTACTTCAGTAGTAAACTCAAATCCAACGATAGAAATTGATGCTTCTAAAAAGTTTCAAACTATTGATGGGTTTGGATTTTCATTGACAGGAGGAAGTGCCGAAGCGATCAACAAATTAGAGAAATCAAAAAAAGCAGCGCTATTACAGGAATTATTTGGTTCAAAAGATAATTCAGTTGGAATTAGTTACCTGCGTATTAGCATTGGAGCATCAGACCTTAATGCTTCGGTGTTTTCTTATGATGATATGCCAACAGGAGAAACAGATTTAAAACTAGAACATTTTAATCTAGGTCCAGATGCTACAGAGTTAGTTCCACTTTTAAAAGAAATTATTGCTATAAATCCAAAGATTAAAATTATGGGATCACCTTGGTCACCACCAGTTTGGATGAAAGATAACGGAAGTACCAAAGGAGGTAGTTTGCAACCACAGTATTATGAAGTGTATGCTAATTATTTTGTAAAGTACATTCAAACAATGAGAGGTGAAGGGATAGTAATTGATGCAATAACACCACAAAATGAGCCATTACATCCAGGAAATAATCCAAGTATGTATATGACAGCGTTACAACAAACAGATTTTATTAAAAACAATTTAGGCCCCGCTTTCGCAAAAGCAAAAATCAAAACCAAAATTGTTACTTACGATCATAATTGTAACAAACCAGAATATCCGTTAACGATTTTGAATGACCCAAAAGCATTGCCTTTTGTAGATGGTTCAGCTTTTCACTTATATGAAGGAGATATTAGTGCACTATCGACAGTTCATGATGCATATCCGAATAAAAATATTTATTTTACAGAGCAATATACAGGTTCGGGGAGCAGTTTTGAAACAGATCTAAAGTGGAATGTGAAAAATGTTGTGATAGGCTCAATGCGTAATTGGAGCAAAAATGCTCTTTCATGGGGCTTAGCCAATGATGAATTTTACAAACCTTTTACTCCAGGCGGATGCAGTACTTGCAAAGGAGCTTTGATGATTGATAAAGAAGGAGTAATAAAAAGAGAAGTTGGATATTATATTATTGCACATGCATCAAAATTTGTACCCGATGGTTCAGTACGAATTGCAAGTAATGTGAGTGGTAATATACATAATGTAGCTTTTAGAACTCCAAAAGGGAACATAGTTTTAATTGTTGAAAATGATGGTGAGACAACAGAAACATTCAATATTAAATACAATCAAAAACAAATAGTAACTTCGTTAGACGCAGGTTCGGTAGCAACTTACGTTTGGTAGAAAAATCAATACCAATTTAATATTTATTTCATGAAAAAAATTACAACATTGACTTGTTTGATGCTATCCTTTTTTGCGATAGCACAACAGCAAACAATCGATCAGAAAGTAAATGCGTTATTAAATAAAATGACGTTAGAGGAAAAAATAGGTCAGCTTAATCAGTATACAGGTAATAATGCAGCAACAGGACCTATTACTATAAATCCAAACAAACAGGCAGAAATCAAAGATGGTTTAGTTGGTTCAATGCTTAATGTTGTTGGAACAAAATATACTCGCCAATATCAGGAATTAGCAATGCAATCCCGTCTTAAAATTCCGTTGTTGTATGGTCAGGATGTAATACATGGATTTAAAACAACATTCCCAATTCCGTTAGGAGAAGCAGCAAGTTGGGATATGGCAGCAATCGAACTTTCGGCTAGAATTGCAGCAACAGAGGCTGCTGCTAGTGGGATTCATTGGACATTTGCTCCAATGGTCGATATAGGGCGTGATCCGCGATGGGGACGCGTAATGGAAGGAGCAGGAGAAGATACTTATTTGGGGTCAAAAATAGCATATGCTAGAGTAAAAGGATTTCAAGGAGATAAACTAGGAAGCTTAAACTCAGTGATGGCATGTGTAAAACACTTTGCAGCTTATGGGGCAGCTATTGGAGGTAGAGATTATAACTCAGTAGACATGAGTGAAAGAATGTTATGGGAAACATACTTGCCACCTTTTAAAGCAGCCCTTGATGCAGGAGCAGCCACATTTATGAACTCGTTTAATGATATTAACGGAATTCCAGCAACAGGAAATGTCCATCTACAAAGAGATATTTTAAAAGGAAAATGGAATTTTCAAGGATTTGTAGTTTCAGATTGGGGGTCTATTGGAGAAATGGTTGCTCATGGATATTCTAAAGATAATAAAGAAGCAGCACTCGCAGCAATTACTGCTGGTAGCGATATGGACATGGAAAGTAATGCATACAGGTATAATTTAGCTGCATTGGTAAAAGAAAATAAAGTTTCGATAGACTTGATAGATGATGCAGTAAAAAGAATCTTGCGCAAGAAATTTGAATTAGGGTTATTTGATGATCCATATAAATATTCTAATCCTAATAGAGAGAAAAAAGAATTAAATAATCCAGAGCATCGTAAGGTAGCTCGCGATGTTGCAGCAAAAAGTATTGTTTTATTAAAGAATGAAAACGCGACTTTACCACTTTCTAAAGATATAAAAACAATTGCGTTTATAGGACCAATGGTAAAAGAGTATAAAGCCAATATGGGGTTCTGGGCAGTTGAATTACCAGAAGTAGATTATAATAAATGGGTAGTTTCACAATGGGATGGTTTACAAAATAAAGCAGGCAAGAATACAAAGTTGTTGTATGCAAAAGGATGTGAGGTAGAAGGAGATAATAAAGATGGTTTTGCAGAAGCTGTTGCTACAGCTAAACAAGCAGACGTAGTAATCTTAAGTATTGGAGAGCGACATGATATGAGTGGGGAAGCCAAAAGTCGAAGCAATATTAATTTGCCAGGAGTTCAGGAAGAATTAGTAAAAGTGATTCAGGCAACAGGAAAACCAGTTGTAGTTTTAGTTAATGCCGGAAGACCTCTTGTTTTTAATTGGACAGCCGATAATGTTCCTGCTATTCTCTATACTTGGTGGTTGGGTAGTGAAGCTGGAAATGCTATTGCCGATGTCTTATTTGGAGATTACAATCCGTCAGGAAAATTACCAATGACATTTCCAAGAGAAGTAGGGCAAGTTCCTATTTACTACAATCATTATAATACAGGAAGACCAGCAAAAAGTGAAAATGATATAAATTATGTATCAGCTTATATCGATTTAAAAAACAGTCCTAAATTTCCTTTTGGATATGGATTAAGCTATACTAAATTTGATTATTCAGATTTAAAATTGTCTACAACAAAAATGAAAAGCAATGAGAAAATTCAAGTTTCTTTTCAGTTAAAGAATGCTGGAAAAGTAGCTGGAGAAGAAGTAGTTCAATTGTATTTAAAAGATAAATTCGGATCAGTTATAAGACCAGTTTTAGAACTTAAAGATTTTCAAAAAGTGAAATTAAATGCAGGAGAAACCAAAACAATTCAGTTTACAATTGATAACGAAAAATTATCTTTTTATAATGATAAAATAGAATGGGGTTCAGAGCCAGGAGATTTTGAATTGATGATAGGTGCCTCGTCTGCAGATATCCGTTTGAAATCTAATTTTGAATTACAATAAGAATTCATTTGATAAAAATAAAGGGGCTAGAAAGCCCCTTTATTTTTTATAGAATAGCAATGAAGCTTATTTAAATATTTTTTTGAAATTAAATTTCAACGTATTCATAAGACCTTGTTCAACAATGTCAATTCCAAGACCAGTATTACTGTCAGCAATAATATGATGTGCCGATCTGAATGCTTCAAAATCACTTTCAGGGATTTCTAAATTAACTAACGGTTTGAAGTCGATATAAACAGTTCCTCCATTTTTAGTAATTTTTTTGCGAGTCACATAATCAAAATAAGGATTGTTGATTGTACATTCCTGTATAGTATATTTCTCTTGAGTATCTATTTTTTGATCTGTATAAACATTGATTTCATATTTTTCATTATCAAAATTATGCCAGAACGGATAGTCTTTGTGCATAAAATCTCTTGCATTTTCTTTAACCATATTGCGGTCAAAGTACATCATAAAGCGATTCTTTTGGTCATCTACAAAGTACGGGTTCTCAATAGTTGCATTGTATTTAATGGTAAATTCATTCAGTTTTTTATCATCGCTTATAATTTCAATAACAGCATCGGTAAAAATATTTCTAATATCAGTTCCGTTTCTATCATTATTATAATTCAGAGTATAAAATAAAAAATTATTCCAACTATCGATAACTTCTCTTTTATTGGTATTTTTAAAATACCTACGCATGCTATTAGCACGGTTCCCTTTATAAGTTGTTGTCAGCTTTAATTTTCCAGTAGTATCTTTTGCATTGAATTCTACTTTTTCATTTATACAGTAATAAGGAAATTTATAAGGCTTTCTTACTTGTAATTCTTGGTTGGGGTTAATTTCTAAGTAATGTCTAAAAAAGATGAATCCACGATTTTCAATTAAACCAAACTCATCTCGAATGGTGGCATCAATAAAATAAGTTTCCCCTTTATAATTAATTTTGACAATTACATGGTTGAAAGTAAGCAGTGATGGTAAGTAGTATTTAATATAATAATCAGTATTAAAATTGACCAAAACGATTGAAGAATCAACATCAATATAATCTAAAATTACTTTTAACAAAACAGATTTTGCTTTACAATCCCCTTGTTTGTTTTGATAAGTTATAGATGGTTCTTGCGGTTTATGACCGTTCATTTCATCAGCATTATAGACGTAATAAACGTGATTTTGAACATAATCTATAGCAAATTGTAATTGTTCGTCTTTATCTGCTATAGCATCTAGTTTCTCAACAAGATTAGGTGCAAAATCTTTTAAAGAAGATTGATTATAAATGTCCTCATATATGGGATAGATATAATTAGATAAATCCATCCAATTGCTATGAGTAGCAAAATCTATAAAAGGAGATAATTCTCTGTTTATATCAACAGTATTTATATAGTTTTCTTTTTCAATTGTAAATCTTTCTCCTTTTTTTAAGAGGTTTATTTCAGGCTCCAGTACGTTTCCTTCTTCATCTCTAAAAAAAGTTTTTTTGTAAGCAATGGTTTTTTCACGATCATTGATAAAAGAGAATTTATAACTTCCATAGGCCCAATAAGTATCAGGGCTAAACCAAACATATTTAGAAAACTCCTTGCGTAAAAAATCACGTTCAGTAAAAATCTTTACTCTAGAATCTTCCATAATCAAGACATCATATAAACGCAAGTCTTTGATAGTAATGTTGATTTTTTTATTACTGTTCAAAATACCTCCGCTACTCTGATTTTCACTATCCAGAACTTTAATTTTGGTGTCAGAAATTTTGTCTATTAAAACTCCTTCACGCAAAACACTTATTCTATGTATGATGTAAGTTTCATTTTCTTCGACCACAATATCCACCACAGATGCTCTTTCTAGATTGGCAGGTTCATTAAGAGTATAAGCTAAGCAGGCGTATTCACTGTTTTCATCATCACTCGTATAATAAATTTTATCTAAAAAGAAGCAATAATCGCGGCCTTCATCTATTTGTTTACTAGAAAAGTCGGATTCCTTTATATACTCAATAAGTTGATTGTCATTAATAACTGTTGCCCAATGTTGAGGCTTTTGAATTTTGTAGTGTTCTAATTGAATTAGGTTTTCTATATTAGTATCCATAATCTAAGTAAAATCTTATTTTTGTTAATTGCAAAAATATGAAATTTATAGGTATTTACGGCTTATTGTAGTTGAGTAAAAGAGGATTGTTTAAATAAATGGATTTATTTAAAAGAGAAGGATTCTAGACTGTTGATTTAAAAAATAATAATGAATCAATCTCTAGATTGAATTGGAGAAATAATAGAACTTTTTATTTTAAAGTATTCATAAAATCCATAACTCCAATGCCTTTATACGATTCGTTAATGGCTTTTTCGTATGCATCTTTTTTTGCTTTTTTGTCTTTAGAATCTACATTACTTAAAAGCTGATCAGAAATTTTTTCTTGCCTGATACTATACTTTAATGATTCTTCTAAAAGGTCATTTTTAGACACTAATCCAAAAGAGGAATATATTTTTCTAATAAGCTTCTTGTTCAGTTTTTCTAGATTTGGAATGCCCATATTACAATTAGTTATGTTTTCAATTAATAAGATTGTTTTTATTACAAACAGCTCTCTTTTTAATTCTACATTAATTATTTATGTGTTTTATAATTAGCTTCTTATGGGTTATTTTATGAAAAAATAACAAACGAGATATTAAATGTGTTATTATGACGCAATGTACTTATTTTTTTTAAATCGATTAATGTTTGATTGTAAATTTGACATTAATTTATGATTTACATAAAGCACAATTAACTTGTGTTCTAGACATCTAATTATAGAGATAGATTCAGCAAATAAGAAAGGTTTTCTTTGTATTGAAAATACAACTAAATTGCGCCTTGATTTTATATTGAATAAATAATGATTGCATGATAAGTACCACTTTATATAACCATGAAGATTACCAGCCAGGACTTTCTATTGATTGTGTGATTTTTGGCTTTCATGACAACCAGCTTAAGGTTTTACTAATTAAAACTCCGTATGAAAACAAATGGTCATTACCAGGTGGATTTGTTCCTGTAAATGAGGACATAGATGATGCTGCAGTAAGAGTTCTTAAAATTAGGACAGGAGTAGAGGGGATTTTTTTAAGACAATTTGCAACTTTTGGTAAGGTAAAAAGAAACGACAATCATTTTGGAGAGGCACTTTTAGATCATTTGAAAATACCTAGAGAAGCTGGAAAATGGCTTTCTCAACGATTTGTAACTATAGGATATTATGCTTTGGTTGATTTTTTACAAACTGTTCCACAACAAAGTAATAAAGAAGAATTAATAGAATGGATTGATCATAAAGAAGTCCCCGAATTAATTTTGGATCATAAAGAAATTCTAGATAAAGCATTAATCACACTTCGCTATGAGCTGAATTTAATGCCAATTGGGTATAATTTATTACCAGAAAAATTTACAATTCCAGAGCTTCAAAAGTTATATGAAACAATTTTAGATAGAAAATTAGATAGAAGAAATTTTCTGCGAAAAATAACCAACATCGGAATCTTGAATAAACTAGATGAAAAGAAAAGCAATGTGGCGCATAAAGCACCCAATTTGTATACTTTTGATAAAGATAAATACGATGAGGTTCTCAAGAACGGATTGAATCAAGGTTGGTAAAAGTAAAAGTTTAACTTAAAATAATTGATTATGGTATCGATTGAAACATTTAGAACTTTAGCCATGTCATTTTCTGAAGCAACCGAAGAGCCACATTTTGAAAAGACTTCTTTTCGAGTGAAGAAGAAAATATTTGCAACTTTGGATGTAAATAAAAAATTGGGAGTATTGAAATTTAGCGAAATAGAACAATCTGTTTTTTCTGCTTCAAGCGAAAAGTTTTTTTACCCTGTCCCTAATAAATGGGGACAACAAGGTTGGACAATTGTAGATCTTGCTAAGGTGCCAGAAGCGATGTTGCTAGACGCATTGTCTGTTTCATATCATAATGTTCTACCAAAGAAGTAACCATTAAAATTACTCAACAATAGTTCTAAAAGTTAGATTTACTCTAGGTTTTGAGGTAGTTTTTGTTGGAGGTAAACGGTGCAACCAATGGGTTTGAGTTGTATCTTTCATTACCAATAAACTTCCATGTTCTAAGATTAAAGAAATAGTCTCTTTGGTATCTTTATGTTTAAAAGCAAACTTTCGTTCAGCACCAAAACTTACCGAAGCGATAGCTCCATTTTTCTTTAAATCTTTTTCGGCATCGCTATGCCACGCCATTCCTTCGTCACCAGAATGATATAAATTGAGCAAGCAGGAATTAAATGTTTCTCCAGTTTTTTCTTCTATAAAAGCTTTTAATTCTAATAATTCTGTAGTCCACGGGAGGGCTTTCTTAGTAGTATTAGAATAGGAGTATTCAAAACTAGAATCACCATACCAAGCGACTTTTCTTTTAGTAATTATTAATTTACCAAAGATAATAGCTTCATCATTTTTCCATTCGATAGTGTTTAACAAAGTATCGCGATAGGAGTCTGCTTTTTCTCTAGAGAGTAGTTTCCCATAATAGTTTACAGTACCATCTTTTGGTAATAAATTAGTGTCTTCGTTTGTTTCAGGATTAAATAAGTCCATTTTTCCAGTTTTGATATTTGGTTTTCATACAATGACCACAAGGTCTAAAACCATTTTTTTTAGCTTCAGTTTCAGATGTGAAAAACACTCTATTTTCAAGTTTCATTCTTTTTCCAGAAGCACATTTTAGCGTTCCGTAAATTTTTAGTTTCTGATTTCCACCAAAGCAAATTTCGCCATTTTTAATTTTATTCCGTAAATCAGAATCAGAAATTTTATTGTGTTCAATCATTTTTTTTGAGGTTCAAAGTTACAAAGATGTAGAGGAATAGAGGTTTTAAAAAAACTTTGAACCTATGTTCCTTAAGAAAGAGCATCATGAAATATAATACCTAATGTATGTCGCTCACCACTATGAATTTCGCTTACCCCATGTTTCATATTTACCCGATAATAGCCTTTTGTGCCTTTTACAGGTCTAAAATTGGTGGTAAAAACTAGAATATCTCCCTTTTTAGGTTTTAGAACAATAGCTTTAGATTGTGCTCTGGGTGTTTGTTGGGTGAGAACAAATTCACCACCAGTAAAATCTTCATCAGGTTCATTCAAGAAAAGAACGATTTGTATCGGGAAATAAATAGTACCATATAAATCCTGATGTAACGTATTGAAACCGCTTTTCCCGTATTTTAAAATCAAAACAGTAGCTTTTAATTGATCATTTTGATGGCATTGTTCTAAAAGTTCCTCGTGTGTTTCAGGAAAAGCAGTATTTATGTTCAAGGCTTTCATCCAAGCATTTGCAATTGGAGCAAGTTTAGGATAAACCGAAGTTCGAATCGTTTGAATTAAATCAGGTAGCGGATAATTAAAATATTTGTATTCACCCAAGCCAAATCGATAACGCTCCATGACAACCGTTTTTCTGTATAAATTAGGATCCGAATAATCCTTTTTTAAGGCTTCACATTGATCGTTACTAAGGATATTCGGAATGATTGTAAATCCGTTTTCGTGCATAGATTCGGTGATGCTTTCCCAATTAAGAGAGGCAATTTTTGATTGTATAATTTCCATGAAGATGAGTGTTAAATTTCCAAATTAGATTGAACACCTTCCCAGCCAATAATAGCTGTTTTGCGTGTGTTTCCCCACATATAACCGCCAAAGGTTCCAGTAGATTGAATGACACGGTGGCAAGGGATTAAGAAAGCAACAGGGTTGCTGCCAATTGCAGTTCCAACGGCACGTGAAGCATTTGGCTTCTCTATTTTTTGTGCAATTGAACCATAGGTTGAAAGCTGTCCCATTGGTATTTTAAGCAATGTCTCCCAAACTTTCAATTGAAAATCAGTACCCTTTAAGTGTAGCTTTATTTCGGATAATTTACTCCAGTCATTCTGAAAGATAAACAATGCATTTTGCTGAGCTAAATCTAGTTTTCGTGTAAATGTTGCATTGGGGAATTTTTGCTTTAAATCTTTAAAACCGATTTCTTCACTTTCGGCGAAAGCCATAAAACAAATTCCTTTTTCGGTTGAAGCAACAATGAGATTCCCAAACGGGCTTTCGGCAAAACTAAAATTAATGACTAAGTTTTTACCACCATTTTTGTATTCCGCAGGGGTCATTCCTTCTATATTTACAAATAAATCGTGCAAACGGCTTGTGCCCGAAAGCCCAGTGTCAAAAGCAGTATCAAATAAAGTAGCTTGATTGTTCTCTTTAAGTATTTTTTTTGCGTGTTCAACACTAATATATTGTAAGAACTTTTTCGGACTCGTTCCAGCCCATTCAGTAAATAAGCGCTGAAAGTGAAACGGACTTAAATGTACTTTTTCGGCAACCTCATCTAAGTTAGGCTGCTCCTTGAAGTTGGCTTTGATATAATCTATTGCATCGGCAATGCGATTATAATTGATGTTTTCCTGTGTCTTCATTTTGTTCAATTTTATAATACAAATATCGACAAGGCTCTACAGTTATAAAATCCGAAACTTGCGGTCTTTTTTTTGTTCTCTTTTGTTCTTTTTGTTTCAGGTTTCAAGTTCCACAAAACTTCAAACAACTATTCGTTTTTTAGGCTTTTTTCCATTTTATAATTAATGAGTTCTACTCCTAATCTTTCTATTCTTTGTTCGGCTTTTACAATAAATCCTTTCTTTTCAAAAAATGGTTTTGCTGTTATACTTACATCAGCAGTTATAGTTTTAGAATGTAGTTTTTTTGCTTCAAGGACTAATTCATTCAAAATTTTATTGGCGATTCCTTGTTGCTGATACTCTTTATGGATGTAAAAGAGATCAATATAATTTCCTTCTTTTAAAGTTCCATAGCCTACAATTTTATTTTCGATAATTGCCAATAAAACAAACTGAGTATTAATAACGGCGACCCAACGCTCGGTATTATTTACTCCAGAAATCCAAACCTCAATTTGTGCTGGATTATAATCTTTTTGACAAACAGTTTTAATGGTGTCAATATATAATTCTTGCATTTCTTTTAAGTCAAGAATAGTAGCATTTCTGAAAATCATTATTTTAAAAATTGATTCGTTTTATATTCTTTGATAGCATCATTTGACGCTATCAAAACATCTGTTTTTAATTAATGAGCAGTAGTTTGCGAAAAAACATTAATTACAATAACCCCAATTAGTATTAAGGCTAATCCAATAATTGCAGGTAAATCAGGAATTTGTTTGAAAAAAACGGCGCCAATAATAGTAATCAAAACAATACCAACTCCAGACCAAATTGCATAGGCAATACCGATTGGAATAGTTCTAATTGCAAAACTCAAAAAATAAAACGCCCCAAAATACCCCACAATCGTAATAATACTTGGAATTAATTTAGTGAATTCTTCAGATTTTTTTAGTGCTGAGGTTGCAATGATTTCAAATACTATAGCAACAGCTAAGAATAAAAAGTTTTTCATATTCACGTTTTTTACAAAGTTAAGATTTGTATTTAAGTGAAAAGAAGAATTTGATATGTTTTATTAAATAGTTTGAGTTACAAGAATTATTAGAAAATAGGCGGGTGTAATTTATTTTTTTAGTTCTTTAATTCTATTTTCGAGTGTTCGTTTTGTCAATAAATACTCTTTTGCGGTAATATTATATCTGTTTGCCTCTAATTGAGTAAGTTGCTTATACAGTTCGATTATTTGTTTCTCCTCTTCTGAATGTTCTATCTCAGGGTAGAGCTTGTCAAGCTCCTCTTCAATATTAATTGTTTTACAGAGCATCTCTTTCAATGTTTCGCCAATAACAACAGTACTTTCATATTCTAAATTACCAGCAGCTACAGCAACAAGGTTAATGTTTGTAGGATTTCTAAAATCGTAGGCATAAAATATTCCACCTCCATTAAGGGCAATAGGCATAAGGAGAGGGGCGTATTTATCAAATTCATAGTCAAGATAAAAGGTGCTTATTTCAACTAAGGAGAAATAGCCAAATTCTCTTTCTCCGTTTAATATTCCACCACCATTTGAATACTGTAATAATTCGTGTAATTCAACAGGTAAGAAAAACGCATTGGGAAGTGTAGTATTCCAATTTTTTTCAAGGGATGTTCTATTTAACGCATCAGTTAATCCTTTTTGTTTATCAAAAAAAGTATAGTTATTGTACCACATAATTTAAGATTGTTTTATTTCATTTAAATCTATTTTATGAAGAAGTTTTTCTGAATTTGGGTCGTAATAGCGATAGGGAATGCTTGGCCCTAATGCGCGAAAAGGACCGTCTTTGTGATTTAGAAAAGCCGAAAATCTTCCGCAACATTCTAATGTTATGTAACTAAAATTAGAATCACAACTACTAACTTGAACATTAATCCATTGTGGGACTTTACTATTTCGCCATAAATAATCAATTACAGTCGATTCAGTAGCAGGATTAATAGAACTGGTTTCGTCGATTTTATCATGAGGATAAACTTCCTCATCGGCTGTTAATTCATTTCCATCGTATGAACAATTGGTTTTGATTATAAATTTATGCTCATAAGGTAATTTGTTGGTTACCATTTCTTGAGTAAAATTGATAAGTCCATCAAGGGCTTTTTTTAGATTAATTTCAAAATCTTCCTTTTTCATAATTAATTTTGCGATTTAGTACAAAAACTATTTAAGTTCTCCTTTTCGTATTGTCACACTTATTAATTTATAGCCACTTTCAGTTCTTAAAAATTCAAAATGATCTTGGGTAATATCTTTTTTATCACGGTGGGAAATAACAATGTTTTTTACTGGATAAATCCATTCTTTGGCTTGATAACAATTGTCAAAATAGTGATCATATTTCTTGTTTTCATATATAAATGGATTTAGACGTTCGTTAAAAACGGTATAATCACAACTAGTTGATTTAAGTTCTAATAATTTGTTTTTTATTAGCTTATAATTACGTTTTATAAATACTGTTTTTGGGTTACTAATCCAACCGTTTGGTTCTTTCCAATAAAAAATTTCATCATCAGAATGTTTGAGTAAATTAGCTATAGACAAATCAGAGAGTAAATCGTTTGTTAGCCAAGATTTGAATTCTTTTTCATAATTTATAAACGAATAGTATTGCCCATCAACTCCTTGAAAATTTTCTCTTATTGAATCCTTACTAGGGGCAATTGATTTCTGTAGGGAATAGAAATTAAGTTCATCACTATAATCAAAATTCTCAATTAATATTTTATTGTTGGTGTCAATAAGATATTGCTTGCCACCAGTCCAACCAAAATGATTGCAGCCTCCTCCATGAGTGTCATTAACCTTCTCGGCACCTTTTAATACGATGACCATTCCGTTGTGCGCTTTGGTTAAGCTGTTGTATTCTGCAGGAATTACAATTTCACCATCACTGTTAAACATTCCCATCTTGTCCGTTTTAGGATCACTAAAACGAATAAAACCTTCATTCTCACAATCAGAACCATTGTCAAAAACATACAAACTATCTCGACCAACTATTTTGCCAGATTTAGTTAAGTAATAATTTTTCCAACTATTATTAGTCTCTTCACTAACTGCAATAATACCATCAAATTTATAGGCAGAAGTCATGCCCATGAATTTAGGTTCTATTTTGACATTACCGTTTTTATCTTTAAATCCGACAAGAGTAGTATCCTTATTCCAAAAGGAAACCCATATGTCTTTATCTTGTGCAAATATTGTACAGTTTGTAAAGAGAACCATAAGGAGAAGAATGTGTTTCATAGTTGGCTATCTATTAAAAGTTGTATTCGTAGTTTATTTCTTTTAAATCTTCTTCTAGTAATTCCCAATCTTCAATTTCTTCAACAATAGATAAAACCATTTCTTTAGTTAATGGTTTACCTTGATAAATTTCAGTTACAGTTTTTAAAGGGATTCCAGTTTCTTCAAAATACTCACTAGCCCAATCAATATAGGTCTGAGGATTTCCGTCAAAAATAGCGAGTAAGTCTTCAGAATTATCGTTGAAATCTTTAATCTCTCCAACTTCCCAGTTTTCGGATTCATTTGTCCATAAACAAAATGTTGTGCCGTTTGTGGCAACTGGTTCATCAAAAATAAACTGATTGTAAATTTCAGGTAGGTTCTTAGTCAGGTCACTTTTTTGGTTATGCTGAAATTCGTGTGCAAAACCACTAATTACACAATGATTTTCAAGAAAAAGGATATCCATCAAATCGCCAGATCCATCTCTCATACCAAAGTATTCTTCATCCTCTGCCCATTTAGAGTTGTATAAATAATAACGATATTCCCATTCTTGACAAATAATAGCGTCTAATACAGAAATTGCTTTACAGATATTCTGTAATGATTTTTTATCGGGTAATAATCCAAAGTGTTTAGTAGAAATCATATTCTTAATTAAATTTTATCAGGTCCAAATTGAATTTCTTTGGCTTCGTCATAACAATCGGAGCATAATATTTTAAAATCGGCTAGAGTTTCAAATGCTTCATTCCATTCTTCACCATTATCTAGCAGCCATTGTTCGCATGATCCACACCATGCAATTTGAGGGAGGTCTTCTTCGGCTTCAGAATAAAAGAATCCGACCTTTTCTTTTTTGTCTATTGCCATTGCGATATGAATACAGGCAAAAGACATGTCTTTTGAACCATGTTGTTCACATAAAACTTTTTCAATCATATTTTTTAATAGTTATCAGTTTAATTACCGATAGTTTCTTAGCTAATATATAAATATAATCTGCAATTTACTTCTTGAATAAAAGAAAAACCCTTACTATAATTGATTATACTAAGGGTTAGTTATGTTGCTGAAATGAATTGCTTACTTTTTTAGTGCTTTCTTTTGTTGTTCTTTTTCGTTCTTCTCTTTTTGTTTTTTCTCTTTCTCTTCTTCTCTAGCCTTTTTTTCTTCCTCGTGTTTTTTGGTGAGTTCTTCTTTTTCTTTTTTAGACTTTTCTACTTGTTCTTTTAGGTCTTCTACTTTTTTCGAACTCGATTCTAGTTTTGTTCTGCTTTTGTCTCGTTTCTCTTCAGACTTTGTTATTTCCTTTTCAGATTTTTCGATATTTTTTTGAAAGTCAGAATTATTGCTGTCTTCTGTATTATTTTTAAGACTAGCTAATTTCTCTTGCTTTGTATTTAAATCGGCGTTTAATTTCTCCGTTTTTTGTTCAAGTTTTTTTCTGTTTTTTTCTTCTTTAGCTAATTTATTTTCAGCAGTCTGAATCTTGTTTGTCTGAGACATCATAGTTCTCATTTGCCATTGCTGATTTGCCATTGAACGTTCACTTGCCCATTTTTGATTTTGGTTGTTCATTTGTTGATGCATGGCCCTTGCTTGGTTGTTGAATTGTGCAGAAGCAAAAAAGGGTAGCATTATTAATACTATTAAAATAAAGCATGTTCTCATAATTTGGGTTTAAGTTTGTTTTGAATCCAAATGTAGATTTATATTTTAAAATTATTCAAAAATATCTTATTAATTTTTAGGTGTCCTTGCCGTTTGCGTGAAGGATAGGAGGAAGCTACCGAAGTAGCCCGGATAGCCTGACAGTATTAAAGAAAGAGCCAATGAACGTAATGCTCATCGGCTCTTTTTTTAATGGTGGCACGCCCAAATTATAAATTTTATATTTATGAGTTTTTTAAGGATTGAGTGATAATCCGACGCTAAAAAACAATCGTACTTTGTCGATATTATTTATCCAAGAAGTATCAAAATGAATAGGTCCCAAAATTGACTGATAGCAAATAGCGGCTCCTCCAGATATTACAAGGCTAGGGTCAAAGTTATCATCCCAATTTCCTTTTGGGCTAAATGCCTTGTTAATGTATTTGTCAAAATTTTCAAACCCAACGGTCGCGATATTAAAATGGGGAGTTAGATAGATTTTTCCGATAAGATTTATTTGAGAAGCGATTTTTAGGCCCATATATTGCGTAACATTGAGCTCGTCTTCATGTAGGCCGGGAAATGAAAAACGATTACTGCCAGAAGTTGGAATAACCCCTCCTAAGAAATATTTTGAAGCATAACTAAGATCTGAAAATGAGATTTGATTGTCTTTAAGTTTATCCTGAAAAATAAAATAAGAATCAAATCCAATGATTCCTGTGATTTTCTTTTTTAAGAGTGCTCTCTTTTCAAAGCTGAAACCAAATTTTGTATAACCATTGGTTCCACCAGATATGCTTGTTAGCTCAGGGTCATTAAAAGAGGTGTAGACATTCGATAACAATGATCTGGATACATTTGCTTTTATAATTGTTCCATTTTCAGCAAAGAAAACTTTATCCATATTATTGTATGAATAATGCATGTTTATTTCTATACTGTTTAGAGAATAATTGTTGATATTGATTGAGTTTGGGTTGTATTCTCTGTCGTATTTTGGTTTTAAATTAGTGTAATGATAGTTTAAACCGTAGCCAAAATAGCTTTTTAGCGAATTTAAATTTCTGTTCATCTCATTATTAAATTCAAAAGAATTGTAAAGTACATTATCTGATGCTCTACCATTGATGTAAATTTCTTGTCTTAAAAAGGCTCCATAAATTTCAGATGCCCACCACCAATCTCGGTTTTTTCCAAAATTTTTCTGAAAATTGATTCGTGCTTTTGGTTGCTCAGCAATATCGACAGTTAAAAGAAGGCGAGATGCTCTAGCAAGAACATTTCTGGCAGTGTAGTTAAAAATGATTCCAACTCCTCGGTAGGTATCGTAATGTACTGATGTGTTCAGTTGGTTTTTAGCACGTTCATGTCCAAATATTGTAATTCCTAGTTTGTTGCCATCTTTGATGAAATAGCTATATGTAATCTCGTCAAAAAGATTAGTACCCATTGCTCTATTAATACCTGCTATTAAATCTTTGGTAGTATATTTTGTATTGGTTTTGAGATTTGTTCTTCCTAATACTAGAGCAAGATTTTCCGGACTGATTTTTTTGTAAACAATAGTGTCAAAAATAAATTCTGCAGGCATGTTTGGCAATTTGTGAGTTCGTTGAGTATATCCTTTTAATTTTTCAGATAATGCAATTAAAGCCGGAAGGTTTTCTGCTGTTGCAATTTTACCATCTTTGTAGATTTCATCACTGTCTGCAAAATCAGCAGTAGAAAAGCGTAAGTTTGGCAGGTGATCTACTAATATTGTACAAAGTGCTCGGTTTGAAGGATTTTTTATGTTACTTGGAAACATACTGGTTTGAGTCAATATAGTTACAAGGTTATTCAGTTTGTCTATTGGTTGCAATCCACCACCTACATCACTACCAATAATAATGTCAGCACCCATTTGTTTAGCAACGTCAGTTGGAAAATTATTCATCACGCCTCCATCAACCAATACTGTTTTTTCATAAGGCATAGGCTTAAAAATCGCTGGTAAAGACATACTGGCTCTCATGGCATAAGCTAAACTACCTTTGCTTAGAATAACCTCTTTTCCTTCAGACAAATCGGTAGCCATAGCTCTAAACGGTATTGGCAGGCTATCAAAATCTTTAATATTATACACCGGATAGGTTAATTCTGAGAGATATTCTCTTAAGTTTTGATCATTTAAAAGTGAGCCAATGCTGTTTAGTTTTTTATCTTTAATCCCTATTCCTATTAAATATCTCTGGAATTCTCTTTTTTCCTCTACGCTTGCGGATGTTAACGACTGGCCTCCGCCAAGTAATTTATCCCAATAAATGTCTTTGGTTAATTTTTCGATACTATCACCAGAATATCCCATCGAATACAAACCTCCTATAATGCTTCCCATACTATTTCCAACAATAAGATCAGGAACGATGTGTAAAGAATCTAGTTTTTGTAAAAGTGGAATATGCGCAATTCCTTTTGCACCACCACCACTTAAGACTAAAACCACTTTAGGTTTCTTTTCCTGAGAAAAAATAATTTGCGGGAGAACAAGTAAAAATAAAAAGACGAGTAGATAAGATGTTTTTTTCAAGAGTACAACGTTTATGTATTTGAGAAATTGAGACTTATTTTATAAAGGTATAATTTTTTTATAAGAAATTTTTTTGTGCATAAAAATAAACGATTTGCTTATTTTTAAAAGAGGTCTAAAATAGAAAACCCTCACATTTCTGCAAGGGTTGTATCTTAATTACTTAGTAGTAAAAACTTAATACTAGTATCTGTAATATTCTGGTTTGAAAGGACCTTCAACAGGAACACCAATATAAGCAGCTTGATCGTCACGTAAAGTTTCCAATTCAACTCCTAATTTAGCTAAGTGTAAAGCAGCAACTTTTTCATCTAAATGTTTAGGTAACATATAAACGTCATTGTTGTAAGCAGCACTGTTTTTCCATAATTCAATTTGAGCCAAAGTTTGGTTTGTAAATGAGTTACTCATTACAAAACTTGGGTGACCTGTAGCGCAACCAAGGTTAACTAAACGACCTTCAGCAAGAATGATGATATCTTTTCCAGCGATAGTATATTTGTCAACTTGTGGTTTGATTTCGATTTTAGATGCACCGTGGTTTTTGTTCAACCAAGCCATATCAATTTCGTTATCAAAGTGTCCGATGTTACAAACAACAGTTTTATCTTTCATTTGTTCGAAGTGCTCACCAAGAACGATATCTTTATTTCCTGTAGTTGTAATGATGATATCAGCATTAGCAATAACAGTATTTAATTTTTTAACTTCATAACCGTCCATTGCAGCTTGTAAAGCACAAATTGGGTCAATTTCAGTAACAGTTACAATAGATCCAGCACCTCTAAAAGAAGCAGCAGTTCCTTTTCCAACATCACCGTATCCACATACGATAACTCTTTTTCCAGCAAGCATTAAATCAGTTGCACGACGAACAGCATCAACAGCAGATTCTTTACAACCGTATTTGTTATCAAATTTAGATTTAGTAACAGAGTCATTAATGTTAATTGCAGGCATTGGTAAAGTTCCAGCTTTTACTCTTTCGTAAAGTCTGTGAACACCAGTTGTAGTTTCTTCAGATAAACCTTTGATTCCAGGAACCAATTCTGGGAAACGGTCAATAACCATATTAGTTAAATCTCCACCATCATCAAGAATCATGTTCAATGGTTTTCTATCTTCACCAAAGAATAAAGTTTGCTCAATACACCAGTCAAATGATTGCTCATCTAGACCTTTCCAAGCATAAACTTGAATTCCAGCAGCAGCAATAGCAGCAGCAGCTTGATCTTGAGTAGAGAAAATGTTACAAGAAGACCAAGTAACCTCAGCACCAAGAGCAATTAAAGTTTCGATTAAAACTGCAGTTTGGATAGTCATGTGCAAACATCCTGCAATACGAGCACCTTTAAGAGGTTGCTCATCTTTATATTCAGCACGAAGTGCCATTAAACCTGGCATTTCAGCTTCAGCTAGTTCAATTTCTTTTCTTCCCCAAGCCGCTAGAGAAATGTCTTTTACTTTGAAAGCCACAAAAGGCGTAGTTGTAGTACTCATTTATAGTATATTTGTAATTACTTTGTCCGTTTGCCTTCTAGGCTCGGGCGTAAAATTTTTGCAAATTTACGTAATAACTTTATAATTTAACTAATTTCTAAAAGATTTGTGAAATGTTTAATTGCTTAATCTTTTGAACATTAGCTAAATTATTTTTATTCGAAGCTATTTCCTGCTGTTCACTATATCTATTGCGGCGAACCCCGCCACAATAGGATGCCGTTACCATCAGGGCTAGAAAAAAAGAACCGATGCTAACAACTTATAAAAATATTTAGTAGATAAATTAAATATCGCTTAATTGGTTTAAAATAAAGCGGAATGTATATTTTAGTACTGTGTTTAATTTATAACGAGTAATTTATAATTCACAATTTAAAAAAAATGCCTTTACATCAAACAATACAATTTAACCCAACAACCCAAATTTTAGTTTGGAAGATAACTGAGTCTTTCGAAGAGTTGTTTGATAAAGTGGTTTTAAAAGAAAAAACGCAACTGAGATTAAACGGAATGAAATCTCAAATGCACCAACGTGCTTTTCTAAGTGTACGTATGCTGATTCAGGAAATGGGTTTTACGGATCATGATTTGCATTATGACGAATTTGGAAAACCGTACTTAAGTTGTCATAATTATATTTCGATTACGCATTCTCATAATTTTGCTGCAATTATTATCAGCGAAGAAACTGTAGGGATTGACATGGAATTACAGCGTGAAAAAATCCTCAGAATTGCCGATAAATTCGTAGATAGAGAATTCGATTATTTAAACCCAGATGTACTAGAAGAATACATAAAAAAACTAACAGTGATTTGGGGAGCAAAAGAAGCAATCTTTAAAATCAGAAACGAAAAGGGAATCAGTTTTAAAGATCATATTCGTGTAAACCCTTTTTCATTAAAAGAAAATAAAACTCAAGCCAGTCTTCATTTTGAAGATTTAATAAAAGAGTTTAATGTGTATTACGAAGAAATCGAAAATTTCACTTTAGTTTATGCATTTGAGAAATAACTTTTTGCATAAAACATTGAAGAAAAATAGAAAGAATATTATTGATGAGAAAACAATTTTTTATAGTTTGGCTTTTCTGTTTCTCACTATCAATTTATGGACAGAAAAATGATTTAGAAAAACAAGCCAAAATTGATAGAGTTAATTATTTAGTCAAATCAATAGATAGTATAGCTAGAGAAAAAAGAGAAGGTATAATTGAAGGAGTTGTTGTTTATTCACATGGATTAAAGAAGAATTTTGGTTGGGAAGCTTATTTTTTGAATGATGAAAATGAAAAACGCCCCTTAAGGATTAAATACAATGAAAATAAGCCAACTGGACTTGAATCTTTGAGCTTATATTATCATGAAGGGGAGTTGATATATTCAGAATTAATAGAAGTTGTAATAAATAAAAAGTCAAAACCAATAAGGGAGATAATTAAAAGAATATCTTTTGAAAAGGGAGAGCCTTTAAATTTTGATGATACATTATTAGATCGAGATTTATTTTATATTCTTGAAAAAGAAAAAGAGCTTTTGAAATCAATATATTACAAGTAATTTTACTTAAAATAATTTAGTGATTAGAGGCAAGATTTTTAATAAAGAATGAGATAATAATCTGCCAAATCAGCGTGCAAAAAAACAGTCTCCGTGTGAAACTTAAAACAAAAATTAACAGTTACACTTTAAATTTTTTAGCGAGCCTTAGTGATTTCTTTGTGAAACTTTGCGTAATACTCATCTAGCTTTTTGAGCGGTTTTCAAACATACTTAAATACAAAAACGTACTCATTTTTCGAGCTCTTCGTTTAAGTATATCTACATTTTCACCTTCAAAAAGCTCGTCTAATGTTTCAAACCATATATTTAGCCAAATCCCAAACTCATGTGATGAAATCTGATGGTTAAAATTATCGTCGATTTTATTATGTGCTTCAATGGGATTTCCTTTGTATTTTTTGACAGCAAATAAATTGGTTTCCCAAAAATCAATTAGCTTCTCCAAGTGTTCGTCCCAATCTTTAATCATATCATTAAAATAAAAGCCAATTTCAGTATTGGCTCTTATTTTAGTATAGAAAGTGTTTACCAGAAGCGAAATGTCTTCTCTGTTTTCTATTTGTTTTTTCATAACTAAATGTTATTTATAATAATGAACAAGATACTAAAAAAGACACTTGTTATAATCAGGTTAAAAACCGTTTTATGGCTCATTTGCGCCAAAATAGAAGTATTAGCAATAATATTAGCAAATACAATTATAGCAAGCTGAATCATTTGTGTTAAAGATGTTCCATTAGCAAGGATAAACATTGCAGCGGCTGCACCAAGACAGCTTTGTCCAATTATTGCCATAGTAGCAGAACCGATGTAGCTTTTATCAAAATTTTCGAATGTTGAGTTATAGAGTGTCATGATATATAATTTTAGAGTAACAAAGTTACATGCATCATATACCTCACATTTATGACTCAAATCATAAAGGGATAATTATCGATATACTTTTCTGTTTATAATTTTTAGCTCCCCCTTTTTTTCAAGTGATTTTATAGCACGTATAACAGTTTCAACACGTAGTCCAGATAAATCTCCAATTTGTTGTCTAGTAAAATTGATGAGGTAGCCGTTAGCATCTTTTTTAAAGTTAAAATTTGCAATAGCATAATCTATCAATCGCAACACACGATGTTCAGGTTCATGAGTAGATATTTCGGCAGCCATTACAGATTTGTAATACAATCGCTGTGCTAAATTTTCGATGATTTTGATACTTATTGCAGGATTTTCATTTAGCAGTTTCATGAAGTTTTCCTTAGAGACACAAAGTATTTCAGCATCTTCTACAACAACAGCATTTGCAGGGTATTTTTGATTTAAGAACAAAGGAGGCTCACCAAAAGATTGGTTTTTATAGAAGATACCTTGAATGAATTCTCGTCCGTCATCATTGTAATTATTCATTTTTACTTCGCCGGAAAGAATTTGATAATAATGTGTAGGCAATTTTCCTTCACCAAAAACAGAAGTTGCTTTTGCATAAGATTTTTGTGTTGCACCATATTTTTCAAGCAATTCAATAGTAATCATAAATTTGTTTCTTTCATTAGTGAAAGCGAATACACAAATATAATTGATTCAAAATAGTTCTCTTGCATTAAAAAACTTTTACTTTTACACTCGTTATGGAACAAAAAGTACAAGACATATACAAACAAATACGATTAGCGAAGGTCGAGAATCGAAAATTACTTGCGATTCTTTTGGATCCAGATAAAATAAATTGGGAAAATTTTGATGATTTGTTGTTAAAAATAAATCAATCTCCAGCTACACATATATTTGTAGGCGGGAGTTTAGTTGAAAGTACCATTTTGGAAGATTTGGTTTTTCAGTTAAAGTTAAAAACGAACTTACCAATCATAATTTTTCCGGGAGATCCATCGCAAATTTCAAGTCAAGCCGATGCTATTTTATTCTTGTCGTTATTGTCAGGTCGAAACCCAGATTATTTAATAGAATATCAGGTTCAGGCAGCGCCAATTTTAAAGAAAATGAATTTGGAAATTATTCCAACAGGATACCTTTTAATAGAAAGTGGGAATGAAACGGCAGTTGCAAGAGTGAGTAAAACAAAGCCAATGGATAGAGCAAATCTTGATTTGGTGTTAGCAACAGCACAGGCTGGGGAAATGTTAGGCAACAAATTAATTTATCTCGAAGCGGGGAGTGGAGCGAAACAATCTGTTCCGTTAGAAATGATTCGATTGATTTCTCAAAATGTACATATTCCTATAATTGTTGGTGGAGGAATTGTAGCTTTGTCACAAATTCAAAAAGCTTACGAAATGGGAGCTGACGTAGTTGTTATAGGAACAGCTTTTGAAAATGACATTCATTTTTTTGAATCATAAACAAAGTATTGTATAATGAAAACAAACAAACTCAATGATTGATTTTTTTCTTAATGCGTATAAAAATGTTCCACTTTGGCATATTGGCTTAGAGTTTCTTGTTTTTGTTTTCGGAATATTAAGTGTTTGGTTTGCCAAAAAAGAGAATATTTTGGTATATCCTACAGGATTAATTGCTACAGTAATTTCTGTTTATTTATTATACATAGCGGGTTATTTAGGCGACATGATGATTAATGGATATTTCTCTATTATGAGTCTTTATGGCTGGTACAACTGGTCAAAAGGAACGAGTCAGGAAGATAATTTGCCTATTACTCGTACCAATAATAAAGAAAAATTAATAGGTATCGCCTTGTTCTGCATCACAATTTTTGTAGTTTTCGGAATCTATAAATTTTTTGATTACAAGTTACATAAAGATAACTATGTCGATATTCTTGCTTCAGGTATATTTTTTACTGGGATGTGGTATATGGCAAAGAAAAAAATAGAGAATTGGACCCTTTGGATTATTGGTGACATTATTGTAGTGCCTTTATATGCATACCGTGGGTTAGGAATGTTATCGTTCCAATATTTAATTTTTACAATTTTGGCTATTTCAGCTTATTTAGAATGGAAGAAAATCTTAAACAACAAGATACAGGAATATTAAAATTTGCTTTATTCGGTCCAGAGAGTACCGGTAAAACAACTTTAGCTCAGCAACTTGCTTCGTATTATGAAACAGAGTGGGTGCCTGAATTTGCACGTGATTATCTTCAGCAGAAATGGGAAGAAAACCAGCATATTTGTGTAGAGGCAGATATGATGCCAATTGCTTATGGACAAACCAAATTAGAAAATGACAAATTAGTTTCAGCAAATAAATTTTTATTTTGTGATACTAATCTCATGGTGACTAAGGTGTTCTCAGAGATGTATTATAACTATTGTAATCCATTGTTAAATGAAGCAGCATTAGAGCATGAATACGATTTGTTTTTTCTTACTGATATAGATGTTCCTTGGGAAAAAGACGACATAAGAGATAGTCCAAAAGAAAGAGAATCTGTTTTTTCTGTTTTTAAAAGAGCATTAATAGAGGCTAAAAAGCCTTATATAACCCTTTCGGGAAATAAAAAATCGCGCTTGGCAAAAGCAGTAGGAATTATTGATAACTTAGTTCTTGCTAAAGAGTTAGGTTTTTCTTCAGCAGATTTTGTTCAAATTTATGAGCATGGTATATCCTTTGAAAAGATAAAGGAACAATTACAGATTTTTAAAAACGGAATAAATAAAAGTCATCTAATAAGTCCAGCAACAGTTTCAAATGGAATTTTAAGTTTGTCAGAAGCAGACTTTGAAACAAAAGCAGCCTTGTTTGATGCGAATAAATCAAAATTAAAATTAAAAAAATTCGTTCCTGCATCGGGAGCTGCGAGTAGAATGTTTAAGTTTTTGAGTGCCTTCTTAAATGATTTTGATATTGAAAAAGAAAGTATTAATGCCTATATCAACAGAAAACAAGAAAGCCAATTGTCTCTTTTTATTATAGGGATGGATAAGTTTCCTTTCTTTGAAATGGTAGATAAGAAATTAAAAGAGGTATATCCTGATTTTGATTCTCTAAACGTAGATTATAAAAATTATTATTTTATAAAGATGCTACTGGCTTCGGATTATTTTGATTTTGCTAATAAGCCAAAAGCAGTTTTACCATTTCATAAATACAAAACACATACTGCAAATCCCATAGAGGAGCATTTGCACGAATGTGCTCATTATGCTAGTTCAAATTCTGTATCTAATTTACATTTTACAGTTTCAGAAATACATCAGAGTCAATTTGAAGAATGTGTTAAGGCAGTTAAAGCAAAATCCGAGAAAGAGTCTGGAACAAAAATAGATATTAGTTATTCATATCAAAATAAAAGCACTGATTCAATTACAGTTGATTTAGAGAACAAACCAGTTAGAACAGAAGAAGGGAAATTGATTTTTAGGCCAGGAGGACATGGTGCTTTGATTGAAAATTTAAATAACCTTAATGCAGATGTCATTTTTATTAAGAATATAGATAATGTAATTCAGAATCATATTGAGAAAATTTCTTTGTATAAAAAAGCATTAGCTGGTATTCTAATAGAATTGCAGGATAAGGTTTTTGATTATTTGCAGGATATCGAAAATAAGAAGATTACAGAAGATAAGATTACAGAGGCAGCTTTATTTTTAAAACAGAATCTAAATATCGAAATAGATTTTGAAAAGCTAACCTTTGAAAGCAAAATAGATAAAATTAAAGAAGCATTGGATAGACCAATTCGCGTATGTGGAATGGTTAAAAATGAAGGAGAACCAGGAGGAGGACCATTTTGGGTTCAGAATGAAAATGGAGTTATATCACTTCAAATCGTCGAAACTTCTCAGGTAGATTTGACAGATAAAAATCAAATGGCAATACTAGCTAATGCAACACATTTTAATCCAGTAGATTTGGTTTGTGGAACCAAAAACTATAAAAATGAAAAGTTTGATTTAATACAATTCGTAGATCATAATAGTGGTTTTATTGTAGAAAAGAGTAATTTAGGTAAGAGTGTCAAAAGTTATGAATTGCCAGGATTGTGGAATGGAGCAATGGCAAATTGGTTAACAGTTTTTGTCGCTGTACCAATAATTACTTTTAACCCTGTAAAAACAGTAAACGATTTATTAAAACCAGCACATCAATTGCAATAATGGAAATAGAAAAAATTGTTACAGAACTAACTTACAAAGCTGTTCGTAGTAGTGGTGCGGGTGGACAAAATGTGAACAAAGTATCCTCAAAGGTAGTTTTGACTTTTGATTTGCGAAATTCACAAGCTTTATCAGATGAAGAAAAAATACTTTTAGAAATAAAATTAGCAACCAGATTAACATCAGATGCTATTTTAATTCTGACCTGTGATGAAGATAGAAGTCAATTAAAAAATAAAAGTATTGTGACAAAACGGTTTTTAGAATTGATTAAAAATGCTTTAATAATTCAGAAACCTCGAAAAGCGACAAAGATTCCAAAATCAGTAATTCGTAAGCGAATTAAGGATAAAAAAAATGTTTCAGAGATTAAACAATCCCGTAAAAAACCAAATTTAGATTAGTGCTTTTTGATTTTAATTAATTTAAAAAATCAAATGCGTAAAGAGTTCAAATATCTAAAAATCTTTTCTACTTTTGCGACGTCTCAAAGGGGTGCTCTAAATAACGAGCTGAGATCATACCCAAAGAACCTGAGCGAGTAATGTTGCTAAGGGAAAAAAAATGACAATTGTTGGCGTATATGCTATATTTTGTCATGGAACAATCATTTATTAATTTAACAAAAGAATAATTCCCCCTTTTATTCGTAATCTTTTTACGGATGAAAACTATTTTAAGTTTTAAAAAAGGTACTGAGGTACTAAGTTACAAAGCTTCTAAGCTTTCTAAAAAGCTAGACTACAAGTTGTTTTGCTTTTTTTTATTCACTTTTTTTTATTCACTAATTTCTTTCTCTCAAGTACAAGATACGACCAAGGTAAATCAGCTAGATAATGTATTGGTTTCTGCAGTGCGTGTTACTACAAAAACGCCAGTTTCCTTTAGTAATATGGATAAAAAGGAAATCAAATTTAGAAATCTAGGTCAAGATATTCCAATTTTAATGAATTACTTACCCTCAGTAGTTACTACTTCTGATGCAGGAAATGGTATGGGATATACCGGAATTAGAGTGCGTGGTAGCGATGCAACGAGAGTTAATGTTACAATCAACGGGATTCCGTATAATGATTCCGAAAGCCAAGGTACATTTTGGGTTAATATGCCCGATTTTGCTTCTTCGGTAGAGAGTCTGCAATTACAGCGTGGTGTTGGGACTTCTACAAATGGTTCAGGAGCTTTTGGAGCCAGCTTAAATATGCTTACAGACAATTATGCTTCAAAAGGCAATGGCGAAATCTCAAATTCTTTCGGGAGCTTCAACTCTCATAAACATAATGTAAAGTTTAGTACAGGTCTATTAAATGATCATTTTGAAATCGCAGGACGTTTGTCTGTAATAAAATCGGATGGTTATGTGGATAGAGCAAGTTCAGATCTAAAATCCTATTTTCTGCAAGGAACTTATGTAGGTAAAAAGACTTTAATTAAAGCATTGGTATTTGGAGGGAATCAAAGAACATATCAATCTTGGAACGGAATTGATGCTGAAAAACTAAATACAGATCGGACTTACAATTCTGCTGGAAAGTACAAAGATGAAGCTGGAAACATTCGTTATTATAATAATGAAACAGATAATTATAAACAAGACCATTACCAGTTGCATTGGAATGAATCTGTTTCTGATAAATGGAGTACTAATTTAGCATTTCATTATACAAAAGGGTTAGGTTATTATGAGAATTATAAATACGATACGCCTGTTGAAGGTTATGGAGGAATCGAGCCTACTAAAATGGTTGAAAATGATAAGGGAGAATTAGTTCCAGGAACAGATTTAATTCGTCAGAAATGGTTAGATAATGATTTTTACGGAACCACTTTTTCGGCAAAATATAAAGAGGAGAAGTTAGATGTTATTTTGGGTGGTGGTTGGAATAAGTACGAAGGAGATCATTTCGGAAAAGTAATCTGGGCACGAAATATGGGGAAGGTTGAGTTAGGAGATCATTATTATGATGATTATTCCGCTAAGACTGATGGAAATGTTTTTGCGAAAGCCAATTATCAATTTACAGAAAAATTGAGTTTTTACGGAGATTTACAATACAGGCGAGTTACTTATAAAGCCAACAGTCATGAAACGGGTGTAGTAGATGATACTTTTAATTTCTTTAATCCAAAAGTGGGTTTGAATTATGAGCTTAATCAAAACAGCACTTTGTATTTTTCGTATGCAAGAGCTAATCGAGAGCCAAACAGAACCGATTACGAAGGAGGGAATGTCAAGCCAGAGAAATTAAATGATTTTGAATTAGGCTGGAGATTCAATTCAGAGAAATTCCAATTGAGTTCGAATGTTTATTATATGGGATACAAAGACCAATTGATTCTAACAGGAAGATTAGATGATGTTGGTGCGCCAATACGCGCTAATACTGATAAAAGTTACCGTTTAGGGTTGGAAGTTGATGCGACGATTAAATTGTCTGAAAAATTATTATTTCGACCAAACTTTACATTAAGTAGTAATAAAAATGTTGATTTAGCTGTTGAGGGGCAAAATTACGGAACAACAGATATTGCCTATTCTCCGTCTGTAATTGCAGGGAATATTATTGTTTACAGTCCGATTAAGAATTTACATCTTTCATTATTGCAGAAATTTGTTGGAGAACAATACATGAACAATATAGAATTACCAGAAGCTAAACTAGCAGATTATTTTGTAAACGATTTTAATGTTTCTTATGAGATAAAACCAAAATCTATTTTCAAATCAATTTTGATTACAGGGTTAGTAAATAATATTCTGGACAAAAAATATGTTTCAAATGGGGCAATGTGGGATATTTATCCGTCCTATTACCCACAAGCTGGAATTAACTTCTTAGCTGGAGCTACGTTAAAGTTTTAGAGCCATTTAGTTAATAGCAACAAAAAAGCCTGAGAGATTGTACTTTCAGGCTTTTTTGTTTTTTAATTGTAAATGCGTAATATATTTCCAGCTGCATCGATGCGATATTGTTTCATAGGATACTCTAGATCACCTAATCCTGTATATAGATTATAAGTGCTTTTATCACAAGAGCAAACAGCCATTATACCATCAATAGTCATGGCTTTACATGTTGAGATAGCCTGATTAGGACAAGCAGCATCAAAAACATTATAAGTTCCTTCTCCTGTTTTCATCACAATTAAGCCTTTTGCTCCATAGTTAGGAATGTAAACTGGATTGCTAATAAATTTTAGATTGTTGTACAAAGGTAAATTAGTATCTACAGTAAGATTAACGGAGTAATTTGGAATATTAGGGTTCTTACTTCTTTCACGACTATCACTACAGGATATGAGTAAGACAATAAACAGGGATAAAAGCCAGATTTTTTTCATTATTGTAAAAAGAATTAGTGAAACAAAAATAATTTAATTAGATTTGAAATCTATATGATTAACATATAATTATGTACTATTAAAAATAATAGTATCTTTGTAATAAGAAATCCCGTCCCGATGGGATTTTTTCTATTTATATAAACGATGAAGTTATGAGTAAAGTATCTTATTATACAGCAGAAGGATTAAAAAAGTTAAAAGATGAATTGGAGCACTTAAAAAGTGTAATGCGTCCAAAGGCATCTCAAGATATAGCCGAAGCAAGAGATAAAGGTGATTTATCTGAAAACGCAGAATATGATGCAGCAAAAGAAGCCCAAGGGTTGCTTGAAATGCGAATTTCTAAGTTAGAAGAAGTGTATTCGAACGCTAGATTAATTGATGAGTCGCAATTAGATGTTTCTAAAGCATTGGTGCTTTCTAATGTAAAAATTAAAAACCAAAGTAACGGTATGGAAATGACTTATACCCTTGTTGCTGAAAGTGAAGCAGATTTAAAAACAGGAAAAATATCAGTTACTTCTCCAATAGGAAAAGGATTGCTAGGTAAGTCTGTTGGTGAGGTAGCCGAAATCACAGTTCCTAATGGAGTTTTGAAATTTGAAATCCTTGAAATCACAAGAGACTAATTTTTTAACTGTCTAATCATTTATTGGGGCAACCAATTATTTGATTAAACAAATAACAAAATAAACAATGAGCATATTTACCAAAATAGTTAACGGAGAAATTCCAAGTTATAAAATTACTGAGGATGCTAATTTCTTAGCGTTTTTAGATGTAAATCCAAATGCTAAAGGACATACACTTTGTATTCCGAAGCAAGAAATCAATAAGATTTTTGACATGGACGATGAACTATATCTTGGGCTAATGCAGTTTTCTAAAAAAGTTGCAATTGCTTTAGAAAAAACGGTTCCATGTAAAAGAGTAGGAATGGCAGTAGTAGGACTTGAAGTTCCTCATGCACATGTGCATTTAATTCCGCTTAACGAAATGGATGAAATGCGCTTTCATAATAAAGTATCACTTACTAAAGAAGAATTTGAAGATTTAGCCAAAAGTATTCAGGCAAATTTATAGTCTTAATTAGCAAGTTTTAAATAAAATAAAACCACAAATTCAATAATGAGTTTGTGGTTTTTTATTTTTTATGAAAGAGAATTTATTTTATAATTCAATTGAATGATTGTTCCTTTCCCTATTTCAGATTGCAAGACTTTTATTTTTCCACCATGGTATTCCTCGACAATTCTTTTTGTTAGTGAAAGACCCAAACCCCAACCTCTTTTCTTGGTCGTAAACCCAGGTTCAAATATGGTTTTGAATTGGTTTTTAGGAATTCCGATTCCAGTGTCAGAAACATTTATCTTCACTAGATTTCCGTCTTGTTCAATTTTTAATGTCAGATTGCCTTTTCCTTTCATAGCATCAATGGCATTTTTTACCAAATTTTCTATGGTCCAGCTATGAAGAATTGGGTTAATCATAACCATAATTGGAGTTTTGGGCATCAGACAAGAGAAATTAACCTGTTTAGAAAAACGAGATTGTAAATAATCATATGTATTTAATGTTTCCTGAACAATATCTTTATTTTCAAGAACAGGAGTAGATCCTATCTTCGAGAAACGATCTGTAATAGTTTGTAAGCGTTCGATGTCTTTCTCAATCTCAGAAGTAATCGATTCATCAATATTTTCAGTTTTTAATAATTCGACCCAACCAATTAATGAGGATAGTGGGGTTCCTATTTGATGAGCTGTTTCTTTTGCCATCCCCGCCCAAAGTTTATTTTGGGTAGCCATTTTTGTGCTTCTGTAAAAATTGTACACTAAACCTGCAAACAAGAAAATTATCAATAATAAAGCAACTGGATAATATTTGAGTTTGTTTAATAGTTCAGAATTACCATAATAAAGTTCCTGATGTTTTCCTGGTGCATATTCAATTACTATCGCTTCGTTTTCACGTTTTAATTTCTTTAAAAAGGAAGAGGCTTTATAGTGGTCCTTTATAATCGTTTCATCAATATTTATAGCACTTATAATACTGTCTTTCTCAGTTAAAATAATAGGAATTGAAGTGTTGTTGCTAAAGATCTGAAGAGGTAATTCGACATCACTATTTTCATCAGCATTAATCAATGTTTTTTGAGCATTTGCCCAAAGATTCATTTTTAGTCGTTCTTCGTTTTTGAAAATCTGAAAAAAGGTATAAGTGTTCCAAAGGATTAAGGAAATAATCAAAAAGGAAGCGCAAATAATGATCCAGCGGGTTGTATTTCTTCTTTCTGAAAAAAACATAAATTAAATTTTGAGGTATAAATATAACGAAATAAACACAGTATATATTTTGTATGCAAACAAAGATTTTTATTTTTAAAATGGATAGACTTCTTTTGAAACTTAAACGATTTATGTACTTTTGTTGTCTTCTAAAAACGATTAGAAAAATAAAACTATGATTAGTATTGATCCAAAGGAAATTCCGACTGCAAAATTGCAAGGCTATTTACAAAGTGCGGTTGGACCGAGACCGATTGCTTTTGCAAGTACTATAGATAAAGACGGAAATCCGAATTTATCACCATTTAGTTTCTTTAATGTTTTTAGTGCCAATCCGCCCATTTTGGTTTTTTCACCATCTCGAAGAGTACGTGATAATTCTATTAAACATACTTTAATAAATGCTGAAGCGACACGCGAAGTAGTTATTAATGTTGTTAATTATGATATTGTACAGCAAACATCGTTGGCAAGTACAGAATATGGCGATGGAGTAAATGAATTTATAAAATCGGGATTAACACAGATCCCATCGGATATTGTAAAACCGTATAGAGTAAAAGAATCACCTGTACAGTTTGAATGCAAAGTAACTCAGATTATTCCATTAGGAACAGAAGGGGGAGCTGGAAATCTTATTCTTTGTGAAGTAGTAAAAATTCATATTCACGAGGAGATATTAGATGAAAATGGAGCAATAGATCAATATAAAATTGACTTGGTTTCTCGCTTAGGAAGTAACTGGTATTCAAGATCGAATCAAGGGCTTTTTGAAGTCGAAAAACCGCTTACAACACTAGGAGTAGGAGTGGATGCAGTGCCAGATTTTGTAAAGGTAAGTCCTGTCTTTGATGGGAACGATTTAGGTAAATTGGGCAATATTGAATCCTTGCCTACAACAGAAGAAGTTAGTATATTTGTGAAAGAAAACTTTTCTGTGAAGGGAGTATTGAGCTCAGATGATGAGGTAAAAGTGCATCAGGAGGCCAAAAAGTACCTTGATGAAAATGATGTAATATCAGCTTGGAAAGTGCTTTTGGCTAAAAAAATAAAAAAATAAATAACAATTAAATAAAAACGGAGATGGAAGTTACAGGAAAAGTAAAAGTTGTTAATCCAGAACAACAAGTTAGTGCATCATTTAAGAAAAGAGAACTTGTAGTTACTACAGAAGAGCAATATCCTCAACATATCATGATCGAATTTACTCAAGATAAATGCGATTTGTTGAGTAATTATAAGACAGGAGATCCAGTAAAAGTTTCAATTAACTTAAGAGGAAGAGAGTGGGTTAATCCACAAGGAGAAACGAGATACTTTAATAGTATTCAAGGATGGAGAATTGAAAGATTAGATACTGCTGCTCCAGCTCAAACACCTCCAATGCCTGCTGCAGAAGCTTTTGCACCAGCAACAAATTTAAATGAAGACGAACCAGACGATTTACCATTTTAATCAATAGGTTTTGATTTTATAATAAACAAACCCGACAATTTTTTAAATTTGTCGGGTTTTATATTTTACTTTAAATGTATCATTTATCTGAAGTTTTATTTTTTCCGCCAGTTTCAGAAGCTAACTATGAAGGAGTTTTGGCAATTGGAGGAGATTTATCTACCAAGCGATTGCAATTGGCTTATCGTAGTGGAATTTTCCCTTGGTTTAATGAAGGTGAACCCATAATATGGTGGTCACCTGATCCTAGAATGGTTTTGTTTTTGGATGAATTAATTGTGTCCAAGAGCATGCGCAATATTCTTAATAGAAATAATTTTAAGGTTACTTTCAATCAGAGTTTTAGAGATGTAATTTCAAATTGCCAGAAGATAAAACGGGATGGTCAAAACGGAACATGGATTTCTAATAATATGATCGATGCCTATTGTAAGCTTCATGAGATGGGTTTTGCTAAATCAATTGAGGTATGGCAAAATGATGAATTGGTAGGTGGTTTATATGGAGTAGATTTAGGACATGTTTTTTGTGGAGAAAGTATGTTCTCTAAAGTGTCGAATGCTTCAAAAATTGCTTTTATAGCTTTGGTTGAATATTTAAAAAGAGGTAATTATAAACTTTTGGATTGTCAGGTTTATAATGAACATTTAGAAAGCTTAGGCTGTCGTGAAATTGATCGAAAAGAATTTATATCGATTTTAAAAAAGGAGTAAAATGAATCATATTGTAAAAGAAATTTATATCTATCCGATAAAAAGCTTAGCAGGAATAAACTGTAAACAAGTTTTAGCCGAAGAAATGGGATTTGAAAATGATCGCCGCTGGATGTTAATTGATGCCAAAAAGCTTCATGTAACACAGCGTGAGTATCCTATTATGAGCCAGTTTTATCCACAGATTTTGGATGGAAAAATTCAGATTACTTTTCAAAATCATAAACATGAATTTTTTATAAACGAACAATTAGATATTCCAATAGAAACCAAAGTTTGGGATGATAAAAGTGAAGTAGTTGAGGTAAATAAATCAACTTCAGAATGGTTCAGCAAACATTTAGGTTTTGAATGTAAATTAGTCAAAATCATGAAAAATGGTGACAGGAAACATGAAAATTCAAGACTAAATGAAACTTTCAATGTAAGCCTTGCTGATGGTTATCCTTATTTGATGATAGGTACAGAAAGTCTTGATTTTTTGAATGAAAAACTAGACGATAAAATTTCCATTTTAAGGTTTCGTCCTAATATTGTAGTAAGTACGCAAAATGCTCACGAAGAAGACGATTTTGATACTTTTGCAATTGGCGAAGTAAACTTCAAAAATATAAAACCTTGTGGCAGATGTATTATGGTAAATAATGATCCGCAGAAAGGCATCATCAAAAAAGAACCTCTGAAAACATTAAGCAAATACAGAAATTTCAATAACTCAGTTTTATTCGGAACTAATATTGTGGCTTTAAATAATGGAATTATATGCGTAGGTGATGAGATTGTTTTCTAGAAATTCAATTTGTTAAAACTCCAATTTAAGGTATTAAAAAGAACCAATTCATTTCTTAAAGTAGGCAATTCTAATATTAGTTTTAAAGTTTCATGCGCCATCATAGTACCGATAATTCCAGGTAAAGTTCCTAAAACACCATTTAAATTACAATTAGGGACGTCTTTTGGATTGGGCATTTCAGGAAATAAATCACGTAAATTTTTACTGCCATTATGATTAAAAACGGCTACTTGTCCTTCAAATTTTAGAATGCTTCCGTAAACCAATGTTTTGTTTAAACTCACGCAAGTATCATTAACTAAATAACGGGTTTTAAAATTATCAGAACCATCTACTACAATATCAAAACCTTCAATAATAGTAGATGCATTTTCAAGAGTTAGTTTTTCTTCAAAAGCGATAACAGTAATTAAAGGGTTCAACTTCTCGACCATAACTTTGGCGGTCGACGCTTTGGTTTGTCCAACTGTATTTTCGGTATATAAAATCTGACGGTGTAGATTATGAATTTCTATTATATCAAAATCTACAATGCCAACGGTTCCGACCCCTGCAGTTGCTATATATTGTAAAATAGGACAGCCTAGACCTCCAGCACCAATAACTAGGACTTTTGCCTTTTTTATTTTTTCTTGGCCATCGTCCCCAATTTCAGGTAACATCATTTGGCGGTTGTAACGTAAAAAATCTTGTATAATACTCATTGGTTATGTGTGTGGTAAAATGTATTTAGATAGTTTGACTGAAAGTTCGATCCCAATCTTTCCAAACAGGTTCGTAGCCAGATTTTCTTATAATTTGAGATATTTCTTTAGCAGAACGCTCGTCGCTAATTTCAAATTGCTCTAAAGATTGCGGATCAACAACATAACCACCGGGATTTGTTTTAGAGCCTGCACTCATGCTTGTAGTTCCAATTGGGATGATATTGTTTCTGAATTTTTCATTCTCACGTGTTGATATCGAAATTTCTAAATCTTCATTCCACAAGCGGTATGCACAGATAAGTTGCGTTAAATCCTTATCATCCATAATAAAATTAGGTTCGATAATTCCTTCTGCAGGACGCAATCGAGGAAAAGAAACAGAATACTTTGTTTGCCAATATTTTTTTTGAAGGTAATCGATATGCAACGCATTAAAAAAGCTATCTGTGCGCCAATCTTCTAAACCTAAAAGAACACCTAATCCAATTTTATGAATGCCAGCAGTTCCAATTCTATCAGGAGTTTCTAGTCTAAAATCAAAATTTGATTTTTTGCCTTTCGTATGGTATTTTTTATATACTTCCTGATGATACGTTTCTTGATACACTAAAACAGAATATACACCAGCTTGATGTAAACGTTCGTATTCTTCGGAAGACAGAGGTTGAACTTCAACAGAAATAATAGAAAAATGCTCTTTTATTTGAGTAATTGCATTTAGAAAATAATTAATGTTTACAGTATAATTTGCTTCACCTGTAACTAATAAAACATGGTCGAAGCCAACGTCCTTTAAAGCTTCAACTTCTAGTTTAATCTCAGTATCAGTAAGTGTTTTTCGTTTTAGTTTATTGTCTAAACTAAAGCCACAATACGTGCATATATTTTGACATTCATTACTTAAGTATAAGGGGGCATACATTTGAATTGTTTTCCCAAAACGTTTCTTGGTTAATTCATGACATTCTTGTGCCATTTGCTCTAAATAAGGTAATGCTGCTGGAGAAATTAAAGCCAGAAAATCATCCAGATTTCGTTTGTTCTTAGACAACGCACGTTCGACCTCCTTAGCCGAGGTTTGGTATATTTTAGATTGAATAGTATTCCAATCGTAATTAGCAAATATGTCTTTGAAAGTTTTCATGTTGTTTGTGTTTAACCGCAAAGTGCGCAAAGGTTTTGTTTACTTGTAAGGTTCGCAAGGTTTAGTAAACCATGTAAAAATATTTATAGACAACGTGGATTAGATTTTGTTTACTATTCGGTTAATATTATCTAGAATATTTACGCAATTAAAGTTGACTAGTAATCCAAGTTTTTTATCTGCTAATTTTAAATATGTTGTTAATTGTTTGTAATGAATAGATTTTAATTCTTCAACAGATTTTAATTCAACTATTACTTTGTCTTCAACTAATAGATCAAGCCGAAATGAAATGTCTAAAACAATATTATCATATTTAACAGGTAAATCAATTTGTTTAATAACTTTTAAACCATCTTTTTTAATTGATAATGTAAAGCGTTTTCGTAAATGGATTCTAATAATCCAGGACCTAATGTGTTGTATACTTTAAAAATAGCACCTCTTATTTTATATGAAATCTCGTTTTCTGTCATAATTTTAAATTTTGATTACCAAAACATAAAATTAAAGAATTTTCTTTCATTTAGAATAACTCACGCAGATTTTGGAGATTAAGCAGATATCTGAAATAAAGCTTAAAAAAATCAGCCTAATCTCCAAAATCTGCGTGATAAACTAAAACTATTCATATAAAAAAGAAGTCAAAGGACTCGAAGCAACGGCATGATTGTATTGCTTTCCTAGTTTGGCTTCATACGCCTTTCTACCAGCGATTACAGCTTCTTTAAAAGCTTCTGCCATTAATTCTGGATTTCCAGCTACAGCAATTGCAGTATTAACCAGAACAGCATCGGCACCCAGTTCCATTGCTTTTGCAGCATCGGATGGAGCTCCAATTCCAGCATCAATAATTACGGGAACATTACTTTGTTCAATAATAATCTCTAAAAAATCGATAGTTTTTAATCCTTTATTGGTACCTATAGGAGAGCCTAAGGGCATTACAGCTGCTGTTCCTGCATCTTCTAATCGTTTGCATAAAACAGGATCGGCATGAATATAAGGCAGAATAATAAAACCTAGTTTTGCTAATTCTTCGGTAGCTTTTAGGGTTTCGATAGCATCTGGCATTAAATATTTTGGGTCAGGGTGGATTTCGAGTTTTAACCAATTTGTTTCAAGTGCTTCCCGAGCCAATTGTGCTGCAAATATTGCTTCTTTTGCATTTCTTGCTCCTGAAGTATTCGGTAATAAATTAATTCTCGGATGTTTCAAATGTGATAAAATAGCATCAGTTTCAGTCTCTAAATCAATACGTTTTAAAGCTACAGTAACCAATTCACTTCCTGAGGCTAAAATGGCTTTTTCCATTTCTAGATTAGAGCCAAATTTTCCTGTTCCTAAAAACAAACGGGATTCTAGGAGTTTATCGCCTATTTTAAATGATGACGTTTGCATATAATTTTTCGTTAAGTTGTGTAATAAGATTTCCTTTTTGGGAACTTTCAGTAATTATTCCAGAAACGGCGATTCCATGTACCCCGATTTCCATTAATTTATCGATATCATCTATAATAACTCCACCAATGGCATAAATTGGAATCTCAAGATTGTTAGTTTTTAATTTTTGAAGAATCTCATGGTAGCCTTCAAAACCTAAAATTGGGCTTAGTTTTTCTTTAGTTTTGGTGAATCGAAGAGGGCCAAGACCTACATAATCACAGCCATTTTTTATATGATTTGCAATATCTTCAAATGTGTTGGCTGTTCCTCCAATAATCTTGGTATTTCCTAAAGTAGTTCGAGCTTCCTCAATTTTTGTGTCCAAAAGACCTAGATGAACTCCATCAGCAGCAATTTGTTGCGCTAGGTAAACATTATCATTTACAATGAAATTGGCTAGGTACTCTTCGCATAAAAATTTTACAGCTTCGGCTAGAGCAAAACAGTTTTTAGCATTTTGGTTCTTGAATCGCATTTGTATCCAATCGCAACCATTGTCTAACGCTTCATGGATGTTGTATAATTGTTCTTTGATTGTATTTCCTTGTGAGATATATTGCAGTTTGTTATACATAGTGATAGCCGATTAAAGTTGACGTTGTATTCAAATATTTTTCGATATAAATTTTAGCATTACTACAAGCAGACTTCATTTCTAGGCCCAAAGCTAAATTGGCTGCAATTGCAGATGATAGTACACAACCTGATCCATGTTTTGCATGACAGTTTGTTTTATTAGGTGAAAGCATAAAGACTTCATTCTGAGTATACAAATAATCGGTTCCAATTGCTTGAGAATTGTGGCCGCCTTTTAATAAAATTGCGGTTGGAATTTCTTTATTTAGATTGTCTTTTTCAAAAATGAAATCAGGAAATAGTTTTGTTATTTCATTATAATTTGGTGTAATCAAATCTATCTTGGATAGTATTTCCTGTAAATCTGATTTGTTTTCGATTGTTATAAAATTAAATTCAGTGGTAGATTTTAAAACAGTGTCCCAAACGATAAGAGTTGAAGGTGAAAGATTTTTTATGCTAATAATAATTTCTTTCAAATAACTTAATGAAGGAACAATTCCAATTTTTACCGCCTTTATATTATAATTTTCAAAAAGTGTTTTTATAGATTCTAGTACAAAATCAAGAGCCGTCCATTCTATTTTAAAGAATTCTTTTTCTGTCTGAATAGTGTTTCCAGTATTGATAGCAAGTCCATAAACTCGATGTTGTTCGAAAGTTTTACAATCTGCTAAAATCCCAGCAGAACCCGAAGGATCTAAACCAGCTATTGTAAGGACGAAAGGGCGATTCTCTGACATGACTTAAAATTTTTAATTGGGTTTTCAACATTCCAGATGGCTCCTAATAGTGCTATATTATCAAAACCATTTGTAAGTGTTCTTGCTGTATTTTCAGAGCTTATTCCTCCCAAAGCAACTAGTTTTGTTTTGGTATTCGTTCTGGTTTTTATAGCTTCAAATAAATTTTCTTTAGGGAAATAACCTTCTTTAGAGATACTTGGATAAACAGGACTCAAAAAAGCATATTCAAAATCGGGAGCTAATGCGTTAAAATCTGCAATTGAATGTGTAGCTGTAGACAATTGAATATTTCTGTTTCTGTATTCTTTTAAATCGATTGTTTTCCTTTTCTCTTCGGTGAAATGAATTCTATTAATTTTAAATTTTTCTATTAATTCATGATGACTGTGCAATACCAATTGTGGTCGGAATTCAGGATTTACCTGAGCTACAAACGAAATCATTTCCTTAAGTGAGTATTCTGGTTTTCGTATATGAAACAATTGTAATCCTTCCTCAAAAAGAGAATGGATTACATTGATTTCATTTGCTATAGCAGTTGGATTTGAAATTACGATCATTTGAGGTGAAATATTTTTTGTAAAATCTAAAATGAAGAAGAACTTTTTAATCATTTTATATCCCACAAAATTTATCATACTAAATATAGATTTCCTTTCCTTGTTCGATAAACTCTTCTGATTTTTCTTGCATGCCTTTTTCGGCTGCAGCCACATCGCGTATTTCCTGAGATATTTTCATAGAGCAGAATTTTGGTCCGCACATAGAACAGAAATGGGCTATTTTGGCGCCTTCTGCAGGAAGTGTTTCATCATGGAATTCTCTTGCTGTGTCTGGATCTAGAGATAAATTAAATTGATCTTCCCAACGGAATTCAAAACGTGCTTTGCTTAATGCATTGTCACGATATTGTGCACCTGGATGACCTTTGGCCAAATCAGCAGCATGAGCTGAGATTTTATATGTGATTACGCCATCTTTTACGTCTTTTTTATTAGGCAATCCAAGGTGTTCTTTTGGTGTAACATAACAAAGCATTGCACAACCGTACCAGCCAATCATTGCAGCTCCAATAGCCGATGTGATGTGGTCATAACCCGGTGCGATATCTGTTGTTAATGGTCCAAGTGTGTAAAAAGGCGCTTCATTACAATGTTCTAATTGTTTGTCCATATTTTCTTTAATCATATGCATTGGCACGTGACCTGGACCTTCAATAAATACTTGAACATCATGTTTCCAAGCAATTTTAGCTAATTCACCTAAGGTTTCTAATTCGGCAAATTGTGCAGCATCATTAGCATCAGCAATAGAGCCTGGACGTAAACCATCACCTAATGAAAAAGCCACATCATATTGTTTCATGATTTCGCAAATTTCTTCAAAATGGGTGTATAGGAAATTTTCTTTGTGATGAAATAAACACCATTTTGCCATTATAGAACCTCCACGAGATACGATTCCAGTAACACGTTCAGCAGTAAGATGTATGTAGCGTAACAAGACACCAGCATGAATCGTAAAATAAGAAACTCCTTGCTCAGCTTGTTCGATAAGAGTATCACGGAAAACTTCCCAAGTTAAATCTTCAGCAATTCCTTTTACTTTTTCTAATGCTTGATAAATTGGAACCGTACCGATTGGTACTGGCGAATTACGAATAATCCACTCTCTAGTTTCATGGATGTTTTTTCCTGTAGATAAATCCATTATTGTGTCAGCACCCCAGCGACAAGCCCAAACAGCTTTTTCAACTTCCTCTTCGATGGTCGAAGTCACAGCGCTATTTCCAATATTGGCATTTATTTTTACCAAGAAATTACGTCCTACAATCATAGGCTCACTTTCTGGATGGTTAATGTTGTTTGGGATAATGGCACGACCAATAGCTACTTCACTTCGGACAAATTCAGGAGTTATTTTGCTTTTTGGAGTATTAGCACCAAAACTATGACCTGCGTGTTGGCATTGCATTGCTTTGGTTTGCTGGTTTAAAAGCTCAATTCGTTGGTTTTCACGAATAGCAATGTATTCCATTTCAGGAGTAATAATTCCCTGTTTGGCATAATACAATTGTGTTACGTTTGCACCTTTTTTGGCACGTTTTGGTTGGTGTAAGTATTCGAAACGAAGATGATTTAAGTTTTCATCTTTTAATCGCATTTGTCCGTAATCAGAAGTTATTTCATCTAGTATTTCTACATCGTTTCGGTCTAAAATCCATTCTTCTCTTAAACGAGGCAATCCTCTGCGAATATCGATTTCGATGTTTGGATCGGTATACGCACCAGATGTATCGTAAATTGTTATTGGTGGATTTTCTTCTATTCCGCCATTTGAGAGTCTTGTGTCACTTAGTGCGACTTCACGCATAGCTACTTTTATAGGATGTATTTCTCCGTTAACATATATTTTTTTAGAATTCGGAAAAGGGGTTCTTGATATTTTTTCTTCGTTTGTCATTTCTAGTGAGTTGTAAAATGTTAGATGTGAAATGTTAGATTTGAAATGTTGTATGTAAAAGGAGATACCAAATGATTAGGATATTCTACGTTTACAGAAAGTATTTTATAAGAAAGATTATGGCATGAAATAGATAGCCTAATTATCCTCCTTGTGTGGCTGAAATAATTAGAATTTCGTCGGTTTCGTTGATGAAGTGGGTATTCCAGTTTGGTTTTGGAATTATGGTGCTGTTTATAGCAATGGCAATTCCAGTCTGTTTGTTAGGAATTTCGAGATCGAGTAATGCTTGAACGCTAAGAGTTTCAGCATTAAATTGTTTGGTTTGTTGGTTGATTTTTAGTTCCATTCCTTCAGAATTTAGTATATAGTTATACTTTAGGAATGGCTACAATTGCACATAAAAATGCACGCGGAAGTCATCTTACTTTTCCCTACGCTAGTATAAACTAGATCAGGTTCAGAGGGTAAAATCTCAGCCTACAATGTTGTAGGCACCCCTAAAGTGTGAAGCAAATGTATGAAAAAAATGTTTGAGAACTAAAAAAGTTTCAATTTTCAGGTTTCGAATTTGTCAAAATAGACTGAAAAACTGTAGCTGAGAACTAAAAACTGAGACTGTTTACTTAGCTCGTGTCCAGCAATCTTCAACATGGTCGTTGATCATTCCTGTGGCCTGCATGTGTGCATAAATAACAGTTGAGCCCACAAATTTAAAGCCTCTCTTTTTTAAATCTTTGCTGATTTCATCTGAAAGTGGAGTAGTGGCAGGAACATCTTTTAAGGTCTTTGGGTTGTTGTCAATAGGTTTTCCATCTGTAAATTTCCAGATATAATCAGAAAAACTTCCAAATTCTTCTTGTATTTTTATAAATGCTTGTGCATTGGTTACAGCCGAACGTATTTTTAGTTTGTTGCGGATTATCCCTGTATCTTCTAATAGCGATTCTATTTTCTCTTCGGAATATTGTGCTATTTTTTTATAGTCGAAAAGGTCAAAAGCAGTTCTGAAATTCTCTCTTTTGTTTAATATGGTTATCCAACTTAATCCTGCTTGAAAGGTTTCAAGAATTAAAAATTCAAACAAAGAAGCATCATCATAAACAGGAACTCCCCATTCTTCATCATGGTATTTTTTGTACAAATCACTTGCTGAGCACCAGCCACATCTTATAGGTTCTTGTGTCGTCATTATTTTCCAATTTTCCAATGGTAGCCTTTTACCGAAGGGATATAGGCAGAAGTTCCAATGATTATTAAGTCGTTATAGATTTTCTTATTGTGTTTTATTCCAATGGCTTTTCCAGAGGTATGCATTTTGTTTGCTTCAAATCTGATCTTTATTCTAGCATCGGCAAATTTAGCATCCGAAATTTTTTCGATAAACCAAGTTGAATTCCATTTAATGTCGATTTCATCTTCGGCAGTCTTGGTAATACTTTTTATTAGTCTAACCCCTTCTTTTGGGATATTATGATTTTCAATTAACTCTTTTTGTGTTAGCGTTTCACCTGTTTTGCAAGTTGATAGTAATTTTTTAAAATAGATAAAGCCTTTGAGATTTTCTGTTTCAAAGTTTTCTGTTTCTGTACTATTTTCTAAGTTAGTTGCTTCTTCTGTAATTGTTTTATTAGTTTTAATTTTATCTGATGTAATTACTGTTTTTGTAATTGAATCTTTAACAGTAGCTATGGTTTCTATTGCATTTTTTGAGATGTCTTTTATTTTTTCGGTAACACTCGATGTTGACTGTAATAATTGTTCTCTATCATTTTTATTACAGCTTGAGAGGGAGCATATAATTAAAATCAATAAAAAAATGGGATTGTAATTTTTCATGCAATTTAATTGTCTTTTTTTTCTTTTGGATGATCTTCTTTCAAGTAATTTTTGATTAAATGATGTCCAAGATAAATTAATGGTGTCAACAAAACAGCGACAGTAAGTTTAAATGTATAGCCTGTTAGTCCAGATGAAATAAAAGTATCAAAATCTATTTTTCCGGGCAACCAAAATGCAATTCCTAAAACAATAAAAGAATCGAACAATTGCGAGATTACAGTAGATCCAGTAGTTCTAAGCCAGATTTTCTTTTCACCAGTTCGTTTTTTGAAAAACCAAAACATCCAAACATCTATTAGTTGTGATGCCATAAATGCAATAAGGCTACCTATAATAATCCACATACTTTGCCCAAATACAGCTTGAAATTGATTATCATTTACAGGACTAATCCCTTTTGCAGCGGGAACTACTATTGCCATGAACAATATGATAAAGGCATAAGCAATTAAACAAGCAGTTATAAGTGAAAGTTTTTTAACGCCTTTTTCTCCAAAATACTCATTGATTAAGTCGGTTGTTAAAAAAACAATTGGCCAAGGCAAAATTCCAATACTCATTACAAACGGACCAATTTGAATTAGTTTCCCTCCAATTAACTCAGCTACAACGGCATTGGTAATAAAAATTCCGGCAAGGATTACAAAGACAATTTCTTTTTTGGTCTTAAACATAAATAAAATTTTATTTTTCAAATTTAAGATATTATTCGGAGTATTTATTTTTATAAAAAATATAGTTGTGATGCTATTTTACTTATGATTTTTCTCAGTTTGTTAAAATCGATTGATAGTTGTATTTGATTGTTATATTTGCTTTTAATATATTAAATAATGCACATGAAAAAAATTGTTACAATTCTAATTATGGCTACTTCTTTAACTTCCGTTCAAGCACAAACAAATTCTACAAATCCATTATTACAAAAATGGACAGGTCCGTATGGTGGTGTGCCTGCTTTTACAGAATATAAAGTAGCTGATTTTAAGTCTGCTTTTGATGTTGCTATTAAGCAAAAAAATGAAGAGATTGAGGCTATTGCAAATAATTCTAAGCCTGCAACTTTTGACAATACTATTGCTCAATTGGAGCGTTCTGGAAAGACGTTGTCAAGAGTAATGACTGTTTATGGAATTTATTCTTCGAATATTAGTACTCCAGAATTGATGTCAATAAAAAAGGATATTGAGCCATTGTTAGCCGCTCAATCTACACAGTTTTATCAAAACAGAAAATTGTTTGGTCGAATTGAAAAGCTTTATAATTCTCCAGATAAAAAGAAATTGACTAGTGAGCAACAAAGGCTTATTTGGGTTTACCATACAGAATTTAATAAGCAAGGTGCTAATTTAAGTGATGCAGATAAAGCTAAAGTTGGAGAAATAAACAAACAATTATCAACACTTTTTTCTCGATTTAGCCAAAATTTATTGGCTGAAGAAAATGACCAATATGTTGCATTATCAACGGAGGCTGATTTTGATGGTTTGCCAGATGAAATAAAAAAAGCAGCTATAGCTCAAGCTAAAGAAAGAAAGCTTTCTGTAATGGGATGTATTGCAAACACACGTTCATTTGTGGAGCCTTTCTTGACTTTTTCTACTAATAGAGGATTGAGAGAAAAGGTTTGGAGAATGTTTATTAATAGAGGAGATAATGGTGATGAGCATGATAATAAATCGACTTTGGTTGAAATATTACAACTTCGCGCTGCAAAAGCAAAACTTTTAGGGTATCCTACTTTTGCACATTGGAATTTAACCAACAGAATGGCAAAAACTCCAGATAGAGCTATGGCTTTAATGGAGGCAGTTTGGGAGCCTGCGGTAGCACAGGTTCACAAAGATGTTGCCGATATGCAAAAGATTGTTGTAGCAGAAGGAGGAAAGTTTGAAATAGAGCCTTGGGATTACCGTTATTATGCTGAAAAAGTTAGAAAAGCAAAATATGATTTAGACCAAAATGAGGTTAAAGAATATCTTCAACTTGAAAATCTACGTGAAGGGATGTTTTGGGTTGCGGGGGAATTATTTGATTTGAAATTTAAGCAAATAACAGATGTTCCTGTTTATCATCCAGACGTAAGAGTTTGGGAGGTGTCTAATTCAAAATCGGGTAAAGTAGTAGGATTGTGGTATTTTGATCCTTATGCGCGTAAAGGAAAACGTTCTGGAGCTTGGATGAATGCTTATAGACAACAACAGAAACTTGATGGTAATGTGTTAACTATTGTTTCTAATAACAGCAATTTTATTAAAGGAAATGATAATGAACCAGTTTTAATTTCGTGGACAGATGCAACTACTTTGTTTCATGAATTTGGACATGCGTTGCATGGTTTATGTTCGAATGTCACTTACCCAACTCTTTCAGGTACTGCAGTGGCAAGAGATTATGTAGAGTTTCCATCTCAAATCTTAGAGCGTTGGTTAGAGACTCCAGAGGTGTTGAATAAATTTGCTTTAAACTATAAAACGGGAAAACCTATTCCTAAAGATTTAGTAGATCGTATTGCAAAAGCAGCAACGTTTAATGAAGGATTTTCTACTGTAGAAACAATTTCAAGCTCACTTATAGATATGAAATTGCACTTAGCGGGAGATACGCTTATCGATCCTACTGTTTTTGAGAAAGAAACATTGACTAAACTTAAAATGCCTAAAGAAATTGTAATGCGTCATCGTATTCCTCAATTTGGACATATTTTTTCTAGTGATGGGTATGCGAGTGGGTATTATAGTTATTTATGGGCAGACGTAATTAGTGCAGATGCGTATGAGGCGTTTACCGAAGCCAAAGGACCATACGATAAAGAGGTAGCAAAAAGATTGCATGATAAAATATTTAGTGTTGGTAACACAACAGATCAAGAGGAAGCTTACAAATCATTTAGAGGACACAATCCAGAGATTAATGCCTTAATGAAAGCGAGAGGTTTTGATGTTCCTGTTGCAAAACCAAAGAAGTAATTAGCATAAAAAAGAGAGACATTTGTTTCTAGTTAAAGTCGGAAGATATTCTTCCGACTTTTTTTATTCTATTAACCTGAGTTTAGGTTCGTGTTATTATTTACGTAGATATAAATAAAACAAAAGCAGCCTTGTTATTGGCTGCTTTTTAATATCTAGTACGTAACATTATTAGTGTCCCCATGGTTTTTCAGGTACAGGGATTTCTTTACTGAAATCAAAACGAACTTGAAAATGATTCGGAGAATTGGCTTTTCTTAAATTATAAGTATATTCCTTTTCGTCTACTGTTACCCACCAAACATTAGCTGCGGCAGCAGGTATTAAATCAGTTGTTTCTTGATCGGCAGGGAAGAATTGAATTTGTGCTGCTCCTGTATTTGTTGTAGTTCCTCCGTATTGTGTGATTTTATCTTCTGATCCATCTTTTAAACGATGGTCATGTTTTAATTGAATTCCGTTTTTTGTTTTGGTAAATACCCAAGTTCTGGAATGGTCATCGCCTACATAAAAAGGAATTTTTATTTCTGAATCTGAGCAACTCATTACATACATCGATAATTTTTTATTGGCAAAATCTTTGGGTGCAGGTTCTGTACTCAGTTTGCCTGAGTAAGCTTTACCACAATGTGCTTGTAATTGTTTCCAAAAGTCATCTTGAGCATTCTTGTTTTGTGCAAAAACAGAACCCATTGTAAAAAGCAGAACGAGTAAAAAATAATTTATTCTCATTATTTTATTTATAAATGTTATTTTCAAATATAGCCTTTTTATCTAAAGTAATCTTTTATGTAGTGATGGTTCTGCGTTTTTATCCGATAGGAGTCTGTTGTTTATGGATTAGATATGCTTTAAAACAAAAAAAATGATGAAGTTTTAAAGCCCCATCATTTTTAGTTCACAGATTTACTGCGGTATTGTTTAAACTAAAAAAGGTTGGAATTTCTTCCAACCTTTTTTATATATAATTTAAAATATAGATTATCCTAAAGCAACTCTTTTGAAACCTGTAATTTCAACGTTGAATCCTTTAACATAATCACCAACTTTTTTACTATCATCTTTGATAAAGTTTTGATCTAATAAAGCTTTCTCTTGATCTAAAGTAGTATTGTCAGAGATGAAACGTTGAACTTTTCCTGGAATAATTTTGTCCCAAATTTGTTCTGGTTTACCTTCAGCTTTTAATTCAGCTTTAGCATCTTCTTCAGCTTGTTTTAAAACTTCTTCAGTTAATTGAGAGAAAGAAATATATTTAGGAACATTTTTTAAAGTTTTTCCTAAACGTTTTGCCTCTTCATTTTCTTTTTCGATTACAGCAATACGAGCAGCAAGTTCAGAAGCAACGAAAGCTGGATCAAAATCTTTGTAAGATAATGTATCAGCTCCCATAGAAGCAACTTGCATAGAGATGTCTTTAGTTAAAGTTTCAGCGTTAGGAATTGGAGCAGAAATTGCAGTTAAAGCAGCAATTTTGTTTACGTGAACGTAAGATCCAACGAAAGCACCTTCTAAAATTTCAAAACCACCGATTTCGATTTTTTCACCAATAACTCCAGTTTGCTCAATTAATTTTTCAGCAACAGTCATTCCGTTGAAATCTGAAGCTAAGAATTCTTCTTTAGAAGAGAAGTTGATCGCTTTTTCTACTAATTCTTTAGCCAAAGTTACGAAAGCCTCATTTTTACCTACGAAATCTGTTTCGCAGTTTAAAGTGATGATAACTCCTTTAGTTTTGTCAGCATTAATAAAAGAAACAGCAGCTCCTTCAGAAGACTCACGGTCAGAACGGTTAGCAGCAACTTTTTGTCCTTTTTCTCTAAGGTTTTGTATAGCTTTATCGAAATCTCCTTCAGCTTCAACTAAAGCTTTTTTACAGTCCATCATTCCGGCACCTGTAACTTGTCTTAATTTATTTACGTCTGCAGCAGTAATTGTTGCCATATTGTATATTTTTTATGAGTTAAAAGTAAAAATTCCAATCCTTAAATCTCAAATTCCAGTTTTATCAAATTATCAACGTAATGTTTCTAATTTTTTATGGGATTTGGAATTTAAAAATTGGAATTTAAAAGTTTATTTATTCTTTTGTTTCAGCAGGAGCCTCAACAGCTTCAGCAGCAGGAGCCGCTTCTTCTGTAGCAGGTAATAACGCTTCAGCCTCTTTGTCAGAACCTCTGTCAGAAAGACCTTCAACGATAGCAGCAGTAACTAAAGATAAAATTTTATCAATTGATTTAGAAGCATCATCATTTGATGGGATAACATACTCTACTTCTCTTGGATCAGAGTTAGTATCCACCATTGCGAAAACTGGAATGTTTAATTTTTGTGCTTCTTTTATTGCGATATGTTCAGCTTTGATATCTACTACGAACAATGCTGCAGGTAGTCTAGACATGTCTGCGATTGAACCTAAGTTTTTCTCTAGTTTAGCACGAAGACGATCTACTTGTAAACGCTCTTTCTTAGAAAGTGTCATGAAAGTACCGTCTTTCTTCATTTTATCAATAGTAGCCATTTTTTTAACAGCTTTACGGATAGTTACGAAGTTAGTTAGCATTCCACCAGGCCATCTTTCAGTGATGTAAGGCATGTTTGCAGCTTTTGCTTTATCAGCAACGATGTCTTTAGCTTGTTTTTTGGTAGCTACGAATAATATTTTTCTACCTGATGCAGCGATTTTTTTCAAAGCTTCATTAGCCTCTTCAATTTTTGCTGCAGTTTTATATAGATTGATAATGTGAATACCATTACGCTCCATATAAATGTAAGGAGCCATGTTTGGATCCCATTTTCTAGTCATGTGTCCAAAGTGAACACCTGCTTCTAGTAATTCTTTTACGTCTATTTTGTTTGCCATTTTTGTACTAGTTTACGTTCTGTTGATTAGCAATGCATAAATGGCGGTTTCCCAGGCTTTATACATTTAGATGCTAAACTATTTCCTACCTCGATAGGAGAGCAACAACAACTGTGTTTTTTAAATTCAATAATAATTGATATGCCTTGTTCGTAATGAACAAGACAGGTAATATTAACGTTTAGAGAATTGGAATCTCTTACGAGCTTTCTTCTGACCGAATTTCTTACGTTCAACCATTCTTGGATCTCTTGTTAATAAACCTTCTGGTTTTAAGATAGCTCTGTTTTCAGCATTTACTTCACACATAACACGTGCTAATGCCATTCTTACAGCTTCTGCTTGACCAGTTGAACCACCTCCATAAACGTTTACTTTTACATCAAAGTTGTTTACATTTTCTGTCATAGACATTGGTTGTAAAACTTTGTATTGCAAAGTTGCAGTTGGGAAATAGGTTGCGAATTCTTTTTTGTTTACAGTGATTTTTCCTGTTCCTTCTGAAACATAAACACGTGCAACAGCGGTTTTTCTTCTACCGATTTTGTGAATAACTCCCATTACTTAAGATCGTTTAGGTTAACAGTTCTAGGTTTTTGAGCTCCTTGTTTGTGCTCAGATCCTACAACAACATTTAAATTTCTGAAAAGTTCAGCTCCTAATTTGTTCTTAGGTAACATTCCTTTTACTGCTTTTTCTACTAATAATGCAGGGTTTTTTGCTTGCAATACTTTAGCAGTTAAAGTTCTTTGTCCTCCTGGGTAACCTGTATGACGCATGTAAATTTTGTCATCCATTTTTGTACCTGTAAGGTTAATTTTTTCTGAGTTGATAACAATTACGTTATCTCCACAGTCAACGTGTGGTGTGTAACTAGGCTTGTACTTACCTCTTAAGATCATTGCAACCTTTGAAGCAAGACGACCTAAGTTATGACCATCAGCATCTACAACAATCCACTCTTTAGTTACAGTGGCTTTGCTAGTTGAAACTGTTTTGTAGCTTAATGCGTCCATAATATTATTTTAATTAAACATTCCATCCCCAATAAAGGGGTTGCAAAAGTACAATTAATTATTTTAAATACAAATACCTTAAAAGATTATTTTAACTGCTGAAAATCAGGAGGTATCTTTTTATTTAAAAGAATAAAAAAACCACCTTTACAATTAAGTAGAGATGGTTCGGATATTTTGGTGTAAATTTTGTTACACAATAAACAAATTTACTATGTCTACAACCTGTTGCGTTGTAAGTGGTTCGTCGTATGCTTCAGACCCAGCAGCAGCTCCAAATAGTGTTGCTGTGTTGTATCCTGCTTGAATAGTAACCTGTTCTCCATCATAACTTGCTTGAGTCGCTGGTGGCATTCCTGCGCCTCTCTCGTTTCCAGTAATCCACCCTTTAAGTCCGCGCAATCGTCGCACTTCAGATGCATGACGAGCTTCTACCGAATGTATTTGTAGCGCTGCTGTTAATAAATCGGGTGTCGAAATTAAATTTCCTGCTTGACCTTTATAGGCTCTTACTCCTGTATCTTCAAAGGCTTGTGCCAATGCTAGAAATGTTGGATAGTCGTTAAATGGGTCAAAAGCTCCACCAACAGTAAAGTCAAAAGTAGGCTTTGGAACAAAGTTGGCACTTGCTGGTCCGCCTAATCCTGCAATTAAAAATTTAACATGATCTGATTCGTGAGCCGCAATTTGTTGAAAAACTTTTAAATCGCGTCCTCCATTTTCAGATGCAGGAATAACTCCATGATCTAATGCCATAGCATAAAACTCATTTTCTAGATATTCTAATGTTAATGCAAATTGCAATGCTCCTATAGGAGTTGCTGGAGTTGCAGTTATATCTTTTGCCAAAGCTTTATTGGCTAATGAAGATAATCCGAATGGGATTGAGGCTATTGCCAAAGTCTTTCCGATATTTCCAAATTGTGTAAAGCTATCTCTTCTTGAACCTGTGTTTCTCATCGCGCTTTCGTCTGCAAAGGTTTCTATAAATTTTAATATATTCATAATTTCTAAGATTTAAAAGGGTTTAGATTAAGGTAAATACTTGGCTGTAAATGGAGTTGTTATAAAACTACCAGCAATAGGTAAGATTTTAGATGGGTCTTTAGCTACATCCAATCCAGTAGTAGAATTTACGATATCGTCACCCGCAAAATCTGCAGAATTTGGGTTAATTAAACTTCTAATTGCAGATGCATGTCTTGCTTCTACAGAAACAATTTTCCCTGCTAATAACAAATAGTCAGCACTCTTGATTAGTTTTCCTGCACCGTTATATGCCGCTACTCCTGTGTCTTCAAGAGCTTTGGCAGTAGCGAGTACTTCTGCACGGCTGTTAAAGTTCATGGAGCCATAATTAAAAGCTAAGCTAGGGAGTAATTGTGTACTTGGGTTAGGAAGGGCTCCTGTTAAAGCAACTTTAAAAAAATCTCTATGAATTACTTCGTGATGGTATAAGTCGGTAAGCACTTGTTTTTCAATGTCATTAAAAACTGAATTAAAGCTTGATGCATTTACAACTTTAGTATAAAAGTCAGCTTCTAATTGTTCCAAGGCATATGCGTATGTTAGTATACCGAAATCTCCAGAACCTAAGTCGAAGACACCATTTCTAATTCCGGGTAGTGAAGTGTCATCAACTGGCATATATTCATTATCGTCGTGACTACATCCTGCCAAAAGTAAGCCAGTGGTAACAAGCGTTAGGCCACTGATCTTAAGGAAACTCCTTCTGTCGTTCAGTAAGGGGTTAACTTCGTGAATTTTAACTTCGTTTTTCATAATTCAATTTCTTTAAAATGGTTGTTAATAGTAATTTAATCATGCGTAAATAGGTATAAACGAAATTTTTAGGGAGGCGGTTTTAAAATTTTTAATTTTTTTTAATTTTTCTTTAAAGTATTTTATGGGAGAGCTGTAATTACTTGAAATTTTAAAGCATGTTTTGTCTGTTTTTTGTTTTAATTTCCGTAATTCTACTATATTTGTATTAATTCAATAAAATTATCTTATAATGAAAGCTAAAGCAACTCTAAAACAAATCGCAAAAGAACTTAATGTTTCCGTGTCTACAGTTTCTAAGGCACTTAATGATAGTCCTGAAATTAGTGAACAGACTAAAATTAAAATTAAAGAGTATGCCAAACTAAAAAACTACAAGCCAAACGTTATCGGTTTGAATTTAAAAAACCGTAAAACAAAAACGATTGGGGTTATTATACCTAATATATTGAACTCATTTTTTGCTAAAGTTTTTAGTGGTATCGAAAAAGTAGCAGACAAAAAAGGATATAATGTAATTACATGTATTTCAAATGAATCTTTGGAGAAAGAGATTCATACTCTAGAAATGTTGAGTAATGGAACTATTGATGGTTTTATATTGTCAGTTTCTGAAGAGGCTCAAAAACTACAAGAATACAATCACTTTAAAGAGATTATAAATGATGGAACGCCAATTGTAATGTTTGATAGAATTGCAGAGGGGGTAGAATGTGACAAAGTGATAGTTGATGATTTTGACTCAGCTTTAAACTCAACACAGCATTTAATTAATTTAGGGTGCAAAAATATAGCCTTGATTTCATCTGTAGATAATTTAAGTGTTGGGAAATTGAGAGCAGATGGATATTTGAAAGCTTTGGAAAATAATAATATTCCAGTAAATGAAAATATTATTCTTCGTACCGATTCTGAAGAGGATATGAAAAGTAAAATCGACGCTATTTTTGATAATAAAATTGATGCTATTTTTGCTTTAGATGAAAATGATTCGGTTGCGGCTTTAAGAGTTAGTTTGAAGAAAGGATACAGAGTTCCAGAAGATATATCGATAATAGGTTTTGCAGACGGAATTTTGGCTTCGAGACGTTTGTCGCCAAGTCTGACTACAATAAGTCAGCACGGAATAGAAATTGGGGAAGTAGCTGCCAAACGATTAATCTCAAGATTAGAAGAAAAAGAAGGCGAGAGTAGCGATTACGAAACCATCGTAATTAAAACCAAATTAAAAGAAAGAGAGTCAAGTAAAAAATCTAAATAATAAAAAACCATCAGTTTAACTGATGGTTTTTTTATTTGTTCTAAGTTGTAAGGAAACTTTGGGTTTTTATATTTTTTTTAGTTTTTCAAAAAGAGCTAAAAATGAATGCTCACAAAATTTGTTTACTCTAGCAAAAGTGGTTGTAAATTCAATACCTTTTTTATAAATTACAGTGTGAATTTATTTAAGAATTTACAATCATAATTAACCCCAATATAAGCAACGGGAGAGCATAAAAAGCTAATAGGACATAATTAGTATTTCTCAAATATATTTTATTCTTCTTGTTAAGGTTAGAAGCCTCAATTAAAAGGGCAACAATTATTAAAAAAAGGATAAAAAGTGAGACGAAAAAAGCTATAAATACTATTCCTATGTCGTTTGAATGTTCTACAAACGAGTATAATAGAAAAAAAATAAAAAATGGGATTATTGTTCTGATCAAGAGATGAATAACTATATCGAATAGATCCGAGTCTGTGCCTTCTTCTAGTTGAGTATTTTTAATCTCAAAAAGTTCATTTAATTCTTCATTCATGATAATTTTTATTTATTGTTTTTTGTATAATGTCACAAAAAAAGGTAATAATCCAACATACGCTATTAATTCTAGAAATCTTGTAATTTTTGAAAACTGATAGGATATTTCTGAATCTATTGATATTGACGCAATGGATATAATAAACCAAAATAAATTTACTGTTATAAGTATGCAAATTGATATTATTACTAATAAGGTAGGTTTTTTCATTTTTATTTTAGAAAAGATTAGTCTTGTTATTTTATGTTTTAATAAGGTATAAATTTTCTCATTCCTAATTTTGACTTTTTAATGAAGAGATCAATTGAGGAATAAATGTAGCATTTTTTTATTTTTAATGCGCCTCTAACCAATCTCTACCTAAGCCTAATTCTACTTCTAGTGGAACTGCCATTATAAACGCATTTTCCATTTCGTGTTTAATCATTGGTTGGATTTTTTCAAGTTCATCGTTGTGTACGTCAAACACAAGCTCATCATGTACTTGAAGCAACATCTTAGATTTCCAGTTTTCGTCAGTTAATTTTTTATGAATGTTAATCATTGCAATTTTAATCACATCGGCAGCACTTCCTTGAATTGGTGCATTTACAGCATTTCTTTCGGCTCCACCACGCACAATTGCATTTTGTGAATTAATATCTTTTAAATAACGACGACGACCTAAAATAGTTTGTACATAACCATTTTCTCTGGCAAAATCTATTTGTTCTTGGATGTATGATTTTAATCTTGGATATGTTTTGTAGTATGCTTCAATCAAAGTAGCGCTTTCGCTTCTTGATAGTGAAGTTTGATTACTAAGTCCAAAAGCCGAAACACCATATATAATACCAAAGTTTACTGTTTTGGCATGGCTACGTTGTTCACGAGTCACTTCTTCTAATGCTACATTAAATACTTTTGAAGCAGTAGATTTGTGAATGTCTTCATGGTTCTGGAATGCTTTTATCATGTTTTCTTCGCCACTTAAAGCAGCAATGATTCGCAATTCAATCTGAGAATAATCGGCTGAGATTAAAGTATAATTTTCATCACGTGCGATAAAAGCTTTACGTATTTGTCGGCCTCTTTCAGTACGAATTGGAATATTCTGTAAGTTAGGATTGTTTGAGCTTAAACGACCTGTTGCAGCTACAGTTTGCATATAATCGGTATGCACTCTTTTAGAAACAGGATCTACTTGTAACGGTAAAGCTTCTACGTAGGTGTTTTGTAATTTTACAAGAGAACGCCAATCTAAAATTGCAGCAACAATCTCGTTGTCTTTGGCTAGGTAGCTTAAGATTTCCTCGCCAGTTGCATATTGACCTGTTTTGGTTTTCTTTTGCTTAGCTCCACCAATTTTTAGTTTATCAAATAAAATATCACCTAGTTGTTTAGGAGATGCAAGGTTGAATTGTTCTCCAGCAATTTCATAAATTTTAGCCTCTAATGTTTTAATATCATTGCCTAATTCTTCTGATAGTGATTTTAAGAAATCAACATCAAGGTGAATTCCTTCCGTTTCCATTGCAGCTAGAACGCTAACTAATGGAATTTCGATTTCGTCGAATAACTTTTTGGTTTCGGTTTTGTCTAATTCAGTTGTGAATATTTCTTTAAGTTGTAAGGTTACATCAGCATCTTCAACTGCATATTCTTTTATGTCTTCGAGTGCAACTTCGCGCATCGATTTTTGATTCTTTCCTTTTTTACCAATTAAATCCTCAATAGATTTTGGGGTATATTTTAAATAAGTTTCAGATAGAATATCCATATTATGACGCATATCTGGATTAATCAGATAATGAGCAATCATAGTATCAAATAATTTTCCTTTTACCGAAATACCATAATTCAATAATATTTTTAAATCATATTTTAAATTCTGACCAATTTTTTCGATTGCTTCGTTTTCAAAAAACGGAATAAACTTTTCGATTAATGCATTTGCTTCATCTTGATTTTCTGGAAACGGAACATAGAACCCTTTTCCTTTTTCGTAAGAAAATGAAATTCCAACCAATTCAGCATGCAGAGCATTTAATCCAGTAGTTTCTGTATCAAAACAAACAGCAGCTTGGTTTTGTAAATTTTGTAAAAGTAACTTCAATCCTAAATCACCTTGTATGATTTGGTAGGAGTGAGGCGTGTTTTCTAAATTAGTATAGAAAGAAGTTCTTTGAGTTTCTGGGTTTTCATCAGTAGTAGCACTTCCAAAAAGGTCAAATTGATCTTCGTTTTTAGGTTGTGGTTTTTTGTATAATTTCGCGTCAGGAGTAGTAGGAGCATTAGATACTAATCCGCTTCCGTCAGTTTTAAAAAGATTGTCAAATTGCTCAGCCATTCTTCTAAATTCCAATTCTTGAAAAATAGCATCGGTTTTTTCGATATCAGGACGAGTTAATTCGTAATCAGTTTCATTGAAAGTTACAGGGCAATCTAGTAAAATTGTTGCCAATGTTTTAGATAATAACCCTTTCTCAGCATTCGCTTCGATGTTTTCTTTCATTTTTCCTTTTAGCTTGTCAGTGTTGGCCAAAAGGTTTTCCATAGAACCATATTCTTTCAATAGTTTCTTGGCTGTAACTTCACCAACACCTGGAAGTCCAGGGATATTATCGGCAGCATCCCCCATCATTCCTAGAAAGTCAATTACTTGCTCAGGACGCTCAATTTCAAATTTAGCTAATACTTCAGGAACTCCCCATATTTCTATTCCGTTACCCATTCGGGCAGGTTTGTACATAAAAATATTGTCGGAAACTAGCTGAGCAAAATCCTTATCAGGAGTTACCATAAATACCTTATAATTTTCTTTTTCGGCTTGTTTAGCAATAGTTCCAATTAAATCATCGGCTTCATAACCGGCAACTTCTATAATCGGAATATGCATTGCTTTTAATAATTCATGTATATAAGGTACAGCAATTTTTATTGCCTCAGGAGTTACATCACGATTGGCTTTGTATTCAGGGAATATTTCATTTCGTAAAGCACTACCACCTTTGTCAAAAGCTACAGCTAAATGATCCGGTTTCTCTCTCTTAATAACATCCAAAAGGGAGTTCATGAACCCCATAATTGCAGAGGTATCCATTCCTTTGGAGTTGATTCGTGGGTTTTTTATAAAGGCATAATAACCACGAAAAATTAAGGCGTAGGCATCAAGTAGAAAAAGACGTTTTTGAGTTGACATAAAAAAAATATTAGTCTGTAAAAATAAACAATTGGGTTTTAATAACGATTCGGTTATCAAAAATTTAATCTGGATTAGTCTTAATTTGGATTAAAAGACTCAGTATGAAAGGGTTTTTGAATATATAAATTGTATAAGACAATATAAGCAAGCAGCGTTGTTGCTTTGTTAATGGCATTTCATTGTTTGTATGTGTATATAGGGTTAAGAGTGTTATGTTAGGTGCAAATCGTTAATAACAAGTTAAAATTTCTATATCGCTATTATCTTCATTTGGTCTTCATATTACAGGTGTACATTTGATCTATAAATAAGTAAGATAATTAATTTAAATATTAGAAATCATGAAAAATTTAGCAATGTTATTAGTAGCAGTTTTAGGAACAAGTGTAATGGTTAGCGCAGCTCCAACACCAGTAAAAACAACTCCAGTAAAAGAGGTTAAAGCAACTAAACACCCGAAAGCAAAAACAAACAAAAAAGCAAAAACTGCAAAAACTGCAAAAACTGTAGCTCCTACAGCTGCGCCAATGAAATCTGAACCAATGAAAACAAAAAAATAAGTGTCGTTTTTGTTTTGTTTTCAATGATATTAGTAATGGTCGACAAAACAAAAAGGATAATTATTGATAAGGCTGATAAAGAAATTTATCAGCTTTTTTTATATTCAGATAGGCGTTAAATTTTTAATAATTTAAAAATTACGTTTTCATTATTTGCTTACTTTTAATTAATAAAATACAGTCTATGAATATTCTTATTGTCGAAGATAATAAAGAGCTGGCTATCGAGGTTCGTGATTTTTTGAGTGATGGTGGTTATGTATGCAAAATTGCAAATACTTGTGATGAGGCATTAGATGAAATAGGAGGGAATGATTATGATGCGATGCTACTCGATTTGGGTTTGCCAGATGGTGATGGTTTTGATGTTTTAAAAGCAGTTCGGAAAACCAAATCCAAAATAGCAGTAATCGTTATTACAGCACGTGGAGAGTTGGACGATAGGATAGATGGTTTACATCTAGGGGCAGATGATTATCTTACGAAGCCTTTTGCATTGACAGAATTAAGCGCACGTTTGTTTGCTGTTATTCGTAGAATGCATGGGTATACATTAAATGATTTGGTAGTACATGGGTTTTCTTTGCAATTGCAAGATTACAAAGTGAGTTATGAGGGAACGCCTATTAATCTAACCAAGAAAGAATTTGATATTTTTCAATATTTGGTCTTGAATAAAAATCGCGTAATTACAAGATTACAATTAACAGAACATATTTGGGGGGATATATTAGAGATTAATTCAGATTCTAATTTTATAGATGTACATGTTCGGAATCTTAGAAAAAAATTAGACAAGCACACTACTATAGATTGGTTTGAAACAGTAAGAAATGTAGGGTATCGTATTAATACTTAAATAAATCAACGTGAAGATAAAGCATCAATTAGCCATTTTTAATGCACTAACACGATTGTTGTTGATTTTAGTTCTATGGCTAATGTTGCCTATTTTGATTCAAAATGTAGTTTATAGACACATTAATAATGGACTTGTAGAAAAGAAGAAGAAGTTCATCGAGCATTTAAATCAAAATGAGATAGATGATTTTATTGAAAATGCAGGAGATTCTACCGAAACGTATTCACAGTTTTCGAGCTTGCATAGTGAGTTTTTGGTGCTTTCGAGATTGTCAAAACTGCCAAGACAAGAAAAAAGCACCTTTGTTGATGAGAACAGGATAATCGAAGGAGAAGAAAATGAATACAGGATATTAAAATATCATTTTACGTATGAAAATATAGGGTATGAGTTAGAGATAGGAAGCAGTTTGGCAGAGGTAAAAGATCTTACCTTTATTATTAAGCTCTTTATCATTATAGTTTTGGTTGTAGTAGTTTTGATTACATTCTTGGCAGATACTTTTTATATAGAGTATTTACTCAAACCTTTCTATAAAATTATTGATACAAAAATTAGACGAGTTAATGAGCCGGAAGCTTTTGATCACACTCCAATAAAGGCACATTCAGCAGATTTTAGGGAATTAGATTCGGTTTTAAACCAAATGATGGATAGGATTGCTGAATTGTTTAAGAAAGAAAAACAATTTATATCAAATGTTTCTCATGAGCTGTTAACACCAATTGCATTATTGAAAAATAAATTCGAAAATTTATTGCAAAATGAATCTTTGAACGATAATGCTGTAGATAAAATAGCCAGTTCGCTCAAGACATTGGACATGTTGAAGAAAATAATCAATAATTTATTGCTAATCTCTAGAATTGATAATAATCAATATGCCGCTAATGAGGCTATCGATTTTCATGAAATTGTAAATGGTTTGTATGAAGATCTTCAAGACAGAATTGATGACAAAGGAGTAGCGTTTATTAATGAGATGAAGCATGAATTTGATTTTAGAGGCAATAAAACTTTAATACATATCTTATTGTATAATTTGGTTACAAATGCAATAAAGTATAATAAAGAGAATGGAAGTATTATTGTTAGTGATGGCTTCTTAAATCAGCAGTACTATTTGTCTATTTCCGATTCGGGAATAGGAATGAATGAAGCCCAAATCGAAAATATTTTTAATCGATTTACTCGTATTAGTTCAGATCAGGATGGGCAAGGTTTAGGGCTTGCTATCGCTGATAGTATTGCATCATTTCATCATATAGATATTAAGGTAACTTCTAGTCCAAATAAAGGAACAACGTTTTTATTATTATTTCCAAATAGTGCTAAAGCTTAATTAAAAGTTAAAATTTTTGGGTAGGGCAAATCTTCATTTAATCTTCATTTTGTGATTATATCTTTGACCTATAAATAATGAGTTAATAATCATAAAAACCACAATCATGAAAAAAGTATTAATGCTAGCTATAGCAATTTTAGGAACAACAGCAATGGTAAGTGCTCAAACAACACCAGCACAAACAACACCAGCAAAAGAAGTAAAAGCAACTAAACATGCTAAAAAGAAAGCTGATAAAAAAGCAGAATCTGTGAAAATGGAAACTGCTAAGCCAGAAGCTGCAAAAGCAAAAAAATAAGGGTTTGATTAATGTTTTACTTACTGTAAATTAGGGTTAATAATTTACATAAGGGGGTAAGTAGAATAATAGTTTTAGTAGGTGAAAGGCTGGTGAATTTATTCATCAGCTTTTTTGTTATTGGTTGCGTTAAATTTTTGATAATTAAAAGTTTTTGCATTTTCATTCTTTGTTACTTTGCCTAAAAATTTACCAATGATCATTCGTTTTATAATTATTTGTGCTCTTTTTTTATTTATAGAGTTATATTCTTTTCAGGCTATTCGAACTTTGATTAAATTAAGATGGCTCTTGATAAGTTACCAAGTAATAAGTTTATTGCTTTTTGTATTTATAATATATTCATTTACACAATTTGATCGTTCGGTTGGTCAAACCAAACAAACCATGTTTACAATGGGGTTGATGTTATTGGTTTATGTGCCTAAAATTGTGATAACATTAGTGCTTTTGGGCGAAGATATTTTTCGTGCAGGAGTTGGGATTGTTAATTATTTTATCGAAAATCCAAATACAACAACAAATAGTGTAATTCCTAGTCGAAGAAAATTTGTAAGTCAATTGGCAGTAGGGCTGGCAGCAGTTCCTTTTTTATCTTTGATTTATGGGATTTTTGAAGGAAGATATAATTTTAAAGTATTTAAGCAGACAGTGTTTTTTCCAGATTTGCCAGATGCTTTTGATGGATTTACAATTACACAAATTTCAGACGTACACTCAGGGAGTTTTGATAATCCTGAGAAAATAAGTTATGCAATTGATTTGGTAAATGAACAAAATTCGGATATGATTTTGTTTACTGGAGATATTGTTAATACCCATGCTACCGAAATGCATCCTTGGTTGGAAACATTTAATAAAATCAAAGACCATAAGTATGGTAAATATTCAGTTTTAGGAAATCATGATTATGGAGAGTATGTTACTTGGCCATCAGAGAAAAAGAAAGAAGAGAATTTTGAGGACATAAAAAAATTATATGGACAAATAGGTTTTCAATTACTGTTGAATGAACATACTTATATTCAAAAAGGAGATGACAAAATTGCTTTGGTTGGTGTTGAAAACTGGGGACATAATTTTAAAAAAGCAGGCGATTTAAATAAGGCTTCGCAAAATGTTCATCAAGATGATTTTAAAGTTTTAATGAGCCATGACCCAAGCCATTGGGAGTATGAAATAAAAGAGCACCCTAAGAATTTTCATCTTACTTTGTCAGGACATACTCATGGAATGCAATTTGGAATAGAAATTCCGGGTTATTTTAAATGGAGTTTGGCACAATATGTGTACAAACAATGGGCTGGTTTGTATGAAAATGCAGGTCGCTATGTATATGTAAATCGCGGTTTTGGTTTTCATGCTTATCCAGGACGTGTAGGGATAATGCCAGAAATTACCGTGATTGAACTAAAAAAAGGCAAGAATGTGTCATAATTCGTTAAAAATGCTACATTTGTATATAATAAATTCTTTTTAGTAGATTTAAAAAGATTAAAATTTTTGGTTTTATGTCAAAATTCGGAGAACTTATAAATGCTCAAGTTCCAGTGTTAATAGATTTTTACACCGATTGGAACGAATCATCTGTGTCCATGCATCCTGTAATTAAGGATGTTGCAGCTGCTCTAGGCGATAAAGCCAAGGTGATTAAAATAGATGTGGATAAAAATCAGGAATTAGCCGATGCTCTTAGAATTAAAGGGCTTCCTACTTTAATGATATATAAAGAAGGTCAAATGATTTGGAGGCAATCTGGCGAACTAGATGCAAATACTATTATTGGAATTGTGCAAGAACAATTCTAATTTCTTCTATTTACCACAAACTCGTGGTGTTTTATACTTTATAGGATGTTTTATGCTTAATAAATAACATCAAATATAAAATTGTTTTCCTTTAAATAATCTAATGTTTTTGGTAATGCAAATTTAAGGTTTTGCGATGCTTTTACGCTATCGTGAAAAACGATTATGCTTCCTGATTTTACATTTTTGATTACATTCTGCAAGCATTTTTCAGGAGATATGCTTCGGTCAAAATCTGCACTTAAAACATCCCACATTATTATTTTATACCCCAATTGACGTAATTGAGTCGATTGTGATTTTGTTATTTTCCCATAAGGAGGACGGAAAATTTTTGGTTCAAGGTTTTTGGTTGAAGATTTTTGAATCTGTTTATCGCATAAAAGGCTATTGTTTAAATAGGCGTCTGTGGTAGTTTTCCAGCCTTTTAAATGATCATAAGTGTGATTTCCTATAATGTGTCCCTCATCGATTATTTTTTTGAATATTTCAGGATGTTTTTCGATGTTATTCCCAATGCAGAAAAATGAGGCTCTGGCATTTCGTTTTTTTAGTTCAGATAAAACCCATTCTGTAATTTCGGGAGTAGGGCCGTCGTCAAAGGTCAAATAAACTTTATTCTCTTTATTAGGGATGTCCCAGTAATAGTTAGAAAAAAAATATTTGATTAGCTTGTTTGTCTTAATCCAATAAAAACTCATTTTCAGAAATTTTAGGTTATGTAAAAATAAAAAATGTAGCGGTATTTTTCAATAGCGCTACATTTTTTAATTATTATATTTTGAATATTATTTATTCCTTTTCACGACCAAATCGTTCGAAAACATTCACATAAGTATTAAAGATAGTCTTTTGTTTGTTATAAAACGGTAAGTCTTTACTGTCTTTCATTACTTGTAATAGGCTTCTGTATCTTTCGATATCGGTAATTATATCGATAGCTAAGCTTGATTGATCAGAAGGAGTTAAATGACTGTAGTAGTCAAGGTTCTCTTTGTATTTGTTTATTAGTCTTTCTAGTAAATCATGTGCTTTGGCTTTTTCACCAACATCATAGTATCCTTTTGCAAAAGGTTCTACTAATGAGTAGTAGCCAAATTTATCCAATGGCATTTTAGTCATTGCTAAATTGATGATGTTCTTGGCTTTGTCGATTTTGCCTTCAGCGATTAATTGTTTCATCAATCTAGAAAGATTAGTACGGTATGTGATGCTGTTACGTCTGGTTTCAGGATCATGATAAATTTTGTCACTATCGCTATTACCCCAATCCCATTTCATTACGATATCATACATTTTATCAGAGTCAATTTGTCCCATATCCATTGGCCCACCTTCTTTAGAAGGAGTGTTTTTGATAGGTACAAGTTTGTATACCATTCCGTCAAGTTGAAGGTAGCTTTTTAGCCATAGGTAATCTTCATCATCAAAAGCACCACCACTAAAATAAATAGGTCTTTTCCAGTCGTTGTTTGCTAGTATATCAAGCATCATCAAACGATTTTTGTATATAGCACTTCCTTTAATGTCAATGTCGATATAAGGAACTATAGAGTCGTAATACTTTGGAGCTACTACTTTGTTCTTAATAATATTGTCTTTATTTATAGTAAGACGGATTTTATTAGTTGGGTAGAAATGTATTGTTTGCCCATTTTGCATTTCAACAGTTGACTTTGGATTTTTTATAAAACTTATGAAATCTTTAATGTCCCATCGGCTGTCAATTTTAGGAATGTGAGCTACATAATCTCGTTTGTCTCCCACGTACTGATCGTGTGTGAAAGAAATTGGTAACGGATCTGATTCGTAAGCTTTCATTTTCATCTGATCAATATACCAATCAGTCATGAATAGACTTGTGTTTACAATTTTCACATCGGTTCTAATGTTTTCAATTTCTTGAGCATACCACAATGGGAATGTATCATTATCACCAATAGTATATAAGATAGCATTTGGATCACACGAGTTTAAATACGCTTTAGCCATTGCTACAGCAGTATATTTGTTTGATCTGTCATGATCATCCCAGTTTTGAGAAGCCATTAATACTGGTGCCGCTAGAAAAGTAGCAGCAATAATTATTGGTCCAGCAATTTTTGGAGCTAAATATTTCTGTAAAGTTTCGTAGAGGGCGTATACACCAAATCCAATCCAGATTGCAAATACATAAAAGGATCCTACTAGAGCGTAATCTCTCTCACGAGGTTCAAAAGGTCTTTCGTTTAGGTATATTTTTAAGGCTAAACCTGTAAATAAAAATAGAGCTAGTAAGACATAGAAGCTTTTTAGGTCTTTATTTGCATGGTACATTAATCCGATTAAACCAAGGATGAACGGTAAGAAGAAGTAAACATTTCTTCCTTTATTGTTTAATACATCTGATGGTAGGTTGTCTTGAGAACCTAAATGTATAGAATCCATAAATTTGATTCCGCTAATCCAGTTTCCATCTAAGTTGTCGTATTTTCCTTGAACATCACTTTGACGACCAGCAAAATTCCACATTAAATACCTCCAGTACATATATCCGAATTGATATTCGAACATAAAGCTAAAGTTGTCTACAGTTGTTGGTTTCTCAACGATTAAGTAATCACCATAGCTTTTTAAGAATTTAATGTAACCATCGTTGTCAATTTGTTTCTGAGCATATGCTTTTTTGAATTCCATGACAGTTTTTTCAACTTCATGTCTTAATTGAGCAGTTGCTTTATTGTATTCCTCTTCAGATAGTTGACTTGGGTCGATACCGTATTTTTGCAAATCATCTTCGTAAGGATAGTTTGGATTTATCTTAAATGCAGGAGGATTGGTAAAGTTAACATAGTTCTCTGCATGTTCAGTACTCCACATTCTTGGTAAAAATGCTTTTTGCGCATCATCAGTATTTTGCACTGCATTTTTATAATTGTTGGTAATAATATATTTACCAGTTGTGTAGTCTCTTTCGTAATTTGGTTTTTTGTCAAGATAAGGAGTGTTTTTATCTAGTCCAGAAAACATTTCTGTGTATTGAGGACCATAAAACAATGGGTTTACACCATATTGTTCACGATTGTAATAAGCAAGAACTTCAGTCGCATCCGAAGGCTTGTTTTCGTTAATTACAGTATTGGCATTGGCTCTGATAGGTAACATTAACCAAGTAGAGAATCCAATTAAGATAAATAAGATACAAAGTATTATTGTGTTGTAAAAAACAAGTCCTTTTTGTTTTGTGTAGCGTAATCCGAAATAAAAGAAAGCAATAAATACTAAAGCAACAAAAATAGTTCCTGAGTTAAAAGGCATTCCCATTTCATTAACCATGAAGATCTCAGTTTTACCAAAGAAAGCCATTGTTAACGGAAGTAATAATATAAAGATGAATAGTAGGACAGCTACTACTACAATATTGGCAATAATAAAATTCTTAATTGTAACTTTTTCGTAGTTCTTAAAGAAATAAAGGAACCCAATTGCAGGAATTGTAAGTAATGCCATGAAGTGAACTCCAAATGAAAGACCTACTACTAATGATATAATTAGTAACCATTTATTACCCCTTGGAGTATGCATGTCTTGTTCCCAACGTAATCCCAACCAAAAAAGTAAAGCTATTAATAAGGATGCCATAGCGTAAACCTCTGCTTCAACAGCATTAAACCAGAAACTGTCAGAAAAAGTATAGGCAAGTGCTCCAACAAAAGAGCTACCTAAGATAACAATAGCATTGTTTTTATTGATTTCTGAAAAGCGAGCTATCATTTTTTTAAGAATAATAGAAGAAGACCAGAACATAAATAATATTGTAAAGGCACTTGAAAATACAGACATCATATTAACCATTAAGGCTACATGCTGATCATCCATTGCAAACATTGCAAAGAAAGCACCCATCATTTGGTATAAAGGAGCTCCGGGTGGGTGTCCTACTTCAAGTTTAGCTGCTGTAGCGATGTATTCACCACAATCCCAAAAACTCATTGTGGGTTCGACAGTAAGGGTGTAAGTTATTAAAGCGATTGTAAAAGTTAACCAACCAATAATTGTATTCCATTTATTAAAGTTGAATTGTGCCATATTTAGGTGTTAAAAATTTGTCCTTATTTAATCTTACAAAGAAAATGTTTTTTTGTGTAACCAAACCAGCATTAACAAATTTTTCTATAAAAGTAATTGATTGGAGTAATGTATTGTGTATGAATTGGTTTCGTGCTACCGTTGAGATTGTTTGAAGAAAAAACGATTTTTTTTGAAATTTTTTGCTTCAAAAGTTTGTACAAACTAAAAAAAGCTTTAAATTTGCACTCGCTTAACAGCACTGCTGGTCTATGGTGTAATGGTAACACAACTGTTTTTGGTGCAGTCTTTCAAGGTTCGAGTCCTTGTAGACCAACATAAAAAGCCTCTCAATCGAGAGGCTTTTTTTATGCAATAAAGTTTGTGAAAAAAAATTTGTGTAAATCAAATAAAACTGTAAATTTGCACTCGCTTAACAGCACCGCTGGTCTATGGTGTAATGGTAACACAACTGTTTTTGGTGCAGTCTTTCAAGGTTCGAGTCCTTGTAGACCAACTGGCAATTTTGAAAACCCCGTAAACATTACGTTTACGGGGTTTCTTCTTTTAGTATTATTTCAACTTTTTACTTCTAGTATTGCATTACTAATTGACTTGTTAGTCCCTTGGTGTTGTGAGTTTATTGTGCTTGTTTTTCTGGATTTGCGATATCAGAATGTATAGTCATAAACTGTTTTGTTTTTTCTAGGGGGTTATATGTGTCCTGTGTTTTTCTCGGCCCTGAATAAATTTATCATTGCAGGGTAGGGGTAGGTTTTTCTCTGTTATAGATAATGATATTGATTCTGTTTTTATTTCTATAATCCAAATCTGGATAGTTATCTCGTTCTTTCTAATAAAAAAATTAGCCTAAGATGTTGATTTGTAAAATTTTATCTATTTTTAATTAGTGGAATAGTGGTAGAAATGTTTTTTTATTGCAAAATCATAAGTATCGTCTTACGTGTATAAGTGAGTTTTAAATTTTTTTTTCGATGTGCTTATTCATGTTGAAGATAGATATATTGGGATGTGGTTGTGGTTTTGATATGTTTTGAGGCAGTTTAGCTACTAATATATTTTAATAGAATATTTGCGCAGTTAAATAATTGCATATATATTAGCAGTCAAATAACTGCACAATGAAATTAAGAAGAGATGTTTTTCAAGCAATAGCTGATCCAAACCGTAGAATGATAATTTCTTTGCTGGCTATTCAATCTATGACACCAACGGCAATAGCTGAGAGTTTTGATTCGTCAAGGCAAACTATTTCAAAGCACATACAAATACTTACTGAATGTGATATTTTGAAACAAGAACATAAAGGGAGGGAGATATATTATCATTTAAACCCAGATGGGATGAAGCAAATAGCTGACTTTATTGAACCTTTTAGAAATATGTGGGAAGAACGATTTGATAAATTAGAAACTTTAATGAAAAATCATCAGTTAAAAAAATAAAACAAAATGGAAGCTAAAACAAATATTGATGCGCTAGAAGGAAAGCAAGATTTAATAATAAGAAGAGAGTTTGATTTGCCTGTAGAATTACTCTTTAAGGCATATAGCGAACCTGAACTTATAGAACAATGGATGGGGACAAAAGTTGTGAAATTTGAGAATGGAAATCAAGGTAGTTATCAGTTTGAAACTTCGTATAATGGCAATGTTGTGTTTAGAGCAAGTGGGACAATTCATAAGATAGTACCAGATCAAAAAATAATTCGAACCTTTGAAATAGAAAATGCTCCTATTGATGTGCAGCTTGAATTCCTGGAATTTGAAAAACTTAGCGATAGTAGAAGTAAATTGACTATTCAGATAATATATAAATCAGAACAACACAGGGCAGAACAGTTAAAATTACCTTTTACCAATGGCTTAAATATGGCTCATAACAGACTACAAGAATTATTAACTAATTTAAAATAATCTAAAATGAAAAAAACAAATGTTATTATTTATTGGGTATCTACCATTTTGCTTTCAATTGGGATGTTTTCAGGAGGAATAGCTCAATTGTTAAAAGCAAAAGAGACAGTTGATGGAATTGTTCATCTGGGTTATCCAATTTACTTTACAAGTATAATTGGTACATGGAAAGTTTTAGGGGTGATTGTATTGTTGATTCCGAAGTTTGCTTTAATGAAAGAATGGGCGTATGCTGGTTTCTTTTTTGCAATGTCTGGAGCTGTGTTTTCTCATGTAGCCAGTGGTGATGCTATATTGAACTACTTAGCGCCTTTTGTGTTTGCATTGCTTACGGTAGTGTCTTGGTATTTTAGACCGGTGGATAGAAAAATAATAACTAAGTAATAACAAGCGAAACTATGACTGCAAAAGTAGATTTTAAAGACGTATCTGTATCTGGCTTAAGTTCGTCGCCAGTTGCAGAAGCACTGGCAGGTTTACGGGCACATGAAGCTCGTTATTTTATGAATAAATATAATCTTGATTTTGTGGTTGTGTCAGCTAATGAAAGTCAGGGTGTTATTGATTGGGTGAGTCAAATTTTAAAAAAAGAAAGAGATATTGAAATTGCATCTAAGCCACTAGAAACGGCAAGTTTGCAAGTGGAGAATATAAAGTGGGTATTCGTTTTTTATGAAAGCGGTCTTGCAATCAATATTCCTTATACAATTGATAGTGCTAAACAACGAGCAGTTGGATTCAAGCTTTCTGAAGGTATGGAAATTCCGAAAGAATTAGAAAGTAAATTTAAATTTGCTAGACAAAAATCGAAATTGGCTGGAACCATTCGAGGTTCGTTTTTTGTTATTAAAGGCGAATATTAAAAAGAGAAACAATAATCATTAGGTGTTTGAAATTTTAGAAATCTACTCTTGATTAGGATAATAAAAAAAACCTCTCGACTGAGAGGTTTTTTTGTGATAATTTTATTAGGGTTGGTTTAAATTTTGAAAGTCATTACTGGTCGTATAGCATGATTTACTAAATCTCCGCTAATGCTACCATTAAAGAAGTAGGAGAATCCGGTTCTTCCGTGAGTACACATACCAATTAAATCGGCATCAATACTATTAGAGAAATTAATAATTCCGTTTTCGATGTTAGTATCGTTGTAAATATGAGTCGAATAGTTGTCAAGGTTAAATGGTGCGATAAAATCAGTCATTATTTTTTCGGCAACATGAGTCGGTTTGAAGGTATTTGGAGTACAAATCATTACCAAATGCAATTTAGAATCAAAGAATTTTGTAAACTCTATCAATTTTTTAAAAGGTTTTTCAGTTTCTTTTGAAAAATCTGAAGCAAAAACAAAATTTGTAGTTTTGAATGCATCCATGTGTTTTTTGATTACTAAAACTGGGATTTCAGAATGGCGAACTACTTTTTCTGTGTTGGATCCGATGAGTAATTCTTCAAAGCCAGAAGACCCATGTGAGCCCATGACGATTAGGTCAATTTCGTGTTCATTACTTACTTTTGCAATTCCTTCAGCTGGTCTGTCGAGTTTTACCATCTCAATTATTGTAAGTCCATCTAGGTAGGCTCTCTCGGCGATTTTTGAAAGCATTTCATTAGCCTTTTTCATGAAAAGCATAGTCTCAGGGATGCTAATTCCGCCCGTAATTGCATCGCTCATTTGACTAGGTAATTCTAGCGTATGAAGTATGATAATCTCAGAATTATTTTTTTTTGCGATTTGTGCTGCGACTTTTAAAGCGTCTTCAGCATGTTCAGAAAAATCGGTAGGAACTAATATGCGTTTCATAACTTTTTGATGTTAAATTATATGAAAAATTGTTTAATTTGGTGCTTATATAAAGATAAGAAATATTTTTAGAGCAATCAATTTATTTTGATTTATAAAAAAACACTATATTTGCACCGTTATTTATTAAAATCTAAATAATGAGGGGACTAAATGTCCCCTCTTTTTATAAAAGTATGACATTTAAAGAAAAAGTAAACGTATTAATAGCTGAGGGTCTCTTAGAAAAACCATCAATTTTTTTAATCGACCTGACCATTACCGATGCTTTCAAGATAATTGTATCTTTGGATGGAGATAATGGTGTGCTCTTGCAAGATTGTATTGATGTTAGTCGCGCTATCGAGAATAATTTGGACAGAGAAGAACAAGATTTTTCTTTGGAAGTTGCTTCGGTAGGAGTTGGTTCTCCTCTAAAATTGGTTAGACAGTACAAGAAAAACATTGGTAGAACATTGATAGTTAATACTAATGGTGAAAAAATTGAGGCTGAGTTGGTAGATGCTAATGAAGATTTCATAATTTTGTCTTGGGAAGCAAGGGAACCTAAGAAAATAGGAAAAGGAAAAGAAACAGTTCAAAAAGAGCAACAAATACCTTATACAGAAATTAAAGAGGCAATTGTTACAGTAACATTTTAATTAAAGAATTCGCATGGAAAATTTAGCATTAATCGATTCATTCTCAGAGTTTAAAGATGATAAACTTATTGATCGTGTAACGCTTATGGCAATCTTAGAAGATGTATTCAGAAATGCATTGAAGAAAAAATACGGTTCAGATGATAACTTCGATATTATCATAAATCCTGATAAGGGAGATATGGAAATTTGGAGAAGGAGAGTAATCGTTGCTGACGAAGATCTTGATTTTGAAAATGAGGAGATTACTTTGACAGAAGCAAGAAGAATTGAAGCGGATTTTGAGATTGGAGAAGAAGTTTCTGAAGAAGTAAAATTGATTGATTTAGGTAGAAGAGCTATTTTAGCTTTACGCCAAAATTTGATTTCTAAAATACATGAACACGACAATACAAATCTTTATAAGCAATTTAAAGATATTATTGGTGATATTTATACTGCCGAAGTGCACCATGTTCGCCCAAGAGTTGTAATTTTGGTGGATGATGAAGGGAATGAAATTGTATTGCCAAAAGAAAAACAAATCCCATCTGACTTTTTCCGTAAAGGAGATAACGTTCGTGGAATTATTGAAAGTGTTGAATTAAAAGGAAATAAACCACAAATTATTATGTCTAGAACTTCAGAGAAGTTTTTAGAAAAATTATTTGAACAAGAAATTCCAGAAGTATTCGACGGATTGATTACAGTTAAAAATGTAGTTAGAATACCAGGAGAAAAAGCAAAAGTAGCGGTTGATTCTTATGATGATAGAATTGATCCAGTTGGAGCTTGTGTTGGTATGAAAGGTTCTCGTATTCACGGAATTGTACGTGAGTTAGGAAATGAAAATATTGATGTTATTAATTATACTAGTAACATTCAGCTATATATTACAAGGGCTTTAAGTCCTGCAAAAGTATCTTCAATTAAGATTAATGAAGAAACTAAAAGAGCCGAAGTTTTCTTGAAATTAGAGGAAGTTTCTAAAGCTATCGGTAGAGGTGGTCATAACATTAAACTAGCAGGCCAATTAACAGGCTATGAGCTTGATGTTATTAGAGAAGGAGATGTAGCAAGCGGTGAAGACGATGATGTCGAATTAACAGAGTTCTCTGATGAAATCGAAGGATGGGTTATCGAAGAGTTTGCTAAAATAGGATTGGATACTGCAAAGAGTATTTTAAAACAAGAAGTAGAAGATTTAGTAAGAAGAACAGACTTAGAGGAGGAAACAATTCTAGATGTAATGCGTATACTAAAAGAAGAGTTTGATAGTTAATCTATCTTTCTCACAACACAACGAATAGGTAATAATAAAAAGGTTTTATGTCTGAAGAGAGAGTAATAAGAATAAACAAGGTTTTAAGGGAATTAAATATTTCATTAGAAAGAGCTGTGGATTATCTAAAAGATAAGGGAATTGCTATTGATGCAAATCCAAACGCAAAAATTTCTAATCAGGAATTTAATATCCTACAAAGCCAATTTGCGGGCGATAAGGGAAATAAGGAGGCTTCTAAAGAAGTTGGTGAGGAAAAGAGAAAAGAGAAAGAAGCATTGCGTGTAGAGCGCGAAAAAGAAATTGAAGACAAACGCAAACAAGACGAAGAGCGCCAAAAACAACAAGAGGTTATAAAAGCGAGAGCTGTTGTAACTGCTCCTGTTCAAGTTGGTAAAATTAATCTAAATCCAAAAAAACCTGCAATTATTCCAAACACTCCTTCAGTAGCGGCAGAACCAGAAAAAGTTGAAACACCTAAGGAAGTTGTAAAGGAAGAAAAACCTGTTGAAAAAGAGGTAGTTCAACCTGTACAACCACCAGTTGCTGTTACTGAGAAAAAAGAAGAAAAACCTGTTGTAGAGAAAAAGGAAGTTAAGCCAGAAGTAGTGGTTCCTGTAGAAAAAGCACCAGTTGCAAAAACAGAACCTGCTGTGGTAACACCTCCAGTTGAAGAATCTATAACAACACAATATCAAAAATTATCTGGAACTACTCTTACAGGTCAAACAATTGATTTATCTCAATTTAATAAACCTAAAAAGAAGAAAGAAGATCCAAAGATAACTCCTAATAAACCAGGAGCTCCAGGAGCAGCGAATAACGCTAATAAAAATAAGCGTAAAAGAATTGTTCCTAAACCAGGTGCACCTAGACCGGCAACGCCTCCGGGAACACCAAATCCTAACAAAATTACTCCTAATACAGGAGGAGCTGGAGGAGGATTTAATGCTAACAGAAGTTCAAGACCAGGTTTTGTAAAAGGAAACCGCCCTGCAATTGTAGCTAAGGTTGAGCCTACTGAAGAGGAAGTAAAAAACCAAATTAGAGAGACACTTGAAAAACTTCAAGGTAAAGGTGGTAAATCAAAAGCTGCTAAATATCGTAGAGATAAAAGAGATACGCACCGTCAGAAATCTGATGATGAGCAAAGAGCTTTAGATGAAGGAAGTAAAACTATTAAGGTTACTGAATTTGTTACTGTAGGTGAAATTGCTATCATGATGGATGTGCCAATTACCAAAGTTATTGGTACTTGTATGTCACTTGGAATCATGGTTACCATGAATCAGCGTCTTGATGCAGAAACATTAACTATTGTAGCTGATGAGTTTGGTTACGAAGTTGAGTTTATTACTGTAGATATCGAAGAAGCTATCGAGGTAGTTGAAGATAGAGAAGAAGACTTAGTAGTTAGAGCGCCAATTGTAACTGTAATGGGTCACGTCGATCACGGTAAAACATCTTTACTGGATTATATCCGTAAAGAAAATGTTATCGCTGGTGAGTCTGGAGGTATTACACAGCATATTGGAGCATACGGAGTAACATTGGATAATGGTCAAAAAATTGCATTTTTAGATACACCAGGTCACGAAGCGTTTACTGCGATGCGTGCACGTGGAGCTCAAGTTACGGATGTTGCTATTATTGTAATTGCGGCTGATGATGATATCATGCCACAAACAAAAGAGGCAATTAGCCATGCGCAAGCAGCTGGAGTGCCAATTATATTTGCTATCAATAAAGTTGATAAGCCAAATGCTAATCCAGAGAAAATAAAAGAAAAATTAGCAAGTATGAATTTACTTGTTGAGGATTGGGGAGGAAAAATCCAATCACATGATATTTCTGCAAAAACTGGATTAGGTGTTAAAGAATTATTAGAAAAAGTATTATTAGAGGCAGAGATTTTAGATTTAAAATCGAACCCAAATAAACCAGCACAAGGAACTGTTGTTGAAGCTTTCTTAGATAAAGGAAAAGGATATGTTTCTACTATCTTGGTTCAACACGGAACACTTAAAATTGGAGATTATATGTTGGCTGGAAAGCATCATGGTAAAATTAAAGCCATGCATGATGAAAGAGGGCATACAGTTTTAGAAGCGGGTCCATCAACTCCAGTATCAGTTTTAGGTTTAGATGGTGCAGCAACTGCTGGTGATAAGTTTAATGTATTTGCAGATGAAAAAGAAGCGAAACAAATTGCTTCAAAACGTTCTCAATTAATGCGTGAACAATCTGTACGTACTCAAAGACATATTACGTTAGATGAAATCGGACGTCGTATTGCTCTTGGTCAATTTAAAGAATTGAACGTAATCCTTAAAGGAGATGTTGATGGTTCTGTAGAAGCATTGTCAGATTCGTTCTCTAAATTGTCTACTGAAGAAATTCAAATTAATATTATCCATAAAGGAGTTGGAGCGATTACTGAAACTGACGTTATGTTGGCTTCTGCATCAGATGCGATTATTATCGGATTTAATGTTCGTCCAGCAGGTAATGCAAGACAATTAGCAGATAAAGAAGAAATTGATATCCGTTACTACTCTATTATCTATGCTGCTATCGATGACTTGAAAGATGCAATGGAAGGAATGTTAGCTCCAGAGATGAAAGAAGAAGTTCTTGGTACTGCAGAAATTAGAGAGATATTCAAAATTTCTAAAGTTGGATCTATTGCAGGATGTATGGTAATGGATGGTAAAATAGCAAGAAACTCTAAAATTAGAGTTATCAGAGATGGTGTTGTTGTATTTACTGGAGAATTGTTAGCATTAAAACGTTTCAAAGATGATGTTAAAGAAGTTAGTAAAGGATACGATTGTGGTATTCAAATTAAAAACTTTAATGATATCGAAGAGCGTGATGTAATAGAAGCTTACCACGAAGTAGCAATCAAAAAGAAATTGAAATAAGATTTTATAGATTTCAAATTAAAAAATCCCGACTTGTCGGGATTTTTTTTGCTTAATACTGAAAGTTCTTTTTTTGAACGAAGAGAAAATAATTAGTGATGGTTTTTGTTTTAGTTTATGAGTAGAGATATTGTGAATGAAGGTTAGTGTTTTTTGTATGATGGACAATTATGTTATTGATTAATGATTGGAAGTTTGTTTTGTAGGTGACTTTTAATGTTGTTTCTCGGATTTGTGTTTTAAGAGCGGGTTTGGCTTGTTTGTTTGATTTACTAAGCTAGCCGTGATAATATAGGATTGAGCTTGTATTTGACTTGAATAAGGGGTTAAAATCTCAATTTGTAGGGTAGGGGTGGTTTTGAGTTTAAGTCTAGTTTTGATAATGTTTGCCGTTGTTGGCATATTTAAAATAGGGATGTATTGCTAAAAGGTTGATTTTTTTAAATCAAATTGTGTTGCCAATGTGATGTTGTTTAAAATTGAAATGATTATTTGTCATAAGTTCGTGGAGTCATAGTTTGGTTTTTGGTTAGATTTCTAAGAATTAAAAGGATCAATTAAGAGATGATATTGGATATGGAGTTTAATAATATGTTCTTGGTAGAGTATTGTGTTTTTTTATTTACTGCTTCAGTTTTTAAAGTAAATACGCTGCTTCAATTTCTTTTGGAGTTGTGTTTTTATGTAGGATTAGAGATGAAAAAGGGTTTGTATTTTGTCTGTTTAAGTTTATCGGTATCTTTTTGAGTGTGTTCTTTGAGTGTGTTCTTTGAGAGAGTAATTATGAGTATGTGAGAATGAGGATTGTTCATGTTTTTTTGAATTTATTATTGCTGAAACAATGTTTTGCTCCAGATTTTGGATGAGTAATGTACTGTTTCGATGTTAAAATCAATTGTTGTAATCGCTTTATAGAAGATAATCAAGCACGATATTGTTGTTAATTATTTGTTGTATTTAAATAAATGAAATAAAATAGAAGTCATTTTGTGAAGGAATAAGTTGCTCTTGGGAGAGCTAATAAATATGAAATTTGATTGTTGTTTTGATTAATCGTTTTCTTATTGGTGATGAATTAATAGTCTGTTCTTTGAGATTTGTAAAAAGCGGTCCAATTGGATTGATTTATCTGCTTGATTTTAGAGTTAGGAATGTAATTTAATGTTTCTTTTATTTGTTTTAGTGTTGGAATGATGCTCTTGTAACATGTCGGTTTTTGATTTTAATTTTTGAATTAAGCTTCAAGCTTATGATGTTTTAGAGATTTGTTGAAAACAAAAAAGCCATTCAAATTGAATGGCTTTTTTGTTTATAACGAGGTGCTTTTTTTAATAGCTACTTTTTATTTGCTTGGTTTGATGAGAAATACGTTTTTGTATCTTCTTTTGATCTCAATTAAGTTTCTTTCAGCTTCAATTTTGCTTTTAAAATTACCAACTAGAACTTTGTAATTTGGTGTATTGAAAATAATGGTTCCATCTATGTTTTTGAACTCTTGTTTAAAGTCGCTCAAGGTTTTTTTTGCTTCGTCACTCTTACCACTAAAAATCTGGATTTTATAGCTGTCGTTAACGCTAATTGACGCGTTAATTTTTCGTTTTTCGTTCAGTAATTGTTCGAATTTTGGGTCTTGATTTAGTGTAATGTTTTGATCTTGCGCATTAATGTTATAGGCTGAAATCAGTAGTAATAATGTGTAAAGTGCTTTTTTTCTAGGAGTTAAAATTCTCATAATGTGATGGTTTTTATGCAAAAATAGTATTTAATATATAAATGGATATTAGAAAAATTATTTAGAATTGATATAAATTGGTATTTAAGGCTGTTTTAAGGTTTTGAGAATAGTTCTTAAATTGTATTTTTGTGCAAGTTTTAAAAGAAGGTATTCTATTTTGTGTAATTTATATACAGAAAAAACCGTACCAAATTTTAGTAGATAATCATTATACAATATGGAAAAGGTGGGTAACCATAATTCGATCTCAAGGAAATTATTTTTAAGCTTAGGGCTAACGTTAATTTTCTCGCTAACTTCATTTGCACAAGATGCTGCTGCTCCAGCAGCGCCTGAAGCTGCTCCAGTAGCAACTCAGGGAGGTGATCCGGTAAAGGGTAAAGAACTTTTTAATGCAAATTGTGCTGCATGTCATAAACTAGATGCTAAATCGACAGGTCCCGCTTTGAGAGGGGTGTCGGAAAGACATGATAAAGCTTGGCTTTACAAGTGGATTCATAATAGCTCTGAAATGATCAAGGCAGGCGATCCTCTAGCTGTTAAACTTTTTGAAGAAAACAACAAGTCAGTAATGACTTCGTTTCCTCAATTATCTACAGGAGATATAGATAATATTATCGCATATACTTCTGAGCCTAAGGCTGAAGCTCCAGCTGCTACTGCTACTACAGCCGTACCAGGAACTGGAGGAGAAAGTGGGGCTATTTCTAATAATGTTATCCTAGGAGCTCTTGCTCTAGTAATGGGTATGTTAGTAGTAATGCTTTACTTAGTGAACAACGTATTGAGAAAGGTTGCGAAAGCAAACGGAATCGATGTTGCTCCAAAGGAACCTAGAGTTTCTTTATGGAAAGCATTTGCTAGAAATCAATTTTTGGTTTTAGTTGCTTCTATATTCTTGCTATTGGCAAGTGGTTATTTTGTATACGGTTACTTAATGCAAGTAGGTGTAGATCAGAATTATGAGCCAATTCAGCCAATACATTATTCTCATAAAATTCACGCAGGTGATAACGAGATCAATTGTAAATATTGCCACTCTGCTTCACGTGTAAGTAAAACTGCTGGTATTCCATCTTTGAATGTTTGTATGAACTGTCATAAAAACATTTCTGAAGTTGCTGAATCAACTGCTACTCCTGAGTACAGCAAAGCGTTCTACGACGAACAAATACAAAAATTATACAATGCTGTTGGTTGGGATAAAACAACTCAAACATATACAGGGAAAACGCAACCAGTAAAATGGGTTCGTATTCATAATTTACCTGATTTTGTGTATTTTAATCACTCACAACACGTTACTGTTGCTGGTATCGAATGTCAAACTTGTCACGGTCCAGTACAAGAGTATGAAATCATGAAACAATATTCTAAATTAACAATGGGATGGTGTATTGATTGCCATAGAAAAACTGATGTTAAGATGGAAGGGAATGAGTATTATACTAAAATACATGAAGAGCTTTCTAAGAAATACGGTGTAGAGAAATTGACTGCAGCGCAAATGGGAGGTTTAGAGTGTGGTAAATGCCACTATTAATCAAATTATTAAGATTTTAATATTTATATACAATGTCATCAAACAAAAAATACTGGAAAAGTGTTGAAGAGCTAGACGAAAATAGTTCTATTGTTGAGGCGCTTAGAAATAACGAATTTGTTGAAGAAATTCCTACTGATGAATTTTTAGGAAATGCTGGAGCTTTGGCTTCATCTTCAACATCACGTCGTGACTTTTTAAAGTACGTTGGGTTTAGTACTGCGGCAGTTACACTTGCAGCTTGCGAAGGCCCTGTTCACAAATCGATACCTTATGTACTACAACCAGAACAAATCATACCTGGAGTAGCAGATTATTATGCGACTACTGTTTTTGATGGTTTCGATTTTGCTAATCTTTTAGTAAAAACACGTGAAGGGCGTCCTATTAAAATTGACAATAACACAATTTCAGGAGCGAAATTTTCAGCCAATGCTAGAATTCATGCGTCTATATTATCGTTATACGATAGTATGCGTTTGAAAGAACCTAAGTTGGAAGGAAAAAATGCAACTTGGTCTGCTGTTGATTTAAAAATTAAATCTAGTATTGCTGAGGCAAATGCTAAAGGTGGGCAAATTGTATTATTAACAAATACTTTGGCAAGTCCATCGACTGAAAAATTAATAGCTGAGTTTATAGCTAAAAACCCTAATGCAAAACATGTTGTTTATGATGCAGTATCGTCATCATCTGCTCTAGATGCATTTGAAACGGTTTATGGTGAAAGAGCTTTAGTTAATTACGATTTCTCAAAAGCATCACTTATCGTTTCGGTAGGAGCTGACTTTTTGGGTGATTGGCAAGGAGGAGGGTATGACTCTGCTTATGCACAAGGTCGTATTCCTAGAAATGGGAAAATGTCTCGTCACTTCCAATTAGAAGCAAACATGACTTTGTCTGGTGCTGCTGCTGATAAGCGTTTGCCTATGTCAACTGCAAATCAAAAACAAGCATTAGTACTTATATATAATATTGTAACAGGTTCTTCTGTTGCTGTTAATTTAGACAGCCAGTTTAAAGCTGAAGTTACAAAAGCAGCTCAACAATTAAAAGCAGCTGGTTCAAAAGGAGTATTAGTATCAGGTATTCAAGATAAAAATGCTCAGTTATTAGTTTTGGCTATCAACCAAGTGTTGGCAAGTGAAGCTTTTACTACTTCTGAAACAAGACAAATAAGAAAAGGATCTGACGCAAAAGTTGCTCAATTAATTAATGATATGAAAGCTGGAAGCGTTCATACTTTACTTATGAGTGGTGTTAATCCAATTTATACATTAGCAGATAGCGAATCTTTCGCTACAGGATTGAAAAAAGTTAAAACATCAGTTGCTTTTTCTTTAAAAGAAGATGAGACTGCTTTACTTTCTACAATTGCTGCTCCAGTTCCTCATTACTTAGAAGCTTGGAATGATGTATCTATCACAAAAGGAACTTATGGTCTTACTCAACCGACTATTCGTCCTATATTTGATACAAAACAATTTCAAGATGTTTTATTATCTCTAACAGGAGCTTCTGGAACTTTTTATGATTATATCAAAGCAAACGCTTCTGGAATAATTGCAGGTTCTAGCTGGAATAAAGTATTACATGATGGTATCTTTGTTGGAAGTTCTACGGCACTTTCTGCAGGTTCTGTTGATTATAGTGCGGCTGCAAATGCAGTATCACAATCAAAAGCTTTAGGTGATTTCGAATTAGTATTGTATACTAAAACGGGAATGGGAGATGGACAACAAGCAAACAATCCTTGGTTGCAAGAGTTTCCAGATCCAATCACAAGAGTTTCTTGGGATAATTATGTAACAGTTTCTAATGCGGATGCTAAGAAATTAGATATAACTAATGAAATTGTTGCTAATGGTGGTTTAAACGGAAGTTATGCTACTATCACAACAGCTGATGGAGTTAAACTTGAAAATGTACCAGTAATTGTTCAACCAGGACAAGCGGTAGGTACTATCGGATTGGCTTTAGGTTACGGACGTAAAGCTGCTCTAAAAGAAGAAATGATTGTAGGTTTAAATGCTTACTCTTTATATAAAGGTTTTAATGACATTCAATCTGTGAAGCTTGCAAAAGCTAGTGGAGAACATGAGTTTGCTTGTGTACAAGGTCAAAAAACATTAATGGGAAGAGGAGATATTATTAAAGAAACCTCTCTTGAAATATTCAATACTAAAGATGCTGAATTTTGGAACGAACAACCAAAAGTATCTTTAGATCATAATGAAGTAGCAGCTACATCTGTAGATTTATGGGATTCATTTGATCGTTCTACAGGACATCACTTTAACCTTTCTATAGATTTAAATGCTTGTACAGGATGTGGGGCTTGTGTTATAGCTTGTCACGCTGAAAACAATGTACCAGTAGTAGGTAAATCAGAGGTAAGAAGAAGTCGTGATATGCACTGGTTGCGTATCGATAGATACTATTCTTCTGAAAGTACTTTTGCTGGAGATAACGAAAGAAAAGAAAATATCGCGGGATTGTCAAGTTCATTGTCTACATTTAACGAAATGGAAAAAGCTGGAGATAATCCACAAGTTTCTTTCCAACCGGTAATGTGTCAGCATTGTAATCATGCGCCTTGTGAAACTGTTTGTCCAGTTGCGGCAACTTCACATGGTCGTCAAGGACAAAACCAAATGGCTTATAACAGATGTGTTGGTACTCGTTACTGTGCTAATAACTGTCCGTATAAAGTACGTCGTTTTAACTGGTTCTTGTACAACAAAAACAGTGAATTTGATTATCACATGAATGATGATTTAGGTCGTATGGTATTAAACCCAGACGTAAACGTTCGTTCTCGTGGAGTTATGGAGAAATGTTCTATGTGTATTCAAATGACACAAGCTACAATATTAAAAGCTAAGAATGAAGGTAGATCAGTAGTTGATGGAGAATTCCAAACAGCTTGTTCTAATGCTTGTTCTTCTGGAGCGATGATATTTGGAGATGTAAATGATAAAGATAGCCAAGTGACTAAATTAGCCGCTGATGATAGAATGTATCATTTATTGGAGCATGTTGGAACAAAACCTAATGTGATTTATCACGTTAAAGTTAGAAATACTTAGTACAAAAAATTATTAATTAAGAAACAATATAAAGGATTATGTCGTCTCACTACGAAGCACCCATTAGAAAACCTTTAGTTATAGGTGATAAATCTTATCACGATGTAACTGTAGATGTAGCTGCACCTGTTGAAGGTAAAGCAAATAAACATTGGTGGATTGTATTTACAATCGCATTAACAGCTTTCCTTTGGGGATTAGGCTGTATAATTTACACCGTATCTACAGGTATCGGAACATGGGGATTAAATAAAACAGTTGGTTGGGCTTGGGATATCACAAACTTTGTTTGGTGGGTAGGTATTGGTCACGCCGGAACTTTGATTTCAGCAGTATTATTACTTTTCCGTCAACGATGGAGAATGGCGATTAACCGTTCAGCTGAAGCAATGACAATTTTCTCTGTTGTACAAGCAGGTTTATTTCCAATTATTCACATGGGACGTCCATGGTTAGCATACTGGGTATTACCTATACCAAACCAATTTGGTTCATTATGGGTAAACTTTAACTCACCATTACTTTGGGACGTTTTTGCAATCTCTACGTATCTTTCAGTATCATTAGTTTTCTGGTGGACTGGTTTATTACCTGATTTTGCTATGCTACGTGATAGAGCAGTAACACCTTTTAATAAAAGAGTTTATTCTATCTTGAGTTTTGGATGGAGCGGTAGAGCAAAAGACTGGCAACGTTTTGAAGAAGTATCTTTAGTACTTGCAGGTTTAGCTACTCCACTTGTACTTTCTGTACACACAATTGTATCTATGGACTTTGCTACATCTGTAATTCCAGGATGGCATACTACAATTTTCCCTCCTTACTTCGTTGCAGGAGCGGTTTTCTCAGGATTTGCAATGGTAAACACCTTGTTGATCATTATGAGAAAAGTTTCTAACCTTGAAGCTTATATTACAGTCCAACATATCGAATTAATGAATATCGTAATCATGATTACGGGTTCTATCGTAGGGGTTGCTTATATTACTGAGTTATTTGTAGCTTGGTATTCAGGAGTAGAATACGAGCAATATGCATTCTTAAATAGAGCTACTGGACCTTACTGGTGGGCATATTGGTCAATGATGACATGTAACGTTTTTTCTCCACAATTCATGTGGTTCAAAAAACTAAGAACAAGTATCATGTTCTCATTTATAATTTCGATTGTTGTAAACATCGGAATGTGGTTTGAAAGATTCGTAATTATTGTTACTTCTTTACATAGAGATTATCTTCCATCTTCTTGGACAATGTTTTCACCGACATTTGTTGATATTGGAATTTTCATCGGAACAATTGGATTCTTCTTCGTATTGTTTTTACTTTACTCTAGAACATTCCCAGTTATTGCTCAGGCAGAGGTGAAAACTATTTTGAAAGGAACAGGAGATAATTACATAAGAGAAAGAGCAAATAAAGATTCACATCATGAGTAATAAAGTAATATACGCCATTTATAATGACGATGATATTTTGATGGATGCTGTAAAGAAAACTAGAGCTGCACATCATCATATTGAAGAGGTATTTACTCCATTTCCGGTACACGGATTGGATAAAGCAATGGGCTTAGCGCCAACAAGATTAGCAATATGTTCTTTCTTATACGGATGTGTTGGTATAACTGTAGCGACTACGATGATGAGTTATATTATGATTCATGATTGGCCTCAAGATATTGGTGGAAAACCAAGTTTCAGTTTCATTCAAAACATGCCAGCATTCGTGCCAATTATGTTTGAAATGACTGTGTTTTTCGCAGCTCACTTAATGGTAATTACTTTTTATATGAGAAGTAGATTATGGCCATTTAAAGAAGCAGAAAACCCGGATGTTAGAACAACAGATGACCATTTCTTAATGGAAGTTGCTGTTAACAATAACGAAGAAGAATTAGTTTCTTTTTTCCAAAACACGGGAGCTGTAGAAGTTAAAGTAATAGAAAAGAATTAATTGTAGCTATGAAAGGTATATATAAAATAACACTTTTAGTTGGTATAACTATTTTAGTTTCATCTTGCCACAATATTTCGGCACCAAACTATCAGTACTTCCCTAATATGTATGAGTCTTTAGCGTATGAACCATATGCAGAAGCTAGCATTTTTAAAGGAGGAAAGGAAGCTCAACTTCCAGTAAACGGAACTATAAATAGAGGTTTTGAGCCTTATGAATATGAGAATTCTACAGCAGGTTATGAATTGGCTAAAGCTAATTTAAAATCACCTTTAGATTCTTTAGATAGAAAATCAGAAAAAGGAAAAGAACTTTTTGAAATCTATTGTATGAGTTGTCATGGTGCAACTGGAAATGGAAAAGGTAAATTGGTAGAAAGAGAAAAATTCCTTGGAGTTCCTAGCTATAAAGATAGAGAAATCACTGAAGGAAGTATTTTTCATGTTGAGACTTACGGATTAAATGCAATGGGTTCTCATGCAAATCAATTAAGTACTCACGAACGTTGGTTAGTTGCTGACTATGTTCTAAAACTAAAAAGCCAATTATAATAATTGTTGAACAAACTGATCGTATTAGATATGTATACATTTTCAAGTAAATTAAAAACTTTTTCTATCATCTTAATGGCTTTAGGTCTTTTGGGTATTGGGTATGGTTTTTTAAATGCACCTAAAGATATTCAAGAAGTTGAAAAAATACTAGCTGCTGAGTCTGAGTCACATGGTGGTCACGGAGAGGCGACTCATGCTACTGCTGAGCCTGCTCATGGTGCACACGCTGAAGCTACTCATGATGCTGCTGAGCCAGCACATGATGCACATGCAGAAGGAGGAAAAAAAGAACACGCTCAAGTTAGCGCTGCAGATGAGCATAACAAGCATTTAACGCATGTTTTGCACCAATTGCAAAACAAACCATGGTCAGCATTATACGTTGCAAGTATCTTCTTTTTGTTACTTTCTATGGGAGTTCTTGCATTTTACGCTATTCAACAAGTAGCACAAGCAGGATGGTCTCCAGTATTATTTAGAGTTATGCAAGGTATTACGGCTTATTTGCCTGTTGGTTCTGCAATATTTTTTGTAATCCTAATTCTTTGTGGACTACACTTTAATCATATTTTTGTATGGTTAGGTGAGGGAGTAACTGATCCTACTAGCCCTAATTACGATGCAATTATCGCTAATAAAGCGGGGTATTTAAATTTCCCTTTTTGGATTATTAGAGCTGCTATATTTTTAATAGGATGGAATTTATATAATTATTATTCAAGAAAAAATTGTCTTGCACAAGATGAGGCTAAAGATGATTTATTCTACAAAAAGAATTTCAAATTAACTGCTGGATTCTTAGTATTCTTCATCGTTTCTGAGTCTATCATGTCTTGGGATTGGATTATGTCTATTGATCCACACTGGTACAGTACATTGTTTGGATGGTACGTATTTGCTAGTTTCTTTGTAAGTGGTATCACTACAATTGCATTAGTAACTGTTTACTTGAAATCTAAAGGGTATTTAGAACATGTAAATACAAGTCATATTCATGATCTTGCTAAATTTATGTTCGGTATTAGCGTTTTCTGGACTTATTTATGGTTCTCACAATTCATGTTGATTTGGTATGCTAATATTCCAGAAGAGGTAACTTATTTTATAACTAGAATACAACTTTATAATCTTCCTTTCTTTGGAGCGGTTGTTATGAATTTCCTTTTCCCATTATTGATTTTAATCAATACAGATTTCAAGAGAATCAGTTGGGTTATTGTTATGGCTGGAATTGTAATTTTATTAGGACATTATCTTGATTTCTTTAATATGATTATGCCTGGTACAGTAGGTGATAGATGGTTTATTGGTGTTCCAGAAATTGCATCAGTACTTTTCTTCTTAGGATTGTTTATTTTTGTAGTTTTCACTGCATTAACTAAAGCTCCTTTGTTACCAAAAAGAAATCCATTTATAGAAGAAAGTAAACATTTTCATTATTAATATTTAAAGAAATAAACAGATGACAAGTTTGTTGGTAATTATAGTTTTAGTTTTATTGGCTGTAGCATTATGGCAATTGACCAAGATATTTGATCTTACTCAGGTAGGTGCAAATTCGGACGATTCTCAGGTTGCATCTGATAACGATAATAATATTCAAGGATATTTGATGTTCGGATTTTTAGCGTTCATATATATATTTACGATATATGGAGTGTTTAAATGGGGACCATTAGTATTACATACACCAGCTTCTGAGCATGGTAGTTTGGTTGATAGCCTTATGAATATTACTTGGGTTTTGATTTTCGTAGTTCAATTTATTACTCAAGGTTTACTTTATTATTTTTCTTTTAAATATAAAGGTGATAAAGATAAAAAAGCATTGTACTTTGCAGACAATAATAGATTAGAAGCACTTTGGAGTGTTATCCCAGCTGTAGTTTTGGCAGGATTGATTCTTTACGGATTATATGCTTGGAATAATATTATGTTTGTTGACGAAGATGAAGATACAATCGTTATCGAATTATACGCTCAACAGTTTAAATGGACAGCAAGATATGCTGGACCAGATAACGTTTTAGGAAAAGCTAACGTTAGATTAATTGAAGGAGTAAACACTTTAGGTGTTGATATGTCTGACCCATATTCACAAGATGATATCGTGGTTTCAGAATTACATATTCCAAAAGGAAAGAAAGTACATTTCAAAATGCGTTCTCAAGACGTATTACACTCAGCTTACATGCCTCACTTTAGAGCGCAAATGAACTGTGTTCCTGGAATGGTTACTGAATTTGCTTTTACACCAGTTTATACTACTGCAGAATATAGAGAATTGCCATATATGATCGAGAAAGTTGCTCATATTAATTCAATACGTTCTAAGAAAAGTGTTGACTTAGTTGCAAAAGGAGAAACAGCTTTAGATCCTTATACTTTTGATTATTTGTTACTTTGTAATAAAATTTGTGGTACATCACACTACAACATGCAAATGAAAATTGTAGTTGATACTCCAGAAGAGTATAAAAAATGGTTAAGCGATAAAGCAACATTGGCTCAGGATATTAAGGCAGCAGTAGCTCCAGCTCCAGCAGAAGGTGCAGCAGGAAGTACTGATACTACTAAAGTAGATACTACTGCTAAAGTAGAAGCTCCTAAAGTAGCTATGAAATAATATTTATTTAAGAAATTTAAAGTATACATATATGTCAGCAGAAGGTCACGATCACGGACAAGATCACGAACACGAACACCACCATAAAGAGACATTCATTACTAAATATATCTTTAGTATTGATCACAAAATGATTGCCAAACAATACCTACTTACGGGTATTATTATGGGGGTAATAGGTATTGCAATGTCCTTGCTTTTTAGAATGCAATTAGCATGGCCTGAAGAGTCTTTTAAAATATTTAATGTTTTATTAGGAGATAAATTTGCACCAAACGGTGTTATGACTAATGATGTTTATCTAGCATTGGTAACCATTCACGGTACAATCATGGTATTCTTTGTTTTAACGGCCGGTTTGAGTGGTACGTTTAGTAACTTATTGATTCCACTTCAAATTGGAGCACGAGATATGGCTTCAGGATTCATGAATATGGTATCTTATTGGTTGTTTTTCTTATCAGCAGTAATAATGTTATGTTCTTTATTTGTTGAAGCTGGACCTGCTTCTTCTGGATGGACAATCTATCCACCATTAAGTGCTTTACCACAAGCAATTCCTGGTTCAGGAACAGGTATGACATTATGGTTGGTTTCTATGGCAATCTTTATTGCTTCGTCATTAATGGGATCTTTAAATTATATCGTTACTGTTATTAATTTAAGAACAAAAGGGATGTCTATGACTAGATTACCTTTAACTATATGGACTTTCTTTGTAACAGCTGTTATTGGAGTTATTTCATTCCCAGTATTATTATCAGCAGCATTATTGTTGATTTTTGACAGAAGTTTTGGTACTTCATTCTTCTTATCAGATATTTATATAGCTGGAGAAGTTTTACATTACCAAGGTGGTTCACCAGTTTTATTCGAACACTTATTTTGGTTCTTAGGACACCCTGAGGTATATATTGTAATTTTACCTGCAATGGGACTTGTTTCTGAAATTATGGCTACGAATTCACGTAAACCAATTTTTGGATACAGAGCGATGATTATGTCAGTTTTGGCAATTGCTTTCCTTTCAACAATCGTTTGGGGTCACCATATGTTCGTTTCAGGAATGAATCCATTTTTAGGATCAGTATTTACATTTACAACTTTATTGATTGCAATCCCTTCTGCTGTAAAAGCGTTTAACTGGATTACAACTTTATGGAAAGGTAACTTACAATTTAATCCTGCAATGTTATTTTCTATCGGAATGGTTTCTACTTTCATCACTGGAGGTTTAACAGGAATCATATTAGGAGATAGTACTTTAGATATCAACGTTCACGATACATACTTTGTAATTGCTCACTTTCACTTAGTAATGGGTATCTCTGCACTTTACGGAATGTTTGCTGGTATTTACCACTGGTTCCCTAAAATGTACGGTAGAATGTTAAATAAAAACTTAGGATATATTCACTTTTGGGTAACTGCAGTTTGTGCTTATGGAGTATTCTTCCCAATGCACTTTATTGGATTAGCTGGTTTACCAAGACGTTACTATACTAACACAAGTTTCCCTTTATTTGATGATTTACAAAACGTAAACGTTCTTATAACTGTATTTGCTTTAGTTGGTGGAGCTTTCCAATTAGTGTTCTTGTATAACTTCTTTAGTAGTATTTTCTACGGTAAGAAAGCAGTACAAAATCCATGGAGATCTACAACTTTAGAATGGACTACACCAGTTGAACATATTCACGGTAACTGGCCAGGAGAAATTCCTCACGTTTACCGTTGGCCATATGATTATAGTAATCCAAACTATGATGTAGATTTTGTACCACAAAACGTACCAATGAAAGAAGGAGAAGAAGTTCTTCATCACTAAAAATATTTAAAACCTCTGCTGTTAGTAGAGGTTTTTTTTTGTCTTCCTTTTTCTTTATCTATCTTTGTCCAATGAATGAGAATTTAGATCCAACAACGAACCGCTATAACTCTGAAGAATTTGATCTTGAGAAAAAATTAAGACCACTTTCGTTTGATGATTTTGCAGGTCAAGATCAGGTTTTAGAAAACCTGAAAGTTTTTGTTGCGGCAGCCAACCAACGTAATGAAGCATTAGATCACACTCTTTTCCATGGACCTCCGGGACTTGGAAAAACTACTTTGGCAAATATACTTGCTAATGAATTAGAGGTAGGTATTAAAATTACATCTGGACCAGTTTTGGACAAGCCAGGAGATTTAGCAGGATTACTAACTAATCTAGACGAGAGAGATGTTTTGTTTATAGACGAAATCCATCGTTTAAGTCCAATCGTTGAAGAATACCTATATTCTGCAATGGAAGATTTTAAGATTGATATCATGATAGAGTCTGGGCCAAATGCAAGAACTGTACAGATTAATTTAAATCCATTTACTCTAATTGGAGCAACAACGCGTTCAGGATTGCTTACGGCGCCAATGCGTGCTCGTTTTGGTATTTCGTCACGATTACAATATTATACTACAGAACTTTTAACTACAATTGTAGAAAGAAGTGCTACCATATTAAAAATGCCAATTTCATTAGACGCAGCAATTGAGATTGCTGGCCGTAGTCGTGGAACACCTCGTATTGCAAATGCGTTATTACGACGTGTCCGAGATTTTGCACAGATCAAAGGAAATGGAACCATTGATTTGAGTATTTCGCAATATGCGTTAAAAGCTTTAAATGTCGATGCACATGGTTTAGACGAAATGGATAATAAAATCCTTCTTACGATAATTAATAAGTTTAAAGGAGGACCAGTTGGCTTGTCTACACTTGCAACGGCAGTTTCCGAAAGTAGCGAAACCATCGAAGAGGTGTATGAGCCATTTTTAATTCAGGAAGGGTTTATTATGAGAACTCCAAGAGGGCGTGAGGTTACCGATAAAGCATATAAACATTTAGGTAAAATAAACACCAATATTCAAGGCGGATTATTTTAATTTTTTGAAGCTATTTCCTGCTGTCCACTATATCTTTTTCTTGTAATCCTTCATTCGTAGGATGACAAGAAAAAGGATGTCGTTTCCATCAGGGCTAAAACCGTTTCATATTAAATTCACGTTGATAAATTCAAAAACTACATATTCGCAATTTATAAAATCCGAAGCCAAAAGACTCGGCTTTTTATCTTGTGGTATCTCAAAGGCAGGTTTTTTGGAGCAAGAAGCTCCGCGATTAGAAAATTGGCTTAATAAAAACCATAATGGGCAAATGGCCTATATGGAAAATCACTTCGATAAAAGATTAGATCCTACTTTATTAGTTGATGATGCTAAAAGTGTAGTGTCACTTTTACTTAATTATTACCCTTCAGAAACTCAAGAAAACGATAGCTTTAAGATATCAAAATATGCTTATGGGCAAGATTATCATTTTGTAATTAAAGAAAAACTTAAAGAATTACTTTATTCTATTCAGGAAGAAATAGGTGAGGTTACTGGACGTGTATTTGTAGATTCTGCACCAGTTTTAGATAAGGCGTGGGCGGCCAAAAGTGGATTAGGTTGGATAGGTAAAAACAGTAATTTAATCACACAAAAAGTAGGTTCCTTTTATTTTATTGCAGAGCTTATTTTAGACTTAGATTTAGAATATGATTATGCTACAACAGATCATTGCGGTTCATGTACAGCTTGTATAGATGCATGTCCGACAGAAGCAATTGTTGCGCCTTATGTTGTTGATGGAAGCAAGTGTATTTCTTATTTTACAATCGAACTCAAAGAGAATATTCCGCAAGAAATGAAAGGTAAGTTTGATGATTGGGCATTTGGTTGTGATACTTGCCAAGATGTTTGTCCATGGAACAGATTCTCCAAAGCGCATTCAGAGCCACTATTTAATCCTAATCCAGATGTTATGGCGATGTCCAAAAAAGAGTGGTTAGAGATTACCGAAGAGACCTTTCGAGTGGTGTTTAAAAATTCACCCATAAAGAGAACAAAATTTGATGGGCTCAAAAGAAATATTAATTTCTTGAAATAGCTTTTATCGTAAATTTTTATGTTAATTTTTGTTGATTTTACCGCTTTAATTGTTAATAAAAAGGGTTTATTTAGCTAGAGGTGAGATCGAAATAAAGTAATTTACTGTTAAAATATTTTCAGACGCAATTTTAAATTGCGTCTTTTTTTTTGATCTATTATTTGAATTTTAATTAGTTATGAATTTTGTTGACAGAATTTGTTCGATAAAATACCTTATGTTGCTATAATAAAAATTTATTGTTGCTGAAAAGTTAATTTTTTTATCTATTGAAGGCAAAAATGTTTGTCAAAAAGAGTATTTCAACGACAAAACTGGTAGTTCGACGAATAATCTAGTAATTACTTTACTGTTTATATACTTTCGCCCCACCAAACTACCTATTTCTATAAACTTTAAGACTAATTTGAGTCGAACTTAATGTATTTATGGCGCTTATCTTATTTTATTTTTATGAAATTTCAGAAAATCTTGTCCTAAGATTTTCAGGTCAACGGTCCCCTTTATTTAATTTAATTTTTTCGGATTCCTTTAGTAGGTTTTCGACTTACTATAGTATTACCCTTAAGAAAACTGTCTATGCAAAATTGTACTCTTAAAAAGCTTAATTTTTTTAAGCTAATATCTTTTATTGTATTTTTTTTATTCTCAACTAGCTTATTTTCACAAATTTGTGGAACACCTGGAGGTGATGGTCCTGTTACGGTATCTAGTTCTGTAAATACATATTATCCTATTGCAGGTAACATCACATTGAATGCAGGTGGGCAATCTATAGTGTTAGGTAAAGTCCCTGACACTGATGTTCATGGTAATAATTTTGGAGGAATCCAAATTTCTGTTGGAGATTTAATCTTGATTATACAGATGCAAGATGCTACTATAGATTCTAGTAATAGTTCTTTTTATGGTTCAGGAACTGCGAATAGTGGTCTAGATAATTTAGGAGGTACTGGGTTTACAGATATCGGAAATACAGGTATTTTTGAATACGTTATTGCAACTAATAATGTTCCGCTTTCTGGTGGAAATTTAACATTTAAAGGTACTGCTGCCAATGGTGGTACTTCAAATAGTTATTTTAATGCGGATGCAACAACGGCAAGAGGTAAGAGAACATTTCAAATCGTTAGAGTGCCTCAATATTCTAATTTAACATTAACAAAAGATATAACAACACCACCTTTTAATGGGGTAGCAGGAGGTATTATCGCTTTTAATGTTTCTGGTGCTTTTGATTTTAAAGGATTTAAGATAAATGGAACAGCAAGAGGTTTTAGAGGAGGTTATAGTCCTATAGCTAGATCTGATGAAAATAATGCATCAACTTATGTTGGTGATGCTAAGACTACAACTATTTCTGGAAAAGGAGAGGGAATTGCAGGAACACCAAAGTTCATGTGGGATGGATATAATCAAGTAGATAATGGAGATGAAGGATTGCCGGGAGGATCTTCAGGAAGAGGAGCTCCTGCTAATGCCGGTGGTGGTGGTAATGATCACAACTCCGGTGGTGGAGGTGGCGGTAACGGTGGTTATGGTGGTAACGGTGGATACGGATGGCAAGGTGCTGGAGGAGCATCTTGGTCAGCTAATCCTCGCTTAACAGGAGGTGGAAGACCAGGCTTCTTGTCTTTTCGCACGACTACCCCTGAGTTGGCAAGACTTATTATGGGAGGTGGCGGTGGAGCCGGAGATGCTAATAATGCTATAAATGGAGTAAAAGGAGGTGTTGGTGGTGCTATAGTACTTATTAATGCGGGTACCGTTATAGGACCAGGTATGATTGAAGTAAATGGTGGTGCTGGAGCAGCTGGTGCTTTTCAAAGTTCATCGGATGGTGCAGGGGGTGCAGGTGCAGGAGGAACTGTTCTTTTGAATATTTCTGGTGCTACAACTGGCGGAAAAATTACAATTAATGCAAAAGGAGGTAATGGAGGACATACTGATAATGATACTAATAATGAACACGGACCCGGTGGAGGAGGAGGAGGTGGTATTATTAGACACAATATTGCACCAGCGAGTGTTACAGCTTCTGTAATTGGAGGATCAGCAGGTTTAACAAACGGGAGAGGTTCTAATAATCATGGAGCTGAGGCAGGTACTGTAGGTTATGTCGCAACGTTTGCTAATAATGAGATGCCACCAAATTTACAAGTTAATTCAAATTGTTTTCCTATTCTTGATACGAAAGTAAAAGCTCTGCCTACAGCATCGGCTTGTAATTCGATTGATGAAAAGGTTACTTATGAAATCCAAATAAAAAATACAGGTGTTGGAAATGCAGCTGGAGTTGTTTTAGATTTTAGCTTTCCAGCTAATATTGCATTTGATTCTGCTGTAGCAGTATATTCTGATGCATCAGGACCTTTAGGTAATTTGACAAATACTGCTACTGGCAATAGACCTTTATTTGGAGGGTTTAATATTGCACAAAACGGAGTGGTTACAATAACCTTAATTGGAAAAATAACTGGATCTATTGCTGCAGGTACGTATAGTTCTAGTGCGCAGGCTTTATATTTGGATCCAACACGTTTAACGGGTAGTGATAATAGAAAGATAACTGCAGTTCTAAATAACTCTGGAGGAACAAATACAAAATATCAAGGTGCTAATCAAGCAGATGTTCCAGGTTCAAATTTTAATGGAGCTACAACAACTGTAGATGATATAACAATTTTAGCTTTACCAGCAACACCAAAAACTTCGATTGCACAGTCAAGCTGTGCTGTACCAACAGGAACGATAACTGTAACGAATCTCGTTAATGGTTCAGTTTATACGATAAAAGGAACGAATCCAGTAACGACACCAATAAGTAATACAACAGGTGTTTTTTCTGGATTGGCACCAAATACGTATGTGGTCACTACAACAAATCAAGAAGGATGTATTTCGCTTCCTACTAGTGGTATAGTTATCAATGCAGTTGCTGGAGCACCAAAAACTACAGGAGCTTCTGTATGTGAAGGAGACACAAATGGGGCTTTACTGACAGCAACTTCTACTTCATGTTCAAGTGCTAATATAAAATGGTATCTTGATGCTTCAGGAGGAGTAGCAATAGCTACAGGACCTTTCAATCCATTTAAAAACACAAGTTCAGGTTTAACATCTACTAGTGCACCACAGACTAAAACGTATTATGCGGCTTGCGATGATACAAGTTGTAGAACAGCTACTAATTTTGTTATTAATGCAAAACCTACTATCACTGGAACGACTCCAGTGTCAAGATGTGATGCGGGAACAGTAATTTTGGAAGCTACAGCATCAGCAGGAACAATTAACTGGTATGCTGATCAAACAACGACTGCAGTATTGGCTACAGGAACGAGTTTTACAACACCAAGTTTATCTGTAACAACTACATATTATGTTGGTGTAACTGATAATGGTTGTACTTCTGCTAGAACAGCAGTTGTAGCAACAGTAAATGCTTTGCCAACAATTAATTCTACGACTCAAGGCTCTAGATGTGGTGCTGGAGATTTAACATTACAAGCTACTGCATCAGCAGGTGCGACAATCAATTGGTATGCTGCTCCAATAGGAGGAGTGTCATTAGGAACGGGACCAAGTTTTGATATATCAAATTTATCGGCAACTACAACTTATTATGTAGGGGCTACTACAGCCGCAGGTTGTACTACGACATCAAGAATTGCGGTTGCAGCAGTTGTAAATACAGCTTCTACAATTGTATTTACTAGTGGTACACAAAGTCCTGCAGTTTGTATAGCAACAGCTATTCCTACGACTGTTTATACTTTTGGTGGTAGTGCTACAAATGCTATAGTATCAAACTTACCAGCTGGATTGACAGCTGTTGTAGATGCTACAGCAAAAACAGTGACAATTTCAGGAACTCCAACTATAGGTGGTACTTATACAATAACAACTGTTGGCCATACAGCACCTTGCACAGAAGTGACTATAAATGGGACTGTGACTATAAATGCATCAATTCCTACACCAACAACAAGTGCAGTAACACAACCAACTTGTGCAACAGCTACAGGAAGTTTTACAATCATAAATTATAATTCATCTTATACTTATACAATAACCCCTTCAACAGGAGTAGTGCAAACTGGTAGCACAATTACAGCACCAGTAGGAAAATATAAATTAACTGCTAAATCTGGAAATTGTATTTCAGGACAATCAGTTGAAGTAGTAATCAACGCACAACCAGCAACCCCAAGTCAACCAACAGTAAGTGCAGTAACACAACCAACTTGTGCAACAGCTACAGGAAGTTTTACAATCACTAACTATGACGCAGCGTACACTTATACAGTAACACCATTAACAGGAGTAACTCAAGCAGGTAATAAAATAACAGCACCAGCAGGAAGCTATAAAGTAACAGCTACATTAGGAGCTTGTATCTCAGGAGAATCAGTTGCTGCAGTAATCAATGCACAACCAGCAACTCCAAGTCAACCAACAGTAAGTGCAGTAACACAACCAACTTGTGCAACAGCTACAGGAAGTTTTACTATCACTAACTATGACGCAGCGTACACTTATACAGTAACACCATTAACAGGAGTAACTCAAGCAGGTAACAAAATAACAGCACCAGCAGGAAGCTTTAAAGTAACAGCTACATTAGGAGCTTGTATCTCAGGAGAATCAGTTGCTGCAGTAATCAATGCACAACCAGCAACTCCAAGTCAACCAACAGTAAGTGCAGTAATACAACCAACTTGTGCAACAGCTACAGGAAGTTTTACTATCACTAACTATGACGCATCTTACACGTATACAGTAACTCCATCAACAGGAGTAACTCAAACAGGTAACACAATAACAGCACCAGCAGGAAGTTATAAAGTAACAGCTACATTAGGAGCTTGTATCTCAGGAGAATCAGTTGCTGCAGTAATCAATGGACAACCAGCAACTCCAAGTCAACCAACAGTAAGTGCAGTAATACAACCAACTTGTGCAACAGCTACAGGAAGTTTTATTATCACTAACTATGACGCAGCGTACACTTATACAGTAACACCATTAACAGGAGTAACTCAAGCAGGTAACAAAATAACTGCACCAGCAGGAAGCTATAAAGTAACAGCTACATTAGGAGCTTGTATCTCAGGAGAATCAGTTGCAGCAGTAATCAACGCACAACCAGCAACTCCAGTTCAACCACTGTCAAAGGAGCAAATTTTTTGTTTTATAGATGCAAAAAGAGTAAGGGATTTAGTTGCTACTGGAGCAAACATCCAGTGGTATAATGCTTTAACAGGTGGGACTTTATACGATATAAATGATTTATTAGGTTCGAATACATATTATGCTAGTCAAACTACTGATGGATGTGAAAGTGCGAGAATTGCAGTAAATGTAATTGTAACAGCAACTCCTTTAGCTGGAACATTATCAGGAAAACAAAATATTTGTTTAGCTGAAAGTACTGTTTTCTCATCAACAGGAGGTGATGCTGGAGGAGTATGGAGCAGTAGTAATACAGCAGTGGCTACAGTAGATGCCTTAACAGGAACAATTACTGGAGTCAGTGTAGGAATTGCAAAAATTAAATATACCGTAATAGGAAAACAAGGTTGCGATGATGCTACAGCAGAAAGAGAGATAAATGTTAATTCTTTACCTACAGCTTCAATAACAGGTGTATTAAATGCTTGCTTGACGACAACATTAACCGCAGTGAGTGATGCAGATTCTCCAAGTTATGTTTGGTATAAAGATAATTCAGTTATTAATGGGCAAACAGCATCAACATTAGTTGTAACGTCTAATGGAGATTATAAAGTAAAAGTTATAAATGGTTTAACTTTTTGTGAGCAGACTTCAGCTAATTCAGCTGTAATCGTAGCCGATACAGAAAAACCAGTTATTACATGTCCAGTAGCAATTGCGCAAGCAGCAGATGCAGGAAAATGTAGTGCAGTTATAACTATTGTAAACCCAACAGCAACGGACAATTGTTCAGGAGTTGTAAGTTTTACAGGAGTTCGTTCAGATGCATTATTGCTTACAGATGCTTACCCAGTTGGAACAACAACAATTACTTGGACAGCAACAGATGCTTCAGGAAATGTTTCAGCAACATGTACGCAAACTATCACAGTTACCGATACAGAGAAACCAGTTATTACATGTCCAGTGGCAATTGCGCAAGCAGCAGATGCAGGAAAATGTAGTGCAGTTATAACTATTGTAAACCCAACAGCAACGGACAATTGTTCAGGAGTTGTAAGTTTTACAGGAGTTCGTTCAGATGCATTATTGCTTACAGACGCTTACCCAGTTGGAATAACAACAATTACTTGGACAGCAACAGATGCTTCAGGAAATGTTTCAGCAACATGTGATCAAACTATCACAGTTACCGATACAGAAAAACCAGTTATTACATGTCCAGTGGCAATTGCGCAAGCAGCAGATGCAGGAAAATGTAGTGCAGTTATAACTATTGTAAACCCAACAGCAACGGACAATTGTTCAGGAGTTGTAAGTTTTACAGGAGTTCGTTCAGATGCATTATTGCTTACGGATGCTTACCCAGTTGGAACAACAACAATTACTTGGACAGCAACAGATGCTTCAGGAAATGTTTCAGCAACATGTACACAAACTATCACAGTTACCGATACAGAGAAACCAGTTATTACATGTCCAGTGGCAATTGCGCAAGCAGCAGATGCAGGAAAATGTAGTGCAGTTATAACTATTGTAAACCCAACAGCAACGGACAATTGTTCAGGAGTTGTAAGTTTTACAGGAGTTCGTTCAGATGCATTATTGCTTACAGACGCTTACCCAGTTGGAACAACAACAATTACTTGGACAGCAACAGATGCTTCAGGAAATGTTTCAGCAACATGTACGCAAACTATCACAGTTACCGATACAGAGAAACCAGTTATTACATGTCCAGTGGCAATTGCGCAAGCAGCAGATGCAGGAAAATGTAGTGCAGTTATAACTATTGTAAACCCAACAGCAACGGACAATTGTTCAGGAGTTGTAAGTTTTACAGGAGTTCGTTCAGATGCATTATTGCTTACAGACGCTTACCCAGTTGGAACAACAACAATTACTTGGACAGCAACAGATGCTTCAGGAAATGTTTCAGCAACATGTACACAAACTATCACAGTTACTGATACAGAGAAACCAGTTATTACATGTCCAGTGGCAATTGCACAAGCAGCAGATGCAGGAAAATGTAGTGCAGTTATAACTATTGTAAACCCAACAGCAACGGACAATTGTTCAGGAGTTGTAAGTTTTACAGGAGTTCGTTCAGACGCATTATTGCTTACAGACGCTTACCCAGTTGGAACAACAACAATTACTTGGACAGCAACAGATGCTTCAGGAAATGTTTCAGCAACATGTACACAAACTATCACAGTTACCGATACAGAGAAACCAGTTATTACATGTCCAGTGGCAATTGCACAAGCAGCAGATGCAGGAAAATGTAGTGCAGTTATAACTATTGTAAACCCAACAGCAACGGACAATTGTTCAGGAGTTGTAAGTTTTACAGGAGTTCGTTCAGATGCCTTATTGCTTACAGACGCTTACCCAGTTGGAACAACAACAATTACTTGGACAGCAACAGATGCTTCAGGAAATGTTTCAACAACATGTACGCAAACTATCACAGTTACCGATACAGAGAAACCAGTTATTACATGTCCAGCAGCAATTGCACAAGCAGCAGATGCAGGAAAATGTAGTGCAGTTATAACTATTGTAAACCCAACAGCAACGGACAATTGTTCAGGAGTTGTAAGTTTTGCAGGAGTTCGTTCAGATGCCTTATTGCTTACAGATGCTTACCCAGTTGGAACAACAACAATTACTTGGACAGCAACAGATGCTTCAGGAAATGTTTCAGCAACATGTACACAAACTATCACAGTTACTGATACAGAGAAACCAGTTATTACATGTCCAGTGGCAATTGCGCAAGCAGCAGATGCAGGAAAATGTAGTGCAGTTATTACTATTGTAAACCCAACAGCAACGGACAATTGTTCAGGAGTTGTAAGTTTTACAGGAGTTCGTTCAGACGCATTATTGCTTACGGATGCTTACCCAGTTGGAACAACAACAATTACTTGGACAGCAACAGATGCTTCAGGAAATGTTTCAACAACATGTACGCAAACTATCACAGTTACCGATACAGAGAAACCAGTTATTACATGTCCAGCAGCAATTGCACAAGCAGCAGATGCAGGAAAATGTAGTGCAGTTATAACTATTGTAAACCCAACAGCAACGGACAATTGTTCAGGAGTTGTAAGTTTTACAGGAGTTCGTTCAGATGCATTATTGCTTACAGACGCTTACCCAGTTGGAATAACAACAATTACTTGGACAGCAACAGATGCTTCAGGAAATGTTTCAGCAACATGTACACAAACTATCACAGTTACCGATACAGAAAAACCAGTTATTACATGTCCAGTGGCAATTGCACAAGCAGCAGATGCAGGAAAATGTAGTGCAGTTATAACTATTGTAAACCCAACAGCAACGGACAATTGTTCAGGAGTTGTAAGTTTTACAGGAGTTCGTTCAGATGCCTTATTGCTTACAGACGCTTACCCAGTTGGAACAACAACAATTACTTGGACAGCAACAGATGCTTCAGGAAATGTTTCAACAACATGTACGCAAACTATCACAGTTACCGATACAGAGAAACCAGTTATTACATGTCCAGTGGCAATTGCACAAGCAGCAGATGCAGGAAAATGTAGTGCAGTTATAACTATTGTAAACCCAACAGCAACGGACAATTGTTCAGGAGTTGTAAGTTTTACAGGAGTTCGTTCAGATGCCTTATTGCTTACAGACGCTTACCCAGTTGGAACAACAACAATTACTTGGACAGCAACAGATGCTTCAGGAAATGTTTCAACAACATGTACGCAAACTATCACAGTTACCGATACAGAGAAACCAGTTATTACATGTCCAGCAGCAATTGCACAAGCAGCAGATGCAGGAAAATGTAGTGCAGTTATAACTATTGTAAACCCAACAGCAACGGACAATTGTTCAGGAGTTGTAAGTTTTACAGGAGTTCGTTCAGATGCATTATTGCTTACAGACGCTTACCCAGTTGGAACAACAACAATTACTTGGACAGCAACAGATGCTTCAGGAAATGTTTCAGCAACATGTACACAAACTATCACAGTTACCGATACAGAGAAACCAGTTATTACATGTCCAGTGGCAATTGCACAAGCAGCAGATGCAGGAAAATGTAGTGCAGTTATAACTATTGTAAACCCAACAGCAACGGACAATTGTTCAGGAGTTGTAAGTTTTACAGGAGTTCGTTCAGATGCATTATTGCTTACAGACGCTTACCCAGTTGGAATAACAACAATTACTTGGACAGCAACAGATGCTTCAGGAAATGTTTCAGCAACATGTGATCAAACTATCACAGTTACCGATACAGAAAAACCAGTTATTACATGTCCAGCAGCAATTGCGCAAGCAGCAGATGCAGGAAAATGTAGTGCAGTTATAACTATTGTAAACCCAACAGCAACGGACAATTGTTCAGGAGTTGTAAGTTTTGCAGGAGTTCGTTCAGATGCCTTATTGCTTACAGATGCTTACCCAGTTGGAACAACAACAATTACTTGGACAGCAACAGATGCTTCAGGAAATGTTTCAGCAACATGTACGCAAACTATCACAGTTACTGATACAGAGAAACCAGTTATTACATGTCCAGTGGCAATTGCGCAAGCAGCAGATGCAGGAAAATGTAGTGCAGTTATTACTATTGTAAACCCAACAGCAACGGACAATTGTTCAGGAGTTGTAAGTTTTACAGGAGTTCGTTCAGACGCATTATTGCTTACGGATGCTTACCCAGTTGGAACAACAACAATTACTTGGACAGCAACAGATGCTTCAGGAAATGTTTCAGCAACATGTACACAAACTATCACAGTTACCGATACAGAGAAACCAGTTATTACATGTCCAGTGGCAATTGCGCAAGCAGCAGATGCAGGAAAATGTAGTGCAGTTATAACTATTGTAAACCCAACAGCAACGGACAATTGTTCAGGAGTTGTAAGTTTTACAGGAGTTCGTTCAGATGCCTTATTGCTTACAGACGCTTACCCAGTTGGAACAACAACAATTACTTGGACAGCAACAGATGCTTCAGGAAATGTTTCAACAACATGTACGCAAACTATCACAGTTACCGATACAGAGAAACCAGTTATTACATGTCCAGCAGCAATTGCACAAGCAGCAGATGCAGGAAAATGTAGTGCAGTTATAACTATTGTAAACCCAACAGCAACGGACAATTGTTCAGGAGTTGTAAGTTTTGCAGGAGTTCGTTCAGATGCCTTATTGCTTACAGATGCTTACCCAGTTGGAACAACAACAATTACTTGGACAGCAACAGATGCTTCAGGAAATGTTTCAGCAACATGTGATCAAACTATCACAGTTACCGATACAGAAAAACCAGTTATTACATGTCCAGCAGCAATTGCGCAAGCAGCAGATGCAGGAAAATGTAGTGCAGTTATAACTATTGTAAACCCAACAGCAACGGACAATTGTTCAGGAGTTGTAAGTTTTGCAGGAGTTCGTTCAGATGCCTTATTGCTTACAGATGCTTACCCAGTTGGAACAACAACAATTACTTGGACAGCAACAGATGCTTCAGGAAATGTTTCAGCAACATGTACGCAAACTATCACAGTTACTGATACAGAGAAACCAGTTATTACATGTCCAGTGGCAATTGCGCAAGCAGCAGATGCAGGAAAATGTAGTGCAGTTATTACTATTGTAAACCCAACAGCAACGGACAATTGTTCAGGAGTTGTAAGTTTTACAGGAGTTCGTTCAGATGCATTATTGCTTACGGATGCTTACCCAGTTGGAACAACAACAATTACTTGGACAGCAACAGATGCTTCAGGAAATGTTTCAGCAACATGTACACAAACTATCACAGTTACCGATACAGAGAAACCAGTTATTACATGTCCAGTGGCAATTGCGCAAGCAGCAGATGCAGGAAAATGTAGTGCAGTTATAACTATTGTAAACCCAACAGCAACGGACAATTGTTCAGGAGTTGTAAGTTTTACAGGAGTTCGTTCAGATGCATTATTGCTTACAGACGCTTACCCAGTTGGAACAACAACAATTACTTGGACAGCAACAGATGCTTCAGGAAATGTTTCAGCAACATGTACGCAAACTATCACAGTTACCGATACAGAGAAACCAGTTATTACATGTCCAGTGGCAATTGCGCAAGCAGCAGATGCAGGAAAATGTAGTGCAGTTATAACTATTGTAAACCCAACAGCAACGGACAATTGTTCAGGAGTTGTAAGTTTTACAGGAGTTCGTTCAGATGCATTATTGCTTACAGACGCTTACCCAGTTGGAACAACAACAATTACTTGGACAGCAACAGATGCTTCAGGAAATGTTTCAGCAACATGTACACAAACTATCACAGTTACTGATACAGAGAAACCAGTTATTACATGTCCAGTGGCAATTGCACAAGCAGCAGATGCAGGAAAATGTAGTGCAGTTATAACTATTGTAAACCCAACAGCAACGGACAATTGTTCAGGAGTTGTAAGTTTTACAGGAGTTCGTTCAGACGCATTATTGCTTACAGACGCTTACCCAGTTGGAACAACAACAATTACTTGGACAGCAACAGATGCTTCAGGAAATGTTTCAGCAACATGTACACAAACTATCACAGTTACCGATACAGAGAAACCAGTTATTACATGTCCAGTGGCAATTGCACAAGCAGCAGATGCAGGAAAATGTAGTGCAGTTATAACTATTGTAAACCCAACAGCAACGGACAATTGTTCAGGAGTTGTAAGTTTTACAGGAGTTCGTTCAGATGCCTTATTGCTTACAGACGCTTACCCAGTTGGAACAACAACAATTACTTGGACAGCAACAGATGCTTCAGGAAATGTTTCAACAACATGTACGCAAACTATCACAGTTACCGATACAGAGAAACCAGTTATTACATGTCCAGCAGCAATTGCACAAGCAGCAGATGCAGGAAAATGTAGTGCAGTTATAACTATTGTAAACCCAACAGCAACGGACAATTGTTCAGGAGTTGTAAGTTTTACAGGAGTTCGTTCAGATGCATTATTGCTTACAGATGCTTACCCAGTTGGAACAACAACAATTACTTGGACAGCAACAGATGCTTCAGGAAATGTTTCAGCAACATGTACGCAAACTATCACAGTTACCGATACAGAGAAACCAGTTATTACATGTCCAGTGGCAATTGCGCAAGCAGCAGATGCAGGAAAATGTAGTGCAGTTATAACTATTGTAAACCCAACAGCAACGGACAATTGTTCAGGAGTTGTAAGTTTTACAGGAGTTCGTTCAGATGCCTTATTGCTTACAGACGCTTACCCAGTTGGAACAACAACAATTACTTGGACAGCAACAGATGCTTCAGGAAATGTTTCAGCAACATGTACGCAAACTATCACAGTTACCGATACAGAGAAACCAGTTATTACATGTCCAGCAGCAATTGCGCAAGCAGCAGATGCAGGAAAATGTAGTGCAGTTATAACTATTGTAAACCCAACAGCAACGGACAATTGTTCAGGAGTTGTAAGTTTTACAGGAGTTCGTTCAGATGCCTTATTGCTTACAGACGCTTACCCAGTTGGAACAACAACAATTACTTGGACAGCAACAGATGCTTCAGGAAATGTTTCAGCAACATGTACACAAACTATCACAGTTAGCGATACAGAGAAACCAGTTATTACATGTCCAGTAGATGTTGTTGCTAATACAGATAGCGGTTTATGTACTGCAACAATTGTTCTAGGTACGCCATTGGCTACTGATAATTGTGGAATTGCTTCTGTAGTAAATGATGCACCAGTTGCATTTTCTATCGGAGTTACTACAGTAACTTGGGTAGTAACAGATAATAATGGAAACGTTTCTACTTGTCAACAAAAAGTTACAGTATTTGGTCCAATCAAATCTAACGATGATATGGGGATTCCTATAAATAGTTATGTAGGAGGGATTGCAGTTTCAAGTGTTCTAAATAATGATTTATTGAATTGTGTTAATTTAACACCAGATCTAGTAAAAATAACTTTAGCTACTACATTACCATCTGGAGTGAATTTTAACACGACTACTGGAGAAGTAAGTGTAGACCCACATACACCATCAGGTACTTATACATTTGATTACACTATTTGTGATGTTTCAAATATTTCAAATTGTAGTACATCTACAGTTAAAATAGTAGTAAACAAACCAGTAATTGAGGCTATAACCGAAACTACCGATTCAATCAATGGAATCACAGGAGGAATTACTCCGCCATTAACATCAAATGATACATTGAATGGAGCTAAAGTAGTAATTGGAACAAACCCGGGTGATGTAATATTAACACCAAAGAATGTACCAACAGGACTTACATTAAATCCTGACGGAACAGTAACGGTAGCTCCAAATACACCAGCAGGAAATTACAATGTTGAATATCAAATATGCGAAGTAACAAATCCATCAAATTGTAGCACAGTAACTTCAGTTGTTGTTGTAGGTGCAGCAATAATTGATGCAACAGATGACAATGTAATTTTTGCAGATGGTATTAATGGATCATTAGAGGTAATCAATGTTTTAGATAATGATAAATTAAATGGTGGTAAAATAAATAATCCAGCTACTGTTATCTTGAAAGATCTAACAAAGATACCTGGAATCACATTAAATGTAGATGGAACAATTGATGTAGCGCCGAATACTCCAGGAGGAACTTATACACTTACATATCAAATTTGTGATGTTGTAAATAGATCAAACTGTGTTACAGCGAAGGTTGTAATCTTTGTAGAAGTTCCATCGATTGCAGTTGTAAAAACAGCAGTGTTTAATGACGAAAATAAAAGTGGTTATGCTAATGCAGGAGAAACGATAACGTATAAATTCAAAATCACAAATACAGGAAATACACCTCTTTATAATATTACTATAGATGATCAACTTCCTGGACTTGTTATGACAGGAGGACCGATAACATTAGGAGTAAATGAAATAGACGAACATTCTTTTATAGGTACTTATGTTATCAAACAATCAGATATCAATTTAGGTAAGATTAGTAATCAAGCAACGGTATTTGGAACAAGTGCAAATGGAATTACTGTTGAGGATCAATCAGATAATCTAAGTGAAGTGGATGACAATCCAACTGTTTCTCCAATAGAAGGATGTGTGATTAAAGTGTTCAATGCGATATCACCAAATGGAGATTCACAAAACGAACGATTCTATATCCAAGGTCTAGAATGCTATCCAGATAATACAGTAGAGATCTACAATCGTTGGGGAGTTTTAGTATTTGAACGCGAAAGATACAACAATGAAGATAGAGCTTTCAGAGGCTTTTCAGAAGGGCGTACAACAGTTCGAAAATCAGAAGGATTACCAGTTGGAACGTATTATTATGTTCTGAAATACAAGGATAGTGAATCTAATGCGCATCAAAAAGCAGGATATTTATACATTAATAAATAATAGTAAAAACAAATAGAAAAGGCTTAGTGATAAAAAGCTAAGCCATTCTTAAAAGAAAAATAAATGAGAAAATTAGTTTTAGTTTTTATGTTTTTTTCAGCGATGGGATATGCGCAACAAGACGCACAGTTCACGCAATATATGTACAATACCATCAATATAAATCCAGCATACGCAGGTTCAAGAGGAGCAATGAGCATCTTTGGACTCTATCGTACTCAATGGGTAGGACTCGATGGAGCACCAGAAACCAGTAGTTTTTCATTAAATACTCCATTAAATAACAGTAACCTTGGATTGGGAGTTTCATTAGTAAATGATAAAATTGGACCAACAAATGAGAATACCCTTTCTGCTGATTTATCTTATACAATTCCAACATCAGAAACCTTTAAGCTATCTTTTGGAATCAAGGGAACAGCAAACTTGTTTAATTTAGATATCAATAAACTAAATCCAGAACACCAAGGAGATCCACAGTTTCAAAACCTAAATAGTAAATTCACTCCAAATGTAGGAGCAGGGGTGTATTGGCATTCAGATAAAGCATACATCGGATTATCAATTCCAAACTTCATCGAAACCAACCGATATAGTGATAAAGATAATGAAGTAGCAATTTTTAAAGACAAAATAAACTATTATTTAATAGCAGGTTATGTGTTTGATTTAGATCCATACATTAAGTTTAAACCAGCTGTACTTACCAAAATGGTCGAAGGATCACCATTACAAGTAGATCTTTCAGCAAACTTTATGTTCAATGATAAATTTGTTGCTGGAGTTGCTTATAGATGGAGTGCAGCATTAAGTGCAATGGTAGGATTTCAAGTAAGCGACGGATTGTATATAGGATATGCATACGATCGAGAAACTACTAGATTGAATAATTATAACTCGGGATCACATGAGATATTTTTACGATTTGAATTCTTCAATAATTACAGCCGTATAACCTCACCAAGATTCTTCTAAATCCCCCAAAGATGAAAATTAAATATATAGTTACTGCCATTTTTTTAGTACTGATAGTACTAGAAGGAAAAGCACAAACGGCAACAGAAAAAAAAGCAGACAAAGATTATGCTCAATATGCCTATATCGATGCAATTGCTACTTATGAAAGAGTAGCCGAAAAAGGCTATAAAGACGAGAAGATGTTCCAGAAACTAGGGAATGCTTACTACTTTAATGGAGAACTAAGCAAAGCTGCTAAATGGTATGATGCTCTTTTTGAAATGAACCAAGAGCAAGAATCAGAATATTATTACCGCTACGCACAAACATTAAAAGCTACGGGAGATTATGCCAAAGCAGATAAAACCCTAGAAGCATTCAATAAAAAAATAAATACAGATAAAAGAGGGATATTATTTGAAAAAAATAAGAACTACCTAGAACAAATAAAAGCTAATTCAGGTCGTTTCGAAATAGCAGATGCAGGAATTAACTCTACACAAACCGATTACGGAAGTGCTTATTATGATAATAAAATAGTATTTGCATCAGCCAGAGATACGGGAGGAGTGGTTAAAAGTAAATTTAAGTGGACAAATAAAACATTTACCAATCTTTACTCGGCTGAATTAAAAGCTGATGGAACAGTTGGAAAGCCAGAACGATTTGAAAAGAAAATTAATTCAAAATTTAATGAATCAACACCTGTTTTTACAAAAGATGGGAAAACGATGTATTTTACAAGAAACAATTTTCTAGATGGAAAAAGAGGAAGAGATGAACAAAAAATCACTCTTTTAAAACTTTATAAAGCAGATTTTTCTAATGGGAAATGGACTAATGTAACTGAATTACCATTTAATAGCAATCAATATAGCACAGCGCATCCAGCACTAAGTAAAGATGGAAAGAAGCTTTATTTTGCATCAGATATGCCAGGAACTCTAGGACAATCAGATTTGTATAGTGTAGAAATTAATAGTGATGGAAGCTACGGTAAACCCGAAAACTTAGGAGCTGCAATAAATACAGAAGGGAGAGAAACTTTTCCATTTGTCACAGCTGAAAATGAGTTATATTTTGCAAGTGATGGACGACCAGGTTTGGGAGGATTAGATGTGTTTGTATCAAAAATTAACAATGACGGAACCTATGCAGCCGTACAAAATGTAGGTGCACCAATAAATAGCAAACAAGATGATTTTGCATTTATCATTGACAGCCAAAAAAGAAATGGTTTTTTCTCGTCAAATAGAGAGGGAGGAAATGGGAATGATGATATCTACCGATTTACAGAAATCAGAAAATTACTTTGTGAGCAAGTGCTAATAGGAACGGTAGTTGATTTAGAAACTAACAAAATTGTAGACAATGCCAAAGTAATTTTGTTAGACGAGCAATTTAAAACAATTAGCGAAGTTGTAACAGGAGTAGACGGAAGTTATACATTTAATGTAGATTGTGGTAAAACTTACCATGTAAGAGCTAGTAAGCAAGATTACGAAACCAAAGAACTTTCAGTTGTAATTAAAACAGAAACAGGAAAAACGAGACTAGTAGTTCCTTTAGAAAAAAGAATAAAACCAATAGGAGTAGGAACAGATTTGGCGAAAACGCTTGATATTCCGATTATCTATTTTGATTTAGATAAATCACACATCCGTAAAGATGCTGCTTTTGAATTAGAGAAAATTCTAACGGTAATGAACCAATATCCAAAGATGAAAATCGATGTACGCTCACATACAGATAGCCGACAAACAGTTAAATATAATATTGCTTTATCAGATAGAAGAGCAAAATCAACAGTTCAATGGTTAGTAAAAAATGGGATTGCTCCAAATAGAGTAACAGGGAAAGGTTATGGAGAGAGTCAGTTAGTAAACAACTGCTCAGATGGAGTGCCATGTACAGAAGCTGAACATCAGCAAAACAGACGAAGCGAATTTATTATCGTTTCGATGCAATAATATAAGTAGTACATCTAAAGTAAATACCACATTTACAAACAAAGCCTTTTCTTCATTAAGAAAAGGCTTTGTTTGTTTTAGATAGTCCTTAATTGTTGTAGATAAATATGCAATAAATACGTTATAAAAATATAATAAATGCTTTGTTTTGCTGGTTTTTATGATAAATTGAGTGTATTTTTAAGTTTAAATTAAAATTAATGTTATTTGTAACGTGTTTTTTTTTAAATTTATAGTTCTTAAAAATATCAGATATGACTGTTAATCAAATACTAAGCGCGAAAGGAAAAGAAGTTTATTCAGTACTTTCATCGACCACCGTTTACGAAGCATTGAAAGTAATGGGTGATAAGAACATTGGTGCCATCTTAGTTATAGATGGAACAGAGTTAAAAGGTATATTATCGGAGAGAGATTATGCACGAAAAATTGTGCTGAAAGACAAATCTTCAAAAGAGACTTTTGTTCATGAAATTATGGAAAGTAATGTCATTACAATAAGCCTATCCGATAGTTTAGATTCATGTATGGAATTGATGAGTAGTAAAAGAATAAGACATCTCCCAGTAGTGGATAATGGTATTGTGGTCGGAATTGTTTCTATAAGTGATGTTGTGAAATCAATAATAGAAATTCAAAAAGACACCATTAATCATCTAAATTCTTATATATCACAGTAAAAAAATAAACTAAATGTATATTGTAAAATAACCCGAAATTAATCGGGTTATTTTTTTGTAGATTAAGATCAAATATCATTTTAAATAAAAGAACAGTAAAAAAGCTTCCTTTTTAAACCAAGTCTTATATCTTTGTAAGCTAGAATAAAATCTAAAAACAATGAATAAAGATAGTAAAAGAAGCGAGGCGTTATTGTATCATTCAAAGCCTACTCCAGGTAAAATTCAAGTAGTTCCAACCAAAAAATATGCAACCCAAAGAGATTTGTCTTTGGCGTATTCACCAGGTGTTGCTGAACCATGTTTAGAAATTGCAAGAGATGTAAACGAAGTATATAAATACACTGCAAAAGGGAATCTTGTTGCTGTAATAACTAATGGAACCGCGGTTTTAGGTTTAGGAGATATCGGTCCTGAAGCATCAAAACCAGTAATGGAGGGGAAAGGATTGTTATTTAAAATATTTTCGGATATCGATGTTTTTGATATTGAAATCGGAACAAAAGATATTGAAGAATTCATTCAAACAGTAAAGAATATTGCTCCAACATTTGGAGGAATTAATCTAGAAGATATTAAGGCACCAGAGTCTTTCGAAATAGAAAGAAGATTGGTAGAAGAACTTAATATCCCAGTGATGCACGATGATCAGCACGGTACAGCAATTATATCTTCAGCAGCTTTAATAAATGCATTAGAGTTGGCAAATAAAAAAGCCGAAGATGTAAAGATGGTAGTTTCAGGAGCAGGATCAGCAGCTTTAGCTTGTGCTGATTTGTATGTTTTATTAGGAGTAAAAGTAGAGAATATCTTAATGTATAACAGTAAAGGGCTTTTAACAAAAAATAACCCTTCATTATCTGCTTTACAATTAAAATATGCTAAAGATATTGAACCAATTGGTTTAGAAGAAGCTTTAAAAGGAGCAGATATATTCCTTGGATTATCATCAGGAGATATCATGACAGCAGATATGTTGTTAGGGATGGCAGAAAATCCTATTGTTTTTGCAATGGCAAATCCAGATCCAGAAATCAATTATAACCTAGCTATTACAACTCGTAAAGATGTTATTATGGCTACTGGTCGTTCAGATTATCCAAATCAAGTAAATAATGTATTAGGATTCCCTTATATTTTTAGAGGAGCTTTGGATGTAAGAGCTACTAAAATTAATGAAGCAATGAAAATGGCTGCTGTTAGAGCACTAGCTTCATTAGCTAAAGAATCAGTTCCAGAGCAAGTAAATGTTGCTTATGGAGCTACTAAATTAGGATTTGGAAGAGAGTATATAATTCCAAAACCATTTGATCCAAGATTAATTACCGTAGTTGCACCAGCAGTAGCCAAAGCAGCAATGGAGTCAGGAGTAGCTTTAAACCCAATTACAGATTGGGAAAAATATGAAGAAGAACTTTTGGCACGTTTAGGTAATGACAATAAAATGGTTCGTTTGATTACAAACAGAGCAAAAATGGATCCGAAAAGAATCGTTTTTGCAGAAGCAGACCATTTAAATGTATTAAAAGCAGCTCAAATTGTACATGAAGAAGGTATTGGTTTCCCAATATTATTAGGAAATAAAGAAATCATTCTTGAGCTTAAAGCAGAATTAGGTTTTGATGCAGATGTAGAGATTATTGATCCAAAAACAAAAGATCAAGAAGAAAGAAGAAATCAATTTGCAGCATCTTATTGGTCAACAAGAGAGAGACGTGGTATATCTTTACTAGACGCTCAAAAATTAATGCGTGAAAGAAATTATTTCGCTGCAATGATGGTTAATGAAGGAGAAGCAGATGCATTGGTAACTGGACATTCAAGAAGTTATCCATCAGTTGTAAAACCAATGTTACAACTTATAGAGAAAGCGCCAGGAGCTTCACTTGTTGCTACAGCAAACATGATGATGACAAATAGAGGACCAATGTTCTTATCAGATACCGCAATTAACATCAATCCATCTGCAGATGATTTGGCTAAAATTGCTGTTATGACTGCTAAAACTGCAAAAATGTTTGGTGTAGAGCCAGTAATCGCTATGGTTTCGTATTCTAATTTTGGGTCTTCAACAAATCCAGGAGCATCAAAAGTGAGAGAAGCAGTAGCTTATTTGCATAAAAATCACCCAGAATTAGTTATAGATGGAGAAATTCAAGCAGACTTTGCTTTAAATCCAGAATTACTTCAAGAAAAATTCCCTTTCTCTAAATTGGCAGGAAAAAAAGTAAACACACTTATTTTCCCTAATCTAGAATCGGCAAACATTACTTATAAATTATTGAAAGAACTTAATAAAGTAGACTCAATAGGTCCAATAATGCTAGGAATGGGTAAACCAGTTCATATTTTCCAATTAGGAGCAAGTGTAGAAGAGATGGTAAACATGTCTGCTATAGCAGTTATAGATGCTCAAGAAAAACAGATTAAAAAGAATAATTTAAATAAATAACATGATGTAATTAAGTATTGTTTTTAGTTGTCGTATTTTTACTTCAAATTTTGTTATATTTGGCAATTATTAACATTATATTATGATTACACATTTGCAAGGAAAATTGGTAGAAAAGACCCCTACCGAAGTTGTTATTGATTGCGGGGGAGTTGGGTATCACGTAAATATATCCTTGCATACCTATTCTTTAATTCCAAATAATGATCTTATAAAATTGTATACGCATCTTCAAATAAAAGAAGATGCGCATACATTATTTGGTTTTGTAGAAAAATCTGAAAGAGAAATCTTCAGAATGCTACTATCCGTATCGGGAATTGGGGCAAATATTGCCAGAACAATGTTATCTTCGTTAGACCCGAAACAAATAATTAATGCAATAGCATCCGGAGATGTTGGTGTAATTCAATCAATAAAAGGTATTGGGAACAAAACTGCCCAACGAGTAATCCTTGATTTGAAAGAAAAAATTGTTAAATTGTACGATTTAGATGAAGTTTCGATGCTTCAAAACAATACAAACAGAGATGAAGCGTTATCAGCTTTAGAAGTTTTAGGATTTGTTAGAAAAACGTCTGAAAAAGTGATTGAAAAAATCATTAAAGAAGACCCTGAAGCGACTGTTGAGTCAATAATTAAGAAGGCTTTAAAAAGTTTATAAAAAACGTACATAAAAACACACAGGATATATGCATAAAATTTGTATTTCTTTACTGGTTTTATTTTGTGGGTTTGTATCCAAAGCTCAGGTTAAACAAGAAGCTCAAGATACAACGAAAGCAGGGTATTCTGTTGGTAAAATACAAATAAAAGATCCGCAAAGTATTCTTTCTGCATATACTTATGATCCAGTAACAGATCGCTATATCTATACTAATACTGTAGATGGATTTTCAATTAATTATCCTATTGTCTTAACGCCAGAAGAGTATGAGAAACTTATCTTAAAGGAATCTCGAAGAAACTATTTTAAGAAAAAAGTAGATGCTATTGATGGTAAAAAAGATGGAGCCGAAGATGCCAAAAAAGATTTATTACCTCGATATTATATTAGATCTGGACTTTTCGAATCTATTTTTGGAAGTAATACCATCGATGTAAAACCAACTGGTTCTGTCGAAATAGATTTAGGAGCTCGTTATACAAAACAGGACAATCCATCATTTTCTCCTAGAAATAGATCAAATCTTTCTTTTGATTTTGATCAACGTATTAGCATGAGTTTGCAAGGTAAAGTAGGTACGCGTTTAAATGTAAATGCGAATTACGATACGCAATCAACATTTGCTTTTCAAAATTTAATAAAATTAGAATATACCCCATCAGAAGACGATATCATCCAAAAAATTGAGGTTGGTAATGTAAGTTTGCCACTTAATAGTACTTTAATTAGAGGAGCACAAAGTTTATTTGGAGTAAAAGCGCAATTACAATTTGGAAAAACTACGATTACAGGTGTTTTCTCAGAACAAAAATCACAAGCCAAAAGTGTAGTAGCAGAAGGTGGAGGTACAGTTCAGAATTTTGATTTGTATGCCTTGAACTATGATAATGATAGACACTTTTTCTTATCACAATATTTTAGAAATAAGTACGATTCTTCATTAAGAAAATATCCTTTTATAGATAGCCGTGTCCAAATAACACGATTAGAAGTTTGGGTTACTAATAAGCAAAATCGAGTTAGTACAACAAATAATAATTTAAGAAATGTTATTGCACTACAGGATTTGGGAGAAGCACAAATAGCCGGAATTCCAGATAGCGAAATTGTAGTTTTAAACCCTTCGGCAGGGATTTTCCTTAAGTCAGTAGGTTCACCAGTAGATAATGGTAATAATAAATATGACCCTAAATTAATAGCTGGAGGGACAGGTTTATTGAATAGTAATATTCGTGAAATTGTTACTTCAAGTTCAGGATTTAATACTACAGTAAGTGAGGGACAAGATTATTCAAAATTAGAAAATGCAAGAAAGTTAAATTCAAATGAATATACCTTTAATGCGCAATTAGGATATGTATCATTGCAACAACGATTAGCAAATGATGAAGTTCTAGCAGTTGCCTATGAATATACAGTAGGTGATCAGGTATTTCAAGTCGGAGAATTTGGAAACGACGGTGTAGATGCTACAGTAGTGACAGGAAATAATCCTTCGAATCAGGCTATCATAACACAAAGTTTGATATTGAAGATGCTGAAAAGTAATTTGACCAATGTCAAAAATCCAGTTTGGAACTTGATGATGAAAAACATCTATCAAATCCCTGGAGCATATCAAATAAAACAAGAGGACTTTAGATTCAATATTTTATATACAGATCCGTCTCCTATAAACTATATCACACCAGTTTCAGGAACGCCATTTCCTCCAAATCCTACTCCAGATAACAAAGTAGCTGAAACGCCTTTGTTAAAAGTATTTAATTTGGATAAGTTAAATTATAATAATGACCCTCAAGTAGGAGGTGATGGTTTCTTTGATTTCTTACCAGGATTGACAGTCGATGCTCAAAATGGTAGAATTATATTTACGACCAAAGAACCTTTTGGAGAATTGTTATTCTCTAAATTGTCAAATAGTACAGCTGAAGATTATCGTAATACGAGTACATATAATGCGAATCAAAGAAAATATGTATTCCGTAATATGTATTCTAATACACAATCGGGAGCTTTACAGGATAGTGATAAAAATAAATTCTTATTAAGAGGTAAATATAAATCCACTGGTGGTGACGGAATCCCTATTGGAGCTTTTAACGTTCCACAAGGATCAGTTGTTGTTACTGCCGCAGGTCGTGTGTTAGTCGAAGGAATTGATTATAGTGTAAACTATCAATTAGGAAGAGTTCAGATTTTAGATCCATCACTTCAAGCATCAAATACACCAATTGAAATTTCATTAGAGAATAACTCTATTTTCGGACAACAAACCCGAAGATTTATGGGAATAGATGTACAACATAAAATTTCTGAAAATTTTACTGTTGGGGGTACTTTCTTGCAAATGACAGAGAAACCTTTTACACAAAAATCAAGCTATGGGCAGGAATCTGTAAATAATATGATTTATGGTTTCAATACAAATTTCTCTACAGAAGTTCCTTTCTTTACCCGATTGGTAAACAAATTGCCATTTATGGATACTGATGTTCCTTCAAATCTTTCGATAAGAGGAGAAGTTGCTTTCTTAAAACCAGGAACACCAAAAGCAGATAATTTTGAAGGAGAATCAACTATTTATGTAGATGATTTTGAAGGATCGCAATCTACAATTGATATGCGTTCAGCTTATGCATGGAGTTTAGCATCAACACCAGAAGAGAATGCAACAAGTACCTACAATTTTAACGCAAAAAATAATGATTTAAGTTACGGTTTTAAAAGAGCGAAACTAGCATGGTATTCAATTGATCCAATTTTTTATGCTTCGAAACCTTCAGGAATAACTAACGATGATTTATCATTAAACTCGACTCGTAGAATTTATAGTGAAGAGTTGTACCCATTAACAGATATTGCACAAGGACAATCACAAGTAGTAAATACGTTGGATTTAACGTATTATCCTTCAGAAAGAGGACCGTATAATAATGATTTGAATTATGCATTAAATCCGAAGGATAATTTTGGAGGTATAATGCGTTCTTTGAGTTCAACAGATTTTGAACAAGGAAATGTCGAGTATATTCAGTTCTGGGTATTAGATCCATTTGTAGGAGTAGGACAAACAGATCAAACAAATACAGGAAAGGTATATTTTAACTTAGGTGAAATTTCAGAAGATATTTTAAAAGATGGTAGAAAACAATATGAAAATGGTTTAGGACCAAATCAGATAGTAGTAAAGCCACAGCCTTTATGGGGAGATGTTCCAGCGTCACAATCTTTAATTTATGCATTTGATAATAGCAGTTCAAATAGAGCAAATCAAGATGTTGGTTTAGATGGTTTGCCAAATGCTAAAGAAGGAACAGTTTATAATAATTTTGCTTCAGAGGCAGATCCAGCAGCTGATGACTATAGATATTATTTAAACACTACAGGAGGGGTTTTAGATCGTTATAAAAATTATAATGGAGTAGAAGGAAACTCAGCAGTAGATATAAATGACGCCAATAGAGCATCAACAACACTTCCAGATGTAGAAGATATCAATAGGGATAACACTATGAATACGATTAATGCATATTATGAGTATAGTATAGATGTTAAGCCAAACATGAAAGAAGGACAAAACTATGTTACGGATATAAGAAATACACAAGTGACAATGGCAAACGGAACAGTTACAGATGCCAGATGGATACAGTTTAAAATTCCAGTTTCTCAGCCTCAAAATACAATTGGTAATATATCTGATTTTAGATCAATTCGTTTCATGAGAATGTTCATGACAGGGTTCGCAAGTAATGTTACAGTTCGTTTTGGAGCATTAGATCTAGTAAGAGGAGAGTGGAGAAGATATACAAATACATTGGATCCTTCAGATGTTAATGTGGATGATGATAATACAACTTTTGATGTTGCAGCAGTAAATATAGAAGAGAATGGGGCTAGATGCCCAGTAAATTATGTTTCACCTCCAGGTGTTGCGCGTGAGCAATTGTATAATAACAATACAATTATCAATCAAAACGAACAGGCACTGGCATTACGAGTTTCAGGAAATGGTTTACAGCCAAAAGATTCAAGAGCAGTATTTAAAAATGTAAGTGTTGATATGCGTCAATACAACAGATTAAAAATGTTTTTACATGCAGAATCATTACCAGATGAAATCGTATTGAGAGATGGACAAATGGTAGGTTTTATTCGTTTTGGAAATGACTTTACACAAAATTTCTACCAAATTGAGGTTCCATTAAAAGTAACAATTCCAACCTCTACAACAGGTTCAAATTGTTCGCCTTTAAGCCCAGAAATTGTTTGGCCAGAAGAAAACAATATTGATTTGTCATTGTCTTTATTGACAAAGATGAAAATTGAGGCGATGAAGATTGATCCGAATACGCTTCCGCTTGACGGGATTTATTATCCAGATGATGATATCTCTAAGCCAGATGGTGACGGAGATAGTAATTTGCGATTAGGTATAAAAGGTAATCCGAATTTTGGATTAGTTAGAAACTTAATGGTGGGGGTTAAAAATGCAGAAACACACCAAGATATTAAAGGTGAAGTTTGGTTTAATGAGTTGCGTTTAGCCGAAATGGATAACAAAGGAGGTATGGCAGCAGTGTTAAATATTGATACCAATTTTGCCGATTTTGCAACTGTTTCTGCAACAGGAAGAAAAAGTACAATAGGATTTGGTTCACTAGAGCAAGGACCAAATGAAAGAAGTAGAGAAGATATTCAACAATATAACATTGTAACTAATTTAAATTTAGGAAAGTTATTGCCACCAAAATGGGGAATTAATTTACCTTTTAATTATGCAGTAGGAGAAGAGACAATTACGCCAGAGTATGATCCGTTTAATGAAGATATTAAATTGAAACAGTTATTGGATGTAACAACAGATTCTGCTGAAAAAAATAATATCAAAAATCGCGCTATTGATTATACAAAGCGTAGAAGTATTAACTTTATTGGAGTTAGAAAAGACAGAGCACCAGAACAAAAACAGCATATTTACGATCCTGAAAACTTTACATTTTCACAATCATATAACGAGGTAGAGCGCCATGATTATGAGATAAAAAGCTATCAAGATCAACAATCTAGCACAACTGTAAATTATGCTTACAGTTTTCAACCAAAAACAGTAGAGCCATTTAAGAAAAGTAAATATTTCAAGAAAAGCGACTATTGGAAGATGTTGAGTGATTTTAATTTTAATTATTTGCCATCAAATATTACATTCAATACTAACATCATAAGACAGTATAACCGTCAGGAATTTAGACAAGTTGAGAATGTTGAGGGTATCGGATTAGATCCAATGTATAGAAGAAATTTTGCTTTTAATTATCAGTATGGATTTAATTTTAATTTAACAAAATCATTAAAAATAAACTATACAGCATCGTCAAATAATATCGTTAAAAATTATTTGAATGCCGATAATGAACCAATTGATAGCTTCAGTATTTGGGATAGTTATTGGGATATTGGTACGCCAAATCAGCATATGCAACAATTGGTTTTAAATTATGAAATTCCGTTATATAAAATTCCAGTATTAGGATTTTTAAAAGCGAGTTATTCTTATACGGGTGATTATAGTTGGCAGCGTACATCAGAAGCATTATCAAGTTTTGAAGATGATAAAGGGGTTTTATATGATTTAGGAAATACAGTTCAGAATGCAAATTCGAATACATTTACTGCAGCAATGAATATGAATACGCTTTATAAGTATTTAGGACTTACAAAAGGAGGTGCTAAAACTCCTAAGGCAAAACCAACTGTACCAAAACCAGGGGAGAAAGTAGTAAATACAAATCAAGCATTGGCAAAGAATAGTGCTTTCCAAGATGGTTTAATAGGAGTGTTGACAAGTATAAAAAATATTCAGGTTAATTACACTGTTAATAGTGGAACAGTTTTACCGGGATATACACCAAGTGTTGGATTCTTAGGTTCGTCTAGACCATCATTAGGATTTATTTTTGGAAGTCAGGATGATGTGCGTTATGAGGCAGCCAAAAATGGTTGGTTGACTAATTATCAGGATTTTAATCAGAACTTCTCACAGGTAACGAATAAGATGTTTAAAGCAACGGCTAATATTGATTTATTACCTGATTTAAAAATCGACTTGAATGCAGATCGTGCTTATTCGTCAAATTTCTCAGAGCAATATGATGTTGATGAAACAGGATTGTATCATGCGAGATCACCATATAATTATGGAATGTTCTCTATTTCGACAATTTTAATAAAAACAGCATTCTCTACAAGTGATCAGAATTTTTCATCTGCGTTTGATGACTTTAGATCAAATCGTTTAGTAATTGCAAATCGTTTGGCAGAAAGTTATTATGGATCAGAAGCCAATATTCCAAGATATGGAGATATACTTAATCCTATTCCTGCAGTAGGTGATTCAAAATATGCTTTGTATAATGGAAATGTGGGATACCCAATTGGATTTACAAAAAGTAATCAGGCAGTTTTGCTTCCTTCATTTTTGGCAGCTTATTCTGGAGGGAATGCTTCTAGTAGTTCAACAAGTATTTTTAAAAGTTTTCCACTTCCAAACTGGAGTATAAAGTACAACGGATTGATGCGTTATAGATACTTTAAAGAAAAGTTTAAGCGTTTTTCATTGCAACATAATTATAGAGCATCTTATACAATTAATCAGTATCGTTCTAATTTTAAATATGATCAAAACCCAGGAGGAAGAGATCCAGAAAGCGATAACTTTTATAATGCAACAATCATGTCTAATGTGAATTTAGTGGAGCAATTTAGTCCGCTTATCAGAATGGATTTTGAGTTGAAGAGTTCTTTAAAAGTGCTAACTGAAATTAAGAAAGATAGAGCATTGTCAATGAGTTTTGATAATAATTTATTGACAGAAGTTAAAGGAATGGAATATATCATAGGTCTTGGATATCGTATTAAAGATGTGATTTTTTCATCGACATTGGCAGATAGTCCAACAGGAATTATAAAAAGTGATATCAATATAAAAGGAGATTTCTCATATCGAAATAATCAAACAATGGTTCGTTATTTGGATTATGATAATAATCAACTGGCTGCAGGACAGAATATTTGGTCAGTAAAAATAACTGCAGATTATTCGTTCAGTAAAAATCTAACAGCAATCTTTTATTATGACCATTCATTTTCTAAAGCAGTTATATCGACATTATATCCTTTAACGAATATTCGATCAGGATTTACCATTCGATATAATTTTGGAAATTAATTTTCAGATTCTAAAGAGAATTTGATTAGAAGATTGTTACATTTGCCCTATTAAAATTCTATTATCAATTATCAATAAGTATTTATTATGAATATACCAACAAATTTAAAGTACACAAAGGATCACGAATGGGTTAGCATTGAAGGTGATGTTGCAACAGTAGGAATTACTCATTTTGCACAAAAAGAATTAGGAGATATTGTTTATGTTGAAGTAGAGACTTTAGATCAAACACTTGATAAAGATGAAGTTTTTGGAACAGTTGAAGCTGTAAAAACAGTTTCAGATTTGTTCTTGCCTTTGTCTGGAGAAATTATTGCTTTTAACGAAAGTTTAGAAAGTGCTCCAGAAACAGTAAATTCTGATCCTTATGGAGACGGATGGATGATTAAAATTAAAATTTCAGATACATCAGAATTAGATTCTTTATTATCTGCTGAGGCTTATAAAGAATTAATAGGTGCTTAAAAAAATATTTTTTTTATGTTTGGCTTTATTATGGACAGGGGTTATTATTTTTCTCTGTTTGACCGAGTCAAGTAATATACCGGTTGTAAGTATACCTCACATAGATAAATTAGTTCATTTTTGTTTTTATTTTGGTTTTGCTTTTCTGTGGTTTTTGTATTTTAAAAAACAATTTAAGAATGCAGATGATTTTAGACCATTATTACTTTCTTTTGTTTTTTCGACCTTTTTTGGAATTACAATCGAAATCTTGCAAAGTGAATACACTTTAACAAGAAGTGCAGACATGATGGATTTTTTGGCAAATTCGCTAGGAGCAACATCAGCCATAATTGCTGTATTGTTGTTTAATAAGATAGTCACTAAAATAGTAAATTAAAAAATCCCACTTCGGTGGGATTTTTTGTTTATTGGAACTTATATAATATACTATTTGTAGTCAAAAAACACTTCCATTTAAGCTTGATTAAAAGTAGCAGTTAATTCTAAACTTATCTCAATATAAAATGTATTTTTGTCAATCAGGATTTAATACAATTAATTTATTTATGGCTATGAATATTAGACAATACTTAGACTCAACATATTTAAAAACGGCTGCTCAGGCAAATTTGACAGAAGCAGAAAATACACAGATAGTTAAGGATACTATTGAAGAAGCTATAGCAGAGCAATTCAAATTGATAATGATTCGTCCAGACAAAGTAAGTTTAGCTAAGGAAATGATTTCGGAGGCTAAATCGAGTCTTTTAATAGGGACAGTAATTGATTTTCCAGAAGGAAAATCAAGTTTAGAAGCAAAGTTAGCGGAGGCAAATGTAGCGATACAAGATGGAGCAAATGAATTGGATTTTGTATGCAACTACGAAGCTTTCAAAAATGGAGAAATTGATTTAGTGAAGAATGAAATTTTACAGTGTACACTATTAGGATTGACTAATAATAAAGTTGTAAAATGGATTATTGAAGTTGCTGCGCTTAATGATAAAGAAATTATACAATTGTCAGCATTGATAAAGAATATAATTATTCAAAATTTTGAAGAGAATGAATACTCTTCAGTTTTTGTAAAATCATCGACAGGTTTTTATAAAACAGAAAATAACTTGCCAAATGGCGCTACAGTTCCGTCAATTATAAAGATGTTAGAAAATGCTTCACCATTACCTGTAAAAGCAGCAGGAGGCGTGAGAACATACGAAGAAGCTGTTGAAATGATCAATCTTGGAGTGAAGCGCATAGGAACATCAAATGCCAAAGCAATTGCAAACGGGGAAATTTCGCAAAACCAATACTAAATTCACAACCAAAACCATATGAATAAAGGTTTCTTAACTTTTCTTATAACATTATACTCATTACTAGCTCTTTCACAGGAAACACATAATCTAACAGTTAATTCTGGTTTTACTTCAGAAGAGTTCCCGATTTTTCCAACCTGTGAAAATTTAAAAGGCAAAACCTTGGAACGTTGTTTTTATGATAAGGTGCAGGATTTTGTATTTAATAATTTCCAAGTTCCATCAACTTTAAAGCAGAATAGTTATAAAGGTGATGTAAGAGTGCTTTTTGAGGTTGATAAAACCGGTGAGTTTAAGGTTATATATGTTAATGCAAATAATGAGGAATTAGTTCAGGAAACAAAACGTGTTTTTGCAGCATTTCCCAAAATTAAGCCATCGACTTATGATGGGAAGCCTACGTATTCAAAATATACAATCATAATTAATATACCATTAAAAACAGCAGGGCAAATTTCAGAAGAAGCTATAGCTGCTGCTAAAATTATTAAACCAGCTACTAAGCCATTAACAGAATTGGATAGTATTGTTTATAAAAAATATACAAATCCAGAATTTGAAAGCCATTTAAATGTTCCGTTTTCGCATAGTTATTATGCCCAGTTTGACGGTGCTATGAATAGAGTAGGAAGTAATAATCATACAGCTTCAAAGCCATATACCTACGCCGAAGTTTCAAAGTACTATAATCTTAAAGCGGTGAATGAATCGCTTAAAAAGAATGTTTCAAGTTGGTTAGGGCGCAAGCTTTGGAATGAAAGTTTAGTCGAAGTTGAAGGAGAAGGGTATTGGTTTACATTAAATGCTATCATGGATTTACAAGTAGGTAAGGACACAAAAAGTGATGTTTCTTATACTTACGTAAATACACGAGCACTTAATTTTAGAGGAGGGCTAGGTAAGCAACTTAATTTTACCACAACAGTTTTTGAAAGCCAAGGAAGATTTGCAGATTATTATAATAGTTATGCGCAGTCAATAAAGCCTTCAGGAGGTAACCCTGGGGTTGTTCCGGGGATCGGTATAGGTAAGGAGTTTAAAACAAATGGTTTTGATTTTCCTTCAGCTGAAGCAAATTTGACCTATACACCAAGTAAGATTTTTAATTTTCAATTGGGTTATGGCAGAAATTTTATAGGAGATGGATATCGTTCTTTATTGGAAAGTGATGGGGCGAGCCCTTATCCATATTTTAAAATGAATACTACCTTTTGGAAAATAAAATACACGAACACTTATATGTTTCTAAAAGATATTCGACCAGATGCAACAGTTGATAAAACGTATGCTAGTAAATTCATGGCGAACCATTATTTGAGTTTGAATGTTACAAATAGATTGAATTTAGGTTTCTTCGAATCAGTAATTTGGACCAATAATAATGATAGAGGATTTGATATGGCATTTGCTAATCCAATTATTTTCTATAGATCCGTAGAGTTTGCTTCCTCATCTAGAAGTGGTAATGCTTTGTTAGGTTTAACGGCAAAATACAAATGGAATGACCAAATAAATTTATATGGACAATTCCTTTTGGATGAATTTTCGGTTAGTGATATGAAAAGCGGAGAAAAAAGCTGGAAGAACAAATTTGGATATCAATTAGGAGCTAAATATTATAATGCTTTCCAAGTACCAAATTTATTGTTGCAGTTAGAGTACAATCATGTTCGTCCATATGTATATTCACATAGCGCAGTTATTACAAATTACGGGCATAATAATCAAAGCATAGGGCATCAATGGGGAGGTAATTTTAGTGAACTTATTGCAATTGCTCGATATCATAAAGGAAGGTATTTTGCAGATGCAAAAATTACAACAGGAACAAGAGGTTTAGACTTTGACACAGCTGAAGATTCATTTAATTATGGCTCAAATATTTATAAAAGTTATGATGAAAAAAGACCCTATAATAAAGGGGTGAATGTGGGTCAAGGAAATAAAACATCAGTTTTTATTGCAGACATACAGGCAGGATATTTGGTAAATCCAGCGACTAATTTAAAATTATTCGGAAGTTTGATTTACAGAAGTTTTGATCCTACTAAAGATACTGTGACTACTTTTAAGCAAAGTACCACATGGTTTACTTTCGGATTAAGAGCAGATGTCTTTAATTGGTATTTCGATTATTAGAATATTTAGTAAGATTTTTTGCAGATGATTGGCTTTTATGGTAAAATTGAGGTGTATTTGATCGCTTCATTTGAAAAAATGTAATTTTATCATCCTAAATTCTGCAATCTAATTTGTACATTTGCACCAGTTTTGAAAAAACAAAAATAACAACGCATTGGACGCAACACAAAATACACTTTCACTCAAATCTATTTTTAATGATTTCAAAGAAATCACAAAAGCAGGACTCGCTGTAAGTGTTTTGTTTTCTTCAATAGCAGGTTATTTACTTGGTTTTGATGACAAACATCCTTTTCAATGGACAGTACTTCTAATTTTAGCAATTGGAGGATATTGTATGGTAGGGGCTTCAAATGCCTTTAATCAAGTTATCGAAAAAGATCTGGATGCCTTAATGGACAGAACAAAGAATCGACCAGTTCCTTCAGGAAGAATGTCTCCAAAAGTGGCTTTGTTTGTAGCGAGCTTACTTACAATTATTGGATTAACTTTACTTTATACAATCAATCCAAAAACAGCAATGTTTGGGGCGATTTCCATATTTTTATATACCAGTGTTTATACCCCATTAAAGACAGTAACATCGTTATCAGTTTTTGTTGGAGCTTTTCCTGGTGCAATTCCATTTATGTTAGGATGGGTTGCAGCAACAGGAGATTTTGGTATAGAAGCAGGAACGCTTTTCTTAATTCAGTTTTTCTGGCAATTCCCTCATTTTTGGGCGATTGGCTGGTTTTTGTATGAAGATTATGAAAGAGCAGGATTTTTTATGCTCCCTACAGGAAAAAAAGATAAAGGAACTGCATTGCAGGTTATTTTGTATACGGTATGGCTTATAGTGGCATCATTATTACCAGCTTTAGGATATACAGGTAAATTGTTTATTACGCCAATAGCGGCAATTTTAGTGTTCTTATTGGGTGTTTGGATGTTGGTTTATGCCGTTCGTTTGTATAAGCTGAGAACAGCCAAAGCAGCAAGAACATTAATGTTGGTAAGTGTTTCTTATATTACCTTGTTGCAGTTGATTTATATATTAGATAAATTTTTAAGATAGTTATGGAAATGACAATGACAGCAGATGAAAATAGAGCTAGGAGCGCTAAGTCATCTAAATTAATTTTATTGTTTGCAATGGTTAGTATGACCATGATGTTTGCAGGACTTACAAGTGCTTTTGTGGTTAGTAAGTCAAGAACCGATTGGTTGAAGGATTTTCAATTACCTCCAGCATTTTTTTATAGTACATTGGTTATTATAGGTTGCAGCGTTACTTTTCATTTAGCGAAAAAGGCAATGCAAAAAGATAATAGAACAGCTACAACTAACTTACTTTTGACTACATTAGCATTAGGAATTTTGTTTGTGATTTTACAGTTTGTTGGATTTGGACAAATCGTAGCAAATGGGTATTATTTTACAGGAGCTGAGAGTACAATAACAACAACTTTCTTGTATGTTGTAACAGTTACACACTTATTTCACTTAGCTGGAGGGATTATTTCTCTTTTAGTTATTATTTATAATCATTTTAAACAGAAATACAATTCGACTCAAACTCTTGGAATAGAACTAGGTGCAATGTACTGGCACTTTCTTGATTTCTTGTGGGTCTATTTATTTTTATTTTTATATTTCTTTAAATAAGAAAAAAACGTAAATTTGGGAACTTTTTAACGAATATCTTTTATGGAAGCGACAGTTACTACTGCAAATAATGAAGAAAAAACTTGGGGAGGCGGCAATGAGCCATTAGGAGCAAGTTATGGTAAAATGATGATGTGGTATTTTATCGTATCGGATGCCTTAACGTTCTCTGGATTTCTAGCGGCTTACGGTTTTTCTAGATTTAAATTTATTGAAACTTGGCCATTGGCTGATGAAGTGTTTAATCACTTCCCTTTTATGCATGGTGTATCTGCACCAATGTACTATGTCGCATTAATGACATTTATTTTGATTTTCTCATCTGTAACAATGGTTTTGGCTGTTGATGCAGGACATCAAATGAAAAAAAACAAAGTTGCAGTATATATGTTTTTAACTATTATTGGAGGTTTGATTTTCGTTGGGTCACAAGCTTGGGAATGGAAAAACTTTATTAAAGGATCATACGGAGCTATTGAAACAAAAGGAGGAAGTTTACTTCAGTTTGTTGATAAAGATGGTCAACGTGTTGCTATTGCAGATTTTGCAGTAAAGTTACCAGAAGGAAGAGAGGTATTGACTAGAGATAAAGGTAAATGGTTTATGAGCGATGCTGAAACATTGCCAACATATTCAGTTGCTGAAGTACAAGCAGGTTTTAAAGCGCATCCAGAATTATTAGTAAGAACTGAAAAACTTACTGAGAAAAAACAAAAAACTATTCTTACTAGAGAAGAGTCAGAGTCAAGATTAGGTGACGCACATTATGTTGTAGAAGGTGCTAATTTAACTAGAAACGAATACGGAAATAAATTGTTTGCTGATTTCTTTTTCTTTATTACAGGTTTTCACGGTTTCCACGTGATCTCAGGAATTATCATTAATATTATTATCTTTTTTAATGTATTGATAGGTACTTATGAAAAAAGAAAAAGCTATGAAATGGTGGAGAAAGTTGGTTTATACTGGCACTTTGTCGATTTAGTTTGGGTATTTGTATTTACAGTTTTCTACTTAGTTTAATTTTAGATTTATATTATTATGTCACACGAATATGTATCACATACAAAAAGAATCTGGTTTGTTTTTGCACTTTTATCAGTTGTAACAACAGTGGAGGTTCTCCTTGGTATTTACAAACCAGGAGTATTAGAGTTTAATCATTTTATAGGTTTGAATTTATTGAATTGGATATTTTATATTCTAACAATATACAAAGCTTATTATATAGTTTGGGCATTTATGCACATGGAAGGTGAAAAAAGTGGTCTTAGATGGTCGGTTGTTTCAACGGTTATTTTCCTAGTTTTGTATTTATTGTTTATACTTTTAACCGAAGGACATTATATTTTTGGGGTTTTTAAAGATTCTACCATTAAATGGAATTTTTAACATGATATTAATTCAAAAAGAGGGTACGCATTGCGTACCTTTTTTTATTTTTGTACTTTAATTTTTTCCCTTGTATAATGAAAAAAAATATAGTTCTTTTTGTTCTCTTCGTTTTGCCTATAGTTGCTTATCTCTTTTTTGCATCTGGCGTGAATGGCTTTACTAAACTACCTGTTGTAACACCTAAAATTGCCAACTTAGGAGATTGGAAATCCTTAAGAGGTGAAAAAGTTGGTTTGGATAATAAAATAACAATACTAGGTTTTTCAGGATCAGAAATTTTAAAAAATCGTGGTAATTATTTTAATCTAAACGAAAAAGTTTATCAACGTTATCATGGTTTCCAAGATTTACAGTTTGTCGTAATTTGTCCCTTAGGAACAGAAGAAGATACACGTAAAGTTGTAGACGCTTTAGCAGCATTTACTGATGTATCACAATGGCATTTTGTTTTTGCTTCTCCAGCCGAAATTAGTGCCTACTATGATCAATTGCATTTAGTTGGAAAACTGGATCAGTATCTAGGAACGCCTAATGTCTTTATTGTTGACAAAGAACGAAATTTAAGAGGGCGAAAAGATAAAGAAAATTACAAGGAAGGGTATAATACATTCCATCCTTCAGAATTAAGCAATGAAATGCTAGATGATTTTAAGATTATTCTTTATGAATATCGTGCTGCTCTTAAGAAAAATCATAACGCAACAAAACAACTTTAAAATTATATTATCATGTTTAAAAACAAATCATACATCGGTATTTCATTTATAGTATTGATTTTTGGTATTTATGCTGTTCCTAAAATTATAGATAGAGTAAAAAATGATACTGTCGTAAAAGGAAGCCGTTTAGATAGTGTTAGTGGGAAAAATGTTAAGGATGACGGGAAATTAGTAAAAATTGGTCCAGCTCCTAAATTTGAATTAACAAATCAGGATAACGTCAAAATAACTAATGAAACTTATAAAGGCAAAGTTTATGTTTTAGAGTTTTTCTTTACAACATGTCCATCAATTTGTCCAAAGATGAATTTGAGTATGTTAGAAATAGAGAAAAAGTTTTTTGGAAATCCAAACTTTGGAATCGTTTCAATAACAATTGACCCAGCTCATGATACAGCACAAGTTTTAAAAGACCACGCGAAAATACTAGGAGTTAAGTCATCTAATTGGAATTTCTTAACAGGAGATAAAAATGTTATTTTAGATTTATCTAATAAAGGATTTAATTTATATGCAGGAGCAAATAGTAAAGTAAGCGGAGGTTTTGAGCATTCAGGCTTATTTGCTTTAATAGATAAAAATGGAGATATCCGTTGTCGCAAAGATGATTTTGGAAACCCAATACTTTATTACGATGGATTGGATAAAAAAGGAGTTAGAGACATACAACAAGATATAAATATATTATTAGAAGAATAAAATGGAGGATAATTCATTAGAAAAAAAATACAACAAGTACATCGTGCTTGTTTCAATTGTAATTCCTGTTGTAGTAGCTATCTTGTTTGGAGTAAAACTTAAAGATTTTGGGTATAATGTAGAGCCACTTACTTTTTTGCCACCTATTTATGCTACAATAAACGGTATTACAGCCTTGGTTTTAATTATTGCAGTAATGGCTATTAAAAAAGGAAATCGAAAGCTACATGAGCGTTTGATGACTACAGCAATTGCTCTTTCATTGGCTTTCCTAGTGATGTACATCGCATATCATATGACATCAGATTCTACTAAATTTGGTGGAGAAGGAGTGATTAGATATGTGTATTTCTTTATTTTAATTTCTCACATTTTATTGTCAATTGCAATCGTTCCATTGGTTTTGATAACATATGTTCGTGCAATTGGAAAGAACTTCAATAGTCATAAAAAAATTGCAAGAATTACATTTCCACTTTGGTTATACGTTGCTATTACCGGAGTGATTGTTTATTTAATGATTTCCCCTTATTATGTTTAATATAAATACAAACAACAAGAAACATAATGTTTCTAGACTAGCAAAGATTAGTTTCTTGTTGGTTATTTTTTTCTTTAGTTTATCTACCAATGCGCAATGCGCAATGTGCCGTGCAGCTCTTGGTGGTGATGAAAATACAAAACAAGCCGAAGCAGTAAATGATGGAATTGTCTATCTAATGGTAGTGCCGTATTTACTTGTTTTAGTAATTGGTTACTTGATTTATAGAATGTACCAATCTAAAAAGAAAAACGCGTAAGCTAGATTTTATTTCAATCCGTTTACCGAGACATTTACAGTTCCATTAACTTTTATAAAAGCAATAATGGCTTGATTTGTCAATTCTACTTTTTGAAATTCGATATCTTCCATTTTTCCATTTACAAAAACACCAGGCATAGGAGAATAATTTTTAAGATAGGTAAGCATACTTTGTTTTCCTTCTTCTAAGTTTGGTTGTATTGAGTAACGGCAGCTTTCCTCCATTTTCTTTAAAATGTAGCCCTGCATAAGCCAGTTAGCTGTGCGGGTTAGTCTACTTTTTGTATCAAGAACGTAGTCGAGTTTGTCAAAATAAAGTTCTTTAGATTGTGGGTTGTATTTTGGAAAACCATTTAAATATAAGGTTCCGTTTACAGCTCCTAAAACATCTAAGGCAATAATCATTTTTCCTTCCTTGTGCCAAATTTCAACATTCTTTACTGTGATTTTTTTGCTTCCAGAACCAAATTCTTGTCCAGAAAAATTTCTAGTCATGATTTTAGAAGCGTCCTTATAGCTTGAAACTGCAGCGATATTAGCAGTAATTTGTTTTGGAATTTTTGCTACAGGTTTCAAAACAATTTTGGAAGCATTAAATTTGCTTTCAGGTTGCTTGCCAATTATAGTCTCCATATTACATTTCATACCCATTTCTAACAAAAAAGAATCGTTTTTTAGTAAGGCATCAGTAGAGTATATTTCTATAGGTACAATTCTCAGCCAGCTTTCGTATTGTTCATTCATTTGGAAAGGAGTACAAATTTTTTCCAAAGCTGCTAAAACATTAGGTTTAAAATCCATCGATTTTTCGATTGCTGCATCAATACTTTTTTCTATTTTTGATTTGAAAATAGAAACAGCCGGATTTATAAGATAAGTTACTGGCATATTTTTTCCAAAAACACTCATTGTTGGGCTCTCATTCCAATCTAATGATTTTAATTCGGTTTTAGTGTTCAGCTTCCAGTTGGTTAATCCTACTGAGCTAATTAATGTAATTACCCCATTCAAATTAAATTCTCGCGTGTCGTATAATTCGACGCCTAATTGTTTAGTGCCTATTCGGTACTTTACAAGCGCTTTTAAAGGTAAAATAGTTTTTATTTTTTTGCCAGGATTAGTTGGGTCAGCTTCAATTTTTATAGGAGCTAATTTCCATATCTTGATTTCAATATCGTCATCTTCAATGTTGTTGTCTTCGTAAATTAAGCCATTAAGGATGGTATTGGTTTGGTTTTCAATGTCTTTTAGTTTTACGGTTATGGGTAAATTAATAAATGAAGGGGTGTTGTCATATAGTAGTGGACTGGCATCATCTGGTTCGGGTTTTAATGTTGTTAGTTTTTGAGAAGAAGAACAACTGGCTATAAACAGTGTAACCATTGAGAGAATTAGAAACGAGAATAATTTCTTCATTATATTTTTTTATTTTAGATGCAAAATTAAGAAAACAAATATATTTTAAGATTAAAGTGTAACATTTTGATGGAAATTTAGTCTTATTGATATGATAGATTAAAGCTATTAACATTTTATTGTAGTAAATTGCTAGCCAAAATAGGTATTATTGTTTTAAAATTAACAAACCATGATTGAGATTAAAGACTTACATAAATCCTACAAAATGGGAAAATCAGAATTGCATGTACTGAAAGGTATTAATTTCAATATAAAAGAAGGAGAGTTGGTTGCAATTATGGGGTCATCAGGTTCTGGGAAATCAACGTTGCTTAATATTTTAGGAATATTAGACGAAGCAGATTCTGGAGAGTATATTCTGGATAATGTACCAATCAAAAACCTGAATGAAACTATTGCTTCTAGATATAGAAATAAATTTTTAGGTTTTGTTTTTCAGTCATTTAATTTAATTAATTATAAAACAGCCTTAGATAATGTAGCTATGCCTTTATATTATCAAGGTATAAAAAGAAAAGAGAGATATGAAATAGCGCTTAACTACTTAAAAAAAGTAGGTCTGGATTCACATTCGCATCACTTGCCAAACGAACTTTCGGGAGGACAGAAACAACGTGTAGCAATTGCTAGAGCATTGGCGTCTAATCCAAAAGTTTTATTAGCAGATGAGCCAACAGGAGCCTTAGATACAAAAACGTCGTATGAAGTAATGGAATTGATTCAAGGAATCAATGATGAAGGAAAAACAATCTTGATTGTAACACACGAGCCAGATATTGCAGCAATGTGTAAGAGAAATGTAGTCTTAAAAGACGGACTAATTATAGATGATAAATACGTAGAACAAGTAAGAGCATCAGCTTATGTTTAATATTGAGCGTTGGCAGGAAATATTTGAGGCAATTGCTAAAAATAAATTAAGAACGTTTCTTACAGGAGTTTCTGTAGCTTCGGGGATTTTTATATTGGTTATCCTTCTTGGAGCAGGTAAAGGGCTTCAAAACGGAATTGAAAAACAATTTGAACGTGATGCTGCTGGTATTATAGAAGTTTGGACAGGTACTACTGCAAAACAATATAAAGGACTAAATCCAGGAAGACAAATTCAGTTTAGAAATAGTGATTACACACAATCAGTTCAAAAATTTGAAGATAAATTAGATAAAAGAGCGTCAACTTATAACTTTTGGGGAGCTTCAGTTAGTTATGGAAAAGAATCTTCAACGTATCAATTTAGAGGTGTTGATCCTGATTATTTGGGTATTGAAAATGGTACAGTTGTGATGGGAAGATTTATAAATAGCAAAGATTTGGCTAATTATGAAAAAGTTGCTGTTATTGGGATGAAAGTAAAAACGGATTTGTTTAAAGATAAAAATCCACTTGGAGAACAGATAGCGATTAATAATATTAATTTTAAAGTAGTCGGTGTTTTTACTGATCCAGCAGGTGAAAGAGAAGAAACAAGAGTTTACTTGCCAATGTCAACAACACAAAGAGCCTATGGAATTGGTGACAAAGTAAGTAATTTGTTCTTTACATTAAATAAGAAAGCTACTTATGAAGAAGCGTTAGCAGAGTCTAAAAAATTCACAGCAGAATTAAAAGCTCTTTTAAAGAACAAAAATGTTGTTGCTCCAGACGATGATAGTGGTATTGGTTTATACAATTCAGTTGAGGATGCAAAACAGGTATATGATTTAAATCTTTACATCAGGCTGTTTTTTTGGTGGGTAGGAATTTGTACAATCATAGCTGGTGTTGTTGGAGTTAGTAATATTATGCTAATTATTGTAAAAGAAAGAACCAAAGAAATTGGTATAAGAAAAGCACTTGGTGCTTCTCCAATATCGATTGTGGGGATGATATTACATGAATCTATTTTTATTACTACAATCGCAGGTTTTATAGGTTTATTGGCTAGTTTATTATTGCTAGAAGTGGTAGGCCCAATGATAAAAAGTGAATTCTTTTTAAATCCTCAAGTTGATTTTAGTGTGGCATTAACCACTCTAGTTTTACTTGTATTTGCAGGAGCAGTTGCTGGTTTTTTTCCAGCATATAGAGCAGCAAAAATAAAACCTATTGTAGCACTTAGAGACGAATAATTATGTTTGATAGAGATAATTGGGAAGAGATTTTAGAAGCTTTAACGGCTAATGTATTTAGAACGGTACTTACCGCCTTTGGTGTATTTTGGGGAATATTCATTTTAGTAATATTACTCGCTGCCGGAAATGGTTTGGAGAATGGAGTTAAAAAAGGATTTGACGGGATTGCGACAAATACTATGTTTATGTGGAGTCAAACCACATCAAAAGCATATAAAGGGTTGCCTAAAACGCGTCGTTATGATTTTAGGAATAGCGATGTGATGGCCCTAAAAGAAGCTTTTCCAGACTTATTATATGTTTCTCCTCGAAATCAGTTAGGAGATTTTAATGGAGCGAATAATGTAGTTCGAGGTACAAAAACTTCCGCTTTTACTATTTATGGCGATTACCCAGAGCTTATTAAGCAACAGCCGATGACAATAATAAAAGGACGTTTTATAAACCAACAAGATATCAAGCACAACAGAAAAGTAGCAGTTATTGGAAAAGGAGTTATAAGCGAACTTTACGGAAAAGCAGAAGAAGTTATAGGGACTTATGTTAAGGTAAATGGAATAAGTTTTATGGTTGTTGGAGTATATCATTCTAAGAATCAGAATAATGGAGGTGCAGAGGCAGAGCAGAAAAATATATTTGTTCCTTTTACTAGTTTTCAGCAAGCCTTTAATTATGGAGATAAAGTAGGCTGGATGGCATTAACAGCCAATGATAAAGTTTCGATTACAGATCTAAAACCTAAAATTATAGATCTAATAAAAGAAAGGCACTCTGTTAATCCTATTGATGATAGAGCAGTTGGGAATTTTGATTTGTTTGAGCGATTCAATCAAGTGCAAGGATTGTTTACAATCTTGACATTTATTGCTTATTTCGTGGGTACGTTGGTTTTAATTTCAGGAGTTATTGGTATTTCTAATATTATGCTTATTGTAGTAAAAGAGAGAACTAAAGAAATAGGAATACGACGAGCCTTGGGAGCAACCCCAGGAGCAATTCGAAGACAAATACTTTCAGAATCTATATTTTTAACTATTATTTCAGGAATGTTAGGTATTGCAGTTGCTACAGGAGTTATTGCAGTTCTTAATATGGTGCTGGCTTCGATGCCCCAAGAGGGAGAAACGATGTTTGCTAATCCAACGGTAGATTTAAGAGTTGTTTTTGTAGCATTATTAATTTTAATAGGATCAGGTTTGTTAGCAGGATTTATTCCAGCTCAAACTGCAATAAACGTAAAGCCAGTAGACGCTTTACGATCAGAATAAATTATCAATCAATAAAATAATCGATTAAACTAAAAAACAAAATGAAAAAAGGAGTAACGATAACCATTTTAATTTTTATTGCAATAGTTTTCTTTGGTGCTTTGTATTATTTGTATGCAAAAAATCAAGAGTCACCTATTGTTTATCAAACAGAGAAAGCTGAAATAAAAACGATAGTTAAAAACACAATCGCAACAGGTAATATTCAGCCAGATGAAGAGGTACTTATTAAACCAAATATTTCAGGAATTATTGAGGCTGTTTATATCAAAGCAGGAGAAAGTATCAAAGCGGGAGATATGATTGCAAAGATAAAAGTTGTTGCAAATGTTTCGAATGTAAGTAGTACTCAAAATCAGGTTCAAACTGCTAAAATTGCATTGGATAATCAAGAAAAGTTATACCAAAGACAAAAAACATTGTTTGATAAAGGGGTAATCTCTGCAAATGATTTTGATGCAGCACAATTAGCTTACAAACAAGCGAAACAGACTTATTTGTCATCAAAGCAAAGTTTTGATATCGTAAAAACAGGAACTACATCAGGACTTGGAAATTATGCAAATACCTTAATTCGCTCTACAGTAACAGGAATGGTGTTAGATGTACCAGTAAAAGTAGGAAATCAAGTTATTGAGAGTAATAACTTTAATGAAGGAACTACAATTGCTAGTGTTGCAGATGTTGGAAGGATGATTTTTGTTGGAAAAATTGATGAATCAGAAGTTGGAAAAATCAAAGAAAAAATGCCAATCGAAATTACAGTTGGAGCTATTGAAAACAAGAAATTTGATGCAATTTTACGTTATATTGCACCAAAAGGAGTAGTAGAAAATGGAGCTATCCAATTTCAAATAAAAGCATCATTAGAAAATAGAGATGATACATTTATTAGAGCGGGGTTAAGTGCTAATGCATCTATTATATTAGAGAAAGCGGAAAAAGTTTTGGCGATAAAAGAATCATTAGTTCAATTTGATAAAAAAACTCAAAAACCATATGTTGAAGTAGAAACTGCACCGCAAAAATTCCAAAGAAAAGATCTTGTTTTAGGAGTTAGTGATGGAATTTACGTTCAGGTAAAAAGTGGAATTACAGCTACAGACAAAATAAAAATCTGGAATCAGGGCTTAGTAAAAGAAGAAGAAAAAAAATAAGTAGCAGTTAAAAAAAAAGAATTTTTGGTTTTTAAAGAATGTTAAATTTGTATAGTATCTTTGCTATGCTTTGATTCAAAGTTTATGAAAAATAATAAATATATTTATCTTGTTTTTGTCTTACTACTAGGAGCGTCAATACAGGCGCAATCAAAAAAATGGACTTTAGAAGAATGTGTAAGGTATGCGTTGGAAAACAATATCTCGATTAAACAATCGGAATTGGATACTCAAACTATTGCTATCGATAAAAAAGATGCATTTGGAAAATTTCTTCCTACAGCCAATGCACAACTGTCACATTCATGGAATATTGGTTTAAATCAGGATATCACAACAGGGATTTTACGTAATCAAACTACACAGTTTACCTCTGCTGGGGCAAGTGTAGGAATTGATATCTATAGAGGATTGCAAAACCAGAATGCGTTAAGAAAAGCAAATTTATCTATAATGGCTTCTAAATATCAATTGTTGAAAATGCAAGAAGATATTTCGCTTAATGTGGCTAATGCTTTTTTGCAAGTTCTTTTTAATAAAGAAAATTTAAAAGTACAACAGGAACAACTTGCAATTAGTGAAAAGCAATACACACGTTCTGATGAATTAGTAAAAGCAGGAACAATCCCTAGAGGAGATTTGCTAGATATTAAAGCCACAGTAGCAACAAATAAGCAAAATGTTGTTATTGCAGAGAATACATTGTTAATCTCTAAGTTAAGTTTAGCGCAGTTATTACAATTAAAAGAGTTCGATGATTTTGATGTAGTAGATAATACAAATATTAGTGCAGGAGAAACTATTTTAGCTCAGTCACCAGTAGCAATTTACGAAAAAGCTAAAGAGACCAGAACAGAATTAAAAATTGCTAAGGCCAATCTTGAAATTGCAGAGAAAAATGTAGCTATTGCAAGAGGAGCTTATCAGCCTTCATTAAAAGGTTTTTATAACTTTAATTCCAGAGTATCAAATTCAGATAGAACCACACTAGTTGGAGGAACAGCTGTAGTAACAGGCCCTGCTCCTTTTTGGAATCAGTTTAGTGATAACAAAGGACAGTCATTTGGAGCAGAATTATCTATTCCAATTTTTAATGGATTCTCAGTAAGAAATAATGTAGAACGCAATAAGGTAAGTTTAGAGAAATCTAAAATTGAATTAGAACAAAAAAACTTAGATTTGCAACGTAATGTTTATACAGCTTTTACTGATACTAAAGGTGCTTTAAATGCACATGAAGCAGCAGTTGTAGCTTTAGAAGCAAGACAAGGAGCTTATGATTATGCAAAAGAAAAATTTGCAGTGGGTTTAATGAACGCTTTTGATTTTAATCAATCGCAAACATTACTTACCAATGCACAATCAGAAGTAATTAGAACTAAATACGATTATATCTTTAAAACAAAAATATTAGAATTCTATTTTGGAATTCCTATTGTTCCGATAGTTAAAAACTAGTTTATTATGTCAAAAAAAACAATTTATTTCTTATTAGGAGGCTCAATTATAGTTATTGCTGCCTTAATTGGATTTTCGAAAGCAGGTGTGATAGGAAATAAAGATACAGGTACAGAAGTAGAAGTTGCAAAAGTTGTAGCGTCGACAATTGTAGAAACAGTATCGGCAACAGGGAAAATCCAGCCAGAAATTGAAGTGAAAATTTCATCAGAAGTTTCGGGAGAGATCATAGCACTAAATGTAAAAGAAGGACAAATCGTTAAGAAAGGGGACTTATTGGTAAAAATAAATCCTGATTTATATACATCAAGTTATAACCGTACAGTTTCTAATTTGTCAGGAACTAAAGCTAGTCTAAGTCAATCAGATGCATCATTTAAAGAAGCAAAGTCTAGTTATGAGAGAAACAAAAAGTTATTTGAGAAAGGAATAATTTCTAAGTCAGATTGGGATAAAGCTATAGCTTCTTTTGAAGTAGCAAAAGCTGCTAAGCAGAATTCTTATTTTGCAGTACAAAGTGCTTCAGCATCTGTAAATGAAGCTAAGGATAATTTAAGACGTACTACTATTTATGCTCCTGCAGATGGAACAATTTCGGTACTTAATGTAGAGTTAGGTGAGCGTGTTTTAGGAACGCAGCAAATGGCTGGAACTGAAATTTTAAGAGTTGCGAACTTAAATAACATGGAAGTTGAAGTAGATGTAAACGAAAATGATATCGTAAAAATTAAAGTTGGAGATCAGGCAAATGTAGAAGTAGATGCTTACTTGAAAAAACAATTTAAAGGTATAGTAACTAGTATTTCTAATTCAGCTAGTACTACTTTAACATCAGATCAGGTAACTAATTTTAAAGTTAAAGTAAGAATTCTAAAAGAGTCTTATAAAGATTTAATAGAAGGGAAACCACAAGCATATTCTCCTTTTAGACCAGGAATGACAGCTACAGTTGATATTATAACAAATACAAAAAAGAATGTGTTGGCAGTGCCAATAAGCTCAGTAGTTGTAAAATCGGATACGGCAGCAGTAAAAGAAATTAAAATTGAAGATCCAAATGATAAAAAAATACTTCCTAAAAATGACAAAAAGTTCGAATGTGTTTTTGTAAAAGAAGGAGATAAGGCTAAAATTAGGATCATAAAAACAGGAATACAAGACGATACAAATATCGAAGTAACTTCAGGACTTAAAGCAGGAGATGTGGTTATAACAGGGCCATATACAACCGTTTCAAAAGATCTGAATTCAGGAGATAAGGTTAGTCTTAAATCCGATAAAGTAGAAAAATAATAATGACAAAACAATGTAGTTCTATAATAGAACTACATTGTTTCTTGTTACCATAAAATATAAAATTAGTTTGGCTTACATTCTTAATATTGAAACCGCTACAAAGAACTGTTCTGTTGCTTTAGCAAAAGAAGGAAAAATAATTTTGTGCAAAGAAATCTCAGAAGAAGGCTATTCTCATGCCGAAAGATTACATGTTTTTATCGAAGAATGTATTCAGGAAGCTGGAATTTCTTTTCAGGATTTATCTGCAATTGCGGTTAGCCAAGGCCCGGGTTCATATACAGGATTACGTATAGGAGTTTCGGCAGCAAAAGGCTTATGTTTTGCATTAGAGATTCCATTAATTGCTATTGATACCTTGCAAACATTGGCTTCTCAAGTAAATAATACAGATGGCTTAATTGTTCCGATGTTAGATGCAAGAAGAATGGAAGTATATAGCGCAGTGTTTAACTCAAAATTGGAAAAACAAAGAGAGATTTTGGCTGAAATAATCACTGAAAATTCTTTTGAAGAGTATAACGAAAAACTTTATTTTGTTGGAGACTGTGCAGAAAAATGTAAAACAGTCTTGACAAAAGAAAATTTTATTTTTCTAGAAGATATTAAATACCCTTCGGCAAAAGAAATGAGTGCTATAAGTTTTGATAAATACAAAAAAAGCGACACTGTAGATGTCGCTTATTTTGAACCTTATTATTTGAAAGACTTTATGGTTACAACTCCTAAAAAACAATAAAAAGTATTTTATTTTTGTAGAGTATAAGGCTGAATTGAAATTCCCGCTTCATCTAAAGCAATTTTACAATTCTCTAAAGTCTGAGAAAAAACTATTCCATAATTTTCATTTTTTGCCCAAGGACGTACAGCAAATTCTATGGAACTAGTTGTTAAGTTTTTTACGAAAACTTCCGGAGCAGGATTCTTAAGCACATTCGGATTGTCGTTTAAAATTCTCTCAAGAATGTCTTTAGTTTTTTTAATATCAGCATCATAGGCAACAGCAAATGTTAAGTCTGCTCTACGTTGTCCTTGCATAGAATAGTTAATAATTGTACCATTAGATAAAGCTCCATTTGGTATAAATACCGTTTGGTTGTTTCCAGCTAACAATTTAGTTACAAATATTTGTATTTCAGATACAGTTCCAACCATGCCTTGTGCTTCAATAGTATCACCAACTTTAAAAGGTTTGAAAAGAATAATAAGCATACCACCTGCAAAATTAGAAAGAGACCCTTGAAGAGATAAACCTACAGCAAGACCCATAGCTCCTAGAATGGCAACAAATGATGATGTTTCTATACCCAGTTTAGAAATGAATGAAACAAATAGTAATATTCGTAAAGCCCATAATAAAATATCAGCTAGGAATTTCGTTAAGGTAGGGTCCAGATTTCGTTTTACCATTATTCGACGTATTAATCTATTGATTACACGAATAATGTAAAGCCCTACAAATAGGATAAGAAAGGCAGATATTAGTTTAGGTGAATAATCAACTAGTACTTGAATTAATTGATTAGCGTAATTACTGATTTGATCAGGATTTAAGTTCATTTTTTTAGTATAAAAAAACCTTCTCAATGAGAAGGTCTGAATTAGTTAGGCAAAGATAAAAATTAATTATTTTATTAATAAATATTGCTGTTATCTTTAACTATTTATTTAATACTTCATCTGAAGCTTCATCGGCAGCATCAGTTGTAAGAGATTTAGCTTCTTCGACAATTGTACTAGAAGTGGTATTTTCTTTAACTGAGTCAACTACTTTATCTAAATTATCTGAAGCTTTCTCAGTATTATTTAATACAGGAGCTGCTACTTCCTTAACTTTTTCTATTGTTTCTTCGGCTAATGTCTCCGCTTTTTCAAGATATGGAGCAGATACTTCTTTAACTTTTTCTATTGTTTCTCCAGCAAATGTTTCCGCTTTTTCAAGATATGGAGTAGACACTTCTTTTATTTTATCTATTGTTTCTCCAGCTAGTGTTTCAGCTTTTTCGATATAGGGTGCTGCAGCTTCTTTGGCTTCTTCAAATGTGTTTTCGGCTTGGCTTGCAAACTCTGTAGCAGATTCCTTAGCAGTGCCGAATAAATTCTTAAAAAACGATGATAATCCCATAATAGTTGTTATTAGTTAATATAGAATACAATATTAATCTTTTTTTAAAGAATTATAGTGACTGTTGAGTTATAATTTATTGATAGTGAATAATTTGTGTTTCGTTTTAGGTAATAAAAAAAGCGCTTCATATGAAGCGCTTTTTAAATTTTTATAAAAGATGTTTATGCGTTTACAGCTTCTACTTTAATATTGTCATCATTTAACATGCTTTTTAGCATGTTTTCTATACCACTTTTAAGAGTAAAAGTCGAAGAAGGACAACCACTACAAGCCCCTTGCAAAATTACTTTTACAGTTTTATCAGTTTCATTATACGAATCAAAAGCAATATTTCCACCATCAGCTGCTACAGCAGGTTTTACGTATTCTTCTAATATATTAATAATCTGTTGTGATGTAGTATCCAGTTTGTCAAAAGCTTCATCTTTAGTAACATCATTTTTGGTTGCTACTTCAATTAAACTTTCGTCTAAAACGGTTCCTCCATTTTCAATATATTGTTTGATGAAAGTTCTTAGTTCAAGAGTGATTTCCTGCCAGTCGTTAATTTCATATTTAGTTACCGAGATGTAATTCTCATCGATAAAAATTTCTTTTACGTAAGGGAATTTAAATAATTCTTTAGCTAGAGGCGAAGAGGCAGTTTGATCAATATTCTTGTATTCAATTGCATTTTTTGTCAACATTCTGCTTACTACAAATTTTAAAGCAGCAGGATTAGGAGTTGATTCACCGTAAACAGTTATAGGTTGTTTCTTTGGTTTATTTTCGTCAATAGCAATAATTACTCCACCATCGTTTACAAATGTTTCGATTTGGTCAACTACAGCATCTTTTACATCATCCCATTCAACAATACTGTATTTCTCAATGGCAATAAAATTACCTGAGATGTATACTGTTTTTACGAACGGTAAATAGAATAGTTTTTGTGCTAGTGGAGAACTTTTAGCTTCATCAATGTTTTTAAATTCAAAGCTCTCATTTTTAGTTATAAAGTCTGGAAATTCAAATTTTAATATACTAGGATTTTGTGTTTCTTTTATAGTGAGTTTTGTCATGATTTAGTAATTTTTTACAAATTTACTAAAGTTATTTTCTACTAATAGTTATATTTGATTTTTAATATAAAAATAACGTATTATTTCCTGTATCTCAGCAATATTTACTTTAGTATGATATGGAAATAAGTTTTTAACATCTATTTTAAATAAAGCTACCTTTAATGTATTCTAAAATTAAATATTCAATTTTTATTTTATTTATATTTTCATATGCTTACTCACAAGAAGGTATTCCCGTTTATTCAGATTATTTATCAGATAACTATTATTTGATACATCCTTCGATGGCAGGAGCAGCAAATTGTGCAAAACTTAGATTAACAGCACGCAAGCAATGGTTCGGCCAAGATGATGCACCAGCACTTCAGACTTTAAGTTTTAATGGTCGTATTGGTGATAGATCAGGGGCAGGAGTTATACTTTTTAATGATAAAAATGGATATCATTCTCAAAAAGGAATCAAACTTACTTATGCTTATCATATTCTTTTTTCGAGAGATGAAATAGATTTAAATCAGCTATCATTCGGTATTAATGCAGGAGTAATTCAGAATCAGTTAGACGAAACTTCATTTGGAGAATTTGATCCAATTGTTTTTGGAAACATCCAAAAGGATTCTTATTTTAATGTAGATTTTGGAGCATCCTATAATTTTCTTAATTTCTATGCACATGCTACAGTCCAAGGTGCGGTAGAAACAAGACGACAGATATATACAGACTTTGAAAGCGATAATCTCAGAAAATATCTTTTGAGTGCAGGGTATGTTTTTGGAAATAAAAGAAAACTATTATGGGAACCTTCGGTGCTTTTTCAATTGTTTGATAAAACGAAAGAGAAGTTAATCGATTTTAATCTAAAAGCTTACAAAAACATGGATTTTGGTAGTGTTTGGGCTGGATTATCATATAGAAGAAGTTTTGATGGAGCTCAGTATTATAATGGTTCAAGTATGTCTACTCAAAAATTACAATACATAACACCTATTTTAGGAGTTAATTATAAAAATTTTATGTTTGCCTACACATACTCACAAGTTACAGGTAATGTAAAATTTGATAATGGAGCATATCATCAAATTACATTGGGGCTTAACTTATTCTGTAAGCGTGAAAAATATGATTGCGATTGCCCTGCGATAAACTAATTTATAATTCAATTTTAAAAAATAATAAACTCATGCTGATAAAAACTGTAAACGGAAAAACACCAAATATTCCAAATGATTGTTATGTAGCCGAAAATGCAACAATTGTAGGAGATGTTTCTTTTGGAGATTCATGTAGTGTTTGGTTCAATGCTGTAATTAGGGGAGATGTTAATTTTATTAAAATAGGAAATAAAGTTAATATACAAGACGGGGCTATTATTCATTGTACTTATCAAAAACATCCAACAATTATAGGAAATAATGTTTCTATTGGACATAATGCAATTGTACATGGTTGTACAATTCAAGATAATGTATTAATAGGAATGGGAGCAATTGTAATGGATAATTGTGTAGTCGAAAGCAATGCTATTATCGCTGCTGGAGCAGTAGTAACTCAAAATACCATCGTTACTTCAGGCAGTATTTATGCTGGAGTACCAGCTAAGAAAGTCAAAGACATTGACCAATCAGATTTTGCTGGCGAAATCGAGCGTATTTCTAATAATTATGTAATGTATTCGAGCTGGTTTAAGGAAGAGGAGAAATAGTTATAAATTTATTTTTTCGAAGAAAGCATTTTTATAGCTTTCACTAATAGGAATTCTTTTATCTCCAATCAAAGCTTTGTTTTTTTGGATTGATTTTACATGCTTAATATTAATAATATACGATCGATGAATTCTGGAGAAACCTTTACTAGAAAGTAGGTTTTCAAGCTTCATAAGGCTTATTAGAGTTAAAGTATACTTGTTGTCTGTAGTATAAATTTTCACATAATCTTTTAATCCCTCAATAAATAAAATATCCGAAAAGTTTAGTTTTATATTCTCATATTCAGCTCTAACAAAAATGAAATCCTGATTAATCTCAGGAGCAGAAATAGGGTTTACACTTGCAGGAATATGTAACGGATTGAATAATTGTTGTGCACGTACAACCGATTTTAAGAAACGATGAAACGGAATTGGCTTAACTAAATAATCTACAGCTCCTAGATTAAATCCTTCAACGGCATAATCAGAATAGGCTGTCGTGAAAATAACTAAAGGTTTTTTCTCGATAGCATTTAGAAAATCTATTCCTGAAAAATGAGGCATTTCAATATCCAAAAAGATCAAATCGATGTTTGTTTGATTTATAATAGAAATAGCATCAATTGCATTGTTAAAAGTGCTTACTAATTCTAAAGAATCAATTTTACTAACAAAATCTTTAAGTAATTCTACCGCCAACGGTTCATCATCTATAATTACACATTTCATTGGTTGTCTTTTTTAGATAAAATTTATGATGCGAAAATATAACTTGACATCTAAAGACAAGTTAAAATTAGATTCTCAATAGTTAATTTGCTGTTATAATTTTTTTCAACTATAACATTGTTAATTAGGCTTTTGGTAATGGCGTTTGTATCTGGTCAAGTTTTAAGTTGAGATGTACATTATAAAACTTTTTAGTTTCAGTTATTTTTAGTTCATGTGCTTCTGGATATAGAAGATCCAAACGACTCTTAATATTCGTTAATCCAATTCCAGAATTTTCAGGGTCCTTTTTATAGTTTTCAACCTTATTTTCGACCCAAAAATCTAGGCTGTTTTCTTCGATAACGATTCTTATTTTTACAAAAGCAGCACCTTTATAGTCTGTTCCATACTTAAATGCATTCTCTACAAATGATATTAATAATAGTGGTTCAATGAATTTGTTTTTAGGTTCACCATGAACATTAATTGTGATATTCTCGATGTTGTTTAATCTTAATTTTTGTAGTTCGATATAGTTTTGAATATAGTTTATCTCTTTCTCGAGAGCTACAGTTTTATTATCGGTTTCATATAACATATAGCGCATCAATTCAGATAATGTGACGATTGCATCAGGAACTAAATCTGATTTTTTATGAGCCAAAGAATAAATACTATTTAATGAATTGAATAAAAAATGAGGGTTTGTTTGTTTTCGTAAATAAATTAATTCGGTAGTTGTTCGATGAGTTTCAGCTATTAATTTGTTCTGTTGGTTATTATAAAATTCTGACAATGTTTTGATGATAGCACTTATTGTTACTATTAGGATATAAAAGAAGGAAGGTGCTATTTTAAAAAACAATGGTTGTACAGCCATAGTGGTTCTAAATTTTAAGTTTTTAGGGATTGGATGCCCATCTTCGTCTATAGCTAGCATTTTTGGGGGAAGAATTCTTTTCGCCATTTGGATTTCTGGGATAAAATAGCTTGCTCGAATAATCATAAAAGTGATAATAAGTGCTACTATGAAAGCCGAATAGAGCCAGTATTTTTTCTGCAAAAGCAACGCAGGCACTAAATAGAAATAGTTTAGATAAAATAATATAATTCCAGTAATCCATTGGACATAAAAATCTGAATTTATCTGAAAGGGGCTTTCGTAAAATTGAATCAATGAAGTAAGGATAAAGAAAGTCCATATCACACTGTGAAATAGAATCTTGTTTGTATTTGTATTTTTGGTTATTTCAATATTCATTTAGATACTTATATCTAATAAAATTAAATCTTTTTTTGTTATTGTAGGAGATAAATTAGCTTCAAGCTTCTTAACCACTAAATGAGCTGTTTTTAATGCATCCTTTTCAGTTGTAAAACTCTTGTTAGTATTAATGACAGGAACTACGGTTTGTTTAATTATGATTCTCTCATCATTGGCAATTGTATATCCCCAACCATTGGCCGTTTTTATGGATTCTACATGATAGTTTTCTTTATTATTACAAGCTGTAATTAGCAGTACAGTAGCTATTGTAATAGTCTTTGAGAATAAGCAAGAATAATTCTTCTGGATTTTTACCCAGAAGAATTGTTTTTTTAGATTAATTATCATCATCATTTTGTTCTTCAAGTGGTTTAAATTCCCATGCATCATCAAAATAAGAAGAGCCAGATCTTCCTAATAAAACAAATCCTCTATCATTAATTGCAAATCCTATAGCATCAGTTCTAGAAGACCCTTCTAATGCAGTTCTTTCTTTCCAAATATCAGTAATTGGATTATATTCCCAAACTGATTTTAAACCTTCTCCACAAAGTATATATCCTAAACCGTTCATAGTGAAACTAGAAGCATTTGAACGTTTTATATAATAGGTATCATGGTCGCTTTCACTGTCATCTAAGTTTCTTTTTTTTGTCCAAACATCAGTACTTGGATCAAATTGCCAAAAATCATTTTGGTTTACACCATTGTTTACACCAGTGCCTAAATAGGCTTTATTATTAATTACAAAAACAGTTGCATTTCTTCTTTTATCCCCGCTAAAACCATTAACTTGAGTCCAGGTATTGGAGTCTTGATTGTATTGATAAAAGTCTTTTAAATAATTTCCGTCGTAACCAGTCCCGAAATAGGCCTTTCCTCCAACTTGAAACCCTACAGCCGAATAACGTGCACTACCTGTAAAATCTGCTTTTTGTTCCCAAATATTTGTTGTTGGGTTGTATTCGTAAAAATCTTTCAATCTATTAGTTCCATCATAACCAAGTCCAATATATCCTTTTCCGTTTAGCTCAAATGCAGATGCTGCATTTCTTGCAACTCCTATAAAGTCTGCTTTTTGCTCCCAATAATCTCCCGTTGAATTATATACCCAAAGATCTTTTAAACGTTCATCACCTGTATATCCAGTTGCTACATAGGCATAGGCTCCAATTACAAAACTTGTGGCACTGGATCTTGCTGGACCATCAAAAGCAGATTTTTTAATCCAGTTTCCTATCAATTCATCATCAGAATTATCGTTACTACAACCCACAAAAGTGAGACTTATAATAAATGTTGCGAATAATATTCCTTTTTTTAAGCTATTCATAATGTATAATATTTGTTAGTGTTTGTATTTTATGCCAATGTTTAGAATGTAGCTATTGCCAATATTGAAATCATAAACATTGTCATTGCTATGATTTGATAGATGGTATTTTTTATTAAAATTGTAACCACTTTTAAAATTTACAAACCAATTTCCATCCATATTTCTTTCGTATTCAAATGCAGTAGTAATTTGGGATAAACTAACTTTTGTGGCTGCATTATTGTTTAGATAGGTAGTGTCCAGATTAAAAAAATCACCATTAAAATGATTCGTAATGCTAAATGCATTTCGTATGTTGTTAGAATATGTAATTGCTGTATTGGGAAAACCAATAGTCATTACAGCCTTATTATTTATTTTATGATAAAAAGAAAATGTAGGTGTTATTTTTGGTAATCCTAAAGCATTTGTTCTTTTTACTCCAATAGTTATTGCGCTATTTTTGTTTAAAATCTGATTAATTTCTACTCCACCTAAAATTGATAAATCAGAAAAATTAATATTTTCTTGAAAGTTCAATGTTGGTTCTATTTCTAGATTAAATGTTGTTTTTTGTGTCAATTGATGTTCTATTGATAACGTGTTTTTAATGCTATTATAAGAACTGTAATTGTATTTATAATCATAATCCTCTATGTCGTACTTTGCTTCAATGTTCTTGTATTGTAGCGTATTTGTGACCTTATTTTTTGCATTGATGTTTTTATATGCTGAAATCCCGATGCTAGTTTCATTTAAAGTGATTTTATCTGCAGGTTCAGTTTTTATATTCAAATCCATGCTGAAACCATCTTGAGCATAAATTGTAAACATAGGAGCCATAATAAGTAAGGATAGTAAAGGTTTTATTTTCATTATTTCTTTATTGGCTCAAAAGTAGTTATGATATTATTTTCAAAAAAAGAAGATATATGTACGGGGCTTTCCTATAGACTAAATGGCAAATTTTAGTGCCGAATGGGGTATTTGTCCCTGCTTTGAGGTTATAGATTGTTTTTAGGTATTTATAGATGTAAAAGCCTAGGCTGTATATGTTATGATGTTGTCTAGAAAACACCATTTTATATTTGTTCAAAAAATATTTATGTACAAATTATTGTTGCTATTGTTTCTTGGTTTTTTTGTGGTCTCCTGTAATACCGATGCCGATGCAGGAGAATTTGTTGTTGGATCAGATTATTTATCTATTGGAAATAAAGTGATTTTGATCGATACATTAACGGTTGATATGTCTACAATCAATTTTGATTCATTGGTTACATCTAGCCAAAATAGAATCTTGCTAGGCAACTATGATGATCCTATTTTTGGGAAAGTAAAATCGGATAGTTATCTTCAATTATTGGCTAATGATTACAAATTGAATATAGAAGATTCAGACACGAATTTGCCAAACTATGTCTACGATTCCATAGCAATGATTTTAAAGTATGACAATTATTTTTTTGGAGATACTACTCAAATTCAGACTTTAGATATCCACCGATTGACTCAAAAAGTAAAGCCAAATAAAGAGGATAAAAATTTTTATAATAATTCAACTTTAACTTATGCTCCAGAAAGTTTAGGTATGATTTCTTATAAGCCAAGACCAACTGAAAAGGATTCTATTAATATAAGAATGAATGATGCTTTTGGTTCAGAACTTTTTCAGAAGTTAAAGAAAAGAGAGGTTGTTAATTTGGATGAATTTACAGAATATTTAAAAGGAATAGTTCTCACTTCCACAGGAGCAAGCTCATCGAGTGTTATTGGATTTAAAGGTGCTACAAGTGTAGTAAGGCTTTACTATTCAAAATACCAAGGAGATGCTGAAACTTCTTTAGTGAAGGATTTCTCTATTTTAGATGCTACCAAGCAATTTAACGCAATCACATTAGATAAGACAGGTACTATTATTCAAAACTTACCAATTTCTTCAAGTAAATTATCTAGTTCACAAACAGAAAACAAAGGCTTTATTCAGTCAGGAACGGGAATCGCATGTAGAATTGATTTTCCCAATATAAAGCAACTTAAATATATCGCCGAAAAGGGAGCAATCGTTGATGCGGTACTGTTTATAAAACCGGTTGCGAATACATATTCCAAAATCTATCCTTTGGCAGATTCATTGCGAGTTTATGTTGGAGATAATTTAAACAGAATTAGTGGTACGCTTAATAATTCGTCGGGTACAGCCATGTATGCATTATTAAATAAAGCAAGTGATGAGTTTAATGAAAATGTAGGCTATAAAATTTCGATAGGAGGTTTTTTGCAAAAAGAGATGTTGAAACAATCAGATTCGAAATCGTCATTAATCCTTACGCTACCTAATATTAATAAAGCGGTTAATCGGATTGTTTTAGGGGATCAGAAATTCCCAAGCAATAAAATGGAATTGAAAATTTATTATATTACTTATTAAATGAAAAATAAAATAGCGTTCGTAGGTTTACTAGTTTTAATGTCAGTGACTTCGTTTTCTCAAAGTATTTCCACTTCTCCTTATTCGCTCTATGGATTAGGTAGTTTGTATGATTCAGATTTTGGTTCGCTTCCTTCTATGGGGTCTTCAGGGATTGCCTTGCCATCTAATCAATTCATCAATAATCTTAATCCTGCTTCATTGGGATTTATGTCACAAAATCATTTTTTGTTTGATATTGGGGGCAAATTTATAGAGAGCACATATCAAAACAATTTAAAATCGGAGAACCGTAATAATGCTCAGTTCTCACACATAGCATTTGCTTTTCCGATTACTCAAAAATCTGCTTTTAGTGTAGCTTTACGACCTTATTCAAGTGCATCATTTAAAATTTTAAATCTAAAGATTCCTATAGAAAATAGTCAGGAGCAATATAATTTGGATGCAACAGGTTCGGGAGGTTTGAATAATTTTGACTTTTCATATGCCTACAAAATCAATAAAAAATTGTCTTTAGGACTTTCTGCAGCTGTGCTTTTTGGAAATACTACTGATGATAGATATTATACCATTAATAACTCAGTAACTAATATTAATAAAAAAACAAATTATAACGGATTTAGGCCAACGCTTGGAGTGCAATATCAAATAGATTCAACACTAACCATTGGTTCGACTTTTAAATCACCCTCAAGAGTTAAGGCTTCCAAGGTGCAAACTGTGACAATTGTAGGTGATTCAGGTACAACAACTACAGATTCAAACACAAATTCGGATGTTGATGATTATTACTTGCCTTCAGAAATTGGAGTAGGAGTTAGCAAGCTTTTTAAGAATAATTTGAATATTACTTTTGATTATGAAAAGAGCCTTTGGAACAATACGAGACAATCTGAGTTGTATGGAAATTTTGTGAATCAAGACCGATTTGCTTTAGGCTTATCTTATAAAAGCAATAAGAATGCTCGGAAATATATAGATCGTATTCGTTATGCGACAGGGATTAATTATGATGCAGGGTATCTTGAAGTCGACAATCAAAGAGTTAAGAATGTATCTTTTTCGTTAGGATTAACTCTCCCTTTAGAAAGCAATACTTTTTCAGCTCTAAATATTTCTTACTCTTACGGACAAAAAGGTAAAATAGGGGATGGTCTTATTAAAGAAAATTATCATAAATTATCACTCAATTTATCATTGGATGGAATATGGTTTGTGAAGAGTAAATTTGATTAATTGTTTAGAACTCTTTTTCTAAAACTTTGTATTTGTTTTCTAGTATGTCCGATAAAACTTTAGGATTACTATTGCAGTAAAAGATAGGTTCGTTTACAGGACCGTTATTAAAACCAACTTTTTCGCGTAGTATGTTCTGGGTTTGTTTCGCTACAGCTTCTCCAGAATCGATGATATGAATGTGTTTTGGAAGGATTTTTTCTATCTGTGGAATCAGATACGGATAATGACTACATCCTAACACTAAATAATCAATATTAGCCTCAACCATAGGTTTGAGGTACGATTCTAGAAGTTGTGTCATCTCAGGAGAGTATAAGTCCCCATTTTCAATTAACTGTACTAAGCCATGACCAACTTGCTCGATGATTTTAGTGTCTTGGTACATTTCGGTTGCTTTATTAAAAAGCTCACTGTTTAGAGTACCTTGAGTAGCAAGTATTCCTATAGTTTGTGTTTTTGATTTTGTTGCTGCTGGTTTTATAGCAGGTTCAATTCCTATAAATGGAATAGTATATTGTTCTCTTAATTCTTTAATCGCATTTGTAGTTGCTGTATTGCATGCAACGACAATCAATTTGCAATCCATATCTAGTAAAAAGTCTACATTTTTTTTGCTTAAAGCAACTATTTCCTCTTTGGTTTTTTGACCATAGGGAGCATTTTTACTGTCAGCTAAATAGATTGTTTTTTCGTTTGGAAGTAATTGATGAATTGCATTCCAAATAGAAGTACCACCAATGCCAGAATCGAAAACGCCTATAGGATTATTGTTTGTCATAAAAACAAAGTTAAGTATTTTTTAGAATCAAAAAAAAGGCTTTATTTAAGATTTTTGATTAGAATGGAATTAATTTTTATGCATAAAAAAAAACTGCTCGAACCATTTATTGGTGAGCAGTTTTTTTTGTTATTAAGACAGGTTTTTAGAAACCTAAATCTTTTTTTACGTCAGCTGTAACGTTTGGACCATCAGCTAATAAAAGAGTAGAACCATCTAAAACATATTGGTATCCTTTTGCTTTTCCAACTTTTTGGATAGAAGCTCTCACTTTTTCCATTAATGGTTTAACGATATCAGATTCTTTTTGTTGTAATTCTTTTTGAGCATTGTCTCTATAGTCAACAATTCTTTTTTGCATATCTTGAACTTCTTTCGAACGCTCTCCATTAACTGCATCTGTTACCGTAGCTGATTCAGCTTCGTATTTTTTTAATTTTGCTTGGTATTCTTCTACCATTTTCTTGTAATCTGCATCATATGTTCCGCTTAATTTCTCAAGTTGTTTTTGTGCATCTATCATTGCTGGCATTTTAGACATAATTTCGCTTACGTCAACGTGAGCTACTTTAGCTTGAGCATTCATTTGGTTTGCTCCTAAAACTAGTATTGCAGCAATTAGTAAAGTTTTGATTTGTTTCATCATCATTTTAAAATATTAATTAATTATTGGTCGTATTTCCTTTTTTTTCCTTTTCCTCTTTTGCCTTTTGCTCTCTCGCTTTTTTGGCAGCTTCTCTTTCTTCTAAGATTTTATTTCTTCTTTCTTCTAAAGCTTTTTTACGTTCATCATAAAGCTTTTGTCTTTCTTCGGCTTGTTTAGCTCTCGTATCATCAGTTACAGTTGTTTTGGCTGCTTCTGTGGTTGGAGTAGTTACTGCTGGACTGCTTTCCTTTTTTACTGTTTCAGAAACCGTGCCATTTTTTTTAGCTTCCCTTGCTTCTCGAATCGCTTTTTTGTTTTCTTCGTATAATCTTATTTTTTCTTCTTGAGCTGCTTTCCTGTCTTCTAGGATTTTATCTCTTGCAGCTTTCCTTTCATCTAAGATTTTTTGTCTTTCCTGTAAAGCAGGACTTTCATCAATCGCAGTTTCTTTATTTTCCTTTTCTTCTTCTATAGCAAGTTGTTTCTTTGTCAACTGCTCTCTTTTATCAGTTCTAGTGATAACTCGTAAAACTTGATCACTAACATCGAATCTTTTTGCTGCAAAAAGCATTGTTAAATCAGATGATCTATCAAATATGAAATCATATTTTCTAGCTTCTGCTATATCTTGAACAGCAGTAAAAACCTGATCTTGTATTGGTTTTGCTAAAGCCGACTTTTGTCTAATTAAATCACCGTTAACACCAAAACGTTGTTGCTGATAGTCTAATGTTTCTTTTTCAAGAAACTTGATTTCAGTTTCTCTTTCATCAATTAACTCATTCGTTAATAATGCTTTTTCAGCTTTCAAAGCGTCTTTAAGTTTATTGATTTCTAATTTCTTAGTTTCAATTTCTTGTTTCCACTTTTCGGCTTTTTGTTCTAATTGTGTTTGAGCCTCTTTATAGTCAGGGACATTTTGTAAAATATACTCCATGTCGATGTATCCTATTCTTGTCGATTTGGTTTGTGCTTGACTTGTATTTACTACTATCAAAGCCAAAATTATAAATAAAAATTGTTTTCTCATAACATTAATTTTATTTGAAATTTTTTAACCAATACGATTAAAATTGTTGTCCAATAATAAAGTGCGTGCGTAAACCGCTTGGTTTTGTTTGTCCTGGTAATGTATCAAATCCGTAACCAAAGTCAATTCCTAATAATCCAAATGCAGGCATAAATACACGTAAACCAGCACCAACAGAACGATTTAAGTCAAAAGGATTATAGTTTTTGAAATCAGCATAAGACGAACCTGCTTCAGCAAATGTAAGTACATAAATCGAAGCTGATTGTTTTAATGTAATTGGATAACGTAATTCTAATGAGAATTTGTTATATATCGTTGCTCCAATTTGTTCTCCTTTTAGTACTGGCGTTAATGAGTTATTTTCATATCCTCTTAACGCTATTGTTTCTCTACCATCCATAGAATAGTTAGCCATACCATCTCCTCCTAAATAAAATCTTTCAAAAGGAACTACTCCTCTAGATTGATCATATGCTCCTAAGAAACCAAATTCAGTTAGCGTTCGTAGTACTAATTTACCATAAACTTTTGTATACCAATCAGCTTTGAACTTAATTTTGTAGTATTCTAGCCAATTAAATTTCTTTTGGTCAACTTTTCCTTGATCTGTAGCGGCTTGAGTGTAGTCGTCAACCTTATTACCTCTTGTGTCAACATAGTCTCCAATTTGCACGACTCTGTTGTTTTCGTCCAATTGATTTCCTCTATCAACAGTATTTCTTAATTTGTATTCTTTTTGATTTGCTAAATCACTGTAATTAATTCCATTAAATAATGAGTATGGAGGAGTAAGTTTAGCAGAAATACTAAATTCCGAACCATATGTTGGGAAGATTGGATTCACCCCTTTATTACTTCTGGTTAATCCAATAGTATAAGCTAAGTTTCTTGAAGTACCATTACCAAAAGTAAATAACCCTGTGTTGTAATTATGTAAGTCGTAGTGTTGGTAACTAATCGATTGTGACAATACGAAGAAATCATCTGGCACTGATAATCTTTTAGCTTTACCAACAGATAAAGTCAAAATATTAAAGCTTTTACTTCTGTCTACTTTTTGTGTGATATAGTTATTTAAAAACTGTGTACTATAAGATATCGATGTGCTAAATTGTACTGGTTTTTTTCCTCCAAACCAAGGCTCTGAGAATGATACACTATAGGTTTGGAAATAAGTACTTCCTTGTAAACGAAGTGCTACTTTTTGTCCATCACCCATTGGTAATGGTTTGTAAGCTTTTTTGTTGAATAAATTTCTAGCAGAGAAGTTGTTGAATGAAAGTCCTAAGGTTCCAATGAAACCACCTCCACCATAACCACCTTGAAGTTCTATTTGGCTTGATCCTTTTTCTACAAGATTATATTCTATATCTACAGTTCCTGCAGCAGCATCCACATTCTTGAATTTTGGGTCAATTGCTTCTGGATCAAAAAATCCTAATTGTCCAATCTCACGAATTGTTCTTACTAATAAGTCTTTACTGTATTTCTCACCTGGTTTAGTTCTTAACTCACGGTAAATTACTTTATCATTAGTTTTGTCATTACCTACAACTGATATTTTATTAAAATATGCAATTGGACCTTCAGTAACTCTAATTTCAAAATCAATGGTATCATTTACTGTTCTTACCTCTACAGCATTAATGTTAGAGAATAAATACCCGTTATTTTGGTATAGATTGGTAATGTCTTCAGCATCAGGTTTTGTTTTGTCAGCAATCCTTTTTTCTAAAAGTACACCATTATATGTTTCTCCTCTTTTGATACCTAAATAGCGAGACAATAATTGATCCGGATATACTGTGTTTCCTAAGAATTTGATGTCACCAAAGTAGTATTTGTTTCCTTCTTCAACATTTATTTTTATAGCTAAAGTGTTTTTCTTTTTATCGTAAGCAATAGTATCAGATAATATTCGAGCATCTCTATATCCTTTCTCTTTGTAGTTAGCGATAACTTTTTCTAAATCACTTTTGTATTTGTCTTTAATGAATTTAGATGCTTTAAAAATACGAATAGGGTTCTTTTGCTTCGTATCTTTCATTGCACTTCGCAAAGCAGCGTCTGACAATTGTTTATTGCCTTCAAATTCAATTTTGCTGATTTTTACTTTATCCCCTTTATCTACACGTACCAACATATTTACTTGGTTTGTAGTGGTGGTGTCAGCGGTAGTGGTAATGGTTACTTTGGTATTGTAGTAACCTTCTTTTTTATATTTATTTTCAATGTAATTCTTGGTAGTTGTAATTAAATTTTCGTTTACAATTTTGTTTTTTGTTAAACTATTGTCTTTAATTAACCCCTCAATTTTACCTTTTTTTACTCCAACAATTTTAACTTCGTTTAATTTAGGAAGTTCAATGATGTTTAAGTCTAGGTATATGCTATCATTTTCAATTCTATTTACATAGAACGAAATTTCGTCAAAAAGACCAAGCTTTCCCAGCTTTTTGATGGCTCCACTTATTTCTTCACCAGGAACAGTTATTTCCTGTCCTTTTTGTAGGCCAGAAAAAGTGACAACTGTATTCTCATTGAAGCTTATTTTACCAATTACAGATACGTCGGCAAGAATGTATTTTTTCCCTTGATCAAAAGGAAGTTTCTCTTGCGCTTTTATTTGTGAAAAACTACTAAAAACCAATAAGGTAAGTACTATTTTTATTCTTTTTTGTAACACTAAAAAATCATTTAATTTGTTCACTTGTTTTTCCAAATCTACGTTCTCTTTTTTGATAACTAATGATAGCCTCATATAAATCTTTTTCTTTAAAGTCTGGCCATAAGACATTAGTAAAATATAGTTCTGCATAGGCAATTTGCCATAACAAAAAATTACTTATTCTATGTTCTCCACTTGTTCGTATTAATAAATCTACATCTGGTAAATTTTGCGTGTAAAGATGCTCATTTATAATTGAATCGTCAATAGTGTCTATTGAAATTATATTATTTTTAACTTTATTACTGATGATTCTAACAGCGTTCACGAGTTCTTCTCTTGAGCCGTAACTCAAAGCTAATGTGAGCGTTAGTCTTGTGTTGTTTTTTGTTTTTTCTATAACATCCAACAGCTCTTTTTGAGCAGATTTAGGTAGTTTTTCTAGATTACCAATTGCATTAAGTTTGATGTTGTTTTTCTGTAATGTACCAAGTTCCTTTTTTAATGAATTTATAAGTATCTTCATTAAAGTTTCAATCTCTAATTTGGGTCTATTCCAGTTTTCAGTAGAAAAAGCATATAATGTTAGGTACTCGATTCCTATTTTAGCACAGGATTCGATGGTTTCTTTTACAGATTTTGTTCCATTTTCATGACCAAAAGCTCTTAAGAATCCTTGTTGTTTGGCCCAGCGCCCATTCCCATCCATTATGATAGCTAAATGTCGTGGTAAGTTTGTTTTATCTATTGTGTCTAAATTCATTTTTTTAATATGGGCAATAGCAAGGTTTGTTTCCAAATGTATACGTTAAAGTTACTCCTGAAAAAACATACCAGTCATTATTATTTAAGTCTCCAAAACGTAATGATTTTAAATTATCATTATCTGGATTGCTACCATCAAGATTATCTGTAAAGGTATATCGTGCACCAACTTCTAGTCCCAAAACAAAATTAGTGGTTAAATTTGTTTTTATGCCTACTATCATCGGAATTGCAATAGAACCTGTCTTTTTTTCTTTTTTTGTTTCGCCAGCTAAGATATATAATTCATCATATCTGAAATAGCTAAGCCCTGAAAATACATATGGAGTGAATTTTCTTTTGGATTCATGTAAATTGAAGTCAAAAAAATTGAATTCAAGTCCAGCAGAAAGTTCTCTAATTGTATTATCAAAACGATATCCTCTTAGTTTTCGTCCTCCTTCTTTCGAATCTAAATCATTTGCTGTGATTGTCGATTGAGTGTATGAAAAACGATAGGCATGTCTCGGACTTTTATTCCATCGGTACAATAGGCCAAAAGCCGGCTTGTCTGGTGAAATATAAGTTGTACTTCCAACATCTCCAATATAGTTACTACCTCCTAAAAAAACACCAACCTCATGTATCTGAGCATTCATGCTTGTAAAGAAAAAGAAACATAACAATAAATTAAAAATTTTGTTCATTTAATTAAAAATTGCGTGCAAATATAATAATAATCAATACTAATCAATGCTCATTAAGTTAAAACTGTCTTTTTTTGAATTATAGACGAAATATATCAATGATTACTGGATATTTAATACTTGCAAAACGAGAAAAACATTACAAATAGTATAAAGTATGCTCAAAAAGAACTTAATTTCTTTTGTCTTCTCCCCAAAGTAGTTTATTACGTAAGGTTTTTAAGAAGGTTTCTCCAGGGATTTCAACCATGTTTATTTTAAAATTGGTTTTCTTTATTGTTAAAATAGATTCGTTTTTTATTGAAGCTATTCTTGAGTCTAATGAAACAAGATAATGATCTTCTCTTCCAGATACTCGAAGTTTAATTTCGGTATTGTCTGGTATTATAAGTGGTCTGGCTGTTAAATTATGAGGAGCAATTGGTGTAATAACTAGGCTGTTTACATCTGGAGTCAATATTGGACCGCCACAACTTAATGAGTATCCTGTTGAACCTGTAGGTGTCGATATAATTAATCCATCTGCCCAATATGAATTTAAGTATTCACCGTTTAAATAAGTGTCTACTGTTATCATCGAAGTAGTGTCTTTTCGACTTACTGTAACCTCATTCATGGCAAAATTTAACTCTTCTATCGCTTCATTTTTTGGCTCAGTCGTTAAACTTAAAAGAGTTCTTTCAGAGATGGTATATTTTTTATCGATTACAAATTGCATAAATGCAGCTATGTTTTCTTTTTGTACAGTAGCAAGAAATCCTAATCTTCCTGCATTAATACCTAAAATAGGAACACCTGAATTACGGATTAAGGTTGCAGCTCTTAAAATAGTTCCATCGCCACCAATACTTATTAGCATTTCAAAGCTACTGTCTAATTCAGTATGAGAGGAGAACGTTTTGTATTCTTTTTCAATTATCTTTTTTTCATGGAGCATCTTCAAGAAATTAACTTCGATGATCATTTCGACATTATTTGTGGTAAAAAAAACAAATATGTCTTTAATAATTGGGTCTGTACTATTTAAATAGTATTGTCCGTAGATAGCTACTTTCATTCTTTTTGATTAGATAATGAGAAATTAGGTAATTTGTCAATGTGAAAATTAGATCAGTTGAGATTGTATTCTAATTCCCTAATTGACACATTTAATCTGTTTTCTAATTTATATGTTAAGGTACTTGTCTAAATAATCAGATCGTTCCTTTAAATTATTAATATATGTGTCTTCTTGGTGTTCTGATATAATTTCGTAATTATATCTTCGGAAGGTTTGAATGATTTCATTCATCGCTCCTAAACTAATTTTAATGGTTATCTGAACGCTATCTGTATTGGCATCAGAAGCAAAGGCGCCTAAAATTCTACCATTATTACTCTCTACAATTTGAGTAATCTCGCTCATTGAATAATCGAGAAGTCCTTTCTTTACGATTATTACCCCACCTGGTTCTTTTAAAAAAGGTGTTTCATGAAAAAATTTGATGATATCACCTATTTCATAAAACCCAAGATAAGCATTGGTTTCATCTAAAACAGGGATTAAATTGGTGTGGTTTTTAGCAAAAACTTCCAACACATCAAGCCAAATCATGCTGTTTCGAGCAAAAAAATGTTCGAGGGTATATTTGTAATCAATTACTTTTTTGTCGCTATCAAAAGTTTCAATATCATCGGAGGCTATACAGCCAATGTATACTCCGTCTTCCAGAACAGGAAAATGAGAGAAGCTTAAATCAGCAAAGAAATCCTGTACCGAAGCAATGGTTTCTTGGCTATTAATAGCTCTGTAGTCATTGGTAATATAATTAGTAATATCTGTCATAATTCAATTAGCAATATTTGATGCAAAATAATCAAAAAATAGCAAAAACTCCTAAGTTTTACTTTGTATTTTTGTCGTAACAAATATAGTGTTACTAGAATTAATATCCATTTATATGACAAAGTTAAGTGTAAATATCAATAAAATTGCAACGTTACGTAACGCACGTGGCGGAAATGTGCCTGATTTATTAAAAGTTGCTACCGATATTCAGAAGTTTGGAGGGGAAGGAATAACTATACATCCTCGTCCGGATGAGCGTCATATCCGTTATCAGGATGCGCGTGATTTAAAAGCAATCGTATATACCGAATATAATATCGAAGGGAATCCTCAACATAATTTTATCGATTTGGTTTTAGAGTGTAAACCAACACAGGTAACATTAGTGCCTGATGCTATTGGTGCTATTACATCTTCTGCAGGTTGGGATACTGTGAAAAATCAAGCGTATTTAACTGAAGTTATACAAGAATTTCAACGCAACGGAATCAGAACTTCGATTTTTGTTGATCCAGTTTTAGAAATTATTGAAGGGGCTAAAAAAACGGGGACGGATAGAATTGAATTATATACAGAGGCTTTTGCACATCAATATGGTTTAGGAAATAAAAATGGAATAGATCCTTATATAGCTGCTGCAAAATTGGCAAACGAACTGAATTTAGGAATCAATGCAGGACATGATTTAAGTTTGGATAATATAGAGTTCTTTAAACAAAATATTCCAGGTTTATTAGAAGTTTCAATAGGGCATGCTTTAATTTCAGAGGCTATTTATCTTGGTTTAGATAATGTAGTTAATATGTATTTGCGAAAACTAAAATAATTATGTTATACTCAAAAATAGAAGGAGAAGGCAAACCATTATTAATTCTTCATGGATTCTTGGGAATGTCTGATAATTGGAAGACATTAGGAACACAATTTGCCACTGATGGTTTTCAGGTTCATATTCTGGATTTACGGAACCATGGGCGTAGTTTTCATTCAGATGTATTTACATATGAAGCGATGGTACAGGATGTTTTTGAATATTGTCAAGCTAATAATTTAAGCAAAGTTGATATTATAGGGCATTCTATGGGAGGTAAAACTGCGATGTTTTTTGCAACAACACATCCTGAAATGGTTAATAAGTTGATAGTAGCTGATATTGCTCCTAAATATTATCCACAACATCATCAAGATATTTTGGCAGGATTAAATGCAGTCGATTTTTCAGTAAAACCAAGTCGTAATGAGGTCGAAGCTATTTTGTCAACTTATATTTCTGATTTCGGAACACGACAATTCTTGATGAAAAACCTGTATTGGATAGAGCCAGGGCAATTGGCATTCAGATTCAACTTACCAGTTTTTAATACTAACTTAGAAGCTATTGGAAAAGAATTAGATGCTCATTTAGTTTTTGACAACCCTACTTTGTTTATTAGAGGAGGTGCTTCGAGATATATTTTAGATTCTGATTTTGAGAATATCAAGCAGCATTTTCCAGACTCGAATATTGCGACAATTCCGAACGTTGGACATTGGTTACATGCCGAAAACCCTAAGATGTTTTATGAACTGTCTATAGAGTTTTTGAAAAAATAATTGCTTCTTTTAATGAAAAATTTAGTACTTTTAAAGTAAATTTTAAAACGAAAAAATATGAAATTACTACTCAGAATATTGATTACCGCAGGTTTGGTATTGCTAATTGCTCATTTTATGCCAGGCGTTCATGTAGCTAGTTTTACTATTGCTTTAATTGTAGCTGTGGTGCTAGGTCTGCTTAATGTTTTTATTAAACCGCTCTTAGTATTGTTCACATTGCCAGTTACTTTGGTTACGTTTGGATTGTTCTTATTGGCTATTAATGCTATAATTATTTTACTGTGTACTAAAATTGTTGGTGGATTTACAGTCGATTCGTTTTGGACGGCACTAATATTTAGTATCGTACTGTCTATACTACAGTCTATTACATATAAAGTATTAGGAGAAGATAAATAAATGAATAAGAAGCAAGTGTCTTAAAAAACACTTCTTATCAATATATTAAAAAGCTTGGTTGGGTTGCAAAAATTTTATAATTTTGCAACCCAATTTTATTATGTAAATTAAAGAAGAAGATGGATATTAAAAGAGTAGCAATAAACGCAGTAAATGAGACAATTGTATTGAACGTTGTTCATATGGATTACAAAGGTCAAGTTCAAAAAAGATTAAACGAAAAAATGCCTTTGGCAACTGTAAAAGGTTTTAGAAAAGGACAAGTACCTAAAGATCTTGTTGAAAAACAATACGGTAAAGGAATTAAACAAGAAGAAGTTAAAAAAGTAGTTGATTTGGCTTTGGAGCGTTATGTACAATCTGAAAGATTAAATCTTCTTGGAACTCCTCTTGCTAAAGAAAACGAAAATTTTGATTGGGATGCTGAAGAATTAGTATTCGAATATGAAATTGGTTTAGTACCAAACTTCGAAATTGATCTTGAAGCTAAAAATGATATCGTAAAATATATCGTTACTGCTGATGATAAATTAATCGATGGTCAAGTAGAGCGTATCCAAAAACAATTTGGAAAAGCAATTCCTCAAGACGTAGTTGTAGCTGATTCTGATATTACAGGAACTTTTGCAAACGAAGAAAAAGGAATCAATAATACTACAACAATCTCACTTTCTATCTTTAAAGATAAAAAAACTGCTGATAAATTTATCGGTAAAAAAGTTGGAGATGTTGTAACAGTAAACACAAAAGGTTTATTCGAAGATGATCACCAATTAATGGATTACTTAAAAGTAAGTCATGATGATGTTCACGGTTTAGATGCAGATGTTAACTTTACTATCGAAGCTATCAACGGAGCAGAATTGGCAGAATTAAACCAAGAATTGTTTGATAAACTTTTTGGTGAAGGTAAAGTAGCTTCATTAGAAGATTTGAAAGCAAAAATTAAAGAAGATGCAGAGCTTCAATTTGCACAACAAGCAGATCAAAAATTATTAGCAGATGTTCAAAATTTCTTAATTGAGAGCACTAAATTTGAATTGCCAGCTGAATTCCTTAAAAAATGGTTGCAAACTGTAGGAGAGAAAAAATTATCTCCAGAAGAAGCAGAAGTTGAATACACAAGATCAGAAAAAGGATTGCGTTTTCAATTAATTGAAGGAAAAGCAATGGCTCAAAGTAATATCCAAATTACATTTGAAGATTTGAAAGCATTTACTACAAACGCAATCAAACAACAAATGGCTCAATTTGGACAAACAAATCCAACAGACGAAGAAGTTCAAGGAATTGTTGCAAGAGTATTATCAAACCAAGAAGAAGTGAAAAGACTTTCAGAGCAAGTTGTAGCTGAGAAGTTATTGGTATTGTTCAAAGAAAAAGCAAATCCAACAACTAAAGAAGTAACTTACGAAGAATTTATTGCAGCTTCTTACGGAGAATAATTTCTAAAAAAATAAGTATATTTGAGCGTCAAAAGAATAATATTCTTTGACGCTCTTTTTTTAGGTTATAAATTTAGAATAAGACATATTGGCATTGTTTATAAAGAGGTATGACCTTTGATTAAATAAAATATATAATATAGTAACGTACAACTTAGAACAAAAAAATATGAACTACGGTAAAGAATTTAAAAAATTTGCTACAAAGCACCAAGGAGTGAATGCTATGTATTACGATAAAATCGTAAGTGCAATGACTCCAACTAATATGACTCCATATATTATAGAAGAACGCCAGTTGAATATTTCACAGTTGGACGTTTTTTCAAGATTAATGATGGATAGAATTATTTTCCTTGGAACAGGAATTGATGATCAAATTGCAAATATCGTTCAAGCGCAATTGTTATTCTTAGAAAGTGCAGATGCATCTAAGGATATTCAGATTTATCTAAATTCACCAGGAGGAAGTGTTTATGCAGGATTAGGAATTTATGATACAATGCAATATATCAAGCCAGATGTAGCTACAATTTGTACAGGTATGGCTGCTTCAATGGGAGCTGTTTTATTATGTGCAGGTGCAGCAGGAAAACGTTCGGCATTACCACATTCAAGAGTAATGATTCACCAACCATCTGGAGGAGCACAAGGAGTTGCTACAGATATGGAAATTAACTTACGCGAAATGTTGAAACTGAAAGATGAATTGTATAATATCATTTCTCATCACTCAGGACAAACTTTCGATAAAGTACATAAAGATAGCGAGCGTGATTATTGGATGATTGCTGATGAAGCTAAAGAATATGGAATGATTGATGAAGTTTTGAGAAGAGGATAATTTTTTAAGATTCAAAGTTGCAAAGGCACTAAGATTCAAAGTGCTTTGCTTTATGAATTTGAAGATGAAAAATTTAGGTTAAAATAAAATGAAGTTATAGGTTATCTTAGTTCTGAGTTTCCAATATAGGCAACTCAGAACCTTAGAGCCTTTGTAACTTTGCAACTAAATATAAATGGCAAAAGAAGTATTAGAGTGTTCGTTTTGTGGGAGAAAAAAGCCAGAAACCAATTTATTAATTGCTGGTATAAATGCACATATCTGTGATAAGTGTATCGAACAAGCACACGGAATTGTTTTAGAAGAATTAAAATCAAGTGGAAACTCAAAACTAGTTGGGGATTTAATATTAAAGAAACCAAAAGAAATTAGAGCGTTCTTAGATCAATATGTAATTGGACAGGATCAAACTAAAAAAGTAATGTCAGTTGCGGTTTACAATCACTACAAACGTTTAATGCAACAACAGTTGGATGACGAAGTAGAGATTGAAAAAAGTAACATCATCATGGTTGGACAAACAGGAACAGGAAAAACATTAGTTGCAAAAACTATTGCAAAAATGTTAGACGTTCCATTGGCAATTGTTGATGCTACAGTTTTAACCGAAGCAGGATATGTTGGAGAAGACGTAGAGAGTATTTTGACACGTTTGCTTCAGGCTGCCGATTATGATGTGGCTAAAGCCGAAAGAGGAATCGTATTTATTGATGAAATAGATAAAATTGCACGTAAGAGCGATAATCCATCAATAACGCGTGATGTTTCGGGAGAAGGTGTACAACAGGCATTATTGAAATTGTTAGAAGGAACAGTTGTAAACGTACCACCAAAAGGAGGACGTAAGCATCCAGATCAAAAATTTGTTGAGGTAAACACACAAAATATTTTGTTTATTGCCGGAGGAGCTTTTGATGGAGTAGAGCGTATTATTTCAAAACGTTTAAATCGTCAAGCAGTAGGTTATAGTACATCTAAAAATGTGGATAACATCGATAAAGACAATTTATTGCAATACATCATTCCAAAAGATATTAAAGATTTTGGATTGATTCCAGAGATTATTGGTCGTTTACCAGTATTGACACATATGGATCCTTTAGATAGAGAAACATTACGTGCAATTCTTACTCAACCTAAAAATGCATTAATCAAACAATATCAAAAATTGTTTTTAATGGATGAAGTAGAGTTTACAATTACCGATGAAGCATTAGATTTTATTGTAGACAAAGCACTAGAATATAAATTAGGTGCACGTGGATTGCGTTCATTATGCGAAGCAATCTTAACAGATGCAATGTATGATTTACCAAGTTCAGATGTTAAGACATTAGAAATTGATAAAGATTACGCTAAAGAAACATTAAATAAAAACTTATTGAAACGATTAGAAATCGCTTCTTAGTTTTTTTTAGAATTATATTTAAACCTGCTCATTATTTGAGCAGGTTTTTTTATTTTTTATAAAATAACTTTAAAGCTAAAAAGTAATATTTTATTGATTAAATTTTGTTACATGACAAAATTTGTTAAGTTTGTAATTTTAAACTTACAATTTAATTCTAAATTTTGGAAGATCATGAATAAATTTTTATCAATTCTAGCTTTAATAGGTGTTTTTTCTTTGTTGCTATTAAGTTCATGTGCTACAGAAGATTATATTAATGAAAAGCCGATTGATCCTACTATTGTAAATCAGGCTAAATATTATTTCGAAAAGAATTCAATTGAATTAAAAAATAATATTTATTTTTTAGGGAATCCAGATTGGCAAAAAGGGATTTTTGTAAATGATACATTGTTGGTTTTACTTATTTCTGAGGATCCTATTTTTATAAAAGATGTAAATAAGGACATAGAATTTGGATATTTGAAGTCATCTCTTGTTATTACAAAGAACAAATATGACAATGGCTTTGATTATAATTTGAAAGTTTCTTTTTATTCTGATATAAATACTTTTATTATAAAACGTTATCATTTGTATGATAATAAGAATGTACTAATTTCTGACAATGGAAAAAAGCCAAGAAAAAAAAATAAAAATCAGTCTATAACAAGTAAGACAAGTTGTGTACATTGGGGAACTTTTTTAATTAGAGAAGGTGGACAAGATATATTATTACGTGATTGGTGGGAATGTACTGGGACTGTTGACGATGATGAGCAAGCTCCTCCAGATGGTGGTGGAAGTGGTGGAGAAGTATTAACAAAAGCTCAACTTATAGAAGATTACATATACGATGCAAAACTTGATCCTTGCCCAAAAGCAATTTTAGCGCAGTTAAAGAATGCTACGAATTGTGATATAGCTAATATATTGACTAAGTTAGGTGCTAATTCTGTTTATAGTGTTACAATTTCTTCTGGAGATGCAGGAATGGTACCTGCATTTTCAAAAGCAGTATCACCTAATAATTATGAGATTGTTATGAATAATGAAAGATATACGTCTTCTACTCAATTGTATAAAGCAGCTAATTTAGTACATGAGTTGGCACATGTTTTTTTTATGAGTTTAGTGGATGATTATAATAGTTCACAAAATCCAAATGTATTTAATGAGTTTCCAGTGCTTTTTCAGAAGTATGTTGATACAAAATATCCGGGAGGAAAAGAAAATGCTCAACATGAAGAAATGGCTGATAATTATGTAGATGCAATTGGAGCTACTTTGCAAGAATTTCAAACTGGAGTTGCAGTTCCTTATGGAAAAAAACCGCTTCAAGTTTATGTAGATTTGGCTTGGGGAGGATTAAGAGATGCACCTATTTTTGGAAAAAAATTTCCAAAAGGATCTGCTGAAAGATTAAGGATAGAAAATAGATTGGCTTCTGAACAAACAGGGAATACTGTTGGTACAGGTACTCCACAACAACAAAACACTATAGGTAAACCTTGTAAATAAACGAATATGAAAAGGCTTTTATTCATTATTATTGTTTTTCAATTTCTTTTTAGTTGTTCGGTAAATAAAGATCAACAGGCACCTATTAATGATTATATATCAAGTTTGAATCTGAAAGAATCAGATAAAATTGTGATTATCCAAGAAAAAATTAATAATAATGTGACGATTGATATATTTAAAGGAAAGACATTTTATTATCAAGGGATTAATAAATTTATAAAAGTTGAAGGAGTTGATAAACCTCTATATGATGAAAAATATTGGGAAAAAATGAAATTGAAATATGAAGATAAATATATTCAAGATTATTGGATTAAAGAAGTTTATTGGACTTTGAAAGATTTCAAACATCAAAATATCATTTTTATCAAACATGAAAAATTTGTTGATTTTTTGGAATACGAAAAGGCCAATTTTAATGAAAACTACAGCGTTTTTTCATTTTCTACTCCAATTTATTATAAGCATAATAAGTATGCCACTTTTACTATAAAATCAACCACTATCGATCATGAAAACATCGACTCCACTTCGATATTAATTATGATTAAGGTTAAAGGTAAATGGGTTGTTGTTGAGGAAGTCGGAGATGGTATTTACCGCTAAAAATAAACATCATTTTGTTCGGATGATCATAAAAAAAATCCCAGTTCTTCTTTACTGGGATTTTTTTTTATCTTACTCTAAATTTCTCCCGATATTCAATCGGTTTCATTCCTACCATTTTGAAAAATACTTTTCTAAAAGATTTGGGGTCATTATAACCTGTTTTTTCGATAATCTCAGATATTGAAAGTTGTGTTTGCTCAAGATATTTCTTAGAACTTTCTACGCGAATGTTTTGCAAATATTCTATAGGTGGAATTCCAACTACTTGTTTGAATCTTCGAGTCATATTGCGATTACTAGTCGGAATATCTTTAGTAATCTCTTCTAGTTTTTCTATGGTACTGTATTCGTTTTCTATTTTGTGCTGCAATTGAGAAACTAGAGAATCATTATGTAAATGATTAGGACGAAAAGTACTAAAGTAACTTTGTTTGTGACGGTTTAAGTCGATAGCAAATATTTTAGCAATTTGAACAGCAATTTCATTTCCACAATACTTTTGAACTAGAAGAATTAGCAAATGAAAAGATGAGGTAGATCCACCACTGGTGTAAAGTGTACCATCGGCAGTTAAAGTTTCCTCAGGCTTCAAGTTCACTAAAGGAAATGATTGGTTAAAAGCACTACAAGCATCAACATGCGTTGTCGCTAATTTTTCATCCAATAGACCAGAAGCACCAAGTAAGAAAGCTCCAGTGCAAAAACTGGCTATTTCTGCTCCAAACAAATGTTGCTTTTTTAACCAAGGAATAAAATTACTATTTTTTAAAATCATACCTCTCATGTCATCCGTGGTGAATGCAGGAATTAAAATCAATCCTAATTTTTCTTCAGAAGATTGAATGGAATTAACGTTATAATTAAATAATTTTTCTTGCTCTATCTGTTCAGAAGATTGAAAAATAAATATTTCAAAAGGTTTTTGGTCTTCAGAATGCAGTTTATTGGCAGTTTCAAAAACTTCAAGTATGGCTGCAATACTCAATAATTTATAGTCATGCGGAACGATTAACCCAACTTTTTTGCTCATTATTTCTATGTTTTTAATGAAAATTACCTGTACAAAAATAGTTTTTTTGTCTTAAATGACCCTAAAAATGACTTTTATTATGGTCTAAAGGCTAGATGATTACTTTAAATTTGCTTTAAATAATTTGTAAATTTATATAAAAATGAAAACAGAAATTTTCTTAAATCTTCCAGTGAAAGATTTAAAACGTAGTATGGGCTTTTTTACAGAATTGGGATTTACATTCAATTTAAATTTCACAGATGATAAAGCAGCTTGCTTAGAAATCGGGGAAAATATTTTTGCAATGCTATTGTTAGAGGAATTTTTTAAAACCTTTACTAAAAAACAAATTTGTAATACAGCAACGACAAGCGAAATTTTAATGGCATTATCAGTTGATAGCCGAGAAAAAGTAGATGAAATAATTGCATCAGTAGTAAAAGCTGGCGGTACCGAATATATGGAAGCTAAGGATTATGGCTGGATGTATCAAAAAGCATTCTTGGATTTGGATGGTCATCATTGGGAGATATTCTTCATGGATGAAAGTCAGGCTCCAAAAAATTAAAAGACAATTTATAAAGTATAATTTTAAAACGATTCAATATGATAACAGTTAAGAGTACAGTAAAAGCACCAATAGCTAAAGTTTGGGAAATGTGGAAAACTCCAGCACATATACAAGAATGGAATAGTGCTTCGCCAGAGTGGCATACTCCATATGCAGAAAATGATTTACAGACAGGAGGTAAATTCAAATCTACTATGGCAGCTAGAGATGGTAGTATGAGTTTTGATTTTGTAGGAGAATATACTTTGGTGAAAGAAAATGAAGCCATTGAATATGTAATTGGAGATGGGAGAAAGGTCGAAATTGTTTTTAGAGAAACTCCAAATGGAGTAGAGGTAATTGAAAGTTTCGATCCAGAGACAGAAAATTCAGAAGAGATGCAACGTGGTGGATGGCAAGCTATTTTGGATAATTTTAAAAATTATGTTGAAAATAAAACAACTTAAAATATCAAAAAAATGGCAAAACAGATATGGCTCAATCTGCCAGTAAAAGATATAGAAAAATCAAAAGCTTTTTTTTCGAAAATTGGATTTACTTTTAATGAAGATCACGATACACCAAAATCAACTTGTATGCTAGTTGGTGAAGGTAAATTTGTAATAATGCTTTTTGAAGAGAATATGTTTGCCGATTTTTCTCAAAATAAATTAACAGATACAAAAACAAGTTCAGAGATATTAATTTCTATAGATGCCGAAAATAAAGGAGAAGTAGATGCGCTTGCTAAAAAAGTTGAAGAAGCTGGTGGGACCGTTTTTGCTCCTCCTGCCGAGAGTCAAGGGTGGATGTACGGTTGTGCTTTTGCCGATTTAGATGGACATCGTTGGAATTCTTTATTTATGGACTTTAGTAAATTATCATAAGAAAATAAGATATGGAAACATTAAAATTCATCATTAAAATAAAAGCATCACGCGAAACAGTTTGGACTGTTTTATGGGGTGAAGAAACCTATAAACAGTGGACAAATGTTTTTTGTGAGGGAACTTATGTTGAGACTACTTGGAATGAAGGTGATAAAATCCATTTTTTAAATCCGAATGGAGAAGGAATGAATAGTATCATTGAAAAGAAAATCTCCAATGAATTCATGGCGTTTAAGCATATAAGTGGGTTGAAAGATTTTAAAGAAATGCCTATTGATGCTGAAACAGAAGAATGGACAGGCGCAATGGAAACCTATCGATTAACTGAGGAGAATGGGTTTACAATTCTTGAAGTTAATATTGATACGCTCGAAAAATATATTGATTATTTTAAAACAACCTTCCCAAATGGATTAGAGGTACTAAAAAAACTCTCAGAAGAAAAATCATAATAGCAATTAAACAAAAAACAAATAAACAAAAAATATCATGACAGCAGTAAATCCCTATTTAATTTTTAATGGAAATTGCGAAGAGGCATTTCTATTTTACAAATCAGTTTTTGGAGGCGAATTTGCATTTATTGGAAAATTCAAAGATATGCCTGCAGACGAAAATTGCTCTAAAGTGTCAACTGAAGAAGCAGAAAGAATTATGCATGTTAGCTTGCCAATTGGTCAAACCATTTTAATGGGAAGCGATAGTACCGAACAATCAGGCGCTGTGAAATTTGGAGGAAATTTTTCGGTTTCAATTAATGTCGAAAGTACAGCAGAAGGAGATAGAATTTTCAACGGACTTTCAGCTGGAGGAAATCCATTTATGCCAATGGGCAAGACCTTCTGGGGGGCTTATTTCGGAATGTTTACTGATAAGTTTGGAGTAAATTGGATGGTGAACTTTGATGAAAATATGTAAAGTGCCTAAACAAGATAATTGTGATTAAGCAATTAATATAAAGAGATTATTTAAGACAATTTTAGAACATGATAAGCATGTTTTTTCAGTTGTCTTAAATGATCTCTTCTTATTTGTAGTCTCACAAATTCAGCTTATTTTAAGCAATAGAAATAAAGAGTAAATTATTTAATTAAATCACATTGATTTGTGTTTTTTCTTTACAAGAAAACAAAGCATAAGTTTTTTTATCAACAATAGATTGCCGATTTTTGTCACTTCTAAAACAATAAAGATAAAATGGCAGCAGAAGATAAAGAGATTATTTTATTAAAGGTTTCAGGTCATGATAAACCAGGAGTTACAGCTGGTTTAACCGCAGTATTGGCTACTTATGATGCTATTATTTTAGATATTGGGCAAGCCGATATCCATGACACACTTTCTCTAGGAATTTTGTTCGAAATCGAAGCCGGTTCCAATTCAGGGCCCGTTTTAAAAGATTTATTGTTTAAGGCCTATGAATTAGAAGTTAAGGTTAAATTTATTCCAATTTCTGTTGAAGATTATGAGATGTGGGTAAAAACGCAATCTAAGCAACGCTACATCATCAATATTCTAGGAGAAAAGTTAGCAGCGTCACAATTGGCAGCTGTAGCTAAATTATTGTCCGACCAAAACTTAAATATTGTTTCGATAATTCGATTAACAGGGAGAACATCAGTTGTAGAAACAGAAGAATATCCACGGTCATGCATACAATTGTCACTAACAGGAGATGTTGTAGATAAGATTGCTATGACGGCAAGTTTCATGGAAATTTCCAGAACATTAAATGTAGATATCTCTTTTCAAGAAGATAATATTTATAGAAGAAACAGACGTTTGGTATGTTTTGATATGGATTCAACCTTAATTCAAACCGAAGTAATAGACGAGCTAGCTGAGTTGAATGGAGTAGGCGAGCAAGTAAGAGCAATTACAGAATCGGCTATGAATGGCGAAATAGATTTTAATGAAAGCTTTAAGCAGCGTATGGCATTGTTAGAAGGGCTGAGCGAAGATGTGCTGCAATCTGTTGCCGAAAAGTTGCCAATAACCAAAGGAGCACATCGATTAATGAAAGCCCTAAAATATTACGGATATAAAACGGCTATACTATCGGGAGGATTCACCTATTTTGGAGAATATTTACAAAAAGAACTAGGTATCGATTACGTGCATGCCAACCAATTAGAAATTAAAGATGGTAAATTAACGGGTAAATATTTAGGCGATATTGTAGATGGTCAAAAGAAAGCAGAATACTTAAGAGCTATTGCCGAAAAAGAAGGGATTCACATCAATCAAACCATAGCGGTTGGAGATGGAGCAAACGATTTGCCAATGCTTAATTTAGCAGGTCTAGGAATCGCTTTTCATGCAAAACCTACAGTAAAAGAAAACGCAGCAACTTCTATTTCAAGTTTAGGACTAGATGGCGTTTTGTATCTATTAGGATATCATGATAGGTATATCGATATGATTAATAAATAGAAGATTATTAAATACAATCTTGTTGCTTCGAAGAAGAAGGCACTTGATAAAATATATAAAAAGAGAAACCTCAGCTTAAATTAAAGTTGAGGTTTTTTTATGGGCATGCCCCGCAGAAAAAGCGGGTCGGGCTATACATTTCAATCTTTTATGCCATCCCGATTGCTATCGGGACCAGCACAAAAGGATTTCCATTGCTATCCCTCATGCGATATAGTACATTTGTTTTTAAAATAGAGTAAATACTCAATCTCTAAACCTTGTCACTTCGACAGAGGAGAAGTCGCACGAGTAGTTCAAGTCGACTAAAACTAATTAGATTTCTAACTCATCTGTTTCAACTGTTCCAAATAATCTCTTTGATTCGAAAGCCTTGGGATTTTATGTTGTCCGCCTAGTTTATCGCGTTCTTTTAACCAGTCGTAAAATAAATTCTCTCTGGCAACATTAATCACCAAAGGATTTAGTGTCATATTATTGTAACGTTTGGCTTCGTAATCAGAGTTCAAAGATTGTAAGGTTTCATCAAGTGCTTTTTGAAAAAGACCAACATCAGCGGGTTTTTTCTTAAATTCAATCATCCATTCGTGAGCCCCTTTTTCTTTGTCTTGCATGAATATCGGAGCTACAGTATAATCTATAACTTCGGTATTTGTTAATAGGCATGCTTTGGCAATAGCTTGATCGGTATTTTCGACCATTAGCTCTTCGCCAAAAACATTGATATGGTGTTTAGTTCTTCCAGTAACTCTAATTCTATATGGATTTAAAGAAGTGAATCGAACGGTATCACCAATTAAATATCGCCATAAACCCGAATTAGTAGTAATAACGATTGCATAATTTTTGTCTAATTCAACATCGGCTAATCGAATAACTTTTTGTTCCGGTCTTCCAAAAGTTTCCATTGGAATGAATTCGTAAAAAATTCCATAATCCAACATTAGTAATAAATCGCTAGAATTATTTAAATCCTGAATAGCAAAGAACCCTTCAGAGGCATTGTATATTTCGTAGTATTTAAAATCTTTTTTCGGTAATATGTTTTTGTATTGTTCTCTGTACGGAGAGAAACTCACACCACCATGGAAATAGACTTCCAGATTAGGCCATATTTCAAATAAATTTCCTTTTCCAGAATCTTCCAGAACGCGGTTCATTAATACCAACATCCACGACGGGACACCAGCAAAACTGGTCACATTCTCATTTTTTGTTTCATTTATAATAGCAGCAATTTTAGTTTCCCATTCGCTCATAAGCGAAGTTTTATTACTAGGAGTGCTGCTAAACTCTGCCCAAATAGGCATGTTTTCAATTAATATAGCCGATAAATCTCCAAAGAAAGTATTGTTGTTCTCGTAAATTTGAGAACTTCCGCCTAAACGAAGGCTCTTACCCAAAAATAATTCAGAGTCCTCATTGTTGTTCAAGTATAAGCACAATAAATCTTTACTTCCTTTATAATGGCAATCTTCTAAAGCTTCATTACTTACAGGTATAAATTTGCTTTTTGCATTTGTAGTTCCGCTAGACTTAGCAAACCATTTTATAGGAGTTTCCCAAAAAACATTTTGCTCCCCCTGACGCGTACGTTCAATTAAAGGTTGTAATTCTTCATAAGTAGCAATAGGAAGCCTTTCAGAAAAAGTTTGATAAGAGTTAATCGAAGCAAAATCATATTGTTTACCAACAATAGTATTCTCGGCAGCCAATATTAAATTATGAAGTAGCTCTTCCTGTACTTCATTTGGGTATTTAAGAAAAAGCTCTATTTGATGAATTCTTTGTTTAAGAACCCAAGAGGCAAATGAATTGATTATTGATAGAGGCATGAATGATTTTAGATTTTAGTTCAGATAGTTATCAGAAGCTGATTTTTCTATTAACGCAAAAAGTCAGGAATTTAAGATTTGAATATCGGTAGACAAATACTAACTTTGTCGTTGTACCAAAAATAGTGTTTTTTTATAAATGACAATTCTATTTATGGCAAAGATTCCAATTCAAAAATGGAATTTTAACAATAAAAAAATTAAATTCCTCGAAGAGAGTTTAAAATTCAAAAGTAACTTCCGATGGCTCGGAACTAAAAACTAAAATCTAATGCAATATCAAGGAGTACTTACAAAGATGCAAACCGAAATGGGGAGCCCAATTCAATATTATTTAGTTTTTGAAGACAGCTTTATTAATGTCAATCAATTATTGAATAAAGAAATTGAAATCAATTTTGTAGGTTACCAATGTTTGAATTGTGGTAAAAAGAAAAAAATATTCCGTCAAGGATTTTGCTACGATTGTTTTTATTCAAGTCCAGCAGTTGGCGATTGGATTATGAAACCAGAATTAAGCACAGCACATTTAGGAATTCAGGATCGTGATTTGGTATATGAAGAAAAAGTACAATTACAGCCTCATATTGTATATCTAGCTTTGTCTAGTGAAGTAAAAGTAGGAGTAACCAGAAAAACACAAGTACCAACCCGTTGGATAGATCAGGGAGCAACGCAAGCTTTGGCAATTGTAGAAGTTCCAAATCGATATTTAGCAGGAATTACTGAGGTAGCTTTAAAGAGTCATTATGCGGATAAAACAAATTGGCGAAAAATGCTTCAGAACAATATCGAAAGTGTTGATTTAGTTTTAGAAAAAGCTAAAGTCGAAAGCTTGATTCCAAATGAAGTTCGTGACTATTTCTTTCCGGAGAAAAATGATTTGTATGAAATGCATTATCCAGTTTTAGAATATCCAAAAAAAGTAGCAAGTTTAAGTTTAGATAAAACACCAACATTTCAAGGAAAACTTACTGGAATAAAAGGGCAATATTTATTGTTTGCAGACGGAACCGTTTTTAATATCCGTGGATCAGAAGGATACGTGGTAACGATTAACGTTTAGTCATCCTTATTATCTCATCGTTGATTCTCTCTCGATAATAAGTGTTGGAAGTTCGATGGTTTCATGTGTAACCGGAAGACGTTCCTTAATTTGAGCAATTTCATTTATTAATATAGCAGCTGCCCGTTGACCAATATCATAACCAGGTTGGTCAATAGTGGTTAGCTTCGGAGAAATTACAGTAGACATAAACCAATTGCTAAAACCAAAAACAGCAATTTGCTCAGGAATCTTAATCTGCATATCGTTAAGGTATTTAATAATACCAATAGCTACTAAATCTGTGATAGCAAAAACAGCATCTACATCCTTATGTTCCTCAACTAGTTTTTGCGCATTGGCGTAACCATCTTCAAAATCAGAATTGTGATCACACAAATAAACTAGAGAAGGGTCGTAAGGAATATTATGATCCTCAAGAGCTTTTTTGTATCCAAGAAAACGATCAATAGAATTTTGAGGAGTATAAGAACCTCTAAAATGAGCAATTTTTTTATACCCTTTATTTATTAGATAAGTTACTGCATCGTAAGCAGCTTTACGGTCATTTATAATCACTTTCGAGCAATCGACAAGCTTGGCTATTTTATCAAACAATACTACAGGAGTATTCTTTTTTATAGCATCGTTAATATGAGAGAAATCATCCGTTTCGTTAGACAATGAAATTAAAATTCCATCTACTCTTTTTTGTTGTAACAAGGTAATCTGCTTTTTTTCAAGTTCATATTTTTCATTAGATTGTAAAATAATCACAAGATACCCCCTGTTTTCAGCTTCATCTATAATACCATTTAAAACACTCGAAAAGAAATGATGAACCATTGTAGGAATAACAACTCCAAGAGTTTTGGTTTCGTTTGTCCTAAGGTTTACTGCATTAGCATTGGGCTTGTAATTCATAATAGCGACCATTTCAAGAACTCTTGCTCTGGTAGTATCGCTAATATCAGTATAGCCCTTTAATGCTTTCGAAACAGTTGTAACGGATATTCCTAAAGCAGTCGCAATGTCTATAAGTCTGGTATCATTCATTTAATAAATGTAATAAAACTAATTGATAATTATTTAATTTTAATTAATCGAAAACGTTTTCGGCGAAATCGAAAACGTTTTCGGTAAAAATCAGCATTGAGATGAAAAAATAGGCAATAGTTTTACCCTAACTAATAACCTAACCAAATAATAAATCATGAAACAGTTTAATTCAAACACAATAACATCGTTTTGGATGTTGTTGTTATTTATCATTCCAGCAATGGTTTTTTCACAAGAAAAAGGCAGTGTATCTGGACAAGTATTTGATGAAAATGGGCAAACAGCTCCAGGAGCAAATATTGTTATTCAAGGCTCTTCAATAGGGGTAAGCTCAGATGTAGATGGAGGATTTACACTTCTTAATCTTTCAGGAGGGACTTACATTATTCTTGTTACAAATATTGGATATAAATCAACTCAAAAGAGTGTTGTCCTTAAAGATGGGGAAAACATAAAGCTTGATTTTCATTTAGAGGCAGAATCTCAAAGTTTAAAGGAAGTAGTTGTTACAGGTTCATCAAATCCAAGGTCAAAATTAGAGTCAAGTATTGCAATTACTACTTTGGGAGCAAAGGCTATTGAGAATAGAGCTCCTATTAGTACGGCAGATATTCTTCAGACTATTCCGGGGTTTGTGGTTGAAACATCGGGTGGAGAAGTAGGGAATAACCTTTTTGCGAGAGGAATTCCATCAGCAGGAGCTTATGAATATGTGCAAATTCAAGAAGATGGTTTAGCAGTTTTTGAAGATGGAGCTTTGCAGTTTGCAAATGCAGATAACTGGTACAGACTAGATGAAACGGTGAGCAAAATGGAAGCAGTTCGAGGAGGTTCAGCATCAATTTTTGCATCAAATGCTCCAGGAGGAATTGTCAATTTTATTTCGAAAACAGGACAGAATGAATTTCAAGGAAAAGCAAAATTGACTGTTGGAGATTATGGTTTATTCCGTACCGATCTTAACTTAAGTGGTGCATTGGTTAAAGATAAATTGTTTTTTAATGTAGGAGGATTTTATAGAGCCGATGACGGAATTAGAAAAACAGGTTTTACTGCAAATAAAGGGGGGCAAGTAAAAATGAATCTTACCTATAAGTTTGATGATGGAGGATATTTGAGATTAAATTACAAAAAATTAGATGATAGAAACACCTTCTATTTACCAATTCCATTAAAAAGTAATAATGGAAAGGTAGAAGGCGTAAGTGGTTTTGATCCAAATTACGGAACGCTTACTTCTGCAAATTTCTCTCGTTTGAGTGTGCCACAATATGGAGGAGGAACTTTTAAAGCTGATTTAGAAGATGGAGTACATCCAGTTGTAAATGCTATAGGAGCTGAATTTAAAAAGAAAATAGCCGAAAAAGTTACTTTAAAGAATGCATTCAGAAACACAAAAATAGATTTGAATTACAATGCAATTTATAGTAGTGGCGGACCGTGGACACAAGCAGGTTATGCAACAGATGTACAAAACTTAGCTCCAGCAAATACAGGAGATTTAAGTTATACTTATGTAGATAATAATACAGCCTTAAATCCAAATGCATTGATTATGAGAGCAGATCATTGGTACATAAATAAACAAATGGATAATTTCGCCAACAATTTGTCTTTTAACTTCGATTTAAAACCTGTTAATCTTACAGTTGGATATTATTATTCTAATTGGAAATCAAATCAATACTGGAATTGGAGTAATTATCTAGTAGATGTTACTGATAATCCAAGATTGGTAAATGTAAACAATACCGCAAGTGGGGTAGCCCATACTTGGAACGGAATAGAAAGAATTACATGGTTAGAAAGAGATGCACAAACAAAAGGGAAACTAAACGATTTTTATGTGGATGCTGAAATCGAAGCAACAGATAAACTAACATTTAATGCAGGTTTGAGATACGACAAAAATATATATTCAGGATATAGAGATAATGCACGTTTTGGAGCTGAAAATTTAGGAGTTTTAGATAATAACACAGCAGATGATGCAGTAACTACAATTCAAGGAAATCCATATACGTATTGGAGATATGATGTAAGTGAGATTTCGTATACAGCTGCAGGAAATTATAAGTTCAATGATAATATGGCCTCTTATTTAAGATATAGCCACGGTTTTAGATCACCAATCGAGGAGTCATTTTATGACAATGCTAAAGATTTAAGCAAACTAAAAAATACTTTCGTAAATCAATTAGAGCTAGGTTATAAATATGCCAACTCATTCCTTTCTGTGAATGCCAACTTATTTCACATGAATTTAAAGAATGTAGCCTTTACGGATATATTAGCGGATGGATCATCTGAAAATAAATTCGCGGATATAAACAATCTAGGATTAGAAGTAGAAACGAATCTAAGATATAGTATAGCGAGACTGAATTTTAACTTCACAGTTCAAAATCCAAAGTATGATAATTTTACAGGTCAAAATGCCGATGGAAGCACTTTCGATTTTAACGGAAATACAGCCCGTAGAATACCTAAATTCTTCTGTACGATAAGACCAGAAGTGGATATAACCAAAAGATTAGCAGGGTATGTTCAGTATACTTATTTTGATAAAAAATATACAAATCAGGATAATAAGCAAGTTTTGCCAGCTTTTAAAGAAGTTGGAGCAGGTTTAAGCTATGTAGTTAATAATTTAAGATTTGCTGTAGATGGGACTAATTTATTCAATGAAATTGGCTTAACAGAAGGAAATCCAAGACAATCAACATCAGATACAGATGTGTTTTTAGCAAGACCAATTTTGGGGCGTGCATTCAGATTTTCAGTAGCAATCAACTTTTAGTTTTTTTATATTAATTAGTTCAGCCAAATGCTGTTGTAATAACGGCATTTGGGTTTTTGTTACATTCGTTAGTAAATCAATATGTTAAGATGAAAAAAGCAGGAATAACAGCAGTATTATATCTCAATTACTTTGTGTTTGCAATATTGCTGAATAGTGTTGGGATTGTAATTTTGAAATCACAAAAAAATTATGGTGTAAATGAATTACAGGCTAGTATTCTAGAAGCTTTTAAGGATTTACCCATTGCAATAGTGTCTTTTTTAATAGCCTCTTTTTTGCCAAGAATAGGATATAAAAAAGCAATGCTTATCGGTTTAGGGTTGGTAACTTTTGCCTGTATTGCTATGTTTTATGGCAATTCGTTTAATTATGCCAAATTGCTTTTTGCAACCGTTGGAGTTTCTTTTGCACTAATAAAAGTATCAGTTTACTCGCTTATAGGTACAGTAACCGAAAATCAAAAAGAACACAATGCATTAATGAGTAGTGTAGAAGGGGTTTTTATGATAGGAATTGCATTGGCATATTTTTTATTCCCAGCGTTTAACACAGAGACAAATCCAGATTCATGGCTTAATGTGTATTGGTTTTTGGCTTTGTTGACCTTACTATCCTTTGGCTTTTTGTTTTTTATAAAAATAGAGAAACCAGTAGAAATTCCGGGAGCAAATCTAGCTGATGATTTTGTACAAATGATTAAGCTAATGGCAAAATCGCTTGTAATTGTTTTTGTTGTTAGTGCCTTTTTATTTGTAATGATCGAGCAAGGAATCATGTCATGGCTACCAACATTTAATGATAAAGTACTTCACTTATCTGAGAACAATAGCATAATGATGGCGAGTATTCTCGCAATTTCTTTGGCAATTGGACGAATTCTGGCAGGAGAAATTACTAAGAAAATAAATTGGATTTGGGTACTGAGCTTCTGTATTATATGTGCAATGCTTATCGTGGTTTTTGTATTGCCAAAAGCGGTTGGACTAGAAGTTAAGACGATTCATTCCTTTAGAGATATTCCATTAATAGGATTTGCATTTCCACTTGTAGGATTATTTATTGCACCCATTTATCCGTTGCTTAATTCAGTTATATTAAGTGCTTTGCCTAAAAAGTTGCATAGTTCAATGACTGGACTAATTGTAGTGTTTTCTGCTTTGGGAGGAACAATAGGTTCAAGGATAATTGGTTGGTTATTCCAGAACCAAGGTCCACAAAATGCATTTTATTACACCTTGATTCCAATGTCATTACTATTGGTCTCATTCTTTATATTAAAAAAAATAACGACTAAAAATGAAATTTAAATTAAACATAAATCAGACGCTTCAAAGTTTATTAGCCCAAGAAGATACAGATGGCGATAAAAAGATTACGATTGATGATAAAGGGCCTAAAAGTTTTTTATTAGAAGATGAAAATGGAAATTCATTGAATGTCGAGGGAACCTATCATTTATCTAATTTATTACAGGAATTAGCATTGTCTAAAAAAAGCAATTCAGAATTTGCTGAAATAAACAGTTCCGAAATAATCGAAAGCCCAGTAAGTCGAATTTCTAGAAAAATAAAGAATTTATATTGGAAAGGCTTAACGAGAACCATTGATGGCAAGGGAGTCGCTAAAATTGTAGAAGATGAAAAAATAGAAAATGCAATCTCTTATTTATATGTTCCAGCAACAGATGATGTCGCTTTTGAGTATTTTAAAGCGTTAGAGCAATCCATTCCAAAATTAAAGGTAGTTCAGTTAGCCGAAGATATTTCTTCGGAGTATGTACTCACGTTGAATAAAAAACCAGGGATTTTGGCTTTGGCATTGCAGCAAGAAAATAAAGAGATAAAAGGCGTTCCTTTTGTCGTTCCGGGAGGTAGGTTTAACGAGATGTATGGTTGGGATAGCTACTTTATTGCTATAGGGCTTTTGTTAGATAATGAACCAGAACTTGCTATTGGGATTGCAGAGAATTTTAAATATCAAATTGATCATTACGGAAAAATTCTTAATGCAAACAGAAGTTATTATTTAACCCGAACACAACCGCCATTATATACATCTCTGATTGTTGCAATTACAAAAGAAGCAAAACCAACGAAAGATTGGATTGCAAAACACCTTCATACTGCAATAAAAGAATATCAAACGGTTTGGATGGAAGAAGGAAAGCGACTTACATCAAATGGACTAAACCGATATAAAGCAGAAGGAATTGGGCTTCCGTTTGAGGTTGAGGTAGGACATTTTGATGATGTTCTTGAAAAATATGCACAGTTATACAATTTGCCATTAAGAGATTTTGAAAAAAAATATCTTGATAGAGAAATTACCGATGCTAGTCTGGATGCTTATTTTGTGCATGATCGTAGTATGAGAGAAAGCGGACATGATACCACCAATAGGTTTGTTGATGTTTGTGCAGATTTAAATACGATAGATCTAAACAGCCTACTTTATAAATACGAAACAGATATTGCTTTTTTGATTGAAACAGAGTTTGAGAATCGTTTTGTAAATGAGAAACAAACAACTTATACTGCGGAGTATTGGAAAGAGAAAGCGGCTTTAAGAAAAGAGAAAATTAATGAATTGCTTTGGGATAGGAGTGCAGGAATTTATTATGATTATAATTTTGTGAAAAAAGAACCGCATCTATTTGATGCAGCCGCAACATTCTATCCACTTTGGGCAAAATTATGTAATACTGAACAAGCAGATATTTTAGTAAAAAGCGCGTTGCCAAAATTTAAATTAAAGGGAGGAATTGCTGGAAGTACAAAAGAAGCAATAGAAGATTTAGACGCAAATTCACCACAACGACAATGGGATTACCCTTTTGGATGGGCACCGCATCAAATGTTCCTTTGGGAAGGACTATTAAACTATAATTATATAGATGAAGCCCAAGAAATGATTTATCGCTGGTTATGGCTTATTACTCGCAATGCAGTAGATTATAATGGAACTATTCCAGAGAAATTTAATTTAGAGACTAGTTCTCTTAAGATTTTTGCAGAGTATGGAAATGTTGGTACCGCATTCGATTATATAACTGAAGAAGGGTTTGGTTGGATGAACGCATCCTATCAACTAGGACTTAGTATTTTAAAGACAGAGTTAAAAGCAGAGTTAGAAAAGTTAACGGATCCAGACCAGTTGTTTTAACCACAATAAAAAAGCCTAAGAGTATAATTTCTTAGGCTTTTTTATTATTTAATGATATGGTTTTATGGAGTCGTTGCAGGCTCTTCTTTTTTCTTTTTCTTAAACAAACCGTTTAATAAATCAGCAGCTTTGTTTACCTGTTCGGTAGTTTTTTCTTTATTGGTAGCTGCTTTTGTAGTATCTTTTGATTTGGTGTTTTTATTAATCAAATCAGTTAAAGCAGTTGTACCTTGTTTAGTCAGTTTCTCTTTTTGTTGATTAACCAATTGTGTAGTTAAGTTAGTAACAGCACTTTTCATATCGGTAGAAACTTTTGGATTAGAAAAATTCCCCGTCAATAATGCATTAATCGGAATGCTTTGCAGTTTTGCTGCATCAGCAGGAGACATTTTAGCTAAAAAAGCATTTGCTTCAGATCCAAGGTATTTTGCTGGAACATCTAGTTTTATGTTGTAGTTCATCGTTTGGTCAAAACCATGTGTTCCACCAATTGTAGCTTTTATGTCTTGGTACTTTATGTCAAATGGTTTAACGTTTACTTTACCATTGTCAAATGTAAGACCTACTTTCAAGTCATTTAAGTTTAGCTTATTAATATCAAGAAATTTAATATTAGAAGTTAAAGCATTTAAAACAGTCGAGTTCTTAGCATTTACAGTCGTAGAAAGTAATTGACCTAATAAATCACCTGATATAGATTTTAAGTCAGGAGTTAATTCGGTAGCATTAAGATTTCCGTTAAGTTTTATCGTTGAATTTATTTTACCATTGATAATTCCTGCTATTGGAGCAATCTTTTTCAACATGTCTAATTGCGTAAACGATTGTGCAATATCTACTTGGTTGAATCCTAAATTCATATCAAAAGTAGGTACTTTGGCTTTTGTAGAAACAGCTCCGTTTAAGGCAATTGTACCTCCAAAAATAGATGTTTTGAAGTTCTCTAAAGTTGCTTTTTCGTCTTTTACAATTATCTTCCCAGAAACATCTTTTAGTTTTAAATTATCATATAAAACAGTATTTGCTTTTGCTGTTAATGTACAATTTAAGAAAGCAGGGATTTTCATTGCTTCAGCTGGTTTGCCTTTAGCTTTAGAATCTGCTTCAGCTTTAGCTGGTGCAGGCTCTCCAGTAGTCATAAAGTCATCAACAGCCAATTGGTTTGAACTCATGTTGAAATTTCCTCTTAGTTCTTGTTTTTTAAACATAAAACCATAGAAATTTTCAAGAACACCATTGATGCTTAAATCACTTTTCCCAGTTGTTGCATCAAATTGTTTTAAGTTGATTGTAGTTGGACTAAACTGAACCAATGCAGTACTGATGTTCATTGATTTGTTATTCTCATCTGTGTATTTAAATCCAGACAAGCTCATTGTACCAGCATTTTTAATATTTTGATATTGACTTTTTTCTACTGAAGCCATATCGAAATTAGTAGTTACATCAGCTTTTAGAATACCAGACAAAGGTTTGTCCATTTTTATAGGATAAGCTTTAGAAAGGTTAGCTAAGTTAATAGTTCCTTTTAATGCAGCATCTACAATAGGATTTACAGTAATGTTCTTGATGTTTGCTTTAGCATTAAAAACATCCTGATCAATTTTAAACGAAAGTTTGTCCAAGTTTACATAAGTATCATTTAAGACACCAGTTTCGTTTATGATTCTAGTATCGATGACAATGTTCTGAACTGATTTTGGTAAGTTTGGATATTTAAATGAAGCATTGTTAGATGCAATCTCAATATTGAATTTAGGAACAGTAGTGTCTGAATATATTCCTTTGGCAAATCCTGCAACAGTAAAATCTCCAGTAGTTTTTACACCATCTAATCCAGAAGAATAGGCTGATGGAATTAAACCTAAGAAATTTGTAAATGATGAGGTAGGTGTTTTAAATTTTAAATCATATTGTTGACCACCTTTAACTATTTGAATGAAACCATCAAATTCTAGTGGTAACTGATTAATTAAAGCTTTGTTTTCTTTAAATGTATACTTGCTTTTTTCTAAATCGATGCCTAAAATAGCATCAAGAGTTAGCGATACATTTTTCATGTAATTTATTTTATCCATGTCCAAAGATACTTTGGCAGTCGATTTTGTAGTTAAATCTAACTTGGAAGCTGTAAAATCACCTTTCCCTTCATGGTTCAAGCTATCGATAACCATTTTTATTTTTGAACCTTGGTCAAAATATCTAAAAGTGAAATTTTCAATTTTATAACCTTGGATTTTTAGAGCAAGTGGCTTGCTGGCTGATTCGTCTTTTTTTGATTCGTCCTTTTTTAGTGCAATATCAAAATTTCCAACACCGTTTTTATCAAATATAATATTGACTAATCCATTTTTAGTGTCAATTCCTTGAATATTTAAAGCTTCATCTTTTCCTTTGAAAAGTTCTTTGATACTCATCTTTAAATTTAATTCGCCTAATGAAACCAAAGTATCCCCTTCAAAAGGAGCTTTGTTTATAATCACTAATTTCTCTATAGAAACGTTAGCATTCGGGAAGTTTTTAAATAAACTCAAATCGGCATCGACAAAACTAACTTTGGCGTCAACGCTTTCATTGATAGCTTCGGATATTTTGGCTTTGATCTGATCTTTAAAAAAAAACGGAAGGGCAAACAACGATGCAATCAGTAAAACGATTACTATTCCTGCGATTTTCAGAACTTTCTTTAGCATATGTATAGTTATTTGAATTCAATTATTACAAGCAATTTTTGTGCCTGATTATTGCAAAAATAAACTTTTATGCGTGATTCTTTTTGTGTTTTCTTCATAAAAAGAAAATTATGCAAATTCGTTTGTAGGCTTTGTCTTCTTTTTAATTAGAAAAAATAGCCTACTACATATCGAGGGGCAGATATGAGTAAGCTATCCAAAAAAATAAACAGGGTTATAATCGTTATGAATTCTACTAGCGAAAAATGTCTTAAATGCTGGTATAACTGACCTTGTAATATTCTGCTAAAGTAGCTATAACATCTGCTTACATGTGTTACCAGTAAATTAAACCTGAGTTAACTTTAAGCGATTTATATAAAACAAAAAATCCGTTTAAGTTTAACCTTAAACGGATTTGAAATTGTAATGAAGTTTATTTATTGAATGTTAATTTGAAAAGGCAACATAGCTTGAACGCCTTTTTTAGCTTGTAATCTTTTTACTTGCTCGATAATAAAATAATTTTCTTCACCTATTTCTTCTTTGATGAAATTCTCTTTTGATTTTGCAAAAGGTAAATTTTGTAACAAATCATTAAATTTCTTATCGTATTCAGGGTAGTTTTGAGTGCTGTAATCTTTTATTTTGGCAAGAGTAGCAGCTTCAGCAATTGCATCATTTAAACCTCCAATTTTATCCACAAGACCAATTTTTACAGCTTCAGAACCAGCCCAAACTCTTCCTTGAGCAATAGCATCAACTTGGTCAAAAGTCATTTTTCTTCCTTCAGCAACATGAGTTACAAAAGTTCTGTAAATATGTTCAACACCTTCTAATGTTACAGCTTTGAAGTTTTCATCCAAAGGTACAAATGGACTATAATTAGCTGCATTTTCATGAGTTTTTACCTGCTCAGTATTAATACCTAATTTGTTAGCCAAAGGAGTGAAATTTGGCAATACTCCAAATACTCCAATAGAACCAGTTATTGTATTGCTCTCAGCAAAGATTTTATTAGCATTACATGCAATATAGTATCCTCCAGATGCAGCATAATTACCCATAGAAACAACCACAGGTTTTACTTTTTTAGTCAATTCAACCTCTCTCCAGATTAAATCTGAAGTTAAAGCACTTCCACCCGGACTATCAATTCGTAGTACAATAGCTTTTACATCTTTGTTTTTACGAGCTTCTTGTAAAGAACGACGCATAGATCCTTCTCCGATAACAGTAACATCACCTTCACCACTTTGGATTTCTCCTTGAGCATAAATAATAGCTATTTGGTCACCTGAAGTACTAGAACTTGAAGCAGTTGTAATGAAGTTTTGAGTATAATCAGAGATAGAAATTTTATTATAGTCATCATCACCAGTTACTTTCAAGGCTTTTTTAATGGCATCATGATATACATCTTCATAAGCTATAACATCTACAAGACGTTCCACTTTTGCCATTTCTGGTGTTCTAGCCAAAAGACCGTTTGCGATTTCATTTAATCGAGCAACAGGAATGTTACGGCTTTTAGAAATGTCGGCAACAACAGTATTCCATATTGAGTTTAATAAAGCACCAGTTTGCTCTCTGTTGGCATCACTCATTTTATTTTCAAGAAATGGTTCAACAGCACTTTTGTATTTTCCATGACGAATTACTTCCATGTGAATACCTGATTTATCTTGAAAATCTTTGAAGAACATAATTTCAGAAGACAATCCTTTAAAGTCTAAATCTCCAACAGGATTTAAATAAATTGTATTTGCAACAGAATTTAAATAATATTCTTTTTGAGAATACCCATTAGAATAAGCCATTACAAATTTTCCTGATTTTTTAAAGCTTTCAAGAGCATTTCGTAAATCTTTACTTTGTGCCATTCCTAAAGAGGATGCATCGTTAAGAATAGAAATTCCTTTAATATTATCATCAGTTTTTGCGACATCTATAGCATTAATGATATCTGTTAGACCAATACCTTTTTGCTCAGAAAAAATAGTAACCAAAGGGTCTTTGTATTTTCCGGCATAATCATTTTGTATTTTTCTTAAATCAAGTTCAATTACAGAGTCACTTTTTACTGTAACAGCATTACTATCACCTCCAAAAAGAGCAGCTAATAACATTATTCCGAAAAAGGAGAGCATGAAAAAAACAAAAATACCGATTACGGTAGCTATTACATTTCCTAAAAATTTCATAATTACATTTTTTTAATAAGTAGCTAAAAAGCTAAAATGTTACAAGTCGAGACTTTATATTTTTTATTTTGTTATAAGTCGTTATACAAATATATTGTTATTTCTAAAATACTTTTAGTTAATTTGCATCTAATTATGAAATCACAATATCAGGTCGTTTTATCCCTAGGAAGTAACCAAGGAAACAGGTTGGAAAATATCAAAAACTGCATTAATTTGATACATCAGGAAATTGGTACTGTTGTTCAAGTTTCGAGGTTGTATGAGACGCCAGCTTGGGGTTTTGAAAGCGATGCATTTTATAATTGTGCCTTGATTTTACACACCAATGCATCGGCACAAAAAATATTAAATCAGGTTCTAAAAGTAGAAAAACAATTAGGACGTATTCGTTCAGAACAACAAGGATATCAATCCCGACTTATAGATGTTGATTTAATTATTTATGAAGATGAGGTTATTGATACTGATAAACTTAAAGTGCCACATCCTTTGATGCAAAACCGAAATTTTGTCTTGATGCCAATTCAGGATTTAAATTTAAATTGGAAGCATCCAATCTTTCAGAAAACAATTTCAGAATTAATTGCAATAACACCTGACGATAGTATATGTACAGTGGTTCAGGATCTAAAAAGTCCATTGCAGGAGATTCCGATGCAGCGATTTAATTATATCGCTTTTGAGGGAAATATAGGAGCAGGTAAAACAACTTTGGTGCATAAAATAGCCGATGATTTTAATGCTAAAACAGTATTAGAACGTTTTGCAGATAATCCTTTTTTGCCAAAATTTTATAAAGACCAAAACCGATATGCTTTTCCACTTGAAATGTCATTTCTGGCAGATCGTTATCAACAATTATCAGATGATTTAGCTCAATTTGATTTGTTTAAAGATTTTATCGTAGCCGATTATCATATTTTTAAATCATTGATTTTTGCTAAAATAACACTTGCTGAAGATGAATATCGCCTGTATCGAAACTTGTTTGATATTATTTATAAAGAAATGCCAAAGCCTGATTTGTATGTTTACTTATATCAAAATACAGAACGCTTATTGCATAATATAAAAAAGCGAGGCAGAAGCTACGAGCAAAACATTTCAGCTGATTATTTGGATAAAATCAATAATGGCTATTTAGAATATATTAAATCACAGACAGATTTAAATGTTTTAATTATTGATGTTTCTGACCGTGATTTTGTAAAAAAGCATGAGGATTACCTTTTTGTTTTGGAGGAAATCCAGAAAAAAATAGGATAGTTATTCCTTTCTTAACCAACCTAAAATACGATCATTGTCAATTGTCCATTTGCCTTCTTTCTTAAGTAAAGGGAAAACTTCTCTGGATTTGCTAAACGGACCTGGATTTTGCTGAATTATTTCAATCTCATTATCAGTAACGTTCGAAACAATTGCAACGTGCCCAAATCGGTTAAAAATAGTTCCGCTATAAATTAAAAGATCATCAACTTTAGGTTTGCTTGTACTTGGATTAGTATATTGTGTTAAATCTCTTTTTTCGTTTTTTTGACCATCAGAAAGTTCAGCGTTAAAAAAGTCTTTGGCATGACCGTAACTATCAGGCATTTTGTGATTAAAATGTTCGTAATAATATCTCTTCACAAACTCTACACATTGGTATTTTAAACCAAGATTGTAATTGTCTGCGGTAAGATTTCTATCCGTAACATTATTCACGCCTCCATTGTAGTAAACGCAAATACCATTTAGGCTATCCAAAGGCTGTCCTATTGTGTATTCAGAATTGAAATTAAATTTTTTAAAAGCCCATATTCCTGAAAAAAGAAATAATAATAATCCAATTAAGAAGTAAGTCCAGCGTTTGGTTTTCATTGTAATAGTAGAGTTATTTTAAGTTTTATTATTTCAAAATTGAAAATTTCTAGTTCAATATTCAATCTTGTTTTTGTGTGTGTTTCTGTATTAAAAATTCTTGAAACTATTTAGAGCCTATTTTTATTTAGGCCAATTCATTTTTTGAAATAAATCCCAAACAACAATACCTGCGCTTACAGATATATTCAGTGAATGCTTAGTTCCTAGTTGTGGAATTTCGATACAACCATCACAAATAGCAACTGCTTCTTGAGCTACTCCATATACTTCATTTCCGAAAATTAAAGCATATTTTTTGTCTTTCTCTACTTCAAAATCTTGCAGAAAAATAGCACTTTCAACTTGTTCGATTGCTAGAGTGGTAATGTTTTCTTTTTTAAGATTTTCGATTACCTCTAATACGTTTTCATGATGTTCCCAAGTAACAGTTTCAGTAGCGCCAAGTGCCGTTTTGTGAATCTCTTTGTTGGGTGGAGTAGCAGTGATGCCACATAATATTATTTTTTCTATCAAAAATGCATCTGCCGTTCGAAACACAGAGCCTATATTGTGCAAGCTACGAATATCGTCTAATACTAATATAAGAGGTGTTTTGTCTGATTTTTTAAAATCAGCAATAGATTTTCTTTCAAGCTCGCTGTTTTCGAGTTTTCTCATAATTATTTAAATTCTAGTAATAAAAAAAAGCTTCCAAATATAAGGAAGCTTTTCGTTTATTTTGTTGTTTTACGATTTAGCTTTTTGGAGCTTCATCTGATGCTAAAACGGTACCTTTAATAGTAAGTATTTTAGTAGGTTGTCCAGTTGCATTAGATGTAACTGTTACAGTTTTTGTAAAAGCACCTACTCTATCAGTAGCATATTTTACACCAATAACACCTTTTCCACCTGGAGCGATAGGCTCTTTTGGAGAAGTTGGTACTGTACATCCACAAGATCCTTGTGTATTAGTTATAATTAATGGTTTGTTACCATTGTTAACAAATACAAACTCACGTTTTCCATCAGAATTGTGTGCAATTGTTCCGTAATCGATAACTTCATTAACGAAAACCATTCCAACACCATCAACTTTAGGCATCGTAGTTTTAGCCTTTGCTTGAGCATTAGATGTAGCAACGCCTAACACTGTAAACATTACAAGTAAAATTATTTTTTTCATTTTCAGTTTTATTTTTAATTATTAACAAATTTATGTAAAATAATGAAAGTGTAACTTAAAATTGCCTTAAAAATATTTTAATTTTTTTCTAAGATTCTTTATTCGCTTTAAAATTTATAAATTCGCTGTCATAATTTTTCATTTAAAAAACACAGTAATTTGGCAGCGAAAGAGAAAGTGGTGAAAGAAACACCGTTAATGAAACAGTACAATGAAATCAAGAGAAAATACCCAGATGCATGTTTGCTTTTTAGAGTTGGTGATTTTTACGAAACCTTTGGAGAAGATGCTATTAGGGCTTCAAAAATCCTTGGTATAACATTAACAAAACGCGGCGCTGGTTCTGAAACAGAAACGGCTTTGGCGGGTTTTCCACATCATTCTATTAATACGTATTTGCCAAAATTAGTAAAGGCAGGACTTCGTGTGGCGATTTGTGACCAGCTAGAAGATCCTAAAATGACTAAAACAATTGTTAAAAGAGGTGTTACAGAACTAGTAACTCCAGGAGTTTCTCTTAATGATGAGGTGTTGCAGTCTAAAACTAATAATTTTCTGGCATCTGTTTATTTTGCCAATAAGAATATAGGAGTTTCATTTTTGGATGTTTCTACAGGAGAATTCCTTACAGCCCAAGGAAACGCTGAATACATTGATAAATTGTTGCAGAATTTTAGACCAAGTGAGGTTTTGGTTCCAAAACATAATAAGAATGACTTCAAAGAAGCTTTTGGAGAGGATTTCCATAGTTTTTACTTAGAAGATTGGATTTATAAAGAAGATTATGCCCTAGAGATTTTAACGAAGCATTTTCAAACTGTTTCTTTAAAAGGTTTCGGAATCGAAGAGTTAAAAGAAGGAATAATTGCTTCTGGAGCTATTTTGTATTATTTGTCCGAAACGCAACATAATAGAGTACAGCATATAACTACAATTCAGCGTATAGCAGAGGATGCTTATGTGTGGATGGATCGATTTACGATTCGAAATTTAGAATTATACCACAGTTATAATCCCAACGCAGTTACACTTCTAGATGTTATTGATAGAACGCTTTCGCCAATGGGAGGACGTTTATTAAAACGTTGGCTTGCATTGCCTCTTAAGGATGGAGATAAAATTAAGAGTCGTCATGAAGTAGTTTCGTATTTGAAAGAAAATCAAGAAGTGCTACATGATATCCAATATCAAATTAAGCAAATTTCAGATTTAGAACGTTTAATATCAAAAATAGCCGCAGGGAAAGTTTCTCCCCGAGAGATTGTTTATCTGAAAGAATCGTTAGATGCTATAATTCCGATAAAAGATCTTGCTCTTAAAAGCCCACAAGCAGCAGTAAAAGTAATAGGTAATAATTTGCATGGTTGTGAATTATTGCGAGAGAAAATCAAAACGACTTTAAATCAAGAGTCGGCACCAGTATCTATTAATAAAGGTAATGCTATTGCAAAAGGGATTAGTGAAGAGCTTGATGATTTACGAGATATCTCGACTTCAGGAAAAGAATACTTGGAAGGGATTGAAAAAAGAGAATCAGAGAGAACAGGAATTTCTTCTTTAAAGATATCTTTTAATAATGTTTTTGGATATTATATTGAAGTTAGAAATACACATAAAGATAAAGTACCCGCAGAATGGATTCGTAAGCAAACTTTGGTAAATGCAGAGCGCTATATTACTGAAGAATTAAAAGAGTATGAAACTAAAATTTTAGGAGCAGAAGAAAAAATTCACAAAATAGAGCTAGAGCTTTTTGAGCAATTGGTTTCATGGATTACAACATACATTAAGCCAGTGCAAATGAATGCAAACTTGGTGGCACAACTAGATTGTTTGTGTTCGTTTACCCAGTTGGCAATTGAGAATAAATATGTTTGTCCAGAAATTGATGATACATTCGAATTAGAAATTAAAAACGGAAGACATCCTGTTATTGAAAAACAATTACCAGTTGGAGTACCTTATATTGCTAATGATGTTTTCTTAGATAGAGAAACACAACAGCTCATCATGATTACAGGACCGAATATGTCTGGTAAGTCGGCTATTTTGCGTCAAACAGCTTTAATTGTACTGTTGGCTCAAATGGGAAGTTTTGTTCCTGCAGATAGCGTTAGAATGGGAATGGTAGATAAAATCTTTACTAGAGTAGGAGCATCAGATAATATCTCGATGGGAGAATCGACTTTTATGGTTGAGATGAATGAAACAGCTTCAATCTTGAATAATATTTCAGACAGAAGCTTAGTGTTACTAGATGAGATAGGAAGAGGGACTAGTACATACGATGGAATTTCGATTGCATGGGCTATTGCCGAATTTTTACATGAGCATCCATCAAGACCAAAAACTTTATTTGCTACGCACTATCACGAGTTAAATGAAATGACAGATTCGTTACCAAGAATCCAGAATTATAATGTTGCTGTAAAAGAATTAAAAGATACAGTTCTTTTTATTAGAAAGCTTGTAAAAGGTGGAAGTGCACATAGTTTTGGAATTCATGTGGCAAAAATGGCTGGAATGCCACAGATAGTGATTTTAAAAGCACAAAAGCTTTTAAAGAAGTTGGAGAAAGACCATTCAAGCGATGCGTTAAACGGGATTAAATCGGATAATGATGAAATGCAAATGAGTTTCTTTAATCTAGATGATCCATTGTTGGAAGAGATTAAAGAGGAGATTTTAAATCTTGATATAAATGCAATAACTCCAGTAGAGGCGTTAATGAAGCTTAATGAGATTAAAAGAATGATTACTAGAAAATAATTCAGATTTAAAGTTTAGGTTATCAATAGGTTATAAAATAAGTGAAATTTTTTTTCAAAAAACGCTTGTGTAACTCAATAAATGTCTTAAATTTGCACTCGCAATACAGAACAAGTTGTGTGTTGCAGTTCTTAATTAGAATTTGAAAGGCGAAAATAGCTCAGTTGGTAGAGCGCGACCTTGCCAAGGTCGAGGTCGCGGGTTCGAGCCCCGTTTTTCGCTCAAAGCCATATAATGCTCGGATGGTGAAATTGGTAGACACGCTGGACTTAAAATCCAGTGAACAGCAATGTTCGTGCGGGTTCAAGTCCCGCTCTGAGTACAAGAAACCTCTTCTTTTTGAAGAGGTTTTTTTATTTTACAAAGGTTTGTAATCTGTAAGTAAACTTATAATACTTGATTTCAAGCTTTAAATAAATCTTCGTTGATTCTGAAATCAACAATCTAAAAAAATCTAAAAAATAAATGGGTGCTTTCGTAATAAGTAAGAGGTTTAATGATGAGTATAAATTTGTGTTTACCTCCAGAAAAGGGAAGGTCATCTTTACAAGTCTTAGTTATGAGCTTAAATTTGAGTGTGAAGAGGAGATTGAGAAATTTAAAGGGGATATTGGCTCTGCTCAATTTTTGAAGTTTAAATCGTCTGGAGGAAAGTTCTTCTTTAAGTTGGTTTTTAATGATGCTCATTTTGCGACAAGTAGAAAGTATACAACCGAGTTGTTGCTTCAGAAAGGAATAAAGGAAATTGTTAATTATGGGTCTAAAGCTGAGATTTTGGATTTCTCTGTAAATGATTTTGTTTTTGAGGATTAGGTAGAGCGGATTCGTAAATAAAAAAAAGAGAGCATTTTGATTTATCAAAATGCTCTCTTTTTTTTGCTTAAAATATAATACGATACTTTAATCCAATAAAAAAGCCATCTCGCTAAGCGGATGGCTTTAAAAATTTTAGAATCTAAGTTCTAATTATTTTTTTACAGCTTCAGTTGCAGTTTTAGCAGCTTCAGTAGCAGTAGCAGCAGCAGAATCAACTACAACAGCAGCAGAATCAACTACAGCAGCAGCAGAATCAACAACTACAGCAGCAGAATCAACTACAGCAGCAGCGTCATCAGCAGGAGCTGCATCAGCTTTTTTACAAGAAACAACAGTTAAAACAGCAACAACAGCTAAACTTAAAAATACTTTTTTCATCTTACTTTATTATAAAAGGTTAATTATTAATTCGTGGCAAAGATATAAATTTTTTAATATGTAAAATATTTTTTTATTTTTTTTTTAAAATATTCTTCAATGCCTACGTTTATCTTATTATCAATTAACGTGCCAAAAACGTTAAAAAGCTTTTTTAGGTAATGAATTAGTGTTTAATTAAATGTTTCTTAAAGCGAAATGCTTGGTAATGCTAGTAAACAAGGCACTTTTCTCTTTTTTAGCTGAATTTAGTGTAATAAAAAAGAGTAGGAGTTAGTTGTGATATATTTAAAAAAATAAAATGATTTTATCTTCAAGCAATGAAAAAATTATGATTTGGATAACATATTTTATGGTAAAATAGGGAGTGAGATTAAATTGCGCTCATAATTGTGTCTGTTGCACCCTTTTTATTTTGAACATATGACTTACAAATTAGCCCTTTTTCATCAAGGTAATTTTGATTAGAAATAAGCTTGTTGAAAGCAGTTTCTAATTCAGTTGCATTACTAATAGAAATACAGCCTCCTAATTGAACAAGTTCTGTTGCTTCGGCAAAATGAGAGTAATTTGGACCAATTATAATTGGAAGACCAAAAGTTGCAGGTTCAAGGATATTATGAACGCCAGGGTTTCCAAAACCGCCACCTACATATGCAATTGTTGCATAGCTGTATATTTTGGTAAGTATTCCAACAGTATCAATGATAAAGACGTCGTAATCCGTTAGGTTTTTGCCTTCTTTTTCAGAAAATAAGATTGACTTTTTAGTAATAGAATGTTGTAGAGCGGTAATTTGTTCAGGTTTGATGTTATGAGGAGCAATGATGAATTTTACGCGTTCTTTCGTAGAGTTGATGTATTCAGTTAGCAACGCTTCGTCTTTGGGCCATGAGCTTCCAATAACAATAGTAGGAATATTGTTTTTAAATTCAGCAATAAAATCTAATGTGTTGTTTCGTTCTAAAATAGCTACCACACGATCAAATCTAGTATCGCCTGAAATAATTACATTTTTATAGCCAATAGATTCGATTTTGTTTTTTGAACTCTCGTTTTGAACGAAGAAATAAGTAAATGCGTCAAGGGCTTTTTTGTAAAAACCACCATACCACTTAAAGAATATCTGATTGTCTCTAAATATTCCTGAAACTAAATAGGTTGGAGTATTGCTCTTTTTTAATTCATTAAGATAGTTTGGCCAAAATTCATATTTGATAAAGAAAACAATCTCAGGATGAGCTAATTTTAAAAATTGTTTAGCATTTTGTTTCGTATCCAATGGTAAATAAAGAGTTACATCGGCAACGGTATTGTTTTTTCGAACCTCGTAGCCAGAAGGAGAAAAGAAGGTAACGATGATTTTATGAGAAGGGTATTTTTTTTTAATTTTTTCAATAACAGGTAAGCCTTGTTCGTATTCGCCTAGTGATGCGGCGTGAAACCAAATTGTTTTGTCTGAGGGTTTTATTTTTTCTTGTAGGGTGCTAAAAACGGTTTTTCTGCCATCTACAAAAAGGTTGATTTTACGGCTAAAAAGCGCTACTGTTTTTAATAAAAAACTTACAATAATAACGATTAGATTGTATAAGAAAAGCATAGTTGGATATTTGGGGCTAAAATACGTTTCTTTCAATTATTTTCATTGGTTTGAACTCATTAAATAACTATTTTTGTTCCTCGTTTTCGGAAGTATTATTTTGAAAGTCAATTAAGATGTGGCTTTCTTTATTCGGAAACGCAAACTTTAAATTAGAATATCGAAATGAAAAAAATTCAAATGGTTGACTTAAAAAGTCAATATGATAAAATAAAAGGAGCTGTAAATGCTTCTATTCAAGAAGTTTTAGATACAAATACATATATTAATGGACCATTGGTACATCAATTTCAAAAAAATCTAGAAACATATTTAGGAGTAAAACATGTTATTCCTTGTGCAAATGGTACTGATGCATTGCAAATAGCAATGATGGGTTTAGACTTAAAACCAGGTGATGAAGTTATTACTGCCGATTTTACTTTTGCTGCTACTGTAGAGGTGATTGCTTTATTGCAATTAACGCCAGTTTTGGTAGATGTTGAAATGGATAGTATGAATATTTCTATTGACGCTATTAAAAAAGCAATAACTCCAAAAACAAAAGCAATCGTTCCAGTACATTTGTTTGGACGTGCAGCTAATATGGATGCGATTATGGAGCTGGCAGCAGCGCATAATTTGTATGTAATTGAAGATAATGCACAAGCAATTGGAGCAGATTATATTTCTAAATCAGGAGCAAAAAACAAAGTAGGAGTTATGGGGCATGTGGCTGCAACTTCTTTCTTTCCATCTAAAAACTTAGGTTGTTATGGAGATGGTGGTGCTATTTTTACTAATGATGATGCCTTGGCGCATATTATTCGTGGGATTGTAAATCACGGAATGTATGAGCGTTACCATCATGATGTTGTGGGAGTTAATTCGCGTTTAGATAGTATTCAAGCAGGAGTTTTAAATGTGAAACTTCCGTTATTAGATGAGTACAATAAAGCGCGTCGTGAGGCTGCAACAAAGTATAATGCTGCATTAGCTGGACATCCTAATATTATTACTCCTTCATTTAACGTTAATGAAAACGATCACGTTTTTCATCAATATACATTGCGTATTATAAATGCAGATAGAAACGGATTATTGCAACATTTACAGGATAAAGGAATTCCTTGTGCAATTTATTATCCAATTCCGTTGCATTCACAAAAAGCTTATGTTGATGTTCGTTATAAAGAAGAGTATTTCCCAGTAACCAATCAGTTGGTACAAGAAGTGCTTTCATTGCCAATGCATACAGAGCTTGATGATGAGCAAATTAAATTTATTACGGATAGTGTAATTGAGTTTTTGAAATAAACCAAATCAAATAAATAGCCAAAAAACAACCAAGAAATGAAAGTATTAGTAACAGGAGGATTAGGATTTATCGGATCGCATACTGTAGTCGAATTGCAAAATGAAGGCTTTGAAGTTGTGATAATCGATAATCTCTCTAATTCCTCAGAAGATGTTTTAAAGGGAATCGTAGCCATCACAGGTAAAACTCCACTATTCGAAAAATTAGATTTAAGAGAAAAAGCTGCGGTACAAAATTTCTTTAAAAAACATGATGACGTTACTGGGGTAATTCATTTTGCAGCTTCAAAGGCAGTTGGTGAAAGTGTTGAAAATCCACTTTTGTACTATGAAAACAACATTAGTAGTTTGGTGTATCTTTTACAAGAATTACAGGAAAAACCAGAAGCTAGTTTTATTTTTAGTTCATCTTGTACTGTTTATGGTCAAGCTGAAAAAATGCCAATTACAGAAGATGCTCCTGTACAGCAACCAATGTCTCCATACGGAAATACCAAGAAGATAGGAGAAGAAATCATTAGAGATACTGCAAAAGCGACTAATATCAATGCTATTTTATTGCGTTATTTTAATCCAATTGGGGCGCATCCTTCAATAAAAATTGGAGAATTGCCAATTGGTGTTCCTCAAAATTTAGTTCCTTTTATTACACAAACAGGAATTGGATTGCGTAAGGAGTTATCAGTATATGGAGATGATTATCCTACAACAGATGGTACTTGCGTTCGGGATTATATTCATGTCGTCGATTTGGCAAAAGCGCATGTTGTGGCTCTGCAAAGATTACTGAATAAAAAGAATCTAGCCAAAGTGGAAACCTTTAATCTAGGAACGGGAACAGGAAGTTCTGTTTTAGAAGTGATTACTAGTTTTGAGAAGGTAAGTGATAAAAAACTACCATACAAGATTGTAGCACGCAGAGAAGGAGATATTACTGAAGCATACGCAAATACAGCAAAAGCTAATGATGTGTTGGGTTGGAAAGCTCAATCAACGCTAGACGAAGCAATTAAGAGTGCTTGGGAATGGGAACAAAAGATAAGAAATGAAGTTTCTTAATTTAAAATAGATAGTATTTTAAAAGTCCCAAATTATACAATTATAATTTGGGACTTTTTTATTAAAGACATATTACATACACAGCGTCAAGCAATGAAACAAAATCCGGATTATAAATTATTTCTCTGTATGGCAACAGTAGGAATCGTATGGGGAACTACTTTTTTAGGAATAAGGGTTGCGGTAGAAACAATTCCGCCATGGTTTGTTACTTCTATTCGTCAAGGCTTGGCAGGATTCATTATAATGGTAATTTTATTGTTTAAAAAGGAGCTGAAATGGATTGGTTGGGAGAATTTTAAACACCAATTAATTCCATCCATATTAATGATTGTTATTGCAAATGGGTTTACTACCGTTGCTGAACAAACTTTGCCAAGTGGGTTAGCATCTATAATGAGTGCCTTATCGCCAGTGCTTATCTTTATAGGTAGTGTTTTGTTTGGATTACAAAAGCCAAGTTTAAAGGGCTTTATAGGTGTTATAATTGGTTTTATGGGAGTTGTATTTATTTTTAAAGAAGGACTTGGGTCATTTTTAGACTCTAATTATCAACACGGACTTGTATTTATGAGTTTGGCAATTTTAGGTTGGGCTTCAGGAACAATTTACACGAAGACTCACGCTCATAAATCGAATAATATTAAACTGAATTTATTTTATCAATTTACAATTGCTACTTTGGTGCAGTTAGTTTTAGCATTTATTTTTTCTCCAAATCCAGATGTAAGTTCATGGAGTTCGAGAAGTATTTTTGCAGCGTTGTATTTATCTGTTTTTGGATCTATACTTGCTTTTTTCTCTTATCATTATGCTTTAAAACGAGTAACAGCCATTCAGGTTTCTATTTTGTCTTATATCAATACTATAATAGCAGTTTTTCTAGGTTGGTTGTTGTTAGATGAAGTAATTACAGTCGATTTTATTATTGCAACTGTACTAATCATTTTAGGAGTCTTCATCATCAATTATAAAAAGAAAGAAAAAAAGATGGTCTAAAAGATGTTTTTTTTGAATATATAAGAATCTCAAATTGTCGATTTTGATAATTTGGGATTTTTTTTGTGAAATTACATAACTGATATTTAACTTAGTACTAACGATAGTTACGATAAAAATGAATTTATTTGTTAAAAAAATATAAAGTATGAGTTCTATTATAAGTTTAAGAAATGCTATTTTTTTAGGGGGAGCTGTTTTTTTATTATCTTGTACTACAGATAATAATAGTCAGCCAGTGGAAAATGTAAAGTACCCAACTTTAACAGGGGCAAATCCTATTGTGGTTGCTCATAGAGGAGCATCAGGTTATTTGCCAGAGCATACCATCGAAGGGTATACTAAGGCGATTGAGATGGGAGCCGATTTTATAGAGCCAGATTTAGTAATGACAAAAGATGGACAACTTGTTGTACGACATGAGCCAATGTTATCGGGAACAACTAATGTTGCCGAGATTCCTGCTTTTGCTTCCAAAAAAACGACAAAGAACTTAGATGGAGCTATGGTGACTGATTGGTTTGTTTCAGATTTTACTCTAGCAGAAATAAAACAATTAAAGGCAAAACAGGCTTTTGCAGAGCGTTCACAAGAGTACAATAATAAGTATGCGATCCCAACATTTGCAGAAGTAATAGCTTTGGCAAAACAAAAATCGAAAGAATTAGGACGTGTTGTCGGAATTTATCCAGAAACAAAACACCCTTCTTTTCATGAAGCCTTAAGTCTAAAAATTACCGATAAGTTATTAGAAATGCTAACTGCTGAGGGGTGGAATAGTGCTGCATCTCCAGTCTATGTTCAGTCATTTGAAGTCTCAAATTTGCAATACATTAGAAGTAAATCAACAGTAAAAACAATTCAATTATTAAGTTGCTACAATGTGGCAATCAATGGAGATTTGATTTTTAAAGTTCCGCAAGGCGAAGCTATCTCTGATGGGCAACCGTATGATTGGTATCTAAAAGGAGATACTAGAGATTTTGGTTTCTTTAGAACACAAGAAGGATTGGATTTCGTTAAAACGTATGCGACAGGAATAGGTCCTTGGAAACCATTTATTATTTCTTATAAAGGAACAGATGCTAATAAAGATGGTAAGGCAGATGATATAAACGGAGATGGTAAAGTTGATGATGCTGATAAAGAAGCGTTGTTGCCAACGACTTTAATAACAGATGCGCATAAAAAAGGATTGCAAGTACATGCATATACGTTTAGAAACGAAGCAAAACGATTATTGCGTAATTACAATAATAACCCAATCTTAGAATATCAAGCTTTTTATAAGTTAGGATTGGATGGTGTGTTTTCAGATTTTACAGATACAGCAGTTAAGGCAAGATAATTTTTGCTTCAGCATAAAAAATAAACCCCAACTATTATATAATGGTTTGGGGTTTTCTTGATTTAATAGCTAATTGTTAATGAGAGTCAAAAGTTTGAGGGATTTTTTGATTCTCTCTTTCTTTGTCAAATATCCATGATATAATCCACCATCTCCCTTCGCTGTAATAAAGTTGAATGCTGTTAATGCCTCTTCGTACTACAGGGCCATTTTTTACTAATCGAGTTTCATACGTGCTCCAAACATTGGCAATAGTACCAAATACACGAACTTCTCGGTTTATTTCATTTTCATAAAAAGCTGTTGTAGCAACCATATTGTCTGTTTCTTTATGAAATTCTTTAAGAGACATAGTAGTTTGCTTTGGGCTTCCTGCTGTTTTTTCTGAAGGAAAAGAATAAATAGCATTTGGATCGTGAAGGGAAAGGTCACGCTCCCATTGTCGTTTTTCGCCAGCTTCTCCTGAAACGGCTTCGTAAGTTGCTTTTATAATTCCATTAATAGAAGCTACATCTTCTTTTAAGGGGTATTTTTGAGCATTCGAAATTTGTGTAGCCATAATAATAGTTAATGTGGTTTTTAAAATTACTTTAAACATTGCTAAATTTTTAATATTCAGACAAATGAAGGTAAAGTACAGATCACAAGGAACTATTTTATACAGACGTGTGTAAAAACTATACACATGGCTTGTTTCTTTATGTTGATGGTTACAGCATGAGTTTATCGAGCGTATTAATCAAGCACTCTTTGTAGGTTTTGCCAATAGTTACTTTGTTCCCTTTGGCGATAATATGATTGTCCTCGATACTATCAATAGTAGTTAAATTAACTATATATGAATTGTGAACTCTCATGAATTCATTGGGTAATACTTCGATTAAATCTTTCAGGGATTTGTAATAAGTATATTTCGTATTGTCAACAGTTATTATTTGGACATAATTCCCCAAACCTTTAATAACAGCGATAGTGTCAAAGTATAATTTGATTATCTTTTTATCGGTTTTTATAAATGTGAATTTTTCATCTGTCATTTTCGAAATATACATTTTGTTATGATTATCAAAATTACATTAAATATGGAGTGAATTTAAATAACTTGATGTTATTTAAATAAAAAAATCCCCACAAACTATTGTTCGTGAGGATTCTATTTTTGTTGACAATTTTTAGACTGATTTAAAATTGTAACAGCAACTAAAATTATGCATTTGCAGTAACTGCTTCTTTGTTAATTTTTCCAATTAATCCAGCTAAAACTTTTCCTGGACCTACTTCAGTAAATAAAGTAGCGCCATCAGCAATCATTTGTTGTACAGATTGAGTCCATTTTACAGGAGCTGTAAGTTGAATGATTAAATTCTTTTTTATTTCATTTGCGTCAGAAACTGCAGTAGCAGTTACATTTTGATATACAGGACAGATAGGAGTAGAGAAAGTTGTTGCTTCAATCGCAGCAGCTAATTCTTCTCTTGCAGGCTCCATCATTGGTGAGTGAAATGCTCCACCAACAGGTAATAACAAAGCACGTTTTGCACCAGCAGCTTTCATTGCTTCACAAGCTTTTTCAACAGCAGTTGTTTCACCAGAAATTACTAATTGTCCAGGACAGTTGTAATTTGCAGCAACAACAATTCCATCTATTGAAGCACAAACCTCTTCAACTACATTATCAGCTAATCCTAAAACAGCCGCCATTGTAGATGGAGTAATTTCGCATGCTTTTTGCATTGCCAAAGCACGTTGTGAAACTAATTTTAATCCGTCTTCAAAAGACAAAGTACCGTTTGCAACCAAAGCAGAGAATTCTCCTAAAGAGTGACCAGCTACCATTTCTGGTTTAAAGTCTTCTCCTAAAGTTTTGGCTAAAATAACCGAATGCAAGAATACTGCAGGTTGAGTTACTTTGGTTTCTTTTAGTTCCTCAGCAGTACCTTCAAACATGATATCTGTGATTCTGAAACCTAATATTTCGTTCGCTTTTTCGAATAATTCTTTGGCTAAAGCCGAATTTTCATATAAGTCTTTGCCCATTCCTGTAAACTGTGCGCCTTGACCTGGAAATACGTATGCTTTCATTTCTTTTAATTTAAAAATTTAATGATTCTAAAATTGAAAAATTAGTTTCAATTGAAAGGCAAAAATAGTATTTTTTTAGCTTGAATAATTCTTAAACATGTAAATCCATAACAATCTCGAAAGTCGGATATTAAAAAAAGAAAAAGCAATGATTACTACGGCAATAATTGGGATAATTCTTAAATCAAAATTCTTTTCAAAGAAAAATTGAGCAATGCAGTAAGTAGCAATACCTTGTGCAACTGTTAGTCCATAGCTCATGTACATGGCGCCGAAAAAGAAACCTGGTTCTTTCTCGAATTTAAAACCGCATTCGCTACAGACTTTGTTCATTTTTGGAAATTTGAATGTGAAAAATATATTTTTCTCATCAAGTACTTTTCCTTTGTGACAATTAGGACATTCATTTCGTAAAACATGGGTGATCATATATGACATAATTGATTCGTTTTTTATTATATACAAAGATACTTTACAGGGTTATTAATTTAGTTTTTATATCTTCGCTTGTTATAGCACAATAAAGACATTAGTAGCCATGAAAAAGTATCCAATTTATAGTGTTGCCAATTTTAGTTGTGGTGATACAAGAAGTGATTTTTATGTAAATTCTTTTACTGAACATTTAAAAACGCATAGTTTTGTTGAGAAGCCACATCGACATGATTCCTATTTGATGGTGTTTTTTACAGCAGGTTCAGGAATTCATGAGATTGATTTTGATCGTTTTGAAATAAAAGAAGGGAGTTTGTTTTTACTTCAGCCTGGGCAAATTCATTTCTGGAGTTTGTCACAAGATGTAGAGGGATTTGTGGTGATCTTTTCTCAGGAAATGTACAACCTGTATTTTGGTGAAAAAAAAATCAATGATTATGCTTTTTACAGTTCGATTAATAATAAGCCCGAAGTTTATTTTGATGCTAAAGCTATAAAAGGAATTACGCCTTATTTTGAATTGCTAATGCGAGAAAGCAAGCAAAAAAATAAATACCAATTGGATAAAATGCTTAATCTATTGGATTCCATTCATATTGAAATTGCAAGAAAATATAATGATTCTGAGGTTCATCAGGTGCATTCGTATAATGTGAAAATAAAAAAATTTGAAGAACTCCTAGAGCTGTATTTTAAGGCAAATAAATCGCCTTCGTTTTATGCTGAACAATTACATATTACCTTAAAACACCTTAACAGGATATGTAATGATATCTTGAAAAAAACTGCTACAGAAGTAATTACAGATCGTGTTGTTTTGGAAATAAAAAGAATGTTGATTGATAAACAGCTAGCAGTAAATGAAATTGCTGAAGAGGTGGGCTATGAAGATTATTCGTATTTCTCTCGAGTTTTTAAAAAATCTACTAATTTGTCGCCAACAGAATTTAGGAGCTTGAAGAAATGATTTTTTGTGAGAGGTAAGATGTAAAATGATTTTGGGTTGATTAAATATGATAATGCTTAAAACGAGAAAAAATAAAACCCCATACTTCTTTCAAAGCATAGGGTTTTGGCCAAATTAAATACTAAATTTATGATAGGATAATTATTGTTTTGCAAATTGTAATTCAATGTTCAAACGAACATCATCACTTACTAAAACTCCACCAGCTTCTAATGCTGAATTCCAGTTTAATCCCCAGTCTTTACGGTTGATTTTTCCTGTAATATTCAAACCAACTTTTGTGTTTCCCCATGGGTCAGTCATGATTCCGCTAAATTCTACCGGAAGTTTAACTTCTTTTTCAGTACCTCTTATGTTTAATTTACCAGAAAGCTCATAGTTTCCGTCATTTACTTTGGTAAAAGAGTTTGATTTGAAAGTCATTTTTGGACTGTTTTCAATATCAAAGAAATCAGCACTTCTTAAGTGATTGTCTCTGTCAGTATTTCCAGTATCGATAGATTTGATATCTGCAGAAAAATTGATTGTTGCATTTTCGAAGTTATTCTCATCACTAGCAATAGTTGCTTCGTAATCATTAAATTTACCAGAAACATTTGTAAACATCATGTGTTTTACTTTAAAACCAATTTCTGAGTGTGTTGGGTCAATTGACCATTTTGTAGTTGCCATAATTTTTTGTTTTTATTTAAATAATAATACTTTCGTTTTGATAGGACAAAGTTACTTCGAGAGTAATCTAGTTGCACTTAACCTAGATTAAGAAATGAAAAGTGAATTGTTTTTTGATTGTTACTTTTTTTTATTCATATAAAATGACAAAGCACCAGAAGGACATTTCTTTACTGTTTCAATGATTTTATCTGTATTTGAGTTCTCAGGTTGTATCCAAGGTTTTTCTTTGGGGTGAAAGACATCAGGATTGTTTCTTACGCAATTTGTAGAATGAATACATTTTCCAGATTGCCATACTATGGTTACTTCTCCATTAGTATATTCTTTTGTTAGGTCGTTTGGATTCATGATTGAAAATTTTGCGGTTCAATTAAATCGATTAGTCTTATAAAATTAATCTTTCTTTTTGGGTTTTGTGAATGATTATAAAGAAAAAACAGCGTTAATAATTTAAAATTCAAATCATTAACGCTGTTTTAGAAGTGTTGTTATTATAGGTTGAATTAATAATTCATTGGAATTTCCATTAAAAGAAATTCAGCATCAGTATTTGCTTTAATAGCTACAGTTTTGAAATCTGTAATTCCAATAGCATCACGTGTGTTTAATTCTTGACCATTTATAGTTACGTTTCCTTTTAGAACAAAGGCATATAAACCGTTTCCTTCTTTCTTAATAGAATATTCTGACGCGGTTCCTGCATCAAAATTCCCCATGTGAAACCATGCGTCTTGATGGATCCAAACTCCATCATCATCTGGATTTGGAGATAGAACTTGTTGTAACTTATTGTGTCTGTCTTCAGTGTTTAAAGAAATTTGTTGGTAACGAGGGGTAACATTACGTTTGTTTGGAAATAACCAAATTTGTAATAATTTAGTTTGTTTATCGGCATTTGGATTGAACTCACTATGCTGGATTCCAGTTCCTGCACTCATTACCTGAATATCTCCATGCTTGATGATTTCAGTATTGCCCATGCTGTCTTTATGTGCTAAATCACCTTCAAGTGGAATGGTGATAATCTCCATATTGTCGTGTGGGTGTGTACCGAATCCCATTCCTGCAGCAATAGTATCATCGTTTAAAACACGAAGTGCTCCAAATTGTATGCGCTCAGAATCATAATAAGCTGCGAAACTAAAACTGTGATAAGCATTTAACCAGCCGTGATTTGCATTTCCTCTTGTTTCTGCTTTGTGAATTACTATATTTTCCATGATTGTGTGTGTTAATTGTTATTTGATAGGGCAAATTTACAACCAAAGAGGAGGGAAAGCACTTAACCTAGATTAAGAAGTGATTTTTGAGGTTTCTGTTGTGAAGGTTCAAAGTTACAAAGGTTCTGAGTTGTTGAGTTGCTAAGTTGCTAAGGTAGTGTTGGGTGAATTATAGAGTATTTACTCTATTTTATAGGTAGCCCAATCACAGACCAATCACAGACCAATCATTTCGAAGAATGAGGAGTCACATAATCTAATAAAATGCTGTATGTCAAATTAAACGAACCATAAACCTAGCGTACTGAGGTACGAGGCATCTTTACAATAAATCAATGCAAAATATCTCTATATTGTCGAGTTGCTTAATGTGATGTCTCATTCTTCGACATGACAAGATTATGTGTGAAAATTGTCTAATGATCTAGCGGTCTAAATTGTTAGCTATATTTCGCAATATATTGTTGTACAACTAAATCGGTGTTTTCGTGGCGTTTTTTACTTTCTAATTGTTTTGGAGGAGAAGCTCTTTCTAGGCAGTTTTTAACAGCGCAAGTTTCGCAGGTAACACCAACGATTTGTTTTACAATTGGTTTTGCATCTATGAATTTGAATTTCTTTTTCATAGCTGGAGTAATTAAAATTCCAACCGAAATACTTCGCATGCAATTTTCTACAAAAGGATCTTTGGTAGCTGATGAAAAAACTAAATATTCGTTTCCGCTATTTTCGTAACTTGAAATTTGAGCATCAAAAAAATGGGCTTTCTTTTGCTTGATGGCTTCATCTATAGTTTTAATAGATACCCAACGACGGCAATAATGCTCATTCATTTCATTAGCATGCGGTTCCTGTTGATTGGTAATGTGAAGCTCTTTTTTTATTTGATACGTGCCAGAGCCAATTTGGTGTGACATTCTCAGGAAAAACAAGTTTTTTAGATGGAAATCTTTCGGTAAAAGATTGGTTAATCTCTGATAGAAAGATTCAGGAGAAACATTAAATTTTTCGATTAATGCAACAAACTCTTCCGGTCTTGGGTTTTCTTTGGTTAAGAAAAGATTGATATCGTCAATTAATAGTTTTCTAGGTAATAATAGTGCTCCGGCAAAATAGGAAGCATAGAAATTATGCAAGACCTGATCAAAATTATCAAACTTTATCCAGCTAAATGTTAGTAAGCGATCTGTTATTTCTAAGTAGTTGTATGCTATTTCTTTGGCTAATATAAAAGCCCTTTGTGGATCGTCTATTTCTTTAGAGAGCAATAATGTTTTGCTTTTTGGAACATAAATAGAACGCAAATCACCTAAAGCTTCTTGATCTTTAAAAAGAAGTTCTTTAATAGTGTATCCATATTCCTCTTTCAGAATGGCGCTTAATTCAAGCGTCGAGATTTGATTTTCCAGATTAATCTGAAATGATTTAGAGAAAGCAATTACTTTATTTTCTAAATCTTCGAAGTAATTGATATGTGCTTCTTGGTAGGAACGTAATGATGCCAAGAAGAAACTCTCTCGACTTAAATTGTAATGTTGGGCAATTTCGATTATGGTACTAATAAAGGCATTGACCTTTGCAGGGGCATTAGCAATAATATCAATTAGATCGTTCTCATGAATACCAAAAAGTTCTAAGGGAATTTCTTTAAGAATTCCAGATTTTAAAATTTCACCTATCGGGGCTAAGTTATTATCCAGCTTTAAAGAAACCATTTGATCGTAACTAATGTCAAGTTTTTCGCACAAGAGTAAAATCTTATCAGTCTTAGGGTATTTTTTACCTTTTTCTATTTCGTTCAAATAGGATTTAGAAAGGTTCGTGAGTTTGGCTAAGCCAAATAACGAAAGGTTTTTTAGGGTTCGGACCTGCTTGAGTTTTAGCCCAAAAATAAGCTTGATGTAGTCTTTTTCGATATCCATATATCAAATGTAACCAATAAAAAAATAATCGCCAAAAAAATATTTTTAAAATTTAGCGAACGTTCGCTTGTTTTGTATAAAACTTTTTTATAACATTGTAGTGTAAAACATATTAGCTATGAAAAATCAATTAGAAACTACAGAGTCGGCAATGGAATTTTTAGCCGAAAAAAACAATTCTTATGCTGCTATTTGGACAGAAGAAGCGGTTGCATTTATCACAGAACTGCACCTAAAATTTGATTCTCAACGAAAATTATTGTTGTTACAAAGAGAGGAACAACAAAGTTTATTTGATAAAGGAGTCATGCCAACTTTTCCAGCTGAAACAAAATTAGTCAGAGAAGATAATTGGACTGCTGGAGCTATTCCGAAAGATTTATTAGACAGAAGAGTGGAGATTACAGGGCCAGTTGATAGAAAAATGATTATCAACGCTTTGAATTCTGGAGCTAAAACTTTTATGGCCGATTTTGAAGATAGTACTTCTCCAACATGGGGAAATCTAATGAGTGGACAAGTAAACTTAATTGATGCAGTAAATAAAACAATCAGCTTAACAGATGAGGTGAAAAATAAGACCTATCAGTTAAATGAAAACATAGCGACTTTAATTGTTCGCCCTAGAGGATTGCATCTAACAGAAAAACATGTTCTGGTAGAAGGTCAGGTAGTTTCAGGATCATTGGTGGATTTTGGTTTGTATGTTTTTCACAATCATAAAAAATTACTTGAAAACGGAACAGCACCTTATTTCTATATTCCAAAATTAGAGCATTATCTAGAAGCACGTTGGTGGAACAACGTAATTGAGTTTACTCAAAACTATCTAAGAATTCCGCAAGGAACTATTAAGGTAACCGTGCTTATCGAAACAATAACTGCAAGTTTTCAGTTGGATGAAATTATATTCGAATTAAAAAATCATATAGTTGGACTGAATTGCGGTAGATGGGATTATATATTTTCATACATAAAAAAATTCCACAAGCATCCATCATTTTTGGTTCCAGACAGAGATCAAGTAAATATGACTTCGCCTTTTATGAAAGCTTATTCAAGCTTGGTAATTCAGAGATGTCATAAAAGAGGAATCCATGCAATTGGAGGAATGGCAGCTCAAATTCCGATTAAGAATAATGATGAAGCCAATGCGATTGCTTTTGCAAAAGTAAAAGCTGATAAAGAGCGTGAAGTAAGCAATGGACATGACGGAACTTGGGTGGCGCATCCAGATTTGGTTTCATTAGCAAGAGAAGTATTTGATGCAGGAATGCCAACACCAAATCAGATTCATGTAGTAAGACCACATCTTACAATTACAGAGCAAGATTTACTTCAAGTGCCAAAGGGTACTATAACAGAAGAAGGAGTTCGAAAAAATATTAATGTAGGTGTTTTGTATTTGGCTTCTTGGCTTAACGGGCAAGGTGCAGCAGCTATACATAATTTAATGGAAGATGCAGCAACGGCAGAGATTTCGAGATCGCAATTGTGGCAATGGTTATATAATAAAGTGGTTTTGGATAATGGCAAACAATTGAATTTGGCTTATTATCACGAATTGGCTTTGGATGAATTCAGAAAAATTAAAAAGGAATTGGGCGAAGAAAACTATGAAAAACGCTGGTTTCCTTTGGCTGAAAAAGTACTAGAAAGATTGGTCGTTACACTCGACTTTGTGAACTTTCTTACTATCCCATGTTACAAATATTTATAAAAAGTGCTTACTAACAACCAAATAACTATACGATGAAAACAACAGAAGACAGAATTCAAGAATTGATCAAGGATTGGCTAACAAACCCAAGATGGGCAGGAGTAGAAAGACCTTATACCGCAACCGAAGTGGTTACATTACAAGGGTCTTATCAAATAGAACATTCTATTGCTCAAATGGGTGCTCAAAAATTATGGGGAAAACTTAAAAGTCAAGATTTTGTAGCTGGGTTGGGTGCCTTGACAGGTAATCAAGCAATACAAGAAGTTGATGCAGGTTTAGAAGCTATTTACCTTAGTGGATGGCAAGTCGCTGCAGATGCAAATTTGGCTGGCGAAATGTATCCTGATCAATCTCTTTATCCTGCTAATAGTGTACCAATGGTGGTTAAGAAAATAAACAATGCTTTATTGAGAGCCGATCAAATTCAGGTTGTTAATGGAGTAGAAGATAAAAAGGATTATTTAGTGCCAATTGTTGCTGATGCTGAAGCGGGTTTTGGAGGAAATCTAAATGCTTTCGAACTGATGAAAGCAATGATAGAGGCTGGAGCTTCAGGAGTTCATTTTGAAGATCAATTGAGCTCTGCTAAAAAGTGTGGGCATTTAGGAGGGAAAGTTTTGGTACCAACACAAGAAGCTATTAATAAATTAGTAGCAGCAAGATTAGCAGCAGATGTTATGGGAACACCAACACTTATTGTAGCTAGAACAGATGCCGATGCAGCTAATTTATTAACGAGTGATGTTGATCCTAGAGATGCTCCATTTATTACAGGTGAGAAAACTAACGAAGGTTTCTTTTATGTAAAAAGTGGAATCGACCAAGGAATTGCAAGAGGCTTGAGCTACGCGCCTTATGCTGATTTAATTTGGATGGAAACAAGTAATCCAGATTTAGTATATGCTAAGAAGTTTGCTGATGCCATGCGTGAGCAATTCCCAAATAAGATGTTGGCGTACAATTGTTCTCCATCATTTAATTGGGCAGCTAAATTATCTGTTGCTGAAATGGAAACTTTTAGAGAAGATTTGGCAGCAATGGGGTATAAATTCCAATTCATTACTTTGGCAGGTTTCCATGCTTTGAACACTAGTATGTTTGAATTATCTAAAGCATACAGAGAAAGAGGAATGGCAGGATATTCTGAATTACAAGAAAGAGAATTTGCTTTGCAAAATAGTGGATTTAGAGCTGTAAAACATCAAGCGTTTGTAGGAACCTCTTATTTTGATGCGGTTCAGAATACTGTTACGATTGGTAAATCAACAACAACAGCAATGAAACATTCTACAGAAGTAGAACAATTTTAATTTTTAATTCAAAAAAAACACGGCTCAGTTACGAGCCGTGTTTTTTATTTTTTTAAAAGTCTTGCTTTCATTTTACTGAAAAATTCAGGGGTAACACCAATGAAAGAAGCAATATGCTTTTGAGGTACTTTCTGGATAAGCGTTGGGTGTTTTGCGCAGAATTTTTCTAAACGTTCTTCGGCAGATAAACTCAAGTTATCCATTAAGCGTTGTTGATTGGCAACTAAAGAGTTCTCGGTTAAGATTCTAAAAAAACGTTCCAATTTTGGAATGTCAAAATACAATTGTTCTTGATTTTCTTTAGAGAGAACCACAACTTCGGAGTCTTCCAAAACTTCTATAAATAATTGACCTGGTTTTTGTGTAATTAAGCTGTACATATCACTAATCCACCAACCTTCACACGAAAAACTCAATACATGCTCTACAATATTGTCATTGATATTAAAGCTTCGAATGATTCCTGAGTTTATGAAATAAGATTCTTTACAAACATCTCCAGCATTTAATAAAATAGTCTTGGCTTTATAAAAACGGGTTTCAGTCTTAGATAAAAAATGTGCTTGCTCTTCAGGTGTTAGGGAAACGTGTTTGGCAATATTTTCTAGAATTAAAGCCATTATTTTTCTTTTAGTAATGTAAACGAAGTTACTTTGTATCGGTTATTTTCTATTTTTCCAGTAACTGATGCTTTACGTATAGCATTGCAAAAACCATCTTTTGCATGAGCATCTCCATGTTCGTCAATTTTGGTTCCGTCTACAAAATAAGATTTGCCATCAATGCGAACGGCTAAATCACAACTGTTGCCTTTCATTCCAAATTGGCATTCTCCACAAGCAGCTTCTACAACTTGAGGTTTTTCGGTAGTTTTTTTATCTTGAGCATTTATTGTGATACTTAAAAATAGGAACATCACGGCTGTTATTTTTTTCATGTTTTATGAATTTACGGTTATTAATTGTGCGGTTTTTTTTGCTCTTTCTATGACTTCTTCAATCGGAGTTTCTAAGATATCGTGTGATAAAACAACTCCCATACGGCGATAAGGTCTTGAAGTTGGTTTTCCAAAGATACGGAAGTCTGTTTTAGGTAATGCAGCTACTTTTTCTATTCCAGTATAAGTAGGATTGTTTGATTCTTTTGAAGCCAAAATTACAGCACTAGCTCCTGCTTTTTCTAATGTAATTTCGAAAATAGGCAAACTCAGGATAGTTCTTAAATGCAATTCAAATTCATTGAAGTTTTGTGTTCCTGCTAAGGTTACCATTCCAGTATCATGCGGGCGAGGGGAAAGCTCAGAGAAATAAACACCTTCGTCAGTCAGGAAAAACTCTACTCCAAAAAGTCCTGCTCCACCTAAAGCTTCAGTAATTTTCTCGGCCATATCTTGGGCTTCGTACAAATCTTTGTCGGATACCCTAGCTGGTTGCCAGCTTTCTTGATAATCACCACGTTCTTGTCGGTGACCAATTGGTGCACAAAAAAGTGTTGGATTGTTATTTTGAGTAATTGTTAGTAGGGTAATTTCAGAATGGAAATTTACAAAGGCTTCTGCGATTACTTCAATAACGTCTCCACGAGAACCAGCAACAGCATATTCCCATGCTTTTAAAATGTCCTCTTGATTTTTTATGGTTGATTGTCCTTTTCCTGATGAACTCATTAAAGGTTTTACTACACATGGCATGCCTACTTCCTGAACAGCCTTTTGTAATTCCTCGGCTGAGGTTGCATATTGGTATTTGGCAGTTTTAAGTCCGAGTTCTTTAGCGGCTAAATCACGGATTGCTTTACGATTCATGGTGAAATTTGCTGCTTTTGCAGACGGAACAACTGTAATGCCTTGTTTCTCATAATCGTAAAAGCGTTCAGTACGAATGGCTTCTATTTCAGGAACTATAAAATCGGGCTTGTGCTTGGCTACAATGCGATCAAGTGCTTCGCCATCGAGCATATTAATGACCTCAAAGCCATGAGCAACTTGCATTGCTGGAGCATTCTCGTAATTATCAACAGCAATTATGGTTTGACCAATTCGTTGTGCGGCAATGGTAAATTCTTTACCTAATTCGCCTGAACCTAGAAGTAGTATTTTCATTTTTTTTGAAATCTAAATTGAATAGTAAAAGTAAAAAAATGCTTTTTATTATTGCTTAAATATTGGTAGAGATTTTAAGGTAATCTAAAGAGATGTCGTTTGAATTGTGTGTTTTGACGAGTAGGCCAACTCCCTTGGTTTTAGTAGTAAAATTGTTAATAAATAATAAGTAGATTAATTTGAAGAACCCCTTGAAACGATGTGATATTTATATATTTGCCGGCTCATAAATAAAATAATTTAAAGTAATGAAAGTAAATGTTTTTTTAATAATTGGTGTTTTATTGGTTACATCTGCAGCACAGTCTCAAGCTGCTGGATTAACATTTAGATTTGGAATGGGGCAACAAAAAGCAGACGCCATAATTTTTAAAAAGGACAATCAAAAAGTTACTGGAATTGTTCAGTTTCCAGGTTTTGAAGATAAAAAAGTGAAAATTAAAGTTGGTGAAGAGAATGAGAAATATGCTAGTAAAGACATTGACTCCATTCAGATTTTTGACCAAAATAAAAAATTGTCTTATACTTTTATATGGACAAAATCAAAAGTGTACAAATCAAAAGGGAAAGAATTTAAAGTTATTGATGAAAAATGGTTGTGTAAAACAATCAGCGGAAAAGCTTCTTTGTATTTAGGCGGTGAAGAATATGGAATAAAAGAAGTTAAGGTAGAAGATGAGAAGACAAAAACTAAGGTAAAAGAAGATAAGATGAAAGTCGTTTCTAAAGAAGTTAATCATTATCTGAAAAGAAGCAAGGAAGACTATCCGATATTGGTTTCTTTGAGTTCAAATGCTTTTTCTGCGGGATACAACGCTTTTTTTAGAGAGTATGGAGTTTATTATTTTAGTGACAATCCAGAGATTGCTAAAAAAATAGAAGAAAAAGAATATAAGTATGATGATATTGAAGCGATTCTGATGTTATACAATAAGAAATCGGAGCCAAAACCAACACCAAAACAAGAACAAAAAAGCACAAAAACAAAGGCAGTAAAAACTCCAAAAAAGAAATAAATAAAAAAGCGATACTTTCTAGAAAGTATCGCTTTTGTTTTTTTAATGAAAATGATCTTCTTCAATTTCAAATTCGGCATCTTTTTCCCAAATTTCCATTTCACAAGGTTTACAGTTGAATTTTAGTTTGTATTCTAGTTCGCCTTGTTTTAATACCAATGGTTCTTTGACTTTTACACCTACAATATCTTTTTGGTGTATTGGGCATTTTTTTAATTCGTATTTGATGCAATATTTGGTAGTCATTACACGAGATTTTCCTGGATCCCATTGTAACTCAAATGCTTTTTCGATTTCGGTTACGCCATGACGTTCGTAAAACTTACGAGCCGTTTTGTTTGAAACGTTGTACATAAAGTCCAATTTAGTTTCTGGGTAAGGATGTGAAGTTTTTACCATTTGGTGTTCTTCACGTTTGTAATTGGCTAAACGAATTTCTGATAATTGTTCGTAAACCGTTCTTCTCATTTCGTTGACTTTTGAAATAGGAAGGAACCAGTTTTGAGAGAACATTACAGTAATTTCATCAGCACTATAAGGTGTAAAACCTGTTTTTGCTAAATTGGTTTTAAAGTTTTCTGCGATAGATTCGTTGTTTTTGGTTTGCTCTTTAGGGTGAACTAAATTCACAATACTTACATTTCCATCTTCGTCAGTAGCGATTAATTCGAAACCATTTTCATTTTCTGTAAGCAATAAAGTAGTGCTGATTTTACGAATCGCACTGTCTTCTCTTTCTACAATTTTGATGAAAGCAGCATCGTTATTACGGTAAATAAAAGTACCGTCTTTAATTTCTTTTAAAACGTTAGGATAAGCCAAACCATTTTCTGATTTGTTAACGTAAATTCCCTCTGCTTCATTATTTTCATTGATAAAACAAAGTCCGTCACCATTATTTAATAATTCGCCGTTCTCAATTTCGTAAGCGTTTCCAACGGTTTTAATTAATTTACCAATATATTGTCCTTTTGATTTTGGACTTTCCCAAGAACCGATTGAACTATGTCTTTCGTTTACAAAATAGTCAGTGTAACCGCGGTTAAAACTTTTGTCTAGAGCAGAATCAAAAGTATAGGTGCATTTTCCAGAAGAAGCTTTAGTGTATTTATCACTTCCTTCTAGGAAAGTGTCTAATTTTTGGCGTAAGTACGAAACGTTATTTTTTACATAAACGATATCTTTTAGTCGGCCTTCGATTTTGAAAGAAACAATTCCTGCTTCAACCAGATTTGGAATTTGGTCTGAAACATCAAAATCTTTAATAGAAAGTAAGTGACTGTTTTTGATTAATGTTTCTCCGTTTCCGTCGATTAAGTTATAAGGTAAACGACAGTTTTGAGCACAAGAACCACGGTTTGCACTTCGTTCTCCATTAGCCACACTCATATAACAGTTTCCACTGAATGATACACATAATGCACCAGTAACGAAAAATTCTAATTCAACATCAGCTTTGTCGTAGATGTCTTTTATTTGATGCAAGTTTAATTCGCGTGCTAAAACCACACGTTTTATTCCGGCATCTTTTAAGAATTTTATTTTATCAGCATCACGATTATTGGCTTGTGTACTTGCGTGAAGTACGATAGGAGGTAAGTCCATTTCCATAATCGCCATATCTTGAATAATCAATGCATCAACACCAATTTTGTATAAATCCCAAATCATTAAACGACACGTTTCTAGTTCGTTGTCGTATAAAATGGTATTGATAACTACAAAAACCTGAGCGTTAAATAAGTGTGCGTATTTTACCAATGCGGCAACATCTTCAATTGAGTTTGTAGCATTAGAACGTGCTCCGTATAATGGAGCACCAATATAAACGGCATCGGCGCCGCTATTTATGGCAGCCATTCCTTGGATTAAATCTTTAGCTGGAGCTAATATTTCGATCTTCTTCTTCATTTTTAATACTTTAGGCTTTTGTGGGATTCACGGAAAAAAGTCTGCAAAGTTCTTATAAATAAATCGAGTTTGCTAATGCTGAAGTGACTTTTTTTGAAATACTTAACTAATATGGAATGATGATGTTTAAGGTTTGTTTTTATTTGCTTCGTAAGTAAGCTGAACAACTCCCGATTTGAAAACATTGGTATTAATTAAACTCAATTCTATTCGTTCTTTTAAGTTTTCAAACAATGGTTTTCCGCTTCCTAAGGCTATTGGGTGTACTGATATTTTGTATATATCTATGAGGTTTAATTCAATGAAAGTTTTAATAAGACTTGCTCCACCATATAACCATATATCTTTTCGCCTTGTTTTTTAATTTCAGTTACTTTGTTGACTATATCAGTATTTATAAAAGTGGCTTTGTCATCGTGTTTAGTTTGACTTGAAAAAACAAATTTTTCCTTTGAATGTAATGCTTTCCATAGCGTTTGTTCTTCTGGACTAGCATTAGTTTCCGGTTGGTAATTGCCCCATATATCATAACTTACTCTACCATAAAAAATAGTATCGACGCTTGATAAAAATCCATCAAAATCCATATCATCATCCATGATACACCAATCAACTTCTCCGTTTGGACCTTCAATAAAGCCATCTAATGTTACAGCTAAATCTAGAATTACTTTTTTCATTTGTAAAATGTTTAATGTTTGTCTTACTTGGTTTTTTTGATATAAAATATAGGTTTTTCAATTTATATAAAAAACAAAAACTACTTGATTTAGTAGCTAATTAGTTTTTTGGGTGGTACCGGTTTTAATCAAAATAATTGCCTTTTTTCTCTAGTTAAATTTAGGAGAGAATTGAAATTAGTAGTTTTTTGGTATTACCATTTCACAGGGAAAGTAAAGCCTATGGCCGCTGCTCCTGAAAATTGTTCTGCAGCTGATGTGTAATAATATGTAAATGCCACATCGAAATTATTTTTGCGACCTAATGCTAAACCAATACTGAAAGGTACATGCATCAATAGTCCCTTCTTTTTTATTGTAGTTAATGGTGTATAGGTTTCAAATGAGCCAATAGAAGTACCAATACCAATCTCGACATATGGAGCAACCCATGGTAGAGGTGCACAAATACGGGCTTTTCCACCAATTAAAAAAGCATTAGTTGTTACTTTGTACTCAGGTTGGTTCTGGTGATTGGAATTTTGATTGGTTGATGTTAAAACAAGTCCGACATAAGGCCTTAAGCTGAACCATTTGGTAAAACCAAATACATATTCTCCTTGTGCATAAAAACCAGTGCCGTCTATGTCAGTTTCGTCATAAGGGGAGGTCAGTCCTAAGCCTGCTGCGACATTAATAAATTCGCCTTTTCTTGGTTGGGCTTTTGTTAGATTAGAAAAAAATAGTGTAAAAGTAATAATGATAAAAATTTTCTGAAATACAGAAGTCATAATTTAGATGTTTTTTTGGTTTGTAATGTTTTATAGTTTTATTGCGTTTAATGTCCGTAACTAATTACTCTTGAAATTTTCCAGCCTGTTGGCGTTTTTTTCCAGACATGGGTGAATTTATAAGTTCCGCAATTTATAAGTTCTCCGTTTTCAAGCCGACAGAATTTATGTACTCCAGTTTGTATTGCTCCATAATCTTTAATAGGGTAAACTTCAATACTTCCTTCTACAAGAACTCTTCTGGTATATCCATAATTGGTGAAAATTCGCTGAAAGTTTTCCATTGTTTTTGTATAATTGTCGAGTCCTCCTGTGTCATGAAAGAATTCAAGATCTTCGGTAAATAAAGTTTTTAGTTTTTCTAAATCACCTTTGTTAGCAGTATCAAAAACAATATGATCCATTTTTACAATAGTGTCGAATAATTCCTTAGATACTGGTATGTAAGGTTTCGATTCATTTGATGTTGTGCCTTTTTGGGCATTACATGGTATTGTTAGCATTTCTATTGTTAGCATTAATAAAATTGCAGAAATTGTATTTTTCATTTTTGTTGCTTTATGAGAGTTATACAAAAAGAGCATGGTAAAAAAGTTTTGTGCTGTAAAAAAGAGGTCTTTATTTTTGTTGCTAAAAATACTAATAAAAGTAATGTCATAAACTTTAAATTTTGGGCATGTTTCTTTTTGTTTTGTAACCAAAAGGATATTGAAGCCGTCAAAGTTTTCATCAATCACTAATTAATCGCAAAATGAAAACAATCTCAAAATTTTTTATTGTACTATTTTTAATTTCGAATTTGGCACTATTTGCTCAAAATCTGGATAGGAAAATAGATAGTTTAATAACTTCAAAGTTCAAACCTGGAAATCCTGGAGCTGTTTTTATGGCTGTTAAAAAGGGAAAAATCATATATCGAAAGGCTTTTGGAATGGCAAATCTAGAATTTGATATAAATATGAAACCTGAATTTATTTTTGAAATTGGATCGATGACAAAACAATTTACGGCTGTTTCTATTTTGATGCTAGCTGAGCAAGGAAAGCTTAAACTTAATGATGAAATCACAAAGTTTATTCCGGATTACCCAACGAACGGAAATAGGATTACAATTCATCATTTATTAACACACACTTCGGGAATTAAGGATTTTACAAGTATGGAATCAATTAAAAATATCGCTAGAAGTGATTTATCGCCTAAAGAATTAATTGATTTTTTTAAGAATGAACCAGTAAATTTTAAACCTGGCGAACAGTTTAAGTATTGTAATTCAGGTTATGTTCTCTTAGGGTATATTATTGAAATTGCATCGGGTCAGACGTATCAGGAGTTTGTTAGTCAGAATATCTTTGAGAAGATAGGAATGATGAATACCCATTATGCAAGCCATGAGAGAATAATAAAAAATAGAGTTTCAGGATATCGAGATAAAGAGGGGATTGTAAATGCAGCTTATATTAGTTTTTCTATTCCTTATGCATCAGGGTCGATAATGTCAAATGTGGATGATATGTTAAAATGGCAAAATGCAATTGACACTAACATATTGCTTAATTCTAATACTACAGAAAAGGTATTCACTAATTATAAATTAAATAATGGTGATAAAATTGATTACGGATATGGCTGGCATATAAAAGAGTTGAATGGAAAACTTGTACGCGAGCACGGAGGCAGTATTTTTGGTTTTAAATCGATGGGTGTTTATGAGCCTACTAAGCAAATTTATGTAATAGGACTGAGTAATTGTGATTGCAACTCTCCAACCGCACTCACAAAAGATATAGCGGCTTTGTTAATCGATTAACTATAAAAAAAAACTGCTTAGTTATAATTAACCGAGCAGTTTTCTTTGCTTTAATTATAAGGTCTATTAATGTTGATTGATGTCATTAAACTCCCAAAGAACATTGATGATCTTCCAAGAACCGTTGATTTTAACAAGATGCATATAATCAATCCAGTCATCGGCAATCAATTTTACAGAAGCTGTTCGTTCTGAAACATCAAGAAGTTTGACATCCTTTTTTGGTAAAGGTGGAAACTTATCTCCATTCTTGTTGTAACTTTCTGCAAGTAAAACCATAGATTCTGTAGTTGTTTCACGAACATAATCTTTGCCTGTTGCTTTGTCTTTCCAAAATGTTCGCTTAACCATTCTTGGATGTAATGCTCGTTCCATTTGTTTTGGGTTTGGTACGTGCTGCGATTCGATATAATCAAGAGTGGCTCTTTTTATTTCCAGACTATCTTGTTTAGTTTGCCCAGAAATGAAATTACTAATCAAAAATAAAATAAAACAGATAAGTGGTTGTTTCATAGTTAATCAAATTGGTTTAGTTATTGATTTTTATTTTTAGGAGATTTAGAATACTACTATTACAAAGGGATGTGGTTAACGAATGTTCTTATGATTTGTTATCAAATATAGTAATATAATTTTGTCGATTTTTTAAATGTAATGTTAACAAAAAAAGCCTCAAGAAAATTCCTGAGGCTTTGATTTATATAATTTGAATCTTGATTAAGCTGTTAAAGCTTCTTTGATTCTGCGTAAAGCTTCTTTTAAAATGTCTTCGCTTGTTGCATAAGAGAAACGAATACAGTTTGGATTTCCAAAAGCATCACCTGTTACAGTTGCTACGTTAGCTTCTCCTAAAAGATACATTGATAAATCGTTTGCATCTTTAATTTCTGTTCCTTTTAATGTTTTTCCGAAGAAAGAAGAAACGTCTGGGAATACATAAAATGCTCCTTCTGGAACGTTGATTTTTACTCCAGGAATTTCTTTTAATAATCCCACAACTAAGTCTCTACGACCGTGGAAAGCCTTAACCATGTGGTTTAATACACTTGGATCAGCATCTACTGCAGTAATTGTAGCACGTTGTGCCACAGAATTTGCTCCAGAAGTTACTTGTCCTTGAATTTTTGTACATGCTTTTGCAATGAATTCAGGAGCTCCAATATAACCAACTCTGTATCCTGTCATTGCGAATGCTTTTGCAACTCCATTTACAGTGATTGTTTTTTCTAACATTCCCGGAATTGAACCGATGCTGCAGAAAGTTCCAGAGAAATTGATGTGCTCATAAATTTCGTCAGCAACTACGTATATATTTGGGTGTTTTTCTAAAACTTTTGCAAGGGCAGTTAATTCTTCTCTACTGTAAACAGATCCAGAAGGATTACAAGGAGAACTAAACCACATCATTTTTGTTTTAGGTGTGATTGCTGCTTCTAATTGCTCAGGCGTAATTTTAAAATCTGTATCTACAGATGTTGGAACTTCAACAGGAACACCTCCTGAAAGTTTTACGATTTCAAAATAAGAAACCCAGTATGGTGCTGGCAAAATAACCTCGTCACCATCATTTAACATTACTTGTGCAATGTTGTATAAAGATTGTTTTGCTCCTGTAGAAACTACAATTTGAGTAGGTTTGTAATCTAATCCGTTATCTCTTTTGAATTTTTTGCAAATTGCTTCTCTTAATTCTAAGTAACCTTCTACTGGAGAATAGGTGCTGTAATTTTCGTCAACTGCTTTTTTAACAGCCTCTTTAATAAAATCTGGTGTATTAAAGTCTGGTTCACCTAAACTTAAACTTATAATGTCTTTTCCTTGTGCTTTTAATTCACGTGCTAAAGCAGCCATTGCCAAGGTTTGTGATGTAGCTAAATTGTTAATTCTGTCCGAAAGAATGTGATTCATTGCTGTAGTTAATTGTGGTTTGTTATTAGATTATTGTCGTTAAGATGTTGTGTCTTTATCTTAACAATTATGCTAGTTTAGGTTTCATTCCTAAATCTCGTAAATGTTTGTAGTGTGCCAAAATTGCGCTTCTCGTAGTTTTAAATTCATGATATGGCAAGTTGCATTCGATTGCAGTTTGTTTTACAATTTCTGCAATTTTCCCGTAATGGATGTGGCATATATTAGGGAAAATGTGGTGTTCAATTTGGTGATTTAATCCGCCTGTAAACCAGTTTATTACTTTGTTCTTTGGAGCAAAATTAGCTGTAGTATACAATTGGTGAATTGCCCAAGTGTTTTCAATTTCGCCATCTTCATTTGGAACTGGGTTTGCAGTCTCTTCAACTACGTGTGCTAATTGGAATACAATACTTAAAATTAATCCTGCTGTATAGTGCATTACAAAGAATCCAATAACAACTTTCCACCATACAATACCTAAAAGCATTGGTAGTGCCATCCAGATTAATACATAAATAATTTTTGTGATTACCAATACAGTCCATAATTTGGCAGGACTTTGTGGTGTTCCATAAGATAATTTTCTTTTTATGTAGTTTTTCATTTGCTTAAAATCGGTTGTTAAAGCCCAATTGAAAGTCAATAATCCGTAAAGGAAAAATGAATAGTAATGTTGGAATTTATGAAAACGGTGCCATTCAGCATTTTGTGTAAAACGAATAATTCTTCCTGCGTCAAGATCTTCGTCATGACCATGGATATTAGTATAGGTGTGGTGTAACACATTGTGTTGTACTTGCCAGTTATGTACGTTTCCTGCAAGGACATAAATACTTCCTCCCATGATTTTGTTTACCCAACTTTTGGTCGAGTAAGAACCGTGATTTCCATCATGCATTACATTCATTCCAATTCCAGCCATTCCAATTCCCATAACGATGGTTAATAGTAAATGAGCCCAAAACGGCATATTGAGTGTAAGTATCAAAAAATAAGGAGCAAGAAAAACTGTAAATAGGATTATAGCTTTTAAATGAAGTTTCCAATTTCCTGTCTTTTGGATATTATTGTCTTTAAAGTAACTGTTCACCCGCGAGTTAAGCGTTCTGAAAAACTTTAAATTGTCTTGCTTAGCAAATGTTGGTATGGTCTTATTCATAAGAAATTTAAATAGTGCTCAAAGGTAATTATTATAAATTTTCAATTTACAAAATTGAGTTAAATATTTCAACTGTAAAGTAGTACTTTTGTTAAAAAAATAGACCGATGGATGAGATTCTGAAATATTTTCCTGATTTGACTGACACTCAAAAAGAACAATTTCAAAAATTAGATTTTTTATACCATGATTGGAATGAAAAAATAAACGTAATATCACGTAAAGATATTGACGCATTATACACTAAACATATTTTGCATTCTCTTGGAATTGCAAAAATCACAAAATTTGAACCAGGGACTTATGTTCTTGATGTAGGTACTGGTGGTGGATTTCCTGGAATTCCTTTGGCGATTCTTTTCCCAGAAACTCGTTTTTATTTGATTGATGTTATTGCTAAAAAAATAAAAGTGGTTCAGGGTGTTGTTGATGCTTTGGATTTGAAGAATGTAAAAGCAGAACAGCTTCGTGCTGAAAATGTAAAAGGAGATTTTGATTTTATTGTAAGCCGTGCAGTGACTAATATGCCTGATTTTGTTTCTTGGATTAAAGACAAAATCAAGAAAAAACACAAACACGAACTTAAAAATGGAATTTTATACCTTAAAGGTGGAGATTTAACTGAAGAACTAAAAGATTTTCCTAAAGCAACAGAATATAATTTAGCAGATTTCTTTGAGGATGAATTTTTTGAAACCAAAAAAGTAGTTCACCTCCCTTTGAAGTTTACTGTTTAACTTTATCGAATACGATTTAATATAAAAACCCTATCATTTGATGGGGTTTTTGCATTTTAAGTTGATGTTTGATTGTCATAACACAAAGATAATTTTGTTGCTAAGTGTATTTTTTTATCTTTGAAATACTTACCAAACAAAGAAATGATGGATAGAAGGAAGTTTTTTAGAAATGGCTCTTTATTTACAATTGGAGCAGCAGTGATGAATCCTTTTCAGGGTTCAGCTAATATTTTGGATTTAGAATCAGTTAATAAAAATAAGAAAGCCAAAAATATTATTCTTTTAGTTAGTGATGGGATGAGTACGGGGACATTAAATATGGCCGATTTGTACCTAAATAGAAAAACAGGAAAAGGATCCAATTGGATTCAGTTGTATAAAGACAATAGAGTTTCGAGAGCGTTGATGGATACTGCTTCTGCCAGTTCTATTGTGACCGATTCATCGGCTGCTAGTTCTTCATGGGGTGGTGGTTTTAGAGTAAACAACGGAGTGCTTAATGTGAGTCCTCAAGGAGAACCGCATTTACCTATTTGGCAAAAATTCAAAAAGGCTGGAAAAATGGCTGGTTGCGTAACTACAGTTCCAATCACTCATGCAACTCCTGCAGGTTTCTGTGTAAACAGTAAAAGTAGAAATGCTCAAGATGATATTGCCGAACAATATTTAGATCTTGGTTTTGATGTTATGATGGGTGGAGGGGCAAATTATTTTAGCTCAGAGGTGAGAAAAGATAAAAAGGATATGTATGCTGCTTTTAAAGCAAAAGGATATCAGGTTGTAAAAACACGCTCTGATATGGATGCGGCTTCTAATTCTAAACCTATTTTAGGAGTATTTTCAGAAGATGGTCTTCCATATTATGTAGATAGAAATAGTGATGAGAATCTTAAGAAAACAATTCCAAGTTTAGCCGAAATGGCTCAGAAAGCTATTGATAGAATGAAAGACCATAAAAATGGTTTTGTTTTGCAGATAGAAAGTGGAAAAGTGGATTGGGCTGCTCACGGAAATGATATTGCAGGTTTGATTAACGATCAAATTGAGTTTGATGAAACGGTAAAAATTGCAATTGATTTTGCTGAAAAAGACAAAGAGACTTTAGTTATTATCACTACTGACCACGGGAATGCCAATCCAGGAATTATTTATGGCAAATACGCAAATGAGAATTTTGATAGTATCCAGAAATACACTCAGACTAACGAATGGATTTTAAATCAAATTAAACCAGATTCTTCAATCTCTCAAGTAAAAGAGATTATTGAAAAGGCAAATGGACATTCTGTTTCAGATGAAGATGCCAAAACAGTTTTGAGTTATTATGATGGATTGCATAAGGAAGACGGATTGTATAACTACAAAAAATTACCTTATAAAGCTTTTGCAGAAATGCAGGGTAAAATAAACTCTGTAGGCTGGATTAGTATGGATCACTCTGCTGATTATGTTGAGTTGGCAATGTTTGGTCCAGGAAGTGAACTTTTAAAACCTTTTGTAAAAAATACTGACTTGCACTATTTGATGTTACAAGCTGCAGAAGTAGAGAATAAATTTTAATTTTATTTGATAAAAAAAAACACAAGTTTCAAATCAATAGAAACTTGTGTTTTTGGTTTTTAGATATAATATATCTGTCTAGCGAGCTTCGCTTGGATAGTTTAAAAAAGGATTTATTTCGTAGTCTAATCTTGCTATAAAATTTTTAATTGCAATTTCTGAAGATTTTGCGGTGTGCTTATAATAAGGATCAAAGAAAAAATCACGACATATTACAGGTTCTGCAGAAGGATTATATACTTCATCGTTATTGTTTAAATCGTCATAAGCATATTGACAAGGAAATAATTGTGTAAGTTGTTTTAAAGTATTTTTAAGCCATTGATTAAATATTTTTTTCTTAGGTGAGACATGACGTGCGAGCAGTGCGAGACCAACAATTTCGCTTTGTAAATAGTAAGATCCTTTTCGGCGTAGTACATCTATCATTCTTACATTCATAAGTGCAACCCACAGTGGTCCGTCTACAGGTCCAGATGCAGGAGCATTCATATTGAGGTCAAAAACTAGTGGTTTGGTATGTTCAGGATTTGATACAGAACACCACAGTGCTTCAATACGCTGTTTCATTTCTTGAGATGATTCGCTATGGTTTTTATATCGCCAATATACCCATTCGAGTAGAGCTGCTGTTAATCCTAAAGAAGCTTTGTGACTAATACCTGTTAAGGCAAGTTCTAGCTTGTTATGATTTTCAGCTGGATCGATAAGTTTCTCCATTATTTTTCCATTCCATTTAAAATCAATTGGATGATTTATGCTTTTGGCTTCGCGGATTATTTTAGGCGCTTTTTCAATAGTTTGCATAATTTCTTAAATTTAATTTTTACATATGAACATTTGTTTTGTTTCTTAAGTTTATTAGGTTAATCAAGAATTCTCAAATTTACAGGAGTGCTTCATTTTTTCTATATCATGATAAGTTTTAAAAATAGCACGATAGGGTATTTTATTGGCTGTATGTTTTTGAAAATCAGTAAAGAACGAAAAGTATTACAAATAAAACAGCTGTATGATTAAATTTTTTATATGAAAAGCAAAACCCACAAGTTTCAAAATATTTGAAGCTTGTGGGTTTTTTTATAGTTTTTTAAACTTTAGAGATTATTCTCCTAAAAACGGATATCTATAATCTTCTGGAGTTACAAAAGTTTCTTTTATTGTTCTTGGAGAAGCCCAACGCAATAAGTTTAATGCAGAACCTGCTTTGTCATTTGTTCCTGATGCTCTAGCACCACCAAATGGTTGCATTCCTACAACAGCTCCTGTTGGCTTATCATTAATGTAGAAGTTACCTGCAGCATTCTGTAGTTTAGTTGTAGCTACTTCAATAGCGTAACGGTCTTGACTAAATACAGCTCCAGTAAGAGCATATTCAGAAGTAGTGTCAACTAATTCTAAAGTCTCTTCCCATTTTGCATCTTCATACACATAAATAGTGATTACTGGTCCGAATAATTCGGTTTCCATTGTAGTATATTTAGGGTTTGTAGTTACAATTATAGTTGGTTCAATAAAGTATCCAACTGATTTATCGTAATTTCCACCAACAATAATTTCAGCATCAGCATCTTTTTTAGCTTGGTCAATAAAACTAGCTAATTTATCAAATGATCCTTCGTGAATAACAGCAGTAATAAAGTTTCCAAAATCTTCTGGTGAACCCATTTTCATAGATTTCACATCAGTGATTAATTGTTCTTTAATAGTTGGCCATAAACTTTGTGGAATATAAGCTCTTGAAGCAGCAGAACATTTTTGTCCTTGAAATTCGAATGCTCCACGTACAATTCCAGTTGAAACTTGTTTTGCATTAGCACTTGGATGAGCAATGATAAAATCTTTACCACCAGTTTCACCTACGATTCTTGGGTAAGTTTTGTAATGGTGAATGTTTGCACCGATTTTTGCCCAAATGTCTTTAAATACATGAGTTGAACCTGTAAAGTGAACTCCTGCAAAATCACGACTTGCTAATACAGTATCAGTAATCATTAATGCATCACCAAAAACTACATTTATTACACCGTCTGGAACTCCAGCTTCTTTAAATACATCGATGATAATTTTAGTAGAAAATACTTGGCTATCACTTGGTTTCCATATTACAACATTCCCCATCATTGCAGCACTTGCAGGAAGATTTGCAGCAATAGCAGTAAAGTTAAAAGGAGTAATCGCGTAAACGAAACCTTCTAGAGGTCTGTATTCAAGGCGATTCCAAGTTGTAGAATCTGATTTTGGTTGATCTGCATAAATTTGAGTCATGAACTCAACATTGTAACGCAAGAAATCAATCAATTCACAAGAAGCATCAATCTCTGCTTGGTGAATGTTTTTTGATTGTCCAATCATTGTAGCTGCATTTATTCTAGCTCTGTAAGGACCAGCAATAAGTTCAGCAGCTTTTAAGAAAATAGCAGCACGTTGTTCCCATGCCATATTTGCCCATGCATCTTTTGCTTCAAGTGCATTAGCGATTGCTTTTTCTATATGTGTTTTTTCGGCTAAGTGGTAAGTTCCTACTACATGTTTGTGGTCATGAGGAGCTGTTATGTTTTTAGTATTTCCGGTTTTAATCTCTTCACTTCCAATATATAAAGGAACATCAATTTTAGAGTTCCACATTGAAGTATAAGCTGCTTGTACTGCTGCTTTTTCTGGTGAGTTTGGTGCATATCCTTTTACGGGTTCGTTTACCGCTTTAGGTACATGAAAAAATCCTTTTAGCATATTGTTTAAAATTAGATAATTAGACAAATTAACAGTTGGATAATTCATTTTATACGAATTATCTAACGCTCTACAAAAGTACGAAGGTTAAATTAATAATCTGATAATTTTGTTATAAGTTAATTATAAAATATTTCTATGCGATAAAGAAATTAGTTCAATGCAAATGGTGCACACATTCTAAAAGTAGGCACTATAACTTTGAAAATTTTTGTAGTTGTAAAGTTTACCATATTGAAATATCCTTTCATTGCTCCGTATGGAGATGATAGTAAGCAACCTGAACTGTAGGTATGAAATTCGCCAGGTTTTAAAACTGGTTTTTTGCCTATTACGCCTTCACCATCAACTATTTCGATATCATTTAATGAATCAAAAATTTCCCAATGGCGTGAAGTAAGTTGTACAGAATCTTTGCTATGATTTTCAATAGTAACTACATAGCTAAAGGCAAAATGAATCTTATAGTTCTTGAAGTAAGTACCTTCAAAACTAGTTAAAACGGAAATTTTTATGCCTCTTGTTATTTGAGAAACCATACTAAAGTGTTATATATGTGCGTAATAGAAGCAAATTTACAAAAAAAAATGATTTAAAAGAATCATTTCCTAAATGTTTTTTAGTTGATGATATTCAATGAGTTAGCAGATCCTTTTCCGATTACATGGTCATAACGGTCACTGCTCTCACGATAATAAACCAATATGGTATATTCATTCTCGGTTTGATAAAAATTACCATCAATCGCATTTTCAAAATCGATTACTCCTTTTCTGTCTGCTATTTGATACTGATAATTAGTAAATCCCTGCTTTATCATTATTGCTTTTTCATAGACGCCTTTCTCAGAATTATACTCCATTTTATTCTCAGGAGTTAATCCGTAATTATTGAACATTCCGTTAATATAAATGTCTTTATTAAGACGGAAAGCAGGTGCCGAAAGTGTAAAATAAACCCATGCATAATCGGCTTCAACCTCATTATTTGAGGCATTTATGTTTTTTACAACAAAGTTACCGTTTATGTCCTGATAGTTTGTGTAAGGAAAGTTTCCTCTAGCTTGGTTAGTATATAGGTAAGAATTATAAATGTCTTTACTTGAATCTACTTTTCCTACGTTGTTACCAGCGTTACGGATGTCTTTGTTCTCAAAATATAAAAATTCATTTCCTGCCCAGAATTGAGTTTCGTCATTGTATTTGTATATCAAGTCATTCCCAATAGTATATTGCGGTGGAACATTTTTTATTCCTGTGTTAAAATTACCATTTTGTAATAAAAGCACTTTTACACTTTGTAAAGGGGTTTGAAAATTAAGAGTATTGGATTTTATGGCAAAATCTAGATTGTGTTTATATTCGATATTGCTTACTGTTCGACTTCTTTTTACTTGTGCAGGAACTGTAACTAAATTTTCATAGACAATAAACTTTCTAGAAAAAACAACTTCTCTATCTTCATTCAGAATTTTTAGAATGTAATTCCCTGTAATCAATAATTGAGTGTTTGGGTTTGGGAATGAGAGCTTATAGTGTGAATATATTTGTAATGTATTAAAGGAATTGGTGTAATTGGTAATTCTTTGTCCATCGAATCCTTGTAGGTAATCAGTTTTAGGAATATCAGATGGAATCCAATTATAATTACAGTGTGTTATTTCGTAGTAATAATCAGCTTCATTGCCAAAAAGATCATCAAATTGTAATTGAATTTCACTTCCTAATTCGAATATCGGAACAACATTTTGTCCGCTTTGTACAAACGTAACCGTTTTGATATTATATGGTGGGGTAATTTCAGATTGTACTTGGGCAGCTGCCGAAGTAAAAACAAAAACAAAAATTAATTTTCGGAGGATAGATTTTAGCATAATATATTACGTTGCAAAAATGTAAATATAACAAATAATGCAACGTAATAGTATGCAGTTTTTTAAGAACCTAATATGTATTCTAAATTAACTCCAATCTCGTCGTTAATATAACTTTCTTCTAATAGGGAATCAGATAATAGTTTTTTGTTTTCCTGTAGTTTAATTATTTTTTCTTCTACTGTGTTTTTCGAAATAAATCGGATAACATTTACTTTGTTTAATTGCCCAATTCGGTGTGCTCTTCCCACACCTTGTTTTTCAGCAAAAGGATTCCACCAAGGATCTAAGAATAGAACATAAGAGGCTTTGGTGATATTTAAACCAACACCACCTGCTTTGAGTGAGATAAAAAATAGTAAAGGATTTTCGTTTGTCTGAAACAGATTTACTTGTTGTTCTCTTTTCTTAGAAGGAGTTTCGCCTGTAATCTCACAAAAATCTATTTTGTTTTCTTTACACCAATTCGTGTAAAAGCTCAAATTGGTAACGAACGAACTGAAAATGATTGTTTTTTGTTTCCCTTTTACTAAATTTTCTAGATAATTAGTGACCGCAATATATTTTCCAGAATCAATTTCTGACTCCTGATCTACCATTTTCGGATGATTGCTCAACTGTCTTAACTTCATCAAAGTATTGATAATGCTAATTTTGTCTGGGCTGGAACCATCTGTTTTTAGTAAAAAATTACGTGCTTTTGATTTCTCTTTTTCATATAATTTCTCTTGTTCAGGATCCATTTCGCAGTAATAAATCTGCTCTGTTAATTCAGGCAAATCTTTTAAAACCTGCTCTTTGGTTCTTCTTAAAATATAAGGCTGAATTAGATTTTTTAATTCTGATAAACTGATTTCGTCTTGTTTCTTTTCAATTGGAATTTTAAAATTCTCTGCAAAAAAATTATAAGTGCCCAAAATGTCTGGATTTATAAATTGCATTTGCGACCATAAATCATCCAAAGAGTTTTCGATTGGAGTACCGCTTAGCGCTATTTTGTGAGCTGTATTTATTTTGTTAATCGCTTTAAAAATTTTAGAATTTTTATTTTTAATATATTGACTTTCGTCCAAAATTAAATAGCGAAAATTATATTTTTCTAAAATAGAAATATCGCGATGAATGATGTTGTAGCTAGTGAAAATTAAATCTGTTGATTCTAATCTATTCACTAATAGTTTCCTGTCGTTACCAACATATTGCATTTTTGAAAAATGTGGTGTGAATTTTTGAGATTCGTTGTACCAGTTAAAAACCAACGAAGACGGTAAAACAATCAAGGTTTTTAAGGGGGCTCTTTCGATAATAGTTTCATTTTGAAATAAATCAAAATTTGTGGTTTTTGTTGTAAATCCAAGTTGTTCTTGTACTGCAACCAAAACAGCTAAGGTTTGTAAAGTTTTACCAAGTCCCATATCATCGGCCAGACAGGCACCTAAATTGGAGTTAAAATGACTTAAAAGCCATTTTACACCATCAATTTGATAAGGTCTTAAAGATGCTTTTAGTAAATCAGAAGATACATATTCAGCTTCTTGAATTGGATTTACATCGTTCTTGATTTCTGGGATCGCATCTAAAGCAGCAAAATTACTTTTACGCAAAAGCAGATTTCCATTTTCTGTTTTGGTTAATTTTGCCAGCGAACTATATTTACTAAGCCATTCTAAAGGAATTAAAAAATAGTTTCCATCAGGCAATAAAAAGAGCCTCTCTTTGTTTTTTATATTTGGAATAATTTCACTGAAGTTGATTGTATAGGCTCCAATAGAAATGATTATCTTGATGTCAAACCAATCTTCTTTTGTTTCTCCTTTCGAAAATAAAACAGTGTGGTTTTCTGTAATGATTTCTTTGCCTTCCAGTTGTAAATTTTGGATTGTAAAACCTAAGTTTTCTAGCTCTTCTTTACGATTAATAACCAGTTGAATATTAGCATAAGGATCGGGAGTTTCTGTATCTGAATTCCATCCAAATAATTCGTTTTTAATTTTTACGAAACCAATTTCAAGTAGTTTTTCGGTGTATAAATCTTCGTCTGCGCTTCGTTTAAACTGAATTATTTTAGGCTCATTAGCAAGGCTAAAATCAACAAACGTATGTGTTTTTTTAGTTTTACTGGCATCAAATGAATACCCATTATAATCGAAATGAAGGTTGAGATAGTAGCAATTTTTAAAGAAATCATAGACGGGTTGAATCGTACATGAAATAATTTTATCACGTAGTTCTATTTCAAAACCTGTTGCTTCAATGTCAGTTTTCTTGGCTATTTCAGGAATGAAATTTTTAAAATAATCATCAACTAATCTTGATGGTATTTCGATTGATTTTTTCTTTAAAAAAGGAGAAAGCTTCTTAGAGTTTAGCTCTTTTAGCTGTCCTAGTTTTTTATCAATAATCAACCAGCCTGGTTCGTCCAGCAGCATATCAATACTACTATTCATAGGTGAAAATGTAGTTTCGTTTTCTTTTAGAGATAGGGTATATGTAATCCCTTCTGAATGTTTGTCAAATTGAATTTGAGGCTCAAAATCGAGAGGATTGATGCTAACTCGCGAACGATAAAAATCCTTTTCAGCTCCCATGTTAATAGATAACGGAAATTGTTCTTTTACAATTAAGGTGTAAAAGGAATCTAAATTTAGTTGCAGATGCTGGCGAATTGCAAAATCAATTTTAGAGTCTTTTTGTAAATCAGCAATAGTTTTTGCTGATTTGATTTTTGCGCTAAATTTCTTGAAAATAAATTCAGACTTTAAAGATTCACAAGCCGTTAGTATTCTTTTGGTATTGGAATCTAAATTTTCGAAAGCAATTCCAAAACTTTTAAGAACGTCTGTACTTGCTTTTTTATTTAAATAACTGATTTCGTTGGTTTCTTCAACAATATAAGCGGTTGGGATATATGCATTCAGATTTTTTTCAAAACTGACGTCAAAACAAAATTGAAATGATTTAGGAAGTTCCAAGATTAGTAGGTTTAGTTTTAATTTGGGAAGTTGTCTAAAATTTAAAAAGTTTTCAAACTATTGCTATTTTGAAAACTTTTTAGATGAAATTATATGGAGAAAAACGGTTTAGTTTTCCTGTTTAAAGCAAAGTGGGATAATTTCGCCTTTGGCTAAACAATATTTTTCGACTAGTTCTGGAGTTATTCTGTTGGTGTAATCTTCTTCAATAACTATAAAACCAATGCTTCTTAATTTGTCAAAATAATCACGTCCGTATATACGTACATGGTCGTATTGTCCGAAAATTTTAGCACGTTCTTTTTGATCAGTTATTGTGTCATCTGCAAAAGTGGTTGCTCTTGACAAATCTTGTGGGATTTGTAAAACAGCCATTCCACCTGGTTTTAAAACACGAAATAATTCCTGCATGGCTTTGGTGTCATCTGGAATATGTTCTAAAACGTGATTACATAATATAACATCATATTCGTTATCCTTGAAAGGTAGATTACAGATATCTGCTTTTACATCTGCCAAAGGCGAAAATAAATCAGTTGTAGTGTAATCTAGGTTTTTCTGTTTACGGAATAGTTTGTAGAAAGCTTGTTCCGGAGCAAAGTGCAATACTTTTTTTGGAGCTGTAAAAAAATCGGTTTGATCGTTTAGATACAACCATAACAAACGATGTCTTTCTAGAGAAAGAGTACTTGGTGATAATACATTGTTACGTTGTGTTCCATAACCATACGGTAAAAACATTTTGAAACTTTTACCATCTATAGGATCAGTAAATTTATCTCCTTTTAATGTAAAAGCTAAAATTGGGCGTGCCACATAACTCAATCGAATTAATAATGGACGTGGAATGGTATTAAGAACTAGTTTGAAAAGTTTTTTCATAAATTTTAAACACGAATTTCACTAATTAACACAAATTAAAAAAAATGCGAAATGTAAATTTCATGGATTTCAATGGTTAAAGTATTATTCTACGATATTTAAGGCTATCTTCTCCAAAATTAACTAATAAGCCTAATTTATTTTTTGAAGCAGCTAAGTAATTTAATGTTTGTTTTATTTCACTATTAGAAAGACTTTGTATTGCTTTTAACTCTAAAATTATTTCGTCAAAAACTACAAAATCAGCAAAGTAATAACTTGGTAAAATAACATCTTTATATGATATGTTGAATTTTGATTCTCTATTGTAAGAAATGTTATTTTTCTTAAATTCATATTCCAAAGCATCACCATAAACAATTTCACTATGTCCTTTTCCAAGAATCTTATGAACTTCCATGCAAAGACCTATAATTTTATATGATTCTTCTTTTAAATAAAGATCATCCATTATTATGTTTTTGTTTTAGATTTTCTGAAATTTTAATTTGTGTTAATTAGTGAAATTTGTGTTACAATATCAAGGGCACTTTTCTAAACTCATCTTCTTCATTACTCTCGATTCCTAATGCTTTATAGATGTAAGCAAATGTGGATAAGATTTCTGGTTTACCATCGATTAAAGCTACATCATGCTCAAAATGGGCACTTGCTTTTCCGTCTGCGGTTGTAATTGTCCAGCCATCTTTATGTTGCTTTATATTTCTTGTACCAAGGTTGATCATTGGTTCAATAGCAACAACCATCCCTTCAACAAAAAGTTTACCTCTGCCTTTTTTTCCATAATTAGGCATTTCTGGATCTTCGTGCATTTTTTGCCCAAGTCCATGACCAACTAATTCACGAACAACTCCGTATCCATGTGCTTCAGTGTATTTTTGTATTGCGTTTCCAACATCTTCTACGCGGTTCCCAGCTTTAAATTCACGGATTCCCACATATAAAGACTCTTTAGTAACTTGTAGTAGTTTTTTAACTTCTGGAGCAACTTCTCCTATTTCAAAACTATAAGCATGATCTCCGTGATAACCGTTTTTGTATGCACCACAGTCTACCGAGATAACATCACCACTTTTTAAAGGAGTGTTATTTGGAATACCATGAACAACTTGTGAGTTTGGACTCATACATAACGAGTTTGGAAAGTCGTATAAACCTAAAAAACTAGGTACTGCACCGTGATCACGAATGAATTCTTCGGCTAGTTTATCAAGATATAATGTGGTAACTCCTTCTTTTATCTCAGAAGCAATCATTCCTAATGTTTTTGATACGATTAAGGCACTTTCGCGCATTAATTCTATTTCTTCACGTGATTTTACAATAATCATAATTTCGGATTTTCAGATGGCAAAAGTACAATTTTTATATTGTTTTTTTAAAATAGCTTTTCTATTTAATTGGATCAATCATAATTCTAGTCCTATAGTAATCTATAAATATATAGAAAGTTTGTAAAATTATCTTATTAAAATGAAATCACTTGTAGAAACAATTGAATAAATTAGCTTATTAATTAATTCTTCATGTCATGAAAAATAGTAATAACCAAGAGGGTAAAAGCAAGGCAGCTGGTTTGATCAAAATGAAAAGATTTGCTTTGGGAGTATTGGGAGTAGCTGTTATTCTTTTTCTAATTGCAATTTATTTTAAAATAGGCTGGCTTAAAGCTTTTAGTGAAGCAGCTATGGTTGGTGGAATTGCTGATTGGTTTGCAATAGTGGCGTTATTCAGGCATCCTTTGGGATTGCCAATTCCGCATACCGCTTTGATACCTAATAATAAAGATGCTATTGGGCAGAATCTTGGCACTTTTGTTTCTGACGAGTTCTTGATTAAAGATAAATTAGAAGCAAAAATTGAACAGTTTAATTTTGCGGAAAAAGCAGCTCATTGGCTTTCTGAAAAAAATAATGCCAATACGATTGCGTCCTTAATTATTGAAGATGTAATCCCAGGGATTTTAAAAACAATTGTTGATGAAGATGTTCAGAAATTTATTCAGGTCAAATTTGAAACCAAATTGCGAGAAATAAATTTTGGAGAATGGATTGCAGTTGGATTGGAGTCTTTGAGTAAAAGCGAAAAACAGGAGCAATTAATCACCAATGTTCTCAAAATACTTACAGAAGAATTGCAGAATAATAGGGATGTAATTCGTGAAAAAGTAAATAAATCAACTCCTTGGTACACATTAGGGGTAGCAGACAAAAAAATTGCAGATGGTATTTTTAATGGACTTTATGAGTTCATTGACGAAGCAAAACATTCTGATAGTTCTATTCGAAGAAAAATAAATGCATACGTTCTTGATTTTATTTCTGAATTAAATAGCTCGCCTGAGTTGCAGCAAAAAGTAAATGATTTAGTTATCGATTTTGCTCATAAAAGCGAAGTAAAAGAGTACGTCAATGCAATATGGAGTCAGATAAAGGATGCAATTACTACCGATTTAGAAAAAAAGAACGATTCTAAAATAAAAAATAGAATCATTAGTATGGTTCAGAATTTTGGAATCAGCATAAAGAATGATCCAGTTATGTTAAGTAAAATAAATGATTTTATAAAAATTGATTTGCTTGGTATTCTTTTGAAAAATAAGCAGATGATAGGGGACTTAATAGCTTCGTCAGTAAAGAGCTGGGACAAGGAAGAGATTTCTAATAAACTAGAATTAGAAATAGGTAAAGACCTTCAATTTATTCGCATTAACGGAACTGTAGTAGGAGGGTTTGTTGGACTATTGATTTATTTTGTAGAGCACATTATTACCTAGATTCCTTTTAATAAAAAAGAGACAAGTTTTAAGGATTGTCTCTTTTTGTTTTTTCTTAAGTTTAGTTTTAATCAGGGTTTGCCATAATTTTAAAGAGCTCAGAATTTGAGATGTAAAATCGGTTTTCTAAAGCAATCGCTGCAAGTTTAGCACTTACTAAATTATTTTCCCGAGTATTAATTAAAAACAAAGAGCTTTCTCCAAATGAAAATAAGCGTTCTTCAGAGAGGAGCATTGTAATATTGTTTTCGACTAAATCTTTGGCAAGTTTCTTTTGTTTCAACAGTGAAGTGATTTCTGTTTTTTGCGCAATTATCTTATTTGTTAGCTGTACTTTTTCTAAAGCCAAAGCAAATTGATTTTCTTGAAGTTTGTATTTTGCTAACTTCAAACTCCCGCGTTCTTTTCTTAAAAATAAAGGGAAATAAAATTCTACTCCAACTTTATAATCTTGAAAACGATAATTATCTATATAGCTGGGTTCAGATAAATAGGAGTAGCCTACATTTATTTTGGGCAGCAGCATATTTTGTTTTAGATCTTTTTCTACATTCAAAATGTCTATTTTGTTTTGTAAAGCACTTATCTTAGGATGAGTATCTAAGCTAATGTCTTTTTGTAATAGATCATTGGTTTTTAGAGTCTCTTGCAAGCTGTTTTCTAATGTGGCTTCTGGTATAAGATTTTCTGAAATTTCTAAAGGAATATTGTTTTCTAGCCAAAGAAAATTAGATAGTTCTAGTTTGGATTTGGTTAGTTTTAATTTAGAATCTTCAAAGCTAAGTTGTCTGTTTTTTAAACTAATTCCTGCTTCTATACTGTCTATTGCAGGTTTGTCTCCTTGACTTATTAAAGACTTAATTGCTGTTAAGCGTATTTCAGCATTATTATTGTAGGTTTCGTACAGCTTCATCTCGTCAAAATTCTTCTTCCAATTAAAATAAGCGATCGAAGCATCGTATAAAATAGCAATGGCTTGAAGTTTTCTTTCGGATTCGCTTAATTTTATTTGAATTTTGGCTTTTCGAACATCGGCCATTCTTTGATTAATGAACAATCCTTGCCCAATAGGTACACTGATTCCAAAAGAGGTTAGTCCTTGATTTGGAGTTGTATTCTCGGGATTTAGATAAACGCCTTCGTTATTGTCAAATCCTGCCTTTAATTCTATTCCATACCAAGTTGGAATTTTAAAACTACTGTTTAAGATGGAGTAGTATTCTTTATCTTTAAATTCTTTTTTACTGAAATCTACTTCAATTTTTGGGTCGAAACCTCCTCGAGCCATCATTAAATTTGCTTGAGCTTTACTTAGTTCTAAATTAGCATTTTTAACCAGAGGGTGGTACTTTTTCACATATCCGAGAAATTCATTATAAGTGAATTCTTTTGAGATTGGTTCTTGGCCAAAAAGGGTAAAACCAATAAATAGAAAGGCTAAATATATCGGTTTCATTATTTTTTTTCTTTAGTGTTTTTTGTCTCGCTTTTATAATAATTAGGAGGGAATCCGTTGAGAGTTCTCCATATCTCAAACCAAATTGGGACAGTGTCTAATAAAGCAAGTGTTTGTGCACCAGAGCCAATGCTAAGTTGTTTTGGCCATTTTGCCTCAGATGGATCTGGAGCAATAAGTATTCTGTACTTACCATTTTCGCTAATAAAATTTTCTATAGCTACTACTTTTCCTCCAAATGTTCCATAAGAAATGTCGGGCCATCCAGAAAATACAATAGTTGGCCAACCATCAAACCAGATGCGTACTTTTTCTCCTTTTGACATTAAAGGCAAATCGATAGGGTTTATAAAAGTTTCAACAGCAATATCATATTCAGATGGCATTATAGTCACAATTGGAGTTCCTTCTTTTATGGTTTCGCCTATACCCGCCATCAAAGCTCTGTTGATGTATCCATTTTGAGCTGCTTTGATATAGTACATGCCATTTCGAACACTGTAATTTACGTACTGGTTTTCTAATTTATTGACCTGAGCTTCTGTATCAAATTTATTACTCAAAGTTGTAAATTGATCGCTTTTTGCTTTAGCTATTTTTTCAGAATATTCAGCAGTAATCCTGTTGATCTCAACTTTAGAATTAATGTATTCATTTTTACTAGTCAGGTATTTGTTTTCCTGAGTTATAATTTTAGCATCAACATCTTGTAATTTCAAGCGTTTTTCCTCAACATCAGTTAGCGGTTTTAGTCCTTCTTTGTTTAGTTGTACTGAACGATTGTATTGCGTGTTTGCAATTTTTAATTGAGTTTTTACTGCAATAAGGTCAATGCTGTCACTTTTTATTTTAAAAAGAGATTGTTTTACTTTATTTTTTGCTTGTTCTAATTTTAAGTTTTTCTCGTTTTCTATAAACTCTATTTGTTTAGAAAGAGTGTTTACTTTTGAGTCGTATGATTCTAATGAGTGCTTCTTTGCATTTACTTGGTTTTTGGTGTTCTCTACTAAATTTGGATCCATGTAGTCTTCCTTTATCTCAGATATGTACATGATGGTATCTCCCTTTTTTACAAAATCACCTTCTTGTACGTACCATTTTTCAATTCGACCAGAAATAACACTCTGAATAGATTGTGGTCTTTGGTTAGGCTTTAGCGTTGTTACAGCTCCTGATCCAGAAATGTTCTGTGTCCATGGTAAGAAAAGAGCAATTATTCCAAAGATTGAAGTCCCAATTATTATTTTGTTTAAAATTTTATAATGAGGTCTGTTGCTTAGGTTTTTTACAGTTTCATACTTGTCAAGAGGCTGTATTTTCGTTTTGTTGTCAGAAATATTTAGCATAACTTTTATTTTTTTTGATCAAGTATGACGTGACCGTTTTGCATCGTTAATTTTCGAGTAGATTTAGTTTCCCAATAAGGGTTCTTAGAGGAAACAATAATGGTCCATTTGTTTTTGTCAGAAGTTATAAAATCGATAATCTCATTGGCAACTTTATCATCCATAGTATCAGTTGGATCTTCATAAAAGAGGATTTTTGGTTTATGGATAATGCTTCTTGCTAAGAGTAATTTTTGAGCATTAGATGATGATAACTGCTGTCCTTCAGGAAAAATATGAGTGTCTAACCCTTTTGGTAATTGCTTGATGAATGAGCCAAGTTGAACCCCTTCAATAGCCCATTTCAGGTCTTCTGAATTTATTGTGGGGTCATTAAAAGTTAAGTTTTCTAAAATAGTTCCCTCAAATGGAGTTTCATTGTAATTGATGTAACTAATCTGTGAGCGGTATTGCTTTAAATCTATTTTTTTATAGGTGTCATCATTGATATAAAGGGAGCCAGAATTTTGTTTTAGAACGCCTGATAATAATCGAATGAGTGTTGTCTTTCCGGAACCGTTCTGGCCATCAATTACTACTTTTTCGCCTTGTTCTATTTTAATATTAATGTTTTCTAAAATATAACTTTCTGAATCTGGAAATTTAAAATTTAAGTTCTCGGTTTCTAATGTTATGTTAGTATAATAAGTGTCTTTTTTTGAATCTGAATATTCTTCTAATTCTAAGTCAGTGATTTGTCCTATTTTTTCAACAGAACTCAAAACGTCATAGAAAGTCTGAAGTCCTAAGATGATTTTTTCAACAGAGTTTATTACAAGTAAGATTATGATTTCGGCTGCTACAAATTGACCAATATTCATTTCCTGACTCAGTACTAAAAAACCTCCGATGGATAGTAAACCAGCACTTATTATAATTTTAAAAATGATTAATTGTGAGAATTGTTTTTTAATAACACTAAAATGTTTCTCACGATAAGTAAGGTAATCAGTGATTAAGGTGTCGTTTTTTTGAAGTGCAAAATCATGGTTGAGTTCGTTGATAAAACTAAAGCTATTGCGTGCTATTTCCTGTAACCAACTCACAACATTGTATTTGGCTTTTGATTCTTTTAAACTTGTTTCTATACCAGGATTGTAAGAGAATTTAAAAATAAAGAATAAAAGTAAAAGCAAAAGAACTCCGAAAACAATAAAATAAGGATGGTATAGGGATAGCAAAATAATTCCAAAAACAATTTGAAGCAAGGCTGCCGAGAAATCAATTAATAATTTTGAAGTCCCTTTTTGAATGGTTAGTGTATCAAAAAATCGATTTGTTAATTCTGGAAGGTAATGCCCATATATTTGGTTTGATTTTATTTTTGGTAGTCGAGCAGCAAATTCAAATGAAAATCGAACAAATATCTTTTGTTGTAAATTTTCGGTAATACGTAATTGCATTAAAGATAAAATTCCTACCAGAGCAACACCAATCACAACCAATATAATAAGTACAATCCAAGAAGCACTTACTCTACCAGATTGTATAAAATTTATGATTGCTTGAATACCTAACGGAAGTGATAAGCTGACTAATCCTGCAAAAATTGCATAGAAAAAAATTTGATAGATATCTTTTTTATCTAGCTCTAGTAAATTATAAAATCGTTTTATTGGAGTCATAATTGTTGTTTTTTAGCGCAAAACGTTTTCTGCAAGGTTTAAGTAAAATTGGGTAGTGGTAACAGTTTCATTGCAATCTGTGATTGTTTTTAAATGATCCGTCAGGAAATGTTGGTGTAAACTTCCTTCGACAATAGTCGATACTAAAGATTTTGCAAAGGGATATTCTGGGTTAACTTCCTTCACAATAGCAACAATTCGATTAATAACTCTTTTGTATATTAAGAAAAAGCCTTCTTTGTTTTCTTGGTCAACTTCCTTGGTATGAAGTGTTTTTGTGAATTCTGCAATTATAATTTTATTTAAAATTGCCTCATTAATATGTTCTGTTGATGTGTCGTCTGTTATTTTTTCGGTAACAATGGTTATGGCTTTATTGAGCTTTTCTTTCTTGTCTACAATGTTAGTAGTGCTAAAGACCAGCTTGTATTCCATCCAGCTCCAATACCAAGAAGATAGGTAGACTAATAATTTGTGTTTGTTTTCAAAATAACGATAGATAGAACTTTCGTTAGAGCCTATTTCTTGACCTAATTTTTTAAATGTAAAGTTATCAAAACCAATGGTATCAATGAGAAGAATACTTTGTTCAATGATTTTTTTTCCTAATACAGATGTTTCAGGATCTTTTACATAGATCTTTTCATTGACTTGGATTTTTAAATTTGATAGTATAATTTCCATAATAGTTGTTTATAATGCAAATGTAATAGTATTACTTTCAATTATGCGAATATTTATCTTTAATTTATGTAAAAAAAAACTGCTCTTATGATTAAGAGCAGTTTTTTAATTATTTGTTTGAGATTATTTTACAACAACGAGTGACAAGTCATTGCCGCAGGTTGTGGTATTCCCATTAATTCAAGAATAGTAGGGGCGATATCGCCTAAGACACCATCATGTATTGTTTTTAATTCTTTGTCAACTAAAATAATTGGAACAGGATTAGTTGTGTGGGCTGTATTTGGGCTCCCATCAGGATTAATCATGGTTTCGCAATTTCCGTGATCGGCAATTACAATAGTGGTGTAGTCATTTGCTAAGGCAGCTTCAATAACTTCTTTTACGCAAGCATCAACAGCTTCACAGGCTAATATTGCAGCACTCATGATTCCAGTATGTCCTACCATGTCTCCATTGGCAAAATTCAAGCATACAAAATCTACTTCACCTTTATTTAATTCAGGAACTAATGCATCTTTTAATTCAAAAGCACTCATTTCTGGTTTTAAGTCATAAGTCGCTACTTTTGGAGAATTTCTTAAGATTCTAGTTTCGCCTTCAAAAGGAACTTCTCTTCCGCCAGAAAAGAAAAAGGTCACGTGAGGATACTTCTCAGTTTCGGCAATACGAATTTGTTTTTTATTGGCTTTTTCTAAAACTTCCCCTAAGGTTTCTGTGATGTTGTCTTTATTGTAAACAACTTTTACATTTTTATACGTTTCGTCATAATTTGTAAGCGTAACATAGTACAAGTTTAGTTTGTGCATGTTTTGCTCATGAAAATCTTCTTGCGAAAGCGCTTCAGTTAGTTCACGACCTCTATCGGTTCTAAAGTTGAAGAAAATAACAACATCGTCTTCTTCAATAGTTGCTAATGGTTTGTCATTTGCATCAACCATAACGATTGGAGCAATAAACTCATCAGTAATATCATTTTTGTAGCTTTCTTTTATTGAAGCAACAGCATCTTTTGAGTGTGTACCCAATCCGTTTACTATTAAATCGTAAGCTAATTTTACACGTTCCCAACGTTTGTCACGATCCATTGCGTAATAGCGACCTATAACCGACGCTATTTTTACTGGAGTATTTGCAATATGATTTTCTAAATCTTGAATGTAAGTTGCGCCAGATTTAGGGTCTACATCGCGACCATCTGTAAAGGCATGAACAAATACTTTGTCTAAGCCATATTCTTGTGTAGCATCTATTAATCCTCTTAGGTGAGAGGTGTGTGAGTGAACACCACCGTCAGAAACTAATCCTAAAAAATGTACTTTTTTGTTGTTTTCTTTTGCGTAAGTAAAAGCTTCTACAAGTACTTGCTCTTTGGCTAGAGTATTGTGAGCTACTGCTAGGTTGATTTTTGCTAAATCTTGGTAAACGATTCTTCCTGCACCAAGGTTCATATGACCAACTTCACTATTTCCCATCTGGCCTTCAGGTAAACCTACGTTTAAACCGTCAGTACGAAGTTGTGCGCTTGGGTAGTTTTTGTAAAGGCTATTTATAAATGGAACATTTGCATTGTCTATTGCGGATACTTTAGGGTCAGGAGATTTTCCCCAACCATCTAAAATCATAAGGATTACTTTTTTGTTCATCAGAATTTATTTTCTACAAAGATAAGCCATTTATAAAACGTTTAAGGACGACCTGGTTACAATTATGCTTTATAAAGGGAACCGTATCAAAAAATAATAATTTAATTATAGAAGCTTATTTTTTTTAAAATATATGCAGATTAGATTTTCTTTTTGATGGTATCATAGTTTGTGAAATGACGAATGTTTGTTAAAAAAACAATTTTAAGATAGTAACACTAGGGGGAGTTGTTTTTTAGTAAATGATTCTTCTTTTTTTATCTTTTTTTGATTGTTGTGTAAGCTTGTTAAATGTGTATTTTATTGATAATAAATGAGTTAATTTTATTGATTTAAGACGATATATTTGGTTTAAATGACAAGGTTTAGTTTGTACTTTGCTGTTTTTCAGCACTTTTATTTATAATTTTATTAAGAGAATGCAATAATTATTAGGTTAGATTCGTTAAAAAATGATTAAAAAGCACTTTGTTTTCCTTTTAAAATTTTGAAAGCTATGATTTTTTTATACATTTGCGAACCCAGAAATAAATTATAACCTAAACATATTCAATGATTTATAAGATTTATCCCGCATTGCTTTTTCTGTTTTTGTCATTTACCACGGATACAAAAACTGATGCTGAAATTAAAAAAGTTGAAAAGAAAAACATTGCAAGTACAGTAATTACAAGTTTAGACTTAAGAGTTAAGGCGGCTTATAGCACGCTTAATACAAATAATTTTGATTTACCTGATATTAAAAGTTTTACAGAAGCTTTAAAAGGGTTTTATCTATTAAAAGAAAAAGGAGTTATACAAAAGGATCTTTTGACTCTGATTGATTTTAGTTTGTCTTCTAATATGAAGCGTCTTTGGGTTATTGACCTTTCTACTAATACAATATTATTTCAATCTTTAGTTGCTCACGGAAAAAACACAGGAGACGAATTTGCTTCGGATTTCTCAAATGCGAATTCATCTTTTAAAAGCAGTCTTGGATTTTATGCAACTGCTGAGGTTTATAAAGGGAAGCACGGAATTTCGTTGCGTTTAGATGGTTTAGAAAGAGGAATTAATGATAATGCACGAGAAAGAGCAGTTGTAATTCATGGAGCTGATTATGTTTCTGAATCATTTATCAGAGGCAATAAGAGACTAGGGCGTAGCTTGGGTTGTCCAGCTATTCCGGTAGAATTAACAAATGCAATTATCGAAACAATCAAAGATAAATCATGTTTGTATATCTATCATCCATCAAGAACTTTTGCGATGGAGGAGAGGCTAATTTCTTAGTTTAGCATATAAATCAGCATCTAGATTATAAATATCATCTCTAAACTGTAAAGAGTTGTCTTTGCTCCAAGCAGTCCAATACCATTGATATATTGCATATTTTCTAGCAATTCTAACGTTGGTGGTCTTTTTGGTTACAATGATAGAATCTATTTTTTCTTTTGACCAATTATTAGAGTCTAATATATGTTCAGCTAATTCTAACGGATTTTCGACACGAATACAACCAGAGCTTAAAGAGCGGTTGCTTCTACCAAATAAACCACGATGATTTGTATCATGTAAGTAGACACTATGATTGTTTGGGAATAAGATTTTCATTAATCCCAGAGAGTTGCTACTTCCGGGGCTTTGTACATAACGGTACCTGCCTGGAGAGTTTTCGTTCCAATCATTCGGTTCTACTACCGAATTATCTTTATCATAAATTGTGATGTTCTTATTCTTTAAATAATTTCGATTTCGCTTCATTGCAGGAACAACATCTTCTTTTAGAATGGTTGGAGGAACGGTCCATGTAGGGTTGAGAACTACAGTTTTAAGAGTCGAAGTTAGAATTGGTGTTTTTCGACTAATAGTTCCAACAACAATTTTTCGAACTACGGTGGTATCTTTGTTCTCAACAACGTTTAAGCTGTAATCTGGAATGTTTATTATAAAATAATTTTCAGCTAGAGTATCTGCATACCATTTCCAACGCTCTATGTTAGCAATAATTTGATGCTTTCTTTTGTTTTTAGAAAAGTTCAAAGCATTAACGGTTCCTCTACCAATTACACCATCGGCTGCTAGTCCATGACGTGTTTGAAATTTTTTAATAGCTTCAAATGTTTTGCCATCATAAATAGATGTTAAGCTGTCTCTCCCTGTTAGATCTTTCCAATATAAAAGTCGTTTTTTTACCGTAATCATAGCGTTGTTAGTATCGTGTAGAACTACTTTATCTTTGATGTCGATTGTATTTATATTGTCATTTGGAAACTCATTTAGCAACGCAAGAGTTTTTAAAAGGTTCTTATAGGTGTATGTTTTAGGTTGGCTTTGCTCAATAGTAAGGGCTAAATCATTATCATTAAAAGCTTTAATAAGGATAGTATTTACATCAAATGGTTTTTCGTTTAAATCCCAATCATTATATAGTTTCTTTGGATTTAGTTTCCCTTTATGTAAATGCGTTAAGTATTTTTGAAAATTATAAGTAAGTAAAACATCATAAAGCGCCAAATCAGTGTCGTTTAGCTTGCTTATTCTGCTTTCGAAGTCTTTTAATTTTGTTATGTTATAATCGTTTGGCTCTAAACCAAGTGTTTCTGAGTTTTTTAATTCATCTATAATGAATGTTCTTTTTTCTAGGTTTCCCCAAACAGTTTCGTTCTTTGAAGCGATATAAAACTTTTGAAGAGTTTCACTTTTAAAAGAACCAATCAATGCAGTGTCAAGCTGAATTTTTCGTTCATCAGTTTGAATAATTGCAGGAAGAGGTTCCGTTTTTTTTGCTGGAATTACTTTTTCTTCTTTCTTGCAACTAATGACAACAATTGATAATACTATAAAAAAGTAAAGTTTATTCATTTATTTAAGTTTTTTAAACATTAGTAGATGTTCTCCAACATCTTTTATTTCAAAAGCAGGTCCCGTTTTTTGATAGCCCATTTTTTCATAAAAACCGACAGCCTCGGTTCTAGCGTTAAACCATATTAACTCAGAATTGTTGTTAATGCAGTATTCTTCACAATAATTTACCAAAGCTTCTCCGAATCCTTTCTTCCTGAAATCGTCTAAAATTGCCATTCCTCTAATTTGAGATTGGAAATTTTCTGCAAATGTAATGTTAGAATTTTTGAATAACGAAATAATTCCTACTAAACTTTTATCCTCAAATAGACCAAAGTGATGAGTTGTGTCTAAATCATCGCCATCAAAGCGACAACTTTCTATAGGTTTTCCTTTTCTTAGGACTGGATTGCGTACCAAATATGTTTCTTGGGCGGGTATTTCTTGTATGTTTGACATAGTATTTTATAAAAAAGTAAAATTATAACTTTTTAGTTTTAAATATATTATAGAATTTGAATAAAATTTTATGAAATTTTAATAAAAAAAACTTGTTTACAAGTTAACTTATTATCTATATTTGCACCACAGTAATGCGAAAGTAGCTCAGTTGGTAGAGCTCCAGCCTTCCAAGCTGGTTGTCGCGAGTTCGAGCCTCGTCTTTCGCTCTAAGAGTTAAAATTTAATCGTTTTAACTTCGTTTTGAAAAGAATTATTGTTTAGATAATTAATTAAATTTGTTTTGGATATTTAAAATAAATTTTTATCTTTGCAGCCTGTTAATGCGAAAGTAGCTCAGTTGGTAGAGCTCCAGCCTTCCAAGCTGGTTGTCGCGAGTTCGAGCCTCGTCTTTCGCTCTTAAAAAGCCGAAACTTAATTGTTTCGGCTTTTTTATTGCAGATAACTCAAATCTGTTTGAGGTTCTAATTCTTCAGGTTCCTGATTTTGTCTAAAAAGACGAGCAGACAAGTTTCCTTTCAAAATGATTTTGTCTCCTTTTACATCCAGCCAGCTTCCTTCTCGTAATCCTAAAACAGGTAGTGTATTAAAAGCATGAAATTCTTTTATTCTTGTTTCGCGTGTTTCTCCCATATGTTTAGATTGAGAATCTGGGTCTAGGTAATGAGGGTTCAGGTTAAACGGAATTAATCCTAAGGTTTGAAAGCTCGGAGGGTAAATAATAGGCATATCATTAGTGGTTTGCATTGATAAACCGCAAATATTACTACCAGCACTTGTTCCTAAATAAGGTGTTCCGTTTTTAACAGCTTCGGCAAGAGTGGTCATGATGTTGTTCTTGTATAGCTGAGTTACTAGCAAAAAAGTATTACCGCCACCAGTAAAAATCCCTTGTGCGTTATTAATTGCTGCTGTTGCATCTTCAAATTCGTGAATTCCTTTTACGCTAATATTTATTTTTTTGAATGCTTGAGAAACCGTATCGGTATATTGTTCGTGCGAGATGCCTCCGGGTCTTGCAAAAGGGATAAAAAGAATAGATTCGCAGTTCTTAAAATGCACTTCTAATTGGGGTAATAAATAATCTAAATAGCTGCCTCCGTGTAGCGTAGACGTGCTGGCAATGATGATACTTTTCATAGGTGTTGTACTGTTTTTATTTAAGTTAAAGATATTAAATTGTAGATTTTAAAGCTGTAAAATAAAGCTTTAATTAACATATTTTTACCAAGTCATTAGTATTAAATTTGGAATACATTAAGATACTTTTACAACTTATCCTTATAATGATTTGATGAACAAAGCGGTATGTATATTTTTTGTTTTTCTTGCGAACAATCTTTTGGCGCAAGTTGAGGTGCCTACTGTTTTGAAAGGGAGAGTAGATGCTAATATAATGGATTTAGAGGGGATTTATGTGGTGAATGTGAGAACAGAAGCCTCGGTGGTTACCAATTCTAATGGTTCATTTTCAATATCAGCTCAAATAGGAGATACGCTCATTTTTTCGTCAGTACAGCTTAAAGAACGACGAATTGTTTTGGTAGATGAAGATTTTGCTTCGACAAATTTTGTTGTAAAGATTGAGGTAGGGATGAATCAACTGCGGGAAGTTGTCATAAAAAGATATGATAATATTAATTCGGTTGCTTTAGGGATAATTCCGGCAGGACAACGTTCATATACGCCTGCTGAGCGTAAGTTAAAAGCAGGTACAGATTTGGATACTAAAGTAGGTTTAGGAGGATCTGTGGCTTTGGATCCTTTACTGAATATGTTTTCAGGAAGGTCAAAAATGCTCAAAAAAGAACTTGCTATAGAGAAGAAAGAAATCTTTATGCAGCTTTTGGAAAAAATGTTTAATACAGATCATTTTGTACGAAACTTAAGTATTCCTTTAGACTATGTAAAAGGGTTTGAATATTTTGCTGTAGAGAATGAAAGTTTTACGAAGATTTTAAATACAAAGAATAAAACCACAACGGAGTTTTTGTTAGCAGAACTTGCCGTGAAATACAAAGAAATAATAGCCTGTGAAAATAATTAATATTTTATTTCTGTTTACTTTATCTTTATTCTTTCAAGTAAGTTTGGGGCAGACTATTGTCACAAAAGAAATTTTGGGTAAAGTTACAGCTGATTCGAGTTCGGTTGAAGCGATAACAATTGTTAATAATACAACTCAGGAGACTACAATTTCAGATAATAAAGGACAGTTTTCTATAGTTGTAAAAGAAGGAGATGTATTGGTTTTTTCGGCAGTAAATCTAGAGCCACTTCGAAAGCGAATTACAGCCAATGATTTAAAATTGGATTTGTTGTTGATTAAGATGACGGCTAAAAATTTTGAATTAAAAGAGGTGGTTATAAATGAGTTTTCGAATATAAATGCCGAAAATTTGGGAATCATACCATACGGGCAGAAAAAATATACTCCAGCAGAACGGAAGCTATATACGGCTAAGTCATCCATTACAGAAAGTCTTTTGAATAAAATATCAGGAAGGACAGCTATGCTGAAAAAAGAAGCAGCTGTAGAAAAAAAAGAAATTTTGTATTCAAAAATTGAATACCTTTTCGAAGAGAATTATTATACAGAAAGATTAAAGATTCCACTAGAACATATAAAAGGGTTTCAACTTTATTGCATAGATGATCCAGAGTTTGTAAATTCGTTGAATGCAAAGAATAAAACAGTTTGCATGTTTTTGATTACAGGCCTTGCACAGAAATATTTAACAATTATAGCGAATGAAAAATAAAATAGGAATACTCGTTTTAGGTTTATTATGTCAACTTAGTTTTGCACAATCTTTAGTAAGAAAGCCATTGCATGGACGGGTAATAAACGATTTTATTGCAATAGAGAATGGGTATGTGGTGAATATTAATGCAAATGTTAGAACGTTTATTAATGCTGATGGGCTGTTTGATATTGTGGCAAAGCCAAAAGATACTTTGTTGTTTTCAGGTTTAGCATTTCAATCTAAGAAGATTGTTTTAACAGAGAAAGATTGCGCTCAGGTGCTTTTTATGGTAAAGCTAGATTTGGTAAATAATCAGTTAAAAGAGGTGGTTATTCAAAAGGATTTAAAAGTAAAAGCTTTTCAGGGTGGATCTCAGCAATATGTTGACATGCAATTTGAAGATGACAAACAATCTACGGCAAAAAATACTGCAATGTATTCTGATCAAACTATAAAATATGGAACTGATTTTGTTCGAATATTTAAAGATGTTTCTAAATTGTTGAAGAAGAAAAATAATGTTCAAGAAGATTATGTTAGTGATGTAGCCTTTTCTGAATATGTAAAACTTCATTTTAGCCCTAAGTTTTTTGCAAAAGATTTAAATCTTAAAGATGATGAAGTTGAATTGTTTCTATTATACTGCTCTAATGATGCCCATTCTAAGGAATATTTAAGACCAGAAGATCAATTTCAGTTAATGGATTTCTTAGTTAACAAGAGTAAAGAGTTTAAAAAGTTAAATGACTCAAAATAAATGAGAAAAAGGATAATTATTCCTGTTCTTTTTATGTTGTTTATATTGAGTACTGCTTTTTCTTTTCATAAGTTTTATGTTGGAGTTTATCAAATAAATTATGCTCCTGAGAAAAAAATGCTACAAATTACCTCCCGAATTTTTATCGATGATTTAAATAATGGAGTTGAGAAAAAATACAAAACGAAAACTAATATTGGCACAGGAAAAGAAACAGAAGCAGATCTTGCTCTTCTGAAAAAATACTTAGCTGAGAATTTTATCATTAAAGTAAATGGTCAGTCAAGACCAATTGTGTTTTTGTCTAAAGAGGTTGAAGCAAATGATGTTTTAGTTTGTTACTCCAGAATAAATGATGTGAGTAAAATTAAAACCTTAGAAATTTCAAATACAATTTTGGTAGATTGGAATTCTGATCAGCAAAATATTACGCATGTTTCAGTGTTAGGAACTAAGAAAAGTGTGCTTTTTACGGAGTCTTCAAGGAAAGAATTGTTAAAATACGAATAAATCGATACGAATATTCTTTTAATTGCTATTTTCACGGCTTGACAAAACTCCAAAAACCAGTTATGAGAAGAATTTCATTTTTATTATTTTTCCCTGCTATCCTTTTTGCTCAGGAAAAAAATACCACAAATGTAAGGCAACAAGGAAAGTACGATACTAATAAATTTAGCCAAATGTATGATTTGTTGGCTACTCCGAATATGTTTCGTACAGCATCAGGGGCACCAGGCCCAGCATATTATCAGCAACAAGCCGATTATAAAATAGATGTTGAATTAGATGATAAAAAAGCAAAATTAACTGGTTCAGAAACGATCACTTATTCTAATAATTCGCCAGATAATCTAGAATATTTATGGGTGCAATTAGACCAAAATCAAGCTAAAAAAAATACACAATCTACATTGGCAGAAAGCGACAAAATTAGTCAAGCATTACCATTGGCTGGTTTTTCGAATAAATACTTAAAAGAAGGATTAGAACGAGGTTTTAATATCGATTATGTAAAAGATGCTAAGGGAAATCCAATGTCATATACTGTTAATGAAACGATGATGAGAATTAATTTGCCTACGCCATTAAAGGCAGGTGAAAAAATTTCATTTTCTATTAAGTGGTGGTATAATATCAATAATTACAGACAAGATGGAGGACGTTCAGGGTATGAATTGTTCGAAAAAGATGGAAACAGATTGTATGTAATCGCACAATTCTATCCAAGAATGGCAGTTTATAATGATGTAGAAGGCTGGCAGAATATGCAATTTTGGGGTGGAGGAGAATTTGCTTTGCCTTTTGGAAATTTTGATGTAAATATTACAGTTCCTGCAGATCACGTAATGGAAGCTACAGGAGAATTAATGAATAGAAGTGAAGTCTTTACTCCAGAACAAGTAAAAAGATATGAGTTAGCTCAAAAATCATACGATAAACCAGTTATTATTGTTACACAAGCAGAAGCAGAGGCAACAGAAAAAGGGTTTTCAGAGAAGAAAAAAACATGGAAATTCAGTGCTAAAAATGTTCGTGATTTTGGAATTGCAACTTCAAGAAAGTTCATTTACGATGCAATGGCTGTAAAACTTGGAGATAGAACAGTAATGGCAGCTTCAGTATATCCAAAAGAAGCAAATCCGCTTTGGGAGGAAACTTCAACAAGAGTAGTTGCGCATACTTTAAAAAGTTATTCTTCGCACACATTTGATTATCCTTATCCAAAAGCAGTTTCAGTTTCGGCAGAGGATCAAGGGATGGAATATCCTATGATTTGTTGGAATTATGGTCGTCCAGATGAAAATGGAGTTACTAGCAAAGAGATGAAAAACGGAATGATTGGTGTGGTGATTCACGAAGTAGGACACAACTTTTTTCCGATGATAGTAAATTCAGATGAGCGTCAATGGAGCTGGATGGACGAAGGTTTAAATTCTTTTTTAGAATATTTAGCAGAACAAGAATTAGATCCAAATTTCCCTTCAAGAAGAGGTCCTGCAAGGAATATAGTTCCTTATATGAGCGGAGATCAGAAATTCTTAGAGCCAATTATGTCTAATTCAGAAACGATTATTCAATTTGGAAATAATGCATACGGGAAACCAGCTACAGGGCTTAATATTTTAAGAGAAGTAGTTATGGGAAGAGAACTGTTTGATTATGCTTTTAAAACATACGCAAACAGATGGAAGTTTAAACACCCAACACCAGAAGATTTCTTTAGAACAATGGAAGATGCTTCGGCAGTCGACTTAGATTGGTTTTTTAGAGGCTGGTTTTACTCAACAGATTTTGTAGATATCGGAATTAAAGAGGTAAAACAATATTATGTAAGTGAAACGGCAACTGCTGAATTAAAAAATGTTAAAATCAAAAAAGGACGTTTTGGTTTTGAAAAAGGGCCTTTCGTGTATTTAATTGATGGTGATAATCAAGAGTTAAAAAAATCAGATAAAAAAGCTTTAAAAATTGATGAAGTAAAGTTATTGTCAGATTATGTAGCGGAGACTTTTACTGCAGAAGAAAAAGCAAATATAAAAGCTCCAAAATATTTTTATGAAGTTGAGTTTAATAAGCCAGGCGGAATGATTATGCCTATTCTTGTTGAAATCACGTATGAAGACGGAACAAAGGAAGAATTTAAATACCCAGCGCAAATTTGGAGAAAAAATAATGATACTGCCAAAAAAGTATATGCTACAGAAAAGGCTATAAAAAGTATTCAAATTGACCCAAAATTACTTACGGCAGATATTGATGTAACTAATAATACATGGCCAAAAGTAGAGGTAAAATCAAAATTTGATTAAGAGTAAAACTAAAAGAGACTTGCAAGAGTCTCTTTTTTTAAGTTAATTTTAAAGCAGTAGGCTACAAAATTTAATATCTTTGTGGCACATAAAAATAAAAAAGATATGTTTGGTATAGGAGGAGGAGAATTAGTTTTCATACTATTTGTGGTACTTATGCTTTTTGGTTCAGATAAAGTGCCGGAAATTGCTCGTACAATGGGTAAAGCTATGGCGCAACTTAAGAATGCAACTAATGATATTAAAAGTGAAATCCAAAAAGGTGCAGAAGCTAACGGTTTCGATGCGAAAACTTTGGATGATATGACAGGTAATATCAATTCTGAAATAGAGAAGGCAAAAACTAATTTATTAGGAGATGCTACCACACAATTTGAGAAAACAAAAGAAGATATTGATGCCATTACAGGCCCTATAAAACGTCAGATATAATGCTTGAAAAATTACAAGAATTAGACACAAATCTATTTGTATTTCTTAATGGATTAGGTTCTGAAACATATGATAAACTTTGGTTGGTAATCACTAATCAGTTAAATTGGACTCCACTTTTTTTACTATTACTTTATCTTATCTATAAAAAATTAGGGACAAAACAAACCTTGTATTTACTCTTGTTTTTGGCGATTTTAATTGCATGTACAGATCAATTAACCAATGCAGTTAAGTATAGCGTACAGCGTTTAAGACCTTGTAATAATCCTGATATCAATTCGTTTATTCGAATTGTACAATCTCGACAATCATTTAGTTTTTTCTCAGGTCATGCAGCAAATTCATTGGCAGCAGCTACGTTTTTATATTTAGTCCTTAACAAACACTTTAAGTATTTTGGACTCTTATTTTTATGGCCGTTAATTTTTGCTTATAGCCGTATTTACTTAGGATTGCATTATCCATTGGATATTCTTTGTGGTTATTTGGTAGGGATAATAATGGGATTCTTAATCTACAAACTATACCAGAAAGCAAAAGCGAAGTATTTTCCAGTTTAGTTTTTAGGAGTATTTCCAGTTGTATATTCGATTCTTTCTATTGCATAAACTACAACTTTAAGGATTACTAAAGTAATTCTTAACTACATTTGATTTTAAGCAACTTGTTGGCTTTTAATCAATTCTTCTTGTGCAAAATAATTTATTCAAATCAGGTTTTAGTATAAAAAAAATAACTAAATTCATCATACTTAATAGTAGTGCTATAGATGAAAGTTAGTGAGATAATACGCCTGATAGAGGAAAATAATCTGGTAGAAAAAACGATTACGATTGGACGTAATGAATTTCTAAAAGTCAAAGGAAGCATTGATACCAATATCTATTTTATAGAAGAGGGCAGTCTCCGAATTTTTGTACTTGACAATTATGAAGAACGTATTATTCGCTTTGGGTATAGAAACAATATTATTGTTTCTATAGATTCATTTTTATCCGAGAAGCCATCAGATTTTTATATCCAAGCCATAAAGAAAACGGTGATAAAAGTAATTCCGAAAAAGGGTTTTATGGATTTTATCAATCAAAATGAAGATAATCTCAAGCTTTGGATAAAAATCATGGAGGACTTGATTTTGCAGCAAATAGAAAGGGAGAAAGATATCCTTACTAGCTCACCTAAAGAACGTTTTGAAAGGGTTTTAATGAGAAGCCCACAACTATTTCAGGAAATTTCAAACAGACATATCGCAAATTATTTAAGGATGAGTCCTGAAACTTTGTCAAGATTAAAAAAGCGTTGATTTCAATCAATGTTTTTTGGTTAAAAGTTTGAGAAATTTGTCAAAAAATAATGAGATGAAAATTGAATCAGATGTTTTAATATTAGACTTAATTGAGCGTACCCGTTTGATTATGAATAAAGCTGAATCTTTGAAAGCCGAAAGCGATACAGTGCTTAATCACAGAGTAAGCTCTGAAAGTTGGAGTGCTCTAGAATGTTTGGAACACCTTAATTTGTATGGTAGGTTTTATCTTCCAGAAATTACAAAACGAATATATGGAGTGACTACTGAGGGAGCTGAATTATATTTTAAAAGCGGTTGGCTAGGAGATTATTTTGCAAAAAGCATGCTGCCAAAAGAGAAGCTCAATGCAATGAAAACCTTTAAAAGTATGAATCCGATAAATAGTAAACTTGATAAAACTGTTATTACTGAGTTTATCAATCAGCAAATTCAGATGCTAGAGTTACTTAATAAAGCTAAAGATGTGAGTCTTAATAAAACCAAAACAGGAATTAGTATCACAAAGTGGATACAGCTGAAATTAGGTGATACATTTAAGATTGTGATTTACCATAATCAGAGACATGTTATGCAAGCTGAAAAGGTAGTAGGTAGTTGTTTTATAGAATGATTTAATTTTTTATAAAATGCTTCTCGCTCCATTCTAATCCGTTTGGAAGTTCAAGATTACTGAATTCAATATGAATAACTCGTCTTCTTTCGTTATTAGTAGTTTTATTTGAAGCATGGAAAAGTAATGGTTTCATAATCATTATTCCACCTTTGTCGACTTCACAAATTGTCTCCTTTTCATTTTTTAAGTCCATATTTTCAACTCTATAAATTCCTTTAGAATGGGAGCTATTAATTACTTTTAAAGCTCCATTGTCTTTTGTTGTTTTGTCAATATGAATTCTTATTGTGAAATTTTTTTCAAGAATTTCTTTTGGAGGTTGCACAGCAAATTGATTTTGCTTGGTGGTCCAATTTTCAAAATTCTTGATATCTATTTTTTTATCCACAGAGATTGTTAAATCTTGGTGATAAGCAACAAACCAATTTGATTTTTCTGGTTTGTCAAAATATATTGATTTAGTTATAAAATAATTTTCTCCAAAGTTGGATTGAATAATATCCTTTAAATTTTGATTAAAAATATAATCTAGGGTTTCGGGAATTTCTTTGTGGAATTGTCTTATCGCAAATAAATCTTCTGATTTTCTGAAAGTTGTTTTTTCGGCTTTGTTTTCTGTGCTACTTTCAATTATTGAAATCAGTTTTTCAATTTCACTTTCGTTATAAACATTCTCTATAATCGTAAAACCATCAGCGTTTATTTCGTCGATATATTTCATTCTGAATTTTGTTTTTCTAATCTCAATAACTTTGTTTCAAAACCTGTGCAACGAAGGGATTCAAAACCTCGTTTTAAAGAACTCTACTAACAGTTAATCCGTCTCGAATAGGTAGTAAAACCGTTTCTACTCTTGGGTCATTCTTTAAAAGAAGGTTGTACTCTAAAAGGATCTTTGTACTAATGTCATTTGGATGTAATGGTTCTAAAACTTTACCACTCCATAAAACATTATCAGATAAAATGATACCGCCTTTATTCATTTTAGGAACAATCATTTCGTAGTAATTAATGTAGTTTTCTTTATCAGCATCTATAAATACTAAATCAAATTTTACATCAATCGTAGGGATAATGGTTGTGGCTTCGCCCAAATGTTGGAAAATTTGTTTTCCCCATGGAGATTGGTCAAAATATTTTCGTTGAAAATCTATTAATTCTTCTTTAATGTCAATTGTATGTAATTGCCCGTTTTCTTGCATTCCTTCGCATAGGGATAAGGCAGCATAGCCAGTATAGGTTCCAATTTCAAGAATGTTTACTGGGCGAATTAATTTAGATAACATGCTTAAAACACGACCTTGAAAATGCCCACTTAGCATACGTGGCAATAGTATTTTTTGGTAAGTCTCTTTGTTTAAACGCGCTAGTAACTCAGGTTCTTTTTCAGAATGTTGTTCTATGTAGTCTTCTAGGTCTTGTGATATAAAATGCATGATATGTATAATCTAAAATTGAAATGCAAAAATACAAAAATATCTACTACACTTTTTTGCATAAAAAAAACCATCCGCGGTGGCGAATGGTTTTAACTTTCACATGAAATGAAAATTATTTTTTTAAAGCGTCATTAACTTCTTTAGCTGTTTTTACAGTTCCGTCTTTTGCAGCTTTTGCAGCTTCTTCTACTTTTTTAGCTCCTTTTTCTGTAGCATCTTTTACATCTTCAGCAGCTTTTTTAGTAGCGTCTTTCACATCTTTTGCAGCATCTTCTACTTTAGTTACTGCAGTGTCTTTTACTTCATCAATGTCAGTAGTCAATGAGTCAACTTTGTTTCCAAGTGTTAATTCATCTTCCGTTGGTTTTGGCTCTTTCTTTTCGCAAGATTGTACTCCGAATGCTAATAAAGCGATAACTGCTAAGCTTAAAATTTGTTTTTTCATAATTAATTAATTTTTTTGGGTTGATACAATGTTAAGTGTATGGTTCTAAGAAATAACAATTTACATAAAAAAACGTGACCTAGTATGTTTTTTTGTAAGACGATCTCTCTTTTGAGTGTAAATACAATTCTTGTACCAAACTTTTATTTTTTAGATTATTATATGAAAAGTTTTTTTGAAGCTGTTTAATTAGTTTTTATACAAACTAAAGTCTATTGTTATTTGATCTTTCACTTTTATAAGCCCAGCCATCTTTACGGGTGGCTTAAGGCCAATATCAGAAAAATTCAAATTGAAGGTTCCTTGGATTTTATTGCCAGTGGTATTTAATATAAAGTCTTTGTATTTAAGCGTTTTGTCTGTTATTACAAAAGTAAGATTGCATTTGTAGTTTTTACCACAAGGTCTAATTTCAGATAGGGTTACATAGCTACTAGGGTATGTTTTTGTTTTTACTGTAGCTTGCAAGTCCTTGGTCATTATTTTGTTTCTGCAATCAAAGTTAGACATTGGAATTTCTGCCGAAATACTATTTTTTTTACTTAAGTTTAAAAAGATGCTATCTTTCTTAATTAATGAATTACCACAGTTATAATCTCCAACAGTTGATTTTCCACTAATTTTAATTTCAATTTTATTAATAATTAAAATTGAATCGTCAGGGAAAAAAGTGGGCTTAGCACTTCCTAAACAGAGGAATAATGCTAAACCCAACAATCCAATTGTAAATAAATTTTTCATTGAGTAAATTAGAATGTAATAACTGCTTCAAACATTACACCGTTGAATTTTCCTTTGTATAAATCATTTGGATTTCCAGCAGCATTAAATTGGCTGTAATTTTTATAGCGTTGGTCTACATAACCCACTTTAGCCAAAATGTTTTTAGTCATAAACCAACCTGCACTAGTTTCAAATCTAGTTATGTTAACAGCTTCGGCATCAGAGTTTCTTAATTTCCCGTCAACTAAGTTGTATTTTGCTCCAACAAATAGGTTCTCGTTTGTACCAAATCGGTATACGATGTCTCCTGCATATTGGTTTACTGAACGTGAAGATTCAACACCTTTTGCATCACCACCAGAAGTAAACTCTAAGGTACCAAAGAACTCAAGTCCTTTATATTTAATAAATGGGTTAATCATATATGATGTTGCCCAATTTCCGTATCCAGGATTGAAACGTCCAGTGTCTTTATTTGCAGTTGGGTCAAAGTTGTCAGCAACAGGAGCTCCATTGGCACCAGTATAATCACTGTGACTCATTACACCATAAAAACGGCTTCCAGCTCTATCTGATGCATATAGGTTTCCACTTGAATTTGCAGTGTGGTATAAAGATCCTGTTAATCTTATTCTTAAATCTGGGTCAAGTTGTTTGTCGAAACCAATTTTTGCCAAGATAGTAGGGCTAACAGTTGTGTTATGTGTTGGGCTAGCTTGTTTTACTTCTTTAACATCTTGATCTAGTTTAGAGTTTGTAACTCCAATCATACCCACAAAACCACTTCGGTTATAGTAAAGTTCGGCACCCATTTCTGTAATAAATGCATCCATGATATTATTCCCAATAAAAGGGTTCATTAAAGCATTACCATTATCAGATCTTCTAAAGTGAGCGTCACCATAGTTGTTCTCCATTTGACCAATTTTAATAGTGGCATATTTCATGAAATCGGCTAAGAAATCTTTTTTAATGAAATCTAATTTATCAATTTGTAAATAACCTCCTTTTACCCAAGTTTCATGATGGTGTCTTGAAGCAAGATATACATCTAGATTTACACGCACCCCATCAAATAATTGTGCTCCAATGGTAAAGTTTGCAGTAGGTAGATTAAAATTATTTTCAAGATTGTTTAATCTGTAGCCAGAAATTGGTGCACTCAGATTTTCTTGTCCATTAAATGAATTTACTCCTTGGAATTGTAATGCAAATGCCGCTCCTATATCGATACTTAATCCTTTGTATTGAACAGTATCTTTTTTTACGTCAAATTGATTTATTCCATTTTTGTCTCGTGAAATTTGATTCTGAATTTGTCCAAATCCAACTTGAGCTGTTGCTGTAGCCATGCTTAATAAAACGGTAGCTATGAGATAGATTTTTTTCATGTGGTATTTATTTTAGAATGATATTGAAATTTAATGTAAGATCCTTTCCTGTTTTGATGGTTCCAAACAAAGCTTTTGGTGGAGTCATCCCAAAATCGGCAAAAGTTATTTTATTAGACCCCTGAAGTGTTACAACTCCATTGTTAACAGTTGTTTTTACTTGAGTTTTATACTCTTTACTAACTCCAGCGATAGTGTATGTTCCTGTTAAGTTCCAAGTTGTTTCATTTACTTTTTCGGCAGATTTTAAAACGTACTTAATGTTTTTGTGTGTTTTAGTTTTTAATGTTTCGTATGCTACCTTATCCATACTAGTTTTCTCACTTTTTATGCTTTCAGTCAAAAGGGTTATGGCTAGGCTATTAATGTCTGTTAGTTTAGCATCTGTAACAGTTAAAGTTCCTGTACCAGTTCCAGAATTAGATTTCATTTCCCAATCATGCATAGTAGATGTTCCTGCCACCGAAAAACTCGATTTTGCATCTACGGTATAATTCTTTTGTGCACTCATGTATGTTGACATTGCTAAACAAACTACTGTTAAAAAAATAGATTTAATTGTTTTCATTTTTATTAATTTATTCGTTAATCATTTAATAAGACATTGTTTGTAAGTTGGCGTGTATGTTGACTTCGCGAGCAATACTTATTTTCTTTTTATCAAATTTATTATGTATGCATAATAAAAAGCATGATAATAATCATTGTTAAAATTTTAATAAAGAGTTATATTAATAGTCAGTGCGGAAGTTCATTGAAAGAAACAGTCATTATTAATTAAATGCTGTTTTATATATGGTTGTTAGTTAGTTTGTTGTGAGGTTATGTGTAGGAACTATCGGATTTTATTTGAATGAAATTTTAAATGCGATTTTATGATAAAAAATGTTTTTATGTTCAAATGACAAGAAGTGAGGGTTTATAGGCTTTTACGTCTCATATAACGATTGAAATTTTTTTGAAAATAATTTCATGAAATTTGACATTTTAGCAAGAATGCATCTAAAAAACATTAAAAAACAACAAAAGTGATTAAATTTGCAGCATGCAAATGGAGAAAAAAGACATACGAGCCTTATCAAAAGAGGAATTACGCGAATTTTTTGTTACTAATAATGACAAAGCGTTCCGTGGTAATCAAGTTTACGAATGGTTATGGAGCAAAGGAGCACATAGTTTTGAAGACATGACGAATGTTGCAAAAGCAACACGTTCTATGCTTGAAAATAATTTTGTTATCAATCATATTAAGGTTGATACAATGCAGCGTAGTAATGATGGTACAGTAAAGAATGCCGTTCGATTACACGATGGATTGGTTGTAGAGTCGGTTTTGATTCCTACTCAAACTAGAACTACTGCTTGTGTATCTAGTCAAGTTGGTTGTAGTTTAGATTGTAATTTTTGCGCTACAGCGAGATTAAAAAGAATGCGTAATCTAGAGCCAGCAGAGATCTATGATCAGGTAATTGCTATAGATAAAGAAAGCCGTTTGTATTATAATCATCCGTTGTCTAATATTGTTTTTATGGGAATGGGAGAACCGCTCATGAATTATAACAATGTTATGAAAGCTATTGATATGATTACGTCTACTGAAGGTTTAGGAATGTCGCCAAAACGTATTATGGTATCAACATCGGGGATACCTAAAATGATCAAAAAAATGGCAGATGATGATGTTAAATTCAAATTAGCAGTTTCATTGCACTCGGCAATAGATGAAATCCGTTCTCGAATTATGCCTTTTAGTAAAAATTTCCCTTTGGCAGATTTACGTGAGTCATTAGAGTATTGGTACAGAAAAACGAAATGTAAAGTTTCATACGAATACGTAGTTTGGAAAGGAATTAACGATGATAAAGCATCAATTGATGCCTTGGTTAAGTTTTGCAAATACGTGCCTTGTAAGGTCAATTTAATTGAGTATAATCCAATTGATGATGGTGAGTTTCAACAAGCTTCAGAAGAATCAATTAATGCATACATAAAAGCACTTGAAAATATTGGAGTAGTAGTAAAAGTACGCCGAAGTAGAGGAAAAGATATTGATGCTGCTTGCGGGCAATTGGCTAATAAAGAAGCAGAAGTTTAATATAAGTTAAGCATAAAATAAAAAAGCATTAAAAACGAGATTACCACTTGTTTTTAATGCTTTTCTTTTGGTAAAAAGAGTTGTTATTTTTTTAAATGAATTTCTTCAGATACGCCATCTCTTGTTACAACAGCAAGATCATCACATTCGCCATTTCCAAAATCAATTAAAGCAGTGGCTTCGTTTTTTGTAATTGAGATAGAACCTTTTACAGGGAATGGTTTTTTGCATGCCATTGAGAATTGTAAAGGAAGTTTAATTTCACTCGAAATTTTATCGCCATTTGGGAAGGTGGTTTCTCCAGCGCCAGTAATAACAAAAATGTTATCGTCCCAGTTGAACCAAGTATCAAAACCAGCAATCATTTCTTTTGTTAAAGTGCCTGTTCTTTTATAAATCTTTCCATCTTCAAATGTAATCGTCATATCGATGGCTGAAATAGATACAGGATGTACAGTTGCTAATAAGTCGGTTGCTTTTTGAGTTAGACTTATGCTTTTGCTCCCTTGAATCTTATTGCCATTGTGATAAAAATCTTCAAAACTATACATGATTGTATGTTCGGAGCTGGTGAAATCATTGGTAAACGAAATGGTAATTTTTCCTTTCAATATATTTCCGTTAGATAGTGTACAGCCTGCTGTGCCAAAATCGATAGTTTTTGTCCATGTATTATCAGTTAATACAGTTGTAACGATGGCACATTCGGGTAAGAAGTTCTTAATAGTTCCAGTTGCTTTTTTTGAACTATTTTGTTGTGTGCTAAATTGGTCTTCTGCAATATTTGAAACATCATCAATTGATGCATCAATTTTTGAATTTGTAGCTATTTCATCATTTGAAATAGTTTTAGATGAAACATCTTGTCTTGTCTCATCTGAATTGCAACTAATAAAAAATGTAAAAGCTGCAATAACTCCCAATAATAAAAATTTTGTTTTCATAATAAGTAATTTAATTTTTTTGTAATAGATGAATTAAATTAAAGTGGAGATTATAATGTAGATTTTGAGTTAATGCTATTTTATAACGGGGAAATAAAATAGTAACAGTGCAATTAGACGCGAGCTAATAATGAACTTTCAAGTAAATTAGGCTTACTTGAATAAGAATAGTGTATAAAAAGTTCTAAATGTTGATATACTTCTATAAAATACACAACGTTTTTTTATTTAAAATAGTATATTTGGAATCGAAATGAATATTACTTCTCAAATAAAACAGCCCATTTTTAGCGAGATGGAACTTTTTGAAAAAAAGTTCCATGAATCGATGACTTCAAAGGTGGCTTTGCTCAATAGAATTACTTATTATATTGTAAATAGAAAAGGAAAACAAATGCGACCTATGTTTGTTTTCTTGACAGCAAAAATGGTGTCAGAAGGAATTGTAAACGAACGCACTTATCGTGGGGCTTCGGTTATAGAATTAATTCATACCGCAACCTTAGTTCATGATGATGTAGTTGATGATAGTAATCGTCGACGTGGCTTTTTTTCGATTAATGCACTATGGAAAAATAAAATAGCAGTTCTAGTTGGAGATTATTTACTTTCAAAGGGATTGTTGCTTTCTATAGATAATGGAGATTTTGATTTACTTAAAATAATTTCTGTTGCAGTACGTGAGATGAGCGAAGGAGAATTGCTTCAAATAGAAAAAGCAAGAAGACTTGATATTACCGAAGACGTTTATTACGAAATTATCCGAAAAAAGACAGCAACACTTATTGCTGCTTGTTGTGCGCTAGGTGCAAAATCGGTTATTGAAGATGAAGTTCAGGTAGAGAACATGCGTAAATTTGGAGAACTCATAGGAATGGCTTTCCAGATTAAAGATGATTTATTCGATTATAGCGAAGAAGCTATTGGAAAACCTACTGGAATAGACATCAAAGAGCAAAAAATGACTTTGCCCTTAATTCATGTTTTAAATAATTGTACTACCAAAGAAAAGAATTGGCTTATTAATTCTATCAAAAACCATAATAAAGACAAAAAGCGTGTAAAAGAAGTTATTGCTTTTGTGAAAGATAATAATGGTTTGACTTATGCCGAAAATAAAATGGTAGAATTTCAACAAGAAGCACTCTCTTTACTTGATAACTATTCAGATTCAGACTTCAAAGCAGCTTTGACTTTGATGGTGAACTATGTAATTGAAAGAAAAAAATAACAAATAATTTTTAACGGTCAATAACTTTAAACACTTGTAAGACAGTGTTTTACTTGTTGTTTGTTTTTGTTGAAGGTTTTAATTATTATTTTTTTTCATTCCCATGCAACCTTTTTTAATTGTAAATCGTCTATGCTAATAGAAGTCAGTTTGGTTTTTAGCTGGCAATTTATAATGCTATTATTTGAATTAATTTTACCGAATCATTTTTTTAAAATTTCTACTGAGTTTTTATGAAAGTAATCCAATTGCATCAAGAAGAAGCTGAAATCATTCAGTTGGCTATCGATAATAATCGACAGGCACAACAGCAGATATACAGTAAATTTTCTTCAAAAATGCTAAGTGTTTGCCGACAGTATATCAAAGACATCCAATTGGCCGAAGATGTAATGATAACATCATTCATGAAAGTTTTTACCAATCTTAAAAGATTTGAAAACAAAGGAAGTTTTGAAGGATGGATTAGAAGAATAATGGTAAATGAATGCATTTCATATCTACGAGTTCAAAAAAAGGTAAAGTTCATCGAGGATGAGAATTATGCAGAAGAGAGTTTTAATGGTATCGAGAGCCAATTGTCAACAGATCAAATTCAGTTTTTAATAGATGGCTTGCCAGATGGGTATAAGATGGTTTTTAATCTTTATGCTATCGAAGGATATAAGCACAATGAAATTGCAACAATGTTAGGGATTAATGAAGGAACGTCAAAATCGCAATTATCACATGCTCGCAAAATGTTGCAAAAGCAAATAATTACATTAAAAAAACAAGAAAATGGAACCGAATAAATTAGAAAGAGAGTTTCGTGAAAAACTAAATGAAAGAGAAATTAATCCTAGCGATAGAGCTTGGGATCGATTGGATGCTATGTTGCAGGTGGCAGAGGAGAATAAACCTAAACGAAAATATACTTGGATGTATGTTGCGGCAGGTTTTATAGGATTCTTGTTAATCAGTACTATTTATTTTAGCCAAAAAGAAATACCTAATGACCGTATAAATAATCCTGTAGTTGTTAAAGAAGAGCAACCGAAAGATTCGGTAGGGGAAGTTAAGAATGAGCAAAACAAAATAATCTCAAAATCTTTAAATAATGATGTACTCGTGATAAAAGAAACAGAGAAAGTTTTAGAAGAAAAAAATCAACAAATAAAGCAACATAAAACAAATCAAAATCAAGTAGAGGAGCGTTCAATCATCAAAGAAGCCAATAACGAAAATTGGAAAAACAATCAAAAAACAGAATCAAAAATCAATCAAACTGCAATTGTGGAGAATTCAAAAAATGTAACCGTGGATCAACTGTTGGTTTCGGCAGAAAAAACATTGGCAATGGATAAAGGAATTCAACAAAAAAACAAAGTTAAGATAAATGCAAACGACTTACTCTCACAAGTTGATGGAGAGTTGGAACTTTCATTTAGAGAAAAAGTAATCAATAAAGTCAACAAAAACTACCAAACTGTAAAGGTTGCTTTAGCAAACAGAAATGCCGAAGAATAAACCTTTGCGAGTATTAAAATCATTTACATTAAAAATCATCAATCAATCAATCTTTAAAAAAATCATCATGAGAAATTTTACCATTTACTTAGTCCTCATCCTATTTTTATTTGTTAGTAAAATGATAGGCCAGGAAACATTTGAATCTAGAGCGAAACAAATTGCTAATAAAATAGAGAGAGTAACCAAAGAAGAAAAAGCAGCTTTAAAGGAAGAAGTTGAAGTTGTAAATGTTCAACTTTCTGAGGGGAAAATTACAAAAGAAGAAGCCGATAAAAAGAAAAGACAATTGGCAGAGGCAAGAGCAATTATAATCGAGCAAAAAGTTACAGTTGCTCAAAATGAATTAAATGATTTAGTACAACAAAAAGTAGACGGAAAAATTATGGAAAGAGATTCTACTAGTAGATATTCAATTGGAAGATGTTGGAAAGGAAAAGATTCAATTTATAGAGAAAAGAGAACGACATCACAATTTGTGTTTGCAGCAGGATTAAATAATTTGGTAACCGATGGAAGGTTGAAAAATTCAGATTATAAATTTATGGGTTCACATTTTTACGAATGGGGTTTTACATTTAATTCAAGAATATTAAAAAACCATAATCTATTGCATGCTAAATATGGTTTGTCAGTGATGTACAATAATATTCGACCTACAGAGAATCGTAGTTTTGTTGTAGATGGAAAACAGACAGTTCTAGAAGTTAATCCGATAAATTTAGATGAATCTCGTTTTAGAAATGTTTATTTAGTTATGCCAGCACATTTAGAGTTTGACTTTTCGGGAAGTAAGACAGAAAATGGGAAAACTTATTTTAGAACACATAAAAGCTTTCGTTTTGGTATAGGGGGGTATGCAGGAATCAATGTTAAGTCAAAACAGATTCTGAAATATGATCAAGAGGATATAAAAGAAAAAGTAGTATCAAAAGGAGATTATAATGTAAATAATTTCATTTATGGATTAAGTACATATATGGGGTATAAAGACATGAGTTTGTATTTAAAATATGACTTGAATCCTTTATTTGCAGATAATGAGATAAAACAAAACAATGTTTCGTTAGGATTACGTTTTGATTTTAATTAATTAAATTGAGTTAGTTTTTTAGTAATGAAGCACTTCGAAAGGAGTGCTTTTTTTGTGTCATATTTAATTTAAATATGAAGTTTGATTTATGTAATTTTACAGGCTTCAATCTTTAAAAAATAAATACGTTTTGATTTCACAAAATACCATAGATACTGTTTTTGAAACTGCTCGTGTAGAGGAGGTTATTGGCGATTTTGTGCTTTTAAAACGAGCAGGAAGTAATTATAAAGGATTGAGTCCGTTCTCTGATGAGCGCTCTCCATCGTTTATGGTGTCACCTGTAAAAGGGATTTGGAAAGATTTTAGTACAGGAAAAGGAGGGAACTCAGTTAAATTTTTAATGGAGCATGAGCATTTTACCTATCCTGAAGCCATTCGATATTTGGCCAAAAAATATAATATCGAAATTGAAGAAACCGAACAAACGGATGCTGAAAAAGCCATAACTGATGTTCGTGAAAGTATGTATCTAGTTTCAGAGTTTGCCAAAAAATATTTTCATAATGTACTTTTAAATACAGATGAAGGTCAGGCAATAGGATATTCGTATTTTAAGGAAAGAGGATTTACAAACGAAACAATCAAGAAATTTGAATTAGGATATTCTCCAGAAACCTGGGATGCTTTTACTAAAGAAGCGCTTGGTCAAGGATATAAACTAGAATTTTTGCAAAGTACTGGACTAACAATTCCTAAAGATGATCGTCCTTTTGATCGATTTAAAGGACGTGTTATGTTTCCGATACAGAGTATGTCGGGACGTGTACTTGGTTTTGGAGGGCGAATCCTTACAAATGATAAAAAAGCGGCAAAATACTTAAACTCACCAGAGAGTGATCTTTACCATAAGAGTAAAGTATTGTATGGTATTTTTCAAGCCAAACAATCTATTGCTAAACAAAACAATTGTTTTTTAGTAGAAGGATATACCGATGTAATACAGTTTAATCAAGCAGGAATAGAAAATGTAGTTGCTTCTTCGGGAACTGCCTTGACACCTGATCAGATTAGATTGATAAATAGATTAACAAAAAACATTACAGTACTTTTTGATGGGGATGCAGCTGGATTACGTGCATCTATTCGAGGAATCGATTTGATTCTAGAAGAAGGTATGAACGTAAAAGTATGTACTTTTCCTGACGGAGACGACCCAGATAGTTTTGCTAGAAAGACTCCGTATGATGATTTAGTAGCTTATTTAGATGAGAATGCTAAAGACTTTATTCAGTTTAAGGCATCGCTTTTAATGGATGAGGCCAAAAATGACCCCGTTAAGAAGGCCGATTTAATTCGGGATATGGTTACGAGTATTTCTAAAATACCAGACCGTATTCAGCGCGAAGTCTACATTCAGGAGTGTGCTAGAATTATGGATATTTCAGAGCAAGTACTTGTAAGTACTTTGGCGCAGCTTCTTCAAAAAGATGTTGCTGAAGTTGGAAAAAAACAAAAGCAGGAGCAAAAACCTTTTGAGGTTTTAAGAAACCAGAAACCAAAAAATACAGGCTTTTCGGGAGGAGATCCAGAAGATCCAAGAGGTGCACCAGATGATTATTATCCGGGAGAGCCAGGATATCCAGAACAGCAGCAAGCAGAAAAAATAGATATCCTTTATGGTTTAGAAAGAAAAATAATCGAAATTTTATTGCTTTATGGAGATAAAGTAGAGAAGTTTGAAGATGCTTTTTTTAAGGCAAATGAAGAAGGGGAAGTTGTGCTTGTTAGTGAAATTAAAGAATATAAGGTTTATCAAAGAATCTACCTGAGTTTACAGGAAGATGAGGTGGAGTTGTCTAATACGCTGTTTAGAGATGTTTTTACAAATTTAATAGCATTCTATAACCAGCATGAAAAGTTTAATTTAGAGCAATATCTAATGCGTCTGGAGCCTGAATTTGCTCAGGAGGTAACGGATATTTTAATGGAGGATGAAAAAGTGACACTTCATGACTGGGAAGGACAAAATATTTTTTCGAAGGGGAAGTCAGAATCAATAAGTCAATACGTGACAGAGACAATCATGTCTATGCGTTGGTTTTTGGTGGATAAGATAATTGAAGAACTAAAAAGCTCCATAGTATCAGACCCTAAGGAAGATAATATGGAGCTTTTAATGATGGTTATGGACTACTCAAAATTAATTAATTCGTTTTCAAGAAAATTAGGGAGAGTGATGTCCCGTTACCATAATTAAATAATTTCTAGTGTTTTGGCTTTATTAACTAAATCTACTAGATTGGTAACGTTTAATTTAGTTAGTAACCTTAGTTTGTAAGTACTAATTGTTTTTTCGTTAAGATTTAGAATTTTAGAAATCTCATTGTTTTTCTTACCATCGCTTAAGTAACGTAATACTTCAATTTCTCTGTTTGATAATTTTCGGTATAGACGTTCGCTTTTGCTCTGTTTTGCAATCAATGCCATGTTTTTACGTACAGTTTCATTGATGATAATTTTCCCTTCATGTACTTTGATAATCGAAATCCCCAGAGTTTCTAATTTTTCTGTTTTGTGAATGTATCCAGAAACACCAGCTTTTATAGCATTTGGAGCATACATTTGTTCAGATAGATTACTGAAGATGATGATTTTTGTTTTAGGGAAGTTTTTGAGAATAGACTTAACTTCAAAAATACTTGCAAGACCTTCTAATTCTAAATCTAAAATAAGAATATCAATGTCTTTAGTTTGAAGAATGTCTTTTACCATCGTAAAGTTACCTACATTTGCAACGATTGAAATGTCATCATGGTCTTTAAAATACGACTTAACGCCAAAGTGCGTCACAGGGTGGTTGTCTGCTAAACATACTTTAATCATAGTTTTACCTTTTTAAGAATTGTTCATTTTTTTTTGGAATTGTAAAATTAATAAATAAATTCTGTAATTTATTGTAAATCAACATAAAAATGATTATTTTAACTTTTTAGGTAAAGAACACACAGGTATTGGGTTCATTTTGTGCTGATTGGCTGTGTTTAATTTCTTGTATATTTCGAAAACAATTTTTTCTCTTCCAGTGAAGTCAGTAGCTGATTTTCCTAGTTCATCGGCTAACATTGCCCACTCTAATTCGTCATAATTTGCACCCAATTGGTCTTCATCTGTTCGGTTATCTCCAAACAAACCATCAGTAGGTGCAGCTGTTAAAATTGAGTCAGGAATTTTAAGAAATACCCCTAATGCATACACATCAGATTTCATTAAATCGGCAATTGGACTCAAATCTACGCCACCATCTCCGTATTTTGTGTAAAAACCTACTCCAAAATCTTCAACTTTGTTCCCTGTTCCAGCAACTAATAGACCATGAATACCTGCTAGATAGTATAAGCTAGTCATACGCAAACGAGCACGAGTGTTGGCTAGTGATAAATTAACTTTAGCAATATCACCATCGCTAGGGGTTGCCGCTTTAAAAGCTTCAAATGTACTTGTTAAGTCAGTTTCGATATTAGAAACATTTGGGAAACGTTTTTTTAATTGATCGATATGTTCTCTTCCTCTAGAAACTTGATTTGGAGCTTGATATATTGGCATTTCTACACATAAAACCTTTAATCCAGTTTGAGCACATAATGTTGAGGTTACAGCTGAGTCAACACCACCAGAAATTCCTATAATAAAACCATTCACTTTAGCATTGTTGGCGTAATCTTTTAGCCACTCTACAATGTAGGTATTTACTTTTTCTGTTTGAATAGTGCTTTTTTTAGCCATAATAGTTTAAGTTTTAAAATGCAGGAATGTATATTTGCACAATTATATTTAAGTAGTCAGTACTTAATAAAATTTGCAACACAAACTTAATTAAAATAAAATGAAAATATATCGGTTTGCTATCGCTCTAGGTGTCTTTTTTTTGTCCTGCGATAAAAAAAGTGAAATTGAAAAAGCGGTAGAAGAAATTCCTGTTGATATTAAAGTGGAGCGTTTTGATAAAGTGTTTTTTGAAACCCAACCCAAAGATTTAGCGAAGGTGAAAAAAGAATATCCTTTTTTCTTTCCGCAAGGGAATGATGACTCGGTTTGGTTAGAGAAAATGCAAAATCCGCTTTGGAGAGAGTTGTATGCTGAGGTTCAGAAAAAATATGGAGATTTTGAGCCGGTTCGTAAAGAATTTAATAGCTTGTTTCAGCATATCGAGTATTATTTTCCTAAAACAAAAACACCAAAAGTAATTACTATAATTTCTGAAATGGATTATAATAATAAAGCAATTTATGCAGATAGTTTAGTTGTTGTTGCGCTTGAGTTGTATTTAGGAAAAGAACATAAGTTCTATACATTTCCAAATTATATAAAGGAGAACTTTGAAGAGAAGCAAATTATGCCAGATGTAGTTTCTAGTTTCTCACTGAAGAAAATTTCGCCAATTACCGATAAAAGTTTGATAAACAAAATGGTGTATTATGGGAAGCAATTGTATCTAAAAGATTTGCTTTTGCCAGATTATACGGATGCAGATAAAATAGGTTATACGCCAGAGCAAATAAAATGGTGTGAGGAGAATGAAGGCTATATGTGGCGTTATTTTATAGAAAAAGAGTTGTTGTATAGTGATGATGTAAAACTTACAACACGATTTATAAATACAGCACCATTTTCTAAGTTTTACCTCGAAATAGATAATGAATCACCAGGGCGTGTTGGAACCTGGATTGGGTGGCAAATTGTACGTTCGTACATGAAAAACAATGATGTGCCGATTGAACAATTATTAAAAACCAACGCAAAAGAAATTTTTGAAAAATCAAAATATAAACCTAAGAAGTAATGTCAGATAATACACAAACATCAGAAATTAAATTCCTTATAGAATTAGACGAAAATAGAGTTCCAGAAAAGCTAAAATGGTCTGCAAAAGATGGAGGAGTCGAAGCGCAAGATGCAAAAGCAATTATGCTTTCTATTTGGGATAGTAAAGTGCAGGAAACCATGCGTATTGATTTATGGACGAAAGATATGCCTGTAGATGAAATGAAAATTTTCTTTCACCAAACCTTAGTAGCAATGGCAGATACATTTAAGCGTGCTACAGATGATGAGAAGATGTCGGATACAATGAAGGATTTCTGTGATTATTTTGCAGAGAAACTTGAATTGAAAAAATAAAACCCGAAAAAATTTAATACAAATCCTGAATTCCAGTTTTGCGACTAGGGATTTGGGATTTGTTTTTTTATTGAAATTAATTAGAACTTTATGTATATTTATTCGGTAAGCTATATTGAAAAAAGTAAAGTTGTAATTTAATGAAATCAATTATTATGTTATTTCCTTTTATTATAAGTCTAATTGGATTGTTCTTTTTACTTGTAAATAGTATTTGCTTTTGGTTGAAACGAAAGAGCAAAGATGTATTGTACAATATAATTACTATCTATTTAATTCTTTTATTTATAGAAGAGTTATGTTGCAATATTATTGGGTTTTTGAATCCGGGAGCTAATTTTTTTCTTTCTCATTACTATTTTGTTTTTCAATTTATAGTATTGAGTGTTTTTTTTTACAACATATTTTCAAGTGTTGTTTTAAAAAGAATTGTATTGTTTTTTTTAGCAGTGGTTTTGATTTTGCTAAGTGTACAATATTATATTACACCAGGTCTTTATTGGCGTTTTAATATGTTTGAAATTGGAGTAATTTCGACATTGTTGATTTTCTACTCCTTAGTTTTTTTGATACAGAATTTCAAGAAAGTTAAGCATGATTATTTTTATTTCTGTAACGGCTTAATACTTTATTTAGCTAGTAGTGCTAGTATTTTTTTGAGTGGTAATAGTGATTCAGTGCTTTTTACAGAGCCATTTATTTTGGATTTCTGGTTCTTTAATTCCCTATTTTATATTTTGTATCAGTTTTTAATTTTTAAAGAATGGAGGGCTTTAAATGCTAAAAGAAAAATGGAAGAAACTGAATTGGTTGATTCTTTATCCTATTTTGAAAAGAAAGAAGAAGTATAATGATATAAAAAAATCCCAAATTCTAATCTTAGAATTTGGGATTTTTTTTATGTTTTGAAGTTTTAATCTAAAACCCTGAGTTGTTTTTGAATACCTCTTGGTTTACTTCGTCGATGTAGTTTAAGACATCATCTTTACCTGTAGATTCTGTTGCGGATGTTACAAAATAATGAGGCATTTCGGCCCAGTTGTTGGCAAACATTTTCTTTTTGTAAGCTGCAATATGAGAATCAATTTTAGTTTTACTGATTTTATCAGCTTTGGTAAAAATGATACAAAATGGAATTTCGCTTTCGCCCATGTACGACATGAATTCAATATCGATAGATTGTGCTTCGTGGCGAATATCGATTAATACAAAAGCACAAACTAATTGTTCGCGAGTTTCAAAGTAATCGGTGATGAACTGTTGGAAAACAGATTTTGTTTTTTTGGAAACTTTGGCATAACCGTATCCTGGTAAATCGACAAGGAACCAATTGTTGTTAATCAAGAAGTGATTTATCAATTGTGTTTTTCCAGGACGACCAGAAGTTTTTGCTAAGTTTTTATGATTGGTCAACATGTTGATCAAAGAAGACTTTCCTACGTTTGATCTTCCTATAAAAGCATACTCAGGCAAGAAGTCCTTAGGACATTTGCTAACATCTGAATTACTAATTATAAATTCGGCGGTATTTATTTTCATATCTATACTATTTCTAAAACCTCCTCAAATTCGAAAGTGTTTATTATAAATTGGTTTTTTTCAACCATTCTTCAAGAATTTTATTAAACTCTTCTGGATGTTCCATCATGGCAGCATGTCCACATTTGTCAATCCAATATAAAGAAGAGTTAGGAAGTAATTTGTTAAACTCTTCGGCTACGTCCGGTGGAGTTACTTTGTCATTTTTACCCCAGATGATACAAGTTTCTACTTGCATTTTTGGTAAGTCTTTTGCCATATTATGACGAATGGCACTTTTTGCTATGGTAAGTGTTTTGATTAATTTTATACGATCATTTACTGAGGCATAAACTTCATCAATAAGTTCGGGAGTTGCAATCTTCGGATCGTAAAATACATCTTCGGCTTTTCTTCTTATGTATTCGTAATCTCCTCTTTTAGGATAGCTATCACCCATTGCACTTTCGTAAAGGCCAGAGCTTCCTGTTATTACTAGTCCCGCTACCTTTTCAGGATATAATTTTGTGTGATATAGAGCAATATGACCACCTAATGAATTTCCTAGTAAAATAACCTTATCAAATCCTTTGAATGTGATAAAGTCTTTAACATATTTGGCAAAACTTTTTACGTTGGTTTTTAAAATGCTTTGTGTGTATATCGGTAAATCGGGTATTACTATTTTGTATCCTCTATTTGAAAAATATTCGGCTACGGCATCGAAGTTACTTAGTCCTCCCATGAGGCCATGTAATATAACAATTGGTGTCCCTTCTCCAGCTTCATAATAGCTGTATCTGCCTTCTTTTTTGTAATGTTTATCCATCTAACTAAATACCGATTTCAATTTGGACAAATATAGGGTTTAATACATAAATATGGATTTTTGAAAACAATTTTTAACTAGATAATTTTAGTCGAAGAAATAAATAGCTAAAAATCAGTTGCTAGATGTTTTAATTTTTTTTCTTTTTCTCATGAAAATTGCCAAAAACCACCCCATATTTTTTAATAGCTGGACTTCATTTTTTGTTATGTAGAATCATTCTTACAGTAATTTTTGAATTACCTAACGATCTGACTGTGCATAATTTAAGAGTTTTTGGGTAAAAGTGGTTAAACTTATCAACAAAGTGGTATAAAGTGGTAAATTGTGGTGATATTTTTTATATTTTTGCTGTATAACATAACCATGCATTTTTTTGAACACAATTGTAGGAACATATGAGTGTAAAGTCGATGCTAAAGGGAGGCTGCTAATGCCAGCTCCCCTAAAAAAGCAGTTGGCAACCTCACTTCAAAACGGATTTGTTTTGAAGCGTTCCGTGTTTCAGACGTGTTTGGAGCTGTATCCGATGGAAGAATGGGATTTGATGATGCAGAAAATTAATAAACTGAATCGTTTTGTAAAGAAGAACAATGATTTTATCAGAAGGTTTACCGCTGGAGTTAAGATTGTTGAGATTGATGCATTAGGGCGTTTGTTAGTTCCGAAAGATCTAATGGCATTTTCTGGTATTTCGAAAGACGTGGTGTTTTCATCTGCGGTGAATATTGTTGAAATATGGGATAAAGAGTTATACGAAAAATCAATTAGCGGCGAAGATATGGATTTTGCAGATTTAGCCGAAGAAGTAATGGGAAATATAAATGACGACGACAATGGAATATCATAATCCGGTTTTGCTTCATCCAACAGTAGATGGCTTGAATATTAAGCCTGACGGCATTTATGTAGATGTGACGTTTGGTGGTGGGGGACATTCAAAAGAGATTTTAAGTAGGCTAGGGCCAAACGGAAAATTATTTGCTTTTGATCAAGATGAAGATGCTTTGGCAAATGCTTTGCCAGACGAAAGGTTTACTTTGATAAATGAAAATTTTAGATTTATAAAAAGGTTCTTGCGTTTTCACGGTGTAAGAGGGGTAGATGGAATTTTAGCAGATTTAGGTGTTTCATCACACCAATTTGATGTTGCCGAAAGAGGATTTTCTACTCGTTTTGATGCAGAGCTAGATATGCGAATGAGTCAGAAGAATGATTTGAATGCGTATCGTGTAGTAAATGAATACGACGAACAAGATTTGCGTAGAGTTTTCTTTGATTATGGAGAATTGAAAAATGCTCCTGTTTTAGCGAGAACAATTGTAGAGGCTAGAGAAAACAAGGCTATCAAAACTACAGATGAATTGAAAGAAGTTTTGGCAAAATATTTACCTGAAAGAGTTCGTAATAAAATATTGGCTCAGATTTATCAGGCGATCCGTATCGAGGTAAATCAAGAGATGGATGTATTAAAAGAATTTATTGAGCAATCGTTAGAGATCTTGAATCCAGGTGGAAGATTAAGTGTTATTTCATATCACTCATTGGAAGATAGATTGGTGAAACGTTTCATTAAAAACGGAATGTTTGAAGGGGAGCCAGAACGTGATTTTTATGGAAATTTTTCAGTTCCATTTAAAACCATCGGAAAGCTAATAGTTCCTGATGATGCAGAGATTAAAATGAATAACAGAGCTAGAAGTGCAAAGTTAAGAATTGCTGAAAAAATGTAGTACTATAATAAGGTATAATGAAAAACGGAGTATTTGATATATTAAAAGCAAGATTTCTTATTAATGATGACGCTATGAAAAATTGGCGTTTTATCGTTTTTATAATTCTGCTAGCGATAATAATGATTGCAAATACACAACGATACGAACAAAAGGTTTTTGAAATTGCAAAATTGAACAATGAAGTAAAGGAATTGCGATCAGAGTTTGTAGACAGACGTTCGGAATTGATGAAGTTAAAAATGGAATCGACAGTATCGGAAAAAATGCTTGCTAAAGAAATTTATCCATCAACAGTTCCACCAATTAAAATTGAAGTAAAGAAAGAAAAAGAAAAAAGCTTTTTTAAACGCATATGGCAGTAGACGATAAAAATATATCCTACAGAGTTTATCTGGTAGCAGCCTTCATCTTTTTGATGGCGATTGGTATTGTCGTGAAGTTAACTAATATTCAGTGGGTTGAGGGTGATTATTATAGAAAATTGGCCAAACAACGTACGGTGAAAAATTTTGTTATTCCGGCAAATAAAGGAAATATTTATTCTGCAGATGGGAGTCTTTTGGCGACTTCTATTCCTAATTATGAAATTCGATTCGATGCGGTTGCACCAAAAACGGAAGCGTTTGAAAAGAATGTAAAATTACTTGCAGATTCACTGTCGGTTGTTTTGGGTAGACCTAGTGGGTATTACCAAAATGAGTTAAGAAAGGCTAGAGCGAATAAGAATAGGTATTTCTTGATAGCTCGTAAACTGAGTTATACAGATTATGTAAAAATAAAAGGGTTTCCGTTGTTTAAACTAGGACCTTATAAAGGAGGAATTATCATTGAACAGGAAACAGTGAGAGAGCATCCTATTGGAAAAATTGCCGAACGAACAATTGGTTATGATAAAGGCGGTCCTAATGGAGATCCGACGGGGAAAGGAATCGAATGGGCGTTTAGACAATACCTGAATGGGAAGGATGGTAAAATTCTAAAACAAAAGATTGCAAAAGGACAGTGGAAACCTATTCGTGATGTAAACGAAGTAGACCCGCAAGATGGATACGATGTAATATCGACTATAGATGTTTTTATTCAGGATATCGCACATCATGCCTTGCTAAAACAATTAGAAGATTATGAGGCAGACCATGGTTGTGTAGTGGTAATGGAAACTGAAACAGGACATATTAAAGCAATTTCTAATTTAGGGAGAGCAGATGATGGTTCGTATTATGAAACAACAAATTATGCTATAGCAGAGTCGCATGAGCCAGGATCAACTTTTAAATTAGTTGATTTAATGACAATTTTAGAGGATAAGGTTGCTGATACCAGTACAGTTTTCGATTGTAATAATGGGGAAGTTCGTTATTACGGAAGAGCTGTTCGTGATTCAAAAAGAGGCGGGTATGGTAAAATATCATTGGCTAGAGGTTTTGAATTATCATCTAATACAGTAATGGTTCAGGCGGTGTATGATAATTATAAAAATAATCCATCCAAATTTGTGAATCGCATTAATAGTTATGGATTAAATAAAACATTAGGATTGCATTTTCAAGGAGAAGGAAAGCCTTATATACCACAGCCTGGAGACAAGCATTGGTCAGGGGTTTCATTGCCATGGATGGCATTTGGATATGGAGTTTCGGTAACGCCATTACAAACCTTGACTTATTATAATTCAGTTGCAAATAATGGGGTAATGGTTAAACCACAGTTTGTTTCGGAAATAAAAGAATGGAATAGAACCATTAAAAAGTTTGATGTTGAAGTTTTAAATCCTAAAATATGTTCGCAAGAAACCATTAATAAGCTAAAAGCAGTTTTGGCAAATGTGGTAAAAAGAGGAACTGGGTCTAAATTGTATTCAAAAGACTTTTCTATGGCAGGTAAAACAGGAACGGCTCAAGTTAATTACGGAAATAAAGACAGATCAGGCTTGTATTATGCTTCTTCGTTTGTAGGGTATTTTCCAGCAGATCATCCTAAGTATTCTTGTATTGTAGTCGTGCATAAGCCAAATACATCACGTAATAATTATTATGGAGCCGATGTTGCAGGTCCGGTTTTTAAAAGAATCGCTCAAAAGATTTTTACAGATGCACCATCAACGAATGAAATAAAAAAATTGGATGTAAAGATTCCAAAACAAGAAAATAATTACAACGCTTATTATACGCAAGTACAAAAAAAGCAATCTATTCCTGATGTAAAAGGAATGTCGGGTATGGATGCAATTGCTTTACTTGAAAATTTAGGGCTTAAAGTGAAAGCTGTTGGAATAGGAAAAGTGAAAAAACAATCGCTTCAGGCAGGAGAGAATATAGCTAAAAACACAACTATAGTATTAGAATTATCGTGAACATATTAAAAGACATATTATACAAAGTAGCTATTGAATCAGTAACTGGTTCAACAGATATTGCTATTCATAAAATAGATTTTGATTCTAGAAAGATAGAAGCGAATGATGTTTTTGTTGCCATTCGTGGTACGCTTTCAGATGGTCATGATTATATTCAAAAAGCAATTGAACTTGGAGCAACTGCTGTCATTTGCGATACATTGCCAGAAGTTTTAGCAAAAGAAGTTACTTATATTAAAGTTAAAGATACCAACTCGGCTTTGGCTTTTATGGCGGCAAACTATTTTGGTGACCCATCAGGAAAATTAAAATTAGTGGGTATTACAGGAACAAACGGAAAAACTACGATTGCGTCCTTGTTGTATCAATTATTTAAAAAAGCAGGATTTAAAGTAGGTTTATTATCTACGGTAAAAATATTAGTTGACGAAACAGAATATAAAGCTACACACACAACCCCAGATTCAATTACAATCAATCATTATTTAAATGAAATGATAGAAGCTGGAGTTACGTATTGTTTTATGGAAGTGAGTTCACATGGAATTCATCAAAAACGTACAGAAGCTTTGCATTTTGTAGGTGGGATTTTTACAAACTTATCTCATGATCATTTGGATTATCATCCAACTTTTGCTGAGTATAGAGATGTTAAAAAATCATTTTTTGATTCACTGCCTAAAACAGCCTTTGCATTATCGAACATCGATGATAAAAATGGTCCAGTAATGTTACAGAATACTGTTGCTCAAAAACGTACCTATGCTTTAAAATCTTATGCTGATTATAAAGCACAAATTTTAGAAAATCAATTATCAGGTTTATTATTAAAAATAAATGATAATGAAGTTTGGGTAAAATTGATAGGGACATTTAATGCTTATAATTTATTGGCTATTTACGGAACAGCAATCGAATTAGGAATTGATAGTTTAGAAGCTTTGCGATTGTTATCGGATTTAGAAAGTGTTTCAGGACGTTTTCAGTTTATCGTTTCAGATTCTAATATCACAGCTATTGTAGATTATGCTCATACACCAGATGCATTAGAGAACGTGTTGAAAACCATAAATGATATTCGTACTAAAAACGAACAATTAATTACGGTTGTAGGTTGTGGAGGAAATAGAGATAAAACCAAGCGTCCTATTATGGCACAAATTGGGTCAGAGCTAAGTGATAAAGCAATATTTACATCTGATAATCCTAGAAATGAAGATCCAGAAACTATAATAAGTGAGATGGAAAAAGGGGTTGAACCACAAAATTATAAAAAAACATTGGCAATTACAGATAGAAAACAAGCAATAAAAACAGCTTGTCAATTGGCACAGCCAAACGATATTATTTTAATAGCAGGCAAGGGGCACGAAACATATCAAGAGGTAAATGGAGTACGTCATGATTTTGATGATATGCAGATTGTTAAGGAGATTTTATTACAACTAAACAAATAAAACCAGATATATGCTATACTATTTATTTGAATATTTAGACAAAACATTAGACATACCGGGAACAGGTGTTTTTCAGTACATTACTTTTAGATCAGCATTGGCATTTTTGCTTTCGCTGCTTTTGTCTACAATTTATGGAAAAAGAATTATTAATTTCCTAAGGAATCAACAAGTTGGAGAAACTGTTCGTGAACTTGGTCTTGCAGGTCAAAACGAAAAAGCAGGTACACCAACCATGGGAGGTTTAATAATCATATTTGCTACGCTTGTACCTGTTTTGTTGTTTGCTAAACTTCATAATATTTATATCGTGTTGCTTATTGTGACTACGCTTTGGATGGGAGTAATTGGTTTTGTAGATGATTATATTAAAATTTTCAAAAAAGACAAACAAGGACTTAAGGGAATCTTTAAAGTAATAGGACAAGTAGGTTTAGGTATAATTGTAGGTTCTGTACTTTATTTCAGTCCTAATGTTACGGTAAGAACAGATACAGGAAATAGTGATATTTATAGAGTTCAATCAACAACGAGTGTTATAGTTCCAGCGTTAATTGAAGAAAAATCAACAGTAACAACTATTCCTTTCTTTAAAAATAATGAATTTGATTATGCTGAGTTATTGGCTTGGACAGGTGAAGGATATGAGAAATGGGCTTGGTTAATTTTTATTCCAGTTGTAATTTTCATCATCACAGCAGTTTCTAATGGAGCTAATCTAACAGATGGTATAGATGGTCTTGCGGCAGGAACTTCAGCAGTTTCGGTGCTCGCCCTCGGGATATTTACATTTCTTTCAGGAAATATTATTTTCTCGAATTACCTCAATATTATGTATATCCCTAATTCGGGAGAGATGACAGTTTTTATATCCGCCTTTGTAGGAGCATTAATTGGATTTCTCTGGTATAATTCATTTCCAGCATCTGTATTTATGGGTGATACGGGAAGTTTAACAATAGGAGGGATTATAGCTGTTTTGGCAATTGCGGTTCGTAAAGAAATGCTGATTGTTTTATTCTGTGGTATTTTCTTAGCAGAGAGTGCTTCGGTAATTATTCAAGTAGCTTATTTTAAATATACAAAAAGACGTTTTGGCGAAGGTCGAAGGATTTTCTTGATGTCGCCATTGCATCATCATTACCAGAAGAAGGGGTATCACGAAAGTAAGATTGTAACCCGATTTTGGATTGTTGCCATCATGTTAGCCATATTATCTATTGTAACATTAAAACTAAGATAATATGAGGTTAGTAGTCTTAGGAGGAGGAGAAAGTGGTGTAGGTACTGCTATTCTTGGAAAGAAAAAAGGATATGATGTTTTTGTTTCCGATTATGGAAAGATAAACGAGAGTTATAAAGAAGTTCTTATCATTAATGGGATTGCTTGGGAAGAAGAAAAGCATACAGAAGATTTGATTCTGAATGCCGATGTGGTAATGAAAAGTCCAGGTATTCCTGAAAAGTCACCAATAGTTAAAAAACTGGTAGAGAAAGGAATTAAAGTAATCTCTGAAATAGAGTTTGCAAAGCCTTTTACAGAAGCATTAACAGTTGGAATTACAGGAAGCAACGGTAAGACAACCACAACGATGTTAACGTATCATTTGCTGAAATCAGCAGGACTAAATGTTGGATTGGGAGGTAATATCGGAAAGAGTTTTGCATGGCAGGTAGCCGAAAACAAATTCGATTTTTATGTGCTGGAGTTAAGCAGTTTTCAATTGGACGGAATCATAGATTACAAGCCAGATATTGCTATCATAACCAATATTAGTCCAGATCATTTAGATAGATATGATTATAAGTATGAGAATTACATTAACTCGAAGTTTCGAGTAACAATGAATCAGACGGAGAGTGATTATCTTATTTATGATGGCGATGATGAAGCATCAGCCGAATGGTTAAAAAATAATACGACAAAAGCAAAACTAATTCCTTTTTCATTGACTAAAGAATTCGATGAAGGAGCATTTATAAAAAACAACAAAATGGAAATTAAGATTAACCAAGAAGAGTTTACAATGGATACTGAGTACATTGCTTTAGAAGGAAAACATAATTTGAAAAACGCAATGGCAGCAAGTTCAGTAGCTAAATTGATGCAAATAAGAAATGCAACAATTCGTGAGAGTTTATCTAATTTTCAAGGCGTTGAACATCGCTTAGAAAAAGTTCTGAAAATTCAGAACGTACAATATATCAATGATTCAAAAGCAACAAATGTAAATGCTACATTTTTTGCATTGGATAGTATGAATGTTCCAACAGTTTGGATTGTTGGAGGAGTTGATAAAGGAAATGATTACAATGAGTTAATGTCATTGGTTCGTGAAAAAGTAAAAGCAATTATTTGCCTTGGTGTTGATAATCGAAAAATAATTGATGCTTTTGGTAATGTAGTTGATATCATGGTTGAAGTTAATAATATGGCCGATGCTGTAAAAACAGCACAGCGTTTAACTGAAAAAGGTGACGCAGTATTATTGTCTCCAGCATGTGCAAGTTTTGATTTATTCGAAAACTACGAAGACAGAGGAAAACAGTTTAAGCAAGCAGTACATAATCTATAATAAGAGTAAGGACTAAGGTTTAAAACACGTTAATCAAAAAAAAGATATTATAGAGTATGACGACAGATGGAATGAAAGTAAGAACAAAGAAATTTTCTTTGATGGTAATAAATTTGGCAGAGAAATTACCAAATTTTGGTTCAAGTGAAATAATTGCAAGTCAAATTATTAAAAGCGGAACTTCGGTTGGAGCAGATTATAGAGCGGTTTGTAGATCAAAAAGCGACGAAGAATTTGCATCAAAAATGGAGATTGTTTTAGAGAAAGCTGATGAAACTTTATTTTGGATCGAAATCATAGCAGAAAAAAAATGGATTGGAATATCTGAATTAGAAACAATTTGGAAAGAAGGAAATGAGCTAACCGCTATTTTGGTTAACAGTCTAAAGGCAGTTAACAATAGAATTAGTGTAATGAGCTAGAATTAAGAATTTATAAAAATCTAAATTCATAAATCTAAAAAAATAAAATGAAAGAACTAGTAAACAAATTAAAAGGAGATAGAGTAATATGGTCATTCGTGGCTTTATTGGCTTTGTTTTCGTTTATGCCTGTTTTTAGTGCGAGTAGTAATTTGGCTTATATAGGTCATGGAACTGGTAATACATTGGGGTATTTGGTAAAACACTTAGCTCATATTTGTATCGGGTTTTTAATTATTTACTGGGTGCACAAAGTGCCATACCATTATTTTAGAGCTATTTCAAAAGTAGCTTTACCAGTGGTTTGGATTTTGTTGGCTTACACGCTTTTAAAAGGAACTGTTATTGCTGGAGCAAATGCAAGTCGATGGATTCAGGTTCCGTTTATCGGAATCACATTTCAGACTTCTACATTAGCATCGATGGTGTTGTTTATTTTTGTGGCGCGTTATTTATCGAAAACCAGAGATGAAGATGAGCCTTTTCAAGCCTCGTTGATACAGCTTTGGATGCCGGTTTTTGTTACGTTGATGCTTATCTTACCAGCCAATTTTTCGACAACAGCACTTATCTTTTCAATGGTATTGATGCTGACTTTTATTGGTAAATATCCTTTAAAATATATCGGAATCATTATCGGCTCGGGAGTAGTAATGTTTTTGTTCTTTCTTCTCTTGGCGAAAGCCTTTCCTGAATCTCGCTTTTTTAGCAGGGTAGGAACATGGGGAAGCCGAATCGAGAATTTTACAACAGATAAACCAGATGAGGATGATTACCAGATAGAAAAAGCAAAAATTGCTATTGCATCAGGAAAATTAGGAGGTTTAGGACCTGGGAAAAGTGTTCAGAAGAACTTTTTACCACAATCATCTTCCGATTTTATTTATGCGATTATTGTAGAAGAATATGGATTGATTGGAGGACTTACAATATTGGGCTTGTATTTATTGTTGATGTTTCGATTTGTAATTGCATCGCATAAAGCCAATACGCTATTTGGGAAATTAGTCGTCGTCGGGCTCGGTTTTCCAATGATATTTCAGGCGATGATTAATATGGCTGTTGCAGTCGAATTATTGCCCGTAACAGGACAAACCTTGCCGCTTATTAGTAGTGGGGGTAGTTCGATTTGGATGACTTGTTTTGCACTAGGTATCATTATTAGTGTCACCAAAAAAGATGAAGAAATAGAAGAAGAGCTGAAAGAAAAGGAAAAAAGAGAAGAGGTGCTCAAAAGAATGATAGATAGACAATTGCAGGAGGAGAATGAATTAGAGAGTGAAGAAGAAGTTGGAGGGTATTCAATCGAAGATAATGCTAAGAATCCAATGGATGCAGTTATGAAGTGATTGCAGTTGAAAAAAGAGAATATAATAATTTTTAAAATGTAGTAACATTTAAAAATATGACAAAATATAAATTCATATTAAGCGGTGGAGGAACAGGAGGACATATTTATCCTGCAATTGCAATTGCGAATGAATTAAAATTACAATATCCTGATGCTGAATTTCTTTTTGTTGGTGCAAAAGACAAAATGGAAATGCAGAAAGTACCACAAGCAGGATATAAAATAAAAGGACTTTGGATAGCTGGATTGCAACGAAAAATAACTTTCCAGAATGCTATGTTTCCTTTTAAGTTAATCAGTAGTTTATTGCAATCAAGAAGGATAATAAAAGCATTTAAACCTGATGTCGTAATCGGTACAGGTGGTTTTGCTAGTGGTCCGTTGTTGCAAATGGCTGGTTCTGCTGGAATCCCTACAGTTGTTCAGGAGCAAAATTCGTTTCCAGGCATCACTAATAAATTGCTTAGCAGTAAAGCAAGTGCGATTTGTGTAGCGTATGAAAATCTAGAACGTTTTTTTCCTGCAGATAAAATTGTTTTAACGGGTAATCCAGTTCGTCAGGATTTAATAGATATCGATAGTAAAAGAGATGAAGCTGTTGTATTCTATAATCTAGATGCTAATAAGAAGACGTTGTTGATTCTTGGTGGAAGCCTTGGCGCTCGTAGAGTAAATCAATTAATAGAAAAAGAATTGCAAAATATACTTTCTCAAAATGTTCAGATTATCTGGCAATGCGGAAAATTATATTTTGAAGATTATAAAAAATACAATCAACCAAATGTAAAAGTGGTTGATTTTATAGAGCGAATGGATTTTGTTTATGCGGCTGCAGATGTTATCATTTCAAGAGCAGGAGCATCATCGGTTTCGGAATTATGTATAGTTGGGAAGCCTGTTATTTTTATTCCATCACCAAATGTTGCAGAAGATCATCAAACAAAAAACGCGCAAGCAATTGTAGATCAGAAGGGTGCAGTTTTATTAAAAGAATCTGAGCTAGACAGCGAGTTTAGCATTGTTTTTGAAGCACTGTTGAAGGATGAAGGAAAGCAAAAACAGCTTAGTGAGAACATAAAACGATTGGCAAGACCAGGTGCAACAAAAGCAATTGTTGCGGAAATTATAAAGTTGATTAAATAAAAAAATAGTCTGAAGTCGAAAGACATAAAGACAATATGACCTAATTATGAATTTAAACCAAATACAGAACGTCTATTTTATAGGAATTGGAGGCATCGGAATGAGTGCCCTGGCTCGTTATTTCAAAAATATTGGAAAACAAGTTTCAGGTTACGACAAAACGCCTTCAACACTTACAAATGAACTAATCGAAAGTGGAATTAATATTCATTTTGAAGATAATATCAATTTAATTCCAAGTGATTATTTTGTAGAAAATACATTGGTTATAATCACGCCAGCAGTTCCAATTACACATTCAGAGTGGAATTACTTTTTAGAAAGAAATTATGTAGTTAAGAAAAGAGCAGAGGTTTTAGGAATCATTACAAAAGATACCTTTTCATTTGCTGTAGCTGGTACGCATGGTAAAACAACTACATCAAGCATCTTAGGACATATTCTCTATGAAAGTGGAGCTGATGTTACTGCTTTTGTAGGTGGAATTGTTGAGAATTATAATTCGAATTTAATAGGGAACGGAAAAACGGTTACTGTTGTTGAAGCAGATGAATTTGATCGCTCGTTCTTGCATTTACATCCGAATATTGCTTGCATCACATCAATGGATGCAGATCATTTAGATATTTACGGAACAAGTGAAGCTATAGAAGAATCTTTTGTTGAGTTTGCTTCAAAAGTTGAAAATAAAAATAATCTTTTTATAACCAAAGAATTGCCTTTGGAGGGAGTTCAATGTGCTATAAATGAAGATGCTCCGTTTAAAGCATTTAATGTTAGAATAGCAAATGGAAGTTATGTTTTTGATGTGCAAACGCCATCAGAAATTATGAAAGATTTGCATTTTGGTTTACCAGGAAAACATAATTTGATGAATGCGCTAATGGCAATTGCTATGGCAAAAACATACGGAACCTCGACAGCAGCAATTGCAAATGCTATTGCTTCATTTAGCGGAATAAGAAGACGTTTTTCATACCAAATAAAAAAAGATAATCTGGTTTATATAGATGATTATGCACATCATCCAACAGAAATAAATGCAGTAAACCAAGCAGTTAGAGAGTTGTATCCAGGGCAAAAAGTGTTAGCTGTTTTTCAGCCGCATTTGTTTAGTAGAACGAGAGATTTTGCTGATGGTTTTGCCAAAAGTTTATCTGCTTTTGACGAAGTGATTTTATTAGATATTTATCCTGCAAGAGAATTGCCGATGGAAGGAATTACATCGCAATGGTTAATGGATAAAATGAGTAATTCTAACAGGAAAATAGTTGCTAAAAATGATTTATTAGCCTCAATTAAAGCGAGTAATGCAACGGTAATTGTAACTATTGGAGCTGGTGATTTAGGAGAATTAGTACCGTCAATTAAAAATATTTTAAATGAAACTAATTAATTGGGTAAATGTTCGTTTAATCCTTATGTTTGGGGTGGTTGTTTTTTTATTTTCGTTTACTTCACATAGAAATGGAGCGCGAAATTTAAAGAAATCTACCGTTGTTTTTGTAGGGGAAAACGCTATTTTTGTCAAGCCAGAAGCGGTTAATAAATTGTTAATAGAAAATAAAAGAGATGCTTCTAGCATTAAAAAAGAAGGGTTAGATTTGAATAAGATAGAGAAAGCCCTTAATACGCAAGAGATGATTGAAAAATCGGATGTATTTGTGAGTATTGATGGCGTTCTAAAAGCAGTAGTAAAACAGAAAACGCCGATAGCCCGCATTATGAACGGGAATGAGTCGTTTTATATTGATTATGAGGGAGGTAAAATGCCTTTGTCTGATAATTTTACGGCTAGAGTTCCTCTTGTTTCGGGGGATTTAAAAAAAGAAAATAACGGAGAATTGGCTACATTATTCCGCATGATTTATGACGATACATTTTTGAAAAAAAATATCATTGCGATTCAAATTATGCCTAATGGTAGCCTAAAAATGCTCAACAGAAATTTTAATTACGAGGTAGATTTCGGAAGAATGATAAATGTTGAGCGAAAATTTAATAATTATAAGGCCTTTTTTCAAAAGGCAGTTTTAGATAGTTCGTTATATAAATACAAAAAGATAGATCTTAGGTTTACGGAACAAGTAGTTTGCACAAAATAATAGATAATGGGAAAAGATAATATTGCAGTAGGTCTAGATATTGGTACAACAAAAATTGTTGCCATGATAGGTAAGAAGAATGAATATGGTAAGCTTGAGATCCTAGGAATAGGAAAATCAAAAAGCTTAGGTGTTGCGAGAGGTGTTGTAAACAATATTACTCAAACAATACAATCTATTCAGCAAGCGATACATGAAGCGGAGAATAATTCGGGTTACAAGATTAAAGACGTAGTCGTAGGTATTGCAGGACAGCATATTCGCAGTATTCAGCATACAGATTACATTAGCAGAAGCAATCCTGAAGAGGTGATTGGTGAAAATGATATTCAACTTTTAATAGATCAAGTTAATAAACTTGCAATGTTACCAGGGGAAGAGATAATTCACGTTTTACCACAGGAATTTAAAATTGATGGACAATCGGAGATTAAAGAACCGATTGGAATGTATGGTGGAAGATTAGAATCAAGTTTTCACGTTGTAGTTGGACAAGCTTCATCTATTAGAAACGTAGGAAGATGTATTCAGAGTTCAGGAATTGAATTATCAGGCTTAACACTAGAGCCATTGGCTTCGGCAGATGCAGTATTAAGTCAAGAAGAAAAAGAAGCAGGAGTAGCACTTATTGATATAGGAGGCGGTACAACAGATTTAGCAATTTTTAAAGATGGAATCATTCGTCATACAGCTGTAATTCCTTTCGGTGGAAATGTAATTACAGATGATATAAAAGAAGGTTGTTCGATTATCGAAAAACAAGCTGAGTTATTGAAGATTAAATTTGGTTCGGCATGGCCGGGTGAAAACAAAGACAATGAAATTGTTTCTATTCCAGGATTAAGAGGAAGAGAGCCAAAAGAAATTTCTTTGAAGAATTTATCAAAAATAATTCATGCACGTGTAGTCGAAATTGTTGATCAGGTTTTTACTGAAGTAAAAGCATACGGACATGAAGATCCTCGTAAAAAATTAATTGCAGGAATCGTTCTTACAGGTGGTGGAGCTCAACTAAAACACATTAAGCAGTTAGTAGAGTACATTACAGGTATGGATACCAGAATTGGATATCCAAATGAGCATTTGGCAGGTAATTCAAACGAAGAAATATCAAGCCCATTATATGCCACCGCTGTTGGTTTAGTAATGAACAGTATTGAAAACAGCACTCAAAGTGCCATAAGAATGGATGTTGTAGAACAACCAAAGGCACCTGTATATAGAGCCCCGGTACAACAGCAACATCATGAGGTTGAAGAATCTTATGTAGAAGCAGTTGAAGAAGTGAAGAAAGTAGTTAAAGAAGAATCGACTGAAACAAAAATAAGAAGATCATTTTTTGACCGCTATGTCGATAAAATCAAAGATTTTTTAGACAACGCTGAATAAGCGATTATAAAACAAGACAAGAATTAATATTTAATATCAAAAAACCAAAAATATGATGGGCAACTCAGAATTTGGAAGCATTTCATTTGATTTACCAAAAAATCAATCAAATGTAATAAAAGTTATCGGTGTAGGAGGTGGAGGTAGTAATGCTATAAACCACATGTTTAAGCAAGGAATTAAAGGGGTAGATTTTATCGTTTGTAATACCGATTCACAAGCGCTACAAAATAGTTCTGTGCCTAATAAAATTCAGTTAGGAGTTAATCTAACAGAAGGTTTAGGAGCAGGTGCTAACCCAGATGTAGGACAACAATCGGCTATCGAAAGCATTGCAGACATCGAAAAGATGTTGGATCGCAATACTAAGATGGTATTTATTACTGCAGGAATGGGTGGAGGTACCGGAACAGGTGCTGCGCCAGTAATTGCACAATTATCTAAGGAAAGAGAGATTCTTACAGTTGGAATCGTTACTATTCCGTTTCTTTTCGAAGGAAAAGTACGTCAGGAGCAAGCGCTTTTGGGTATCGAAAAGTTACGTAAGCAAGTTGATTCATTAATTGTAATCAATAATAATAAATTAAGAGAAGTATACGGGAATCTTGGATTTAAAGCAGGATTTTCTAAAGCGGATGAAGTTTTGGCAACAGCCTCAAGAGGTATTGCTGAAGTAATTACGCATCACTATACTCAAAATATCGATTTACGTGACGCCAAAACGGTATTGTCAAACAGTGGAACCGCTATAATGGGATCATCTACTGCATCTGGAGAAAACAGAGCAAAAGATGCTATTATTTCAGCATTGGATTCTCCATTGTTAAATGATAATAAAATTACTGGAGCCAAAAACGTATTGTTGCTTATCGTTTCAGGTTCTAATGAAATCACACTTGATGAAATAGGTGAGATCAATGATCACATTCAAGTAGAAGCTGGTTTTAATGCTAATATCATTATGGGGGTTGGTGAAGACGAAACTCTTGGTGATGCTATTGCTGTTACAATCATTGCTACAGGTTTTGATGTTGAACAACAAAATGAAATTGTAAATACAGAGCCTAAAAAAATTATACATACGTTAGAAGATGAGCAAAGAAGTGTTCATAATTTGACGAATAAAACACTTACTTCTTTTGATTTAAATGCTGAAACACCATCAACACCAAAAGCAGAAGAAAAAATTGTTTTTGAATTACTTGACGATGCACCTGAACCTACAGCAGTAGCGCCAATTGTTCAAGCACCAGTGATTAACGAAGATGAATTAGTTGTAATGTCTGAATTTATTAAAAATTTGGATGTAACTTTTGAAATCGTTTCTCCGATTACAGATATTGATTTTACAATTTCAGCTCCGGAAGTTGCCCCTGTAAGAGCTGTTCAACATAAAATCGTAGAAAAAGAAGAGCAAACTACTTTTTCTTTTGACTTGCCTCTTTTTAGAGCTGAACCAGAAGTGAAAGCAGAGCCAGTAGTAGAAGATACTAGAGTTTTGTTTGAATTAACAAATGAAACACGTGATATTAAAGTAAATCAGCCAGTACAATTCGTACCAGTTACGGAGCTTTCTGATAACGGAATTATCAAGTATTCTCTTGAAGAGTATATGGAACTTGAAAATGATTTAACTTCATCAAAACCTGCTGAAAAAGTAATTGAAGAAGTTATTCCAGAAGAGTTGAATATTACAGTTCACCAAAGAGCAGTAGCGCCAGAAACTAATTTTTCTGAAGAAGTATCTCCAATGGAGTTAACTATCGAAGAAACATTACGATTAAGAGCTGACGAAAGAAGAAAAAAATTAAAAGAATTTAATTATAAGTTCCATAATAATGTTTCTAGAGTAGAAGAATTAGAGAAAGAACCAGCCTACAAAAGATTAGGTATTGATCTTTCAAACAGTTCACAAAACAATACAAACTCAAGAATCTCTGTAGGAACAGATAGTAATAATGATTTGCAGTTGCGTTCTAATAATTCATTTTTGCACGACAACGTAGATTAATACGCTAAAATCAAAATGAGGTAACCCGAAAATTGAATTTAATTTTCGGGTTATTTTTTTTATCTTCGCACAGAATTAAGAAATTTGACTTTCTTTTGAAGTTTTAAAAGAATTTTTAATTTCATGGAGACATAAAGTCCCGTATAATAAAATGTCAATCTATAAGCCTAGCTTATTTAAAAATAGAACTAAAATGAGTTTACAAACAACCATCATGGACGAAATTAAAAACGCCATGAGAGCAAAAGATACTGTAGCATTGGAGGCTTTAAGAGCTATTAAATCAGAAATGTTATTGGCTGCTACAGCTTCAGGAACAAAAGAAGAATTAACAGAAGACGATGAAATTAAATTACTTCAAAGACTAGTTAAAACTCGTAAAGAAAGTGCTAGAATTTTTACAGAACAAAATCGTCCTGACTTGGCTGAACCAGAATTAGCACAAGTAGCGGTAATCGAAAAATTCTTACCAGCACAATTAAGTGAAGAAGAAATAGAAGCTGTAATTGCTAAAATTATTGCTGAAACTGGAGCTTCAGGAATTGCATCAATGGGGAAAGTTATGGGATTAGCTTCTGCTCAATTAGGTGGAACTGCTGAAGGAAAAACAATCTCAGCAATTGTAAAGAAATTATTAGTATAAAAAATAGATCGTAGTATTCAGATTCTAAATGAGAATTTAAAATCTGAATACTATAATCAAAATGACTGCGTAGTTCAACTGGATAGAATATCAGATTTCGACTCTGAGGGTTGTAGGTTCGAACCCTACCGTGGTCACTGAATAAAAAAAGCCTGAGAATTTATATTCTCAGGCTTTTTTTGTGGTTCGAAAATTTTCAATATTTTCTTATAGACCTTGAAAATGCCTATATTTAAAGGAGATTTTGGTTCGAACCCCTTCATGGATTTGTTAAGTTTTACGATTCTATTTTAGAGCCTTAAGTTAAAGTTTAGTCTCATTGAACTCTTTTTTAAGTTATCTAATTCAAATAAAAATAACATTTTTCCTTTAATTAAGTAGTAAAATCCGTTGTAATAGCTGTCACGTAAAAGTTTTTATAATCCTATAAAAAGTGTGTCGTTAAAGTGTTCTTTAGCAAAATCCATTGAGAGAATTTCAATAGTTTCGATTTTAAAGTCAGGAATAGTTTTGCCATCAATAGTAGCAGAGTAAATCTTATCTACGAGTTTAACTGGTGGATAAATTACTAAACCGTCAAAAGGATATTTTGTAAAGAAGCTATGATCTAAATCAAAGCCAAAATTACTCTCAGCTTTTATAAGTTCGCTAATTTTTGAACCAATTCCAAAACCATTTAGTAGTTTTCCTTGGTAACCTTTTTCACAAACCATTGAACTTATTTGACCTGAAAATATATCTATCTCAATTTTAAATTCATTATTATTTGTTCTTAGAGTCAGATATAAATATTCATTATCTAATGTATGTTCAATAACTTTCTGAATGTTTTTTTTGTTTAAAAGTTCATTTGTCAATACATATTCAAAGTCAGTCAAAATGTTTTTAAAAGTTACGCCACCTACACCAATTTCTGGAACGATGTCTGAAGTTATATCAAATTGAGTTAATCCTTTTATCTTTTCTATGCGTCTAGTGCTTTCATGTCATATAATGTTCTAGTACTACAGCGGGTTTGGTATAAATTGGAGCCATTCTTCGGATTTGCCAAATCATTTAAAATGCAAAATTATTTTTCCATAAATCCTATTGCTCAAATTCGTTGTAATGGCTATTAGCTGTAGTTGCTTTTGCAGTCAGTTTTATATCTACTTTATTATTTCGTCAAGATGCGCTTTAACATAGTTAATCCTTAATTGTACATAATGATCTAATTCATAAAATTTGTTGTCAAGAGGATCAAAATAAGGGTTCCGGTCATCAGCATATAGCTCTCTGTCTCGTAAATAAATTTCTTTTGATTTAATTGCAAGTTCAAGAAATTCATTTGCACCAAATTCGCTCAATCCACCAATTGCGTCGTCAATATATTCGTTTTCATTGTTAAAGTAAAATTGGTCAAACCCGCCATTGAAAACTTCATTGTCAAGAATATTAGTTGATACAACTCTTCTTTGGATTTGATTAAGAATCTTTCCTTCAAATTTTATAGTTAACAAATAATCAGCTACTTCAAAGTCAAAATCGTCGTCAGATTGAGTTTTAAGTTTTTCTTTCAATTTTATCAAATCAATGCTCATATGTTTTTAATTTGCAATTAAAGCTAAAGTTAGGGTGCTACAGAGGGTTTGATACTAAATTAAGTCCATTCTTAGAATTTTTAAAATCATGCAAATACAAAATTAATTTCCATTAGTCTTGATAATCAGATTGTTGAATTCGGTATTAGCATTGACTTTTTTGTTTTTCATAGGTATTCAGTATGTTTTCCATTATATTGTAAAATCCCTCCTTATTAAAATCCTTTGGCTTTCTTTTTAAGTCGTCATAATCGTTTATGCCTTCGAGTATTTTTGCTTTCAATAATCGATATTGTTGCTGTTCATCAAGTTTTTTTATTTCCGAATAATCAAGGTGTTTTACTACAAGATAGTTTTTGTATTTAGTTCCGTATCTTTTATAGTTCTCTGTTTGTTTCAAAAATGTTGCAAAGCCACCATTGAAGTCATAAAGTTCAAATCCAAAGTCTACGGTAGTAACAGATTTACCGAATGTTCTGCCAGCAATCTTATTATTTATATAATCCTGAACTTCGTTAAGGTCAAAATAGATTTTGCTTTTGTCAACTTCGATTGTTTCTGTTCTTCTAAAAATAAAACGAGTGGTGTCAAAAAATTTGATAACAGCTCGATCTGTTTCATTTTGGTCTAATAACAAACATTGGCTTTTTAAATATTGTTTGTAGTCTTCAAACAAATTGTCTGCATTAAAATCCTTTGGCAAAGGAACTCTTTGTTCTAAATATTTAACTAGAACTAAAGACGCATTGAGAAGTAACTTCAATTTTTCGTCATCATTTGCTGTGTCAAAAAGTTGCTTGTCAACATGAGCAGACAAGTGAGCGCAAGTAGAATAAATACTATCAGTTTGTCGATCAAAATTTACATTTTGTTCAACATAAATATCAAAACGAAAAAGTCCGACACCTACTCCATAATTTTTATCGGAAATAAAATCAAGGAAAACATTTATAGCTTTTTGTTCAATTACCTCAAATTCTTTTTCAAAAATATGCTGGTTGACTAAAAACCAACATCCATATTTCTTTTTGTTGTCATTTTTCATTTTAGACTTTCGGCTCTTTTTATACTATTTGTTATCTGATAAATATCAGTTGATTTTTATTTCGTAAACTATCAATTACACATCTATTAGAATCTTTAAATCCTCTAACAAAAGGTTCGAATTCTGTACCGTCAAGGTCACAAAATAAAAAAAGCCTGAGAATTTATATTCTCAGGCTTTTTTTTATAGCTTGAAGTTTATTTTAGGCTCTGCAAAGGAGGTTACTTTTTAGGTAGATAATCAAATTACGGTTGCATTAGATGTTAATAGAATTCCTTTTTTTAATTCTATTTTGATAAAGCAAAGTTGTACTCAAAATAAGTTTTATTTTATAGATTAAGAGTACGGTATTATAAATTAAAACCTTTAAAATATTTTTATACTGGATATTTGCACTCATTATTAACAATTTAAAATTTTAAAAATGAGAAAAGTATTTTTATTTATTTCCCTTTGTTTTTTGTCTTTTAATACGAATGCCCAAGCTACTGATGCTGACAATGACTGGCTTTTGGTTCAAAAAACACTCAATCTTTACATAGATGGTCAAGCCACTGGAGATTCACTTATGGTCGCTACGTCATTTCATGACTCTTGGCAACTGAAATATTTTGCTGAAAATAAATTTAATATTGTACCTAAATCAAAGTATATTGTAGGTTATAAAAAACATCCTAAATCTAATAATTGGTCAGGGCGTATTGTGTTTATGGATATTACAAACGACATAGCCAATGCCAAAGTCGAAATTAGTACTTCAAAACTTTTATTTGTAGATTATTTCCATCTTATGAAAATAGATAAGAGTTGGTTTATCGTAGACAAGATTTCAACAAGAACACCTCATAAAATAGTTGAACTGCCAGCTCCCAATACAAAAGGATAGGTCAATTTATTTTTTATACAGTTTTACCTCATTTTAATTCAAGTATTATATATGATGTGATTATGAACGAAACTAAAAACACAATACTCTGGATCTTCCAAGCTTATTAGCAATTTTTATTGTAATATATATAGACGATATAAACCAAAGTATATAGATAATCAATACAGTAATTAAGAATGATGTTGTAATATGATCCATAACTTTTTATGTGAAATTATTGATGTTTTATGCAATTTATCAATTACTAATGTATTTGAAACCAAATGATCTAATAATCTTCTCTTAGAAGTTTGTAGGCTTCCCTGAAAGACTTTCAAGCCCTTCAGGGAAATTCTGCATGAAGTCTAGTGTCATGATTTAAAGTTTTTGATTATTTTTTAGTAACAAATATATTTTTACAGGATATGTATGCATCATCTTTTCTAGTGTTTCTTAATTCATAGTCAGTTGTTGCCAAACCATTATTGTCTATATGTACTAATCTGGAATCGAACCCATATTTTTGTCCACATCTTGTTGCATTATTTAACTAGGAAACAAAATCTGAATGCTCTCCGAAAGATTTGAGTTTTAATGTAATTTCTACGTCCGATGTGTTGTTTAAACAACTTATTTTTAATTATTTAATAAATAAGAAAACCTATGAATAATTAAAAGACAAATACTATGAAAAAATATTTGTAAGAATTTTTGTTATATATTTACTCAAATTAAAGTACCTATAACTTCTGAATTAAGAATCTTGAAGTACAAAATCTTAGTAACCAATAACCATAAATAGATGAAAAAAATCAAATTAGGAGCGATCCTTGTTTTAATTTTATTAGTGTTTTCTAACTGTAATTATGAAACATCAGAAAATGCGCAAGCGGTAAGCGCGACAACAAAATTATTATCTGGGATAAAAGAAGAAAATATAAGTCTTGATGAAATTAAAAAAGATTACTATTTAAGTCCAATTTTACAAAACACCTCAAAAAAACTTAAACAAAACACAAACAATTTAAAAAATCAAAATCAAAATTTATTTAATTTAGATTTATCAAACCGAGTAAAAAAATATATACTAAACGATTATACTTCTTATACAATACCTATAATTAATGATTCTGGAAATTGTTATATTTTTCAAAATCTTGTAATTGAAAAAGATGCCCTAAGGGATGCCGCTTATCTTGTGACATACTATCCCGATGAAAATTACAAAGAATCTATACAAAAGCATCTTGTAAATCCAGATGACAATATTGATTTCACAGGAAGTAAAACGATTGAATATTTATACTATAAACGAAAAGTAAACATTGATAAAACAACAACTAATACAAATAAAGGTACAATTGAAATAGGTTCAGATGGAGTAATAGATGAACCTCTAACCATTTGCGTAACAACCTACACCCCTAAACAATGTACTGCAGGAGGGAATCATTCTCCAGGACAGTCATGCACTGGCACGACTGGGCAACAACCTGGTTGGATTGTCTCCGAAAGTTGTACTCCTATTCCGCGTCCTACTGATCCTGGTCCTGGTCCTTATCCTGGTGGATGTAAGGGTTGTGTAACAACTCCTACAACTCCAAGTCAAGGATCAGGTGCTTTTTTCCCTCCAACTAGCCCAAGCCCAGATTGGACACCAGAATTTATTTGTGTTGCTACAGGTCCAGGAGGAGCATGTACTAAAGTAATACCTTATACTCCTATTTTAACTATACCTATGTATGATCCTTATAATTACTACACTAATGTACTAAGCCGCGAAGAAATTGACCTATTGCTAAGAGCTGAATATCATGATGCTAGAAAAAGTATTGATTTTTATTTAGAAAGCAATAAAACATTAGAAGGTGGTTACACTCGAGAAACTGGAATTTTTGTATCTTGGACACTTGATTATTTCAAGAATAATCGTGATACAACATTTGAACAATTCGAGAATTGGTTTATGGGAACGTCTGAGGGGACTGATGGGGATTATGATGCTACTTATTGGGAAAATCCGAATCTTATTTTTCAACAACAAAATTTACCGACATTTGAAAATTTCAAAAATGCGTGCCCAAGTAAATACACAAACGCAGAAACTCTTTGTACTAATATTGGTGGAGAAGTCTTAAAAATGTATAATGATGTTATTGCAAGTGGGGCTAAACTAAATACTTGTGCAATTCGAATGTCAAAAGCATTTAATGATGCAAATGTAATAATTCCTTCATTGCCTGATAATCCAAATGGAACTAAAAACACCATCAAGGATAAAGATGGCAGAAATTATATTATAAATGCGAAAGCTTTAAATACTTGGATGAAAAAAACCTTCGGGACAAACCCATCAAATTACCAGCACTATGATGCTTCTAAAGGAGGAAATAAGGGAGAAATTTTCCCTAGTTTATTTACTGGTAAAAACGGTATCTATACAATGGTTGCTAGAGATGCAATTCAAAAAGATTGGGGATCAGGACATGCTGATCTATTAGAAAATGGTAGTTGCTTACTAAACTGTCATTTTTATGATATTACGAATCAATTTGTACCTGTTAAATTTATTGATGTATGGTATTTAAACTAAAAAACATAAAGAGCAAAATAGTTTTAATAACTAGTTGTTTATTAATTTCATGTGGGACTTATAAACGAGATAAATTTGAATACCACTTTGGAGATGAGAACAATAAATGGATAAATATGTTTAAAACAAGAGTTTATTTTTCCTGTATACAGAAAGGGTATAAGGATAAAAATATCTTCGAATTAATATCCAAAGAAGACCTTATGGTGCCTTACGATCCTATTTATTTTGAATATGGAAAAATAGATACTTTAACTACAAAAATAATAAAAAACATACCTAAGCCAATTTATCCGAATTGTGACGATTGTAGTGAAGAAGAACAACAAGAAATAATTAAAAAAAATTATATCTGTGCAACCTGCTTAAATTATTATGCAAGTCGAGAGTTAGATTCTATTGCTAAAGCAGCATATAAAAAGTATCAGAAAACAGAATAATATAAAAAGAATAATTATTTATTCCAATTAGCAGCATTTCAATATTTTGAATGCTGCTTTTTTTATTTTAACTGAGAATAGACTTCAAGATGATGTCTTTATCATTTTAAATATGTAGAAAGTTTATTTGTGAAGATTGGTTTTGTGTTTTTAAGTTGATTTTAATTTTGTACAGTTTTGCCTCATTTTTATTTAGATAATATTCTTAGATGTGTATATTGCTTCAGTATGAAACAAGAGGCTTAAATTTGAGCTTATTATGATATTTAAATAATTTATTTTTCCTCTGAAAGCACGAGGTTCGATGTATTTTTCGCCTTAAATTAAAATACCATTTATTGTGAAAACAAATAACAGCGAAAGAGAAGAAATTATTAGAGATAATAGAGTAGCTAGACTGCTTTGGTTTGGTTTAGGATTTGTGTTTTCGCTTATTATTTCCCGTTTGTTATAAATCAAATAACTTTGATATTGGGAGAATGTAAATGATTTCAATGAAAAAATATATTATGAAGTGGGTAGGAGTATGGTAGTTCTGGTTTTGAAGTGTATCTCTTTTTAAATAATCGGTTTTTAATAAAAAGGTATTTCTATTACTTTGCCTAGTTTTATTTTAAATAATTCGGGGACGTACAGAAACAACTTCGCCCACTCATTTATATAATCTGATTTTTTTACATCTATCTTAAAGTCATTTGGATATTGTAATTCGTTTTGAATATATTAGTAGATAAGCGTTAATAAGGGATTAACTAAACCTATTTTGCCCTGTAAAATGTAAAATGAAAGGAGAAAAAATTATCAGAATAACAAACGAGAAAAATTAAGAACTTCAAAAAGTATAATTCTTTTTTACTTTAGCATTAATGTTAACTAATTGAGAGGTTGAGGATGATGTAGCAGAGTAGTTACAATTGTAATTAAAAAGTTGATTATCAATGTTAAGAATAAGATTTTATTAAAAGTGAATTATTTTGAAAAACAAAAACTAAAAACAAGCAATATAATACTATGAAAAAAAGTTTTTTCCTATTCATTTGTATAGTTTTAAATTTCAACATTATTTTATCTCAAAAAATAGAGTTAGATACTACACAATTTACAAAATTTGACAGCATTAATCATAAAAGAATTTATGAAATTGGAATAATTGATTATCCACTAGGTTTTGAGTTGATTGAAATGAATAATGGAGATTTTGTTGGGAATGTAAAAATAGCATTGATTAGGAAAGAAGGAAAAAAATCAAAAGAATTTATTACAAAAATTTCAATAGACAAAGTTATAGTCAAAAAATTAATGGCTAAATTAAATAAAATTGGAATTGAAACAATTATAAATTGTGAAGAGAACAACGACTGTGTTATTGGATATGATGGAAGTTGGATGGGTTTTAAAATTAGAACACATTCCTTAAATAGGAAGTATTTATTTTGGGGACTAATGTTATACTATGATTTTGAAACCGAAATGCCTTATAATAGAAAACAAGCATACAAAATATTGAAGGTTTTAGATAAAAGTATAAATTTTAAACGAACATTTTTCGAAGTAGAGAAAGAGCTATCAATTGGGAAATATTACTATTATTTTGGAGGTGGTGCAGAAACAAGTTTCGAGAAGAAATAATGTTTTATAAAAAGCAAATAGATTTTAATTTTGATAAAAGATCTAGAGGTAAAGAATTTCTGTGGATAAAAGAAGATAGTGAAAAGTATCTACTTTGGTTTAGGATTTGTGTTTTCGTTTATTATTTCCCATTTGTTATAAATAAAATGACTTTGATATTAGAAAAATGTAAATGATTTCAATGAAAAAATATATCATTAAGGGAGGTAGAAGTACGATACGTTTTGAAGCTTGAAGCATATCTTTTTTTAAATAATCAGTTTTTACTTGTGATAATATCTAGATCTTTAAAAACAGATTTAGTGATATCTTTTCGGCAGTTCCCAAAATTAGGAGTATTGGATTTTCTGTCTTGTAAAAGGCGTGTTGCAAAAAAGTAAGTGCCTTTTTTATTTATAATGTAGCCAGTCCACCAGCCTGTATTAATATTGTTTTCTCTTGTCCAACCTGTTTTTGAGTGGATAGTGTATTCTTTGTTTTGTTCAGTTATCATTACCCTTTTTACTATCTCAATATTTCGTTTTGAAAAGGGTAATTTTTCTTCGTAAAGTTTTTTAAGGAATTTCACTTGATTGATTGGTGAAATCGCAAATGCACCAAAATTCCAAAAATCAGCATCTGTTTGGGAGAGGTTACCATTTCCGTAATTGCAAAGCGTTAAATACTTTTTGTAATTCTCCTTGCCAATTTTCTTTGCTAATTCTATAAATGCCCAGCCTGCTGATACTTCAAAGGCTTCTTTTACTGTTATATCGTGATAAATAGAGGGACGATAATCATATTTTAGAGTATCTGTAGTTCCAGGCCATTTTACAATGTCATTTTCACTAGAAATAGTGTTTGTTTCTAATGCAATAAGTAGATTGATGATTTTAAAAGTTGACGCGGGTAAGGTTTCTTTTTTTGTACCAATTGTATCCGATAAAATCCATGTGTGGGAGTTGGTATCATAGATTGCAATTGAACCATCGACATTGCAGTTTTCAAAATATTTTTTAAAATCTTGACGCACCACAATTGTACCACCATTTTTTAAGAGTGAATTACTAGCAATTCTATTACTTGATGCACAAGAGAAAAAAAGCCCAATGCATATAAATCCGATAAATACATATTTCAATTTCATTTGCTGCGGTTGAATATTGTTCGTACTTATTTATAAACTTAAAAAAGGAGAGACGATTATTAGTCGTCTCTTTTTCTTGAAATATTTTTTAACCTAAACGGATAAAAAGTAATGAGATTATACTTTAAAAATAAGTTTCTTTTTATAGAAAACCCATAGAATAAGTGACCAAAATATGGCGTATGATATAGCGTATGCTAATGATGAATTCAGTGGATTTTCAAAACAAGGAGCAATACCAAATTTATAAATTAAAGTTTGTAGGTTGATTTCTTCTGTAGCTATTTCGGGATTCTGTACTTTAATAGAGCTTAAAACTCTTGGTATGATACCTGAAAAGAAAAATACAATCATCGGGTTTACTCCCCAAATTAAAAAGAGTTTTGTCCATTTTTTATAGTTTGCTACATCTATGATGTAATACAATATCGTTAAGCATACTGTTGCAATACCGGCTGTATACAAAACGTATGAGCTTGACCATAATGATTTGTTTATTGGGAATATAATGTTCCAAAGTAAACCAGTAATCACTAGAACAATTCCAGCGATGGCTAATTTTTTTACAATTTCAATTTTAGGGATTTGTAAGTTTAGTATTTGTCCAATAAACATTCCTAAGATTCCTGTGCCTATAGCTGGTAAAGTGCTCAAAATCCCTTCAGGATCCCAAGTTTTAGAGTAGCTCCATAAATGTCCGTTTAATAATAAATTGTCTAACCAAGCTGCTAGATTTGTTCCTTTTTCAAAATTGGGTGCGCCAAATCCTGGTACTGGAACAAAAGCCATTAGAGTCCAATACCCTAATAAAATGGAAACAGCAATTAGAAGTTGTGTTCTTAGATTTGTTTTTAAATACAATAGGGATGCAAAGAAATATACAATTCCTATTCGTTGTAAAACACCTGGGATTCTTACATCTTGATATGCTTCTATTTGACTGTACGCTAAGAATAATAGTATAGCAAAGATTCCTAAAATGAGGTAGGTTTTTATCTTTAAAGTAAAATTTCCTAAAAGGGCATAAGCTACCCCAAAGGTTATTGCTAGTCTAAGTAGTAATAATGGGATTCCTTCTAAACCAAATAATTGGATTCTGCTGAAGTAAGCTAAAAACAATCCTAAACAGAAAATTCGCAAGGAGCGAACTAAGATTTTATTAAAAACACTAAAGTCTAAATGTTTTGTTGGCATCGCAAATGGGATTGCTGTTCCCATTATAAAAACAAAAAAAGGAAAAACTAAATCGGTAGGAGTACAGCCATTCCATTCTGCATGTTCTAATGGTGGATATATGGAGGCCCAGCTTCCCGGGTTGTTGACTATTGTCATTAATAAAATAGTAAATCCTCTAAATACATCTAGCGATATTAAACGTTCTTTGGTCATTGGTTTGGTTTGTTTTTGGTTTCGTTATTTATTTAAATAAGGAATTTTTAGCTTGGAAAAGAGATTTTGCCCATTGCTACTGATGGAATGCCTTTGCGTGTTCCAAAATCTGAAGTTCCTCCTGAAACAGTTTCATTTGCCAAAACAGCAAATAATATGGCTTCTTTTGCATCTCCAGAAATACCTAACTCGGCAGTGTTTGAAAACTCACAAGGTAATAGTTCTTTGAGCCAGCTTACTAATAAAGGATTGTGTGCACCTCCACCTGACATATAAATAGTGAAACTCTCAATAGAATAGGATGTGTTTTTTATAGTTGAATGTATGGCACTGGCAATAGTCTCGGCACTAAATCGTGTTAATGTTGCCAATAAATCTTCAATAGTACTATTCTCTGTGTTGCTTTGGATTTGCGCTTTTCTAACATATTCAATATTGAAAAGTTCTGGTCCAGTTGTTTTTGGAAATGGAGCATGAAAGAATTCATTTTCTTTTAAGGCTTTCAGAAGAGCAGGGTTTACGGTGCCTTTTTTTGCAATTTCAGCATCTTTATCGTAAGATTTCTCAGGAAACGAAAGTCTGGTAAAAGCATCGATTAAGGTATTTCCTGTTCCTGTATCTGTAACAAAAACTTCTTCTGGATTACTACTTGATGGCAAGTAGGTGAAGTTTGCAATTCCGCCCATATTAAGCATAATACGATTGGCTCCTTTTTTTGTAAATAGAAAATAATCTCCATAAACAGCCAGTGGAGCACCCTCGCCACCTGCTGCAAGGTGTTTTTGTCTGAAGTCAGAAAGAGTGATGATTCCTGTTTTTACTGCAATATGATCTCCATCGCCAATTTGTAAAGTTGCATTTGGAAATTTTTCTTGTTGATGTAAAATCTTTGGGGCATGAAAAACGGTTTGTCCGTGTGAGGCAATTAAATCAACTTGGTCGGTTGGGATGCTCCAACGTTTCAAACAGTCCAAAATGATATTGGCATGAAGAACGCCAATCCACTCATTTAATAATACGAGTTTTTGAAAATCGATTGTTTGCTTAGCAAATACACTTCTAATTTCTGATTTTATTTCTTCTGAATAATCAACAGTATCAAATTGAGTTAATTGAACAGTTGTATTTTCGCCTGAACCTGAAATCTCGCATAAAGCTACATCCAGACCATCCAAAGAAGTACCTGACATTAATCCGATAATATTTCGGGAAGGTTTTTGGGCAATTTTATACAGTAATTCCAGATTTGCGTTCATGATCTTTGTTGTTTAATAAATAGAACTATTCTTTAACTTGTTGGGTGTGTGTTTATTTTATAATAGCGTCCTGAATTATTTGCTGGATATCTTCTCGGATTTTTCCTTTTGATAATTTATTCTCGTCATTAATAACACCCGGATAGGTTCTGTTGGATAAAAATACATAAACAATTTCTGTTTCTGGATCTACCCAAGCAATGTCTCCTGTAAATCCTGTATGTCCAAAACTAGATGGAGAAACACAAGCACAAGTAGGTCCGCCTTTTTCTATTCTTTTATCAAAACCTAAACCTCTCTGTACTCCTTTATCGGCATAATAACAAGTATTGAATGCATCAAATGTTTGCTCTGAGAAGTATTGTTTATTGCCATAATTTCCTTTTTGTAAAAAGAGCTGCATCATTTTGGCAACATCCATGGCATTAGAAAATATTCCAGCATGACCAGCTACTCCGCCTTCCATTGCTGCTGCCATATCGTGAACATATCCTTGAATCACTTGATATCTGAAATAATTATCTATTTCGGTAGGGGCAATGTTATTTTTGTCGAATTTGTTTAATGGATTGTAAAGCGTGTTATTCATTCCGAGTGTGCTATAAAAATTTTGCTGGCTCAGATCTTCTAATTTTTTATGTGTTTTTCTTTCTAAGTATTCTTTCAGGATAATGAAAGTGAAATCACTATATCTGTATTCTTTTTTAGCCGATACTGGACTATCAGCAATAATCTTCATGATGGTGTCGTGATAGTCATTTCTAATAAAAAGACCATCTGCTACCTTTGTAGAAAATTCAGATTCGGCTACTCTACGATAATATTTAGCCGAAGGTTTGCCTTGACTGTCTAGTGTTGCTTTGTAAAACGGAATCCAAGCTTGTAGCCCTGCATAATGGGTTAGTAAATCCTTGAAAGTGATATTCTCTTTGTTTGTTTTTGCAAAAAGAGGTACCATATCTTTTAATTTGGTATCTAGATTTACTTTATCATTATCGTATAGTTGCATTACATTAGGTAGTGTCGAAATCATTTTTGAAAGCGAAGCGACATCATATAAATCGGAATTGGTTACTTTTCTTGTATTATCATAGGTTTGATGACCATATGATTTTTGGAAAATAACATTTCCTTTTCGCGCTACAAGTACTTGCATACCGGGAGTCATTTTGCCATCAATTGCTTTTTGAGCAATAGCATCTATTTTAGATAAAATTTGTGGATTCATACCTACATTTTCGGGAGTTGTAAAACCCAAACGATTTAATTTCTCCGTTGATAATCCATCATTTACATTAAAAGAGGTATTGATAGATACAGGTAATTTTCCTTTGGCTGGGATGGCTCCAAATAGTAATTCTGCCGAAACGATCTGGCTGATATCTGAGTTTTGATAAGAAACTACTAATCCTTCTATATCATCAAAATTAGTGATTGGTAATAATGAATATGGTTTTGTAAAAATATCTAGTATCACTTTGTTGTGCTTTGCAATTTCTTGCAGCCAAACCAATTCGGTTTCTGTAAAATTCTGCTTTTCCCAAGTTTTATTTACTTTATGGAAACCAATGATAACAACATCATATTTTCTTAACTCATCGTTTAGGCTGTCAATATTAGTGTTAGCAACTTCAGTAACGTCTGTGTATTTTTTTAATGTAGTTACAAAATCACTGTTGACATCTTCTCCTAGTTTTACATAAGCGATTTTCTGATCTAGATTTTTGATAGGAAGTATTTCCTTTTCATTTTTTAGAACCGTAATAGCATTTTCATATAATTTATAATGTAAAGCATCATTCTGCGATGGATTAAGATCGTTGTAAATGTTTGCCATATTTATTGGGTTGTATTTATTTAGCCCAGCTTTAAATTTATAATGCAAGATCTTTTTAACCGAATGCGCTAAACGTTCTTCGGTGATGATACCATCATTATAAGCTACTTCAAGTTTTTGAACTGCCACAGGTACATTTTCTGGGCAAAGTAAAATGTCATTTCCAGCAAGAAGTACAGCTATTTCCAAATCACCAGGACCTTTAAAATTACTTGCGCCTTTCATTGCTAAACCATCTGTAAAAATTAAGCCTTCAAAACCTAATTCTTTTTGAAGCAGGTTGGTTACTACATTATAGGAAGCCGAAGAAGGAACATTTGGAGTAGGCTCTAAACTTGGAATATTAAGATGGGCAACCATAACTGATGCTAAGCCCTCATTGAAGATTCGTTTGTATGGATATAACTCAACTAATTCTAAGCGATCTTTTGAGAAATTCACCAAAGGTAAAGCGTAGTGTGAGTCGGTTGACGTATCACCATGTCCCGGAAAATGTTTTCCAGTGCTAAAAACGCCTTGACTTTGTACCCCTTTCATTAAGGCAATGGCTTTATCGCTAACATTAACTTTGTCTTCACCAAAAGAGCGGTTCCCAATAATAGGGTTTTTAGGATTGGTATTGATATCAAGTACTGGAGCAAAATTAAAATGAACTCCGATTCGCTTGTTTTCATTGGCCATATTTCTTCCAACATTCTCAATTAAACTCAAATCTTTAATAGCTCCCAAAGTCATATTCCAAGGATAACGATAAGTAGAATCTAATCGCATACCTAATCCCCATTCGGCATCAATTCCTATGAATAAAGGAACTTTTGCTTTTGATTGGTATTGGTTGGTTAATTTAGCTTGACGTACAGGACCACCTTGAAAAAAGATTACTCCGCCTACTTTATAGTCTTGAATTAATGTATTGACTTGATTTGTATGAATTGAATCTTTATTAGAATAAGCTGAAATCATAAACAACTGACCTACTTTTTCTCGAAGTGACATTTTGTTGTAAATGCTGTCAACCCAATTAGTTTCTTTATCTGAATCTTTAAAAAAAGTTTTTTTCTCCGATTTATTCGGAGCAATATAAACAACAGTATCTTTTGTAAGAGCGTCTTTATTTGAATCTATAATTGTATTGTTTTTTCTGGTAGCACAATTGATAACCAAAAATAAAAATGTGGCGTATAGGCTAATTTTTATGAAGGAATTTTTCATATAATTATTTTTTGAATCAATTAAAAACTACTTGCTCGTAGTTTCTAATTGATTTGTCGATTAGTTATGTTTTTAACGTGGTTTTAAAAACTTATTTTTTCACTGCTGCGAGAGCTAGTCAGATATAATCCTAGATAAGTTATTAATCCATTTAATACTATTAATTCATTATCAAATACGTATCCTGCAAATAATACTTTTGAGTTTTCATTTATCAGATAAGTGAAGAAAGGGGATAATAGGCAGATGAGTGGAACCAGTTTATCATTTACATTTCTTGTTTTTTGAAACAGTCCAAAAGCATATAATCCTAGTAATGGGCCATAGGTATATGAGGCAACTTTAAATATCATTCCAACAACAGAACTGTCATTGATAGAATTAAAGATGAGTATTACAAAGAAGATTAATGCTGAGAAACTGATATGTACCAAATGCCTTATGCGTACAGTATTTTTCTTTTTACTATTTTCGGCTTTATCCATACCTAAGAAATCAACGCAAAATGAAGTTGTTAAGGCTGTTAATGCTGAATCGGTAGTAGCAAAAGTTGCAGCAATGATTCCAAGTAAAAATACAATTGCAGGAACTATAGCCAAATGGTTCAAAGCTATTTCAGGAAAAAGTAAATCGGTTCTTGGTTTGCCTGTAACTAAGTCAGTAGGAATTGCGATTCCGTTTTTGTTAGCATAAATGTATAGTAAAGCGCCAACACTCAAAAAGAAGATGTTAATAACAACAAAGATTCCTGTAAAGGTGAACATGTTTTTTTGTGCTTCGCCAATGTTTTTACAGCTCAGATTTTTTTGCATTAAATCTTGATCTAGCCCTGTCATTGCTATCGTTACAAACATTCCTCCTAATATCTGCTTTATAAAATGGAATTTGCTTCCTAGGAAATCATCAAAGAAAAATATTTTTGAATAGTTACTATTTTTCACTTCTTCAAAAGCACCGATTGCACTTAAATCCATGCGGTCACAAATAAAATAAATAGTAAGAAATACTGAAGTAACTAAGAAAAAAGTCTGTAAAGTATCAGTTATAATAATTGTTTTTAGTCCACCTCTATAGGTATAAGAAAAGATAAGAAGCAGGGAAATTAATACGGTGAATGCAAAAGGAATATTATAATAATCAAATACAAAGCGCTGCAATACGATTACAACTAAATAGAGTCTAAATGCCGAACTTACGGTTCTACTGATTAAGAATATTGAGGCTGCTGTTTTATAGCTGTAAAAGCCCATTCTTTGTTCAATATATCCGTAAATAGAAGTTAAGTTCATTCGGTAATACAGGGGCAATAATAATTTTGTAATTATTATAAATCCTATAGCATTACCTAGTACAAATTGAAAATATTTGAATTGTTCACCACTCGCAGCTCCTACTTCTCCCGGAACCGATATAAAAGTTACTCCAGAAAGAGCAGTTCCTATCATTCCAAAGGCAACTAAATACCATTTTGAGTTTTTATTAGCTGTAAAAAAGGCTTCGTTTCCATCATCTTTTCTGCTGACTCTGTGCGAGATATAGAATAATGTTCCGAAGTAAATGATGATTAGGATTAGGATCGTGCTTGGTGTCATTTTATATCTTTAAAGGTTTATTCTTTTATAAAACTATAAAAGATTTTGAATAGTTTGCTTGTTAAACTTCTAGATTTTTATTTTCTGCTAGTAAAACCGCTCTAACGCTTTTATGTTTTTTTAGTAATTCAGAGGCTAGTTTTTCATCAATCTTAAGCTCTTCTACAATCATTTCGACCCCTCTTTGTACCAGTTTTTTGTTAGACAATTGCATGTCTATCATTTTGTTACCGTAAATTCTACCTAGCTTAATCATAACTGATGTTGAAATCATGTTTAGGACTAATTTTTGAGATGTTCCAGCTTTCATTCTTGTACTTCCGGTAAGGAATTCTGGGCCTACAATTAGCTCAATAGGATGATCTGCCTGCTTTGATATTAAACTAGCACTGTTGCATGAAATACTACCTGTAACGATATTATTTTCTCTAGCTTTTTTTAGTCCGCCAATAACATAAGGCGTATTTCCTGAAGCTGCAATTCCTAGGACTACATCTAAACTCGAAATGTCATAAGCAGATAAATCTCTCCACGCTTGATCAATATCGTCTTCGGCATTTTCTACTGCTTTTCTGATAGCTGAGTCACCACCTGCTATGATACCAATAATCCAATTGTCAGGAACTCCAAAGGTAGGAGGACATTCAGAAGCATCAAGAATACCAATTCTTCCAGATGTACCTGCTCCGATATAAAATAGTCTTCCGCCAAGTTTCATTTTAGAAACAATAATATCTACTAATTTTTCAATATTAGGAATTTGTTTTTCAATTATATCGGCTACTTTTTTGTCTTCATTATTTATATTTGAGAGTAATTCATTAGTACTCATTTTATCTAAATTCGAATAAAGAGATTCTCTTTCTGTATCAGGATTTATTTTTGCCATTTTTTATTTTTTTTACTGATTTCTTTACTGTTTAATTTCTTTTTTGATGGGTTCAATGGTACTATTTCATTGAGTTTTAGTCTGATTTTATTCTATAATAAATAAGGGCATTGCTTTAATAGACTAAATATTTCATGCGCATTTTTTTAAAAGATTCTAAATCCTTTTGCCAGCTCTTTCTTATTTTGCTTTCAGAAATTCCACTTTCAATTTGCTGTTGTAATTTTTTTGTTCCAGCTAGTTTTGTGAAAAAGGGATTGAAGAATTTCGTTTTATCAGAAGTATTTTGATAGGCTTTAATTAGCCATTTTAGTTCTAATCGTGTTAGTTTAGGATAAGCTGTTAGATCTTCACCAAAACATTCTTTTCCATTATATAGGGGATCTTTGGCTCCAAAATTTGGTTTAGGAGTAAAGCTGAAATTTGTTTTTGCTAAATAGGGAGAACCATAAATCTGAAATTGTTTTTCGGTTCCACGTCCCATACTCACATTAGTACCTTCAAAAAGACATAAACTTGCGTATAGGTTTATAGATTGGTCATTGGGTAAATTTGGAGATGGTTTTGCAAGTAAGCTATATTCCATTTTTCGGTTATAATCCAGACATGGTATTACAGTCAATTTACATTGAATTCCATTTTTAAGCCATTTTTCTCCATTAACCATTTGAGCATATTCTCCAATAGTCATTCCGTGAAGTAACGGAATAGGGTGCATGCCTACAAAGCTGGTGAATTCTTTTTCTAAAAGTGGCCCATCGACAATACCTCCATTAGGATTTGGTCTATCAAGTACCATAAGCGGAATCCCGTTTTCTGCACAAGCCTCCATTACATAGTGTAAAGAAGAGATATAGGTATAGAAACGTGCTCCTACGTCTTGTAAATCAAAAATCATAACATCGATTCCTGCTAGCTGTGCTGCCTTTGGTTTTTTGTTGTCCCCATAAAGAGAAATAATTGGCAGTCCTGTTTTAGTGTCTTTTGCATCTACTATATGTTCGCCTGCATCTGCTGTTCCTCTAAAACCGTGCTCAGGAGCAAAAATAGTTTGAACAGCAATTTTTTTCTCTAATAAGAAATCTACCAGATGTGTTTTGTTAGATAAAATTCCTGTCTGATTAGTTACGATTCCTACTTTTTTATCTTTCAATAAAGGCAGGTATTTTTCATAATTATCGGCTCCAGTTTTAATACCAGGATTGTTGATTTCTAACAGGTTGTTTTTTGCAACTGGCTGAAATGTATTCGAATATGATGGAACGTAAAATACAGTTGCTATAAGAAGAGCGCTTTTTGCTATGAATTTTATCATTTTAATTTACGGTTTAGTGGTTAGAAGGCTGAAATTGACTAAATAAAGTTTTTAAATTATTGATTGATTGGTATTCAGTTTTTTGATTGTTGTTGTGAGTTGTAGTTTATTAAAGGTACTGTTTATCTGCAATTTCAGATAGGTCTTTTTATTTTCGTCGAATTATTTCATTTACATCTTCGGTTTGCGAAGATATGATTTTATAATACTACCTCTGGGTGTCTATGTCCAGAGGTAGTTTGTTATTTTATCAGATTAAGTAATTACCAACCTGTGTTTTGTTTTAATTCTACACCTTGAGCTTTATACAAATCAATATCATTAGTAGGGATATTCATTAAGTAGTGTTTTGCTTCAAAGTTTCTAGTGCTTGTTGGGTATATTTTTACATATCCATTAGCATCTACAGTTGTTTGTGATCCAACAGGAGTACCAATTCTCGCTCCAAGATTTACATCTAAGTTTTTAGAAGTATCTAAATAATCTCCTTTTTTCCAACGGTAAATGTCCATTTGTCTTAAAGTAGTCCAGCTCATGAATTCAATTTGGCGCTCACGACGAACTTCCCAGATTAGAGGGCTAACAGCTCCAGAAATTTGCTCTAAAGTAGAAGTTCTTCTTGGGTCGTTAATTTGAACACCGCCAGCAAAAGCATTGCTTCCATCAGTAGTTAAAGCAGCTATTCCAGCACGTGCACGTACTTTATTGATAGACATATCAAGATCTGTATTGGTAGCAGTACCAAGTTCAGCACAAGCTTCAGCATAATTTAAATATACTTCGCTTAGTGTAAACAATGGACTGTCTGTGTAATTACGTCCACCTGTTGTAACATCAGGACCTGTTGTTGCAGGGTTGTTGTATAATTCAAACACATATCCAGACATAGAAACCAATGCAGCTGTACTAAAAGGCTTTCCTTTATAGCCATAATTGGTAGGGTTAACTGTTTTTCCAAAGCGAGGATCTCTATTAGCAAAAGTTTTTGTAACATCATCATCACCTGTATATTGTGCATTTCCTGCTTGCTGTATAGGTAATCCATTAGTAGTTACATAACTATCGGCAGCCCATTTTGTTAAGCCATATTGTATGGTTGATGAATTTGTATAATTTTGAAGAGAGTGCATTAATACGTTTGTTAAATAACGTTTTGCAAGTATCACCTCAGTATTACCAGCCAATTCAACAGAGTTATAAAGAGATTTCCAATCTGCGTTTAATTTATACCCACCATTATTTATTACAGCTAATGATGCAGTTTTTGCTTTGTTAAGATAAGCGCTTCCATCTTGACCCAAATGGTATTTTCTGTAAGTTCCTTCATAAAGACAAGCGTTACTCAAAGCTGCATAAGCAGTATATTTATTAACGGTTACGTTTTTGTCGTCAACAGGAAGTAATAGGTTAGCTGCTTCTTCTAATTCGGCAATAACTTTATCGATAATTTCTGCTCTTTGTTTTGCTGGAGCATAAACCGCAGGATCATTTTGAGATAGATAGCGATCGGTATATGGTACGTCACCAAATTTTTGTACTAAGCGAAAATAGGTATAGGCTCTGAAAAATTTAGCTACTCCTATATAATGATTCTTTTTTGCCTCTGACATTGGAACAGTAGGTATTTTTTCTAGCATTAAATTACAACGACGGATAAGTGTGTAATATTCATTCCAAGAATAAACATTAGTCGTACTTGCTGTAACTGGCATCTGATAGAAAGTGAAAGCAGATAGATTATCGTCTACTTTAAAATCGCTACCGTGATAGTAAAAAGAGGAAAGTCCAATTGTTGTACCATTTCCGTAACCATAAAATGTATCATAATTAACCCATGAAAATGTCTTTACGTTATCTTCTGATTGCCAAAAGTTTTCGTTTGTAAATTTATCTGCTGGATCATCTGATAAATAGTCGTCACAACTAACTGAGGTTGTTGCTACAAAAGCAGTAGCAAACATCAGTAGTAATTTAGATTTTATAATTGATTTTTTCATTTTAAAATTTTTGAATAGTTAGTATTAGAAAGATAGCTCAACACCAAAAGACCATGTTTTGGTAAAAGGATAACTTCTTCCCCAGAAGATTTCTGTTTCATTAATTTCTGGATCTACAGGTAGACGGCTATCAGCCCAAGTCACTAAGTTCTCTCCTGAAGTATAGATTCTTACTTTTTCTAAGCCTGCCTTTTTGATGAAGTCTTTTGGTAAAGAGTACCCAAAACTAAAATTCTTAAGACGTAGGTAAGACATATCAAGTAGGTATCTTGATTGTGTAATGAAGTTATTCATACCGTTAGTACTACCTCCAAAAGCAACAGATTCACTAGCGTAAGAAGGATTAGGCCAGTACGCACCTGTATTCTCTGGTGTCCAATAGTCTGCTTGATTTGCATACATTTGTTGAGGCGAACGGTAAAAAGGCAATACAGCATCAGAAGCTGCCCAATAATCACGTTTAGCTACTCCTTGGAAGAAAGCAGAAATGTCAAATCCATGAAACGTACCACCTAATGTTATTCCGTATTTGTAACGAGGAGTTGTGTTCCCAATTTTCTTTAGATCTCCATGATCATCTGCAGTTCCAGCTCCACGAGAGATAACACCATCGCCATTAGTATCTACATAATGAACATCTCCAGCTCCGTATTTGAAGTTACCAACTATTGTTTTAGAATAGTCTACACCATTTACTGTTTTGCCATTATTGGTGAACACGTCATCAGATTGTAAAAGTCTATCACTTGTTAAACCCCAAATTTGACCAATTTCATATCCATCATAATAAGTAGATAGTAATTTTGAGCTATTGTTCCATTTTGTAACCACTGATTTATAGTCAGATAAAGCAAGGTCTACAAATACTGAAGCATTCTCGTTTATTTTTTTGTTGAAATTCAAAGCCAATTCCCATCCTCTTGTTCTCATGTTTCCTGAGTTGGTTTGAGCAGCAGTTTGACCAAATGAACCAGGAAGAGTTATACCAGGAGCTAGCATTCCTTTTGTGTCACGTTGGTACAAGTCAAATGAAGCACCAAGCATGTCAAATATTCTAACATCTATACCTATATCTTTTGTGTATACTTTCTCCCAAGTTAATGATGGATCAACATTAGTTGGCAAATCAGTAGAAGGAGGTAAAACAGCTCCACTATTAATCCACGATGGATTTTTAGCATTTAATACAGATAAGAAAGCATTGTTTCCAATGTTTTGATTTCCAATTGCTCCCATAGATGCACGTAACTTAAGGTCATTTAACCAGCCACGTGTGTTTTCCATGAATTTTTCATTGCTAATTCTGTATCCTACAGAAGCCGATGGGAAGAATCCCCATTGTTGATCTGTTGGGAATTTAGAAGAACCGTCATAACGAGCATTCAATTCTAACAAATAAATTCCGTTATAATCATAATTTACACGAGCAAAGAAACCTGCAATTGAATAGTTTGTTTCTGCTGGATTCAAAGTGGTATTTGCAGCTCCAGAAACAAATTGTTCCCCTACTGCAAGGTTGAATTCTGGTTTAGACTTGTCTAGAAGGGTATTTCTTCTTGCATAAGTACGTGAGAAATCTTGCCATTCTGAGTTAAAACCTCCTAAGAATTTAAAATTGTGATTGTTGAATTGTTTTTTGTAGTTAGCATAGATGTTAACCACATTTGTTTTTGATTCTGCTTTTGATTGCGCAACAAAATCATTTCCTGCTTCAAGAGTAGTAGGAGTTGCTGTTTGTATTGTTGTAGCATCATAAGGCATAGCTGACCAGCTGTCCCAAGCTTGAAATTTACCGCCGTTTTGTTTTCTCGAATAATAATCAGTTACGCTACTTACTTCAGCTATTAAGTTAAGATCTTTTGCGATTTCTGCAGTGAATTTTGCACTTAATCTACTGTTATATTGATCATTTTCATTCATAGAAGCATTAGATAAATATCCTCCAGCAGTACGGAAATTATACCCTCTATACGTACCAAAATTTGGTGTGTATTGTCCCCAGCGAAGTGCATAACCAAGATATCCTCCATAGCCTGTATCATCTGTACCGGCACCTCCATAATAATTAAATGGTTGTTCGTAGGTATTACGAATGGTCATTACTTTGAAATCACCAGTAAGCCAATCGGCTAATTTTGTTGTGAATCCTAAATTTATATTTGTTCTCTTTCTAGTTTCTTGATTTACTCTTAGCATTCCTTTTTGATCAGTAAGACCAAATGAAGCAAAGAAAGAGCTGTTGTTTCCTAAGTTACCTTGTGCAGAGAAATTGTGGAAAGTTTGAACAGCATTACTTGCATATAATTCTTTATTAGCATCCCAAACTCTGTAAAAATAAGGAGTACCATTTTTAATTTCCCAATCTTCGCCATAAACCATTTCATTGCTAGTACGGTTGTTTGCGTATTTTTCTTTCCAGTTTTTAATTCCTGTAAGTAATGTGTTGTAATTTGCTCCAAAAAATTCTGGTACAGCACCATCAGTACGTGTTCCTGCTGCAATTAATCCCGGAATTTCCTCAGTTGGGTCTAAGAATTCTAGTGTAGAAATTGGGTTGGTTAAAGCAGTGTTTCCACTATAAGAAAATCTAACTTTTCCTTCTCCTGTTTTACCTCCCTTTGTGGTAATAAGGATTACACCAAAAGCAGCACGAGCACCATAAATAGAAGCCGAAGCTGCATCTTTAAGCACAGACATCGTAGCCACATCATTTGGATTAATAAGCGATAAGTCAGTTGGAACACCATCTACTAATACAAGAGGAGAGTCAGAACCATTAATAGTTCCGGCACCACGTATATTTATATTTGCAGGGCGATTAATGTTTCCAGAGTTAAAATTAATATTTACACCCGGAGTAGTACCTTGCAATGCTTTACTTACGTCAGTTAACGGTCGGCTTCCTAGTGTTTTACTAACATCTATAGAAGCAACGGCACCTGTTAAATTGGCTTTTTTCTGAGAAGAAAACCCTACGACTACTACTTCATCTAATTTTGAAGTGCTTTCTGAAAGGTCAACATTGAGCTTTTGTTGTCCCTCAAATTTTATCACTCTGGTTTCAAATCCCATATAGCTAAAGCTAAGGCTTTGTCCTGGGGATACAGCGATACTGTAATTTCCATCAAAATCAGTTGAGCTACCATTTGCAGTTCCTTGAATAAGGACACTAACTCCTGGTATAGGAATCCCATCTGCTTTGTTTTTTACAGTTCCGGTAATTGTTTTTGTTTGCCCAAATGTTACTTGAATGAACAAAACCAACAATGAAATAAGGAATAATTTTTTCATGATTATTTGGTTTTTTTAATGGTTGTTGAGCAAATATATTTATTTATTGCATATAAATGCGGTATATTGTAATTATTTTCAAAAATTAACTAAAATAACGCAAAACAATGCAGTTTTTGTTCTGAATTAGCTTTGTTTTGTTTTTTGTAATTAAAATATGCAAACTATTGCAGTTGTTGAGGTGCTCTCTGCTTTTGAATTGAAATATTTGATATATTTGTGCTAAATCTTTAATTTATAAAAAATGCTAAAAGCCGAAAGACATAAATATATAATGACTAGACTCTTTGAGGATCAAAAAGTTGTTACGACAGACTTGGCTTTGGCTTTAGATTTGTCGGAAGATACAATACGTAGAGATCTGAACGAATTAGACAGTAAGAATCTTCTTGAGAAAGTTTATGGCGGCGCAATACAACCTACAGAAAAGTCTGCTAATGTTTTTGATATAGCGATATCGGCTGAAGAAGAGAAGAAAAAAATAGTAACAAAAGCATTGTCATTATTGCATGATGGGCAAGTTATTATAATGAGTGGAGGAAGTACTAATTTGGTTTTTGCAAAATTAATTCCTTCTGATTTGAAAGCTACTATATATACGTATAGCTTGCCAATAGCGATGCAGTTGTCTCAGCATCCAAATATAGATTTGATATTCATTGGTGGGAAAATGCAGAAAAATGCAATGGTTACTATAGGTATGGATGTAATACAGGTCCTGTCTAAGATCAAAGCTGATATTTGTTTTATAGGAGCTAGTAGTATTAATGTAAAACAAGGGTTGACAGAGATAGGCTATGAAGTTTCTATTGTTAAAAAAGCAATGATAGAATCCTCAGATAGAGTTGTTTCTATGTTTTCTTCAAATAAATTAAATACAAAAATGCCGCACGTTGTTTGCGAACTTAGCCAGCTAGATACTATTGTGACTGATTTAGATCCAGAAGATTTAGCACTGGAAGAATATAGAAAATCTGGCGTTTTTGTGTTGTAATCTGAAATTCAATCAATGATTTCTGCATTATTTTACGGTATTTTAATTTATTTTTGTTAAATAACGCAAAATAATGTATTCGTTTTGTTTTTTGTATATATTTGTTAAACTAATTTTTTAACTAAGAGATATATTATGAAAACCAATTCTTCTTTGGCTTATGACATACCTGGGAAATTTGAAGAAACTCGATTTGAAAAAAATCATAATGTGATTTTTGAAAGTTCAATTGAGGCTTCAAAAGTTGTTGCTCAGGAAATAGCCGAATTAATCCGTTCAAAACAAGCTAAGAATGAATCTTGTGTGCTAGGACTAGCCACAGGCTCATCACCTATAAAAGTATATGAAGAATTAGTTCGGATGCACAAGGAAGATGGGCTTAGTTTTAACAATGTAATCTCTTTTAATTTGGATGAGTATTATCCAATGACCAAAGAGAACCGTCAGAGTTATCATTATTTCATGAATCAGTATCTATTTAACCACATAGATATTAAGCCTGAAAATGTAAATATTCCAGATGGAACAGTTGTGCTAGAAGAACTTAATCAATATTGTGTTGATTATGAAATGAAGATAAAAGAGGCTGGAGGACTAGATTTTCAGTTATTAGGAATTGGTCGTACTGGGCACGTAGGTTTTAATGAGCCAGGTTCGCATATCAACTCAGGAACCAGAATTATAACCTTAGATCATATTACGAGAGTCGATGCATCATCAGATTTTAATGGTATTGATAATGTTCCGAAAAGGGCAATTACTATGGGAGTTTCAACAATTCTTAGATCAAAAAGAATTGTTTTAATGGCATGGGGGCAAAATAAAGCAGCAATCATCAAAAGAACAATCCAAGGAGATATAACTTCAGAAGTTCCCGCTACTTTTTTACAAAACCATTCTAATGCAACGTTCGTTTTAGATAAATTTTCTGCATCTGAATTAACCCGATTCGAAACGCCATGGCTAGTTGGAGGTTGTACTTGGACACAAGAATTAAAAAGTAAAGCAATCGTTTGGCTTTGTAAAGAAACCAAACAATCGATATTAAAACTTACTGATAGAGATTATAACAATAACGGAATGTCTGACCTTTTGGCTCAAGAAGGTTCTGCTTATGATTTGAATATTAATATGTTCAATGTTTTGCAGCATACCATTACGGGCTGGCCAGGAGGAAAACCAAATACTTCAGATTCACACAGACCAGAAAGAGCTAATCCTGCTAAAAAAAGAGTAATCCTTTTTAGTCCACACCCAGATGATGATGTGATATCGATGGGAGGAACATTTTCTAAATTAATAAAACAAGGACATGACGTGCATGTTGTGTACCAAACTTCAGGAAATATTGCTGTTACAGATGATGAGGCCTTAAAGTTTGCAGAAGTATGTAATGATTTTATAGGGAAAGAGATAGAGGGAGTTAATTTCTCAACAGTAATTGATTTCCTAAATAATAAGACAGAGAATCAAGTAGATTCGTTAGAAGTTCGAAAATTAAAAGGGTTGATAAGAAGACGTGAGTCCTATGCAGCCACTAGATATATTGGTTTAAAAGATGAGAATACACACTTTTTGGATCTCCCTTTTTATGAAACGGGGCAAATAAAGAAAAATCCTTTGGGATTAGAAGATATTGCAATCGTTAGAGATATTATTGCAAAAATAAAACCACATCAAGTATTTGCAGCAGGAGATTTAGCAGATCCACATGGCACGCATGAAGTATGCTTGAATGCTATATTTGCAGCAATGAAGGAATTAAAAACGGAAGCATATATGTACGATTGTTGGTTATGGTTGTACAGAGGTGCTTGGCATGAATGGGATATTCATGAGATAGATATGGCTGTGCCATTAAGTCCAGACGAAGTAACTATTAAAAGACACGCCATCTTGTATCATCAATCTCAAAAAGACAGAGTAATGTTTCAAGGAAATGACTCCCGAGAATTTTGGGTACGAGCAGAAGAACGTAATAAAAACACAGCAAAACTGTATGATGATTTAGGTTTGGCAGAATATGAAGCAATTGAAGCTTTTAAGCGTTTTTACTACTAATAACCAGATATCAATTAACAAAATAGTAATTTCTATAAGAATTATAATCCTGCAAGATTTTTTACCGCAAACCGAACAAGTTTTTAAGATCAATTAGGTTTAATTTTGCAAACCTACAAGATCAAAAAAAGACCTTGAAAGGCGATAATAAAGATTAATTATTTTGTATTTTTAAAAAAACAATAGCACCAATTAAATGTCCGACTCTCTTCAATTACAACAACTATCCAATTCATTAGAAGGAACACTTTTTTATGATGAACTTCATAAAAAATTATATGCTACTGATGCATCTGCTTATAGAATTATGCCAGTTGCAGTGGCGGTTCCAAAGACAGAAGAAGATATTGTTAAAATTATTCGCTTTGCAGCAAAAAATAAAATTTCAATAACACCTAGAACAGCAGGAACTTCTTTGGCTGGGCAAACGGTGGGTAACGGAATAATTGTAGATGTCTCTAAACATTTTACCAAGATTGTCGCTTTTGATCCTATTAAAAAAACAGTAACAGTTCAACCCGGAGTAATTCGAGATGAACTGAATTTATATTTAAAACCACACGGCTTATTTTTTGGACCTAATACTTCGACTACAAATCGATGTATGATTGGAGGAATGGTAGGGAATAATTCATCAGGGACAACATCCATTCGCTATGGAGTTACCCGAGATAAAATAGTCGAGATAAAAGCTATTTTAAGTGATGGTACTACTGTTGTGTTTAAAGAAATGTCTTCAGAGGAATTTATAGAGAAGACAAAGGGAGACACACTTGAAAGTAAAATTTACAAAGCAGTTTACGAAGAGCTTTCTAATAAAGAAAACCAAGAAGAGATTGTAAAAGAATTTCCAAAACCAGAAATACACAGAAGAAATACAGGTTATGCAATTGATTTATTATTAAAATCAGAACTGTTCTCGGGTACAGAAAGCACAATAAACTTAGGAAAATTGCTTTGTGGAAGTGAAGGAACTCTAGCATTTACCACAGAGATTACATTGAAAGTAGATGATTTGCCACCAACAAATAATGTTATGGTTGTGGCTCATTTTCATACTATTCAAGAAAGCTTAGAAGCTGTAGTTACTGCAATGAAACATCATTTGTACACCTGTGAAATGATGGATGATACAATATTAGATTGTACTAAAACCAATAGAGAACAGGCTAAAAACAGGTTTTTTATACAAGGAGAACCAAAGGCAGTTATTATGCTGGAAGTGGGTTCGCATATCAGTATGGAAGACGCCGAATCACAGGCAGATGCTTTGGTAGAAGATTTGCGAAAAAATAATTTTGGGTATGCTTTACCTAAAATTTATGGAGCAGATATTGATAAAATTAATGAATTGCGAAAAGCTGGTCTTGGTCTTTTAGGAAGTATTGTAGGCGATGATAAAGCGGCAGATTCTATTGAAGATACAGCAGTAGAATTAAGTGATTTACCGAATTATATTGCTGATTTCTCTGCCATGATGGAGAGTCATGGGCAAAGTGCAATTTATTACGCACATGCAGGAGCAGGAGAAATTCACTTGCGTCCAGTTTTAAATTTAAAAACAAAAGAAGGATTACACCAATTTAGAAACATAGCTACTGAAGTGGCTATTTTGGTGAAAAAATATAGAGGTTCGCTAAGTGGAGAGCATGGCGACGGAATAGTTCGTGGAGAGTTTTTACCTTTTATGATAGGGGATAAAAATTATGAATTATTAAAACGAATTAAAAAAGCTTTTGATCCAGATACAATTCTGAATGTTGGAAAAATTGTAAACGCTTTTAAGATGGATGAAAATCTTCGAGTAGAAGCGGGTAGAGTAGAACCAGATATTAAAACCATTCAGGATTTCTCAGATAGTATGGGGATTTTACGTGCTGCGGAAAAATGTAATGGTTCAGGTGATTGCAGAAAATTACCTTCGGCTGGAGGTACTTTGTGTCCGAGTTACCGAGCGACACGAAATGAAAAAGATACAACTCGTGCTAGAGCCAATGCTTTGAGAGAATATTTAACACATTCTGAGAAAGACAATAAATTTGATCACGAAGAATTGTATAAAGTATTTGAGTTGTGTGTGAGCTGTAAAGCCTGTGCAAGCGAATGCCCGAGTAATGTAGATGTAGCAACTTTAAAATCAGAGTTCTTGTATCAATATCAAAAAGCAAATGGGTTTTCAATCCGTAATAAAATATTTGCTTTTAATTCTAAACTTAATAAGTTAGGAAGCATTGCTCCATCAATGACTAATTTTGTAGCCAATTTGGCTCTGGTTAAAAAAGGAATGGGAGTAGCATCAAAAAGGCAAGTTCCATTATTAGCACCAACGACTTTTAGAAAATGGTATCAAAAGAATAGAAGATCAGCAGATAAGAATTCTTTCGAAAACGGAAAAGTCTATCTTTTTTGTGATGAATTCACGAATTATTATGATGTTTCGGTTGGAATTGATGCCTATGAACTGTTAACCAAATTGGGTTATGAAGTGGTTGTAATAGATCATGAAGAAAGTGGAAGAGCTTTTATTTCTAAAGGGTTTCTAGAAGAAGCACAAGTTATAGCCAATAAAAACGTAGCTATTTTTAAGGATTTAATTTCAGAAAGTACGCCGTTGATAGGAATAGAACCATCAGCTATATTGACTTTTAGAGACGAATACATTCGATTAGTAAAAGACAAAGAGAGTGCCGAAAAATTGTCAAAAAACACATTTACTATTGAAGAGTTCTTTAAAAGAGAGATAACAAAAGAGAAAATTCATTCAGAGCAATTTTCGGATGTAGAGAAAACAATTAAAATTCACGGACACTGTCATCAAAAGTCATTGAGTACAATTGAAGCTTCATTTGCTATGTTGAATTTACCAAAAAACTGTTCAGTTACCATTTACAATTCAGGTTGCTGTGGTATGGCAGGTTCATTTGGTTATGAAAAAGAGCATTATGAAATTAGTATGCAAATGGGAGAGGATACTTTATTCCCAAAAATCCGCACAACCGAATCCACAACAGCAATAGCAGCTGCGGGAACGAGTTGCCGTCATCAGATTTTTGATGGAACCAATAGAAAAGCAATGCATCCAGTGACAATTTTGAGAGATTGTTTGAGATAAAATTCTCAAATTTTATTTTTATATTTTTTGTAAAATGTATGAGGGAAGTTTTTTCTTCATACATTTTAAAGGAAGTTTATTGCTTTTTTTTAAAGAAAAACACACCATGATTTTATGAAAAAAACAATTTATATAGTACTCTTAATATTCGTATTTTTTTCTGCTAAAGCTGCTAAAATAGACACTTTACAAGTTTTTAGTACAGTAATGAAAAAGAATATAAAAACCTGTGTTATTACTCCAGATAGTTACAAAAAGAACAAGAAAAAAATGCCAGTTGTTTATCTACTTCATGGGTATAGTGGAAATTATGCAACATGGGTAAAAAGCTTTAAAGAGGTAGCACAACAGGTTGATAAATATGGTTTTATAGTAATAGGTGTTGATGGGGGATATTCAAGTTGGTACTTTGATAGCCCAATGGATCCTGCTTTTAAATATGAAACATATATAATCGATGAATTAATTCCGTTTATAGATCAGAAATACAAAACGATTGCAAGTCGGGAAGGTAGAGCTATTTCGGGACTTAGTATGGGAGGTCATGGAGCATTGTATTTATCATTTAAGCATCAGGAAGTGTTTGGGGCGGCAGGAAGCATGAGCGGAGGAGTTGATTTTCGTCCATTTTCTGAAAAATGGGATATAAAAAAACGCCTAGGTTCAATAACTGAATTTCCTGAAAATTGGGATAAAAATACAGTTGTTGCAATGTTAGAATTAGTAGAAAGTAATAGGCTAAATCTTATTATTGATTGTGGTGTCGATGATTTTTTTATCGATGTAAACAGACAGCTCCATGAGAAGATGCTTGCTTTAAAAATAAACCACGATTATATAGAACGTCCAGGAAAACACAACATCGAATATTGGGAGAACTCCTTGAAATTTCAATTGCTATTTTTCTATAATTTTTTTAATAATCAGGTTAAACAAAATAAATAACAGCTTATGAAATATCTATATTCCAAAATTCTGTTCCTTTTTATAATGGCATCTTGCTTTTCTCAAAAAACAGAAAAAACAGGAAACATGAAGTTTGTACAGCTTACTGATTTACATGTTTCTGTAGGGAATGAAAATGATTATTTATTGCAAAATATTATAAAAGAAATTAATAATTCGGATAATGAATTTGTTGTAGTAACAGGAGATTTAACCAATCGTGGGGCAGATGATGAGTTAAAACAAGTACATTCTATACTGGCGAGTTTGAAAACTTTGCGAACCTTACGTAAGCCTTTGCCAGCTTTGCGATTAGATTTTTAAAAAGACTATAATGATTTTAGAACGTATTAATAAACCAAAAACAGTAATTATGAAAAGTATAAAACTTTTGATTCTAGTGCTATTGTTTCAAACCAATCTTTTTAGCCAAGAATCGCCAAAAAGAGAAATGCGGGCGGCTTGGATATCAACCGTAGATAATATTGATTGGCCATCAAAACCAGGTCTTTCAGACAAAGAAATGAAAGCCGAAATGATAACGATTTTAGATAATCTACGATCATATAATCTGAATACAGTAGTTTTTCAAATCCGTCCTACGGCTGATGCTTATTACAAATCGACCAAAGAACCAGCATCACATTGGATAACTGGAACTCAAGGAGTAGCTCCCGGTTTTGATCCGTTGCAGTTAATGATAGATGAAGCAGGAAAAAGAGGAATGAGTGTACATGTTTGGTTGAATCCCTATCGTGTACAAAAAGATACAACCAAAGATGTACTTGCAAAAACACATTTGTATTTTAAGAAACCACAGCTATTTGTTACTTATGGAAAAACAAGATATTTTAATCCGGGTTATGAAGAAACTAGAGATTTTGTTTCTTCAGTAGTGGGTGAAATAGTTCGAAATTATGACATCCAAGCCATACATATGGATGATTATTTTTATCCTTATAGAATCGAGGGGCAAGAATTTCCAGACCAAGTAGCATTTGAAAAAGAACCTCGCCAATTTAATGATAAAGAGGACTGGAGAAGAGATAATGTAGACTTGATAATTAAACAAATAAGAGATACGATAATTGCAAATAAACCAGAGGTCGAATTTGGAATTTCGCCTTTTGGAGTTTGGCGCAATAAAGCCAAAGATTCCGATGGTTCAAACACTAGGGCAGGAGCTACGAATTATGATGATTTGTATGCTAATGTTTTGAAATGGCAAAAAGAGGGCTGGATTGACTACATAACACCTCAACTGTACTGGCACATTGGTTTTGATAGAGCTAATTTTGAAGTTTTGGTTAAGTGGTGGGCAAAGCACAAATACGGCACAAATGTTTATATAGGTCATGGTATTTATAAGATTTCGAAAACGTCTAATGATGTTGAATGGAGAAGTCCAGATCAAATTGTGAAGCAAATAGAAATGGTTCGAAGCTTGCCTTTACTAGATGGTTCGATGTATTTTACGGCAAATGTTTTTAAAAGAATGGGAGATACGCTCAGAAAGCCTATTATCCAAAAGCAGTATAAATATATTGCATTGACACCTGAAGCAAATAGGATTACCAGAATAAAACCCGAGCCACCAATAAGTACTTCGGTTGGTCAAAAAGGAGACAAAACCCTTCTTACATGGAAGCCCGGAGTAAATAATCAAAAGTTTGTGATTTATAGATTTGCCAAAGGAAAAATAACAGATTTCTCTAATTCAGAGAATATTTACTATGTAACCACATCTACAAAATTAGAAGTACCAAGTGCTAATTTTAAAGATTATACCTATGCTATTACTGCTTTGAGTCCAACACAAACTGAAAGCATTCCAATACAATTTTAATAAAATAAAAAGCTAAAAAAATGAAAAAAAGAATACTGCTAATTGCCATTTTCTTGAGCTCTCTGAGTGTACTACAGGCTCAAAAACTGGATATAATTCCGAGGCCTGTAAAGATAGAACAGAAAGAAAAAATGTTTGTAATACCTTCAACAGTAAAAATTATTATTGATAAAAAAGTACAAAAAAGTGCTGATTATATAGCAAGTAGTTTTTTAAAAAACACAGGAATTAATTCCATAGTTTCTATTGGAAATAAACAGGATAAAAATGCAATACTCTTTTTGGTAGATGAAAAAATGAATATCCCTAATGATGGTTATGAATTGAACGTAACTAAAAAAGGGGTTGTTGTAAAAGGAAAATCTCCAAACGGGGTATTGAATGGTTTTCAGACTTTACTGCAAATTTGTTCTGCAAAAGAGGTTACAAAAGGAACAATTCCTTTTGTGAAAATAGAAGATTATCCTCGTTTTGAATGGAGAGGAATGATGCTGGATGTATCAAGACAGTTTTTTGATAAAGGAACCGTTAAGAATTACATCGACTGGTTAGCAGCACACAAAATGAATATTTTTCATTGGCATCTTACAGATGATAATGGCTGGAGAGTAGAAATTAAATCAATGCCAGATTTAACTTTAAAAGGAGCTTGGAGAGGACCAGGAGAAGTATTGCTTCCATCCTATGGTTCAGGAAACAAACGTTATGGAGGGTATTATACACAGGAGGATATAAAAGAAGTTGTGGCTTATGCTTTAGAACGTGGCGTTTCGATTATGCCCGAAATAGAAATCCCGGGACACTCGCGTGCAGTAACGGCATCATATCCAGAAATTGGTTGTGTAACAACGCAAGAAACTAAAAGTGTTCAAGGAGAAGTTAAAAATGTATGGTGTGTAGGTCGAGAAGAAAATTACCAAATTTTAGATTCAATTATTAGAGAATTTACAGGATTGTTTCCTTTTGATTATATTCATGTTGCAGGCGATGAGGTAAACAGAGCCAATTGGGAGCAATGCCCAAAATGTAAAGCTTTGATGGCAAAAGAGGGATATACAGATACTTTTCAACTTCAGAATTATTTCTTTAAGCGTGTAGAAAAAATTGTCGAGAAGTACAATAAGAAATCGGCAGGTTGGAATGAAATTCTAAAGGGAGGAGAAATAAGCCCTAAAACAGAAATTTTTGCATGGCAAGGTATAAGCTACGGAATAGAATCTGTTAAAAAAGGACACCCAACAATTATGATTCCGGGGCAATATACTTATTTTGATATGGCACAGTCTGAGAATGAACGTGGCCATCGTTGGGCTGCTATTACCGACACAAAAAGAGCCTATTCGTTTGAACCTATTCCAGAAAGTGATTTAACAGCAGAGGAACAAAAATTGATAAAAGGAGTTCAAGGAGCTTTGTGGAGTGAATATTTAGACCGTCCGACACGATTTGTAGAATACCAAAGTTATCCAAGGATTAGTGCCTTGGCAGAAATTGGATGGACACAAAAAGAAGGTAAAAACTGGGATGACTTTTATGCAAGATTAACAAATAGCCATTTGCAACGTTTGGCTAATATGGGAATTGCCTTTAGAGATTTTCCACCTACAGCAATTTATAAAAGCGGTAGTATTACTGTAACGCCACCTTATGAAGGTGCTGTTGTGCGCTATGATGCACAAGGAAACGAACCTACGAGACAATCCCCTTTATATACAAATCCAATTCAGACAAAAGATTACGAGCAATACCAGTTCCGTACTTTTTTTAATGAAGATGCAGCAAGTCCAGCTGTAAAAGTAGAGAAGTTGCCAGTTGCAACTTGGACTACTTCAAAAGTGGAAACCTTAAATATTTCAGAGAATATTTCGGAGAACATTGATAAAAAAGGAATTTGGTACTTAACTTTTAATCCAATAACAGACGGAGCAACTAGTGGCGTAATAAGAGCAGTTTCACTTTTTGAAAATGATAAACTAATACAAACTTATTTAGAAGATAGAACATTAAAATCAAAACCTCGTTTGCGATTTTTAATTGATAATTACAATGATAAAAATACTTATCGTTTAGACTTTACGGTTGAAAATAAAGAAGAAAAAGAATCCGCAGCGAAAGTAAATTTCAATTGCTCACCTTATATAGAACCAGAGGTAAAAGTAACCTCATCAATGATCGAAAATCCGAAATTTCCATTCACAAGATTAGAAGATTATAATATAGAAACCTATTTGCGTACAGATGCACCATGTGTAAATGGAGATTGGATTTTATACACTTTTACCAACCCAGTTGTTTCATCTAAAATAGATGTGTTAACAGGAATACCGCATCACCCAAGATTTATAATCAACGATGGATATGTAGAGTATTCATATAATGGAATTGATTTTGAAAAGGGAGATAGTTTTGATTATGGAAATGCATCTATCTATCCAAAACAACCTGTAAAAGCAGTAAAAATAATGATTACAGGAACAAACAACGAGCTAATTATGGCAGGTCAGGATTTAAGAATTAACCCTTAAAAAGGATGAAGAAAATAGGAGTTAGAATCGTACTTGTTTTTTTGATCCTTTTAGGGATTAGTTGCCATTCCCTAAAAAACTCAAAAGAGTCTTTCGATACAAAGAAAAACGAAGTTTACATCGATTCGATGATGAATAATGCACTCGAAAAAGGTTTTTTTCCTGGAGCACAAATTGTTGTAGGAAGTAAAGACTCTGTTTTTATATTGAAAAATTATGGATACCACGATTATTCAAAACAACAACAAGTAAAAACAGACGATGTGTACGATCTAGCTTCTATGTCTAAAGTATTGGGAGCAACATTGGTAGCAATGCGGTTAGTAGGAGAAGATAAAATAAACTTAGAAGATAAATTGGGAGATGTAGTTGCAGTGTACAAAAACACAGCCATTGCCGATTTAACCCTTTTTGAGTTACTGACACACACCACGGGGTTAAAATCAGGGATTGTTTTTTATCAGAGCTTGCTTTCTACTTCAGATGGATCACCGTTGTTGAGTAATCAAAAATCAGAAAATTATCCAGTCTTATTCGACAATATGTATGTAAATAAGAATATCATTTACGATGCAAAATATTTGTCTTTTGAACCAAAAGATAATTACATTCAGATTTATAAAAACATGTGGTTGAATCCTGAGTTTTATAAAACAGTTTATGAAAAGATAGGTTTAGCTAGTACCAATCCTCGTGGAAATTATTTGTATAGTGATCTAAATTTGATACTTGTACAACAAATGATGGAGACAAAAACAGGTTTGAAACTTGACCAATTAGCAAGAGGGATTTATAATGAATTAGGTAGTAAAAAAATTGGATATAATCCTTTGAAATGGACTACTGAGCAAGATGTTATCCCTACTGAAATTGATAACTTTTTTAGAAAGGATACTATTAAAGGATATGTGCATGATGAAGCCGCTGCCATTTTAGGAGGTGTTTCAGGAAATGCAGGCTTATTTGCAAATGCTGCATCTATTTCAGTACTATGTCAAATGTTGCTTAATGATGGAAAGTATCAAGGAAAGCAAATCTTAAAAGCAAAGGTGGTTAAAGAGTTCACAAAATCTCCTTTGGTCAAAAAGGGAATTTATCGCGGACTTGGTTTTGATAAGCGAAAACCAGATGAGTTTTACAGCAAAAATGATTTTGGACATACTGGTTTTACTGGAACTTTTTTCTTCCTGAATCCTAATACCAATAGATTTTTGATCATTCTTACCAATCGTGTAAATCCTTCGAGAACAAACAGATTAATGTATAAAGATGATTTTTGCCCGAAAATTTGGAAACAAATAAACAAATAAAAAGAATAACGCTATGAAAAAGCTAACACTAATTTGCGTGCTAATTGCAACGGTTTCTTTTGCACAAAATATAAAAACAGGTGCAGAGAATTATACAGAATACCTACCCTTATTAAAAGGAAAGACTATTGGTATAGTGACTAATCAAACGGGAATCATTGATAAGAAAACCCATTTAGTGGATTTTTTAGTTGAAAAGAAAATAAAGATAAAAACCATTTTTGCACCAGAACATGGTTTTAGAGGGACTGCTGATGCAGGTGAGCATGTATCAGATGAAATAGATAAAAAAACAGGATTGTCAATTGTTTCTCTTTACGGAAAAAACAATAAACCAAACTCAGAGCAATTAAAAGGTATTGATGTTATGGTTTTTGATTTGCAAGATGTAGGAACAAGGTTATATACTTACGTTTCTACGATGCATAGGATAATGGAAGCATGTGCAGAGAATAATGTTCCGTTAATTGTAATGGATCGCCCCAATCCAAACATAGCTATTGTAGATGGTCCCGTTTTGGATATTGCTTTTAAAAGTGGAATAGGGATGCATCCAACACCTTTGCTTCACGGAATGACGTTGGGCGAAGAAGCTAAAATGATTAATGGAGAAAAATGGCTGAAAGATGGAATTCAATGTAAGCTGACCGTTATTCCATGTTTGAATTATGGCAGAAGCATGAGTTATAGTTTGCCAGTTAGACCTTCGCCTAATTTGCCTAATGATCAATCAATAAACTTATATGTTAGTTTGTGTCTTTTTGAAGGTACTAATGTGAGTATGGGACGAGGAACTGAAAAACAATTTCAGATTTATGGTTCTCCCTATTTGCCAAAAAGCAATTTTGCATTTACTCCCAAACCAAATTTTGGAGATAAAGACCCTTTGTATAATGGAATAGAATGTAATGGAGAGGATTTATCAGCAATTCCCAAAATCGATAAACTAGAAATCAAATGGTTGATAAAAGCCTATCAAACAACATCAGATAAATCTAAGTTTTTTGATAAGAGAAAGTTTTCAATACGAGCTGGAAATGAAAAATTACAGCAACAAATTGAAGCAGGAGTCTCAGAAGAAGAGATAAGGAATAGCTGGAAAGAAGGTGTTCAAGCCTTTAAAAAAATGAGACAGCAGTATCTAATTTATAAATAGAAATGATGAATCTAGAACTGTGAGAAAAGAATAAAAAGCCTTATGGTAAGTATTTTTAGTTTTTTAATTTTTTGTTGGTAAAAAAATACCGCCTCAGATTATGAGGCGGTATTTTGCTTTTAATTAAATTCTTATTTGTCTATGCGAATAAAATTTCCCTCAATATCAAAGATGAGTTCTAGATTATTAGTAAGGTCTATTTCAATATATGTTTTTTCATTATCAATTGCAGTAACAGATTGATCCGGATAATTTTCTTTCACATAAGTATTGATTTTTTCGGGAATTAACTCCACAGGAATTGCTTGATTATTTCCATCAATATCAATCCAATTTCCATCGATATCAAAATCAATTTCAAAATTATTACTTAGCAAAACATCATAAATAGAGCCATCAGAGTCAGGAATATTTTGTTTTTTTATTTGCTTATAAGTAGCGCTAGGAAAGTAAGAGGTAACAAAAGTAGTTGCCAGTTTAGGTAAATCATCAGCACTAATTATGTATTCATTGTTATCGTCGTCGTCATTATCACTGCTACAAGATGTTGTCGTGAATAGAAGTGCTAAGGCAATAAAGCCAGATAAGATTATTTTTTTCATGATTATAGCATTAAATTATTGATTTTTTAATCGTCAATTCTTATAAAGTTACCTTTAGAGTTAAACTCTAATTCTAAATTGTTACTCAAGTTTACTTCATAACCCCAAGTACCTTTATCAATTTTGGTTATTGATGTGTTGGCAAAGTGAGTATTTACATAAGCCATAATTTTTTTAGGAATTACAGTCGTAGGGATAGCTTGGTGATTTCCATCTACTTCTTCCCAATTTCCTTTTCCATCAAATTCGACTTCGACATTATTTGCAAACTGAACTTTGTAATCTTTAGAGAACATTTCTTTGTCTTCAACTATATAAGTAGGTTCCTGTCCTGAAAAGTGAGTTTTTAAAAAGGTTTGTGCACTTGCTGGCAATGCAGCCTTAGTGATTACTGTTTTTTGAGCATTTGCAGAAAGTCCAAATGCTAATCCTGCTATTAGACAAATAGCCAAGTTTAATTTAGTTTTCATATTATTTGTTTTTTAATTCTAATACAAGAGTACAACCAGAATTTGGAAACAATTAGGAAAAACATAGAAAAAAGACTACTTTTTATAAAAACTAATTTTGAATTGATGATTTCCTGTAAATAAATATTCGATAGTGATTGAATAGTTATTTATAATCGATTTCACAATAGATAAACCTAAACCAGTAGACTCATTGGTTGTGGTATGTCGATAAAATCTTCCGAAAATCATTTCAGAATTTAAAGGGGGATTATTACTGCTATTTGAAATTATGATATCATTTTTGTTTATTATGAAATTGACAAAACCATCTGGATGATTATGTATTAAAGCATTTTTTAATAAATTACTAATTAAAGCAATTGCCAAACCTTTGTTCATTATATAATGCAACGTATCATTTTCGATCACAGTTATTTTTACTTTCTTGAATTCGGCCAAATCTGCGTAGTCCTCGGTTAGTAGTATAATGAGTTCATTAAAGTTGACATTTTCTTCTTCAGAAAATTGTTGGTTTTCTATTTTGGATAACATTAATAAAGACTTATTCAATCGTGTCATTCGATTTAATGTATCGGTTATCTTTCCTATTTCCATCATCTGTTCGTCAGGAAGAATATTATTCTCTGCAAATAATTCTAGTTTGTTGATACTTATTGCCAGTGGAGTTTGTAATTCATGAGAAGCATTTTCGATAAACTGTTTTTGACTTGAATAAATTATCTCATTACGATTTAGCATTTTCTCTACTTCCTTTGCCAAAATATTGAATTCATCTATAGGAGAGTTTATCGGTTTTAATCGACTGCCTGTCCCTAATTTAATCTCTTTAAGATTTTCTAAAATGATATGAAATGATTTCCAGATTCTTTTTAAAAGTAAATGATTTACGGCTAGTATGCTAATAACAAGCATGATGTATAAACCTATTAATGCTAGAAATAGGTCTTCAAGTAATTCATCTTCTTCAACAATTGATGCTTTTATAGTTAATTCATAAGGATTGCCTTTATCATCTTTAAAGACTGTTTTTAATGTACGGATGGGTTGGTTATCATTATCATATTCCATGAATTCTTTAGAAGTAGAGAATTCGTCTTTTCGAGAATAATTGCCTTTTGGAAGAGGTTTTATTGTAAACTTGTTGATACCAAATTCAGGAGAATTCAATAGTTTATTGTCGGCAAAGGCATGTCGGATAATAATGATTTTAGAATTTTTTAAATCATCATCAATATTATCATGTACTTCATCTAAAATTAGCATATAAAAAATCCCTGCCCAAATTGGAATAACAATAAGCAGTGTAAGTGCTAGATAGCGAAGTGTATAGTTTTGTAATTTCATTAATTCATTTTGTATCCAATCCCGTAAACTGCCTGAATATCAATTTCGGCATCACTGTCTTTCAGTTTTTTGCGTAAATTCTTAATTTGGGAATATACAAAATCCAAATTGTCGGCTTGATCAGTATGATCACCCCATACATATTCGGCTATTGCCGTTTTATTAATTAATCGATTTGGATTTATTATAAAATAGTAAAGTAAATCAAACTCTTTTCTGTTTAGGATTAGTTCATTATTATCTATAGAAACTGTTCGTTGTTCAGGATAGAGTATTACGTTTTTCCAAGTAATTAAATTATCTCCATTATGATTGTTTCTACGAATTGCCGATTTGATTCGAGCATGTAATTCAGATAAATGAAAAGGCTTACTTAAATAATCATCGGCTCCCAAGTCTAGTCCCTTTACTTTATCATCAACAGCATCTTTTGCCGAAATAATAATAACGGCACTTTGTTTTTTTTGTCTTTTTACTTCCAAAAGTAAGTCAAGCCCATTTCCGTTAGGGAGCATGATATCAATTAGAATACAATCATAATCATATGCGCCCAGTTTGTCTAGTCCAGAAATATAATCATGGGCAGTTTCGACAATATATTTTTCTTTTTCAAGTGATTGTTGTACTACTTCACGTAAACCAGCCTCATCTTCTATTATTAAAATTTTCATGTTTTGTCTGTTTTATGTAATTCAAAAGTATGAATACCAACCAAAATAAAACTGAGTTTCTGGAAACATTTGGGAATAAATGAATCGGTTAAACCTCACTTTTGAAATACATAGTTCCAGTTAGTATTGATTTATAGTCTTATAGAAGTATAAAAAGAGCTATGATTAATTAATATTTATGTCAACTTGATTTTTGTGCAAACCGTGTCTGTTGTCTTTCAGGAGTTTTTTTACAGCTTCGGGAGTTTTATAAATAGTCTTGGTGTTTTTAGTGTCAAACTCAATATTATATATCGAATTTGAAAACTCATCAATTACAGGATCTGACCAAACTCCAACGCCAAAAAATATCCCTTCTGTATTATTCTTTTTTAAATTAAATACAATGGAATCCCCATTTGATTTGTCTTTTAGAACATCCGAAGTGTAATTTTTAGCTTCTGGATTTAATTTGATTTTTATTTTAATATCAGAATCTGTTTTATTCATAAAGGTGATATCTCTTACTGGGTCGCAACTGATTAAGAGAAGGCAAGAAAATAATAGAATTAGTGATTTAATCATGATGCTTGTTTTAAGTTACTAACTTAATTACAAAATCAAAATAAAAGGGACTTAATACATTTTAAAAATATAAAGATAAGTCGTTTTTTAAGGTAGAAAAATCAATTTATAATATCCATTGGGTTTAATTCTGTTTAAACGATTCTAATGTTCCATCATCTTTAAATTGTATCGAATATCTTTCTCGGCTGCCATTAATATTTGTTGGATACCAATGCATTTGGTTATCCCATATCGAAATATATGCACTCGTAAGGGGTTTGGCTCCTTCAATTTCTTGTGCCTTTTTATTGTAAATAGCAGTTACTGTAGCAACATTTGTAAAATTTATTTTATTAAGTGGAACTAAACGCTTTTTTATATCATCTTTAACCGATAATTGTACAGGCTGAGGTTCTGACCATTTGCCATTTTTATAGTCATACGTATCAATATATTTTGGATTTTCAGGATGTTGAAGCATAATATTGATAGTACCATAATCATAAAAATAAACTATAGAGTAAACAAAGATTTCTTTGCCTGCATATTGAGGTAATTTTTTTAAATCGTCTTCTGCTTTTTGCAGCTCACTCGAGTCTGTTAATAGATTTATATTTTTACCATTGGCATTTTGTTGCCTATGTATTGTTATAGCATGTGTTTCGAGTACAGTATTTATAATTGCCTGAATATCGGGTTGTGGATTTTCTGGTATTTGAGGGCTAGGATTCTCAATTTCTTTTTTTACTACTGTATCATTAGTTTTAAATGTATCACTGATACTTTTGGATATTTGCTCACAACTTAAAAGAAAGCAACTGCAAATTATTAAGATGATTAATTTTTTCATTTTTATTCGATGTTATTTAAGTCGCTTGCAAATGCAATTTGACTTGGATTCTCAGGTAAATAAAAAATTTCTATTTGTTCTTGCTTAGTAATATCGAGTTCAAGAAGTCCTATAACTTTTTTTAAGCTACCTCTATGAACATGATGGCGGTTATCAGTATACTCAACGTCAAAACGGATCATAGGTTGTTCATTGATGTAGGTTCCGGTTTGGCTAGCCTTAACTAGTTTCGCCATGGTTTTTATGCCTTTAAATTTTATAAGAGGGGAGTTGTCATTTATGCCGGTAAGTTTGTGGAAAATAAATCTTGCAAGAAATCTATAGAATAGAAGTACTGCGGGACATACAATTAATGGATGTCCAAAGCTCATAAAACGCCATCCCATGCCATAGCTTTCGGTTTGGTATGAATAGAAATAATAACCGATTACTATTACTAAAAGGAGTAACCAACCTAATATCCTTAAGGCAAGATTTAGTAGGTTTATTGTGGCTGTTGTGGTTGCAATGATAAAGTAAGGAGGTTGTTTCATGTCTCTATTGAGAATTAAACTAATTTTTTTTCCTGCTTCAAAACGGCGTTCATGAGGCTTACCATCAATAATAGTTGTTTTATGAGTGATTTCTGTATTTGCCAGATTCTTAAACGATAATTCAAGCTCATAGGTATTGAATTTCGCTTTAGGTTTTGAAGTCTTTATTGCTTTTATAATTTTTGCTTCACGTACTGCTCCCTTGATTTTTACTTTTTCTAGATTTCTCTTTGTAATGAAAATTTTTAAAATCCATTTTTGGAAATAACCAATTAAAAGAATTAGCCAAAGTAGTACAGACAGTACTAGAACACTTATAGCCAACCAAGGATCTTTATCTTTTAGGGTGCTTACATCAAATTCGCTATTAATGACATAATACATAATTACAGGAAAAGGAATTGCAAAAAACAGCATATAAATAGCCCAGAAAGTTATAGCAAAATATTTTTTCATTCCTTTTAATTATTTGGGGGTTCTTAATTAAAATGATTTATAATCGATAATTAATTTAACTGTATTGAAATTATGGTAAGAGGCAATGACTTTGTTATTAGTTAATTGTGTTGTTTTTTAGCCAATCAAATTTACATAAAAAAATATATTAGAAAGGAATTAAGGTAAAATTAAATAGAAGGGATTGTTTATGTTTTTCAGCAGTAATGACTGTTTGATAGAAAATGTTGAAGTTAGAGTAAGCATCGTTATTTCGTTTAGATATATCGAATTTGTAAGTAGAATCAATTTATTTAGTATTATTTTTATAACCCAAAAAAACTCTTTTTAAATACATTTTCAGGAAGTACTAAGAGTAATTAATTTTCGTTTTATAGCATAATGAAAACATATTTTTATTTTTTACTCATTTTTATTCTTCCTTTTTTTAGCCAAGCTCAGGTTCAGGTCGATAGTTCTTATATTAAACCTTTTGAGAATAACCTTTCGATAAGAAGTTATTTGTCAATGAAATTCATTTCGATGAAACAAAAAGTAGAAGGTGAGACTAAAGATTTTATGCCTAATACACCGATGAATTTAGGGTTTGGAGTTTCTATAAATAATACGATAATTAATTTAAGTTATGGATATGGCTTAAATTTCATGAAGGATAAAGAAAAAGGAAAGACTAAAGCATTAGATTTTCAAATTCATAACTATGGGCGAAAGTTTATAATAGATCTTTTTATTCAAAAATATCGTGGATTTTATACTGCTGATGATAATGACAAAAACATAGAATTATATCCAGATATAAATATTCAACAATATGGAGCATTTGGGCAATATGTTTTCAATAATAAAAAATTCTCTTATAAAGCAGCCTTTAATCAAAATGAAAGACAATTAAAATCGGCAGGAAGTTTTTTGCTTGGTGGAGGTGTTTATTTTACAAAAATAGGTTCGGATAGTTCTTTTGTACACAAGACTAAGAATTCATTGCGCAATTTTCAGTTTGGTGTAAGCGGAGGTTATGCGTACACATGGGCAATTAATGAAAAGTGGTTTGCTAGTGGTTCAGCAACAATGGGAGCCAATTTTGGTACAGAAAGAATAAATGATTTTGGCAAAAAAAAGATAGAAATATATCCCACATTTTTTCCAAGAATGGCAATAGGATATAACAAAGAGAAATGGTCGCTAGGGTTATCCTATGTTAATAATCTTATTTTTTCTTCATTTACAGATAATAACAATAGTAACATAGGATTGTCCTCTGGAAACTTTCAGATTGCTTATATATGGAGACTTGATTCTAATCCATTCTGGGGCAAGAAAAAAGCAAATTAAACAATCTGCTTCCGTTTAAGTAATTGGTTTTATAGTTGTTTCTAAATTTTACTAACTCTAGGATTAAAAATTTTAAAACTAATCAAAGCTAAAATCCATACACCAATACCTCCATATAATAGTACTAAGTCAAAACCGTGAGCAAGAGCCTCATGTGCAATTTGTCCTGAAGAATCCAGAGCAGCTAATTCTGGGAAATCTTGGTTAAGAGATGAAAAATTCCCTGCAGCTATTTTTTCTGATATTAAGCGTAAGCTTTCTTGATTTAGTGATTTTGAAAATGCAGTTGTTAAATGAGATAAGATTCCTTCGACTAATATAAACCCCATTAAAGCAATATTAATAGACAGTGTAATCATTCGGGCACTCATATCTATTCCAGATGCCATTCCAGCTCTATTGTTAGAAACAGAACCAGTCGTTGTATTGGTTACGGGAGTGTTAGTTAAACCTAGTCCGATACCAGCTAATAGCGAACCAGGTAACATGGTTAACCAGCTAGCATGTTCTGCAACGCTACCATATCGCATGACGATAAAACCTAACCCTAATGTAAATAACCCCAAAGGAATTACAACTCCAGAGCGATATCGAGCAGAAAGATATTCTGCAAATGGAGGTATAACTAGAGTAGGTAGGGTATAGGCAAGCAAAGAGAGACCTACCGTTATAACATCGTAACCCAAATAGCTTTGAAAAAAAATGGGCAAATAAATTATAAATGGCCAGAAACTAAAATTCATACCAATAGAACCAAATATAGCACCTGAGAAGGTATTGATTTTAAATACTGAGAAATCAAACATGGGATGAGGATTTGTTTTTTCGACCCATAGAAAGAGAATCAAACTGATTAGGGCAATTACGATGCTGGCTAGGGCGATTGGGCTAGAGAACCCTAAATTAGGACCTTGGGTAATGAAATAGGTAAGTCCGAAAATGGAGAGAGATAATGTAATCATTCCCCAAACATCTAATTTTTTGGCTTGCGAATCTTTGGATTCGGTTACCGTGTTGTACACAAGATTTGCGGCAATAATAGCTATGGGAACATGTATTAAAAACACCCATTGCCAAGATAGCAAGGCTACTATTGATCCACCAATAATAGGACCAAAACCCAGTCCGATGCCAAGGATAATTCCCCAAACGCCAAATGCTTTACTACGTTCTTTGCCCTCCTGAAATTGATGGGATAAGGTCGCTACTTGACAAATAAGCATGGCGCCACCGCTTACTCCTTGAAAAAAACGACTAATGATTAATACGGTTACATTTTGTGCTAAGCCGCAAATTAAAGAGAAAAGACCAAATAGAATTAGTGTGATGATTAGAATGTATTTTCTCCCATATCTATCAGCCAAGGTTCCAGCAGCCATTAGAACAGCAGTACAGCCAATGGTGTAAATATTCATTATCCATTGCATGTCTCTGAGATTGGCATTTAATACTTTTTCGAGAGTAGGTAGAATTACGGGCACACTTGAAATTTCTAGTGAGAACATTAAATTGGCTAGACAAATGGCAATTAAGGCAATTGTATTTTTGGTTAGGTTGAATTTTTGCTTCATTTCTTAATATTATTTAGATATAGCAAAAATAAACTGAACATGTTTATTATTTCAGTACAATTCTATGACAAAGAAGTATCTTTGCAAGATGAGAAAAGAAAATATGCATCAATCTGTTGAGGTAATTTATAAGAAGGTTAATGAATGCCCAATTGTAAATTCAAAGTTTAATTTTTTTCAGATGGTTTATGTTATTTCTGGAAATGGATTTCTTCATATCAATGGTAATCGTATTTCTTATCAAGCAGGAAATTTAATGTTGCTTACGCCAAATGATTATCATACGTTTGATATTGTAGCGACGACCGAGTTTTTATTGGTTAAGCTTAATAGTGAGTATGTAAAAGAATATAAGTCGAAAAGTATTGATCATATTGAGTGTTTATTGCATTATGCCACTCATCTATCAGGTTGTATTTTAAAAAATAAAGCCGATGAGTTCCTTGTTAGATCTATAGCTGAATCTTTGATACATAGCATAGAAAACAAAGATATTTATGATGAAGATTTAGTTTCACATTATGTAAATGCATTGATTGTGATAGCGGCAAGAAATCTAGCCAAGATAAAACCTGTTGGAATAAAAGAAAATGCAGATAAGAGAATTCTGGAAATTATTAATTATATTCAAACTAATATTTTTAGCCCTCAAAAATTAAAGGCTTCAGTCATAGCAGAGAAGTTTGATATATCTGATACATATCTGGGAAGCTATTTCAAAAATCAATGCGGAGAAACGATACAATCTTTTGTTTCAAATTATAAAATTAGATTGATAGAGCACCGATTGAGTTTTAGCGATATGAGAATTAATGAGATTGTAGATGAGTTTAGTTTCTCTGATGAAAGCCATCTCAATAAATTTTTTAAAAAACACAGAAACATTAGTTTAACAGGATATCGTAAGGCAAAAATTTCATTGAATCAAGATTCTAGTGTTGCTCTTTAAGAATATAAAAAAAGCCGAAGATTTCTCTTCGGCTTTAGCATTTTTATAGACTTTTGATAATTAAAAAGAAGTCAATGCTTTTAAGTCTGCAATAGTTGCTGTTGGATTTTCGGCTTTAAAAACGAAACTTCCAGCTACTAATACATCAGCTCCGGCTTCTACTAATTGTTTCGCATTTTTATTAGTCACACCACCATCAATTTCGATGATAGTTGATGCATTTTTTCTAGTAATTAAATCTTTTAGCTTTTTTACTTTTGCATAGGTATTTTCAATGAATGATTGTCCACCAAAGCCAGGGTTTACACTCATGATACAAACTAAATCAATATCGTTTATAACATCTTCTAATAAGTCAATGTTAGTATGTGGATTGATTGCTACTCCAGCTTTCATACCTTCTGCTTTTATAGCTTGCAAGGTTCTATGAAGATGCGTGCAAGCTTCGTAATGTACGCTTAATATATTTGCGCCTAAGTCTGCAAAAGTTTTAATATATCGATCAGGATCAATAATCATTAAGTGAACATCGATGGTTTTTTTAGCATGTTTGTTAATCGCTTCCAAAACTGGCATTCCAAAAGAAATGTTTGGAACAAAAACGCCATCCATAATGTCAATATGAAACCAGTCGGCTTGACTGTTGTTAATCATCTCGATATCACGTTGTAGGTTTGCAAAATCGGCTGCAAGAACTGACGGTGCTATTAGTGTGTTTTTCATTGTGTAGTTGTGTTATTTTTGCAAAAGTAGAATTTTAACCGCAAAGTTCACAAGCTTTTATACTAAGTTCATAAAGAAAATTGTTTTTTGATCTGTATGATGATTTTGCGTGAGGGATTGAGTGTTTGTTTGAGCTCTTTTTAAATGATGTAACGGAGTGTAATTATTTAATAAAAGCGAGTACGAAAGCCCGACCTGTAGTTTTACGAAAGGGCACGCCCAATTATAAAATGAAATTCGGCTGGTACTAAAAAAATAAAACTCCGGTAATCAGCCGGAGTTTCAATCATCAATCAAAAAACGAACAGTCAATCAAACTGTTGTTTGCTTTACATCCGAAAGTCATAAGACTTTCTGACTTTGAGGTTTATTAACCTAAATAAGTTTTAAGAATTTTACTTCTTGAAGTATGTTTTAATCTACGGATTGCTTTTTCTTTAATCTGACGTACACGCTCACGAGTTAAGTCGAAAGTCTCACCAATTTCTTCTAGTGTCATTGGGTGTTGATCTCCAAGACCAAAGTATAAACGAACTACATCTGCCTCTCTTGGAGTTAATGTTTCTAGTGAACGTTCGATTTCTGTACGTAAAGATTCGTGAATTAATTCTCTATCTGGGTTTGGAGATTCACCTGAACGTAATACATCGTAAAGGTTTGAATCTTCTCCTTCTACAAGAGGTGCATCCATTGATAAGTGACGACCAGAGTTTTTCATAGACTCTTTTACGTCATTAACTGTCATGTCTAGTTCTTTTGCAATTTCTTCAGCAGAAGGTGGACGCTCATTAGATTGCTCTAATAAGGCATACATTTTGTTGATTTTATTGATAGAACCAATTTTATTTAACGGTAAACGAACGATACGTGATTGCTCAGCTAATGCTTGAAGAATCGATTGACGAATCCACCAAACTGCGTATGATATAAATTTGAAACCACGTGTTTCATCAAAACGCTGTGCTGCTTTGATTAAACCTAAATTTCCTTCGTTTATTAAATCGGGAAGTGTTAACCCTTGATTTTGATATTGTTTTGCAACCGAAACCACAAAACGTAAGTTGGCTTTTGTTAATTTTTCTAATGCTCTTTGATCACCGGCTTTAATCTTCTGTGCTAACTCTACTTCTTCGTCAGCGGTAATTAGGTCAACTTTTCCAATTTCTTGTAAATATTTGTCTAATGAAGCAGTCTCACGATTGGTTACCTGCTTGGTGATTTTAAGTTGTCTCATGTTTTTTGTCTCCTCAATTTTTAAGTGTACATATGGTTATACGTATGAAGTAACAAAAAGGTTACAATTAATTTAAAAATATTTTTTAAATTGTAAACCTGCTAGAATATTTAGCTTTTTATAAAATAAAATAGGGAGAGTATAAAAAATAAAACTCCGGTAATCAGCCGGAGTTTCAATCATCAATCAAAAAAACGAACAGTCAGTCAAACTGTTGTTTACGTTAAAAATGGTTCAAGTTTTAAGTTGTTTTGAGTGCCATGAAATTTTAAGCCTGAAGCCAAATTGTATTAGCCTAAATAAGTTTTAAGAATTTTACTTCTTGATGTATGTTTTAATCTACGAATTGCTTTTTCTCTGATTTGACGCACACGTTCGCGAGTTAAATCAAAAGTTCCTCCAATTTCTTCTAGTGTCATCGGATGTTGGTTTCCAAGACCAAAGTACAAACGGACTACATCTGCTTCTCTTGGTGTTAGTGTGTCTAATGAACGCTCGATTTCAGTACTCAATGATTCATGAATTAATTTTTTGTCTGGATTTGGTGATTCATTAGAGCGTAATACATCATAAAGATTTGAATCTTCTCCATCTACAAGAGGTGCATCCATTGATAAGTGGCGCCCCGAATTTTTCATAGATTCTTTTACTTCGGTTATTGTCATGTCTAGCTCTTTTGCAATTTCTTCAGCAGATGGGGCACGCTCATTGGTTTGCTCTAATACAGCATACATCTTATTGATTTTATTGATAGAGCCAATTTTATTTAAAGGCAAACGAACGATACGGGATTGTTCTGCTAATGCTTGAAGAATTGCTTGACGAATCCACCAAACAGCATAGGATATAAATTTGAAACCACGGGTCTCGTCAAAACGCTGTCCAGCTTTAATCAAACCTAAATTTCCTTCGTTTATTAAGTCGGGAAGCGTTAATCCTTGATTTTGATACTGTTTTGCCACAGATACCACAAAACGTAAGTTGGCTTTTGTCAATTTCTCCAATGCTTTATGATCACCGGTTTTGATCTTTTGTGCTAACTCAACTTCCTCCTCGGCTGTAATTAGGTCAACTTTTCCAATTTCTTGTAAATATTTGTCTAATGAAGCAGTTTCACGATTGGTTACTTGCTTGGTAATTTTAAGTTGTCTCATGTTTTAATCTCCTCAATTTTTAAATGTACATAGATATGCGAATGATGTTGTAAAAAGATGCAACCATTCAGAATGTGTTAATGCTTAGTAATAGTTAGTGCGCTCCAGTTGCTTTTCATCAGGCACTTCTTCTTCAAGATAGCGTTCGATACTGTCATCTAGTTCTTTCATCCATGGTGTATGGTGTTTTTCTGCTTTACATTGGTCCATTACCGAGGTGTATATTTTATCTCTATAAGTAAGTACGTTATCTTCTTTGTCGTGAATCCAGCTTTTAAACATTATTGCCACTTGGTCAATATTAAACGTTGGGTAGTCAGTTCTTTTAATCAAATCCCGAATGTATTCTGTTTGAAAATCAACATGATCAAAAGGTGTTTTTGCATCTTCTTCTCCTTGCAGCCATTTTTCGATATCTGCTGTACGTTCCGTCTTGGTAGGTAATTTTATTCTATCCAGTATCAGATCTCGAGCATACCAAGCTTGGGCATCAAACATATTAAACGTATAATACTGATCTTGCATTCCTAGAAAAATTAGTTTTGTAAGTTCATTAAAGACAACCCCTTTATATAGCTGATCTGGATACAGACAGTTTTTGGTTTTTATTCTCAAATTATCGGGTAAGAATGGGAATTTATGTTGGTATCCTGTGCAAAGGACTACTGCATCAAACTCTTTATGAGTTCCATCTTTAAAATAGGCTGTATTGCCATCAAAACGGGTTACTAAAGGTACTTCCTCGATTCCTTCTGGCCATTTTGAGCCTATAGGAGTTGTGCGGTATGAAATGGTAACTGATTTGCTGCCGTGTTTGTAGCATTGTACGCCAATGTCTTCTGCAGAATAGCTGCTTCCGATTAATAATATGTTTTTGTCCTTAAATTGGTCTGCTCCTCTAAAATCATGAGCGTGCATTACTGATCCTGAGAAATTTTCAATTCCTTTAAAATAAGGCATATTAGGTGTTGAGAAGTGTCCAGTTCCCACTACCAAATAGTCAAAGACCTCTTCAAAGGTTTTATTATTGATTAAATCATCAAAAATTACTCGGAATTGCTGGGTTTCGTTATTGTAATCTACCCATCGGGCTACGGTGTTAAAGGTGATGTGCTTTCTGGCTTGACTTTGCTTGATGCGTCCCTCGATATAATCAAAAAGTACCTCACGTGGCGGGTATGAAGAAATGGGTTGTCCAAAATGTTCTAAGAACGTATAATCTGCAAACTCCAAACATTCTTTAGGTCCATTTGACCAAAGGTATTTATACATACTTCCGTGTAGAGGCTCTCCGTGTTTTCCTACTCCTGTTCTCCAGGTGTAGTTCCACATTCCGCCCCAGTTGTCTTGTTTTTCATAACATTTGATTTCTGGTATTTTATTGCCTTTTTTTTGTTCTGATTCAAACGCACGCAACATAGCTAGGCCACTCGGACCGGCTCCAATAATTCCGACTTTAAAATTCATAATGTAAAAAGTTTCCACTGCGATGAAACCGCAGTAATTAAATATGATTGTATCGTTAAACGATAGGATAAAAATCTTTGATGGCTGTAATTATTTTGTCTTGATTAACTAAGCAGGATGATATTTCCTAAAACGACAAAATCAATTCTAGCGGAATTAGAATTACTTCCGAGAAAAGAGCGCTAAGATTTTTTTAATAAAAAAAAGCAGCTGTTTAAAACTATAATTTTAATGATGCATACATTCAAACTTACATAAAAAAGAAGTGTATTCCTAATAAAATACAAAACACCGTATCGTAAAGTGTTAAAAATCAAGTAAATGAAAAACGCTTATCACAATGAAGTAACATGGTTGTTTAAGAAAACTCAAAATAGGTGCTTAAATCATTCGGAAAGCTTAGTAATTACAGATATATCTGTGTTTTTGGTAAAAGAGCCTATTGTGTGAAAGTAGATGAGGATATTGCGCTTATTTGTTGTTTTTGTGCTAACTGCTCTGTTTTTTATTTAATTTGAGAAGGGATTTTTTTAAGAATGATTAATCTTTATAATGCGAAAAACCCCAATTCAAATAAATGAATTGGGGTTTTTTCTATAAATAAACCTTTAGTAAACTAAGATCTGATTACTCTTTTTTCTCCTCACGTGGAGGTCTTGGTAAAAGTGCTTTCTTAGACACTTTTTCTTTTCTTGTTTTAGGGTCAACTCCTAGGTATTTAACTTGGAAAGTATCTCCCATTTTAACTACATCAGCTACATTTTCAGTACGTTCCCATGCTAATTCAGATACGTGAAGTAAAACTTCATTTCCTGGAGCAGCAACATATTCTACTACAGCTCCAAAATCTAGCATTTTGATAACTTTAACGTCGTAAGCTTCTCCTACTTGAGGTTTGAAAGTTAACGAGTCAATTTTACGTAAAACTGCATCAATTCCGTCTGGATCAGTACCTAAAATTTCAACTACACCTTGTTCGTCAACTTCGTTGATTACAATAGTTGTTCCAGTAGCTTTTTGTAATTCTTGAATTACTTTTCCACCAGGTCCAATTAAAGCACCAATAAAGTTACCAGGAATAGTTACTGTAATGATTTTAGGAGCGTGTTTCTTAACTGTTGCTTTTGGAGCTGCCAATACTTCGGTAATTTTACCTAAGATGTGTAAACGTCCATCACGAGCTTGAGCTAATGCCGCTTCCATAATGTTGTATGCTAAACCTTCAATTTTGATGTCCATTTGACAAGCAGTGATTCCATCAGCAGTTCCAGTTACTTTAAAGTCCATATCTCCTAAGTGATCTTCATCACCAAGAATATCAGACAATACAGCAAATCTTTCACCGTCAGTAATTAATCCCATTGCAATTCCAGAAACTGGTTTTGTCATTTGGATACCTGCATCCATAAGAGCTAATGTTCCAGCACAAACTGTAGCCATAGAAGAAGAACCGTTAGATTCTAATACTTCAGATACAATACGAATAGTGTAAGGACAATCAGCAGGAATCATATTTTTTAATGCTCTCTGTGCTAAGTTTCCGTGACCAACTTCTCTTCTTGAAGTTCCTCTTAGAGGTTTTGCTTCTCCAGTAGAGAAAGGAGGGAAGTTATAGTGTAAGTAGAATTTCTCTTCACCTTGTTCTGATGGAGAATCTATTTGGTTTGCTTCTCTAGATGTTCCTAAAGTTGCAGTTGCCAATGCTTGAGTTTCTCCTCTTGTAAAAAGTGAAGATCCGTGTACAGATGGTAAATAATCAACCTCACACCAGATTGGTCTGATTTCGGTAGTTTTTCTTCCGTCTAAACGAGTTCCTAAATCTAGGGTTACGTTACGAACAGCTTCTTTGTTAGTTTTGTAAAAGTATTTAGAAACTAAATCACCATTTTCTAGTAATTCTTCTTCTGTAAATAATGCTTTTACTTCTTCTTTTACGTCAGCAAATGCAGCTGTTCTTTCTTGTTTAGAAGAACCTACTTTTGCGATATCGTAAATTTTATCATAAGCTGCAGCTTTTACTTTAGCGTAAATAGCTTCGTCTTCTTTTTCTTCTTCGTAGATTCTAGTTTCTTTTTTACCAAAAGCTTCAACTAATCTCTCTTGAGCGTCGATTTGAATTTTGATAGCTTCGTGAGCAAATTTAATTGCTTCAACCATTTCTAATTCTGAAATTTCTTTCATCTCTCCTTCTACCATTGCGATAGAGTCTTTAGAAGCACCAATCATCATATCGATATCAGATAATTCTAATTGAGCACGGCTAGGATTGATTACAAGTTTTCCGTCGATACGTGCAACACGTACTTCAGAAATTAATGTAGAAAAAGGAATATCAGATAAGGCTAATGCTGCTGATGCTGCTAAACCTGCTAATGCATCTGGCATAACTTCTTCATCATGAGACATTAACTGAATCATTACTTGTGTTTCAGCGTGGTAATCATCTGGGAAAAGTGGACGTAATACACGGTCTACTAATCTCATTGTTAATACTTCGCTGTCGCTTGGTCTTGCTTCTCTCTTGAAGAAACCTCCAGGGAAACGACCAGCTGCTGCAAATTTTTCGCGATAATCTACCGTTAATGGTAAAAAATCAACTGGACTTGCTTTTTTGGCAGATACTACTGTTGCAAGCAACATAGAATCTCCCATTCTTACTACTACAGAACCATCAGCTTGTTTAGCTAATTTTCCTGTCTCGATTGAGATGCTTCTGCCATCTCCTAAATCGATACTTACTGTTGAAACTTGTGGAATCATAAATTTTTTTCCTTTTTGATTATACAATGGGTTTTAGTTGTGTTGTAGTTGTTGTTGTGCGTAGTTAATGCCTAAAACCCAATGAAAAACCAAACTTTTTTTATTTGTTTGCGTAAAAAACAAAAAGAGGCACTTTCGCACCTCTTTTTTATATTGATTATTTTCTGATATTCAATACTTTGATAATCTCACGATATCTGTTGATTTCTTTTTTCTTCAAGTAATCTAACAATGATCTTCTTTTTCCTACTAGTAGTACTAATGAACGTTCAGTGTTATAATCGTGACGATTTTTTTTCAAGTGCTCAGTTAAGTGTGAAATTCTGTAAGTGAACAATGCGATTTGAGCTTCTGCTTTTCCAGTGTTTGTTGCTTCACCGTGTTTTGCGAAAATCTCTTCTTTAATTTCTTTAGTTAAATACATTCCAATATTATTTAATGATTTTTATGTATGTCATACATCTCTTGTAAGACGGGTGCAAAAATAGTATTTTTTTTCTGAAAAATAAATTTTATTAATGCTTTTTTGCAATTGTTATAGGTAATGAGTAAATAACACTAGTTGGAATCCCTCTTTCTATCCCTGGATTCCATTTTTTAGACTCTTTAATTAATTTAATTGCGCTCTCGTCTATTCCGTAACCAATTCCTTTTATTATTTTAGGATTAATTAAATTTCCTTCTGTATCTACAACAAAAGATAAGTAGATTTTACCAAAAACTTTATTTCTAACATCTATTGGAATAAACATTTCTCTAGCTATATATCTATAAAAGCCTTCTGTTCCATTTTTATAACTTGGTTGTTCGCGTATAACTTTGTAAGGATGCTCAATATTTAAAGAATCGATACTTACACCAGAAATTAATTCGCCATTCTCATACTTCTCAGTAAAGCTGAATTTGCTTTTTAGATTATTTCCTTTCCAAATACCGTCTGGGAAACCATTCTTTATTTTTCCACTACTTTCGTAATTTTCATCTTCTACCTTGCAATCCCCATTCCCTGATATTACTTTTTGCTCGTTTTGCTTGTTCCAGTAATTATTAACTTTAAAAAGAACTTCTCCTTTTTTATCTTTAAAATATTCGATTTCAGATTTTAAAAGACCAGTATCATACCAATTGAATTCTTTTCCCTCTTTTTTTGAATTTACATAGCTAACGGCTGATTTCTTCTTACCGTTTTCATAGTAATAGACAAACTGACCTTCTCTTTTTAAAAAATCTTTATCGGTTGACGTTCCAACCATTTTTAATGTTTTGGACTTATAATAATCTTTAAAGACATAAATTTTTTTGTCCTGAAAATATTCCTCGACGATTCTAATGTATTTATAGTTTTCTTCTGTGGCTTCTGTATATGTAGAATCCAAGTAAATCATTTTGTTTTGAGCTACGGGACTTTGTGCGAATGATTGTGTAGTTAGTAATAAAAAAAAGGCAATCGTAAAATTATAATGAAGACGAAATTTCATGTATATAATGTTTTTAAAACAGAGTAAATGTGGTTGTGGTTTTAATATAACTTAGCAACTTCTTGATTTACAAATTCCAAAAACTTTTCGTCAGCTTCAGTAAATGGATCTAAAACATGACTGTCAATGTCGATTTGTCCAATGTTTTGTCCGTTAACAAATAAAGGAACTACAATTTCTGATTTTACAGTAAAGCTGCAGGCAATATAATTATCCTGAGCAGCAACATCTGGTACCACAAAATTTTCGTTAGAAACGGCAACTTGACCGCAAATTCCTTTACCAAAAGGAATCACAGTGTGGTCAGTTTCAGCTCCTACATACGGGCCTAAATGCAATGTTTTGTTTTCGTGATTGGCAAAATAAAAGCCAACCCAGTTGTAATAATCTACATTGTCACTTAATAATTGACAAATGTTTAATAGTTTTTCGTCTCTTGAGTAATTTGTATCTGCTACAATTGCAGTTATTTTTGGTTGTAATTCTTGAAATGTCATCTTATTTAGTTTTTATACAAAAGTATTTAAAGCCAAATCAAAAAATACATAAATTTGTTAAAAATTTCTCTTGAAAAAATATTTACTCCAGTACAAACCTTTTCTTCTTTTTATAGGTGCATTTTTTGCAACTTATATTCTGCTAACATTAGTTTATCAATTTTATTTGAGCAGTTTCGGAACCACCGATACGTTAGATGGGATAACAAATTTGGTAGGATATCATACTGAGCGATTGTTACAATTATTTAATAATGATGTTAGATTCGATAAAATTCTTTCAGAGCCGTATATTATAATAACATACAATCAAAAGACGGTTGCTTCAATTGTAGAAGGATGTAATGCAATTAGTGTGATTATTTTATTTGTATCTTTTATAGTTGCTTTTTCGGGGAAATTAAAACCAACTATACTCTATATTTTAGGAGGAAGTCTTTTTATTTATATTCTTAATATTTGCAGAATAGCATCATTATGTGCGTTATTGTATTATTTTCCAGAGCAATCACATTTATTACATGGAGTTCTTTTTCCGTTAATGATTTATGGTTTGGTTTTTATTTTGTGGATTGTTTGGGTAAGTAAATTTTCTAAGTATGCTAAATGATATTCTTCAAAACAAATCGAAGATTCTTTCTTTGATAGGATTAGTACTTCTTTTAGTAAGTATAAGAGCCTTTGAAAATCAGTTGTTTTATGATCCTTTTCTCGTTTATTTTGAAAGAGATTATAAAATGCTTCCTTTGCCTGAATTTGATTCCATTCAATTGTTTTTTGGATTATTGTTTCGATACGCATTAAATACAATTGTATCACTGGGAATAATTTATGTGATTTTTAAAGAAATCGAATTGGTGAAATTTGCTTCAATTTTATATGGTGCTTTTTTTCTGTTTTTAATTATTGCTTTTTATAGTATTATTTATTTTTATGCCAATCAAAATAATTTGATGCTTTTTTATGTGCGTCGTTTTTTAATTCAACCAATTCTTATACTGTTGTTTATTCCTGGATTTTATTATCAAAAGATAAATAAATAGCCCTTTTTTCGTATCTTTATTAGTCGGTTTGTATTTGTTTAATTATCAAATCAAGAAGCAGATGAAAGTTGTAAAAAAATCAGGAGATTTTGTTGTTTTTGATAGGAAAAAATTAGAAAAGTCTCTGTTGAATTCAGGGGCAAATCAATTAATTGTTCAGGAAGTTTTACAGATAATTGAAAAGGAAATTTATGAAGGAATTTCTACCAAGGCAATCTATAAAATGGCTTTTAGGCTGTTAAGAAAAAAATCCCATTCTCATGCCGCACGTTATAACTTAAAAGAAGCCATTCAGTTATTAGGGCCCGCTGGCTTCTACTTCGAAAAATATATTGCCAGACTTTTCTCGATGGAAAATTATGAAACGAGAACTAATTTAACGCTACAAGGGAAGTGCGTTTCACACGAAATAGATGTTTTGACAAAGAAAAACAGTGTCATTGCAATGATCGAGTGTAAGTTTCATATGGGAAAAGAAGCTTCTACAGATGTAAAAGTACCTATGTATATCTTGTCTCGATTTAATGATCTTAAAGAAAGAAAACATACTGTTTTTTCTGAGAAAGATGCTATCTCAGAATGTTGGATAGTTACAAATAACCGATTTACATTGGATGCAACGACTTTTGGAGTGTGTTCGGGATTGAATTTATTGAGTTGGGATTACCCCGCAAATAATAATTTGAGAACAAAGAATGAGAATAATAATTTATATCCGATCACTTGTTTAACGACACTTACGCTTGCTGAAAAAGATAAATTATTGGCTTTGGATGTGATTTTGGTAAAAGAGTTATTGCATAATCACAATTGTTTAGAAGAAATTGGACTGAGTTCTCAAAGAATAAGAGGAATTACAAAAGAAGCATCTGAGTTGTGTAGGTATTCTTAAAAGTATAGTTTTTTATTTTATGTAATTTAAATTTAAATCAAATGAAAGTTAAATTCATTGGTGGTGCAGGAACTGTTACAGGGTCTAAAACATTGATTGAGAGTAATGGTGTTAGGATTTTAATTGATTGCGGACAGTTTCAAGGGATAAAACCTTTGCGTGAACTTAATTGGGAACCTTTATCGGTTCAACCTTCAACGATAGATTTTGTGTTGCTTACCCACGGGCATTTAGATCACTGTGGCTGGTTGCCGAGATTGGTATATCAGGGTTTTAAAGGAAAAATATATTGCTCAGGCCCAACAAAAGAAATTGCTAGGCTTATTCTTTTGGATAGTGCTAAGATTCAGGAAGAAGAAGCGAATAAAGCTAACGAAGAACGATATTCTAGTCATGAGATTGCAGAACCTCTTTATACAGTAGAGCAGGCTAAGAAGGTTTTTCCGCTTTTTAGAGTGGTTAAAATTAATGAGCCATTTCTTTTGGAAGCGGATATTTCGGCAGTTTTTTCTACTGCAGGACATATCATGGGGGCTTGTAGTATTGCGTTGACAGTTGAAAAGAAAACTTTAGTTTTTTCAGGAGATATTGGTCGAGATGATGATGTATTGCTGTTTCCTCCAGAAAAACCCAAAAAAGGAGACTATATATTTTTAGAGAGTACATACGGAAACCGATTGCATCCAGATACAGATCCAAAAGAAGAACTTGAAAAATATATCAATAAAACGTTTCATAAAAAAGGAACGGTTATTATACCCAGTTTTGCTGTAGAACGTGCGCAAAGCATAATGTATTTGTTGTGGCAGCTAAAAAAAGAAGACAGGATTCCGAATATGCCATATATTATAGATACTCCCATGGGGATTAGTGCTTTGGAGATCTTTACTAATAATAAAGAATGGCACAAACTATCAATGGAAGAATGCACTGGTATGACTAAGATGTTTTCTTTAGTTTCAGATTATCGGGAGACAATGGATATTATTTATAATAAAGGAGCAAAAGTGATTATTGCTGCAAGCGGAATGGCAACAGGAGGTAGAGTTTTGAATTATTTTGAACATTATATAGGAATGCGAGAAACAACCGTAATAATTGTTGGTTACCAAGCAGAAGGTACTCGAGGTAGGAAATTATTAGAGGGAGCAAATGAAATCAAAATACGAGGAAAATATTTTTCAGTTAAAGCAAAAATTTTAGAAATAGGAGGGCTTTCAGCTCATGGAGATCAAGATGATTTACTTATGTGGCTTTCGGTATTGGAAAATAAGCCTAAAAAAGTGTTTTTGGTTCATGGAGAAAATGTTCCCGCAGATGCTCTTCGTATAAAGATTAAGGAGAAATACGGTTTCAATTGTGTTATTCCTTTAATGGGGCAGGAGTTTGAATTGTAAAATAATTTTTAAATTTTTAACAAGAATTTCATTTATGGGATTAATTATAATGCTAGTTTTGTAAACGATATGAATATAAAAAGATGCACTAGTTTATTTTTAGCATTTCTACTATTGGTTTCCAATGTAGGATTAGCTTTTGATGTGCATTATTGTGGAGGTAAATTATCTTCAATTTCATTAAATAAAACTTTAGAAGCACCACCAACTAAAAAATGTTGTGGGATTGCTGCCAAAAAAAAATCATCTTGCTGTAAAGACAAAGTAGTTCATTTTGAGAAAAAATCAGATACTGCTACTATTAAAACATTTTTGTTTCAGCTTGATTTTCCTTTTACAATTCAAGAATTCAAAACGGTTGCTTTTTTCTTTATTCCAAAATTTAAAAGCAAACAGTTAATTGCTTATTATAGTGATGCTCATGCACCTCCGCTATTTAAGCTCTATCACCAATATATATATTACGCCTGATTTTAATGTTTTTTAAAGTCAAACCATCTTCTATGGTTTGAATCTACCTTTTTTTAAACATTAAAATTATTCTCATGAAAAAAAATATAGTGCTTTTTGCTATGCTTTTACTTTGTATTCCTGTCTTTTCACAAGAAAATCTGGAAGAAGTTAAAATTGTCAAGAAGCAAAAAGGAATTAAAAAATCATATACTCTTACAGGAAATACGTCACTTATAACAAGTAAAGAATTGCTTAAAGCAGCTTGTTGTAATCTTGCCGAAAGTTTTGAGACAAATCCATCTATCGATGTTAACTTTTCGGATGCATTAACAGGGACAAAGCAAATTAAAATGTTAGGGCTTACAAGTCCATATTTAATGATTACCGAAGAAAATGTTCCATCTGTTCGTGGGGCTTCTCAAGCTTATGGATTGTCGTTTACTCCTGGAACTTGGGTTGAAAGTATTCAGATAACCAAAGGGGCAGGAAGTGTTGTGAATGGTTATGAAAGCATCTCGGGGCAAATAAATACGGAGTTGTTAAAGCCAATTAATGACATCCCGTTTTTTTTAAATGCTTATGGTTCTAGTGATTCTCGTTTTGAATTAAATACTCATTTTACCAAACAACTATCAGATAAATGGGCAACTAGTTTATTGGTTCATGGTAATGCGCGTGTTGCTAAAACCGATATGAATCATGATGGATTTTTAGACAATCCATTGGCAAAACAAATCAATATTTTAAATCGTTACCAATATACTAATGCTGAGAAAGGTTGGGTTGGTTTTGTCAATCTTAGGTATATGAATGATAAAAAGCAAACGGGCGAACTCGATTTTGATAAAGATTGTGATAAAGGCACAACTTATTATTGGGGATCTGAAATCAATACAGAACGAATTGATGTCGCTACTAAAATAGGTTATGTTTTTCCAGACATGCCTTATCAGAGTATTGGTTTTCAGAATGCATTCAATAGTCATAATCAGAGATCTTATTTTGGCTTGAATCAATATGATATCAAACAGAATAGTTATTATTCTAATTTGATTTTTAATTCGATTATAGATAATACCAAGAATAAATTTGCGGCAGGATTAAACTTTACATACGATCAATATCAAGAGTTTGTAAATGTAAATGATTATAGCCGAATCGATAATTCAGTTGGAGCTTTCTTTGAGTATACCTATGACAACACCGATAATTTTAGTGTTATTTTAGGAGGAAGAATTGATAATCATAATCGGTTAGGTACTTTTGTAACGCCACGTTTACATGTAAGATATAATCCTTGGGAGAAAGCAGTTTTACGATTTTCTGCAGGAAGAGGTAAGCGTTCTGCTAATATTTTTGCTGAAAATCAGCAGTTATTTGCTAGTTCAAGAGTGTTTTCTATTTTGGATAATAATGGCAAAATTTATGGAATGAATCCTGAAATTGCATGGAACTATGGATTGAGTTTTTCTCAAAAGTTCTCTCTTTTTAATAAACATGCTGAAGTAGTTTTTGATTTCTATAGAACTGATTTCCAGAATCAAGTTGTTGTCGATGTAATGCAAAGTCCACAAGAAGTTTTGTTTTATAATTTAAAAGGGAAATCATATGCAAATAGTTTACAAGTTGAGTTTAATTATGAATTGCTAAAGAATTTTAATTTCCGTTCAGCATATAAATATTATGATATTCGTACCGATTATTTGTCTGGAAATTTTGAAAGACCCTTACAAGCAAAACACCGTTTTTTTGGTAATCTAGAATATGAAACAAATGCTGTGGATGGAAAACAGTGGAAAATTGATTATACCTTTAATTGGATTGGAGAACAGCAGTTGCCAAATACAGCATCTAACCCAGTAAATGATAGATTACCTGAGTTTTCACCTTCGTATTCTTTGATGAATGCACAAGTGACAAGAATTTTTTCAGATACTTTTGAAGTATATGTAGGAGGGGAGAACATTGGGAATTATCGCCAGCACGATGCGATTTTAGGAAGTGATAACCCGTTTGGACCCAATTTTGATGCGTCAATGGTATACGCTCCGGTTTTTGGACAAATGTATTACGCAGGATTGCGATTTAAAATAAAATAAAACAATTTAAATATTTGATAACCCCTTAATAATTAAGAAAATGAAAAACGTAATAATGGTTTTACTTGTGACTTTTTTATCGTTTGCAGCTCAAGCTCAGGATAAAAAGAACAAAAATGCAAAATATGAAATAGAAGTAAGTGGTAATTGTGAGCATTGTAAAAAGCGAATAGAAAAAGCAGCTTTTGGAGTTTCAGGAGTGAAGTCAGCAACATGGGATGTAGGTACTCATAAATTGAGTTTAATTTTGAATGAAGAGAAAACTTCTCCTGTAGATGTGAAAAATGCTATAGCTAAATCGGGTCATGATACTGATGTTGCGAAGACTACGCAAGAGGTTTATGATGGACTTCCGATGTGCTGTAAATATGAAAGAAATTAATATCGAAGCTTAACAGAGAATTTGGGCTTTTTTAGCGTTAATAAAACTTTAAAATATCTTAATTTATTGTGGTTAAACTAATTTATTATTACTTTCACCAACTTATAAATTTAACAAATAAATCGCTTATATGAATAATTTTGATTGGACTCAATTAATCAATCCTGAGTTTTATATTACCCTTAACATTGGTGGATTTCAAATTGGTTTGTACATTGTTATATTTATAGTTTTTGCCGAAACAGGACTTTTTGCAGGTTTCTTTTTACCAGGTGATAGCTTATTATTTTTAGCTGGAATTTATAGCCGAGATCTAATTCAAAATATGGTTTACATTGAAAGCGATTTTATAAATGTTTTTCTCCTATCCCTAATGGTTGCTATCTCAGGAATTTTTGGGAATATGACCGGATATTGGTTTGGAGCAAAAAGCGGTTATTATTTATTTAAAAAAGAAGATACTTTTTGGTTTAAGAAGAAGTACTTATTGCAATCAAAAGATTTCTTTGAAAAATACGGTGGTAAAGCTATAATCTATGCTCGTTTTTTACCAATCTTCAGAACATTTGCACCTATAGTTGCTGGAATTGTATCTATGGACAAAAAGAAATTTATGTTCTATAATATATTAAGTTCATTCTTATGGGCTTTCATTCTGATATTTTCTGGGCATTACCTTTACGGAGTGTTTTTGAAACAAGGAGTTGATTTAAAACAGCATATCGAATACATTATTATAATTATTGTTATCATAACGACTTTCCCAGTTTTAGTAAAGCTGTTAAAGAAAAGACCAGTAGATAAAATAGAATAATAAAACAAAAAAAATCCGAAGCTATAAACTTCGGGTTTTTTGTTTCTAAACTTGTGTAAGTCAAGAACAATATTGTATCATTCTTAGCATACTACAGCTTGTTGAGTTTGTGGTTGTATGGGGTTATCTGGTTTGATAATGGACAGCTAAATGTATTTGTATTTTAATAGTATAGCTCCAAATAAAAGAGATGTAGCTTTTTAAATCTAAAACAAAAAAAATCCGAAGTTATAAACTTCGGATTTTTTATTTCTAGACTTTGTAAGTCAAGAGTGATATTACATCATTCCTGGCATACCACCACCCATCGGGTTTCCGCCTGCATTATCTTCTTTAATATCGATCAAAGCACATTCAGTAGTTAAGATCATACCAGCTACAGAAGCGGCATTTTCTAAGGCTACACGAGTTACTTTTTTAGGATCGATAATACCTGCTTTAAGCATATCTACATACTCGTCTGTTTTAGCATTGTATCCAAAGTCACCAGTACCTTCAGCAACTTTAGCAACAACTACAGAACCTTCAAGACCTGCGTTTTCAACGATAGTTCTTAATGGAGCTTCTACAGCACGAGATACGATTTGAATTCCAGTTGCTTCGTCAGCATTGTCAGCTTTTATTTCGCTTAAAGCGTTTTTAGCTCTTAGTAAAGCAACTCCACCACCAGCAACAATTCCTTCTTCAACAGCTGCACGAGTAGCATGTAATGCATCGTCAACTCTGTCTTTTTTCTCTTTCATTTCTACTTCAGATGCAGCACCAACATAAAGAACAGCAACACCACCAGCTAATTTAGCCAAACGTTCCTGTAGTTTTTCTTTGTCATAATCAGAAGTTGTAGCTTCCATTTGACCTTTAATTTGGTTCACACGATTTTTAATCATGTCTGCTTCACCTGCACCACTTACAATTGTAGTGTTATCTTTGTCGATAGTTACTTTTTTAGAAGTACCTAACATTTCGATTGTAGTGTTTTCTAATGTGTATCCTCTTTCTTCAGAGATTACAGTTCCACCAGTTAAGATAGCGATATCTTCAAGCATTGCTTTTCTTCTGTCACCAAAACCTGGTGCTTTTACAGCAGCAATTTTTAAAGCTCCACGTAATTTATTTACTACTAGAGTTGATAAAGCTTCTCCATCAACATCTTCAGCAATAATTAATAATGGTTTTCCTGATTGAGCTACTGGCTCTAGAACTGGTAAAAGTTCTTTTAAAGAAGAAACTTTTTTGTCATACAAAAGGATGTATGGGCTCTCTAATTCTACTTCCATTTTTTCAGGATTAGTAACGAAATATGGAGATAGGTATCCTCTGTCAAATTGCATTCCTTCTACAACATCTACGAATGTATCTGTTCCTTTTGCTTCTTCAACAGTGATAACACCTTCTTTTCCAACTTTAGCGAAAGCAGTAGCGATAAGCTCACCAATTACTTCGTCGTTATTTGCAGAGATAGATGCAATTTGTTTTATTTTTTCTGAATCACTTCCTACAACTTTTGCTTGTTTAGCTAAGTCTGCAACGATAGTTTCAACAGCTTTGTCAATTCCACGTTTTAAATCCATTGGGTTAGCTCCTGCAGCTACGTTTTTCAAACCTTCTTTTACGATTGCTTGTGCTAAAACTGTAGCAGTAGTAGTACCATCTCCAGCTAAATCATTAGTTTTTGAAGCTACTTCTTTAACCATTTGAGCTCCCATATTTTCTAATGGGTCTTTTAATTCGATTTCTTTTGCAACAGTAACACCGTCTTTAGTTACGTTTGGTCCACCAAAAGATTTTCCGATGATTACGTTACGTCCTTTTGGTCCTAAAGTTACTTTTACTGCATTTGCTAATGCATCAACACCACGTTTTAATCCGTCACGTGCTTCAATATCAAATTTTATATCTTTTGCCATTTTTTTTTGTTTTTTTTGCTTGAGGCTTTAAGCTGTTGGCTTTAAGCTGTTGGCGAAATTAGTTTTAGTTTTTATTTAAATAGAATTGATTAAAGCTTTTTTTAAATTGTAAATTTTGCTTTTAATTATATTTATCTCTTTTTCAAGAGGCTCATATATTTCAATACTAATGCCTATGCTTGAGGCTTTTTTTAAATGATTGCTAAGATATCATCTTCACGCATAATCAAATAATCAGTTCCTTCATGTTTTAATTCAGTTCCTGCGTATTTACCATAAAGTACTGTATCTCCAATTTTTACAGTCATAGTATGGTCTTTAGTACCATTTCCTACTGCTACAACAGTTCCTTTTTGTGGTTTTTCTTTGGCAGTATCTGGAATAAAAATCCCTGACGCAGTTTTAGTTTCTGCTGCAACTGGCTCAATAAGTACGCGATCTGAAAGCGGTTTAATGTTTAAAGTCATGATTTTATAATTATGTTATGTTTATATTTTGTTTGCTTATAAACTTTCAGAAACTATGCCACCTTGGGTAAACTGACATTATTTCTTATAAAAAATGCCAGCTTTGACAGGCTGGCATTTTTATATTTTATAAAGATTGTATTATTTTGCTGGGTTAGTCGCAGCAGGTGTTTCTTGAACTGGAGCTGCTGGCGTTGTGCTTGGAGCAGTAGTAGCAGATTTCTCGATAAGTTTAGATTCTACATCACTTAATGACCCTGTAAAACTTAAGCTAGAAAGTAAGATTAATGCAATTAAGATTGTAGCTAACGTCCAAGTACTTTTGTCTAAAAAGTCAGTTGTTTTTTGTACTCCACCTAACATTTGAGATCCACTAATTGTTGAAGATAATCCTCCACCTTTAGGGTTTTGAACCATGATTACTACGATCAATAGAAAACAAACTATTGTGATTAAAACTAAAAAAATTGAAAATGTGCTCATTGTTTAATTATTATTGTTATTTTGTTGTAATGTCTTAATATCCGATATACGGTCTGCAAAGAAACTAATTTTTTCTGGATATTTCAAAATTAATATTTCATATGCTTGTATTGCTTTTGTGTATTTTTTTTGTTCCAAATATACTCTAGCTAAAGTCTCAGTCATTAAGTAAGAATTGTCATCTTTATTAATGTCTATCTGAATGTTAGCTGCAATTGTTGTGCTCGATTTAACAGGAGATATTTTTGGGCTAGTCTCAATGAACTTGTCAATTAACTCCGCTTTTTTCTTTTTCTCTTCGTTGATTTCGATTAAAGAATTGTCTATTTCAATAGTTGGAGCTTCTTGTTTCTCCTCTTCCTTTTCGCTCTTTTCTTCCTTCTTTTCCTCTTTTCGCTCAATAGGCTCTGTTCTTGAAAGTTGAAGCCACTCTTGGAAAGAATGTTTCTCTTTTACAGAAAAATCTAGGGGTTTACCAATTTCTAAATTTTCTTCTGCAATTTCTATAGCCTCTTCTGTAGCTTCTGCTTTTACTTCAATGTTTGGTATTGAAGCTTCTTTTATAGAAGTAAGAATAGATTGTTCAATAGGATCTACAGCTTTAGTTTCTACTTTTTCGATTATTTCTTCTTCTATTACAACTTCTGGTAAAAGATATTCACTATCAATAACATCTATGTCCAAAAGAGCTAAAGCTTTCTTGTCGTAATATTCTTTTTGAATGGTTGAGAAAGTTTCTGATGTTATAAAATCAAATAAAATTGCTCTATCTGTTGTATGGGCAGCAGTAACCTTTAAGGCATAATTATACTTAAAACTGTTTTGACTATAAAGCCCTTTTAATCGCAATGCTCTCGCACTTTGAAAATATGGGAACTCATTCAATACACTACCTAATTCATCCGTTTGCTTTTCGGTAATAGCATCGGGTCTATTTATTAGGTAAGTATAATCGTTAACATTCATTATTTTTTTTCTTTAATCGTTGAAATTGTTTATTCGTTTAATCTGATGCTTTGTTTAATTGTTTCTGTTATTAAACAAAGCAGTATTTTACCATTTTGCCAATGATGCATTAAATATGTCTTGAGAAATACGGTCAAGAATTTCTTTAATAGCTGTGTCTTTTACGCCTCCTACAAGTTGATCTTGCGCTGGATAGTCATAATAAAATTCAAATGATTTTTCAAAATCATCTGTTTCTTTCTTTTTATTAGTGAATCGTACGTTTACACGAATTTTTAATCTGTTTTGTGATGCCTGCTGATCTGCAGTTGCAGTCATTGGACTAATTCTATAATCTGTAATTTCTCCTTCATATATTAAATCTCCACCTGAACTCACTAAGTTTAAGTTAGTTTGATTTTGAATTAAATCCTGTAATTGCAAAGTAAAAGTACGATCCAATCCTGGTTCAATTAAATCAGCATTGTTTTGGAAGTAGTTTACTTGAAATGTTTTTGCATCAATTTTACCAGTTCCTGTAAAGTTGTAAACAGAACAACTACTAAAGGTAAAAACAATTGCGATTATGATTAGGTACTGTATATTTCTCATTTTATTTTTTAAAAGAACCAAAGGTATTTATTTTAGTTGTCAATTTTTACTCAATTTGAATGTGTTATTTTATAAATCAAATTGTTTTATTTTCCGATATAAAGTTCGTTCCGATATTCCTAGTTCGTCTGCAGCAGCTTTTCGTTTCCCTTTATTTTTTTCTAATGATTTTTTTATCATTTCGATTTCTTTTTGCTCCAATCGTAAAACTTCTTCTTCTTCGATTGTTTCTGCAAATAAATAATTATCATCGTTTGATTGATACTGTTCCTCACGATTAGGAGTTGTCATAACAGCTGTTCTTGGTTCTTCTTCAAAATCAATTTCACTATCATTTTCTGGTGAACCATATATTTTTTTAATCAAATTTTTATTGGCTTCTTGCACATTTGCACTACCATTTTGCATTAATTCAAGAGTAAGTTTCTTTAAATCATGCAAATCACTTTTCATATCGAAAAGGACTTTGTATAAAATCTCTCTTTCGGTATTAAAATCGCTATCACTTTTCTTATCATTGATTACTGAAGGCAAATTAGGACCTTCGGTTGGTAAATAAGATTGTAATGTTGCAAGTGTAATATCGCGATTAGTTTCTAGAACTGAAATTTGTTCGGCTACATTTCGCAATTGACGGATGTTACCATTCCATCTGAACTTTTGTAATAATTGAACAGCATCATCATCTAGTTTTAATGGAGGCATTTTGTATTTATGAGCAAAATCGGATACAAATTTTCTAAATAGTAAATGAATATCATCTTTACGCTCACGCAATGGAGGTAGGGTAATTTCGACAGTACTCAAACGATAGTATAAATCCTCACGGAATTTACCTTTTTCGATAGCATTGAATAAATTAACGTTTGTTGCAGCTACGATTCTTACATTGGTTTTTTGTACTTGAGAAGAACCTACTTTAATAAACTCACCATTTTCAAGTACACGAAGTAACCTTACTTGTGTTGTTAAAGGTAATTCTCCAACTTCATCTAGAAATATGGTTCCTCCATCAGCAACTTCAAAATAACCTTCACGTGTACTTGTAGCACCAGTAAAGGCTCCTTTTTCGTGACCAAAAAGCTCACTGTCAATAGTTCCTTCTGGAATAGCACCACAGTTTACAGCGATGTATTTTCCATGTTTTCTATGGGAAAGGGAATGTATGATTTTTGGAATACTTTCTTTACCAACACCACTTTCTCCAGTTACCATTACCGAAATATCGGTTGGTGCTACCTGAATTGCTTTTTCGATGGCGCGATTAAGCTTAGGATCATTTCCAATAATTTCAAAACGTTGTTTTATTGCTTGAACTGTCTCCATTTATATTTTTTTTGATACAGATTAATTAGATATTATTGTAGCCTTATTTGCACTGTATTTACTTTCTTTTGTGATTACACCGTTAAGGTTTGTATTGAAGATTAATAAAGCGTTTTTAAGAATTGTTTTAGAACCCTTTTTTTTCTTGAAATTCAATTCTTCGGTGCCTAAATATTCTTTTGTTAAAACTATACTATCTTTTTTTATTTCTCCTTCGGTAATAATTTCTTTATCTATCAGTGTTACATTTGTATTATTTCCTAATCTAGTAGGTAAAAACATAAACATAAAATTGTAACTATATTTTGGTTTAATTTTTACAAATTTATCAGTATCCTGCTGTATTTTAATGATGTTACCGCTTACTGAATATCTTCCAAATGGTGTTGTTGATAGTTTTAGTTTGCCAATAGAATCATTATCTCTTTTTGTTATCTTCGAGAAATAGACAACGCTATCGATTGAACTAAAATAATATATGTTTGTTAAATTGTCATCGAATTTCTCTGTATATATGCCATCTGGTTTAAAAAAAAACTGATTTGAAATTTCTTTGATTTCTGTCTTGCTTTTGATAGAAGAGCAGGAAATTAAAGATACGAAAATCACAAAAGTTATTGTTTTAAGAACCATATTTGCGCTTATTAATTCATCTCAGAATATCCGACGGCTTCACCTTTTAAAGTTCCTGATGTGCAACTTGTAATTTTTACATTTACAAAGTCACCAATTTTATAATCTTCTTTTGGAAAAACTACAGTAATACTTTGTGAGTTTCTTCCAGAGAATTCTTCTTTAGATTTTTTAGAAACTTTTTCGACTAAAACTTCTACGGTTTGTCCTATAAATTCTTCTGAACGAAACCATGCATGCTTTTGTTGTAAATCGACTATCTCTTGCAGTCTTCTAGCTTTGGTTTCTTCAGTAACATCATCTTCCATTTTTCTTCCAGCCAAAGTTCCTGGGCGCTCTGAATAGGAATACATATAACCGAAGTTATATTTTACATATTCCATTAAACTCATAGTGTCTTGGTGATCTTGCTCTGTTTCTGTAGGGAAACCAGCTATCATATCTTGTGAGATAGAACTGTTTGGAATTATTGTTTTGATTTTATCTATCAAAGTCATGTATTCCTCACGAGTATGCAAACGGTTCATCTCTTTTAAGATTCGATTACTTCCAGATTGTACTGGTAAGTGAATGTGTTTGCAAATGTTAGGGTATTTTGCAATAATATGCAAAACACTTTCGTGCATATCTTGTGGATTCGATGTTGAAAATCGAATACGCATTTTAGGATATGTTACCGCTACCATTTCCAATAATTGGTCGAAGTTTACAGCAGTTGCTTTTTGCATATCTGATGCGCTAACAAAATCTTTTTTCAATCCACCACCATACCATAAATAACTATCTACGTTCTGACCTAATAGCGTAATTTCTTTAAAGCCTTTGTTCCATAAATCTTGAATTTCGTTCATGATGCTTTGTGGTTCACGACTGCGTTCACGTCCGCGGGTAAAAGGTACCACACAAAACGTACACATATTATCACAACCACGTGTAATCGAAACTAAAGCAGTGATTCCGTTGCTCATCAATCGAACAGGTGAAATATCTCCATAAGTCTCATCTTTTGATAAGATTACGTTTATGGCATCACGTCCTTCTTCGACTTCACTTAATAAATTTGGTAAATCTTTGTAAGCATCAGGGCCAACAACTAGATCTACTATTTTTTCTTCTTCTAGAAACTGACTTTTCAAACGCTCAGCCATACATCCTAAAACACCAACTTTCATTTTTGGATTAATACGTTTTACAGCGTTGTATTTTTCTAAACGTTTACGAATAGTTTGTTCGGCTTTGTCACGAATAGAACAGGTATTTACTAAAACCAAATCGGCTTCTTCAAGAACCGAAGTTGTATTGTAACCACCATCAGATAAAATTGAAGCTACAATTTCGCTATCCGAAAAATTCATCGCGCAACCATAACTTTCTATAAAGAGTTTTTTAGTATTCTCAGGTTTATTTTCTAAAACAAGACTTTCACCTTGTTTACTTTCTTCAATAATCTTTTCCATAAGGCACTTTCAAAAGTGTATTTTAATAAGGCCACAAATGTACGATTATTTGAATGATTATGACAAGATGTCAGATGAAGATTTAACATTGTTTTTGTATTTTGACTTAACATGAAAAAACTCCCTTTAAAATAAAGAGAGTTTTAGTTAACAAATTAAAAAAACCAAATGAGTTTAGAACAGATTGACGTCTAGTTGTAATCTGGCAATTTTGTTTTCAGGGTTCCACATTGCGGTTGCTGAAACAGGTAATTTATAATTAAAAACAGAAATTTCTTTGGTCGCTTTTATTCCGGTATTTACAATTCCGAAACTACTTTCTGCTTTGTTTGAGTATAGAAACTTATCTCCATTAAGTGCATAGCCTGCTCCCAAAAAAATATCTAGATTTACTTTTTGGTTTCTGATAGCTGGATAACTTAATTCGGTATAAGTTGTATATCTGCTTTTGTAGCTGTTATTACTATTTAGTTGTCTGTCATTTAAACCACTGTAAAGCAATATATCAACTTCTACTCGTAATGGGAATGATTCTGGGAAACGATACGAAGTTCTTAAGTCTATAAGATGCGTAGTTGTCAGTTTGTTGTAATTAAACACTTCAGGATTTTCAATTCCAGTAGTATTAAACAAATCCCATAATCCAATTGAAAAATTATTTTTCTGGTATTGAATATAGTAGTTTATTTCACGGTATTTTCCATCAAATCCCGCACCTCCCCATATTCCAACAGTAAAATTTCTTTCTTTATCAAATGTGTAATGAATGTTTCCAGTAGCAGTCATACCGTCATTAATAACGAGTCCTCTCCATAAGTGACTTGTTTTTAGGTCAACATTAAAGTCTAGGCGAGGCGGTTTTGTGTCTTCTGTTGAAACGGAACTACTATCTGAAACCGCTGTTTTTTGAGCGTATCCGGTTAGCCCTATAATTGAGATTATAGAGAAAAATAGTATTTTTTTCATGATTTCTTATTTTATAAAAAAATGGTATTAAAGTAGCGTTATATATAAGAGGGCTGCTAAACCTGATCCTATGATGGGGCCTATAATGGGAATCCATGCATAATCCCAATTACTACTTCCTTTAAATAGGAGCGAGTGGGTTATACGAGGACCTAAGTCTCTTGCTGGGTTAATAGCATAGCCTGTGGTACCGCCTAAAGAAAGTCCAATTGCCCATACTAAAATGGCAACTGGTAAAGCACCAATGGAGCCTAATCCTATTTTAGCGTCAGTAGCTGTACCGATGCTAAGTTCTGGACCTACAATGTAGAAGATTACAAAAATAAGAACGAAAGCTCCGATTATCTCACTAATCAAATTTGAAAGGTTGTTTCTGATTGCTGGTATTGTACTGAAGCAGGCTAGTTTTGAGCCTTCATCTTCGGTTATAGAAAAATGATCTTTATGGAATAACCAAACTAAGAATGCGCCTAGCATGGCTCCAAGTAATTGGGCAATGATGTACGAGGCAACTTGCCCCCAAGCAAATTTTCCTATAATGGCTAACCCGATTGTTACAGCAGGATTTAGATGGGCGCCACTAATTGGTCCTGCAACGGTTACACCTACAAAGACGGCAAATGCCCATCCAGTAGTAATTACTATCCATCCAGAATTGTTTCCTTTTGTTCCTTTAAGAACCACGTTTGCTACGACTCCGTTACCTAATAAGATAACGAGCATTGTGCCGATAATTTCTGCTATAAATGGTGACATCTTTTTGTTTTTTATTGGTTTATCTCCTAGTCTTCAATCCAGTTTGTAGTACGACCTACAGCTTTGTTCCAGTTGTGTACCAATTTGTCCACTTCTGCTTTTGGCATTTCTGGAGAGAATTCGCGGTCAATAGACCATTGTTTCTGTAGTTCGTCTATGCTTTTCCAGTATCCTACAGCCAATCCAGCTAAGTATGCAGCTCCTAATGCTGTTGTTTCTAAAGTTTTAGGTCTAATTACTTTAAAACCAAATAAATCAGATTGAAATTGTAGCATTAAGTTATTGACAACTGCTCCGCCATCTACTCTTAATTCCTTTCCTTCATTTCCGAAGTCAGCTTCCATTGATTTTGCTAGATCAAATACTTGATAAGCAATTCCTTCTAAAGTTGCGCGTGCTATATGTGCATTTGTTGTTCCTCTAGTAATACCGAAAATTGCTCCTCTGGCGTATTGATCCCAATGTGGTGCGCCTAATCCTGTTAAAGCTGGAACAAAATATACACCTCCATTGTCGGGTACACTTGCTGCTAAACTTTCGATTTCATCAGATGAATTAATCATTTTTGCACCATCTCGTAACCATTGTACTGCTGCTCCACCTACAAAAACACTACCTTCTAAAGCATAGGTAGTTTTACCATTTATTTTCCAAGCAACTGTTGTTAGTAAATTGTTTTTAGAATAAACAGGTTTATCGCCAGTATTCATTAGCATAAAGCAACCTGTACCATAAGTATTTTTTACCATTCCAGGTTCTGTACAAAGTTGCCCAAAAAGAGCTGCTTGTTGGTCTCCTGCCACGCCAGCAATTGGAATTTTAGTAGAAAATAGCGTTGTGCAAGTTTCTCCATATATTTCACTGCTTTGTTTTATTTCAGGAAGCATTGCTTTTGGAATATTAAATAATTCCAACAATTCATTATCCCATTCTAATGTATGGATGTTCATTAGCAGGGTTCTACTTGCATTAGAAACGTCAGTCATGAACATTTTACCTCTGGTTAATTTCCAGATTAGCCATGTGTCTACAGTTCCAAAACATAATTTCCCTTGCTCTGCTTTTTCGCGTGCTCCTTCAACATTGTCCAAGATCCATTTTAGCTTAGTTCCAGAAAAATAAGCATCTAGTTTTAATCCAGTTTTTTCTTGGATCATGTCAGTAAGACCTTGTGCTTTTAATTCGTCACAATATTTTGCTGTTCGGCGGTCTTGCCAAACAATAGCGTTGTATAGTGGTTCGCTGGTTTCTCTATCCCAAACGATTGTTGTTTCACGTTGGTTGGTAATTCCGATTGCAGCTATTTCTTTTCCTGAAATCCCCATTTTTGCAATAACTTCGGCTGCAACGCTAATTTGTGAATACCAAATTTCATTAGGATCGTGTTCTACCCATCCTGGTTTTGGAAAAATTTGCTCGTAAGGTTTTTGAGAAATGCTTGCGATTTTGCCATCATGGTTAAATATGATGGCTCTAGAGGAGGTGGTACCTTGATCTAGTGTTAGGATAAATTTGTTTTCCATAATGGTGTATTATTAATGATGTTTTTCTTGAAAATCTGATAAAATGAATCCGTTTGCAAGATGTTTAAATTCTGATATTTGTCTTTGAGCCCATGTTTCGTCGTGACCTAATTCTTTAGCTAATAATAGGGCAACTTTTTCAGAAGAGGCAATAGCTGCACGTGCATCTAAAAATAGTAAACGAACTCTTCTTGCTAGCACATCATCTACGGTTCTTGCCATTTCGTAACGAATCGCCCATGCTACTTCTGCCATGGTGTATTCGTAATCAGGGTGTAGCTTTTCTTTTAATTCAGGTTCGTTATTCTGTAATTCTAATATTTTAGGAATGTCACTTCCGTAAATATATAAGTGATTTTCTCTTGCTTTTGCATCGGTTTGTTTGTTTCCGTGAATTGCAATGTGCTCCGTTTTACATTTTATTTTTGGCAAATGGTGTACACTAATTGCTTTGTCTATAATGTCTTCAGCAATTTTTCTGTAAGTAGTCCATTTCCCTCCTGTTATTGTGATTAGCCCAGTTTCAGAAACAATTATTTTGTGACTTCTTGAAACTTCTTTAGTGCTTTTTCCTTCTTTTTCTGGTGCTGCTAATGGTCTTAGTCCAGCAAAAACAGATAAAACATCGGCACGAGTAGGTTTTTTAACTAAGAATCGTTGTGCTGTTTCTAGTACGAATTCAATTTCACTTTCTAATGCAATTGGTTCTAAGCTGTGTTTTTTAATCAAAGTGTCAGTTGTTCCTACTACCACCTTGTTGTGCCAAGGCACTGCAAATAATACTCTTCCGTCACTCGTTTTAGGAATCATTAATGCTTCATCACCAGGCAAGAAAGATTTGTCAAAAACAAGGTGAATTCCTTGACTTGGAACAATGTATTTTTTATATACAGTATCGTTTAGTTTCATTATTGCATTGGTGAAAACACCTGTTGCATTTATGACTGCTTTACCTCTTACTTCGTATTTCTCACCAGATTCGTGATCTACTATCTCAACACCAGTAACTTGGTTTTTATCATCTTTTAATAAGCCAATAACTTTAGCATAGTTTAAAAGACAAGCACCATTTTCTACTGCAGTTTGAGCAATGTTTATAGCTAAGCGGGAATCATCAAATTGACCATCTTGGTAAATAACACCACTTACCAGACCTTTTGGTTCTACAGTAGGAAGTAACTCGATGGTTTTTTTCTTAGAAATATATTTAGATCGACCCAAACTAAGTCTTCCGGCTAGTAAGTCATAAATAGTAAGTCCTATAGTATAGAAATAGCCACCCCACCAGTTGTAGTTTGGTATAACGAAAGATTGATTTTTAACTAAGTGACCTGCATTTTGAGCCATTAGTCCTCTTTCTTTTAAAGCTTCTGTTACTAGAGAAATATCACCTTGTTCTAGGTAACGAACGCCTCCATGAACTAACTTAGTGCTTCTACTAGATGTTCCTTTGGCAAAATCAACTGCTTCAATCAAAACAGTTTTGTATCCCCTGCTTGCGGCATCAAGAGCTGTCCCTAGTCCGCTAGCACCTCCTCCGATTACGATTACATCCCATTCGGAGGTTTGTTTTAGTTTTGCTAATTGTTCTATTCGTTTCATTGTTTGGTTTTATTTGTTTCGTATTTCTTTAAATGCTTTCGAAAAACAAATTTAATGAAATTAAACGAAACCAAATAAAATAAAGTGAAATTTATTTTATTATTTTATTTTCGTATCTTTCGCCATGACGAATCTTAATATTAAAGCGACATTATGACTATTATCAACAGAAGACAAGAAGATATACTTAAAGAATTAGATCTAAAAGGATATGTAAATGTGGTTGATTTGTGTGAAATGCATAATGTTTCAACCGTAACCATACGAAAGGATCTGAATTTTTTAGAAAACGAAAAGCTATTACATCGTACACATGGTGGAGCGAGTAAAAAGCCGATTTATGCTTTCGAAAGAGATGTTAGTGATAAAGAAACATTGCAGGTAGAGCAGAAAAAGCAAATAGCCAAAGAAGCTTTGAAATATATTAATGAACACGATTATATTATATTGGGTTCAGGTTCTAATATTCATTATTTGTCTCGAATAATTACTGGATTTCAAAAACTAACAGTACTTACTCCTTCGTTAAAAGTGTCTTTAGAGCTTACTAAAGAAATGAATATTGATACAATACAATTAGGTGGAGATGTTCGAAATAGTTCTACTTCAGCAGTTGGCCCGATTGCCGAAGCAACTCTAAGTCAATTTTCGTGTAATAAATTATTTTTAGGTACAGATGGTGTTCATTTAGACTTTGGTCTGAGTACATCAAATGCTTTAGAAGCACATTTAAATCAAGCAATGATTGAGGTAGCAGAAAAGGTTATAGTACTTGCAGATTCTACGAAGATGAATATTAGAGGTTTTGGTAAAATCTGTAATTTGAATAAGATTGATGTACTAATTACGGATGATGGTATTGATTTGGAAACTAAAATGAAACTGGAAGAAATTGGAATAGATGTGGTTATAGCTGGTAAGCTTTAGTTTAGAAGGTTTCTGTGTAGATTCGGTCATTTTGTAGGATAAACGTTTTTGATGGATTTAAGTATTTGTATTGTAGGAAAAATACAGTATGTTTTATTTGTGTTTGCATACTTATTAATAGTATAAAATATTTTTAAAATTTACTAAAGCTCAATATTTAAAAAAAATAGATACTTTTGTTCCAGAAAAATAGAGTAATGGCAAAGAATTTAGTAATAGTTGAGTCACCTGCAAAGGCAAAAACGATAGAGAAATTTTTAGGAAGTGATTTTCAAGTAGAGTCAAGTTATGGGCATATTGCCGACTTGCCTTCGAAAGAAATTGGTGTAGATGTAGAGAATGGTTTTAAACCTAAATATGAAGTTTCTCCAGATAAAAAAGCTTTGGTTAGTAAGCTAAAAACATTATCTAAGAATGCCGAAATGGTTTGGTTAGCAAGTGATGAGGATCGCGAGGGGGAGGCTATTTCATGGCATCTTGCGGAGGAGTTGAAATTGGATACAAAAAAAACCAAACGAATTGTTTTTCATGAAATTACAAAATCGGCTATCCTAAAAGCAATCGATAATCCAAGAGAGATAGATTATAATTTGGTTAATGCACAACAAGCACGTCGTGTATTAGATAGATTAGTAGGATACGAGTTGTCTCCTGTTTTATGGAGAAAGATTAAAGGAGGTTTGTCAGCAGGACGTGTACAGTCAGTTTCAGTACGTTTAATTGTTGAAAGAGAGCGCGAAATTCAGAATTTTAAAGCTGTAGCATCTTATTCTGTTGTAGCTGAGTTTACTAATGAAACTGGGAAAACGTTCAAGGCTAAATTGCCTAAAAATTTTAATACAAAAAAAGAAGCCGAAGATTTTTTAAATAAAAATATAGGTTCTTCATATAAGGTTTCAGACTTAGAAACGAAACCTACAAAAAAATCACCAACAGCACCATTTACAACTTCTACCTTACAACAAGAGGCAGCAAGAAAATTGTATTTGCCAGTTGGAATCACAATGCAGTTAGCACAACGTCTGTACGAAGCGGGACTTATTACTTATATGAGAACCGATAGTGTTAATCTTTCTAAAGATGCAATGGATGCTGCTCAAGCTGAAATTATTAAATCTTACGGAAAAGAATTCTCTAAGCCGAGAACATTTACAAACAAAAGTAAAGGAGCGCAAGAAGCACACGAGGCAATTCGTCCTACGGATATGTCACGCCATACAGTAAATATTGACAGAGATCAAGCGCGTTTGTATGATTTGATTTGGAAAAGAACATTGGCTTCACAAATGAGTGATGCACAATTAGAAAGAACCAATGTAAAAATCGAAGCTGATAATCATAGCGAAATATTTACAGCATCTGGAGAAGTTTTGCTTTTTGAAGGATTCTTAAAAGTGTATCTTGAAGGTCATGATGATGATGAGGAAGAGCAAGAAGGAATGTTGCCAGCTATGAAGGTGAATGAGAAATTAGTAAATAACTACATCACAGCAACTGAAAGATATTCAAGACCACCAGCACGTTATACAGAGGCTTCTCTGGTAAAGAAATTAGAGGAATTAGGTATTGGTCGTCCTTCTACTTATGCACCAACTATTTCTACTATTATTAATAGAAATTATGTTGAAAAAGGAAATCTTGACGGACAAGAACGTAATTATACACAGCTTACTTTACAATCTAATAAGGTAGGAGAGAAGTTGCTTAAAGAAAATACGGGTTCAGATAAAGGGAAGCTAGTGCCAACTGATATCGGAACTATTGTTACAGATTTCTTGGTTAAGAACTTTGGGTCAATATTGGATTACAATTTTACAGCAAAAGTAGAGCAGGATTTTGATGAAATTGCTGAAGGGAATATCGATTGGGCACAAATGATGCAGGAGTTTTATGATAAGTTCCATCCAAATGTAAAAGATGTAGAAGCTAATGCAGAGAGAGAGAGCGGAGAAAGAATATTAGGTAAAGACCCAGTTTCAGGAAGACCAGTTTCAGTTCGTTTAGGGAAATTTGGTCCAATGGCACAAATTGGAGAGCCGGATGATGAAGATAAGAAATTTGCTAGTTTAATGGCAGATCAAAATATTGGAAATATAACTTTGGAAGAAGCTTTGAACTTGTTTTTATTGCCTAAAAACTTAGGAGAATATAAAGGAGAAGAAGTAGAGGTGAATAATGGGCGTTACGGACCTTATGTTCGTCACGGAAGTGTGTTTATCTCATTGCCAAAAGGAGAAGACCCGCTTGATGTAACCATTACAAGAGCACAAGAGTTAATAGATGAGAAAGCGCTTGCTGATGCACCTATTGCAGTATATAAAGGAGAAGGTGTACAAAAAGGAGTAGGTCGTTTTGGTCCATTCATTAAATGGAATGGGTTGTTTATTAATGTGAGCAAAAAATATGATTTTGATAATTTATCACAATCAGATATAGAAGCTTTGATTGAAGATAAGCTTCAAAAAAATATTGATAAAGTGCTTCATAACTGGGAGGAAGAAGGAATCTTGGTTGAGAAAGCACGTTGGGGACGTTCGGTTATTACAAAAGGTAAGATTAAAATTGAACTAAGTAAAGATGTTGATGCTACAAAATTAACATTGGCAGAAGTTCAAGAAATGATAGCTAAGAAGACCCCAGTAAAAAAGACAGCTGCTAAAAAAGCACCAGCTACCAAAAAAGCTGTAGCGAAAAAAACAGTAGCAAAAAAGAAATAAAAAATGGAATTTGATTTTCTACAACCAGTTGCCGAAGAAATTCTAAGCTACATTGGTACATTATCATCTCAAGAATTGGGGAGTAAAATAGTTTTACATACCAAAGATCAATTCCCGGATATAAGTAAAGTTAATATTGCTATAATCGGAGTTTTGGATAATCGAGGAGATACATCAGCAATTAATGATGTAAATCTGAATCCATTTCGTAAAAAGTTATATGGCATGTTTCCTGGAAATTGGGAGATGTCTATTGCTGATTTAGGAGATATTGTACCTGGAGATTCGGTAGATGATACTTATTATCTTCTAAAAAAAATAACTGCAGCTTTAATAAAAAATAGAGTAGTACCTATAGTTATAGGTGGTTCTCAAGATTTGACCTATGCATTATATCGCGCTTACGATGATTTAGAGCAGATGGTTAATTTAGTTGCAGTTGATAATAAATTTGATTTTGGAAAAGAAAGTGAAGATTCTTCAGCAACTTCATATTTAACTAAGATCATAGTAGATGAGCCTAATAATTTGTTTAATTACTGTAATATAGGATATCAGACTTATTATAACTCACAAGAAGAAATAGATTTAATAGAAAAGCTGTTTTTTGATGCTTATCGATTAGGTGAAATTTCAAATAAAATAGCACTAGCAGAGCCCGTTTTTAGAGATGCTGATTTAGTTAGTTTTGATTTGAATTCAATTAAATCTGCCGATTCAGGAAATACTATTGCTTTTGAGCCTAATGGATTTGATGGTAAAGAGATTTGTTCGTTGGCGAGATATGCAGGGATTAGTGATAAAGTGTCTGCTTTTGGATTATTTAATCATAATAATACATCACAAGAAGCTCCAATTATAGCTCAAATAGTTTGGTATTTTATCGAGGGGTATCATTACCGTTCGAATGAGTATCCTTATGGTAGTCGAAAAAACTATTTAAAATATATAGTTCCATTAGAAGAGGAAGAATTGGTTTTTTATAAAAGCGATAAAACGGATCGTTGGTGGATAGAGATACCTTTTATTACAGATGGGAATAATAAATTGAAGAGAAATACGTTGTTATCTTGTTCTTATGACGAATATTTGGTAGCCTGTAATCAGGAATTACCTGAAAGATGGTGGAAAGCACAGCGAAAAAATACTGTGTAACCGTTTTCGTAATAAGATGCTATTAATTGAAGGGTTTTTTAAAGGCTTGATTTTGTTTTCATTAGTAGGGTTAGACTTATAAATATTAAAATTTAACGTTTTACGGCGATATTTTGTGGTAGTTTATCGACTAAATATTTTTTTTTTATTTTTTTTAACTTTATTTTTGAACCGTGAAATAAATTACACAAGAAGCTATTGTTTTTTAAGAAAATAATAAATAGGTTTACGGACTTATAATAATGAATAGATAATCCAAATATATATGAAGAAGTTTATTGCATTTGCGGCATTTTTAACACTAATGATTAGTTGTGGTAGGTCAAGTGACAAAGGAGAATTGGTAGGTGTTAAAGGCGGGAAATGGTATCCAGAAAAACCTTATGGAATGACTTTAGTTCCAGGAGGGTCTTTTATCATGGGTAAGTCAGATGATGACTTGGCACAAGTAGAGGATGCACCAACTAAAACAGTTACAGTTCGTTCTTTTTATATGGATGAAACAGAGATAACAAATAGTGAATACCGTCAATTTGTTGAATGGGTAAAAGATTCTACAATGAGAGTTCGTTTGGCTATTATGGCAGACGAAATGGGACAAAAACCAGGTGGCGGAACAGATGCTAAAGGTAAAAAAGGTGGAAGCATAGGAGATTATGCTTTTAACGATTCAGATCCTGAAAAAATGACTGCTTACGATAAGTATATGTACGATAACTATTATAGTATAGGTACGGCAGATGATCCTTATGCTGGAAGAAAATTAAACAGAAAAGTAAAATTAGCAAAAGGTACACAAGCATACCCAGATGAGTACTATGCTGAGGTAATGGATTCAATGTATATTCCAGTTGAAGAGTCATACAATGGTTTAAGAACTATTGATGTTAATAAATTGAAATTTAGATATTCTTGGATGGATATCCAGGCTGCAGCTAAAGCTAAAGTTGGAAAAAGAAAAGATTTTGTTAAGACAGAAGAGGTTAAAGTTTACCCAGATACAACTGTTTGGATTAAAGATTTTACATACTCATATAATGAGCCAATGCATAATGACTATTTCTGGCATAAGGCATATGGAGATTATCCAGTTGTTGGAGTAAAATGGACTCAGGCAAAAGCATTTTGTGCTTGGAGAACTTTGAATAAAAACACATACATAAAAGCAAAAAAGAAAGGACATGATTTAGTGAACTCTTTCAGATTGCCTACAGAGGCAGAATGGGAGTATGCTGCTAGAGGAGGTCTAGAGTCAGGAACTTACCCTTGGGGAGGACCTTACATCAGAAACGATAGAGGTTGTTTTATGGCTAACTTCAAACCAAATAGAGGAGATTATGCTGCTGATAATGCTTTATACACTGTAGAGGCAAAATCGTATGATCCAAATGGTTATAATTTATATAACATGGCAGGTAACGTAGCAGAGTGGACAGATTCTTCATACAGTCCAAATGCTTACGAATATGTTTCTACAATGAACCCTAATGTACAAGATGGTTCAAACAAACGTAAAGTAGTACGTGGAGGTTCGTGGAAAGATGTTGCTTATTTCTTACAAGTAAGTACTAGAGATTTTGAATATGCGGATTCTGCAAGAAGTTTTATTGGATTTAGAACTGTTCAAGATTATATGGGAACGCAAGCTACCGGAAATAAAAAGAAATAATTAAATTATTAAGAGAAAGAAAATTAAATTCAATAACCAAATCCTTATTTTAAAACCTAAAACAAACAAACAGAATTATGGCATTATTAAGTAAAAAAGCGATGAACTTCGCTTACGGTATGGGAGCAGCAGTAGTAATTATTGGAGCTTTATTCAAAATTACTCACTTTGAAATTGGACCGTTAACAGGAACCTTGATGCTTTCAATCGGATTAGTAACAGAGGCGTTAATCTTTGCTTTATCTGCTTTCGAACCAGTTGATGAAGAATTAGATTGGACATTAGTTTACCCAGAATTGGCTAATGGACAAGCAAAAGCAAAAGTTGCAAAAGCTGAGACTCCTTCAGATGCACAAGGATTGCTTTCTCAAAAATTAGACGTTATGCTTAAAGAAGCTAAAATTGACGGAGAGTTAATGTCAAGCTTAGGTAACAGTATCAAAAACTTTGAATCTGCTGCTAAAGGTATTGCTCCAACTGTTGATTCAATCGCTTCTACTAAAAAATACAGCGAAGAATTATCTACTGCAGCTGCACAAATGGAATCATTAAATAGTTTATATAAAGTACAATTAGAAAGTGCTTCTAGAAATGCAGAAGCAAACAAAGAAATCGCTGAAAATGCAAGTAAATTAAAAGAGCAAATGCAATCAATGACTGCAAATATTGCTTCTTTAAACAATGTATATGGTGGTATGCTTTCGGCTATGAATAATAAAGGATAATTAGTTAAAGACAATTATTATTAATAAAAAACTACTAATTATTTAGAAAATATGGCAGGAGGAAAATTAACCCCTAGACAGAAGATGATTAACCTGATGTATCTGGTTTTTATCGCAATGTTAGCAATGAATATGTCAAAAGAAGTTTTGTCGGCTTTTGGCTTAATGAATGAAAAATTTGAAAGCGCAAATGAGGCTTCAAATATGACAAATGCACAATTGCTTTCATCATTAGATCAGAAAGCTGCTGAAGCTAAAGGAGAATTTGAAACAGCTGCTCAAACAGCGCACAAAGTTGAAGCTATCTCAAAAGAATTTTACGATTACGTTGGTGGATTAAAAGGTGACGTAGTAAAAGGATTCGAAGCTGATAAAGAAACTGGAAAATTACCATATGAAAATATGGATAAAGGTGATAATATCGACAATTGGTTTACTGGAGAAGGGTATACTGCAAAAGGAAACGAAATTGTTGCAAGAATCAACAAATATAAAGCTGATATGAAAGCTGTATTGACTGATAAAAAATACAGTGCAATCGTAGCTGAAATTGATAATAAATTTGATACTTCTGACGTTAAGAACAAAGAAGGTTTAAAAGACAAATTTTTAGCTTACCACTTTAAAGGCTTTCCAGCAGTTGCTTCAGTTGCAAAATTGTCAGCTTGGCAAAGTGATGTTAAAAAAGCAGAATCAGATGTATATAGTTCAGCTTTAGGAAAAGCGGCAGTAGCTGCAGCTTCTTATAGCAATTATAAAGCAATTGTAGTTCTTGATAAAAATGCATATTTCCAAGGAGAAACTGTTACTGGTAAAGTAGTTTTAGGTCGTTATGACGAAAACACAAAACCAACTTCATTCTCAGGACCTGGTAAAATTGTTAACGGACAAGCTGTTATTTCGATGACTGCTGGTGGAATTGGAGAACAAAGTATTAACGGACAATTTACATTCTTAGAAGATGGGAAAACTATTCCACTTAAATTTGAAGGTAAATATGTTGTAGTACCTAAGCCAAATTCAGCTACTATTTCTGCAGACAAAATGAATGTAGTTTATAGAGGTGTTGTTAACCCAATCTCAATCTCATTTGCTGGTGTTGCAGATAACAAAGTGGTAGCAACTGCTCCAGGATTATCATCTGCTGGTAAACCAGGAAAATATAATATGAGCCCAGGTACAGGTACAGAAACTACAATTTCTGTTACAGGTAAATTGGAAAATGGATCTACAGTTTCTGACAAGAAAACTTTCAGAATTAAAGGTATTCCTGGACCAACTGGTACTGTTAGAGGTGAAATGGGTGTTGTAAAAGGACCTAAATCAAACTTAGAAGTAGCTACAATTGGTGCTAAATTAGTTGATTTTGATTTCGAAGTAGGATTAGATGTTGTTGGATTTAATTTAAAAGTTACTGGACAACCTACAGTTGTAGTTTCAGGTAATAGATTAAACGCACAATGTAAATCTGTACTTTCAAAAGCAGGTAGAGGAGATCAAGTTACTATTTCTGAGATTAAAACTAAACTTGTTGGAGCAGGAAGTTATTTATTGCCAAGAACAGCTCCAGTAATTTTTGAAATACAATAATAAGTAGTTCTATAAAGTAAACTACTTCAATATCTTATACTGATACCATGATGAATGTAAGAAATTTTTTAATAGCTATTATCTCTGTTGCAGGGACTTATACAACGTATGCACAGTCAAATTTGCTTAATGCAAAAACACCTGCAGAAATTGGATTAAAAACGCCTGCACAACTTATTTCGGATAATGACAAACCATTAGCTTATGGTTATGTACACGATAGAGATGTTTTGATGGGGAAAACTGTTTGGGAAATCATTGATTTGAATGAAAAAATCAACTTCTCAATGTATTTTCCAATTGATACAGCTAATATCGGTTCAGACAGACGTTCTATGTACGATGTCTTGACAAAAGCAATTAAGAATGGTAAAATTACTGAAGTTTACACTGATAGTTATTTCAATACCAAAAAGTCTATGAAAGATATTCAGGCTTCTTTATCTCGTGTCGATACAACAGATGCTGGTAGAGAGCAATTGAATCAAGATCCGGGTGCGTATGTTACACAAACGATCCAGAAAAAGAAGACAACAGGTAAAGGAAAAAATAAAGTAACTACAAGTGAAACAGTAACTGTTCCTGCATCTAAAACAATATCTTCAGAGTATATCTTGAAAACTGATTTAACAGCTCAAGATGTTACTGAATATAAAATTAAAGGGTATTGGTATTTTGACAAACGTCAAAGTGAATTGAAGTATCGTCTATTAGGAATTTGTCCTGTTACTCCAGATGTTTATACTATTAATAGTGAGGAGAAAGATTATATAGAGTTGTTCTGGGTATTCTTCCCAGATGCTAGAGGTGTTTTACATGAAGCGAAAGCGTTTAATGACAAAAACTCTGCAATGCCAATTTCTTTTGATCAAATCTTAAACTCTAGACGTTTTAACAGTACAATCTATAAAGAAGAAAACGTTTATGGAGATAGAGCCATAGAAGAATACATGAAGGATAACGCTCAGAATCAATTATTAGAATCTGAGAGAGTGAAAGAGAAAATTAGAAATTTCGAATCAGATATGTGGAATTACTAAAAATTAATTTCCTTCTTTAATATAAACTCTTACCATTCGTGGTAAGAGTTTTTTTTTATTTAAGTTTGATGGCTGTAACAGTTTAATATATTTTTCATGATTGACTATTTAATTATTGGCTCAGGTTTGGCAGGGATTTCTTTTTCAGAGAAAGCATTGTCGCACAATAAATCTATTTTGGTAGTAGATGATAAATCACAAAACTCATCAAAAATTGCAGGAGGATTGTATAATCCAGTAATTTTAAAAAGATTTAGTGAAGTGTGGCAAGCACAACCACAACTTGTTTTAATGGATTCGTTTTATGCAGATATAGAAAGAAAACTTGCTACAAAATTCAACTACCAACTTCCAATCATAAGAAAGTTTTTCTCAATAGAAGAGCAGAATAATTGGTTTAGTGCTTCAGACAAAAAAAACTTAGCGCCTTTTTTATCTACTAAATTAATTACCAAAAAATACAATAGTATAGATTCTCCATACGATTATGGCGAAGTTTTACATACAGGTTATGTAGACACTGCCTTGTTGTTAGAAAAGTATAGAGAATATTTAATAGCCGAAAATTTACTATTGCAAGACACATTTGATTATAGTCAAATTGAGTTTTTGGATTCAGGAATCCAGTATAAAAACATTCAGGCGCGTCATATAATTTTTGCTGAAGGATTCGGGTTGCATAAGAACCCATTCTTTAATGATTTACCTTTGGATGGTACAAAAGGGGAGTTGTTTATTATAAAAGCAGTAGGTTTAAATTTAGATGTAATTGTGAATACAAGTGTATTTATCTTGCCCTTAGGAAATGACTTGTTTAAGGTAGGAGCAACATACAATTGGAAAGATAAAACCGACTTGCCTACCGAAGAGGCTAAACAAGAACTTCTAGAGCGCATTCGCGAAATTATCACATGCGAATTTGAAATCGTTGAGCACTTTGCTGGAATTCGCCCTACAGTAAAAGACAGAAGACCATTGGTAGGAGCGCATAATACACATAAATCACTTCATATTCTAAATGGATTAGGTACACGTGGAGTTATGCTTGGACCAGCAATGGCAAAAGCCTTATTTGAAAATATTGAAAATGAAATCCCTTTGGATAATGAAATAAATATCCAACGCTTTTATAAAAAGAACAAGAAGTAATTTATTTTATATTGGTAGTAGGGTCATAAGAAACAAACATATTGATGTATATATTTCTTGACCATCTTAATACAAAAGGGAATAACAAAACAAGAGTTACTACAATTGCTATAAACGAAGCTTCGATACTAGAATCTAATAAAACATAAGATATTACAAAGGCTGCAATTCCTAAAGCAACGTTTAAGCCATAGCTTACATACATTGCTCCATAGAAAAAAGAAGGCTCAATTTGATATACAAATCCGCAATGGCTACAAGATTCATTCATTTTCAAAACCTTAGTTAAATGTAGCGGATTCTTGTCTTCGTACATACTTTCGTTTTGACATTTAGGACAAGTTCCTTTTAAAATACTATTTAGTTTAGATCCTTTTTTGAACATTTTGAGTAGGTTTTTTTGTAATAAATAAAAAATGAGCTACATAAATTCAGAAGAGAATAATATAGACCATTTTAAATAAAAAATGTGAAATAAAACCAAAGATAATGATTGATTGTCACATTAACAATTTTGAATTCTTAATAACCTGAAAACGCATAAATAAAGGCTTCTAAGTATGTCGTAAACAGGGTTTTTAACTTTATAGTATAATACATTCCTTTTCACTACCTTTGCATTTTTAAAATTATAAGTAAATAGCAATGTAAATTGCTATATATTTTAGAAAATAAAGAATCAAAAATGCTGATTACAGGTTGATTAAATAAAATTAAAGTTTTAGTAAGCTTAAATAAACGTTTAGTTACTCAGTAAGAAGTATTTTAATGTCTACAAAAAGTTAGCTCTTCATTAATTTGAAGGTGTTAATTTACACAATCAATTAGTTATAAAATAACAATAATAAATGCTTAATATACATAATTTATCTGTTTCGTTTGGGGGTTCTTATTTGTTTGAGGAAGTTACTTTTCGTTTAGGTGCAGGAGATCGAGTAGGTCTTGTAGGGAAAAATGGTGCTGGAAAATCAACAATGCTAAAAATTCTTGCAGGAGATTTTAAACCAGATTCAGGACAAATTGCAACAGAGAAAGAAGTAAGAATGGGTTTCCTACGTCAGGATATCGATTTTGAACAAGGAAGAACAGTACTCGAAGAGGCGTACGAAGCTTTTACAGATATAAAAGTTGTAGAGAAAAAATTAGAGCAAATCAATCATCAATTGGTAACTAGAACCGATTATGAAAGTGAAGAGTACAGCCAGATTATCGAAGACTTATCTGATTATACCCACCGTTTTGAATTATTAGGAGGATATAATTATGTTGGAGATACAGAGAAAATTCTTTTAGGTTTAGGTTTTAAAAGAGAAGTGTTCAATAACCAAACCGAAACTTTTTCGGGAGGATGGAGAATGCGTATTGAGTTGGCGAAATTATTATTACAGTCTAATGATATTTTGTTACTGGATGAGCCTACGAATCACTTGGATATCGAGAGTATCATTTGGTTAGAAAGTTTCTTGCGTAATTATCCTGGTGTTGTGGTAATTGTATCACACGATAAAATGTTCTTGGATAATGTAACCAATAGGACAATCGAAATTTCATTGGGTAAGGCGTATGATTTTAATAAGCCGTATTCAGAATATTTAGAGTTACGTCATGAAATTCGTGAAAAACAATTGGCTACACAAAAAAACCAAGCCAAGAAAATTGAAGAAACAGAGAAGTTAATCGAGAAATTCCGTGCTAAAGCTTCAAAAGCATCAATGGCACAATCGCTTATCAAGAAATTAGATAAAGTAGAGCGTATCGAGGTAGACGAAGATGATAATTCAGTGATGAATATTTCATTCCCAGTTTCAAAAGAACCAGGGAGAGTAGTTGTCGAAGCTGATAATGTTACCAAAGCTTACGGAGATAAAGTAATACTTAAAGATATAAATCTGTTGGTAGAACGTGGAAGCAAAATTGCTTTCGTGGGACAGAACGGACAAGGTAAATCAACTTTTATAAAAGCAATCGTTGATGAATTTGAATATCAAGGAAGCATAAAATTAGGGCACAACGTTCAGTTGGGTTATTTTGCTCAAAATCAAGCTGAATACCTAGATGGAGAAATCACATTGTTACAAACAATGGAAGATGCTGCAATGGACACCAACCGATCAAAAGTTCGTGATATGTTGGGTTCGTTTTTGTTTCGTGGAGATGATGTAGAAAAAAAGGTAAAAGTTCTTTCGGGAGGTGAAAGAAACCGTTTGGCATTATGTAAGTTGTTGTTACAACCTATAAATGTTTTGCTAATGGATGAGCCTACGAATCACTTGGACATAAAATCTAAGAATGTACTGAAAGCTGCGCTTCAAAAATTCGGAGGAACATTATTGTTAGTTTCTCACGATAGAGATTTCCTTCAAGGAATGTCTAATTTGGTGTATGAATTCAAGGATCAAAAGATAAAAGAATATTTAGGAGACATCAATTATTTCTTAGAGCAACGTAATTTGGAAAACATGCGTGAAGTTGAGAAAAAAGATGCTACAAAAGCAGGAGCTCCTAAAGAAAGTAATAAAGCTTCATACGAAGATCAAAAGAAAAATAAAGCGTTGCAGAATCGCTTGAGTAAAGTTGAAAGTCAAATCAAACAACTAGAAAAAGACATTCAGCACGACGATAAAATGTTAGCATCAAATTATGATAAGCATATCGAAGATGCTTCATTCTTTATGGCATACAATAAAAAGAAAGCCGAATTAGATAAATTACTTTCAGAATGGGAAGTAGTTCAAGAAGAAATAGATAATCTATAAGCAATGATTTAGTAGTTAGGAGCTATTCCAGCTTTCGCTACAAGTCCTCACAAAAAAACTGCATTTCTAATGTTATAAAAAGAGCTTCTAAAGTCGCTTTTTTAAAACAGGAAATGCAGTTTTTTTTGCTCCAGGCTTTACGCTATAATCTGGGCTAGGGGTCTTGTGTTGAGAATTTAGTTTACAGTATTCAGTCGCAGTATACAGTTTTCAGTCGCAGTTTCCAGTTACAATAAACTTGTGTTCCTTGCGTATCCCGATAGCTATCGGGACTGTGCTCTTTGCGGTTAGTTTTCAGTTTACAGTCACAGTATTCAGTCGCAGTTTTTAGTTTCAGCTTACTGCTGCAGTATCAGTTTCACTTGTGTCCCTTGCGTAGTTCTTTGTGCTCTTTGCGGTTAGTACTCAGTCGCAGTTTTCAGTTTACAGTTGTAGTATTCAGTTTTCATTTTGCAGTCTACATCTCACATTTCTACATTTCACACTCTCCTACATCTCAGGCAATAATTCCAATCTTTTTAGAATGCTCAATTGCTTCGCTACTATGCTTGAAATAGCAAACAGAGACTTCAAGATTTTCTAAGTTTTTCAGAATAGTTTCGGTTGCTTCTTTTTTATGTTTACCGGTTTGTCTTATATAAACAGCTTTTACTGTTACAGGGAATATTTTGCAAATTCGTTCGTATAATATTGGATCATGTTGAGAATCATCACCTAATAATACATATTTAAGGTTTGGGTAAAACTCCAAGACATGTTTGATTTTATCAAACTTATGATCGTGATTTCCTCTGCCGCTCATAAAAAAGTCGGACATTCCAGTTTTAATGTCCTTTAGCAATATTACAGCTCTTGGTAAGTCGTGAATTTTTGTGAACTGAATAATAAAACGATACAAATTCCATTCGCTACTTGAGATATAGAAAAAAGCATTTTTTTCGTTTTTATTGTTTCTCCCAGCAGAACTTAGTGCTTGATAATGCGGAACAACATCATCGAATATTTTTCGGTCATTTACATTTCTAAAAAGCAGTATGTATAATTTTCTGAAGAAATTTTTTGTATGTGAGATTAGAAAAGTATCATCAATATCAGATATAATTCCTAAATTTCCTTCATGAGGTCTGATGAAAGAGGCAGAAGATGTTATGGTTTCCTTTTTATGGGTGATGCTAACCTCATAGTCCATCCATCCAAAACCAGTTTCTTCTTTTAAAGGAATACAGAATTTAAAAAAGCCATCATTGAGAGTTTTAGTATGAATCTGTCGATCACCATGTTTTAGATAAACATCATAATTAGGAATTGTTTTTATCTGGAAAAGTTTGAGTACAGAAGTAGCATTTTTGAAATTTTTCTTTTGAAAATCATAATCATTAGCCGTTGATGGTTTAAAAACATGTCCCATGACAATTAGTTCCTGATCATTGGCATATCCGCGATATAATTTTAAAATAGGTTTCATTAATTGCTTACTTTTGGAATAACTAGTATAATTACTTTTAAATAAATATAAAGATAAAATTTTGAAGCGAAATATCATATTTGTTGTAAACCCTATTTCAGGTGATTTGGATAAGTCAGAACTTATCGCAACCGTAAAATCCTATGCGGTAACTTGTCATATTAATTTGAGTGTATATGAAACTACTGGAAAGGATGATATTGCTAAAATAATAGCACTGTATAATGAGTACTTGCCTTCTAGAATTGTTGTTGCTGGTGGAGATGGAACTGTAAAGATGGTAGCTGAAGCAATGGAGAAGTATGATGTAGTTGTTGGGATATTACCAGCAGGATCAGCTAATGGTTTATCGGTGGATTTAAATTTGCCAAAAACACTAGAAGAAAATTTAAGTATTGCTTTTCATAATAATTATACCGAGATGGATATGATTTCTATTAACGGCAAGAAGAGTATTCATCTGAGCGATATTGGTCTCAATGCTGATTTAATTAAGAACTATGAAGAAAGTAATATAAGAGGATTTTGGGGTTATGCATCACAGGCTTACACGACCATAAAAGAGTCAGGAGATCCTTTTATCGTATCTATTTCAGCCAACAATCAAACAGTAGCGCATGAAGCAAGAATGGTGGTGATTGCCAATTCTCAAAAATATGGAACAGGCGTTGTAATCAATCCTAAAGGCAATGTTAATGATGGTAAGTTTGAATTGGTGGTTTTAAAAAGCTTAGATTTAATAATCCTAGGAAAAATTATTACAGGAAACATGCCTATCGATTCAGAAGACATTGTTATTATTTCGACAGATAGAGCTGTGATGAGAACGAATCATCCAGTTAGTTTTCAAATCGATGGAGAGTATTGTGGAGCTCAAACAGAATTAGACATCCATATTTTGCACAAGCAAATGAAAATTGCAATTCCTTAAAAATCTCAAACAGAGTTCGGGACTTGATTAAATAGGATTATTTAAATGGATTTCGTTCTTGCCAGTCGGTTTTGGGTTCTAGATAATTAAATAGTTTGGCAATATTATGATTGATTAAGGAGTTGCTATGTGTGATAAGCCCATACATTTTAACAGGTTTTGCACCCACAGAACTTTTTATTTCTAGAGCCGTTCGTGCAAAAATAATCTCTTTAAAACCTTTGTTAATAGAAAATGCTATCATGTCGTAAAGCATGTTTAAATACAGCATTTTTTCACGCTGAATGCTTTCGTCATACCCTAAGAAATAAGTATCCATTGCGGTACCATTCATGATTAAAGTATTGAAACCAATTAAATTCCCGTCAATAAAATAACCATAAAAAAGAAACTTTTCTTTTAATGTTTCTTTAAAAACGCTAAAATGATTTTTTGCCAAGAAAAAAGTGTTGAATGGGGCATTTTTGGCAACATGATAATACAAATCATAAATAGTATCTTCAAAAGCAATGATATCATTTAGATCCATTTTCTTTTTCTCTATTCCCAAAGCTTTTTTACGAGTGCGTTTGTATTGGTCGCGGTATTTTTTTGATAAAGCATCGATATAATCGGCTTCGGTTTTCCAGTTTTCATTGATTTTAAAAACCATGTTTGGCTGAATAGAAAATGTATATCCTTTCTTAAATTCGGCAGCAAGCATATGAATTTCCTTAGCAGAAAAATCTTTGATAGTTGTAATGTGAATTTTTTTGCCTTTAGATTTAAAATCCTTCTTTAATGCATTTATAGCTTTGTGCAATAGTTTAATTGCTTTTGGCAGGGAGATTTTTTCAGAAAATGAAAATGCATTTTGTCCAGTGAGCATATTGTTACCCACAAATAAAACATGAGAAGCAAATTTTTTGAAGGCAAAATTGCGAACTGAAGTTTTTACACATTGATCTCGTTCTCCAAATGATTCAAGTTTATTAGAATCTAAAAATTGTGTAAGGGTAATGCCTACTAATTCAGAATCTTTAAAAAAACCAATATAATGACACAGCATATTGGTTGGTGCTGATTTCTCTAATACTTCTAGATATTCTTTGGATAAAAAAATATTATGGCTAGCCAAATCATTCCATGATTTAGGAAGTGATGCAGTATTGTTGTAAATCTGGAAGGAATAAGATGTATTCAAGGTAGGAGTACTATATATTATTCAAATTTACTTAATAATAACAGAATATTATAATTTATGGCTTATTTAGCTAGAGTATACTTAAAGAAGAAATCCGTTTGATTTTTTAATTTTTCAAACGGATTTTTATGCTTTGATTTTATGCCCATGCACAAATAATTCCACCCATTATGGTTAGGGTAAGAATCCAATATCCTGCATGTATGAAAATATATTTCCAAGATTTTCTTTCGAATAAACCATTAATTGCTAGTATTGGGAAAACAAAAAAGACTCCTGTTAAGAATCCATGAAGTGAACCGTGTTTAAAGGTGCGATACGCAGTTCCATAATCAGCCATGAAAGCAGCAAAAGATGGTTTTGCACTTTCTACCATTGGAGGACCTCCAACCATTCCTAATGCTCCCGTTTGATGAATTGTTAATGCCGAAACAATTATAGTTATCATTAAAGAAAAGATATAAGTTAATCCAAAAATTTTAAGCATATTTCCTTTCTTGAGGTCATCTTCGGTTATTTTGGCCTCTCGCATCCAGATTGTTCCAAAGACTTTAGGGTTGTACCAGATAAAACCAGTAATAAGAGTTGTTAAGGCTGAAGCCAAAAATGCTATGAAATTCATTTCCATAAGATTAGGGTTTAAGATTAGTTATTCAAATTTAATAAAATATTAAATACCAATTACATTGATTAAAATTATACTTAATTGCTAAATTTTTATCGTTTATTTAATAGTTATGTTGAGATATTGATAATCAGGTGTTGAAAGTGCTTTGAATAAAAAAATACAGAATGTGCTGTATTTATGTTTTTAAAATTTCAGAATTAATTATGAATGGAAATGATTTTTATTAGTAAATTTATATTTCAGAAAAGGCTTGGAAAACCTTATAGATGAAATTATACTTAATTTAAATTGATAAACTATGAGAGTACAATATCAGGGAGAGCATAACGGAAAACGCACTACATTCGAAATAAGAATAATAGGTAATAACCTTTCAAAATCTAGTTCTAATTATCAAATCGATTTATTGGTAGGAGATAATAAATTGCCTATGACTTCATCAATGATACATCAGAGCTTATCAAATTGTTTGAAAGATATTTACTTATTCAGAAAGGCAAATAACATTAAGTTAGATGCGACTTCAGAGAAGGTATTACCAAACGTAGTACCATATGATTTGGTATTGTATAACTATAATAAGAATATGTTGTTTATGGCTTAGAGGAGGTTCTGAGTCGCAAAGGTTTTGAGGCTCTGGGTTATAAAGGTACAAAGTTGCAGAGGCCCAAAGTCACAAAGGTTTAGTTACTTTGTCTTTCGACATAGGAGGAATCTCCATAAGTTGCTCAATATAGTTTGGAGAGTTACTTGTGGAGATTTTTTATCTTTAAACTAAACCAATACAAATCAAGAACTCAGGCACTCAGACACTCAGAATCTTAGCCACTTTCTCTTCAATAAATACCAAACAGACGATAACAATTATTTCAAGGATAAAATATATTAATCCCAATAGTGTTAGGGTTTGAAAGTTGTAGAATATAAGACCAGTTGTAAGGCAACAATACAGAATATTGGCTACTATAATTACTTTAAGAAAGTTATTCTGTTTATTAGAAACAAAGCAATAACAGCTTAAAGAATATATAGCGAAAACGAATGCTAGAGCAGATAAAAAATAAAGTGTTTTTTGAGGCATTCCAACAATAGATTCAAATCTTGCAAGGACAAACCCCAATAAGAAAGCAGTTAAAAAAGCACCAATACTATCCAAAAGAAAGATATTCTTTGGACTAGAAGTTAGTTTAGATAGTATTAATTGGATGCTATTAATCATTTGTTTTAGTTTTTAAATCATATTCTTACTACCGTTCACAATGATAATCATTGTGTTTTTATATACTCAAACTTAACCTTTGCACCTTTGAGCCTTTGCAACTCAGATACTCAGAACCTCAAAACCTTTTAGAATCCTTAATCTCTTTACTAATTCTTTTATTGATATCAATTTTTGCATCAGTAAAAACAAAAATAGTTGTTCTGTATTCTCTTGCATTTTTATTAGTGATGGAATCGGCTACTGCATAGGAGTTAAAATAGGGACTAGTTTCTGCAATTTCATCATCGTTTTCATGGTACTCTTTTATACGGATTAAGTTGGTGTATTGGACATCAAGATTAAACCAATTTACATAATCGGCATTAAACGAAACAGCTCTAATTCCTTTCTGAGTGTAATAATTAATAGCTCCAGCCTGGCCGTAATTATCACAAAGAACCAAGGTTTTTTCAGGATTGGCAATAGTTGCATAAACCGAATCGGTTTTACGGGCGAGCTCTTTCCAAGCCAGCATATCGGCATAATCTTGTGGTAAATTATGATCTTTGCCATCTTCCCATTTGAGCATTCCTAGTTTTTTATAGTTCTCGGGGTGTTTTATTATATATTCAGGGCTTTTATTTGGGAATGATAAATTGTACATAGGAATGAAAAACAATAGTGGAATGGCGACAAATACGGGTTGCAGATAACGTTTCCAACCAGTTTTTAAAATTTCAGAAAGGTAAACAGCCCCAAAAGCTATATAAATAGGATATAAACCGATGGCGTAATACGCTTTGGCTTTAAAGTATAAGAATACAATAAGGGTGAAAATTAGTGAAGTAAAAAAGAATCTATATTTTTCATAAGGTTTGTAAAACAATAAGGCATACAAGGCTGAAAGTAGCACAAAGAACGAACCTATAAAATAAAGTAATTGCTTTTTTAAAAAGTCAAAACGATCCATGTTGACTAATTGAGTTTCTGCCAATTCTTTCATATGGTGAACAACTGGAAAGTGGTTGCTGTATTGCCATAAGATATTGGGTAAAATAAGAATCATTCCTAAAAGCAAGGCAACATAGAGTTTTTTATTAGTGAATAGTTGCCTTTGTTTGGTTAATAAAATAGCAGGAATTAGACCTATGAGTAGGAATAGGATATTGTATTTGTTGAGAAAACCCAAGGCAAATACGATTGCTCCTATATAAAGCCATTTTGATTTTTCGGTAGTGACGTATTGAATTATGATGTAATAAAAAGCGGTCCAACATAATACATCTAATGAGTTGGGTTGATAAAGGATGTTTATTCGTAGCAATGATGAAAAAAGAAGACACGTTGTGCCTAGAATTAAAGCATATAAATTTCCATTGAGTTTTTCAATAGTCTTCCAAACGATTATGAGTGTCAAAACACCAAAGAGAGCAGGGAAGAACTTAATCCAGAAAACAGAATTTCCAAGTAGCAGTATGATATAAGAAATCCAAGATGTTACTGGAGGGACTGATAAATAGCCCCAAGCTAAGTGACGTGCTTGATCGAGATGAAGGTATTCGTCACGTTGCAAATCATATTCGGAACTTATTAGCGTATACTGTAAAGCAAATTTAACAATGATAAATCCGAATAAGATTATGGTTTTCTTAGTCATGGGCTTTGGTCTAAAAGGCTAAAATAGATAGAGTTAATTCTTTAGCTAATATATAATTTATTTTGAATTTAGCTTTAAATGAGGATCGTATGAAATAATAAAAGCTTCAGGTTTCTCCGAAGCTTTTATTGTTTTATTTTAATTCGTATTCAATGTAATCATTATCTAAATCGGCAGTTTTAATAAAGTTAAGCCTTTCGAGAAGTTTAATTGCATTATTGTTTTCTTGAGATGTTTCAGCCCAAATGCGGTTTAGCCCTATATGATTGTTTCCAAATTTTATGGCTAAAGACATTGCTGATGTCATAAAGCCTTGTCCACGATATTTAGGTAATAAAACACAACCAAGTTCACCAGCACCTACATCGAGACCACGATAATAGCCACAAGTTCCAACAATTTTATTTGTAGTGTTTTCTGCAATACCCCAATGAATAGAGTTACCATCAGTATAGTCTTTGTTAATTTTAGCTTGCATTTCTGTAGCTTGTTCCAGTGTTGTAGCCTGTACAGCATCATAATATGAAATTTCGATGATGTCAATAATATCAGAGGGAAGAATTTGTCGCAATGAGATTTTATCACCAGTAATATTTGGAAAACTAGTGTAGGGAGGTAGTTTCATTCTTTTGGTTTTAATAGTATCTAGCTAAGATATAATTTATTTTAGTAAAGTTACTATAACGTAAAAAGGCAAACTCTCAAAAATACTTTTTGAAACAGAAGTTTAATAGGTGGCGTTTATTCTGATAGTTGCTTTAACTAAGGCCAATCCTTTTATATTTTTAAAAAGAATTTCTTTAGGTTGGTGTTGGGGATTTTCGCTTACTAATTTTATCCAATCATCACCTTTATCAGATTTCTGTACCCATTTAATCATGATGAATTCTTCAAGATCATCAGTCACCAGTGCAACCAAATACATTTCGCCCCAAAAGATATTTTCAGTAGTGTTATTTACTTTTTTGTAGATAATAACATCACCACTCTTTATGATAGGATACATGCTATCACCATTTACATGAATTGCACCATCGCATTTAGGTAAATTAGGTATCGATATGAAATCTATTGGAGTTTGATCGGTATCATTAAATAAAGAGGCAATTCCAGTAGGAGTTTGTATATCGTATAAAGGAACTTGTTGTTTTAGAGATGCTTTATCTATTTCAGCATTGTAAGCTGAATTTGGTTCCTGAATCAAACCGTTTTCTACATCAGATTTATTTTCAAGATCAATTGGGTTTAAAAGCATATTCCCTTTTCCAGTTAAAAGCCAGATCATACTAATTTCAGGATAGGCATTGAGTATATGCTCTATTTTTGAGGCGCCAATATCCTTAACCTTATCTAAAAACCCATTAGATAGACCCGTTTCGATATAGAACTTCCTCTTGTTAATTCCTTTGTATTCAATAATTTGTAGTATTCTGTTTACTATCATTTTATTTTTTTATAGATTATTTACTCAATTTATTGCAATATGTAGGATATACTCTATATATTTGTGATATTATAAGAAAAGTATTAAGTAAAAGACAAACGTACAAAAAAAAGAACAAATATGCCTATGAGCCCCATAGTAGATTAATGGTTTAGTTAAAAATGGGTTGATAAACGTATTAAGATTATTAGTGTTTAGAAATTATATATAGTCATTAAATGGGGAGTTGTTTTAATATGAAAAAATAAATTTATGGATTATCCGATCAAAATAGCAAAAAGTAATCCCAATCATGAAAGATTAGAAAAAGCAATTGCAGACTTACTTCAGTTTATTGAAGCGGGAGCAATTTATGTATCGCATAATAGCAATAATGGTATTGTTATCATAACATTTATCTTGAAAGAAAATTGCAATCAGGATGGAGATGCATTGGGTGAAACAACACTTAAGCTTGCAAAATTATATCCCGATTTTGTTTTTAAATTCATCAATTCTAAATGGGCCGATTATGGATTTAGAAAAGGGAAATTGTACTTTATAAAACACTGTAGCTATACAGAATTAGTTTATTTTGAGTCAGAATCAAAAGTGTATTATCCAAGCATAGATACTTCAAAAAAGTTATCTAAAAAAGCAAAAAGGCGCTTTGATATAGATATTGAATCAGCAGTGGTTATTTTTCGGAATGTATCTATCTACAGAAGAAGTAATAAAAGTATCGATACTGCCTTTGCAATGCACCAAACGTTGCGTTATATCTACATCTGTGCTTCGGAGTTTCTGATGCCAGAATTTATTAGTTCTACTTGTTTGTTAGTACACTATGATTATATAATTGCTTTTGCACCCACATTCAAAACCATACTCGATAAAGAGATTCAAGAAGACAAAGAGATTCTTATTATGCTTAATGATGCCTATAATAGTATACAGCAAAATCATGATATGGCAGCCATAGATTTTGTATTGATAGATAAGGCAAAGGCTAAAATAGAATTAATGCAAAGGGAAATTAATAGGCTCTTTCACGAACATATAAAGTCATGTAAACAAAAAGTAAGAAAGCTAAACAATCAAACTTACTTAGGAAAATCAATTTTTAATGATAGGATGCAGTCTAACTACATTATGGACGAGGCATTCTCAAAGATAAGTGCAGTAATTACAGAATCCTTTCAGAAAACAAGGAGTATATATTGTTTTGGATATAATACAATTCATGAGAGCAATACCTTAAAAAATACAAATTATAGCAAACAACTTCCCAATTATCATTTTTATTTGTTTGTACTTAATTTGGAACATATCGATAAGGCGGTAGTATTAATGGAAGCACTGATACAGGAAAAATTTGGAGGTAAATACAAAGTGACAATTCTTAATCACAGTATTAATTATTTGCACAAGAAAAATCATAATCAGAAATATTTTTTTAATGCAATTATATCAAATGGTCTTTTGATATATAATAATCCTTTATTTCTTGTTTATTCTAAAACTTTTGGTTTAGAAAGAGAGACGCTTTTTGTGAAGAAATTTTATGATGACAAAATGCAACTGGCGCAGCAATTCTTTAGTCTTGGACAAGATTGTTGCAATGACGATTTGGTTTTAATGAAAAATGAACTTTTGCATAAGGCGTTAAAACAAATTGCAATTGGACATATACATTTATTCTTAGGGTATTATACAGGTAGATTTTCAGTGAATTGTTTGTTCTCTTTATTGAAATATATTCAAGAGATAGAGCTTCCTTTTGATTTTGCTGAAGATGAAGAGAGTTTAATATATCAATTGTTATCTGTAAATTCTGAGAGATTACAACATAAAGATACTATAGCGTATAGTAGTTTTCTTGAAGAGAGATGTGTTGATTTTTTTGTGAAAGCACAGCTAATAGCTGATAAGGAGTTTAAAAGATTGGAGAATGAGAGTAAATAATGTTTTTAAAACGTTGTATTTATTTGCTTCTCATAATGAATGCTTGATGACAGAATAGCTTCATTTTTAGGTTTTAATTTTTATTGTTTAATTAGATCAGTTTTGCGGTTTGGTCGCTCCATTTTCAATCGTATAGGTTGTGGTACAAAACAAACGAGAAGATGAGCACGCTTCCATCGATGGCATTTTTGGAAAAAGAACATTGCCACAAATAAAAAGACTGCTGTTCCGATAGCCACTTGAAAAGGATAGGATAATACATTTTCTTGAGGGATAATCATTGGGACAAGCGCAATAGCACAGGCAGGGGCAAAAGGTTTTCCGATGATTTCAAAAAAGAGGAAAAGACACGAAAATAGTAGTAATACTGTATATACTAAAGGCAAACCAAATATTGTATGTAGGTAATATTGAAAGAGTGCACCTAAAAAAGCTGCAATTACCATTATTGAATAAACTTGAATTGGACGGTTGCGAAAGCCCGCAGTAGAGGAGCTAAATTCTATAAACATTACCACCAGCGGAGGCACTATATAATACACTCTTCCAGTAGATACGGGAACTACAGCAATGACTAATAACCAGAAAAATAATTTAATCCAGTGTTTCGGATTATGGACATAACGCTTTTTTATATGTAAAGGGGTGACTTGGCGTAATTTGTTTTTTTCTAGAAACCACTGTCCAGTAACAACCAAAATGCTCATGATAAAAACGGAAGTAGGATAAACCAACGAATGGGTTCCCATTAGCACAGGAAGCATCGCTGCTGATGTTATCGGAATTAGTGAGGTACGTGTTATAATGAGACAAAGTGTAGTGAAGACAAATGAAATTGCAATATTGACCAGCAATGGAAACGGAGAATAACGAACAAGGAGAATTCCAAAAACAGCACAAATAGTCATCAGTACAATTAACATAGGTCTGCTTACAGTCCATATTTTTTTATCTATAACCCATAAGCCAAGCACTAACGCAGCCATTTCGGGAAAGAGAATTTCTTTTTCTCCTAGCCATTCCGAAACTCCAATCATTGAGCCAATCATAACTAGAGCAAATAAGTATCGGATTAATTTATTTCTGTTCATGGAAGTTGGTAATATAAGAAGCTGCGTTGATTCCATGCAAAATTAAGCAGCCTATTTTATGAATACAATGGACAAATAGGGATATTACCTAGACAAATCTGCAGGGGGAGTTATTTGTTTTTGTGTTTTATCAAAATTATCATTTTGAAGAATGTGGAGATTGGAGTAGGTAATTATATAGTGTTTACGGATTATTTAAAATGGAATAATTAATAAATAAACTGCTCAATGCTTTTAAAGCAAGAAAAAGATTATTTTTTTTATTTTTTTTTATTGCTAAAAAATATCTTTTAATTGTTTTTAAATCAAACAACTGGCATTGATTTTATTTAGATTAAATATAAATAGTTTTAAAAAAATGAAATCTAATTTTTGTTTCCCAAGAAGAAATGACTATTATTGTGCATTAAAAAACTTGTTAAAAAGCTTATGTTAAACGTTTTTTAATATAAAAAATGTTAATTATAACTGTGTTTTGATTTAATAGATATTTCTGTTTATCAAGAAAAAAATAAAAAAAAAGAATATAATAAATAAACATTTTTATTGTCTATTCTTTATCTCAGGTAAGTCACAAAATAATTTATCAATCTTTCAATTCAAATCGATATGAAGTATATTTACTTTTTATTTTTATTCAATGTATCTATAATTTTTTCTCAAGATGGTCCTCCTCAGAGATTCCCTCCTCAGATTATGTCGCCTAGTCCAACTCCATCCGCATTAGGTAAATTTGTAGATCAGCCTGTTAGTCTTTATACAGGTATTCCAAGTATTCAAATACCTCTTTGGGAAATAAAATTAAACGATTTTACATTGCCTATTGAATTGAAATACCATTCAGGAGGAATTAAAGTCCAAGAAGCAGCATCTAATGTCGGTCTAGGTTGGGCTCTAAATGCAGGAGGTGTAATTACTAGAGCAGTAAAGGGAAATGTTCCTGACGATTTTGCAAAATTAAGCCAAGAATATTATCATCATGCTAATGATTTCGATGAATTCCCAACAATTGGAAGATTTTGGACAGGGAAATATGAAGTTTTAAAAAACATGAATATGGATAGTCCCGATAATCAGTACTTAGATAACCAATTAGGATTGGCAATGAGAAATGATCCAAGTTTTCCTTATACATTTACTGGGTCAAATGACCTTGAACCTGATGTTTTCTATTATAGTTTTGGTAATAAATCTGGAAAATTTGTATTTGATGTAAATGGAGGTAATCAAAGTATTGAATTGATTCCACATGAAGATATTCGTATTACTCATAAATTAGATGCTAAAGGAGAGATTATTGCTTTTACTATTATTGATGAGGATGGGACAGAATATTTTTTTGATACTGTTGAAAGAGTTCAGGAAAATCAATTTGCCCAAACTTTTGATCCTGCTACAATAATTAGAATACTAAAATATAATTCTAGTTGGTACTTGTCAAAAATAAAAACTAAAAATAAACAAGAAGTAAATTTTGAATATGCTGATGAACAAGTTTATATTTGGCAAGAAACAGGAGCTTCAAAAACGCAGCAATTTATTGATATAGATCCAGATGATGGGTGGCCGAGCGGAAAAGTTTATGATGTTTATACTTATAGTATTTCTGCTACAAAATCAGATAATGCTAAACGACTAACAAGAATAATTACGGATAATGAAATTATAGATTTTAATGCAATTGCAAGGTTAGATGTGTCATTAATGGGGGGATTGACAAATCCTCAAAAAGCAATATCTTCAATTGTTGTTAATAATAAATTTTCTCAATTAATAAAAAAATATGATCTAGGATTCGATTACTTTGTTAGTTCTCGAGTTGGAGTGGAAACCCCAGATTCATCAGATTTTTATAGATTAAAACTAAATCATGTAAAAGAACATTATACGCCTTCAGCAAATAAAACATATAGTTTTGAATATAGTAATATAGCATTGCCTAATAAAAGATCGCCACGACAAGATTTTTGGGGATATTTTAATAATAATAATGCAAAAGAATTTACACCTAGTAATGAGGGGCGAGGAATGATACCTCAAATTTATGTATACCCTTCTCTAATTGGGAATAATAAATATCAGCTTAACCCTTTATGTTATCCCTACAATTTTACAGATAATTATGTAGAACCAGGAGCAAATAGAAATGCTAACCCTATTTATGCCCAGGCAGGAATATTGACAAGTATAACATATCCTACAGGTGGGAGAGCAGAATATACGTATGAATCAAATGACTTTTTATATAGTGGATGTTTGCAGAAAGGCGGTGGATTACGAATAAATAATATTAAAACTTTTGAAAAAGGAAATTTTTCAAATCCTCTTACAGTTAAAAATTATAGCTATTTGAATGAAGATGGTACATCAAGTGGTAAAGTCACGGCAATGCCAATCTTTACCAATATTCTCAAACGTTTGACAACAGCTTTTTTTAATTATAAAAATATTTCCAGCGTTAGCCAATCTAAGCTTGGGACAACTAATGGAAGTTATGTGGGGTATAAAAGAGTAACAGAAAGTGTAAGTGGTCTCGGAAAAACTGTTTATGAGTATAGTGCTCCAGGGATGCTTGGTGATGGTGATGATACTGAATACGGACTTTATAAACCAACTAAAATAACATGGATTAGTCCTTCTGAATCACTAGTTCCATTGCCTTCAGGATATGTGGCTCTTAAAAACTATTATGTTCAAAATCATTTATTCCCTAATAATTACCCTTTTCCTGAAAACCCAGACTATGATTGGAATCGAGGAAAAATAAAAAAAGAAAGTTATTTTGATGAACTAGGAAATATAAGAAAAGAGAAAATATATAACTACGCAACATATACTAAACCCAACAAAACAAATAAAGTTTTTGGTTTAAGTTATAATAATCTTATTCCTAATGTTAAGGGTAAATATCTTTTTCATTATTATGTGGGATTAGTAAGTAAGTACAGTTTAATCACAAACAAAGCAAATATTCTCGAATCAGTTGAAACTAAAGATTATGAAAGCCCTAGTACATATGTTACTACTACTGAAAAATACAAATATAATAGTGCTTATCATAAAAAAATGATGCAAAATATTTCATATGACTCATCAAATAAAGAATTAAGAACTGAATATCAATATACTGCGGATTTGTTGTTGCCTCCGCACTTATTAGATAAACAAAAACCTTATATGGAAGAATTGTATGATCTAAATTATTTAGCTCCCATAACGACAAAAAAATTTGTTGCGAATCAAAAAGTTTCAGAAGAAGAAGTAGCTTATGGTCAATTTAATTTGGGATCATATTTGCCTAAAGCTATATTTTCTACTAAAGGAGCTGCAAGTATTAACTTATTTAATACAAATGACAGGAAAATTGAATTTATAAAATACGATACATATGGTAATGTTCAGGAATATAAACTAGAAAATGGAGTTCCTGTTTCAATAATATGGGGATACAATAATTCACAACCCATTGCTAAAATAGAAAATGCTTCTTATCTTCTAATTGCAATTGCTTTAGGTAAAACAACTGGAATTGTGAATAATTATAATGAGACCAATCTGAACATTATAAATAGTTTGCGTGTCTATTTGCCAGATGCAATGGTAACGACATATACTTATAAACCGCTTGTTGGAATAACTAGTATTACTGACCCTAAAGGAGATACTATAACATATACATATGATGAATTTGGAAGACTCGAATTTGTAAAAGATAAAGACAATAAAATACTCACTGAGAGCCAATACAATTACAAACAATAAACCCAAAAGGATCATGAAAAAAATAATCAAATTGCTTTTGGTATTGTTTCCAGGTTTAATTATTAGCCAGACACAAACTGAGAATTATGTCAAAAATATTACTTATAAAGTACCAAGTTCTACTAAGATAATAACGCCAACAGCTGCTCAGGCTTTACAAGAGATAACTTATTTGGATGGATTAGGTAGGCCAATACAACAAATTTTGGGTCAACAATCGGCCTCAGGAAAGGATATAATTACACATATTAAATATGATAGTTTTGGAAGACAGGTTGAAGAATATTTACCATTTAAATCCTCAAATAATAATATGACATTTGATCCAGCTGCTGAGGTAAATGTTTTGGCTTATTATAAAAACCCTACTATTTCTGTAAACGGAAATCCTTCACAAGAGGCTACTACAAATCCTTTTAGTAAAAAAGAATTGGAGGCTTCGTCTATAGGACGGATACTGAAACAGGCAGCCCCGGGAAATGATTGGAGATTAGGTTCAGGGCATGAGATAAAAATGAATTATCAAAGCAATGTCGCTAACGAGGTTAAATTTTTAGAGGCAAGTACAAATTGGGATGCTGTGTCAGGATTATACACTATTTCATTTGTAAATAAAGGTTATTATGTGGAAAACCAACTATACAAAACTATTATATATGATGAAAATACCGCTGCTATGCCAGTTGAGAGTAATGGATCAACTGTAGAATTTAAAAATAAGCAAGGACAGGTTGTTCTTAAAAGAAGCTATGGGACTGTAGGAGTTAATAGTTCAAACGAAAAACACGATACCTATTATGTGTATGATATTTATGGAAACTTAACTTATGTAATCCCACCCAAGGGGTCAGATTTGATTAGTTCTACTTCAGTAGTGGCAACGCAAGCTGATCTCACTTCAGAAGTTATACTGACTTCTTCAAGCACTCCTTTGCATTTAGTAGCTACTAATTCAATTCGATTATTACCAGGTTTTCATGCTCAGAGTGGAAGTACTTTTAGTGCTGCTATTGATGCTAACCAAGCAGTTTTAGATAATTTATGTTATCAGTACAAATATGATAATCGAAATCGTTTGGTAGAAAAAAAATTGCCAGGCAAGCAATGGGAGTTTATAGTATATGATAAATTAGACAGACCTGTAGCTTCAGGCCCTGCAAATTCACCTTTTTCAGATGTTGATTCTGTTGGATGGTTAATAATGAAATATGATATTTTTAATCGTCCTGTTTATAATGGTTGGATGTCTTCAACTGCAGCTACTGCAATTGGGAGGATAGCATTACAGGCAGCACAAAACAATGCAGTACTTAATTTAATTAGCGAAAGTAAACAAGAATCAGGAACTATAGATGGTATTGCAGCATATTATAGCAATATTGTTGAACCTACTAATTTTAAGCTTTTAATGGTGAATTATTATGATAATTATGTTTTTCCAAGTTCACCAGCAATTCCAATACCAACGAGTTTAGAAGGGCAAAATGTTTTAACGACTACTCAAGTAAAAGGGATGGAAACGGCTTCTTGGGTAAGAGTGCTTAATACTAGTACCTCAATAACAGGAGAAACAACTGCCATTTTTTACGATGCTAAAGCAAGGCCAATTCGTAATTATTCACAAAATTATTTGGGTGGTTATGTCTATACTGATTGTAACTTAGATCCTTTTTCAGGACAGTTACAGTATACCATAACAAGACACAAAAGAGTTAGTGGTGATCCGGAATTAAAAACAAAAGAAGCGTTCACCTATTCAGCCCAAGACCGTTTGCTTACACATACCCATCAGATTAATGATGGAACAATTGAACTTATTACAAATAATACTTATGATGAACTTGGACAATTAATTTCTAAAAAAGTAGGAAATAATATCCAAAATATAAATTACAGTTATAATATTAGAGGTTGGTTGAAAGAGATTAACAATGTAGCCACTCTTAATCAGGGAGCTGACCCTAAAGATTTATTTGCCTTTAAGCTGGATTACAATACGGTACCAACAGGTGTCCCAGGAGTATTACCTTTATACAATGGGAATATCTCGGAAACATCATGGAAGTCAAATTTAGATGTGACAAGTCGTGGGTATGGGTATAAATACGATGGCTTAAACCGTCTTAAAACAGCCATTTTTCAAAAAAATAATGCTGTGACTAATACTTATAATGAATCCTTATTTTATGATAAAAATGGTAATATAATGGGGTTATCCCGTTATGGATCTTCAGATACTACTCCAACATTAATAGATGATTTGGTTTACAGTTATGGCAATGCAAATAAAACTAACCAACTTATGAAAGTGGCTGATAGCAGCAATAAAGCCGTTGGTTTTGTTGATGGCTCTAATACAGGAGATGATTACAGTTACGATGCCAATGGAAATATGATTAGTGATGCCAATAAAAACATTACAGCTATTACTTATAATCATTTGAACTTACCAACTCTTATCACTTTTGGTTCTACTGGGAACATTGCCTATACTTATAATGCAACAGGACAAAAAGTGCTAAAAATTGTAACTAGTGGAACTAATAAAACGAGTACTGATTATGTTAATGGATATCAATATGAGAATAACATACTTCAGTTCTTCCCTCAATCGGAAGGGTATGTAAATAACAATTCAGGAACTTTTGAGTATATTTACCAGTATAAAGATCATTTAGGGAATGTACGCTTGAGTTATGATAAAAACCTGAGTATTGTTGATGAAAACAATTATTACCCGTTTGGTTTGAAACAAATAGGATATAACAATAATATTAGTTCTTTAGGTAATGCAGCTGCTAAAAAGTATAAGTACAACGGGAAAGAACTGCAAGACGAGAATATTGGCGGGAATCAGCTGAATTTGTATGACTATGGTGCACGTAATTATGACCCTGCAATTGGTCGTTGGATGAATATTGACCCGTTGGCAGAAAATTCTCGTAGATGGACACCATATAATTATGCTTATAATAATCCAATATTTTTTATTGATCCAGATGGAATGCAAGCAGATGATTGGAAAACGGATGCAAATGGGAATATGGTTTTTGATGCTAATCTTACTAAAGAAAATGCATCGACTCAATTAAAAGCAGGAGAATCTTATGTGGGTAGTTCGTTCATTGCAAAAGACCAAAATGAAAACATCTATTCTTTCAACAGTGATGGAAGTGTCGATGCTTCACAAGCTACAGAATTTATGTTTAAAGCCAGTGGTATAGATACTAGTTCAATGATACAAGTTGAATCATCGGTTAGTGTTGGAAAAGGTGTAGATGTTGCCCAACCTCAAATGGGAAATATTTTACTAAGTATCACTGCTACAACAGCTACTGCGGATGCTTTAACACCTGACCCTTCTGATGTAGCCGCTATTCCAAAAGGTATTGGATATGGAATTGCAGCAACAGCAGCACTCATAACAGGTATTATATTAGAAAAATCTGATGTAGTGATGTCATTTGCACAAAGAGGAAGTAATAATGGGAAGTTACAAGATGATGAATTGGAATCAATTACTGCTAGAAAAGCGGCTGGTACAGCTAGTAGTTCTGACCTTCAAAAATTAAAAAAACATGAAAAAAATACAGGAGCACGAAATTCAAGACAAAGTAAAGATAAGAAATAATGAATTTTAAATTAAAAAGTATCGAAAGCCTTCCTTTTATAGAAGCAAATAATATTATTAACGAGCTATGTAATGATAGAATAAAGTTTTCTAAAGATGATATTGAGTTTGTTTTAAATCTTAATGAAAAAGAATTAATAGGAACTTTCTTTTCAGAATATTCCTTATTTGAATATGAAGATTTTCTTTATATTGAAAAATTTATTAATTCTAATTTAGATAATTCTAATTTAGATTTTCTTTCTGATTTGATTTATTTCGCTACCGATTTTGGACTCGACATAAATTATAAAAAAATATTAGAATTTCTTTTAATCGACGAAATTGATAATGACTTTTTAGTTTTAGCTTGTTTACAATATTTGAATGCAAACATTAAATTTATATATGTTGAAACAATTGTAAAAAATCTTGAAGTCATCAGAAATAATACTATATATCATCAGAATGAACAGTTATTAGCTAGTTTAATATTGTTTAGAATAACACATCAAACAAATTATTTAGATTTTATAATTGAATTAGTAAATTATGATGCTACTAACTTAGAGTTTCTAAATAACACTTTAAAAGACAAATCGTATGATTCTACGTATTTTAATCTTCCAAAAATTTTGAAGAATATTTTATCTGATAACGCAAATTTGTTGTAATCTGTGCTCGCAGAGAGAATCAAAAAAGCCACTTCATTATAGAGTGGCTTTTGCTTTTATATGCTAATTATATAAGATTTAAACAAAATTTTAGCTTTGTTTTCTATATCCGATTGCTCAGATTTGTAATCTGCAGATATAATGAGAATAAAAATTCTATTCTAAATCAGCAGAAAGTAATTTAAAGTTTTCTGATAAAGGTGTCGAAACCAAAAACTTTAATTTGATGGCTGGGTTTAACGCAGGAGTTACAGGAGGAAATTCAATAATTTTATATAATTCTAAAAATAAAAAATGATGATTGTGAAATATAGCTTGTTGATTTTATTGATTTTGACGTTTAATTCTTGTATGAAAGTTGATTGTGATCGTTTAGCAGAAGCAATGAGGAAAGATGATTTTTTGATTGTTGTTTATGATATGCCAAATACTGGTTCTTACAGGTTTGATGTTAGTGGTATTAATCCTGTAACAGGTAAAAAAAAGAATGTAAATCAAGCAATGGATGGGACGAATATAATAATCGCATTTCCATAGGAGACACAATAATTAAAAGAAAAGGAGAATTGATTTTTAATATCCATAAGAAAGATACAGTTTTATCTATTACTTGGGATTGTGAAGAGAAAATTTATAAATAAAGTAGCATAGTCCGATGGTGTAGATTTAAATATTTACACACAAAAGGAATCAAACAAAACTGATGACTGATGAAAGTGGCTGATAGCAGCAATAAAGTAGTTGGTTTTGTTGATGGCTCTAATACAGGAGATGATTACAGTTACGATGCCAATGGAAATATGATTAGTGATGCCAATAAAAACATTACAGCTATTACTTATAATCATTTGAACTTACCAACTCTTATCACTTTTGGTTCTATTAGAAACATTGCCTATACTTATAATACAACAGGACAAAAAGTGCTAAAAATTGTAACTAGTGGAACTAATAAAACGAGTACTGATTATGTAAATGGGTATCAATATGAGAATAACATACTTCAGTTCTTCTCTCAATCGGAAGGCTATGTAAATAACAATTCGGGAACTTTTGAGTATATTTACCAGTATAAAGATCATTTAGGGAATGTATGCTTGAGTTATGATAAAAACCTGAGCATTGTTGAGGAAAACAATTATTATCCGTTTGGTTTAAAACAAATTGGTTATAATAATGGTACTCCTTCAACTAATGATGCTTTAAAGTATAAATATAATGGTAAGGAATTGCAAGATGAGAATATTGGAGGCACTCAACTTAATTTGTATGACTATGGAGCGAGAAATTATGACCCTGCAATTGGTCATTGGATGAATATTGACCCGTTAGCAGAAAATTCTCGTAGATGGACGCCATATAATTATGCATATAATAATCCAATGTTTTTTATTGATCCAGATGGAATGATGGCAGAGCAGTCTTTAGATGGGATGATGGCTGACCCCTCCAATTGGAGTTGATGCAGAAAATGGAGCTCTTCATACAGATAGTAGTGGTAGTTGGAAATAAGAAAAAACGACAACTACTTGGAAAGGTCTAAATGGCGCAAAGGATATGGGGAATACTATTGAATTAAATGAAGTAGTAATTGAAGGAAATAAAAATACTTATGTTCCATCAGGTGAATATGGACCTACAATGCAGTTATGGGGTGATGATAATAAATTTATGAATGGTTTAAGTAATACCACATTTGGGGTTATTGCTACAATTACTGCCGTTTCAGCAATTCCAGAAACTTTTGGAGCTTCAGGATTGGCATTACCTTTGACTATAGGACAAATTTCAATAGGAATCAGTCAGATGGCTGACTCTTTTAATGATAAGCCTAGTGATGTTCTTCATAAATATGCTTCTATTCCTGGTCTTATAGCTGGTCAAAGTGGTAATAAATATGCCCCTTTAATTGATGTTGCTTCGGTTTGGGCCGTAGGAAGTGTTAGTTCTCCTAAGCTTTTAGGGAACTATAAAGGTACTCTTAATGCTTTTGGTGAATTATCTAGAGGGCAAAATGTTTTATTTAATGGGATTTCAATCTATAGTACTTATGGTACTCTTAATAGTGGGGTTTCTAGTGGGGTTTCAATTTATAAAGATTTTACAAAGGAATAAAAGGTTATGATGTTTAAAAGGAATAAAAAATATTTATTATATAGAGTTTTAGTGTCCCATCTTTTTATTTTATTAATTGCTATTGGTGGAAATTTGACATGTAATAATGTTTTACCGATATGGAGTATATTTGTTGTTGTTCCGAATTTGATTCTTACTTTTTTTAAAAATTTAAGGGGTATAGAAATTAAAGATGACTGCATAATATTAATTTTTAATAAGTATTTCTTTAAAGAGCATATAGAAGTATATGAATATAAGGATTTAAAATTTACTTATGGAAATGAATTTGAAGGAGCAAATTCAATAAGTTTGAAATTTAGGATATATAAAAAAGATTGCAATAAGAGTATAATTAGCATCGGTGGTATTATTGATGGATGGTATAAAGAACAAATGGATGAAATAATAGAAGAATTAGAAAAAAAGAGGATCGAAGTAATTTTATAATATAAAAATGGAAAAAAAGAAAAGATTAAAAGTTTTAGGTGTAAGCTTAATGGTTGGAGTCATTTGGTCAGTTTATTTATTATATAGTAAAAGAGGTGGGTACATTGCGGGTAGTGATTGGTTTGCAATTGGGGTTGTTTGTTTATTATCGATAGGTCTTTTTTTTTATTTCAAAAAAAAATGGTAGTATTCGAAAGTTAGTAATATGGGATTGTATGTTTTTGGATAATGCAAAGTAGGATCATAAACGTTATAGTGTAGATTTTAAATCTGTGTTCTTAAAAGAGAATCAAACACAAAACCACTTCGTAATGGAGTGGTTTTGTTGTTTATTGTAATTTTCTAAAAAAACTTTAAATTTTTGTAGAGAATGATAATTATTATGTTTTTTTTGGTGAAAAATCTTATAATAAATATAAGAAATTCTCTGTAAAATAATTAAATAGTTGTTGTTTTTGTTGAAAAGTATCTCTAATATTGCAAATTAGGTTTTTGCTTACAAAAAAAAACAATATTTTGTCATAATTAATTCAAAAAATGAAAAATAACTACTTATTACTTCTATTTATTTGTTCTTCTCTAATACTACCTCAAACTGTTCTTTTGAGAAAAATGTAAAATTCAGTAAAGTTTACTCATAATTTTCAAATAACGTGTACTGACACAATAAGATAGGGTGTAAACATAAGAGAAATTACAGCCGAAATACTTGCTGTTTATAACATTTAATATTACTAACAGTATCGTTACTATTAATTATGTCGTATTAAATGAAATCTATATTGCAAAAAAATAAGCTTAAATACAATGGGTTTAGAATGTAATATATAAAACTAAAAATACTTTCAAATATAAAACTAACCCCTCCTTTTTAAATATTAATGAAAACAAAATTCATAATTCTTTTTTTGTTATTTGTCATTTCAAGTAATAATTTTTTTGCTCAAAACGTATTGCAGGTTAAACCTCCTTCTGCCGAGGTTGCTTCATTAGGGAAGTATATTGACCAGCCTGTTTCTTTAAGTTCAGGTATTGTAGACATTAGTGTTCCTATTTATAATTTTAAAGAAGGGCAATTAGAAATTCCGATTTCACTATCCTATTATTCTGGGGGAATAAAAGTAGAAGAAACAGCTTCTAAAGTAGGGTTGGGTTGGAATCTAAATGCTGGTGGGGTAGTTTCCCGAACAATAAAACAATTGCCTGACGATTCTCCAACTGGTTATATGTATACCAATCATACCGTGAATGAGTTTCGCATTGGAATTCAGAATGCTCAGTTTACTAATGAGTATGTTAATTCTATGAGTAATAGAGATTATGAGCCAGATACTTTTTCATTTAGTTTTCTGAATTATAGTGGTCGTTTTCATTATAACAAAAGTAGTCAATCCTTTATGCAGATCCCATTTAGTAATGTTAAAATCACTCCTATTTTTGATACTAACAAAAATATTACTTCATGGATTTTTACAGATGAAAAAGGAATTAAATATTATTTTGGAAATACAAATGATAGTGATAACAGGACTCAAGTAGAAAGACAGTTTAATTCTATCAGCTACAATTATAATAGTGAAGTGGGGATTACAGGTCAAAATAGTAATTCAGATTATATTTCATCGTGGTTTTTAATGAAAATAGAGAGTCCTAAGAAAGATATTGTGAATTTTTACTATCAGGAAAGTGATTTCTATGATGAAATAATTAAAACAGAAAGCAGTATTTTTAAATGTTATGATAACAACTCTACGGATTTAAATCACAGAGATGAAAATTATCTAGAAAGGAGAATTAAAGATACTTATCTAAATAAAATTACTTCAAAATCTCAGGAGGTTATTTTTGAAAATAAAAAAGAAGAGCGATTAGACATCCCAAAAACAAAAGCCTTAGGAAGTATTTCTATTAAAAATGGCACCACATTATTAAAAAAATACAACCTTAATTATGACTATTTTATTTCTCAAGATACTAAGTACAATTGGGTATTAGGCAATCGTTCAAGTAGTATTTACCGACTAAAATTAAATACAATTCAAGAAGAAAATGCATTGGAACAAAAGTTGCCAGCTTATAAGTTTTTTTATAATACAACCGATTTACCAAATAAAACCTCATATGCTCAGGACGCATGGGGGTATTATAACGGTGAGACCAATAATACTTCTCTAATTCCTAAAATTCTCTACTATGGGTTGGGTTTTGAAGTGACAGTCGGATCAGCAATACGAGCTCTAAATGAATCATATGCAAAAGCAGGGATATTAACTAAAATGGAATACCCAACTGGAGGAAGTAGAGAATTTTTTTATGAAAGTAATGAAGTTGGACTTATCGTAGACAAACCCGATAATAATTCATTTACGGAAATCCAAATAAGAAATGAAGGATTCCTGCCTGACCCAGAAGATCTGAGTTCTGATTTAGGAGAAAACCCTACTGCAGAATTAAAAGAATTCTATTCAAAAGAATTCACAGTTAAAGGTAGAGTCAGTGATTTTAATATAAACTTAAATGTTGAAGGTGTCCCTGATGACTATTTATATACAACTAAAGCTCATTTTACTTTTAGTATTCGTGGAGTTACTGATCCTAAGTACTATATAGGATTAGGCAGTAGACATTCAAAATTACAAATACCAGATGGTGTATATAAAATTGAAGCAAGAAGGCAAAGTTATCCGCGTTCAACATATGGTTTTGTTGTAACCATGGCTTGGAATGAAAAAAATACAGAAAAAGAAAAAGTAGGAGGATTGAGGATTAAAAGGATTATCACATCTGATGCAAAAGGAAATGATTTAATTAAAGAATTTGATTACAACAGGTTCTCAACAAAGATGTCAAGTGGATATTGTATCAATTATCCTTTTTTTATAGAACGAAATTATTTTTTGGATTTTTCAAATAGCTATAAGCTTTCGAGCCAATCTCAACTTCCAGCCGTTAATCTTAGTAAAAGTGTTGTAGCCTATGAAAATGTTACTGAATTGGACATAGATGCGACTAATAAAGCTAATAATGGTAAAATAGAGTACACTTATTTAGCGAATTTCGTACACGATGAGCCTTGGAATAGTGCAGTTGGAAATGGTAAGATGATTGACAAAAGGGATAAATATGTAGGATGGAAAGTTGGAAATTTATTACAAGTAGATACTTATGCTAAAAAGGATACTATTTTTAAAATAATTGAAAGTAAAATAAATGAACATGAAACTTTTGGGCCTTCTATTATTCCAGACTTTGGGGTAATGTCAGAAGTTAGAAATTATGGACATAATAATACTCCAGGAGTTGCATACCTTATATATTCTTCTGGTTCACAATGGTTCAGGCCAACATTTTCAAAAAGCATTAGTTATTTTAACGAAAATACTCCACTAGAGACTATAGAAACGTACACTTATAATAACAATCCATTATTGCCTTCACAAGTCAATAAGACCAATAGTAAAGGGGAAGAAATCATAAGCAAAACATTTTATCCAGATGATATTATTAGCTCTACTACGTTAACACCTCCATTAAATTCGGGAGAATTACAGATTATTAATAAATTAAAATCAAATGACCAACATCAATTAACACAGACAATTCAAGAAGAATCTACAATCAAAAAAGATGGGGTAATCTCCAAAATAGCAACAAATAGAATAGTATTTGATGATTGGGGTGATAATTTAATAGCTCCTAAAATGGTAATGTCTGCCAAAGGAGATGGAATTCTTGAAAGAAAAATTAAATATGATTTAATTGATAAAACAAGTGGTAATCTTCAGCAATATACCCCAGAAGGAGGTACTTCAGTTTGCTACATTTGGGGCTATAATAAAACCCAACCTATTGCCAAAATAGAGAATATCAGTTATGCAAACATTCCAGCAGGTTTGATTACAACTGCACAAGATGCTTCAAACACAGGAATAGAAACAGCATTAATAGATGCTTTAAATGCCTTACGCATAGCATTACCTAATGCAATGGTTACAACCTATACTTATATCCCACTAGTTGGAGTAAGCACTATTACAGATCCAAAAGGAGATACAATCACTTATAGCTATGACAACTTTGGAAGATTGCAATTTGTAAAAGACAAAAACAAAAATATCCTTTCAGAAAACCAATACCATTATAAACAATAAGCCAAAAATGATTATGAAAAAAATTACAGCCCTACTTTTGGTTTTGTTTCCTATAATAATGATTGGACAAACTCAAAGTGAGAATTACATAAAATCAGTAACCTATAAAGTCGCTACCCAAACAGCTATTGCAGCTCCCACGATTAATCAGGCCAATCAGAATATTACTTATTTTGATGGCTTAGGAAGACCAATTCAACAAATTAGCTATCAGGCATCCGCAACAGGAAAAGATATTGTAATCCCTACAGAATATGATGGTTTTGGAAGACAACTAAAAGAATACCTTCCTTTTGCTTCTGGACAAAATAATTCAAATTATATTGCTCCTTCAACTTTAATTCCTGATTTAGTACAGCAGTATAAGACCAAATATGGCGCAGTAAATGCGAACCCTTATAGCGAAAAACAAGTAGAGGCATCCCCTTTAAATCGAGTGCTACAACAAGCGGCTCCAGGAAACGATTGGGCATTGGCTAATAATCATACCGTCAAAATGGATTATCAGGCCAATAGTGATACAGATCAAGTCCTGTTATTTATTGCTAACACTACTTGGAAAGAGTCTTTAGGCTTATATGATATAAGTTTGAGTAAAGCAAATGGAACAGGATTTTATCCAGCCAATGAGCTTTATAAAACAATTACCTATGATGAGAACACAACAGCTTCACTAGTTGAAGCTAACGGTTCTACTGTAGAATTTAAAAATAAAGAAGGACAAGTAGTTCTAAAAAGGACTTATGATGCAGGAGCAAAACACGATACTTATTATGTGTATGATCAATATGGTAATTTAACCTATGTAATTCCCCCTAAAGCCTCAGATCTTATAAATGTATCCAATAGTCCATATGACACTAGCTCTAAAGCTACTGTAGCTTCAGGAACTACATTAGATTTAACAGCAACCAATTCAATTACATTGTTACCTGGATTTAATGCTGTAAAAGGAAGTACTTTTTCGGCAAGAATAGAGTCTGGAAGTCTAGCAATTTTAAATGATTTATGTTACCAATACAAATACGATTATCGCAATCGATTGGTTGAGAAAAAACTACCAGGCAAGCAATGGGAGTTTATAGTATATGATAAATTAGACAGACCTGTAGCTACAGGTCCTTCAAATTCTCCTTTCACAGATTTAAGCACAACGGGTTGGTTAATTACCAAATACGATGCTTTTAGTCGTCCTGTTTATACGGGCTGGATGACAGAAACTGCAGCTACAGACACTGGTAGAAAAGCATTACAAGATGCTCAAAATAATGCAACAGTTTTATTCGAAACCAAACAAGCAACAGGAACCATAGATGGTATTGCAGCTTATTATAGTAATATTGTTGCCCCTACTAGCTTCAAGCTTCTTACTGTAAACTATTATGATGATTATACTTTTCCAAGTACACCTGCTATAACAATACCTACAAGCGTAGAAGGACAAAACACTTTAGCGGCTTCACAGTTAAAAACAGTAAGTACCGCTTCATGGATAAGAGTTGCTACCTTGAGTACCGCAACACTGGGGGAAACAACAGCTGTTTTTTACGATGCCAAAGCAAGACCAATTCGTAATTATACTCAAAATTATTTGGGAGGTTATGCCTATACTGATAGTAATTTAAATCCTTTTTCAGGACAGTTACAGTACACCATAACAAGACACAAAAGAGTTAGTGGTGATCCGGAATTAAAAACGAAAGAGGCCTATACTTATTCAGCCCAAGACCGTTTGCTTACACATACCCATCAGATTAATGATGGAGCTATTGAACTTATTGCGGCCAATACTTATGATGAATTAGGTCAGTTGGAAATAAAAAAGGTAGGAAACACCACCACAGCTCCAACTCAAAAAATAGATTTTACTTATAACATCAGAGGATGGTTAACAGGAATAAATAATATGTCTTCACTTACTCAAGCTGGAGATCCTAAAGATTTATTTGCCTTTAAGCTAGATTACAATACAGTACCAACAGGAGTCCCTGGAGTATTACCGTTATACAATGGGAATATCTCGGAAACATCATGGAAGTCAAATTCAGATTCAGGTACAACAACTCGTGGGTATGGTTATAAATACGATAATCTAAACCGTCTTAAGACAGCCGTTTTCCAAAAAAATAATGCTGTGACTAATACCTATAATGAATCGTTATCTTATGATAAAAATGGTAATATAATGGGGTTATCCCGTAACGGATCTTCAGATACTACTCCAACATTAATAGATGATTTGGTTTACAGTTATGGCAATGCAAATAAAACTAACCAACTTATGAAAGTGGCAGATAGCAGCAATAAAGCCGTTGGTTTTGTTGATGGCTCTAATACAGGAGATGATTACAGTTACGATGCCAATGGAAATATGATTAGTGATGCCAATAAAAACATTACAGCTATTACTTATAATCATCTGAATTTACCAATTCTTATCACTTTTGGTTCTACTGGAAACATTGCCTATACTTATAATGCAACAGGACAAAAAGTGCTGAAAATTGTAACTAGTGGAACTAATAAAACGAGTACTGATTATGTTAATGGATATCAATATGAGAATAACATACTTCAGTTCTTCCCTCAATCAGAGGGCTATGTAAATAACAATTCGGGAACTTTTGAGTATATTTACCAGTATAAAGATCATTTAGGGAATGTACGCTTGAGTTATGATAAAAACCTGAGTATTGTTGACGAAAATAATTATTACCCGTTTGGATTAAAACAAATGGGATATAACGATGTCATTAGTTCTTTAGGTAATGCAGTTGCTAAAAAGTATAAGTACAACAACAAAGAGCTCCAAGACGAGCTGGGGCTTAACTTCTACGACTATGGTGCACGTAATTACGACCCTGCACTTGGACGTTGGATGAACATTGACCCGTTAGCGGAGCAATTATATAGTAATACGCCTTACAATTATGTTAGCAATAATCCATTGAATTTTATTGACCCTGATGGACGTTCTGGAATTGGAACACTTGATGAGAAAAACAAAACGGTTACAATTAGCTCAACTATGTATTTTTACGGTGGCGGAGCGAGTAAGCAACAAGCTACTGATACAGCTACAAATATTCAGAAGCTTTGGAATGCCGCAGGAGGAACGATGGATATTGATGGAGTTACATATTCCGTACAATTTGCAATATCAGGCGAATATGTTAGCGAACAAGACGCAACAGATATGGCAAAGAACAATGGAAGTGATGCAGAAAATAATTTTGTCCGCGTAGAAGACGGTTCGCAATTGAGTTTTAAATCTTCTTTTTACGATACCCCAGGTAATTCAGGGTACTTTATAGGAAGCGAGTTAAACAATGGCTCTACTGATGGTCACGAGTTCGGACACGGTTTAGGTTGGTACGAAGCGGGCGAGGCCGACGGCGGTAGACATGATGCGACAGTCGACAGCGGTGTTCCTGGCATCATGTCGCCAAGAGGAACACCAGTTTCTGACCAATACGGTTACGGTGGACAACCAGCGGGACAGAAAACCATGAGTCCATATAGACGTGGCGTACTAGCTTCGGATATTACGAAACTTAATATTGATACAAAAACTCTGAAATCTTCTGGAACGGTAAACGTTGGAACGGCAACAAATAACATATATAATGCAAATGGTACAGTTAAGACACCTTAAGTTAATTTCAATATTGATTATTTTACTATCTATTTCGTCTTGCGCAACTGCGCAGAAAATAGACGATGAGACAAAAGGTAAAATTGAGGAAGCTAAAAAAACTAATGAATTAAAAATTCAGAATAGAAATCGCTACAAGGAAATTCCAAATGAAATTTTCGAGTTACGTGGCCTTCAAATTTTGTCTTTTTCGGGTTCGGAATGTGATATTAAACCATGTACAAATATTTCAAGAATCCCTGCCAAAATTCGGAATCTAAAGAGTCTTAGACAGCTCAATCTAGTTATGAATGATTTAAAATCATTGCCCGTAGAAATGAACAGCTTAAAACTGGAAAGTCTTGATTTGTCAAACAATTTTGATATAGATATTTCCAATCTCGATATAAAATCATTAAAGATTTTAAATTTAAATGATTGTAATCTGAATAGTTTGCCAAAGGGTATTTGGAACATGAAAAAATTAACCGTTTTGGGCATTGAAGGGAATGATAATATTCCAGAAGAGCAAATAACTCGGCTTAAGAAAGAAATGCCAAATTGTGTTATTTACACGAAGTAGTTATTTGATGATTAACTCAGATGGCTCGGATATATTGCCAACGATAGCGGTTTTGCAAACCGTGTTCCCCCGCTAGTCCGAACAATTAGTAGCCATTAGGCTAGTGCGAGTGTCACACTCGTACCCACAACAATAAGCAAACAAACCAAGAACCACTCCATTTTTAAGAGTGGTTTCTTTAGTTTAAATAGTGAGTTTATGTAAAAAAACAATGATTTTTTTTGTACCAAAACAGCTAGTTATTCAGTATGAGTCTCACGTATTTGTTATAGAGCCTCAGAACTCCCCCTGCTGGCGCGAGCATCTTGCTCGTGAGCTCATGTATGTCTCTTCTTAAAAAAAGTTTACATATTTCAAATACAAATACAATAGTTTGCAGTATTTTCCAACAGCTGAGGGTATGTAAACAACACTCCTGTAAATGGTACCAACAGTTATAATTATGTATTTAATTATACGGATCATTTAGGAAATGTTCGCCTTAGCTACAAAAAAAATGCTCAAAACGTTCTTGAAATTCTTGAAGAGAATAATTATTACCCGTTTGGATTAAAACATGAGGGATATAATACCGATAATAAACAACAAAATTATAAGTATAAATACAACGGGAAAGAACTGCAAGACGAGAGTATTGGTGGGAATCAGCTTAATGTTTATGATTATGGATTTAGATTATACGACCCAGCAATTGGAAGAATGCAAAATCCTGACCCTTTAGCAGAATTAGCTTATGAATTAACACCAAATCGCTATTGTTTTAATAATCCTGTAAATTTTATAGACCCAAGTGGATTATGGGAAATTACTGCAGGAGGAGGATATACCACAAATAAAGAAGAAGATATAAAACGGTTTATGTCTTACTTGGGATTTGAAAATAATGCTTTGAATAATTCCCCTACATTTGAGCAACAAAGTACTTTTATCGATGGTGAGATGTCTGTAGGAGGACAAGGCAAATTAAGTGATGGTTCAACTTTAGCGGATGAATTCTCAGTAACAACATATAAACAAGATGATGGAGGAATTAAAGGTTATGCCGATGAAAAGTCATTTGGTAATTTTTGGCATGGAGTTCAAAAAAATCTAACTCCAAATGGTTTAGACACAAGAACCGTTGGGCACAATATTTTTTGGCTAACCTATCCTGGTCCATTGAATCCAAAGACTTATGCTGGTGATGATGATTATTCATATGTTCCTAATAGAGTTGAGGAATATTCTGCACTTGCTCATGATTTAGGATATGATAGATTAAATATTAGAGGTGGCGGGGGGGTACTGCTAAAAGTGCGAGTGTTGCAGATTATAAATTTGTTACACAAGAATTAGCTATAGCTCTATCTCCAGCTTTCAGTCTAAGGAGTAGATTTTCAGCAGGTGTAGTGGGTGTCGGCTTAGGGCTTGCCGCTCTGCCAAAAACAGTATTAGACACTAGAAGTAACGAAAGTATGAATATGCAAACTAATGCAACAATAATGGGACATTAAAATGAATAAAATAAAAAGAAAATTGTATTTACTATTTTTAATAGTGATATGCATAAATTGTGATGGTACTTTAGGTGGTTTTAATAATTTGAGTTTTCCAGTCCCAAAGAAAAAACTAGAAGTTGCTTTTGATAGCCTATATTCTAATTATCCTGAGTATAAAATCCCAGCCAAGTATCAAAATTTTAATAATTGGTCAAAAAGGGGATATGATTTCTTAGATAGTCGCATATTTTATTTCAGCCAATCACCAGAGGAGATGTATTATATTTCATTTGTTGGGGATGAACAAAACCTTAAGGATACCACCCATATAGATATTGCTATCCGTGCGGTTTTTGCTGGAAATAAAAAAAAATGGCTTAAACAAGAAGATTTTACTAAAGAAGAAGAAAATAGAATTCAAGAAAGATTTAAAACAGAAATAATTTCTAAACTTGAAAAATATACTAATAATGATGCTAAAGATTTAGGTAATTAAAAATGCCCAATAGCTTAGATTTGCAATCTGTAACGTCAAAGAGAATCAAAAAGCTGGAGATAATATGACTACAACAGGATTTGCCAGTGCAGCTGTCGGGGCAATAGTCACAACTCCAGTAGGTGGTGAGGGAGCTGCTCCAGGTTTAGCTGTTGCTGGAGCAGGCGAGATAGTTAGTTTAGTAGGTACTGTAATAGAAGGCGCGGCTAATCTAATATCTGGTGATTATAATAAAGCAGCAGAAGGAGGTGCTACCTATGCCACAGGAGAATTGGTTGGTATCGCTATAGATAAAGTAATACCTAGTCCAAATCCAAGTGTGGCATCTGAAGTTACTGCACTCTTTCAAATTGGACAAAAAGTTACTAAAAACATTACAGCAGATAAGGCTAAAGAAGTAATAAAAAAGGTTAATAATTAAATTATGTAATGATGGATTATAAGAATTTACTTTACGGTATTTTGTTTGGGATATTGACTTTTGGATACTATAAAATCCATAAATGGTGGCTAGAAAGTCGAGATAAAAATCCTATTTTTTATAAGCGTGACACTACTATTGGAACATTTAAAAACTGGGTTATTATAATTATGTTAGCAGTAACATCGCTTGTATTCTTTTTCAAATCACTTTAGTATCTAGATTTAATAAAATAAAAAAAATGAATTTTCAAGAATTTAATAGCTATTTAGCACCTGTTGGGTTAATTTTAGCAGGTATAATTATAAAACTTTCTAATAACAATGAACTTTTCGGTTCTTTTAAAAAAAGATGGTATGTCTTTTTGATGTTAGGTTTTGTTTTGCTTATGATTAAAATTTTAAATCTATAGGTAGTACTATGCGATAGAATACGTTTGTAATTTGAGGGTAGTGGGTAGTGTTTTAGATTAGGCATTTTTATAAAATGGTAATGTATCTAATATGTTCGTTGGTGGTTAATAATTCTACCTAAATATTTACAGATAACCCCGCTAGCGCAGATTTGCAATCTGTGCCTGTAAAAAGAGTCAATAAAGCACTTCAATAACGGAGTGGCTTTTGTCTTTATATGCTAATTATATAAGATTTAAACAAAATTTCAATTTTGCTTCCTGTATTCTGAAGGTGTCATATTTGTATATCGTTTGAAGTAACGGCAGAATAGTGAAATATCAGAAAAGTTAAGTAAATCGGTGATTTCTTGGATGCTAGTATCTGTGGTTTTGAGAATAGATTTAGCGTGAGTAATAACAGCTTCGGTTATCCATTCTGATATAGATTTTCCCGTTTGTTTACGGATAGCAGTTGTTAAATATTTTGGAGTCAAATTCATTTTGTCTGCATAGAAGGAGATGTTTCCCCAGATAGTCCACATCAACATATATGGGAACCAAGTAAAACAGGTGGAACACCACAAAGATCAAAAATACCAACAAAAATACCATGGCAATAAAAAAGATTAGAATTACTGGAAAATCAGATGAAAATATTCTGACAATAAAACTAAAAGACATATTAGAATGTATTGATCATCCATCAATTTATAAATGGAATTTACTGTGGATTGAAGCAATAGGAACATATGAAGAATCAATTTTGGAATTTGAAGCAAAGATTAATGACTCAAATAATGGTATTCAATTTGAATTTGATGAATTGATTAAATTGTCTAATTCAATGGATCAAATTATAGAACTGACTTTGATAGCAGATTTAGAAAGTGAAAAGTTAATAAGGTACGACACAGATGACAAGATGTACAAAAATTGTAAATATGTAATGGAATTGATAGATTCTTCTTTTTGGGAATTCACAAGTTCGGATTCTAAAGTTCTAGAAATTATCAAACAAAAATTCGATGGCGTATCAGATGTTGAATATTTTGGGTAGTGTTTCAAAGTTAGTGATATGAGATTTAATATTTCTAACGTATTGAAATAGAATGAATATCAGCAAAAAATAATTTAAAGATGAGCAGTAATGCTCATCTTTTTTGTTTTAATATTGTCTTAAATGAGCTAAAATGATTAAAAATCCGACAAGGTGTTCCAGAGTTAGTGATGTTATAAATTGTCCGAAATGTAAAGAACAAAAGGTTATTAAAAATGGGAGAACAAAAAACAATAAATAGCAGTACTATTGTAAAATGTGCTGTCCCTGCTAGCGCGAGCATCTTGCTCGTGAGCTCATGTATGTCTCTTCTTTAAAAAAAAAGTTTACATATTTCAAATACAATAGTTTACATTTTTTTTCCGACTGCAGAGAGATACGTAAATAATACCCTTGCTGGCGCGAGCGTCCCGCTCGTGAAGACAAAGAGCATCGACAAAGAATAGAAAAGAAAACTCCCAATTGCTCGGATATATAGACAGTGATTGCGCGTAAATTCTTTCCGTACCCACAAAGAGAATCGATTAAAATAAACCAAGACGAGATGGAGCTTAACATGACAGCGATGGAATTTCGCCAATATGATAACGCTTTAGGTAGGTTTTAATTCTGTTGATGTTTTAAGTGAAAAATTCCCAACCGTATCTGCTTATTCTTTTGCTGTTAACACTCCAATATTATTAAATAACACAAGTGGCAAGGATTGCTCAATTTCAGCTAAAACTGATGAAAATACTTATTACATTAAATACTATTGGAGTTATTTTGCTTATTTTTGAAGGGGAAATATATTTATAAAAACCAAATTCGAATACTTTGTAATACGTGTAATTTGTGCCTAATAGTTTGTTTTTATTAATAGTGCGATATTTTAGGCGAGATAAATACTATAAGATTTATGTATTCAACTCTTGAAAAATTCATAAAAAGTAAAATAGCAGTAGATGACAAAACATTAAAAAAGATTTGTTCATGCTTTGAGTTAATAAAGACAAACAGAAACGAAATTCTTTTGAATTATGACCAAGTATCTAAGCATTATTATTTTGTAAATAAAGGCTGTGTTCGTTTGTTTACCATTTCTAAAGGAGGAAATGAAAGTTCAAGATTTTTTGCTTTTGAAGGTAGTTTTGTTACAGCTTTACCAAGTTTTATTGATCAGCAACCTGCTGAAGAGTATTTACAAACGATTCAGAAATCAGAATTGCTTTGTATTTCAAGAATTGATTTTTATAACTTGGTCAATGAGATACCACAATTTACAAAGATATATACAGAAATTTTGGAACTTGGGTTTATAATGGCTCAAAAAAGAATTTACGGATTTCAAGGTTTTGATGCTTTAGATAAAGTAAAATGGGTTATTAAGTATCAACCAGAATTATTGGTTAATGTATCCAATAAAATGTTAGCTTCTTATTTAGGAATGTCACCTTCTACTTTGAGCAGAATAAAATTGAAATTATAAAACGTTGACATAGGGCAACGTTTTTAAAGAGTATAGCGATTAGATTTGCCGTAACAAATTTTATATGAAAACGATATTTTTATTTCTCATACTAATTTCAACTATATGCTTTGGTCAAAACAAAGGTGAAGCAAAAAAAACACAATCATCAGTAAATAATTATATTAAGACTGTTGATAATTTAACTTTGGAAGCTGCATTTGAGTTAGCAAAGCATGTTACTGAATCTGCGACTTCATTAAATAAAAAAGTTTCTATAGCAATACTTGATGCTTCAGGAGCAATTATTTTACTTACTCGTGCTAATGGGGTTGGACCACATAATACAGAAGCTGCAAGAAGAAAGGCTTATACAGCTTTATCTACAAAAAATGCGACACTTTCATTGTTAAGAAACGCAGAAAGTAATCCGGATACAAAAAATTTAAATACGCTACCAGAATTGTTACTTTTAAGTGGAGGTGTTCCAATTTGGTATCAAGGTAACATAATCGGCAGTGTTGGAGTGGCAGGAGGAGGAAGTCCAGAAAATGATGATTTGATAGCTAGGGCAGCTGAAATTGCAGAAATTGGAATAACAACAAAATAATTATAACTTTAAAAATATAAAAAATGAAAAAAATAATAGTAGCTCTGATCTTCATGATGTTTTCAACATTAATGTTTGCACAAGAAAACAGTTTTCAACTTTCAACTCATATTTTAGACGTATCAAAAGGAATGCCTGTAAATGATGTTTCTATTAAGTTAGAGCAATACAATGAAAAAACTAAAACATGGTTTTTTATAGAAGAGAAGAAAACGGATTTGAACGGAAGAATAACCGATTTTTTAAACTCAAAAAAATCTAACATTGGAATTTATAAACTGACTTTTTTTACAAGTGATTATTTTAAAAAGAGCAACGTAGAGAGTTTTTATCCATTTATAGAAGTCGTATTTCAAATTAATGACCAAAAGCATTATCACGTTCCGATAACACTTTCTGCATTCGGATATTCGACCTATAGAGGAAATTAAACTAATAAATTGTTTAACTAAAAAAAGCTTCAGAGTTATCTGGAGCTTTTTTTGGTTGTTGAAATACCATCTTAACAAAACCAATAGCGATTGGTAATCTGTACCCATAAAGAGAACTAACAAAGCCGCTTCTATAATGAAGTGGCTTTTGTTTTTTATAGAATTGTATACAGATTTTTAGATAGAAGATAGACTATAGTCATGACAACGCTGTAAAAGATAAGATTGTAATTTTGACAGAAGATTATTATTTTAGTTCGGTAATAAATTATTCAGATTAGATAATGATTTGGAGGTAATCTTATAGATTTGTTGGAGGATAATCTTTGCAAGCAAAGATTGCAAATCTGCGCTATTGGGATTCTAAAGATATTTTAAAAAATACTTCAGGTGACGCTGTTAAAAAAATTACGCAATAATTAAATAGAATTTTCATGAAATATAATATGTTTATCAGTATAATTTTAGCTATTATATCGTTTATTGTTTATAAATTTCATGTTTTTTGGCTCAAAAATATTAAAAAAGAGCTTCCTTCAGAAGAAGGTACGCGCCTTAATAAAGTGCAACATTGGGTCATTATTTTAGGAACCGCTATTTTTTCTATAATATATTTTTTAAAATCAATTATAAATTAAGTAAAATGAATTTTCAAGAATTTAATAGCTATTTAGCACCTGTTGGGTTAATTTTAGCAGGCATAATTATAAAACTTTCTAATAACAATGAACTTTTCGGTTCTTTTAAAAAAAGATGGTATGTCTTTTTGATGTTAGGTTTTGCTTATGATTAAAATTTTAAAACCCAATAGCGCAGATTTGCAATCTGTGCCTGCAAAAAGAGTCAATAAAGCCACTTCAATAACGGAGTGGCTTTTGTCTTTATATGCTAATTATATAAGATTTAAAGAAAATTTCAATTTTGCTTCCTGTATTCTGAAGGTGTCATATTTGTATATCGTTTGAAGTAACGGCAGAATAGTGAAATATCAGAAAAGTTAAGTAAATCGGTGATTTCTTGGATGCTAGTATCTGTGGTTTTGAGAATAGATTTAGCGTGAGCAATAACAGCTTCGGTTATCCATTCTGATATAGATTTTCCCGTTTGTTTACGGATAGCAGTTGTTAAATATTTTGGAGTCAAATTCATTTTGTCTGCATAGAAGGAGATGTTTCGCTCTTCTTTGTAATGTTTCATTAGGCATTGAAAAAACGCATTGGTCAATTGATCTTGCCTACTTATCTTTTTGTTGATATAATCTCTTTCTGTATATAAAGTCTGAACATCAGTAACTAAAGCACAAAGCAGATAGGAGAGAACATCTTTTTTCCCTTTTTCTTGTTTTCTATAGTAATGTATGGCAATAGAGGTATGATGTGCTTGGAAGAGCTCAAAGTATTCGTCATCTAATAGCTGACAGGGATTATTACTTATTTTCTCTAAAAGATCGAAATCGTTGACAAAAGCAGTCTTCATAATAAGATCATAAGAGAAAAAGATAGTATTGATATGTAAATCGTCAGAGATGTCTATAGGATCCATCATCGAATCAGGTAAAACAACCATTAAGATACCAGGCTTTAATTCTTTTTCCTGAAAGTTAATTTTTAGCTTAGCATATCCTTTAATACATATTGCACAAATTATTCCATCTACAAGGTGAGGATGATCTGTAAGCCCTATTCGCACCGCATCGGCAGATCTGTTTACAGCAATTCCCTTTATTTCTTGCAAACCAACTTCTTTGGCTACAGCCGAAACATCATATGTTCTTACTTTTTCTTTCATAAGAGTGTATTTGTATGTAGAAATCCTAAATATAAGCCATTAATACAATAATAAAGAACTTATTGCACAATTTAAGTGCGTTTTTGTCAAGAATATCCGTCTTAGTAAGTCTTTCCTTTGTAAAAGTTAAACGCAATAGTTGAACTAAAAGATTTAATACTAAATTATAAAGAGTACAGTTATGAGAACAAAATTGGAAATTCCAGCACCATTAACATTGAAGGAACGTGATCGCCGTTGGCAAATAGCTCGCACGATTATGCAAAATAACAACTTAGATACCCTTGTCATTTATGGAGATCGTGAGTCGGCAGCACCAGCTCCGTTTTGTATAGATCATTATTTTACAAACGACAGACTTGGTTCTGTGGTTGTGTTTCATAAAGACAAAAAGCCTACTGTAATTACTTTTGCACCGATGATGGTTGCAGATCATATGCAAGCAGCATCGCGAGGTGATCAACAGTGGATTGCGCCAGAACAAATTTATGTTGGGAAAACAGGTGAGAATATCGGTCGAATGCTCAAAGAAATAGGGGTGTCCGAAAATCCAAAAATCGGAATCATTGGATTAGAGCCATATCCCCCTTTTTATTTTGATGGAGCACTTCCGCATCGTACATGGAAAGGAATAATGGAGGTGTTCCCTAAAGCAGAACTTAAACCAGTATTCTTAGATTTTTTTAAACTTGCAGCACCCAAAAGTGAAGAAGAATTAGCTTTAGTGCGTTATGCGGCTAGCATTGGAGAAGCGATGAGTGAAGCAATGAGAATGACCGTGAAACCGGGAGTTAGTGAAGCAGAAATTGCAGCAGCAATAACTTCTACTTGTATTTCTATGGGCGGATTTACTGCAGAAATATTGATGGGATCAGGGCCTGAATATATTGGATGGGGACCTCCAGCATGGCAATATCGCTCTCAGGCTCCTCGTATTATTCAAGAAGGAGATATTGTATTGTCAGAAATATTTGCTCTTTATGGTATGTATGAAACGCAACATCAAGCAGCGGTTGCAGTTGGAGAAATTCATCCCAATTTAGAACGTGCGGCACAAGTGGCTCGTGAATGTTATGAATTAGGTGTTGCTAGTTTAAAGGCAGGTACTACGTTTGGAGAAGTGGTTGATTGTATGGAGAAACCACTATTAGATTCTAAAGGATGGCATGTACACCCACTTATTCATAGCATTAATCCATATGGACCAATCGGATTTGGTGCAGCTCCAGGTATAGAAGTTTTACCTCAAGCGAAAAGATATGGTAATGTGGGAAGACTGCCCAATCCAGGAAGAGATATTGTTTTGCAACCCGGAATGACATTTGCCTTTGAGCCCAATTGTGCTTTTGGAAATCATCTGGCAAATATAGGAGGAACAGTAGTTGTAGGGGAAAATGGAGGTATAGAATTGAATCATAATTCTACATATTTAATGCGTGCTGAATATTAGAAGTACGTGCCATTGTTTTTAGAATTCTCTTCCCGATGGTATAAGCATTTCATTTGAGAGTTTATGTTCATATGCGGAATGCTCTTAACAACGGGGGGAGTTTTAATGAAAAGTTTTAGTAGTTCTAGCGATTGGATTTTGTGATGTATAAGTAATAGAATAAATCAATAAAAAATAAATCTGATAAAATATAATAGTCATTATTATCAAATTTAATTATAAATTCGTTTAAATTTTTGGATGCAATAAAAGCCTTTGAGGTGTGTAATATTTAAATAAAATTTTAAAAGAATACTCTTTGTTTTATGAATCTTGATAACCAACTAATATTCTTTTTTAGTGCTTTAGGAGCTTTTAACGGTCTTTTATTATCCTTTTATTTTGCATTCATTGCTAAAAAGAAACAATTTTCAAACAATTTTCTAGCGCTATTGTTATTTACATTGAGCATCAGAATTATTAAATCCATATTTTTTTATTTCAACTCAAACTTATCTGGAATTTTTATTCAGATTGGTCTTTCGGCTTGTATTTTAATTGGGCCCTCTCTTTATTTATACTTTAAAAGTATTATAACAAACAGTGTAAATAGATGGAGAATTCATATTCTTCCATTTTTAGTAGGCATTACAGTTTTGGGAATTATTTATCCTTATGTTGAGCATAGAGGGGTATGGAGTAGGTATATTGTAATCGGTATTTATATGCAGTGGTTAATTTATATCATTGCTTCTTTTAAATTTATAAAACCTACTTTTCAAAAAACGTTTAAGAAAAAAGAAAAATTGACTGCTATTGATATTTGGTTATTGAGTATTTTCTTGGGAGTAACTTTAATTTGGTTTGCTTATACTGTTGGTTCTTATACTTCTTATATTGTAGGAGCACTTTCTTTCTCTTTTGTTCTCTATCTTATTATATTCCTTTTTGTTTTAAAGTTTAGAAAAGGAACCTCGTTTTTTGAAGAAAAAGAAAAGTATAAAAGCAAAGAAATTGACCATGCTACGCTTGAACAAATTACTCAAAGAATAAATATTGTAAAAGATAGGGAGCTATATTTAAATCCAGATTTGACACTTTCTGATGTAGCTAAAGAATTAGGTATTTCTCAACATAATTTATCTCAATTTTTAAATAATAATTTAAATCTCTCCTTTTCAATATTTATTAACGAATTAAGAATTGAAAAAGCCAAAGAAATGTTGTCCTGTTCTAATTTGTATACTATTGAAGCTATAGGTTATGAAAGCGGTTTTAAGTCGAAATCTACTTTTTTTACTACTTTTAAAAAAGTAACTAATCAAACTCCTGCCGAATTTCAAAAAGCAAAAAAATAAGTTCAATATTATAAATCCGAACTGATCTCCAATGTATTCATACACCTTGATTTAGTGAATTTTGCATATTTGCTTGAAACTTTTAAAAAGTAAAATATGCACAAATTTATTCCCTATTTAGCTTTTCTTTTTTTATTATCGAGCTGTTCGTTTAAACATAAAAATAAAGAAAAAATACTCTTCGTTACATCCAATCAGCATACTTATGGAAATACAGATTTAAATGCTGCAAATCACTTTGCTGAGATAGTATTGGCATACGATGTATTTATAAAAAATGGTTATAAAGTTGATTTTGTGAGTCCTAATGGAGGTGCAATTCCAATTGGTTATATCACTACTTCTGATTCTATCCAAAAGAGATACTTATATGATAATCATTTCATGAGTTTGCTTAGGCAGACAAAATCACCAGAAAAAGTAAAAGCTTTAGAATACAAGGCTATTTATTATGTTGGAGGGGGGGCTGCCATGTTTGGAATAGCCGAGAATATTGATATTCAGAACATCGCGAAAGAAATTTTTAAAGCCAAAGGAATTATTTCTTCAGTTTGCCACGGAACTGCTGGATTAATTCATTTAAAAGATGAACAAGGAGCCCCTCTCTATCTGAATAGAAAAATAAGCGGTTATCCAGATTTATTTGAAAATAAGTCAATGCCCTATTATCAAACATTTCCTTTTTCGATTGAAAATAGTATCAAAGAGAACAAAGGGAATTTTGTTTATTCAACCAATTCAGGAGATGCTTTTATAGTTGTTGATGGTAATTTTATTACTGGTCAAGACCCCTCATCTGCTGCACCAGTCGCTAAAAAAGTCATTGAAACCATTCAAAATAAATAGACATGAAAAAAGCAATTATTGCATCAGCTCTCTGCCTGATAGGGTTTCTTGGATTTTCGCAAACAGAAAATAAATCTGAATTTGAGCAAATATCCAAAATACTAATGGATTATATAGAGGGTACTGCTAATGGAGAACCTGAAAAGTTAGAAAAAGCATTTTATCCAGATTTTAATCTTTATACAGTTACAGAAAAAGATAGTTTGCGAATTCGTTCTGGAAAGAAGTATATCTCTAATATAAAAAAAGGCGAAAAATTAAATAGGATTGGGCGAATAATTTCTATTGATTATGAAAATAATGCCGCAATGGCTAAAGCTGAAATTGTAATTCCTGATAAGATGATTTTTACAGATTATTTTTTGCTTTTAAAATATGAAGGCAAATGGAAAATCATACAAAAAAGTTATACTTGGAGGAAAACACTCTAAATGATAGAGATGAGCTTTTAACGTTGCACTAGATGCAGTTTTTGTCATAGAAAATACCCGATTAATGAAACTATTTAGTGGAATTTGATTTGTAACCCTTTGATGACTTGTAAGAAAAAAATAATACATTTGAAAAACAGAAAAATCAAAATATACCTTTGGCAATCTACCTAAAAAAGGTTGTATTTAAGAAGGCTTGTATAGAATATATACTAGTTAGCGATAATTTTAACCTACAATCACATGGAAATAGAAAACATAGATGACTATACTCTTGCTAAAGTTTTATACTCGTATCTAATAGAAGAAAAAAGTCATAGATGGATTCAAAAAGAAATACTCGGTCTACCAGCACCACCGAGAGGAGGAGGATTTGTTGCTATGAATATCCTCCATCATTTCGAAATCAAAGGAGATAGTAAAGGAATTCTTAAGAACAATTTGAATGATATTAAAAATATTACAATTGATGCTCAAACAATTCTAAATAGTTTCATCGCAATTCAGGAAGAAGCAAAAAAAATAATTGAACGTAAGCCAATAAATTCTAAGCATAAGGAGACAGAAAGATTATCTCAAGTAAAAACTAGAATTTATCAAGATGTATTAAAAAAATATCTTTCAGAAAATTATGAGAATTGTTGTGCCTTGTGTGAAATTGACCAACCAGAATTATTAGTAGCTAGTCATATTATTCCTTGGAGTGTTGATAAAGAAAAAAGATTAGATTTAAGTAATTGTATATTGTTATGCAATTTCCATGATAAATTATTTGACAAAGGATTTATCAGCTTAGATGAAAAATTTAGAGTCATAATTTCTAAAAAGTTAAGTAAAAATGTAGCGAAACTATTAAAAGACACTGTTTTCAAAAAGCCAAATGAAGATTGCCCGAATCAAGAATATCTAAATTTACATAGAGAAGAAATATATCGATAATCAAACCTTACCTAACAGCTGTTTGCCGTGATTTTGGGGAGTTGAATTAGAGTCTTTTATCATATCTTCGTTTCAGCAAAAAAATACTCTGTTATAAATTTTTCAACCCCACCAAGCGTCAGAACGTTAGCAGATATTTTAGCGTAAAAATCAAATAAACTAATAAAACCGAATGAAAATATCAGATATAAAAGAAGGAATAATGATTTCTTTATTTTTTAATATTCCATTTTCTCTTATTACTTATTTGATGACTGAAAACATATTAATCTCATTAATTGTTTTTGTGTTGACATCTTTTTTTATCATAATAGGCGGATTACTAACTAAGCGATTTGGGTACAAAAGGCATTGTGAAATAATTGAAAGCGAAGGATTCAAAAAATTAATATCAATTGGTTTCGAAATAGAAAAAGTTAATGATTATGTTGGTTTAAGTGGGGTTTATAGAAATTACTTGTTTGACGTTTATTATGATTGGTTAACATTTTCAGAAAATAGGAATTCTAAAGCTTTAGTTTTAAATATTCACTTTGAATCACCAACAATAAATAATGAAATAGATTATATACGTTTAAGGAAAATTTCAGAAAAGCATATAATTTCTCATTGGCGTTTTATACCAAGAAATTACTGTTTTCGTTGGAGAGAAGGAAATGTAATGATGAACAATTCAATTAGGTTTAAAAACCCAAATTATGAATTCATTACTCAAAAAATGGATGCATTAATTGAAATATTAAAGGCAGAAAATTTTCAACCAATTGAAAAAACAAAGCTAATCGGAATAAGAAAAACCAATGAAATGGCACAAATCCCAGAAATTGGAGTTTACTTAAAAAATATCTGCTAACACCCGTTTAACGTAATTAGGTTTTTAGATTGAATTTAAAAATAGTTTTGTATTTTAAAAATTTGTGTATAATTGAAAAAAACTCGCGTCTTTGAATGGAATATATCGTTATGATGGAAAGACTATCACGGACTTTAAAGCTAAAGAGAGCCAGAAGTAAACCCTATAGTGCATCTTTATAAGTTGAATTAGAAAAGCAAACATAAACAACAAAGCTTCAGAGAAATCTGAAGCTTTGTCTTAGTAACTGGAAGTATTTAAATATCTAGTCCGTTTATTCAAGGTTTATAAAAAGCTGGAACAAGGATTTAATTTCTTTTTTAGATTGAATCGTATGTTTTTTTTCCATCAATTGAGCTTGAAACTCCCAATCCTTCATCAAAAAAAAGCTACTATTTTCTAAGTAGTTCTAGTGTATAAAAGTATTGGAATTATTAAGTTTTAGAAAAAGAAATAACCAACAGATACTTGAAGTACTCCGTTTTTATTTTTACCAGAATAATTATCTATATTGTTGATATCAGTTAATCCTAGATTATATCTTGCACCAAAATTAAGTCCGTTTTCAAGTTTATAGCCTAAGCCAAAATTAACACCAAAATCAAAAGTATTAAACGATTTTTTTACATTTGTGTTGTCATCTTTAGCAGAAAGTAAAAAACCTATTTGCGGTCCAGCTTCAACGCTCAATCCTTTTGTTAAATAATATTTTCCCATTAAAGGAATGTTCAGATAACTTAAGGCAACTGTATTATCATTGAAACTATACCCTTGACCAGAATACATTAATTCAGGTTGAAAAGAAAATTTTTCTGAAATGGGAATTTCTGATACAACACCAAAATTAAATGATGTTACAGCATCAACATCTTTGGTATCATCTCCGCTGATAGACGCAAAGTTTAAACCTCCTTTAACACCAAATTTAATTTTTTGAGCGTTAACATTTGTAAATCCTAAAACTGTTAGAACAGCTAGTAATAAAAATTTTTTCATAAAAAAGTTGTTTGAATTTATTTGATGTCAAAATTCTATAAAACCATATTGAATAAGGTTTCAATACCTTAAAACTGTATAAATCGGTACTTATTTATTTGAATTTCGGTACTCATTTGGAGTCTGTCCGGTAGCTTTTTTAAAAGCTTTGTAAAAAGTAGTTTTTGAAGTAAACCCAGACTCTAATCCCATCGTCAATAAATTGTAGTTTTCGTATTCAGAATTTGAGATCATTCCCTTGACAGCTTCAATTCGATATTGATTGATGTAATGGGCAAAGTTGTCTCCTGTTATCGTGTTTATAATTTGGGAAACATATCCTGCGCTTATGCCTAGTTTTTCAGCAACTTTTTCTCTGTTTAATGTACTGTCAGTATAAATGTGCTGGTCTTTGCAAAGAAGCTCCAGTTTTTGAAAATAAAGATTATCTGCCGTGATAGATTCCTTGTTTTCTTCTGAGATACTATTTTCTACAATTGGTAGATTAGCATACGAAATAGCCAAATCTGTATTTAGAAAATTATAAACAGCATCTTTGTTTTTGGCCAGTTTGTATTTGTAAATGCCTATATAAGTAGTCCAGTGAATTATGAATGTTCCAAATAAAGCTAGGGCACTCATAGTAGATGACATATCATATTGAAGGAATAAACCAACTAGACAGGTAATGAGATAGAAGAATATCAATGAAGAGACAAGGGTTAATAAGGTGATTATCCATTTTTTTTCCTGCATATCTTTTAAATGTTTTATCATAAAATAAGAGTAAAGCAGTAGGAAAGGGGTAAATGTAATGGCTAAAAAAAGGTGGATAAGACCAAGTATGTTCATTATCTGGATTCCTAACTCAGGAATTTTATAAATTCCTACAATACTATCAAGATCGGCTGTAATACTAAGGATAGCGGAATAGGCAAACGGAATAAAGCACAAATAAATTTTTTGCTTGCTTCTTACAGTATCATCAATCCGGTTTATGATAAACAGAAATATGAAAGCAGGTAATAGAAATGACCACTCGATATGGTCAATAAAGCGTAGAAAAGGATAGGGGGTAAATGCTTTTTCAATCTCAAAAACATGATTCAGTAAAATAATTGAAAATGTAAATATTAAGTATGCTAGATACTTATTTGAATTACTATTGAATAAGGAAGACTTTAAAATAATTAAGCCTAAAACTATTCCCTGAAAAATCGCAATATTTAAAAGTGTTGTATAAATCAATTCTTTAATATAAAAGTTGTTTTTAAGATTTGTTTTGGGATATCATGCTAATTAGTCTTTTGCTAAAACATAGCTAATTTCATATGAATTGACAGGACGAAATTATATTAATACAGATGATTTTTCTTAATGGATTAAGAAATGATTAACTAAAATGACTTATTAATTTGTAATTAAAAAGCAACTTAAGGGGTTTTTAAGAGACGGATTTGCAAAGGCTGTTCCAAAAAGATTTCTGGATTTCTACCTGCTAAAATAGTACTGTATAAGACCAGATTTGGTAACACAGATTTGTAAACTGTGTCTGTAAAGAATCTATAGAAATAAAGATAAAACGAAAAAAGCCTCAGATTTCTCTGAAGCGATGTCTTAGTAGTGGGAAGCATTGAAATGGCTAACCCATTTTTTGAAGATTAGTATAGTATTGTTGAATATGCATTTTACATTTTAAAATAGAACAATAATTTTTAAATAATTATTCTATTCATACTTACTTAAATCTAGATTAAGAATAGTACCTACTCTGCTAAACTCTTCATTAATCTTTGCATTCAAGATTAGTTGTTCGTTTTTTATTGGATGATTAAAAATTAACTGATGTGCATGAAGCATCATTCCTTTTAGGTCATAATTCTCCAACCATAATTTATTTTGTTTGTTACAACCATGTGGTCGACTTCCTAAAATGGGATGGAAAATATGTTTGAAATGTTTTCGTAATTGATGCATACGTCCAGTTTCAGGAATCGCTTCTACCAAACAATATCGTGATGTTGGTTTATTGTTAAATTCTAACTCAATTTCGACATTTTGCAAACGATGAAAGTATGTTATTGCATTTTGTTTAATGTCATCATCATTGGTTAAATCATAATCAATAGTTAGTTCTTCGGGTGACCAACCACGTAAAATTGCTAAATATTTTTTTTCGACTTCGCGTGTGGCAAAACGATCATTCATAATTTTCAAAACCTCTTTATCCAACGCAAATAACAAGACACCAGATGTTTTTCGGTCTAACCGATGAATAGGATAAACGTGTTGCCCTATTTGGTTTCTCAATTCTTGAATAGCATAAACTTTTGCATCGCGTGCATAAAATGATTTATGAACCAGCAATCCACTTGGTTTATTAATTGCTATAATATATTCGTCTTGGTAAAGAATTTCTAACATTTGGCAAAAATAAACGAGATTTCGGTTAAAATCCCTTTTAGGGCTTATTTATTTCTATACCCGTTAGCAGATTTACAACCTGTGACTGAGTGGGTAGAGATGATTACTAAATTTGCTTCAAAGCCAAACTTTACAGGCACAGATTACAAACCTACGTTATCAGGGTCATTAAGTTTTTAATACAACCACCAAAAAACCTTTTTTAAATGATGAAATAAAACTAAACCAACGAAGCCATTTCCATCTTTTTTATAGTAATCAAGCTTATAAAAAATTTCTTCAGATTTCCTGAATTTTTTTGTTTTGGTGGAGCGGGAAGCATTCAAAGATCTAATCATTTTTGTATGATTATTATAGTATTATAGCGTGCGCATCCTAGTTTTAAAATATTACAATGAGTTGTTTGAAGAATAAAAAAAATCACTTTGCGTTGAATATAAAGCTATCGAAAGCGTTCAGCAAATTAAAAGTGTTTTTGATGAGTTATATAGAATTATCAATATATTTGGTTTAAATAATGTATGACGTTTGTAATTCTTATCAACCCAAAATTGGGTGGTTTTGTATGATTTTATCATGCATATATAAGTTAGCGGTAATTTTATACAAATACACTGAAAAAAATGAAATTATTTGAAATAGGAGACGGATTAAAATCTATAAAAGTATCGAGCAACTATTTTGCAGAAAGAGAAAATGATGGAACGGTCATTTTGTACGACCCTGAAATTGATTTTGCAGAAATCAGAATTAGTGTAATCACAGTTGAATCTAAAGACAGTTCGGATTTGCAGGCAATGTATAGGAGAGTAATTGAATTAGCGAAAGAAAAGGAAATCGAGGTAAATCTTACGGATGAAAAAAGTTACTATAATTATGTTAAAGAAAATGAAGAAGATGGCTTAATGATTTTCTATTTTGAAGTTGGTTATTTTAATCATCTTATCATTATTAGTGTTACAACTAACGCAGAGTATGCTCAAAATAATGAAGAAAATATCGAAAATGTACTAAGTGATATTACCAATTTTATCTCTACTATAAAAGAAATAAATATTGATAGTCAGCATATATTTGAACCAACATATAATGATATCGATGATATAAATGAAAGAATTAAAAAGGTGCTTAATATTCATGAAGACGAAATAGATGCCTATCATGATACCGACAAAACAATCTCTTTAATACAAAAAATTATTGACGAAAATGTATTTCAGGTTGACAATACATATGAACTTCAATCTTTAGGAATTGCTTTAGGAGATTACATTCAGTATAAAAACAATGACTTTCATTGGGCTGTAATTCGGGATGAATACGGAAGAGATATTTGCTTACAATATAAAACATTAGCATTGACTGTTTTCCCTATGACGATGATTTCTAAAAGAATAGAAGATGGAGAAAATGTAAATGTATCAGAATTATTTTCGGACCTTTTAAATAAGATTAATGAATTAGTAATAAGTGGAGATTTTACGGAATTAGACCATAATGATTAAAAACTACCGCTAATAGGGGTTTTGCATTAGGCGGGCTGAAGTGCAAAATTCAACAGTAGTTTTTCCGTTGTATTAGTAGAGCATTATGCTAGAGTACTGCATGGATAATAAATAACTGCTTATGATTCTTATAAGTAGTAATTCTAGTGAAAAACTTTAGAATTAAAAACTGAATTTGTATATTGTTCTGCTAAAATTATATATGCCAAGCAGATACATTTAAAAATAGATGCCTTCAAACGTTTTTCAGTTCATTTTAATAGAAATAATCTAGATTATGAAAAAATCATTAATACTCTTCATTGCATTCTTAGCTTTTACAGCGTGCTCAAAACATCAAGGAAAAAAAAATATTGCTATCACTGGAATAGATTCCACATTGCGACCTGGGAATGATTTTTTTAGATATGTAAATGGTAAATGGTACGATTCTGTGCCGATACCTGCATCTCAAGCCGGAGTTGGTGTCTATATGTTTATGAATTATCCACAACGAATGCGCCTGCAAGGAATATTGGATAGTATTTCGCAAAGCAAGAATCCAGCAGGAAGTATAGCACAAAAGGTAGGAGACTTTTATGCATCAGGTATGGATACAGTAACCATTGACAAACGAGGTTATGCACCTATCAAACCCCTGCTAGCCAAAATTGAAGCAATTAGCGATTTACCTTCCTTAATGAACTTTGTAGTTAATGAAGTAAAAGTGGACAATTCTTCTATTATAGGTTTTGGAGTGTCACCCGATGATAAAAACAGCAGTATGAACATTGCACAAATCTATCAAACAGGTATAGGTTTGCCAGACAAGGACTATTACTTCAAATCAGATTCATCAACTGTTGCCATACAGGAATCGTACAAAAAATACCTTGCTACATTATTTCAACAAACAGGTAGTAATGCCAAAGAAGCTATAAAGAATGCTAATTTGGTTTACGATATTGACAAACAACTCGCCGTTTCGCATAAAACAAAAGTTGAACTTCGGGATGTGCAAGCAAATTATAATAAGATGGCTGTGACAGATCTTGTAAAAAGACACCCTAACATAGACTGGGCTACTTTTTTAAAAAAATTAGGTGCTCAAACCGATTTCATTAATGTAGGGCAACCTGCCTATTATGATGCCCTTAATAAGCTCTTAAAAACCATCCCTATCAATAATTGGAAAATTTACTTGAAAGCAAATTCTCTAGAAAGATATGCCGATGATTTAAGTAAACCTTTTGCAGATGCCTCATTTGAATATACCAAAGTACTTTCCGGCCAAGCTGTTCAAAAATCACGTGGCGAAAAAATGGCTAATGTCGTTGATAATTACTTAGGCGATGCGTTGGGTGAATTGTATGTAAAGAAATATTTTTCTGAAGATGCTAAAAAGCGTATGTTAATACTGGTGAATAATCTGCAAAAAGCGTATGCCAAAAGAATTGATAAATTGGAGTGGATGAGTCAAAGTACAAAACAAAAAGCCAAAGAAAAATTGGCAGCCATGACTAAGAAAATTGGATATCCAGACAAATGGAAAGACTATAGCAATGTACATATAGTTAGGGATGCCTACTTTGAGAATATGGTTGCAGCCGCAACAGCTGCATATCAATTTCAATTGGCAAAATTGGACAAACCAGTCGATAAATCAGAATGGTATACTACAGTTCCAACAGTTACGGCATATAATAACCCTACTGCAAATGAAATTGTTTTTCCTGCAGGTATTTTACAACCTCCGTATTTTGATAATAATGCAGATGATGCCCTTAATTATGGAGGTATTGGAATGGTTATAGGTCACGAAATAACCCATACTTTTGATGATCAAGGTGCTCAATATGACAAGGATGGCAACTTAAAAAACTGGTGGACAAAAGAGGATTATGCACAGTTTAAGTCAAGAATACAACAGGTTATAAATTTGTACAGTACCTATACCGTTTTAGGTGATCTACACATTAATGGTGCAATGACAGTTGGCGAAAACACGGCAGATATTGCTGGAATAGCAGTTGCTTATGATGCATTTAAAATGACCAAAGAAGGACAAGGGAATACAAAAATTGACGGTTTTACTCCAGACCAACGTTTTTTTATTTCTTTAGCTAAAATATGGAGAGTAAAAATGAAAGACGAGTACCTGCGTTTGTGGATTAACAATAATCCGCATTCTCCACCCAATTGGCGTGTTAATGGGCCTCTAATGAATACTACACCTTTTTACGATGCATTTAATATACAACCTGGAGATAAAATGTTTTTGCCGAAAAAAGACAGAATTACAATTTGGTAATCCCTTCGCTCTGCGAAGTGAATCAATATAACATTTATCAAAAGTAAACATAAACAAAAAGCTTCAGAGAAATCTGAAGCTTTTTGTTAGTGGAAAGTATTAAATATCTAACTGGTTTATGAATGGTTTTAATGCAATTTTAGCTGCGTAAATGAAATCTTTATTTTTGGGAATATTTTAGAATTGTATAGAATACTTAACTAATTTTAGCGAATACAATTAGTATATTCGTTTTTAAAGAAAAGTTAAATTACAATACAAAAAGATATTAGATAAAATTCTAGGATAAGCATTAGAGTTTGTAAATTATAAATATACATGAAATTAAAACTTTCAATTTTCTTTTTAGTTCTTCCATTTATAATGGTAGCACAGCACAATTTTGTGTTAAATGGTGTCTGCTCCAAAAACGCTAACAAAAAGAAAATTTATTTGACATATAAGGTCAATGGCAAGAGCATTACCAAATCTTCAGAGATTTATAACAATAAATTTGTATTTAAAGGAGAAATTGATTTCCCTGTTAAAGCAATTATTTGTACTCACCCTAATTTTTATATGACAAAATTAAACTCAATGACATTTTATTTGGAGCCGCGTATAATTAATATTAAGCTCGATTTTGATGATTTGAGTACTATAATTATAAATGATTCTAAAACGAACGGTGAGTTTTATGCATTACAAAATACAACGGAAAAGCAAAAAAATCACAAAAAAATTGATTCTATCAAAGAATTGAGTAAACTTTATTCTATTAAAATGATTGAAACAAGTGATAATTCTTTAAAAAATAAATTTCAAAAGAGTTTAGATTCGCTTGATCAACAGTTGGATAAATTAGTGGATCAAAATAAAACAATAAGCAAGCAATTGGATTTTGAATTTATAAAAAAAAATCCAAATTCATTTTTAGCACCTGACTTATTAGATCGCATATTAGCAGAAGAGGATAATCAAATTCCATATGATACAATTAAAAAATTATACGATAAATTAGGACTAGAAGTAAAAAAATCTTACAGCGGAAAACAATTGGCTGAAAAATTAAATTATTTTAAAAATAGTAGAATTGGAAGTTTAGCCCCTGATTTTAAAGTAAATGATATGAATGCTAACTTGTTGCAACTTAACTCATATAAAAACAACAAATATGTGCTTCTTGATTTTTGGGCAAGTTGGTGTGGCCCTTGCAGAGAAGATTTTCCTTTTCTAAAAGAAATGTACTCTAAATATCAAGACAAAGGCTTTGAAATTATAAGTGTTACAAAGGATGAAAAACTAGATTTGTGGAGAGCTACAATACAAAAAGAAAATGTTGAAAAATGGAAACATTTTTCAATCAAAGAAAATAAAAGTACAATTGAAAATACCTATGCAGTAACAGGAATTCCAGTAAAAATCTTAATCGATAAAGATGGAAATATCATCGGCAGATGGATAGGTAGCAGTGTAGAAATCAAAGCAGAAATCGAAAATATGATTACTGAAATATTTCACAACTAATAGATAATATATACCTGATAATACCTTAAAAATAATAAACAATCATAAGCAAACCTTATTCATTTCTTACACAAGAATTAATTTATTGAGAAATAAAACAATGTTCAGATAATCTTTATCAAACCCGATCGCGCAGATTTGTAATCTGTGTCCACAAAGTGAATCAATTCAAAAGTAAATATAAACCAAAAAAAGCTTCAGATTTCTCTGAAGCTTTTGTCTTAGTAGCGGGAAGCTTTCAAATATCTAATCAGTTTAGTTGAAGATTTGTATGAAATTATTAACCCTAGTTATGCACTTTAAAATAAATGATTTTTGATATTCTTGAAGTCATTATTTGCAGATATAAGACTGATGATCTATAGGTTTTGAAACAAAATTTTTAAAAATAAAAACAACTACGATTTGTCAAAAAAATACTATTTTAGTCAAATAAAGCCATCCAAAATAGGTTAAAAGATTTTTTTAGTAAAAAACATAAAGCAAAATGATAACAAAATTACTTAGGTTAGTATCTAACAAAAAAATTACATCTTATGTAGTTTGTCTTAATATTGAAAGGTATTGTGGGAAAATAAAAGATAATGGTGTGACTTATAAAGTTCCTGTAATTAAATTAGAAATCGATAAAAATGATGAGTTTGTAAATAATTATATCGAACAGAACAATACAAATGTAGGTGTAGTTTTATTAACTGCGTCTAATTTGGTATACTTACCGAAATTAAATACAATTGGTATTGGTCTTTACATTAAAAAGAAAGTACTTTTAAATATTGCATTTGACTTAAATGATGAATTGCATCGCTTCTATCTTGCAGGCTTATTAATTTCGAAATCTTTACTAGTTGTAAGCAATAAAAATTTAGAGTCAATTATGAATATAAATTTTAGTAATGATGGAAGTGAGTTCACAAATAAAGCGAACGAACTATTATTAATTATAACAGAAAAAATTGCAATTAAAAACCTGAAGGGAAATCCAAAATTTAAAGATTTTAATAAAAATCAAATTGCACAGTTTTTAAAAGAACATCCAAATTATTTATCTGAAATTTATGATGAGATAAGAAATACTTGGATATACACAGAAGATTAAATTCTTAAGTATACCCCTGCGCTGGCGCGAGCGTCTCGCTCGTGAACGTATAGTTATCTCAAATAATATAAAAAAAAGCTTCAGATTTTTCTGAAGCTTTTTTAGTAGTGGGAAGTATTAAATATCTAACCAATTTGTTGAAGATTTTTATGCAATTACTGCGTGATAATTTGTAATTCAGATTTTATTATTGTCTTTTTATTTAGTTTTAATTGTAGTTCCTTTAACAGTAAAAAAAAATAATTAAGTATAGTTTCGTCAAATAAAATATAGGTAATAACCTAAAAAAAAACAGAAGCAAGGCGTAAACTAAATAACTACTATATAGATTGATCTTTACAATTTTTTTTAACACCGCAATTTTTCAAGGAATAGTTCTTGGGGCAATTATTTTAAAATCACCACTATTTAAGAGCAATGCAAATAAATATTTAGCTTATGCAATATTTACACTCTCTCTTCTTATTACTAATCTTGTTTTTGAAATAATAGATGTTTACAGCATTGTTCCGTTCTTGCTTTTTCTTGATGATATTGAATGGGCATTTCTCTTTCCTGTTTTAATCTTTATGTTTGTTATACATCAGGTAAATCATCCCATTAGAAATTCGAAAAAAATTAGGTGGTTATTTGTGCCGTTCATTTATTCAGCCTTTGCAAATATTTTTTATGATTGTGATGTTGTAGCGCATATTTTTAAAATCCCAAATGTTCTCAAAACATCTATAGAAACTTTAAAAGACTTTGATTTTTTTATTATTCTGATATTTCTTCCTTTTATGGCTGTATATACTTTGAGGTTTATTAAATTTTCAAAGGATAAGCAAGAAAGGAAATGGATAATTTTTTTATGGTCTTTGGTTTTTACATTATTGCTTTCCTGGCTTATTGCTGTTCTCATAGCACTTTTTTTCGAATATGATCTTTCTTTTTGTATGCGGATTCTCGCCTTATTTGCTACATTTTTAATTCATTGTACAGCTTATTACGGAATTTTTAGATACAGATTGGCTGGTAATAAGGAAGGAATAGAGGGATTATTAAGTAAAAGTGTTTCATTGCTTCCTAACGAATTTCCTAGCGAATTAATTCTTAAAAAAGAAATTGAAACGGCTAATTTAGATTCATTTACAAAAGAAAACGTTTATTTTAAAAAATTGGAAACACTTTGTGAAGTCCATCAGATTTATAGAGATAGTAATTTAAACAGGGAAAAAGTTGCAGAACAATTAGGAATAAGTGCAGGATATGTTTCTCAATTAATTAATGTAATTACAGAAGATAACTTTGCCAATTTTATAAATAATTACCGTGTAGAAGCCGTTAAGAAAATGATTCTTGATTCCGACTTTGAAAATTACAGTCTTTTGGCAATGGCCATGGAATCAGGTTTTACTTCAAAAACAACATTTTATGACGCCTTTAAAAAAGCAACTGGAATGACTCCAAACAGCTTTCGTAAAACAAATAAATAGGTTCGGATTTCTTCAGTCTTAAGGTATTCGGACTTTGCCATTTTTTATTTCATTTAGGTTTGCCGAAGATAATCAACTTAAATTTATATGAAATTAAATCGGCTCCTGTTTACTACTGCGATTTTGTCTGCGGTATCAGTTCAATCACAAACCATTCAAAAAAAGAACCAGCTGGAATTTTCAGTAGGAAATAATTTTGGTTTTTTAAAAAATCTCGAATTTGCTCCAGTAGTGATGTATGAGTATGAAGGACCGGTGTATAAATTAAATTATACTCGAACCAGTAAAAGAGAGAATCTTTTTGAAGTAAAACTCGACTACCTTACTGCTGGACTGAAAACCGATAAGCTTTCCAATCTTAATACAGATTTTGCGAAAGTCGGATTAGGTTTTTCGTATCTAAAAAAGATTTATAAAAAAGATAAATTTACTGTATATGCGGGACTTCACTCGCAGACAAATACTTCTATTTACAGTAATCCGAATACTTCGCCTTTTAATAATGGGGATTATTATACTTTACATCAGGAATTTGGAGTCGCAGGCAGATTCGGCTATCAGTTAAACGATAAACAATACCTATCATCAAAACTAACCATTCCTGTGCTGCTACTTAGGGTTACAAACGCTGAGAGTAAGTTTTATGCATTAGACAACTATCAAAGTGTTTTATGGAATCTAGAGTATGGTTATAGGCTTTCTAATCATTCTGATGTCAAAGCAGTGTATAATTTTAATTATGCAAGACTTCAGGTACCAAGTGCTTATAGAGAACTACAGCATCAGCTTAATCTAGGTATTAACTATAAATTTTAATCATGAAATTAATTAAATCTTTAAGTTGCTTTTTTGCAATCATCATTATTCTTTTATTCACTTCATGTGCGGACATTCTTATGGGGGATGAAGGAAAATACGATGAAGACATCTATTTAAATTATAAGACAAAAACAGTATTAGAGCTCCCTTTTGAAGGTGATTGGTATATAGTTGCGGGAGGAAAATCTCTGGAGTTAAATCATCATTTTACTCCTAACCGCCACCAGAGATATGCTCTGGACATTGTTAATGTAATAAATCGAAGAGTAAATATGGGAGATGGAACCAAAAATGAAGATTATTATTGTTTTGGGAAACGTTTAAATGCTCCTGGAGACGGAAAAATAATAGCTGTAGAGAACGAAATTGATGATAATATTCCGGGAATTAAAAATAGTAAGCAATCCTTAGGGAATTATATTATTATTAATCATTTAAATGGAGAGTTTTCCTTTATGCTTCATTTAAAAAAGAATTCTATTATAGTAGCTGTAGGAGATACTGTAGAGAGAGGCCAGCAGGTTGGCCTGGCTGGAAACAGCGGTTATTCTACTGGTCCACATCTGCATTATCATCTGCAGACAACTTCATCTCTTGTAACGGGTGTTGGTCTTCCAATGCAGTTTTTAAATTATTATGCCGACGACGTTTTTACGGAAAGAGGAGAACCAATTACTTCTCAAATAGTCAGGAAAAAGTAAAAATTTAAAAAAGCCAAGAAATATACATTTCTCGGCTTTTACTAAAAGTTGTAACCAACCAAAAAAGGCACTTGAAATGAGTACTAAATTATAAAACCGTACTACAGTTTTATAATTTAAGCCTTATAAATCAGGAAGATCCCGCACATTTGCATTCATTATTAATAACCAAAGAAAATTAAAAATGAAAAACGTGTTTTTGTTTATCGGATTAAGTTTGTTCTTTTTTAAATCAAATGCCTAGAGCCAGAATGCTGGTGATGATTGGGGTTTGATTCATAAAACGCTGGATCTCTACATTGATGGTCAGTCCATCGACAATTCTGTTAAGATAGACCTGATATTCTACAGTTCATGGCAGCTGAAAGGGTTCGGATATAAAGAATTTGTAATAGTGCCCAGATCAAAGTATATAGTTGGGTGTAAAAAACATAATGTTAAACCGGATAACTGGCTGGATCATAGCTTTTATTGATTTTACAAATAACGTAGTCAGTGCGAAAGTAGAAATCAGTACTGAAAAACTATTATTTGTAGATTATTTCAATCTTTTGAAAACAGATAAGTACTGATTTATTGTAGACAAAATCTTAACACGAACGCCTCAAAAAATGGCTGATGGAGAAACCAAACCAAAAGAAAAGTCATAATTTGAAGGCAACTCTAATTAATTTTTAAAATTCAATTAATAGACTATGTTTTTGATTACAAGTCTTATATATACACTCTAATTCTTTGTGACAGAAAAAGATATCGTTTCTACTTCTTTTTTAATTTAAAAGATGCTTCAGGACGAAAAGGCAGTAAAGCGAATATTTAATATGTTAAAATTTTGGAGAATATGGGTCAGGTAAGAATATACAAGGATAAAAATAATATTTGCACGAATATTCGTATCAATAAATAATTGCTTTTCTATAAAAATTAAAACTACCAAAAATATACTATGAAGAAAATTTTTACATTTATTTTGTTTGCGATTTTTAGTTTATCTCATGCGCAGCAGAAAATCACATTCGAATATGATGCCGCCGGAAATCAAATCAGTAGGACATTATGTTTAAGCGGCTGTACAGCCAAACCAGCTCATCAACCTAAAGAAATAGAAGCTGTCGTCGATGAAGATTTAGAGAAGTTCTTTCCTGAAGATGTGATTTCATATTATCCAAATCCTGTCAAAGAAGAGCTTTATTTGAAATGGGAATTGACAGAAGGTAATAAAGTTGCTTCAGTAATAATCTACGGCATAAACGGTCAGATCTTAAAAAAACTATCTAAAATAGAGACGTTGAACAGCCTGAATGTTTCTTTTCAGGAGTATCCTACAGGTATTTATCTGGTAGAACTCAATTATCTCAATGGCGACCCAAAAACAATCAAAATTATTAAACAATAAGGTTTTAGTATGAAAAAAATTTACTCATTTCTTTTTCTTTTATATACTTCTTTTGTCTTTTCGCAAAATTTTGCCGACACAAAAGGAGAATTACAAATTTCGGCTTCGGGTACTGCAACATATACTTTACCCATCGCAACTCCCCCCAGTATAAAAGGGGTGGCGCCAGTGATAAATCTTAATTACAGCAGCGGTATGCGTGGCGGTATAGCAGGCCAGGGCTGGAGTATAAATAGCATTTCGACTATTAGTCGTATAGCAACCCGCCGTGATATTGATGGTTTTATAGATGGTGTCGATTTTGATGCCGATGATAAATTGGCTTTAGATGGGCAACGATTGCTGATTAAAACAGGAACCTATTGGGCAGCCGGATCTACCTATGAAACAGAATACAAGAGCAATACAAAAATTGAGTTGAAAGTAGAGGGGACTACTACCTATTTTATCGTAACTACTCCCGATGGATCCAAAAGCTGGTATGGTTCTAAAGGATTAGGGAATTTGCAGCATTCAGTTTCTGTAAATTCATGGTATATAGTGAGGTATGAAGATGTCAATGGTAATTTTATCGATTATAATTATAGCAATGTGGCCTATAACAGTACAAATCAATTGTATATTGATAATATCGTTTTTAGTGGAAATACAAAAGCAGGAATAGGTACCCAGAATAAAATTAGTTTTTTTTACAAAGCAGCAGCACGTATTGAAAGAGATTATTTGAAAGGGCAAGCAGTTTATGCTACTCAATTACTTAATAATATAAAAGTTTATACTAACAATGCAGTTTTCAGGACTTATAAATTGACGCATGAAGATGATGCAGGATTAGGGTATCAGAGAGTGAAGGAAATACAGGAAATTAATGCGCAAAATGAGCCTTCAAGCCCTGTCGTTTTCGAATATAATAAGACGGAAACAACTACAACAAGAAAGGTAAACCATTATGCTAATACATTAGAATTTGAAAAAATTGATGCTGCGGGGGATTTTGATGGTGACGGCAGATTAGATTTTGCGGTTGATAATAAACTTTTTACCAAGTTGTTTGATGATAGTGGGGAAAAAACTCCCATTACGATGCCTTTCCGGGCTTTTCACGGAAATACATTAGTGGCTACAACTTTAACCAATAACAAGGTAAATCAGGCAAGTACGATGGTAAATGCATGGGCGGAGCTTAATTCGGTTAATTTTGATTATTATAAACTTGAGGGTAATACAGTTAGTTTGGCCTATACTAAATCAGTTCCTATCGTAAATGATGGAGTCTATAATTCAAAGTTCTGCGCTACAGGTAATGGAGATGAAATAGGAAGTACTTGGGAGAAAACGGGAGAGGTTAATCATTATAACGAGTATATTGAAGGAGATTTTAATGGTGATGGTATTTCTGATGTCATAATATCAAAATTTCAGCAAGTGAATCATTACTCAATGGATGGACCCTGTTTTAACTCCAAAGGTGAGGCATTAGACTGCAATTGCGTTAATGACCGAATGACTGTAGATAGTTTTTCAATGGGTTCTTATTTTCTAAGTCTTGATGCTAATGGTTCAACGGTATTGAATACTAAAGATTTTGTTTTTTTTGATGAAAATGAATTTCGATATTTTAAAGATCACGAGACCAGATTTGTGGGCGATTTTAACGGAGACGGAAAAACAGATATTTTATTTTTTGACAATCATCGCAAAGATTATCATATTGTGAGTTTTCGCCAGCTAACTACAGCTCCCTGGATGAAAGTCGAAATTATTGGCAGCGGAACTATAGCTTCATTCTCCACCACAAAACAAATTTTGTTGGGGGATTATAATGGAGATGGAAAAATAGACCTTATGATGCCTACCAGTGAAGGCGGGCGGGACGAAAGAGAATGGAATATTTTTTATAGCAATCCAAATCCTGCCGGAGGAGAGTTTTTTACAAAAGAAATATTAAATTTTGAGGAGTATTGGCCTAATACAGGAGATGCTTATAAAACACAAACTCATTACAGTAATTTTTATACGGCAGACATTAATGGTGACGGAAAATCTGATGTAGTGCGCGTTTGGAGAGAACATTTTAAAGTTAACGGAAAATTAAATAATCATGATTCGCGATGGGCAGTTCACGGCTATACAAACAATATAGGGAAAGTAGGAGCATCTGGTTTTGTACAGACCTATGATTCCAGTACTTTTAGGACGGGATCACCGGTGCTGGCAATTCCAATAGTTTCCAATTACAAGTATGCCGGAGCCAATACGGAGGTAATATTAGTGAGAGCGCATAATAGTCAAATTGAGTATTATCAGTTTAACAAAAATGTGGATGACGAAAATCGATTGAAGTCGGTAACAGAATCCAATGGTAATATCAAGCAGACTATTGATTATCTACCTATGGAGGCAGCTAATGGAGGTTTAGGTAGCGCTGCGACTGATTTTTATTCTTCAGCTAATGGTGTTACTTATCCTAATATAGAAATTATCAGGAATACTGAGAGTTATCTTGTATCTAAATTAACAGCTACTATAAACGGAGTGTCTAAGTATCAGGATTTCAGGTACAGGGGGTATGTATCCAATCTCAATTACGGAACGGTTGGCTTTACCAGAACCACAAGAAGCAGCTGGTATTTAACGCCATCTGATACCAAAATTTGGACTACTGCGCATAATGACACAGCTTTTAGAGGTGCTAATACAATAAGCTGGACAAGCACTAATGCGTCAACCGTTTTTGATACAACTCCGACGGGTCTGTTAAGTACCAAAACCAATGTGTTTTCGACCTACACTAATCCAACGTCTAAACAGTATAATGTATTGCTGAATACACAAACCACTCTTGATGCCTTATCTGGAGTGAAATCTGAAAAGACCTATACCTATGATGGTGTTGTAAGTTCTACAGATTATTATGGTTTGCAAACAAAAAGTGTAAGTAAACAGTATAGTGGAACTACACTTCAGGGTTCCGTGATCATAGACAACGAGTATAATAGCAACCCGACAGGTACAGGAAGTGCTTATTATATTGGAAGACCAAAAAAAGTAAATACATCCGCTAACAATATTGCTTCAGGAGATATTCGCACCTCTGAAGAAAACTATACTTATAGCGGATCTAATCTGACCAAAACTGAAAAAAAAGGACATAATACCTTTGCCATCGTTGAGGATATGACATACGATGCAGTGGGTAATTTATTAACCAAAACTGTCTCTGCTCCCGCAGCAGTACCGGTACCTGCTGCCAGAATGATTCAGGACGATTATGACGCTACCAAACGATTTGTAGTTAAAAAAACAGATCACCAGAAATTTGTAACCAATTTTGCTTATAATACTTTGGGGCAGGTGATCAAGTCTACGGACCATATGGGAGTCGTTAGTGATTTTATCTATGATAATTGGGGTAAATTAACCAATTCAACTGTCACAGGTTCATCAGCAGTACCAATTACCACGGCAATTGTGTACGAAAAATTTTCGAATGGCGGATATAGCACTATCACAACTAATAATCTGGAGGCCAAAACAGTTCGGCAGTATGATGTTTTAGGTAGAGAAGTATTAAGTTCTACAAAAGGATTTGCGATGAATACCATGGTGTCCAAAAGGATCATTTATGACGGATTAGGGCGTAAACAAAGAGAAAGTGAACCGTATTTTTCAACGCCCAATCTTTGGACAAATTATGAATACGATTATCTGTTGAGGCCAACCAAGGTAACATTGCCTACGGGAAAAATACAAACTCTTTCGTATTCCGTTTTAACTACTACAAGCAATGATGACGGTAAGATTACCACTGCCACGATTGATGCTTTGGGAAATAAGGTACAAAGTACAGATCCGGGAGGAACAATAAATTTTGCCTATTTTGCTAATGGACAGTTAAAAGAGTCTGATTATCAAGGGAACAAAGTGAAAATAAATATAGACGGCTGGGGGAACAAGGTGAGAATGGAAGACCCTAGTGCTGGAATTTATACCTATAGTTATGATGCTTTTGGTCAGTTAAAAACAGAGAGTACGCCTAATGGAACAACTTCCTTAGTGTATGATGCTGCTGGTAAACCAACTGAAAAAACAATTGTGGGAACCAAAACCAATAGTAAAACAACTTATGCGTATAATGCTTTAAATCAAATTACCAGTAGTACCTATCTAGACAATACAGAAGCTAAAACGACAACAAGTACATATGAATACGATGCTCTAAAAAGACTTTTTAAAACTACAGAAACAACACCTTATGCTATTTTTGTAAAACAATTGTCCTTTGATGCTCTTGGCAGAGTTGATAAAGAAACTTCAGAAGCAACGGCAGCTGGAAAAACCAGTGTTAAAACAATAAAAAATACGTATCAAAACGGATTTCCGTGGCAAATTGTCGATGATAACACACAACAAGTATTGTGGCAGTCGAATACATTGAATGAGAGAGGACAGCTTTTGACGGCTGCTTTAGGAAACGGAATAGCCATAACAAATACTTATGATCAATATGGTTATGCCACGCAAATTAGGCATGACAAGACAAGTCCGACCGTTCAGAACATTTTGACACTCAATACTGCTTTTGAAATTAAAAGAGGAAATTTAAACAGTCGTAACAGTAACTTGTTTAGCAGAAATGAAATTTTTAAGTACGATACCTTAGACCGTCTGACGGAATATACTAATGCGTTAGGTATTCAGGAGACACAGGTTTACGATGACAAAGGAAGAATCACGCAAAATGCGGTAGGTACATACGGGTATGATACTGCTAAAACGTATCAAAATAAAACCATAACACCAACCCCGGAAGCAACAGGCTATTATGCCGGAAGAGAAGGAATTTTTAATGACAGTTTCGAAGACAGGACTGGATGGGGTGTAGAGAGATATCCTATCACAGGATTTTACAGCTATGACAATACAACTACCCGTACAGGGAAGAACTCTGTAAAATTGGTGAATGCAGCTGCAGCAAAACAATTTTTATTTTTGGATAAATGGGTTGATATTGATAACGCAGTTCCTACTCAATATACTTATTCGGCTTGGGTTTATAGTGACAATCCACAGTCAGAGATATTCTTGTATATGAAAGACGGAACCAATGCAGTTACACAAGTTAGTACCGTAAACAATATAAAAGGAGCATGGACCCAAATTGTAGGTACATTTTTAGTTCCTGCAAACGTAAAGAAGTTACGTCTTCGTTTAGACAATAACGGAATAGGGAATGTTTGGTATGATGATGTTCAGATTCGTAAAACAAGCGATGCAGCGACTGCAGCCAGAGCTTTAAACGTTACCTACAATACTTTTAAAAGTCCTGTAGAAATTGAGGAAACAGGAGTAGATAAAATAAGTTTTACCTATAATGATGGTAACGACCGCAGCAGTATGTTTTATTGGGGGCTGCAAACGGATAAACTGTTGAGAACCTACCGAAAACATTACTCGGCAGACGGTACTATGGAAGTAAAGCAAAATATGGCCACCGGAGCCATTGAGTTTGTCACTTATATTGGAGGAGATGGATATACAGCACCGATAGTTTTAAAAAGTGATGGCACAACACAAAATTATCTATATTTACACAGAGATTATCAGGGAACAATTGTAGCGGTAACCAATCAGACAGGAGCGTTAGTTGAAAAAAGATTGTTTGATGCCTGGGGTAATATCGTAAAAGTACAGGATGGCGCTGGCAATATTCTGGCAGGTTTGACCGTTTTGGACCGTGGGTATACCGGACACGAACATTTGCAAAGTGTTGGAATTATACATATGAACGGACGTTTGTACGACCCGAAATTACACCGTTTCCTACAGCCAGATAATTACATACAAGAACCTGATAATACACAGAATTACAATAAGTACGGGTATGTATTAAATAACCCACTTAAATATACAGACCCAAGTGGTGAGGAAGCAGTTAGCGCAGCTGCATTTGGAATAGCCGTCGGTATTGGGGCACTTGTTGCAGGGTTAACTTATACGTTGACAGCGTTATGGTCAGATGTTCCTTTTAATATTGGAGGATTGGCAAAGGCTACCTTTATTGGAGCAGCAAGTGCTGCAGTAACTTTTGGTATTGGTGCCGGAACATCAACAATTACCAGTTTTTATAGCAAAGTTGCTGTAGGCGCGTTAATGCATGGTTCTTTTCAGGGATTTATAGCAGGTGTACAAGGAGGGAATTTTGTGAGCGCTTTTACTCAGGCAGCTGCAGCTAGTATTGCAGCTAGTTTGTGGACGGGCGGGTTAGATTTAGATGCGAAGGGTAACCCTTTAAAAGATACCGGAATGAAAGGAATAGGAGGGAAATTTGCAAATTCAGGAGCAGGTACAATTGCTTTTGGTACCGTTGCAGGAGGTGCTACAGCAGCAATTACTAAAGATAATATATGGCAAGGAGCAATTAGAGGCATGATAGTTAGTGGACTCAATCACGCGATGCACGGGGGCTTTGATAAAAAGTATAAATTCAATGTCATGTTAGACGAAGATGGTGCAAGAGGGGCTGGACATCATGCTATTTCTGGAGAATTAGACAACGGAAAATACAGATTTATTTCTTTAAATGGGACTCTAGATCCAAATGATGCTAATTATAGTGGTGAAAGTCATTATACGAATGAAGTATTTGATAGTATGAATGATATTCAAGAATATTATGGAACTAAAATTACGCCTGGTCATTCCTTTAATAAAATAGATACATATTTGATGACCAGAAGTCAAATGAATAGAGCATTTGCAACTGGAAGAAGTGTGGCTAAACAAAGTTATCATTTATTAACTAATAGTTGCACGAATGTGGTAACACAATCATTGGCAGCTGCGTTTGGTTGGTCTTTTCTTAGTGGTACTACTCCATTAGTAAATCATGTAAACCAAAGATTAAACCATTACGAACATTATTTTTATTCTACTTCTAAATAAATTCAGAAACAATTTAATGAGAAAATTAGCTGTCATTATCACCCTTTTTTTTAATTTTTCATGTATGAAAGATACTTTTATTCAATCTCCTAACAGTGTAAAAGAATCAAAAGAAAGAAACGCATTTATTAAAGAGTTTGTATGGGATAATTCAGTTATTTCAATAGACAATAATAAATATTTATTAAAAGAAGTTTATTTGACTTACTCAATAGATAGCAAGAAAGTTTATAAACAGGTATCTTCCTTAATTTTTAAAACAATAGATCTCAAAACTAAAGAATTTGATTGCCCTGAAGACTACACCAAGTTTAAAATAGTTATTGATGAAATACAATATGACTTGGGAGATGTTTCAAGAAATTTAGCCTGTGAAATTCCGGTTTGTACTAATTATTTTAAATTAATATATTATGATAATGGAGTTAAGAGGAGTATAAATTTTAAAGAGAACTAAAGTTTAAAAAAAGCAATCCCGATCATGTAGATATTTAGGTAATGATAGGGTGGATGTGCAAACAAAAAGTAGAGACAAAGTTAAGGGGGCAATTTGCACCCTTAACTTATTTTAAATCCCCTTATAAGATCTCTTTTTTTTGCTTAAATTGTTTAGAAACATAATCATTTATCTTTTCTCCACGAAGCAGAATATCTGCCAAATTTTCTCCTCCACTGGCGCGAGCGTCTCGCTCGTGAACGCATAGTTGTCTCAAAATAACCTAAAAACAAAAAAGCTCCAGATTTCTCTGAAGCTTTTGTCTTAGTAGCGGGAAGCATTCAATTATCTAACCAGATTTTCGTGGATTATTATAATATTTTAAAATGCGCATCTTGATTTTTCTCATGATGTTGTTTGCATAGCCACTCATATAAATGCCAAAAATCATCAATCAAATTAAAGGTCTTTTGATAATTCATAGTGAAAAAATATATATATATTTGAAAGTAAATAATATGTGAAATTTAATACACATATCTGCCCCAAATTGTATCGCTTTGTGTGATTTTGTCACACAAGTTATAAGCCATTTCAAGAACGATTAAAAGACATTTATGGTAAGAAAAAATGATTTAATAATAAAATTCATTTCGGAAAATGAAACCAACGAGCTACTTCCTGCTTATTTTGATAAATGTTATGAAAATTTAAAAGACTTAAACAAAAGCGAGGAAAAATTTACTATTGGTTTGGTGCTATTAATTTTTCTGCATATTATTTTTAGTAAAGACAGTATAGAATCTTTCACTATTGGCCCAATAAGTATAAAAGATATTTCTATTATACCGAAGCTTCTTCCAATTTTAACTACTTATGTTTTGTTTAATATGTATGCTATTGAGAAACATAAAGCTAATGTAATCAATGCAATAAAGATCTATTCATACACATTTTATAAACAAGATTATTCATCCGAACATTTAAAAAAAATAAGAACTACATTTATAACCAGACTGTACCTCCCATTTTCATTTTCAGTTGTAATTAGCTCATTACTTGATGAAAAACCAAGTTTAATAAAATCAATAATGGGCTTCATAATTTTATTACCAACAATAATTCTTGGATTATTACCTTTTTATTTCTTTTACCAAATGTTGAAAACTATATTCTATCAATATTACGATGATTCATTAGGTTTTTATTCTTTTTGGATTAGTCTTTGGGTTTTTATCTTGATAATCTTCTATATTATTTCTGAAACTATATCTGAAAACAAAGCTGATAAAAAAAATTTATTCTAAAAATTAAAGATAAGATGATAGATAATGGAAATATAGTTTTGTATTTGGGAAGATACGACAACACATATAATTGGCTTAATTTAGTCCTAAACCGCTGTAGTACCAAAACATTAGTAGTTATTTAATAAAGTATAGAGCTAAAATGAAACTTGAAGAAGCAAATATCGACATTGATTGTGTAAAAGAAATAGGAGAGCAATTAAATTCAGACTATCTAAAAATTATACATACTAAATATTGCGCTTCTGTGGAGCAAATCTTAACGATGATTTCAAGTCCGTTAATTTTAATGACATTTGCTATGGCTAAAGTCAAAGAAGACCACTTATCCATTCAAAGCGCGGTAAAACTTGGTTTTTTAGTTAACAATCCACCAAAAGACCCTAAAGAAACAGCAAAAAAATTAGTCGATTTTTTTGAAGAAGAATTAAAAAAAGAAAATGAGAATAATGTTGAGGATGCTCAAAAGGAATCCAATAAACTTTACGAAAAAAGTGAAGAGATTAGAAATTGCTTTAATAATATTGGCTTAAATGCTGTCGTAAATTCTTGGACATTGTTTGAAGCATATATGAAAGATATTTGGATAAAAACCTTAAACAACAAACCAGACTTACTAAATAACAAAATTATTAATGCAAAAAGTAATAGTGAAAACGGAGCAAGTAGTAAAACGATTCCTCTAAACTTATTATCAAAATATAATTATAATGTTTCAAATCATTTAGGAGAAATCTTATCTAACAAATATGATTTCACAGGAGTTGAAGGAATAAAAAAAGCCTATAAAGATTTATTTGACCTTAATGATTCTGAAATATTATTTCTTGAAAAAGTAAAATTAATACAACTCGAAATATGTCGACATATTATTGTACATAATGCCGGAATTATAGATAGTAGATATTTAGCAAGAAGTAAAAGAGCTAATGAAACTATTAATGAAAATTTAAAATTAGACATAATTGAAATAAGTGAAATGATAAATTATTCAATAGAATCTGTTAAGTCGATTTTAATATTAGTTGATGACAAAATAGACAATCGCTAAAAGCATCTAACAACCGTTACAAGTAATTTTGCGCATTAGGGTTAATTTGAAGCTGGTTTTGTATTTGGATGATTTGGTAAATCCCAAGAACGAGCTTAATTTAGTCCGAAACCCGCTGTAGCCCCCAAAACGTTATGCTATGTTACAATAGAATAATAAACATTATACAATCTAAGTTAACAACGAAAAATTGAATCTCAAAAAAAATGATATGACAAATTGGCTAGAAATGGATTATAGAGTTGAAAGTTTGACTTTAATAATAAATGGACTTGAAAATTCAATTCAAACAATAGTTAATAAAAATAAAGAATTTGATTGGTATGATGGAATTTGGATGAGAGAAGAAAGCGAACCAATTTATGGACTCGCTTTTATTGCTTTTCAAAATTATATAAATGGCAGTATAAATGATTTATTTGACAAGCCTGAAAATAAAGTGCAATATTATAAAAGAGACAATAAGCATAAAGATTTTGAAAGAACTCGTATTGAATTAATAATTGGACTTGCTAATTACTACAAGCATAAAGATGCAAAATTTCATAATGGAACAGCTGAAATATTAAAATCATTTAATTTAGATATTAATAGTGAGAACGTCATAGATGATTCTCCAATTTTTGAAGGTTTAGAAATTCTTAATTATGAATGGAACCTATTTGAAATCAAAAAAATAGTTACAGATTATAGAAAAAAACTTTTAGAGATCGCAACATAAAACCCAGCATACAACAGCTCCTAAAATAGATTGCGCAATAGGCTTAATGGAAAGCTGGTTTTGTATTTGGAGATTTGGCAAATCCCAAAAAAAAGGGCTTGATTTAGTTTCAAACCAGCTGTGCCAGCACGTTACCAACAATCACCAAAAGCCGAAATATAACACAAATTATAATTTAAACAGTAGAAAATGTCAGATGATATAAGAAGGGTTGTTTATTATTCAAATAATGATTTAGGCAGTAGAAGAAATTTAGAGAATGCAGAAAAAATTATTCAATTATTCGATAAGAATAACTCCTTTACCATAAATGATTTACTAGAATTATATAACATTCAATTATACTTTAAAAACAATCTGCGTTTACCTACTTGGTCTGATGAACAATATCAAAAATATAAAACTATAACAAGCAATTTTTGGGAGTTAATAAAAAGCTTTTTTTTATCAATTGATAACTCAAATTTCACTCAAATTTTCACAGAAATAAATTTCCAGTATACTCATAATTTTTTAGAATTATTCAACAAATTAAATGTATTTAAAAAAGTTGATTCTAGTTTAATTTCAGCTTTATTGGTTTCTAAAAAGTATATATTCCAAGAACTTTTATATAATCAAGAATTAGTAAATTACTATTCAAAGGAAATTGTGGAGCATTTCGAAAAAAATCCCGAAACTGCTGAAATAATTTTATCTCACTTTGAGGAAATTTCCTTTAGTGAGAAGAAAAAAATTTACATACCTAAAATCTTTTCTTTTGATAAAATTGAAACATTGATCAACCGATACATTTCACTTCCGGAACCAAATTTAAATTACATTAATCTTATTGTAAATTCTCAAAATTTAAAACTTGATTATAAGACAAAATTTAGAGCTTCTAAAAAAGAACGTGAAATTACAAAATCATTTTTCAAGGAGAATAATGGAATATCATATGGTGTTGAAATTGGAATTTCAGGAGAACAATCAGAGCCTAAAACATTAAAACACGATGAAGTAAACAATAGATTAATTTATACCTATAGCAGAAATTATCTTGATAATGCAAGAGATTTTTTTTCGATATTCAAAAACTTCACTTTCTTATTTGAATATGCAAACTTTCAAGGTTGTATGAATTTAGTGCAACGAAATTGTGAGATGGGCACTATGGATAAGATTTTTATGCGTTCAAAAGGAGAATTTTTAAAATATATAAAATTTAATCAAAAAGAACTTCTCTCTAATGGACAATTTGCTATATATAAGCATTACTTAAGAAATAACAATGTTGACATTGAAGATGTTATTTCTTTTGTCGTTGTGGAAACACTACAAAAAGTCTATGGAATTGAAAAACTAAAAATTTCACTACCCTCAAAAGAAACTGAATTTTTTGAAAAGGTACGTATTCTAGCACCAGAATTAGAATTTCTATTAAAACAATATAATGCATTTATTGAAGACGGAAAGATAGATTTTGAATTATTACGATTTAACTCATCTCCTATCTATTTCAGCAAACTAAAAAGCAAAGTAGAGATTAAATATGTATATCCAAAAGGCGAAAATATTTATCGCATAAAAAATGGTTTGTTTTCCACACAATCATCTTTAACCTATATTGATCCCTTTAAGAATAAATATAGCCATCTGTATGAACTCCTTTTAAAAGAAAATATCACTTATGATTTATTTGAAGGTTTTCAACAACGTGAAATTGATTATTTATTAGAGAAAAAAATCATCTTTTTTGATATCAATAACTTTATTAGAGTTGATCAAATTATGTCTCTTATATTTAGTTTATTTCATTATCAAGAGGTTATAAGTTTTTGGCATTTTCCTTTAGAAATGCGAAATATTTTAATTGAGTTTGAAAAGCAGAATGAAGTAATATTTGAAAATTGTTTGTTTACTCGAGAAGAAATACGCTATTTAAACTATAATTTGAACAAAAAAGAATTTTCCAACGGTTTAGATTTACGAAATAAATATATTCACGGTTCAAACTCTGAATCAAAAGATGTTCAAGAAAATGATTATAATGTACTTTTGAAAATTTTGATATTAATTCTTATAAAAATTCAAGACGATATATTAATTAGTAAAGTAGAAAACTGAAAATAATAACTGCTAGTAGCAGTTATTATAACGGATTTGGGCAATTTGCTTAATAGAAAGTTTGTTTTGTATTTGAATGATTTGGTAAATCCGAAGAATGGGCTTAATTTAGTCCCAAACCCGTTGTAGTAGTTGAACGTTACCATCAAGCATAAAAATAAACGGAGAATTAAAAATTTATATCTGTAAATTTAATGAACGAAATAATTTCGCCAAAATACCAAATGAAACTTGTGAAATCCGTTCACGATGCTATTTGGGAGGAATATAAATCATACAAAGAAGTTAGTTTGTACATTAGTAAATGGTACGAGGGAGATCAATGGAATAATAATTGGGAAAACTTCCATATATACCAAAAAGACAACGGGGAAATTGACTTATTAAGTACTTTACACTCAATGATTGGAAGCGACATATTAAAAATAGCTATTGATATGGGAGTTGAGACGCCAGATTTTATTCCATCAATTCCAACATTCAAAAATGAATTGAAATCGGATTTCAAAATTGCTTATGATACTTTTACAAGAGCTTTTAAACAAATCGAAATAGATCCAGGTCTTGCAATTGGTTTAGCAAATTCAGCGTTAGAAAGTATTATAAAGGAAATTTTAAAAGATGAGCGAATAAGTAGTAAAGTCAAGGGAACTGAAACACTTTATAAATTGACTACGATAGTTTTAAAAGAATTTAATATTCTTGACGATAATCATCCTGTAGAACTAAAAACTATTGGGAGTGCACTTTTGTCTATAAATCAATCAATTGAAAAATTAAGAAGCGAAAAAACTAATTTCCATGGGAAAACATCGGATGATTATTTAATAAATGATACAGTTTTTACATATTTTGTAATTAATTCAGTCGCAACTGTTGGACTTTTTCTAAACTCATATTTTAAAACAAAATTTCCTAAACCGATAGAAATAAAAGAAGAAACTGACGATTTGCCCTTTTAGATTTTATAGAAAGAAAAAACCAGCCGGTAATTGCTACTATAACAGATTGGAGCAATAGATATAAGGAAAGTTGGTTTTGAATTTAGGATGATTGGCAATTCCTAAAATGGACATAATTTAAACAAACCCGTTTTAATACAAGAACGTTACCAGTAATTTTGAAACCATCTAAAGCTGTATTATGAAGCAATTAGTATTCTTGTTTTTTATTATTTTTGTTAAATTTGGGTTTGCGCAACAAACCGAATTTAGATTTTCAGAAGAAGGACTAACAGATTTCTTAGTGGTAGAATGTGAAAATAAAACTCAATCTCAACTATATAAGAAAACAATTGATTGGATAGCGGTAACGTATAATACTCCAAAGGCAGTGCAAAAAGCTCAGATAGAAAATGAATATATAAGAATTGAAGGATCCGCCAAAGACCTTCTTGGTAGCGGTACAAAATATCAGATTGAAATCTCATTTAAAGACGGAAAATATAAATTTGATATAACACAAATTCAATTTTGGAATGAGCTTGATAATTTCTTACTTGGTGGCTCAGAGCCAATTTGGAAAGACTTTGAAATGACCCATACAAATAGGTATGTCGATAAAAAGGGACAGATTAAAGGTCGGTATAAATCCACATGTGAGAAAGTAATTAATTATTTCAATACTTTAAATCTAAGTTTAAAAGTTTTTTTGCTGAGTGAACAAATTCCAAGTAAGAATAAAGATTGGTAAAAAGACAACTTTTACTAGCCTGTCACCGCAATTGCGAAGGTCTCTGTAATTGACGATTCATTTTCACGACGAAATTCTATTTTAGAATAGGGAACTCTGTCTGCTTTGACTCGCGACTACTTTTGTTTATTAAAAATGAAGTGATTATGGAATATAATGGAGAAAAAAACTGGGTTTATTTCGTATGATAGAGAAGGACGAAGATTTAAAGAATACTTAAAAGAACTAGCTAAAAAGAGCTATAACAAACTGATTTAGGCAATTCACTTAAGAAAGTGGTTTAGTATTTGGTAATTGGAAGAACTTAAAAATGGGGGCTTAATTAAATCACTGTAGTACAAGAACGTTATTAGAAATAGAAAATCGTGAAAAAAAGAATAAATTATTATTATTTACCACAAGAATATTGGAAAAAACACGATTACTGTGAGTTTCTAATCAATCAAGTTGAAGATTTATTACTGAATAAAGTGTTTAAAGATTTAAATACTCAAACTATAACTTTTCCAGATGAATTCATGGAAGCTCTACAAGATATTGATGATGAGCAAAATCATATATTCGATTTTCTTGAAAAACACAAGTTCAACGATGAACTTACCCATATTGTCAGATGTCATTTATTAAGTGCTTTAATAAGAGAAACTTGCTACTCAATACAAGAAAGTTTACTTTGCTCATTGAAAATGAGACTGACTGTTAGTTTTACCCTTTTAAGAAAACCTTTTCTTGAAATTCTAATAGTACTTATGCGAATGCTAAATGAAACAGATTTTATTGAAAAATTTAATTATCAAGATAATTTTGACCCAATAAAAACGACATCTGAACAAAAAAGAAGATTAATCGCAAATACAAATAAATTCTTCTTTGAAAAATATAATTGTGAGGATTTATTCGAATGTATTTTTGATAAAGACGAAATTGAAAGTATTTTTAATATTACCAATAATGCTATTCATTTATTTACAGATCGAAACCCGAAAAATAAAACTGAAAAACAGAATTTAAATTTTATTTTTAGTGATTATCAAAACACCGATTCACAATGGGAGTATATCTATTTTACACTACCTATGATACTAAATTTTTTAACGGACTTAATTGATTTGTTAGTATTGAAATGTACTCCCGTAGAACAAAAGGTATTTACTTTAAGGATGCAAAAGAGAGACAGATTTAGAAGATTAAATAATGTCTGCTAACACTTATTTTAAGGGGTTTAGGTAATTGGTATAATGCAAATTAATTATAAAACTTAACCTGACGTTTTTTAAGGATACTCTAATAATATTTTATTAAGTCGTGAGTTGATTCAAACGGCTTATCCACCACGAAAATATATAATAAAATAGAAGTATTTACGACCCTGTTTAGAAAATATTTCTGTATTATTTAAAGATTTCAATTAGGGAATTGTGCGAGATCTTTTCAATTAAAAATCTAGGTATGTTTTAAATATTCTTATATTGCTTTCATAAAAAATAAATTATTGCAATTAAATATAGGAAATGCGAAAATTCGTCGAAAAAAAAGGAAAATATGTTATTAAATTACCAGAAGATTGGTTTCATAAAAATGCTTTGTATGATGCCAAAGAAAGTGACCCAAACAGTTTTGAATTAGTAGAAGAATCAGTCGGTACATTTCAAATTAATGTAATAGATATAGCTAAAGGAAAAATACCAGATTTAATAAAAAATAATAATATCCAAAATCAAGAATACGGAAAATCTAATTTAGATATTGTTGAACGTTTTATTGAAATGGATAAATTTGGAATGTACATGTGGTTTGTCAGAGTTGAGGATAATTTTGTTATTTCAAAATACATATATGATGTTGAAAGAAAAAATGATGAAAAAGTAAAGCTTGAAATTGAAAAAGCAAAAGAATCTCTTAAATCGTTAATTTTTGTTCCGGCTGAGATTAGAGAACAAATACTCATTCATTATCAATTTGACAAATTTATGTTCTCTTTAGCTAGCGCCGGAGATTTAATATCTCGAGCATATAAATCGACAAATCCAATTGAATTAGTGATATTACTAGCAAATCAAATTGATGCTTTATTAAGATTGTGCTTAATACTTCATAATCAAATTGAAACTAAAACAAAAGAAATAGATATAAAATTAATTTCACAAAGAGATGAAGATAAGGTTGTGATGGAAAAAAGTATTTATAAAATGACTTTTGAAAAAGGGATAATTACCAAAGAGTTACACGATGAATTACATAATCTTTATAATAAACGTAATAAAGTGGTTCATAGGTATATAATTAGTGACTTAACGACAAAAGATGTTTATGAAATTTCTATTGATTATAGCCTAATGGAAAAGAAAATTGGTGATATTGTAAAGTTTTATGAAAAAGAACAACATGATAAAAAAATTGGAATGTATGGAAAAGGTGATTCTCCAAGCCGTGCTATGACTCAGGATGAAAGAACGATACTTCAATTGATGATTGATGAAAAGCATTCTCATTATAGTTTTATTACTAAGGAGAAATAACTGTAAAGAAAATCAGTTAAAAGATCTGATTTTTTTTGATTTGATTAAAGTTGGTTTTGTATTTATGCTCTTTATGACAAAATCAATATTTAAATAAAACTCATCTGAACGTCGCATAGCCATAAGACGTAAAGTGTAATTTCTAACAGAAAAGAAAAGTAATACTCAATTAATAAGATAAATGAAAGAAGAAACTATTTATATAGACAAGCCTCAAGAAAGTTTAGATGAAATTCAAAAACTAATAGGAATAGTATATGAAGGTTTTATGGCTCTTGCTATGGATTATGGTTATCATATAAATAATGTTTTTGGGCAATCAAAAGATGGAAAGCACGAAATTTATGAATTAAGAGATAGTATAAACTATAGAATTAAAAGTGCAAATTTACATTTTTATCTATTACTTGTAAGAAAGCTTGAAATTGAAAATCGATTTGCAAATATGCTCAAAGAAAAGCCATCAGTGTTCAATGGTTTTATTATGGGAAATCCTCATTTTGATATGGCAAGTGATGAAATCATGGCTTTGTATGATAGTATAATATTTCATCTTTCTTCTTGCTTTGACTATTTAGCAATGCTTACGCAATTTATATTTGGTAAAAACCCCGAAACAAAATTGCAGTGGATTACTTTAGTTAAACATTGTCACAATAGAGAAAGTGAATTTGGGAAAAGAAAATTTGTTGAGAATATTAAACAGATTGATGCAGATTTTGTAAGTAAGTTTAATGATTATAGAGCAGAATTAATACATAGAAAGAAGTCGACATCATTTGCTGACGTTTCTTGGCAATTAAACTCTGGTAAAGTAATTACCAAATTTCTATGCTCGGATAAAATTAAAACTAATCTTAAAAAGATTATTGACAAAGACTTAAATTACTGTGTCACCTACGCTTCATCTGAATTAATAAAACAAACTCTGCTAAAAATTGCATATGTTTTAAACGGAATGCACGATGAATTCAGAGAAAACTATGTTCAGCATTCTCCAGTTATGAATAATGGTGGCTTTCAAATTATTTCAATGAATTCAGAAACGAAATTTGCAGAATCGCCTGCTATAGGTTTTTGGGAAAAGTTTATGGAATACAAAAAGTTTAATTCAAAATCATAAACAATAGCTTCTGTCAGCCGTTTGCCATTATTTATCAGATCGAATTAGTATAAAAAAACTCAAAGACTGAAATAAAATTTAATCACTAATAAATTATCAAAAGGATACAATTAAATGATAACTATAACTTATACTAAAGATGTTTAATGAATTATTAGAGATTATTGAATTAACAAAGATAAAGGAGTTTAAAACAGATATAACCTATGAACAGATTTTCCAAGCTAAAGAGATTATAAAAAAAGCACCTGAATCATCACAGCATTTATTTCTTATCCTTTGTGCAATGAACTTAATAAATGCGGCTATAAAAACAAAAAAATTTAAGGATGAAATACATTATGGCATGCTTAAACCAAAAGTTTCAGGGCTTTTAATGACAATATTAGATATTAATACGATAAACCTAGATGTTGAATTTTATATAGATAAATTAAAACAATGTGCATACATAGAGATTTACGACTTACAATTTGGCTTTCATAATATAACAATTTATAAAGAACTTGAAGATTTTATCAATTCTCCACTAAATAAAGCAAAAATATGGAAGGAAGTTCCTTTGCAAAAAATTGCAGGGGAATTATTTGATTATGCAATTAAAAAGAATTAAAAATGAAGAATTAAGGTAAGTTAAATTTCATTATAATCATTTTTAATTGAAAAAAAGGTTTCAACTTAATTAAAAAGTCATACCCAGTTATTTTAGAACTTACACACTTTTAGGACAGTGTCATAGCCTTAGAAAGTTGAACCGCTATTTGCAGACAATTATGAAAAACTGTACTCTTTGTCAAGAACGCATAGCTGATAAATTAAATTCGCACATAATTCCAAAATTTATGTGCAAAAGGTTATTTGAGAATTCAAATCCAAGACATTCTATTCAACTATCAAAAGACGGAAAACAGTTTAAACTTCAAGATGTTCCCAAAGAGAATAATATTTTTTGTAAGCAATGTGAAAACCGATTTGAGAAGCTTGAAACATACTTTTCACGGGTATTAATTGAAATTAATTCACTCCAAAATGCAGTTAGAAAATATGAAATTGAATTGACGGATAATCAAGATGTATTAAGTTGCAACGACATAACTCCATCCTTATTTCATTTATTCTTTTACTCTCTCTTGTGGAGGGCTTCTATTTCAAAACATATTTTATTTGACACTTTTAAAATTGGTACTGAAGTCCAAGAAGAACTTCGAATATTTTTAAATGAGAACCTTTTTGATACGCAAAAAGATTTATTATTAAATGCAAAAACGATAACTAAAATTCCAATCTATCATACTTGTTTTATAAAACCGAAAAATAATACTCGTGGAATTTTCAGTGCCTATAATTTTGCTCCAAATGCCTATGCTATCTATACCGTAGATTATGCACTTTTTTTCTACACAAAAGAAGATGATTGTATGCCTGCCCACAAATTATATGGAAATATAAGTAATGAAATAATCAAGGTTGTTTTAGCAAATGATGAGAATTGGAAGGTTTTAAATAATTCAGTTGTTAAAAACATGCTAAATCATCAAACCCCCAGATAAGATCTTTTTTGTCAAGATTGGTATTATATTCTCAACTGGAAATATATGTATCTTTACAACTTAGCAATAATTTTCGATTGCACAAAGTCTTGGAAGGTTATAATAAAGAAGGTGACTATTTTAAATATATGAAGATCCAAATGAAAAATTTTTTGTGGTTTACACATACTAATATCGACTGCTCGGCAAGAAGTGATTTTTCCTTTGATCTAACACCATATATAGAAGTTTTCATCAAGAAAGAATTATGGAGAAAGAAAAGATATCGAACTGAATATAATTTTGAATTTGAAAAAGAAAATTTAGAAAATTTAAAATCTATTAAAATTAATTTTCACATAAAAGCTTCGCCTTATTCAAATTGTCATGAATATGAATTAATTTTAGAAAAGTACTTCCCACTAAAAAAAATTGAACGACTTAAAATAATTTCTTCTGGGATTTCAGATGCGTCTCGCATTGCAGTTATTGAAGCTCAATTCAAATCAAAAAAAATTCTACGTAGAAATTTAAAATATTTAGAAGAGAAAAATTATGAAAAAGTATTAGACCAATTAGATAATGAAAATCATGAATCTTGGGAGGAGTCAAACAAACTAAAATCTATTATTTCCGAATTTATTCAGTTTTTGACTTTCAATTTACACCTCAATTTCTTAACTCATCGATATTCGTTTAGTTTTACAGATAAGCCAAATCCATCTGGCTTTTCCTTAATTAATAAAAACAATAATTATTTTTATGAAACAGATAGGATGGAAATGCTTTCACATTATATAAAGTATGAAAGAGAAACTGATGAACTTGACTCATTAATGAGGAAGACTTCACAGTTTTGGACGAGGGATATAAATTCGATTCACTTTTTCATGGAAGCGTTAAAAAGTAACTATATTACTTCAAATAACTTTATTAAGCTGGTGTTTACATTAGAAACTTTTTTTGGACAAAATGTATCGAACGACTATGTTTCTCTTGTCATTCCGTTAATTATTTCCGACAACATTAGTGATATGAAAAAATTTAGAGAAATAATAAGAAAGAGTTTCAATCTAAGAAATCAAATTGTTCATGGCAACACTCTTGTTGACTTTAATTCTTCAGCAAAACCATATTTTAATGATATAAGAAATGACGAACTTTTTTTTGAATTAAAAAACGTAATTATTAACATTTTTCATTTTTACATAAAAAAAGATTTGTATCTGAAAAAACAGAATGTACATATAAATCATGAACTTATATTTCAGTTATTACCCAGAGGAATATATTAACCGAATATGATTTTCACTCTAGAAGTCCGTTTAATAAGATTTCACGTAGAAATAAAAATATTATAAGCCGAAATTATTATATTAGACAATTATGAGCTATAGCTACAATACACCTGAACAAGCAATAATTTCGTTAGAAAATGCATTTTCTAACAAGGATATTGTAAATGTGGTCGCTTCTAAAAATTTTGAAGCTGAAGCAAAAATAGTTTTGCAAAGAACAAATGTGGAGCTAAATGAAGAGACTATTGATTTGACTGCTAAATTACTTGAGCTATCACTTGTTGAGTATATTCTAAATAATGGGTTTCCTGATTTTTCTATGGTAAAAAGGCAATTTTCTGAATTAAGTGAAATAGATAATGATTTGTATTTCATCGAGGAAACATTAATTTATGAGGATGGTAAAACCTACAGCAATATAATTTTTCTAACAGTTGAGGATAATAAATGGAAAGTAGCTATGAATGAGGAAAAATAATTGTTGAAATTACTCATATAATTTTCCAAAAATACGCCAAACAAAAAATGTCAAAGATGTCAATAAATAAAACGCATAGTGCCAAAAGAAAAAATTTTATACATTTAAAATTATTAAAAACGGCATATAAGGAACTTAAATATCTATATCTATAAAATATGGAAAGTTGCTATTCAGGAACTTTCCATATTGTTTAATTGTTCCAATATTCGTTTTTTATTCTCATTACTTCATTAACAAGTCGATTTCTTTCATCTTTATCAATTAGTCCAAACATAATACGGTCATCTAGTATCTGTATTACATTTATTGTTTGTTTATCAAATTCCTTTAAAAGTTCTTCTGCTTCTTCTACTTTTCTTATTACATTTTTATCATTCGAAAAATCTACTACTTTAATACCACTAAATACATCTGTCACAACTCTAATAAAACCTTTTTCTTCTGTCATATGTTACTAATTATAAGGTGAATAATATTGAAGGTAGTAATATTTTTAAGAAATCAAAATAAAAAATATTTTTTGTGCACATTACTATTTTATGACACCGCTTTTTATTAAAATATATAAATGTTTGAAAACAAAAAAGAGACTCGAAAGTCTCTTTAGGAATTAATATATATCATTTTATAAAAGCCTATTTTGCTTTTAGTAATTTTTCCAAATATTCGATTTTATCCTGTTCTGCTTTCAATAGTCGCTCGTAAAGTTTTCTATTTTCTTCTACAGATTCCATTAGTTTATCTAATGGATTAAACGTGCAATGATGATTCCCCACAGTTCCCTGACTATTATCGTAAAAATTGTTGAAATAGTTAAACACGCCTTCTTCTGAAAAATTCTTAATTGCCTCTACGCTTACTCCCAACGCTTTTGCTACTTCGATAAGTTTTTCTTCTTCTATAGTTTCGCTGTTTTCCATAATAGAAATGGCCTGCTGGTTTGTTCCCATAGCCTGGGCTAAAGCTTCTTGTTTCATGTCTTTTAATTCACGAATACGACTGATTTTTCGTCCTATGTGATTTGGTTTTGTAACTGTACTCATAGCTCAAAGATAATAATTAAGAATAAAAAAGTAAGTCTCCTGTATGATATAGAAATAGTCTTGTACGGTACAATACAAATTGATACGGTACAGTACGACTAATCACTTACTTGCCTGTGTGTTAAACAAAAATACAATTTTTCACACAAGTATTAATTAAAAAAATTAAAATTATGAGTAGTGCAATTCAATTTCAAGATCAGAAAGAATTGGAGAATGCCGTTAGAGAGCTCCAATCATTTATGGACATTACAGCGGTCACCCTGCATGAGGCAGAGACAGCAGGGAAAAGAGGTTATATACTTACTATAATCTTAAGGGAAGATTCACAGCAGATCGCATCGGAAATGTATGACTGGGCGGATAAGGTTTTAAAAAAATATCCGTCTGTACCTTTTGTAATTATAAATCTATGGGATGTACTGCATCGCTTAAAGCATGGGAGCTTGTATTATTTAAAGTGGTATTTATCAAACATAAGTCTGTTTAAAAACGAGGAGTTTGATTTTAAGATTAAAAAAGATATTCCCACTGTATCTGTTCTGCTTAAAAAAGCAGTAAAGAAAAACAGCGGGCTTTTATCCAAAGCAGAATCATTAAGAAGAGGTTCCCAGCATTATGAAGGAACAAATAACCATTATATGGCACTCTATACAATCCATCAGGCGGTAAACCTTCTTTTTGGTATAATCGGAGAACTGGTCATGGGAAAATCTCATTCGAATCATTATACACTAGAGCACTTAAATACGATAAAGGACTATGCACCGGTTTTGAAGCAGGTGTTCAATATTGATCTTGATAAGGATAAAGAAATTGCTGATTTGCTTGATAGAGCAAGGATTGAATTTCCTTATGGAGGCAAAACAAAGATTAAGAAAGACAGGGTTAAAGAAGCACAGAAGAAACTTTACCGCATCTTGAAAGAAACTAAAAAGATCTTCCAAGACCAGCTTTCCTACTGCGAGGAAAAATCCATTTTTTTTATTGAACCAAAACTGAATAAAGATACTTTAAACGATGGAGTAATCGACTATGAAAAGATTGTCAGTGATACCGTTACGTCTTATCTTAAGACTGAGGTGGTTTATTGTTTTGGAACAGCGGAAAAAAGGTTTAAACACTTTTATCTATTAATACTTGTCAAAGAAAGTAAAGCAAATGCAGTGCATGATCTGGCTGATATTATTAAAAGCAGAACCAAAGGGCAGTGCACGGCAACACTTTTGATTCATCATATTTCAGAGATTAAAAGCGCAACAGGTGATCAGAAATATTTCTTTTTGAATGTTATAAAAAATGGAAAGGCTTTGTTTAAAAAAGAATCTGCTGTTCTTGAATCTGCTGATCTTCCAGTTCGCAGTATAACATCAGCAAAAGAATACCTGTGCTACAGAAATATTGTGGTAAACAATATGGAAAAATGGCAGGAAGATTATGAATGGGCATGTTACGCTCCCCTTAAAGGCTTGATGCTCCATACTATGACAGAACAGATCTGTCTTGGAATGATCCGTTTATTTATGGGATATTCTCCAAATCATTTTTCCCTTTCTTATCTATTGGAAATCTGCGATCATTTTAATCCTAAAATAAGCAGTTACTTTCCGAGGGTTACAGAGCAGGACAGAAACCTGTTTACGATATTAAGCAGATCATATACTCAGCTAAGATACAGCGGTGCAGATACTTTTTCTGAACTTGATATGAATCTTTTGCAGGATCGATACAATAATTTTGCGGCTTTCTGCACAGGTGTTGTACAAGATGAATTAAGACGTACTGAGAAGCTGATGTCGGCTGAACTTTAAACAGACAGATCATGTATTATAATATTTTAACACAGAAAGGCCATCCCAAATATCGGACAGTCAAGAAAATATTGAAACTCTTAGTAGAGTTTGTAGAAGCTGATTGTATTTACTTTTCGGAATCTGCTGTAGAATCAAAAACAGGGATTCTGACAATTGTTGTGAGCAAAAAAAGCCCCCATTACTATGACGATGTTGTCTTCCATTTATGGAAAGTAATTGAAAACTACAATACTTTTTCATTCTGTTTTTTTGACAGGGAGTGTATAAAGAGAGAAGTCGGAAAAGGAAATTTATTTTTTATTTTCAATTGTAAAGAAATAGATCTTGTGTATAGAAACACTGTAGGAAAACCTGTTCTGGATATAAAAAAAATAAATATGAAACGGCTTTTGAAAAAGACTGTTGCAAATTATCAAATGTGGATATCAGAGGCCAATACTATTGGCAGGGACTTAAAATACCACCGTGGAAACGAGAATCATTTAATGGCATTGTATGTTATACATGAGCAGTTTCGATATGTTTTTATTAATGCTTCATGGGTTCTAACGGGTGAATGGGTGATAGATGGAAACATTTCAGAGCAGCAGGAGCGTATTGCGAAGTTTAATAGTGTCTTAGGTGGAACTTTTGATTTAGATAACATAGAAGATAAAGAAGTTTTAAGAAAGCTTGATCTTGCCCGAAAAGCTGTTCAGTGGGGAGAAGAAATTGAACCGTTAACTGCAGAAATTGTTGAATCGGCATATGAAAAAATGCAGTGGCTTATGAGTGAAGTAAAAACAATGTATCAGCAGTATGCTGAGCAAACAAAACAAATATTTAAAGAATATGGAAACCAATGAAAATAAAAAGGCGGATGATTTTATCAAAGAACTGAAAAGCAGTTTTTATTTTAGAACATTGACCCCGCAGAGAGATAAAGAAGGCACTTATTATGCCAGTATAAAATTTACAAGCTACATCAATCTGATGTTCACTGTACAGGATCTTCTGAAAATAGCACTTCACACGCTGGAGAATTCAGATCTTGAGAATTCCAGCCAGATCGAAGATCCCGCTTTTCATCTTACGAGTATTTTGGAAATTGCAATACAGCTAATGCCGTGTAGTGAAGCGGAAGGGCTTGACAAACTGCATAAGCTTTATTTAGAGATTAATAGCGAAAATAAAAATGAAAAAATGGATAACTAATTTTTTAAATCATGAAAAAGAAGAAAAATAACTTTGAGACTAAGTTCTGGGCTGGATTTGAGGCAGGAAATCCATTTGAAGCATCTGATGCCCTTTTTGATTTTGCACATCTTGACTACTATAAGCGAAATTTAACACAGGCAGTACTGTACAGCTTTAAAGAAGAAATCTGCAGTAATGATAGACCAAGCGAGATTTTTATATTCTATAAAGCAATATGCTCATTTTTGAAAACATACTACTGCCTGTATAAAAAAAGCAGTAATTGGAGAGTGAAAGAATCAGTCCGCACAGAAAATGTATTTCATCTCACTTCACTGACAAAGCAGGAATATGACAATCCTTTCACCGTATTTCGAAAGGCATTTGCAGAGAAAAGCCTTAAGGAGTTTGAATTTTTCCTTTCTGAAATAGTGAGCGTTTCATTGTCTCCATACAAAGGAGACGGTGATATTGATCTTACGACTCCGTATATCCATTTAATAAAAATGCTTGATGCAGGAGAGCTTATGCGTGAAAGAGGGCTTGAAAAAATAAAAAAAGTTAATGAATCGAAAGAGAATTCCGAATGCTAAAATTACTGCATCAATGCAGACATGCTCGATTTAACTAATAAAATATATTGATATGAAAAAAAATAAAATCAAATTAAATGATCTGGTTGAAAATCCGGAACATTACTTTATAATGCTTAAACCTGCATCAAAAATGCGGAACGATATACACAATATCGAAATAAATGTTCAGGGATATTCAGACTTGTTTTGTATGATTATGGATTTACTTAAGGCAGGAATGCTTGCATTAGACGGAATGGAAGTCAGTACAAATAATAGTCCGAGGCATGTTGAAAGATACGTTTACAGTCTGCTGAGGATAATAGAAATGCTAATCCCATTGGAAGAGGCAGATTTATTGGACATGCTTTACAGAAAATATTTAAAAGAAAATAAAAAGAGTACTACGAACTAATCTATGTCCATTCATAATTTTAATAAAACGCCGACTTCGGAGGCGTTTTCCAGCCCCGCAGGGCAAGTTGTTTTGAGATGCTGAATTCATTTCAAGCATCTCAAAACACAACTTGCCATTGTCCTGCGACAACTTTTTTAGGAATGGATTTAATTGAAAGGGCTTGATGCCCTTTTTTTATAGGTATGGTTAAACTAATTTATTTTTAAGGATTCAAGGAATGCAGGAACATACAGTACAGTCTGAGCACACGGAATGTTGCAAATCAAGTCAGCAAAGGCATTAGCGAAGAATAATATATAAATAATTTATGCAGGCAGGGCAAATCCACAGGTATTCTTGCTTTTAGGTATTCAGGCAATCAAGCAATCAAGCAATCAAGTACTCATGTGCGCAGGTAAGCTTGTATGCAGGTTTGCATTCCTGCCTGCAAGCCTTCCTGCTATCCTGCAATCAAGTGTGCAAGTATACACACAGTTCAGCAGGTGCTCAGGCACTCCAGCAATACCAATAAAAAATATTTTTCCAAAAGAAAACAGAAAAAAGGAAAAAAGAAAAAGAAAGCAATATCAAAGGACGGGATGCAGACAGGCCAAAAGGAATCGGAATAAGTCCCGAAGGGTGTCTTGTGAGGAACGAGCAAGGCATTATGCCGAAGTCTTTTTGCCAGACTGCTAAACCCGTCATAACTTGGATTTCTTTTTATTATTTCTCTGAAAAAATATAAAGCTAATACGTAAAATATCCGTTCTTTTTTTGACATACTAAGTCAAAGAGCACCAAATAATTTCCAAATCTGCTTATAACTCATTAGGAGAGTCGTTTATTTTAAACTTAAAATTTTCAATGCTCCTCTACCAACTAAAAAGAATACACAAATACCAATGAGGAGGTCGGGCAACATAGAATTGGTATAATAAACTAAAATTCCTGCAATGATAACTCCAACGTTGATTATTACATCATTGGAAGTAAAAATCATGCTTGCTTGCATATGTGCCTCCTTACTTTTAGATTTTTGAAGTAAATAGAGACATAATGAATTGCCCAAGAGAGCAAATAAAGAAACTATTATCATTGTGCCGAATTCGGGAATATTTTCTTGCTGTATATATCTTCTTAGGACTTCTATAAGGCCTAAAATCGCCAGCGTCATTTGAAAATATCCACTTATTTTAGCTACTCCAATTTTCCTTGAAACAGTGCTGCCGACTGCAAATAGAGCTAAACCATAAACAATGCTATCAGCAAGCATATCTAAGCTATCAGCAACTAACCCCATTGAGTCTGATATAAAACCTGTTACGATTTCAATTAGAAAGAATGAAAAATTTATAATCAAAATTTGCCATAGCAGTTTACTTTGTCCAGAATTATCAATTGGACTCATAACATCAAGAGTTTCTTCAGATGTTAAGAGTGAGCTATCGAGATTTAGGCTGTTAATTGCATCTGTAATGTTATCTGTATCACCTAAGTGATAAACCTGTAACTTTCTATTTGAGATATCAAATTCAAGCCCTTCAATGTGATCAATATTATTAAGTTTCATTCTAATAAGCTGTTCTTCACTGGGGCAATCCATTTTTTTAATATTATAGATACTTTTTTTCATATTCTATATTTTTATCTTAATTCCTGCATTTACGACAAATCCATCTAGTGGAGCATAAATATCTTTGAAAACAGGATTTGAAATAGGCCCTGTATATATACTTCCAAATTTAGTTTGTCTGGTGTCGGTAAAGTTTTCAAAATTGGCATAAACGGAAAAATTCTCCCATAATTTTTCAACCATAAAACCGAAAACCCAATATTCTCTTCCAGTCGTTCCATCATTTAATTTTTGTGGACTGTAGTAATAAGCCTCTAATCCGGCTTTCCATTTATCTTCTACTTCATACATTAAAACGTTATTCAATCTATGTTTGGCGGTCAAAGGATTTTCGGATTTAATACCATTATTATCGATTGATGCATCAGTATAAGTATAACCTATAAAAAGTTTAAAATCCTTATATCCTAATTTTACATTTGTTTCAGCTCCTTTTGTATCCAAAAAGCCATCAATATTAACAAACTGATAAATGGCATTAGGAAGGGAAGTTAAGATTAGGGGATTATCTACATTTGTGTAAAAGAACAACTGATTGAGTGATAAAGATATATCTTCGGTAATATTAGTCTTGTAATTAACATCAAAATTGACGCCATAGCTTTTTTCAAGTTTATTAAAATCGCTATTGATAGGCAATACATTCTGGTACTGAATACGCTCACTTTCTTCAGTAAATATGGTTGGTGTTTTATAGCCTAAGCCTCCGCCGAGTCTTGACGTAAGTTTAGGACTAATTTTAAATAAAGCAGAAACTCGCGGCAAAAGCGAAAATCCGTAATCAATAACATAATCCCCTCTAAGACCAGTTTCAATATCCAGCCATTCTTTAGCCTTTACTGTATTTTGAATAAAAGCCCCATATGTAATCTGATTGTAATCCCTCAAAGGAAAAGCAGTAATGCTATTCTCTGTAAATTTATCCGTATATAAATTGGCTCCTGTTACCCATTCGGATATCTTACCATTGTGTGAATATGTAATTTCAGAAAAAGTACTATTCTGAAGCCCGTCAAAAGAGTATTCTGGAATAGTTATAATACGGCTAAAATTATTAAAACTATTTTTGAATGTTATTGATTCCTTTTCATTGAATTTATGTGTAAGGGTAAATTGCGTGCTAATTCGCTGTGTCTTATTTTTTTCAAAATAACTGTCAGGATATTTGCTTTCGTCTTTTATGTAATCTATGTTTCCTCCGATGCGATTTTCGAAAACAGTATTTATGCCAAAATTAAGTTTTGTGTTTTCATTAAAATAGACAAATAATTTTGGGTTAAAATTAAAACGTTCAAATTTTGGAATAGCCGTTAGCTGGATATCGGCAGGATCATATGGTGCATTTCTATCATGAGAAGCGAAAACAGTCAATCCAATTTTATTGAATCGCTGTGAATAAAACCCATTAATATCTAAACCAAGTGCTGATGTTCCATTTAGTAAAAATCGTAATTCTCTTTCCTCTGTAGGAGTTTTAGAAATTAAATTCACCAAACCAGCAATTGCTCCACCTCCATATAAAGTTGAGGCAGATCCTTTAATGATCTCCACTTGTTTTAAATCCAGTGGTGGTGTCTGCAGTAATCCCAGTCCGCTGGAAGCTCCTGAATATACAGGGAAACCATCCTTTAATATTTGAGTATATCTACCGTCTAATCCCTGAATTCTAATAGATGAATTTCCTGATGTTGCCGATGTCTGTTGGGTTTGAATACCAGTACTTTCATTAAGCATCATTCTAATATCACCTGGTTTCATATTGGCTTTTTCTTCTAATTCTTCTCCTGCAATAAATTCCACTCTGGTAGGAATGTTACTTATTGTTCTTGTGCCTCTGGTAGAAGTGACAATAATTTCATCCATCTCTTCGGCTTCGCTTTCTACTGATATCTCTAAAAAATCGCCTGTAAAAGGTATTGTAAAGGATATTGTACGCGATTTATAACCTTCCATCGAAAAAGAAACATTATAATCTCCCTGCTGTAGATTTTCAAAAATGATTAATCCTTCTGAGTTTGACACAGATGATAAATTAGTCTGCTCAATTTTAGCCGTGATGCCGTTAATTGGTAAGCTTGTCTCAGCATCCTTAGCGATAACTTTAATTTTGTTCTGTGCTTGTACTGTGCCAATAGTCGTTATTGCCACAATCAATAAAATATATTTAAACATTTATAATTTCTTAATATTAATACATAAAGATGTTCATGATCATAAAATCATGAAGTAAAACTATTGTAAGTATTAAAAAATTTTGGGTGGCTGCCAAATTTTACAAATAAACGAGGAATCGACAAACTTGTCGTATGATATAGACTGTAGTATTTTGTTTGTTGCAACTTCTAATTTTTCTGAAATTATTCCTGAAGTTTGTGTCATGGTAAAACCCATGCAAGTGCCACAAGAATAAAAAGGAGAACATTTTCCATTACAATTATTTCCGCAGTCATGCGAATCATTTTTGCAATTCTTCTCTACATTACATTCTGCATGTTTAGAATATGCAGAACAAGGTACTGTTGAAAGAAACAGCACAACGATCGATAGTAATGTTACCCAAATTTTCACTTAACAAATTTAAGGATAAAATTTACTATTGGAATTTTTTTTACAATTTTCTTTAATGCCTCACAATTTAATTATTATATGATGACTGGTTTTATGAAATACTTCTTTCTACACCAAAATTATTCACTACAATATGCGCCGGCACTCCCACCAATGTTCATATAAATCCTACAAATTACAGACCACTGTTTATACCAAAGACACTAATTACAAGTTCGAAAATTATTAATACTGGCGGGAAGATTCGCTGGGACAGTTTACAAACAAGTCTCTTAAGACCGTCGTTAAGAGAGAACTGAATAAGGAACAGGAAGTAAATAAACTATAAAAATCGTTAACTCACTAAATCCAGTGATATGGTTTGTCCATGCGGTTGAGGTAGCAGTACATTTCTTCCTTTTTGAGTTCGGGAAAGAATTTTAAAGCACGGTCAATGGCATAATTGGGAAGGAAATAGATTTCGTCACGAATAGTTCTGATAACTTTTTCATGACCATAAAAACGTACGATTTCATCCATTTCGTCCTGTCCTCCACGTTCTATGATACGGGCAATAATAGTTTTGTAGGCTTTATCAAAGTCCATAGCATCTATATCGAAATCCCAAAAAAAGACCCGATCCAAATTAGGAACTCTGTTATTTTTTTTAACTACTGCCATATAGTAAAAATACGATTTTTATGGTTCTTATTCAAGTTTTTACCTTCTAAATCCACGTCCTTTTTTGGGTGGAGGAATTTGATTTTTTGGTTCGGAAAAATTAAAAGAAGGATTAAAAACTGCTATTTTTAGGCGCTGGTTCATTTTGTTCCAGTTGGTTTCTTTTCCTTTCAGGAGTTTAACTTTTTCTTCGTGGTCTATATTTTCATGATGGAGTAAGGAATGAGAAGCCAGTGCGGGATTTCCATTGTATTTGTTCTGGTAAGCATCTAAATAGGTTTTAAGGGGATGATGTTCCAAAAGAAAGTACATATCCACAAAATCTTTTATTCTTGTGCCATTTTGAAATATAGCATGGAGTTTCATAGCACCTATGTCATGTAAAGATACAAGTCTGATTCCCTGTTCGGTTTGAACAGGTTCTTGCCATGGGTATTTATGGGCTAGAATATCTACTTTAACCTTACCTATATTTAGAAGCATTGTATTGTCAAATAGATCCCTGATTGTAACAGGATGTTCACTACTTAAATGAGCAAGCATAGACTGAACATCAAAATCCTGTGTGGAGAATAGGTCTAAATCGATACTTAATCGATGTCCTATCATCAGGCTTAGGGCAGTACCTCCTACAAGATTAAATTCCTTCAGTTTTTCATCTTTCATAAGCCTTTGGAGAAGTTCCCACATCTGGGGAGTAACGGTTTCTTTGTAGAGCATAATTTCATGTTTTCAGAAAATTAATTCTGAAAAAGCCCTTCTCTTTTGAAGTGTCCTTTAAAGGCTTTATTTGACAGCGGATGTCTAGTACTAAAGCTTTAAGATTGGGTTAGGAACAAATAAGCCAAATGCTTCCAACTACTTCCAACTACTTCCAAATTGGATTGTAACTGCTGAGTATAAATTATATTGGTTTTTAAGTAATATCAGTAATTGAATTATGGAAAATGAAGAAAAAAAGAATCTGAATAAAGGAGGCAGACCTTCCAAAATAGATCCCGCCGTCCACCGCTATTCTATCAGTCTTACTGCAGAAGAAAATGCACGTTTCCTGACTCTTTTTGAAACATCAGGAATGCATGTAATGGCGCACTTTATTACAGCGTGTGTTTTTCAAAAAGGGATAAAAACAGTTAAGATCGATAAAGCGACATTGGATTATTATATGCGCCTGACCACCTTTTACAGCCAGTTTCGGGCTGTCGGGGTAAATTACAATCAGGTTGTCAAGATTTTATATCAAAAATTTTCCGAAAAGAAAGCTTCAGCCTATCTGTACAAACTCGAAAAGCAGACAATAGAATTAGCTGTTTTATCCAAAAAGATAATACAGATGACAGAGGAATTTGAAGAAAAGCACATTAGAAAACCTTGACATAACAGCGAAATTTCAAAAAATGTAGGTCTACAGACGTGTTTAATTCGCGTCCAATGTATGAAACATGATTTTCAGTGTGCCATATATAAAGAATTGATAAGATACATCGGTAAGATTTTATTAATTGCTGTTATCGAAAAAGCACCTTTCGATTATGTTCTATCCAAGCTTTAATTATTGAAATTGCTGTAAGCCTGCAATTTACGTTTTGGATATTATGCCTTTAAAAGACAAAAAGTACCAGTGACACTATAAACGTCATAGCTTCAAACATGCCTAATTATATTTATTAAAATAAATATAATTAGGTGTAATTAGTAAAGATCGTGAAAGCGGTCTTTTACAGTTTAGAGCAGGAGGTGCACGATGAGAAATGAAAGAACGGATAAAAGAAAAACTACTGTAGGCAGGGACTTAGTAGAGCCACATGCTGAAAGCATAAATATAATGCTCGAACAAAGAGAGAGCGTTTCTGGCAATGAGAAAGAAAAAACCGAAAAGAATCAGCAAAAATTGACTATTGAAGAATTAAGAAGTTGTAAAGGTTTTGAAACAATATCAGAAGCGGAAGGTCAGGAGATAATTGAAAGCCTGTTTCAATTGGCAGTAATAGTTTATAATTTTTAAAACTAAGAATATGAGTATTGAAAATTTCAAAAAATTTCAAAAAGAAAAATTAGCTCAAAAAGATGAGGTAAAAGAAATTTGGGGTTACACTAGGGTAAGCTCAAAACTACAGTTAGTAAATAATAGTCTGGAGGAACAGCGCAGTGAAATAGTTCAGTTCGCATCTAGGAATGGCTATACACTTAAGAACATACTTGGAGGTACTTATGAAAGCGCCTCTGGAGATTTCACAAGAAAAGAGTTTACAAAACTATTGGAAGAAGTTAAAAGCTCAAAGCAGAAACCTTTCGCAATTGCTATTAAATTTATCAGTAGGTTCTCCAGAACAGGAGGCAACGCTATCACTATAGTACATGAACTAGTGGATAAACTGGGTGTTCATCTAATTGAGACATCATCAGGACTATGCACCAATAATGAATACAGTAAACTGGATATTTACAGCAAGCTTTTGGACGCCAGAAGGGAAAATATGGACAGATTAGAGAAAACAATTCCTGGCATGAAAGCACTGCTACGATCAGGGAACTGGCTTGGCAAAGCTCCAAGAGGCTATACAATGCGAGGAAGAAAAGTAGGCGACTATGCCTTAATGCAGGACACGCAATCTATTACAATTAATCAGGAAGGAGAGATTTTAAAAAAGGCATGGAAATGGAAACTTGCAGGGGAAAGAGATTATGTGATCAGACAGAAACTTGAAAAACTGAATTTGATTATTTCAAAACAAGGGATTAGTTCCATGTGGCGCAACCCATTTTATTGCGGGATCTTAGTTAATGCACTAATTGAAGAACCAGTAAAAGGAAACTGGGTGGGCTTAGTTAGTGAGGAAGACTTCTTGAAAGTTGATAATATGCTTTCGGAAAACAACGTGATTACAGTTAAAGAATATTGTAAAACTAAAGTCAATGAGTTTAGACCCCTTACAGGATTTTTAAGATGCGAGTGCGGATGCCTGCTGACAAGTTATGAGGTTCGAAAAAAGAAAGCACATTATTACAAATGTCAAAAATGTAAAAATGCCAGTTTTAATGCTCTGACCACTCAAAAATCAAAAATGGAAGGTTTGAATGATTCTTTCGAAAGATTATTGTCAAAGTATACATTAAACTCAAAATTTGTAGAGCCTTTTAAAATACAGTTAAATAAATTCTTTGATGCTGTGAACGCAGAGGCTAAAGAGGAAACGAAAAGCTTACTTCTAAAGAAAAAAGATATTGAAATTAAAATTGAGAATTTGGATAAACGCTATTTTGAGAATACAAATTTTGGAGATGATAAATACAATAGATATGCGCTTCAGTTTGAGACCGAATTAAAGATGATTGAAAACCAGATATACTCCAATGCCAAAAAAATATCTAACCACAACAGACATATCGATAAGGTTGTTGAAAAAGTCTCGAACATCAGTAAATACTGGAGTGAGGGAGATATAGAGAGTAAAATAAAAATTCAAAACTTGGTATTTCCTGAGGGATTGTCAATTAGGGCTGAAAACAGGCAATATCTAACCAATAAGGTTAACCTTGTTTTTAGGTTAGTGTCAACATTTACAAGGCTTTATGCAGGTAATAAAAAACAAAAAACCCATCAAAATTTTGATGGGTTATTCTCTGTAGCGGGAACAGGACTCGAACCTGTGACCTTCGGGTTATGAGCCCGACGAGCTGCCTACTGCTCTATCCCGCGTTGTTTCGGGTGCAAAGGTATAACCAATTATTGGATATTTCAACAAAAAATTAAAAAAATGTTTTTATTTTCTGTATTGGCTTGATATAACTACCTTTGCAGAATAAATAATTCACAAATGTCACATAAAGCAGGTTTCGTAAACATTATCGGAAATCCAAACGTTGGAAAATCAACACTTATGAATGCTTTCGTTGGAGAACGATTGTCAATCATTACATCTAAAGCACAAACTACACGTCATAGAATCCTAGGAATTGTTAATGGAGAAGATTTTCAGTTAATCTTATCTGATACTCCTGGTATCATCAAACCAGCATACGAAATGCAGGAATCGATGATGAACTTTGTAAAATCGGCTTTTGAAGATGCTGATATCCTAGTTTATATGGTTGAGATAGGGGAGCAGGAACTTAAAGATGAAGCTTTTTTTAATAAAATCATCCATGCCAAAATTCCAGTATTGTTGTTATTGAATAAAATCGATAATTCAAATCAGGAACAATTAGAAGAACAAGTTGCTTTCTGGACTGCCAAAGTTCCTAATGCAGAGATTTTTCCAATTTCGGCATTGCAAAACTTTAATGTACCTGAGGTTTTTGGAAGAATAATCGAATTATTACCAGAATCACCAGCATATTATCCAAAAGATCAACTTACAGATAAACCAGAGCGTTTCTTTGTAAATGAAACTATCCGTGAAAAAATCTTGTTGAATTACAGCAAAGAAATCCCATACGCAGTAGAAATTGTAACTGAAGAATTTTTTGAAGATGAGAATATCATCCGTATTCGTTCTTTGATTATGGTGGAGCGCGATACTCAAAAAGGAATCATCATTGGGCACAAAGGAGCTGCTTTGAAAAAAGTAGGAACAGAAGCTCGTGCTGATTTAGAGAAATTCTTCGGAAAACAAATTCACATTGAACTATATGTAAAAGTGAATAAAAACTGGAGAAGTAACGCTAATATGTTGAAACGTTTCGGATACAATCAATAAGAAGAAGGTTTAATCGTTAAATTGTTTCAAGTTTAATGTTCCAAGTTATGAAAATTGGAAGCCAAAAACTTGAAACTTGAAACCTGAAACTTGAAATTAAAACTATAAAAACTTAGGTACATAGAAACTTAGCGACTTAGCGACTTTTTTAACTACCTTTGCAAAAAATTAAAATATGGTATTTTGGATTTATAGAGGAATACGATTTTGTGAATACGAAATCTAGAATCTAAAATTTGAAACCTATAAATAAATAAAAATGAATAACATTGTTGCGATAGTAGGAAGACCTAATGTAGGGAAATCAACCCTTTTTAATAGGCTGATACAAAGAAGAGAAGCTATTGTAGATTCAGTTTCTGGAGTTACCAGAGATAGAAACTACGGTAAAAGCGAGTGGAACGGAAAAGAGTTTTCTGTAATTGATACCGGCGGATATGTTCGCGGAAGTGATGACGTATTTGAAGGAGAAATTCGTAAACAAGTAGAACTTGCTATCGACGAAGCCGATGTTATTATTTTTGTTGTAGATGTTGAGGAAGGTATTACACCAATGGACGATATTGTTGCACGTTTGCTACGTAAAGTTACAAAGCCAGTTTTATTGGCTGTAAATAAGGTAGATAATGCAATGCGTGAGAAAGATGCAATTGAGTTCTATAACCTTGGTTTAGGGGAGTATTTTACATTTGCAAGTATTTCAGGAAGTGGAACAGGAGATTTATTAGATGCTTTAATCGAATCTTTTCCTGTAAAACCTGAACCAGTACAAGAAGAGGTGGTTTTGCCTCGTTTTGCAGTGGTTGGTCGTCCAAATGCTGGGAAATCAAGCTTTATCAATGCATTAATTGGTAAAGAACGTTTTATGGTAACTGATATTGCGGGAACAACTCGTGATGCAATTGATACAAAATTTGACCGTTTTGGTTTTGAATTTAACTTGGTTGATACAGCGGGAATCCGTCGTAAAGCAAAGGTTAAAGAAGATTTAGAATTTTATTCAGTAATGCGTTCAGTTCGAGCAATTGAGCATGCTGATATTTGTATTTTGGTTATTGATGCCACTCGTGGATTTGAAGGTCAAGACCAAAGTATTTTCTGGTTGGCAGAGAAAAACCGTAAAGGAGTTGTAATCTTAGTGAATAAGTGGGATTTAGTAGAAAAAGATACTATGTCTACACGTGATTACGAAGAGAAAATCAAAAAAGAATTAATGCCTTTTACAGATGTGCCTATTCTTTTTGTTTCTGCTTTAACAAAACAACGTTTGCTAAAAGCATTGGAAGCTACGGTTGAGGTTTTTGAAAATAGAAAACAAAGAATACCAACATCTAAGTTCAATGAATTTATGTTGAAGGTTATCGAAGCATATCCACCACCAGCGACTAAAGGAAAGTATGTGAAAATTAAATATTGTATGCAGTTGCCAACACAAACTCCACAGTTTGTATTTTTTGCCAACATGCCACAGTATGTTAAAGAACCATATAAAAGATATCTTGAAAATAAAATTAGAGAAAACTGGAACTTCGCAGGAGTGCCAATTGATATTTATATTAGAGAGAAATAAAAACGAAAATCCCGAGAAATCGGGATTTTTTTATGGGTTTAAAGGGCGTGATGAAATTTTTTTATTTTTACTAAGTTATCTTTGTTTAGAAGATTATTTGCCGGATTTAAAAAAACAGATTAAACCCTTGGCTTTTTTTTGAGTCGTATACTATTAAAAATTCTTTACATGTTTAGATTGTACTCCTTTTTATTGCTTTTTGTTTTAGGTTATACTGTTAGTGCTCAAAATGATATTGTTATTAAAGGAACAGTCATTGACATTAATACGCAACTGCCATTGGAGCTTGCTACAGTTTATTTTTCTGCAGCTAAGGATTCAACTGTAATTGATTATGCAACGACAGATAAAAATGGTTTTTTTAGTATAAACACCAAGAAATATGATAAACCCGTTTTTTTGAAGATAAATTACATGGGGTATCAGCCTTACTATGAGGAGGAAAAAGGACTTTTGGCAAGTAAGGATTATGGTAAATTATATTTACTCGAAAATATAAATGCCTTAGACAATGTAATTATAAAAACAGAGGCTGCTCCCATAACAATGAAGAAAGATACGTTGGAGTTTAATGCTTCTTCATATAAAGTGCGTCCCGATTCAAATGTAGAAACGTTATTAAAACAATTGCCTGGTGTTGATGTAGATAATGATGGAAAGGTAACAGTAAACGGAAAACAAGTAACTCAGTTTTTGGTAAATGGAAAGCCCTTTTTTGATAAAGACGGTGCTATTGCTTTGAAAAATTTGCCAGCAGAGATTATAAAAAAAGTTCAGGTATCAGATTTTAAAACCAAAAAAGAAGAGCTGTCTAAGCAGGAATCTACATCGGATTATTCTAGTATTAATTTAACAATAGACGAGAAGAAAAATAAAGGTTTCTTTGGAAAAATTCTTGGAGGTTATGGTTCAGATGATCGGTATGAGAGCAGTTTAATCATGAATTTTTTTAATAACAAACAAAAAATAAGTGTTTTAGCATCTTCTAATAACATTAATTCTAGTGGATTTTCTATGGATGATGTGTTTGATAATATGGGAGGTGGTAGAAATAGCAAAGGATTAGGTTCAGGTTTTTCAGGAGGAGGGAAAGGAATCACGCAGTCGAGTTTGCTCGGATTTAATTATTCAGATGAATGGGCTAAAGATTTGGATGCTTCTGCGAGTTATAATTTTACAAATTCAGTAAATAAAAACGATAGTAAGTCAGATCAAACTAGTTTTTTGCCTACAGGAAACATTCTAACAAGTTCTGATTCGAATAGTAGAAATGAAAATACAGGGAACAACTTAAATCTTGAATTAGAGTACAAAATCAGTCCAAGTATTCAAATTTTTGTTTCGCCAAAGATTGGGCAATCTCGTTCCAATAATAATTCTGATTCTTCTAGTTTTTCAGAAGATGAGAATGGGGTATCTTTAAATGAGAGTAATTCAAAATCGTATTCAGAAAGTACAAATAATAGCTTTAGTAATATTATAAATTTCAATAAGAATTTTGAGAAGAAAAAACGCAATCTGAATTTTGTCTTTATGAATAATAATACAAGTAATGATTCGGATGCATTGAATGTTTCAGAAACTATTTTTTATCAAGATGGTAAACCTAATGATCAAAGAAATCAGAATACTAAAAAGAATACTGTTAATGATTCTTATTCGTTAGATTTTGAATATACAGAACCGATTACGGATTCTTTGCGAGTGCGATTTGGAACAGATTTAAATTTGGCAAGTACTGTAAACGATGAAAAAACATTTAATTTTGATGCAGATACACAATCGTATTCGGACTTAAATTCATCATTGACTAATTACATAACTTCAAGACAAAATACGTTTAGCCCTAAAGTTGGAATCACTTGGCAGAAGAGTAAATTTACTATAAACATGAATTCCAGAACAGCTATTGTTGATTATGACAATCATTCTTTATATCTGAATAATGCAACTGATTTGAATAGGAAATATGCTTTGCCTTATGGAGATTTCCAAATTAGATATAAGTTTAGTAAGTCTAAAAATTTGTCATTTAAGTTTGATCATTCAAATACACTTCCTACTTCAGGTCAGTTATTACCAGTCTTGAATTTGAGTAATCCATTGAATACTATAATAGGAAACCCTGATTTAAATCCTATAGAAAAGAATAGTGCGAACTTGAATTTTAGAAATTTTGATTTCCGTACACGTTCAGGGTATAGTTTGTTTGTTAGAGCAGATTATTATAAAAACGATGTTGTTTCGACTTCAGTTTACGATGATAGTGGAAAAAGAACAACTACCTATACAAATATTTCAGGTACCTACACTACCTCTGTAGGGGGAAATTGGAACCAATCGATTAAGAGAGATGCTCATGTTTTAAGATATGGTTTAGGATTAAATGGTAGTTATGCTTTTGATAAAGGATATACAAATGCTGTTTTATACAATGCAAAATCAACAGCAATTACACCAAAGGTATATTTGTCATACGATTATGGAGAGTTGCTTACTATTGCTCCATCGTATAATTTATCTTACAATGAAACAAAATATGAGAATTCTTCAAGAGACGCTACTTCTAATGTGATTCATAGCGTTAATTTACAGGCAACAACATATTGGCCTGAAAATTTGGTTTTTGGAAATGATTTTGGATACACTTATAATTCTAATATTTCTAGTGACTTCAGGAAAGACTTTTTCTTATGGAATACAAGTTTGTCTTATGGGCTTTTGGATAAAAAATTGTTTGTAAAAGTAAAAGTGTATGATCTTTTAAATCAAAATCAGAGTGCTACAAGAACGATTTCTTCTACCTCGATTCGAGATGAAGAAAATACCGTTTTAAAGCGTTATGTGATGTTTTCGCTATCATATAAAATCGGAAATTTTGCGTCTACCAAAAAAGGATCTAAGAGAAAAGAAAGAGGGGCTTAGAGGGGGAAAGAGGTACAAAGGTACAAAGGTACAGAGAGACAAAGGGACAAAGGGACAAAGGTTAAAAATTGGCATTAGCCAATTTTTAAACATCTCACATCTCACATCTCACATCTCACATCTCACATCTCACATCTCACATCTCACATCTCACATCTCACATCTCACATCTCACATCTCACATCTCACATCTCACATCTCACATCTCACATCTCACATCTTCCGATTGATTTTGTGGTAAACTGTAAATCGTAGAATATCTCGGTCGTAGAAATCGACTCCGCTAGCTCTTCTTTGAAAACTTTTTAAGTAGCCAAGTTCTAAACCAATATTTGGGGTGGGATGATACCGTAACGCAACGTAAATTCGGTTTTGGTCAAAGGTGTTTTTCTTGTTGTCTTTTCCGAAATTAAATAATATTTCATCCGAAATAGTTCCTTTAATACTTCGCTTGTCTTTTTCCCAAATCGTAAAAGTAGATTGCAAACGATATCTAAATCGGAAAGAAAAAGAGAAATCATCTAGTAATTCGGTTTTACTTGCTTTTTGGATAAAACGCTCTTCTAGCTGAAAGCGATTGTGGAAAGTGATTTTTGCAATGTCGCTTATAATTGTAATGTCTTGTTGTCCCCTATATTCTGGAACAGAAAAATGGGGATCATTATTAGGGTCTTGGGTATTGACATGAAAATAAGCAAATCCGCCACCTAAATCTATATTTTTATTTGCTCTGTATCTTCCTTGTGTTCTTAAAACCCATAGATTTTCATGAATAGGATTAAGAAAACTTCGGTTGTCGAATTCGGAATGAAGGGACCACTTTTCGGTTAGGGGCAATATATTGTAATATCTTATCCAAGTAAGGGATTGTTGGTCGATATTCTTTTTGGTTTGTCCTGTCAATAATTGACTTGTAAGCGCTAGAATAAAAAGTAATCTGCAGGATTTCATTTAGTTGGTATAAATTCAAGCTGCGAATATATACAAATGATACTGTTTTATAGAAATAAAAAATGATTTTTAAATTTGTTTTTGATCGGATTTTGTGATTATGGTGAGTGACGCAGACGATGCAGATTTGCTTAGGCGAAAACACAGTTTTTTTTATTGTTTTTAAAAATCTGTTTTTATTCGCGTTCTTTTATCGATAATCTAAGTTTTGTAAAATGCTGTAATTATGAAATGATTTGAATAAAAAAACTGGAGCAAGTTATTTTAAAACTTACCCCAGTTAATAGCTTTTAATTTATGTATAATTCTATAAAGAATATTTTAAAGTAACTCCATAGGTTCTTTGATCGCCTAATACACCAGCATATTGACCTGTGTTTCCTCCAGCAGGCAATAATTGCTCATAGTAGTCCTTGTTTAAGATATTGCGTCCCCAGAACTGAACAGACAAGCCTTCGGATGCACGGAAACCTAAACGAGCATTAAAAATTGCATAACCCGGAACAACTAAGTATTTAGAAGCTGAAGGGCTTGATGAGAATTCAGAACGAGCATAAGAATCAATCGCTAGGAAAATTTTACCTATGTTTCCAAAGAATTTTGCTTTATCAGAAAGTTCCCCTCCTAATGATCCTGCCCATTTTGATGCACCAGGTAAATCAGTTCCTGATACATCTTTAAATGCTACTGGAGCACCAGTTTCTTCTAACGGGAGTGGTGCATTTGTAAATTTGATATATTTTCCGTCAGTATAAGTAGCAGCACCATTTATAGTTAGATGGCTATTGATTATAAAGCTAGCATCTAATTCAGCACCTCTTACACGTACTTTATCTGCATTAGCAAGATAACCACGATTAACACCTAATTCGGCAGCTTGAACATTTGTTTGAAAATCTTTAATATCAGTATTGAAAAAGGCTAGGTTAAATATTGAATTTTTAAAAGGAGATGTTTTAATTCCTATTTCGTAATGGTTTACTTTTTCTGGTTTGATTACTGCAAGATCAAGCAAAGGTTGACCTTTTGAATCCGTTGGAAGTCCAGCCACATTTACACCAACAGGCTTATAGCTTTTTGCATAAGTAGCATAAGCATTGATTTTATCAGAAGCTTTATAAGTGATAGTTAAGTTTCCAGAAAAATCCGTGTTGTCAGTATCTGATGTAAAAGCTTGGTCGCTATAAACAGATTTTTTCAAAGCTAGCAATGCAGGATCAGTAGTTTGAAGACCTCCGTAAGTTGTACGAGAGTAATCAGCTTCTTTTTTATCGAAGTTATAACGTACACCAGGAAGTATATGTAAACGATCAGTAATAGCCCAGTCTAATTGCCCGAATACTGCAGCACTAGATGATCTAATTCTGGCATCAGTCTTTATTCCGTATCCTTCAAAAAGACCTGGAGTTTTCCATAATGGGCTAGTAGAACTTTGAGAAAATCTCCATTGTGCATTACCAGATTCTTCAGTACCATTTGTTTTTGATGTTTGATCAATAAAAAATACTCCTACAACACCACTTATTTTAGATGTAAGCTGTCCTGCATAACGAACCTCTTGTGTTATTTGTGTTTGTCTGGTAGGGTTTTGTGATTTAGCGAGTACTTGTAACCCTGTAAAATCTCTATCGTTTGATGGATCCCAATTCCAAAAACGCCATGCTGTAGTTGAGGTAAGGGTTCCGTTTCCGATTTTAGTATCAACATTAAGAGAGATACCTCCTAAATCTTGTCCAGAACGCCATGGAGTATCTTGGTCAATTTTACGGTCAAAAGCATTTAGAGTTGGAAGTTTGTAATTTAAATCAGCTGTAATTGCATCAAATTGGCGATAAGGAGCTCTTTGCGTTGGAGCAACACCAGCAACTACTTGAGCATATCCATCTGGACGCTGAGTAGTAATATCTGCAGCTAATATAATATTTGTATTTTCTGATGGAGTATAGAGTAATTGCCCTCTAATTCCTTGGTTATTTAGTGTGTTTGTAGCTCTACCAGTTACAATATTATCGATTAAACCATCGCGTTGTGTACCAGAGAATGATAAACGACCTGCTATTTTTTTACTTAGTGCTCCAGTAACCGATGCTTTGGCTTGCAAGAATGCGTAATTTCCATAGCTAACTTCAAAATCGGCACCAGATGTAAAACTAGGCTTACGAGTAGTAATGTTGAATGCTCCAGAAGTTGTGTTTTTACCAAATAAAGAGCCTTGTGGCCCACGCAATACCTCGATTTGCTCTACATCAATAAAATCAAGTGTTGTTGCCGCTGGACGTGCATAATATACACCATCAACATAAAAACCTACACCAGGATCGATTCCGTCATTGGTAAGTCCGAAAGGAGAACCTAGGCTTCGAATATTAATACCAGTATTTCTTGGATTTGATGAATACAGTTGTACCGATGGAACTAGTTCTTTTATACGATTAACGTTGAATGCACCAGTTTGCTCTGCTTGTTTACCTGTTATAACAGATACCGCAATCGGGACATCTTGTGCTCTTTCTATTCGACGTCTTGAGGAAACTACGACTTCTATAAGTGCGTTTTCTTCGTTTAAGGTTATTAGTAATGGGGTTGCTATTGGTAATTGGGTAATTTCTATTTCTGCAGTTTTGTAACCCACATATTGAACTAAGAGAGTTAATGGGAGTTTCCCTTTGGATTCTATGCTAAATTTTCCGCTTTGATCTGTAGTAGTATTAGAAGTAGTTCCTTTTATGATAATGTTAGCGGCTTCTAATGGAATGTTTTCGCTGTTTGTAACAACACCTTCAATATTTTGTGCAAATGTGATTGAGAAGGTTAAAACTAGTAGTACTGTAAATGTATTTTTTATAGAATTTTTCATTTTATATTAAGTATATGTAATTAGTAGAATTTAAATTAAATTTTTTTTACTAACACATACACATAATAAGGCTGTTATCGTTTTTTACAATAAATGTTGGGATGCTATTCTGCAACCGACTTGTTTTTAAAACAAGAATTCTTTTTACTGGTTTCATAGGGTTGGTTTTATTAGTGTGTTTATTTTTGGCAAATATATATAAATTCTACATAATTAATAGAGTTTAAAATATATTTTTTTATTTTTCCACTAATGAGGCTATGGTTATCCCTTGCATTGCTTGTAAAGTTTTGTCTCTAATAAGCATTAGACCGTGTCTTAAGTGACATTCTGACTCAGTTTTACAATCTGAACAAGGTTCGTAAAAGTTTAAAGATGCACAAGGCAAAAGCGCAATTGCACCATCAAAAAGACGATGAATTTCGGCTAGTGTGATATCATTTTTGGATTTTATAAGATAATAACCACCGTATTTTCCTTGTTTACTGCTCACAAAATGACCTCTTTTTAGATCAAGTAAAATTTGTTCTAAAAATTTTTTAGGAATATTTGCACCCTCAGCAATTTCTATAGTTTTAGAAATGTGATTCTCGTCTTGCTCAGCTAAATAGAGTAACGCTTTAAGGGCATATTTGGCTTTATGTGATAACATTATAAGTTTTAATTTTGCAATAAATTGTATTGATAATCGTGATAACCGTTGATGAACTACTTTCAGCAAATGCCTAGAAAGTTGTCATATTCTTAATTAATCGTCAAATATAAATTAAAAATACCAATTTTACCAACTTCCTCCTGAACCTCCGCCAGAAAATCCACCTCCGCCGAATCCGCCACCAAATCCGCCACCGCCGCCAGATGATCCACCGCCGAAGCCTCCAAAACCACCTCCGCCACTACGACCAAGATTGCTTAAGATGATAACATCAAGTAGGCTAGGGCCTCCACCACCATTATTTCCAGAGTTTCCACCGCCACCTTTGTTTCTTGACATAAGAAACAATACAAGGGCTACTATGAAAATAATTGGTAAAATTGGAAAATTTTGTCCTTGATTAGCTTGTTTTCGACTTCCTTTATATTTTCCTTTAAATACATCAAAAAGAGCATCAACACCTTTGTCAAGTCCTCTATAATAACTTCCAGCTTTAAATTCTGGGATAATAATATTTCGAGTTATTTCTCCACCAATACCTGCTGTTAATTTGTCTTCAAGACCATAACCTGGAGCTATCCATATTTTTCTTTCAGCTTTTGCTAATAAAATAAGAACTCCATTATCGTTTTTGGCAGTTCCTCCAATTCCCCATTGTTGCGCCCATTTCGGAGTTAGTATTCCGATATCTTCGCCTTTAAGGCTTTCTATGGTAATTACAACAATTTGAGTAGTGGTAGAATCCGAATAACGAATAAGTTTTTCCTCTAATTGTGTTTTCTCTGTAGGACTTAAAACATTTGCGTAATCGTAAACTGACGTCTGAAATTTTGGTTTCTCAGGAATTGTAAATTGAGCAAAACCAATTTGGGTAAAGAATAGACAAACAATTAATTTTAGGAGAATCGAGGTATTTAGTTTGGGTGTAATCATTATCCTTTTGAGATTTCGTTTGATAATTCGTTAGTATTGTCAGCAGACCAAGGGAAATATTTTTTCAATTGTTCACCTGCTACCAAGATACCATCAATAAGTCCTTGTTTGAAATTTTGTTGTTTGAATTGTGCTGACATTGCTTCTTTGGTAGAATTCCAAAAATCAGGATGTACAACATCGTTTATTCCTTTGTCTCCGCAAATGACAAATTGTTTGTCATCTACAGCAATGTATAATAAAACACCGTTTTGAAGTTGTGTTTCGTCCATTTTTAATTCATGAAAAACCTCTAAAGCCCTATCAAAATGGGCTTTAGAAGTTGATTTTTCTATATGAACTCTAATTTCGCCAGAAGTATTTTTTTCGGCCACGCGAATCGCTTCAACAATTGCTTCTTCCTCTTCTTTGGTTAAAAAATCTTCTACTTTTGACATTGAAATTATTTTTAAATGGATAGTAATAATTCTCAGTTTTAGAATTAATTTCTACAATCGAAAATCATTTATTAAAATTATAAATCTCTTTTAGAATTTTACTTCAACAGGTTTATCAGCTCCTGTAACAGCTTCAAAATATGGTTTTTCTTTGTAATCTAAGAACCATTTATTTGGAATAGTAAGGATGTATCCATTGTATTCCTGTACTGATTCATTGAAACGAGTTCTTGCAGTAAGAATTTGATTTTCTGTACTAGCCAATTCGTCTTGTAATTTCAAGAAATTTTGATTTGCTTTTAAATCAGGATATTTTTCTACAGATACCAATAATCTTGACAATGAAGATGAAACTCCACTTTGAGCCTGATTAAATTGAGCTAATTGTTCTGGAGTAACATTGCTTGGATCAATTGTAACAGCTGTTGCTTTTGCACGTGCTTCGATAACAGCAGTTAATGTTGATTTTTCAAAATCTGCAGCACCTTTTACTGTATTTACTAAATTTCCAATAAGGTCATTACGTCTTTGGTAAGCCGTTTGTACATTTCCCCATTCTTTATTAACGGCTTGATTGTATTTTAAACCAGTATTTTTAATTCCGATAGACCAAAAAGCTATAATAGCTATTAATGCAATAATAATTCCTACAGGGATTAACCATTTTTTCATATTTTTCTAATTTTAAGTTTAATAATTTATTGTTACAATTCGTTTTTAATCTCTATTAATTCTTTTTTTATCGTCTCTAATTTACGTATTATTTCGAATTTATCTAATGTTTTCTTTTGTCCTTCTTTTAGGTGGGTTTTGGCACCTTCTAGTGTAAAACCACGTTCTTTGACTAAGTGAAAGATTAGCTGTAAATTTTTCACATCCTCCGGAGTAAACATTCTGTTGCCTTTAGCATTTTTTTTAGGCTTAAGAATATCAAATTCTCCATCCCAAAACCGTATCAAAGAAGCATTCACATTAAATGCCTTGGCGATTTCGCCAATACTATAATATCGTTTATCAGGTTGTAATTCTATGTGCATTTTAGTCTAATGATTGATTTTCTTGATTTGCTAATTGTGAAATAGCAACATATTCTACCGCCGAAATATTTCCGTAATAAAAATTAAGCGGGTTAACTACTTTTCCATCTTTATGAACTTCGTAATGGCAATGTGGTCCTTCCGATCTTCCTGTGCTACCTACATAACCAATTACGTCGCCACGTTTCACTCTTTGTCCAGGTCGGCAGTTGTATTTGCTTAAGTGGGCATACAAAGTCTCGTAGCCAAAACCGTGCCTAATTACGACATGATTTCCAAAACCAGATGCATTATTGTCGGCTCTATCTATGACACCATCTCCAGTGGCATAAACAGGAGTTCCTACTTTAGCTGTAAAATCCATACCCTCATGCATTTTACGTACTTTAGTAAATGGATCTGTTCTATAACCAAAACCTGAAACCATACGTTTTAAATTTTCATTCTGCACTGGCTGAATGGCAGGGATTGCCGATAATAAATCTTCTTTGGCGCTCGCTAATTTTAAAATTTCATCCAATGATCTTGATTGTATTGCCAACTGTTTAGAAAGGACATCAATTCTTTTGGTGGTCTTAATTACCAATTGCGAATTATTATATCCTTCTAGAGCTTTATATCTTTCGATTCTCGAAAATCCTGCTTTTCGTATTGAATCTGGAATTTCTTTTTTGTTAAAATAAACCCTGTATAAATTATTGTCTCGTTCCTCAATACTCTCAACTACAGCATCAATCTGATCCATTTTTTTGTTTAAAATCGAATAATTCAATTTTAAATTTTCAATTTCTCGAGCTTGTAAACGGTCTTTTGGAGTTTCAAAGTAAGGAGTGTTCAACAAAATTACAAAAGCCAAAAAGCCAAATAACGTTGAAGCCACTAAAAACAATACAATAAAGCCAAATTTAGTCCTTTTTTTAGTTTTTATTTTTCGGTAGGCCAAATTTTCCGAATCGTAATAATATTTTACTTTCGCCATATTTTAAAATACCCTATTTTTGCACATTGTAAAAATGTTAGTGGAACAAATTTAATAAATGTTTCAGTTGTTCTGCCCTTTTTTCAATAATAAAAAAATAATTAGGTAATTAAATAACGAGGCAATTAGATGATTAATTGTAAAATTTTAAATCACCACATTTTCAAATAGGCACATTTTCAAATTAATATATGAAATCACAAGACGTACGTAAGCAATTTTTAGACTTTTTTCAGAGCAAAGGACACTTAATTGTTCCATCTGCACCAATTGTTCTTAAAGACGACCCAACCTTAATGTTTAATAATTCTGGGATGGCCCAGTTTAAAGAATATTTTTTAGGAAACGGAACACCAAAAAGTCCTAGAATAGCCGATACGCAAAAATGTCTTCGTGTTTCAGGAAAGCATAACGATCTTGAAGATGTAGGTTTTGATACGTACCACCATACAATGTTCGAAATGCTTGGGAACTGGTCTTTTGGAGATTATTTCAAGAAAGAAGCAATTAATTGGGCATGGGAGTTATTGACTGAAGTTTATAAAATACCAAAGGAAAATCTTTATGTTTCTGTTTTTGAAGGAAGCAAAGAAGATAATGTTCCTTTTGATCAAGAAGCTTGGGATATTTGGAAAACTCTAATTGCTGAAGACCGAATTATTCTTGGAAATAAAAAGGATAATTTTTGGGAAATGGGAGATCAAGGACCATGCGGACCTTGTTCAGAAATTCACGTTGATTTACGTTCTGCTGAAGAAAAAGAACAAGTATCAGGAAAGAGCTTAGTAAATAATGATCATCCACAAGTGGTAGAAATCTGGAATAACGTATTCATGGAATTCAACCGTAAAGCTGACGGATCTCTTGAAAAACTTCCTGCACAACACGTTGATACTGGAATGGGATTTGAGCGTCTATGTATGGCATTACAAGGTAAAACTTCTAATTACGATACAGATATTTTTACACCGCTTATAGAAAAAATAGAGCAAATTACAGGCTTTAAATATACTTCTGATGAAGTTAAACACATCAGTGAAGAACAAAATAAAACTAATATTGCGATTCGTGTAGTAGTAGATCACGTTCGTGCTGTTGCATTTGCAATTGCCGATGGACAATTACCATCAAACACAGGAGCAGGATATGTAATACGTAGAATATTACGTCGTGCTATTCGTTATGGTTTTACATTTTTGAATACCAAAGAGCCTTTTATCTATAAATTGGTAGAGACATTAAGTACACAAATGGGGAGTTCATTCCCAGAAATTAAATTGCAAAAAGAGCTTTGTTCAAATGTGATTCGTGAGGAAGAAAATTCTTTTTTACGTACACTTGACCAAGGACTAGTATTATTAGATAATATTATTGCAACTAATACAGATAAAGTTATTTCAGGTAAAAAAGCATTCGAATTATATGATACGTATGGTTTTCCAATCGATCTAACTGCTTTGATTCTTTCTGAAAAAGGCTTGAAGTTAGACGAAGCAGGTTTTGAATCAGAATTACAAAAACAAAAAGAGCGTTCTCGTGCAGCTTCAAAAGTAAAAGCAGGAGATTGGCAAATTTTGATTGATGATGAAGATGAAGAATTCATTGGATATGACCGTACTGAAGCGATGGTTAAAATCACTCGTTACCGTAAAGTTGAAAGTGCTAAGGATGGAGAAATCTATCAAATCGTATTTAATATGACTCCTTTTTATCCAGAAGGTGGGGGACAAGTAGGTGACAAAGGATATTTTGAAACTAGTAATGGAGATGTAATTTATATTCTTGATACTAAGAAAGAGAATAATGTAATTATTCATTTTGCTAAAGAAATTCCGAATAACCTTTCGGAGACTTTTAAAGCTTTTGTAGATGTAAGCACAAGAAAAAGTTCTGCTTCAAATCACTCAGCAACACACTTAATGCATCAAGCATTACGTACTATTTTAGGTACGCATGTGGAGCAAAAAGGATCATTAGTAAGTCCGAAGTACTTAAGATTTGACTTTTCACATTTCTCAAAAGTAACAGATGAGGAGTTGCAACAAGTTGAAGATTTTGTAAATGCAAGAATTCAAGAGCAATTGCCATTAATAGAAAGAAGAAACGTACCATTTGAACAAGCAGTTCAGGAAGGTGCAATGGCTTTGTTTGGTGAGAAATATGGAGATCATGTACGTGCTATCAAATTTGGTGATAGTATGGAATTGTGTGGAGGAATTCACGTTAACAATACTGCTGACATCTGGTATTTCAAGATTGTGAGTGAAGGTGCAGTAGCATCAGGAATCCGTCGTATCGAAGCAATAACTTCAGATGCTGTAAAAGAATATTTTGCAAGCCAAGCAGAAAAGTTAAAAGAAATCAATGCCGTTTTAAAAAATGCACAAGATCCTATAAAAGCAGTTGTTTCGTTACAAGATGAAAATGCTAAGTTAAAAAAGCAGTTGGAAGCTTTATTGAAAGATAAAGCAAAAAACATGAAAGGAGAATTGGCTAAGGAATTACAAGAAATAAACGGAGTACAGTTCTTAGCAAAACAAGTTGATTTATCTCCAGATGGGGCTAAAGATTTGGTTTATGAGCTAGGAAATCTAGGAACTAATTTGTTTTTGGTTTTGGCTACAGCCGAAGAAGGAAAACCAATGCTAACGTGTTATATCTCTAAAGAATTAGTGGCAGATAAAAAACTAAACGCTGGACAAGTTGTTCGTGAATTAGGAAAATATATCCAAGGTGGAGGAGGAGGGCAACCTTTCTTTGCAACTGCAGGAGGAAAAAATGCTGATGGAATTCCAGAAGCTTTAGCGAAAGCTATTGACTATGTGAAGTAATAAAATAAAATTCTGAGAGCTGAGGTTCTTGAAATTTTTGTATATCTCGCAAAGACACAGAGTTACAAAGTTATTTAAGCTTTGTATTTTGGGTGTCTTTGCGAGATTTTTTTTAGAATTATCTTATTTATGAATTTTACCGTACTGTAGTGAGTTTTTATTAGGTTATTTATTAATTTTTGGTTTACATTTATGGCTTATTAATAAAATATAACCTATTAAAAAATGAAGAAAAAATTACTTTGCTTATTTAGTGTATTATTGGTGTTCAGTTCTTGTTCTAGTGATGTAACCAGAGAAGATGATGATACTACAGTTGTAACTAATCCAACTGAAGGTCAGATATTTTTAAAGAAAACTGTTGAAAAAAAAGCAAATGGAACTACTGAAACAACTATCTATACTTATGATGGAAATAAAATAGTTAGTCAGGTATATAATAATACTAAAGAGGGTATTTATTATACATATTCAGGAGATTTAATTACTAAAATGGAATTTAAACTTGCAGATGGAAGTATAGAACAGATAAATACATATAAGTATGATGGAAATAAAAAACTAACTGAATTTCTAAGAACACAACCTGGACAAGAGGATTGGGACACTAAAGATACATATGTTTATAATGTAGATGGTACAGTATCAGTATTTGATGAAGATGGATTTAAGAATTCAACTATTACTTTTTTAAATGGAGAAGTAAGTGAAGTTGTTAGTACAAACTCACCAAATTTTAAGTATACATATGATACTAAAAATAATCCGTTTAAAAATGTTTTAGGTATGGATAAAATTGCTTTTGTAGATGGTGAAGGTAACGGAATTTTACATAATATTATTACTGAAATATCAAGTTATGGTACTGACAACATTACTACCACTACCACTTCAAAAATAACATATAATGTGGATGGTTACCCAACAAAATCTTTTGATAATTTTGAAGATGCAGGAACTACAACAGAATATTTTTACAAGTAGTTATAACAAAATATGACTTAAGCTTGTTCTTAGGATTATATAATAACAAAAGGCACATATAATTTTTAGAAACCCCTTTCATTTTAGTGAAAGGGGTTTCTGTTTTTAGAATAGAAAACTTAGCTACTAAGAACCTTAAGATCTTAGCAACTCATAGAAAAACTATTTTCGTTCACCGATTTGTTGACGCCACATAGCATAATATAAGCCTTTTTCGAGAACTAAATCATCGTGCTTACCTTGTTCAATGATTTTACCTTGTTCTAGTACAAAAATCTTATCGGCATGCATTACAGTAGATAATCGGTGAGCAATTAAAACTGTAATTCTATTTTTGTCGGATATATTTCGGATTGTAGTATTAATTTCTTCTTCGGTAATTGAGTCTAATGCTGAAGTAGCTTCGTCAAAAATCAATAAATTCGGATTTCTTAATATCGCACGAGCAATGGATAGGCGTTGTTTTTCTCCACCTGAAACTTTGATCCCACCTTCTCCAATTGTGGTATTTAAGCCATCTTCAGCACGTTGTAGCAATTTTTCGCAACTAGCTCTTTTCAAGGCATCATACAAATCTTCATCTGTTGCAGATGGCCTTACAAACAATAAATTTTCTCGAATTGTTCCAGAAAATAATTGTGCATCTTGAGTTACAAATCCTAATTGTTTTCTTAAATCTAATAAATCAATTTCAGTAGAATCGATATCATTATAAAGAACCTTACCTTGAGCAGGAGTGTATAATCCAACCAGTAATTTTACTAAAGTCGTTTTTCCTGAGCCTGATGGACCTACAAATGCTACTGTTTCTCCTTGTTTAATATCAAAATTAATGTTTTCTACAGCTTTGAATTTAGCCGTTTTATGCTGAAAGCTTACATTAGAAAAAAGTAATGAACGTATTGGACCTACATGTTTTGGATTTTTTGGGCGAAACTCTTTTGGAGCACTTAGTAAGGTTTTAAAATTCTCCATAGAGACTTTTGTTTCGTTAAGAGCAATGATAAAGTTTCCTAATTCTTGCAAAGGACCAAAAATAAAAAAGGTAAAGAATACCATAGTTAGTAAATCACCCACAATTATTTTTTGTCCAAACAAAAAATAATATAGAGTAAAAACTACACAGGTTCTTAAAAAGTGAACTGTAGTACCTTGTATAAAACTTAAACTTCTGATGAAACGGATTTTTTCTAATTCCAGTTGCAGAATTTTAAACGTATTCAAATTCAATCGTTTTTCTTCTTGATAGGTTAATCCAAGACTTTTTACAAGTTCAATATTTCTTAAACTTTCGGTTGTAGATCCAGCCAATGCATTGGTTTGATTTACAATTTTTCGAGATACAATTTTTATTTTCTTTCCTAAATACGAACTTACTAAAGCTATAATTGGTGCAGTAATTAAGAATATTATTGAGATTCGATAATCAATTCGAGCAACATAAATGATTACAAATATGAACCCGATGACAGTTTGGAAAATTAGAGAAATAGAAAGTGTAATTAATTTTTCAGAGTCAGAACGTACTTTGGTTAACTTGCTTAATGTTTCACCACTGCGTTGATCTTCAAATTCAGCAAAAGGTAAATCAAGTGATTTTTTAATACCATCAGTATACATTTGTGCACCCGTGCGCTGGATAACAACATTGGTGAAGTAATCCTGAAAGTTTTTGGTAATTCTGGAAATCATTGCAGCTCCAAGTGAAAGGCCTAGCCAGAAAGCTACAGATTTAATAAAGCCAATTTCATTTTCTTTGTATTTAGCTAATCCAACACCGCAATCTTGCATTAATTTACCAGTAATTACAGAGTCAGATAAACTAAAACAGATGTTTATTGAAGCCATAATTAAGGCTAAAAACAACAGCATTTTATGTTTAATTATATAAGAATATAATAATTTCATGTGTGAGTTTTAATTTATAGAAGATGCAAAAGTAGTGAATAGATTGATTTGGTAATTCTGATTACTGTTATTAAAAATGTATTTTTTTATAGAGAACTTTATTTGATATCAGCATTTTAGAAATATTATGAGATTAAAAAGTTGGAGTGTCGTTGATTTTCTATTTGGGACTATTATATTTGCTTTTTATTAACAATATTTAATTTATAAAATGAAAAAAATTTTATGCCTATTTAGTGCTTTGACTTTAGTTTTAACGTCTTGTTCAAATGATAAAGATGATAATTCAGTTGGTTCTGTTGAAGATTCAGTTGGGGATGTTAGTGTAGTTCTTCCTAAAATATTAAAATATACAGATATAGAAGATTCATCTGAAAATGCTACATACATATCTACATATGATGGGAATAAAATTTTGAGTACCAAAGATGAGGCAGGAAGAACAGATTATACGTATGATGGTAATTTTATTGTAAAAGAAATTAATTATGATACTGAGAGCATACCAGGCAAAGATGTAATAAGTGATGTGACAGTTTATTCTTATGTAAATGGTAAATTAGTAGAATCATCATTTACTGAGGCTTATTCGACAGATTTTCCTAATGGAAAATATAAAAGGAGAACAGTATTTACTCATAATACTGATGGTACAGTTAAAAGAGAGGTTTATAAGACAGATTATGCGACTGGAATAGAAGAAAAAAGTAATTATTTTGAAGTCCTTACTTATGCAAATGGTAATTTAGTTAAAAGTGTAGAAACAAATAGCGAAATGAATAGTGTTTTTACAGCTACATACGAATACGATGATAAAAATAATCCTTTAAAAAATATTTTAGGTTTTAGTTTATTAATAGATCATAGTGAAGGAGAAGGATCTATGAGTTCTGTTAATAATACTGTAAAATATACGGCTTCATATAGTGTTAACGCTGAGGCTAATGTTTATAAAAGAGAGCTTGTTTATGATGCGAATGGATATCCAGCGAAAATTACATCTTACAAAAACGATGGTACAACTGTGAATAGAATAGATGAATACACATATTAATTAGACTATTTTTTTTAATTATTATAAAACCAAATACTTCTGTATTTGGTTTTTTTGTTTGTAGAAAATGGTTGAAATTTGTTTAAAACTTCAAATCATGCGATTCAGAATCCAAATGCCTATCCTACAAGTTAGAAGGATTTTATTATTGAAATGGATTCTGCTTTATTAGGCAGTTAGTTTTGATTTCTTTTAATTTGCCCAAAAAAAGAAATTTATACATGAAAAAACTACTCTATTTATTTACTGCCTCATTATTTGTTTTAAGTTCGTGTTCATCTGATGATGATAATTCTGTAGATGTTGTAAATGGGATTCTGCCTAAAATATTAAAATACACAGATGTAGAAGATCCTTTGGAAAATGTAATATATCTGTCTACTTATGATGGAAATAAAATTTTGAGTACCAAACAAAATAGAGGAAGAACAGATTATACTTATGATGGAAATTTTATTGTAAAAAAAATTAATTATGGTACTGTGGGCATATTTGGTAAAGAAGTAATAAGTGATGTAACTGTTTATTCTTACTTAAACGGTAAATTAGTTGAAACATCTTACGTTGGTGCATACTCGACTGATTTTCCAGATGGAAAATATAAAACGAGAACAGTATTTACTCATAATACTGATGGTACAGTTAAAAGAGAGATTTATACGAAAAATTATGGAATTGAAATAGAATATAAAAGTAATTATATTGAAATTCTTACTTTTGCAAATGGTAACTTGGTTAAAACAGTAGAAACAAATAGTGAAATAAATAGTGTTTTTACATCTACATATGAATACGATAATAAAAACAACCCTTTAAAAAATATTTTAGGTTTTAGTTTATTAATAAATCATAGTGAAGGTGAAGGATCTATGAGCTCTGTTAATAACATTGTAAATTATACATCTTCTTATGATAGTAACATCGAGCCGAATGTTTACAAAAGAGAGTATGTTTATGATGCGAATGGATATCCATCGAAGATTACATCTTACAAAAAAAATAGTACAACTGCGAATAGAATAAATGAATACACATACTAATTAGATTATTTTAAAATCATTTAAAAAACCAAATACTTCTGTATTTGGTTTTTTGTTTGTGGAAAATGGTTGAAATTTGTTTAAAACTTTAAATCATGCAATTCAGAACTCAGATGCCTATTTCGCAAAGTAATACTCCACTTGATTATAATTCTAAAGTGTTGTCTTTAGGTTCTTGTTTTGCGGTGAATATGGCAGAGAAATTGGATTATTTTAAGTTCTATAATAATTGCAATCCGTTAGGGATTTTATTTCATCCACTAGCTATTGAAAAATTGATAGACTTTGCAGTTTTGCAAAAGACATTTACAGAAAATGATGTGTTTTTTCATAACGAACGTTGGCATTCGTTTGATGTGCATTCTGATTTAAGTAATGTGGATAAAGAAGATTTGATTCGTAATCTCAATCAGATTATAAAAAGGACACATCAAGAATTGACTGAAGCAACACATATTATTATAACATATGGAACTTCATGGGTATATCGTGCCAACGAGAGTAATGCAATAGTTGCCAATTGCCATAAAGTACCACAAAAGCAATTCACAAAAGAGCTTTTATCAGTTGAGACAATCAAAGAAAGTATTAAGAAAACAGTAGATTTAATTGCTTCAATAAATCCAGAAGCAAAAACCATTTTCACAGTATCTCCTGTTCGTCATATAAAAGATGGTTTTATCGAAAATCAATGGAGTAAATCCAATTTAATTTCTTCGTTACACGATACTCTGAATACTGAAAACTATAAACAGCAAACTGCATATTTTCCTTCGTATGAAATCATGATGGATGAACTTCGTGATTATCGATTTTATGCTGAAGATATGCTACATCCAAACCAAATTGCTATTGATTATATCTGGGAACGATTTAGTGAGAACTATATTTCTAAAGAAGGCATTGCCGTAAAGCAAGAGATTTACGAAATACAAAAAGGGTTATCGCATCGAAGTTTCAATCCAGACTCCGAACAACATCGTGCTTTTTTATCAAAACTGAATAAGAGAATAAAAAGTATAGAAGAAAATTGGCCGCATATCAAGTTTTAAAGGCGTTCTTTGTTTAAATCTTAAGCAAGAATATACTTATAATAAGGTTTAATTCTAGAATAAGTTTGAATAATTATGTAAAGTATTGAAGTATATTTTTTACAATTTTGTAAATTGTATATAGTTAGTTAAATTAGTAACTGCATATCAATAATCTAAACCAGTTTTATTAGCCTTATTTTCTTTGTATGAATAAAAAACGAATTTTTTTTCTCAAAAAAATACTTCGTGTACTACTTTGGTGCATCACTATAATAGTGACATTATTGTTGTTGATCATAATTTTAATTCAAGTTCCAGCGGTACAAAATTTTGCCAAAGACAAAGCAATTACTTTTTTACAAAAAAAAATAAAAACCAAAGTTTCTCTAGATAGAATAGCGATTAATTTCCCGAAAGAAATCGTATTAGAAGGGTTTTATTTTGAAGATCAAAACAAAGATATTTTATTAAGAGGGAAGCGATTAGAAGTTGATATTGATTTGTTTAAATTAATAGATAGTGAGGTAGAGATAAATTCTATTTCTCTTGAGAATACGACTGCAAATATTTCAAGAAATAAAGACGGAGTTTTTAATTTTGATTATATAATTGCCGCTTTTGCGTCCAAAGAGCCAGAGCCAGTAGATCCCAATAGCAAACCATTTAAAATATCAGTTGTGAAAATCAACTTGAATAAAATCAATTTTAATTTTAAAGATGATTTATCTAAAAATGATATTCGAGTTAAACTGACCGATTTTCAAACCGAATTTAAAAAATTCAATTTAGATAAAATGGATTTCGATATTCCGAATATTGATTTAAATGGATTGAAATTAGTTTTAAATCAGGATTTGGTTGAGAAAATAGCTGAAGTATCTGTAAATACAGTAGATACAATTTCTAAAAGATCAGACTTTAATTTGAAATTACGCAAGATCAATCTGTCTAAAATTGATATTTCATATGACAATAAAGATTCAAAACTGGCTTCAGGGGTAACTCTAGATAACATGCAGTTGTTGGTTAATGAGTTAGGCTTAAATCACCAAATGTTAGATTTTGATACTTTCGAATTAAAAAATCTAAAAGGGAATTTACAGTTAGGGATAAAAGAAAAGCAAATTAAGACTCCAAATCTAGATTCTACAGCAATTCCTCAAGCGGGATGGAAATTAAAACTTAAAACTGCAGACATACAAAATGTAGCATTTAAATACGATGACATGCAATCGAAACCTACTAAGAGAGGGATTGATTATGGACATATTGATTTGGATAGTTTTAATTTGAAAGCCGAAAAGCTATATTATGCTAATGATACTATTTCGGGGAGTATAAAATCATTTGCAGTAAATGAAAAGAGCGGACTTAAGATTCAGACACTGAAAGCAGATTTTTTCTATGGACCTAAAAATGCTTATTTAAGCAATCTGTATTTAAAAACGCCACAAACGGTATTGCAAAAAGAGATAAAAGTTGGTTATCCTTCAATTGCATCGGTTACTAAGAATATCGATAATCTTATATTGAATGCTAATTTCAATCAAACAAAAGTTGGATTTAAAGATATATTGCTTTTTGTTCCAGATTTACAAAATACCAATCCGTTTAAGAGTAATCCCAATGCAGTTTTGTCTATTAATGCACGATTGAATGGGAAGATAAAAGATTTAACCATTCCGATGTTTGAAATGAGCGGAATTGGAACTACAAAAGTTTCGGTTTCAGGAAAAATTACAGGATTGCCAGATGCACAAAAAGCCTATTATGATTTGGATATAAAAAACTTTGTGAGCTCATCTAAAGATGTGATTTCGTTTGTACCAGCAGGGACAATTCCTAAGAATATTCAATTGCCTTCTCAATTTAATTTAAAAGGAAAATTTAAAGGTTCAGTCAATAATTTTAAAACTAATTTGGCTTTAAATAGTAGTTTCGGAAATGCCAAAGTCGATGCCTTGTTCGATCAGCGTATTAAGAAATCAGAGAAATATGATGCTACGATTTCCTTATTAGAATTTGATTTAGGCAGACTGATAAAAAATGATTCATTAGGAAAAATTACGCTTAAAGCAAAAGTAAAAGGAAAGGGACTGGATCCTCAAACGGCACAGGCACATTTAGACGGTATCGTTCAAAAAGCAGTATTTAATAAATATACATACAGAGATTTAACTTTAAATGGAGAAATTGCCAAAGGAGCATTTGCAGTTAAATCGGGTATAAAAGACCCTAATTTGAACTTTGGTTTAGTTGCCAATGGAAGGTTTGATGATAAATACCCAGCTGTAAAATTAAAATTAAACCTTGATATTGCAGATCTTGAAAAGTTAAATCTTCATGCAGGCCCGATGAAACTTCGAGGTAATATTGATGCAGATATAACTAATAGTAATCCTGATTTTTTAAACGGAAAGGTTTTCTTGTCTAATATTCAGCTTTTAAAAGATGCACAACCAATCGTGTTGGATTCAATTAAAATTTTGGCTTATGCTGATAAAGAAAAAAACAATATCAAGATACAATCACAGTTTCTTAAAGCCGAAGTTGATGGAAAGTATAAGTTAACAACATTATCGGCTGGATTAAAAAAATCACTATCTAAATACATGGATTTGCAAGTCCCTAAAACAAAAGGGGATTCTGATGAACAACAAGTAACGTTTAATTTATCAGTAGATAGTGATCCTTTGTTATTTCAACTTATTCCAAAGCTTAAAGGTTTAGAGCCTATTGCGATTACAGGAAAATATAATAATGTGGTAGATTCTTTGGAAATAAAAGGAACTATTCCAAAGATTATGTATGATGGAAACACAATCTCTAATGGTAAAATAAATATAGAAGCAAAGGACAAAGCATTAGAATATCAAGTTTCTGTAGCTCCAGTAGAGAGTGGAGAATTTAAAATTCCTTTTGTTGGTTTATCAGGTAAAATTGAGAACAATATTCTATCGTATGCTTTACAAGTAAAAGATAAACAAGATAAAGAACAGTATTTTATCAAAGGCGAATTACTTCATGAGAATGCTAAGAATACTGTGAAATTTGATTCAGATAGCTTTGTGCTTAATTATGATAAATGGAATATAAATCCTGAAAATTCTATTGAATTTGGAGGGCAAAGACTTTATATTGATAAGCTCTATTTGGAAAATTCGGGTAATGAATTAAAAATTCAATCACAAAACGAAGGGAAGAGTGCACCATTGCAAATAGATTTTGTCAATTTTAAAATTGAGACCATTTTAAATATGGTTACAAAAGACAAATTGCTAGCGCAAGGATTGATAAATGGGTCGGCTTTGGTTGAAAATGTTATGACAAAACCAACTTTTACTTCAGATCTAAAAATAGATGATTTTAGTTTTAAAGGAGAACCAGTAGGAGATATTGATATAAAAGTAAATAATAAAACAGATAATTTATTAGCTGCTAATATTACACTAAGTGACCAAGGAAATGATGTAAGCCTTACTGGGAATTACAAAATTGATGATAGTACTTTTGATTTAGATATAGACATCAACCATTTAAACATAAAAAGTATTCAAGGCTTTAGCATGGGGAATGTTACAGATGGGGCAGGCTATTTGTCTGGAAAGTTTAAAATCACAGGTAGTGCTGATGTGCCTAAAGTAGAAGGAGAATTAGATTTTAACGATGCTGCTTTTAGGGTAACCAAATTTAATTCTATTTATAAAATTGCCAATGAAAAAATCAAAATAGAAAACGAAGCGATTGTCTTTGATAATTTCTCTGTTTATGATGAGAATAAGAATGAGCTATTTGTAAATGGAAAAATCAATTCCAAAGATTTTAGAAATTACGATTTTGCTTTAACAGTAAAGGCAGATCAGTTTAGAGCGATTCATTCTACCGAAGCAGATAATGACTTGTTTTATGGAGACTTGTCATTGGATGCAAATCTAAGTATAAAAGGAACATTGGATAATCCAGTGGTAGGAGGAAATGTGAAAATTAATGAGGATACAAAGTTTACAGTTGTTATGCCTCAATCTGATCCATCTATTGCTGATAGAGAAGGAATTGTAGAGTTTGTAAATGAAGATAATTTATTATTGAAACAAACGGCAGCAATGGAAAGTAAACTTAATCAATCTCAATTGCTTGGCATGGATGTAAGTGTTGCCATATCGATAGATAAAAAGGCTGAACTTACTTTGGTAATCGATAAAGGCAATGGGGATTACTTGAAATTGTTAGGAGAAGCTGATCTTATTGGCGGAATTGATCCTTCGGGTAAAACTACGCTTACGGGTAAATATGAGTTTAGTGAAGGCGCTTATGAGATGAGTTTTAATATGATAAGGAGAAAATTTGATATTCAAAAAGGCAGCTATATTATATGGAATGGAGAGCCTACAATGGCAAATTTAAATTTAACAGCAATATATAAAGTAAATACTGCTCCGATTGATTTATTAGGGAATCAGCTAGGAACTTTGTCGGCGGCGGTTAAAAACACATACAAACAAAAAATTCCGTTTCAGACTTTATTAAAGATGAACGGAGAACTTATGAAACCAGAAATTTCGTTTGATATTGTTCTTCCAGATGGTAACTACGATGTCTCATCGGATATTATAACAACTTCTCAAGCAAAATTACAGCGTTTAAGACAAGATCCTGCTGAATTAAACAAACAGGTTTTTGCACTTTTACTTCTAAACCGATTTGTTGGTGAAAATCCTTTTGCAAGCGAAAGTGGTGGCACAAGTGCCGAATCTATGGCTAGACAAAGTGTGAGTAAAATACTTTCGGATCAATTAAATAATCTAGCTGGGGAGTTGATAAGTGGAGTCGAATTGGAATTTGATTTAGAATCTAAAGAGGATTACTCTTCGGGATCTAAACAAAATAGAACGGATTTAAATGTTGGTATTTCTAAAAAACTATTAGATGACAGATTAAAAGTAACCATCGGAAGCAGTTTTGCATTAGAAGGACAAGAACGAGAGAATGAGCAGGATGCAAATATTGCAGGAGATGTTGCTATAGATTATCAACTTACAAAAGATGGAAGATATATGCTTAGAGCGTATAGAAAAAATCAATATCAAGTAGCAGTAGAGGGACAGGTTATTGAAACCGGAGTGGCATTTATTATTACGATGAATTATAATAAGTTTAGAGAATTATTTCATCGAAGCAAAGAAGAAAAGGAACTAATTAGAAAAGAAAAATTACGCAAAGAAAAAGAAAGCCAGAAAGAGAAGGAAGAGAAAAAGAAAGAAGAATTAGATAATGAATATGAGCAAAAAACGTAGCAATATGGAAATTAAATATCTAAAATATTTTATAATACTTTCTTTATTTTTTGCTTTTGGATGTAGTAATACAAAGTATTTACCAAAAGGGGATTTGTTGTACACAGGTGCTTCAGTAAAAATAGAAGACTCTATCCTCAAAAAGAAAGAAAAAACAGCGCTAGAGGATGAGCTGAAAAGTTTGTTACGTCCTTTGCCAAATAAACAATTTTTAGGATTGCGTATTAAATTATGGATATACAATGTGGCAGGAGAACCTAAGAAAAAGAAAGGGACAAGATATTGGTTAAGAAATAAAGTTGGAGAAGCTCCAGTGCTGTACAGTAAAGTCGATTTAGATTATAACTCGGCAGTCTTAAGAAATTATGCCGAGAATAAAGGTTATTTTAAAGTGAGAGTTAGTGCTGATTCTACTGCAAAGGATAAAAGAGCAACAGCAGAATATACTGTTTTGCCTAAAAAACAGTATAAAATAAAAAGCGTTACATTTCCCGATGATTCTTCGGCTATAGCCAAAACCATTGCTAAAACTACTCGTAGATCATTACTAAAAGTAGGTAAACCCTATGATTTGGATGTTATAAAATCAGAAAGAGAACGCATCGATTCTCGATTGAAAGAAAAGGGATTTTATTATTTTAATCCGGATTATATCTTGGCTCAAGTCGATAGCACCAAGGGAGATTATGAGGTAAGTATAAAATTAAAAATAAAAGACGAAACGCCAGCCAAAGCTAAAATTCCCTATACAATTAATGATATAGTTGTGTATCCTAATTTTTCTATTTTAAAAGATAGTACCGCAGTAGCTTATAAAAAAGAGGATATTGTTAAATATAAAGATTTCACGATTATAGATTCTACAAATACATTTAGACCGAGAGTATTTGATAGAGCCTTGTATTTTAAGAAAGGAGATTTTTATAATCGATCAGATCACAATCTTTCCTTGAATCGCTTTGTGAATTTAGGGACATTTAATTTTGTTAAAAATGAATTTAAAGAATCCGATAGTGTGAAAAATGCATTGGATGCTTATTATTATCTAACCTTGTTACCAAAGAAGTTCGTTAGAGTTGAGGTTTTAGGAAAAACGAATTCAGCTAGTTATTCAGGTTCAGAAATCAATTTAAATTGGAACAACAGAAACTTACTAAGAGGTGCCGAATTGTTTACGGTATCAATATTTGGAGGAGCCGATTTTCAGATTTCAGGGCAGAATAAAGGAAATAATATATATAAAGTAGGGGGAGAAGCAAGCTTAACTTGGCCAAGATTAATTACACCATTTAACTTTCAAGGTTCTAGCGAGTTTGTTCCAAGAACAAAAGCAACTTTAGGATATGAATATCAAAACAGAATAAACCTTTATGCTTTAAATTCATTTAAAGGATCATTTGGTTATTTATGGAAAGAAAATGTTAGAAAAGAACATCAATTAGATATCATAGAGGTTAATTATGTGAGTCCAAACCACGTAACACCTTATTATAGTGCTGAGGCATTAAAAGACCCGTCATTATCCAAAGTATTGGAGAAACAATTAATTTTTGGACCAACGTATTCGTATACCTATACCAATACAATGCAAAAAAGAAAAAAGAATACATTCTATTTTAATGGCGAACTTGATTTAGCAGGTAATATAACAGGTTTGGCAACTAAAGCCAATGTCAAGAAAAATGATACTATAAAAGTATTCAATGTTCCTTTCAGTCAATATGTAAAATTTAAAACTGATTTCAGGCATTATTTTAAGCTAGGAAAAGAAAGCCAATTAGCAAGCCGACTTATTCTTGGAGTAGGCTTGCCATATGGTAATTCTTCTTCTCTGCCATCAATTAAGCAATTTGTTGTTGGAGGAACCAACAGTATTCGTGCTTTTAGAGCCCGATCAATTGGTCCGGGTAGTTTTGTAAGCACAGATACAACCAGTACATTTTATCCAGATCAATCTGGTGATTTAAAACTAGAATTTAATACAGAATATAGAGCCAAACTCTTTAGTATAGTAAGAGGAGCAATATTTCTGGATGCTGGAAATGTTTGGTTGCTTAATAATGACCCAAATAAACCTGGCGCAAAAATCAGTAAAGACTTTATGAAAGAAATTGCTGTTGGTGCGGGAGCAGGATTACGTTTTGATTTATCATTCTTAATACTAAGAACAGACATTGCATTTCCATTACGAATACCATATTTGCCCGAAGGAAAAAGATGGGTAATAGATGATATTAATTTTGGAAGTGGCTCTTGGAGAAAGGACAATCTGATACTTAATATTGCAATTGGATATCCTTTTTAGGATAATCCAATACAAAATTCGAGTGTTTAAAAATGTAGTTTTGTTGCCATACTCAGGTTAAAACAGCATCGTACTATTAACATCAATACCTTTCAGTAGTTGTACGTTTGTTTTTAATAAATTAGATAAAAGCAACTTTTTAGATTTATCCTTTTTGCCGCTTATATCTCGTATAATTCTGTAAATATATCTTTTGGTGATATATTTAATTTTTCTGTGAGTTTTCATAGTGAACGGATTTAGAATTTGTAATAATCTAAAGTTACAAAAAATAACGTTTAGAATCATCAAACTGTCTTGAGAAATTTTTTGCCTCCAACTATTCTGTAATCATTCAAAATAAACAAACATATCTATCGATGTTAAATTTATTTAACGGTGTTAAAAATTTATAATTCAATTAACAATTGAGAATTAACAAACTAGATATTAATGGTTAATTTTGCAAAAAGATTAATCAAAATGAATAACAATATACCTATTTCTTTATTAGAATTAGCATTCATTACAGAGGGTAGTGATGCTAAAGAAACTTTTCAAAAAACAAAAGAACTTGCTCAACTAGCTGATAATTTAGGTTATAACCGATTTTGGTTAGCCGAACATCATAATATGGCACATGTGGCTAGTACAGCAACAGTCGTTTTAATAAGTTACATAGCAAGTCAGACACAAAATATCCGCGTAGGCTCAGGAGGAATAATGCTTCCTAATCATTCACCGCTAATTATTGCAGAACAATTTGGAACATTGGAAACACTTTATCCAAATCGAATAGATTTAGGTTTAGGGAGAGCGCCAGGAACAGACTCTTTAACAGCACAAGCTATTCGAGAAGATTTTTATGAACAGTCGCAGCGATTCCCAAAAAATGTGCAAGCAATTCATGATTATTTTTCTCCAGATAATGCTTCGGCAAAAGTGCGAGCTTTCCCTGCCGAAGGAACTAATGTCCCAGTTTGGATATTAGGGTCTAGTATGGACAGTGCTTCACTAGCTGCTGCAAAAGGATTACCATATGCTTTTGCAGGACATTTTGCACCAAGAATGATGCTACAGGCATTTGAGTTTTATAGAAAGAATTTTATTCCTTCAAAATATTTGAGTAGCCCAAAAACAATGGCTTGTGTAAATGCTATTGGAGCAGATACAGATGAAGAAGCCGAAGTTTTATCAACTACTTTATACCAAATGTTTTTGGGATTAATACGCAATAATAGAAAACCAATGCAACCGCCACTCGCATCATTGGAAGGATTAATGAGCGAAGAAGAAAGATTTCATGTAGATCAAATGACAGCATGTACCTTTACTGGAAGTAAAGAGAAGTTAGAAAAAGACTTAAAGCAATTTATAAACCATTCAGGTATAGATGAATTGATGATTACAAGTCCAATTTTTGATCATCAGGATAAAATGAAAAGTTTAAAAATCCTTAAAGAAGTTATTGATAACATAAATAAGGGGTAGTGATGTTTTCTAAAAAAATCACTAAATTGGCTACATAATAGTCATTATTAAAACATAATTATGTCGAGAAGAATCTTAGTTGGAATTGCAATTATAATCGGGATCGTCCTTGCATTCAAGTATTGTGAATTTAAGAAAGATGATACATCGAGCTTAGATTATAATACCAATTTGATACAGCAACAAATTGTAAATGTTGGGAAACTGATAGTTACGGAAGGACATTTTTCAGAAGTGGTAACTTATAAAAACTCAAATAAGTATTTACTAGATATGATTTCTTTTGAAAAGAAGGCATTAATTATAGTGAATGCAAATGTTACAGTTGCCTACGATTTACATAAAATGAAGTATGAAATCGATGAGAAAAACAAGGTTATAAAGATTGTATCAATTCCAAAAGAAGAAATTACAATCAATCCAGATATTCAATATTATAATGTTGAACAAAGTCAGTTAAATGCATTTACAGGAGATGATTATAATAAAATAAACAAATCGGTAAAAGCGAACTTAGCTAAGAAAATAGAAAAATCTTCGCTTAAAACAAATGCTCAAAATCGATTGATAAGCGAATTATCTAAGATTTTAATCCTAACAAATTCAATGGGTTGGAAGTTACAATATGATGGTAAAGTTATTCAAAGCGAAGCTGACTTAAGCAAGGATTTAAAATTATAATTGGCATGCTGTAAAGTATAGATAGCATGTGATATTTAATCCCACTCTGTTAAAACTATATTGTATAACAGAGTGGGGTTTTATTTTTTAGCACTTTTCTTTATCAAAAATCAAATCTAGGCCACCAGAAATTAAATGGGCAACTTCAGGTCTTCTTGTTTTTAAGGTTTCAAGATGTGCCAAGACTTCTTGTAATAATTGAGGTTGATTGCTGTTCTTTAAAAGCTCTGCAATTTCTACAGATAGCAACCAATCATTAGAATGATTTGTTTTTATTTTTTCAAATATAGAAGTCAACAATGTTTCATGAGAATTAGTTTCTCTGATGGTTCTAACCTGTTGGTATAATTCTTCTAGTTCATCACGTTCCTTAGAATGTTTGGCTTTGATTGTTTTTGTTTTTGGAACTGAATTATTCAGGTCAAAACTATTTACATCGGCTGGTCCAGAAAATGCAGAAACAACTTTCTTACCAATTGCCATATCATAATTACCCCATTCAGGTTTAAACAAAATAGTGTCTCCGTGAGTAACAGTACAATTTTTAAAACTGATTAAAATAATCTCACCATGTAAGTTTCTAGAGCCAGTAATAATCTCACCTTGTACAATAACTCCTCCTTCAAATTCGAGTTTTATAGTCTCGTTTTCGACTATTTTGTAGGCATTTAAATCCATCGGACTCATGTCTTCGATTGCCAGATTAAAGCCTTTTAGTTTACCAATAGGGCTACCAAAGCCTTCTGGATGCGTTAATGTTCCGTGTCCAACTAATTCTTTTTCACGGTACGATAAAGCAGCCTTTCCTGTTGTTTGTATGTAAACTGGTTTGCCTTCTGCTTCAATAACATTGGTAAATACACTAGAAATTTGTAGACCAGTACTTAATTCGATAGTCCCTAAAGCATTGGAGTTTATTAATTTTTGAATACCTGAAATGCCTCCAGTACGTAATGCCATTTTATTAGCAAATTCTTCAAGAATAAGGCTTAAATAAGCAAAAGTAGGTGTAACATATAGTTGAGGTTGCAATTTTGTAATATCAAAACTTTGGTTGGCAGCAGAAATGTCATAAGGAATCTTAGTAACATTATTGGTCATACACCAAGCACTCTCTCCAATTGATGATAATAAACCAGCACCATAAATTTTAGGGTCATCAATAGTTCCAATTAAACCATATTCAACAGTCCACCAATGTAAGTTTCTGATCTGTGCCATTTCTGACAGCTCTCCCATATTATTTTGTAAATCTTCAACTGCTTTTTCAGCTTGATCTATATCAGCTTGAGGAGTTCCTTCAGCTTCTTTTAAAATTGAAAGCAATCGAATAGCTTCATACATTTGGTAATCTTTATGTGAAGAAATGGCTTTACAGCCAATTTCACCAAAGCGACGCAGGTATTCAGCATATTCAGGATTAGCAATAATAGGAGCGTGACCAGCACCTTCATGAATAATATCTGGTGCAGGTGTGTATTCAATATGTTCTAACTGACGAATATCTGAAGCAATTACCAAGACATTATAGGCTTGGAATTCCATAAAAGCATTTGGAGGAATAAAACCATCTACTGCTACAGCAGCCCAACCAATTTCGGTTAAGATTCGGTTCATTCCATACATGCTCGGTATGTTATTGATTTCGATTCCAGTTTTTTTCAATCCGTCTAGATACGAATGGTGAGCCACTTTAGATAAGTAGTCGACATTTTTGCGCATTACATATCTCCAAACCGCTTGATTAATTGGAGTGTAGTCACTATAATCTTGAGGTTTAATAAATTGCTTTAAATGATTAGGCAATCTATCTAATAATGGATTTGTTTCAATAGTTGGGTTCATTTCGAAATCGTTGTAGTTCTTCTGCGAAATTACGAATTTATAGAACTATTTTTAGTTTTTTATTTAGTTGTTTTTCCTAAATCTCTAAAATATTCAATTTTATGCAGGAACATGGATGCCATATTTACACCTCGCATCTTAGCTTCTTCAGCAAGAATTCCTATAAAAAGACTGTCCACTGTTTTTGTGAAAATTTCAATCCATCTATTAAAATGTGATTGATCTACAGGTAAATGTTTGTGCGGTGGAAATGGACTTCCTGAATAGGCACGTTGTTCCAGTAAAATAGTTTGCCAAAATTTATACATTGTTTCTAAATGTTCAGGCCATCTTCCTTGAATCCTTTCATTAAAAATCGGACCGATGAGGTCATCTTTCTGAACTTTGGCATAAAAAGTATTGACTAATAATTTTATGTCTTCGATTGTTGTTATATCTAAAATTACCATGCTTTTATGTAAAAAAATTATATGTAAAAATACAACTAAATGTAGGGTTTTGTCTCCTTGAATTAGTTAAATGAATCTAAAAATTTGTATGAATAAAATTATAATTATCCTTTAGAGAGAATTGGTTATTTTTATCCAATAAGTTGTGTGTATAATTCTTGATTTTCATTGAGATATTGAAATTCAAATCCTTTGGTAACCATATTGTTTTTAATATTTAGAATATCCTTTTTGTTTTTTAGTTCTAATCCAACTACTACAGAACCAACTTCTCTGCTGTTTTTCTTTGCAAATTGAAAATAAGTAATGTCGTCGTTAGGTCCTAATATGTCATTTACAAATTCTTTAAGCGCACCTGGACGCTGAGGAAACTGGATCATGAAATAATGCATTAATCCTTCATAAAGTAGGGAGCGCTCTTTTATTTCGGCAGTTCGCTCAATATCGTTATTACTTCCACTTACTACACAAACTACGGTTTTGCCTTTTATTTTCTCTTTGTAAAAATCTAATGCAGCTATAGTCAGTGCTCCTGCAGGTTCTACCACCATAGCTTCTTCATTGTACAGTCGCAAAATAGTAGTGCAGACTTTACCTTCAGGAACAAGAATAATATCATCTAAGTTTTTGCGACAGATATCAAAAGTGATATTACCAACTTGTTTTACGGCAGCGCCATCTACAAATTTATCAATGGTTTTTAAAGGCGTGTTCTTACCATCAATAATAGATGTTTTCATCGATGGAGCTCCTTTTGGTTCTACACCTATAATTTTGGTCTCTGGGCTTAGGTGTTTAAAAACTTCCGAAAGTCCAGATGCTAGTCCGCCGCCACCAATAGGAACAAATACATAATCTATAGGTTCTTTATATGATTCCAGAATCTCCAATCCTACCGTGCCTTGTCCTGCAATGACTTTTAAATCATCAAAAGGATGAATAAATATTCTATTGCTTTTTATCGCATCTTCAGTTGCTGATGCATAAGCATCGTCAAAAGTATCTCCTGTAAGGACAATTTCTACAAATGATTTTCCGAATAACTGTACCTGTTTTACTTTTTGTTTTGGGGTCGTTTTTGGCATGTAAATTTTGCCTTTAATTTGTAGTAAGTTACAAGAGTAAGCTACACCTTGAGCGTGATTACCCGCACTTGCACATACTATGCCCTTTGTTTTTTCTGTAGCATTTAAAGAAGATATTTTGTTGTAAGCTCCTCTGATTTTATAAGAGCGTACAATTTGTAAATCTTCTCTTTTTAATAAAATAGTAGCCTTAAACTCGTCTGAAAGATTAAGGTTTTGTGTCAGTGGAGTAGCAGCAACTACTTTGGTTAGTTGTTCTTTGGCTGTAATTACTTCGTTAAATAGCGTCATGATATTCTGGTTGTTTTTTAAAATAAAAAACCTCCCGATTGGGAGGTTTTGATAAATTGTATTTTGTTTACTTATTTATATAACACCTCGCCACTATTGTAGAATTACAATAATGTTAATAGCGATAATAATGTTATTTAAGTTTGTCATTGTTTATTATTTGAAAAAACAAATGTATTAATTATTTAATAAGAACAATAAAAAAGATTATTTTTTTGCAATTGTAGGAGGATATTGTGCTAATATTTTGCTCACAAAGTCAGCAACTATTTTGTCTTTTTTATCAGCTCCTTGGTTGGTTAAATAACCAACTCCTTCACCTTGCCAAATCATTTCTTTTTTCTTAGCATCGATAAAATCGATGTATAAAGTTCCTTGGGTAGATGTTGATACTGAAGTTTGGTTTCCCATCATTAAGTAAGGATTCCAACCATAACCCCATCCATAACCCCATCCAGCGCTAAACTGGTTCACGTTTACTTCTTCTCTAGCTTTTGTGAAAATGTTTATTAATAAATCTGGATTATCACTTTTAGTAAAACCTTTTGCAGCCATTTGTTCATCGATAGCGCGTAAAATTCTTCTTTTATCTAAATCTGAAATTTCTACTTTATCGATACCTGCTTTAAAATAAGCATATGTTTTATAATTAGTAAAATCAACTGATTTATCATAATCTGAATGTACGCTAATAGAGCTACAAGAAGTTAAGATAAGAAGTAATAGAATCGGTAAAATAAATAATTTTTTCATGTTTAGATAGTTTAAGGTTATACATATTTTGATTTAAAATAATGTTTCGTCAACTATATTAGGGATGGTTACTTTCAATAAAGGTTGCGTGTCCATGGCTCTTTTTATTGCAAAAATAGCTTCATCATTACGTGCCCAACTTCTTCTTGAAATCCCGTTGTTGACGTCCCAAAAAAGCATTGACGCTAAGCGTCTTGACGCTTCTTTAGATCCATCAAGAATCATACCAAAACCACCGTTTATAACCTCGCCCCAGCCTACACCGCCGCCATTATGAATCGAAACCCACGTAGCGCCTCTAAAACTGTCACCAATAACATTTTGTATTGCCATATCAGCTGTGTATCTTGAACCATCATAAATGTTAGATGTTTCTCTATATGGAGAATCTGTTCCAGAAACATCATGATGATCACGTCCTAAAACCACAGCTCCAATTTCGCCTTTTGCAATAGCTTGGTTAAAAGCTTCAGCAATTTTTATACGACCTTCTGCATCAGCGTATAAAATACGTGCTTGTGATCCTACAACCAATTTGTTTTCTTGAGCCCCTTTTATCCATTTGATGTTATCCTGCATTTGTTGCTGAATTTCATCTGGTGCTGTTTTTGCCATTTCTTCTAAAACTTGTGAAGCGATGTTATCTGTTTTTTGTAAATCCTCAGGTTTTCCAGAGGTACAAACCCATCTAAAAGGACCAAATCCATAGTCGAAACACATAGGTCCCATAATGTCTTGAACATAACTAGGGTATTTAAAATCGATATTGTTTTCGGCCATTACCTGTGCTCCAGCACGAGAAGCTTCTAGTAGGAAAGCGTTTCCGTAATCAAAGAAATAAGTTCCTTTGGCGGTGTGTTTGTTTATTGCATCTGCATGTCGGCGTAGTGTTTCCTGTACTTTCTCTTTAAATAAATCAGGATTATTTGCCATCATTTCATTGGCAGCCTCAAAGGTAATGCCAACTGGATAATAGCCACCAGCCCAAGGGTTGTGTAATGAAGTTTGATCTGATCCTAAATCAATTTTGATGTTTTCTTGGTCAAATTTTTCCCAAACATCAACCACGTTTCCTAAATATGCGATAGATACTACTTCTTTATTGGCTTTGGCCAAAGCAACTCTTTTTACCAATTCGTCAAGATCTTCTACAATCTCATTGATCCAACCTTGTTCATGGCGAATTTTAGTGATTTTTGGGTTTACTTCGGCACAAACAGTGATACAACCAGCAATGTTTCCTGCTTTGGGTTGTGCACCACTCATTCCACCCAATCCAGAAGTTACAAATAAGTTTCCTTCAGGATTTAGTTTTATTTTTCTAAAACCATTTAATACTGTAATTGTTGTTCCATGCACAATTCCTTGTGGTCCTATGTACATATAACTTCCAGCAGTCATTTGTCCATATTGAGAAACTCCAAGCGCATTCATTTTTTCCCAATCATCCGGTTTTGAATAATTTGGAATGACCATTCCGTTAGTTACAACTACGCGTGGTGCCTCTGCATGCGAAGGGAAAAGTCCCATTGGGTGACCAGAATACATGGTAAGCGTTTGCTCATTTGTCATTTCCGACAAATATTGCATAGTAAGTAGGTACTGTGCCCAGTTTTGAAAAACAGCACCATTACCACCATAAGTAATTAATTCATGTGGATGTTGAGCAACTGCATAATCCAAGTTATTCTGAATCATTAGCATGATTGCTTTTGCTTGCTCTGATTTTCCAGGATATTCACTAATTGGTCTAGCATACATTCTGTAGTCTGGACGAAAACGGTACATATAAATACGTCCGTATTGTTCTAGCTCTTCTGAAAATTCAGTGATTAATTCCGCATGATGTTGCGGTTCAAAATAACGTAATGCGTTTTTTAATGCTAATTTTTTTTCTTCAGCAGAAAGAATTGCTTTTCGCTTTGGTGCGTGGTTTATAGCTAAATCGTATGCTTTTTTGGGAGGTAATATAGATGGGATTCCTTGTTGAATTTGTTCTTGGAAAGTCATTGTTTTTTAATTTTTTATATTGTTGGACTTTTAGATTATAGGTTTTCTAGATGTTTCGAATATCCGAAGCATCTACAAAAAGCGCATAATCATTTTCAATTAACACATTTTCTACTTAATAGCTAGGGATACCGAATATCCGACCTGTGATAGGATTTGTGGATGGTAATCCTAAATTTTCGCAAGAGAATATCCATAGTGGTTGTTTTATTTAAAGATTAAAAAGTGCCTTTCGGCAAAATTAAAATGTTAAAATATTTCCTACATTTTATCGTTTTAAGGATTCGGAAATTTAAAGATTTAAAAACTTGTTTCAAAATAATTTCCAAATTAGTTTATTTTCTAATTTGCCCCGTTTTTTTATCATATCCATACGGACAATGGCGACAGCCGCTTTTGCAACAATAGCCTCTTTTTAAATGATGTTTTTCGGTAAAACATTTATATCCTTCAGGGGTATAATAAAAATCTTCGCCTTCGATTAATTTATTTTCCTTATTTTGTTCATTCATAATCCTGAATTTGGCAAAACGCTATTTTTATCTTTAATTTTAAGTAAATTCGGTTGATTATGTTTTTCTTTGTGTAGAAGTAATTTACTAGTACAAATTTATAAATTTTACAGCAAATGTTTTTGATTATTGCTAAATATTTAATTCCGAAAGGATATCGTGGCATGGCTGTGTTTCCATTTGTATTGGTGAAATATGCTTCAGATAAAAAAAATAAGGTTTTTGTTAATCATGAAAAAATACATTTACGTCAGCAGTTAGAATTATTGGTAATACCTTTTTTTCTTTGGTATTTAATTGAATATGTGGTACGTTTAGTTCAATATAAAAATGCTGATTTGGCCTATCATAATATTAGCTTTGAAAGAGAAGCCTATCGCAATGAAACCAATATGGATTATTTAAGAAACAGACCTTTTTTTAAGTTTGTTCAATATTTAAATTACAAATAAAATAAAATTTTGAATCAAAATATACATACCGTATTCCCTAATAATATTACACTTACAATCAAAAGAGAAGATTTGATTCATCCTTTTATTTCTGGAAATAAGTATCGAAAATTAAAATACAATTTGCTTCAGGCGAAAGCCGAAAATCAAGAAACACTACTCACTTTTGGAGGGGCTTTTTCTAATCATATTGCTGCTGTGGCTTATGCAGGAAAGGAAAGTGGATTTAAAACCATTGGAATTATCCGTGGAGAGGAACTTATTGATAAGATAGATGGAAATCCAACTTTAAAGTTTGCTCAGGAAAACGGAATGCAATTTGAATTTGTTACTCGAGAAGATTACCGACTTAAAAGTGAAATTGAGTTTCAGGATCATCTAAAAAATAAATTTGGATCATTTTATCTGGTCCCCGAAGGAGGAACAAATGAGTTAGCTGTTCGAGGTTGTGAGGAGATTTTAACTCCCGAAGATGCCGAGTTTAATTATGTATGTTGTGCAGTAGGAACAGGTGGAACTATTTCGGGAATTAGCAATAGTGCGTTACCAAATCAAAAAGTTTTAGGGTTTCCAGCGTTAAAAGGGGATTTTTTAAAAGATGAAATTCGTATTTTTGCAAAGAATCAAAATTGGGAACTGATTACTGACTACCATTTTGATGGCTATGGCAAAGTGAATTCTGAGCTAATAGTCTTTATTAATCAGTTTTTTGATGAAAATCATATTCCTTTGGACCCAATTTATACAGGAAAGATGGTTTTTGGCGTTATAGATTTAATTAAAAAGAATTATTTCCCTGCCAATTCTAAAATTTTGTTGATTCATACAGGAGGATTACAAGGAATACAAGGAATGAATATGAAGCTGATGAATAAAAACTTACCAATAATTAAAAGCAATGTTTAAAAAGACACTCTTACTCTTATTAACGATAACTCTAATAGGTTGTAACGCAAGCAAACCTGCTATTGCAACAACCAAAAAGGCGGATATTAACCGAAAACAAAGAGTTGCGATTCAAACTAAGAAAAAACCAACTTATACTAAGCCTTCAACAAATACTAGAACGGAAGTTATCGAGTCAACTTCAAAAACGGTTGTTACTAATAACTTAATTAGTGATTACGTTTCTCAGTATAAGGATATCGCAATGGGGAATATGAAAAACTACGGGATCCCTGCAAGTATTATTTTGGCACAAGGAATTTTAGAATCTGGGGCGGGAAGAGGCGATTTAGCGCTTTCATCAAATAACCATTTTGGGATAAAATGCCATAAGGATTGGGTTGGCGAGAGTGTTCGTCATGATGATGATTCGTTACAGGAATGTTTTAGAAAATACAAAGATCCATCAGAATCATTTCGCGATCACGCTTTATTTCTAACTGGAAAAAAACGATACGCCGAATTATTTACTTATGAAAAAGGAGATTATAAAGCTTGGGCAAAAGGTTTAAGAGCTGCGGGATATGCCACGGATCCGAGATACCCTGAGAAATTAATTAGCTATATTGAGCGTTACGAATTACATCAATATGATAATCTAGCTATGGGTAAAGGGTATGTAGCAGTAGAAAAAACAACTACAGTTGTCGTTCCAAAGAGTCCTAATACAACAAATAATAATACAGATAATCTTGCTTCTTACGAAGTCCAGAAAGGAGATACATTGTATTCTATTTCAAAAAAATTCAACGTACTTGTTGATGACTTAAAGCAAAAAAATAATCTTGTCGATAATACCCTTTCTATCGGACAGCGGTTAATTGTAAAATAAAATTCCAAATAAAGATAAAAGTCAAAAGATAAAATTAAAATGATATATCAAAGAAGCAGTCAGCTTTTTGCTGAAGCAGAAAAAGTAATTCCGGGTGGTGTAAATTCACCTGTAAGAGCATTTAAAGCAGTAGGAGGAACTCCAATTTTTGTAAAAAGCGCCAAAGGAGCTTATTTATTTGACGAAGATGGAAACAAATTGATTGATTATATCAATTCATGGGGGCCAATGGTTTTAGGTCATGCTTATACTCCAGTTGTTGATGCTGTAATTGAGAAAGCTAAACTAGGGACATCTTTTGGAATGCCTACAGAATTGGAAACACAAATTGCTGCTTTGGCAGTTTCGATGGTTCCAAATATCGATAAAATTCGTTTTGTAAATTCAGGAACTGAGGCTTGCATGAGCGCAATACGTTTGGCAAGAGGATTTACTAAGAGAGATAAAATTATAAAATTTGCAGGTTGTTACCACGGTCATTCAGATTCATTTTTGATTCAGGCGGGTAGTGGAGCTGTTACTTTTGGAAGTCCAAATAGCCCTGGAGTTACAGAAGGAACTGCAAAAGATACTTTGCTAGCTAAATACAATGATTTAGAAAATGTAGCTACTTTAATTGCAGCTAATAAAGAAGAAATTGCAGCAATTATCATTGAGCCTGTAGCAGGTAATATGGGATGTATTCCACCAAATAAAGGATTTTTGGAAGGCTTACGTCAATTGTGTACAGAAAACGGAATATTATTAATTTTTGATGAGGTCATGACTGGTTTTAGACTAGCTCGTGGTGGAGTTCAAGAATTATTTAATATTAAAGCTGATATTGTAACTTTTGGAAAAGTAATTGGTGGTGGTTTGCCTGTAGGGGCATTTGCTGCTCGTGCAGAAATCATGAATTACCTAGCTCCAATAGGACCAGTTTATCAAGCGGGAACATTATCAGGTAATCCGTTGGCAATGGCAGCAGGATTAGCAATGTTACAAGCTTTGGATAATGATCGTGCTATTTTTACTCGTTTAGAGGAGAAAACGGCTTACCTAGAAGCAGGTATTTCTAAAGTTCTTAAAGCTAATAATGTAGTTTTTACAATCAATAGAGTTGGTTCTATGATTTCGGTACATTTTGATGCTGCTCCTGTAACTGATTTTAAAAGTGCTGCTAACGGTGATAACGAAACGTTTAAAAAGTTCTTCCACGGATTATTGCAAGAAGGAGTTTACATTGCCCCTTCAGCATACGAAACGTGGTTTATTACAGATGCATTAACATACGAAGATTTAGATTTTACAATTCAAGCAATTGATAAAGTTTCTAAAACTTTCTAGTTTTAAAATCTTAGAATAAATAAAGTATTTAAGGTTTAGCTTTTTAATTAAAGTTAAACCTTTTTTTATTTTTGATTCTTTAGTTGTTAATGAAAAGTTAAACAAAAAGGAGTCGCTTATAAAATTCGAATCAAAAGTTATTTTTGTTTGCTAAATAACCATTAAACCAATACTTAAGTGAAGAAAATTTTAATTCTTACTATAATAGCTACTTTAGGGCTATTATCTACAAATCTATTTGCACAATCTAAAAAGAAGAAATCCAAAAAAGAAGAAACTACTGTTGCTGTTCCTGATAAAAAACCAGAGTCATCAATTAAAGAATATGGTAAGGTAATTACAAAGGAGGCTGTTTCTGATGAAGGGCTTTTTACGGTACACAAAGTAGATAAAAAATACTATTTTGAGATTCCGAATAAATATTTAAATAAGGACATGCTTTTGGTAAGTAGATTATCAAAGTTACCTTCTAATTTAGGTGGAGGATATGTAAATGCTGGTTCAGAAACTAATGAGCAATTAATAGTTTGGGAGCGCTTTCAAGACAAGATTCTTATTAAATCAAAATCATATAATGCGGTTGCAAACGATACGTTGCCTATAAGTATTTCTGTTAAATCAAATAATTACGAGCCTACATTATTTGCTTTTGATATTGTAGCTTTTAGTAAAGATTCTGCTAATACTGTTATTGATGTTACTAAGTTTTACAGTACTGATGTAAAAGCAATTAGTGGGCTTTCTGCAGAAATGCGAGAAGTATATAAAGTAAAAGGACTAGATGAATCTAGAAGCTTTATTAACGGAATGAAAAGTTTTCCGATGAATATTGAGGTTATTCAGGATATGACTTACAATGCTTCTAAGCCAACAATGTTACAAGAAAGTGAAACGATAAGCATTCAAATGAATCAATCGATGATTTTATTGCCAGAAGTGCCAATGAAACCAAGATTAGCAGATCCAAGAGTAGGATGGTTTACTGTGAGTCAATACGATTATGGAAGTAATGAGTTAAAATCGGATCTTAAAACCTACATCCGTCGTTGGAGATTAGAGCCTAAAGATCCAGAGGCGTATGCAAAAGGAGAATTGGTAGAGCCAATAAAGCCAATAGTATATTATTTAGATCCTGCAACTCCTGTAAAATTGAAAAAATATATTAAGCTAGGAATTGAAGAATGGCAGAAAGTATTTGAAACTGCTGGGTTTAAAAATGCGATTATTGCAAAAGACGCTCCAACAAAGGAAGAAGACCCTGATTTTAGTCCTGAAGATATTCGCTACTCAGTGATACGTTATGTTGCTAGTACAACTAGAAATGCTATGGGACCAAGTGTTTCAGACCCTAGAACTGGAGAGATTATAGAAAGTGATGTAATCTGGTATCACAATCATTTGCGTTCTTATAGAAATAGATATTTGTTAGAAACTGGTGCAGCAAATCCATCGGCTAGAACTTTGAAAACAAGTGATGAAGAAATGGGGGAGATGATGCGTATGGTTATTGCTCATGAAGTGGGGCATGCACTAGGTTTTCCTCATAATATGGGAGCAAGTTGTGCCTTTGATACCGAAAGTTATAGAAACGGCGATTTTACACAACAAAGCGGAATTGCAGCGAGTATAATGGATTATGCACGTTTCAATTATATTGCACAGCCTGGAGATAAAAATATCCGTTTTATTCGCAAAATGGGGGCTTATGATCATTATGCTTTAAATTGGGGATATAGAGTTATTCCTAACGTAAAATCTGCAGAAGATGAATTACCAACATTAGACAAATGGATTCTTGAAAAAGCTGGAAATCCAATCTATAAATTTGGAAAGCAGAGCAGTACTTTTGATCCATCGTCGCAAACTGAAGATATTGGAAATAATTCGATGAAAGCAGGTACATACGGGCTTAAAAACTTAGAATATGTAGCAAATCATTTGAGTGAATGGACAAGTACTATTTCTAATAATTATGATGATTTAGACGAATTGTATAAAGAATTATTAGATGTATGGAGTAGGTATGTAGGTCATGTTGTGACTAACGTAGGTGGTGTTTATGAAAATCTTAAAAACCCAAATCAAGCAGGAAATGTTTACGAAGTGGTTCCAAAAGCAAAACAAATAGAGGCAATGAATTGGCTTCAGACAAATGCTTTTGCTTCGCCTACATGGATTGTGAATTTGAATACTTTAAAAAATACAAATTATTCAGGCTATACAGAGCGATTTAGAAGTTTACAAGTTAGACATTTAAATAGTTTATTAAGTTTTGGACGTGTTGGTAGATTAATGGATGCCGAAATAATTGGTACAGATACGTATAAAGCATTAGATTTTTTGAAGGATATCAGAAAAGGAATTTGGAAAGAAGCTAGTGCCTCAACTAATGTAACCATATACAGAAGAAATTTACAGCGTGCTTATATTGATAGAATGGCTTATTTAATGACTGAGGAGATTAAACCATCAGATAGAGCAACGGAGTATTATAATGTAGCTCAGTCAGACATTAGAGCTTTAGTTAGAGGAGAATTAAATACATTGAAAAAAACACTCTCAGCAGCAAAAGCGATGGCTGTAAATACAGAAACAAAATATCATTATGAAGATTGTATTAAAAGAATTGATTTAGTTCTTAATCCAAAATAATTAGATATCCAATAAATAAAAAGAGGCCCTAGGGCCTCTTTTTATTTATTGATTGTTTCTTCTCTCTTTCATTTTTTCTTTCATCTTCTCTTTGTTTTCCTCTCTCATTGCAGTCCATTTTTTGTATTGGTCAGCATTTAAGATTGATTTCATTTGAGTTTCATTTGCAGTTTTTTCGTCCATCATTTCTTTTTTAAGAGCTGCTTTCTCTTCTGCGGTTGGTTTTACATTACTGTCTTTTCTTGCTTTACGCATTTCCATTTGTTTTTGCCCTTTGGCACTTCTGTCAGCTAGTAATTTTCCAACTTGAGTTTGTTGGTTGGCATCTAGATTTAATTCGGTAGTTAGTTTTTTTAATTGTTTCTCATTTCGTTGTTCAGGAGTCAACCGTTCTCGTTGTTGTTTAACAGGTTGAGTAGCATCTTGAGCAAAGCTTACCATTCCAACGAACAATAAAGCAGCGATAAATAATTTTTTCATGATTTGTTTGTTTTAAAAGGTTATTGATGTTAGACATTTATAAAATAAATAGGTTTAATGCGGTTTTTTTAATTATAATTTATTTAACAGATGATAAAACAGATTTTGTTTCTTAAATTCGCACCGTGAAAAAAATGGTCTTCATATTGATTCTAGCTATTTTTCTAAAGCCAGTATTTCCGGTTATAGAATATATTGTCAATTATGATTACATTTCGACTGTACTTTGCGAGAATAAAGCGCAACCTGTTATGCAGTGTAACGGAAAGTGTCATTTAATGAAAGAATTGGCTAAAGCTGCTGATGCTGAAAAGCCTTCTTCATCTGATAAAAAAAACACCTCTCTGGATAAAGTCGATTTAATGTTTGAATCTGCAAACGAATTCACATTACAATTATATCCAAACATCAATAAATCACAAATCAATGCGGCTTATGCTAATTTGTATTCGCACCTTAATGCCGATTTGTTTTTTCATCCGCCTACAAGTATTTCTTAAATTTTAATTAAAACACTTTTGTGTCTTGCTATTTCATTTGATTACTGTCATTTGAGGTAAGCTTATGCACATACTATTTTAAATCTATTAAGAATATACAACTCAAAAATGAAAAAAATATTATATAAAGCAGTAGCTATTTTGGCTATAACTGCTGCTGTGTCAGCATGTTCAAGTGATAACGACGAAACTGTTTCTGGAACTGGGAAAATGGGATTGAAATTTGATAACTCATTTGGATCAAATGATTTAATTCTAGAAACACAAGGAAATAGGACGTCTAATAATGAGGTTTTAAAGATTACTAACGTTAAATACATTGTAAGTAATGTTGTTTTAACAAAGAGCGACGGAACCTTATTTACATACCCAAAAGCAAAAAGTTATTTTATTGCTGACGAAGCAAGTGAGGCTGGTTACAAATTTATATTATCAGATATTCCTGCAGGAGATTATATAAAAGTAAAATTTGGGATTGGAGTAGATAAAGAACAATGGCAATTGGGTGCATCTGGACAAGGTGATTTCCTTGCACAAGCTCAAGCTGCTGGAATGCTTTGGAATTGGACTGCTGGATACAAATTTCTTGCTTTCGAAGGGAATTTTACATCTGAGACTGTAACAACTCCTCTTCCTTTTATGATTCATACAGGACAAACAGGAACTGATTATAATTATACTGAAGTAACATTGGACTTTCCAACAAAGGCTTTGGTAAGAACTAATATTCAACCAGACGTACATATTATAACCGATTTGTCTAAAATTCTTGACGGCCCTAACAAAATCAAACTTTCAGATTATAATAAGGGTGGTATGGGTGCTATGATTATGGGGGGAGCTTCTTTGCCTTTAATTACTGCCAATGTAGCAACCATGTTTAGAATAGATCACGTACATAACGATTAATTTCATTTTTAGGAGCACAAAAGTTATTTTTCATAAGGAACTCTTGTTCCGCTTTTTGCTATATCTTTTTAATTTTTTGAAGAAAAAATAAAAAGGATGCCGCGTCAATCGGGGCTAGCGATGGGCTTTTGTGCTTCTTTCAAAATTTTAAAACCATGAGAATAAAATATTTTCTTTGGGTGATGATTCCATTATTATATAGTTGTAGTAATCAGGATGATGAATATATAAATGTGCCTTTAGATTTTAAGGTACCATCTAATTTTCCAGCTTTAGTTTATGATATTACTGCAAACCCACCAACTGAAAAAGGATTTGAGTTAGGTAAAAAACTTTTCTACGATGGGCGTTTGGCTTCTGATGGAATTGTTTCATGTGGCTTTTGTCACATTCAAGAGAATGCATTTACACATCACGGACACACAGTGAGTCATGGTGTTGGCGATGCATTAGGAACTCGAAATGCACCACCAATTCAGAATTTGGCATATCAAGCCATTTTTATGTATGATGGGGTAACCAATCATTTGGACTTGCAGCCAATAATTCCGCTAACGAGTGATATCGAAATGAATGGTAATTTGAATGCTATTCTCGAAATGATGCGAGGCGATAAAACATATCGTACTTTGTTTGGACAAGCTTTTACCGATGGGGCAATTACTACTGAGAATATGCTAAAAGCTCTTTCGCAGTTTATGGTAATGGTAACCTCATCTAATTCTCGTTTTGATAAATACCGTCGTAATGAAGCAGGGGGAACACTTACAACTGATGAATTGGCTGGATATGCATTGTTTAATTCAAAATGTGCTTCGTGTCATGCAACCGATTTAATGACTGATGATTCGTTTAGAAACAATGGTTTGGCAGTAAATCCTAGAGTAAACGATGTGGGGCGTTATAAAGTTACTGAACTAGTTAGTGATTACTATAAGTTTAAAGTGCAGAGTTTACGAAATGTAGAAGTTTCGGCTCCCTATATGCACGATGGGCGTTTTGGAACGCTAGAGGCTGTTCTAGATCATTATGCTAATGGAATAGAAGCTTCGGCAACTTTAGATCCGATATTGAGGCAAAATGGAAAGCTAGGAATTGAACTTTCGGAAATGGATAAAAAACAGATAATCGCGTTCTTAAAAACATTAACGGATCGTCAATTCTTAACCGACAGACGATTTTCGGAGTTTTAGTAGTTCCTAAAAGGACTTGAATGCTCTGTAGAAGGAAATAATATAATGAAAATTGGAGTTTTAGCCCCGATTGTAGTGAAAAGCCTTTTTTAAAGAAAAGCCTTTGTTTTCTTGGGTTTAGGAAGTGACCAACGGAAACTTTGTAAACGTATAGAAAAATGGATTTTTAAGAAAAGCTTGTAACGGAAAGCGGGAATAGCTCCTGAAAAAAGATAATAAAATGAAAAAAATAATAGTTTTAAGTTTAGTTTTAGTTTGCAATTTTACTTTTGCTGCAACAGTAAAAGATAGTCTTTCGATCTTTACATTTCAACGATTGGCAATGATGGAAGACTTTGATTGCGACGCTTGTGGTTGTTCAGCAAGTGGAGGAAGCATGGGGTTTAGCTCGATGTTAAATTCTAATTTTGTTGGGATACGTTATTTCAATCAAAGTTATACGAGTCGTGATGGTATTTTTGCTAATTCTCCTTGGATCGATGAGAATTTTAATACTGTTCAGGCATGGGGGAGAATTCCAGTTAGTAAGAGGGTTCAGATTTCGGCATTGGTTCCTTATCATTTTCATAATCGTGAATTAACTGCAGGAACAGAGAGTATTTCTGGGTTGGGAGATATTTCGGTAATGGCGCTTTATACATTATTTGAAACTCAAAAAGATAGTGCTGTTTTTACTCATAAAGTTGAACTTGGTGGAGGTGTAAAAATGCCAACAGGAAGGTTTAATGAAGCAAATAATACGGGGAGTGTAAACAAGAGTTTTCAGTTAGGAACAGGAAGTTGGGATTATTTATTAGTTTCAGAATATGTAATTAAGAGAAAGAATTTAGGATTAAATACCATGTTAAACTATGTTATAAAGACCGAAAACGAGCAGAAATACCAATATGGTAACCAATTTAATTATTCGGGAACGTTCTTTTATTTGTTTGATTTACCATCAGTACAATTAGTTCCTCAATTAGGTTTTGCAGGAGAAGTATATGCTACAAACAAACAACACGGATTGGACTTGCCAAATACCGCAGGAGATATTCTTTTTGGCAAATTTGGATTAGAAGTAGGAAAAGATAAATTCTCGGTTGGTGTAAATGGGATGCTTCCTATAAATCAAAATTTATCTAGTGGTGCTATGGAGGCTAATTATCGTTGGAGTATAAACCTGAATTATACTTTGTAATAGGATTCAGAACGATTTTAAGTGTTTAAAATCTATTAGGTTGATTTTGTACGATTTATAGTTTAGTTTTACAAGGTTTTATTTATACATATGAAATTAAGAAAAATAACTGTTGATAATAATGTTTACCTCTATGTAATGAAGGGGAGCGTTGATTTTTTGTCAAGAGAAGCTACATTGTCAGTAAAAATATTCCTAAGAGATTATAAGCAAACGCCATTAATAGTTGATTTTGTAACTTGGGATGATCCGATAATTGGACATCCTTTAAATTTTGGTTTTCCACTTCTTAAGTCATTAGCGGATGAAAAGGAAGTTGTCAATTTGAATAGGCCTAAATATATTAGAGAATGTATTTTGCATGGATTGGAAAAAGGATGGACTGGGAAAAATAAACTAGAACCACTTGATGGGTTAGAAATGTTAGCTAATTTAGGATATGACGTTTCTGTTTTATGTATTAAAAAAGAAGATAGCGCCAAATAAAGTAGACTTGTAGATTAGTTGAAATAAAATTTAAAAGGCTTCTATATCAGTAGGTTCAATAGCTTGTTGATAGAGAAGCTTTTTTATGCAAGATAGTTTAAGAAAATTATGTGCTATCGAGAGTTCTTTGTACGATTGAGTTTTTAAATTTGTGAAGAGATTAAACAAATTATAATAGATAGAAGTAAGCGAAAAAATGGAGTTTAATAAGAAAAGTAAAAATAGGGTTCTAAAAGCTGTCAGCGGCGAAATGTCTTATAAGAAATTAACTGCTCCAGAATTACATCAGTTTGTTCAGAACTGGAATTATGATGATGGGCTTGAGCCTTTTGACTGGATTGTAAAGCAAAAATATTGTGATAAAGGAACTGCTCTTTGTTTGTATTGGTTTCTTCAACCTGATTATTTCTGCAGGTTTGAAAATAAAGATGAAATAGAAGAGGACATAAACTATGAGAGCTATGCGTTAATAAAAGAAATTGAAGAGAAATATTGTGCTGGTTTTTATGAGGATGAGAATTTCTCTTTTAATCCTAAAGATGAATTTCTTGACGAAAATTCTAATACGAAATGTATTCCTAAAGAGATGCTTGAGAAATCGACAGGGGATGTTTTTGAACGACAAGATATTGAATTTGCTTTTTTAAGAAAACCGAATGAAAAGGAATTAAAAACAATCAATACCAAGATAGAAGCTGCAATAAAGATTATTCAGTTTTCAAATCCTGACTTTGTTTATGGTCAAACTGATATCGCAATACAAGCTATAGTAGCAAGTGTTGAATATTGGAAAGGGAAAGAATTAGGAAAGATTAAAATTAATAATTTGTCTTATTTATGGATGGATTGCGTTCAGAAAGAACACAGTTGGAACTGGATAATTTGGGATTGGGAAACAGCAAATAATATAGGAGTGTCAAACGCTACAAAAGAACTTACTTGTCTTGCAGATACAATTATAAATCATACGATAGATGGATTTATGCCAAGTTCAATAATTGCCGATTTGTATAAAGATTTGAAGGGAGTGCGTAATTTTTACGATTTAAAAAGAGATCCCTATAGTGGCATTGGATTATTGTTTAGTTCAGATCATTTGAAATTTAGAGAATAATATTCTTAAAGATTAGTAATCAAGCACCAAAACTAGTAGAAGAAATTACTGTTGAGGTTTATAGTAATTTCACTTTTAAATAATGTCATACATAGTTTGAATTGCTTAATTTTACAGTCCAATTTTAATAAAATTAATATGTTTCAGAATAAAAATTTGTGGTTTGTAGTTTTAGTTTCGTTCATTTTTAATTTTGGTTTTGCCCAAGAAAATGAATATTTATTAAAGTTTAAAACTTCTAAAGAATTACAAAAGTTTTTAAATTATTCTAAGAAAACTATACCGTTGGTAAGTGCACATAGAGGTGGACCAACTGTTGGGTTTCCTGAAAATTGTACACCAACATTTGCTAATGCAATAAAATACAATCCTACAATCGTAGAAACAGATATTGCTCTTAGTAAAGATTCTGTTCTAGTTATGATGCATGATAATACGCTTGACAGAACAACAACTGGAACAGGTGTAATCGAAGGATATACATATAAAGAATTACAACAGCTTTTCTTAAAGGATACGGAAGGAAAGGTAACTCCGTATAAAATTGAAACTTTAGATCAAATCCTACAATGGGGTAAAGACAAAGTAATCTACAACCTAGATATTAAAAAAGGAGTTCCAATGCAAATGATTATTGATGCGGTAAGAAGAAATAAAGCTGAGGCGTATTCGGTAATTATTACATATAATGCAACACAAGCTGCTGAGGCTGCTAAACTAGCACCAGATTTAATGATTTCGGTTTCTGCAAAAGGAAAAGAAGATGTGGAGCGTATGGAGAAATTAGGTGTTAAAGCCAATAAAATGATTGCATTTGTAGGTACTTCAGAACCAAAACCAGAAGTGTATGAATATTTACACAGCCGTAAGATTTCTTGTATTTTAGGAACGATGGGGAATCTTGATAAAAGTGCTGCTGCCAAAGGAGATGAACTATATTATAAATTAGTTGCCAATGGAGCCAATGTGCTTTCTTCAGACCGTAATGTAGAGGCTGGTAAGCAGTTGATAAAATATGCTACTGATAAAAAATTAAAGTCAAAGCATATTGTCGTTAAGGAAATAAAATAATAAAAAAAAGAGCTTCAATTTGAAGCTCTTTTTTTTATTAACTAGAAAATTATTTTACAATAAATTGCTTAATTTTAATGAAGAAACAATTCTAATTTTAAAGAAAGAAAGATATGGATTTAGATAGAGTAGCAGGTATGAATAAAATAACATTTTTTTCGGCTCAGCCATATGATAAAACTTTCTTTAACAAGCACAATTGTGAATTTGGATTTGATTTAGAATTTTTCGAGACACAGCTTAATAAACATACCGTAAATTTAATTCAGAGCTCAAATATCATTTGTGTTTTTGTAAATGATATTGTTGATGAAACTGTGATAAAACAACTGGCAGAAAAAGGAGTGAAGATTATTGCTTTGCGTTGTGCAGGTTTTAATAATGTAAATCTCGAAGTGGCAAAGAAATATGGAATTCAGGTATGTCGAGTCCCAGCTTATTCACCCGAAGCTGTTGCTGAGCACGCAATGGCAATGATTCTTACACTTAATCGCAAAACCCATAAAGCATATAACAGAGTTCGTGAGCAGAATTTTTCCTTAAACGGCTTATTAGGATTTGATTTGAATGGTAAAACAATAGGTATAATAGGAACAGGAAATATAGGGAAAGCTTTCTCAAAAATAGGAAAGGGCTTTGGCTGTAAAATTATTGCTTATGATATTGCAACAAGCTCTGAAATGGAAAAAGAAGGCGTTGTGTTTACTGATTTGGATACTGTTTTTAAGGAAAGTGATATTATCTCATTGCACTGTCCGTTAAACGAAAAAACAAAACATATCATAAATAAGCACTCTCTAAAGCAAATGAAAAATAGTGTTATGATTATTAATACAAGCCGAGGTGGGTTAATAGAAACGGCGAGTGTAATCGAAGCGCTAAAAGAAGGTAAAGTGGGATATTTGGGAATTGATGTGTATGAACAAGAAGAGGAATTGTTTTTTAGAGATCTCTCAGAAGATATTATAAAAGATGATGCAATCCAGCGGTTAATGAGTTTTCCAAATGTATTAGTTACAGCACACCAAGCTTTTTTTACAAGCGAAGCATTAACACAAATTACACTTGTGACTTATAATAATATTAAAGAATTACTAATAAGAAAAGATATTCAAAATAAATTGGCATTGCTGGTCTAGAGCAGATTTACTCGTATGTAGTATAATTTATTTTTGTATTTTTAATGCTTATAAAAAACATAAAATCATGAAAAAAACAATTTTTATCGGCTTGGCATTAATTAGTTTGTATTCTTGCCAGAAAAAAGAAACTCCAGCTGATGAAGTAAAAAATATTGATTCGACTACTATGGAGGCAGAAGCAAAGACTGACTCAATATTAGTTAATGATAAATCAAGAGGGATAGATAATCAAGTAGTTGATTTAATTCGCAAGCAGTTGACTACAGTGTTGTTAAAAGATGATTTAGCAGCAATGACAAAAGAAGATCGATTCTTTTACTATGATACTTTCGATTTAAATAATGATGGTAAAGACGAGTACATTATAGGCTTTTCGAGCCCTTATTTTTGTGGAACAGGAGGATGTTCAGGTTTTGTTCTAAATAACGACGGGAGCCTGTTAAATAAGTTTACAGTAACCGATTTTCCTCTTTTTGTGGGTAAAGGTACCTCTGAGAAATTTCATGACCTTATAGTGAGCAGCAAAGGGGTTTTGTATAATGTAAAAATGAAAAACGGAAAATATCCATCCAATCCTTCAGTTCAGGAAAAACGTAATGGTGATGTTCCAGAAGAATCTCCAACGATTCTAGATATAGATAATAAAAAATATCAGAAAATTTCTTTTTAAGATTTTGAGAAATTCAATAAAAAAACCCGACAGATTACATAATCTGTCGGGTTTTTGTTTATATCGAATAAAAAAATTATCCTACGAATTCAACCATTTTAAAATCACCTTCAACAGCAACTTTTGTCAAACCATTTTTAGATAAGTTTTTCATTGCGGCATCCCATTTTTTACCGCTTAAATTAGCTTTTACTTTTAGTTGAGCCAAATCAATTTTGTTGTCATTTACTTTTAATAGATCTATGATTAATTTCTCCTCATCAGTTAATTCAATAGCAATTTGTTTTTTCTCAGGACGCATTTGTGGAAACAATAATACTTCTTGAATTGAAGCATTATTAGTAAGGTACATGATCAAACGGTCCATACCAATTCCCATTCCAGATGTTGGAGGCATTCCGTATTCAAGAGCTCTTAAGAAATCCTCATCGATGATTCCTGTTGCTTCATCATCTCCTTTTTCAGACAAACGCATTTGGTCTTCAAAACGCTCACGTTGGTCAATTGGGTCATTTAATTCAGAATAAGCATTGGCTACTTCTTTACCGCAAACCATTAATTCAAAACGCTCTGTCAATTCAGGATTGTCACGGTGCTCTTTACACAATGGTGACATTTCTTTTGGATAATCAGTAATGAAAGTTGGTTGAATATAATTTCCTTCGCATTTAGCTCCAAAAATCTCATCAATAAGTTTTCCTTTACCCATTGTTTTATCAACGTCAATTCCCATTCCTTTAGCCGCTTCGTAAAGCTCTTCTTCGGTTTTACCAGAAATATCAAAACCAGTAAAATGTTTGATAGAATCAGTCATTGTAACACGAGCATAAGGTGCTTTGAAGTTTATTTGGTGTTCTCCAAAAGTCACTTCGCTAGTTCCGTTAACTGCAATTGCGCAATGCTCAAGTAAGTCTTCAGCAAAGTTCATCATCCAGTTGTAGTCTTTGTAGGCTACATATATTTCCATAGCAGTAAACTCAGGGTTATGCGTTCTGTCCATTCCTTCATTTCGGAAGTTTTTAGAAAACTCATAAACACCTTCAAAACCACCAACAATTAATCTTTTTAAATACAACTCATTTGCAATACGCATGTACAACGGAATGTCTAGCGAGTTATGGTGTGTAGTAAACGGACGTGCTGCAGCTCCACCAGGGATTGGCTGTAAAACAGGAGTTTCAACCTCAAGGTAACCAGCATCGTTAAAAAAGTTACGCATAGCGTTAAACAATTTTGTACGTTTAATAAAAGTATCTTTTACGTTTTGGTTCACCGTTAAATCTACATAACGCATTCTGTAACGCAATTCAGCATCATTAAAAGCATCATGTACATTTCCATCTTCATCTACTTTTGGTAATGGAAGTGGACGTAACGTTTTACTCAAGAAAGTAAATCCGTCAACACGAATACATTGTGCACCAACTTTAGTTGTAAATAATTCACCTTCTATACCGATGAAATCACCTAAGTCTGTTAGTTTTTTAAATACTTGGTTGTATAACGTTTTATCATCACCTTCACACAAAACATCACGATTAACGTACAATTGAATACGTCCTTCGCTATCTTGTAGTTCAGCAAAACAAGCTTTTCCTTGATCTCTTACACTCATCAAACGTCCAGCAACAATCACCTTCTTACCCTCTTCAAAAGACTCCTTAATTTGCTTCGAAGTATGATTTACAGGAAAAAGATTAGCAGGATAAGGATTGATTCCTAAGTTGCGTAAGTTTTGAAGTTTTTCTCTTCGGATGATTTCTTGTTCAGATAAGGCCATTATATACTGTTTTTTAAGTGTGCAAAGATAGTCAAATTTGAAAAAGTGGCAATTTCAAAATTTGAAAATAATTTTAGTTTTTTTAGAAGCAAAAATATGTCTCGTTATTCTGGGATTAGTTTTCAGTAGCAGTAGTTAGTTTTCAGTCACAGTTTCCTCTCAAAACAAAACTTTAGCGTCCCTAGCGGGTGCTCTTGCGAACTTTGCGGTTAAAATTTTGTTTCAAGAATCTTTGCTTTGTCAAGGAAGTAGGATTGAGAATTAAAATCTGTTTGATCTCCAGAATCTGCGTGCCGAAAATAGTAGTTATTGATTTCAAGTTTCAAATAAATCTTTGCTTCTCTAGCGGGTGCTCTTGCGAACTTTGCGGTTAAGTCTCAGTGTTTAGTATTTAGTTTTCAGTGTTCAGTTTAAAGTCTCGGTTTACAGTAATCAGTATAGATAAAACTTTGCGAATCTTTGATTTGTCAAGGAATAGGATTGAGAATTAAAATCTGTTTGATCTCCAGAATCTGCGTGCCGAAAATAGTAGTTATCGATTTCAAGCTTCAAATAAATCTTTGCTTCCCTAGCGGGGGCTCTTGCGAGCTTTGCGGTTAAGTCCGAGTGTTTAGTATTTAGTTTGCAGTCACAGTTTTCAGTGTTCAGTTTAAAGTCTCGGTTTACAGTAATCAGTATAGATAAAACTTTGCGAATCTTTGTTTTGTCAAGGAAGTAGGATTGAGAATTAAAATCTGCTTGATCTCCTGAATCTGCGTGCCGAACAACATTAATTCTTACGCTTTATACTCTAGAATTTTAAAACTTCAGTACATTAGCAATCAAAAATCTTTGCCTTTAAATAAAAATGAAAAAATATTTCTTCTTCTTTTTGCTCACAATTCTTTTTACAAGTTGTCAGGTTACCGAAACAATTCATTTAAATGCAGATGGAAGCGGAAACATTGAAATAACCAAGCTTCGAGATGAACAGAGTTATATGCTTTTGATGAGAGATAAATACTCAAAAGATGAGCAATTTCAGGATACAACCTATGTTTTTCAAGATTATATTACAAAGTACAACGAAACATTTTTAAAATATACACAATCAGAACAGCAGCTATTCCAGAAATACGCAAAAGCCAAAGTTCATGTGAAAAAGAGTTCTTTTGATAAAGAATTCAAGACTACAATTATATTTCCTTTTGCTAAAATAGAAGAAGCTCCGAATTTATATAATACGGAAGATTATGCAAGTGATATTGAGAATAATTATGCGCTCACAGCCGAGAAACATTTTTTTGATGTGCAATATAGTTTTGATGGAACTACTTTTAAACGAACTTTAAATGTTATCAATGAGGCAGAAATTCAAAGAAATAAAAATCAGATTGAGAAATTTAAATCTAAAACCAACTCCTTGGATTTAACTCAAACCTACACACTCAAATATAATTTCCCTCGTAAGATTAAGTCAGTTTCAAATAGTAATGCAATACTAAGTTCGGATAAAAAAGCATTGACACTTACCTTTCAATTATTAGATTGTTTGCAAGACCCTATGAGTACAAATTTAGAAGTGATTTTAGAATAAATAAATTTAAATATATAAAAAAAGAGAATGAAGAAAATTTTAGTTTGTCTGTTGATTGTTTTGTCTTTTTCGAGCTGTACAATGAAAGAAAAAATGGTTATGAATGAAGATGGTTCAGGGAGTTTTTCATACGGATTTGATTTGTCCGGAATATTTAAATTGGGTTTTAAGAGTACAGATTCTACAAAAAACAGTAAAGTAATTGATAGTGTTTTTACTTTTAAAGAAGTTTTTGCAAAAGTAAAAGATAGCGTTGCCAAATTACCAGAGTCTGAAAGAAAAAAAATAAAAATGCTTGAAAACTTTAAAGTGAGTGTAAAAGCAAATGAAGGTAAAGAACAATTGAAACTTGACATGGAATATAATTTTCAGTCAATAGATAGTCTTAAAAATATGCTTTCGCCCCTAGAAGCCCTGGAAGCAATGCCAAAAATAGGCCCAAGCAAACAGTTAAGTAATTTAAGTGTTCCTGAAAAAGAGAATAAAAAAACAATGTTTTCATATAAATATGATGGAAAGGTCTTTGAGAAAGTAATTTTGCTTCCCGAAGGTGCTAAAGCAAATAAGGATAAGAAGAAGAAAGAAAAAAATGCTGATAATGATTTTTCAAAAAAAATGGATGAAATTTTAAAAGAATGTAAATATTCAATAGAATATCAATTTCCCAAAAAAATAAAAACGATTTCATTAAAAAACGCAATAATCTCAAAAGATAAAAAAAGTTTTATTCTTGAAATTCCGATGAAAGATTTTCCGGATGATGAAGAAAAACTTGGCTTTAAAGTAACATTTGAAAATTAGTCAGAATTCATAAAAACAACAATTCTTCAAAATAGACTTCGTATATTTGAGGAAAAATATAATTTACAATATGAGACTATTAAAATTTCTTAGTTTTTCCTTTTTATTGGCAACATTAACGAGCTGCACTTTTACAGAAAATATCAATATTACAGATAACGGAACTGGTAAATTCTCACTGGAGATGGATGCATCGGGACTTATGAAGATGGCAGGGGAACAATTAGGAAATGAAGTGAATGATTCTAAACAAAAGATTGATACCACTTTTTCATTCAAAGAAATGTTTAAAAATAAGAAAGATAGTATCGCTAAACTTTCTCCTGAGGAGCAAAAAGAACTTAAAAAGTTAGAAAACTTTTTGGTTCATATGAAGATGAATACAACAGAAAATGTGTTTTTATTGAATTTAAACTCTGATTTCAAAAATGTAAACGAATTGCAGGATATGGTGAAAAGCTTGAGTACAATTCAAAATATTGAGAAAAATAATTCACAAGACAAACTACCTTTTGGCGGGAATTTTAATAACAACACTACTGTAAGTTTTAATTACGATGGTAAAAAGTTTAACCGAAAAGTTATCTTAAATCCAAAAGAAACAAATAAGCCAGTAGAAGATTCATTAGGGATGAATAAAATGATTTTTGCTTCTTCAACGTATGTTTTAAAATACAATTTTCCTAAAAAGGTAAAAAAAGTATCTAACAGTAATGCTGTATTTAGTGAAGACCGTAAAACGGTAACTATCGAGTACCCTTTTACTGAATATATGGAAAATCCAACTAAAATGGCGCTAGAGGTAGAGTTTGAAAAATAATACAATGAACAAAAAAATTCAACTTCAAGATTTAGGTCAAAAAGATTATAAATCAACTTGGGAATATCAAGAAGAACTATTTAAAGATGTTGTAGACTTAAAAATAAAAAATAGGAGAGAAGAACTTGATTTGCCAACTCCTAATTATTTTCTCTTTGTCGAACATCCACATGTATATACGTTAGGGAAAAGTGGTGATTTGAGTAATTTACTATTGTCCGAAAAACAATTGGAAGCCAAAGGAGCAACTTTTTATAAAATAAACCGCGGTGGTGATATAACCTATCATGGACCAGGGCAAATTGTAGGATATCCTATTCTAGATTTAGAAAATTTCTTTACAGATATTCATAAATACTTGCGATTACTTGAGGAATCTATTATTCTTACTCTTCAAGAATACGGATTAGAATGTGGCCGAAGCGAAGGCGAAACTGGAGTTTGGCTAGGAGTAGGAACACCCTTTGCCCGTAAGATTTGTGCACTTGGGGTACGAGCTTCACGCTGGGTAACGATGCATGGTTTTGCTTTAAATGTCAATGCGGACTTAGGTTATTTTGACAATATTATTCCGTGTGGAATTCGAGGTAAGGCAGTAACATCGCTTCAAGTAGAACTTGGTGTAGAAAAAGTTGATGAAGCTGAAGTTAAAGCAAAAATATTAAAACACTTCACGGCTTTGTTCGAGTCAGAATTTATTTAAATAATATGTTTTCTCAGAGACGCAAAGCTGTTAAGCACGAGCTTTTTTCTCTGCGACTCTGAGAGAGACATTCGTGTAAGCCAAAATCTTAGCTTACAATATCATCTAGTGCCTGAAATAAATTCAGAGGATATTCGGCTATTCTATTGCATAAATACAAATACCATTCTTTACCATATACAAAATAGAGTTTAGTAGCATAACCTTGTTCCTTCAGGCGTTTTAATTGTTCCGTTTGGATTCCGTATAAGCTTTCAAACTCATAAATATCATTACTGGTTTTGTGTTTTTTAATTAGTGAAACAACTTCTTGCTGAATAAAATCATGATGAGTTGCAATAGCGCAGCGATGATTTTTTGATAGTAGTTGATCAATATAATACAAGTAGCGTTCATCTAATTCGGTTCCTCTTGGTATCGAAAGATTGGCAGGAGTATCAAAAGCTCCTTTTACGATGCGTATTCTTCCGTTTTCCTGTATTAATTCTTTAAAATCATCTTGAGATCTATGTAAATAGGCTTGAAGTGTAATTGATGTGTTTTTGTATGTTTGAGCAGCAGTTTTGTAAATAGAAATTATAGCATCTGTTATTTCAACATTTTCGGCACTTATGGTTACTTCAATATTCTCTTTTTCGGCTTCTTTGCATATAGAGGCTAAGTTATTCAAACATAGGTCATGAGATATAGATAATCCGATATGAGATAGGTCTAGAGAAACAGTTGAATTAAGTTTTTGATTCTTAATTTCTTGTGCAATTCTAATAAATTCATCAGTAGCTGCATTGGCTTCCTTTTCTGTTAAGGTATTTTCTCCCATAAATTCCATGGAGCATTTAAAGCCTTCTTTATTTTGTGTTTTTACTTTAAGAATTGTTTCTTCTAATGTTTCTCCACCAATATATCTATTAGCAGCCTTTTTCATTGTTCTAAATAATATTTCGTTAGAGAGTATATGCTCTTTGGCTTTATTATTCATAGCAGCTCTTCTTAAAGCACTAGCTCCAAGTAGTATTAAATCTTTTTCCATTTTGTGTTGTTTTTAGGGCTTGTAATATAGGAAAGATTTCATGGAAAAGTCATAATCAGAAGCTTCAAATTTAATCGAAAAGGCCGCAAAGTTTTATCTTGAAATTTGTAATTAAAATCTAATTGCAAAGTCAGTAAGGAATGTAAAGATTCTTGAAACTGAAACCTCAAGATCCACAAAGTTTTATGCTTACTAAATACTAAGACAGAATACTGAGACTAAAAAATAAAGGCAATAAACAAGATTATAAATTCTCTTTTATCAGGCTTGTAGGATTGTATCCAAATTGTTTTTTAAATGCAAATGAAAAGTGAGAGATATTTTCGAAGCCTAAATCAAGGTAAATATCAGATGGTTTTTTTCTTTCTTTTTCAATTTGGAAATGGGCTTCTTGGAGTCTTTTTTGTATCAACCAGCGATTAGGAGTGTCGTTAAAAACTTTTTTGAAATCCCTCTTAAAAGAAGATAAACTTCTACCAGTTAAGTAAGCGAGTCTTTCGAGGCTCACATTAAACTTATAGTTTCGATATATAAACGCTTCTAAATCTAATTTTTCAGGAATACTTTGGTCAAACAAAGCATTCGAAATTTCGGGATTCGTTTGTAATAATATAAGCAAGAGTTCTTCTCTTTTTACTTTCGAAAATGTTTCGTCAATAACTCCTCCATCATTGTAATAAGGCATTAACGAACGTATAAAATTAGGCACTAAAGTATCTTTTTTAAGAAAGATAAATGCATTTTTAGATTCAGATTTTATACTCGTAATAGCATGATTTTTTTTGAATTCTGTTAGGAAATCTTCGTCAAAAACAACTACAACCTTTTCAAATTTCCCATTGTCTTTTTGTTTGTTGTATTTAGCCAAATGGTTTTTCCTTACAATGCAATAATCTCCTGATTTGATGGTATGCATTGTAAGACCATCATAACCTTCGATTTCACCAACAGCCAGATATAAAAACAGATGCTCAGGAACAAATTGTTCACCAGAAATCTCAGGGCCAATATAACATGATTTTATTTCGGAAATTTTCATCTTGATTTAAATTATACTTCTGCTAATTTACATCTTTCCACCATTCTTTAAAAACTTGTGTGCTATCATTTAAATATACAATTTCGCCAATCATCGGAGTTACCAATGGTAAGTTGGTTGTTTTGTTCAGTTTAGATAATTCTGTCAATGGTTCATCCCAAGAGTGCATTGCTAATTTAAATTTTGAAGAATGCACAGGAAATAGTCTTTTGGCATTTAAATCTTGAGCTGCTTTGAGTACTTGTTCTGGAAGCATGTGTATGGCTTCCCAAGCTAGATTATATTGTCCGTTTTCTAAAATTGCAAAATCTATAGGTCCGTATTGTTCGCCAATTTTTTTAAAATGAGTATCATAACCACTATCACCACCTATGTATATTTTGATGTTAGGTGTCTGTAAGATATAAGAAAGCCATAAGGTATTGTTTTTAGACAATCCTCTTCCCGAAAAATGTCTGGCAGGAGTTGTATGCACTTTAAAACCATCTTCTAAAATGATGGTTTCGTCCCAATCTTTTTCAATTATTTTGTCTGTAGAATATCCCCAGCGTTCAAAATGTCCTCCAACTCCAAGGCCACAAATTACTTTTTTTACCTTAGGTTTTAAAGCAACTATAGTTTCGTAATCAAGATGATCGTAATGATCGTGGCTAATAAACAAATAGTCAATTGTGGGTAAATCAGCAACAGTATAGCCATTTGCTCCCTTAAATGAGGTCACAGTTCCAGGTAGTGGTGAAGCGTTTCCGCTAAATACAGGGTCAACTAAAAAGCGTTTTCCATCTATTTGCATGAAGTAAGAAGAATGTCCAAACCAAACCAATACATCCGTATCAGGAGAAAGATTATGCAAATCGGTCTTTATAGATGGAATAGAGTCAACAGGCTCACGTCTTGGGTGACTGCCAAATAGTTGGTCATAAAGAATGCCGCCAAAGCTGTATCCATTTGTGAGAGTGGGCGTGTCATGGGTGTTCTGAAATTTTCCATTACTATAATTTTTGGATTTCTTAACTAATTCCAAACGACTGCCTTCTGGTGCTTTACCAAATTTTGGTTGCATCATATATGCAAAAGTAACCAAGGTTAAAATTGCCAAAATACTTATTACTATAATCATAATTCTTTTTGTAATTTTTAAAAAACGTTTCATTCGACTTGTTCTATTATTAATTCTTTGGATGCAATTGTTGTTGCGTATAGAAATAATGTATTAAAAAGATGTTTCAGACGAAATAAGCATTATAATTCAGTGCAAAAAGAAAGAGTGGTTAAAATTAAATTGATGTTTTAAATGGCTCCTTTTGATGGTCCTTATGCAATTGCTAACGCTGTTTTATTTAATCTTTTATAAATATCTAAATTAATGGTACAAAATTGCGCCAAAAAAAATAGTTTTATTTTGTTGAGAAGTCCAATTTTACTTTGTTGAAAAGTTCATTGTGATGCGTAGTTCGTATTTTAATTATGTAAAAGATTCTAGTCAAGGTATATGAGGGTAGCAGTAAGTTTCTACTGTTTACTTTTATCACATAGTCATAGCCAAGTTTTCCTTTTACTATGCATAATTCAATTTTCCCCCTTCGGAGAGTTCATTGTAAAAGGCTTTCTTAATTGTAAATCGTTCTTCTTTATGATTATCAGTGTTTATAAAAATAAAGTGTTCTTTATAACGTGTCCCGCCAGTTCCTTTTCTTAAAACGATATGTTCTGCACAAGATTCATTAGCAGTAGCGTAGAAATGATTTATAAAGCTAGTTGTTGCTGCAGTAATCAAAAACAACCCAACAAGCAACCCAGAGTGAACTATATACCTTCTTTCGCTTACAAAATACACCGAAGGGTTTGTAATTTTTAAGATGATTGTAACCAATAGGGCTATAGCGATTCGTTTAGACGGGATGAGGTAGGTAAAAGTTTATTGTAGATTACTATTTTGTTATTGGCTTTTTAGTTTTTTCATAAAATCACCAAATGCGGGGAAAAAATCCTCAAAAAGTGGATGTTTTCTGTTTTTAAGCATTACTTCACTGAACAGTTTTAATCCAATTGCAAATTCGGTAGATTGATTTTCATTTTCAAAAAGGTTTTTCTCTTTGATTATGTCAATAATTTTAAAAATTTCATCGTGATTTTCAAATTCTAAGGATAAAGGTTCAGATAAGATTGTTTCTTCTTTCATTAAAGAAACCTGTTCTAAGGTAAGTTTATATTTATTTGCTCGCTTCGTCATAATTATTTTTTTTAGTGCTATCGCAGGATTAGTGTCTGCGGGGTATGAGCACCCGAAAGTACAAAATAAAGTTGTAATTCTAAGAAATAATCAATCATTTCAAAAGGGTAAACCAAGTGCAATAAGCAATTTTAAACTAAGACAAAAGAGAATAAAACTCTAGCGGATTGTTATTAAAATTTAAAATAACTCCAATTGATCTGGTAATAGTTTGAAAGACATTCTATGGTATTTGGTCGTGCCGTATTTTCTAATTGCTTCACGATGCTCTTTGGTAGGATATCCTTTGTTTTTTTTCCAATTGTACATTGGGAATTCTTCATGAATTTTGTTCATGTATTCGTCACGATAGGTTTTAGCAAGTACTGATGCTGCAGCAATGCTCAAAAACTTGGCGTCTCCCTTTATGATACTTTGATTCGGAATAGACTTTAATAATTCGATTTCTTCTTGCGTAAATTGTTTTCCAGTAGTGTTTTTTAACCCCAGCTTTGCATTCAGCATCCTGTTACCATCGACAATAATAAATTCAGGGACTTTGTTTAATTTCAGAATGCATTCCTGCATTCCTTTCATAGAGGCATTTAGAATATTAATTTCATCTATTTCATTGGGAAACAAATGAGTTATGGCAAAAGAAATAGCCTGCTCTTCGATTATAGGTTTAAGATTTTCTCTCACTTTTTCAGATAGCTGCTTGCTGTCGTTTAATGTTTTATTCTCAAAATTAGAAGGCAAAATTACAGCTGCTGCAGTTACTGGTCCTGCTAGACAGCCACGACCAGCTTCGTCGGTCCCCGATTCTAAATTATATCCTGAATAATTGAGTTGAAGCATACTTTATTTTTGAATCACAAATATTGTAAATTTTTCTTGAAATAGCCTAAAAGGGTAATTGAAATTATCAATCACTATCAAATCAAGGCTCTGATTTCTTAGTTGTAAAATGTTAAATTTTTAACATTTTATTTTTGAGTTTTTTAGAGTCAAGTGTTAGTTGTTCTTTTTAGTATAATTATCAATACAACAATTTATGTTTGCTTTTTATAAATTATTTCTTTCTTTTATGTTTAAATAAAGTAGGAAAAATATTTTATTTTTATTTTGTAAGATTGTTATTGTCAGAAATTTTTATCATTTTTGGCAAGTTATTAACCAAAAACAATTTAACATGAGGACAAAATTTACAGTTATTTTAACATTATTTGCGACATTGACCATGCAATTTTCTTTTGCGCAAGAGAAAATTATTTCTGGAATCGTTTCAGATGGGGTGACAGGTGCAATCCCTGGGGTAAACGTTATTGTTAAAGGCACGAATACGGGTGTCCAGACAGATTTTGATGGTAAATATGCTGTTAAGGCTAAAATGGGAGATGTACTTGTATTTTCTTATATGGGAATGCAAGACATAACAGCTACAGTTGGTACTTCTTCGGTGATTAATATGAAGATGAAATCATACGATAATACACTTGATGAAGTTGTCGTTGTTGCGTATGGCAAGGCAAAAAAATCATCATATACGGGTTCGGCTACTCAAATTAAATCAGAACAATTAGAGAATAGGGCCTTAACAAATGCGCTTGCGGTTTTAGAAGGAAGCACTTCGGGAGTTCAAATTCAGAGCTCAGCTGGACAGCCTGGATCTGCACCCGAAATAAGAATACGTGGGTTTAGCTCGATTAATGGATCGAATACGCCACTGTATGTTGTTGATGGGGTTCCATTTGCGGGACAAATTAGTAGTTTAAATTCAAACGATATTGAGAGCTTAACCGTTTTAAAGGATGCATCATCTACATCACTTTATGGGTCAAAAGCAGCTAACGGCGTAATTATAATTACTACTAAGACAGGAAAGTCATCCAAAGATAAATTTTCGTTAAATCTAAGTCAGGGGATAACCTCACGATCTATTAAAGAGTATAAAAGGGTAAATGCATATGATTATTATCCTTTGGAATGGGAAGCGATAAGAAATAGCCGTCCAATGGCTACACAAACACAAATTGATGCAGCAAATTCGTATGCTTCTGCGAGAGTTCCTGTAGTTTTAGTAACAAACCCATTTAATGTTCCTAATGGTAGTATTGTTGGAACTGATGGTAAACTAAATCCTAATGCACAATTGTTATATCCTCAAGATTTAGACTGGGAAAAACAATTGGAAAGAGCAGGAGTTCGCCAAAATGTTGATTTTTCATATCAAGGAAAATCAGAAAAATCAAATTATTTTGCTTCTTTAAGCCATTTGAAAGAAGAAGGATACATTCAGAAATCAGATTTTGAAAGAACAACAGGACGTCTGAATTTAAACACAAGCTTAAAGGACTGGTTTAAAACAGGAATTAATATTGCAGGAACTTTAAGTAATTCAAATTTAGGAATTGACGGTGTAGAAAACACAAGTTCTTTTAGAAATCCATTTAGAACCATACGATATATGGGGCCAATTTATCCTGTTTTTGATCACACTGCAACTGGAGATTATGTGCTTGATCCGGCAACTGGAGATAAAGTATATTCAACTCTTCGAGGATCTGGGGCCTCTAATGGTAGAAATGTTGTTTATGAAACACTAAATAATACAGATAATATGAAAGGACTAGCACTTTCAGCTAGGACCTTTTTTGAAATAAGCTTTTTAAAAGATTTTAAGTTTACAACTAATCTTTCTATTGATAAGTCCTATTTTAATAGAAGATATTCATATAATACTTTGATTGGCGATGGTGCTCCTAGAGGATTAATGGCTAAAACAGAAGAAATATTAACAGGTGTAACTTACAATCAATTGCTTAATTATTCTAAAAAAATAGGCAAGCATAATATTTCGGCACTGGTAGGACATGAAAGTTTTGATTATGAAAGAAATTGGGCAAGTGGAACCAAGACAGGACAAGTTGTACCAGAAATCATAGAATTTATTAATTATTCTACAGTAACAAATTTAACTTCATATACAAGGAATTACGCAACAGAATCCTATTTCTCAAGAGTTGGGTATGACTATATGGATAAATATATTTTCTCAGCATCGTTGCGAAGAGATGGGTCTTCAAAATTTAAGACTAAGTGGGGAAATTTTTGGTCATTTGGAGGAGCTTGGGTAATTTCTAGAGAAAATTTCTTAAGTGACAATTCTTGGATTGATGATTTGAAGTTAAGGGCCTCAATAGGCGAAGTCGGAAATGATTCTCATATCAGTAATAGTGGCTTAAACTATTATGTAAACCGACCTACATTTAGTTTGGGATATGATAATGGAAGTGAAGGAGGCATTATTACATATGCAGCGGGGGCACCAGATTTAAAATGGGAAGTTAATACTCAAAAAGATATTGCTATAGAGTTTGGATTGTTTAAGAATAGACTTAAAGGAAGTGTAGAGTATTATAATAGAAATACGGATGGACTTATTTTTGATGTGCCAAATCCATTATCCTCAGGATTAGACTATAGAGTTGAAAACATTGGATCTATGTATAACAGAGGATTCGAAATTTCGTTAGATGGGACTATTATAAAAGCATCGGATTTTTCATGGGGAGTAAATATCAATGCTTCTACAATCAAAAATGAAATTACAAAGTTACCACAAAAAGAAATCATTGATGGTACCAAAAAACTAGCAATAGGTAGGTCGATATATGACTATTGGCTAAGAGATTGGTATGGAGTAGATCCTGCCGATGGATATGCTCTATATGTTGCTGATCCAAATCTAATGGCGACTAATGACACTACAGGAAGAGTAGTCAATGGAGTTAATGTAACTACAGATCAGAATAAAGCACTTTATCATTATGCAGGTTCAGCAATACCAGATTTATTCGGAAGTTTTGGAAATACATTTAAATACAAAGGAATCCAATTGGATGTTCTGTTCTCTTATCAAATAGGAGGTAAGATGTATGATTCAAATTATGCAGCTTTGATGCATACAGGTAGTAACTATGGATCAGCTTTAAGTACGGATATTCTTAACAGATGGCAAAAACCTGGGGATGTTACAGATGTTCCTCGTCTAGATGTAAATAGAAATACACAAGCTAGTGCTGCATCAGACAGATGGTTAATAGGGTCAGATTATCTAGCATTAAGACAGATTAATTTATCTTATAAAATACCTTCTGATTTAATATCCAAATTGGCTATTGATAACGCAACTATTTATGTTAATGGTGAAAATCTATTATTGTTTACTAAGCGTCAAGGGATGGATCCAACCCAAACCTTTAATGGAACAACTCAGAATAGATATATCCCGTCAAGAGTAATAACATTAGGCTTTAATTTAAATTTTTAACGACATGAAAACAAATTATATAAAACTGATATTTTTTATAATATCAATTGCGATGTTAGGATCGTGTTCAGATGATTTCTTAGATAAAACACCTACAGAGTATGTAGATCTTGAAGGAGCAACTAAAACAACAGAAAATTTAATGACCCTTTTAAATGGTATTCATAGATCACTATATATCAGATATGAATCCAATCAAAATGAAAGTGGTTTGGGAGGAATGATGCAACAAACTGATATTGTTGGAGAAGATATTGTTTTTCCTATAACTAACGGTTGGTTTTTGCAAGTATATAATTGGAATGCATTAAACAATGAAAATTCACAAGATGTTCGTTTCCCTTATAGAACGTATTACAGAATAATAAGAGATGCTAATACAATAATAAACGCAACAGATGCTGCTGTAGGAACAATTGCAGATAAGAATATTGTAAAAGGGCAAGCACTATTATATCGTGCTTTTAGCCATTTTCAATTAGTACAATTGTATGGGAAAAGATATGTAAATGGAGAAACTAACTCACAGTTAGGAGTTCCAATTATTTTAACGGTTGGGAATGATAATTTTCCACGTTCTACAGTAGAAGAGGTATATGGGCAAATTAATAAAGACATAGACGAAGCTAATATCCTGTTAGTAGGGTATCAGAAGTTAAATAATTCTCATTTAAATTTAAAAGTTGCGCAAGGATTAAAAGCACGTGTAGCTTTGACTCAAGGAAATTGGGATATTGCTGCAGATTATGCTAATAAAGCAAGAAGCGGAATGAGTTTAATGTCTATGGCAGATTATGGTGCTGGTTTTAATGATTTTAATAATAAAGAATGGATGTGGGGAAGCCATATTAATGAAGTGCAAACTAATTATTTTGGGAATTTTGGAGCCTATATGTCAAGAAATTATAATTCAACAGTTATACGTTCTTGTCCAAAAGCAATTAATAGTAAATTGTATGATATGATACCAGCAACAGATGTACGCTCTACTATTTTCAGTAAAGATGGCAAGCATCCCAATCTTTCGCTTGCAAAGAATTTTGATACGTTTCCATATACAAGTCAAAAATTCTTATCGATAAGTACAGGAGATAGTAGGTGTGATGTGCCTTATATGCGTGCAGCAGAAATGTATCTTATAGAAGCAGAAGCAAAAGCAAGATTAGGACAAGCTGATGCAGTTACAATTCTTTTTGAATTTGTAAAAGCAAGAAATTCAAGTTATGTTTTGTCTACTAATACAGGACAAGCTTTAGTAGATGAAATATTAGTGCAAAGACGAATAGAGTTATGGGGAGAAGGGTTTAGATTTTTTGATTTAAAGAGAACTAATTCTTCTTTAGATCGAACTGATACTAATCATGATTCAGGAATTGTAAATGGGGTTCTAGCAGTGCCACCTACAGATAAAAGATGGCAATGGCTAATTCCAAGAGCAGAAATTGATGCAAATCCTTTGATAAAACAAAACGAACTTTAAATGAATTACAAAAGCTACAACATCACCGCTGTAGCTTTTGTTTTGTTATAATTATATAGTTATTAGGTTTGTGTAATAAGGCATTTGTGGAATGTACATTATTTATGTAGTTTTACCAAGAATAGTTGAAAAGTAGAACTAGAATCATCCCTAATAAAATAGAAATATGAAGTTTAAAATGTATTTATTTGTTTCTTTATTTTTTGTTGCCTTTGTATCATTCGCACAAAAAAAATCACTTACTGTGAATGATTATGATAATTGGAAACAAATAGAAAAAGCACAGTTGTCAGAAAATGGAGCTTATTTAGTATACGAATATAATCCAGGAAATGGGGATGGCAAGCTTGTAATTGTGAATACCAAAACAAAAGCATCAGATACAATTTCTAGAGGTTATGATGCTCAAATAAACGGAAAAAGTACGTTTGTATCATTTAAGATAAAACCAGAAATAGCTGTTCGAAGAAAAGCAGAAACAAAAAAACTAAAAAAAGAAAAATTGCCTGTTGATTCTTTAGGGATCTATGTGTTTAAAACAAAAGAGGTAAAAAAATACCCAAGCCTGAAAAACTTTAGTCAGCCTGCAGAAGGAGGAGATTGGCTTGCTTATAAAACTATTTCAAAATCTGTAAAAGCGAAAGATTCAGCAGGAGTAGATAAAAAATCAAAAGCAAAAATAAAGAGTGATACTATTGTCGTGATTTATAATCCGATACTAAAAGATAGTTTGGCGTTTTTGAATATTAAAAATTTTAGTTGGTCAAAAAAGGCAGATAAATTATTACTTCATTCAGAAAAAAAGAAAGATTCTTTAATTGCATCAGCATTATTATATTTTGATGCAGGCAGCAAAAAGACAGACACTATTTTTAATTCAAAAGGGACAATAACAAAGATCGCTATTGAAGATAAGGGGGATAAACTTGGATTTTTATTCTCATCAGATACAACGAAAATTAAAAAATATCAGTTATATAAAGGAACAAAATCACTGCTGCTAGAATTAAAAGCAAACAGAATTAAGAACCTTCCAGAAAACTGGAATTATTCAGACAAAGGGAATTTGTTTTTCTCAGAAAATGGGAAAAGACTATTCTTTGGAAATACTTTATTTGAAGGAGAAAAAACTAAAGATACCTTGTTAAATAAAGAGCGTGCAACATTAGATATATGGGCATGGACAGACAAAGAATTGCAACCTGAACAAATTGTAAAAAATAAAAAAGAACAAAATAGGACCTACCAAGCTGTATATGATTTTGACTCAGATAAAGCAGTACAGTTAGCAAACAAGCTAGTTCCTGATGTTACAGTGTTAAATAATGGAGATGGTAATTTTATTTTAGGAGAAGATGAAGAATCGTATAAAAAGGCTTCTTCATGGACTGCTTTATTTGTAAAAGATTTTTATAAAATAGATCTTAATACAGGAGAACAAAAGCTATTGGTGAAAGAGCAAAATCAGATATGGTTTGGTGGCTCTCAGAAATATGCTGTTTACTATAACAGAAAGGACAGTATTTATTACTCAATTAACTTAAAAACGAATCAACAAAAACCGTTAACTAAAGGGGTAAGTGTTGCTTGGTATGATGAGCGTAATGATCAACCCAATGAGCCTTCTCCTTACGGTATTGCTGGTTGGGATGAAGGAGATAAATCAGTTTACATATATGATCGTTATGATATATGGAAATTAGATCCAGAATCAAAAATAAAACCAATAAGAATAACTAAAAACGGAAGAGAGACTAATAGGATTTATAGATATTTTCAGATAGATAATGAAGAGAAATTTATAGACACTAAAAAACAAGTGCTCTTATTAGTTTTTGAAGAAAGTACTAAAAAAGCAGGATATGTTTATTCTGATTTTAACAAAGAAAAAACGCCTACTGTTGTGATGGAAGGAGATTATTTCTTTACACCGCCTAAGAAATCAAAAAATAGTAAAACTATTTTTTATACCAAGCAAAATTACCAGCAGTATCCTGATATTTGGGTTACTACGACAGATTTTGGATCTCATGAACAATTAACGAAAGCAAATCCACAACAGAAAAACTTTAAATGGGGATCAGTAAGCCTAGTAGAGTGGAAAAATAATGATGCAGTTACTTTACAGGGATTATTATATAAGCCTGAGAATTTCGATCCTAATAAAAAATACCCGATGGTAGTGTATTTTTATGAGTTGAATTCAGATACATACCATCGTCATTATGCTCCTCAACCGAGTAGATCTACAATTAATAGAACATTGTACACGAGTAATGATTACTTTGTTTTTATTCCGGATATCATCTATAAGGAGGGTCTTCCAGGTCAGAGCGCTTATAACTGTATTGTAAGTGGTGTAGAGAATATGATAAAACAATATCCAGCTATAGATGAAAAACATGTAGCTCTTCAAGGACAAAGCTGGGGTGGGTACCAAACGGCATACCTAATAACCCAAACTAATATGTTTGCAGCAGCTATGGCAGGAGCTCCAGTTAGTAATATGACTAGTGCTTACGGGGGTATTCGATGGGAGACAGGTATAAGTAGAATGTTTCAGTATGAACATACTCAAAGTAGAATAGGAGAAACTATTTGGGGTAATTTAGATGCCTATATAAAGAACTCGCCTTTGTTTTATGCAGATAAAGTGCAAACTCCTTTATTGATGATGCATAATGACAATGACGGAGCAGTGCCATGGTACCAAGGAATTGAATATTTTTCAGCATTACGTCGTTTAGATAAGCCAGTATGGATGTTGAATTATAATGGAGAACCACATAATCTTAAAGCTGATAGTTGGGGTAATAGAAAAGATTTGTCAACACGAATGAAACAATTTTTTGATCATTATCTAAAGGGAGAAAAAGCTCCTGAATGGATGGTTAAAGGGCGTACAAATTTAGAAAAAGAGACCAATAAAGCGTACTAAATAAGTATGGATTATACTCTAAGGAGATATAATATGAGTTGTCTTTTTAACTGCTTATATGGCAAGTTAAAAGAACTTTAAATTTTAATGAATGAAAAAAAACTGTCCAAGATAACTTGGGCAGTTTTTTTTTGAAATAAACACTACTCTCTTTTTTTTAATTGATTCAGATAGCAATTATAGCTTATAAAGTTTAATTGTTTTTATGAGTTTATTCTATTATGTCGAACTAATATCTAAATTTTAACATTTTGTTTCTTGTTAAAATAATCAAGAGTGTTATTTGTCTTTTAAAATTATAAAACACCATAACCTTCTTTGTTTGTGAGTTTTGTGGCTTATTTCCTTTTTTATTGAGTCTAAAAAGTAGGAAAATATTCTTAATTGGTTTTATTTAGTTGTTATTGTAAGAAATTTTCATTTGTTTTGTTGGCTATTAATTATAAATTATTTAACATGAAAGTGAAATTTACATGGATCTTAACATTATTAGTGGCATTGACCATGCAGTTTTCTTTTGCACAAGAGAAAACTATTTCTGGAATTGTTTCAGAGGCGATAACAGGACCAATTCCTGGGGTGAATGTTAATGTTAAGGGAACAAACATTGGCGTTCAAACGGATTTTGATGGTAAATATTCTATTAAGGCAAAGCAAGGAGATGTTCTTGTGTTTTCTTATATGGGAATGCAAGATATGATGGCTAAAGTGGGTACTTCTTCTGTGATCAATATGGTAATGAAAGAAGATGGAAAAGTTTTAGATGAGGTTGTGGTAGTAGCTTTTGGGACACAAAAGAAACAAGAAATTACTGGTGCAGTTTCTAAAATTGACTCAAAAATGTTAGAAAATGCACAGGCTTCTAATGCTGTTCAATCACTAACAGGTAAGGTTGCGGGAGTTCAAATTAGTGCAAATTCTGGACAGCCTGGTGATGCTCCTCAAGTAAGATTTAGAGGTATTGGTTCTATTTCATCTTCAAATTCTCCTTTATATGTTATTGATGGTATTCCTTATAATGGTGATATAAATGCTATTGCAACTCAAGATATTGAATCTATAAGTTTTTTGAAGGATGCATCTTCAAACGCATTATATGGTAGTAGAGGGGCAAATGGAGTAATTATAGTTACTACAAAAAAAGGGCAAAAAGGTAAATTGAAAGTTACTTATGAAACTAAAATTGGAGTCAATTCAAGAGGGGTGTCTGAGTATAATATAATAAAGAACCCAGGGGATTATTATAAAGCAGTTTATAATAGAGTAAGAAATGGATTGATTTATCAAGGACAAACATTAACAGATGCGGCAAATACAGCGGCTAAAAACTTAATTAAAGGAGATAGTTATTCATTAGGATATAATAATTATAATGTACCTAATGATCAAGTCATAAATCCAGCAACTGGAGAAATAAATCCTGATGCTAAATTATTATATCATGATGACTGGTCAAAAGAATTATTTAGAGATGCTATTAGACAAGAGCATTATTTAAGCCTTTCGAGTAGTAGTGACAATCTTAGTTCTTTTCTATCATTGGGGTATTTGTCAGATGATGGTTATACTATTAACTCAAATTTTGAACGTATAACTCTTAGAGGGAATATTGATTATACAGTTTCAAATAAAATTAAAATTGGAACAAACATAAATTATGCACGTTCAAACCAAAACGCACCTATTTCCCAAGTGTCTTCTAATACCTATAGTAATTTGTTTGGCTGGGCAAGAAGTATTGCGCCAATTTATACAATATGGGAAAGAGATGCAAATGGAAAGATGTTGTATAACAAAGATGGAAGTAGAGTATATGATTTTAACAAATCTGGAAATCGTCCATATGGTTCAAACCTTAATCCTTATGCAACTACATTATTAAATACAAATTTAAGTGAAGAAAATAAATTTGGAGCAAGAGCTTACGTTTCTATTGATTTTCTGAGGGATTTTAATTTTAAATATAATTTGGGATATGACCTATTATCTGGGTATTATTTAAATACTACAACTGGGTTGGGGGGAGATGCTATGGGGGTAAATGGTAGAATTGGTACTGCTACAAAAAATGAATATACATTTACAAACCAACAATTATTATCTTGGAAAAAAAGCTATGGAGTGCATTCTTTTGATGTGCTCGTAGGTCACGAATCATCAGATTTTATATCTAAGATGTTAGTTGGGCAAAAAAGTAATATCGTAATTCCTGATTTGACAATTATAAGTAATGCGACTAAATATGGTTATTTAGATGGTTACAATGATTTATATAAAGTAGAAGGATATTTCTCTAGGTTAAATTATAATTACAAGAATAAATATTTTTTTAATGGTAGCTTTAGAAGAGATGGTTCTTCTGTATTTGCACCAGAGAATAGATGGGGCAATTTTTATGGCTACGGAGCAGCTTGGTCGATAATGAAAGAGTCATTTTTTCCTAAAACAAAATGGATTACTGATTTAAGGTTAAAAGGGAGCTATGGAGAGCAAGGTAATGATAACATATATTATCCAGTAACTTCAAGAATCAATCATCGTAACTATTTTGGTAGCGAAAGGAATTATTATGCATATCAAACACAGTATGGAATAGATCCTGATTCTGAAGGAGAAGCAGGTGTTTTAAATGTTTTTGAAGCTAATAGGAATGTTAAGTGGGAAAAATCTAAAAATTTAAATCTAGGATTTGATATTGTATTATTTGATAAAATTTCTATCGAAGCGGAATATTTTGAAAGAAATGTAAGTGATTTGATATATAATTTCCCAATACCATTATCTACAGGGACATCATTCGTTTCAAAAAATATTGGAAATATGGGGAATAAAGGGATAGAAGTAAATTTAGGAGTGGATATTATTAAAACTGAAAATATTGATTTTAATATTTGGGCAAATGGAACTCATTATAAAAATAAAGTAACCTCTTTACCAATCGCATTTACTGATGGTAGATATCGATTTGAAGTTGGTGCTCCTGCTTACTCTTATTTTTTGAGAGAATATGCAGGTGTTGATAAATCTAATGGAGATGCATTGTGGTATATGGATGAAAAAGATACTTCAGGAAATTTGACAGGAAATAAAGTAACGACGAATGTTTATGGAAATGCTACCCAATACTTAAGTAAAAAAGATGCTAACCCAGATGTTTATGGTGGTTTTGGAACTCTTTTTAGAATTAAGAATGTTACTTTCCAAGCTAGTTTTGCTTATCAATTTGGAGGTTATATGTATGATGGGGTTTATCAAGATGCAATGTATTCTGGATCAGATAATATTGGACAAAATTACCATAAAGATGTAGCTAAGGCATGGACTACAGAAAATCCTAATTCAGACATTCCAAGAATTGATCATATTTCGACTTTTCAAATGGGAACTTCTGATTATTTCTTAATTAAGTCAGATTATATAAGTCTTCAAGATGTTTCTATATCATATGATTTTAAAAATAGCAAATTGGTAGACCTAGGAATTCAATCTACAAAATTTAGTTTAATGGGATCTAATCTGGCATTATGGTCAGAAAGAAAAGGTATGGATCCAAGATTGAATAATTTAGGGTCAAGAACTAATAATGGTCAATCTTTAAATGTGTATGGAGTGATGAAGTCGATTTCATTTGGTTTAACAGTAAATTTTTAAGAATATGAAAAGAATAGTAATAATAACAGCAGTGTCTTTATTGATGTTAGTAAGTTGTGATAAAGATTTTCTGGATACAGTACCTGAATCAACAATTAACAATGATCAACTTGCGACATCTGCTTCAGCAAACCAAGCAATTGTTAATGGGATTTATACAGGATTAAGGTCTTATGGGTTAGCAATTGGAGGCAATCATGAGGATTATGGGCATAAATCGGTGCTTTCAGCAATGGATATGATGTCTAATGATATGTTAATGACTAAATCAAGTTGGTATGGCTCTTTTTATAATTATTTAGGAAGACAGCAAACAAATGTTAGGTCTAGATTAGTTTGGAATACTTATTATCCACAAATTAAATCAACAAATGTGGTTCTTGCTGCTATCCCAAGTATAACTGAAGATGATAAATTAAATGCAATTAGAGGACAGGCTTTAGCTTTAAGGGGATATTTTTATTTTATGTTGGCTCGTACATATGGACCTACTTACTTAGGTAATGAAAAAAAATTATGCGTGCCAATCTATACTGAGGTTACATTGGAAGGGAAAGCTAGGTCTACAGTTAATGAAGTGTATGAATTAATTGAAAAGGATTTGAAAGAGGCTATTGAGTTATTGACTAAATACAATCGTTCAAATAAGGATTCAGTTGATAAAACTGTTGCAGAGGCATTTTTAGCTAATGTTTACTTGGAAATGGGGAAGTATTCAGATGCTTCTAATATGGCAAATTCCGCAAGACAGTCTTATGTATTACTTAATGAACAAGAATGGATGACTGGTTTTTCTGAAACTAAATCTAAAGAAACTATGTGGGGAGCGACAATGAATTCAGCGACTAGTACATTCGTTGCAAATTTCTTTTCTCATTTTGATAATACCAATAATTCAGGTTATGCAGGTGGATTGGGAATTTATAAAAATATAGATAAAAACCTGTACAATAGTATCTCTGATACTGATTTTAGAAAGAAGGCATTTGTTGCGCCTGGAGGAGATAACCCAGTTTATCCAAGTTTACCAGAATATGCAAATATAAAATTTAGAGACCCTACGATTAATGCTGGTAGCTATATTTATTTAAGATCTTCAGAAATGTACTACATAGAAGCTGAGGCTCTTGCCAGAGCTGGAAATGAAGTATCTGCAAAAGATGTGTTATATGAGATAACAATTACTAGAGATCCTAAATATGTAAAATCTACAAATTCTGGAACTGCCTTGATAAATGAAATTATACTTCAAAAAAGGATTGAATTGTGGGGAGAAGGCTGTGCTTGGTATGATATGAAACGTTTAGGAATTGGGCTCTCAAGAGATTATATAGAATCAAATCACCCAGCTTTTGGTAAATTTAATATTCCTACTGGTGATAATAGGTTTATTCATCAAATGCCTCAAGCAGAAATGGATGCAAATCCTTTAATGGTTCAAAATCCATTATAAATTATTTTCAATCTATCTTATTAATAATAATAAAAACTGTCTAAAATATTTTGGACAGTTTTTTTATTTTATATCAGAATTATTATCAAATTTCAAGAAAAGATAAAGTTCTTTTTTTATTTGTAAGTATATTACTTTAGGTCATTTTGTTTGTAAATTTTTAGGTTTTATTTCTCCTCAAGCTGTAATTAATATCCCCTTTATAAAGGGGATATTTTTTTAGTACTCTGTTTCTTCTTGGAGTGAAATAATCAATAAATGAAGAGGGTTATGAGTGGGAAATAAAATATTTAATCATGCCATATTATATATAATGAATGCTATGTGTACTTAGTTGGTTTACAGTTGTGTATTGTGTATTCTTTTTAATTTTATTGAGATGTTAATTATGTAAGTCTTGATGAGTGCAGCAGTAGCTGTTGAGATTATAAAATTGTATTGCTTTTTGTAAGTATTTGATTGTAAAATAATTCTGTTTTTTCATGAAAATTATTTGTTAGAAGTATTCTTTGTTTTAAGTTTTGTATTCAACTTTTTGATCATCATTAAGAATATATCCGTGAATTAGTTTCAATTATAGGATTCACTCTTGTTTTCCCCGTTATTCATGCATTTAGAAGGTTAATTTTAACAGTTTTGATGAGCTGATAACGAGTAATAATTGAAGAAATTGCATGTTTTTTTTGATTTTTTTAAAAATAATTTTTTTTAGCTTTTTTCTTTCTTTTTTGATATTTTTTAATTTTCATGCTTTATAATCAATAAATGAATTAATTAATTTTTTTAATGTTAAGTGTTTGTATTGTATGTAGTTGTGTTTTATTTTTTTTAATTAAATGCTAATTATGTATATTTTTTTATTTTTTATTTTTAATAAAATGTAAGAAATTTACTTCGGTTGTGATTTTGCTTAATAAAATGTGTTTTTCTTGTTAAAAAAAATATATTCCGGTTAACTTTTGGTTAATTAACTTTTTATTAAGATGTTTGCAGAATTACTAATTCAAAATATATTAATATGAGATTAAAATTTAAATGGATTTTTACACTACTAATGTTAGCGTTATCTATGCAGTTTTCTTTTGCTCAGGAGAAAAACATTAAGGGTGTGGTTACAGACGAGTCTGGACCAATTCCTGGAGTGAATGTTGTAGTAAAAGGAACAAAAGTAAGTACACAAACAGACTTTAATGGTGTTTATTCTATTCAAGCAAAGCCAGGGGATGTTTTACAGTTTTCTTTTATGGGAATGAATGATTCTTCAGTAACTGTTGGAGCATCAAATAGTGTAAATGCAAAATTAACATCGGCTTCTCAATCACTTGATGAGGTAGTGGTGGTTGCTTACGGTAAGCAAAAAACTAAATCTATTGTAGGTTCAGTAGCAACAGTAGGTAAAGATATTTTAGAAAAACAACAAGCTACGAATGTTTTAACAGCAATTCAAGGTAGTGTTGCTGGGGTTAACATTATCTCAGCAGGAGGTCAACCAGGTGAAAGCCCAAACATACGTATTCGTGGTATTGGTTCTATCAGCTCTTCTGCAGAGCCTTTGATAATTTTAGACGGTGCACCTTTTTCAGGAAATATTAACTCTATTAGTTCTGATCAAATTGAAAGTATGAGTGTCTTAAAAGATGCATCATCTACTGCTTTGTATGGTTCTAGAGGAGCTAATGGTGTAATTATTATTACTACTAAAAGAGGTAAATTTAATACACCTGTAAGTGTACATTTAAATTCTGTAGTTGGTGTTGGTAGCAATGCTGTTAAATTGCATAAATTATTGCCAACTGATCGTTTTATGGAATTGAGCTGGGAAGCTAGACGTAATGTTAATCAATACGGAAGCGGACAAACTCCTGCAGTAGCAGGTCAAAATGCATCTAATTCATTAATATCTGCTTTAGGATATAATCCTTATAAAGCTGCTGTTCCTGTTGATGCAAATGGAAAGTTGGTTACAACTGATAAGTATTGGGATACTGATTGGGAAAAGGCTTTAATTAATAATTCAGCTATCAGAAAAGAAAACTCTATTGCAATTAATGGAGGAGGAGAAAATGCTGCATATTCATTTACAGCTAATAATTTAAATCAAGAAGGAGCTTTAGTAAACTCTAACTTTAAAAGAACTTCAATTAGAGTTAGTGTGGATACTAAAATTAATGAGTCATTAACTTCAGGTTTAAGTATTGCTTACGGAACTTCAACTCAAAACTATCCAACGCAATCAGGAAATTCTTTTCAAAGTCCAGTACAATGGATTTATAATGTTTCTTCTATCTACCCGATATATAGACATGATGCACAAGGGAATGAAATTTTTGATAACTTCGGAGGTAAACTTTATGATTACGGAACTGGATCAGGTCTTGTAAATGCTACACGTCCATTAATGAGTAATGAAAATGCTTTAGGAGCATTGTATAATTATACTATCAAAAATGATAGAGATGATGTTACAATTAACGGATATGCAGGTTATAAAATTACAAAAGATTTATCTTTCAAAACTACAATAGGATACCAAAGATATTTATTTGATAACTTCAATTATAGCTCTTCTTTATTTGGTAATGCTGCTTCAGTTGGAGGTAGAATAACACAAAATAGAGATATTACAACTTCTATAAATATTACAAATGTTTTAAGTTATAAAAAACAATTTGGAAACCATAACTTTGGTATAGATGCAATCCAAGAAGCTTATAAGCTGAAAATAGATAGAATGTATGCTCGTGGTGAAGGATTTTTAGCAGGAGTTGAAGTTAATGATGGTGCTACAAAACCAGCAGGTGTTGGTGGAAGTATTACAGAAGAACGTCTTAATAGTTATTTAGGTCGTGCTACATATAATTATGCTAATAGATATTTCCTTGAAGGATCGTATCGTACAGATGGATCATCTCGTTTTGCAAGAGATTCACGTTGGGGTAATTTCTTTTCTATAGGTGGAGCTTGGAGTATTAAAGATGAAAGCTTCTTAGTTGATAGTAAGATTGTTAGTACTTTGAAACTTAAAGGATCTTATGGAGAATTAGGAAATAATAGAGCACAGAATACAGATGGTACTGACTCATATTTCCCTTACCAACAATTATATAATTTAGGTTTTAGCGAAATTAATAATGCAGGTGTTGTATTAGGAGCTCCAGCTGACAAAAAATTAACTTGGGAGAAAACAGCTTCGTCAAATATTGGTATTGAGTTAGGATTTCTTAATGATAGATTCAAAATGGGAGCTGATTGGTATCAAAAAAAATCAATTGATTTGATTTATGCAGTTCCAGTTGCAGGTTCAACAGGTAATACAACTTATGTAACAAATGCAGGTTCTTTGAAAAACTTCGGTTTAGAGGTTTATTTAAGTTCAGTGAATGTTAAAAATGCTAATTTTACTTGGAATACTGATTTGAATTTCTCTTTTGATAGAAATGAAGTTACATCATTAACACAAGATTATATCGTTAATGGTACTAAACGTTGGGAAGTAGGTAGATCTATTTATGACTTCTGGGTTCAAGAATGGGCTGGTGTTGATCCTGCTACAGGTAGAGGGCAATGGTATAAAGATGGTGTAGATGCTAATGGTAACAGAAACACTACATTTAGTTATACAGAGGCTTCTCGTAATTATGTAGGAAAATCATCATTACCAGATGTAGTTGGAGGACTTTCAAATTATTTCAAATACAAAAACTTTGATATGAACATTTTGTTCAATTTTAGTTATGGAGCTTATGTTTATGATTCTTCTTATGCATCATTAATGACGGGATTAAAAGATCCAGGACGTCCAGGATCTGTTGATTTAGAAAACCGTTGGCAACAACCAGGAGATATTACAGATACTCCAAGATTGTACCAAGGAACTCAGGATTATGCATCTCAATCTACAAGATTTTTGTTTAAAAACAATTATATCCGTTTGAAAGCATTGAATATTGGTTATAATTTTCCAAAAGATGTAATGAATTCTATTGGAGTAAATAACGTGAGAATTTATCTACAAGGTGATAACTTGTTAACTTTCCAATCTCACAAAGGAATTGATCCTGAGCAAAGTTTTGCAGGTACAACAGATAGTAGAACATACAACCAAAGATTAGCGTCTTTAGGGTTTTCGATTGATTTTTAATAATAAATTTAGTATATGAAAAATATAGTTAGAAATATAACAGCTGCCTTTGTAATTGTAATGTGCTTAGGTAGTTGTAGCCAGGAATTTTTAGATGAGGTAAAACCTACTACTGGAGTTCCTATTGAGAGTGTTTTTGAAACCAGAACTACAGCAGAAGGAGCTCTTTCTGGGATAATGAGACGTTTTAGAACGCAATTCCCAAATGCAGCTGGTGCTACTTCTACGGATACAGGAGGAGTAAACTCATTGTTTTTTGCAAGATCGGTTAAAGGAAATGACGTAATTTCTGCAAACAACTGGTTTGGTAGTGATTATGAGAATGCAAATAGAGAACCTACTTTTCGTAGAAGTATTTTTACATGGAATTATCCTTTTTATATGATTAACCAAGTTAATAGTTTTATTAAGTCGGTTAAGGCAAGTACTTTTGAAGAAAAAGATAAAAATGAATTGTTAGGACAAGGATATGCACTACGTGCGTTTTTTTACCATCAATTAGTTTTAGAGTTTTCAAAATCGTATAGTGAGGATCAGAATTATCAAGCGCCACCTATATATAAAGAGCCTACTACAGTTGCTAAAGGAATGTCTACTGTAAAAGAAGTTTATGATTTTATGGTTGAGGATTTGACTACAGCTATTCCTTTGTTGTCTAATTCACGTCTAGGTAAGTCTTTTGTAAATAAGCAAGTTGGAAATGCAATATTAGCTCAAGTTTATCAAGTTATGGGTAAATGGGACTTGGCTGAAGCTGCTGCTCTAGCTGCATATGGTGGAGATCAAAACGCAGTTTTAGATGCAATAAATTATAATTCAGGTTTCAAAGATAACGCTAGTAAAGAGTGGTTATGGGGATCTCCTCAAGCAGCAGATCAGTCTATGTTTTATTATTTAGCTCCTCATGCTTTTTCTGATCATAGAGCAGCTGGTTATTCTTCAATATTTGTAAATTCATCGTTTGTTAATTTGTTCTCTGCTACAGATGTTAGAGGAGGAATAGGAACTGAGCCTACTAAGTTGTTTAGTATAAAAGCTACTACAATCCCAGTTACTGATTATAGATATTATGTGTCAAACAAGTTCTCGTTTGCATTTAGTTCTCATTCTCCAATCATTAGATATGCTGAGATGATTTTAATTGACGCTGAAGCTAAAGCAAGACAAGGAAAAGATGGTGCTGCAAAAACGGTATTATTTGCATTGCAAAAAAATAGAGATGTAAATGCAGTACAAAGTGCTAATACTGGTCAAGCTCTTATTGATGAAATCTTAGTTGAAAGACGTAAAGAATTATTCATGGAGAATGGTGTAGAGTGGTTTGATGCAAAACGTTTAGGAAAAGGAATACCTAGAGATGGTAACCAACGTTTAAAAGGACCTAATAATGCTGCAGGACCAGGTGTAACTTTTGATTTGCAAGCTCATGATTTAAGATTCATTATTAAAGTTCCTCAAGCAGAAATTGATTCAAACCCACTGATTGATGATGTAGTTAATACTGGAAAATAAGATTAACATAATAATTATCAAAGTAGATTGTTAAAATCCGCTTTTTTAAAACCCGCTTTTTATAAGCGGGTTTTTTATTTTTAAAAACTTTTTTCATTTACCTTTGCCACATTCAAATAGTCGATAATAATATCTAAATATATACTCCTTTCAAATGAGAATTCTCTTTTTAATTTATCTTTTAGTACTTCCCACACTATTGTTTTCTCAGGCAAAAGTCAATAATAAAAGTAATTTAGACATGAGTGGTGAGCACCGTGGGCTTAATGATACAATCAAAGCAAAAAAGAAAGTTGCAAGGATTGATCAGTATAGATATATAACACTTGAGCGTGATACAACATATGTTGATACATCACTTACAATTCAAAAAGAATACAGTCATAATTATTTGCGAAAAGATAATTTCGGATTATTGCCATTTTCTAATGTTGGTCAAACATACAATACGCTTCAATATAGCTTAACCAATTTTACTCCATATCCAGAAATGGGTTTTAAAGCAAAGCATTTTAATTTTATAGAAGCGAATCAGGTTCAGTATTATTCTGTTGCAACACCATTAACCGAATTGTTTTTTAAATCTACAATCAACAAAGGGCAATTGCTTGATTCGTTTATAACGTTGAACATGACAGAGCGATTTAATGTTTCTGCAGAATATAAAGGATTGCGATCAGAAGGAAATTATATAAATCAATTGTCAAGTACTGGGAATTTTAAATTGACAGCAAGTTATAGAACAAAAAAAGGGCAATACTATATTAATGGACATTATACCTATCAAGATATTTCTAATGAAGAAAATGGAGGGATAACTTCGCCTGGGGATTTTGAAAGTGGTGATCCAGATTTTAAAAACCGACAACGATTAGAGGTGTATTTGACCGATGCAAAATCATTTTTAAAAGGAAAGCGATTGTTTTTTGATCATGCATATAGGGTAAATCCAACAGAAGGGAATAATAATTTGTATGTAACGCATCAATTTAATTATGAGAATAAATTTTTTGAATACTATCAACCTACAGTTTTTTCAACAATTGGAGGAAGAAGTGTTTTTAGATTTGGAGATTCCTATGTAACAAGTAATATCAATGATCAGGCACATTATAATAAAATGTATAATAAGGCTGGAATAGCTTACGAGAATATATTATTAGGGAAATTTCAATTTTTCATAGATGATTTTAGAAGCAATTCGTACTATAGTAGAGTTTTAATTTTTGATAATGGGGTAATCATTCCTAGTTCATTAAGTCAAGATATTAACAGTTTTGGAGGGCAATATGAATATCAAAAAAACAAATGGAATGGAAGGTTTTTATATTCAAGATCAATAACAAATCAATCGCTCTCAAATTTAGAAGCAAAGTTGAAGCATGATTTCAGTGATAAAATTAAACTTTCATTTGAGTATCAAAATATAAACAAGTTGCCTAATAATAACTATAATTTGTACCAAAGTAGTTATGTAGAATACAACTGGACTAATAAATTTAAAAACGAAAAAATAAACTCACTAAGTGCAAGCGCAGCTACACCATGGGTTAATATGTCATTTCAATATACAATCTTAAATGATCATATGTATTTTGCAGATCAATCAACACCAAAAGAAGCTATCTCAGGTACTCAAATTGTAAAGCCAGTACAATATAGTGGTACAATTAATTATCTAGAAGTAAAAGCAAGTAAAGAATTTAAATTTGGACGCTTTGCATTAGATAATACGATTTTATATCAAAAAGTAGAACAAGCAGATGCTATTTTGAATGTGCCAGAAATTGTGACAAGAAATACGATTTATTACACAAATTATTTCTTTAAAAAAGCACTTTTTTTACAAACGGGAATTGTATTTAATTACTTCACTAGTTATTATGGTAATGATTATAATCCTGTAATAGGAGAGTTTTTTGTTCAAAATAAGAAAGAAATCGGAAATTATCCGAACTTTGACTTTTTTATAAATGCAAGAATTAGACAAACAAGAATCTTTTTAAAAGCAGAGCATTTTAATTCGTCATTTTCAGGTAGTAATTACTATTCAGCACCTAATAATCCCTATCGTGATTTTGTTATCCGATTTGGTTTAACTTGGAATTTCTTCCAATAAAATTAATTAATAATAATGGGAATCAGACCGTATAATTTCCAAACTTAATATAATGAATTACTCAAAAAATATTTTAGAAACAATTGGCAATACGCCATTAGTAAAATTGAATAAAATCGTTGCTGAAATTGACGCATTGGTTTTAGCAAAAGTAGAAACTTTTAATCCAGGAAATTCTGTAAAGGATAGAATGGCAGTAAAAATGGTAGAAGATGCTGAAGCAGATGGACGTTTAAAACCAGGTGGAACTATTATCGAGGGAACCTCTGGTAATACAGGAATGGGATTGGCATTGGTTGCGATTATAAAAGGATACAAACTTATTTGTGTAATTTCGGATAAGCAATCAAAAGAAAAAATGGATATTTTGCGTGCAGTAGGCGCAAAGGTGGTAGTTTGCCCAACAGATGTTGAGCCAACAGATCCTCGCTCATATTATTCAGTTTCGAAAAGATTAGCAGAGGAAACTCCAAATTCATGGTATGTAAATCAATATGATAATCCATCTAATGCATTAGCACATTACGAGCAAACAGGTCCAGAAATATGGGAACAGACTGATGGTAAAATAACACATTTTGTAGTAGGAGTAGGTACAGGTGGAACAATATCTGGAGTTGCAAAATACTTAAAAGAGAAAAATCCTAATATTAAAATTTGGGGAATAGATACTTATGGATCAGTTTTTAAAAAGTACCATGAAACAGGTATTTTTGATGAGAATGAAATTTATTCATATATCACTGAAGGAATTGGAGAAGATATTTTACCTGAAAACGTTGATTTTTCATTGATAGATGGATTTACAAAAGTAACAGACAAGGATGCTGCTGTTTATACTAGAAAGATTGCACTTGAAGAAGGTATTTTTGTAGGGAACTCTGCAGGAGCTTGTATAAAAGGATTGTTGCAACTAAAAGAACATTTTACTAAAGATGATGTAGTAGTAGTTCTTTTCCATGATTCAGGAAGCCGTTATGTAGGTAAAATGTTTAATGACGATTGGATGCGTGAACGTGGTTTTCTAGAAGAGAACATTACCAAAGCAGAAGATGTAATAAAAGATCATATCGACAAACAATTAATTGTTGTGCGTACTGAAGAATTGGTTTCGCATGCTATTGAAAGAATGCGTAAATATAAAATCTCGCAAATTCCAGTGGTAGATATTACAGGATTTGTAGGTTCTGTTGACGAAACAGATTTGTTTAGAAGCTATGTAGCAGACAAAAATGTAGCCGAAAAACCAATTAAAGAAGTGATGGGTAAACCTTTTCCTATTGTGAAATTAGGGACACCAATAGAAGAAGTTTCAAAACTTTTTACAAAAGAAAACGATGCCGTTTTGGTAGATCTAGGAAACGGAAATCATCATATCATAACAAAATACGATATTATTGGTTCGATAAAATAAGACAATAGTTCATAATAAATTAAATAGCCACAAATCTAGTGAGATAGTTCGCTGAATTTGTGGCATTTTTAGCTTATAAAAATATTAAAAAATGACTTTTACAGCTATAGATTTTGAAACTGCTACAGGATATCATCCTTGTTCAGTGGGTATTGTTACAGTAGAGAATGGAGTAATTGTAGATGAGTTTGTTACTTTAATCAAGCCTCCTAACAATGAGTATTCGCCATTTACTATTAGGGTACATGGTATTTATCCTCGAGATACAATAAATTCGAAAACATTTGCTCAAGTGTATCCAGAAATAAAAAAACGTCTGGAAAATAGAGTTGTTGTTGCTCATAATGAAAGTTTTGATCGTAATGTTTTAGAGAAATCAATGGCATTATGTGGTTTAAATTATAGTGATTTAAATATTGCATCGCGTTGGGAATGTACTGTTAAAATATACAAAGCGAGAGGGTTGAAACCAACGAAGTTGAGTGATTGCTGTCGCGAAATGAAAATTCAGCTCAATCATCATGAAGCATTATCAGATGCTCGAGCATGTGCTAAATTGTATTTATTGAGGTAATTTTCCTTCATTTTTAATTTTTTTTGAATTACTTTAGTCAATCTTTAAATGACTAAATAATGAAAGAAGATTTTCTGCATTACCTATGGAAATATAAAAAGTTCGATACTTTAAATCTAAGAACTTTTAATAATGAGGAGCTTACAATTATTAATGTTGGTCAATATCTAAAACTGGCAGGGCCAGATTTTTTTAATGCTCAAATAATAATTGGAAATCAAAAATGGGCTGGAAACATCGAGATCCATTTAAAATCTTCAGATTGGTACTTACACCATCACGAAAAAGATATAGCTTATGAGAGTGTAATTTTGCATGTTGTTTGGGAACATGATAGTGAAGTTTTTAGCCAAAATAACTCGGAAGTTCCTGTTTTGATTTTGAAAAATTATGTTTCTGAAGAAATTATTAAAAATTATAAAAGCTTAATTATTCCAAAATCTTGGATTTTTTGCGAGAAAGAAATTAAAAACATTGATAAGTTTTCATTTTTAAATTGGCAGGAACGGTTATTTTTTGAACGATTGGAACGCAAATCACAACCCATTTATGATTTGTTAGAATTAACAAATAACGATTGGGAAGCAGTTCTGTTCTGCTTTTTGGCTAAAAATTTTGGATTAAATACAAATGGAGATTCTTTTCTTCAATTAGCGCGATCAATACCCTTTGGTGTAATTAGGAAAGAAAGTTTTGAAGTTGAAAACTTAGAAGCATTACTTTTTGGAAATGCAGGATTATTAGATGCAAATAAAGAAGATAATTATTTTAAGGATTTAAAAATTAGGTATTTTTATCTTCTACGTAAATATCAACTAGAGCGAGAACACGTGGAACCAATGCAATTTTTTAAGCACCGCCCAGATAATTTCCCTACAATTCGCCTTTCTCAATTGGCAAATTTATATCATAAATACCAAAATTTGTTTTCAAAGCTTATCGATTTAAATACTGTTCAGGAAATTTATGATTTGTTATTGGTTTCGGTAGCTCCATATTGGCAAAATCACTATCAGTTTGACAAAGAAAGCCCTTTTAGAGCAAAGAAAATAGCCCATTCTTTTGTCGATTTACTTATTATAAATACAATTATCCCAATAAAATTTGCCTACGCTAAAAAGCAAGGTGGGGCTATTTCAGAGGATTTAATTGTGATTTTAAATGAAATTAAACCTGAAAAAAACTCCATTATTGATAAGTTTAGAACATTTAAGATTAACGCTAAAAATGCTTTACAAACACAATCATTATTACAGCTGAAAAATGAATATTGCAATAAAAATAGATGTCTTGATTGTACTGTTGGAGTGGAACTACTCAAGAGTAATTAGAGAAATTGTGAATTGTAGAATAAGATGATGGGTTATTTTTGTATTTTTGCTCATTATCTTAAGTATATATGTCAGCAATTATCAAACTTAAATTCTTTTTTGAAAAATACGGTTTTCACGTTTCTTCTAGGTTGGCCGACAGATTAGGAATGCGTGTTACAAGTGTTCGTTTATTCTTTATATATATATCTTTTGTTACTGCTGGACTTTGGTTTGGAGTATATTTAACATTAGCATTCTGGATTAGATTAAAAGATTTAGTTCGAGCTAAAAGGACTTCCGTTTTTGATTTATAATTCATTTTATTCCATAAAAAAAAGGGATAATAAAGTAACTGATACTTTATTATCCCTTTTTAATATTGAGATATATTATTTATTTGGATTGTTTAATTTACTGTTTTTCTTACCGTAGGTAAAGTAAATAAGAACACCTAGTGCCATCCATATTACTAGTCTTACCCAACTTTCGTTTGGTAGAGCATACATTAATGCTAAACAAATTACAATTCCAGCAATAGGAACAAAAGGAACTAATGGAGTTCTGAAAGATCTTGGAGCATCTGGCATTCTTTTACGCATTACCATAACACCAATACATACTAACACAAACGCTAATAGGGTACCAATACTAACCATATGACCTAAATCACTTACAGGAACGAATCCAGCAAATAGACTTACAAATATTAAAAAGAACACGTTAGTTTTCCAAGGAGTACGGAATTTAGGGTGGATTTCGCTAAAGAATTTAGGTAGTAATCCGTCTTTACTCATCGTGTAGAATACACGGCTTTGTCCCATTAGCATTACTAGAATTACCGATGTGTAACCCGCTAAAATCGCAACAATCAAGCCAGTTTGTAAAAATGAATATCCAGTTTTAGCAAAAGCAGTTGCTGCAGGTTTTGCATCGCCAGCAAACTCGTAATAAGGTACAAGGCCAGTCATTACGTGGGCAAATAAAACATATAAGATAGTACAGATTATTAAAGAACCTAAGATACCAATTGGCATTCCTTTTTGTGGGTTCTTTGCTTCTTGTGCAGCTGTAGATACAGCGTCAAAACCAATGAAGGCAAAAAATACAGTTCCAGCTCCGGCTGCGATACCAGACCAGCCAAACTCACCAAAAACTCCCGTATTTTTAGGAATATATGGAGTGTAGTTTGCCGTGTCAATATGACTCCATCCTAGTACTATGAAGACAATTACAACAGTAACTTTTAAAACAACTAAGAAATTGTTTATAGATGCAGACTCTCTAGTACCTCTTATTAATAATAAAGAAAGCAACGAAACGATAACAATAGCAGGAAGGTTGATTATACCACCTTCTATGATGGTTCCATCACTTAATTTTAATGTTTCCCAAGGAGAACAAATTAAATTATGAGGCAGATGGATATTGTATTTATTAAGCAATTCGAGTAAATAACGGGACCAACTTACACCGACTGTTGCGGCTCCTAATGCATATTCTAAAACTAAATCCCATCCAATTATCCAAGCCATAAACTCACCCATTGTTGCATAGGAGTAGGTATAGGCACTACCTGCAACCGGTATCATGGAAGCAAACTCAGCATAGCAAAGACCAGCAAAAGCACATCCAATTGCAGCAAGAATAAAAGATAATGTAACTGCGGGTCCAGCGTGTTCAGCTGCAGCAATTCCTGTTAATGAAAATAATCCGGCTCCAATAATGGCACCCACTCCAAGTGCTACTAAGGAGCGAGAAGATAAAGTTCTTTTTAGGCCTCTTTCAGACTCGGAAGCTTCATCAAGCAATACCGATAGTGGTTTAGTTTTCCAAATTGACATATATTATTTTGGTTAATTGTTATTAAGCTTCAAATGTATTCTTTTTTGTAAAAAATAAAAACAATATGTGCATTTTATGTTGTGAAATAATTAAAATTCTACGAAATTCTTTACTAATCGATTATTTTATACTGCAAGGTATTTAAATAATTTTATACTTCGCAAGCTAATTTTAAATATTTTCTTACAAAAAATGATATTTTTTGGTTTAATTTACAACTTCAAGTTAAAAGTTTTTAATCAAAGATGAATTTCAGAATAATTACCTCTTATTTTAAATTTAGTAGAGAACAGCGAATTGGTATTGTTTTTCTTTTTGCAATAATAATTGTTTTACAGTTGGTTTATTTTTTTGCTGATTTTGGTTCGTCACCACAATTTTTTCCTGAGAAAGAAAAGTGGATGTCTTTGCAAAGAGAAATAGATTCGATTAAAATTGAAAATGATAATAAGGGAGAAAAAAAATACCTGTTCAATCCAAATTTCATTACAGATTATAAAGGATATAAATTAGGAATGACGGTAGAGCAAATTGATCGATTATTGGTTTTTAGAAAAGAGAATAAATATGTCAATTCTGCTAAAGAGTTCCAGATGGTAACTAAAATTTCAGATTCTTTGTTGGATATGATGACTCCTTATTTTAAATTCCCTAGTTGGGTAGGCAATAAGAAAGAAGTGAAGAAGTATGAAAATCACTCTAATCAGAAGATATTCATTAAAAAAGAGAGATATGTAGTAATGGATATTAACAGAGCAACTCAAGAAGATTTAATTAAAGTTTCTGGAGTAGGAGATATTCTTTCTTTAAGAATTTTAAAGCAAAAAGAAAGCTTAGGCTATTTTGTTTCGATGGAGCAGCTTAAAGAGGTGTGGGGACTTTCGCCTGAGGTTCTTTCGAATTTAAATAACCATTTTGAAATTTCGGAACTTACTTATTTTAAAAAAATAGCTATAAACGATGCTTCATTAAAAGAGTTGTCAAGCTTTCCTTATTTCCGATATACATTGGCAAAACAAATTATTACTTATCGAAGTATGAATGGAAATATAAACAATATTGAGGATTTGATAAAAATTAAGGGCTTTCCTGTTGAAAAAGCAAAAATAATTGGTTTATATTTGGAGTTCTAAAAATATACTAATGAATTTTGATTATAACGAAACGCAATCTATGATTGCTCAGTCCATAAAAGAATTTGCTGAAAAAAATATCCGTCCATATATAATGGAGTGGGATGAAGCACAAACATTTCCAATTTCGCTGTTCAAAGAATTAGGAGCAATGGGGTTTATGGGAGTTTTGGTGCCCGAAGAATATGGTGGATCAGGACTAGGTTATCATGAATATATAACTATTATTGAAGAGATCTCAAAAGTAGATCCTTCAATTGGATTGTCGGTTGCGGCTCATAACTCATTATGCACAAATCATATTTTGACTTTTGGAAACGAAGAGCAAAAGAAAAAGTGGCTTCCTAAATTGGCAACTGCAGAACATATTGGTGCATGGGGGTTGACGGAACATAATACGGGGTCCGATGCAGGTGGTATGAATACAACTGCTGTTAAGGATGGTGATTTCTGGATTGTAAATGGAGCAAAAAACTTTATTACACATGCTATTTCTGGAGATATTGCAGTTGTAATTGTTCGTACTGGAGAAAAAGGTGATTCAAAAGGAATGACTGCTTTTGTTTTTGAAAAAGGAATGCCAGGTTTTTCTTCAGGGAAAAAAGAAAATAAACTAGGGATGCGTGCAAGTGAAACTGCAGAACTTGTTTTTGATAATTGCAGAATTCCAGATGCTAATAGATTAGGAGAAGTTGGGCAGGGCTTTGTGCAAGCAATGAAGATTTTAGATGGTGGGCGAATCTCGATAGGAGCTTTATCACTTGGTATTTCAAAAGGAGCTTATGAAGCAGCATTAAAATATTCAAAAGAAAGATATCAATTTGGGCAACCAATTAGTAGTTTTCAAGGGATTTCGTTTAAATTAGCGGATATGGCTACTGAGATAGAAGCTTCTGAATTATTATTGCATAAAGCGGCATTCTTAAAACAACAGCATAAGCCGGTAACTACTTTAGGTGCGATGGCAAAAATGTATGCATCTGAGGTGTGTGTAAAAGTGGCTAATGAGGCAGTTCAAATTCATGGAGGATATGGATATACTAAAGATTTTCCTGTAGAAAAATTCTATAGAGATTCTAAGTTGTGTACTATAGGAGAAGGAACTACTGAAATACAAAAATTGGTTATTTCAAGAAATATTTTAAAGGACTAAATTATATAATACGGGCATGCCCATTAAAAAAAAATAAGCCATTCACATCATGTAGAGTGGCTTTTTTTTTGATTAAGAAAAGTAAAATGTAATAAGTGAAAAGTGACTAGGTTTTAAATTTGATTCTAGAGGGATTGCTGGTTAAAAAAAACGAAATGATTTTGTGTTTGTTCTGACTTAATTCTGTTGGTTGGGGTATTGTTATAGCAAAAATAGGGGTAGTTTTATTTTGGATCTCATATTTCATGTTTTATATATAACATTTACGTCTTACTTTTCACATCTCGCATCTCGCATCTCACATCTCATATCTCACATCTCACATTTCACATCTTTATAGTAAACATGATAAAAAAAAATATTCTAAGATTTATGGTGTGTAATTAGAATAAATGTTTAATTTTGCACGCTTAACGAGAGGGGGTGTCAATATTATGTTAATTATACCAATTAAAGACGGAGAAAATATCGATAGAGCATTAAAGCGCTATAAAAGAAAATTTGATAAAACAGGAACTGTTCGTCAGTTAAGAGCACGTACTGCTTTTATTAAGCCTTCTGTCAAAAATAGAATTAAAATTCAAAAAGCTGCTTACATTCAAAACATGAAAGATAGTTTAGAGAGTTAGATAAAAATCTATACTGAAATAAATACCGTTAGTCATCAAAATTTTATAACTTTGATGCTAACGGTTTTTTTGTTTTGTAAAATCGAAACAATTCTAGATTTGGAATTGTGAATAAGGGTGATGGTGTATTCTTTAGGAAAATAAATAGAGAGTAAGTGTGAAAACAAATAAACAAGCATTTCAGGAATATCTTCAGTTAGAGAAAAAGTATTCTTCACATACTCTGGGTGCTTATATGAATGATATAGTTTCTTTTGAATCATTTAATAAACTTCATTTTGATCAGGAAAATATTGATCAGGTAAATTATAGTCAGATTAGATCTTGGGTGGTTTCTCTTGTTGACGCTAATATGTCTAATGTTTCGGTTAATCGTAAAATGGCGTCTTTGAAAGCATTTTATAGATTTTTGTTAAAAACGAAACAGATAGAGATTAGTCCGATGCAAAAGCATAAGGCGTTGAAGACTCCTAAGATGGTGCAGGTTCCGTTTTCTGAAAAAGAATTGGTGGATTTGATAAATCAGATGGGGGATTCTGTGGGTTTTGAAGAAATTAGGAATAAATTGATAATTGATTTGTTTTACACGACTGGTATCCGAAGGGCTGAGTTGATAGGATTGCTTAGTGTTAATGTTGATTCGTCTGCTAATACGATTAAGGTGTTGGGAAAGCGTAATAAAGAGCGTGTGATTCCAATTTTACCTGTTATTACAAAGCAGTTTTTGTTGTATGTAAAAGAGCGTGAAAGTGTTGAAAATATAGTTGATGGGGATTATTTTTTTATTACTAAAAAAGGGTTAAAATTGAATGAAACCTTTGTTTATCGATTAATAAATTCATACTTTAGTAAAGTCTCTGAAAAGGTAAAAAAAAGTCCTCATGTCCTTCGACATACGTTTGCGACTCATTTATTGAATAACGGAGCTGATTTGAATTCAGTAAAAGAATTATTAGGACATTCAAGTTTGGCATCTACGCAAGTATATACACATAGTAGTTTAGCGGCTCTTAAAAAAGTGTATGCAGATGCGCATCCGAGGAATAAATAGTAATTCAAAAATGTTTAATTCTAAAATAACTATTATGAAGGTAAGTATTAATGCGGTTAACTTCACTGTTGACAGAAAATTGGTAGATTTCGTTCAAGACAGAATGGATAAGTTAGAGAAGTATTATGACAGGGTGGTATCAGTGGATGTTTTTTTAAAGGTTGAGAAAACTAGTGATAAAGAAAATAAAATTGCTGAGATAAAAATTAATGTCCCAGGTGATGATTTTTTGGTAAAAAAGCAGTGTAAAACCTTTGAAGAGGCGGTTGAGCTTTCGGCGGAATCTTTAGAACGATTGTTGGTTAAGAGGAAAGAAAAGATAAGAACACATATTTAATGTAATTTTTTTTAAAAAATGTTTTGATTCAAAGATAAAATAGCTACATTTGCAGTCCGTTAGAAATAGCGGACTTTTTTTATTGAAATTGCCAGCGTAGCTCAGTTGGCTAGAGCAGCTGATTTGTAATCAGCAGGTCGTGGGTTCGAGTCCCTCCGCCGGCTCAAAATGGTTCAAATGCGATTTGAACGGGTTCATGTAATTATTGATAAAAAAAAGGGGAGATACTCAAGCGGCCAACGAGGGCAGACTGTAAATCTGCTGTGTGAACTTCGCAGGTTCGAATCCTGCTCTCCCCACTAAAGAAATTGAAATTTTGTTTTAGGTTTTTGAAATCAAAAAAGCTAAATTTTAAAATCTGAAATTGAAAATGCTCTGCCGGTGTAGCTCAGGGGTAGAGTGCTTCCTTGGTAAGGAAGAGGTCTCGGGTTCAATTCCCGACATTGGCTCAAGTAAGTAGGAAATTGAAAATTAATATATAACTAAGATTAAAAATTAAGTAAAATGGCAAAGGAGAATTTTAATCGTTCCAAACCGCACTTAAACATAGGTACAATTGGACACGTGGATCACGGAAAAACTACATTAACTGCGGCAATTACTAAAGTATTGTCTGATGCAGGTTACTGTCAAGCTAAATCGTTTGATCAAATCGATAACGCTCCAGAGGAGAAAGAAAGAGGTATTACAATTAATACTTCACACGTAGAGTATGAAACAGCTAACCGTCACTACGCTCACGTTGACTGTCCAGGTCACGCGGATTACGTAAAGAACATGGTTACTGGAGCAGCTCAAATGGATGGAGCTATCTTAGTAGTTGCTGCTACAGATGGTCCAATGCCACAAACACGTGAGCACATCCTTTTAGGACGTCAGGTTGGTATTCCAAGAATGGTTGTATTCATGAATAAAGTGGATATGGTTGATGATGCTGAGTTGTTAGAACTTGTTGAGATGGAAATCAGAGACTTGTTATCTTTCTACGAGTATGATGGAGATAATGGTCCTGTTGTTCAAGGTTCTGCTTTAGGAGGATTGAATAATGATCCTGCTTGGGTTCCTAAAATTTTAGAATTGATGGATGCTGTTGATAACTGGATTGAAGAGCCAATTCGTGATACTGCTAAGCCTTTCTTGATGCCAGTTGAAGATGTATTTACAATTACAGGACGTGGAACTGTTGCTACAGGTCGTATCGAAACTGGAATTGCTAATACTGGTGATGCTGTTGAAATCATTGGTATGGGAGCTGATAAATTAACTTCTACTATTACAGGAGTTGAGATGTTCCGTAAAATCCTTGATAGAGGTGAAGCTGGAGATAACGTAGGTTTATTGTTAAGAGGTGTTGATAAAGAATCTATCAAAAGAGGAATGGTTATCATTAAGCCAGGATCAGTAAAACCACACGCTACTTTTAAAGCAGAGGTTTATATCTTGAAAAAAGAAGAAGGTGGACGTCATACTCCATTCCATAATAACTACCGTCCACAGTTCTACGTACGTACAACTGACGTAACAGGAGTTATTACTTTACCAGAAGGAGTAGAGATGGTAATGCCAGGAGATAACTTGACTATTAATGTTTCTTTATTAAGCCCAATCGCAATGAGCGTAGGTTTACGTTTCGCTATCCGTGAAGGTGGTAGAACAGTTGGAGCAGGTCAGGTAACTGAAATCGTAGGATAATCCTATAAAATAAAATTTTAAAAGCCAGTTGGTTTTCTTAACTGAGACCACTGGCTTTAATTACGGGCGTAGTTCAAGGGTAGAATAGCGGTCTCCAAAACCGTTGATGGGGGTTCGAATCCCTCCGCCCGTGCAATAATAAATATATCTCATGACAAAAGTTGTTAATTACATATCAGAAGCATTCGAGGAATTGAAGTCAAATGTAACTTGGCCAGCATGGGCAGAAGTACAAAGATTGACAATTGTAGTAGCTGTATTTTCAGTATTATTCGCTTTGGCAACTTGGGGAGTAGATGAATTTTTTGCAAAAGCATTGGCTGGATTTTTTAACTGGATAAAAGCGTAATTTTTTTGTAATGGCAGATAATAATGTGAAAAAGTGGTATGTAGTTCGAGCAGTAAGTGGACAAGAGAATAAAGTCAAAGCTTACATCGAAACTGAGATTGCCAGATTAGGTATGGGTGATTATGTTTCCCAAGTTTTAGTTCCTACTGAAAAAGTGGTAACTGTAAAAGAGGGCAAAAAGATAGCTAAGGATAAAGTATATTTTCCTGGATATGTTATGATCGAAGCCAATTTAGTTGGTGAAATACCTCATATTATTAAATCAATAACTAGTGTAATTGGTTTTTTAGGTGAAACTAAAGGTGGAGAGCCTGTTCCGCTTAGATTATCAGAGGTAAATAGAATGCTAGGTAAGGTTGATGAACTGGCTGTTAATACAGATACACGTTCGATTCCTTTTAACTTAGGAGAAACAATTAAGGTAATTGATGGACCTTTCAACGGTTTCAATGGTACAGTTGAAAAAATCAATGAAGAAAAGCGTAAACTTGAAGTAATGGTTAAGATTTTCGGAAGAAAAACACCATTAGAGTTAAGTTTTATGCAAGTAGAAAAAGTATAATTTTTGTTACATCTATAATAACCACTACAATTGCTTCCAATAATTGCAGTGTTAAATTTTTTAAAAAATGGCTAAAGAAATTAGTAAGGTAGTTAAACTACAAGTTAAGGGAGGTGCTGCGAATCCGTCGCCACCGGTTGGACCTGCTTTAGGAGCTGCTGGGGTTAATATCATGGAGTTCTGTAAGCAATTTAATGCTAGAACACAAGATAAACCTGGCAAAATATGCCCAGTACAAATTACTGTGTATAAAGACAAATCATTTGATTTTGTTGTAAAAACTCCTCCAGCAGCAGTTCAGTTAATGGAAGCTGCAAAGCTAAAATCTGGTTCAGGTGAGCCTAATCGTAAAAAAGTAGCTAGTGTTACTTGGGAACAAATTAGAGCTATTGCTGAAGACAAGATGCCAGACTTAAATGCATTCACTATGGAGTCTGCAATGAGTATGGTCGCTGGAACAGCTAGATCTATGGGTATAACTGTATCAGGAGATTCTCCTTTTTAATTAAGAGAAAGACATGGCAAAATTGACAAAAAAGCAAAAAGAGGCTGCTTCAAAAATTGAAAAGAACAAACTATATTCTCTTAAAGATGCTGCTGCATTAATTAAGGTTATAGCTTCTGCAAAATTTGATGAGTCTGTTGATATCGCAGTTCGTTTGGGTGTAGATCCAAGAAAAGCGAATCAAATGGTTAGAGGTGTGGTAACATTACCTCACGGAACAGGTAAAGATGTAAAAGTATTAGCATTGGTTACTCCAGATAAAGAAGCGGAAGCTAAAGAAGCTGGAGCAGACTATGTAGGTCTTGATGATTATTTACAAAAAATAAAAGACGGTTGGACAGATGTTGATGTTATCATCACTATGCCAGCTGTAATGGGTAAATTAGGTCCATTAGGTCGTATTTTAGGACCTAGAGGTTTAATGCCAAACCCTAAAACAGGTACTGTAACTATGGATGTTGCAAAAGCTGTTCAAGAGGTTAAAGCTGGTAAAATTGACTTTAAAGTTGATAAAACTGGTATCGTACATGCAGGAATTGGTAAAGTTTCTTTTGGAGCTGAGCAAATTTATGACAATGCACACGAAATTATTCAAACATTAATCAAACTTAAACCAACTGCTGCTAAAGGTACCTACATTAAAGGAATTCACCTTACTAGCACTATGAGTCCAGCAATTGCTTTGGACCCTAAAGCAGTATAATTGGTAGTTAAAAATTTTTAGTATGACTAGAGAAGAAAAATCAATCGCGATTGAAGATTTAACTGCACAGTTAGCTGGTACAAATATTGTTTATGTAGCAGATATTTCTGGACTTAATGCAGAAACAACTTCAAATTTGAGAAGAGCTTGTTTTAAAGCAGGTATAAAATTAGAGGTTGTAAAAAATACATTGCTTGCAAAAGCTATGGAAGCTTCTGAAAATAATTATGGTGAGTTACCTTCAGTATTGAAAGGAAACACTTCAATCTTTATTTCAGATGTTGCAAATGCACCTGGTAAAATTATCAAAGATTTCCGTAAGAAATCTGATAAACCAATTTTAAAAGGAGCTTTTATTAATTCAGAAGTTTACATTGGAGATGATCAATTAGATGCATTAGCAACTATCAAATCTAAAGAAGAGCTTCTTGGAGAACTTATTGGATTACTTCAATCTCCAGCTCAAAGAGTTATTTCTGCTTTACAAAACCAATTCGCAAACAGCGAAGAGGCAGAAGCATAATAACGCAAATGCAAGGGGATTGTGTTTCCTTGCTGCTTAATTAGCGCACAATAAATAATTATATTTTACAAATCATTTTAAACGATAGAAAAAATGGCAGATTTGAAACAATTCGCAGAACAATTAGTTAACCTAACAGTTAAAGAAGTTAACGAATTAGCAACAATATTAAAAGACGAGTATGGTATTGAGCCTGCTGCTGCAGCTGTTGTAGTTGCTGCTGGTGGTGATGTAGCTGCTGAAGAAGCACAAACTGAATTCACAGTTGTATTAAAAGAAGCTGGTGCTTCTAAATTAGCTGTAGTTAAATTGGTAAAAGAACTTACAGGTTTAGGTCTTAAAGAAGCTAAAGATGTAGTTGATAGTGCTCCAAGTAACGTTAAAGAAGGTGTTTCTAAAGAAGAGGCTGAAGGTCTTAAAAAATCTTTAGAAGAAGCTGGAGCTGTAGTTGAACTTAAATAAGTTTACTCGGTTTTAAGAACTAGGTTTAGGTCTTGAGTTAATGCTCAATGGCCTAAACCATTTTTCGTATAATAAAATATATCAAGTTTTATTATCAAATAGTTTAAAATACGAAAAAGTTTTTGATCAATACGAAGACAAAAAATTAAGCAAAATTTAGTTGTTTATTTTTAAAGATGTATTGATTACAATAAGAAAGTATAAATTAAACAGTGTGTTTTTACACAAAAAACTACTTTTTTTTAATCAAAATTTTGTCCATTGATGATAACAAATCAGACTGAAAGATTGAATTTTGCCTCTACAAAAAATATTCCTGTATATCCAGATTTTCTAGATGTTCAGGTTAAGTCTTTTAAAGATTTTTTTCAATTAGAAACTAAATCTGACGAAAGAGGCAACGAAGGGTTGTACAACACCTTCATGGAAAATTTCCCAATTACAGATACAAGAAATAACTTTGTATTGGAGTTCCTAGATTATTTTGTTGATCCACCACGTTATACAATTCAAGAATGTATAGAGAGAGGTCTTACTTATAGTGTGCCTTTAAAAGCTAGGTTGAAACTATATTGTACAGATCCAGAACACGAAGATTTTGAAACTATTGTACAAGATGTTTATTTAGGTACAATTCCTTATATGACTCCAAGCGGTACTTTTGTTATCAATGGTGCTGAGCGTGTTGTTGTATCGCAATTACACCGTTCACCTGGAGTTTTCTTTGGACAGTCATTCCATGCAAATGGTACCAAACTTTATTCTGCAAGAGTAATTCCTTTTAAAGGTTCTTGGATAGAATTCTCTACAGATATTAACAGCGTAATGTACGCATATATCGATAGAAAGAAAAAATTACCTGTTACAACTTTATTCCGTGCAATTGGATTCGAAAGAGATAAGGATATCCTTGAAATTTTTGATCTAGCAGAAGAAATTAAAGTTTCTAAAACAGGAATTAAAAAATACATTGGAAGAAGACTTGCTGCACGTGTATTAAACACTTGGCACGAGGATTTCGTGGATGAAGATACTGGTGAGGTAGTTTCTATCGAACGTAACGAAATCATCCTTGATAGAGATACTATTATCGACAAAGATAATGTTGAAGAAATCATTGATTCAAATGTTAAATCTATTTTGTTACATAAAGAGGATAATAATCAAGCAGATTATGCTATTATCCACAATACATTACAAAAAGATCCAACAAACTCTGAAAAAGAAGCTGTTGAGCACATTTACCGTCAGCTGCGTAACGCAGAACCGCCTGATGAGGAAACTGCTCGTGGTATTATCGATAAATTGTTCTTCTCAGATCAACGTTATAACTTAGGTGAAGTTGGTCGTTATAGAATGAACAAAAAACTTGGTTTAGATATCCCAATGGAAAAGCAAGTGCTTACCAAAGAAGATATCATTACCATTGTAAAATATTTGATCGAATTAATCAACTCTAAAGCAGAGATTGATGATATTGATCACTTATCAAACCGTCGTGTTAGAACAGTTGGAGAACAATTGTCACAACAATTCGGTGTTGGTTTAGCGCGTATGGCTAGAACTATTAGAGAGCGTATGAACGTTAGAGATAACGAGGTGTTTACACCAATTGATTTGATTAATGCTAAAACATTATCATCAGTTATCAACTCATTCTTTGGTACTAACCAGTTATCTCAATTTATGGATCAAACGAATCCACTAGCTGAGATTACGCACAAAAGAAGATTATCTGCACTTGGACCTGGTGGACTTTCTAGAGAAAGAGCTGGTTTCGAGGTACGTGACGTTCACTATACGCATTACGGACGTTTATGTCCGATTGAAACTCCAGAGGGACCAAACATTGGTTTGATTTCATCTCTTGGTGTTTATGCTAAAGTTAACGGAATGGGATTCATTGAAACTCCTTACCGTAAAGTAACTGATGGTGTTGTTGATCTTGAAACTACTCCAGTATATTTAAGTGCTGAAGAAGAAGAAGGAATGTTGATTGCGCAAGCAAACATCGAAATGGATGCAACAGGAAAAATTATCGCTGAAAACGTAATTGCGCGTCAAGAAGGTGATTTCCCAGTAATCGAACCAACTCAGGTAGATTATACTGACGTTGCTCCAAATCAAATTGCTTCTATTTCTGCATCTTTGATTCCTTTCTTAGAGCATGATGATGCGAATAGAGCCTTGATGGGATCAAACATGATGCGTCAGGCAGTACCTTTGATTCGCCCTGAAGCTCCTATTGTAGGAACAGGTTTAGAGCGTCAAGTTGCGTCTGATTCTAGAGTATTGATTAATGCTGAAGGAAATGGAACAGTAGAATATGTTGATGCAAATATCATCACTATTAAATACGACCGTTCAGAAGAAGAAAGAATGGTTAGTTTTGAGTCAGATGAAAAAACATATAATCTAATTAAATTTAGAAAAACCAATCAAGGTACAAGTATTAACTTGAAACCAATCGTTAAGAAAGGTGATAGAGTTGCACTTGGACAAGTATTGTCAGAAGGATATGCTACACAAAATGGAGAATTAGCTTTAGGTCGTAACCTAAAAGTAGCGTTCATGCCATGGAAAGGATATAACTTTGAGGATGCGATTGTAATTTCTGAAAAAGTAGTTCGTGATGATATCTTTACGTCAATTCACGTAGATGATTATTCATTAGAAGTTAGAGATACAAAATTAGGTAACGAAGAGTTAACTAATGATATTCCTAACGTTTCAGAAGAAGCTACTAAAGATTTAGATGAAAACGGTATGATTAGAATTGGAGCAGAGGTTAAACCTGGCGACATTCTTATCGGAAAAATTACTCCAAAAGGGGAATCAGATCCTACTCCAGAAGAGAAATTGCTTCGTGCAATCTTCGGGGATAAAGCAGGTGATGTAAAAGATGCTTCATTAAAAGCTTCTCCTTCTTTACATGGTGTAGTTCTTGACAAAAAATTATTTGCAAGAGCCGTAAAAGATAAACGTAAACGTACACAAGACAAAGATGCTTTAGGTGCTTTGGAAATGGAATTTGAAACTAAATTTGTTGAATTAAAAGACAGATTAGTAGAAAAATTATTCTTGATCGTTAACGGAAAAACATCTCAAGGTGTAATGAATGATTTGGGTGAAGAAGTTTTACCAAAAGGTAAAAAATATACTCAAAAAATGCTTTATGCAGTAGAAGATTTTGCTCACTTAAGCAAAGGTCAATGGGTTGCTGATGATGCTACTAATAAAATGGTTAATGATTTAATTCATAACTATAAAATTAAGCTAAACGACTTACAAGGATCTTTAAGAAGAGAAAAATTCACTATTACTGTTGGAGATGAATTGCCAGCAGGAATCTTGAAATTAGCAAAAATTTATATTGCTAAGAAACGTAAGTTGAAAGTAGGGGATAAAATGGCAGGACGTCACGGTAACAAAGGTATTGTTGCACGTATCGTTCGTCATGAAGATATGCCTTTCCTTGAAGACGGAACACCAGTAGATATTGTATTGAATCCACTTGGGGTACCTTCTCGTATGAACATCGGTCAGATTTATGAAACTGTTTTAGGATGGGCTGGACAAAATTTAGGTAGAAAATTTGCTACTCCAATTTTTGATGGTGCTACTTTAGATCAAATTAATGAATTGACTGACGAAGCGGGAATACCAAGATTCGGTCATACTTATTTATATGATGGAGGAACAGGAGAGCGTTTCCACCAAAGAGCAACTGTGGGTGTAATTTACATGTTGAAATTAGGACACATGGTAGATGATAAGATGCACGCACGTTCTATAGGTCCTTACTCTTTAATTACGCAACAACCACTTGGAGGTAAGGCTCAATTTGGAGGTCAACGTTTTGGAGAGATGGAGGTTTGGGCACTTGAAGCTTATGGAGCATCAAGTACACTTAGAGAAATCTTGACTGTTAAATCTGATGATGTTATTGGTAGAGCTAAAACTTACGAAGCAATCGTAAAAGGTGAAACAATGCCAGAACCAGGATTACCTGAATCATTCAATGTATTGATGCATGAATTGAAAGGTCTTGGATTAGACATTAGATTAGAAGAATAAAAAAATAATCAGACGCAGTCTCAGCATTCAGTTTAATACTGAAGATTGAGACTGTAACTGTTTACTAATATTAAAGTTTTTAGGATTTATACCCGTAACCCGTTCCGATTTTTTATTTAAACCTGATAGGTTTTATAATTAGCACTTCAAAAAAGTTGAAGTTTAGAGAAGTAATTCGAGGTAGTGTTAAGTCAAATGTCATAAATTTTCAAGTCCCCAGAGGTTTTTGGCCTTCGACTTTTAAAATTTCGACTTAAACAAAATCAATTTTTAATTGCAAATAAATCAATAGTAAAAACTATGATGAATAATAGAAATAATAAAGATAAAAATCCAGTAAAAAGATTTAACAAAATCTCAATTGGATTAGCTTCACCTGAATCTATCTTGAAAGAGTCAAGAGGAGAGGTTTTAAAGCCAGAAACAATCAACTACAGAACGCACAAACCAGAACGTGACGGACTTTTTTGCGAAAGAATCTTCGGACCTGTTAAGGATTTTGAATGTGCTTGTGGTAAATATAAAAGAATTCGTTACAAAGGGATCATCTGTGACCGTTGTGGTGTTGAAGTTACTGAGAAAAAAGTACGTCGTGATAGAGTAGGACACATCAACCTTGTTGTGCCAATTGCTCACATTTGGTATTTCCGTTCACTTCCTAATAAAATTGGTTATATCCTTGGACTTCCTTCTAAGAAATTAGATATGATTATTTACTACGAAAGATACGTAGTAATCCAAGCTGGTATTGCTAAAAACGCAGAAGGAGAATCTTTACAAAGATTAGACTTTTTAACTGAAGAAGAATATTTAAATATTTTAGATTCTCTTCCTCAAGATAATCAATATTTAGATGATTTCGATCCAAATAAGTTTGTTGCCAAAATGGGAGCAGAGTGTATTATGGATTTATTGGCACGTATTGACTTAGATGAGTTATCTTACCAACTAAGACACAGCGCTAACAATGAAACGTCTAAACAACGTAAAACAGAAGCATTAAAAAGATTACAAGTTGTTGAGTCTTTCCGTGAGTCTAACTTAAACCGTGAAAACCGTCCAGAATGGATGATTATGAAAGTGGTTCCAGTTATTCCACCAGAATTACGTCCGCTTGTGCCACTTGATGGAGGTCGTTTTGCAACTTCAGATTTAAATGATTTATACCGTCGTGTAATTATACGTAACAACCGTTTGAAAAGATTAATGGAGATTAAAGCTCCAGAAGTTATCTTAAGAAACGAAAAACGTATGTTGCAAGAATCTGTAGATTCATTATTTGATAACACACGTAAAGCTTCTGCTGTTAAAACAGAATCAAACAGACCATTAAAATCATTATCAGATTCATTAAAAGGTAAACAAGGACGTTTCCGTCAAAACCTTTTAGGAAAACGTGTGGATTATTCTGCTCGTTCGGTAATTGTTGTTGGACCGGAATTAAAATTATTCGAATGTGGTATCCCTAAAGATATGGCATCTGAATTATACAAGCCTTTCGTTATCCGTAAATTGATAGAAAGAGGTATTGTAAAAACGGTAAAATCTGCTAAGAAAATTATAGACAAAAAAGAGCCAGTAGTTTGGGATATCCTTGAAAATGTAATTAAAGGTCACCCAATATTACTGAATCGTGCTCCTACTTTGCACAGATTAGGTATACAAGCATTCCAACCAAAATTAATTGAAGGAAAAGCAATCCAATTGCACCCTCTAGTTTGTACGGCATTTAATGCCGATTTTGATGGGGATCAAATGGCGGTACACTTACCATTAGGACCAGAGGCTATTTTGGAAGCTCAATTGTTAATGTTGGCTTCACACAATATCTTGAACCCTGCTAACGGTGCTCCGATCACTGTACCTTCTCAGGATATGGTCTTGGGTCTATATTATATGACCAAAGAGCGTCTTTCTACTCCAGAGCTTACAATTTTAGGTGAAGGCTTAACTTTTTACTCTGCAGAGGAAGTAAATATTGCATTAAACGAAGGAAGATTAGAATTGAATGCTTCAGTGAAAATTAGAGCAAAAGATTTTAATGAAGCTGGAGAATTAGTGTACCAAATTATTAAAACTACCGCTGGTCGTGTATTGTTTAATGAAGTAGTACCAGAAGCAGCAGGATATATCAATGATGTATTGACTAAGAAAAACCTTAGAGATATTATTGGACACGTTTTAAGCGCAACCAATGTACCTACTACAGCAGCCTTCTTGGACAACATGAAAGATATGGGGTATAAATTTGCCTTTAGAGGAGGTTTATCATTCTCTCTTGGTGATATTAGAATTCCAGAGCAAAAAACTAAATTGATTGCAGATGCCAGAGAGCAAGTTGAAGGTATCTCAACAAATTATAACATGGGTCTTATTACCAATAACGAACGTTACAACCAAGTTATTGATGTTTGGACTTCAGCAAATGCTCAACTTACAGAGTTAGCAATGAAAAATATTAGAGAAGATCAACAAGGATTCAACTCTGTATATATGATGCTTGACTCTGGAGCAAGGGGATCTAAAGAACAAATTCGTCAGTTAACTGGTATGCGTGGTTTGATGGCTAAGCCTAAAAAATCTACTGCTGGTGGTGGTGAAATTATTGAAAACCCGATTCTTTCTAACTTTAAGGAAGGACTTTCGATTCTTGAGTACTTTATCTCTACTCACGGTGCTCGTAAAGGACTTGCGGATACGGCTCTTAAAACTGCCGATGCTGGTTACTTAACTAGAAGATTACATGACGTTTCTCAAGATGTTATTGTTAACATTGAGGATTGTGGTACTCTTAGAGGTGTTGAAGTTTCTGCATTGAAAAAGAATGAGGAGATTGTTGAATCGTTAGGAGAAAGAATTTTAGGACGTGTTGCATTGCAAGATGTAATTAATCCTTTAACTAGTGATTATTTAGTAAGATCAGGTGAGCAAATCACAGAAGCTATAATGAAAGCAATTGAGGCTTCTCCAGTTGAGAAAGTTGAAGTTCGTTCTCCATTAACTTGTGAAGCGCTTAAAGGAATCTGTGCTAAATGTTACGGTAGAAACTTAGCTACTGGAAAAATGACTCAAAGAGGAGAGGCAGTTGGAGTAATTGCAGCTCAATCTATTGGAGAGCCAGGAACACAGTTAACATTACGTACTTTCCACGTTGGAGGGGTTGCGGGTGGTATCTCTGAGGAATCTAGCATCATTACAAGATTTAATGGTAAACTAGAAATCGAAGATTTAAAAACTGTTAAAGGTGAGGATAACGAAGGTAATGCAGTTGATATTGTAGTATCTCGTTCTACTGAATTGAAATTAATTGACGAAAGAACAGGTATCTTATTAAGTACAAATAACATTCCTTACGGTTCAAGTATCTTTGTAAAAGATGGACAATCGGTTGTTAAAGGAGATGTAATCTGTAAATGGGATCCATATAATGGAGTTATCGTTTCTGAGTTTACTGGTAAAATTGCTTACGAAGATTTAGAGCAAGGTCAATCATTCATGGTTGAAATTGATGAGCAAACTGGTTTCCAAGAAAAAGTAATTTCTGAATCAAGAGCTAAAAAATTAATTCCAACTTTATTAGTTTATGGTAAAGAAGGTGAATTAATTCGTTCTTATAACTTACCAGTTGGAGCCCACTTAATGGTTGAAAACGGTGAGAAAATTAAAGCAGGTAAGGTATTGGTGAAAATCCCACGTCGTTCTTCTAAATCAGGAGATATTACCGGAGGTTTACCTAGAATTACAGAGTTGTTAGAAGCTCGTAATCCTTCAAACCCAGCTGTAGTTTCTGAAATTGATGGAGTTGTTTCTTTTGGAAAAATCAAAAGAGGTAACCGTGAGATCGTTATCGAATCTAAATTTGGTGATGTTAGAAAATACTTGGTTAAATTATCAAGCCAAATTCTAGTTCAAGAGAATGACTTCGTTAGAGCAGGTGTACCATTGTCAGACGGTGCTATTACTCCAGACGATATTTTAAGAATTCAAGGACCAGCAGCTGTTCAACAGTATTTGGTTAATGAAATTCAAGAGGTATACCGTTTACAAGGGGTAAAAATCAATGACAAACACTTTGAGGTTGTTATTCGTCAAATGATGCGTAAAGTAAGAGTACAAGATCCAGGTGATACTTTATTCTTAGAAGATCAATTAATTCATACTAAAGACTTTATCGTTCAAAACGATAAATTATACGGAATGAAAGTAGTTGAAGATGCTGGAGATTCTAGCGTATTAAAAGCGGGTCAGATTATTTCTCCTCGTGAATTACGTGATGAAAATTCATTATTAAAACGTACAGATAAAAATCTAGTAGTAGCTAGAGATGTAATTACTGCAACTGCAACGCCAGTTTTACAAGGTATTACAAGAGCTTCGCTACAAACTAAATCATTCATTTCTGCTGCTTCTTTCCAAGAAACAACGAAAGTACTTAACGAAGCTGCAGTAGCTGGTAAAGTAGATTATTTAGAAGGATTAAAAGAAAATGTAATTGTTGGACACAGAATTCCTGCAGGAACTGGTATGAGAGAATACGATCATACAATTGTAGGTTCTAAAGACGATTACAATGAAATGATGGCTAATAAAGAAGAATATATTTATTAATTTAGGAAACTATGAGTAATTCGAATCAACAACAAGAGCAAATTAATATTGAATTAGACGAGAAAATCGCTGAAGGAATTTATTCTAATTTAGCAATTATTAATCATTCTTCTTCAGAATTTGTTTTAGATTTTGTAAGTATTATGCCAGGTATTCCTAAAGCCAAGGTAAAGTCAAGAATTGTCTTGACACCACAACATGCTAAACGATTACTAAAAGCAATTGGAGAAAATATTCATCGTTTTGAAGTCGCTCATGGCGAAATCAAAGAAACTGAACAAGCACCAATACCGCTTAACTTCGGTCCAGCAGGACAAGCATAAATTTTAAAAGCCCCAGTAATGGGGCTTTTTTTATATAATAGAATTTTGATATCTGAGCTAAGAGAAAGGATTGTATTTTTTTAAAATAAATTGAAAAACACTTTATCCGATTTTTAATTCACTTTGTCGATTAAGTTTTGTCTTCAGGGAGTATTTTTCTAATTTGCGACTTCCTAAAAATGGAATACTCACTCAAGGTTGTTTTTTTGTTAATTCATATTCAAAAAAAAGCGCTACTTCTAGAAGTAGCGCTTTTTTTATATAATTTAGAATAAGGTGATTATTCAAACTCAGAAGTAAAAAATAATTTTACACTTGGGTATTTATTCTGAGTCATTTGTATTGTAAAGTCAGAATCGGCTAAAAATACCAACTGACCATATTTATCTTTTGCTAAGAACTTTTGCTTAATACGTTTAAATTCTTTGAATTCATCATTTTTAGCATCGTCAGGTTTAACCCAACAAGCTTTATGAACAGGGAAATTTTCATAGGTGCATTTTGCACCATATTCATGTTCCAAACGGTATTGAATTACTTCGTATTGTAGAGCACCTACAGTTCCAATAACTTTACGGTTGTTCATTTCTAAAGTAAACAATTGCGCAACACCCTCATCCATCAATTGGTCGATACCTTTGTCTAATTGCTTAGCTTTCATTGGATCGGCATTGTTAATGTATCTAAAATGCTCAGGAGAGAAACTTGGAATTCCTTTAAAGCTCATTACTTCGCCTTCAGTCAATGTATCTCCAATTTTAAAGTTTCCAGTGTCATGTAAACCAACAATATCTCCAGGATATGAAATATCTACAATCTCTTTTTTCTCTGCGAAAAAAGCATTTGGACTAGAAAATTTCAGATTTTTCTTTTGGCGTACATGGTAATAAGGTTTGTTTCTTTCGAAAGTACCAGAAACAATTTTTATAAATGCTAAACGGTCTCTGTGTTTAGGATCCATATTGGCATGTATTTTAAATACAAAACCAGTCATTTTTTCTTCAGTAGGATCAACTAAACGTGTTTCAGAATCTTTTGGTCTTGGAGAAGGAGCGATTGTAACAAAACAATCTAGCAATTCACGTACTCCAAAGTTATTTAAAGCAGAACCAAAGAATACAGGCTGTAATTTTCCGTCTAAATAATCTTGACGATCAAATTTAGGGTATACTTCATCTATTAATTCTAATTCTTCACGTAGTCTATCGGCAGGCTTTTGACCAATTATTTTTTCTAGTTCAGGATTTTGTACATCTGAGAAAGCAATTGTTTCTTCAATGTTTTTACGACTGTCTCCACTAAATAAATTGATGTTTTGCTCCCAAAGGTTATAGATTCCCTGAAAATCATATCCCATTCCGATAGGGAAACTTAATGGAGTAACTGTTAAACCTAGTTTTTGCTCAACTTCATCCATCAAATCAAATGCATCTTTACCTTCACGATCTAATTTGTTTATAAAAACAATGATCGGAATTTTACGCATTCTACATACTGCAACTAATTTTTCGGTTTGTTCCTCAACCCCTTTTGCAACGTCAATTACTACAATTACACTGTCTACAGCGGTTAAAGTTCTAAAAGTATCTTCAGCAAAATCCTTGTGACCAGGAGTATCAAGGATGTTGATTTTTTTATCTTTATAATTAAAGGCTAATACAGATGTAGAAACCGAAATTCCTCTCTGACGCTCAATTTCCATGAAATCACTCGTAGCCCCTTTTTTTATTTTATTGTTTTTTACTGCACCAGCTTCCTGAATAGCACCACCAAATAACAATAGTTTTTCAGTTAATGTTGTCTTTCCAGCATCGGGATGCGAAATAATTCCAAATGTTCTTCTACGTTGTATTTCTTTTAAAAAGCTCATATTTAATATCAATAGTTTGCAAAAGTACTATTAATTACGGCTTAAAAAAAATAGTAGCTTCTATTTTAAGCTTGTTTGGTCTAGATAATTTCTAGTTGTTTATTGTTTTGTTTGAATAAGAAATAGGCTGATTATACAAATCAGCCTATTTCTTAGATTCCAGTCTTAATTTTAGTTTTGAGCCTCAGTCTTTAGTTATAATAAAACGTTGTGTTTCTAGCGTAAGCCTTTGCGAGCTTTGCGGTTAGTTTTTTTTATTTTACTATTTTAAAATGAGTTCAGCATGTTTGGTGGCAAATGTAATTTCTGGATATAATCAATTGTTGATTGACCATACTGTATATCCTTTTGGTGGACATTGAATTTTTACCCATTGATCACCTTGTGTTGTTGGATACCAACTAGAATTTCCAGTAAAATCTTTAATTTGGGTATTTGCCCAATTGGTTTGAATCCATCTCTCTTGCCAAGAAGATGAATTGTTGATATAAACTACTAATCCAGGATTTCCGTTGTACCCATTTCTTCGAGCAATATATTCGTCATTATCGGAATATAGAATAGAAGTTGTTCCTGTAGCTTTGTTGTTGTGAATCCATATAAGGTTGTTCAATTTATTTTTGTCTAACCATTCTTCATAATCTCTATAAAAGATTGTTGGATAGCCCTCATGAGTTAAAATATAGGAGTAAGCCAATAGTTTATTCGATATTTCATCAGTATCATGATTAGTAACAAAGGTAACGGCTTTGTAAGGGTTTCTTTTCCACATCATATCATCATTTAATATGGCAAGATTATTTCCGTCAAACGCATCATTCATTTTGTAGTAACAAGCAAAATCAAATACAGAGCTATTGGCATTGTTTGCCCACCATTCGAGTGTGTTTACATTAGAATCCCAGTATTCACCCACCGAAAATCCACCTACATTAGTATTCCATTGATTTACAACCCATGGGCCAAAACCTTTTACATAATCAAATCTCCATCCATCAAACTTCATCGTGTTTTTGTAATATTTACCGACACCGTCAGCACGAAGCCAAAGCCAGTTTTGAACATTTGGAACCACATGAGCTAAATCAGGAAATCCACCAAAAGCACCTTCATCGTTATTTCCGTATGCATTTTTATAGAAATCGGCACTTGTTCTAGGGAATTTTCCAGAAGCCACTCCAGTGAAATTAGTCCAAGTTTGAGTTCCTGTAAAAGGGTTATTTTCTAATTGTCCACCGCTATTATGATTAATAACAATGTCGGCATAAACTTGCATGTTTTCAGCATGTACTTTGGTAATCAAACTCACAAGTTCAGTTTTAGATCCAAAACGAGTTTCTGTAGAGCCATTTTGATTGTAATCTCCAAAATCGAAATAATCAGTAGGGTCGTACCCCATTGAGAAAGCGCCATTTTGTGCTTTTGAAACAGGAGGTAGCCAAATAGAGCCAATTCCTGCATTTGACCAATCAGTGATTTTAGTATTAAGAGTATTCCACCAGTTTCCACCAGCAGGAACATCCCAATAAAAAGCTTGCATCATTACTCCACCACCTGGATTTGCGACATATTTCCCAGTAATAGAAGCTCCAGTGCTAAATGGGCGACCATCGTGATTGGTAACATTTATAATTTTAAATTTAGAGTTAGCAGCTTCAATTTCAGCTTCAGTATTTTCATTTGAGCTGCAAGAATAAAAAAAAGCTGTTAGAGCAGTAATTAAATAAAGCTTTACAATTTGTTTTTTCATAATTAAAAAATTTTAGGTTAAGTTTAGATTTGGTAAATAAAATTGTGATAAATTAAATAATGAATGAAATATTTAATTTATTTATATAATTTTGGGATAAATAATAATAATCACATATCGAATGTAAGTAAAACTTGCTTCTGTATTTATTTAGGGATTTTATTTTCTAAACGAAAACGTTGTAGTGTTGAAAACTTTAAATTATTTGCTTGAAAATTAGTTGTTTGGAGGTGTTTTTTATAGAGGTTAATCAGTGTTATGGCTAAAAAAAGTCTGATTGATTTTTTATACTTGTTTCAAATATTTAATGCGACTAATTTTTGGATATGAGATTTTTTTTGATTGCATATAATTTTTTGTTAATAGTAATAAGGAAACTTGTATTATGTGATTGAATTGTTATTTTTGTTCGTTATAAGTTAATTAAGCAATGTTTGTTAGATTTGTAAAGATTTTTATTTTCTGAACATTTAAAATATATATTGAAATACGCGGTTTACTATATTTGTAACCGGATAATGCTGAAAAATAAAGCTACTTTACATTAAATTAAATTTTAAAATAATGCTATTAAAAAAATTACGAATAAAAACTATCAATTGTCAATTTGTATTAACAATAAGTTTTTTGCTTCTTTTCAATTCGCTAACTAGAGCGCAAGAAATTATTAAAGATTCTGTTGCAGCAAAACCAGTTGAAGTTAAAAAAAGTAATCAAAAACAAAAAATTGATGGTATTATCGCTACAGTAGGTGATTATATTATTTTAGATTCAGATATTGACAAAAGTTATTTAGAGATTAGTAGTCAAGGAGGATCAGTTAAAGATATTTCAAGATGTCAAATGCTTGGAAAACTTCTAGAAGATAAACTATACGCACATCAAGCGATTCAGGATAGTATTATTGTAAGTGATTCCGAAGTAAAAGGGATGATGGATGAACGATTAAACTATATGGTTCAGCAAATCGGAGATATAAATAAGGTAGTTCAGTATTACAAAAAGAATTCAGTTGAAGAATTCAGAACTTATTTTGCAGATATCTTAAAAGAACAAAAACTTGCATCAGAGATGCAGAAAAAAATTATCGATGGAGTAGAAATCACTCCAGAAGAGGTTCGTAATTTCTTTAAGAAAATTCCAACTAATGAGTTGCCAACTTTTGGAGCAGAGATGGAAGTAGCGCAAATTGTTGTAGATCCTAAAGTTTCTAAAGAAGATAAGCAAAAGGTTATCGATAGGTTAAATAGCATTAAAAAAGATGTAGAGGACGGAGCAAGTTTTGCAACTAAAGCAGTTTTATATTCTCAAGATCCAGGTTCTAGTTCAAATGGAGGGTATTATAAAATGACAAGAAAGACACCTTTCGTAAAAGAATTTAAGGATGTTGCTTTTAGTCTTCAAGAAGGAGAAGTTTCGGCTCCTTTTGAAACTACTTTTGGGTTTCATATTATAAAAATAGACAAGATTAAAGGGCAAGAAGTAGAGTTACGTCATATTTTAATAGCTCCAGTAGTTTCAGAAGACGCTTTAAAAGAAGCAAAAGAAAGAATTGCTGCAATCAGAGAAAAAATAGTTGAGAAGAAAGTTACTTTTGCTGAAGCAGCAAGAGCAGATTCAGATGAAAAAGAGACTCGTGCAAATGGAGGAGCTTTAATTAATCCAAATACACAAGATACTCGTTTCGAATTAACAAAAATGGATCCTACGTTGTATACTCAAGTTTCAAACTTAAAAGACGACGAAGTATCACAACCAATTTTGAATACAGACGATAAAGGTAAAAAAACCTATAAGTTAATTACTGTAACAAACAGAATCGAAGAGCATGTTGCTGATTATGGTAAAGATTATATCAAGATTAAAGATTTGGCTTTAAAAGAAAAACAAATCAGTACTATTGCAAAATGGTTTGATGAAAAAATAAAAGAAACATATATTAAAATTATTGGAGAGTACAGAGATTGTGCTTTTACTAATAACTGGTTGAAAAAATAATTTTTATAAAATAAATAAAAAGAGTTAGTTTTATGAATTCATAAAGCTAACTCTTTTTAATTTTAAATACATTCATAAAATGTCTGATGTAACAGCAATTCATAACTTAGTTCAAAAACGTAATGAATTAAAAACTGAAATCGCAAAAATAATTGTAGGTCAGGATGATGTTGTAGATCAAATTTTGATTTGCATTTTTTCTGGCGGGCACGCTCTTCTAATAGGAGTGCCTGGATTGGCAAAAACATTATTGATAAATACATTATCACAAGCTTTAGGGCTTGATTTTAAGAGAATTCAATTTACTCCAGATTTAATGCCATCAGATATTTTGGGGAGTGAAATTTTGGATGAAAACAGACGATTCAAGTTCATAAAAGGACCTGTTTTTTCTAATATTATTTTGGCAGATGAGATTAACAGAACGCCACCTAAAACACAAGCAGCTTTACTAGAAGCAATGCAAGAGCGTTCAGTAACAATAGCAGGAGAAAATCATAAATTGGATTTACCATATTTTGTACTAGCCACTCAGAATCCAATTGAGCAAGAAGGAACGTATCCTTTACCAGAAGCTCAATTAGACCGTTTTATGTTTGCTATAAAATTAGAGTATCCAAGTTTTGAAGAAGAAGTACAAGTTGTAAAACGCACTACTTCGGATAATACAAATGTGATTAATCCATTATTTACAGCTCAGGAAATTATAGATTTTCAGCATTTAATCCGTCGAATTCCTGTTGCGGATAATGTGATAGAGTATGCGGTAACATTGGTAAGTAAAACCCGCCCAGACAATAGCTTGACAAATGATTTTGTTAAAAATTATCTAGATTGGGGAGCAGGGCCAAGAGCGTCACAAAATTTAATATTAGCGGCTAAAGCACATGCTGCATTTAAAGGTAAATTTTCGCCAGATATTGAAGATGTAAAAGCTGTAGCAACTGGAATTTTAAGACATCGAATTATTAAAAATTATAAAGCCGATGCCGAAGGAATTACAGAAGAAATTATAATTCAAAAACTACTATAACGTTAGAAAAAGGCTTATTTAGAAAGGTTCTTTGCTTAAAACATGGCAAAGGACCTTTTTCTTTATAGTAAGGAATTTCGACTTTGCTAAAGAAAGGATTTTATATTATTAATAATTTAATATTTTGACGTAAAATTGCAATTTTGCTAAATTTACGCAATGTAAATCGTTATTTTTCAATAATAATTTTTGAAAAGGCGACTTCTGTTATATTTTTTTTAATTCTCATCTTTAATTTTTAAATTTGCGTACAAAAAATAAATAGACTCCTATATATTATGAATACTTATAACGATTACATCAAAGAGATCGAAGAACGCAAAGGTCAAGGACTTCATCCAAAGCCAATTGATGGTGCTGAATTATTAAGCGAAATCATTGCGCAAATTAAAGATTTAGATAGCCCATTCCGAGAAGATTCTCTTAAGTTTTTTATTTATAACACTTTGCCAGGAACGACGAGTGCTGCTGGCGAAAAAGCTAAGTTTTTAAAGGAGATTATTCTTGGAGAATCTGTACTAAAAGAGATTACTCCGGCTTTTGCTTTTGAGTTATTGTCGCATATGAAAGGCGGGCCCTCAATAGAGGTGTTGCTTGATTTAGCTTTAGGTAATGATGTTGCTATTGCAAAAGAAGCAGCAAAGGTTCTTAAGACTCAAGTTTTTCTTTATGATGCAGATACAGATCGTTTAGTAGAAGCATTCGAAAAGGGTAATGAAATTGTTAAAGATATTCTTGAAAGTTATGTACAGGCTGAGTTTTTTACAAAACTGCCTGAGGTAGCTGATGAAGTTCAGATAGTTACTTATATTGCTGGTGAGGGAGATATTTCGACAGATTTACTTTCTCCGGGTAATCAAGCTCACTCACGTTCAGATCGTGAGCTTCATGGTAAATGTATGATTACTCCTCAAGCACAAGAAGAAATCAAAGCATTACAAGCAGCACATCCAGATAAAAGCGTGATGTTAATTGCTGAAAAAGGTACTATGGGTGTAGGTTCTTCAAGAATGTCAGGTGTAAACAACGTGGCTCTTTGGACAGGTAAACAAGCAAGCCCATATATTCCATTCGTTAACCTTGCACCAATCGTTGGAGGAACAAACGGTATTTCTCCGATTTTCTTAACAACCGTTGATGTTACAGGAGGTATTGGTCTTGATCTTAAAAATTGGGTAAAAAAGCTTGATGCAAATGGTGAAGCTATCCGTAATGAGAGCGGAGATCCAGTTCTTGAAGAAGCATACTCTGTTGCTACTGGAACAGTTCTTACAATCAACATCAAGGAAAAGAAACTTTATAAAGGTGACCAAGAGCTAATTGATATTTCTAAGGCATTTACTCCTCAGAAAATGGAATTTATTAAAGCTGGTGGGTCGTACGCTATTGTTTTTGGTAAAAAACTTCAAACATTTGCGGCTAAGACTCTAGGTGTTGCTATTCCAGCTGTATACGCTCCATCAAAAGAAATTTCTAATGAAGGACAAGGTCTTACAGCAGTAGAAAAAATATTCAATAGAAATGCAGTTGGAAATACTCCAAATAAAGTATTACATGCAGGTTCAGATGTTCGTGTAGAAGTTAATATTGTAGGTTCACAAGATACAACAGGTCTTATGACTGCTCAGGAATTAGAATCTATGGCAGCTACGGTAATTTCACCAATCGTTGATGGTGCATACCAATCAGGTTGTCACACTGCATCAGTATGGGATAAAAAAGCTCAGGCAAATATTCCAAAGCTTATGAAATTTATGAATGACTTTGGTTTGATCACTGCACGTGACCCGAAAGGCGTTTATCATGCAATGACAGATGTAATTCACAAGGTACTTAATGATATTACTATAGACGAGTGGGCAATCATCATTGGTGGTGACTCACATACAAGAATGTCTAAAGGTGTTGCTTTTGGTGCTGACTCGGGAACAGTTGCTCTTGCACTTGCTACTGGTGAAGCTTCAATGCCAATTCCAGAATCTGTAAAGGTAACGTTCAAAGGAGATATGAAAGGGTACATGGATTTCCGTGATGTGGTTCATGCTACACAAGCTCAAATGCTTCATAAGTTTGGAGGAGAGAACGTATTCCAAGGAAGAATCATTGAGGTTCATATCGGAACTCTTAACGCTGACCAAGCCTTTACGTTTACTGACTGGACTGCAGAGATGAAAGCTAAAGCTTCTATCTGTATTTCTGAAGATTATACTTTGATTGAATCATTGGAAATTGCTAAAGGCAGAATCCAGATTATGATTAACAAAGGTATGGACAATGAGAATCAAGTGCTTCAAGGATTGATTGATAAAGCAAATAAGAGAATTACAGAGATTATCTCAGGAGAGAAACCAGCTTTAGTTCCAGATGCAAATGCTAAGTATTATGCTGAAGTTGTTGTTGATCTTGATCAGATTTCAGAACCAATGATTGCAGATCCAGATGTAAATAATATCGATGTTTCTAAACGATATACTCACGATACAATTAGACCTCTATCGTTTTATGGAGGAGATAAAAAAGTAGACCTTGGATTTATTGGATCATGTATGGTTCATAAAGGGGATATGAAAATCCTTGCTCAGATGTTAAAGAATATAGAAGAGCAACATGGTAAAGTTGAATTCAAAGCGCCTCTTGTAGTAGCGCCACCTACATATAACATCGTTGATGAGCTTAAAGCAGAAGGAGACTGGGAAGTTTTACAAAAATACTCTGGTTTCGAATTTAATGATGATGCTCCTAAAGGTGCAGCACGTACAGAATACGAAAACATGTTGTATTTAGAGCGTCCAGGATGTAACCTTTGTATGGGTAATCAAGAAAAAGCAGCAAAAGGAGATACTGTTATGGCAACTTCTACGCGTCTTTTCCAAGGAAGAGTTGTTGAGGATACAGAAGGTAAAAAAGGGGAATCCTTGCTTTCGTCTACTCCAGTTGTAGTGTTGTCTACAATTCTTGGTAGAACTCCTACAATCGACGAATACAAAACTGCAGTAGAAGGAATCAATCTGACTAAGTTTGCCCCTTCTCACAAGTTGTTGGTAAAATAATAGCATAATTAGTTCATAATTCAAAAAGCCTGAGTCACAAACTCAGGCTTTTTCTTTTATAGCTACTCTATTTTTTGTAACTTGTCATGTTCAAAAAAGAATAAAAACAAAACAAGTATATTATGGCATTTGATATTGAAATGATTAAAAAAGTGTATGACAACATGCCAAGTCGTGTTGATAAAGCACGCGAAATTGTTGGACGTCCACTTACTTTAACTGAGAAAATTTTGTACAATCACCTATGGGATGGAGCCCCGACAAAGGCGTTTGGAAGAGGAGTTGATTATGTTGATTTTGCACCGGATCGTGTTGCATGTCAAGATGCAACTGCTCAAATGGCATTATTGCAATTCATGCACGCAGGTAAATCAAAAGTTGCAGTTCCTACAACAGTACATTGTGATCATTTAATTCAAGCTAAAGTTGATGCAGCAACCGATTTGGCTAGAGCAAAAACACAAAGTAACGAAGTATTTGATTTCTTGTCGTCAGTTTCTAATAAATACGGAATTGGTTTCTGGAAGCCAGGAGCAGGGATTATTCACCAAGTAGTACTTGAGAATTATGCTTTCCCAGGAGGAATGATGATCGGTACAGATTCACATACTGTAAATGCAGGTGGATTAGGAATGGTTGCTATTGGTGTTGGTGGAGCCGATGCAGTAGATGTTATGTCAGGAATGGCATGGGAATTAAAATTCCCTAAATTAATCGGAGTAAAATTAACTGGTAAATTATCAGGATGGACAGCTCCTAAAGATGTTATTCTTAAAGTTGCTGGTATTCTTACTGTAAAAGGAGGAACAGGAGCAATTGTTGAATATTTTGGAGAAGGTGCTACTTCAATGTCATGTACAGGAAAAGGTACTATTTGTAATATGGGAGCAGAGATTGGAGCTACAACTTCAACTTTTGGTTATGACGCTTCTATGAGTCGTTACCTGCGTTCAACAAATAGAGCAGATGTTGCAGATGCAGCAGATAAAGTAGCTTCATACTTAACAGGAGACCCAGAAGTATATGCAAATCCAGAAAAATATTTTGATCAGGTTATCGAAATTAACTTGTCAGAATTGGAACCACACTTAAACGGACCTTTTACACCAGATTTAGCTACTCCAATTTCTAAAATGAAAGAAGAAGCGATTAAAAATAACTGGCCATTACAAATTCAAGTTGGTTTAATAGGTTCATGTACAAACTCTTCATACGAAGATATTGCTCGTGCAGCATCTTTAGCAAGACAAGTAAGTGCTAAGAACTTAAAAACTAAATCACAGTTTACAATTACTCCTGGTTCAGAAGTAGTTCGTTATACAATCGAGCGTGATGGTTTTATCGATACATTCCATAAAATTGGAGCAACAGTTTTTGCTAATGCTTGCGGACCGTGTATTGGTATGTGGGATAGAGAAGGAGCTGAAAAAGAAGAAAGAAATACAATCGTTCACTCTTTCAATCGTAACTTCTCAAAACGTGCCGATGGAAATCCAAATACATTAGCATTTGTAGGTTCGCCAGAATTGGTGACTGCAATGGCTATTGCAGGAGATTTAAGCTTTAATCCATTAACAGATACTTTGATTAACGAAGATGGAGAAGAAGTCATGTTAGAAGCTCCTACAGGGGACGAATTGCCTCCAAAAGGATTTGATGCAAAAGATCCAGGTTTTCAAGCACCAGCTGAAGACGGTTCAGGAGTTAAGGTTTCTGTAAATCCAGAGTCAGAGCGTTTGCAATTATTAGCTCCGTTTGAAGCTTGGGATGGTAAAAACATTATGGGAGCTAAATTGCTTATCAAAGCATTTGGAAAATGTACAACAGATCATATCTCTATGGCAGGACCATGGTTGCGTTTCCGTGGGCACTTAGATAATATTTCTAACAATATGTTGATAGGTGCAGTAAATGCATTCAACCAAAAAACAAATTCAGTTAAGAATCAATTAACTGGAACCTATGATGCAGTTCCAGCAGTTGCACGTGCATACAAAGCAGCAGGAGTTCCGTCTATCGTTGTGGGAGATCATAACTATGGAGAAGGGTCTTCTCGTGAGCATGCAGCAATGGAGCCACGTTTCTTAGGTGTTAAAGCAGTATTGGTGAAATCGTTTGCTCGTATCCACGAAACAAACCTTAAGAAACAAGGGCTTTTAGGATTGACATTTGCTAACGAAGCAGATTATGATAAAATCCAAGAAGATGATACAATCAATTTTGTTGATTTAGTAGATTTTGCTCCAGGTAAACCATTAACATTAGAATTCGTTCACGCAGATGGAACTAAAGATATAATCTTAGCAAATCATACCTATAACGAAGGACAGATAGGCTGGTTCGTAGCTGGTTCAGCATTAAACCTAATTGCCGCTGGAAAAGCATAATTAAAGGTATAAAATTCTTTAAAAACTCTCAAGGTAACTTGGGAGTTTTTTTATTAGAAGCTATTTCCTGTTGTCCGCTATATCTTTTTATTTTTAAAGAAAAAATAAAAAGGATGCCGCTTTCATCAGGGCTAGAACATTAGGTGTTATAAGATGATATTAATTAAAGGGGATTCTCATTGGTTTTCGCAAAACTCACCCCTTGCGATAGTGTTTTAGTTTTGTTGGGTTTTGTAGTTTTAAAGTCGCTAATATCAATACTGAATACGTCATCAGAAGGTTTTTTTGTAAAGTTTTTTTCAATAAGGCCTCCTAAAACATAAAGCTTATTATTGTCATAGTACATAGCCGAATATTTCATGTCTAAATTGATTTCATATTCTTTCAATTGTTTAGATTTTAAGTCGTAAGTATACATTATTTGATTTTCAAAAACATATATCATATTTCCGTCAGTGGCTATAGCAGGTCGTAGTAGTCCAGAAAATAATTCACCTTCAGTCTGCCATTTTTCTGTGACCAAATCAAAAGTTTCAATACTAGTCATCGGTTTTCCGTTATCTCCGCCAATAAGATATATTTTGTTGTCAATCAAAATTCCGGTTGCTTCTTTGGCGATTGGCATGTTGGTAAGTTCGTACCAATAGCCGGAAGGAATATTATATAAATGTACTTTGTTGGTAAAATCTTTTTTGCCTTCATCAGTCATTTTAACAGAACCTCCCATTACTATAATATTGTCGTTATAAACAAACGAAGCAAAATTTACTGCCTGATGCGGATTTGTATTATCTATTTTTATGGTTTGTTTTTCTATGTCAAAGACTTCAATTTTATCTTCTAAGTATTCCCAAGATGTTTCTTTGTTTACGAACATTCGTTTTCCGCCCAGCACATAAATAGAATTGTTGTAATAATGAATGTTATGATAAGCTCTTTTTTTTAATTTTGTCTTTGTGAATTCCCAAGTATCTGTTTTGGTATTATATATAGAGTAATTTCCTCTGTAATATAAAAATTTAGGATTGTTTCCTGCATCCTTTAAGTAGTCTGTTAAATTGTAGTCGGCTTTTTGTGCTCGACCTTTTGCCAATTGATCTGTTTTAAAAGAAGCTTCTCCGCCAACAATGTGAATTTTGCCATCCTTCAGAAAAGAACCAAAAGAGAAAGTTGATTTCTTTGAAGGAGACAATTTGTTAAATGGAAGTTTTGATTTTAGATTTGGATTAGCAATAATAGTTACTCCAGATAAGTTTTGGATATCCTCTTCGAGAAAAATATTCAAGTGTTGGTTTATTAAATAGCTTAAAGAGAATCTTGTAGTAGTGTAGCCAATATGTGAAAATTCTATTACTTCATTATCTGCAAATTTGGGATCAATGTTTAGAGTAAATTCTCCTTTTAAATTGGTTATGGTTCCGACTTTACTAGATAATGCAAAAACATTAGTGTTTTCTATGGGTAAATTGTTTTTTTTAGAGAAAACAATCCCTTTCATACCTTGAGCGATTGAAAAGAAAGGTAATAAAGTGAAAATTAAAATTAGTTTTTTCAAGAAAGTCATTTTTTAACGGGTTATTCCTTGTTTAAAAGTAAGAATATTTTTCAATAAAAAATAATGGAATTAATATAGAACGATTATGTTTTATGTGGAATTTGTTAATTTGAATATAAAGAGTTGTTAAAAATTAGTGATTTTTAGTTTAAAAAGTTAAATTAGCTTTTTTAGTAATTAGATTGTTGTTTTTTGATTTTTTAAAAAGAATTAAATAGAATCTGCGAATGTAATTTGAATAAGAATGAAAAGTTTTGGACTAGTATTAGCATTGTTTTTTTTTAGTTTTGGTGTTTTTTCACAAGAAAAATATATCAAGCACAAAATTTCTAAAGGAGAGAATGTTAGTGTGATAGCAAAAAAATACAATGTAAAAGTAAAAGACATTCTTGATTTAAATCCCAAAGCAAGTAAGTTGTTGAAACTAAATTCAATCTTGCTAATTCCAAGTTCTCAGAAAGCTATCGCCAATAAAACAACAAAGACCAAAGAAGTAATTGTAAATAATACAAATAATAATCTTCAGGAAACAACTACACATGAAATTCAGGCAAAAGAAACATTGTACGGAATTTCAAAGCAATACCAACTTACAGTCGAAGAATTAAAAAAAGCCAATCCAAAATTAGAAAGTGAAGGGCTTAAAATAGGACAGCAAATTATAATTCCAGGTACTGCTAAATCAACGCTAATAGCGAGTTCTAAAACAGTTACGACAGAAGATGCAGTGGTTACGGGAACGCAGCCAGAGATAATTGAAAAAGTTGTAGAAACTCAAATTGTACGGGAGGTTTTACCTAAAGAAACTAAATATGCAATTGCTAAGGAATATGGACTTACAGTTGCAGAATTAGAAAAACAAAACCCATTTATCAAAAAGAGATTACCTGTTGGTTCAGTCTTAAAAATTCTTCCTTCAAGCAACTATGTGAAGAAAGAGGTACAAGAAGAAGCCAAAACTTCAATAGACAATACAGCTACAGCCGTAGCAACAACAGTTGTTAAAGATACTGCAACAACAACTGATAGTAAGTTTACTCATAACTCAGATTTATTAAACCAATTGGTTCTGAATGCAACCGAAAATGTAGGAGTACGTTACCGTTCAGGTGGAACGACTAGATCCGGTTTTGATTGTTCAGGTTTAATGGTAACAACATTTGGAAGTTTTGATATTAAATTACCTAGAAGCTCTATCGAGCAATCTCGCATAGGTACTAAAATTGCTTCAGAAGAAGCAAAAAAAGGAGATTTAATCTTCTTTAAAACGAATGGAAGACGTCAGATAAATCATGTAGGAATGGTAATAGAAGCTAACGATGGTGAAATAAAATTCATCCATTCATCAGTTCATCGTGGTGTTATAGTATCATCTACAAAAGAGGCGTATTACGAAAGAAACTTTACACAAGTTAATCGCGTTTTAGAGTAAATATCCACTTAAGATATTATCTAAACCACACAGTTTAAAAAAACTACTTTTTTATTTTCTCTAAATTTTCTTTAACTCGAAAATTTACAATCTTAGTTATCAAATCCAAGGGCATTGGTTTGTCTATTGGGAATTGAATCGAGCCTTTTCCTGCTTTGTAAGTAGCTAGTTCTTCTTGAAAAGCTTCATTGCCTGTGGGCATTGCATAAAAACCAATATGGTTTTTGAAAGCAGCAAAGTGCACCAAATTACCATTAAGCGTAAAAGTTGGAATGACATAACTTATTTTTTCTTCAGCATCAGGAGCAGCCTTTTTTATTGTTTGGCGAACTTGCTCTAATATTTGCTGAGTTTCAGATGGAAACCCAGCAATATATTCATCAATGGTTTTAGATTTAGGAGTTATCATGTCTTATTGTTAGTATAAAGCTACTAGTGTAGATGTAGTAGTAGTGACTCTAAGAGATAAGTTATGACTAATCATGTATGCTATTATTTTTATAGATTGCAAAATAGATGTTTTATTCGTGTTTATTGCGATGCTATGATTGTGATAAGGTTCATATTTTTTTTGCTCACTAATTGAAAATAGGCCAACAGTAGGTGTTTGCACAGCACTTGCTAAATGCATGATTCCGCAATCGGCTCCGATGAAAGCTTGAGTGTTTGCAATTAACGCTCCAATTTCTCGAATGTCTTTACTGTAAAAATGAGGGGCTTTAAAGTCAATTTGAGAGACATTTTCGATAGGTAAAATTTCAATGATATTGTAATTAGGGTATTTGGTTTTTAATTTTTTGTAAAACTTCCTCCACCATGATTTTGAATGACATTTTTCTCCAGTAGCATAGGTGTATATGCAGAGTGTCATTTTATCATTATTGATTAAATTGCTTAATATTTTTTTCCCTTCAATAATTTCTGAATCACTTAATTTTAGATTTAATGCTCCAATTGGGCTATTGTTAAAAGTGATGCCAATCGCGCTTAAGTAGCTTCTGAAATTATAAACTGGGTATTTTGCGATATGCTCGTAATCGTTATATTGTAATTGAATATCTTCGGTAGTAGGATCTCCAAAGAATTTGAATTTTGAATTAGAAAACTTGACAGAGAGTCTTCCAGAAGAAGAATTTTTATCGACATTAATTGCAATGTCATATTGTTGTAGTCGAAGAGATATCCATACTTTAATGTATTGAAGTAAACTCTTAAAGGGTTTTTTAGGTAATTGGATTATTTTATCGACATTATCATAATTTTCGAATAATATGGGAGCTAAGTTTCCTTTTACAAATAAATCTATTTTACATCCAGGGAATGTTTTTGTGACTTCTTCTATTAGAGGAGTAATTAGGAGTAGGTTTCCTAATCGGGCATTTGGTCTGGAAATTAATACTCTTTTGACTTCAGGACTAATGCTTGAATCCATTTTCTTATTGAGCGTCGAATTGCCAATGTTTTTGGTTAAGCGATGCATTAAATTGCGCCTTACTATGTTTAAGGTTTTTAAGGTTTTCATAGTGTAAAAATTATTCGTTAAACTTGTTTTAATTAAAAAGAATAATTGGGAGCTCAATAAAGCAACAAGAACAAAGAATAAATTAGTAAGGCTCATTTTTAAATAATGTAGAAAAATGATTCAATAAATTATTTTGTAAAGTGCTTATAGTAAAGTTAATCTATTCATTTACAAGGGGATTATATAATTTGTTTTTTTTATTATATGATTTGACTAAATTCATTTTTTTTAAGTAATTATTAGTTAAGCCTTGGTTAACTTACAGTTAGCTTTTTATGCACCAGTAAAAATGTGAAAGAAAATTATTTGTTGATTTTTTGGATTTTGTATTGTTGTAAAAAAAAGCTTAGGCTTTATTCTGCTTGACAGTGTGGTTAAAACTAAATTTTTTAAATCGGCTATAATCTAAAAATCAATGATCTAAAAACTAAGATTTCCAAAAAAAGTATATCTTTAGCTAACCAAAAACCAAAATATATGCAAGAAAACAAACCAGAAGATTTTAAAAGAGAGCTCGGATTATTGGACGGAACTATGCTTGTAGTTGGATCCATGATAGGTTCAGGAATATTTATTGTAAGTGCCGATATTGCTCGACAGGTAGGTTCTGCTGGTTGGCTAACTATGATATGGTTAATTTCAGGATTAATTACAGTTATTGCTGCTGTGAGTTATGGAGAGCTAAGTGCTATGTTTCCAAAAGCAGGAGGGCAGTATGTATATTTAAAAGAAGCCTATAATAAATTAATAGCTTTTCTGTACGGATGGAGTTTTTTTGCTGTTATTCAAACAGGTACTATCGCAGCCGTGGGTGTTGCTTTTGCAAAATTTGCAGCCTATCTCTATGAGCCTTTTAGTGATGAGAATGTCCTTTTAGAATTAGGTAATTTTCGTTTAAATGCAGCTCAGTTGGTTTCTATTGTTACGATTGTTTTTTTGACGTATATTAATAGTCGTGGAGTTAAAAACAGTAAAATTTTGCAGACGGTTTTAACAATCATTAAAATTTTATCACTTTTAGGATTAATTGTTTTCGGGTTAACACTTGGAGCTAAAGCTTCTATTTGGGATGCCAACTGGGCAGATGCTTGGTCTACACGAGCTTTTGATGCAGATACTAAATCTTGGTTCCCAATAGGGGGTACAGCATTAATTACTGGTATTTCGGCTGCGATGGTCGGATCTTTGTTCTCTAGTGATGCTTGGAACGGAGTGACTTTTATTGCAGGTGAAATTAAAAATCCAAAACGTAATGTAGGTTTTAGTTTGTTTTTAGGGACTTTTATAGTTACGATTATTTATGTTCTAACAAATTTAATGTACTTGGCTGTTATTCCTTTGGATGAAATTGCCACGGCAAAATCAGATAGGGTAGCGGTTGTGGCATCACAATATATTTTTGGAAATATTGGAACATTAATCATTGCCATTATGATTATGATTTCGACTTTTGCTTGTAATAATGGTTTGATTATGGCAGGTGCCAGAGTGTATTATACAATGGCAAATGACGGTTTGTTTTTTAAGAAAGCAGCAGTATTGAATAATTTTAGTGTTCCAGCTTGGGCTTTGTGGGCACAATGTATTTGGGCTTCGGCCTTGTGTTTAACCGGAAAGTATGGAGACTTATTAGATTTTGTAATTATCATTGTTTTGATTTTTTACATATTGACGATATACGGAATCTTTATTTTGCGTAAAAAAATGCCAAATGTCGAAAGGCCTTATAAGGCTTTTGGATATCCATTTTTGCCAATTTTATATATTGTAGTAGCATCGGCAATTTGTATTTGTTTGTTGCTAACTAAATTCTCTACTTGTGGTTGGGGTGTTTTAATTATGCTAACAGGAATTCCTGTTTATTATTTAACCAAGCCGAAAGAATAATATTAAATGGGAGGTTTGTTTTAGCTTCAAACTAGGAACCAGAAGGGTAACCGCAAAGTTCGCAGTCCCGATGGTTATCGGGATACGCAAGGGCACCAAGATTATTTTAAATGTGACTAGTAACTAGGCTGCTATGGTTAAAATTTTTATGCACGCAGATTTAAGAGATTTAGCTATATTAAAGTTGTTTCGCAAAGATTTGCAATGAGATGCGTAAAGGCTCTTAAAACTCAAGACTTGAAACTTGAAACTGTGTACTGAAGACTTAAAACTAATACTATATAAAACAGAAAACCCGTCATATGACGGGTTTTCTAGTGTAGTAAGCACTTGTATAATGCTAGCAACTATGCGTTTGCTATCACTAACTCTTCATTATAAGGAAGATTCCAAGCTTCGGCAACTCCTTTATAAAGAATTTTTCCATTAGCAATATTCAATCCTTTTCTCAATTCTTCATTTTCAGCACATGCTTTTTGCCATCCTTTGTTTGCTAATTGTAAAGCATAAGGAAGAGTAGCATTTGTTAAAGCAAGTGTAGATGTGTAAGGTACAGCTCCAGGCATATTAGCCACACAGTAATGTACAATATCGTCAATGATAAAAGTTGGGTTTTCGTGAGTTGTAGGAGTACATGTTTCAATACATCCACCTTGATCAACAGCAACGTCAACTACAACAGTTCCTGGACGCATTAATTTAAGCATATCACGAGTAACTAAGTGAGGTGCTTTTGCTCCTGGAATTAAAACAGCTCCAACTATTAAATCAGCATCAGCAATCGCTTTAGTGATATTATAATGGTTAGACATTTCTGTATTTACATTTGCAGGCATAATATCATCTAAATGACGTAGACGTGCTAAACTTACATCCATAATAGTAACTTGAGCTCCTAAACCAGCAGCCATTTTAGCAGCTTGAGTACCAACAATTCCACCACCAAGTACTAATACTTTAGCTGGAGGAACACCTGGAACACCACCTAAAAGAATTCCTCTTCCTTTTAATGGTTTCTCAAGATACTTAGCTCCTTGTTGGATAGACATACGTCCAGCAACTTCTGACATTGGAACTAATAATGGTAAACTACGGTCTGTTTTTTCAACAGTTTCATAAGCTAAACATACAGCTCCTTTTTCGATCATAGCATGTGTTAACGGCTCAGATGAAGCAAAATGGAAGTATGTAAATAATAATTGATCTTTTTTGATTAAATCATATTCAGATGCAATAGGCTCTTTTACTTTAATAATCATTTCAGCAATAGCGTATACCTCTTCAATAGTTGCTAAAACCTGAGCTCCAGCAGCTGTGTACTCCTCATCACTAAATCCACTTCCTAAACCTGCAGTTGCTTGAACGTAAACAACATGTCCATGTTTTTTCATTTCAGAAACCCCAGCTGGTGTAACAGCTACACGGTTTTCGTTATTCTTGATTTCTTTTGGAACACCTATTATCATTTTCTAAGTATTTTTTGTTTTTGTTAATTTTGTTTTACAAAGCTACATATAGAGAATATATTATTGATATTATGGTTATAATTAAGAAAATATTGTTTTTATTTAATATTTTTACAAAAAAATATTCTTTTTAAGGAGCATTTAATGACTGTAAAAAGAAAAAATGACTGATTATTAATAATTATTTGAAACACTTTTTACTATGCTTTTAGACGAAACTGACAAAAAAATCTTACGCCTTTTACAAGAAGATGCGCGCCATACTTTAAAAGACATAGCTAATAAAATAAATTTGTCTCTTACACCTGTTCATGATCGAGTTAAACGTCTTGAGAGAGAGGGAGTTATTGAGAAATATGTGTCTATTTTGAGTAAGAAAAAATTAGGGAATAACCTTACGGTTTATTGCCAAGTAACACTCACAAAACAGACGTATGATACTTCAGAAGGGTTTAATCAGTCCATTTTGAATTTGCCAGAAGTTGTAGAATGTAATTATGTTTCTGGAAATTTTGATTATATGCTTAAAATTATCATTCCAGATATGGAATCGTACCATCATTTTCATCAGAAAAAATTATCTGTATTGCCTGAAGTTTCTCTAATCAATACAGTCTTTGTAATCTCAGAAGTAAAAAGTACAACCGTTTTACCAATAATATAAAACAAAATAAAAAACCACCAAGTAAACTTGATGGTTTTAATAAAAATAGGTTTTGGTTGTTTGTATGCTAGTAGTAAGTAAAACGTCTCACTTTGGCAATATATTTAGCCAATCGAATTACTTGATGACTGTAGCCATATTCGTTGTCATACCATATATATAATACAATGCTTTTTCCATCTTTAGAAACTATTGTAGCATTACTGTCATAAATAGATGGTGCTGAAGTACCAATTATATCTGAAGAAACTAACTCAGTATTCAAAGAGTATTTTATTTGCTCTACCAGTTCCCCTTCAAGCGCATATTTTTTCATTATTTTATTAATAGCTGTAACCGAAGTTGCTTTTTTTACATCTAGGTTTAATACAACTAGAGATCCGTTAGGAACAGGAACACGAATTGCATTTGAAGTTAATTTTCCTTCAAGTGATGGTAAGGCTTTTGCAACAGCACTTCCAGCACCAGTTTCAGTAATAACCATATTTAATGCTGCAGCTCTACCACGACGGTGTTTTTTATGCATATTATCAACCAGATTTTGGTCATTTGTATATGCATGAATAGTTTCTAGATGACCTTTTACAACTCCTAATGTATCTTCTATAGCTTTTAAAATAGGAGTGATAGCATTTGTAGTGCATGATGCAGCTGAGAAAATGTCATTTTCATCAGGATTATACTCATTATGGTTTACTCCATGTACAATATTAGGGACTCCCTTTCCAGGAGCAGTAAGTAAAACTTTGTCAACACCTTTAGAAACTAAATGTCTGCTCAAAGCCTCTTGTGTTGTAAAAGCACCAGTATTATCAATTACAAGAGCATTGTTTATACCATATAGAGTATAATCTATTTCTTCAGGTGAATTTGCTGCAATAACATGTACAGTAGTTCCATTAATTAATAATGCATTGTTTTTAGGGTCAGCAGTTACAGATCCTTGAAAATCACCATGAATAGAGTCGTATCTTAATAGAGAAGCTCTTTTTTCAAGATTTGCAAGTTCGCTTTTGTCACGAATAACAATAGCTCTTAATCGCAATTGATTTCCTTTTCCAGTTTTCGACATTAATTCTCTTGCCAATAAACGGCCAATTCTACCGAAACCATAAAGAACAACATCTTTAGGTTGAATTTCTTCAGTTAATTTAGCATCCTTAAGTTTCTCAATCACAAAATGACGAGCATCAGGATATTTTTCATCCTCCAAGCGATATTCGTAAGTTAACTTTCCAATATCTATTTTGGCAGGTGGTAATTTTAGTGATAAAACAACTCTTGCAATTTCAACAGAGTCAAAAACAGTAATTGGTTTACCTACAAATTCTCCTGCGTATTGGTGCAGGTTAATAATGTCGCTTACATTTTTGTCCAGTAATTGATTTTTAAATAAAACCATTTCAATGGATTTATCATACCATAAATCGCTTATGATTTTAATCAATTCTACTCCGGCTTTTCGTCTGTCGACTTGAAATGATACTTCTTTTTGGTACAAAGATTTTTTGCTCATAGTTGAAAATTTCTAAAAATAAAACAGCTTGTTTTTTTAAATTTGGCGCAAAAGTACCTATTTCAATCGATTTCGTAAACTATTTTATGATTTATTTTGGAAATAAAAAAGCCACCTTGATTTTACAAGATGGCTTACGTTTTGGGAAATAAAAAGAATTAGATGATAACTCGAATAACCTCTCCGTTTTTATTGATCATTTCAATTCGTATACTTTGGTTTTCGTCTTTTTTATTTAAAAGTTTCGAAACCGTTTCAATATCTGTCGCTTTTATGTTGTCAATACTTAAAATAATATTGCCTCTTAACTCATCATTATATTGCTGCAAACTTTCATTTGTAAGAGCTTTAATTTTTACCCCATAATTGATACGGAATTTTTTTTTATCACTTGCATCGATGTTCTCCAATTCGATTCCTTTATATTCAGTGCTGAAAAATTCATTTTTGCTTAAAATAACTGGAACAGCTTTATTTTTACCATCACGAATAAAACTTACCTGAACTTTATCATTTGGTCTTTTTGTATTAATGTATCCCGAAAGATCAGCAAAAGTAGAGATGTCATGATTGTCAATTTTTACAATAATGTCTCCTTTTTGAAGGCCGGATTTTTCTGCACCAGAATTTTTAGACACTTTGCTAACGTAAAAACCTTGTGTTTGAGAAACGCCTAGTTCTTTAGAAGCGGCATCATTAAGTTCTCCACCTTCAACACCTAGAATAGCTCTTTGAACATTACCAAATTGCATAAAATCTTCAATGATTTTTTTAGTAATATTGGATGGAACAGCAAATGAATATCCTACATAAGAACCTGTTGTAGATGATATCATAGTATTGATTCCTATTAGTTCCCCTTTTGTATTTACTAATGCACCACCACTATTACCCGGATTTACAGCAGCATCTGTTTGAATAAAAGATTGAATTCCGCTTGTACCTAAATTTCTAGCTTTTGCAGAAACAATTCCTGCAGTTACTGTAGAATTTAGATTATAGGGATTACCAACTGCTAAAACCCATTCTCCAACTTTTACCGAATCAGAATCTGCGAAAATGGTATACGGTAATTTTTCGTCAGCGTTAATCTTTAATAAAGCAATATCCATTTTAGAATCGGTTCCTACTAGCTTAGCTGGATACGATTTTTTATTATTTAAAGTAATTTCAATCTCGGAGGCTCCTTTAATTACGTGATTGTTGGTTACGATATAACCGTCTTCAGAAATAATTACACCAGAACCAGTACCAACTTGCTCTTGTAATTGTTCGCCTCTGTAACCATAAAAATATTCCAACACTGGATTAGTAACCGTTCTACGAGATACATTTTTTACGTGTACTACTGTATGAATCGTTTTTTCAGCAGCAGCTGTAAAATCAACCGTCTCTGCAGCTAATCCTAATCCAACTTGTTTAGAGTAAGAATTTGGTGCAACGGTGACAATTGAGTTTTTTTTACCAAAAAAAGAACCGTTGTTGTCAAATAATAATTTGTATGCACCAAGCGTTGTTGCTCCGCTTAATAAGGACACTAAAAATAAGGTTGAAAATCGTTTCATAGTTGATTTATATTTAAGTTATCTATAGTAAAATTATATCAAAAAAAAACTGAAGTAAAGTGGTTTAACTCTCTTTAACAATGATTAACTTTTCATTAATAGTTCGTACTTTTGTATTACTTAATTCAAGAATAATGCAAGTAGAATTTTATAAATATCAGGGGACGGGAAATGATTTTGTAATGATAGACAATCGTTCAGATTTCTTTCCCAAGAAAGATACGAAATTAATTGAACAATTGTGTGACAGAAGATTCGGAATAGGAGCAGATGGACTTATTTTGTTAGAAAACGATTCTGATACCGATTTTAGAATGGTGTATTATAACGCCGATGGGAATCAAAGTTCAATGTGTGGAAACGGTGGGCGATGTTTGGTTGCATTTGCTAAAAAGTTAAATGTAATTGAAAATGAAACTACTTTTATAGCTACTGATGGTTTGCATCATGCTACAATAGCGCCTGACTCTATTGTTTCTTTACAAATGATAGATGTTGATGCTATAAATAAATTTGATGACCACACGTTTTTAAATACTGGTTCTCCACACCATGTACAATTAGTCGATGATTTAGAACATTATAATGTCAAAGAAAATGGTGCTGCTATACGTTATGGCGATTTATATGGTAAACCTGGAAGTAATGTCAATTTTGTAAAAAAAATAGATGACAAAACATTTTCATTACGTACTTACGAAAGGGGAGTTGAAGATGAAACCCTTGCATGTGGAACGGGTGCTACAGCAGTAGCAATAGCTATGAATGCAATAGGCGAAACAAACGAAACAGATATTAACTTAAATGTTGAAGGAGGTAAACTAGTAGTTTCTTTTGAAAAAATAGGGGAGCATTTTACCAACGTTTTTCTTAAAGGACCTGCTGAGTTTGTATTTAAAGGGACAATCGAAATTTAATAAGTAGTTCCTATATTATTAGCCTGAGAAAGGTTAAGAATAATTAAAAGCATAAAATGATAACATTAAAAGGAGATACTATATATATACGAGCATTAGAGCCCAATGATTTGGAGTTTATTTATGCAGTCGAAAACGATCTTAGGATTTGGGAAGTAAGTAACACACAAACACCTTATAGTCGTTTTTTGATAAAACAGTATCTAGAAAATGCGCATCAGGATATTTACGAAGCTAAGCAATTGCGATTAGCTATATGTCAAGATCAGGATTTTCCAGCCATTGGTTTGGTTGATTTATTCGACTTTGATCCTAAAAATAATAGGGCAGGTATTGGAATTGTAATTCAAGATAATGAAAAAAGAAACCAAAATATTGGTTCAGAGGCTTTAGAGCTATTAATTAAGTATTCTTTTTATCATCTTAATTTGCATCAATTATATGCAAATATTGGTGTTAAAAACGAAGCAAGTAATGCACTTTTTACTAAATTTGGCTTTGAAAAAATTGGAACAAAAAAAGATTGGCTTTTAGTGAATGGTGTTTATCAGGACGAAGCAATGTTTCAATTAATTAATAAGAAGTTTTAAATATTTATTTTTCAATTAGTTATAATTCAAGAAATACTAGCAAGTAATGCAACCCCATATGAATATAAAGAAAATTATAACGATAAGTGCCGTAATTGTAATTTCGGTTTTGATGGTTTATGGGTTTATTTTGATAAACCAAATTTTTAGTGCTAATACTAAATTTTCAGAGAAAGAGGTATACATACATGTACCTACAGGATCTAGTTATGAAGATGTCAAAAAAATATTGGAGCCCTATATCAAAGATTTAAGTAATTTTGAGATGGTTGCTAATAAAAGAAATTACCCTGATAATGTAAAACCAGGACGTTTCTTATTGACCAAGGACATGAACAATATGGATTTGGTAAGAGCAATGCGATCTAATGTTCCAGTTAAATTAGCTTTTAATAATCAAGAACGTTTAGAGAATTTTGCAGGACGTATCGGTTCACAAATTGAAGCTGATAGTTTGTCTTTGTTAACGGCTTTTAAAGACCCTGAGTTTTTGAAAGAGAATGGTTTTAATGAAGAAAATGTATTTGCGATGTTTATTCCAAATACTTATGAAGTGTATTGGAATACTTCGGCATTAAAGTTTCGTGATAAAATGATTAAAGAATATCATAATTTCTGGACTGATGAACGTATTGCAAAAGCTAAAGCACAAGGATTAACTCCTGTTGAAGCTACCATCTTAGCTTCGATTGTACATAAAGAATCAGTTAAAAAAGACGAGCGACCTAGAATTGCAGGGGTTTACCTGAACAGATTACGTTTAGAAATGCCATTACAAGCAGATCCAACGGTTATTTATGCAATCAAAAAGAAAACAAATGACTTTGATCAAGTAATAAAAAGAGTTTTTTATAAAGACTTAACAATGTCTTCTCCGTATAATACCTATATGAATACGGGACTTCCTCCTGGACCAATTGCAATGCCAGATATTACAGCACTAGAAGCAGTTTTGAATCCTGAGAAAAATGATTATATCTATTTTTGCGCAAGTATAGATCGTTTTGGGTACCATGAGTTTGCATCTACTTTAGCACAACATAATGTAAATGCGAAAAAATATTCAGATTGGATTAACAGCCAAGGAGTGGTAAGATAGTTTTGAAGAAGAAAATAACAATTGTGCCTAAATGCAATTTTAGATACAATTAGATAATAATAAAGATGCCGAAGTGAATTACTTCGGCATCTTTTTTTTAGTCAATTTGAAGGGAATAAACTTTGTTTATTCTGAGGTCAAAAATTGTTTAAATAGTGGTGTTCATTTTTGACATGATATTATAAAAAAATAGCATTTATTTGGATGTTTAGGATTCAAATATTGCTCGTTGATTTTCTTCTTGTCTCGACGTTTATCTTACAAAAATTGAAAGAAAAGTAGTTTTCTTGAAAACGTTTTCATTGGGTTTCAGCAGGATTTAGAATTAAAAATATTTTTTGGAACGCTCTCCTAACTAGGGGTTTAAGGGAGGTATTTTGCGTTTTTAGAAAAGTTTAACTGGTTGATTTATAGCTTTATAAATTTTGTTGTATCTTTGCAGGCAGAAATTTTTGAATGGGACAGCGTTCAAAAGAAAAACAATCTATGATAAAGAAATGGTATTTTTACACAACGTTAACAGTTATAATTGCATTTTTAAGCACGGGTTTTAAACCCTTTAAATTAGACGCCAAACCTTGGTTTCTTACAGAAAATACAGATGGGACCGAATACTTATTGCCATCTAAAGAAAAGAAAGATTATCCTGTTTTAGACAGTATTCCTTTCACCGGAAACCACCTAATCGGTTTCAAAGAAGCAATCGCTTTAAGAGAATCTCAAGGTAAATACAGAAAAGTGAACACACTTGGTTATATGGGAAAATATCAATTTGGAACCCAAGCCTTACGTGCAATTGGAGTTCGAAATGATGAAGCATTCCTGAAAAATCCTGCGTTACAAGAAAAAGCATTTATTGCTTTATTGTCTAAAAACAAATGGATATTGAGAAAAGAAATCGAAAAATACGAAGGGAAGTTAATCAATGGAATTTATATTACCGAATCAGGAATATTGGCAGCAGCCCATTTAGGAGGCGCTGGTTCTGTTAAAAACTTTTTCAAGCATAATGGACAAAAATATTTCAGAGATGCTTACGGAACGTCTATAAGAAGTTATATGAAAGCTTTTGGAGGTTATAATGTATCTTCTATTGAAGCAGATAATGATGCTACAGTACACTCCATATAATTTGTTGGTTAAGAATGACTAGTTTTTAATAATCGAATACAGATTATTAGACAAAATAATTAAATAGAACCCTTGCAAAAATATTTTTGCAAGGGTTTTTTATTTTTAGTAATTATTTTTCAGATTTCTTGTTCCAAATATTCATATTTGGAAAATTATATTTGCTGTTATCAAAGACAGGATCAATTCCTGCTTTGATTTGTTGATTGTAATCTTTGAAGAGTACTATGACTTTTTTGTGTAACAGTAAGATAGCGACAATATTAAGCCAAGCCATTAATCCTACACCAATATCACCTAGTGCCCAAGCTGTTTTTGCTTTGGTAATGCAGCCGACAAAGGTAGAGAGTAAGATAAATACTCTTAACGACCATATTAATATTTGACTTTTGCTTTTACCCATTACAAAGCTAATATTACTTTCTGCTATATAATAATAAGCCATAATAGTTGTAAAAGCGAAGAAAGCAAGTGCTATAGCAACAAAACCACTACCAATAAGAGGAAAGTGTTGCGAAACGGCAAATTGAGTATATTCAGGTCCCATTTCTACATTAGGGATGTTCTCTAATATAAACCCTCCTTCCGGATTTACTACATTGTATTGTCCTGTAAAGAGAATCATCAAGGCAGTTGCTGTACAAACAAATAAGGTGTCCACATATACAGAAAACCCTTGAACTAACCCTTGTTTTACAGGGTGAGAAACTTCGGCAGCAGCTGCAGCATGTGGTGCGGTTCCTTGGCCAGCTTCGTTACTGTATATACCTCTTTTTACACCCCAAGAGATTGCTAAACCGACTATTCCTCCAAATGTTGCGTCGAGACTAAAGGCTGAGTTGAAGATAAGAGAAAACACTTCCGGTACTTTAGTTATGTTTACACCAATTATGATTAAAGACATGATGATGTAAGATCCAGCCATAAATGGAACGACATATTCAGCCACTTTACTAATTCTTTTAACTCCACCGATGATAATAACACCAAGTAATAGAACGATGGCTATTCCTGTTTGATATACAGGTATATCAAAGGCAGATTTTACCGCAACAGAGATACTGTTACTTTGAACACTAGGTAATAAGAATCCGGTGCTTATTATTGTTACAATAGCAAAAGTCCATGCGAATACTTTGTTATTTAGACCTTTTAATATATAAAACGCGGGTCCCCCTCTGTATTGTCCGTTTTTTTCTTCCTTATACATTTGTCCAAGAGTAGCCTCAACAATTGCAGAAGCACTTCCTAAGAATGCTATAGTCCACATCCAAAAAACTGCTCCTGGTCCACCCATCGCTATTGCTGTAGCAACACCTGCAATATTACCAGTTCCTACTCGGCCAGAAATTGCAAGCGAAAAAGCTTGAAAAGATGAAATCCCTTTATCTGAAGAACTATTATTAAACAGGAGTTTAATCATTTGTTTGAGATACAAAATCTGAGGAAATTTAAAGCGTATGCTAAAGTATATTCCAGTTATCAGACAAAGAAATATTAGGACGTCATTCCAAATAATATTGTATATTTTTTCTATAAATAGTTCCATATTTGATAATTAGATATTAAGTTAATTGCTAAAATAGAAAAAAGAAATTGATGAAGACCGTTGTTATTTGGTTATTTTAGGGATTGTTTTTTGAAAGTAGGGGTGTTAAAGTGTTCTAAAGAAAATTTATTGAATAAAAAAAGGCAAACGTATTTTTGATACTTTTGCCTTTAAATAGAATGCTTTTTTGTGTGATTTTTCTGTCTTAATTGGTTTTAAGTCAGTAGCTTATATTAAATTAACACCTTCCTTAAAAGAAGTGTAAAATGTGACGGATTTGTATGTAAAATGCGTTAAATATTAACTAAAAATGAGGGTTAATTAGAGAAATTATGGATATGTTAAATTTTATTAATCAATTAAAATTTCTAGGATTGTAATTGCTGCTTCACTGATTTTTGTCCCAGGACCAAAAACGGCAACTGCACCTGCATCAAATAAATATTGATAATCTTGTGCTGGTATTACACCACCAACAATTACCATAATATCTTCACGACCGTGTTTTTTAAGTTCTTCAATAACTTGTGGTACAAGTGTTTTATGTCCTGCAGCAAGTGAAGAAACACCTAGAATATGAACATCATTTTCTACAGCTTGTTTGGCAGCCTCAGCTGGAGTCTGGAAAAGTGGACCTATATCTACATCAAAACCTACATCGGCATAACCAGTTGCAACTACTTTTGCACCTCTGTCATGACCGTCTTGCCCCATTTTGGCAATCATAATTCTTGGACGACGACCCTCTTGTTTTGCAAAGGTATCGGCCAATTGTTTTGCTTTTTCAAAGCTTTTGTCGTCTTTTATTGCTGTACTATACACGCCACTAAAGGATTTAATTTGTGCTTTGTATCTTCCAAAAACAGTTTCTAATGCATCACTGATTTCGCCAAGTGTAGCACGATATCTTGCTGCATCGATAGCTATTTCAAGTAAATTACCGTCGCCAGTTTTTGCACAATGGATTAATTTTTCGAGTATTGCTTTTACTTTTTCAGAATCTCTTGTTGCTTTAATGTGTTCGAGTTGAGCAACCTGTTGCTTTCGTACCATTTGGTTATCTACATCAAGAATCTGTAGGGGGTCTTCTTTTTCAAGTCGGTATTTGTTAACACCAACGATTATATCTTGTCCACTGTCTATTCGGGCTTGTTTTCGTGCCGCAGCTTCTTCTATTCGTAGTTTAGGAATTCCAGCTTCAATAGCTTTCGTCATTCCGCCTAGCTCTTCAACCTCTTCTATTAATTTCCATGCATTGGTAACAATCTCATTTGTTAGGCTTTCTACATAATAACTACCTGCCCATGGATCAACTGTTTTGGTTATTTTAGTTTCTTCTTGCAAGAAGATTTGTGTATTACGTGCAATTCTAGCTGAAAAATCGGTTGGTAGTGCTATGGCTTCGTCTAGTGCATTTGTATGTAAAGATTGTGTGCTACCTAAAGCTGCTGCTGTTGCCTCAATACAAGTACGAGCAACATTATTAAAAGGGTCTTGCTCTGTTAAACTCCATCCGCTAGTCTGACAATGTGTTCTTAATGCTAAAGATTTATCGCTTTTTGGGTTAAATTGCTGAACTAGTTTGGCCCAGATCATTCTTCCTGCACGCATTTTAGCAATTTCCATAAAGTGATTCATTCCTATTGCCCAGAAAAAAGACAATCGTGGGGCAAAATCATCTATAGACATTCCTGTTGCTAATCCTGTTCGGATGTATTCTAATCCGTCGGCAAGAGTGTAAGCCAATTCGATATCAGCAGTAGCACCTGCTTCTTGCATATGGTATCCAGAAATTGAAATCGAATTGAATTTCGGCATTTTTTTGCTCGTAAATTCAAAGATATCAGCTATAATCTTCATTGAAGGAGTTGGCGGGTAAATATAAGTGTTACGCACCATGAATTCCTTTAAGATGTCATTTTGTATAGTCCCTGAAAGTTTTACAGGCGGAACACCTTGCTCTTCGGCTGCAACTATATAAAAAGCCATAATTGGTAAAACCGCTCCATTCATTGTCATTGAAACTGACATTTCTTCAAGTGGAATTTGATCAAATAAGACTTTCATATCTTCGACAGTGTCGATAGCAACTCCCGCTTTTCCAACATCACCAACAACACGTTCGTGATCGGAGTCGTAACCACGGTGAGTAGGCAAGTCAAAAGCAATTGATAAGCCTTTTTGACCAGCAGCTAGATTACGTCTGTAAAAAGCATTACTTTCTTCGGCAGTCGAAAAACCTGCATATTGCCTAATTGTCCAAGGACGTCTAACATACATTGTAGCATAAGGGCCTCTTAAATTTGGGGCAAATCCGGCTCCAAAACCAATATGCTCTATATTCTCAATGTCTTGTTCGCTATAGGTTGCTTTTAAATCAATGCCTTCAGCTGTTTCAAAGTTATTAGTTGGTTGTTGCTTTTTTGATGCAACATCTAATTTCTCTGTTTTGACATCTAGCTTGATATGGTTGAGGTCTTTTCGTATCATTTAAACACTTTTTGGATGGGTTGTTACTTTAAAATTGAATTATTCAAGAGCTAAACGTTCTTGTTCTAATTTCTCAGACAACCGTTTTTCTATTATTGGTGTAATTAATGTCTTTCTAGGTTTTATTTTTACAAAAGGAAAGAGTTCTAAATCATGTTTCATTTTGTCGTCTTTGTTCGGGTACTTATTTGTTCCGAGCAATATTTCTTTCTTTGCATCAAATAATTCTTGTTCCTTATCGGCACTTTCCTGAATTCTTCTTTTGATGGTTCCATCGTTTAATTGCTTTAAGAAACCGCCATCTGCCTCTATGTCTTTAAATAAGGTTAAGGCTTTTTCGGCAAGTTGCTTGGTTAGGCTTTCGACGTAATAACTCCCGTCGGCAGGATTATTGACTTTGTCAAAATAGCTTTCGTTTTTAAGAATCAATAATTGATTGCGTGCAATTCGATCTCCAAATTCATTGTCTTTGTGATATAAAGCATCGTATGGTAAATTTGCAATAGCATCAGCACCACCAATTATTGCCGACATACATTCGGTTGTGGTACGTAACATATTTACATTGTAATCATACAAGGTTTTATTTCGTTTTGTTGGAGAAACCAGCAAATGACATTCTAGGTCTGGATTGTATTCGGTTGCGATTAAATTAAAAAGTAATCGTAAAGCACGAAGTTTAGCTATTTCAAAAAAGTAATTTGTACCTACGGCTATTTGTAAAACTATTGTTCCGCTTATTGAAGGGATTCGATTGAAATATTCGTTAGCATGTGCTACTGTATAGGCAATTTGCTGTACCATATTGGCACCTGCATTTTGATATAGGCCCGCATTAATGCTTATTAGTGATGCGTTAGGAATTTCTTTCGAAAGAATTTCTAGTGTCTCAAAATTGTTTTTTTCTTTGGTTGTAAATGAAAACCAATTTCCATCTTTTGCCAATTGCCCAACTGGATCAATGGTATAAAAAAAGGTGGCTTTTTTCTGTTTCGAGATTGTATTTAGTCTTTTTACGAAATCGATTGAGATAAAACTCAAATTAAAGTAAACGTTTTTATTTTCCAGAGTTAAATTTTGGAATAATTTCTCAACGTCAATAGTGCTGTCCTCAATAGTAAAGCGCAAACTTTCGGCTCCTCTATTTAGTGAATCTGAAGCCCTTTCAACTGATTTTAAAATATCATGAACAAAAATGTTCTGGCAAATTTTAAAATCAGTTGCTTTTGTTGTTACTTCAACTGGCTTTATATCTTCATCATTATGATAAAATGGTTTTACCTGAATGTCTTCTGGCGAATTCCAAATCAGGGTTTCGTTATAATCGGCACCATCCAATTCAAATTGGATTTGTTGTTTCCATTGTTTGGATGATACGGGACTAAAATTATCGAAAAGGGGAGTAGCCATTTTTATCTTTTTATAATTCTGATTTTATTTTTTTTTGATAGTATCACCTTCAAATTCGATGATGTATATGTCTTCACTATCTTTTTTCATAAAGTACTTTTCCCGTGCATATTTCTCAATTTGCTCCGGGTTTTTAAGTTCTTTTATTTGTTCGTGATCCTTTTTTATTTCTTCTTGATAATAGGTTTTGTTGTCTTGTAACTCTTTTATTTGATTATCGAGAAAGCGATGGTCAAAATAGGAGTAATTATCTAGAAAAACCATCCAGATTATAAAAAATAACAATACCCAAACATACTTGTTGCTTAGGAATTTAAACCAGGATTTGTCTTTATATGGATTTGTCATTTTTTATTTTTTAGCCCCGGTAGAGCCGATATCCTTTGTGAGGAACGAACAAAGATAAAGGCGAAAACGGGATTAGCTCCTAATTTTTAATGCAATAAATTTACAATAAAATTATAGAATACGTTGATTAATTACTGCACGAACTACATCTATTGCTACAGTGTTGTATTTGTCGTTTGGTATTATAATATCGGCAAAAGCTTTGGTTGGCTCTATAAATTGCTCATGCATAGGTTTTAACGTGTTTTGGTAACGTGTTAAAACTTCATCTAGATCACGACCACGTTCTGCGATATCACGCTTTAAACGTCTGATAAGTCTTTCGTCTGAATCGGCATGAACATATACTTTAATGTCAAAAAGCTCTCTAAGTTCAGGGTTAGTAAGGATTAAAATCCCTTCTACGATCATTACTTTTCTAGGATGAGTACTAATTGTATCATCAGTTCTGTTATGTGTGATAAAAGAATATACCGGCTGATCGACAGTTTTTCCTTCTTTAAGGTCTTTTAAATGGCTAACTAATAAATCGAAATCTATCGCACGTGGATGATCAAAATTAATTAGTGCTCTTTCATCAAAAGATAGATTTTTATTTTCTTTGTAATACGAATCCTGAGAGATTACGCCCACTTCAGCATGAGGTAATTCATTCATGATTTGATGTACTACGGTTGTTTTCCCGCTTCCTGTTCCGCCTGCAATTCCAATGATGAGCATAAAAATGTTGTTATAATTTGAAGCGGCAAAAATAAGAATTAATACGGATTTGTCATTAGATAAAATTCTTAAAATTCTGTGTCGCTTTTACGTTGCTTTTTACTCTTTTTTAGTAAAAGAAAAGGTCTCAATTACGGTGTAATTGAGACCTTTTGTGCAATCAGTGATTTGTTTAAATACCTGACTTTAGTAAGCACTTATTATTTATTTTTCTTTGCTTTTATCATCATTTCTAGCTGATCCCAAAGTTCTTCTGGAATTGCTTCTAGCAAATTAAATTGTCCAGCTCCTTTTAGCCATTCGCCACCATCGATAACAATTACTTCACCATTTACATAGGCTGAGAAATCAGAAACTAAATAGGCTGCTAAATTGGCTAATTCTTGGTGGTCTCCCACACGTTTTAAAGGCACTTTTTTTGCCATGTCAAATTTTTCTGAGAGATCTCCCGGAAGTAATCTGTCCCAAGCTCCTTTTGTAGGGAATGGTCCTGGAGCGATAGCATTTGTACGTATTCCGTATTTTGCCCACTCTACAGCAAGACTTCTTGTCATGGCTAGAACACCTGCTTTTGCAGTTGCACTTGGTACTACGTATGCAGATCCTGTCCAAGCATAAGTAGTTACAATATTTAATACCGTAGCTGATGTTTGTTTGGTGTCAATCCAGTGTTTTCCAAAAGCTAGTGTACAGTTTTTAGAGCCTTTTAATACAATATCGATAACTGTGTCAAAAGCATTGGCAGATAATCTTTCTGTTGGTGAAATAAAATTTCCAGCTGCATTATTTAGTAAAACATCTACTTTACCAAAAGCTTTTAAAACTTCTTGCAGCATGTTTTCTACTTCTTCATAATGGCGTACATCACATTGCAATGGTAAACAAGTTCCACCAGTCTGAGTTTCAAGTTCTGTCGCGGTGTTTTTTAGTTTTTCTAGATCTCTTGACGTGATAGCAACTTTAGCACCTAACTCTAAAAAGTATTTGGTCATCGCTTTTCCTAAGCCACTTCCTCCACCAGTTACTACTATTACTTTGCCTTGTAAAGCATCGTCTCTTAACATTTTATCTGTATAACTCATGTTTCTTTAAATTTTAAAGGTAAATATAGGAATTTAATAGTATGCATGCATAATATATGTGTTAATTTTAGTTTATGCTAAATACTACATAATCTTTTGGCTGCTGCTTCTAGTGTGGCGTTGTCTTTAGCAAAACAAAAACGGATTAATTTTAAGTCTTTTCCGTTGGCATAAAAAGTTGAGATGGGTATTGCGGCTACTCCGTGTTCAGTAATTAGCTTCTTGCAAAAAGCAACATCATCTTCATTTGAAATTGATTTGTATGATGCAACCTGAAAATAAGTCCCTTCGCATGGTTTTAATTCGAATCGACTTTTTTCTAATAGTTGTTTAAAGTAATCTCTTTTTTCTTGATAGAATTTGCCAAGTTTTGTTACGTCAACAACATCTAAATATTCGCTTATAGCAACTTGAGAAATACTATTAACACTAAAGACTAAGAATTGATGGACTTTTTTAATTTCTATCATTAAATATTCTGGTGCTACAACATATCCAATTTTCCAGCCTGTAATATGGAATGATTTTCCAAAAGAAGAAATCATGATGCAACGTTCTAGAAGCAGTTGACGTGTATGTGCTGAAATGTGTTTTTCTTCAAAAGTGATGTATTCATAAACTTCATCAGATAATACTAATAGGTCTGGATATGTATTGAGTATTTTTTCTAACTGTACAAAATCGGCTTCTGTTAGAATTTTTCCTGTTGGGTTATGTGGATTATTGATGATTATCATTCGGGTTTTTGCAGAGCAAGCCTTTCCTATGATTTCCCAATTTGGTGTATAATCGTCATTTAAAGGAACGCGAACAGAATGCGCATTGCATAATAATACTGGAGCTTCGTAGCAGTCATAACTTGGGTCAAGTATTATTACTTCGTCATTTGCTCTAACTAATGCTTGAATGGTAGTAAAAATACCTTGTGTAGCTCCTGCAGTTACCAATATTTCAGTTTCTGGTTGGACTACACGTTTGTATGAGTCTAGAATTAGTTTAGCTATTTTGGTTAATAGCGGTGGATAACCAGACATGGGTGTGTATTGATGTACATTCTCGGTTGCAAGACGTGCTACAATGCTGGTTAGGCGTTCGTCAACTGGGAAGTTTGGAAATCCTTGAGATAGGTTAATGGCGTTGTATTCGCTTGCCATCTTAGACATAACAGTAAAAATACTGGTTCCAATTTGAGGAAGTTTACTCATAAAAAATCTATAATTACTTTTATAAAGATAGCTTTTTTATGACAATCACAATTTATTTTCTGAACCGAATATTTTTTTTAAAGAGGATTTTGTTTTACTAGTTTACAGATAGTTTATAGATATTGATGCTGGATAGAGTACTCTAACTTGCTTGCCATCCTTTGTTCCTGGAGTCCATTTAGGAGAATTCTTTAATGTTCTAATAGCTTCTTGACCAGTGCCGCGTCCTAGATCTCTTAGTATTTTGATGTCAGATAATGATCCGTCTTTTTCAATAATAAAAGTTGTGTAGACTTTTCCTTTTATGCCGGCTACATCTGGAGTTTGATAGCTTTGTTTTGTAAAACTTTCAAATCCTAGTTGTCCTCCAGGAAATTCAGGTTTTGTTGTTATACCAGCCATATTGTAGATTTGATAATCCTCATTAGGAATACTTCCTTGAGGTGGGGTAGCTACAATTGGGGTGTCTTTTGTTGTGGTTTGTGAAAATGTATTTTGTGCAAAGCAAATTAAAATTAATATTAGGAACTTTTTCATTTTAATTGTTTTAAATGGTTAGATTACATTTTATGGGCAATAAGTATAGTAGGAGTAAATCTACTTAATTTTTCCAATTGGCTACACGTATTGTTTTGATGAATTCGTTTGGCAAACGGATATCAGTGGGAAACAAAGATATAGAATTGGATTTGAAATTCGTAAGGTATATTTGATTAATTTATTATTTCTGTATGGAGTTTCAGTAAACGTTTGATTAGGGGAAAACTGCTGAGTGAGATAGGGGGTGAAGAGGGCTATTTTATAAAATTAATTTACGTTAATTGGTAAATTATAAAGTACTCTAACTGATTTGTCTTTTATTTTTGCAGGACTCCACTTAGGAGATGTTTTTAAAAGGCGAACAGCTTCGGCTCCAGTTCCGTAGCCAATATCTTTTGCAACTTCAATATTGCTTAATGATCCATTTTTTTCTATTATAAAACTGATGTATATTCTCCCTTTTATTTCTGCCTTTGGATTTTTATAATTTTCTTTGATAAAATTGTCAAATGCTTTTGAACCTCCTGGAAATTCTGCTTTTACATCGGCACGCTCATTGTAATGGATGAAATTTTCATCATAAGAAACGGTTTTTTGTGGGGAAACCTTATCGTCAATTTTATCTACAGTAAGAATAAGGATTTCGTTTTCTTTAGTAGTTTGAGAAAAGATATTCTGCGCGAAACAAATCAAAATTAATGCTAAAAATTTTTTCATTATAGAATGGTTTCAAAATTGGGTTACATTTTGTGCAGGATAAAAATAGTTGGTCTGTTGTGAAGATCAACTTTAAGTTTCTTCCAGTCTGAAACTCGCATTGTTTTGATGAATTCAGTTGGTAATGTAATATCTGTAGCAATACAAAGATGTGTTGCTGGATTTAAAATTTGTAGAATATCTTCGACTAGTTTATTGTTTCTATATGGAGTTTCAATAAAAAGTTGCGATTGATTTTTGTCTTGAGATAATTTTTCAAAATACTTTAATGCCGATTTTTTTTCGTCTTTATCGATAGGTAAATAGCCATTAAAAGTAAAGCTTTGTCCATTCATTCCAGATGCCATCATGGCAAGTAAGATTGAAGACGGACCAACAAGTGGTACTACCTGAATTCCTTTTTCATGTGCTAATTTTACAATTACAGCACCTGGATCAGCAACGCCAGGGCAACCTGCTTCGCTCATTAATCCGACATTTTTACCTTCTAGCAAAGGTTTTATGAAATCTAAATGCTCGCTATTTTCGGTGCGTTTATTTAGTGTAAAAAGGATAAGTTCAGATTGTTTTTTTTCTGGAGAAACTGCTTTTATTGACTTACGTGCTGTTTTCTCGTTTTCAACAATATAATGATCTATGAAATCAATACTTCTCTTTATTGTTTGTGGTAAGACATCCATAGGATCGCTTTCACCTAAGGTTGTCGGAATCAAATAAAGTTTTCCTAATAAAGAAGTTGATTTCATGTGTTTGATTTTTAATTTATAAAGCCGAGTTTGGATGTTGATGTTTGGCTATTAGTTTTTTTGCAATCACTTCAGAAACTTGGTCTAGCATTTCGTAAACCGAGTTAAATCCATTTGGTATGCCATAATAGGGGTCTGGAACATCAACATTTTCTGAAGGGAATAATTCGTTCAGGATAAGTTGTACTTTGTCTTTTTGCTCTTGGTTTTTTGTCAATGCAATAACGTCATCGTAATTGGAATTATCCATGACGTAGATATAGTCGAAAGTATCAAAATCAGAAGTCTTGAATTGTCTTCCTTTTTGATTTGAGATATTTAATCCATTTTTTTTGGCTACTGCAATAGAGCGTTCGTCTGGAGTGCGACCAACATACCAAGAGCCCGTTCCTGCCGAATCAACTAAAAAAATGTCTTTAGGTAATTTTGAGGCTAAAATGCCTTCGGCCAATGGTGATCTGCAAATATTTCCCAAGCAGACCATTAGAATTTTTACGGGCATGTTGCGTTTATAGCGTTAATTTTTTATTGATGTCTTCGACAAATTTTTTGAATTGTTTGTCTGTAGAAACTAAATTGTCAACAGTCTTACAAGCGTGTAATACGGTTGCGTGATCGCGATCGCCAATTTGTGAGCCAATATTTGCTAAAGATGCTTTGGTAAATTTCTTTGCAAAAAACATAGCTAATTGTCTTGCTTGAACAACGTGCCTCTTTCTAGTTTTAGATTGAAGTGTTTCGATGTCTAGCTGGAAATAATCAGATACAATTTTTTGAATGTAATCAATAGAAATTTCTCTTTTTACATTTTTAACGAATTTTTCGACTACACTTTTAGCCAATTCGATTGTAACTTCTTTTTTGTTGAAAGAAGATTGTGCAATCAATGAAATAATTGCTCCTTCTAACTCACGTACATTTGATTTAATGTTACGTGCTACGTATTCGATAATATCTTCTGGAATTTCAACTCCATCACGATATAAGATATTTTTTAAGATAGAAATTCTTGTTTCGTAATCTGGCTGATGTAACTCGGCAGATAATCCCCATTTAAAACGTGACAATAAACGTTGTTCAATGTCTTGCATGTCAACAGGAGCTTTGTCAGAAGTCAAAATTACCTGTTTTCCGTTTTGATGTAAATAATTAAAAATATGGAAGAAAACGTCCTGAGTACCTGATTTTCCAGATAAAAACTGAACATCATCAATAATTAAAACATCAATTAACTGGTAAAAGTGAATGAAATCATTACGATTGTTTTTCTTTACCGAGTCAATATATTGTTGTGTGAAAATTTCGGCAGAAATATATAAAACCGTTTTTTCTGGGTATTTGTCTTTTACTTCAACACCAATTGCGTGAGCTAAGTGTGTTTTTCCTAAACCCACTCCACCAAAAATCAATAAAGGATTAAATGATGTTCCTCCTGGTTTGTTGGCAACTGCCATACCTGCAGAACGAGCTAAACGGTTTGAATCTCCTTCAAGGAAATTGTCAAAACTATAATTTGGATTTAATTGAGACTCGATTTTTAAATTACGTATTCCTGGAATTACAAAAGGATTTTTTAATTCTGGATTTAAGTTTTTAAACGGAGCGTCAACATCTTGAGGTTTCATTGGTCCTCTATTGGCACTTGGCAGCTGTTCCGTAAACGGTTGTTTGTTGCCATAAGTGTTTTCCATTTTAATTTTATAGAGTAACTTTGCATTTTTTCCCAGTTCTTTGGTAAGAGCAACTTTTAGTAATTTTACATAGTGCTCTTCTAACCATTCGTAGAAAAATTTACTTGGGACTTGAATATATAATGCGTTGTCGGTTAGTTCAACTGATTTGATTGGCTCAAACCAAGTTTTGTACGCCTGATCTTGAATGTTGTCTTTTATGAAAGACAAACAGTTTTCCCATACCGATTGTGCAGTTTTAGTCATAGATTCAATTAAATTTATGTGTATTGATAATGTTTCTCTTATAAAAACGAGGTTGGATATTTGTCATTTTTCAAGATAACAAATATGTGAACAAATTTTGTTAAAACAAAATATTTTGAATGGTAATTTTCTAAAATATTGTTGTATGGAGGGCTCAAAAAAATAATTTTTTTTAATAAATAAATAATGAAAAATCATCAAACTCAAGTGCGTGTTCGCTACTCAGAAACGGATCAAATGGGAGTCGTTTATCACGGAAATTATATTCCTTATTTTGAAATTGGTCGCGTGGAATGGCTTAGAAATAAAGGGGTTTCGTATAAAAGCATGGAAGAAAGTGGGATTGCTTTGCCGATTGTTTCTATGAATATTAATTATAAAAAATCAGCACGATATGATGAATTATTAACAGTGCATACAACATTTAAAAGTCAGACTTCTGTTAAGATAGAATTTGATTGCGCAATCTATAATGAATTAAATGAGTTATTAACAACTGCTGTCTTTATTTTGGTATTTGTATCTCTAAAAACAGGTCGTCCAACTGCTCCTCCAAACTACATTTTAGAGCTTCTTAAAAATATTGAGAATTGCTAAAATTTGCCTTAAATGAGGATGGTTTTAGCAAGATTTTATCTCTATTTCAAACATTGAATCAAAAATGTCGAACACCATTTCGGCATTTTTTTTGCGAATTTGAACCGTTATCTTGCCAATTGGGAGCCCTGTAACCTCGTTTATTTCCATTTCTTGGGATATAATTTCCAGTTTTTTTTCTTTAATGACCCGCATTACTTTATTCATGTTTTTGTAATCAAATGAGATTAAAAACTGTACATCGATTGTTTTTTCGACAATTTCACAAACTTCTAATGCCATTTGTGCTGTAGTTCGGTATGCGGCAATTAAACCTCCAACGCCTAATTTTATTCCACCATAGATACGTACAACGACTATAAGAACGTTTGTTACACCAAAAGATTGTATTTGTCCGTAAATAGGCATTCCAGCTGTATTGCTTGGTTCTCCGTCGTCATTGGCTCTATAGCTTACAGTAGGTTCGATTCCTAATTGATAAGCGTAGCAATAGTGTACGGCACTCGGATGTTGTTTTTTTAAAGTTTCAATAATGGGTTTAACTTCTTCTTCGGAGGTTATTGGGTAGGCGTAGCCAAAAAACTTGCTGCTCTTTTCTTTATACAAGACTTCTTCCGAAGGGGAAGCTATCGTTTGGTAAGTATCTTTGATTTCCAAGATTGTTTTTTAAATTATTTTTTTGTCAAATAAATCTACGACATCTTCTTTTCCTACTTGTAGGTTCCATACTTGAAGCCCTAGTTCGGCTGCAGCATTGGTGTTTTCGATTTTGTCGTCAACAAACAACGTTCGTTTTGGGGATAGCTCGTGTTTGTTTATAATGTAGTTATAGGCTTCGTGATTTGGTTTCCTCATTCCAATTTCGAATGAGAAATAGACTTTTTCAAAACATTGGTAGAAATCACTGTAAAAGGAAACGCCTGTTTTGTGTTCGAAAGTCTTGATGTGAATCGAATCGGTGTTGCTTAGTAAAAATAGCCTGTATTTTCCTGAAAGCATTTGAAGAAATTCTAATCGATATAGTGGGAAATCAAGTAAAACAGCGTTCCAAGCATTGAGGATTTCTTTTACTGAAGCATTCGGAATTTCTTTTTGAAATCCTGCTATAAATTCTTCAGGAGTAATACTGCCTGTTTCGAATTTTGTATTTAGTAGGTCTAAATTAGAGTTCCATTCTGATAGGCCAAGTTTTTTTAGTCCATCAATTGTAGCTTGTTTGTCTAGGTTGATAAATATATCCCCAAAATCAAAAATGATAGTGTCAATCATGGTTTCTAACTTGTATTAATTCGTCTTTGCCAATGTATGTTTTTTTTGATTTTTTACCAGCAACTTTAGGAGCTTTGGTGCCTTGTGTAAAGTAAGTATTTCCAACAAAAAAACGTCCTTCATCCCAAAGATTGGTATCGATAAAGGTTTGTAGAGTTTGTAGTCCACCTTCGATAATAATTGATTGAATTTGGTGTTTGTACAAAACTGCAAGTATTTGCTGTGCAATATTTTCTTTAAAATCAATTACTTCAAAGATAAGGTTTTCTTTTTCACTGGCAATTTTGATTTTTGTAAATACAATGGTTTTAACATCACCGTTAAAAACATGGCTGTCTTGTGGAATGCGATTGTTTTGATCTAAGACTACTCGAATCGGATTGTTTCCTGCCCAATCACGAGTATTTAATTTTGGGTTGTCATCGATAACAGTTTGTGTTCCGACTAAAATAGCTTGTTCTTCGCTTCGCCATTTGTGTACCAACTGTCTGGAATATGTATTTGTAATCCAGATCGGTTCTCTTTTGGAAACGGTATCGCTTTCTTTTTTTGGAGTTAGAAATCCATCTTTAGATGCCGCCCATTTTAAGATTATATAGGGTCTTTTCTGTTGGTGAAAAGTAAAGAAGCGTTTGTTGAGTTCGTTGCACTCTTCTTCCAAGACTCCAATGATGACTTTTTTTCCAGCTTCAAGGAGTTTTTTAATTCCTTTGCCTGCAACTTTTTCGTTTGGATCAACTGTACCGACAACCACATTGGGAATTTCATGTGTAATGATTAAATCGCAACAAGGAGGTGTTTTTCCAAAATGGCTACAAGGCTCTAAGCTTACGTAAATAGTTGCTTTTTGGAGTAACGATTTGTCTTTTACAGAATTTATAGCATTTACTTCGGCATGAGGTTCGCCAGCTTTTTTATGCCAACCTTCTCCAATAATCGTATCGTTATAAACGATTACGCTACCAACCATTGGGTTTGGGTATGTAGTTCCTAAACCATTTTTAGCAAGTTGAATGCAGCGTTTTATGTATTTTTCATGTATATTCACAATACAAAAGTAGTTATTTTTGAGTTTATGATTTAGTTTTGAAACTATCTAAAATTACAATAAAGTATATTTACTTTTGTGTTTAAATAAGACAGAATAAGAAGAAATGGAAAATTGGACTATCAGAAAAATAATTAAAGAAGATAATCTTGCTGTGGCACAATTAATAAGAGCAGTTTTTGATGAGTTGAATATTCCGAAAGTAGGAACAGCATACGAAGATCCTTATTTAGATTTTATGTTTGAAGAATATAATAAACCTAAATCAGTTTATTATGTGGTTGAAAACAATAGTAAAATTGTTGGTTGTGCTGGAGTTGCTCCTCTAGAAAATGAAGCAGAAACAATTTGTGAATTGCAAAAGATGTACTTTTTGCCCGAAACACGTGGTTTGGGAATAGGTGCTCAAATGATGGACAAATGTTTACAGGCGGCTAAAGAGTTTGGTTTTGAAAATTGTTATATAGAGACGATGCCTTTTATGCATGCCGCCCAAAAATTATATAAAAAATCAGGTTTTGAATATCTTGATGCGCCAATGGGTAGCACAGGTCATACTTCATGCCCAGTCTGGATGTTGAAAAAATTATAAGCTTATGAAAAAATTAATTATCGGAATTGCTTTGATTTCGATTGTATTCTCGTGTAAAGATTCGAAAGAAATAAAAACAGCTAAGGCTACTGAGGTTGTTGTTAAAGCTGTTAGTAAGGATTCTGTTAAGCAGAATGAAGTTGTTTCGGATGAAGATTTTAAAAGTGATTTTGATATTTTGTTACCTCGAAGCTATCGAAGTTATGGAGCTGAAAATCCAGCTGCTTCCTTAACTGAGAAATGGATTGATTTGTACGAACAAAATGGAGAGTATTATTTAGGGAAAGCAGATTTTAAAACGGAGAAAGGATTTGATGAGTGCTCTGGAGATTCTTTGATATCAATTATTTCTAAAAATAGAACAATTATTTTTATGGATTATCCTGGTTTGAAATTTGGGAAAATAAAGTCTTTAAAAATTGAAAAAAATAAAGTTTGGCCTAAAGAAAAAGCGACTTATTTGTTTAATAATGTTAGCTATACTTTGAGAGCTGAAGGGAAAGTTCTTTCTTCGTCAATGGTGCATACTGATGATGATAAGCAAGAGGTTTTTAAAGAGGTTGAGAATTATAAACTTTATTTAACCACAGGAAATACTAAAGAGCAATTGCTTTTAACAGAGGAATCGTTTAATGATACATTTGTAGTATTGCTTTTTGCAGGCGATATTGATGGTGATGGAAAATTAGATTTTGTTTTTGGCGCAAATAGGCATTATGAAGAGGAGCGAGTGATTTTGTTTCTTTCGTCAAAGGCTAAAAATGGTGAAGCAGTAAAAAAAGTTTCTGAAGTTGCAATAGGGTTTGATTGCTAATCAAATCTACTTTTAATAAAATATAAAATGAAAATAAAACAATACAGAACGCAATTTATTCAAGAGCTTTCGGGGATTTATGATGTTCTGGAAGTAGAGAGTTTTTTCTATTTAATTCTTGAAGAAAAAAGAAATCTCAAGCAAATAGATTTGGCTTTAAATCCTGATTTGACTTTTTCGGAACAAGAAATTGAGGAGTGGAGCGTGTTGGTTGCTGAATTAAAAAAAGAAATTCCGATTCAGTATTTATTAGGGAAGACTAATTTTTATGGATTGGATTTTGAGGTAAATTCAAATGTTTTGATTCCGCGACCTGAAACAGAAGAGTTGGTAGAGTGGATTGTAAAAGAAAATTCAAATATTGAAAAGCACAAAGAGTTAAAGATCTTGGATATAGGAACAGGGAGTGGTTGTATTGCAATTTCGCTGGCTAAGAACCTTCCAAAAGCTCAGGTTTCTGCTATTGATGTTTCGGAGAATGCTTTGGCCACTGCTAAGAAGAATGCTGATTCTAATAGTGTTTCAGTTACTTTTTTACATCGAAATATTTTGGAAACCGAAGATTTAATGCAGGAATTTGATGTTATTGTTTCTAATCCGCCCTATGTTCGGAATTTGGAGAAAGAAGAAATCAAGAAGAATGTTTTAGATAATGAACCTCATTTAGCACTTTTTGTTGAAGATAATGACGCATTGATTTTTTACAGAAAAATAGCTGAGTTAGCAAAGAAAAATTTAGTAAAAAACGGAAGTCTTTATTTTGAAATCAATCAGTATTTAGGAAAAGAAACTGTTGAATTGCTTGAGAACTTAGGCTTTAAAAACATCGAATTACGTAAAGATATTTACGATAATGATAGGATGATTTTTTGTAGAAAGTAAGATGTTGTGAGTGAGATGTTGTGAGTGAGATGTTGTGAGTGAGATGTGAAATGTTATTAGGGGTGTTTTCTGCAAGTTTTTTTAAACTTGCAGAAAACACTTAACACTAAAAGAATCTACTCGTAGCGTAATGCTTCAATAGGATCGAGTTTGGAAGCTTTTATTGCGGGATATAATCCAGAAACAATGGCAACCATAAAACTAGTGCTGAAAGCAGCAAAAATTGCTCCCCATGGAATTACAAATACAAAATTCATAGCTGTAGAAATTCCGAAGCCAATTAAAATCCCAAGAATAATTCCGACTAGACCGCCTAATTGTCCGATTAGTAAAGTTTCAATAAAAAACTGAACGGCAATAGTTGTCTTTTTGGCACCTAATGCTTTACGAACACCAATTTCGCGTGTACGTTCTGTTACTGACACAATCATAATATTCATTAAGGCAATCGATGAGCCTAGGATAGTGATGACACTAATACACCATGCAGCTATGCCTAGATATTGTGTGATGCTTAGAATACGATTAATAAGGTCATCGCTTCGTACTACACCAAAATTATTATCACGAGTGGGGCTTAATTTTCGAACTCGACGCATGGTGCTTGTTGCGTTGTCTATGGCTTGATCGAGGAGTTCTTTTTTAGAAACCATTACGCTTATAGTGTAATTTATGTTTGGAGCAGTAAATAATGAACGTGCTACCTGTATCGGGATTAGTACGCGTAAATCCTGGCTGTTTCCAAAAGTGGATCCTTTTTCTTTTAATACCCCAATTACTCTAAAGCGTGCTCCTCGAATAGAGATGATCTTATCGATTGGATTCACATCTTTTAGTAAGCCCTTCATAAAATCGGAACCTAGTATACATACATAGGTATTGTTTTCGATGTCAAACTGATTAAAGGTTCTGCCGATGCTGGTTTCTAGGCCTGAATTGCCAATAAAATGCTCATCGACGCCTAGAACTTTAATTTCGGGGTCGGTTTTAGTAGAAAGGTATCTTACTTCGGCAGTAGAAGTTGCTGTAAATGAAAGCGATGTTTCTGTAAATGGGTATCTGAATTTGTTTTTGAAAGCGACAGCTTCAGGATAAGAAATAATTGGATTGATAACTTCTCTTTCGTTACCACCTCGGTTTCTAACTTCATTTTCGTACTGATTAATATTGAAAGTATTTGCTCCCATAGAAGCAAAATCAGTAGAAATAGTATTTTCTAAAGCCGAAACTACGGTTAGGATTCCGACTAAAGCAGTGATGCCGATTGCGATAATTAAAACGGTTAGAATCGTTCGTAATAATTGAGTTCGAATCGAACCAAATGCAATTCGGATATTTTCTTTGAATAATTTTAGCATCATACTAGTTTGTCACGAAAATACAATTTTTGTTACAAGTTTGTTTTAGAAGAGTCATTAATTTATTTTAAAAGTGAGATATTTGCATTCGATTTACAATTTTGAGAAATCTGAAATCTTAAGTCTAAAATTTAAAATACCAAATTAAATGGCATCAAAACCTAGTATTCCTAAAGGAACCAGAGATTTTTCACCTACAGAGGTGGCGAAACGTCAATATATTATTCAAATTATAAAAAGTAATTTCGAGAAATTTGGTTTTCAACCAATCGAAACACCTTCATTTGAAAATTCGGAAACCTTAATGGGTAAATATGGAGAAGAAGGAGATCGTTTGATTTTTAAAATATTAAACTCTGGTGATTATTTGTCTAAAGCAAACGAAGCGCATTTAGAAGCAAAAGATAGTACAAAATTAACTTCTAGTATTTCTGAAAAAGCGTTGCGTTATGACTTAACTGTTCCTTTTGCTAGATATGTGGTACAACACCAAAACGAAATTGAATTTCCTTTTAAAAGATATCAGATTCAGCCAGTTTGGCGTGCTGACCGTCCGCAAAAAGGACGTTTTAGAGAGTTTTTTCAGTGTGACGCTGATGTTGTAGGGTCTAAATCATTGTGGCAGGAAGTAGAGTTGGTACAATTGTATGATACTGTTTTTACCTCTTTGGGATTAAATGGGGTTACTATAAAAATAAATAACCGAAAAATATTATCAGGAATTGCTGAAGTAATTGGTGCTTCGGATAAATTAATTGACTTTACAGTAGCGCTAGATAAGCTTGATAAAATAGGCGAAGATGGTGTGAAAAAAGAAATGATGGAGAAAGGAATTTCTGAAGAAGCGCTTGTAAAAGTGCAGCCATTATTTAGTTTTACAGGGACTATTTCGGATAAAATTAATCAGCTTTCAGATTTATTAGCTTCTTCTGAAGAAGGTATGAAAGGGGTGGAGGAATTGCGATTTATATGTGATAATGTTTTAAGCTTAGGTCTGTCTACGGCAATTTTAGATTTAGATGTTACACTAGCTCGTGGTCTTAATTATTATACAGGAGCAATTTTTGAAATTGGTGCACCTAAAACTGTAGCAATGGGATCTGTTGGTGGTGGTGGAAGATATGATGATTTAACTGGTATTTTTGGATTAAAAAATATGAGTGGAGTTGGAATATCTTTCGGATTAGATCGTATTTATTTAGTGCTTGATGAGTTGCAATTGTTTCCAGAAACTGTTATAGCAACTTCTAAAGCTTTGTTTATAAACTATGGTGATAAAGAAGCATTTTATGCACTAAAAGCAATTCAGGAATTAAGAAAAGAAAATATAAAAGTTGAATTATATCCTGATAATGTAAAGGTAGGGAAGCAGTTTCAGCATGCTGATAAACGTGCGATTCCTTATGCGGTTATAGCAGGAGAACAAGAAATTGAATCAAATTCATATTCACTTAAGAATTTGCTGACTGGTGAACAAGTTTCAGTTGATTTGGAAGGGTTGAAAGCGGCTTTGCTTGTGTAATCACAAAGAATACAGTCCCAATTGCTATCGTAAAGTATGAAAAGTTTTAATCTGATTTAAAAATACAGATTTCACAAATATTTGATGGTGATTGTGTTAGTGAATTATTAGCGTTTATCCGTTTAATTCTTTTTAAATTTGTTTGAAATAATTGGTGAGAAAGAAAAAAATACATTTAATTTGCGGCCTTAAGTTACGGGCGTAGTTCAAGGGTAGAATAGCGGTCTCCAAAACCGTTGATGGGGGTTCGAATCCCTCCGCCCGTGCAATAAAGTAGTATTAATAACAACAGTTATTAATTATTTAGCAGAGGCTTTCGTAGCGTTAAAGGTTAAAAAGCATAAAAAAAGCTTCGTCTATTAGGCGAAGCTTTTTTAATATAGTAAAGTTGAATTAATAATTTATTATAAGTGCCGAAGCTAACTTTATAAATTTAATTTTGATAGGTAAAACTAACTATTTTGTAATTACCTCAAATGTATCTAATCTATACTGCAATTTTCTTAAAATTATATTAATTTTTTGAGAATATGATTGCTCCAGAAGTATTAATTAATGGCTGAATAAAATGAAAATTTGTCAAAAGATGACAATTTGACATTTTATAAGATTTGGCAGTACTTTTGCAATCCATAGAAAAGAATAAAAAAATGAAGTTTAAGAATATTTTTAAAAATAAAAGTAATATGACTACGGAGAATACAGAAATCGATCAAGAAATAGATGACGTAACGTTAGAGAATAATGCCAATGGCGAACAGATTATTCTTGAGGAATTAAGTGTAGAAGAACAATTATCTCAAGACTTAGCAAGAGAGAAAGATAAATTCTTGAGGTTATTTGCTGAATTTGAAAATTACAAAAAAAGAACTTCAAAAGAAAGAATGGATTTGTTTAAAACTGCTAATCAAGAGGTATTGCTAGCTATGCTTCCTGTATTAGATGATTTTGACAGAGCACTAGTTGAAATCAATAAATCTGATGATGAGCTTTTGGCAAAAGGAGTAGAGTTAATCTATGACAAACTAAAAAGTACATTGACGGCTAAAGGTTTAGAGCAAGTAGAAGTTAGAGCAGGTGATGCATTTAATGCAGACTATGCTGAAGCAATTACTCAAATTCCTGCCCCTTCGGATAAACTAAAAGGTAAGATTGTTGATGTACTTGAGAAAGGATACAAATTAGGAGACAAAATTATTCGTTATCCTAAAGTGGTTATTGGAAACTAAAATAACAAATTATAAATCCCAAATCCCAAATAGATAGTTTTGAAAGTTCAGAATTGAGTTATTTATTGGGTTTTGTTTTTTGGAATTTAAACAATTATGAAAAAAGATTTTTACGAAATATTAGGCATTTCAAAAAATGCGGATGCTGCCGAGATTAAAAAAGCGTACCGTAAATGTGCGTTAAAATATCATCCGGATAAAAATCCGGACAACAAAGAGGCAGAAGAGAACTTCAAATTGGCTGCAGAAGCATATGAAGTTTTAAGCGACCCTAATAAAAAAGCCAAATACGATCAATACGGACACCAAGCCTTTGATGGTTCAGGTGGTTTTGGAGGTGGAGGACATGGTGGCATGAATATGGATGACATATTCAGTCAGTTTGGCGACATCTTCGGAGGCGGATTTGGTGGTTTCGGAGGCGGCGGAGGCGGCGGTCCTCGTCGTACTAAAGGAAGCAATCTTAGAATAAAAGTTAAATTAACTTTAGAAGAGATTGCAAATGGCGTTGAGAAAAAAGTAAAAGTAAAACGTAAGGTTCAAGCCAAAGGGGTTACTTATAAAACATGTTCTACATGTAATGGTCAAGGGCAGGTAATGCGTGTGACTAATACAATTTTAGGTAGAATGCAATCTGCTTCGACTTGTCCAAGTTGTGGAGGTTCTGGTCAGATTTTAGATAAAAAACCAGCCAATGCAGATTCGCAAGGAATGGTTCAGGAAGATGAAACTGTATCAATCAAAATTCCAGCAGGAGTTGTTGATGGAATGCAGTTAAAAGTTTCTGGTAAAGGAAACGATGCGCCAGGAAATAGTGTACCAGGTGATTTAATTGTTGCAATTGAAGAACTTGAGCACGATGTCTTGAAGCGTGAAGGAGAAAATTTACATTACGATTTATATATAAGTTTTCCAGAAGCTGTTTTAGGTATCTCAAAAGATATTGAAGCAATTAACGGAAAAGTACGAATTAAATTAGAAGAAGGAATTCAATCAGGAAAAATTCTGAGATTGAAAGGAAAAGGAATTCCAAGTATCAATGGATACGGAAGCGGTGATTTATTAGTACATGTAAATGTTTGGACACCAAAAACATTGAGCAAAGAACAAAAACAGTTTTTTGAAAATGCTTTAACGGATGAACATTTTATTCCGAATCCTGAGAAAACGGATAAATCATTTTTTGAAAAAGTAAAAGATATGTTTTCATAAATACATCTTGTCTTTTATAAAACGTTACAATTAATTTAGAAACCCATCTTAACTTTGTTTTAGGATGGGTTTTTTTTTGTAACAATACTAAGTATTCGCTACTAATTATTTACTTTTACACACGCGAGGCCAAAATGGCCAAATTGACTTAGTAAACCCACAAAAAAGCATGAGCAACTTACTCGAAGTACATAATGTCGTAAAACAATACGGTGATTATGTTGCGCTTAACGAAGTTTCATTGAATGTTCCAAAAGGTAGTATTTATGGGCTATTAGGTCCTAATGGAGCCGGAAAAACATCTCTTATACGAATTATAAATCAGATTACTTTGCCAGATAGTGGAGAAGTGATTCTTGATGGCGAAAAATTACAACCTAAACATGTTCAGCATATCGGATATCTTCCTGAAGAAAGAGGACTGTACAGTTCTATGAAAGTAGGAGAACAATGTTTGTATCTGGCTCAGATGAAAGGATTGTCTAAAGCCGAAGCTAAAAAACAATTAGAATATTGGTTTGATAGATTAGAAATACAAGGATGGTGGAACAAAAAAGTTCAAGAGCTATCAAAAGGAATGGCACAAAAAATCCAGTTTGTAGTTTGTGTATTGCATAAACCAAAATTATTGATTTTTGATGAGCCATTTTCTGGTTTTGACCCGGTTAATGCCAATGTCATAAAAGATGAAATTTTGGCATTAAAAGAACAAGGTTCAACAATCATCTTTTCGACACATCGAATGGAAAGTGTAGAGGAGCTTTGCGATCATATTGCTTTAATTCATAAATCGAATAAACTAATTGAAGGAAAATTGGTCGATGTAAAAAGACAGTTTAAGACAAATAGTTTTGAGTTAGGGATATTAACAGACAATATAGAAGGTTTGATGTATGATATTACACAAAAATTCACTGTTTTACCTGCCAATTTTAAATCATTGGGTGACGAATTAAAACTGGAAATTCAGATTGGAAATGCAACGCCAAATGAATTATTGAATATATTAACGCAACGCGGACAGGTGACTCATTTTGTTGAGAAAATTCCAAGTGTAAACGATATTTTTATTCAAACAGTAACCAAATAGATTGTTAGACTTGCTTAGATTTTTGGACAACTTAGATTAATTTTAAAATCTAATAAACCCAAGAAAGTCTAGAGAAATCAAAAAAATGAATAATCAAATAATCTAAGCAAGTCTAAGTAGTCTAAAAATCTAACAATCTAAAATAAAAAATGAGTATTATATCATTAATTATAAAAAGAGAATTTATTTCTAAAGTTCGTAATAAGTCTTTTGTCGTAATGACTTTTTTAAGTCCGCTATTGTTTGTTGGGATAGCTGCTTTTATCGGATATTTAAGTTCCATGAAAGCCGACACAAAGCGTATTGCAATTCATGACGAAACGGGTTTGTTTGCTGCGCAGTTTACAAAGCAGAATGTAAAAAATATTGAGTTTAGATATCTCGACCTATCCAAAGTACCTTTACAATCTTTAAAAGATAGTATCGCCAAAGAACGTTTAGACGGATTGCTTTTGATTCCTAAAACTGATAAAATAAAGGATTTAGAAAGTAAAATCGAATTTATATCCAACAATAGTCCGAGTATTGCTTTTATTGAAAATACACAAAATACAATTGCTGATGAGATTACGAGAATTAATTTTCAAGAAGCAAATCTTGATACATTGGCTATAAAAAATGCTCAGGCAAATGTAAATATACATCTTGCAAAAGCATCGGGGGAGGAAAGCTTAAAAGGATTAAATGAAATAAAAATTGCAATTGGAGGGTCTTTTGGTTACTTGATAATGATGTTTATTGTTATTTATGGTAATATGGTTATGCGAAGTGTAATCGAAGAAAAAACCAATCGAATTATAGAGATTATTATTTCATCAGTAAAACCTTTTCAGTTGATGATGGGGAAGATAATCGGAACTTCTTTGGCAGGTTTATTGCAGTTTTTAATTTGGGCTATAATAGGATTTGCTTTAATGTTTGCAGCATCAGCATTTTTTGGTGTAAACGTGGGGCCAACGGCTAAGATTCCGCCAGAATTAATGCAGGTAGCGCAAAAAGAATTGATAGGTACTGCTCAGATGTATATTAATGAATTATGGAGTTTGCCAATTGCAAGTATCTTAATTGGATTTGTAGTTTATTTCATAGGAGGCTACTTTTTATATAGTTCGTTTTATGCAGCTATTGGAGCGGCAGTTGACAATCAAACGGATTCTCAGCAATTTCTATTACCTATTATAATGCCTTTGATTTTGAGTGTTTATATTGGTTTCTTTACTGTGGTAAATGACCCACATGGGACTATTGCAGTAGTGTTTTCGATGATACCGCTTACTTCACCAATTGTTATGTTAATGCGACTTCCGTTTGGAGTGCCTTGGTGGCAAATAGTTATTTCAGTAACTTTATTGTTTGCTTCATTTTTTGCAGTAGTTTGGTTTGCTGCCAAAATTTATCGCGTAGGAATATTGATGTATGGCAAGAAGCCTACATGGAGAGAATTGTATAAATGGCTTAAATATTAATTTTTTAAAAGTTACTAAGGGGTGAGTTACTGAGTTGCTAAGATTAGCTTCTTTCAAAAAAAAACTCAGAACCTTAGGACTTGAGAATTTTAGAACCTCAAAAAAATGAGTAGAATACTAATTATAGAAGACGAAGCAGCTATACGTAGAGTGCTTACTAAGATACTATCAGAAGAAAATGATAGCTATCAGGTAGAAGATGCAGAAGATGGTGTTTCAGGATTAGAGAAGATAAAAAACAACGATTACGATTTGGTTTTGTGTGATATCAAAATGCCAAAAATGGATGGTGTTGAGGTATTGGAAGAAGTGAAAAAAATTAAACCAGAGATTCCGATGGTTATGATTTCTGGACATGGTGACATGGAAACGGCAATTCATACAATGCGCCTTGGAGCATTTGATTATATTTCAAAACCACCAGATTTAAATCGTTTATTAAATACAGTTCGTAATGCTTTAGACAGAAAAAAACTTGTTGTTGAAAATAAGATTTTAAAGAAAAAAGTAAGTAAGAATTACGAAATGATTGGTGATAGTGAAGCTATTAGTCATATTAAAGTGATGATTGATAAAGTAGCTGAAACGGAAGCTAGAGTTTTAATTACTGGGCCTAACGGAACAGGAAAAGAGCTAGTAGCACATCAATTACATGAAAAAAGCGGACGTTCTAATTTTCCTTTAATTGAGGTGAATTGTGCTGCAATTCCTAGCGAGTTAATCGAAAGTGAATTGTTTGGTCATGTAAAAGGAGCTTTTACATCGGCTGTAAAAGATAGAGCAGGTAAGTTTGAAGCAGCAGATAAAGGAACTATTTTTCTAGATGAAATTGGAGATATGAGTCTTTCAGCTCAAGCAAAAGTATTGCGTGCTTTACAAGAAAGTATGATTACCAGAGTAGGAGCTGAGAAAGATATAAAAGTAGATGTTCGCGTCGTTGCTGCAACCAACAAAGATTTAAAAACAGAAATTGCTGAAGGGCGTTTCCGTGAAGATTTATACCACCGTTTGGCAGTGATTTTAATAAAAGTGCCAGCATTGAATGATAGAAGAGAAGATATTCCGGCTTTGGTTTCGCATTTTGCCGAAAAAATAGCTTCAGAACAAGGGAATGCCGTTAAATTGTTTTCGTCTCAGGCGATACAATTATTGCAAGAATATGATTGGACAGGAAATATCAGAGAATTAAGAAACGTTGTAGAGCGCCTTATTATATTAGGAGGAAGCGAAATTTCTGAAACAGATGTGAAGATGTTCGCAAGTAAATAAAATTTAATTAAATGATTTTAAAATTAAATGATTGAAAGATTGGGCTACTAGTTTGATTTTTAATTGTTCAATTTTTTAATCTTTCAATCTTTGAAGATGAAACTAAAAAAAATAAACGAAAAGTTACAGGAAGCATTAATCGAAAACGGTTTAACCGAAGCTAATGCATTGCAGCAGGAAACTTTTTCTACGCTAAAGAGTGGAGTAGATTGTATTATTGTGGCTCCAAAGGGAAGCGGAAAATCAACAACGATTGTATTGAACGTTATTCAGCAATTGGCTGGTAAAAATGAAGAGTCACCACGTGCTTTGATTATTGTAGAAGATAAAGCAAAGGTGCTAGAAATGGAAGAGCTTTTTGAAAAGTACGGAAAGTACAATAATCTTGAAGTTTACGGAGTGCATGATAAAGGAGATATGGATTATGATAAAAACTACATTTCAACGGGTGTAGATGTCTTAATTGGAACTCCAAATAAATTAAGCGATATGTTTACTACTGCAGGGTATAATGTAAACCGTTTGAAAATGTTTATTTTGGATGATGCAGATCCAATTTTGAAATTACGTCATGAAACTAAAATTATGCGTATTTCAAATAGTATTGCCAAAACACAGCGAATTGTTTTTGCAGAAAAACTTACTGAACGTATTGAAATTTTGACAGATAAAATGTTACTTGAGCCTTATTTGTTTGAAATAGATGAGGAAGACAACAATGAGGATGAAGAGGAAGATATTGAAGAATAGATTTTAATTTAAGTTATTAATAAATAAAATAGAAACGATATGGGATTAATGAAAGTGTTTTCGGGAAGTGGAATTTTAGCACAAGCTTTACAATTAAAATTAGAAGAGGCACAGGTACCGACAGAAATTAGAGATAATACTCAATCGGCTCGTTTAGCTGGTTTTGGTGGTTCAGATTTAGCTGTTGAGGTATTTATTCAAGAGACTGATTTTGCTAAAGCAAACCCTGTTATTGAAGATTTTAAAATGAGTCTTTAACGATTAACTATTTGGCTCAGTTTACAGTCTTGGTTATTCTGAATTTACTGAAAGGCAAGACTGTAACTGAATATTTAAAAAAAGAATATGCAATACAAAATGTTGGTTTTAGACATGGATGATACCTTGTTGACCGATGACCATAAGATTTCAGATATCAACAAAGAAATGCTTCTTAAAGCCCAAGAACTGGGAGTTTATGTAGTTTTGGCTTCAGGTAGACCAACTTCGGCAATGACTTCTTTTGCCAAAGAACTGGAATTAGATTTAAACAATTCATATATGATTTCTTTTAACGGAGCTGTTATTAGTACTGTTAAAGACAACGAAATTCTTTTTGAACAAACTTTGTCAAAAGAGCAAATTCATGAATTGTATGATTACAGTATAGAAAAGAAAACACATATTATTACGTATTTGAATAATGAAATTATCAGCGAAACTGATTCTGAATTTATTGAAATAGAAAAGGTGATTACGGGTTTAAAACATACTAAAGTAGCTAGTTTTAAAGAAGCAGTTACTACGTCTGCAGTAAAATGTATTTTGCTTGAAGAACCAAGTTATTTAAAAGGACTTGAGGCCGATTTAAAGGCTACGATGCCTCATTTAAGTGTAGCAATGTCAAAGCCTTTTTTCTTAGAGGTAGCTCAAAACGGAATTGATAAAGCAGCAAGCTTAAAGCTTTTGGCGGAGAAATTAAATATCAATCAATCGGAGATTATTGCTGTAGGAAATGCAGGTAATGATTTGTCAATGATAGAATATGCTGGTTTAGGAGTTTGGGTAGATAATGTTACTCCCGAATTACGAGATAAGGCAGATGTAATTGTAGCATCAAATAACAATCACGGTGTTGCCGAGGTTGTACAACGTTATATCTTGAATTAAATATTTTATATAATGAAAGCTTCAATAGAAACTGAACGTTTATTGCTAAGAGAATTCCTTTCTACTGATGATAAAGGAATGTTTGAACTTGATTCGAATCCAAATGTACATAAGTATTTAGGAAATAAGCCAGTGACTCATATTGATGAAAGCCGTGCTTATATTGAATTTGTTCATCAGCAATATAAAGATTTTGGAACTGGACGTTGGGCAGTAATTCTTAAAGAAAGCAATACTTTTATAGGTTGGTCTGGAATTAAATTCATTACAGAAAGTATCAATAACCATAAGGATTTCTATGAAATTGGTTATCGTTTTATTGAAGAGTATTGGGGTAAAGGATATGCTACCGAAGCAGGAAAGGCTTTTATAGATTATGCTTTTAATGAAATGAAAGTAGAAGCTATTTATGCTTATGCAGATAAAGGAAATGCGGGTTCTAGAAATACACTAGAAAAGCTTGGATTAAAATATGTAAATTCCTTTATACTAGATGAAGGGGAAGAAGTTTGGTATGAACTAAAGAATCCTAATTTTTAGACCTAGATTTTAAAATGTTTTGTGTTTACAAATCTGAATATTTCTTTTTGAATTCTGAAGGAGTAAGTTTCGTCATTTTTTTGAAAATAGTATTAAAAGATGTTTTCGAGTTGAATCCCGACTCGTAGGCGATACCCAGTATAGAGAATTTTTTTTGTGAATTATCCAATAGCAATTTTTTAGCCAAATCAATTCTGTATTTGTTTACAAACTGAAAGAAATTCTGATTGAAACCAGTATTTAAGAGATAAGATAATTGATGAATATTAATTTGCAGCAGATCCGAAAGTTTCAACAAGTTAAGTTCCCCATCCAAATAGGGTTTTTCCGTTTCCATTATTGTAATTAATTGCTGTTTTAAATCTTCAAATTCATTATCTGGTATTAATTTCTTCTTATCAGCGAGTATTTTATCTTCTAGTTTTAACGACAATAATTCTTCTCTTTGTTTCTTATTTGTAGGGTAAATTTCCTTTTGTCTTATAGAATAGCGAGAGGCACTATAAGCAATAATTAAGAACAGTAAATCCATGATAAAATGTTCATTTCTTTTATGGATGAATATATTGTAAAGCTCATAGCATACAGTTATAGTTAGTATTATAAAGAACTGTACGATAAGCTCGATGAACCATTGCAAATTGATATTTTCGGTATTAGAAGATATAATCTGTATTCTTTTTTGATGGTGACGAATTTTGAAATAAATAATAATGATGTATAATAAATTATGCGACACTCCAATAAACATTGCAACAATATAAAATACTTTATTTTCAGAATTAAGTAATAATAAGAAATAGATAAAAGGAATTATAAGACAATATAAGTCATTCTTCCTAAAACGATAATTTGGATTTATAAAAAATACAGCGCTAAAGAATAAGAATATTGGAGTGAATATTTGTAGAATATCAATTATGAATATCAAGAGTCTATTAGGTGAGAACCCACAAAAAGTTAAAACATCCAGAAACCAAAATGTTGACCAGAAAAACAGAAATAAACCAAAGAAAAAATTACCTTTCTTGTTAACATTCATTGGGTTAGATAATACAATATGAGATTGTAAAATAAGACCTCCATATAATAAAACAATGACAAATTTCTGAAGATTTTCAAACTGCATTATTCCAAATTTTTATGGGTTACAATGTTTTAAAGGATATGTTTTTTTTAGAATTATTAAAAGTAATCAAATTTATTAATGATTTACTTTTTATGCGGAATTATATAAATGAGAAGGTAAAGAGGAGGAAAGTCAAAGTTTTATTTGTGTAAAACTAAGCCTTAGTTTATTTAAGAGAAGTAATTGAAGTTTGACCAAGGTTTGAATTGTTTATGGTCAAGAAAAAAGAATTCCAAATTTTTGTAATCTTAGCGTACTATGATGTGCAAAAATTTGGAAAACGGTTTGTAGGTTATAATACTTTGGGGAGTGTATTATTTTTTAGCTACTGAAATAAAATATTTATTTCCATCACCCATTGTAAGTTTTACACGCTCGTCGCAAACATCAATAGAGTAATTAGCATTCTCGTAACAAGTACAAGTTGTATTTTTATCTTTAGACATTTCAGTTTTACAGTTGTTGCTTTTGTAAGTTGACAATTGTGGAGTGTACAATGAAACTAAATCAGTCGAAGCAGTTACTAATGATATAATACTTGCAGTATTACCATTTGCAATTCTATAAACGATTCTATCTGTATAAGAGATATCATTTACCGTTACTTTTCTGATGTAGGTATAAGCAGTAGAACCTTCTTCAACAGATTTTACTTCAAATTTAAATCCAATACTACGAATTTCAATATCAAATTTTGATTGTGAATTGTAACTTGCCCAAGAGGTAAGTGTAGCAATTGAAGGAAAAGGATTTGTAGTTGGTGTACTAGCAGTTTGTGCCTGAACTCCAAAAGTAGTTAATAGCATTAATAAGATTGTGGGGAAAAATGCTTTCATGTTTTTTTAATTAATTTTAATACCTACTCTATATGGTTTTCGGCTTGCCCATTCATGTTTTTATTCAATTAAGAACTTTAATAACTTTATGAAAAAATAACTAACGTAAATTGATGTTAATTAGTATTGTTTTTACCACATTTTTCGTGGGGTGAATTTAAGACGAATATTTACGCGAACAAAGCGTATAATAGGAAAACTTTAGTTTTTAAAATCATTTTTTTTTAATGTATGCATCTTGTTAATATCCATTTAATTGGATGTGAATTTATTTGTCTAAGGTAGTTATATAAGGAGAAATAGACTACATATAAATAAGATTTTTCTCTAGTTAGAATGTTTTTTGCTTTGTTTTTTTTATTTGAATTTACAAAAAATATCTAATTAGCACTTTCATTGAGTCAAAATGACGCTTCATGCTTAGTTTTTTCTAGATTTTGCTTTTCATTTTTGCTAAAAGTAAAATCAGTATTGCTTTTTTGGTGTTTTTTGGAGGGAATAAATGTTTATACAACTCAAAATATTGATATATAGCTAATTATTGATTTCGTTTTGAAAAATATTGTACGTAAATTTGCAAACTCTTTTGTAAAGAGATAAATTATAATAGATACTACTTAAAACGTAGTTTATTGCTATGGAAAATAGAAAAAAAGTTGCTTTTTATACGCTTGGATGTAAACTGAATTTTTCAGAAACATCTACAATTGCCAGAAATTTTAATGATGAAGGTTTTGATCGTGTCGATTTTGAAGATGTTGCTGATATATATGTAATCAATACGTGTTCGGTTACCGAAAATGCTGATAAACAATTTAAGCAGGTTGTAAAAAAAGCGATGAAACTCAATAATAAAGCGTTTGTCGCAGCTGTGGGATGTTATGCACAGCTTAAGCCAGAAGAATTAGCATCGGTAGATGGTGTTGATTTGGTTTTGGGAGCTACCGAAAAGTTTAAAATTACTGATTACATCAATGATTTGAGCAAAAATGATATGGGCGAAGTGCATTCTTGCGAAATTTCAGAAGCTGATTTTTATGTAGGAAGTTATTCAATAGGGGATAGAACTCGTGCTTTCTTAAAAGTACAAGATGGCTGTGATTATAAATGTACTTACTGTACAATTCCGCTTGCCAGAGGAATTTCTCGTAGTGATGCTTTGGAGAATGTATTGCAAAATGCTAAAGAGATATCAGCTCAAAATATCAAAGAAATTGTTCTAACTGGAGTTAATATTGGAGATTACGGAAAAGGGGAATTCGGAAACAAGAAACACGAACATACTTTTCTTGATTTAGTACAAGCTCTAGATAAAGTTGAGGGAATTGAACGTTTGAGAATTTCTTCGATTGAGCCTAATTTATTGAAAAATGAAACAATTGAGTTTGTCTCTAAGAGCAGAACTTTTGTACCACACTTTCATATTCCGTTGCAATCGGGAAGTAATGACATTCTGAAATTAATGAAACGTCGTTACCTTCGTGAAGTATATACTGAGCGCGTAAATAAGATTCGTGAAGTTATGCCTCATGCTTGTATTGGTGTTGATGTTATTGTTGGATTTCCTGGTGAAACCGATGAGCATTTCCTTGAAACGTATCATTTCTTAAACGAAATGGATATATCGTATTTACACGTTTTTACTTATTCAGAAAGAGATAATACTGAAGCAGCTAATATGCCAGGAATTGTTCCTGCAAATGTGCGTGCTAAACGCAGTAAGATGTTACGTGGATTATCAGTTAAAAAACGTCGTGCTTTTTACGAAAGTCAATTAGGAGCTAATAAAACAGTTCTTTTTGAAGGCGAAAATAAGGAAGGCTATATTCATGGTTTTACAGAGAATTACGTAAAAGTAAAAACGCCTTGGAATCCTGAATTAGTAAATACATTACACGAAATTAATTTGACTACTATTGATGAAGACGGAAGCGTTCGTATGGAGTTTTTAAATAAACTGGCAGAAGCTTAACTGTTCTTTGTGAGATGTTTTCTGTGAGATGTAAAATATTTACTGTAAAACATGAAAATCTATAAAATAATAAAACCCCTTTTTCGAGGGGTTTTATTGTATATATTGGGTAGGTTTTTATTAAGGATTTGTTGACCAAATGCTGCTGTTTTTTATAAAAACTCTGCGATTTAATTTAAGTTGTGCAATGATTAATTCAGCGATATCTTCAGATTGCATTACTTTTTCTGGATTACCATCTGTTAGTTTTAAATCTTTAGCCATATCAGTTGCTACAGTACTTGGTGTTAAGGCTGTAACTCTGATATTGTGTTTTCTCATTTCCTGCATTAAAGAATCAGTTAATCCTAATACAGCAAATTTTGAAGCACTATACGCACTAGTCAATGCATTTCCGTTTAAGCCTGCAGTTGAAGATATGTTAATAATATCACCAATTTGGTTTTCAATCATATTTGGTAAAACGGCACGAGTTACATAATAAATACCCATTAGGTTTACTTGAATAATTCTTTCCCAAGCTGCTGGTTCTAATTCTAAAAAATTACCAAAAGCTGCGATTCCAGCATTGTTAATTAAAATATCGATAGTTTTAAATTCGGCTAATGCTTTCTCTACCGCATTATTTACTGAGTTAATGTCAGCTACATCGGCAGTAATTGCCAATGATTTTACTCCTAGAGCATTTATTTCGCTTGCTACATTATCAATATCAGCTTGAGTTCTTGCCATCAAAATTACATTCACACCTTCTTTTGCTAATGCAATTGCAACCGCTTTTCCAATTCCTTTTCCTGCACCTGTAATTAGTGCATTTTTATTTTTTAGATTACTCATAGTAGTTATTTTTATGTACTGTAAAGTACAATTTGTTTTATATCGTTTGTCGTACAAAAATACTTATTTTGAATTTTGGAAATGGTCTTTTGAATGGATTGTTAATATAAAATTAACTGGATTTTCCTGTTTTGAAATACTATTACGTTTTCGGTTTTACTTTTATAGCTATCTTTAAATAAAGGAACTTATTGTAATAATTATGTAATGCTTTATTGTATTGAATACTGCAAATTTGTAATAAACACATCTATTATGAAAAAAGTACTTCTTATTTTAACTATAGCAATTGTGCTATTCTCATGTAAAAAAAATGAGACTCCTGAGATAAAAGAAATGCAAATAAGAGAAAAACCAAAAGTGATTTCTTATCATATAGAGAATAGAAAAGATTGGTTGAAAACGAACGCTACCACTGATGCACAGTTGGGTATTCTTATTGCAATTAACAGAACGGATAAAGCTAATTTTACTAAAATGGATTCTATCTTGGTTCCTTCTGATTTAAATGGTAAGGTAGAGCATTATCTTCCGTTTCCGTTGACAGTACCGTATTTAAAAGATATTGATAAAATACTATTCTTTTCTTACCCAACGCAAACATTTGCGGCTTATGAGAAAGGGCAATTGGTTTACACTGGGCCTACTAATATGGGGAGAAAAAAAGATCCAACACCTACAGGGCTTTTTTATACTAACTGGAAAGCTGAGCAAACGGTAAGCACCTTTAATGATGAGTGGGATTTGAAATGGAATTTTAATATAGAAAACAAAAAAGGGGTTGGTTTTCACCAATATGCTTTGCCTGGATATCCCGCTTCCCATTCATGTTTGCGACTTCAGGAAAAAGATGCCCGTTATCTTTATGATTGGGCCGATCAATGGGTTCTTGCTGATAAAGAAAATATAAAGGTAAAAGGAACTCCTGTAGTCGTTTTTGGGACTTACGATTTTGATGGAAAGAAGCCTTGGCTACAATTAGCTAAAGATCCTAATGTTTTGGAAATTTCTGCAGATGACATAGAAAAAGAAACAGCACCTTTCTTAGAAAAGATTTTGGCAGAACAGAAGAATAGGGAAGAGTATGAAAGTAGTAAATAACAAAAAGCCACAAATTCCTTTTGTTGAGGTAATTTGTGGCTCCTATAATTTGATTTGTTTATTATTCTTTCAACACCATATCAATACACATTACAGCTGCTAGGATAAGTTGTCTTGAACTATCATCAGGGGGAACAGTATTCTCTATTTGAAGTACATAATTATCGGCACTGGTGAAAAATTCTTTTCCCATTCCTGCCCATTTTTTATTTACTTGACCAAGCATTTTTGTGTCTTTGGTAAATTTAAAATCCCAACCTGTCCATTTTCCTTGTAGTGTACAAACCGGTCTTTCGTTTTTATCTAAAATTTCGAATTTCCCTCCGATAGAAAGTAGTTTTTGTTTGAATGTTCCAATTAAGCGTTCTTTTTCGTCGAAAATTTCTACTGTAGAACGGAAAATCGCTACACCACGTTTTACATTAATTATTTTTTCCCCAGCTGGAGTTGAAATTTCAATGTTAAAAGGTGTTGCTCTTTTAAAATCGGTAAAGCGTAATACTTTGGTGAAAAAGCCTAGGTCTTTTTCTCGGCAATTCATTATTATTTGATTATTCTCAGGATTGTAAATGTCATAGTTGTTAGCAGCTTTGAACATCCCGATATGTTCTTTTACTAAAAATAGGTTTTGATTTAAGATAGGGTTCATTCTAATTGTTTAAAGTTAATTTGTAGATTGTTGTTTTTAAAACTTCAGTATCGTTGTCTTCGCAAAGCAAAAATTCGATTTGTGAGTTTGATTTTTTATATAATGTTAGTCCTTCAAATTTATTTGTTGAGGTAATCTTTTTGGTGAAGTCTATTTTCATGGTTTTAAGATCGATTCGACCAATGAAACTTCCTAATATTTCTCCATCATTGTAAGTAGATTTTGTGTCTTCGGCTGTAGCCAAAAAGTAAATTTTATCATCAACCAGTATGGCATCAGTAAAACTGCTTCGAACTCCTTTTATTTTTGGAAGCTTATAATCTACTGCAATAAGGCTGAACTCTTCGCCTAAGTTTTTGGCATGTATGGTGAAGATGGCATTTTTATTGGTTTTTCCATTTCCACGATTGAATAAATACCAGTTCTCGCCATCAAAGATTGCTCCTTCGAGATTAAAATCTTCGGGTTTTATACCTGAGAAATTTTGCATTACAGCATAAAAATCAGTTAGATTGTTTGTTGCAATTTTAGTTTTTGATTTTAAATCAAATTCAACCATTTTGTTTCTCTGATCGGTAGAACCGGAACCAAAAATGTAAAGGGTATCGTTGTGATTTGTGATGGATTCAAAATCAGGTTTCAGATTTTTTGCAATGTTTTCGGTTGGATTAGCAATTATTTCATGTTTTTTTAAATCGGTGCTATCGATATTGTATTCGTATAAGTAACCGCTATTATCGCCAATGATAAATAATGAATTGTCTTGATATATAAGCCCTGATGCTGAACCGATTCCTATGATTTGGAATAGGATTTCGAGTGTGAATTTTTCCATGGATGTTGTTTTAGTGCAGGTGTCTCAGCCCCGATTGTAATGAAAATACTTTGAAATGAAATTGTTGTTTTGTCTTGAAGGAACAGAGCGACCAGCGGAAGCTCCTGTAACTTTATTAGAGAAAAGCAATTTACTGAAAAGTATTGTAATGCAAAGCGGGAAAAAGCTGACCAAAAATAGTATATTTACTTTAATTAAAACGATGAAATATGAAATCAATTGACCCAAAGAATTTTAAAGTTGTTGATAAAATAAAATTATCAAAGATCCCTACATTATTGGATATCGATGCCGATGAGAAGGAAAAAGAAGTTAAGCTGGATAAGGTGCAAGCCAAATTAAGTAAACTGCAAGATGTTATGTATGCTCATAATAGGTACGGTGTCTTGATTTGTTTGCAAGGAATGGATACTTCGGGGAAGGATAGTTTGATTCGTGAAGTTTTTAAGGAGTTTAATCCTCGTGGGGTTGTGGTTCATAGTTTTAAGACACCTAATTCGACAGAGTTGGAACATGATTATTTATGGAGACATTATCTTGCTTTGCCTGAAAAGGGGAAGTATGCGATTTTTAACCGTACACATTACGAGAATATTTTGGTTACTCGTGTGCATCCTGAATTTATATTAAATGAGAATTTGCCCGGAATTGAGAAAGTAGAAGATATTCCTAAGGATTTTTGGAAGGATAGAATTGACCAAATCAATAATTTTGAGAAGCATATTACCCAGAATGGAATTATTGTTTTTAAGTTTTATTTGCATTTGAGTAAAGAAGAACAGCGCCAGCGTTTATTGCGACGATTGGAAAAAGAGAAGCATAACTGGAAATTTTCGGTAGGAGATTTAAAGGAAAGAGGACATTGGGAGGAATATATGGAGTATTATGAAGAGGCTATAAATAAAACCTCGACCAAAGATGCGCCTTGGTATGTAATTCCAGCCGATGATAAAGAAATGGCTCGTTATATTGTAGCAAAGGTTATTTGGGAAGTGATGCAAAAACATACCGATATTAAGGAACCTGAACTGGATGAGAAGATAAAAGATAATATTAAAATATATAAACAGCAGTTAGAAAATGAGTCTTAGAAATAAGGCTCTTTTTTTTGGTTTGATGTTATTGTAAGTTTGAAATCAAGCATTTTTTGCAAAAATAATAAAGGAAGGTGTAGAAAACGAAGTATTTATTGTAGTGTTTTTCTTATTTTTGAAAGAACAGTATAAGCACTATAATAATTTAACAATATGGATACAAGCACATTTGGATTTGGAGTAAAAACCAATTTAAAGCCTTCGGAATATAATAACTTATTTGGAGACCCTTTTTTTGGAGAAGTAGGAAATTTAAACGCAAGAATCGTATATCAGCGATTGAGTGAAAGAGAGAAAGCTTTGATGCTAAAAGCGAATTATATTAAAATGATTAAAAAAGCTAGGGAAAGAAATTACAATATGGCAGCTGATTGTTTGCAATGGTGGTTGGATGGTACAGGAAATACTAAAAATATTGATTTTCATTGGCTTAGAAAGCAAAACGAAGTTATTGTCGCTGAAAATAAGAATGTTAAACGATTTCAAAATGATCCTGAATTTGAAGCATTTATTAAAACTTTGAAAGAAGGAATTTCGAGTAGGCATATTAGACATTTTGACTGTCAATTTACTGGAGGTATTTTTAGAGAATTGTACTATACTGTTGGTACTAGTACAATAACTTCAAGATGTAATTTTAATGTTTTAAAACAGAAAGATAATTTTACATTGTCAGGTACAATAATTCATTCTTGGTGGGATAGATACGATTGGCATAAAGGAGCATTTGCTTACATTTATGGTTTCGGAAATGTTCAGGATTCAGACGCTTTATTAGTAGAAAAATATTGTGGAGCTAAACCATTTGATATGAGAAGTAATTGGCAACAAACTTTTAATAAAACTTTCAAAGATGGAATATCAAATCTTAAATTAAGATAAGAAATGAAAAATAAAAAATACTTTATAATATTAGGAATTATCCTCTTCTTAATCTTTGCTACTTATTATTGGGATAATAGATTCGTAAAACTTCAGCCTGTAATTACAAAGGAATATACACGTCAAATAATAACTTTTGAAACTGATTTATATAAAATTGCAAAACCAAACGAAGTTCCTGAGAATTATTATAAAAACATAAAGTATGTTATAGACCGTTCGGGTCAAGATTATATGGTTAAAAAGGGAGAAATTTATGTTAGACATAAACTAATGAAAGATTTGAATCTTATTTGGAATTATACTACAAGAACTAGTGACGCTCGTTATTTTGAAGAAATAAGAGAAATGGATAGCATTAATCTTAGTAACCATAAGCGCTATGAAGATTCTATAAAAAAGAAATGAAAAAAGATATTCTCAATTTAAAAATGGATTAAGATTCAGTGTTGTGTTATGAAAAGGATGTACTATTTAAGGAACCTGAACTAGATGAGAAGATAAAAGATAATATTAAAATATATAAACAGCAGTTAGAAAATGAGTCTTAGAAATAAGGCTCTTTTTTTTGGTTTGATGTTATTGTAAGTTTATGAATGGTTAGGATTACTAATTTAATGTTAATTTTTTTAAGGTTTATGAAGGTGTTTTGACTGGACTATTGTTTTTTTGATAATATCTAAATCATTTTAAGTTAAAGAAGAGGGAGTTACTTTGCTAAAAAAATATAAACCAACTTTAAACTAAAAATGAAAAGAATTATTTTACCCCTAATTATTCTAGGTTCGTTAATTACATCATGTAATAATGACTCTAAAGATCAAGAGGAAGTAGCAACATCTAGTGTTGTATTAAAGGATCAATCGGTTACTCCAAGCCTATTGAAAGCAAAAGCAGGTTTTGAAAACTTAAAGATTTATTCTCTTTTTAGTTCTGATGATGTTTTTCCAGATAGTCCAAAGTTTGTTTTTGGAGGTTCTGCTGATGGTTCTGGTCTGTTAAAAAATACGGATGGGACTTTTACTTTTTTGGTAAACAATGAAGATAATTTTGCCGTTTCTAGAATTACTCTTGACAAAACATTCAAACCTACTAAAGGGGAGTATTTGTTAAATTCTAGTGGTGGAACTTGGAGATTATGTGGTGCTACATTGGCTACGCCTGCTGAGCATGGTTTTGGACCAGTATATTTAACTTGTGGTGAGTCTGGAGAAGAATCTCGTACGCATGCATTGGACCCTAACGGAAGTGTAGGTTCAGCATCAGTATCTAAGGAATTAGCTGGATTTGGACGTTTAAGTGCTGAAAATGCTTTGCCTTTACGTACAGCTGCTTACAAAGGTAAAACGGTTGTTGTAATTGGTGATGATGACTCAGGAACTTACGGTGGTCAAGTTTTTATGTATGTATCTAATACTGTGGGTGATTTATCTGGTGGATCTTTATATATGTTAAAAAGAAATGATGATAACCAAAGAGAAAAAGATATGGATGTTAACAAAACATATCCTGTTTCTTTTGTAAAAATCGACAATCATACAACACTTACTGGTGCTCAAATTAATGCATCTGTAAATACTTTGAAAGCAATTAAATTTGGTCGTGTAGAAGATTTGGATTACCGTAAAGGTGGTGGTGCAGCTGATCGTGAATTGTATTTTAACGTTACTGGACAAAATACAACTGGAACAAATGCTGATGGTTCTAGAACTAAATACGGTAGAGTTTATAGATTAAATCTTGATGCAGCAGATCCGTTAAAAGGAACTCTTGAGGTTGTTCTTGATGGTGATAACCGTACAGGAATTGCTGGTAAATTTCAGAATCCAGATAATATTTGTGTAACTAAAAACTTTGTTTACGTTCAGGAAGATGCAAACGGATATGGTGATGAAACTCACGATGCTTACATCTATCAATACAATATTGCAACTAAAGACTTAAAAGTTGTGGTTGAGTTGGATCACCGTCGTACACAGACTGATGCTGCTAAATATAACGTAGGTGGAATGTCTAAATTTGGAGATTGGGAATATGGTGCTTTAATTGATATTTCTGAGCAAGTTGGTATCGAAGATACTTTTATGTTAAGCGTTCAGCCTCATAGCTGGACTGGCGATAAATACAAAGGTGTTGATGGGGGAACTAACCGCCCTAATGAGCAACAAGCAAGTCAAATCTTAGTTCTTAAAGGTTTAGCGAGATAAATTTCTTAAGTAATTATAAAACAGCTATCCACTACTTCAATTTGAGGTAGTGGTTTCTGTTTTTCTGAATATTCCTCTTTTAATCGGTATTAAATCATGAAAAAAATATATTGTTTGTTGTTGGTAATAGCATTAGTTGCTTGTCAGAAAAAAAACAAACATCAGGAAGTAAATGAATTATTTAAAGCAGATATTACTTTATTGATTCAAAAAGTTGCCAAGCTTAAATATTCGGTTCAATCGGATTCGACTGAAGCGCAAATCCAGAGACAGTTTCTAGAAGCACACCAAAGCTATAAGAAAGTCGAGATGATAAGTGAGTATTACTCGCCAACTGTTTCTAAAGCTATTAACGGTCCTGCAATAAGTGAATTTGAAGAAAATGATAAGGTAACAGTTCCGCCTGAGGGATTTCAGGTTATTGAAGAATTAGTTTTCCCTAAATATAATGCCACCAGTAAGAAAGAATTAGTTCAAGAATTAGGCGTGCTTGCTGCCAATTTAAATCGTTTAGAGAAAGTTTCGAGTACTAATGAATTGACCGATGGGCATGTGTTTGATGCCATGCGATTGCAAGTGTATCGCATAATTACTTTGGGAATTACAGGATTTGATTCGCCTGTTGTTTTTAATTCAATTCCTGAAGCATCGGTGTCTTTAGAAACTATTGAAAAATACTATCGTGTTTTTATAGCAGATAAGAAGGTTCAGAGTTCTAATCAGGTTCTTGCTATTCTTGACAAAGGACAAAATTATTTAAAAGCAAATACCAATTTTAATGCTTTCGATCGTGCTTTTTTTATCAGAGAAATTGCGAATCCATTAAGCAGAGGACTTTACCAATCTCAGACGGAATTAGGGATTCCGTTTATGAGTGAATCTAGAGGTTTAAAGCCTACAGCTCAAACAATATTTGATAAAGACGCATTTGATGCAGAAGCTTTTTCGGGTTTTCCAGATTATAAAACAACCCCTGAGAAAATAGCGCTTGGAAAAAAACTATTTAATGATCCAATTTTATCTGGAAACAATACCCGTTCATGTGCTTCGTGTCATCATGAGGAGAAAGCTTTTACGGATGGAATGGAACGAGCTGTTTCTTTAGACGGAAAATCGCTAATTCAGCGTAATACACCTACTCTTACTAATATCGCTTTTCAGCGTGTGTTTTTCTCTGATTCTAGAGTGAGTTATCTTGAAGATCAAGCAGTGGCTGTTATTAAAAATGAAAATGAAATGCATGGTTCTTTAGAGAAATCTGCATTGGCGATTCAGAAAGATGCGGACTATGTAAAGGAGTTTAAAAAAGCATTTCCAAAAGGAGAAATAAATGAATTTGAGATAAAAAATGCCTTGGCATCATACATTCGTTCTTTAAGTCATTACGACTCTAAATTTGATCGATATATGCAAAATAAAGCCACTTTTACAGCTGATGAGAAGGCTGGTTTTAACTTATTTGCGGGTAAAGCTAAATGTGCAACCTGCCATTTTATTCCTCTTACAAATGGAACTGTTCCTCCTAATTTTGACAAGTCCGAAAGTGAAGTATTGGGCGTACCAAACAAAAATAAAACGCTTGATGGCGATTTAGGCAAGTTTGTAGTAACACAAGCTGCAATTCATAAATATTCATTTAAAACGCCTACAATTAGAAACATTGAACTTACTGCTCCTTATATGCACAATGGGGTTTATAAAACTTTAGAAGAGGTTGTTGATTTTTACGAGGATGGTGGCGGAATTGGTTTAGGATTTGAGCTTCCTACCCAAACATTACCTGAAGATAAATTGAACTTAACCGATAAAGAAAAGAAGCAACTTGTTGATTTTATGAAGACATTGACTGATGAGAGGTATTTGAAGAAAGTGAAGAGTTAAATGTGGAAAGTTAAATGTGGAAAGTTAAATGTGAAATGTTAGAAGTTAAATGTTAAACGTGAAAAGTGAAAAGTGGAAAATTAAAGGTTAGGCAGATGGTAATGCATGATGTAGAGTAAAGACTATATGTGTTGTCATCTTGAATGGAGTAGAAAGATTTCTTAATGATAACTAAAGGATTTATGTCCGTTGGTCAAAAGAGTAATGCCGTTCATCAAACTAATTTTATTAGCGATTATAGTTTATGCTCCTTTGCAGCAAATTAATAAAAACTATTATCATGAAAATTCACAAATTAGTATTGTTGACTACACTTTTCTTATTAAGCTTAATTTCAAGCAAACTTCATGCACAATCTCCATTACCAATTCATTTTGGTATAAAAGGAGGTGCAAATTATTCAGAGCTACCAGTTTCTGGTGGATTTGATTCTAAATACGCATCTGGTTATTTTGGAGGTGCAATGGCACGTTTTGATGTAGGGAGGTTTTATATCCAAAATGAAATTTTGTATAGTGAGAAATCTTCTAAAATTGAAAAGACTTCTTTAATGGGAGCGCAAAATGTAAAATGGAAAAGCATTGAGATTCCATTAGTTATTGGTTATAAAGTGATCGATGTTGAAGCTTTTAATGTGAGAGTTTTTGGAGGTGGAGTTTACTCTTATGTTGTTGATGAAAACATTACGTCTTTGAACCAGTTAAAAAACTCATTTGGAAAATTTAATAAGTCTAATATAGGATATCAGGTTGGAGCAGGAGTAGAGATGTGGAAGTTTACTTTGGACTTTACTTATCAAGGTGGTTTAAATAACATAAGTAAAGACTTTAGTTCTAAAGCAAATTCATTTAATGTAGGTATTGGGTATTTTATATTTTAAGGTTTCTTTTATAGTTACCCCTTTAGTAGCAGCAAAGAATTTTTTTGGTTCTTTGCTGCTCTTTTTAGAAAATATCAAATTACTTTTGAGTACTAATTTTCCCATACTACTAATTTCCTTTTTTAGATGAATACAAAAGACAGAGATTTACATAGGGCATTTATTGCCTTTTTTTGGTGCCTGTTAGGGATAACCATTTGGGCACAAATGATTGAGGATTATGATATTGTATCAACTACTTATCAAACCGTTTTTATATTATTATTTTCAAGTATTTTTGCTCATTTTCTTAGTGATGTAATGCTTCCTAAGGCATTACGCAAAAATAAAATGCGACCATTTGTAGTACAAGGGATTCTTATGGTTTTGGCTTTGGCATTTTTTTTCGCATTGATTACTACTATTTTTTCCAATGACGCTTCAAGAATGAAATTATATCCTGATGAGGATGGTTCGAATTGGTTTCTTTTCCTATGGGCGAGATTTTACAGCAGTATTCCTTCAGCACTTTTAATTAATGGTACAACCTGTGGTCTTCGATTTTATCAAGAGCACAACATCATTGAAAAGAACCATGCACGATTAAAACGCGCACATCTTGAAGCACAAATAAAAATTTTGCAGGATCAGATTAATCCACATTTGATGTTTAATATCCTCAATCATATTCATATTTTGATGCAAAGTAATGTGAAATTAGCTTCGGACTTATTGATTCAGTTTTCGGATATTCTCAGGTATCAATTGTATGAATGCAACAAAGAATATGTTCCGCTACATCTAGAGATTAAATACCTAAAAGATTTAGTTGCTGTCGAGAGAACAAGATGGGGTGATGAGTTGGAAGTGGAAACAAAATGGAATATAGAAGATGGGAAAATCCAAATTGTACCTTTACTCTTAGTACCTTTAATTGAGAATGCCTTTAAGCACGTTTCAAGATTACCAAGCCAAAAAGGGTATGTTCATTTAACTTGTGAACAAAACAACAAACAACTCGTTTTTAAAATAGAAAACTCATACACTGAACAATATAAAGTCCCGTCTAAAAGCCAAGGGTTGGGTCTTGAGAATGTTAAAAAAAGACTTGCGATTCAGTATCCAGATCGATACGAGTTAAAAATAAATAAAACCGATTCAGATTTTAAAGTTATGCTAGTTTTGAATCTACAATGAGAAGAACATTTTTAGCTACAGATTAGAAGGATTTTACAATATTGAATAAAAGGAATAGATCGGTAAGCTATTTTAAAAGTTAGATTAAATACAACATCAGTTAAAACATATATATTATGAATATGAAATGCCTTGTAATAGATGATGAGCCTATAGCTAGAAATGGGATTGTAGATTTCATTTCTAAGATTGATTTTCTGGATGTAATAGGTACTTGTGCTTCGGCTCTTGAAGCCACTTCATACATTCAGGAGAAGCAGGTAGACTTGATGTTTCTGGATATTAATATGCCTTATCTTTCGGGATTAGAGTTTTTAGAGTCTTTGGATAATCCGCCATTGGTGATTTTTACAACAGCCTATTCTGAACATGCTTTGGATGGATATCGCCTGCAAGTGGTTGATTATTTGCTAAAACCTATTACGTTTCAACGTTTTTACCAAGCTTCTTTAAAAGCCAAGCAATGGCATCAAATGGTTGGTACTTCTAAACAACCCCAGTTAGATCCGTTTCTTTATGTACGTCAAGAAGAGGGGTTTCAAAAAATATCATGGGTTGATATTTTATATATTGAAGGAATGCAGAATTACGCCAAATTGCATTTTAAAGATAAAGTACTTGTAATTCATCAGACTATGATTTCTCTAGAAGAAACACTTCCAGCGGCTATTTTCTTTAGAATCCATAAATCGTTTTTAGTAAATATTACCCATATCGATTCTGTTTCTGGTGGACGTTTGTTTGTAAAAGGACAAGAACTACCTATTTCAAGAACTCGTAGAGAGGAGTTGTTGAAAGAGGTAGTCTATAAAAATTTATTAAGCAGATAGATTTAAAACTTCCACTTAAGGGCTACTGCTCCGTAGAAAGTAGTGGTGAATCTTGGGTCAGCTAGGTCTTTTTCTCTAAAAATATCTTTTATTTTTCGGTTATTGGTCGTAAACGAACGAAACAAAGTTGACCCAACAGTAGGTTCTAATGTCCAATATTTGCCCAATTTTACTCGTGGTTTAATACCAGCAATAATTTGTTGGTAACCCAATAATGTCGATTTTCCGCCTATATTGGTTTCCGCTGTCATTCCGCCTAATTCAACAACAGCATTTAAGTCAAGTTTTTCATTCATTCGGTAACCTAATTCCAATCCTTCTGGGAAGTTGATTTTAAAATGCAACGGACTATGAGATTCCCAATTAAAATAAATTCCAGGAAGTACCATTGGAACACCAAAACTATTGGTAAGTACTGGTCCCACACCCAAAGCTAAATTAGGATTGAATTGTTTGATGAAAAGCACCCCTCCTTGAATCAAGACATCATCTTTGTTGATTTGCTCTAGATCAGTATAAACCCCAACAGAAGCCATTATTAACAGCGACCAAGACTTAGAAATTGATCGTAAGTGCTTGACACCGATTTGAGCATTCAAAATCTCTGTAGGGAATCCATTTGGTAATACTTCAGGAAGAGTTGTCGTGTTATAATCTCTATTTTCCATTTTGGCATACCCTCCTTGAACTCCAATTGACCATAGTCTAGGATTGTTGTATTTATCCATTTCTAAAGAAATGGGAACCTCAAGAGTTATCTGAGCTCTTTTAAAATTACTTGTTGCATCGGTTTTTGAGCTGTCAATTGGTCGAACATAATTAGAAAATGGAACATAATCGATTTTTGCTTCTCCTGATATACCCGATTGTGCTTTCGCAGAAATTGACAGCAATAGGAAAAGAAATAGTTGCGATAAATAAAAAACAGTTTTTTTCATGATTTTGATTAAAATTTTCCACGAAGAACTATGTTCTATTGCAATCCTAAAAAACCGTTTGACTAATGGTTAATATCTGTTGACCAATGGTAAATATTAATGTATATCAAAATTATATAAAACAAGAAAAAGCCTCTCTTTCGAAAGGCTTTCCATGAATATTTTGTGATTTATAATTTTACAATTTAAATCCGTATGCTAATCGCAATGCAATTTGATTCGTGTTGAATTTTGTGTAATCTTCATATCGTACACTGATATCAACATATTTATTGGCATATCCAATTCCAGGAGCCCATAAAAAAGTAGTGTCATTATATCCGTTTGTTACTGCAAAACCAGCACCTACTTCACCTAATACATAAAATTGATCTTCCCAAATAAAAGCTTTAAAACCAGCTTTGGCAGGTATGAAACCTAAGTCTTTTGCATCATCTTTGTTGATGAACAAATTTGTAAATCCAGTTGTTAGGGTTAAAGACGTCTTCATAGATAAGTCATATTGCAGTCTAACATCTCCACCTAAAGACCAATCATAGACCTTATTTGTTGGAATCCCACCATTTAAACCAAATCCTAAACGGAAACCTTGGTCGTATTTTTTTATTTCGGTGTTTTGTTGAGCTGTTGCAGATGTATATATAATTGCAAAAACTGCAATTAATAGCATTTTTAAATTGATTGTCTTTTTCATGATATCGGAATGTTTAGTTTATTAATGATGTAAAAGTAGTAGTAGGGTAGTGTGAGAACGTTATATAATTCTTAGCTTTTATTATATAATATTGAGGTTACCAGTAAATTGAATAATAAATAGGCTTATAAATTGAATAATAGGGAAAGAATTCAAAGCTTCTAATTATCTTTGCAGACTTAAAAAAAAATAAAGTGAACTTTTCTCAATACACAAAAGAATTTTCTTATAATATAAAATTAGCATATCCCATAATATTAGGAATGGTTGGACATACCCTTATCGGTATTGTTGATAATATAATGGTAGGGAAATTAGGAAGTACAGAACTAGCGGCAGTTTCGTTAGGAAACAGTATGATTTTTATTGCCATGTCATTAGGAATTGGATTTTCGACCGCAATAACTCCTATAGTTGCTGAAGGGGATGCTGAGAAGAACCCCGATAAAATCCGCGGAGCATTTCATCATGGATTGTTTTTGTGTACAGTTTTAGGACTAATGCTTTTTGGGGTAATTGTTTTGGCAAAGCCATTAATGGAATTACTACAACAACCAGCCGATGTAATTGTTCTTGCAAAACCGTATCTTGACTGGGTCGCTTTTTCATTGATTCCTTTAATCATGTATCAGGGGTACAAGCAATTTGCTGATGGACTTTCGCTTACAAAATACTCGATGTATGCTATGGTTATGGCAAACGTACTACACATAGGTATAAACTATTTATTGATTTATGGTATCTGGATTTTTCCAAAGATGGGAATTATCGGAGCTGCTTTAGGTACTGTAATCTCAAGAATATTTTTGGTGATGTTCATGCATATTATGATTTCGAGAAGAGCCGAATTAAAACGTTATTTCCAAGGTTTTAGTTTTGACCAAATCAAAAAAGAAACAATTAAAAAAATTATAAGTATAGGATTCCCATCTGCCATGCAAATGCTTTTTGAAGTTGTATTGTTTGCATCATCAATTTGGTTATCTGGTAATATTGGTAAAACCAGTCAAGCAGCCAATCAAGTTGCGTTGAGTTTAGCTTCGATGACTTTTATGTTTGCCATGGGATTAAGTGTAACTTCCATGATTAGGGTTAGTAATCAAAGAGGACTGAATAATTATAAAAATCTAGTGGTAGTGGCACGTTCTATCTTTTTACTTGCGATTATAATCGAAACAGTTTTTGCAATTTTGTTTGTAGTATTCCATAATTACTTGCCAGATATCTTCTTGAATATGGAAAATAGGGAACAAATGCTGGATAATAATGAGGTAATAGCTATTGCATCAAAGTTACTTTTAATAGCGGCAGTTTTCCAAATTTTTGATGGAATTCAAGTAGTTGTCCTAGGAGCATTACGTGGATTGCAAGATGTCAAAATTCCAATGTATATTACATTTGTAGCCTATTGGATTATCGGTTTTCCTATTTCATACTATTTAGCTGAATATACCGATTTAAAAGCAGAAGGAGTTTGGATAGGTCTTTTGGCAGGATTAACTGCAGCGGCTATATTTTTGTATATTCGTTTTCATTACCTGACAAAAAAATTAATCAATAATTCAGTTTCAAATTCATAAATTTGAAGCATAATAAACGCAGACATAACAAATCTGCAGATAAAAAATAGTCTGCCTAGCAGATAAATAGCAAAATAAAATAAAAACAAAAATGGAATTACCTAAATTTTTACTCGGCGACAATACAGATTTCCCAGATGATATCTTCATTATTCATCTTGATTACCCAAGATTTATCATTAATTTAAAAGATGATGAGGTTGAGTTTATGGAAGAAGCAGAAGATCTTGATGAGGCTGAATTAAATGCTGAAATGGAAGGATTGATTGTTCTTGCTAATGAGTTTTACGATAGAGAAATAAAACTTTACGAAGAGTAAACATCTTATTTTAATTTAAATATTTTTTTCAACACTTTAAAAATTCATATTAAATGAAAAAATTCGCTTTCTTAAAACCTATTTTTAATTTTATAGCAATTGGGCTGCTAATTACTACATTAAGTCGAATATTTTTATTTTTTATATTTAAGGATAGAGTAGTTGAAACTCCAAATTTCTGGTACATTTTCCCAATTGGGTTGCGAATGGACTTGATATTACTATGTTATTTGTCATTTTTACCAGCGCTATTGGTTACTTTGTTACCGAATAACTGCATCAAATTCACCAATAAGTTCTTGGTGTTTTATAGTTTCTTATTTCTTTTTCTGATTCTTTTTGTAGAATTGGCGACACCAGATTTTGTGAAACAATACGACACACGTCCAAACAAGATATTCTTGGATTATTTGATATACCCAAGAGAAGTAGTAGGGATGCTACTAAAAAGTTATTTGGTTTCTATCATTGTTACTTTTATAATTTTAGGAGTTGTATTGTATTTTGCTTTTAAGAAAGGAAAGAAATACTTTCATACTCATCCAGCAGATTATAAGTTCAAATTAATTATATTCCCATTAGTGGCTTTTTTATTGTTCTTTGGAGCACGTTCTAGTCTTACATCTAAGCGACCAATTAATGCCAGTAATGCGGTTTTTTCTACAGATCAGTTAACGAATACGTTAGGTTTAAATTCATTTTATACAGTAGCTTTTGCAGCTTACTCTATTAAAAATGAAGGAAACACTAAGATGTATGGTAAAATGGAGGAAGCAGAAGCGATTGCTCGTGTAAAAAAATACATGACGGTAAATCCGGATGCTTTTACAGATCCAGAAATTCCATTTCTACACATTCAAAACCCCGACACACTTTTAAAACGACCATACAATTTGGTTATCTTTTTACAAGAAAGTCTTGGAGCAGAATATGTTGGGATTTTAGGAGGTAAGCCATTAACTCCAGAGTTTGATAAGCTTTCAAAAGAAGGCTTACTTTTTACTAATTTATATTGCACAGGAACGCGTAGTGTTCGAGGAATTGAAGCTGTTGTTACAGGATTTCTTCCTTCTCCATCAGAGAGTGTAGTGAAATTAGGAAACTCACAACAAGGATTTTTTACCTTGGCAGATGCCCTAAAACAAAAAGGATACGAAACGAGTTTCATCTATGGAGGAATGGCTAATTTTGATAATATGGCTTCTTTCTTTAACGGAAATGGATTTCAAGATATCGTAGATCAAGAAGATTTTGATGGCGATGGACATAAATATGCGTTTAAAGGAACTTGGGGATATTCAGATGAAGATTTAGTTGTAAAAGCAAATAATTATTTCAAAGCCAAAGGTGATAAACCATTCTTTTCATTAATGTTTTCTACTTCTAATCACGAGCCATTTGAGTATCCTGAAGGAAGAATTAAACCATACGATAAGAAATCTGCAACGGTTAATAACGCTATGAAATATGCCGATTTTTCGATTGGAAAATTCTTCGAAATGGCTAAAAAAGAAGCTTATTTTAAAAACACTATTTTCATTGTAATTGCCGATCACAATACAAGAACATACGGAAAGAATTTAGTGCCAATAAACAAGTTCCATATTCCAGCATTAATTATGGGACCTGGTGTTCCTAAAGGGAAAGCCTACGATAAATTAGCTAGTCAGATTGATATTCCGCCTACTTTATTAAGTTACGTTGGTGCACAGTTTGAAACGCCAATGGTAGGAAGAAACTTAACTCAAATTGGTCCAGATGTAAAAGGAAGATCAATCATGCAGTTTAATGATATCAATGCTTTTAGAGTAGAGAATAAGGTTGTAATCATGCAACCAAATTTAAAACCACTACAATTTGAAATTAAAAATGATACTACTTTAGTTCCTGTTAAACTAGACGAAGAACTTGCAAAAGATGCTTTGGCACATGTAGTAACAGCAGGAAATCTATACAAACAGAATAAGTATAAACTTAGAAAGAAGAAGTAGATTTTTTAGAGAAAGTTACTGAGTTACTAAGGTTCTGAGGAGCTAAGTTTAAGTGAGTTTTTAACTCAGGAACTTAGCATCTTAGAGCCTTTTTTTTAGGATAGTATATTCTAGGTGAGTTGCTAAGTGGCTAAGACTCTGAGGTGCTAAGTTTAGGCTGAGTTTTTAACTCAGGAACTTAGTATCTTAGAGCCTTTTTTAAGGACAGTATATTCTAGTGAGTTGCTAAGTTTAAGTTGAGTTTTAACTCAGAGACTTAGAAACTTAGCGACTTAGAACCTTTTACTAAAATACAACTCCAATAAAACACTAGCTGCAGCAAAGGGTGAAAGCTCATCATTTTGCACTGCTTTTTTGTTTTTATCAAGTTGGGATATGATTTCGGGATGATTGTAGAAGTTGTTTTTTAATTGCTCATTTATGGCTTCCATCATCCAAAACTGATTTTGTTCTTTTCTTTTTTCTTGAAAATAGTAAGTGTTTTTTGCCATTTCAAGATAATCAAGAATTGTTTGCCATACTTCAGGAATTCCTTCGTGAGTAATAGCACTACAGGTAGATACTGTAGGTTGCCATCCAGATTTTTTGGCAGGGAATAAGTGCAATGCTCTATTGAATTCTGTTTTGGCAAGTCTTGCTTTCTTAATGTTATCGCCATCGGCTTTGTTAATGACTATAGCATCAGCCATTTCCATGATTCCTCTTTTGATGCCTTGTAATTCATCGCCAGCACCAGCAATTTTTAGTAATAAGAAAAAATCAACCATGCTGTGAACTGCGGTTTCGCTTTGACCAACACCTACCGTTTCAATTAATATTGTATCAAATCCAGCTGCTTCACAAAGTATAATGGTTTCTCTGGTTTTTCGAGCAACACCACCAAGGGTTTCTCCTGAAGCACTAGGACGGATAAAAGCATTTTCATCTTTAACGAGTTCTTCCATTCGGGTTTTATCGCCTAGGATACTACCGTGTGAAAATGAACTACTAGGATCGACTGCTAATACAGCTAGTTTTTTTCCTAATCCGGTGAGTTGTTTACCAAAAGCTTCAATAAAAGTACTTTTTCCAACGCCGGGAACTCCGGTAATTCCTATTCGAACCGATTGATTGGCATGAGGCAAGCAGCTGTTAATTATTTCATTTGCTTTGGCTAAATGATCAGGATTGGTACTTTCTATTAGAGTAATTGCTCTGCTTAAAGCGGTTATGTTACCAGATAAGATACCAGAAACTAATTCTTGTGCAGAAGGTTGAATTCGTCTAAAACGTTGAATTTGCTCAATTGATGCTCCGCTGGTGATTTCAGGTTGTGAAATTCCAGGTTTTTCATTTAAACTACTTCCTTGTTTTTTATGTGTTGACAAATTCTTTTCTTTTGAAAGGTAAAAGTAATCAAAACAAAAACAGTTTCAAAAGTAGAAAATTGCTTTTGAAACTGTTTTTGTGAATTTGTTTGACACTGCTTGGATTAATATGCTGCAGTAAAACGTACTTGGTGATGTTTAGGAGTTTCAACTTCATCAGCTATAACTACTGCCAAATCTTCTACAGATAAAATACTTCTTTGATTTTCATCAAAAACAGGATTATCTAATCCTAAGCGATATTTACCAGTTCTTCCTGTGGTGATTCCTGGATGCATTTCGAAAGCAGGGCTAAAAAATGCCCAATCCAAGTCTTTTTCCTCTTTCAAAATATTCAAATAATCTCTTGCAGCCGATGCTCCTGCATAATATTCTTTTGGAAAATCAGGTGTATCTACAGCTTGTAGATTTGGAGCCACAAATAAACTTCCTGCACCACCAATTGTGATAAAACGTTTCACTCCTGATTGTTTTACAGCTTCCTGAATAGATTTTGAACCAGCAATGAAATCAGCATAAAGATTTGGGTTAGTCCATCCAGCATTGAAAGCGCTAACTACAACATCATTTCCTTTTAGGATAGCTGCTAATTCTTTTGTGTTTAAGATATCTGCTGTTACCCAAGTTACATTGGTAGAATCTTTAGGATTTCTTGCAATAGCAGTAATTTCGTGTTTGCGATTTGCTAATTCGTTTAAGATTGTTGAGCCAACAAAACCTGTTGCTCCGATAATTGCGATTTTCATGATATATAATTTAATTAGTAATAAAAAATGTTACAGTTTAGTCTAAAAAAATAGCTTAGAATTGATTTGAAAAATTTTCTAATGTGATTGTGCTTAATTGCGCATTTATTTTTTCGTTGATATCAGCATATAATAAGTCTAGATTTTCGTTTATTTTCTTTCCAACTGGACAATCTGGATTAGGTTGATTCTTTGCATAACCAAGATTTACAGTATCAAAAGTCATTTTAAAAATTTCAAGTAAAGTAATTTCAGCTGCTGGTTTTAATAACCGTGTACCACCATTTTTACCTTCCTTGCTCTCTACAATATGATTCTTTTTTAGGTTTGAAATTTCTTTTCTTACCAAAACAGGATTCAAATTAATGCTACCCGCAATGTATTCCGATGATAGATAATCATTGGGGAATTTTGAGAGTAGAGTTAGAATATGTGTCGTTATGGCAAACTTACCTGAAATCATACTGTAATAAAATATGTTACAAATTTACAGGTTTATATTAAACTGACAAAATAATTTACTTTAAAATTAAATAATTTAAGAAGATATTAAGTAGTATTTTTGTTTTTTTATTGAAGATGAGCAACTTTATTTTAATATTTGTTTTTATCAGTGCTGGACTTATATTGCAAAATATCAAGGGTTTCCCGGTACATATTTACAAAACGTTAAACAAAATTGTAATTTATTTATGTCTTCCTGCTTTGGCATTATATTTTATTCCAAAGATAGAGTGGAGTACTGAATTGTTATTTCCTATAGGAGCAGCTTGGATTAGTTTTGTAGTTGCTTTTTTTCTTTTTTCTATTTTAGGAAAAAAGTATGGTTGGTCTAATAAACTAATAGGGTGTTTAATTCTCACAGCGGGATTGAGCAATACCTCTTTTTTAGGATATCCTATAATAGAGGCCTTGTATGGAAAGCAAGGGCTAAAAACTGCTATTTTGGTCGATCAGCCAGGATCCTTTGTCGTAATTTCGACATTGGGAGTTTTCGTAGCAGCATTTTATTCAAAAGGCAGTCCAGACGCACAGGCAATCACTAAAAAAATATTGCTTTTTCCACCATTTATTACGTTTGTCTTAGCTTGTTTTATGAACGTTTTTGGTTATGATTTTGATGGAAATCTTCAGTTTGCGTTTCAGAAATTAGGTAGTTTGGTTACACCTCTTGCATTACTTTCTGTAGGTTTGCAACTTCGTTTTGAAAAAAATAGTAGGCATTGGCGTTTTTTAACCCTAGGACTATTTTTTAAACTTATCATCACTCCTTTATTGTTTTTGGTATTGTACGTCTTTATTTTAAAACAAAATTCTTCAGTAATTAAAGTTACAATCATGGAAATGGCTATGGCACCCATGATTACAGGAAGTATATTGGCTTCTACATATGGTTTAAAACCGCGACTGAGTAGCATGATGATAGGTTTTGGAATCCCTATTTCGTTTGTTACACTTGCATTTTGGTATTTTATTATGAGTTTTATTTAGTTTATATATTAATTTTTAGTTCTATTTTATTATGAGTTCCCCTAGTAATACAGCCACAATCGATGGTTCGGTTTTGGTTCAAAAAACAGTTTATTCTGTATTGTTTTCAATAGCATTTGCCCATTTATTAAATGATCTAATGCAAGCAGTTATCCCTGCTACTTATCCTATATTAAAGGATAACTTCAATTTAAATTTTACCCAAGTTGGATTAATCACTTTTGTTTTCCAGCTTACAGCATCTTTATTGCAGCCTTTTGTCGGATTCTATACTGATAAAAAGCCGATGCCTTATTCATTAGCCATAGGTATGGTTTTTACTATTTCTGGGTTATGTCTGTTATCGGTATCAACTCATTTCTGGATGTTATTGGTATCAGTTGGATTAGTAGGTATTGGTTCTTCTATATTTCACCCAGAAGCCTCTAGGGTTGCTTTTTTAGGTTCAGGAGGAAAGCGTGGTTTGGCACAGTCTATCTTTCAACTAGGAGGTAATGCTGGTAGCGCAATAGGTCCCTTATTGGTTGCTTTGGTTGTTGCTCCTTATGGGCAATCACACGTAGCTTGGTTTGTTATTGCTGGAATATTGGGTATTATTATTTTATCTAGAATTGCAGTTTGGTATGAGAATCACATGAACTTGAGAGCTGCCAAAAAAATAGATTCAGAAGAAACCACAATTCCTTTATCAAATAAAAAAATAACCATTTCAATTGTTGTTTTGTTGTTGCTTATTTTCTCTAAGTTCTTCTATATGGCAAGTATGTCTAGTTACTTTACTTTCTACCTAATGGATAGGTTCGGAATGAGTATTCAAGACTCTCAGTTTTATTTGTTTGTTTTCTTGGCATCAGTTGCAGCGGGAACCTTAATTGGAGGGCCATTAGGAGACCGTTTTGGAAGAAAGTATATCATTTGGATTTCTATACTTGGAGCAGCTCCTTTTACCTTATTATTGCCTTATGCTAATTTGTTTTGGACAGGAGTATTGTCTGTAATAATTGGAGTTGTAATTGCATCTGCATTTTCGGCCATCTTGGTGTTTGCACAGGAATTAAAACCTGGAAAAGTGGGAATGATTTCGGGATTGTTCTTCGGATTTGCTTTTGGAATGGGAGGGCTAGGTTCTGCAATTTTAGGATATGTTGCCGATCAAACAACTATTGAATATGTATTTAAAGTAAGTTCGTATTTGCCTTTAATTGGTATTTTGACTTATTTTCTGCCTAATATCAAAAAGAAAGCATAAGTCTATAAAGTCTATCAACTTTATATTTTTTTTATGAGGGCTAATGTTTTCCTTGTGCTTTTTTTAGTTATTTTTAAATAAAATTTTAAATATATACTCATGGCAACATTACGATTAGGAGATATAGCTCCAGATTTTGAAGCAGATACAACTCAAGGCCCTATAAAATTTCATGAATGGTTAGGAGATTCTTGGGGAGTGTTATTTTCTCATCCTTCAGATTTTACCCCAGTTTGTACTACAGAGTTAGGAACTGTGGCTAATTATTACCCAGAATTTGTAAAAAGAAATACTAAGGTTATCGCTCTAAGTGTTGATGGTTTAGAATCGCATTTAGAATGGATTAAAGATATCAACGAGACCCAAAATACTACTGTAAATTATCCTATTATTGCCGACGAAGACAAAAAAGTTGCCAATTTATATGATATGTTACATCCAAACGCAAGTGATAAGTTTACTGTTCGTTCTGTTTTTATTATTGGAAACGATAAAAAAATAAAATTAACATTGACTTATCCAGCTTCGACAGGGAGAAATTTTGATGAATTGCTTCGTGTGATTGATAGTTTGCAATTAACTGCAAATTATAGTGTAGCAACACCTGCAAACTGGAAAGACGGTGAAGATGTGGTTATATCTCCATCGATTCCTGATAGTGATATTGCAGCTAAGTTTCCAAAAGGACATAATCCTATAAAACCTTATTTGAGGATGACTCCTCAGCCTAATAAGTAGGTTTAGATAGAAAATAAAAAAAAGGTATAATTCTTATTATACCTTTTTTGTGTTATACTTTTTTTACGAATTGTTTCATTCGTTTTTTGTCACCAACGACCCAAATGATATCGTCTTTTTCCAAAATTAGTTGTGATTCTGGATTAAGGATTCGTTTACCGTTTCTTTCTATTCCAACTACCAAAGCATTTGTTTTATGTCTAAATTCACTAATACTTTTTTTAGCAAATTCCTCATCAGAAATTTCTAATTGATTTAAAACAATCTCTGATTCTTCGACTGCTGCTGGTATTTCGATTTCGTTTTTGGTTAGATAATTTGTAAACTCATTTACTTGTGCATCTGTACCAATAACACATATTTCATCTCCAGGGAACAGGCGTTCGGTTTTGGTTGGGATTTGTATCGTAATATCACCACGTCTTATAAAAGCGATGTTGATTCCTAGTTCTTCTCTGATTTTTAATTCTTCCAGAGTTTTACCAGCTAGATTAGATTCTTTGGCAATTTCAAATATCGTCATGTGACCATCCCAAGGGGTTAAGTTGGCATACTTTCTATCTATTTTAGTTGACTCTCTATCGTTTAGATTCTTTAAGAAATGATTTTCTATTCTATGGTATTGCTCATTTAGTTTTTTAGGGAAAAATTGATAAGCAGAAACAGCCAAAACTAAGGCTATAAAAGCAACTAAAGGCGAGAAGAAAATGTTTAACAGGAATCCAACATAGAATATTCCTAGTCCGATTCGTATCAATATCATCATCATAATGGGGCCACGGTATTTTCTTTCCTCCCATAAAAGTTCAACTTCTTTTACTGCAACTCGTCTTAATGAAAGTGCCCATAAAAAAGGAGCAATAACGATAAGAGTGATAAGTGCTGCAATTGTGTTTCCAAATCGGGTATCTGCAACTAATGGAGCTACATATTTAGCAGAAAGCAGAATGATTGCTGTTATTATTATTGTGTGTATTACAATTTGAGTAATGTAAGATCGTAATACAATTTGCCAAGTACTAACAGATTTTATGGCTTGTGCGTTAAGGCTATAACGGTTGATGTTTTTGATCCATTTGCGGGGTAATTTTCGTTCTAAGTAATCTGAGAACGGGCCAGCAAATTTAACCATAAATGGGGTTGTAAATGTTGTTACTGCTGATACTGCAACAACTATAGGGTATAAAAAGTCACTCGTTACATGAAGGGACATTCCTAAAGTGGCTATAATAAATGAGAACTCTCCAATTTGAGCCAAACTCATCCCTGTTTGTACGGATTGTTTTAATGGTTGTCCTGAGATTAAGGCTCCAATTGTTGAACTTATTGATTGACCAAAAATAGTAACAAGGGTTAAAATAGCTACTGGCAAAGCGTGGGTGATAAGCATCTCAGGATTGATTAACATTCCCACAGATACAAAGAAAATAGCTCCAAATAAATCTTTTACTGGTTTTACTAAATGCTCAATATGTTCGGCTTGGGTAGTTTCTGCAATAATAGATCCCATGATAAATGCACCTAAAGCAGGAGAGAAACCAACGTTTGAAGCAAAGATTACCATCATTAAACACAAAGCAAGTGATATGATAAGTAACATCTCATCAGTTAATAAATGCTTGGCTTTTTTTAATAAAGTTGGGATAAAGAAGATTCCCCCAACAAACCAAACGGTAAGGAAGAATACTAATTTTAATACTGAAAGGAGTAGTGCACTTCCTGAAAATTGCTGACTTACTGCAATAGTTGATAGTAAAACCATCATCAAAATGGCAACTATATCTTGTACAATAAGGGAACCGATTACTATACCAGCAAATTTTTGCGCCTTGACGCCCAATTCATCGAACGTTTTGAGGATAATAGTGGTGGAGGAGATTGATAAGATGACACCCAGAAAGATACTATCCATTTTAGACCAATCCATCCATTGGCCGACCAGATAACCTAAGGCGACCATTGTTATTATTTGAGTTATTGCAGTTATAGAGGCGGTACCACCGACTTTCATCAATTTTTTAAAGCTAAATTCTAGCCCTAAACTAAAAAGTAAAATAATCACACCAATCTCTGCCCACACTTCAACGCTTTTATTGTCGGTTACAGAAGGAAAAAAATCAATATGATTTCCTGCTAAAAAACCTGCGATTAAGTAGCCTAGAACCAAAGGCTGTTTAAGTTTTTTAAAGATTAGCACAGCAATTCCAGCTGTCATTAGGATTAATCCTAAGTCACTAATTAATGGTTCTAAATGTTGTGTGGCATTTGTTACAGTCTCTGTAGGACTCATAGGCATGTACTTTTTTATATTTATTTTTCGAATTGTTGTAAGATAGCAAAAAATAAAAAAAAATAAAAGTAATCGGATTCCTAAATATAAAATTTAAGATAATTTTATAAAAGAAAATCTCGTTATTTATAGTTAATATGTCTATAAATAACGAGATTTTTATCTGAAAACTAGTGTTTTATATTCCTAGAAAGTTGCTAGGAGTGATTTTCATTAGCTCTGCTCTGATTTCTTCAGAAACATCCAGAGTTGCAATAAAACTATGAATAGCATTTTTGTCAATTGCTTCATTTGTTCTTGTTAATCCTTTTAATGCTTCGTATGGATTTGGATAGGCTTCACGACGTAAAATTGTTTGAATTGCTTCTGCAACAACTGCCCAGTTTTTTTCTAAATCTTCATGAAATTTTGATTCATTTAAAAGTAATTTATTCAATCCTTTTAATGTAGCTTCAAAAGCAATAATGGTATGACTAATAGGTACACCAACATTTCTTAAAACGGTACTATCTGTTAAATCACGTTGTAATCTTGAGATTGGTAACTTAGCCGAAAGGTGTTCAAAAATTGCATTAGCAATTCCTAAGTTTCCTTCTGAATTTTCAAAATCAATTGGGTTTACTTTATGAGGCATAGCCGATGAACCAATTTCTCCAGCTTTGATTTTTTGTTTGAAATATTCCATTGAAACATACGTCCAAATATCTCTGTCTAAATCAATTATTATGTTGTTGATTCTTTTTAAAGCATCAAAGAATGCTGCAAAATGATCATAATGTTCTATTTGTGTAGTTGGAAATGAATGGTGTAATCCTAGTGTGTTTTCTACAAAATTACCTCCAAATTTTTTCCAGTCAATTTGTGGATATGCAACGTGGTGTGCATTGTAGTTTCCTGTTGCTCCACCAAATTTTGCTGCAAATGGGATATTAAATAACAAACGCATTTGCTCTTCAATACGCTCTACAAAAACACCAATTTCTTTACCTAAACGAGTAGGAGAGGCTGGTTGTCCGTGTGTACGAGCAAGCATAGGAATGTCTTTCCATTCTACACTTAATTCTTTTAGCTTGGCTGTAAGTCCAATTAAAGACGGCATATATACGCTCTCAAAAGCTTCTTTCGTTGAAAGAGGAATAGCAGTATTGTTAATGTCTTGAGAAGTTAATCCGAAGTGGATAAATTCTTTATATTCTGATAGACCTAATTTTTCAAAAGCATCTTTAATAAAGTACTCAACCGCTTTTACATCGTGGTTAGTTACTTTTTCAGTTTCTTTTATCCAAAGGGCATCCTCAGTAGAGAAGTTTTTATAAATATTACGTAAACTTTCAAAAAGATCTGAATTTACGTTTGCAAGTTGTGGCAATGGCACTTCGCATAAAGCAATAAAGTATTCAACTTCAATCAATACCCGGTATTTAATTAGCGCTTCTTCTGAGAAAAATGGAGCTAATGAAAGGGTTTTGTTTCTATATCTTCCGTCAATTGGCGATATGGCGTTCAGTTCGTTTAAAGTAGTCATTGTTGTGTTGTTAATTTTGAAGATGCAAATGTAAGTTATTGTTAAAACTTCTGAAAGTTAGTTGCAAGTTATTATAGCTAAACATTGCAATTTTAAATGATTGTTTTAAAAATTTTGTCCCAAATAGTAAAATAAAAGCCAAAATTGTGTGATTCGTTTCTATGATGGTTTGAATGGAATTTTGTTGTCGAAATCCATTTTGTTGCACTGTTTTTATTCCAAAATTCAGGATAAATGTCTTTGTTTAAGTGCCCTAATATTCCGTAAGATAAGTTAAGGATTAGATATAATAGTATGCTGATACAATTAAATTCTATTACCGAAATTATAATAAGCCATATAGCACCAAATCCTAAAGTTTCGATAGGATTAAGAACAAATAAGCTATAAACATTTGTATCGATATGGGTGTGGTGCAATTGATGGATAGGGCGAAACCACGTTAATTTATGGGCTAGATAGTGAAAGCAAAACATAAAAAAGTCCATCAGAAAAATTAATAAAAGTGTATCCAATACTATCGTGAAGAGTGAAGTAGAGAAGTCTATTTTAATAATTTGATATTGGTAGAGTTTATAGCCTATTAAAGTTACCAGCGTATTGCATAGTAAGGTGCTAATAACCCATTTTATATCTGATTTTTTAATTTTTGTGACTTCACCATCAATTAGCTTACCGATACCAATTGCCAAGAGCATTAATAGTAAATTTTCAACAAGAAAAATTCCTATAACCGTAACTGGGTTACAATAAGATAATAGATTGAGCCATTCTTCTAGTACCATGTTTATAATTCTCTATTTTGTTATTTCAGTTAATTTTGTTTTTAATATCTCCATTCCCTTAGAAGCTATTTCAGGAATAACTTCAATTTTATTTCTCAAGTTTGGAATTTTAATTGGTTTAGGATCAATGTAAAAAAGTGGACTACTTGCTGGTGTATATGAGATTAATCCAGCAGCAGGATATACTTGCAAGGAAGTTCCTATTACGGCAAAGTAATCGGCTTGTTCTGCGATTTCTATTGCTTCTTCAAGGGCAGGGACTTCTTCGCCAAACCAAACTATATGGGGACGCAACTGATTGCCTTTTTTGTCTAAATGATTCATGAATAAATCATCATGCCAATCTAAAATATAATTTGAATCTTGTGAGCTTCGTACTTTTAGTAATTCACCATGTAAATGTAAGACCTTGGTACTTCCGGCACGTTCATGTAAGTCATCGACATTTTGAGTTATAATATGTACATCAAAATCTTTTTCGAGTTCTGCCAAAATTAGATGTCCTAGATTCGGTACTACTTCTTTGAGTTGTTTGCGTCTTTGATTGTAAAAATCAAGAACCAATTCGGGATTTCTGTACCAACCTTCTGGGGTAGCCACATCCATTACATTATGACCTTCCCAAAGACCATCACTATCACGGAAGGTTTTAATACCACTTTCGGCACTAATTCCAGCTCCTGTTAAAACAACTAGTTTCTTTTTCATTATTATCTTATTCTAAAAAAATAAAATTAGTCATTTATAACGATAACAGACTATTGATTTTGTAAAGAATGAATTTATAAATGTGATTGTTTTTTTAGTATTTTTACTATAAGCCAATTCTAAAATATTGATTTATATTGCTTTGGTTTTACAAACGAATATATACTCCTTGACAATTTTTAAATGATATTAATACAGTTTACAGGTTTATCGGGTTCAGGCAAGACGACATTGGCAGAGAATGTTGGGAATTTGCTATTAGAAAAAGGATATAAAGTTGAAATTATTGATGGTGATATCTATAGAAAAACACTTTGTAAAGACTTAGGATTTTCAAAAAATGACAGATGCGAAAATGTTAGGCGCCTTTTTAATGTAGGTCAGGATTTTGTTAAATCAGAAGTTATCGTTTTAATGTCAGTAATTAATCCTTACGAAGATTTAAGAAATGAAATAGGGCAATATGAGTTTGTTAAAACAGTCTTTTTGGATAGTTCTATTGCTAATTTAATTAAAAGAGACCCCAAAGGGTTATACAAAAAAGCATTGTTACCAGATAGCGATAGTAATAAAATTAGAAATTTTACTGGAATAAGTGATGTTTACGAAGTTCCTTTAAATGCTGATTTAATACTTAAAACCGATTCTGAATCTGTGGCCGTTTCAACGGATAAACTCTATTCTTTTATTGTAGATAATATTTGAAACTACTTATTTCTTAATTGTCTCATTTCGGAAAGTTATGTTGTAAAGATTTACACTTAATCGACTGTTTTTTAGTCTGTTTTTTGTAAAATGTATATATTTACATTGCAATGATAATTTAGAAACATATAGCAGGTTGTAAGAAAAATTAATTTTAAAAAATGGAAAACTCAGATCATCCTCTTTTAAATTGGATTCCCTATAAGTTAGTCGAAACAGATGATGATGTATATTTTGAATGGATTTATCTAGGAGATAAAAGGTATTTAGATCCTTTTTTTGATGAAACCCTTATGAAATGTAAAGGGCATTATAATAATTCAACAAGATATAAAGTGGTTAGCAGTGTAGAAAACCTTATTGAGTGGTCTACAGAACTGGTTTCGGTTGAGCTAAAATCATTATTGTTTCATGTATCTCGCTGTGGCTCTACAATGATGAGTCAGTCTTTGGCAATTTCTCCACAAAATATAGTAGTTTCTGAGGCTCCAATTCTAGATCAAATTATTAGGAGTACTATTTTTGATTTGGATAAAAAAAGAGATCTTATCAAATCAGTACTACTATTGTTAGGTCAGAAAAGATTTTCTGAAGAAAAGAATTTAATTGTAAAATTGGATTCGTGGCATATATTTCAGGCAGACTACTTGAGATCCATTTTTCCAGATTTGCCTTTTGTTTTACTCTACAGAAATCCAAGTGAAGTATTAAAATCTCATGCAAAATTAAGAGGAACGCATATGGTACCTAATTTGATACCAGCAGCTTTTTTTGGAATCAGTGATCAGGAAATTCAAACAATTAGTATTCAGCAATATGGAGCAGTTGTTTTAGAAAAATATTTTCAGGCTTATCTTGATTTTTATAAGTTGGATAAAAATGTTTCAATGTATAATTATAAAGATGGAATGAAATCTGTTTTAGAACGTTTTCTATCTTTTATCGATGCAGATTATTTTGTAGAAGAGGTAGATCAAATGTGTGAACGCTTGACAAGACATTCTAAAGATGGAGATGTTGTCTTTAAGGGAGATTCTTTTGCAAATGATATTTTGGAAATAGATTTGACTAAGGCAAATGCACTGTATGAAAAATTAGATTCCAGCATAACAGAATATTTGACTGTTAATATATCATAGAGAATTGTTTTAATAGGCTTAATTGTGTGGGTTTTTAGTATTTTTGCCACAAATACTATTGAAATGATTGATTTAGATTACCTCGCTTTCCTTGAAAATATACTTACCGAAAACCGAAAAAGCAAATTTTTAAAAGTCCTCGAGAACCGCACAAAGCACTTTACTATTGCTGTTGAAGATATTTTTCAGATGCATAATACTAGTGCAGTTATGCGTAGTTGTGAAGTTTTTGGAATTCAGGAGCTCAATGTTATCGAGCAACGTTATGGTAAAAGTATCGATAAGGAAATTGCAATGGGTGCTCAAAAATGGGTCGATATTAATACATTTGATAGCATTAGCAATTGTGTAGATACTTTAAAAAACAAAGGATATCAAATTATTGCTACAACGCCTCATGAAAACGATTGCTTGTTGGAAGATTTTGATATTACAAAACCTAGTGCTTTGTTTTTTGGTACTGAAAGAGATGGTTTATCAGAAGAGATTTTGCAAAAAGCCGATGGATTTCTTAAAATTCCAATGGTTGGTTTTACAGAAAGTTTAAATATATCTGTTTCGGCAGCGATAATTATTCAGAATCTAACAAGCAGATTAAGAAATACAACTATTGATTGGCATCTATCTGATGATGAAATTCTAGAGAAACGTTTGGCTTGGGCTAAAAGTTCAATAAAAGACATCAAGCGAATTGAAGCTCGTTATTTTGAAGAAAATCCTAGATAAGGCTCTAAATTACTAAGATACTAAGAAAAAAAATAGCAACTCAGAGCCCCAAAAACTATTTCTTTAGGAACAGAATAAACCCTAGAACACTGACAATTAAAATGGCTAAAGCTGCCAAAACCATTGTTAGGTCTCGAATGTTCTTTCCTGCCCAATCCATGAATAAAAATTTATGCAGGATGGCAAAGGAATAGCCTTCTACTTTATCTGAATTTGTAACTACAGCGGCTAATCTTGAAGTTGAAGTTTCAATAAAATAAGTTGTCTTTTCAGGAGTATCATAGGCTAGTTTTACTACTGGAAGTCTTTTATTAACAAAACCATATTCTCTACTTTCAAAATCAGTTAAGACTTTTGATTCTATCAACTTTGTGTTTTCTAGAGCTGGTTGTGGTGTTTCTTCTGGAGTTTCTACCATTTCGCAGCAAGAAGCTTTTGGTGCTCCATCTGTAAAATAATAGGCTAAAAATGCTGCATATTGAAAATCAATGTTGGGTGAGATTGTATTGGTTGTTGCATTGATATAAACTATTTCAGATTTTGAAACCTTTTTTTTATTCCATTTTGAATTCGAATCTATTTTTGTTTTTTTGAATTTCTTACTTTCTTTTTCTGCCAATTGACAACGGTAATAAATAGTATCGTTTAATGTAATAATACTTGAATTTTGAAAACGATTCCAATCTAAATTTAGGTTGTTATTAAGCAAAGGAATTTCTTTTGTTTCAAAAGTTGGCTCGTACACCATTTGTGATAATGTATAAGGTTCCCATTTTGTAGTGGCATGGTAGGCACCACTAAAAGCAAAAGTTAGAGTGAAAAGTGAAATCCAAATTCCAATTTGGCGATGGTATTTTCTGAGTCCTTTTTTTGGTTGGAGTTTGTCCGTTTTTTTGAATTGCTTCCATAGCAAGCCATAAATTAAGATTCCGCTAAGAGCTGAGAATCCAATAATGGATAGCAATAAAATCATTGTGATGATTCGGACACTGTTGTTGGTAATGGCATCAATAAAAGACCAATTATGAAATGTATCAAAAAACCAAATGAATGCTTGTCTTGAAGTTGGGTTGTAAGTTGCTAGTTTACTGGATGAAGTTTCTACATAAACCTGCATTGCGTCTGGACGGTCAAAGCTTATTTTGTAAACAGGCAGATAGCGATTTACGTATTTGTATTGAGATGTGAATTCAGTAACGATTTCACTCTTTTTCACGGTGCTTTTTTGATCATTTAGGAAATAACGTGAAAGCCATTCAGCATATTTTTTATCCCCATCAATCAGTTTTTTTGTAGTTGAAGTATCAAAATAGAGTAGCTCACCTGTAACGGTTTTTATTTGATAAAAAGCAGTGTTGTTGAATGTTACAATTCTGAAGTTTTTGAATTCGGTGATATTGTTTTTTTTGAGAACTTCTTGAATCGAAAAATGCAATTCGTTTTTTGAAATGAATTGTTGCTCTATTTTATCGTGGGCAATTTCGGGTTTAAAGAAATGTGCCATAAATGGATGCATCAAACCAGACAATGTCCAGAAAATTACTGGGATAATTGTAATTAGCCCAATTGTACGATGCCATTTGTACATATGCTGTTTGATTTTCTTGATGATCTTTGAATCTTTCTTTTTAGAAGGATTTTTTCTCTTTATTTCTTTGCTCATCTGTTGAGTGCTTATGATTTGTTTTTTGCCACAGATTAAAATGATTTTTTAAATCTGTTTCAATGACCTATTTAATCTGTGGCAAAATCTTTACTTATTTTTTTAGCGAAAAATTATATTGTATTCCGAATACAAATGTCCTTGGTGCCGCCGCAGTATAGGTAGGTTGTGCATTTGTTGTATTGGCTCTTGATACATTGTAGGCATATAATTTATCGGTTAGATTGAGTACGTTTCCGTAGATTTCTATGCTTTTCCATTGGTAGCCAATTCTAGCATTAAATAAATTATAGCCATCGTATTTTACGGTATTGATTTGGTCTTGGTAATAACTACCTACTAGTTGCCATTCTATCGAAGTTCTTAGGTTTGGAAGCCAATTTGGATAATAGCTTATTTCTGAATTTCCAGACCATTTCGGTGCTGCAGGCATTTCTTTTCCGTCTAAATTCTGAATTGGGTCACTTGGTTTATCCGAAAGTTTAAAATCGATATAAGTATGTTGTGCGTAAGTTCCGCCTGCACGAATACTAAATTGTTTTGAAGGTCTGTATGAAGCACCAAACTCGATTCCTTTATGGCGCGTTTCGCCAGCCGAACGATAATCAGTTGAGTTGTCAGGAAGTTTAACGTTTAATAATTCATTTTTGCCTTCCATATAATAGACGGCGTAGTCAAAGTTTAGCTTGTTTTCTAAGAGAGAAACCCATCCACCAACTTCATAATTATTGAAGGTTGCAGGTTCTAGATTGTAGTAGAAATCTGCAGGTACTCCTGTTTTTCCTCCAGTTCCAGGTTTAGTTCTGAAAACAGAAGTGATTCCTGGAGGTGCAAAACCTTGAGAATAATTGCCATAAAATCCAATGAAATCTAATGGATTGTAATTTGCTCCCGCCTTGAAAGTTGCTTTGTCATACACCTTGCTTCCTGTAGAAATGTCTAAAGCATTATTGTACTTTACTTTCATATTGTCATAACGACCACCAAGAGTAATAATTAATTTTTCGATTGGATTAAAGCTTACTTGTGCATATCCTGCTGTGTTGAAAATATCGGCAGTATAGTCGGCTAATTTTGTGTCTGGACGTTCGGCAATAATCTCATAAGAATCTACGGTTTGTTTTCCTACTTCTCCCGGATTTAGATTGGCTTTCAAATCAATTACATAAGACCAATAGGTTACTGGAGAATAATCGTATAAAGCACCTGCAACAATTTTAGTATTTAGAAAATTGAATTTTTGAGTGTGCTGTCCAATTGCACCATAGCTTTTAAAGTTATTCGAATTTATTTCGCCTTTAGCAGTTGTTGGATTTACAGTTGGATTCCATCTGATTCCATAAGATGGGTTTTGCCCCAATTTATTATTGCGTAAATAACCCGTAATATAACTACTTGAATTGTCATTCCAATCGTGTTCTAGTGTTATCCGTGTTCGTAAAGCTTCTGATTTTCTATAAGTAAAGTCAGTAGTGCTTTTGTAAGTTCTGTTGTTAAAAGCATCTTCGTTCACACTTCCGCTCATATCCGAATAGTATTTTCCATACATGGTATTACTGATTAATCGGGTAGAAGGGGAGATGTTATAATCAATTCGGGCATTTAGATTGTCTTTGTTGTAATCTGAATATGTCATCCAACCGTTTTCTTGTAAACTTGAAATTCCAGCAATATGAAAACCAACTTTTCCAATTGTTGCCCCGCCTGCTGCTTGAAATCTTCGATATCCATAATTATCTGCCTGAACGCCAAATTTAAATTCTGGTTCAACTGGTGGTTTTAATGAAATTAAGTTAATCGTTCCACCAACAGCTTCTGGGCCGTATAATGATGAAACAGGCCCTTTTACAACCTCTATACTTTGAAGGTTGAATTGATTAATTTCTAATAACGCATTATGATTGAAAACGCCCATTGGACGAATTGGTAAGCCGTCTTCTAGATATAAGTAATAAGCGTTTGTGGTCATTGGCTGGCGAATTGACATCATATGTTGTTCGTTGCCCAGATTTACCATTAAAACACCTGGTGTTTTATTAATGATTTCGTAAACAGCTGTTGCCTTGGTTTCGTTAATAGTTTTTGCGGTTAGTTTACTTATCGCAACTGGAGTCTCCTTACGTAATGTAGCCGTACGATTTGCTGTTACGAAGATGTTTTCTAGTTCTTGTATTTTGGTAGTGTCTTGTTTCGTTTTATTTTGCGCAAAGACACATTGCCCTATTAATAATAGGGTAAAGCATATTTTTTTCATTTTAGTTTATATAAATTTTAAAAGTAACGTGCGTTTTTCCCTGACCTTAAGGCAAGAAAAATTATTTCAATGGATATTGAAATCTGTGACTAGAATTTATATAAAATAGGTTGGAGGGTGAAAAGTAGTATTAGAAACAGCAATAGGTTTCTTATCGAAAGAAGCGAAGATTTTTGCTTTTGATTCGATTGGTGCTACTAATTTTAGATTATTTGTAGTTGTATTTTGAATGTAAATAACCTCTGCTTTTTCTTTCAGATTGTTATGCATTCTTTTTTCGTTATCGGTGTATTTTTTTAAACTTTTTTGAAGATCACATCGGCCGTTACACGAATTAAAAACCATTTTTCGTTGTACACAGATGGTTTTAGAGATTTCTTTTTGGTTTAATTTAAATGAGGTATAAACAAAGAAACTTCCAAAAGATGGAGCCAAAAGCATACATGAGAGGAATATGATTAAAAATTGCTTCAAACTAGATTTCGTTGTTTTCGATAGCAAAAATACGTTATATTCGTTTTAATAGGAACGTATTTTAGTTTTTTTGCAATAAAAAATCCCCAACTACATAGTAATTGGGGATTTTTTTTAGTTTACAGTCTTCAGTCTCAGTTTTCGGTACAAGACTCTAAACTGAGATTGAATTCTTTTTTATTATTTTACGATAACCCATTCGCCAGAAGCTAATAAGCTTTCTGCTTTTTTAAATTTCATCGTCTCAACAGCTCCAGTTGAAACTTGTTGAACTGTTACGTTGTCATTACGATTAATTTTTGGCATATCTCTTACGATAGTTTCAGTAACTTGACGTTGCTGAGTTTCTCCAGCTTCGCGATTAATTTCTTCGCTATTTTCGATTTCGTCTTTACTTAATTTGTAATTTTCTTTTTGACGAACTTCTCTTGCTTCCTGAATTTCTGGAGCGCTTTGAGCTGGTAAATCACCTTTGAATAAGAATGAAATAACTTCTCTATTTACGTTATCCAACATAGAGCGGAATAAGTTAAAAGCTTCTAATTTGTAGATAAGCAATGGATCTTTTTGTTCGTGAACAGCTAATTGAACTGATTGTTTCAATTCGTCCATTTTACGTAAGTGTTTTTTCCAAGCTTCATCAACGATAGATAAAGTGATGTTTTTCTCGAAATCAGCAATTAGTTGTGCGCCTTCAGTTTCGTATGCTTTTTTAAGATCAGTAACAACATTTAATGTTTTGATACCATCTGTAAAAGGAACTACAATACGCTCAAATTGATTGTTTTTCTCTTCGTAAACTCCTTTAATGATAGGGAAAGCTTCTCTTGCGCTACGTTCTGTTTTTTCAGTATAGTAAGCTAAAGTTTCTTTGTATAGTTTTCCTGTAATCTCATTTTCTGGTAATTTGATAAAATCAGCTTCAGTTATTGGAGATGTTATAGAGAAATAACGAATTAATTCAAATTCGAAATTTTTAAAATCATTTGTTACTTTGTTTTGACTTACGATAAGTTCACAAGTATCGTAAAGCATGTTTGCGATATCTAGTTTTAAACGTTCTCCAAATAAAGCGTGACGACGACGTTTGTAAACTACTTCACGTTGAGAATTCATAACGTCATCATATTCTAATAAACGTTTACGTACTCCGAAGTTGTTTTCTTCTACTTTCTTTTGAGCACGCTCAATAGATTTTGTCATCATTGAATGTTGAATTACTTCACCTTCTTGTAATCCCATTCTATCCATTACTTTGGCAACTCTTTCTGAACCAAATAAACGCATTAGGTTATCTTCTAGAGAAACGTAGAATTGTGAGCTTCCTGGGTCACCTTGACGACCTGCACGACCACGTAACTGTCTGTCGACACGACGAGAGTCGTGACGCTCTGTACCAACAATTGCTAAACCTCCGGCAGCTTTTACTTCTGGAGATAATTTAATATCGGTACCACGACCAGCCATATTGGTTGCAATGGTTACTACTCCTGATTTTCCTGCTTCTTCAACAATTTGTGCCTCTTGCTTGTGCATTTTGGCATTCAATACATTATGTGCAACCCCTCTCATCTTAAGCATACGGCTTAATAACTCAGAGATCTCTACAGATGTTGTTCCAATTAATACTGGTCTTCCAGCGTTAGATAATTCAGTTACATCTTCGATTACTGCATTGAATTTCTCACGTGTAGTTTTATAGATATAATCTTCTTTATCTATTCTAGACATAGGGCGATTCGTAGGAATCTCAACTACATCTAATTTATAAATTTGCCATAACTCACCAGCTTCTGTTACTGCAGTACCAGTCATACCACCTAATTTGCTGTACATTCTGAAGTAGTTCTGTAATGTAACAGTTGCAAAAGTTTGTGTTGCAGCTTCGATTTTTACATTTTCTTTAGCCTCAATCGCTTGGTGTAATCCGTCTGAGTAACGGCGACCATCCATGATACGACCTGTTTGCTCATCGACAATCATAATTTTGTTGTCCATGATAACGTATTCTACATCTTTTTCAAAAAGAGCATACGCTTTTAATAGCTGAGTTAAAGTATGGATACGCTCGCTTTTTACACCAAAATCTTGAAATAATCTTTCTTTGGCTTCAGCTTCAGCGTCTTTGTCTAATTTCTGTTTTTCGATAGCAGCAATTTCTGTTCCGATATCTGGTAATACGAAAAAGTCTGCATCTGTATCTCCTGAAAGGAATTTGATTCCGTTGTCAGTTAATTCTACTTGATTATTTTTTTCTTCAATTACAAAGTATAAAGCCTCATCAATTTTATGCATTTCACGGTTGTTGTCTTGCATGTATTGATTTTCGGTTTTTTGAAGCAATTGTTTAATTCCTTCTTCACTCAAAAATTTAATTAAAGCTTTGTTTTTAGGTAAACTTCTGTAAGCTCTTAATAATAAGAATCCACCATCTTTAGTGTTTCCTTCTTTTATTAATTTTTTAGCTTCTGCTAAGAAACCATTTGCCAATTGACGTTGTAAACTTACTAAGTTTTCAATTTTTGGTTTCAATTCATTAAATTCATGACGGTCACCTTGAGGAACTGGACCAGAAATGATAAGTGGTGTTCTTGCATCATCAATTAATACAGAATCGACCTCATCGACGATTGCATAATTGTGTTTTCTTTGTACCAAGTCATTTGGCGAATGCGCCATATTATCTCTTAGATAGTCAAATCCGAACTCATTATTTGTTCCGTAAGTAATATCAGCATCATATGCTTTCTTTCTTCCTTCTGAACTTGGTTGGTGATTATCAATACAATCAACAGTTAAACCATGGAACTCAAATAAAGGAGCTTTCCATGTACTATCACGTTTTGCTAAGTAATCATTCACCGTTACTAAGTGTACTCCGTTTCCAGTTAAGGCATTTAGATAAAGAGGTAAAGTTGCTACCAAGGTTTTACCCTCACCAGTTTGCATCTCTGCAACTTTTCCTTCGTGTAATACCATACCACCAATTAATTGAACATCGTAATGAACCATGTCCCATGTAATTTCTTTACCAGCAGCATTCCATTTATTAGCCCAAAGTGCTTTTTCTCCTTCTATTGTAATATAGCTTTTTGTAGCTGAAAATTCGCGGTCTTTTGCAGTAGCAGTAACTTCAATTTGAGAGTTATCTTTAAAACGACGAGCTGTTTCTTTTACAACAGAAAACGCTTCTGGAAGGATTTCCAGTAATGTTTTTTCTGAAATTTCGTAAGCTTCTTTTTCTAAAGTATCTATAGCTTCGTAAATGTCTTCTCTTTTGTCAATGTCTTCAATGCTTTCTACTTCTGCCTTAAGAGAAGCAATTTTTGCATCTTTTTCGGCTCTTGCGTCCTTTATTTTTTGCTTAAAAAATGCTGTCCTAGCCCTTAGTTCGTCATGAGACAAAGCGGTTAGGCTAGTTTCGAAAGTTTTAATTTTGTTTAAATAAGGTTGTAAAGCTTTGACATCTTTTTGTGATTTATCACCTACAAAGACTTTAATAATACTGTTAATGAAACTCATGATCTGTTGGTATTTCTATAATTTATCTAAATGTGTAAATTTAAACAAAAAAAAAGCCTCTTTTTTGAGACTTTTTCTTTGGGGTTACTTTTTAATATTCATCCTCATTCCAAAGATAATCTTCGTCTGTTGGATAATCCGGCCATATTTCTTCCATTGATTCATATATCTCACCCTCGTCTTCAATTGACTGTAGGTTTTCTACTACTTCTAATGGAGCACCTGCTCTAATAGCGTAGTCTATAAGTTCGTCTTTGTTAGCAGGCCACGGTGCATCACTTAAATATGATGCTAATTCTAATGTCCAATACATGTTTTGTCAATTTAGTTTGTGCAAAAATAATTTTTTTACTGAGAAAGACAAGTAAAAAACGATTTATTTTAGTAAAATTTAAGAACGTTCCTTTTAGTATTCAATTTTCTGTTACAGTTTACATTGCAAATACTAAAAACTGTAGCAGATTACTTTCTCGGAATCCATTTAACTTCCTCCGCTTTTAAGTCAGAAGACAACTTTCGTGCCAAGACAAAAAGGTAGTCAGAAAGTCGGTTTAAGTACTGTATTGCTATTTCTGGAACGGTCTCATTATGACTTAGATGCACTGCCAAGCGTTCGGCACGACGGCAAACACAGCGGGCAATGTGACAATATGACACAGTTTGATGACCTCCTGGTAATACAAAGTGGGTCATTTGCGGTAGCGTTTCTTCCATGGCATCAATTTCATTTTCAAGTAATTCGATGTCAGTTGGTACAATGCCTAGATTTTTAAGACGTAATTCTCCGTTTTTTAAGACTTCTTTCTCTACAGGAGTAGCTAGAATAGCTCCTACAGTAAATAATCGGTCTTGAATTTCGATCAAAATGTTCTTGTAGTGTAGATTCATTTCTTGATCTCGTATGAGTCCGATGTACGAATTTAGTTCGTCAACTGTTCCATAACTATCAATACGGATATGGTCTTTGGGAACGCGAGTACCGCCAAAAAGCGCAGTAGTTCCTTTGTCTCCTGTTTTGGTATATACTTTCATTTTTTTAAGATGCTAAGGTTTTGAGATATTAAGAATCTAAGTTTCTAGAATAAAGTGCAGACGTTTTTACGACTTGTAACCTTAAATTAGAAACCTGAAACTTTTTAAAATAGTTAATCTAAAATTCTTTTGTAGTTTTTGTGTCGCTTTCAATAAGTCCATCACGCAAACGAATAACACGATGCGCATAGGCAGCAATATCCTCTTCGTGTGTTACTAGAATTACAGTATTTCCATTGGCATGAATGTCACCAAATAACTTCATGATTTCGACAGAGGTCTTACTATCTAAATTTCCAGTTGGTTCATCGGCAAGAATTATCGATGGTTTGTTTACTAATGCTCTTGCAATTGCAACACGTTGGCGTTGTCCTCCTGAAAGTTGATTGGGCTGGTGATCCATTCTATCCTCAAGATTCACTTGCTTTAGTACTTCGGTAGCACGAACAATTCGCTCTGATTTAGAATGTCCCGCATAAATCATCGGTAAGGCTACGTTATCTAAGGCTGTGGTTCTAGGTAAAAGATTAAATGTTTGGAAAACAAAGCCTATTTCTTTATTTCTAATTCCTGCTAATTCATCGTCTTTCATCTGGCTTACATCTTTTCCATTTAAGATGTACGTTCCGGAAGTAGGGGTGTCTAAACATCCTAATAAATTCATTAATGTTGATTTTCCTGAACCTGATGGTCCCATTAAAGCAACATACTCTCCTTTATTTATTTCTAAATCAATTCCTTTTAAGACATAAACAATTTCGTTTCCAAGCACAAAATTTCGTTTAATATTAGTTATTTTAATTAATGGATTTGCCATTGGAGTTTATGATTGTTGATTTACAATTTTTAGATTTTAAAAGTACAAAACACTTTTGAATTAATCATAAGTAGTTAAAAATACATTTTTGTTACAATAATATATAGTATGCTGAGCAATAGGATTGTTTTTTGGAAGTCTACAGGAATATATTAATGTGTTTTATATAATTATATTTTAAATTTACATAATTGTCATATTTTTTAATTTTAAATGATTTTAATTTGTAAAAAAGCTTAATATTTTGCTAAATATTTATTTTTATTTAAAAATAGCCTTATATTTGAATTATAACATTAACAAATCGGAATTATGAAAAATACACAATTATTATTCGGACTAGCATTTGTTGCCATGGGATTTATCTCATGTAAAGATGAAAAAGCAGCAAAAGCTGAAAAAACTATTGATTCTTATGTAGTATATGTAGACTCAGTAAAAAATGTAACTGCAGAAAATGCGAAAACCAATTGGGAAGCAATTGAAAATGGATATGCAACACGAATGGGAAAAGCTGAAATGGCTTTGACTGATATTAAAGAGAATGCTAAAGTGAAAGAAAGATTTGAAGCAAGCAAAGCTAAATATGAAGTTTTTAAAGCTGAAATGACCGCTCTTAATACACCAAGTAAAATACAAAAAATGCGTGATGCTTTATTTGGAGAAGGAAAAATAGGGGAGGATATGAATTTTGATTGGGTAAACGCCAAAAATATTCATAGTGTTTATCAACAATTTGTGCGTACAGTTGAAAATAATAAAGAGAGCTATTCTCGTGAAGATTGGGATAAGATTAAAATGATGTACGAGGCACTCGATAGTCGTAAGAATACAGTAGAAAAAGAGGGGCTTACGCCTGAAGATAATAGAAAAATTGCTGGGTTGAAAATGAAATTTGCACCAATGTATACATTGAATAGAATGGGAGCAAAATCAGAAGAAACTGCAGAAGCTAAAAAGTAAGTTAATTGAGTATTTATATTAGGATTAGGTTAAATTTGAATTTTGAGCAAAAATGACAGTCAGTAATGGCTGTCATTTTTTTATGTCCTAATTGTAAAATGCTCTTTTTCTTGTTCGCGACGAAAGAATACGAATCCCCATTGAAAGGTGTCAATAGTGACTTTTACTTCTGGATGATTTTGTATTATCTCCCAAGCTTCTTCCATTTCAGATGACCAATGAATATCATCAAAAATCCAAACGGTATCGTTAGTAATTGTTGGAAGTAAAAGTTCAAAATAATCTAAAGTTGCTTTTTTAGAATGATTTCCATCAAAGTAGATGAAATCAAACTTTTGAGTGGCAGTTTTTAGCTCTCTCTGAAGCTCTTTGAAATAACTTCCAAATTCTGTTACAACCGATTCTACATTATCACAATTAAATTGTTGCAATCCTTTTTTAGCAACTGCGGCTGTTTCAGGACAACCTTCGAGTGTTGTGACTTTTGCTTTAGGATTTCCTAAGGCTAGGGCAGAAGTCGCCAGTCCTAATGATGTTCCGATTTCTAAGATACTATCTGGTTTGAAGTAAGCTGTAATCCGGAATAATAAGCGGGCTCTTTTTGGAGAAATCCCAGCTGTTTTAGCAATTTTAGCGATTTGTCTCGTGTTGCTTTTAAAGACCCTTGATCCTGCACCAAAATCAGTTACTTCGATTGTGTTCTTGTTTTGCAAAAATGACTTTCGATAAGCGCTTAAAATAGCGTATTCAGGCTTTGTTTTTCTGTCATAAAAACATTTCGTTAGTAAATTAAACACAAAGGGCGAATGCACAGCGTGTTCGTTTTTGGAGTTCCAAAGGAATTTTAGATATGATTTTATTTGAAATAACATAGTGACTTTTGCAAAGTAGGCGCGAAGATACAAAAAAGTCGAAAGGCATAAAGTCAAAAGTATTAAAGTAAAAGAGTAAGTATTTATGATTTTTGACTATGAATCTTTAAGACTCTAAAAAGACTATATTTGCGGGCTTTAAATAATACGTGTTTTTATGATGACGCAGGAAGAAATGGAAATTAAGAATACAATAACTTCGGAAGAAATAGACCGCTGTATTGCTGTTTTAGCACAATTAAACACTGATACGGATCAAATATTTGATATTCCTAAAGAGCAAAGAATTGCTTTGATTAAAGAAGCAGGTATGTTTTCTAGACCTGATAGAGGTGAGTTTTCTCGAAGAGTTAAAGACGGAAAAGAAGCTGCTAAACGTAAAAAGGAAAAGAAGGATAAAACAGCCCGTAAAGAAACTGGAATTCGTCATGCCCGTGAGGCAAGTATATTTGTTGCGCCAAAATTATTGGCTTATAACGATCTTGCTCACAAGGAACAATTAGAACTAGAAACACCTAGAAATTGTTACGTATGTAAAATGGGATTTACCAAGATGCATCATTTTTATGATACTATGTGTACTGATTGTGGTGATTTTAATTATGCCAAACGCTTTCAAACGGCTGATGTAAAAGGACAAGTGGCTGTTATAACTGGTTCTCGTTTAAAAATAGGATACCATATTACGTTAATGCTTTTGCGTGGCGGAGCTACAGTTATTGCAACTACTCGTTTCCCAGTTGATTCAGCTTTACGATTTTCTAAAGAAGAAGATTTTATGGAATGGGGACATCGTTTAAAAATTCACGGATTGGATTTAAGACATATTCCTAGTGTGGAGATTTTTTGCAATTTTATTGAGCAAAAGTATGAGCGATTGGATATTCTTATCAATAATGCTGCTCAAACAGTAAGACGACCTGCTGGATTTTATACCCATTTAATGGAAAATGAAGAGCGTGCAATAAGTACTTTACCTAAACAAGCTCAAGAACTATTATTGGATCATACGAATTGTTTGGATGAATTAAAGGTATTGACTTCAGGAGCTTCTTCTAATCAAAATATGCCAGTAACTTGGCATGGACCTGAGCCTGGAATTGGATTGCGTGCTTCGGCTAAATTATCTCAGATTCCTTATTCTTTTGATAATGCACTTGTAGCAAATGAGGTTTTTCCTGAAGGTGAACTCGATGCTGATTTGCAGCAAGTAGATTTAAGAAAAACAAACAGTTGGCGTTTGCGATTGGGACAGATAGAGACTACTGAAATGATTGAAGTTCAGTTGGTAAATTCTGTTGCACCTTTTGTATTGTGCAATCGTCTTTCGGAAGTAATGAAGAAGGATAATACGGGACAAAAACACATTATAAATGTTTCGGCTATGGAAGGTAAGTTTCATCGATTTTTTAAAGAAGATCGGCATCCGCATACCAATATGGCTAAAGCTGCTCTTAATATGCTAACACATACCTCATCAGGAACCTTAGCAAAACATGGTATTTTTATGAATGCTGTAGATACAGGTTGGGTAACCGACGAAGATCCTGCTGAATTAGCTAAAAAGAAACAAGAACTTGAAGATTTTCAGCCACCATTAGACATTGTTGATGGAGCTGCAAGGGTTATGGATCCTTTATTCGACGGAATTAACACTGGTAAACATTGGTGCGGTAAATTCTTAAAAGATTACAACCCGATTCCTTGGTAGTTTTTAGTCTCAGTTTATAGTATTCAATCACAGTTGTTTTTCTTTAGTTGTGAGAAGAAACATAGAATCCCCAACAAAATTAGATTTTGTTGGGGATTTTTTTTAAATAAAATGAGGTAATCTTGAGTAGTGTTGCCTATTTATTGGTTTCCAGTTTCATTTTTAATATTGGATAATCTTTTCCTTCATCATCCTTGTCTGCTCTGGCGTATGTCACAAAGCCAAATTTGGTGTAAAAGTTAGCTGCATTTTGGTTTTGTTCGTTTACATCAACTTTGTTTGCTCCAAGTTCATTGATAGCAAAATTGATTAGTGTTTTACCAAGGCCTTTTCCTATGCGTTCTGGTGCTAAGAATAGCATCTCGATTTTATTGTCTGCAATACCAATAAAGCCATGAAGTGTATCTACTTCAGTTAAACAAAATACTTGAAAAGAGTTAAAGTCGATAGCTGACACAATTTTTTTGTAATAATCAATATCTGAAGGGATAAGAAAATCATGTGTAGCACGAACAGAGCTTTCCCAAACCTGAATCATCTGTTCTTTAAATATATCATTGTAAGGTTGTATTTCAATTTTCATTTTGTGTTTTTTTGAGTTTTAGTTTCCTTTCCGCTAAAAAATAAAAGCCACAGCAGAATTAGATTTTGTTGTGGCTTTTTTATTTAATTAAACGGAACTTTTATAAAAAGTAAAGTTTTGTTGTTTATTCTAATTTACTGAAATTAATTTAATGTCAAAAATAAGCACTGAACCTCCAGGAATAGAGCTATAATCATTGTTACCGTATCCTAAATGGGCAGGGACTAAAAGAATTCCTGTGCCTCCTGTTTTGAAATATGGAATACCCTCTGTCCATCCTTTTATAACTTGATCTAAGCCAAAAGAAATTCCAGCACTGCTTTCGTCAAATACTTTTCCATCAATAAAAGAACCTTTGTAAGCAACGGTTACATTAGAAGATGGGGTTGGTTGTGTTCCTGTTCCAGGTTCGTTAATTACATAGTACAAACCTGAATCAGTTTTATGTGCATTTAGTTTATTTTTAGCTACATAGTCGATGATTTCTTGCTCGTTTTTGGCTACATAGTCAATAGTAGTATCAGTGTTTTCTGTTTTTTTACTTTTAGCGCAAGAGATAAAAAGTGTCAAAGCTAATAGTGCAGGTATAAGGTGTTTCATGAAAAAGTGTTTTTTTTAATGGCAAATATACTGAAATTTGATTATGTTATTTTTGGGCTTATTTGCAAATTATATATTCATAAAATGGTCTTGCTCCCATTGGTAGGATTGTAAATGTTCCTTTATTAGAAAGTATCATTGCAAAATCATTATTGTATTCGGCATTAACATCTGCATTATAAAAAGTGATTTTTCGTGTTTTTAATTTTTTTGATTCTATTTCTACATCTCCAATTTCATAATTTTTAAATTGGAATGGTTTATCTTTAAAATCCCAATAGGTAAATTCTTTTTTGCTAAAATCTAGATAAGATTCATTTTCCGTATCACAGAATTTTTGGTGTTTTGTGATGTAGTTTTCGATATCTTTTTTGGAATCAAAAGGAATGAAATCTATTTTTGGATTGCTATATATGTTGTCTTCGATGTAATCATAAGATAATCCTACGAGTTTTTTATTTTCTTTTGTTATCGAAAAATAGAAATTGTAAATTCGTTTTCCAGTCACATCCATTGCACGTGCTCTGTAATTACATTTTTCTTCTAAAATACTATGGGATTTAAAAACGGTATCTGAAAGATTTACATAATCATTATTAAAATCAGTGAGTTTGAATTTGTTTTCATACTTCTCATAAAAAAAGCCAGTTTTCTCAAATTGAGTATCTCCAAGATATATTGGGAATTTTTCGGAAGAAACGGTAGTATGAATTTTAGATTCAAACCATTCTATATATTCCATTTTATTAGTAAAAATTATTAGAGGATATGGACCATCGTAGACAAATTCGACTAAACCATCTTTTTTGTCAATGAACTTATTTATTTCTTTTTCTTTATTACTATTAAACGCTTTTATGAAATCTTGAAAAAAGAAATTTAATTCTGTTTCTGATATTTTTTCAGGAGCAAGAGTTGATTTTTCAGGTGTACTTGGTTGTATTGTATTTAGTATATCTTTTTTAGGTTGTTCAGTTTTAATTGAGAAAAATAGGGTAACAATTAGTACCAATACAAAAGCTATAATTAGGCTTAACTTTAAAATCTTATTCTTTGACTCCATTTTTTTTGCTTTACAGAATAGTTATTTTCTTTTTGCTAAAGTAGGAATTTACTATTGTAAATAATTGAGGGGATTTTTTATTTTTCAAGATAGTTTCTTGTTAATTTAAAATGTTTTTCACAAAAAAACACCTCTAACATTTTAGCATTAGCTAAGATATTAGAGGTGTAAATTGATTATAGTATTTGTTTTATTCTATGCTAAAAAAACTAAAAACTACCCTTCAATCTTTGCGCTTAGTTCAAACCAGCGTTCTTCCTTTTGGTCTATTTTATTAATGATGTTTTGCAACTCATTGGCTTTTTTCTCAATATCAGCATCGGCCACTTTTCCGTCAGAGAATAATTGCTCAATTTTAGTTTTGTCGATTTCTAAATCTTTGATTTCTCTTTCTAGTTTCTGATACTCTTTTTGCTCATTGAAAGTTAGGTTTCCAGTTGGATTGTTTTGTTTCCAGTCTTTCTTTTCTGCTTTGTTCTCTTCTTTTTGAGCTACATCGGCACTGTCTTCATAAGCTCTAAAATCAGAGTAGTTTCCAGGGAAGTCTTCAACAACTCCTTGTCCTCTAAAAATGAATAAGTGATCTACAATTTTATCCATAAAGTAACGGTCGTGTGAAACTACTAATAAGCATCCTGGGTAATCCAAAAGGAAGCTCTCTAATACGTTTAATGTTACGATATCCAAATCGTTTGTAGGCTCATCCAGAATAAGGAAGTTTGGATTCTGAATCAAAACAGTACATAAATACAAACGTTTTAATTCTCCACCGCTTAATCTGTCAACAAAGTCATATTGTTTTTTTGCATCAAAAAGGAAACGCTCTAATAATTGTGAAGCCGAAATAATTTTTCCTTTCATCAACGGAATGTATTCTCCGTATTCTTTTATAACATCGATTACACGTTGTCCTGGTTTTGGATTGATTCCGCTTTGAGTGTAATATCCAATTTTGATTGTTTCACCGACGATAACTTTTCCAGAATCTAGCGGAAGTGTCCCTGTCAATAAATTAAGGAAAGTTGATTTTCCAGTTCCGTTTTTACCAATAATTCCAATACGTTCTCCGCGTTGGAAATCGAAACTGAAATTATCTAAAATAACGTGGTCTTTGAATTTTTTAGAAATTTTGTGAAGCTCGATAATCTTACTTCCCATACGTTCCATATTAATTTCTAGCTCGACTTTATTTTCGCGACGACGACTTTGTGCTTTTTCTTTAATTACATAAAAGTCATCCTGACGAGATTTAGATTTTGTTGTTCTCGCTTTGGGCTGGCGACGCATCCATTCTAATTCTTTTACAAATAAGTTTTGGGCTTTATCTACACTAGAATTTTCAGAAGCAATTCGTTCTTCTTTTTTCTCTAAATAGTAAGAGTAATTTCCTTTGTATTGGTATAATTTCCCATTGTCTAATTCTATGATTTCATTACAAACACGCTCTAAGAAGAAACGGTCGTGTGTTACCATAAACAATGTGATATTTTCTTTGGCAAAATAACTTTCTAACCATTCGATCATTTCAAGATCTAAGTGATTGGTAGGCTCATCCAGAATCAATAAGTCAGGACGATTAATAAGTATAATTGCTAATGATAAACGTTTTTTCTGACCTCCTGAAAGACTTTTTACTTTTAGTTTAAAGTTTTCTAGTTTTAATTTAAAAAGGATTTGCTTGTATTGTGTTTCGAAATCCCAAGCATTGTGTTGGTCCATTCCGTCAAATGCCTTTTGATACGCTTCTTCATCTTCTGGATTTTCTAATGCTTTTTCATAGGCTTCAATAACTTTTAGCGTTTCATTATCTGAAGCGAAAATGCTTTCTTCGATAGTTAGTTCGTCTTGTAAGTTGTTGTTTTGCGAAAGAAAAGCCATTCTGATTCCTTTTCTTAAAACTACCTGACCTGTATCTGGTTCTTCCAAACCATTGATAATACTCATAATAGTTGTTTTTCCAGAGCCATTTTTGGCAATGAAAGCAATTTTTTGGTCCTTATTGATTCCAAAAGAGATGTTGTCAAATAAGGTTCTTTCACCAAATGACTTGGATATGTTTTCTACAGATAAATAATTCATTGTATTAATGTGCTTAAAATCAAGCTTTTACGTTTTTAAAAAACAAAGAGGTCTCTAATTAGGTCTCTAATTTTAAGTAGTTAAAAAATAGAGATGGCGCAAAGATAGCTTTTTGTTACAAACAAAAAAAAGATAGCTTTACAACTATCTTTTAGACTGAATTTTTAGCAATTCACTTATTTTATATCTTTTTCTGTTACTGAAGGGGCTATACACTTTAATCTTCCTGTCTGTTTCATATTTTCCAATAGTGGTTTGACTTCTTATACCTAAAATCACCATTGCTTCTTTAGTGTTTGCATATTGTTCTATACTTGTATTTCCTTTCAGTTTCCCAAGAATGAAAATAATTGGTATTCTTTTCCTTTCTTTTAAGAGTTGGTACTATGTTAATATGTCCATATTCACTTAGTTGATGCACACATTTGGAGAACTTCTTCTGAGAATAAATTATAGTAATCTTCATGATTTTGTAACAAGGATTTCAAGTAGGATTGACAAAACCCTTATCCATTCTGAATTGAAGTAGTGCAAAATATATAGCAATATACACGACTTTTATGCAGTAGTCTTTCTCTATTACTTTAAAGAAATCATATTGTATCATACATTACCAAGTTTATCAATTTATCTGCATACTATTTCGCTTGGAATGGTTTACCTGTTAACTCACATTATTTTTTTGTATCTGTTTTGCGGTTTCCATTGTTTTATCACCAATGTTGTAGCGAGCGTCATTTTCCGGGAATGTCATCATAGAGATTTACCTATTTAAAACTGAGGTTTGCATTAATATAAAAGCGATGTTCATTTCCGTTTTTAATTAGAGTTAAGGATTGTCTATTCCTAATATTGCAAATTATCCTTTAATTTATCAACTTCCATTTTATTTAATCCTTTTAATAGTAGTTATTGTAAAGCTTTTTCAAGATTGTAGCGTTAGCCTGAATGGAATTCTTTGATATAGTTGGAAAGGCATTAGATTATATAGAAGCATTTAACGATACCATTAATTTTAGCCAGTATTCTCCATATTACGTAAAACACTATCAGGATGACTTGGAACGAAATGATAGTAGAGGGAAGGAAGTCATTAAAGATTACAGATTTTATGACGAAAAAGAATGGTGTTATGTTCCTGATATTACAACTGTGGTTCGAGATCATAATTTAACACTATAGCAGTATGTCCAGTGGAGTGAGCAAACAAAAGAGAAAAAGATACTTAAGGATGTATCTCTTTCTTTTGAGTGGTATGATATAAATGTTGTCGTCGTTGCTAATGTCCAGGAGAAGATACGCTTAGAAGCTATTCTTGAAGTGCTACCTGAAAATATAATGTTTACTGAGGAAAAGGCTGAGCTTATGAAGAAAGTACAGCTGTTTGATATTTGAATTGAGGGTTCAAAAGACTATGGATTTTCTTATTTCATTAAATTCTCGGCATCATTAAGGCGTAATGCAACATTATCCCAATTGATAATATTGAAAAGTGCATCAACAAAATCTGTACGTTTGTTTTTGTATTTTAAATAATACGCATGTTCCCATACATCAATTACTAAAATAGGAATTGCTCCCCATTGTGTTAGTTTTTCGTGATTTTCACATTGCAAAACCACCAGACTATCACTGTAAGGTTGGTAAGCTAAAACTCCCCATCCATTACCATCTACATTTTTTGAAGTAGCGGCTATCAAAACCTTTAATCTATCAAAACTTCCAAAACTTTTTTCGATGCGCTTTAAAAGATTCCCAGTTGGCAAATTACTTTTATTGGTTAGATTGGTCCAAAAAATAGAATGCAGGATATGTGAAGAAAAATGGTATGATAACTTTTTTGTCCAAAAATCAACTGTTTCAAGATTATTTTCATCCAATGCCTTTTTGATCATCTGTAAATCTTTATTTGCACCTTTTACTGCACCACCATGATGGAAAGTATAATGTAGGTGAAGAGTTTCAGCATCCATATAAGGTTCAAGGAAATTCTCATTATAAGGAAGAGTTTGCTGAATATAATTTCCGTTAGCATCCACTAGTTTATCAATTGAGTTATCTTTTAAATTTTTTGAAAATGCATTCTCAGTGGGAAGTATCAAAGCAGCGGCACCTAGGAGAGTGCCTGATTTTAAAAAGTCTTTTCTGTTCATAATATTACTAGTTTTATGATTATACCCAAAATTGCAGCCATTGCAATAATATGGGGTTCCTGAATTTTCTTTATATAAAGTAAGGCAAAAACTGTCAGAATTGCTATTATTGTTGTGGGAAGATCTATTATACTTCTGGAGGCAATGACCACCACCGATCCCACTAAAGCTCCAATAACGGCAGCTGTAATGCCTTCGACAAATGCTTTGACAGGTCTATTTTGTGCAATTTTTTTAAAAGATGGTGCCATGGCAATTGTAAAGAGATAGCAGGGTAAAAATGTTGCTAAAGCGGCTACTAAAGCTCCCATAAACCCATTAACCAAATACCCAATAAACCCTACTGTTATCACAACAGGGCCTGGCGTAATCATGGCTACTGCAACTGAATCCAAAAATTGTTGTTCTGTTAACCATTGATTTTCTACCACTACGCCAGAATGTAAGAACGGAACAATTGCTAGTCCGCTACCAAAAACAAAAGTTCCAGCTTTGGTAAAGAAAATTGCAATTTTCATGAGTGTGGTACTTTCGTAATTCCAAAATGCAAATTGAAATAAAACTATCGAATTTACCGTTTTATCGTTCCACCATTTAGGGGGTGCTTTGACAATCATATACAAAAGACCTGCCGCTATAAATAACAATACCTGTTCCTGTTCAGTCCAATAGGTAACAATTACAGCCAGTATAAAAAACAGCCATAAGATCCATTTTGATTTGAAGGATTCCAGATTGAATTTTCCAACAGATTTTAATGTGAGCTTGTAGGAACTCAGCGCTATAATTCCGATAACAGCAGCACCCACACCGTAAAAAACGGCTTGTATCCAGTTTAAGCCGCCATATAATTTGTAGATCATTCCCAATAACACTACCATTACAAAGGATGGTAGTACAAAGGCAAAACCTACTAAGGTAGCACCAAGAATTCTGTAATGTACAAATCCTAGATATATTCCCAATTGAGCTGCCAGCGGGCCTGGTGCCAATTGAGCCAGTGCCAAACCTTCTTTGTATTCTTCTTCAGAAATCCACTTGCGATTTTCCACTAAATCTTTATGCATATAACCCACTAGGGCTACAGGACCACCAAAGCCTATTGTTCCTAATTTTAAAAAATAAACAACTAATTCTTTTAAGGTATATTTTTGTTCTTCGTTCATCACTAGAGTATTATTTTAAAATGCAATACCAAATTGAACACCAATAGTATATGTTATTGGATGGTTGTTTCCAAATCGTACAGGCAGAGGAACTGCAACAAAATAACTACTGTTTGCATTTTTTATGACAGTTTTATTTATCACAGAAGTTATTCCATACCTACCAGAACTCTCAAAGGCCATTCTTCCAGCAAAAGTGTAGCCGTTTCCCAAAGCTACCAGAACTCCGGGATGAAAAACTATATTAGTTACTTTGTCACTATTACCTTGTACTTTAATGTTAGAGACGACTTCAAAAGAAAATCCTATTTTAGAACTTTTCCAGATGTTTATTCCTGTTGGAAAACCAACGGCATAATAATCTCTGAAATTCACATTAGTTTGTTCATTACTAATGGTTACTATGGGATGGTAAATTCCAAAATAGCCTGTTATTTTTGGATAGGTTGTTTGCGAACATATTTGTATGGTCGATGCCAATAAAGTAAAAAGAATAAGATGTCTAAATGAAAGCATATAAATTGTTTCTGTTAAAAAGAAACAAAATTATAGATCATCAGTAGGTATAAATAGAATACTATTTACCTTTTGTATCTAGATTACTTTTTCTTGTATTTTTTCTATAAGAAGAAGGATTTTTCCCCGTACTTTGCTTGAATATTCTTGTAAAATGACTTTGATCTGAAAAACCAGTCATATATGCAATTTCTGTAAGTGAGTAGTTGGAATTCTGAATAAGCGAGATTGCCTTTTCAATTCTCAATTTCCGAACGTAATCCCCGAAATTTAGATCTTCAAAGTACTTAGAGAATTCTCTTGATAAATAAGATGGATTAAGTTCCAAATCATTAGAAATTTTTTTTAGATCAAAAGTAAATTGAGTATCGATTTGATCCTGTATAATTCCCTTCAAATCTTTAACCCAAACTGGTGTTTTTTTATCATTTGTTTTTTTATCCTTCAAAAATTTATTGTAAACATCATGCAACAAGTTTTCAAAAGGACTGTTTTGTAAATGGCTTTGCTTGTGTAAATGTGTAGCCCAGCTGTACAAGGCATCATAAATTACCATCCCTGTTTCCAAAAGTTTGTGATCGTCGGCAATGTTATAGGAAAGCCCCGCTGAAATAGCCCATAGTCCTGCTGATTCTTTTGCAATATCATGACGGTCTGTGTCAGCTCCACGGATAATACCTGCCATAATTAAAATGGCAGGGTCATCAATTTTATATTTTTTTACGATGTAATCAAAAGTGCTTTGTTCATTATAATGCGTAAATTCTACCTCAGGAATATCAAACGGAATGGCATCGAGTTCTTTTGATTTATCAAGAACCTCACTAAAAGGGACATAAATAAATTCAGCTTGCTTGTCTACAAAAGTCTTTATCAGCCATGGACAGGCCAATCGATCAATTTTTGGTCTTTCTCTTGTAATCCATTTCATAACATATCTTAATTTTTTGAATATAAAACAATTATAAATTTAGGCTAATTTACATTTTTTATTCTTCTATGTTTTTCATTTTCATTAATAAAGAATAAGCCCCTTTTGTTACGATAGCTGCGTCTTCTAAATCATTTGAAGTTATCTCGGTAAAACCATTTTCTGAATTACCTGTTGTTACTTCTCTCATTTCAAACTGTTTATCTGCTTTGGCTATAAAAATAAAATCTTTATTTTCAAAGTTTACTATAGCATCAGATGGTAAAACATTAGATTGTTGATTCTTGAGTTCAACTACAGCATTCATGTACATACCTGGTAGAAGTGTTTTGTCATAATTTGTAAAATGACAATGCATTTCAGTACTTCTATTTTGAGAAAAATCTTTACCAATTAATATAATCTTACAGGCATATTTTTTATCTGGATCAGTATTGGTGTAGGCTACTAATGATTGTCCTATTACCAGTTTATTAATGTCTTTTTCAAAAACAGTCAATGCCAGATGGATGTCTGAGGGATTCACTATTTCAAATAGAATATCACTTGGGTTTACATACTTCCCTGTATTTACATTTACTTTGGAGACGTAACCGCTTATTGGAGAATAGATATTAACACTTTTGGATATGTTTTTAGCCGATATATTATTGGGGTTTATACCTGCAAATTTTAGTTTCTCTCCATAGGAATTAACCATTACTAAAAGTGAGTTATATTCAGTTTGCGCTTGCTGATATACTTTATCACTGCTGGCTTTACTTTGATTGAGTTCTTTTTGTCTTTCAAATTCGGCCTTGGCATAGCCAATTTTTGATTTGGCTAAGAGATAATCTTCCTGGAGTTGTATGTATTGCTGATCTTCCACCACACATAAAACCTGACCTTTGGTTACAAACATACCCTCTAAGAGTTTTGTACTTTTCAGATACCCTCCCATAGGTACGCTTATGGATACTAAGTTTTGAGGTGGCACATCTATTTTACCATTTAGTTTTAAGGTTGATGAAACCTGTTTTTGCTCTATTTTTCCTGTTTGGATGCCCGCGTTTTTTATCTGGGCATCTGTAAGGATAGTGGTGTTTTTAATTGAAGGAACATCACTTTGGGGTTCTTCTTTTTTCTTTGTACAAGAAGCCAAAAATAATAGCGCTATCATAATAAGTACGCTGTTTTTAACCAGCATTATTATAGTTTTCTTTTGTAGTTGTTTCTCCGATTTTTCGAAACTTATATTTTGAATGAGTGATTTCATAATTGAATTGTTTATTTAATATTTTCTGGAACTGGCAGTTTGAAACTGGCTTTAAATCTTAACCCGAAGGAGTTTTATAGAGTTAATAAAAACTAATGTATCGGGAAGTAAATGGATAGCGGCCGCCTCAACGGGTCCGATTACTTTAAGCAGAACTAAAGTTATTCCAATGACGTGAACAACTCCAACCCCTACAAAAATATTTTCACGGATAGTACGATAAGCTCTTTTACTAATTGCACGTGCTTTGGCAATTTTTTCCAATTTATCCTGCATCAGTACAATATCGGCAGCTTCCATTGCTGCTTCTGTCCCCATTGCACCCATTGCTATACCTACATTTGCCTGAACCAAGGCGGGAGCATCATTAATTCCATCTCCTACCATAGCCACTTTAGCACCCTCTTTCTGTAATTCTTTTATGATGTTAATCTTGTCTTCTGGCAATAAATCAGCCCTGTAATCAGTAATACCTATTTGATTGGAAACATATTGGGCAGTTTGCGGATTATCGCCGGTAAGCATAACAATGTTTTTAATACCGCTAGATCTTAGACCAGTAATCATTTCTTTAGCACCCTCGCGTATGGCATCAGAGATATAGAATATCCCAGCGAGTTTATTGCCGATGGAAAGATAGATGAGAGTATCGGTTAAATTTTCTGAGGTTATAGCCAATGGGATTTTGCTCTCTTCCATGAAAGGTTTGTTCCCTAACAACACAAGTTGGTTCTCTACCTTGGCTGAAACACCTCGTCCTTTGATGACTTGAAAGTTTTCAGGTTCTCCATACGTAAGATTTAGTTTGTCTGCATGGCTTAAGATGGCTTTTGCCAAAGGATGGCTGGAGCGCCTGTCAACTGCAGCTGCAAATTGAATAAGCTGGTTTTCATTGTAAGAGGTATCAATCACTTCTATTTTGTTGACTATTGGACTTCCTATGGTCAATGTTCCAGTCTTGTCAAAAACAATCGTGGTCACTTTGGCAAGCTCTTCCAAAAACAAACCACCTTTTACTAAAATTCCTTCTCTGGCTGCACGTGCAATTGCTGCAATAGTAACTAATGGTGTCGCCAGACCCAGTTCGGCAGGAGAAGTAAAGATTAGCAGCGCAATTACAAGCTTGACATCACGAGTAAAAAAATAAACCGTTCCAACAAAGATAAATACAATAGGAATAAGCCACGATGCCACTTTATCTGTGAATTTTTCAATAGGCGCCTGCTTATTTTGGGCATCTTCGACCAAAGCAATAATTCGCGAAAAAACCGTGTCCATCCCAGCTTTAGTCATTTGAATATCAAGAGCACCGAGCTCGAGTATTGTACCAGCAAAAACATCTTCTCCCTCTTTTTTTTCCTGAGGAAAACTTTCTCCTGTTATCGGAGCTTGATTAACAGAACCTGATCCTGTAATTACTTTTCCATCTACCGGTATTTTTTCACCGGCTTTTACTAAAATGACATCCCCAATTTTGAGGTCTGCTATACCGACTATCAGTTCTGAGTTGTTTTTTTTAATTAGAGCCGTTTTAGGAACAGAACCGATAAGTTCTTTGATCGAGGATCTGGCTTTTTGTGTACTTGCACTTGCAATGTATTCGGCAATAAGAATGATCATCAACACTACAGCGCCTGCCAGGTATTCTTTTCCTAGAATAGAAATAACAACAGCAATTGTTATAAACAGTTCTGTACCTATTTTTTTCTCTTTGATTAAATCCAGTACTGCTGTTTTAACTAAGGAGAAAAGTCCAAAAGCCATTGCAATAATTAAAACTAGTAGCGGGATACTGTTGAGATAAAACAGTAAACTAGCTATCCCTACAATAACGATCCGTACAATTTCCCAAAGGAACTTTCGGGAGAAGAAAGTTTGTGTATAATTCATAATTCAATGTTTTAATTCGTTAATGAATTGATTTCAATAATACTGCTATTGAGCCTTTTAACAGCTTCAATATAGTTGCCTTGAATTTCAGTATTTTGATTGATAAGCATCACCCATTCTAAATAGTTGATATCTCCATTGATGAATTTTTTATTAGCAGCATCGGTTACTAAATCTACATTTTTTAATGCTTTGTTTTCATAATAGAGGATAGTTTCTTTATACTTTTTATATTGCAGAATTAATTCCTGATAACGATTTTGCAGCTTTAGTTTTTCTAAATGCAAATTGTTTTCCGTAATTTGTGTGGTTGTTTCTAATGCTTTTTGTCTGTTTCGAATTGAAGAATTAAATAAAGGAATCGCTACACCAAACTGACCGTAAAAACCATCATAGCTATCCTGAAAAGCAGTATTGGTTTTGAATGTCTGCCAATATACACCGCCAATAAGTTCTGGAAGTTTTTTTGATTTTTCTAATGAGATTTCTGCTTTATTGACACTTACTTCCTGCTCCCTTATCTTAATGATTGGTTGGTTATCAAGGGCGTTTTTGTCTAAATTTTCTTGTAAGTCCATTTTGAATCTATCACATGTTGGTATAAAATCAGTATCTTCATTTAACAAATACTTAAATTGTATCTGAAGCATTTTAAAATCATTTTGCAGCTCTTGTAGCTGAATCTGTATTTGTCCGGATTGATTCTCAGCGGTTGATTTTTCTAAAATGTTACTTTCCCCTTTGTTAAAACGCAGGGTTGATTTTCTCAAGAATTCAGAATAGATACTATCGCTTTTAAGTAAGAGTTTTTCTTTTTCTTTGAGATACACCATTTCATAGAATACAACCGTAACTTCCTTAGTTATTTCTTTTTTTAACAGTGCCTCATTCCACTGTCCGGTTTTTGCTTGTTCGATCAAAAGCTGCTTTTGCCTCCTGTAGATTGTCGGGAATTTAATGCTCTGTGAAACACCAATTTTGACATCGTTCATGTTCGTGTTAAATTGTCCATATTCTCCCACGATACCCGTATTGGAAATATCATATCCTGTCTTGGTCATTTTTTGAAGATAATCGGAATTAAGTTTAGCGTTTTTTGCTTTTACGTTGTTCTGCAATGCCTTTTCAAGAGCCTTCTCAATGGATATATTTTGTTGGGCGTTACCGGAAATAGTTATGAAAAAACAAAATGAGGCAATTATACATATCCTTTTCATTTTTACTTTGTTTTGGTTAGATCCCGTAGTTGTACGAGAATTATCGAATGTTTTGTTTTCTTGAGAATAGTGAATTCATAATCATTAAATGTAATTTTATCCTTGACATCTGGTATTCTTCCGAACTTACTATTTAGAACACCTGCTAAGGTTTCATTTTCTCCATCGTTTTTTATAGGATGTGGCAGATCATCGTTAATATCATTTAAGTGTGTTGAAGCGAGTACTTCATAAATGTTAATCTCTTTCTTTATAACATTTGCCACTTCATCATCTGTTTCATCCTGAATTTCTCCTACTAATTCTTCAATTATATCTTCAAGGGTCACAATGCCCTGGGTACCGCCATATTCGTTTACAACAACGGCTAACTGAATGTGCTTTAATTGAAACTCTTTCAAAAGAGAACCTATTTTTCGGGAGGAGGGAACAAAAAGAACAGGACGCATCATTTCTTTGATAACAATAGGTTGGTTCTTTTTTGCTTTAAGTAGTAGGTCTTTTAAATAGACTACACCAATGATGTTATCTATATTTGTTTCATAACAGGGTATACGGGAAAATCCTTGATCAATTACTCTGTCGAGTTCTGAATCATCAAAATTATCTATGTCAACAGAAATTACATTTGTTCTGGACACTATAATTTGTTTTACGGTACGCTCGGAAAAGTCAAAAGCATTGTTGATAATATCATAGTCCATTTCTTCAATTACACCGTCTTCTTTCCCTTGTTTAACTAAATATTTTAGCTCGTCACTGCTGTGGGCTTCAGAGCCATGTGAAGCATCAATACCAAAGATTTTAAGAATTGCATTTGCAATTCCGTTGAGCAGCCATATAAAAGGTTTAAATAGGATATAAAAAAACTGCAATGGATATGCAATAAAGAGTGTTGTTTTTTCAGATTTTTGAATGGCAATGGACTTTGGAGCTAATTCTCCAAAAACGATATGCAAAACTGTAATTACGGCAAATGCTAGTGGTATTGCAATTTTATGCGCATATTCAGGTTTGAGTTCTAATCCGATGAGATCCACAAATTTTAGAATCAATTTTGAAACAACAGGTTCACCGACCCATCCCAATCCAAGGCTTGCTAAGGTTATCCCAAGCTGAGTGGCTGCAAGATAACCGTTTAGATTGTGCAATATATGCTTGGACAGGATAGCGCTTTTGTTGCCTAGTTTTGCTTGTAATTCTACTTGAGACAATCGAACCTTTACAATTGCAAATTCAGCTGCAACAAAAAATCCATTGAGGAATACAAGAAATAATGTGATAAAAATGTCTATCATGATTTTATTTGAATTTGGTTGGTTTTAATTTAATTCCTTTCTCGAACATAATGTACAGGATAGGAAGTACAAATAAGGTCAGAAAGGTTGCAATTAATAATCCTCCAATAACCACTGTAGCCAGAGGTTTCTGCACTTCAGCTCCGGAGCCGTTACTTAAGGCCATTGGCAGAAAACCTAATGAAGCAACTAATGCGGTCATCAGTACTGGTCTTAATCGTATTTTGGTTCCTTGTAATACTATTTTATTTAAGTCCGTTTCTCCTGATTTTCGAATACTATTGAACTCTGCAATCAAGACTAAACCATTTAAAACAGCAACACCAAACAATGCTATAAAACCAACACCTGCACTAATACTAAATGGCATTCCTCTAAGGGCTAAAAAGAAAATCCCTCCAATGGCAGAAAGTGGGATAGCAGAATAAATCAGTAAACCTTGTTTTACAGATTTAAAAGCAAAGTATAGCAAAAGAAAAATTAATATCAGCGATATTGGTACAGCAATCATTAAACGGTTTTTTGCTTCATTTAAATTTTCGAATGTACCCCCATAAGTAGGGTAATAGCCTGCAGGGAATTTAATTTGCGTATTGACTTTATTTTGCAATTCAGTAACAATGCTTTGCACATCACGTCCACGGACATTGAAACCAACGACAATTCTTCGTTTGGCATCTTCTCGTTGTATTTGGTTTGGACCTTCTGTAATTTCCACTTTTGCCAGTTGGGATAAAGGTATTTGCGTACCGTTTGAGGTTGGAATGAGTAAATTCTGAACATCTGTCAAATCCTGGCGTTTTTCGCCTTCTAGGCGAACAACAAGGTCAAATCGTTTTTCTCCTTCGTACACCACTCCTGTGCTTTGTCCTGCAAATGCGGTATTTACAATTCGATTAATATCTTCAATATTTAAATTATACTGTGCAATTGCGGCACGATCGTAATCGATAACTACCTGTGGCATCCCTGTAACAGTCTCTACATACAAATCAGATGTGCCCTTTACGGTATTGACAATTTTACCTAATCTATTAGCATATAAAGCCAAAGTATCCAAGTCTTCTCCAAAGATTTTACATACAACATCTTGTCTGGCACCAGTCATCAGTTCATTGAAACGCATTTGTACTGGGTACTGGAAACCATAAGAAACACCAGGTACTGCTTCAAGTTCTTTTGCCATTTTTCCAGAAAGTTCTTCAAAAGTTGAGGCGGAGGTCCATTCACTTTTGTCTTTAAGAATCACCATCATATCACTTGCGTCAATAGGCATTGGGTCGGTTGGCACTTCACTGCTACCGGTTTTACCTACGATTTTCTCTACTTCGGGGAATTTCTCCAATAATATTTTTGCTCCCTGTGAGATTGCCGTCATAGAAGTCTCTAGATTACTTCCGGGCAAAACTCTTGTTTCGACAGCAAAATCTCCTTCTTCTAGTGAAGGCATAAATTCACCTCCCATAAATGAAAGTGTTACAAGAGCTAACACAAATAAAGAAAGTGTTATTCCAATAATAGTCCTCGGAATTGTCAATGCCTTGCTTAAGAGGGGTTGATAGAAATTCTCCAGTTTCTCCATCATTCTATCAGAGAAGTTTTTTTTATGGCTTATATTTTTGCTCAAAAACAAAGCTGTCATCATCGGTACGTATGTAAGGGACAAGATAAAAGCACCGAACAAGGCAAATGCTATGGTTTGTGCCATTGGCAAGAACATTTTGCCTTCTATACCTCGCAGAGTAAAAATTGGAATGTAGACAATCAAAATAATTAATTCTCCAAAAACTGATACATTACGCATTTTAATGGATGTCTTTAGTACGGTTTCATCCATATCTTCCTGTGATATTTTGGTTGCTTTACGACTATGCAGGCTAAAGAGACATGCTTCTACAATAATAACGGCACCATCTACAATTAACCCAAAATCCAGTGCACCAAGGCTCATTAAATTACCGCTAACCCCAAAGATGTTCATTAAAATTACGGCTATAAGCATAGCCATAGGGATAACCGAGGCTACTATTAATCCCGCTCTAAGATTACCTAAAAAGAAGATCAGTACAAAAAGGACAATCAGTGCACCCTCGAGTAAGTTCTTTTCTACCGTTGAGATGGAATTATTTACCATTTTGGTGCGATCCAGGAAAGGCTCTACCACAACTCCTTCAGGTAATGTCTTTTGGATTTGTTCGATACGTTCTTTGATATTTTTTATAACAATATTGCTATTAGCACCTTTGAGCATCATTACCACTGCACCTGAAACTTCTCCTTTACCATTGTAGGTCATGGCTCCGTATCGAATGGCACTTCCTATGCGGACATCTGCTACATCACGAATGAAGAGCGGACTTCCGTTTGCGGTGTTCTTAATTGAAATGTCATTTATATTGTCTATGGAACTAATCAGACCTTCGCTACGGATATACAAGACTTTGGGACCTCTTTCAATATAAGCTCCTCCAGTATTCTGATTGTTTTTTTCTAAGGCAGTAAATACATCACTTATGGTAATGTTATAGGATTGTAATTTGTTAGGATCAATTGCAATTTCAAATTGTTTTAGCTTTCCTCCGAAGCTACTTACTTCAGCTACTCCTTCAACTCCTACGAGCTGACGACGGACAATCCAGTCCTGGATTGTTCTTAATTCTGTTATATCATATTTTTTTTCATAACCTGGTTTAGTTTTAACCACATATTGGTAAATTTCGCCCAAACCAGTTGTAACTGGTGCCAAAGAAGGCTCTCCAATACCTTTTGGTATTTGATCCTTTACAGCACTTAATTTTTCGGTTACCTGTTGTCTGGCCCAATACACATCAGTTGCGTCATCAAAAACAATGGTAACTACAGATAGTCCAAAGCGGGAGAAACTGCGTATTTCCTTTAACCCAGGAATATTGCTGTTGGCCTGTTCGATTGGGAAGGTAATGAGCCGCTCAATATCAGTCGCTCCCAGTGATGGGGCTGAAGTAATCACCTGAACCTGGTTATCGGTTATATCTGGTACAGCATCAATGGGCAGTTTTGTAAATTGATAGCTGCCATAGCCGATAAGAACGAGGATAAAGAGGCCTATGATAAGCTTATTTTTTATCGAAAATTCTATGATTTTATTTAGCATATTTTTTTAAGATTAACAGGCACTCAATTGTTATATTGAATATTCTCCTTTTAGCTTTATAGTAACTTTGATATCCTTGGTATCGTTATTTTTAAAGTACCAACCATGTTTTCCTTCAAAGGGTGCATAAAATGTACCCACCATATTATTAGCGTATGCTAAAGTGTAACTCTCGAAATAGACATCAGTAACTGCCTTTTTTTGGTTTACTTCCCCATGGAAATCTAAGTATACTGTTCCTTTATCGGTTGTCCATTCATATTTCATCATTCCGCCTTTGAGCATATAGGTCTTGTATTCAATCCCTTTTCCTGCAGGAACAAGTACCTCTACAGTATCTTCTCTTTGGTCATATTGTTTTATGGCTACAGGATTATCGGCTTCAATGGGTCTTTTTACTTCTGGTCCTGAACCGGCTTTTTCCATTTTAATCAGAGGGAATGATTGCTGGGGTATATTTGCAATATCCTGATTAGTATCTTGGGGAATGTAAAGCTTATTGAAACCAAATAATTTCCCTGTCCCTACTGGATCAATCCCGTATTCAGCTGGAAGAACAGCAGTAACTAAAATAACTATTGCGAGTATAAATGCAAAAGCAACTGCTTTAATAATCTCTTTTTTTTCTATTATTTGATGATTTATTTCTGACATTGTTTAATTTTTTAAGATGTAAAATAACCTGTTAATTGAAAGCCTAATAAGACAAAGCCGGCTGCGATAAGCATCGTATTTGTTAATGTTGAAAACCGAACAAAACTTGAATACCTGCGCCATATTGTAATGAGAATCAGCACAAAAGTCAAAGCAATAAACTGACCGATTTCGACCCCTATATTGAATCCAAGCAAATTGGTAAACAATCCTTCTTTATCGAATTTAAAATCCTGTAATTTACTGGCAAGTCCGAAGCCATGGAATAATCCAAAAATCAGCACGGCAGCTTTTGTGTTGGGTTGTTTACCGAAGAATCTTTGGAAGCCACCTAAATTATCGAAGCCTTTGTAGATAATGGAAAGTGCAATGATGGCATCGATAAGAAAAGCATTGATTGCAATATTACACATTACACCCAATAGAAGAGTTATACTGTGTCCGATTGTAAAAAAGCTTACATAAAGCAGCACTTCTTTTGGGCGGTACAAGAAAAAAATAACACCAATTAGAAAAAGTAGGTGGTCATAGCCCGTGAGCATGTGTTTGGCACCAATATACAAGAATGGACCAAAGGCTATACCATCATTTCCTGTTAGGAATGTTTGTGTATTTTCGTCAACGCCATGAGCAAAAAGCGCATTGGCTCCTACAAAAAGCAGGATGATAAATAGTATGATTTTTTTTGAGTTCATAGGTTCATTTTTAAAGTTTCCCGTGCAGCAATTGCGCACAGGAAACCAAGTAAATCTTTAGTGAGTATGCCCGTGAGCTGCGTCTTTTTTTTCTTGTTCTACTTTGCTAATACTATCTTTGCTTGTAGTTTGCTGATTCGTATTTTGGGTATCCTGATTTTGATCATTTGCTTTTTGATTGCAAGAAGACACTATAAATAGAGTAAGGACTGCAATGGCTAAAATATTTTTCATGACTGTAGTTTATTTAATTAAATTATTAATGTTGGTGACCGTGGTTTATATCCTGCTGAGAAACCTGTGTGTTTTTAAACTTAGCAGTTATGGTTTTCCCTTTGACAACTGCAGTAAGGGTACAATAGGTATAGATATTTGCCTTTGGTATATTTACAAATAAAGAATTGTTTATGTCAGATGAAATAGAGTTATTCGCTTTGGTTTTGTTGAAAAATTCAAAGGTTACCTCTCCTGTTACTCCTTTATTAGAAATTATTTTTCCTTTGGAATTTAGGATATAAAAGCTGCAACTGGAGTCTCTTTCAATCATTTCAACTGAGTATTCTCCTGCGTTTTGCAGCAGACCGTTGTGCGGACCTTTGGAAGTGTTTTTGTTTTGCTGCGCGGTAGTAGTTGTAGCCCCTACTATTAGTAGCATAAGGGCAACAACAATTGACTTTATTGTTTGCATGTTGGATTTTTACGTTAAGACTATAGTTGTATCACTCACAAGGCACACCAAAAAACTTTATAAAGAGTAGTAATCGATTTTAACTTAATCAAAGATAAAATCGGTTAAAGTTTTGGTAGTAAAATGTAAATGGATTATAGATACTAAGTATCCTTGGCTATGGAAATAGCAAAGTTTATTTTAAAATCAAACATTAGACTATTTTATTGATAGTACTAGGTTAGGATTTAAAATAGAACAGATTAACTCAATTTAGGAGGGAGCCAGATAGAGGCAAAAACATTAGAAATGTAAAATTCCTTATAGAAAGGCACACTTCTTTTCGTAGCGATAATGTTTGGCTTGTCTAAAGAAAACGTAGTTTGGTTTTCAAAGGCAAGTGTAGTATTGATTACATTAGGATTTATAGTCTTGAAGGGCAGATTTTGGTGATTTTCTTTTCCTTTATTGGAATGTTTTTTAGTATTGTAGTAGTGAAAATCAATAAAATTAGTAAATGATGAAACAAGATTATCATGATTATCATGATTATCACTGTGCTCTTTGAAATGCTCTACTAGGTTTGTTAATTTCAATAATTGCCCCATTTCTGTGTTGGCACACAGGAATACAAGTAGTAATGATATGGCAATTGTTTTTCTTAACACGTAACAAATATATAAATAAAGTTTGTTACTTTATTTATTGATTGAAATTTTTATACATTAATAGTTGTTTTTTATTCAAGATAAGCTCAAGGAGTGCTTTTTTCAATACAATATTTTTTTTCAGATTATTTTTTATCGAATTTTCTAATTTATTAGTAATTATGTCAGTAGTAAGGAATTAACCAGTGTACAAATTGGATTGTAAATAGTGAGTAATAGATATCTAATGGATTTTCTGTTGGAGCCAGAAATTAGCAAGCACATGTTTTTTAAACCCTAAGGATTTAGGGTATAATAGGGGTTTAGACCCGAACTGTAAAGCTAAAATCTACAGTGTACTGTGCTTTCACTATTTATTAGTTTAATGTGCTACTATTACCACAAAAGTTAGGTGCTAAATTTTAAAGGCATATTATTATTGTATTTTCCTATCGACTAGTAGACTTAGTTAATTTCAAGATAACTTTTGTAAACAAACAAAAAAAGATAGCTTTACAACTATCTTTTAGACTGAATTTTTAGCAATTCACTTACTTTATATCTTTTTCTGTTACTGAAGGGTCTATACACTTTAATTTTTCCGTCTGTTTCATATTTTCCAATAGTGGTTTGACTTCTTATACCTAAAATCACCATTGCTTCTTTAGTGTTTACATATTGTTCCATACTTTTATTTTTTAAATGCGGTCGACTTTATTGTCTTTGATATGAAAATAAATTGTACTTCTTTGGTTTCTGTTGCGAGTTGATACATATTTAATGTAGCCGTATTCACTTAATTCGTGTATACATCTGAGGTATGTTTTAGGTGAAGAAACCATTGCTATCTTCATAATTTCATAGCTATATACTTTAATAGGATTGATAAAACTCTTATCAACCCTAAATTGAAGCAATGCAGCATAGATACCAATATGAGTGATACTGATACGATGATCTTTTTCTATTGCCTTAAAGAAATCAGATAAAGGTTGTAGTGTTTCCATTATTTCCTATATTATTAGCTTATGTGCATCCCATTTCGTTTAGAAGGATTCATCTGTTGGCTCTCATTAGTTTTTTGTATTTGTTTTACTGTTTTCATTGTTTTATTACCCAAAGCCGTTGAGAGTGTAATTTTTCTTGAGTGCTCATCATAAATGTTCACCGATTTAAACTGGGGATTAGCTTCAATATAAAACCGGTATTCATTTCCGTTTTTAATTAAAGTTATGGGCTGCCTATTTCCTTTTTTTAAAGCATCCTTTAGTTTATCGGCTTCGGTTTTATTGGTTAATTCCTTCAAAGGAAGTTGCTGCACTGCCTTTTCAAGATCATAACCATACCCCGAATAAAATTCTTTAATACGATGATTTCCAACAGCATCCTTGTCATTGAGATCGAGCTGAATCCATGATCTTTCTGTTTGAATTGCTCGTCCCGCTAATAAATTATATGCCTGTGTTGTATCAACAGAATTTCTTTCCTGCACTTTAAAGTATTGACTTCTGTTTTCTTCAGGCTTTGATTCGTTTTGCAGAGTAGTTTTATATCCATCAAATTGATACTGTCCACTCTGGTCTTTAGAAAAAGACAACTCATGATTTAGACGTTCTTTTTCGTTGACGTAATAGGAAACGGGAATAATGAACCGCTCATGACCTTGTTTGATTTGCTGCTCAATTTTGATTGATAAATCTCCAAAACCAATACGCTGCACCTGATCGTGCAGCGATTGATTATTCTTTTCCTCTTCTTTTGCATCCTTACGAACTGCAATTTGATCTATAAGTGGTGCAACAATCAGCTTACGAACAAGACGTATTAATAGATTAGGATAAAGCTGTTTTAGTATTTTGCTCTTTTCCTGCTTGAGCATCTGTAAAGCAAAACGTTCCTCTATGTTTTTAGTACCCTTATATTTTGTTCCAATGCGTTCGTAATGATGGAGTTTCTCTTTAAGCAATGACCTATTGTTGGAAAGACTGAAATTAAACAGTTTACTAAAACGCTCTTCCCTGGAGTGCCACTGTTTTAATTCCATCTCTACTCTGTTAACGGGAAGTTGTTCATTCATGATTCATGATTACATGGATTGGCTTTTCCTTTTGCTCTTAGCTTCCTTTGGTACTTCTGGTCCATCATCATCGGTAGTTTGGTTTTGCTTTTTACTACCTTGTTTTTCGGAAGTTTGCTGGGTTTCGGATTGTTTTTCTTCTTTGGAATGACGATTGTCAATACGTTGCATTGTAGCATCATACACATTGATAGTTTTGAATTGTGGATTAGCTTCAATGTACTGCTTAACTTCATTACCATCTTTTAAGAAAGTAGCAGATTGCAGGTTTCCTTTTTTCATAGAATCCATTAAATCTTCTTTATACTTTGGATTTTCTAATTCTTTAATGGGATGCTTGGTGAGTGTTGCTTCCAAATCATAACCATAATTTTGATGGTATTGATTTAGTTTAAAATTTCCATTAGTCTCAGTTTGTTTAAAGTCAATTTGAAGCCAGGAATTGTATAGTTCACCTTCTTTATTTGTCAAATCCTTATTTACGGATCTTCCTTCCATAAGATTAAAAGCTTCTTTCATGGTGATGTTGCTGCCTTTATTAATATAGAAGGTTTGCTCCAACGCTTCTTTGGAATTCTCTTTATGCAATTCTACTTTATAAGAATTAAAAAAATACATATCACTTTGATCGGATTTTTTAAAATTCAACGTAGCTATAGCTGTATCATTGCCATATTTAGCATGATGGGTCAAAGTAAAATTAGGTTCTTCCTTCTGTAATTTTTCTTTTAATTCAGACTCAAGTGCATCACCGAAACCGGTGTACTTAACCTGCTCTTTTAAGTATTCAAAATTTTTCTCGTTCATGATTTCATTCTTTAAATGATTAAATGTTTTATAGTTTGGGAAGTACAGTAACCTGTACCAGTTTTGTATTCTTTACATGTAGTTCTACGTGCCTGCCGCCATTTTTCTCCATAAGCTGTATGGATAAGAATTTTTTCTCTGGAATGGTGAATTTTGGAAGTGCAAATACAAAGGTGTTTTCTGCTTCACCTTCAATTTTAACTACATTGTTCAAGATATAGATTGGAGTGATTTCGATTTCCTGTGAAGCTGTTCGTTTTATTTTTTTAGTATCGCGAATAAAAAAACGAAGTTGGTCAATATCATAATTGATTTTAGAGTTGTTTGTTACTTTTATCCTGTAATACATCACTTCGTCACGAATAAAAATTCCGTTGAGACTAAAATCAATGTCATACTGGCTTTCTTTTTCACCTCGCAGTTTTTTCTTGTCGTAAAAAGCTAATTTGGAATATTCCTGAACATCCTCATCATTTATGTTTTCATCAGAAAAATAAATTTCCTGTCCTTCGGATTTAGTTTTATTCAAACTGAGATTCAATTGTGGTGATTCCTCATCATAATTCAATACGAAAGAATACAATTTTGCGTCAGCAGTCACTACCGTAAGATTGGTCTGAAGAAATCCTTTTTGAGCTGCTTTGATTTGAAGAATGTTTTCCAGACCTTTTGCCTTTTGTACCAGTATATCGGAACTTCCTTTGTCCACGCTTTTAATAGCAAAAGGGAATACAATATTGGTCGTTTTTGAGTACGCGATCAGTAAAGAATCGGGCTCAATTTTAGAAAGGTTGTTTTTACTTGTTTGTTGTGCAAATACACCGATGGTCATTAATAATAAATACCCCATCACTAACACATTAAATTTTTTCATAGCAATATTTTTAGTTTTTAATTGGAATCTTTTTGTTTTTCATCACGAAGCAGTACTTGATAGCCTGCTTTTACAATCACTTTAATCATCTTTACTTTTTTACTCAACAGACTTTTAGCCGCTTCAATTCCAGCTCCAGCTGCTTGGGATCCCCAAGAGTCGTCTAATGAGGCAACGCCCAGAGTTTGCATAGAACGGTCAGCAGATGCTTTGGAAACATCACGATTAATAGCTCCCGGAATATAAATACCAATAAGTCCATCCATATCGTACACCGACAAATCCACTGGGAATAAGGAGTTGTTGTATCTAATACTATTTATCTTGATGGTTAGTCGTTCTCCTTTTAAGGAAGCTACGCCAAACAAGAAATTATCCTTTGGTATTTTAATACCGCTTATAAAAATGTCATTCATGAGTCGAAACTTAACTGTAGCTCCATTTACAATAGTTTGTGTTTCATGGATGACAGCTTCCACCGCATTTTGCGAGTAGTCATTAACTGCGGGTTCATCTATGGAGTAAAACCTATTGTGTCTGGACTGGTTAGTATTATCCGATTTGTTTTGTAAAGAGGAAACAGGGTCTTCTTGCTCTCTGATGGAAATAGAGAATACTTGCCCTCGCTGAGCCTCGGAAGCTTTTCTTAATTTTTCCTGTAATCTGTCGGGATGTTGGATATCTAATATATTTTCCAACATTCCACCGAGTTGTTGCAATTCTGGATCTGGAGTATCCTGCCCAGTATTCATGGACTGCATCATTTGTTCGAGTCTGTCTACATCATTAGAATGCATGGAAGACTCATTTGATTTTGTATACCTATTAACATCCCTGTTTTGTGTAGGAACAGCTACAGGCGCATTGATTGCTTTTTGTAATGCTTCTAGTTTTTGATGCATTTTTATTTCGTTTGGATCCTGATAAGCTGATGTATTTAATCCAGTTTGTCCTTTTTTAGAATTCACATTACTACTATCTTCAGTCGAGTCAATCTGGAAAGACTGACTTAAATAGTTAGGATCTTTCTTGATGAGTTCATTTAACTTTGCCGAATCAAGGGCTGCCATATCGTAGTAATTCATCTTATCTAAGGGAAGTCCTTCTTTGAGATTTGCATTGGGCAGTTTACTATTAAACCCTTTTTCTTGTGGTGTTGCTAAGTTGGCCGCTTCCATTTTTCCACCGCCTAATGCCCAAAATATCGCCGTTATAAATGGGAGGACTAATAGAGGTAATACCAAGAGCATCTTACGATGCTTTAACTCCTTTAATGATTTTGTTTTTTGTTCCATGATATCAATTTTTAAAATGTGAGTAATAATAATTTTCTAGTATTGATAGGCTGTCCATAAGTCCCTGGCGGTATTGTACAATACTATCATGCGTTTTTTTTCCTGTCGGACTGCGCCCCAGACTATCCATATACCTTCGAAAATGAATAATTTTTTCAAATTCCTTTTTACTAATAATTGTTTTGAGCTCGATGTCTTTTTCTTTTAAGGAAACCGAATTAGTTGGTTTAGTAATTGGAATTACAGTTATATTTTTAGTTGTATTTCCGGAAAAGCTACTCGCAATCAAATAAATACTACAACCTCCTGTTAATACTATAAAACTGAACAGTATCACAATCCAGTTGAGTCGTGAGAAATGAGCTGTTTTACGCTCCAGCCATTGTGCACATTTATGTTGCAATCGAAGATTTGCCTGCTCAAATTTTTGCCAAAGACTGTTTTTAATACTTTCATTAGCATCGTTTTTCCTAAAATAAAATCTCATAATCAGTAGTTTATTATTTTCTGTTTTCAGTGCCTAAATCCCGATTCTCAATGGTATTCCATCGCTCGATTAAAAAACCATGGGGATTGTTGTCACTTCGCGATACATTGCGAAGATTGCCTTCCGTTATAAGGTTCCGATGGGCAATGCTGGTGGTACGGATGATATTTTGAGTAGCATAACATCGGAACCCATACGGATAGGTATTGATGTCAATGGTTATACTGTCAATTTTTATCGTCTGGCTGACATTCCCTGATATGATACCGGAGTAATAGCCGTTTTCTTTTAAATCATCGTAGATCCTTTTGGCACTGTCATCAGCTAGATAAAGTGCCTTGGTAACATTACTTTTGATTACTTTATCATCGGGATCAAGAGTAAAGAAGAATTGGTGAAACGTCTTTACATGGTCTCGTGCCTCAATAGGTATGTTGTCTTTTCGGTCCGAAGTATAGGCTTCTAATGCTTTTCCATTAGCCAGTATGTAAACCTTGTTCTGCATTTGAGATACTAGGGAAAAACTTTTGTAAAGGGAGAAACAACTAATTAAAATGCAACCAACAATTACCAGTATTGTAAAGCCACGAACATGGCGAAAGGCAGTGTCAATATTTTTCATTTTACTAAACATGCTATTTTTATTTAGAGGTTAGGAATTGCCTTTTAATTTATTACCCATATAGTTATCCTTATCTTTAAAGTAAGGAGATGAGCCAGCAGAACCAGACATGCTTTGGTACATTCTCCCAGCTGCATTACCCATCGCATCTGCTGCCATACCAGCTCCTTGGGAGGTAGTGTTGATAACGGAAGTTGTGGAATTGCTGAAGATACTAGTGACTTTTTGCCCTAAAGCACCACCACCGCCAGCATGAACAATATAGTTGGCAACAGAAGGGACAGTGAAATACCCTACGATTCCAATTATCATAAATACCAGATACGCAACATCGGTTCTGCTAAAGAAAGTATCACCGTGTTCACCTACTTGCGAGATGTCTAGTTTTAGCATATTCTCTTGAATCTTTCCGATGATACTTCCAAATATATTGGCTACTGGGAGCCATAAGTAAATATTGATGTAACGGGCCAGCCAGACGGTGAGCGTATGTTGAAAACCATCAAAAACGGATATGCCAAAAACGAGTGGCCCCAAGATAGACAGTACTACCAATTGAAAAGTTCGAAGTGTATCGATGCAAAGTGAAGCCGCTTCAAATAAAACTCGTAGTACTTCGCTCATCCATTCTTTTACTGAATTTCTAAAATTATATGAGGCTTTACTCATTGCAAATTGGATATCATTACCAATACTGGCAAATTTCCCCTCTCCCTCTGGATTGGCATCATCATGAGTATATTTATACCATTTGTCGCGATCACCACTTCCATCGGAGCCAACATACATCTGCCAGGGATTAGTGCTCTTAAGGGCTTCTTCTTTTTCTTTAAGTAGTCGTTCAATAGCTTTGTTCGATCCTTCCACCATTGCAGCGGTTGCGGTAACAGTAGGTTTCATCACGCCATTAATCATGTATAGTACTGAAGGAAAAATCATGATGCAAAATCCAATAACAAATGGGCGAAAGAGAGGGTAGAAGTCTATAGGTTCTGCGCTGGCAATATGTCTCCAAACTCGAGAGGCGATATACCAAATAGCTGCAAAACCGGCAAGACCTTGTCCAACTCCCAGTAGATTATTACATAAAGGCATCATCTCATCGTATAACTGTTCCAATACACTATGCAGACTGTTCATCTCGTCTGCAACTCCTTGCGCTTGGCTTATAAAGGGTAATAAAATCCCCAGAAGAACAAATAATGTCTTCTTGTTTATCTTTATCATAAGAGTGAATATTTAGTTATTTAATGAACATGTTGCGAATCGCATTTACATCATTGCGCTCCTTGGCTCGTTGCAAAGCCAGTACTGAAGTATTGTTGTTGAAGTTTCTTAGGAACATAAGCTTGTCTTGCATATCTGCATATATCTTGTCAATGGAAGCTAACCTCTCATCATCAGACATCCGCATTTTATTTGCGGTAACTACCGAAGTAAGTTCATCAAGATTTCTAAGGCTCTGTTTAAACAGATTATCATATACTCTTTCGAGATAAGCGATTTCATCAGCATTGAAATTTTTACTATCCCGAAAACGACCAAAGGCAGATTTGTATTCTTTAACCAATTGCACCTGATAAGTGACAATATCTCCGATTCGCCTGTAATTTCTGACCGTGGGACTAACTTGCATGAGCGCATCAAGGAACGTTTCATGTAGACTGAAATTTCCTTTGGATAAATCTTTCACCGTATTATACCCACCGCTAAGCATTTCATAGCCTTTTTTCATATCCTTTAGAATCTGTTTGAACTGGCTCAGTTTCTCAATGTTCAGAATCAATTGCTGGATTTCTTGTTTTTGGGCCGTTAGCTTGGAAGGGAGTAGTAAAACAATAAATGCAATCCCTATAATCAGTATTTTTTTCATGATATATCAGTTTATGCCGCGCAAGGCACGGCTGATTTTTGCTTCTTTCAACTCCTTGGTTTTTGATAAAGCCATCAGTTTAGTTTGATTACCAAAACCCTCAGAGAAAGTGTAGTTATCGAGCATGTTTTGGTAGATAGTATCAATGCGTTTCATTCGCTCGTCGTCTTTCAACTCTAACTGTCCGTCCGAAATAAGTATCAATAGTTCATCCATATTGGTATCACAATTTTCAATCAACCTTTCAAATACCCTTTGGATATAATCAACTTCATCGCCGTGGAATAAATCATCCTGTTGGATTTGCCTGTACAAGCTCTTGTAGCTTTTTATGATTTTTAACTGAAGAGCTATAATTTCAGTTACCCTTGCATACTTTTTAATTTTTGGATTGACCTGCTTGAGCGATGTGAGATAATCACCATGAAGATTAAATTCTCCACGCTTAAAATCTGATATTGCACCCAGTCCTTTTTTGGCTACCGAATAGCCTTTTTGAGCATATCCGATATACGTTTGAAGTGCCGCTATTTGCTGTAAAAGCATCCTTTGTTGTTTGGCCTGTGCATGAATATTTCCCTTAAAGAATCCTAATAAGAGAAACATAAAAAATATCTTTTTCATGATTTTTTGATTTATTACGGAATTCCGTAAAATTTCTTAACCGAATTGACATCATGCTGTGTTTTGACCCTTTGAAGACTCAGCATTATATTCTGTCTGTTGAAGAGTGTCAGGTCATTATAATTAGTCTCGATTTGATCCGCAGCAGCATTTATAATTTCCAATCTCTTGGCATCACTCATCTGTGTGGTAAATGAATCCAATACCAAGAAAATCTGGTCGATATTTTTTAGACTTTCATTTAATATCCCAGAATAAACCCTTTGCATATAATCCAATTCGCTTGCATTAAAATGAGCATCTTTTTGAAACAAGTTCCATGCTCTTTCATATTCGTCGACTAATCGAATTTGTTTTTGACTAATATCTTTGATACGCTGGTAATAGGTAATAATGGATTTGACTTTTGCGAGCTCTTCATAATACTCTTTGTAGAGGTCTTTTTGTTTCTGGGTCCAATCGGAAATCTCATCCAGTTTTAGTTTGGATAAAATATTTTCTATTTTCTTCTGCGCATTCTGAAGCCAGATGGTTTTGTTTTGCAGTTTTTGTATCCTAAGGTCAATAGCCTTAATTACCTTTTTCGCAACTGCTTTTACCATTTCTAAAATTGGTATTGCCGCGACTCTTTCTGCTGGTCGGGTAGGAGTGCTTATCAGTAAAAAGCACAAGAGGCAGATTGTAATTTTCTTTTTTGCTTTCATAATTAGTATTGTTTAGTTTCCATTTCTCAAATCAATAGCAAGTGCAGCAATACCTTTTCGGATGTCACCATCAAACTTTTTGGCATACGCTTGTACTTTTACTTTTTCGGTTTCTTCGGTGGTATAGGCGAGATATTCTTCCAGCGATACTTCAGTGCGGTAGACTTTCGATTGCATGCCCCCAAGTGAGATAAACACTTCTTTGTATTTTTTATAAGGGGCATTGGCTTTGTTTACTGAGAGTACCAGTGCTTTCTCTTTTTCGGTAAGTCCAAGTAATTCTTGTATTTGCTCGAACTTATTTTGGTACTTGCTCTGATCCAGTAATATCTTGCAATCACTATTATTAATAATCGCTTGCTTGACTACCGGAGAAGAGATAATATCCTCTACTTCCTGAGTGACTATAATGGCTTCACCAAAGAATTTACGAACGGTCTTAAACAAATACTTAATGTATTCCGCCATACCTTCTTTGGCTATAGCCTTCCATGCTTCTTCAATAAGTATCATTTTTCGAATGCCTTTTAGTTTACGCATCTTGCTTATGAATACTTCCATGATGATGATAGTCACTACTGGAAAGAGTATTGGATGGTCTTTGATATTATCGAGTTCAAAAACAATAAAACGTTCTTTCAATAGATCCAGATTCTCGGTAGCATTGAGCAGGTAATCAAATTCACCTCCTTTGTAATACGGACGTAAGACATACAGGAAATTGTTCACATCAAAATCCTTTTCTTTTACTTTATCACCCTCCAATATGGTTACAAAATCATCTTTTAGAAATTCGTAAAAGCTGTCAAAACAGGGAAATAAAACGGAATTACCATCTAACTTTTCGTAGTACAATTGAAGTGCATTGGATAATGCTACATACTCACTTCGATTGAAAGTTTCATTGTCTTTTTTCCAAAGAGCTAGTAATAATGTTTTAATGCTTTCTTTTTTTTCAGTATCCAGTATATCACCATCACTGATATAAAATGGGTTGAATCGAATTGGATTCTTTTCATCATAAGTAAAATAATATCCACCCACCATATCACATAATCCTTTGTAACTGTGCCCCACATCAACCAATACAACATGAGTTCCTTGTTCGTAGTAACTTCTCACCATATGGTTGGTGAAAAAGGATTTACCACTTCCTGATGGCCCCAGTATAAATTTGTTCCGATTGGTACAAATCCCCATTTTTACAGGTTCATCACTAATATCTACATGAACAGGCTTTCCTGTCAAACGATCTCCCAAACGAATTCCAATTGGACTAAGAGAAGAGCGATAACCAGTTTCTAAATTCAAAAAGCAGACAGCTTGTTCTATGAAGGTATCGAAGGTGTCGTTCATTGGGAAATCTGCGGAATTCCCAGGAATACCTGCCCAAAAAATCTGAGCTGCTCCCACAGTTTCTTGTTTAGCAGCTGCATCCATCTGAGCCAGTGCTGAAAAAACTTTATTCTTCAGGTCTTTGAGTTCTTCTTTGTTATCTGTCCAAATCAATACATTAAAATGGGCTTTTGCAGGAAGGCGTTGCTGACCGATAGCTTCATTAAGAAAATCATTAGTGGCATCACGCGCAATAAGGTTCTCTCTGCTGTAGGCTGATAAGGATTGTAAACGCAGTCTTTTACTCTCTAGTTTCTGCAGGGTTTTCTGGAAATCCTCTATAAAAATGTACTGGTTGTAAATGTGGTTGCAGGATAATAATTGACCAAGTGTGGAAGCAAATCCGATGCTGAACTTGGTCTTATCGGTAGAATAGCGGTCGTAGTTAATTCTAGAACCACATAGAGCAGGCAGGTCGGCAGCATCACCTAAAGAATAAATTTGGCAATGCTTGTCTCCAACCTGCAAACCATCATCGAAAGCAATATCCTTAAATACAAATGAATTTTCCTTTTCAGAAAGGAAACAATACTTTTCTATAATCCCAATCTTTCTACTGTGGCTTCGAAGGTCATCATTTCCCAGACGAGTTAGTTTCACAAAACCACTGTCTTCCAATATGCGTCTGAATTGTCCAGTGCTATCAATAAAATCCTGACGTAATTGCGTTTTTAATGTTTCTTCCGGAACAATGGAAGTTCTCAGTAAATTCGAGAATAAGGAACTGGAGGTTTTCCTACCTGCTGGTTTTTTGGTCAGGAAAATATAACACGAATGATCCAGAAATGGACGTTCATTAAAAAAACGCTCACTGCTTCGGGTTAAAAAACTTGAGTCTTCACTTGTGAAATCGGGCTCAAACTTACTGTCTATAAACCAGTCTTGTTTGTGGAACACACTAAACTTAGGAAGCAACTTTATGGCTTTAAGCCATGCTTGATGGAACGCTTCGTATTCCTGATCAGACAAAGTAAATATCTCAGGCAGTTCTGCCTTGAATACCACCGTTACATCTCCTTGTTTGGACAGGATACAATCGTGCTCTACATCCATAATCGGTAAAATATCATCTATCATCTTTTCCATCTTCATCTATCATTTACCTGTTAATTCAAACCATCATCTAGAGTCTTTTTCCTCTTTTTGGGGGAGTCATGTCATTATCAAAAGTTTGTTTGTTGGAATGTTTTTTTACATCTAGCGGGCTTGTATAAGTAGACGCTTTCAAATTTTTCTCGATTGGATAGTCCCTGATATAGGCTGAGTCTTCATGGCCATTGCGTCTTGCAAGTCCAACAGGATCCAGATATAAAAGATTAGGCAATTCTACTCGGATAACATCCTTTGAGGATTCATTGCCTACTAGCTTTTGAAGTTTGGTGTCATATAGAAAATGATAAGCAAAGTCTCCATCAAAAGAACCAATCTCAAAGTCTTTGAATTCCAATTTCACAAAAGCATCCTCCGCTAATCTCAGTTCTTTTAAGTTGAGATCTATGATAAAATCCTGTCCTGCGATATCAATATGAGGAAGGATTCCAGCTACCCGTTCCATGAAACCTTCATAATTGGGATTTAGAAACTCTAAGTCTGTTTTGTTTTTTAGACTTTCTATAGTAACTCCATACTTCTTTGCCATGCCTTCGGAATCTAAAATGAGCAAAGGCGGTATGTTGATATTGATAGTATCTTCAACTGAATCGAGTTGGCATGGAAAATTTTTATACTCAGAATGGTAACACATAGAGTAGTGGGTTCCGTGATCTTTCATATCACTGAAAGGAATCGTATTGGTAAGATTTGTTGTTTCGATTAATGCCTGACTATTGATGTCTACATAAAAGCTTGTTCCTTCAATCTCATGAGTGGGTAATCTTTCCAGAGGAATAGTATTACTTGGATTCGCTGTTTCCACTATAGCCTGAGCGTTACTATCAATGTGAAACTTGCAACCGGTAGTTATTGAAATTTCATTTTTCATTTGGTGTGTTTTTAGAAAAGTTCATGAATATTTTTCTACTCTGGGATTTCACTGCTTTAGGAATTTGTCGTTTTGCTAGCGCTTTCATCATACCAAATTCTCCGTATTGATGGCTCATTTTGTATATTTTTAAAACCCATAATGTTCCCGAAACACCAATTATTCCAATGCAGATAAATGAAGGTAAACCTGCTATATACATAATCGCAAACAGTATCATTAAAGCAATTACTCCCCCACCCAAATACCAGATATATTGTGCCTTCAGTCCCTTAAACTCGATGCTTTGGTTGATTCCTTTGTTGATTTGATAGACACTATTTGACATGGTGTTTGTTTTAAAATTTCATCTTGTTACTTCGTCTGATTTCAGAAAAAGAGTTTTGCTGCCAGGTATCACTTTCTCTTTCTGAGACTGCAAAATGTTGGGATTCTTCACTACTCTTTATCGGTAATTGAATTACTGGTACTGTATTAGTTGCTGTAGTTTCATCACTAATATTAACCTCTTGTGGATTTGCTTCTTTCAATTGGTTCACCTGAATTTTCAAGGCTATTTCTCTTTCCAAACTCGATAGGTCACTTTTCATTTGCTGCAACTCGTGTTCTTTACTAAAAGACTTTACAATTAATTTTTGCAATTCCGGCAGCTGATTTTCAATCTCACTTAAAGTTTTTTGGTATTTCTCCTTCAGATGTTCCACCCGGTCAATAGCATTTAGAAAATGACGGGCTGCTAGTTTTGGATTGTCCACATTCGGAGTTCCTCCATTGAATGTGTATTTAATACCATCCTCCAAACGTTGCGCATAAAAGCTGTTGGAATAGCGATACTGATACAAACCATCATTTTGATAGGCTTCACGTTCTCTTTTTATATAAAGCCCAAAATCATATAACTTCCCAATCTGCTTGGCCTCATTTTCTCCTTCAGGAGGTTTCCAGTGTTTATAGAGTTCGATAATTTGTTTACCGATATTCTCAGAATCGGATGCTTTACAATCATATAACTGTATGGGATTCGCTTTAGAGCCATCAGGTTCATATTTCAGATTCTTTTTGTACAAGCTATCATCAACAGTTAGCTTATCCAATGTTTTGGTAATGACCATCTTTTCCTCCAGTAAGTATTCCACCTGATATTTAGTTCTTGAAATTTCTTTGTAATGTGCTTTTTTAAGGCTTTCCATCACGGCAACTTTTTTCTCCAGTTTTGATTTTTCCAGTAAAGAAGTATCTCCTGAGAGAACTGCGATATATTCCGAAAAATTCATTCCGCTTTGCTCATCCATTGCGCCCTCATCAATAGATCTTACATTCAGTTCACAATTTTTCATCTGACTGATAAAAGTCTGTTTGTTCTTCAACAGATTGAACTTGTAATTATCCAATGATTGCTCAGTGGCGTAGATGAAATTCTTTACCTTATTATCATAATACTGTTTGGCAACTTCGTTACCTTGTCTGCCACCTCGGCCATTGCGCTGTCCCAGATCTGACGGTCTCCATGGAATATCCAAATGATGCATGGCAACAACACGTTTTTGTACATTCAGTCCAGTGCCTGCTTTTTCGGTGCTACCTAACAGAATGCGTATTTCACCAGTATTCATTTTGTAAAATAGTTGTGCTTTCTTTTTATCCGTCCAATCGTGGATATAGGTGATTTCATGGGCAGGAATATTAAAATCTGCTACCAGTTTATCTTTAAGGGCATCGTACATATTGAAGGCATCTGGTTTAGGAGTCCCGATATCTGAAAAGACAATCTGTGTCCCTTTGTGTATAACCGAAGCATGGTACATTTCAGCCACATTTCGGGCGCATGTATTGACTTTATTATCGGGATGATCTGCGTACCCTTCATCTATGAGTCTCATATCAGCAGCCATTTTTTTAGCGTAATTAGTGGCTATCAACATTCTTCCGCGATCTTCCTCTCTGGTGAGAGGTGCTCTTCCGATAAGTGTCGCATTACCGGTTTTCGCAAACTGCATGAGTTTGATAATAAACTCACTTTGCTGGGGCGTAGGGCTAATATTGACAAGTTGTTCCTCAATTTCAGGTTTGTCCAGATCAATATGTTTTGCGGTTTTATAATCGGTAATTTCATTATAGAATAATGCTAGTTCCGGAACTTTAATAAAATGACGAAAACGCTCTTTGGCAATAATTTCATTGGTGACCGAAAATTCAAAATCGGTCGTCTTTCTGGCAAAAACAGATGCCCAGCCGTCAAAATTTTCAATACGCTGGCGTTCCATTTCTTTTGGACGCAGGTATTTGAAAAGCAAATACATTTCGGTTAGGCTATTGGAAATAGGGGTGCCAGAAAGAAAGGTCACACACAGATCTGAATCAAATTTCTCTTGAAGGGTGCGTACAGCAAATAACATATTAAGTGCCTTTTGGCTTCCTTGCATATTTCCAATTCCGGCAACACGATCATGACGGGTAGTAAAGGTTAGATTCTTGAATTTATGTGACTCATCTACAAACAAATGATCGATACCCATTTCTCTAAAGTTAATTCCACTGTCTTTTTTATCTTCTATGTCACTCAGTACCTTTTTTAGCTTACCATCGAGATTATTTTTTCGTATCTCAAGACCTTTTAATATTTTTTTAGAGATATCACCTCCCAAATCTTTTGCCGTATCAAGATCCCTTTCTACATTGTCAAGCTCATTTTGTAAAATCTCTTTTTGGATTTCGGCAGATTGTGGAATTTTGCCAAATTGATCGTGCGTTAAAATGATGCAATCCCAATTGTTGTTTTTGATTTCATGGAAAAGTCTCATTCTTTTAGCAGGAGTAAAATCATTTTCGCCGGGAGCTAGTATTCGAGCATTCGGATAGGCCTTGCGATAGGTCGTTGCAATTTGGTCAACATTGGCATGCAGTGCCAGTATTGCAGGTTTGTGGATAATTCCCAATCGTTTCATTTCATTGGCAGCCACAATCATGGTTAGTGTTTTGCCGAGTCCAACTTCATGATCGATTAAAGCGCCACGGTTCTGAATGATACGCCAGGCAGCATTTTTTTGAGAACTGTATAAATCTTCGATTTCAAGAGCCTTTTTATCCAAACCCGGAAAACTCAAATGACTTCCGTCATACTCACGTAATACATAACAGTTGAACGTATTGTTATAGAGACTTTCCAATTCATTCTTTTCACTCACGGGTAATTCCTGCAACCATTCAATAAATCCATTACGGATGTTCTCGATTTTTTGATGTGCTAATTGAATGGCTTCATTGTCGGGCAACCGTATAGGTTTGCCTGCCGGTCCATCTACTTCATAAGTAAAAAACGGAGCCGTGTTTTCAAGTGCATGTTCTAATATGGTATAACCATAAGTGGTTCTTCCACTTTTTGGAGTTACAGCAAATTCCCTGTCGATTTTGGTATTATGTCCTGCGCTCACTTTAAAGGTATCCAGCGAAGGGAAATAACTAATTTCAGTTGTCTGATCGAATAGCTGCCCTGCAAAATTTTCATAGTAATGCATCGGTATCCATCGTTCGCCAAGATTAAAATCTAGTAATTCAAAAGGGATACGCTCAGGCTGTACCTTTTCCAGTGCCTGCATTCCTTTATAATACTGTGTATTTTCAGGATACTGTTGTACTGCCTGTTTAGCCTGCTGCCATTTTTCCACAACATTACCACTTAGATACAAATCTGAGGTTTCCCAATCTTGGTGTATCGGGTTGAGATAAATATGATGGTTTAAACTTTCTATTGCCTCGTTTTCTTCAAGCCCGGTTGCAGCAGTTATAAATCCTAAATCGACAACTCCTTTTTCATTCAGACTGCGGGCTAATGCTTCAATTGGATCATCTGTGTAATAACGTTCCTGTTGTTTTACTACAGATTCACTTAGGATATCGGACTTCACATATCGTTCCCCTTCTTTGCGTTCCAGTGAAGACAGTACAGTAAATCCAAAAGCGGAATCCTGCATGATTAGCCTGCGATTCTCAGCGCTGTTCAAAATACCATAGTGAGAAACAAACTTTGTATAGTGCTTATCCAGATTTTCCCGGATTTCCTTACTTGCAGCTTGACCTGACTGTTCATTTTCAAATAGCTCTAAATAATTATCCCGAATAGTGATATAGGAATCGTAAAATTTTAGATTGCTTTGTAATACTAAAGGTTGGAAAAAAGCTTGTTTGTGCTCGCTGTTGATGTCACTTATAATTCCTATAGCTTCTCCAAGCCTAACCAATGTTCCTTCTTTATAGAAAGGTTTGAATGAAGCAACTTCTTCATAAAGTCTTTTTTCAAGGTTAAAAGCAGGTTCAAGTGTTCTATCTCCTTCATATACATAGGCGTGGTCATATTGCTGAAGAGTATTGGACAGCGCCAACAGTTCGTGAGGCAATAATCCGCCATTCATCCAATTGGCTGAAAAACCATCAATTTCTTTTACATTAGAATATAATTTATAGAAGTACCGATTGGACTTGTTTTGTTTGGCGGTAATAAGTACCGCATTTTCATGTGATGGATTATCTTGTGTGCGGATTGTACTGAGTATTCTTGCCGTTTTTTTATCTACTACAGTTTCATCGAGCGGATTGATATAATCCATCGCACGGTTAATATTCTCTGCTGGTACTGTATCGAACAATCCAAGCTGAACGGAGATACCACTTGCTATACTTTCTGGCATAGGTAAGTAGGTGAATTTTTTTCCGGATATTTCAGGTTGCTGAACAATACCTGATTTTTGAGACAACACAAAACGCTCTAAACTGAAATTATTTTTTAGCCCACTAGTAATATTTTGTGCCAGAGGATTTGCAATAGAATTAATGTCACCACTTTGTCTGACACTTTGATGCGCCTGTCCATATTGATTTTTACCGGCGAACAATTCATCTCCAATTATGAGTTCTGGTCGATTGTGCTGGTATTTATTGGCATTGTATTTTCCAAACTCATTTTCCAGTTCAACAGTCTGTAGCAGCTCTTTTTCATTGTAAGACAATGTTTCTTTGTGTTCATTTTTCTGAACAATAAGTAAATGATTTGGCGCATCTGTATTACCAGTTTCTTTCATCAGGTTATCAGGCATGACAGCCACACTCATAAAATCTGCATTTTGGAAAAGATACTCCCGTACACTCTGATTCGAAGGACTATTTAAAAAACCGTCTGTTGTGATGTAAGCCATAAGACCACCATTAGCGAGCTTATCCAGTCCTTTTGCAAAGAAATAATTATGAATTTTTCCTGAAATTGCTTTATCAGGATAGGCTGCATCATAAACTGAAAAATTACCAAAGGGAATATTGCTCACTACAAGATCATAACTGCCATTATCATTTGTGGGTGCTTCCTCAAATCCTATGATATGAGTGGTACTTTTTGTTGTCAGCGTACTGTTTAATACCGAAAGAAGCAAACCGCTCAATCTGTCTTTTTCGACAGCAGTAATTTGTTCCAAATTTGGAAAAGTCTTGTCTGCTTCAGTGATAAAAATACCTGAACCTGCTGATGGTTCGTATAATCTTTTGGGACTAATACCTTGTTCTTGCAAAACAGTGTACAGGGTTTTGGGTACAATCTCTGGAGTGTAAAATGCCGTTAGTACACTGTTGCGTAGCGAAGAAACAATCCCATTATAATCCTTTTCAGAATTGTGTTCCTGTAATAATTCGTGCAGACGAATCATCTCTGAATGTAGTTTCAAATCTTCGTTAGTAGCTCCCGATTTAATCCAATCTTCGGCAGTACCATTAGGGTATAATACAGCTTTGATACCTCCAAAGCCAGCGTATGCCTTAAGTGTCGCAATAGCTTCTTCCGATAAAATATCACCTTGCTGCCATTGCATTGCAATGATAATTGCCTCGATATTGGTACTTAGTTTTTGGGATAGATTGTACACCATAATTACTTCTTTTCATACTACATAGTGCTATAAATAGGGCAACTCAGATAGTCAGCAATCTGACCAATAAGGGCATTCCTCAAAGTAGGATCTTCTTCATTTTCTCTTGTAAAACCGATAGTTTCAAAAACTGGTTTGCAACTATCTATAAGGTTGATTACCTCATAAGTGAGAATGCCTGATTCCTGAAAAGTGGTATACGTTTTCTCAAACTCATCAGAAAGTAGGGTACGGATATATACAAATCGGGAAGGTTTTAAATCGTCCGTCAGTACATTGAGACAAATTTCTTCGATGATATATTGAGGTGTAACCTCAGAGAACAGATCTTCCAATATGGACTTTACACTATTTATTTTTTGATTGAAATAATCTGATACGCCATATTCTTCTTGTAGGGTAAACATCAAATCGGGATTGTTATGAATAATGTAGAACCATAACTTTTCTTTGAGTAGATTTTCCATGGCAACTGGTTTTAAATCCCAAAAAAGGACTTGATTACGGTAGCCACTACTACCAGAAAGACACAACTACCAAACCAGGCGGCGGCAACTTTTCCAGTATCAGGATCACCTGCATTCCATTTTTGATAGACCTTAACAGCTCCAATTAGTCCTAGTATGGCTCCAACGGCATACATCAGTTCAGTACCTGCATCAAAATAGCTTCTCACTTGTTGGTTAGCTTCATTGATTCCGGCAAGTCCATCCTGGGCATAAGTCTCGTAACTTATCACAAAAAGGATTTGAGCCAGGAGAATACCAATACGATTCATTTTTTTGGATATAAACTTTTTAAAATTCCAGTTCCATTTTCTCATCACATATTATTTAAAGTTTAAAAATTCAGGTAAAAAACGGAGGTGTTGCCGCTGTCGCAGTGCCACTTTCCTGTTACATATGCCATACTGCGCCGGGACGGACAGGGGCATTTCCTCCGTTATATTGTTTTAGATTTTTTAGTTCCATAACCCTTCTGCTTCCGCTTGGGTTACAGATACAGCGTCAAGTGTTTTGCACTCTGTCACAATCAGTTCACTCACAGAAGAGCGAAAAGCAGAATCTTTTACGGATGGATATTCTCTTAGGAGGAGTTGCAGATAATAGGTAAATTCTTTTTTGACTAATTTTTTCTTTGCGGCATCAGTGATAAAACTTTTTAATCGTGCCACCAGCGCATCAACATCCTGAAAGGTGGTGTCAAATTCTCCAAACGTAGGTTGGCTTAAAGTAGGTGCAGGTGTCTCCTGATCGTTTTCTTCGGATTGAAAGTCTCCGTAATTTGGATCTCCTAATCTGCGGAATTGAAGTTTCCGTTTTCCTGAGATCACTTCTTTGAGATCATCAAAATAAAATCGAAATCCAACAAATAAATACCAACTTGTCAATAGCAGGATAACCACAACTATGTAATTACCCCATGAAATGTTTGTAAACATACGCTCCTCATTTTATCGTTCTACATTAGTTTTTCACAATCCCCATAGATGGAATAATTCCAAATGAGGATCTTCATCATTACAGGGCAAAGAAACAATAGACAACAAACTGCTACAAGTACAACTTTTTGTTGCACCCCAGTTGTACCCCGTTGCACCCCCAGTAAAATCAAGGAGAAAAAAAATAAAAAAAATGTAAAAAAATAAAAAAGCCTTCCGATTGGAAGGCTAATTAGCAGATAAAAGGAATTATTTTAGGATAGTTTTTAGTTTGAAAATCCCACTAAATTTTCAAATGGCTACGAAACTGTGTTACTAACAGTTTAAATTTGTATTATGTATATTTCTTTATTCCAAACTTGTATTTCATAATTATTGTACGTCTTCGCGTCTAACCATAAATTGTCGTTTACTCTTTTTAAATCTTTCGTAAGTCTTTCTTTTACATTTTCAAGAAAGTGTTCGGTATAATGTAAGCGTTGGCAATATAATTTACCTTTTCCTTTTGAATAATCCAGATTATTTTTCTTAAAGTCTATATAATCTGTATAAATTCCCATTACATTAGGTGCACCTATAAATAGATTTTTCAAATCGTCAAACATTGATTTAACATCTAAAATATTAATTTTCTTGTTTGATGTTATACTTGGTTTAACTGTTTTGCCTACATTGTCTAATTTTTCAGAATATCTGTATGTCTCTGCATTTCTTTCTAAAATTTTATTCAGTATTTCCAAAATTTTAAAATATTTATTGAACTCGTCTTTATCTTCTTTAGAGGCTTTAACTTGTTTGTGAAATCTGAAAAAAATATTTTGAATTCAGTTGATAAAGCTACTAAGTCGTGGCTTTTTAAAAGATGTGTCCAATTCTCAAATTTAGTAAGTTGCTTTGACGTAACGTATTGTTCAAAAAACTTAATATTTTCTTTCAGTGCCAATTCAATAGCGTGTGCAATTGTAAATAGAAAAGGTTGTGCAATTTCGTCAAAACGTCTCTTGGTCCTTGAATATTCTTCAAAGAAAAAGTCAACCATTCTTTCGTATTGCCCCCAAATTTGAACATTGTCATAAGTCTGTCCAATGTATGTTACAAATCGGTCTCTTTCGTTATTGTTCATTTTATCGTATGTATCTTAAAATTGTCCATAAAATTCTGTTTCTACGGGGAGCTATTAGACTAAATTAAGCCTATGTCGGATTTCTCAAATCATCCCAAATACAAAACCAACTCCTATTAAGCCAATTGCCCAAATCCGTTGCAGTGGCTGCTGGGCAATCGCTTTTTTATTATTCCATTTTTTGGAATACGGTTTCTATTTTTTCTCTTAAATTTCTAATATGCTTATCAGAATTTTTAATTGATGGCTTTTCTTTTATTAAATTTAATTTTTGTGTAATTGTTCCAAGTTCATTTTCTTCAAATTCATACATTGAATTCCAATCTCCGGAATATTGCATTTCAAGATAGTTTAAATCTTCTCTTTCACTTATTAATATAGACTTAACTTCGTCAAAATCTTTTATAGTTTTAGAAAACAACTCTTTAATTTCTGTTGGTAATAATATTTTTTCTCTTGCTAATTCATTTGCACATTCTAAATAATTTTTTATCCACTCGTTTATACGATTCTTGAATTTTGTGTGTCCAATTGGATTTGGTTGATTGTTAAACAAAAGATTGTTTACAAGTTGAAAATTTGCTAACTGATGATATATTTTTCTTAAAGCGGTAATTTGTAATTCATTATATCTTGAAAATCTTATCTCGGATTTTTTCAATTCATTTTTAAAATTCTCAACTTTTTTTGTTACGATTAAAGTTTGAATTACTTGAAGTAAAGCAATGACAAATGTAAAAGCGATTAAAATTAAAAGATGATAATTTTTGTAGTCTGTAAAGTGTTTTTCTAATACCTGTTTTATTAAGTCTTCCATTTTTTTATTTTTTATTGAGTTAAAAGTTCATCAATAAAAGTAAGATAAGTTCAATTCAGAAACACAATTAAAATGATTAAAAAAACACCCAAAAAATATATTTTCCCTTTAATGTATAGACGTTGTGTTGTCGTTGGTAGCCTTTTTCATAGTAGTGTGTAAGTAGTACGATTATATATAGAGACCATAAGAATAAATTGTAAAGTATAATTAAAAAAACTTTTATTCTCTGTGGTCCAAATATTAAAGTTATAATTGAAGATGAACTAAAATGGCCACATATTTTTTTATATGAGTAATTGTATGTATTATAACTTAATATTCCTAAAAAGAAATATGTTTTAAACCAATCTTGCATTTCAAAGTTAAAAATGGAAATAAAGCGTACTACTGGATATAAAAAAGGTTCTTATAACTTTAAAAAAATCTAAAGTTTTTAGAATAAATTCGCTCCATTTTATCAATCCTGGAACTAAACTCTTTTCCAAAATTAATAAATCCAAACGCAGTCATTAAAGCATTAAAAGGAAACAGTATTTTATTTATTTTTTCTCTCATTAATTTTTTCTATTCTTCGTTTTTTTGCAAATTGTCGCCCAACTTTACTATAGTAGGGTTAAGATTAAATTAAGCTCATTATTTGGATTTGCAAAATAAATCCCAAATACAAAAACAAGTTTCCAGTAAGCCGATTGCCAAAATCCGTTGTAGCTGTTATGTGAGGTTTTATTTTGGCCTCCATGGTTCTTTACTCCACACTAAATTTCCATTTGCATCACAACTCTCTATCTCATATGTAAAATAAGATTTAAAATCTGCCTTTTCAAAGTCAAAATCCAAACAGAGTGTTTGAATAGCTGTTTCAAATTTAATTTTATCATTTAGATTTTCCTCAAATAAAACATAATTATCTCCTGTGTACTTCATTGCTACACTTGGGTAAATTAAGCCGTCAAATTTTTTGTCAGAATGTTGTGGAGCAATTAAACCATTTGCATGTTTCAATCTACTTACATAGGAAGCACTCAATTTATAATCATGGTGTGTTCTTATATCAATTTTTGAGAATTCATCACAAAAAAATTCCATAATTAAATCATTAACATCTAATGTTGTTGAGTCAATAATGTTATTTTCTCTAACGTGATTTTTATTTCCTTCTTTATATTTTTTAATATCTTCTCTGACATTAACGACAGAATTACTGTAATAAACTGGCGCTAAGTTTAAGTCTTTAGTCGTTTCCCAAACACTTATGGTAGTTAAACCAATTTCTTTTTTAGGATTGATTGATTTTTTCAGGCTCTGTAACACTTCAGCACATGCTAATTTTACATTTGATGAACAGTAGAAGATTGGTTCATGAGGTTTGTTTGCTCTACCATATTCGACTATGTTTTCCGGTTTGTTTATCCCTAACTCTGAAACATTATAAAAAATTTGGTTTTCATTATTTTTTCTAGCTCTAAATAATTTTGTTCCTTTAGGAATATGCCCGATTCCAAATGGTATCATATGGAAAACATCATCAATCATATTGTTAATGTCATCAATTTCATATTGACTTAAATCAAGAGATTGCAGTTTATTGATGAATGCTACCGCAGTTTCTTGATCTGGAAATCTGCTTTCAAAATCTACTATATTTAAATCTTTCATTATTTGATATGGTTGTGTTTTAAAATCTCGAATAACGTTCTGGTAATCAGTGATTTTAGAATTAGATTAAGCCTTGTTTTCGGATTTGCCAAATCATCCCAAATGCAAATCCATTTTTCCATTAACCCAATCGCCAAAATCCGTTGTAGTAGCTGTTGTGCCTTCTCTTTTTTATTTATAATATTGGTTTTCTCATTGATGTTTTTCCAAATGATTCTTTTCCAGTTCTATGGCAATAATTTTCTTTATAATCATAATTTGAAAAACTTTTCCAACTTTGGTATGAATAATCACAAAAAGGCATTTTAGGATTAAAAGTTATTTTTTGACCAGTTCTAATACAAAATCCATTAGTTGGTTTTTCAATTTCTCTTCTTGTTGGAATTTCTATTTCCTCAGAAGCCAAATGTAATTCAGATTTATAATCTAAAATTGTTTTGATTGCATTTCGATTGTTATTTCCAAATCCGGAATAAAATTTATCTGTTGTGTCAAGTAAAATGTCTGATTTTACATAATTTTTCCCCAATATTAAACTTAATAATTTCTTTTGATATACAGGTCTTTTTACAAATACGGCTTCATTTTCTTCTGCAATTTTCCAACAAGTTTCCCAAGCATCTTTTTCAGTTTTGTTTGTTATTTTGTTTACGATATTAAGTTCTGAATAGATACCAAATTCAATATTGTTTTTAAATGAGTAATCATAAAGATTAACTGATGTAATTACACCTTTTTTTTCATTTCCATAATATTTTGCGTGTAAATTTGGAACATAAATGATACTAATATTTAGGAATTTTTTAAAATATTCAAAATCATTTTTACTTAGACTTCGGCTTATATTATTTTCATTTTTTCCAAAAACAATTAAAATGTGTATTTTAGGATTGTTTAAATGATTGTCAAATAATTTTTTAAAATAATCATCTAGTTTTATAAATGGAGAAACAATTAAAAGTGTTTCTTTTGTTTCCCAGATAATTTTAGATATGGTTTCTTCGAGTTCCAAACCCGTAATAAATTTACTCATTTTTTAATCTAATTTTTTCTGTTTTGTTTTGCGTTTCTGTTACTCGAAAGTGAAGCACAACTCGTTAATATCAGCTATAAAATGGCATCAAACAACTTTTTTACTTGTCTTTGTGAAATAAGTTTCTTTTATTCAAGCGAATATAAGAAATCTTTTTACTACAATTTATTAACTTTTGAATTAAAATAAAATGATTTCTACGTTTTATCTTGTTGAATTTTCTTTAGATCATATCATAGAATGGTTCACAAAGAGATTATTAAAGATTAATAAATGGTAGACCCAAACATATTCAATTTGATACATTTCTGAGCCATGAAAGTATAAAAGTTTGTAATAGAATTTATGGTTGCCTAAGTAACTTTTGTATATTCTAATAAGATAAAAATTCAATTTCCGATTTTTTATCCATAAGCTGCCAGCCATCATCTGTTCGTATAAAATAGACTTCATGAGTGAGTGTATCTTTCAATCCATTTTTAATGACAGCAGCAAAAATATTCTTTTTTCGAATCGTAGTGTATTCTACAATTGCCTTATTACCAGAACTCATAATCCGAATTCCCTTAATTGCTCCAAATTCTTCATCTGCTACTTTTACGCGTTGAATTTTAGATATTTTATCAGCAAGGGGTGTAGGCAGTAAGTATGGTTTTGCCGCAGAGGTAAAACTCACGAAAGAAATTGTATCACCAAATTTCTTATTTTGAAGCACTTTTACAAATCCTTTTTCGACAAGACCAGATTTAAAAATGGTGTACGCGTGTGCGGGATCATTGCAGTAAATATCATGGTCTACAATTGTAGGATAATGATTTTTTTCTAGAATAAGGGCAGTAGCCAATTTCTCATCTAGTTTTTTAGGTTGACAGCCTGTGATTATCAAAATTAACAAGGTCCAAATGCAGGATAGCTTTTTCATGTTTTTAAATTTTAAATTAGTACTATTTAGTTAATATTCTTTAATCTGTTTAATCATACGTTCCAATGTTTCAATCGCTATTTCTTTGTCTCTTTCTTCGGCAACGTATGCCTTGCCACGCATCGCATTATAAGAAAGATTTACTTTATTTGGAGTGGATAAAAAAGGAACGATTGTTTTAAATAAATGATTCATTGATTTTGAAATAAGAATTTTTAGTTCATCGGATGCTCTAAGTATCAGAGCTGTCTGATCTGTTGAAAGTTTGCATAGTACTTTACTAGAAGTAGAGTCTACAACAGAGGACTCAGTTATCTTCTTTTCAGTAATTGGAAAGGGCTTGTTTAAATAGTTTGCAAATCTTGATTCAACAAAAGTTATTAATTCATCTAAACAGGATATTAAAGTTGATGTAACCTCTTTTAAATGTTCGCGGTGTTGATCATTGCGGTTACTTATTTCTGTGATTCTATCTAAAAGAAATAGCAGTGATGAATAATAATTTCCAACTAATATTTTAATCTGTTTCTCATTGGTAAGCGAAAAAACTTGTACCGTAAACTGTGATTGAATTAAGAATGTTTGCTCGGTCGCTTTTTTAATAATCGCTTTGGATTGAATGGGAGTAATCATAGTAAGGTCTGTTTTACGAGGATTAAGGGTTGAGGTCACCGTTAAATCCATCCATTCTAAAAGATAGGTTTGAGTCATTTTTTTTACTTTTTACTTAGTAAATATTTCTCTCGACTTGCAATCGACAGTACTCTAAATCAATGCTTATAGAACATTCTTAACCCAGTCAAATTATGTTTATGTATTATTCAATGAGGATTTAATCGTGACCGATATTCGGAAGGGGACAGGGAAGTATGTCTTTTGAAAAAATTACTGAAAGCTGAAGAATCGGTGAATTGCAGTTCTTCACTAATATTGGAAATACTTATATCTGTATTTTGAAGTAAATTTTCAGCCTCTAAAACAGTAGCTTGATCAATAAATTGTTTAGCTGTTTTCTGAGTTAATTCCTTAATTATTTTTGTAAGATTACTAGGTGTCATAGATAATACATCCGCATAATATTTTACATTGTGTTGTTCTCTGCAATTCATTTCTAAAATTTTAAAAAATTGTATTAGTAGTTTTTCTTTTATGGTGAAATTTTCGTTTAATTGTTGAAGATAACTGCTATGTTTTTCTGCTAATACATAAAGGAATAAATTAAAACTAAGCAGCAATATTTCTTCTTTAAAAATTTGTTTACTGGATTTTCTTTTTTTTTGATATAATTGTTCAAACAAAAATACTAGGTGCTGGAGTTCTTTATCTTTGATATAAATTTTCGAAGGAAGTTTCCTAGTGTAAAAATCAAAATACCCTATATGTAGTCTTCGGATGTTATTCTCAAAAATAAAATCTGGTGTACACGATATTAGGCATATTTGCAATTGTTTACTCATTGTCAAAATTTCACATGAACTTTGTATCGGAATTATTAGTAATTCATTTTCGAAGACTGTAACGTCTTTGTTATCTATTTTTATAGATAAAGAACCTGAATTTACACTCAGTACAGAAAAATGGTCTGCGTTAAGAAGCTCATTAAAAACGGTTATAGGTGCTAAATTTTTGTATATGTAGACCTGCAAACCGGGATGATGATATTTTGAGTTTTTTCTTACCACAACAATGCTCTTTTATAAAATTAGGATTGCAACGAGTTAAATAAATTTTATTTTATATAGGTTTAAGTTGATATCAGGTTACTCCGATAGTAATCTGGACATCAATGAAACAGTGACAAAAAGTAAATTGGACATGCCACTCACAAAAAGTAAGTAAGCCAGAATGCGTGGGCTATCACTTTTTATCTCACCATTTGTGAGGTAGCCAATTATTTCATCATAGGAAAGTAGGTCTATGATGAAATAAAGACTAACAAGATTGAAAAGAATTAGAAACACAGTAAAAGTGTATATTATTTCCTTTTCGATGGAATAAAGACGATACAACATCAGTAAGTTGCTAGAGTACGTATCATAATTCCTGTAACAAGGGAGCGTCTAATCGCAGTAGATGAATTATCCATAGCACCACTAAGTCCCCCAACACGGTGTCCCTTAGAGGGAGGCCAATCTTTATCTTTGCGTGCCAGATTGTAATAGATGGAATATCGTATTATGGAAGAAGTCGTGAGGATAATTCTTTTATCCTCGTTACTAAATCCGGAATTAGCTATCACGGATGATTCATAATAAATAATGTTTTGATAAATTTCCTCATAGGGATGATTTTCCCATAAAAGGACATTATTCATAAAACTGGAAAGGCTATCTTTTGCAGCACTTGTCATTGTAGAATTTGTAATAGTCTGATCTAGTTCAAACTGAGGATTATTTACAATTTCTTGTATTATGTCAAGATTAATTGGCAGATTTGTTTGCATGTTTAATAGCATTAAATCATTGTTTGCAGCTGCAATGACTTCAATTTGTTGGCTAATTTGCGCAATTGTAGTATGCTGATAATTGCCGGACAAATAAACATCAAGAATGTTATTATGTATTTGACCTGCAAAGTCATACGTGTTTTCCGGATTTTCAGGGGTCAGGTTTTCCATCAAACTTGTTGATTTTTCTAATTTTTTCATGCTTATCTTACGAGCGATGCTTTCTGTGTTGTCAACAGTATCATTTGTACAGGAAATAATTAATAATGTTAAAATTACTAATGATATTGAAATGTTTTTCATGATTGAAATGTGTAAAATGTGATAGACTACTTTTGTAGTCAGTTCATTTCACCCGGGTAAGCAGAACTTGAATTTAGCACGATGCCAAATGTTTTTGCTTTTGAATTCGAGACAAATCTAAAGGGCTTTTTTTTATCCCGCAAAACATTGTATATGGATTTTCATACTTTACGGTATGGATTTTATGAAAATCCGTATGCCTTTTTTAGAGTAAAATAGCTAGTTATCAATTGTTTGTATTATATTTGAGATAATTTCTGGCAAAATATCCCTAGATTCTTTTTAAGCCGAATACTTGGCTCTAAAATGGTTTTGCAGAGGAAATAATGTCTCATTTTAATTCACATTATGATTAGAAAGTATCTTTTTTTACTCTCTTTTTGTTGGGGAGGTCAAATCAGCGCACAGGAACTCCATTTTAAAATTCCTGACACACTTCGATACAAGAATTATGATTATCTCTTTGAGCGAATAGAAGAATCCGTAAAAGATAGTGTTAAACAATCCCTCTATCTTCAATCTTTTTTGGTAAAATCAAAAGCAGAAAAGAATTTTGAAGAGATGGTAAATGGCTATAAAAACTATCTCTACCACTCCCCAGAAAATTTGAAACTGGTATATGCAGACAGTATGATCTACACTGCAAAAAAATCAAAGGACAATGCTTTGATAGGTTCGGCCTATCTTACAAAAGGAATTGTATACTATGCTTGGAAAAAACACAATTATGCATTAGATAATTATCTTATTGCCAATAGTTATATTTCTAAAACTAATGACAAGTATTTAATCTATAAGGTCAAATACAATATTGCTAACATAAAATACTTTCTTGGGTCTTATAATGAGGCAATTGCTTTGTTTAAGGAATGCATCAATTATTTTAAGAAAAATAATGATAGTGGTTATTTGAATTCACTTCATTCTCTTGGGTTGTGTTATAATCGTATTGGAAACTACAGCTTATGTACAGAAACAAATGAGAAGGGATTATTGGAAGGAGAAAGATTGGCTAATAATGAAATGAAAGAGTATTTTATTCTTTCCGAAGGAGTTAATCAGTATTTCAGAGGTAATTATGCTTTGGCTATTAAGAAAATAAACTATTCATTAGCCGTTATTCAAAAAAACAAAGGTTTTGCAAATGAGTCTGTTGCGTATTTTTATATTGGGAAAAGCTATTGGGATCTTAAGAAACCCGAACTAGCGATACCCTATTTTCAAAAAGTGGATTCTATTTTTGATGATAAAGGATACATCCGTCCGGATCTTCGCAATAACTATGAATTACTACTCAGCTACTTTAAATCCAAAGACGATCTTGTGCTACAACTTTATTATATTGAAAAACTACTTAAAGTGGATAGCATATTGCACAATAGATATAGATATGTATCAGGAAGAATTCACAAAGATTATGACACTAAAGAATTATTGGTACAGAAAAACAGTATTAAAAAGTTACTCAATAAAAGAGAACGGGATGGTTTTATTCTTAAAGGGATAGTAGTCCTTTTATTTTTATCTGTTGCCTTTCTCATTTATAAACATATTAAAAACAGGAAAATCTATCGACAAAGATTTGATGATTTAATGAAAAAAAGTGATGCTACTATTAAAGTTGATTCCAAGAATATAACCAATAGAATAGAAGACATGAATCAAGAAACGGTTACATCGGTCTTAAAGCAATTGGAGAAGTTTGAAACAGACAAAATATTTTTGGAGGAAGATTGGACTTTAGCAAAGCTTGCTGTTGCTTTTAACTCAAACACAAGGTATATTTCACAAATAATAGCTACTTACAGAGATAAAAAGTTTGCAAATTATATCAATGACCTAAAAGTGGATTATTTGATTGGCTTATTAAAAGAGAATAAAAAAATTCAGAATTATAATAACAATGCACTATCAGAAGAATGCGGTTTTAGCACTACAGAGCGTTTTGCAAAAGCTTTTTTTTCCAGAACTGGGATACCTGCATCATATTTTATGGAGGAACTTCGAAAAGAGCAATTGTAATTTTTATTGAGGTTTATTTTTGTTTACATATTTTAAAAAAAAATCCATCTCAAAGATACTATCGAGATGGATTTAACTTGATTATCTAAAATTATTATTGTTTCTATACTTATACGTAAACTCTGTCGATTTCTTATCTCCTGGCAAATTGTATTTCATTACTATTTCATAATTACCATAGCGCATAAATAAGAAATCATTATTTAGAAAACGGTTTGCAATAGATGTACTACTCACCAAACCATTTACATAATCATTAGCAATCTGATTGTTTAAATCAACCCAATCCTGTTTGTAAAGCAAAGGCATATTATACTTAAATGGGAAATTACCTTTTGTCCATGATTGGTTTACATTATTCTCAATACTAGTCATATAATAAGCATTGAGCGGTATCGCTTTTGCAGGAATCACTCCTAATTCACTAGTATCTCTGTCACTTATAGCATATTTACCATTTAAAGGATAATCTTTATAGAGATATGGATAGATATCTGTTGTATAATACGCATCATTTAGTTTAGATTGTGCTGTTATCATAGGCTTACTATCGCTATAGGTTACTCCTTGCAATTCAACCATATCAAATGCTTCCTGACTTGAAATCGTATTGGTTAAATAGATGACATCTGAAAACAAGACTCCAAAATTGTAACTCTGCGTATTTATCGCATTCATCTTAGAAGTAAAGGTTTTGTACTTACTGGTGTTGAATGAATAAGATAGACGATCAATACTACCCTCTGCTTTAGATAACTCATCAGCTTGGTTTTCTCTTACTTGGATGTCATTACCTGCATCACTGATAGTATTCGTTTTTGTTGTAGCTGTTGAATTTCTTGACGGACTTTCTTTCAAACTACTTACTATCGAAAAGTTATATTTCTTGTCCTGATTAATATTAGGTAGATCATAATAGACTTCATTAGAACTGGTATTATAATTAAAAGTCGTAGCTTTTGCATTAGAAACTCCATCTTCATTTACCTTAATACTAGTTTCCCAATTGGTATCTTCAAACAAATAATCCTGACCACGTTTAAGCTGAATGTATCCTTTTGAATATTCTTCTTCAAGGAAATATTTCTGATCTACAACCGGATACGAATATTTTATATTGGTAAGTGGAATATGATCGGGAGCTCCTCCCGTTGTAAATAGTCTCTCTTCATATTCTGTTGCCACTTTTCCGTCTATTATTATAGGCTGAAATACACCATTTACCATCTTTTGAAAACTAACCTCTACCTGAACTTTTAATTCCTTGTTCGGGGGTAAAATATCTGTAGAAACAAAATTAGCTTTGTCTTTTGAAGAACCCCATTCTAAGATTCCCTGAATTTCTTTTGTACCATCAAGAACCTTAAATTTTTCTAGTATCACCTTATAGGTAACATCACCTGCATCTTCCGGAATTACAAAAGCTTCATTTACCTTCATTGAAAAAGCGGCTTGAGGTACAGCGAAAACATCTACATCGGTAGAACTTTGTTTTGGAGTCACATCTGTTATCAGTTTAAGTCCACCTAGCGGAGATCCATTCTCAAACTTACATTCTTCCCCTATTTCTAATTTAAAGCGGAATTTACCTTTAATTAACCCTCCTAAAATATTCATGTTTCCACCCACATACCCTCTCATCCAAACTGGATTTGGTAATTTTGCCTGTAATAAAACCGCAGCCCCTCCTGAAACAATTGGAATCTTTAATTTCAAGAATGATAATTTAATTCTAATTCCCAATTCTCCTTGTAGATACGCATATGATTGTCCGTTGGCATACCAGCCATTTATACCCACTCGATCTCCTGTATTAGAACATCTGGCCTCTTGATAATCTTTTAGCATGATATCAAATCCCATTCCTGCCTGAAAACGGGCATAAAAAAGTAAGAAACTCAAATCCCCTGTATCAAAATCTAAACTTGCACCAAAGGCTATACCCCCTCCATTTGCCAATGCATTTTCGTCACGCATATAATCTAATTGTTTGGCATCTACACCCAGAATCTGAGCCACAATAGGGGGCGGGGGCGGACTTGCTGGCAATAATGTACCTGCCATAAAATAACTGGTTGTTTTAAGGTATAAACCGGCAACTCCTATTTTTATACCACATCTTTTATCTGGAGTTCCCATGTACATATACCAATCTTTCGGGTCTTTATGAAATACTCCCCAAACTGCCTGCCCACCAGGTCCAGTACCTGACAGAAAATTTCCGGGAGTATTAATATATACATCCGTTGTGGCATGCATAGAATTATTCTGAAAATCAAATTCTATTGCTGCTGCCATTTTTATACCTACCGCAGCTGATAAATCTCCGGGAATTGCTGCTTTTGCCTCTGGAATATATTTACTGGCGAAAGAACCTTTAAGATCACTTTCAGTTATGCCTAAAAAACTTTTCTTTGAAGTAACATCTGACGCTACTTTTCCCATTAAGTCAGTAACATCTTTGAGTCCTGGTATAGTAGCCATAACATTTGCTTTCCCAAAAATGGCTAATCTATTGATTCCACCTTTTGAATTAAAAGCCATTTCAAATCCAGCTTCACCATCACAGATACTTTCTGAACCAATATTAAAATAAATTAAAGCTTTAATTCCTAAACTTACTTTTTCATCAGGCGTATAGCTTAATCCTGATGGTGAGAAATCTCCAATGGCTATATCTTGATTTCTGTGCATTTTATAATAGGCACCTCCACCAAAACCGGTAATCATAAACGGGACACCAGGCGTTGGAGGAAATTTTACTGCGGCATCAAAATACCAATATCTAAAAGTACTACGTCCAAAAATTGCTTTTGCTTTTACGTTGACAACTTTTGCCACATCTACTTCTAAGTCAGCATTAAAGCCATCTCCATAGATGGGGTCTTTTTCCATTAAGATAAGACCTCCCTTAATGGTGAGTCCACTAAACTGGCAATCAATATTTATGGCTGATAAATCTAAACCATCATATCGGCTTCGTTGCCTATAACCGTCATCATACATTTTCCCTTTTATCCCAATTCGGGCAGTGGCTCCAGCTCCGACACTTTCCATCAAGTTAATTCCTAAATCAAAATCGATTCGGGAATCATTTCCGTTAATGGCAACATTTATATTACCAATTGAAACAGGGAAATTTCCAAAGGCAACAGTACCTTTATAGCCCATATTTCGAACAGAAATAATAGGGGAGACGGTCTGCAATTGTAGATTTTCAAAAGAAATTCCCTTAAAGTCAACTGTACGTTTTCCCTCTACTTCCTTATCATCTGTTGCTCCTTTATTGGTACCAAAAGAAACTGTTCCGTTTAAATTAGCCTTAGGTAAAAACCGTCCATTGACTAATTTTAGTTCAACAGAACTATTAGGCAACAGCAAAGCTTTTGCTTTCCAAATGTCAAAAGCTATGGAATCTTTTGTAACTACAATCAGCTGCTGTTCATTCATGGATATAAAACCATTATATGCTAAACCTGCTCTATTGGTTTGCGCTGGTTTATCCGGAGTTGGGGTTCCAGTACTTGGTGTTCCAGGAGTTGAAGTTTCTTTTTTCCCTGTTGTTGCTTTTGTTATTGGTAAAAGAATCTGACCGCTTAAATTTACCTTTACAAAAGTATTCGCCGCAATAGTTACATCAATATGATCTAAGGAATAGGCCCATGATTTTTCCTTACTGGTTATACCCCGATCCAGTGGAAACACATTATCGGCATAAAAAGTCCCAGAAACCCCATATTTATCAATAATAAGATTTTGAGCTCCTACATAAAGTCGCTCTTTGCTTGATGCCGTATCTGTAGTCTGAAATTCTTTTGGCAGACCTACATCAAAAGTCTGAATGAATATTCCTTTCCATGCTTGGGGATTTGGTACTAAAAGTGCGTTTTTCGCATAATACTCCGGAAAGACGACTGTGGGATCATTTTTTAAATCACTTAAATCCAATACTGCATTACTGACTAAAAATTGGAAATTACCGTCAAAATCTTTTCCGTTTCTTTTGTCTTTTAACGTAAAAGGTTGCAAACTTACATTGACTAAAATATCATTCCAACTACTTGCCATAAAGCTAAACTCACCTCTAACTCTGTTTGGTATCTGAACCGTTTTTCCGTTATAATACGTTTTAGGAACAGTTATCTTTGCTTCGTCGACAGTTTTAGTTATAGGATCAATTGGTAATATCAGGTTTCTTGAAAACTCAACGGCTCCCGAAATTTTCATTTCTTTAAAACCATCGCAATCAATTGTTACATAGGTCAAATCATCGACATTTCCGGTTGCCATATCAAAACCGCCGTATAATGAAACCTGCCATTTATTATCACTAAACGGAATATCAACATTGCCAAGTAATACCAATTTGGCCTCTCCCATGATACCTCCCTGATGTGATAATTTTACATTATCAGCACCAAAAAATAATTGCATTGGTTGCCCGTCTGGCCCTTTTTGTGGAATATCTACTCTACAAAAAACTGTCAAAGTGGTATACTCTGGTAAAAAAACAGCTTTTGTTATTCCAATAGAATATTGAACATTATTTACGGTATTACGAATCCCTATTGGTAATTCTACCAAATCCTGATTTGAAAATTTATCTACCCAACGCTCAGAGGCTTCAATCTTTTCGATAGCGCTCGAAGCTGCTCCTAATTCTTTTGGTGGTGTAGCATTCTGCCCATAAGAAAAAACAACCGAAAGGATGATAAATAATACCGATAAATGTATTCTGTAAAACTTTTTCATAAGCAAATAATCCTGTTTTTTTGTAAAATAAAGCATAGTAACTTCTTTAATATTGTAGCCAAACTTCTTTTTGAAACAATCTGTATCCCTTTGGCTTACATTAAAAAGAGGCATACTCTTTCGATTCTTAATTATTCTTTAGATGTTTAAAATCAACCTCATCGTCTTTAACCTTTTTCGTTGCTAAATCATGGTAAAACGGAATTAGTTTTATTTTTAACTCTTCTATTATTTCTGTATCTGTTTTATTCTCTTTCATCATTTTAAAGAAGTGATTTAATTCTTGTTTATTAAAATTTGAAAGATTTTCGTTTTTATGAATATCATCTGCAGAAGTATTGGCAAGTATTGAAATCTCACTAAGCATCCATCGATGAATTAATAAAGGTTGTAGCTTTTTATTTTTTCTTTCGACTAATTTTAAATAAGATTTATAGCTAATTTTATCGGTTGCATCTTGTTCACTGATCCCATGCATTTTATGTTTATTGACTCTTCCCAATGCCATAACATAATCATTTTCAAACACTGCGTCTTTGCGAATTATTTCTTGATCTAAACTCTGTACCGTTTCAAGAATATATTTGTTGTATTTGTCTAAGATGTCATTATTTAAATCATACTTTTTCAGATAAATCAACGCTTTTTCTTTAAAACTTCCATCATCTGGGGTTAGAGTCGTAAGTGTCAACAAATGTTGCAGTTCGTCCGAATCTTCCTTTGGAATCGGTCGTAATGCAAGTTGAAGTTCTTCTAACTGCTTTATGATTTCATTTCTGGTTCCTTTGTAAGTCTTGTCTTTGTGCTTTATTTCTAAAATAGGATCTGAAACAATTTTCACTTCTTCTTTAGGTTCTTTTTTGGCTGGTAATTTTATTTTATCCAGTGAATAAGAATAATTCAACGTAGCAGTTAAATCATTAAATTTCTTCGCATTAGAACTAGTTCTAAACATTGAAATAATACTCATATTAAAATTGTGTTTTTCGAGCAGCATATAACTATTGTTAAACTTAACTCCAAATACAGAACTTGAATTCATATTTGACTGAGAATTATTATACAGCACTCCAAAATTTGTATTTAGCTTATCTTTGAACAACTTCTTAGAGGCTCCAACGGAACCACCAACCGAAGAATTACTATTTTGACCAACTGCATTATTGGTGTAATTAAGAGAGCTGTTTAATGCTACTTTGGTTCCTATAAAATTTACTGAATGGGTTAAATTATAATTCTGTACTGTACTGGCCTGCCCTTTTCTTATAATACCTCCTTGTTCATTTGCCTGACCAGCGATGCTATAATTGAAATTGAAATTTTGATTTCTCTTTTCCCCAAAAGCATAGGACATATTTACATTGGCATTTTGAGATAATTGTCTATAATCTAAAGTATCAGACTGCACTACATTTGGATTATTTATAAGCTCAAACTGATCTAATTTTTTATTTGTGTAAGTAGAGAAATTCGAATAACTACCCGAAATAGTAAGTTGATCTGTTACTGTGTAATTCATATTAATGGAAGCTACAACCCGCTTAGTATCCTGTTTTTTAGCTTTTGCTAGATCATCTCTTTGAAATCCTAAACTGGTAGAAACTGTAATTTTATCCTGATAAAAAGGACGTGAAAAACGCAAAGCTATGTTTTCTAAGTCATTATTAAAATATAGCGCGCCCAATGTGTTGTAGTTAGGATCAATACGCTCGTACGTTAATCCTATGACACTCTTTTGGATGTTATAATCAAAATTAACATTAAAGGCATTCATATAACTTGTACTTTCTTTGGCAGAAAACAACTTGTCTCTGAAACTTCCACCTGAAAGATTTTTACTTCGAGTATCATCCGTTAAAACAGACAAAGCATACTCAACATTAAAGTTTAAATTTTTTAATAAAGAGGTACTAAAGGTCAAACTGTTTACAAAATTTTCTTTTGGCGTTACCCCCTTATCACTCATCATGTTTAGAGAATTCACATTGTCTTTGGCATAAAAACCAATCCAGCCAATTTTATATTGTGGTTGCTCAAAACCTATTTTTGCTCCGTAACCAAAACGCTGATACACTGGAATTCCTCCCATTGCATCTTCTTCTGAAACGGCTTTAAGTAATTGTCCTCCCATTAAAGTGACTTTAAAAGGACTTCTAGGAGTAAGTTCCAGACCAACTCCTTTAAATGGAAAACCACTTAAGGTATAAGGAGAAAAGGTCATACTTACATTACCTATATAGGCTTTTACCCATTTGTATTTGGGCATAATACTTAATCTGTTGAAATCAAATGGGGCAGTATAGCCCAAATTATTTCCCTGATTGGTAATGCTATAAAATAACGGAACATTAAAATTAAAAGCACTAATATTTAAACTCCCTGAAAGCAAATAAGTAAAAGGCTCACGTGCATTTGGCATATTAGAATTATAATACATCATATTGGCATTAATAGTACCTGTAACTTTAAAATTAGGTTTATAAAAACTCTCTAAATCCACATCCTGGGTATATCCTTTGCCGCAAATACAACAGACAAAAACGATACATAACCAAAACAAGATCTTCTTATTCTCTCTCTTCATTTATTGGTTATTGTTTTTGTACTTTGATATCGCATAAAATATAAGAACCTGTTCCGTTCTTTACCATATCTTTAATTTTGATGGCTCCTTTTCGTCCGTCTTGTGTTTTAAACAGAATGATTTTTGGATAAGTAAAGCCAAATTGCTGTTCGCCAGCTGCGTTGTAATTTATATTTAAAGATTTTATCGCGGTATCATTTACCATCGCGTCAAATTGGGTTTCGGTGAAATTTAAACCACAATTACACAAATTTTGGGAGTTTATAAAAATGGTGCTTTGTGAATTTTGGAGTGTTAAAAAGCCATAATTGTTTACCTGATCCGGCGATATAAATCTGTTATAGGTAAAATTGTTGTTCAAGCCCTGAAAAACAATATCAATTAAGCTGCTATTCTGATCGTTGATTTCATTTGCTTTGTATACCTGTCTTGTAACTGTTGAGAACATTGCCCCAATAGTATTATTGTTATGTGCTGAATTGATTCCCAATTTAACGTTGGTCAAAATACGCAGATTAGTATCAGGTAAAACTGTAATAGTGGATTTAAAAACTTGACTGGTTTTATCATTAATAGCTTCTAGGGTAACTTCATGACTGCCTGCACTTGTAAAAACAACCGTAGGGTTTTCTTCTGTTGATGTTGCTGGATTTCCGCCTTCAAAAGTCCATTTGTAGTTTGTCGCACTAGTAGATTTATTGGCAAAATGTATCGTAACCGGAGCCTCATAATCATCATCTTCGAACTTTGGTTCGTATGTAAACAAACTCACTAGGTACGGAGCAACAGTGATTGTTTTAGTTTGTTTCTGTGATTCAAAACCATTAGAAACCGTTAGAGTAATGTTGTGTTCACCAGGAGTTGTAAACACAGCATTTGGAGGTGTTTTTCCTGAGAAACTTGCAGGGATTCCATCTTGAAAATCCCACTGAAAAGTTAATCCCTCTCCAGGGGTAGTATTCTTTAGAACGACTTCAACCGGAGAATAATTGCTCTTAATAATTTCATGGGTAAACTGAATGTTGATTCCGTCTCTTATAATAACGGTTTTACTAAATTCTTTATGCTCTCCATCTACATTTGATGCTTTGAGTTTTATGGTAAACGTTCCTTGTTTATCATACAATATCTCACCTGGATTTTTTAAAGATGAACTACTTGGATTGCCTCCTTCAAAAGTCCATTCATACGTATCTGCTCCAGTGACTTTATTGTCTATTTTGATAATAACAGGAATTGATTCATCCTCATTTGCATACGAAGTCGTAAAATCACCTTCTAAGGCTATAGAAGTTTCCTGATAACACGAAGTAATAACAATAAATAATAGTAAGAGTAAAGTTTTTTTCATTCCATTTATTTTAAAACAGTACAGCTTTTTAGGGCTGTAATGTTTTTATTATACAGTATTCTATCGCTAAATATTACAAATAGCGTTTGATAATCTTATCTGTAGAAAAAGCCCAAACAACATTGTTCTTATATGAAATATTGCGGATAGGTTGGTCGTGTGTGTAGTCAAGAGTCCAAACACTACCACCATTAATTGTTTTATAGATTTTATTATCTAGAATTGCCCAACCTGTATTGGCATCTTTAAAAGTAAATTTGGTAAACATCTCTCCATTATAAATTTGAGACCAAGAGTCACCTCCATTAATGGTTTTAAACAACTTAACATCTAGTAATGTATTTAGATATTTATTGATTAAAAGAAAACCATTTTCAGAATCAACAAAACAAATTTCTCTAGCGTAATAACCTGCAGGTTCCTTTACAAAAGGATACTCTTTCCAACCGTCTGTTGTGTTGTTTTTGAATAAGATAAAAGGCTGATTGATATTACCTTGTTCCTTATATCCAATTGCCCAAATATGGTTATTATCAATTTCTGTTGCTTGATAAAGATTGGCTCCATTACCTTCTATTTCGTAAACTTTAGTAAAATTGACTCCATTTGTTGTGGTAAATACTTTTCCTTTTTGAGAGACAATTGTCCCGTCTTTCATATTATCATCTACATAGATAGAATAAGCAGTTCCTACTTTGTTATCTCCAAAATTGGCAAATTCATCTATACCAAGATATCCACCAACTGCTATTTTAGAAATTCCAAAACCAGTATGACACCATCCTTCATCATTTATAGTTGCATGAAATCCAGCACCAAAACCATTATTGGCCCAATCTGTCCAAGTAATACCTCCATCTAAAGTTCTAGAGAGACGTGCACCACTTTGAGTGTAATATAAAATCTTATCACTTAACATTTGTATGCGAGGAATTGCAGAGTCACTTTTTCTATGTATTGGAATAGTGAACCAGCCTGTAGTTGATGGAATTGGTAAAATCCCAATGTTGCCATTATAAGTATTTTTTACATCATTAGTTACTATTCTGTTTGCAATTGTTAGAACTAATGATGGTAATAGTTTTTCCGTAGCTGGTAGTGTAAATGATATTTCGCTGGCAGTAGCCGAAAGAATTGTTGCAGGTACCCCATCAAATGTTATTTTTATATCACTTACTTTATCCGAAAAATTTTCACCATAGATACTAACAGTTTCTCCAGTTTCTCCAGCATTTTTTGAATAGGATGTTACTTTTGCTGTTTTTATCACTACAACTGGTAGCTCTTGAGTAGACGAATCATTTCCTGAATCTGAACTACAACTATTTAGCGTTAAAAAAAGTTGTAATGCTGCTAATAGTAAAATTCTCTTTTTCATTTTTATTTAATTTCTGTTAACTTAATTATTTTCTTTTCTCCAAATATTGGCTTCCTAAAGTATATCCGTTGCCAACAAGAACCCTTACAATATTCATAGCTGTAATATCCTTGCTCATTCTATATCCAATCGGATTACCTCTATTGTCAAAAGTGGCTTTAAAAACCTTATTATCAAACGTAATAAGTTCTTGATTTAAAAATTTATCATAGCCTGAAACCATAGCTGATTTAGCAAACCAGGTAGCAATTTTATAATTATCTAAATCCATAACTTCATACATCAACTCTCCATTAGTTGCTAGCGATGTCATCCTGATATAACCAATTCTTTTATCATCAGGATCCAGGTTTTGTGCCTTTATACTATAAATAACCCCTGTATCGTCAATTGCTAACTGATAGCTGTTTATCAAATTGCTCATTATATCCGAATCGTTTTTAATACCTAAAAGGTTTTCAGAAACACCTGTTGATTCTCCATTAATAAATTTTTCCACTGCTTCTGTATTTAAACCATCAGTATTTAAATAATTATGTTCTATCAACGCATTTACAACACTCTTCCCATTATTAAAAGGATTGAACTTTCCTGATGTAAAAGCAATTTCATTGAACTTTCCTGTTGTTTCATTTCTTAACTCTATCCACGGAATAGCTGCCGGATCAGTAACTTTTTTTAACTCTGCTGTGATCGTATAGTTTTTGTCAAGATTTGAAATTTTAAAAAGTGGCTTTTTACCTTCTATATATCCAATTGTTTTTTCATCCAGCTTTATGTCTCCTTTGTCAATCTTGATTTTTTGTGCAAAACCGCAAATACTGATTAGTATAATTATTAGGGTTAAAATGTTTTTTTTCATGTGTAAATGCTTGTTTTTAATTTTAATATCATATAATAATTGTGATTACGGTTTAATTTTTATATTAGCTTTTTAATTTATAAATGTGGTATTATTTAATCAAAGATTTATAAGTTTTCACTCATAAATCAATCTTCTGGATATGAGTCATGAACTTAAAAATCTAGCAATGATACTTCTCTTCATTTTTTAATAATTTCTAGACACAGATCGATTTTGTTTTTTAATTATTTTTTTCTTTAGATTGACATAAAACCTCGCATTTCAAGCATACATGCCACACTAAAAGCTTTACCCCGCAGCTGTGACGGCAGGGGATATTTCTATAGTTCTTATTTTGTAAAATAGATATCGTAACCAGATTCGACCTTCTTTACTTGTACATTTAACGTTTTCTTTAATTCATTAATGCCATAATTATCAAATACATATTCTGTTTTATAGAAGAAGTCATAGATTACTCCTTTTTTAATTTCATTATGCTCTTTAATTATTATTTTTAAATGAAATTCAACATTCTCAATTTCTGTAATTAAATCGCTATAATTCCTTATATCATTTAGTTCATCATAAGTCAATTTCAGTTTTTCATTATCAAAATCAATACAGCCATTATAAAGTAAATTTCGATAAGTTGGCTCATCTGCTAATACAATACCGAAATCACAAATATTAATTGAAATCAAATAGAATTTTTTTTGAACGTAATTTATTAGCAATAGAATTTCATTTAAACTTTCAATAAATTTTTCACCGTCTATATAATCACTATATCTTCGGAAGGTCATTTTTTTTGATTTATCATTAATATTCAAAGTTAATTCGTAGTTTTCTGCAGTATCTTCGATAGATAATAATGAAAAAATAATTTTTTCTTCTAATAAATTAAAGCTTTTAATAAAAGTCTCTAAGTAATCTTTACCTTCCCAAATACAATCTGGCACATCAAAATAATAATAATTGTTATCTACTATATTATCTATTTTTTCTAAACCATTATAATAGTATTTGTCATCATTTAATACCAGTTTGTCTATATCAAGATAGCGATCTATTTCACTATTTATCACTAGTGGTTTACTATTAGAATCAATATCAATTAAATGTATATCTTCTTTTCCTTCTTCTACATATAAAAATATATTATTGTTAAGTTTTGCAAAAGGAATGATTTTAGAACAATTTATTACAGGAAACAAATATCTTTTTATATGTTCATCAATTTCTTTTAGAATGAAGTATGGATTACTAAAATTATCTCCTTCTCTAATATGATAATCGATAACTTGAAATGTGCCATAACATGGTATTTCAAATTCTATCTTTATTTTGTTTTTTAATTGGAATTCAAGTATTTTCCTAATGGCATTTGGTATAATTCTATTGTTGCTTTTTTCAAAGGTATTTAATTGCTTGTTTTTTAATAAAATAACTATTTTAAAAAACTTAACTAGAATAACAAAAAATCCATAAATTATAAAAAATATGCCAAGATACTCCCAAAATAGCTTACCAGTATTGTGTAATATCATACCAAGTATTACAAGTACCAGACCAATAAAAATATTAATTATTTTATTTTTCATTTTCTAATTAAATTTCAATATAGAATTATGTTTAAACCTTTACTCTTTGCAAATTTCACTTATAATAATCATAGCCTGTCGAATTACCAAAACCGCTCATCAACGAACCCTTTTGTGTTATATGTTCTACTTGAAATACTACCAGGATCTGATTTATATTCAACCATTATATCTTTATCAAATCCCCCGCAATTAATACATAATACATCAATGGAACTATTGGCCTTGCATTAGGTATAGAATGTTCAAATTTAATTTTCTTCTCCTTCGTAAAATTTGCACCAATCTTTTACTATATCTTTCATTTAAATGGTTAACTGTTTATACTCTTTAAAATCAAACCCTTGTAATTTTGATTCCTCTAATGTTTTTTTCAATTCTTCACTTATTAATATAAGTGGAGTAATATTACTTAGGCTTAAAATGTCATACTTAGGAAAAGTATCTAATAAGACTAACTGTTTTATTTGAATATCTTTTTCAAAATTTAGTTCTCCTTCTAATTTATGTAGCTGGTCGACTGAAGAGACATTAAATTCTTTTAATATTGTGAATGGCCATTTTTGAAATAATTCAAATGTTGTTTTCTCAAAATCAACATAATTTATAAAACTATCTATAAAGTGAAACCAATAATATTTTAATTGTTTATTATGATATACAACTTCAATAGGATAAAAACGATGCGGGGGCAATTTAAATTTACAGAGTAAATCTTTTAATTCATCATCAATTGTAAGCCCTTTAAATCCAGGCAAAGAATGAAGTAAATTAGTTGCTACAGCATTATTTCTAATCTTTACACTGTAGGTAGGTTCAAATTCTGGAAATTTATTCCAAAAGACATTCCAATAAGAATAAGGAGATGATAAATTGTATTTTTCTGATTTCTCAATCTGAGGATATTCTCCAATAACATTTAGTTCATCTGTATTAAAAAAAGTGTAATATTTCATTTTAATTAATTCCGTATTTAGGGTTTATAATTTCTTTAAAATATGTATTTAAGTTTTTTGATGTAGAATTTTTTGCATTAAAAATTTCAGCTTTTAATTCCGGGATTAATTGTTTCTGTATAAAATCGTTACATGCATCTGGACTTAAATTTCCTTTCTCCATAAATTTATTCAATCTAAATTCAATAAAATTATCGTACGCAGGATGATTTTGATGTAAGCCTACTTGCAAAGCTTCATCATAATGCTCAAGACCCAATATACTTTCGGGTAAATTAGGATGGTAACCATTTCTTGCCGCTGCTTGTACAATAGGATGCTCACATCTACCAAGTGGTAAAACGTGATGAGCATCTATACCTGATTTCGTTCCTAAGAAATTTTTAATCTGAGATCTTAAATTTGATTTCGCAGCATCTGATGTAAAATCTATACTACCATTTACTACCTTCCACTTTAAAATCATGGATTTACTACCAAGTGAAACCTTTCGTGATACCTGTTTCACTCCATTTGCCAACTCTCCTGCTATATTATATTTTCTAACTCCACCCACCAAGCCTTCAGCAAATTCGATAGCATCATCGGTTATTTTTCCAACTTTTTCTAAACCTTCATCGGAACCAAGTATAACAGGTGTTTTTTCTCCATTAATTTCAATTTCTAAAATTCTATTTCCATTCTCATCTAATGGTAATTTTTCTATTCCTCCTTCAGCATTTATTGCTTCATCAACTTTAGATTTTAAAGTCTTTATTTCATCTTCCGTAAATTGTGCTCCTTTACGAATTAGTTTTATATCTAAAATTGGGAAACCACAATATAAGTTAGATGAAGGTCTTATTACAAGTCTGCTATCTCTTATAAATTCTGCACCTTCTCTTAAAACAAATTTAAACGCTTTACCCGAAGTGTTTAAAATGGGCTTAATAACTTTTCCTGCAAATTTAGAAACCTTGCTAATTAATGCTCCAACAGCGTCTAATTTATCTAAGGTCTGGAAGAAAGTGGCCAATCCTTTTGCTTCACCAGCTCCATAAAAACATGAAACGACTATGAATCCAACTTCACCAGTGCCATAAGAAACCATACAGGGGTTGGATGTATATTTATTCCATTGTTCACTTGCAAGGGTTTCAATAGTTTGCCATTCAAACTTTGAGAATGCTGTTAGTAAATTGGTTCTAGTTTTGTCTTCATTGGTAATTAACTTAATAATCATAGATGCTCCTTCAGGAATACCACCTACAGCACCTACAAATCCATTCCAAATACCACAAGTAAAAGCAAAACTTGCACGACTAGATGAATATTTATCAGTGTAAGGATTTTTATTAGTTATTATACTAGTTAATTTATCATTTAGAACAGTTAATGTAGCATAAGAATAGACCTGTGCCGGAAAGGAGTTATAATCAGTTACATCAGGATTATAAAAACGTTCAGGTATTACAGTTTTACCAATAAGACCAGCTAAACCATCCAACATCGCTGTTAAAGGATTAAAAGCAGTATATTTACCGTCAAATTTAGGTAATACTTCACCTAATAGCTGAAGATATTTGTTCATCTCTGTACTACCTTTTCCTTCTATTTTATCTCCTAAAACAGTTTTTATAGTTGCTTTTCCTTTTGCATCAAAATCAATCCAAAGCGCAATTTCCAATCCTTTTACACTAGCTAAGTAATCAGTTACTTCTTTACGTTTGGCAGGAAGTGTTTGAGTATCCGTTAAAAATATTTTAGTCGCAATGCCAGAATCAGTTTTGATACCTGCCATTTCAGAAAGAATTTTATTTTTTTCTTTCTCTGTAATAATAGCTGAATAGTCGTAAACATGACTTTCAGCTGCGTTTACATCTACCGGATCATTTTTGTAACCTTTATTCGCAAGTTTTCCTAAGTTTTCTACATAATTAACATAACTAACGTCTGTTCCATTACCATCTCCATCATAATTACATCCATTGCAGGCTACATAGCCCCAAAAAGTAGTCCTATCTTCTTTCTCGCGTCTAAAGTTATCTTTAGTAGTATATTTATCTATAAAGGCACTTAATTTTTCTGGTACCCTACTATCAAGTACTACCTTTAGTTCCTCATTGTAAATGGTTTTAAGATATTTATGTTGGGTAATTGATTTGTCATTATCAAAAAATAACCAAATTATACTCTCTTTTAAAGTTGGTTTGGAAGTTGGTAATTCAAAAACATCCTTTTTGTCTGCATCATTAACATACACTTTGTTTGTCGCATCCCATTTGTATGTTTTTTCACCGTTTTTAAATCCGCCCACGAATCCTTTTTCAGCAACTTCAAGGTAAGCTACTGTTCTTTCGTCTCCATTATTAACAAAAGTCCAATTTGGTGCAATACCAAAACCTTTTGCTAACTGCCCACTAGCTTGACTCTGAAAAGCATACAACTTAAATGCAGGATCATTGATTTGTTTCCAATCCTGATGATTCAGGATCGTTCCTGAACTATAGTCCATTAAGAAATCGGTACCAGATTCTGAAGTTTTATATTGTTCAAAAGGATGTTCTAATTTAAAGATTCCATGACCTAACTCATGTGCAGCCGTTTTATTATTTGCTGAATTAAATACATAACCGAATTGACCATTCAAACGCATATAACCATCTTGCCCAGTACTTGAAGCTTTATCGGTTATAAACAACACATAACTATTAGCTGTACCTTGATACAGGGCATTTATTTTTTGTTGCTCTGAACTATAGGTCGATGTAAGTGTATTCTTTTCAGTCTGAATTTTATTGACAGTATCTGGAACTACACTGTCAATTTTTAATCGGTCTTCTTTCGTAAAATTAATTTTTACCCCAACTTTATTATAAATTGCCTGTGTATTGGAAATAATTGCATCGACCTTACTTTGCGAAATTGCGTAAGTAGGCACCAGCGCTACATTTACTTCTTTTGTAGAAATATGTACGAGCATAAAAGCACCTATAACTTTCCATTTATTTCCTTGTTTTATAGTCGCTAATATTTGTTCTTCGGCATAACTCAGGTTTCCTTTTACCGTTAGTACAAAGACATTATCATTTTTTGTAAAGTTGATTTTGGCACCATTTTGGGTTTTAAAAACAATACTATCCGCTTTTACATTCGTGTCTGTAATGTTAACTGTAGCCAATACAGTATCCGTATCACCATTTAAAACTGCTTTATAGGGCAAGGCAACGTCACCTACTTTTTTGTATAACTTTTGTAAAGCGGTAGCTGCGTTATTTGGCATTACATCAAAAGCATATTTACTTCCGTTTCCTGAAAAAGCAATCGAGATTCCTTTGGCAGTAAATGCTGTGACCTGACCACTTTTATCTACACCATCGGTATTCTCAGGAGTTGGTTTTCCTCCCGCTGCGGGTTCAGTAGGTTGGTTACTTCCATTACCATCTTTGTCTACAGTATACGTATTTCCTTTACTATCAGTAATGACAGTATCTTTTCCTCCTGGAATGGTTACTTGCTGTCCATCGCTACCATTTACAACAATATCTCCATTGGGATTAATAATAATGTCTTTGATCTCAAACGGAACCGTTTCTTCTATCTGCCCACCCTGACCTTCACCTGTGAAATCTTCTACATCGGTAACATTTTTCCATTCGGGATTATAACTCGTTTCAACGATACCACTAATTAACTGATAATCGGTATTAACTACGATATTGTTAAATTCAACAGCAATCTTAGTGTCTTTTAGATAAGGCACAATAATGTAACCTCGACCGGAGTATGGGCTGTTTTCGCCTTTGAGTTCAAGAATAGTTACCGGAAAATCTCCAGCTTTAAACGTTTCACTTTGTATTAAATTGGTAAGCGGTTTTTGATTCTGAATATTAATTTGGGGTATGATACCACAATTATAAGCAGGAACACCACTAGTTTCTGTTAGCGTTGTAAAGGTGCTGATTCCAGAATAGGTAAACGACTGAACGCCATCTGTTGCAGGATCACAACTTGAACCAACTCTAAACTGATAGGTTATACCTGGCTCTAAATTGGTGATTAAACTTTGCGTGTTTAAACTATTTATCGAAAACCATTGCGCATTACGAACATTTTGTTTTTTATATTGTACCTGATAACGGGTGTGTTCCGGTATTCCTTCCCATGTGATTTTTACACTTTTAGAACTTTGAGATTCGCTTAACAAAAAGGAAGGAGCAGGGCAGGAAGCAGTATACTTAAAAGAATAAATTTCACTATATCCATCATTCTTAAACACAGCGTTCTCTGAAAGTCCTGTTGTCGAAATTGCTCTTACGCGCCATGCATAACGCATTCCCGGTGTAAGAATAGGCATGCTTAAATTATATAGTAAAGCAGTTCCAAAAAGTGTTTCCTCATATAATAAGGGAGACATCTGAAATGCAAACTGCGGATCTAGTGTAGGATCAATAAGCCTTTTTAATTCGAACTTATAGGAGATATTAGTCGCATTCATCTGGCGTGGTGTCCAGGTAAACATAATATTCGGGAAATCGCTTGAAGCTATTTGCTCATTTTTTTGTGGCGTATTTAAAAGTGGAGGATCATTTAAAATCAAATATAGACTCGCACAGCTTTTTTGTGATATTCTTTGATTAGTCATATAATCAAACATCTCGAAACAAAAACTGTACATGCCTTCTGGTAATCCGTTGGCATATTGTAATGCTGTAATTCCTTGCAGGTTTTCTAACCTAAATAAGGCTCCAATATCACTATTGGTTAAGGTCTGCAATTCGCCTCCATTGATAAAAATGGGGCGTTGTCCTACCATATAATCGCTGGTTTGTATATTGAGCCCGTTACCTTGTATGTGCAGTTTTAAGCGTACTTGTCGTTGCGATATCGTAATATCGGTAGGGTTGATTAGCAGTCGCATTTTAGTATCCATACTGGTTGCGTAATCGGATAATTTGACACTGTATGGACTATTAAAAACAGGTGTTAACTGGACAGGGAATAATTGGGCATAAGCCCCTCCAAGTCCAGAAAAAGATACTACAATAAAAAGGATAATATGATTGAAAAAGTTTTTCATTTTCTAATAGATGATAATTTTTTTAACAAGCGTTTGTTGTTCTGTTTCAAGCACCAAAATATACATTCCAGACGGCAATGAAGTGTTAAAATCGACTTCGTACTTTTTCTTGCCTGAATCTTTTTTCTGCGTGGTAAATTCTCCCGTAGTTGAAAACAGCCTTAAATTTATAGCACTGTTATTCTCTAAAGTCACAATTGCTTTAAAGTTTCCGTTACTCGGATTAGGTGTTACAATAAAATCAATGATAAACTTAGAACCAATAGCTGCATTAGGAAGCGTGCTTCTTTTTTCTACTGTAATATTTTTATTGTATGTGGCAAAGCAGTCTCCCTGTGTTTGTTGTAAACCTATTGTATAAATACCTGTAGTATCAAATTTAAGTGTAATATATTTTTCTTTTTGCTCTACAATGCTAACACCCTTAGGTAGTATCCAGTGGGTACTTTCTCCAAAAGGATTACTAGTATTTACCAAAATAACTTCTTCATCTGAGTAAGCCTGAGAGCTGAGTAAAAACTCAGAACTGATTACCATCTGATTTGTTTTTATTATAATTTCGTCCTCTCCAATACAACCTAAAGCTGAAGTTACTTTTACAGTATAAGTTCCAGATTTGGTCAAACTTACTTTTGCCTGATTTGATGTAAAACCATTTGTAGAAGTCCAACTGTATTGTGCTTTATCATCTGAGATTGTAACATCTAAATCTAATACCTGATCGTTGCATAAAGTTCTGTCTTTTCCTAAATCAACCACAATTGGGTTTGGATCTTTTAAAATAAACTTCTTTTTGTACACACAACAATCCGTGCAGGAAATAGTTACTTCATAATTTCCAGCTACCAGATTATTTAGATCTTTGGTAGTAGCTCCTGTGTTCCATAAAAAATTATAAGGTAAATTTCCACCTGTAACATTTAGTTCTATTGAACCATCATTACCACTATAACAAGTTGGATTTGTTACTGTTTCCGTAGTGAATATCCCTTTCGGATCACCTACAAAAATGCTCCCCTGAACAACACAGCCTTTTGCGTCTGTTGCAATTACAAAGTAGTTGTTTGTTGTTATGTTTTCAATTCTTGCCGTTGTTTCACCATTTGTCCACTCATATGTATAAGGCGGAGTTCCACCGGAAATGTGTGCTTCTGCCCAACCATCATCTCCATTGTTACAACTGGCATTCCCTTTTGTAAAAGTCAGATTTAGTTTTGCTGGTTCGGGCATATACTGAGTAACATCTACTTCTTTTACTAAAACATTATTGACATACGTTCCGAGTTTTATTCCGTTGGCATCTTCAATATTTAAGGCATACGTTCCCTCAGATAAGTTTTCGGCTGTTTCATCCTGATCGTTCCAAATAGTCCATGAACCATCTTTTTGCTGTTTCTTCCAGGTATAAAAATAGGGTAGTGCGTTATTTTTGTCCGCCTTTAACTGAATTCCTCCCTTGACATGGGCCACTAAAATTCCGTCCTGCGATTCGTCTCTTTGGTTGTCTTGTGGATTAGCATCGATCTCGTTTCCAAATTCATTACTTACATTACACGAAATAGTACGAACTACTTCAAAAGTAACTTCAAGCGGATCCGGATCATCCAAAGTTGTAATTGAATTTGCCACCGTACAACTTATTTTATTTGTTGCAGCGTTATAATTAGCATCACGAACTGTTAGGCTATAGGTTTCCTCAGGAAGCCCGTTTAGAGAGATAGTAAAAATGCCATTACTAAAGCTCGTTGTGGTTGTAGTTTGTGTTATTCCTGTACTATTTTTCCATTCAAACCAATAGGAGTTGTCTGGTAAAATTGTTCCACCTGTAACTTCTACTACAATTTTTCCATTAGTCGCTTTATAAAAAGTAGGATTAAAAACTTCTGTATATTTTATAGCAAGTGGTGCTACAGGTTGCAAGATAGTAACACTTTCCTGTGTTGTACAGCCTTTAGCATCTGTAATAAACACCCAGTATTTACCTGCTTTTAGAAACGTATTTTTATCAATATCTACTTCATTAGACCATTTATAGTCATACGGAGGCGTTCCTCCCACAACGTTTGCTGTAGCCCAACCGTCATTTCCGCCATTGCAAAAAACATCTCCATGTGTTATAGTAACAGCTAATTTTGGAGGTTCCTGCATTAATTGTGTAACATCAATTTCCTGTGTGAGTATATTATTAACATAAGTCCCTAACATGATTCCGTTTCTGTCTTTTATATTCAACGCATAACTTCCATGAGAAAGGTTTGAGGCTGTTTCACTTGTGATGTTAGGTAAAGCTATCCAGGAACCATCTGCCTGTTGTTTTTTCCAGTAAAAATAATAAGGCAATCCATTATTTACAGAAGACGCCAGTGGAGTTCCACCAGAAACATGAGCGACTAAAATACCATCTTGCGACTCGTCACGCTGACCATCTTTTGGCGTAGTGTCTTTATCATTACCAAACTCATTATTTGTATTACAAGAAATAGTACGAACTATTTCAAAAACAACTTTTAAAGGATCAGGTTCCGTCAATACGACTTTTGACTCTAATACGGAACAATTAATAATTTGATTTGTTCCCTCGCTATAATTTTTATCCTTAATCGTTAAAAAATAATCATCGGCAGGAACACCATTAAGAGTAATAGTATAAAATCCATCTTTTAATTCTGCAGTTGTAGTTTGTAGCACTCCTGTGGAGTTTTTCCATTGATAATAATATGATTTATCATCATTTGGTGTTCCTCCTGTTATCTTAGCTACAATTCTTCCATTGGTGGCTCCTGAAAAAGTAGGAGTAAAAATGTCTATATACTCAATTGCGACAGGAAATTCAGGTTCACTTATTACAATACTCCCTTTTGTAAAACAGCCTTTTGCATCAATAACTTCAACAGTATAGGTACCTGCAGTTAAATGAGATATTTTATTAACGTCAATAATTCCTTCACCTGTATTGTACCAAGTATAAGTATAAGGACTAGATCCTCCTGTGACATTTGCTTGAGCCCAGCCGTTATTGCCTACATGACAAGAAACATTTCCAGAATTGAATGATAATTCCAATTTAGTAGGTTCTACCATTTCTTTTGTTGTTGGAATTGCTGTTACTAAATCTGTAGTATTATAAGTTCCTTGTACTATGCCGTTAGCATCAATAATATTTAATGAATAGTTTCCTTGCGAAAGATTCTCAGCTGTTGCTGTTTTATGTTCTGACAATTCCTCCCAGAACCCTGTTATAGTATTATATTTTGACCAAATAAAGGTATAGGGTAAACCATTATTTGCTGCTCCCGTAAATTGAATACCGCCGCTTACTGTTGCTTTTAAAATTCCGTCTGAGAATTTATCTACATCTGATTCTGAATTTTCAGTGTTACAAGAAATAGGTTGTGTTTCTTGTAAAGTAATTTTAATTTTTTCGGGCTGCGTTAATATTTGAGAGGACTCGATAATAGAACAGCCTTCTTTATTTATGGCGTTATTGTAATTTTTATCTTTTACAGTTAGTTTGTATTCTCCTTCAGGAGCATTTTCCAATGTAATATTGTATGTATTATCGGCAGAATTATACTGAGCTGTTGCAGGCATAACAACACCAATACTATTTTTCCATTCAAAACTATAGGATTTGTCATCATTAATAGTCCCACCAGATATGGCGGCAACTAATTTTCCGTTGGCCGCTCCGTAAAAAGTTGGATCATTTTTGAGGGTGTAGTTTATGTATACAGCATTCGCAGGTTGCTCGATTGTGACCGACTTTGATAATTCGGCTCCTAATTCAATTTTCCCATCAACCACTTTCTGAATTTTGGCAACACAGCCATTCATGTCTTTCACATTTATAGCATAATCAATAGATAGACCAGAAATGGGATATAAACCATTTATAGTATGAGTATTACTATTGGTATTGCTAAAAGGAATCCATGTGGTCCCATTGTCAACGGAATATTGATATCCTTTTCCTGTTCCACCTGATGCATTTATGGTTATTGTTCCGTCTTTACCGCCGTTGCATTTAACATTTGTTTTCGATAAATTAAAATCGACGGGACTAGGTGAACCAATTGTAAAATAAGTTTTGATTTCTGTTGGTACTCTTGTATTGTAGCCATCATAAAATCCAATCAACTGAAACTCATAGTTACCTCGGGCCAAATTGTTTCTAGTCATAAATTTATCTCCATCCATAACGACAGCTCCATTTACGTCTACAGGTGTACCAGTATCTGCATTAATTAAAGTGTAATTTAATTTCTCCTGTGGTAATAGTGATTTATCAAATTGTATTTTCACACTACCATCCTTGCTTTCGAAATCATAGCAGCTTACATTAGCAGGAAGAGCAGATGTTACTACAGGTGAGGTCTTTAAATATGTAAAAGGAATCTCGTTTGAATTCAAACTTTGGTGTGTTTTTTCTAATTCATCAGTATATGCTTCATTATAATGTGTAGTATAATTAGTAGCACAATTTTGGATACATTTAATCCAATTAGTAATTGGAAAACTAGGGCGACACTTACTGGTACATTCATTAACTTTATAATACGCTTCTCTACGAGCATATCCTTTAGCCAGTTCACTTCCTGCATTACAATTCATATTTACCCAAACGTAAATAATTTTACCAAAATCCTCAGCTTTTAAAAAATCTTCACCTTTTATGTTTAGAACAGGCTTATTATTAAAAGCTGCCGGAATGTCTTTTTCAGGTTCGGTACCTACTCTATACTTCCAATTGTAATAATTTGGAGTCAAATTATCGGGAAGTTCAATTTTCAAAACTCCAGTATCCCCCAAATATTGAGGCTCCGCTGGTTTATTAATAACAACAACAGGTTTAACGGTAACTGTTAATTCACGCAATTCACTTCCTGCATTAGCTTGATAAGATGAGAAACAAGTATTGGTAATACTCACATTATCATAATTTCGGTTTGGTCCGCCATTACAACCAAAAGTAGTTTCCCAACGAACTACTTTATGGAACTCTAAATTAACAATAGGATTATTTTTAGTAAAAGTTTCTTCATGATCTACTGGTTGATAAATTTTTCTTCCTTGAAAAAGATTAGAATGATTCCCATCCTGATAAGTTGCTCTGATATAAATTAATCCATCAATATCTCCGCATCCGTCACTATCTCTACTTTGATAACCTACAATATTTAACTTATATTTGGTGTCCCCAACTAAATTAATCTGTCCATATCCAAATACAGAAACCAATAAAATTAACAATAAGTAAAACTTCTTCATAGGCTTAATATATAACTGTTAGGGTTTCGACTTTTGAAGGGCTATCATTTTCTAAATTAGGAATTAAATGATATTCATATTCCGAGTTTATATTTAAATTTTTATCTTCTATAGTAAATACAGTACCATTTAATTCTTTCCATAATGTTGGCGGCGTACCTTTTACATTTTTATAAATACTCAAACTGATTACTTTGTCCTTACTTTTATTATAATTCCATGTTAGGACTATTTTTTTATTCTCTCGATCAGGCAGTCCTTGCAAAAATGTAATTATTTTTACAGGTGTAAAATCCAAAACTTGTACCGTTATTATAGAATGATCTAATGATGACCACAGATTACTTTTGTCCCTAGCTAGAATAGCGTATTGATATGTCTTTTTATTCTCTACCCTGTCATCTGTATATTCCTGAATGGTGTCGTTTATTTGTTTAATCTCCAGCCACTTTTCCTGTCCTTTTTCTCTCCTTCTTAGACTATATCCTACTACATCTTCACTAAAACTGCGTATCCACTTTAAGTGTACTTTTCCATCTTTATTATCATAGTCTTTAAAAATGGGTGCAGCAGGGGGAATTTTATCGGGTTTATCTAAAACTAAAATATCTGATGGTTCTGAAATATTAAACCTCATGTCCTCTGCAGCAATTCTATAATACACTTTACTATTTGTCATTTTAAGGCTCACACTGTCTTTGTAATTATTGCCTACATAGGATTTATGATAAATATCTACAAATTCTTCACCAGCATTATTGGCTTTTAAAATTCGGTATCCACGCAAATCTTTTTCCTGATTTGTTTTCCATTTCAATCGCACCATTCCAAGACTATCAATTACACCTTCCAGCCCTATTGGTTTTGCTGGTGGTATAGAATCTACAGGTTGAACCAACATACTCTGTGAGGTTAAGCGCTGATTATTCTTACCAACTACAGATATGGTAAAATAATTAGATTGAAATAAAATTTCTTTATAATTGAGTTTTCTCTCCGATGGAGGAATCATTTTAGAAACTACTTTATAGGGACCTTTATCATTATCCGATAGGTTAATTTCATAGCCCTGAATAAAGCCTTCGGACGCTACAGGATATTCCCATTCCAAATTAACTTCATTAGAGTTCACTATATTATAATCTACAAGCCTTGCAGCGGTAACGATAGCAGCCACTCCAGTTGCAGTAATTGGTTTTGTTACTTCTCCCTTTTCTCCAAATGAAGTTATACCGTATAATCTATATTGATACATTTTATTGTTTACACTAAGCGTATCAATATAATACATGGTTTTAGATGGATGTTCGTCTTTATCATTTAAGTTTACTAAAGGTGTAGTTGCTATTGGAGTATAATTGGTCCCATCAGAAGATTTTTCGACCATAAAAGAAGTATATATTCTTTTGAATGTTTCGTAATCCCAGGAAAGCAGTACTTTTTTATCATCAGGAATCGCAATAAAATCTGTTGGTGCGGGTAAAACACTAAAGTCTTTTAAACCGATCATATAAGAAGATTCTTTAACTTTTGGGCTTTCAAAAACACTTACCTGATAAGCATACACTTCATTGACTTTAACGTTGGTATCTACAAATCCCCAACCCGCTTTTACTGCACCAGTAAAACTCATATCGGCTGCATATAAAGCAAAAGTATACCGTTGATCCAGCTCATCAGCCATATTTACTATTTTAGCAAGTTCCCCTTCTTTGGCACCAGTTACCTCAAAACTTTCTCCGTAGATAGATTGTGCAATTATAGCCGCATTATTATCTTTTTGTGCTAAGTCAAGCCATGAATCCAGAGGTTCTGGAAGAAGTGGTTTTGGTGTAAGTACCATTTTTTCGGGTTTAGGCAAAATATTCCCATCTCGAAGTATTGTAGTTCGGGTAATTACAAATCCTTTTTTATTTGCTTTTTGCCATTCTATTGGAGAATTAATAGCCCAACGAATCAAAATCTTATCTTTTTGAGCCCTGGCATTGACCATGACTTTTGCGTCTTTGCTTTGACTGTAACCTAATGAACACGTAATAATTAGTAAGAAAAGTAATTTTATCTTCAACATTCTATGGGTTTATTTAAAAAGCTACAAAACTAGCTTTTTAATATTTAATTAATAATATTTTTACGTTAAAAACTCCCTAAACAAAGGGTTTTTGAAGTCTTTAGATAGAGGGAGATTTCTGTTTAGCAAAGTCGATTATTTAAATTACTTTTCTATTGTAAAATTTCAATAAATTGGATTTCTGTTGATGTAAAAAAAATCAGACAAATGTATGTGGCTTTTTAGCTATTTGCAATACCCACTTTTAGTGATTTTTACGAATTTGATATTTTAGCATGATTAATTAGATTAACTTTCTTGTATTTAGTATTATATAGTATGTAAAATCAATAATTATATATTTAAAAATTGCACAAAGATAGTTTTGAATTTTAAATTAAATCGCTACAATAAGCCACAATAATACTATAATATGGTTTTGTGATAGATGATTGAGTTAATCGGTATAAATAGCATGTAATTTAAACTTAAATTATTTCAATATATTAAACAAACCATTAGTTTTGCTGCTTTAATTTAATATAAAATATAATGAAAGATTTAATAGAAAAAATCAACACAGAAATCGAAACGTTCAAAGCAGAATCGGAATCTTTAATTGAGAAAGGTGTAAAAGCAGCTGGGCCAAGAGCTCGTAAATCAAGCTTAGAACTTGAGAAATTATTCAAAGAGTTTAGAAAAATTTCTGTAGAAGAAGCTAAAAAGTAATCTTTTTGCTAAACAGTAAACCCCATCTAATCTAGGTGGGGTTTTGTATTAACATTCGTGATTTTATTGTTATAGACTATTTAGCCTTTTTTCCATTTGTTTTGCGATGAGTATTGAATCTATAGAGATAAAGAATAAAAAACCAATGATCATTGGAAATATTAGTGACCCCATTGTTATAAGAATATCTCCTATGCCTTGAGTTTTAAATTGATTTAAATAGAAATATGAAATAATTCCACCAGTAAAAAAAAATAGGGATAGTGAGATGGCAATGTTGGCACAAATTCTTTCAGTTTTACTTAAATTAATTTTTATTTCTGGACCATTTGAATCTAGGTGTTGTTTTGCTCTCTTGATTTTTGGCCATGTATAGTTTCCGCCTAGTTTATCTTTAAAAGAAATGTATTTTGGTATTGATTTCTCATTTGTATCAATTCCAGTTTGAGAAAAAAAGTACAACTCTTTCACATGAGGCTCAATAAATTTGGTTTTAAAATCATCATCAAATTTATCAAGAGCAGAAAATGTTTCTAAATCATTTAGTACGTTTTTTAGATTTCTTCTTTGTAAAGAATCAAATAAATTTGATAATGACTGCTTTCCCAGTATAGCTGCAAGTACAGTTCCAGATACAGTTAAGACTGTTTTTACAATATTTTCATTTATTAAATCCATATCATTTTAATTAAGAGATTTTAACTGATTTTTTTAACTTCTTAATTTTTAATTAATTTGCTTTAATATTTTATACCATACTCTTTTTCGAAATCACTAAAAAGCTGAGATAAGGATGTTTCCTCTTTACGGCAAATTTTTATTATAGTCTTCAATGGAGGTATATACCCTTCTGGAGCATTTGCTATTTTTGTAATGGTAGATGTAGCTAAATCACATTGATTAGCATAATTTGTCATACTGACTTTTTGACTAGCGGGATCTAATTTTTTTGGAAACCACTTTTTAGTAATGTAATTACATAAATTCATGTACATTAAAGCATCACTATTTGAAGTTGTGTTGGAAGGTTTTTTATTTACCACTTTTATAAAAGATTTTAACAAAATAAATCCATTAGGTTAAAAAAATCGTTCGCGCTTGCGAACGGTAAAGTTTTTTTAATTATATTTGCTTGAAATCCAAATGGATTGTATTTTTGCGATACTTCTAAATAAAAATATTTGAAGCATTCGCTTTGAATCTCGGATAGAAAACTGGTAATTTTCATTGGAACGAGAGGATAAGTGGTTTTGCTCACGACCATGGCGTGGGCTCACTTGTTGTTCCAGGGTTATACCAGTACCTCTATTCGACATGTTGAGTTTCTGCGCCATTTTTTATTTCTAAAGCAAATCTCTCATTTTTGGATTCTTAGCACCAAATTTTCATTGTTTTTTAGGCTCGTAATAATTTAATTAGTTCAACTAACCAAAATTTAGTGCCTATGATTCAACAAAAATGGTAGTCGATACCATACTCCACCTAACTTAACGCACAAAAAATGGCCCTCTAATTCGTCACCAAACTAGTATAGAGGACCGTAGCAAACAAAACAAACGTTTTACTTAACTAACCCAATATTATGAATAATTATTCATTCTACAAGGGTAGTAAGGCTCTTTATTGCCTGATTTTTTTCGGGTGTTTTTTGTCTTTTACCCCTGTTATAGCAAAAAGTGTACTGCGGCAACAGCAGTCCAACTCTCAACAAAATGTGGTGCACGGTACCATTACAGATGGAACCAATCCTTTACCAGGAGTTACCATTGCTTTAAAAAGCAAAATTAATTCTAGTTCAATTTGCGATTACAATGGGCAGTATAATATTACTGCCGCTGTTTCAGATACGCTAATTGTTTCTTTTATGGGATTCAAAACCGTCCTAGTCCCCATAAAGGGACGGCAAACCATAAACATAACATTAGAGTACGATACCATGGCACTGCAAGAAGTGCGCGTCAACGCAGGATACTATACCGTAAAGGAAAGCGAGCGTACCGGTAGCATTTCCAGAATAACAGCCAAGGATATCGAAACCCAACCTGTGACTAATGTCTTAGCAATCCTGCAAGGACGCATGGCAGGGGTCAATGTAACCCAAACCACAGGAGTCCCCGGTGGAGGATTCCAAATTCAGATACGAGGGCAAAACAGCATCCGACCCGAGGGAAATAATCCTTTATATATTATAGATGGTGTTCCTTATGCTTCAGATCCCATCGGTTACAACCAGACTTCGACGATCTTCCCTACTATTACCAGCCCACTTAATAGCATCAACCCAGAAGCTATAGAAAGCATCGAAATACTAAAAGATGCCGATGCAACCGCCATTTATGGCTCTCGTGGAGCCAATGGCGTTGTACTGATAACTACCAAAAAAGGAAAAGAAGGAAAAACAAAATTTACCTTCACCGCATCATCAGGAGGTGGAACAGTCACCAAATTCATGAAACTCATGGATACCCAGCAATACCTCGTCATGCGCCGTCAGGCATTTATTAATGATGGAATTACTACTTACCCAGCAGGAGATTACGACATCAATGGAACATGGGATCAAAACCGTTATACCAATTGGCAGAAGGAGTTTATAGGGGGGACGGCCATAATTACAGATTTGCAAGGAACCATCTCAGGTGGTTCGCAGTATACGCAGTTTCTCTTTAGTGGTAATTACCACACCGAATCAACTGTATTTCCAGGAGATTTTTTATACAAAAAAGGAGGTTCGCAGTTCAACTTAAACCATCAGTCGATTGATGGTAAATTTCGTTTGGTACTCTCAGCTGGTTATACACTACAAAAAAATGACCTGCCCGCTTATGATCTTACTAACGATTCTCGCAATCTCCCCCCAAATGCTCCCGCACTCTACGATGCTACAGGAAATCTCAATTGGGAAAATGGAACATGGAGCAATCCACTAGCCAATTTGTACGCTCAAAATAAATCCAAAACCAAAGATTTTCTTGCAAATACGGTATTATCTTATGAAATAACACCTGACTTAATTCTAAAAAGCAGTTTTGGGTATACCGACTTACAACATGAAGAAAGTCGTACGAGTCCTTCAACCATTTATAGTCCTTCTTTGGGTGCAACAAGCGCCAACTCTAGTTTATACCTCAATAATACCAAACGTAGTTCTTGGATTATAGAACCGCAGATTAATTGGGAAAAGAAATTAGGTGGAGGTAAATTCGGAATTCTGTTGGGAGGAACTTTTCAACAACAATCCACTTATCGCTTATTCCAGTCTGGAACTGGTTTTAGTTCCAATAGTTTAATTTATAATCTCGCATCGGCGACTACTAAAGTGGTAGCACTAAGTGATGAAACCATATATAAATACCAAGCTTTTTTTGGTAGGATTAACTACAATTGGCACGACCGTTATATTGTAAATTTAACGGCAAGACGTGATGGGTCAAGTCGTTTTGGTCCTGGAAATCAATATGCAAATTTTGGAGCAGTTGGTGTAGCTTGGTTGTTTTCTAATGAAAGCTTCTTAAAAAATAATACTTGGTTCAGCTTTGGCAAACTTCGTGGTAGTTATGGAACTACGGGTAGCGACCAGATTGGGGATTACCAATTTTTAAAGACCTATAGCTCTACAAGTACCAATTATCAAAACATTATCGGATTACAACCCAGTCGTTTATTTAATCCAGACTTTGGATGGGAGGTCAATAAAAAACTAGAAGTTGCTTTAGAACTAGGCTTTTTGGCTGATCGCATCTTTGTCACAGGGGCATGGTACCAAAACCGTTCTTCGAATCAACTCGTTGGAATTCCACTTCCTGGAACCACTGGTTTTACCCAGCTCCAAGCCAATCTGGATGCAACAGTAGAAAATACAGGATTAGAATTCACATTACGAACCATGAATGTTTCTACCAAGACTTTTAATTGGGTTACCAGTATTAATCTAACTATAGCTAAAAATGAACTTTTGGCTTTCCCAAATCTTACAAGCTCGACCTATAGAAATACGTATCGCATTGGTGAACCACTGAACATGCAATTGCGATACAAATACATTGGACTTGATCCTGCAACAGGACTATATCAATTTGCAGATGTGAACAACGATGGAAAGCTATCCTCTCCAGATGATAAACAAACTATAGTAAATCTTAATCCTGATTATTTTGGAGGATTCCAAAATCAATTGAGTTACAAAAATTGGAAGCTTGATTTTCTTTTTCAATTTGTGAAACAACGAAAAGACAGTTATGGTGGATCCTCAGGAATGGTCAATCAACCAGAAAGATTGGTGAATAGTTGGCAACAAGTTGGTGACACAGGTCCTTATCAACGTTATACTGCTGGGTACAATGCTGCTGCTATGACTACACAATCTCTTTATAGTGATAGTGATGCTACTATTGTTGATGCTTCTTATGTTCGTCTTAAAACGATTGCTTTAAGATATGATGTCCCTTTAAGTACAAAGGCTGTACAATGCGCTATTACACTCCAAGGACAAAATCTTTTGACTTTTACTTCTTATAAAGATGGAGATCCTGAAAACAACATTGGTTATCTCCCTCCGCTAAAAGTAATAACTGCGGGAATACAATTAACTTTTTAATCTATAAAGTATGAAAACGTTATATAAAAAAAAGAACGGTTACTGGCTAATAGCTAAAAAAATATTCTTTTTAAGTTTTACCTTCTCCATGCCTGCCTGCGATTCTTTCCTTGAGGTAGATCTCCCTAAATCCCAACTTACTGATGTTGCAGTGTTTCAGGAGTACACCACTGCCAATGCGGCTATGGCAGATATATATGCAAAAATTAGGGATAGAGGATTACTGACAGGTACAGCATTTGGACTTACCAATTATTTAGGGAATTATGCAGATGAACTTACCTTTTATGGAGCAGCAACTAATCCAGCTTTTGCATTTTATACCAATACCGTTTTGCCTTCTAATACTAACATAGGAACACTGTGGAACAACTCCTACAATCAAATTTATGCTGTCAATGCAGTTCTTGAAGGTGTACGACCATCAATGTTAACTGTACAAGAAAAAGCACAATTAGAAGGAGAAGCACTTTTCCTGCGTGGGTTACTTCATTTTTACCTGTTGCAACTCTTTGGCGACATTCCTTATATACAAACTACCGATTACAGAGTTAATAGTATTGTAACAAAGATGCCAAAAAGTGAGGTATATACCTATATTTTAAACGATTTAAGAACTGCTGAAGACTTGCTCTTACCAAATTATTCCAGTACTGAAAGGGTACGCGCTAATTCTTTTGTAGTGAAAGCACTCTTGGCTAGAGTTTATCTCTATAAAGGTTCATGGGATGATGCTAATAAAAAAGCTACGGCAGTTATAGAAAACAATTCATTATATATTTTTGAAAATACACTTAGTAAAGTGTTTTTAAAAAATTCCACCGAAGCCATTTGGCAATTCATGCCCACTGCTGTTGGGAAAAATACTGATGAAGGAGCATTTTTCACTTTTGCTTTTGGACCGCCTCCTATGGTAGCACTAAGCGAATCACTCATGAGTTCTTTTGCTACAAACGATTTGCGTAAAACTTCTTGGACTACACCAATAAGCAAAGGAAGTAGCACATGGTATTATGCCTCCAAATATAAAGAACCCCGAAGCACTGCTACATCAAGAGAATATTCTATAGTGTTACGTCTGACTGAACAATACCTTATTCGAGCAGAAGCCCGTGCTGAATTAGGAAATATCATTGGAGCAAAAGAAGATTTAAACAAAATCAGAAATCGTGCGGGACTCTCCGATACAGGAGCCAGTTCAAAAGAACAAATACTGGAAGAAATACTAGAGCAAAGAAGAAAGGAACTCTTTACCGAATATGGACATCGCTTTTTTGACCTTAAAAGAACAGGAAAACTCGATGCTGTCTTGTTTATAAAGCCAGGATGGAACACAACTGATGTTCTTTTACCTCTCCCTGAGAATGAACTCACGCTTAACCCTAATCTTAAACCGCAAAATCTAGGTTATTAAATTTAAAACCTATTGCCAATAAAACCAAATGCTAAAATGAAAATACATTCCAAAACAACTTTACTGTTACCATGGCGAAGGCCATTCTTTTTTTTAGTTTTTATTTTGCAATTAGTAGCCTGCTCCCTTTGGGGGCAGGTGTTGCAAAAAAAGAACTTAACGATAAACGATTATCCAAAGTGGGGCGAATTATCGCTTAATAAAATGAGCGCAAACGGACAGTGGATCTGTTATAGCATGACTTATGAAAATAGGCTTGACACGTTATTTGTAAAAAACACCAAATCATTACTGACTAAGGCTTTCCCTTTAGGGAACAATGGAGATTTTATAACATCAGATTGGTTTACCTATCAAACTGCACAAGAACTTCATCTGTTGAATTTAAAAACAGGCAAGCAAGAAACAGTGGATAATGCAATCCAATATGTTTATGCGCCAAAGGCAAAGAAACTATTGATTTTAAAAACCGAAAAGGATAAAGAAAATGTATTGATTATTCGGGATCTCGATGGAATGATTCAGGAGCGTATTGAGAGAGTGAATACATTTGTAATGGATCCAACAAACCAAATAGTACTCTACACAACAACAATTGGAAAGCAACACATCATTAATCTTTTACAACTTTCTCAAGAAAATAAAAAAACAACTTTGTTTAGTGGTTCCAGTTCTTTTAGCAATCTAACATGGGATGAGAAAGGAAAATCATTGGCTTTTATGCAAAAATATCCTGATGAATCGAGCTTTAACAATACTATTTTCTATTATAATGTGTCCAACAAGAAGTTATATACCACTAGTTCTCAGGCACAAAATAGTTTTCTGGGAGATTCCCTTTGCATGCCAAGCAATATTTTAGGTTACATGTTTAAATTAAAGATTTCCGATGATATGCGCAGCGTCTTTTTTAATGTACAGCAAAAAATCAAATCAAAAGATACGATAAGAGATACTGCTGTACAATTATGGAATGGAAATGCCAAATTGATTTATCCTATGCAAGAAAAGCAAAAAAATAATAAAAGGACATATCTTGCATTATGGCGTCCACTTGAAAATCAATTTCAACTTATTTCCAATGATATCTTACCAAAATATATGTTAACTGGAGATCAAAAATATGCCATACTATCCAATGAGGAACAATATGAACCCCAATATTCAAAACAAGGCCCGCGAGATTTTTATCTTATGGATGTGTCCACCGGTAAAAGCGAGTTGTTATTAAAGAAACAGTCTGGCAGTCTTGATCATACCACTGCTTCTCCTAATGGAAGGTACATTGCTTATTTCCAACAAAAGGACTGGTGGATTTATGATGTTACTAAGAAAATCCATATCAATATTACTAAAAATATTGGAGTGTCTTTTTCTAATAATCAAAAAGGACATCCACAAAAAAACAATGCTTATTCTCCTTTAGGTTGGACTCAAGAGGATAAAGAAATCCTATTGTATGATGCATACGATATCTGGGCAATACGTCCCGATGGATCTTCTGCGCGCAGGCTAACTCATGGGAGGGAAAGCCAAACTCAATTTAGATTAGCAGGCTCTACTTATGTTTTGCCCGCAAAAGTAAATTACGATGGAATGATTTTTTATACCCATAATCTTGATACAGGATTGTTGTTAGAAACTACTAGTGAACAAGGCTATTATGGCTTTTATAAATGTTCATCAAAATCCAATGAAAAGTTAGTGTTTTCTACTAACAGTCGTCTAGATCAACTAATTCAATCAGACAGAGGTAATGTTTTTATTTATACCGAGCAGCGTTATGACCTTTCTCCTCGATTGATGCTTCAATCCCATACTGATAAGATACCCAAAGTACTACTACTACAAAGTAACCCACAACAGCAGCAATTTTATTGGGGAAAATCAGAACTAATTCAATACAAAAATTCAAAAGGGAAATCCTTGCAGGGTATATTATATTATCCCGCGAATTACAACAATCAAAAAAAGTATCCAATGATTGTTTATATTTATGAGAAATTATCGAAAAAACTTCATAATAAATACCTCAATCCTTCCCAATTCATCGGAGAAGATGAAGCGTTTAACAGCACCTCTTTTACAACACAAGGGTATTTTGTACTTGCTCCGGATATTATTTATGAAATAGGTAATGTTGGAGTATCTGCGGTAGATTGTGTTGTTTCGGCAACAAATGAAGTCATTGCACAAGGACATGTTCTTCCAAATAAGATAGGGCTAATTGGACACTCTTTCGGAGGATATGAGACGGACTTTATCATCACACAAACCAACCTTTTTGCTGCAGCTGCAGCTGGTGCTGCAGCAACAGACCTTACTAGTTTTTATCTAACAGTAGGGCGTACAGGAAGAGATGATATATGGCGTTTTGAAAATCACCAATGGCGTATGGGAAAATCGCTCTTTGAGGATAAAGAAGGTTATGATAGAAACTCCCCAATTGTCCACGCAAAAAACATTACCACACCACTTCTTTCGTGGACTGGAGGTAAGGATAAACAGGTAAACTGGAATCAAAGTATAGAATTTTATTTGGCGCTACGACGTCTGGAAAAAAAGCATATAATGTTACTCTATCCCAAAGAAGAACATACTATTAGTAATAGTGAAAATCAAAAAGATCTTTCAAATAGAGTGCATGAATGGTTTGACTACCATCTAAAAGATATGCAACCTTCATCTTGGATAAAATCAGGGTTGAAGTAATAACTGATATTAAATGGTAATGCAGTTCCTTTGGAACTGCATTACATTTTTAATAGACATTTAAAAGAGTAACCTTAAGGTTTGAAAACAGTTTCTGGACAGCTCATTCCGCCTTCTTCAGGACGTCCAAAAGCTTGAGCCCCTCCAGGGTAGGAAACACGACAAACTTCCGTGCCTTCATCAGAACAAACTATCTGGACACTGCAAGGCGTCAATGTAATGGGAAAACCCACTACAAGATCATCAGATACTTTAGTATTCGCATCACTTTGCATTGACATAGTTAAAAATGCACCGGAAATGGCCAGTACAAAAACTGCAGCTGGCATCATTTTTTTTAAAATTATTGCTTTCATAATATTATAATTTATGGTTAATAGCGATCTACTATTTTCTACAGGTGTTCGATCTAATTCCTGATACTAGGCCTAGTATATCATTACGTGTATCACAGTTTTTTATTCTACACGTTTTATTTCATTTTTTAATTTTTCGTTCAATTGATAAACTACCAATTTTGTGTCGATAAGTGCATACACATGGGTTGATGTAACTAAAAAATCTCGAATTTTTTCACCATCAATTCCATAAATATGAAAACTAAATAGATATCCTTTTTTGTTAAGGTCGTAAACATCAATTACCGAGGATTGATTCCATACTTTTTTTGGCTCATAGCGCCCCGGAACATTGGAATTCACAAAAAGTAGGTGCCCATAGACACTACTATTCGCATTAACACTAAGCGCTGGTATTGCCATTGTTTGTTCCGTTTTTTCCTTGAGGTAGGCTACTTTTATTTGAGCACGTGATACAGTATCAATTGTATTGCCCCGATAATCAAGAACTCCATTTTCATCTGCAACGATGTACTCGTTACGGTAACTATAGAGATAGATCATTCTTTTCATTTCCTCGCTGTAATGCAACATACCATCCGTATCAAAAATGCCATCGATTTGCTTTTGTAATAGTTGTGGTGCCATTTGTAGTTTTGATGGAACTCCTGCTTTGAAGATGCCAAGGACATTGTTATTACTAGTAGTGTTAATACTCCTAAAAATAATTGAACTACTATCTATCGGTACGGCAGTAGTAAAATAAGGAGACTTAGGTTCTTGTAATTTAGCATTCCAATCGGTGATACGACCACTAAAAATAGCAGGGACTTTTCCATCTATTATATAGAAAAAAGGAGGACGAACAGCCATTCTAATAGATCTAAAAGGAAAGCTGCTGCGATCAAGTGTTACTTGTATCTTCTGTTGCTGGAGTTTGTTATCAACCGATAATAAATACAGTGGAACAGTATAATTGCCAAGATATAATTTTTCCTCACCAGCTCCCGCAAAATAATACGAATTGTACTTTAGATCTAAGGTATGTGTAAGTGTAACGGGATGATGTGGATAACGACGGATAAAAGGATTTTGATGATGCATGATTTCTTCGGAAGAGAGAAACAAAATGATGACAGCAATACAGCTCAATAAGAAGGATAATAATAACTGAATAGGGTAGGAGAGAAGCCTTGTGTTTTTTCTCCCAGAGTTACTGTGAGGATGATTGAGCCAAAGTGCTAAGCCAGCCAATAGTACAAAGATGAAGTTGAATATGAGATGTTCTAGCCAACTCATTTTCTCTAATATTCCTCCACAAGAGCAAGGAAGATAGGAACTGTAATTCAGCATGATATAAATATAAGCCGTAAACATGGTCATCAAACAAAATCCAGCATAAAGTGCTTTGATGCGTGTTTTTGGAAAAAGAAGTAATATTGCAATAGCGAACTCCACAATCAGTACAGTCCAGGAGATCCAATGAGCAAATGCGCTTAGCAATGGAGACTGCCCCAATTCTACCTTGAAATTTTCAAAATCAAGTCCTTTGTTCATCGCTGCATAAACCAATAAAAGGATATACAATAGACAAGTTATTTCAATAATTATCCTCTTACTTTTTTCGTTAAGTTTCATGCTTTCTAATCTTTAAGTTGATACAATTTTTAAAGTGTCAAATTTTAAAAACTCAAATAAAGGAAGCTTTTAACTGGGGTTCAATTATTTAGAGTTGGAGCTAAAACAAAATTACAACAAGCTGTTTTGTAGGTAGTTGTAAAAAACGTGCTAATTTTTGTAAAAAACGTGCCATTTTTATTGTATATAATTCAAAAGCATTATTTTTTGGGTAAAATAGATTGGTGAAAAATAAAATGCCAATAAACAATTACTTTTTATTGGCATTATTTTACTTTGCATTCAGAACCTATTTTACTTTCCGGTTTCGCTCAATGTTTTCAATTTTTCACTGAGTTCAATAAGTCCAGCTTTTTGTAAACATTCCTCCCCAAAGAATTTTAATTCCTGGAGATTTTCTTCTGGAACACTCGTCATAAGAATCGACGGTTTAGTACTCTCTTTGGCAGATAATCCACGTTCAATCACATGATTTAATAACAGTACATTTTTTCGTGAAATTTTCAAATCAATCTTCACTACATCATTCATTCCAGGGATACTAAGCACAGTATCTAAAACTTGAGCCACATCATTTGTTGTCATAATCTTCACGTTTTTAATTAATAATTTATTCTTGTAAAGGTATAAAGTCGGATATGAATTTTGATAGGTAAAATTTACCTGTGATAGGTAGAATCCGTGTTACTTGCATAGTTTTGTATCGCAGATGAGTGATAAGTATTAAAATGTAGAAGAGAATTTTAGAGAATCGGGAGATGAGTAATTTTTGTGAAATATATAAATTGAAATTCTTCCATGGAATTAAAATGTTCCTAGAAAAGGACATCATTGAAGTATTTAATGACGCTTTTACCCTTTTAGAATGAACAACCAAAAACCTTCCTGAAAACAGTCAGGATTTTGTTGTTTTAAAATTGGTTTATTGTTTTGAAAGAGCACGTTTTTCAATTTAAAACTAGAGGATAAATTGGCATTATGATTCCCTAGTTACAATAGTTTCGAATTATATTCAGTGTGCACTTTCCTAGAGTTCTAAAAAATAATAATAGATTTTATAAAAAACAGTGAAATTTTGATGACTGTTTAAATAATGTATTGAGTTTCCGGAATAATACAATTAATACATCACATCGTATAAAAAAAGTAATAAATGGAAAAACTGAATTTGGAACATTTTAAAAATTATGCAATGTCTAATAAACATTTAAAGTATCAGGAAGATTGCCATGTTCCTGCAATCAGCAAGATGTCCTGTTGTTAAACAACAGCTTCTTGATGCTCTACACTCGGGACTCGTTCGCAGTGATACTAGAAGGATAAAAAGAGTTTGATAACAATGAAAAAGAGAGATGATGAAAAGAAAAATTTCAAACAGAACACGTATTGTTGGGTTACGATTTACACCTGAAGAGTATGCGAAAATTGAGCGGAAATGGAAAGCTAGTACTTGCCGTAAGCTGAGCGATTACATTCGTAGACACCTATTTGATAAATCTATAAACACCACTTATAGGAATCAGTCTTTAGATGATATGATCTATGAAATGATGCAGTTGTTCAAGCAATTAAATGGCATTGGGAACAACTATAATCAGGCGGTAAAAAAACTACATACACTAAATCAAATTCCGGAATTTAAAGTATGGATTATAAGTGCTGAACTGGATAAAAAAAAGCTTTTTGATAAGATTGATGAAATCAAAAATCACATCCAGAAAATCTCGGAAAGATGGTTGCGATCATAAAAACGGGACACTCTATCCACAAGGTTTTCTATTACAATGAAAACAAAGTAAAAGAAAATGTTGCAGAATGTATAGGTGCTGGAAATTATCCGATTGATGTTGATAAAATGGGACTTACTATAAAACTGAATCGTTTTTTAAAACAACTGGAATTAAACGATAATGTAAAGCGAAACAGTGTACATATTTCAATCAACTTTGATCCGTCAGAAAATCATTCTAAGGAAAAATTAATAGCTATTGCTGATTCGTATATGGAAAAGATAGGTTTTGGTGAACAACCTTATCTAGTATATCAGCATCACGATTCCGGCCATGCGCACATCCATCTGGTTTCGATAAATGTCCAGAGAGATGGCACACGAATTGACATGCAAAATATTGGTAAAAACCGATCTGAACCGGCAAGAAAAGAAATTGAAAAACTCTTTGGACTTGTTAAAGCAGAAGGGAATAAAAACAGTCAGAATTTCGAACTTAAGCCAATCACCTCAGGAAAGATTCAGTATGGGCGAAGCGAATCAAAAAAGGCAATTACAAATGTATTGGATCAAGTACTTTACTCTTACAAATATACCAGTCTTCCAGAACTCAATGCAGTGCTCAAACAATACAATGTTTTAGCAGACCCAGGTAATGAAGATTCAAGAATGTTTAAAGCAAAAGGATTAATGTACAGGATACTCGATGATACAGGAAAACCTATTGGAGTGCCTATAAAAGCAAGTCTTTTTTACAACAAACCAACCCTGAAGTTTTTAGAAGAAAAATTTGCATCTAATACCACAAATGAAGTCTCAGATATGAGAAGGGTAAAAAACGCTATTGATATGGCATTTTTAAGAACAGAAATATCACTTACAGAATTAGCGCAACTACTTGAAAAAGAAGGGATTAATACTGTTTTTAGAAAAAATACAGAAGGATTACTTTATGGTATTACCTATGTAGACCATACCACAAAATGTGTTTTTAACGGCAGTAAATTGGGAAAACAATACAGTGCCAAAGCAATTCAGGAACGCTGTGCATCGATTAGTCAGGTAGAGCAAAACAGGGCAAGTTTAATAAGTGAAAAATCACATACAATCACATTTGAAGCACCTAATTCGGAAATTATTGCAACGCTTTTTGGTGATGATTTTAGAGATAACAAATACGTAGGTTCCAGCACTATAATGGCACAATTAGCAGAGATGCTCACGCAAGCTGAACAGACAGCTAATTACCTTCCGTACGAGCTGAAAAACAAAAAGAAAAAAAGAAGAGGACAGTCTTATAATCGATAAAACTTGAAATTATGGCTATGCTGACAGGAGAAAACGAACAGGCACTGAGAAAGATCTTGGATATGACAAGACTAATCAGTATTATTATTTTAACAATCCATTTTTATTATTACTGCTATGCCGCATTTGGAAAGTGGCATTTGGTTAGCGGATTCAGTGATAAAATTATGAGCAATATTTACTATACAGGATTGTTCAGTAATTTTCATAAATCCAAATTCTTTGCACTGGGATTTTTAATAATCTCACTAATTGGAGCTAAAGGACGAAAAGAGGAGAGACTAAATTACAAAACCGCTTTTGCTTATATAATTACGGGGATTCTGATTTACTTTATAAGTTATCTTTCATTATACCTGAAAATAGAATTAATGTTGGCAGCAATTGCCTACATGACTATTACTTCCAGTGGTTTTCTTTTAATGCTCACAGGAGGGACATTATTATCGCGTATTATAAAAAACAGGCTCAACAGCAAAGATATTTTTAATACTGAAAATGAAACCTTCCCGCAAGAAGAAAGACTCTTGGAAAACGAGTATTCCATCAACCTCCCAGCCCGATACTATTTAAAGGATAAGATAAGAGACAGTTGGATAAACATCATTAATCCGTTTCGGGGTTTATTGGTTTCTGGCACTCCTGGTTCTGGAAAATCCTATTTTGTCATACGTCATGTAATCACCCAGCACATCCGTAAAAAATTCACCATGTTCGTCTATGATTTCAAGTTTGATGATCTGACGAAAATCGTCTATAATACGTGGCTTAAATACAGACATCTTTATCCAATAGTACCAAAGTTTTATGTTATTAATTTTGATGATTTGACCCGAAGCAACCGATGTAACCCATTAGAGCCTTCAGGTATGAGCGATATTACCGATGCTTCAGAATCTGCGCGTACTATTCTGTTAGGACTCAACAAGGAATGGATCAAAAGACAGGGGGATTTTTTTGTAGAATCTCCGATTAATTTTCTCTCAGCGATCATATGGTATTTAAAAAAATATAAAGACGGCGAATTCTGCACCCTTCCTCATGTGATTGAACTCATGCAGGCGGATTATGATAGCCTGTTTACCTTACTTAGAGCTGAAAAAGAAATTGAGGTGCTCATTAATCCTTTTGTGAATGCTTATCTTAACCATGTGATGGACCAATTGGAGGGGCAAATTGCATCGGCTAAAATTGCTATGGCAAGACTTTCCTCCCCGCAATTGTATTATGTTTTGTCAGGTAATGATTTTACTTTGGACATCAATAATCCCGAAGAACCCAAGATTGTATGTATGGGTAATAACCCGCAGAAAATTCAAATATATGGAGCTGTATTATCATTATATGTAAACCGATTGGTAAAACAAGTGAACCAGAAAAATAAGCATAAAAGCAGCTTAATATTCGATGAGTTTCCTACAATTTACCTCAACAATATGGATAGTTTGATTGCCACGGCAAGAAGTAATAAAGTAGCAACTTGTTTGGGTATTCAGGATTTTAGCCAGCTGCGTAAAGACTATGGAAGAGAACAGGCTGATGTAATTATGAATATTGTTGGAAACGTAGTCAGCGGACAGGTTACAGGTGATACTGCCAAACAATTATCGGAACGTTTTGGAAAAATTATGCAGGACAGAGAAAGCCTTTCAATCAATAGTGGAGATACTTCAATCAGTCGTTCCAAACAGTTAGAATCTGCAGTGCCTCCATCCAAAATTTCCGGACTTAGTTCCGGTGAATTCGTGGGTATGGTAGCGGATGACCCTGATTGTAAAATAGAACTCAAAACATTCCATTCTGAAATTGTAAATGACCATGAAGCATTGAAAGAAGAACAGGATAATTATGTAGCTATTCCTGTTATTCGAAAAGTTGATAACGCTATGGTACAACGTAACTATTTGCAAATAAAAAAGGACATCAAGGATATTATTTATTCTGAAAAAGAAAGATTATTAAATGATTACGAACTAAGGCATTTAGTAATTAAGAAGTGATAAAAAATAACAATTTAAAGGGAGAAATAATGATACAAGAACAATTTACTGATATTATCCAATTAATAAAACAATCCAGATCAAGAGCTATTACTGCTGTTAATACTGAAATGATTAATCTGTACTGGAATATTGGACAGTACATTCACAATCGTATCGAAACAGCACAGTGGGGGAAATCAGTCGTAAAAGAATTGGCCGATTTTTTACAGAAAAGCGAGCCTGATTTAAAAGGATTTTCAGATGCGAATCTTTGGCGTATGAGACAGTTTTATGAGATTTACAAGGATACACCAAAACTCGCACCACTGGTGCGAGAAATTAACTGGTCTAATAATCTGATTATCTTTTCAAGATGTAAAACAGTGGAAGAACGGGAGTTTTATCTAAGCTTTTCCAAAAGGGAAAACTATAGTAAAAGAGAACTTGAACGCCAGATTTCATCCAGTCTTTTTGAAAGGATAATGATAGGAAATTCAAAACTCGCACCAGTGGTGCGAGAAATACATCCTGAGGTTAATAATACGTTCAAAGACAGTTATATTTTTGATTTTTTAAACCTTCCAGAATCTTATAGCGAGAATGAATTACAACAGGGACTCATTAAACAAATGAAAAATTTCATTCTGGAATTAGGTAAAGATTTTATCTTCATCGATCAGGAATACAAACTACAGGTAGGTAATAGCGATTTTTATGTTGATCTATTATTCTACCACAGAGGATTACAATGTCTGGTCGCTTTTGAACTCAAAGCCGATAAATTCAAACCGGAACATTTGGGACAATTGAATTTTTATCTTGAAGCATTAGATCGGGACGTGAAAAAAACACATGAAAACCCAAGTATTGGAATATTGTTATGTACAGATAAAGACAGTAAGGTTGTCGAGTATGCACTCAATAGAAGTTTATCGGCTACGATGGTTGCTGAATATAGAATCCAGTTACCCGATAAACAATTGCTAAAGCAAAAGCTTAAAGAATTATTGGAATAGAAATAATGGGATTCCTGCCTTAATCAAGTTTTGGTAGAAATTAATTCTTCAACTCTTTGACTTCCCTTTTCAATTCTAAAAGCATGTCTCTAAGACTTGAAAAATCTGATGATTCTTGTTTTTGGTCGCTTTTGCCGATATTACATTCATACTCCCAAATTTCCAGAATATCAGAAGCCTTGACTTCATAAGCAGGATAAAAATGATTGTCCGATTCTAAAACGAGCGTGTTTCTTTTATTTTTATTGAGCCTTTTATAAACCATACCGTCGCTTTTGGTGATTATGATATAGGTTTTTCCATCCATTACCTCTCCCAATTTGTCTATGTAGCGGCCTATAATAATTGAACCATCTTCATGTGGTGGCATAGAGTCTCCTTCCACAGGAAAACCCCGGTGTTTCCCAGGTCCTAAAAAAGGTAAAGAAATCTGCTGTAAGTTTTCGATAAATTCAGGATCGGCATACCCATTCAAATACCCGGCCTTTGCTGTTTGGGTAACGACTTCAATATAATTCTCTCCTGCTACATCAACAGTAATCGGTAGCAGTAATCTGTTGTTTTCCAATTTCAGCAAATCATCCATCGGTATTTTCCGAACATCTACAGAAAGTAGCAAATCGATACTGATTTGATAATAGTGCGCTATTTTCTTTAGGATTTCATACGGAGCTTCAGAGGTTCCGTCTTCATACTTGGCGTAGCGTCCACGGGTAATAAGAAGACTCTCAGCGACTTTTTCCTGAGAAACTTTCTTTTTTGCTCTAAGGCTTTTGATATTATCAGAAAATAAAGACATGTTAGTTTTGTTACAATTTGTATCAACAAATATAGGTATTTTTGTTACAATCTGTACTAATTTTGTTCCGTATAAAAGAAGAGGATTATGGGAAGGTCAATTGTACATATTGATATGAATACGTTTTTTGTATCCTGTGAGAGGTTAACCAATTCAGAGTTGAATGGAGTACCATTGATTATTGGAGGCGGGGACAGGGGAGTGGTCGCTTCTTGTTCTTATGAGGCTCGTACTTTTGGAGTGCGCTCGGCTATGCCTATTAAGATGGCACTTCGACTGTGCCCACAGGCAAAAGTGATGAAGGGAGATATGGAATTGTATTCCACCTTATCGCATACCATCACAGAAATAATCCAAGAGAAAGCACCCATAGTCGAGAAAGCAAGTATTGATGAGTTTTATCTGGATATAACGGGTATGGACAAATTTTATGGGAGTTATAAGTGGACTAATGAATTGGCTCAAACTATTACAAAAGAAACAGGATTACCATTAACCTTTGCTTTATCAGTTAATAAAACGGTTTCAAAAATAGGAACTGGAGAAGGAAAACAAAAGCAGAATTTGGAGATTCCAGAGCATATGGTACAACCCTTTTTAAATCCTTTATCCATTCAGAAAATCCCAATGGTGGGAGATAAGACTTTTCAGTTGCTTTCACGAATTGGTATTCGGACCATTCAAACGCTCTCTGAAATGCCATCGGAAGTCTTACAACAAATGATTGGAAAAAACGGAACTGAACTCTGGAAGAAAGCCAACGGTATAGATAATAATCCCGTGGAACCTTATACGGAAAGAAAATCCATATCAACCGAACATACTTTCTCGCAAGATACCATTGACATAGCTAAACTTAAACGCATACTCGTTGGGATGGTAGAAAAACTCGCCTTTCAATTACGTTCAGAACAATGGCTTACCTCGACGGTAGTTATTAAAATACGGTATGCTAATTTTGATACAGAGACCAAACAATGCCGTATAGCCTATACCTCAGCCGACCACACCCTGACCAAAAATGTAACCGATTTATTTGATAAATTATACCAGCGTCGCATGCGACTAAGACTAATAGGGATACGTTTTAGTGGTCTTGTTCGGGGAACGTATCAAATCAATCTCTTTGAAGATACAGAAGAAATGTTAGCCTTATATCAGGCAATGGATAAAATGAAAAGCCGCTATGGATTTGATGCCGTTATGCGGTGTGCAGGAGCTTCGTTCAAACCCAACAACAAAGCAGAAATTTTAAAACGCAAACAATAATTCATTATGTACCTCAACTGTCATTCTTTCCATTCCCTGCGTTATGGGACTATTCCATTGGTAGAGTTAGTACAGCAAGCTGCGGCATGTAATGTAAAAGCCATGGCACTTACAGACATCAACACTGTAACTGGGATTTATGATTTTATCAGGGCATGTAATACAGTTTCGATTAAACCACTAGTTGGAATTGAATTTAGATGCAATCATAAACTACGTTATATTGGGCTTGCCAAAAATAGTGAAGGTCTGGGGGAAATGAATCGTTTTTTGACCAAGCATAATTTTGAGAATACTTCTTTGCCAATAGAAGCGCCTGAATTCAAATCGGTCTTTATACTATATTCCCTGGAGAATGCTCCAGTTTATTTAAAAGAAAATGAATACATCGGCATTCGCCCCGAAGAACTTCCAAAACTGTTCAGTTCTCATTGGAAAAATAGAATGGATAAAATGGTCATTTCTCAGCCTGTAACCTTTCGGATTAAAAAAGAATTTAATCTCCATAAAATTCTTCGGGCTATTGATACCAATGTTATTCTATCAAAGCTTAGTCAGAGTGATTATTGCAGTACTTCGGACGTAATGGTGCCGCTTGAAAATTTACTGGCCCAATTCACGGATTATCCACAGATTATTGAGAATACCCAAAGAATAACAGACGAGTGTAATTTCGAGTTTGATTTCAAAACGCCTAAGAATAAAAAATACTATACCAATAGTAGAAGCAGTGATATGGCTTTGCTGATAACCCTTGCCCAGCAAGGATTAGTGTGGAGATACGGAACTACCAATTTGCAGGCAAAAGCACGAGTGGAGAAGGAACTGCGTGTGATTGAAGAACTAGAGTTCAGTGGTTATTTTTTAATCACATGGGACATTATCCGCTATAGCAACAGCTGTGGTTTTCTGCATATAGGCAGAGGGAGTGGAGCAAACAGTATCGTGAGTTATTGTCTTGGGATTACAGACATCTGTCCAATAGAATTGGATTTATATTTTGAACGTTTCCTGAATCTAAATCGTAAAAGCCCGCCAGATTTTGATATTGACTGGTCGTGGAAAGAACGCAATACAATCCTTGAATATATTTTCAATCGATATGGCGCAGACCATGTGGCTTTTTGTGGAACCAATGTAGAATTCAAGTACCGATCCATATTCAGGGAAGTGGGTAAAGTATTCGGTCTACCAAAGGAAGAACTTGATCTATTGGCTAAAAATCCAATGGTTTCACACGATGGAAATTCAGTAGTACGATATGTGCAGGAATATGGGATGATGCTTGAAAAATATCCCAACCAGCGCAGTATGCATTCCTGCGGGATATTGATCTCTGAAGAACCTCTTACCAATTATACAGTGCTCGAAATGCCACCCAAAGGCTTCCCGATTGTGCTCTTCGACATGCATATCGCTGAGGATATCGGTTTTGAAAAGTTTGATATCCTGAGCCAGAGAGGTATTGGCCACATTGATGATAGCGTGAAACTCATCCACAAGAATCGTGGTATTAAAGTAGATATAAGAGATACGTCATTATCCAAAGATGAGGTGTTGTGCAATACGTATTTGGCCACAGGCAAGACCATTGGTTGCTTTTATATTGAAAGCCCTGCTATGCGTGGATTACTTAGACGTCTTAATTGTGATAACTATAAAATACTGGTGGCTGCTTCCTCCATTATCCGCCCTGGAGTGGCACAGTCTGGAATGATGAAAGAGTACATTTTTCGCCATAACAACCCCGATAAATTCGAATATTTTCATGATGTTTTTAAAGAACAATTGGGGGAGACCTATGGTATTATGGTCTATCAGGAAGATGTAATCAAGATAGCTTTGCATTATGGAGGGCTTCCAGCTGCTGACGGAGATATCTTGCGCCGTGCCATGAGTGGTAAAGGGCGTTCCAAAGCTGCCTTACAAAAAGTCAAAGATAATTTCTTTGCTTCTTGCCTGCAAAAAGGACATTGCGTAAAACTAAGTGAAGAAATATACAGGCAAATTGAATCCTTTGCAGGCTATTCTTTCTGTAAAGCACATTCAGCATCCTATGCAGTGGAAAGTTACCAAAGTCTGTATCTGAAAGTACATTACCCTGTGGAATTTATGGTAGCCGTTATCAATAATCAGGGCGGTTTTTACAGGACAGAAGTGTATATTCATGAGGCTCGTATGTCAGGAGCAGTGATACATAACCCATGCGTCAATAAAAGTGAATACGAAGCAACACTATACGGAGTTGATGTTTATCTCGGGTTCATGCATTTAGAGGGTTTAGAAACTAAACTGGCACAGCTTATTGTGTCGGAACGAGAGTTGAGAGGTGATTTTAAATCATTGGAAGATTTTATCAATCGCATTCCTATTGGCATTGAAGGTATTCAGATTTTGATTTTTATTGGAGCTTTTCGCTTTACTGGTAAAACAAAGAATCAATTGTTGGTAATAGCCCGATTGATATTGGTGAATTTTAGGCCTGAAAATAGAAACCTCATGCTACTTCAGGAGCCAGTCAAAGAATATAAGCTGCCTGTACTCGAACGCTCGGCTTATGAAGATGCTTTTGATGAGATTGAACTGTTAAGTTTTCCAGTATCATGCACTCCTTTTGATCTTTTACAAACGCCATACAGAGGTGCTGTGATGGCAAAGGATTTAGTGAGTCATCACAAGAAAACAGTAAAAATGCTAGCCTATCTGATTTCCAGAAAACATGTGCCTACCAAAAGAGGTACCATGTATTTTGGCACTTGGATTGATACAGAAGGGGAGTATTTCGATACAGCCCATTTCTCAGATAGCCTTGAAAGATATCCTTTCCAAGGTGGTGGTTGTTATCTATTATTAGGAAATGTTGACGTAGAGTATCATTTTCCAACGGTAACGGTAACAAAAATGGCAAAGATGCCATTCATACCCGATCCGCGATATTCAAATACGAGTGACAGACAATTCAAAGCACACGAGCATATACGAGAAGATATGAGCATGACACATCGTGCTCCTTATCCTTCAGAATCTGAAATTAATTTACCTAGGGAAAAGATGGTTTAAATTTAAAACTGTTGATAGTTAAGGTATTATATGAAGCAGATATGTTAAAGTCAAACAGAAATAAGTACAAACTTGAATTTGTGTATTAATTTATGTATTTTCGTACAAATAAATAAAATGATTTAATAAGATCACACTACTAAATTTTGAGGAACAAAATGGTTTAATTAAAAATTCAAGTTCCGTATTGATAGCTGTTGATATTGTTTTAAGTAAAGTAGAATTAGTCATAATTTCCAAATACCATTGTTATTGAAGACCAGCTTACTTATAGGCTGGTTTTCTTTTTTAAGACATAGAGAGTGTTAATATGGAAACTGCTATATTTCTCAGAACTTGGTTTCAAAGCAAAAAAAATAGGCTGTTCATCGAACAGCCTATTTTTTTGTGAGGTTAAGAGTTTTTTATACTAGTAAGTATATTCGAACGTTTCATCACCACTAACTTGTTTTGTCAAAAAGTTATTGCCATCATATGTGTTTACGTAAGTAGTTGTTCCTACGTTCTCCCCATTTTTTGTTTCTGTTATTTTAGTGAAATTATTAGGTGTATTTACGTCTTTATCAAAAATTCCTGCATCCAATAACAAAGTATATCCTAAAATATTTTTAAAAGGATTATTTTTTGTATCATACTCAACTACATTGATATAATCATTAAATACAACTTTAGTGATGTTTCCTCTCGCATCTAAAGTAAATACACTTGATGATTCTTGTGTTTCTACTAGTGTGGTAGGATCAATCATAACTGTAACAGTTGAAATTGTTCCATCAGCATTGTAAGTATAGCTTTTCTTTAGGCTGGCAGAATCTGCTGATGCAGGAACCTCAATATAAGACTTCAGTTTATTGTTTTCGTAAGTGAAATTTGTAGTTGTTTTTAATACACCACCTTCAAAAGACTCTGCTTTGGTAATTACATTTCCTGTATATGAAAAGGTTGTTTTATCACCACCACTGTAGGTAAGACTTTCAATTTTGTTCCCTTGATAAGCATAGGTAACAGTCGAATTCTCTTCTGGAGAAAGTGTAGAAGTGTATTTTTCGGTTTTAGGGAAAATTGTATTCTCGACATTAGAATTATCACCACCATTGTCATCATCAGAACTAGAACAAGAAGTTAGTACTAAACTGATAGCACTAAATAAAAATAAAACTTTTTTCATTACGATTGTATTTATGATTTTTGCAAAAATATAATAAATTTCGTATAAAAAAAATGATTTTCATACTATTATGCAATTTACTGATTATCATATTATTTAGTTTTTTAGAAAGGTCAATTTTTCGTAAAAATAACAGCAAACTAGTTTTCTAAAAATTGAATAAAAATTCCTTTACTCAGGATATGAATTTTTGGAAAGCATTCCATAGGTTATTCTAGCATCATTTTTTAATTCTAATCTGTAGGTACTGCCCGCAAACTTTCCTTAACTCATTATCATTTATTGATTTTACATATGATAAGATATATGATATTCTATTAAAAGTCCATTAAGAAATTTTACTTAAAGCTTTCACTCGAAACGGACTAAAAGGGCAGCCAAGATAGTGCCCGCCGTATGCTGCATGCGCATAATGGCTCCGCTCACGCTTGCGCCACCCTTCGGGACTTATAGCACTCCGCATCCGTTAACCGGTCACTTGATTCTTGCTTTCTTTTTTCCCGTTTTTTCGTTTTGAAAACAATTTTTGTTAGGGCAGGATTAGAGAGAAAGTAAACAGTAGTAATCCTTAAAATTAAAATTATGGAAATCACAGGACGCATAACAGCAAATTCTGTTGTTCACAAAGTGGGCAATGACAAACAAGTGGTCAATTTCAGTATTGCCATAAACGACAATTACAAACCCAAAGGTAGTACCGAAGTAAAAGAAGTAGTAACCTATATTAATTGTTCGTATTGGTTAAATGCAAAAACAGCCGACTGGCTTAAAAAAGGAGCAATTGTACAATTGTTCGGGCGTATTGGTATGAATGTATATAGTAACAACGAAGGCAAAGCAATAGGTAGTCTTACGTTCCACACAAATAATATCAAGATTTTGGCTTTTGCTAAAAAAGCAGAACAGACCCAAACTGAAATAACACCCCAATCCAACGAGGGAGTAAAACAAGAACCCGCAGACGACCTGCCTTTTTAATCCATTCAAACAATAACATTTTAAATTTAAATATCATGGCACATCATATAAATTACAACGAGCAAAGCCAAAAACACAGTTTTTTCAGCGTAAAAGAAAAAGCATGGCATAATTTAGGACAGATAATATCGGACTACCCAACAAGCGCAGAAGCTATTGCGCACGCAGGATTAGATTACGAAGTCGAAAAACGCAAGCTATTTACACCCTGTTCTCAGGAAATTATTGTAAATAATGAAACCACCCACAATAAAATCGAAGTACCAAATTATTTCAGCACGGTACGTACTGATAACAATGCCGTTTTGGGTGTAGTGGGTAAGGACTATCAAATCGTACAAAACAGGGATGCTTTTTCTTTTTTCGATAGCATCGTTGGTGGTGAAGGTATTCTATACGAAACCGCAGGGGCTTTGGGTAAAGGCGAACGCATTTTTATAACCGCTAAACTACCCGATTACATCAGGGTTGGCAATGACGACCTTATCGAAAAATACCTGTTCCTTACCACCTCACACGACGGAAGCGGAAGCATAACAGCCGCTTTTACGCCTATACGAATTGTATGCGCCAATACCCTTAATGCCGCTATGCATAGTAAAACGAATACCGTACGCATTCGTCATACTTCCAATGCCAAACAACGTTTGGAACAGGCACATAAGGTAATGGGCATATCGGATATGCTATCGTCACAAATGGAATCTATTTTCAACGATTGGACAAAAGTACGCATCACAGATAAAGAGGTTAAAAAACTCATTTCGTTCGCTCTTGTTCCCAACAAGGAGGTTTTAAAATCCATACAGGATGGTAAAGAAGACGAACTTTCTACCTGTTTTACCAATATGGTGGATAGTGCTTTTGAGTACGCCATGAGTGACCCCACACAACTCATGGATACCACCAAAGGAACGGTGTTTGGGGCGTACAATAGCGTAACGGGTTACTTTCAGAATGTCCGAAACTATAAAGACGATGAAGCCAAATTAACCTCTCTTTTAATGGGAGGAACAGGACAGCTACGTACACAGTCTGCATTCAATTTGTGTATGGATTTTGCGAGAAAAGGCACAGATGCATTATTGCTAAACTAATCCAATAGGTACAGGCACAACCTGCCTGTACCTATTTTTTATCCACTTAAAACGCAACATTATGAATTTCTTTCAATCTCTAATCGCCTTGCAGGTTGCAGGCGACTGGAAAATAAACATAGTAAAAGAAACTGCCGACAGGCTTATCGTATCAGTATTGTTTTTCAATGATGCTATTGGCGATGAGGCACGTAAAAAAGTGCCGCCTATACTACTTAAAGGTACTGCCGAGGAATTGGATGCAGGATTTTTTGAAGCTATTGCAGAGCCTGTAAAAGATACGGCACAGTTATTTGCCAATATGGAGCAGTTCCTCAAAGAATCGGCACAGGCAAAAATTAGCTCGCAAATGGAAAAGGACAACATCCTTAAGATAGGCAAGGAAAAAACCGAAATGCAGAAGAAATACGAAGAAGCCATGAAGAAAGCCGATGAACTCGAAGCGCTGGGCAAATTCAAAGAAGCATGGATGAAAGTACCACAAGCAGACCAATATCCTGAACATAAGGACATCATTCACAAACGCAAAGCGGAACTTTCCGATAAATTCCCCATTGACCTTTTTAACGACCCTAATACCAAAGAATCATGTTAACAGCCACACTATTAGAAAGAGTCTTTTCATTTAAAGATAAAGAGCAGGATATTAAACTTGCCGATCCGTGCGCCTCATTCAGCCCCGAAGCGGTATTGAACTTTTATGCGCAGACCTATCCCATACTAACAACAGCAACTATCGAAGGACCCGTAATAAATGACGATGCCATACAATACAGATTTTTGTCGCAAATCGGAACAAAAGGATAAATCATGAAAACGAAATCCATAACAGGCAGTATCAGATTGCCTAAAACGAAAAAGCAATGCAAACTATACCAACAGTTAGGCGCTTGGGCAGAAAACACCAACCGCTTGCCCGATGCGCAGGAAGTAAAAAACAACAAACCCACCTCAGTACCTTTGGAACAGTTACCGATGGTTTTCTAAAACATCAGTTCTTACCGTTGTTCGAACAAGGAGAAGAAATGCCAAACTACGAAGGAACTGAAAAAGGATTTTTTGATTCGTTGAACATCCTGACAGGATTATATGGATTCGAACAGATAGAAGTAGAGCACAAAACCTACCCTTACAATATCTTGTTGGCGCATAAGTATACTCAAAGACAACTTGAAAAATCAGGACAGGATATTGAACTTGTCATTATGCAGGATGATGATGGAGCGGTGAAATTGGCAACCAACCATAGTTATAATACAGGTACAACCTTGTATTATATTCCGGTACTTCCTTTGTACCGATTGTTACAGGACAAAAAACAGAAACGAACTGCCGAACTTCTGTTGTCTGTGTTTGGATATCTCTACCATATTGCACGGATTCCCTACTACAGGGAGAATCATACCTATCTATTTTATCAGTATGAATGTATGGAAGAATGGTTGATAGATGATTTGGAAAATTGCGAGAGCGATGATGCAAACAATGAATTTTCAGAATTTAATGGGGTAAACTACTACGGAGATATAATGCTACGAAAAATATACAATCCTTATCATCTGAATGTTTTTAAACAGCGAATTGATACCTACAAGTCAAAATCTTCATTTAGTCAGGATTGCCTAAACATTGCACAAAAAGCATTTGCTTTATTAACCGATTATCCTGATGCCAGCATTTTCCGAAATACCTTGAATCAGGAACTGGATGAAGATGATAGCATCATACACGCAGAACAATACATTTCTTTTATAGCGGATAGCGATGGTATGCTGTATGAGAACATTGCCCGTGTTGTCAACGATGAATTTAATGAATGTGGAGAAATCGAAGAACCCACACTACAGCAAATCTATGATAGCGAAAACAGTCCATCAAAAGAGCTACTTGATTTTGAATACCGAATTTTCCCTTTGATTAATGAACTATGTACCCTTTTAAACTATATACCATGAAAGATATAACAGCCGATTTCGGAACATTATACACTCCTGTAAAAGCCTTGGTAATCTATCAGAAAAATTCGTCTGACAAGACTACTTATGTGGAAAGCTACGACATGGATAAAAATGGCTATCCCACCAATGCCCATCCACTGAGCGTAAAAGAAAGTACACTGCTTGCTAGTGCTTTAGATACTTCTGACGAACTCAAACGCAACTTTTTGAAACCTTTAGGATTGCTACCTAAAAATGTACTGTATATCAATCCCGACCACGATGGCTATGCCATTTGGCATACACCATCCCAAAAGGTAGATTTGTTTTTTGTCGAGAGTTTAGGCATTCCAAACGGCAAAGCATTAATACCTCCTTTGCTTTGGAAAGCCTCTAAAAACACACTTTGGATATATGCATTGGGGGAAACTCTAGCCATTACAGAAACTACCCCTTTATACAATGCCCCCTACTTTAATCTATACTCCGATGGTAGAGTTTGTATGGGAACCGTTTCAGTCAATAGTAAAACAGATTGCCTATTAGAAGAATTTATTCAGTCGTGGGAGCAGTACTTTTTTAACAGCTATTTCAGCCACCTGATTAGCGAGAAAAGCCCTGTGAAAGGAAACATTATTCAGTTGTGGCAAAGCCTTGTAAATACTCGCAAAAAGTTCCCCACAAAAGTCCTTATGAAAAACGGTCTAACCCTTAATAAACTACTGTCATGAACACATTAAAACCAATGCATTACGCAGATAATTACCTGATAAATCCAACCAATCCCATCACAATTAATCTTATTGGTGCAGGAGGAACAGGAAGCAGGATGCTTACTGAACTGGCAAGAATGAACCATAGCCTTATTGCTTTAGGACATACAGGATTGCAGGTTAGTTTATATGATGATGATAGGATAACCCAAGCCAATCAGGGGCGACAGCTTTTTGCCGATACTGAAGTTGGTTTGTACAAATCAGTGGCACTCATTAACCGAACCAATCGTTTTTTTGGTACGAATTGGAAAGCCATAACTGAGCAGTTTTCTACAGTAAACCTCAAATCTCTACCCAACCGCGGAAAAGCAAATATGTACATCAGTTGTATCGATACGGTATCGGCACGATTTGACATTGCAAAGGCTTTACAGGACTGCACAGAAAACAGCAGTTGGGAACGCAATAAATCACTGTATTGGCTTGACCTTGGTAATTCACAAAATACAGGACAGGCGATATTATCTACTATTGGCGAAATCAGGCAACCAAAATCCAAACTATACAGGACTGTTGCAAATCTTCCAATGGTTACCGATGAATTTAAAGAACTGCTAGAAGCACAGACCGAAAACAATGAACCAAGTTGTTCGCTTGCTGAAGCACTCGAAAAACAGGATTTGTTTATCAATACTACACTAGCCAGTATGGGGGCTTCTTTACTTTGGAAGTTATTCCGTGAAGGTATGACAGCCCATAGAGGATTTTTTTGGAATTTGGGTAATTTCAGGTCAGAACCGATACTGGTGGGTTGATGCCCGCCGCCCCGCAATTGCACTTCCTTCGTCGGGACAATTGCGGGGCGTTTTAAGCGGATGCGCCCGCTTGCACAGAACATGCCTTTATTGGCAGTCATGCAAGCGGGCACGTTTTTATTATTACTATTTGAAATAATGTTAAACGTTTAATAATACAATAAAAAATATTTGAAAATTTATGAAATTAAATATTATATATTTGAGAATAAATAAAAGAGTCATCAAACTAGCCTAGAACTATTTCGAATACATATGTATGATAAAATTATACATAATAAATGAATTTATATCATTACGAAATCACTGTGGAGGTTGTGAAATTTATTGGCAATTCTAATTTATTATTTGGCATTACTAAATAATAATAACAATTTGTAAATTAGTTGGAAGGATGGTTGGCTTCAATAATTAGATAATAAAAAAATGAGTCAAAGATTTGGAATTTTAATAGGGATAAATGATTATTTAATAAATCCTTTGGATTATTGCGTAAATGACGTAAATAAAATTGAAGAAGTTTTAATTAAAAATTGTCAATTTGACACAAACAACCTTAGAATAATTACTAGTGATAATGGTAGTTCTAATAAGGATATTGAAAGTTTATTCTACAATGCGGTTGATAACATCAGTAGAGACTTTAGGCAGAATGAAGACAGTATCTTTTTCTTTTTTTCTGGACACGGTGTTCATCATGAAGAAGCTACTTTACTATTTCATTCTAAAGAGATAACTGTTTCACAAATATATGCCAAAATTAAAGATAAGTTAAACCCTAAAAATCAATTTTTAGTATTTGATGCTTGTCACTCAGGTGAGAAAATAAAATCTGCAGTTGATGAAGATTTTTTTAAAGAACTCGATTGGAATAAACTTTCTTCAAAATCAGAAAATAAAACAATTATTGCAGCTTCTAGATTTGATCAAAAAGCTACAGAAAAAAAAATTTTCCAAAATGGTACCTTAACTCATTACTTTCTAAAAGCAATCATTACAAAACAGAACTATAATGATTTAGGATTTATTACACCGTCAGTAATTGCAGACTATGTAAGAAGGGAAGTTAGTTTAGATAAAAACTTTAATCAGATACCTTATACAAATAGTATTGATATTGGTAGCTATCCTTTTGCTTTTTCAAAATATTTAGAGATAGGATATAAACCATTAGAAATTACTGAAATAAAAAGAGAAGAAACAAATAAGGAGAAAAACGTAAATGAGAAGACTATAATACGAACTGCTCCAACTGTATTTTTTATTGAAAAACTTTCAAAAGCCTTCCCAGGTATTAGGGGTTTAAAATGGTTTGTAGGAAAACCAGCTACAGACGGGTTAAAAAGATTTTTACTTGGGCCTCTCAGATTTGACGAGGCAAAAGATTATGGTGTATTTGCAGATCCTATATGGTGGTTTAGGGGAGGTAGTGCATTACCTGTTGCAAAGTTTGAAGATTTAGGAAATGATAAAATATTATTAAACAACGATGAATTAATTATTGATAAAATTGCTGTTTTTAATTCATCTTCATATTACTCTAGTTTTATTTATATTCAAGTAACTGCTGACGTACCGTCCGGAGCATCCGAAATAAGTTCCGAAGATATAGAAAGACAAGTAAAAAGTATGGGCTATTGTTATGAGTCTTTTGGTATTTATAAAGACCATGTTGTGACGTCTGAGGAATACGAAGATGGTGCAGCAATTATTAATGGAGAATATACCGAACTAACAGATTGTAAATTTAGACATAGGTATCTTTCAAAATATAATATTATTCTTGTTCCGAAATCATCACCCCATAATACAAGGGAGGGTAATTTATTAGGTACAGAATATATGAATTCAATTCTCAAAGAAGAAAGAACTATAGAGCAATTTGCTAAAGAATACGAATTACTTCCAAGGAATCATATGGATCAGTAATACTGCACTGTATCACACTAAACTATATATTTAAAGGTAAATAAATATGATAAAGCAATTCACAGAGGATATAGTTCACAACAATGTTTCTTTATCTGAAGTTGTAACTATCTTTTAAACTTTTAGCTGTAGAAGTTGGAAACCAAACTTAATAAAACCGTCTAAACTTTTAGGTATATTCTATAATCGTGGATTGAAATTTTTGTGACTCTGTAACTCCTCATGTTTTGTTAGGAAATTTGGAGGGCTTTCTAATTGGATGCACCCAATTGCGTGAACAAACGAAATCACTTTTTCACACAATCGGGCGAGCGTTTAGTCATTAATAATACCTTTTGAGGAAATAAAATCATCTCGGATAATATAAGCAGTTGAAGATGCAGTCTCATCAATCAGTTTATCAAGTAGTAGGATAAAAGCATTTCTCAGCTTAGTAGATGTGATAACTTCCTTTCTTCTTACACCATCATAATAAGTTTGTATAACAATTTTTTCAAGGTAAAAGTTCCAATCTTTGTTGTTTGGCCATTCGTTTTTAATTCGCTCAGCCAGCCAGAAAATACCATCCGGCATTAACTCTTTATATCCTATTCCAGCAATTAATCTCCCTGAAGAGTTTAAATCAGCACCCTCTAAAATGATTGTTTCAAAAAAATGTTTTTTATTGTCTAAAGGTGCCCACTCCTTTTGTGTCAAGGATAGTATCCGATGATTAAGAAGAAGTGTTTTATCAAAAATGAAAGTATTAGTTGTTAAAATTTTATGGCTTAAATAATTCCATAAAATCCAAAAATTATCGCTTTTAGATTCGTTGTTTATAAGTTGATTTATTAGTTCTTCTAGACATTTTTCTACAAAATCAAATTTTTTATTTGCATAATTACGTTTTGATCCTTCTACATAGACCCAGTTAATTAATATTTTAAAATGTTCAATTGCAGTATCTTCTGGCTGGCTTAGTAAAAATTGAGCAAATTTTTGATGAAAAAGTTGCTGTAAGGAGTAATGAAGTCTGTCATCATATGAGGTAGAATCTCTAGTCAGACTTTCAAATATGAAATTCAATACTTCTTTATAATAATCTTGCAGGATTTTTAGATCTGTATCTTGTGGTACCAGTTTTAAAGCTTCAAATAGCCAGTCACTTCCATTTTTTTCATAGTCAGGAATTTCAATTTGAGAAGGAGCGACTCCTGCACCAACTTTATCCATTATTTTATTAATTGCACTATTGTACTCATGCAATATTTTGTTATAATTCTTATCACTGGATTGATGATTTGAGGCTCTATAGCCTGGATTAATAGTCAGTCGGATATTGCTGTAGATTTCTTTTAAAAATGCAAAAGGGGATATTTTAGAGGAGGTTTCAACTCTTCTAAAATATTGAAGATTCTGTTTTAGAAATGAGATTTTCGAATACTCAATAATCGAACTGATACAGAGTAAGACGAAGGCAGGATCAGACTGCCAAAGATTTTGTCTTATTGATTCTATTAGAGAACGGCATTCCGATCTATCAGTAAGATTTATTAAAGCGAAGACCATGTATTGCCTTAGATCTTTCTTTTCAGATTCCTCAGCATAAGACATTATAAGAGGGAGAACTGAAAAAGCAGCTTCCGTTTCATAAACTGTATATTTAGAATGCTGCAAATCTAAATGTTGTTTATTTTCAAAAAGCTCATATTTAAAAAGTTCAATTATTTTATCGTTAGACCATTCTTTTTCTAAAGGTGTTAAGCAAGAATAAAAATCTCTGATGCCAATAGAAGCTATCAATACTGCTTGTTTATATCTCGAATTTATCTCTATATTATTTTCAGCAGCTTTGGAAATTAAATAAAATTCCGACCATTTCGCATAATTATTTTCCTCAACAATTTCATGTCTTAGTTTTTTCATACACCAGTATGACGCGTGTGATACTGGATTAGTAATTGCCTGCCTCTCCTTATGCTGCTCAACAACTTTTTTCAGGTCTTCTTCTAAATTTGTTTCCATTAAAAAGCCATTCTCAACTTCTCCGACAATTTTATACTTTCTTTTGTCTATTCTAGTGAGCGCAAAACGCCACGCTTGATCTGTAGGGTTCTCAGAATTAAATTTATCTATTATCTGAAAGATATCAGCTTCGTACTGTCCCTGACTGAGATTCATTACTAGATCCTCAATACTTTTGCTTCTATGTTTCAGGTTTTGAAAATTCTGTAACTGCAGATGACGTAATTGGCTCTGTCTTTTGTAACTAATGGGACTGAAGGCTTCTGTTTCATTTATACACCTGTTAAAATCCAATTTATATATCTCTTTGATTTTTAATAAAGGAAAAATTTTATTTCCAACAATATCCATATGCTCGTTTGCAACACTTATTAGTATGGCATCAGTCATAACATTATTGCTTTTGCTGATTAAAACGTCAAAGCTGTAATCCCAAAGCCTCTTTAAAATTTCAGTGTACTGCTCATCTTCATTTTCTTTGATATCTTTACCTATATGAAGTAAATAGCATTCTAGTGCCATAAGGGTACACTTTAATAGATCTGGAACATTATTATAAGTACCTCTGAACATCATCCACAATGTCGGGCTTGCATGATGTCTAATTTTATTGCCATCTGGCATTGTTATAGTTATTTCAGACCGTACATCAGGAGGGAACAAAAATTGATTGCTTTTTCCGAAATCTGAATTAATATAAGAGTTTGCAGAATGATTAAATAACTTTATTAAAAAATTTAAGGTTCTAAAAGGTGAGACTAAAAGAAGATTTAATATTGGAGTTTCATAAGGGCTTGCAGGGGAATAATCATGGGAAGTACTTTCTTGTATGCCGAAATTATTTTCACTGTGAATACCTGATCGGTAATGAGGTCCAAAAAGTGATTTCTTTGCCATTTCAGCAATTTCCTCTGGAGTTGGAGGATAATAAAACCAATCTTTCTCTGCAATTTCCAAAACAAGCTCGGGATAGTTTTTACAAATATTTTTACCTTCATATCCATCAAGGACATAATCTAAAATTTTATCATATAAATTTCCAATTGCAAGGTCTACCGCACTTTTTTTATTTCGAAATGCGACCTCTATAATAACTTTCAAGTCTTCTTTAACAACATCAGCCAGATTAAAAAGTAATAAAATGCCCTTGTTTAAATCGTCAGTTTTTGACCTTTTCAGATCGGGTGTAACAGTTGATGTAAATATTTTATAATACCATATTAAGATCTTACCAACATGCCCTGCCTCGGCTGGAAATGGCTGAGCTTGTTTAAAACCCTTTTCCCACTGTAACATCATTAATAGTATTAATTTCATTTGAGTTTGCAGAACATCCAGATTAAAAAAAATAAATTCAATAAGATTAGGCCAGCCCTCCCCAAAAGGAATTAGGTTGATATTATGATATAATTCTGTTCTTTTTTCCTGCTCTATTACGCTGAGAAGTGTGAAGTCTGGTTTTTGGCATGCAACCTGCACTAAAAAGTTTATTCTTTTGAAATATTCAAAATTATTTAAAAATAGAAAGTCTTTATTCTCTTTCAAAAAATCCCTACTGTAGGGAGACTGCATAATAGCAATAAGTATCTCGTCCTTCCAGTATTTTTGTGTTTTTTGCTCCCTAAGTGTTGCTTTTAAAAATTGATTGATGGTCTCATTAATAGTTTGTATTTTTTCTGATATCCAAATTCTAAAGGCCCTTCTAACCGCTGGAGTTGATCCTAGACTTTCGTAAAAATTATCATAATTTCCTTGATCAATAATGTATTTTAAGTAATTATAATCAATATGTCGCGTTAATGCCCAGTCTTCGTAAATGTCGTGCGCAGGAGCAAAACTATTTTTATAAACAGGTTCAGGATCAATGATGTTGTCGGCAATTAGAGAATATAATATTTTCTGTGGGGCATCATCAACAGTTGTATATGCACTCATGGCGGCAGTTCTTTGCAAAGCAATTTTCATGAAAATTTCTCCACGTAATTTTCTCTGATCAACCTCAGTTATTTTGTCAAGGCCTTCAATGACATATTCCCACATAATTTGTTTGAACTTTACCTCAGAATCTACATCATTACTTAGTGAATTTTCGGGTAATGTAACCGCCTTATCAAGATTAAACGGTATTTGAAGAACTTTCGAAAGAGAAATATTATCCAGCAAAGATACTAGGGCAGGGTAGGTCTCGGCGACAGTATTAAGTTCAATCTTGTCAAGAAGTGGTACTTCAAAATTGGGAAAAGGGGGGAACTGTCTTAAAAAACGTATTTTTAACTGTTCAACCGCATAACTCCTGCAGGTAAGGACTAACGTTATATTAGGTCTCTTAGAAAGTAATTCAAAGAAATCGAGTATAGTATCAGCATTATTGGTTTCCAATACTTTTTCTATACTGTCTATTAAGAGTATATGAGATTTGTCATATGCTGGCGAATTAAGTATGTCTGCAAATCTGGTTTTAAAATTAAAAGGAGGTTCAGAAAATAGTTGCTCAATATTTTCCCTGTCTAGTTGCTCACCCTGCAAAGCTAAAATTTCGTATTCATTCTTCAGGTTCTCAAAAATATTCTTGACTAGAGCAGATTTACCAGCCCCCGGTTTTCCTGTAAAAATGGCCAGTCGGTTACTTTTTATAACTGTTGTTGCTTCTGCTGTTACTTTGGTACGTGGAAGATTAACCTTTCCAACACTGCTTCTTACTCTTGAAAGAACCCGCATGGAATTTTCATTAAGCTTTTCAATCGCATCAAGAATAGTCTCATCTGTTTCTATTTCATGAATTGATAGAGTTTGTAATGTTTTTGATAAGAGAAGATCATTAACCAGATTAAGATTAATTCCCAGAATTCGTTTATTTTTTCTCTCATAACCGAGAAATAATCCACAGCAAAAAAAGATGTTTTTTACTTTTATAAATATTGGACTTCCAGAATACCCTTCAACAAGATTGTCGTCATTATATTCACCAGTTAGGGGATCAGAGAGTTCAATCTGTATTTGGTTGCTGTGATCCTTATCATTAAGTGTTTTTAATTGATAAAGCGTTCTTTTTAATTCGTTCTGAACTATTTTAGGATAACCTGTTATCTCAAGCAGATGATCTTTTTGTGGAACCATGCAGAGAGATGGACATTTGGTGTAATCTAGAATTACGGGCAGGGATGATTTTTTGATCACTAAAACCCCGATATCTTCAACTTCATTATTTTTTCCAAATATTATAATGTCATCTGTTTTTAAATTATATTTTGACCATTTATTTTCGATAAGAAATTCAATTGAAAGTTCCTGAGCAGTCCATGGAACTTCTTCGACACTAACAAGAGAATGTCTTGCGGCAAACACATATACCACTTCCGCATCCTGAGTTGGAGAATAAATGAATCCGCCACTGTATCCTGCAGGGTTTTCAATGCGTATTATAAAATCTTTAGCTGTTGTCATCCTATTGTAAAATGAAGGTGGTTTTTTCCTTGATCAGGGAATTTTAAATTGATTTGAAAGTCTTTATCAACTTTGAAAATATTTCTTGTAAGCTCGTTTTCCTGTGTTATATGAAAATTTATAATTTTGTCAGGATTGGCATGGAGCACTTTGACTAAAGTTTCCTTATTGGGTAAATTCGATCTGTTGAATCCGTCCGCTGAAATGATATAATCCTCACAGTCAATCAATTCAAGAAGAGAGTTACTGATGTTGTACCTGCTTCCATGATGAGGAATCTGCATGTATTTAAGCTTTAATTTTCTGTCTTTACAAATTCTGTTAATTGAATAGGCTAGAATATCTGAATGGCTGTCAGCCGAAAACAATATAGATTCATTATTAAATTGCAGTATGAAGGAAATACTTGAGCCATTTTCTACTGAAGCATCTTTCACTTCCTTGCTAATATCGAAATCCTCAATTTTTTTATTGTAGTCGTTTTTTCGATTGGTTTTCAAAGATGAGGTTTCTGATTCTCTTATTTTAATTTCTGCATTTTTCCAGACGTTCAAAAGTGCATTATATTTTTGATTGTTAGGGGACAAAATTGTAGCCGTTGCTCCCCATAAATCAATAATATCATCATCTGTAATGCTTTCTCTTATATTGGAATTTTCAATAATATAATTTCTTAATGTGATGCCCTGCTTGACGTTTTTTAGATTATTTGTACGTATACCACTGTCATAATCCCAATTGGAATAATTGAACCAGAAGGTTGTTCTGGATAAATCAACAGCCTCTAGTAATTCAATATCTTTTAAAAGGCGAAGAATACCACCTATATGATCGTCATCAATATGTGTTATAATCCAAATATCTATTATTTCCTTTTTAATGTTGACTATTTCATCTATTCTTTTTCTCAGCCCTTTTTCATAGAGGTTTCCCTTCTCACTACCGCCATCAATTAAGATATTATGAGGTTTATTATCACTACCGATAAAATTAATATGAATTGCATCTGCACAGCCTGCATCTAGAAAATCTATGTTTATCAAAGTATAAAGTTATTAGTAAGATTCTTTATAAAATTACAATTATTTACAGCATACACAACTTATGCAGTCTGCAAACTAAACATTATATTTACTTGCACAATAAAAAACCTATGACACTAGCAGCTGTTTACATAAACGATCATTTTTTGTTTGATCAGCCTCAAACATTGAACTTTGGAGGAAGATTTATTTATAAATTTGAAAGTATTGATGATCGGACATTTATGGTGATTTTCACAGAAAACCCAAGTTTTATGGAAGGTTTCTGGGGGAGAGGGATTTCTTCTTTATCAGCGGTTGTTGGGGCCAATGGATCCGGGAAAACAAGTATCCTTAAAGTGATAAATAAAGGGTACCAAGAATTTACAAAAGCGATTTTTATTTATGAGGATGCTGATGGACATTTTTTACTAGACAATCGGACAGGAGATAGAAATGAATCAGGACAGTTTGTAAAGGGGACAGGCATAACAGTTTATTTTCCACCAGGCATAAAGTATACTAAATCTACTCCTGAAGGATTTACTGAATTGTATTTTTCGCCAATTTTTGATCCGAAAATAGAAGATTTTTTTTCGCATTTAGGTTTAAATTCAAGTCATCCGGAAAAAATGATAGGTGAAGTTTTTATGGAGAATATTCGAAAGGATGTAATTTTCTTAAATGCGGATGTAAGTAAAAAAATTAAGGAGGCGTATCCTGATTTTCCAACTTATGAAAGTCTGAATATAATTCCAAAAAAGTTATACAAACGTGATTTTAGAAAAGTATATAATGATACAAATTTAGGAAACCCCAAAAAAAATGAAACACTGCAGGTTACTATAGAAAGAGATTTAAGTGTTAAAGATTATTCAAATCCTGAATTTCTTTTAAACTCATACCTTGATATCCTGAAATCTTCTAATATCTTGGATGCACTAAATGAAATCTGGGATATGCCGGCTTACAGAAATAGTATACAGCATAATGAACACCTTGTGCATAGCTCTCGAGATTTTATGAAGGATATCGAAATCAATATTCTGTCTTTTCTGGTTATTAATGACATATTTGCGATAACGGATCTTACTGGTTCTTTTAATTTTGAGAGAATTTTAAATAGTAAGAGTTTTGACGAGCTGTTAAATCATTTTTTGGTAAAATATATTGTCCAAATTGATAAGAATTTTTACAGGTATGAAGATAAAATCAAGCTTGACAATTATACTGAACTTATGGATATTGTCATGAACGAATATGGTAAATTTGAGCAGCTGTCGGGAGTTAAGACCGAATCCCTGAAATCAAATATAATGCATCATGTGAATGGTTTTAAATCGATTAAAAGCCTTCATGAGATATTTGTCACCCTTTCAGACAACATCGTTTTTGAAAATGGAAGGTCAATATTAAAAATTGATGTCGACAGAGAAGATATAGAAGATCTAACAAAGGCTCTTTTTGATGTATATGCAAAAGTACGTGAGTACTTTTCAAATATTCCAATTGCACTAAAAGACGTTGTAGATATAGAGTCTAATAAGAATTTATCTTATGGTGAGAAATCGATTCTAAATCTATATTCAACATTCCACGATTTTACCTTTACAAATAATCATGTTAGGGAATCGGAAAATTTTTTGCTGATTCTTGATGAAGCTGACCTGGGATATCATCCAATTTGGAAAAGAAAATTTATAAACACTTTATGTGAAACTCTCCCAATAATTTTTGCTCAATTAAAGCCAGCTGTATGGGACAGTGTTGCTAAAAGAAAGAAGTCTAGCAATAATGAAAATCCACGTTTACAAATTGTGATTGCAACCCATGACCCGTTAACATTGTCCGATTTTCCAAGCAGTAATATAATTTACCTTAAGAAAGACAGCAATCGTAAAACTATAGTTTTAAATAGTGAAATAGATCCGAAGAAGTCATTTGGAGCAAACATTACAGATCTCTTAGCAGATTCGTTTTTTGTAGAGAATGGTTTAATAGGAGATTTTGCCAAGAAAAAGATTGAACATACTATCATGTGGCTCAATGAACAAAAGCAGAAAAAAGAAGAATTAGGATCATCTTACGTATTAGATCAGGAAGAATTCGTCCATCACCAAAGCATCATAAAGATAATTGATGAGCCGGTTATTAAAATCAAATTAGCAGAAATGCTTGATGAATTAAATGACCAGATAGATGTACAGAAAGAAATTATTCAGAGAGAAATTGATTTGCTGAATGAAAAGCTTGGAAGATTATGATTTACTTGGATCCCAGTAGTGCCAAGATTAAAGATGCACATGCAAATCATCATGCTAAATTACTGACTATTATTAAAGCAAGAATCATTCTGCATGCTGATGCAGTAGTAACAGCATTTCTAAATGATGATAATTTGGATATTATTTTAAAGGGAGCGCCTGATCAATTGATTCAGATACAAATGCAATTTTTCAGCAGCGTTGTTCCAGGATACAATTTCGCAGAGTGGCTGACCTATTTTAAATTTAAACGAAAACCGGTAGCGTCAAGGACAGCAGCTGAAATAACAATTTTAGCAAAGTATGGTAACTTTTACAGTCAGTTAAACCAAATATTTGATTATGATAAGTTTTCTTCAAAAAAGAATTTAGTATATTCTACATATGACCTTGCTCATAAATTAAATATCAATACCTGCACGTACTGTAATAGGATGTATACTAAGACTGTAATCAAGCCACAAAAGCTTACTCGTCCTGAATTTGATCATTGGTTCGCAAAAAGTCGATACCCACTCTTGGCATTATCTTTTTACAATTTAATTCCCAGCTGCAATATATGCAACAGTAGTATTAAAGGTTCAAATGAAATGACATTAGCAACTCATCTGCATCCTTACATTGATAAGCCGGAATTTAAATTTACATATTACAATAAAAGTTTTGATACTTATGGTTTTACTATCATTTCAGCCCCTGGATCGAAATCATATAATACGGTATCTGCTTTCAAAATAAAAGAAATTTATGAAATGCACGAAGATGAAATAGACGATTTACGTAAAATAAAATCTGCTTATTCGGAAAGTTACCTCACTATTCTAGCAAACCAGTTTAAGGGATTATCAATTTCCGAAGACGAAATGTACAGGCTTGCTTTTGGAACGTATAATGATGAGGAACTTTTTGATAGAAGACCTCTCAGCAGAATGAAAAGAGATATACTATTGGAATTAGGAATTATAAAAAAGAAGTAGAAATTCTGAATTAATATTAGTTTAATGTTTTGAATAGCCTTCGCTATTATGTTACGAAATAGTTTAATTAACATCTTTATTTATGACAAATGAATCAAAAAAACATCATTATTTGCCTCAATTTGTTCTGCGAAGATTTAGTATTGATACAAAAGGAAAACAAATTTATGTTTTTGATAAGCAGACTGAAAAATGTTATACCTCGTCAATATTAAATAGTGGCAGTGAAAACGACTATAATACTGTCTTAACTGATACAGAAGAGTTCAATTTTGAGTATCTTTTCCAGAAAACAGATAACTTATATGCAGAACTTACGAGAAAAATAATTGAGCAAGGATCTTTTGACGGACTTGATTACGATGATTTTAAGTCTTTAGCTTTAGTAACAGTAAATCAGCTGAGAAGAACTAAGCTTGAGAGGTCAACAATGGATTATGTTAACAGAGAAATTTATAATACAATTGAAAAAGCAATTAAGGACTTAAAAGGCCACTATACGAATGGTCATGAAAGGTTAACTTCCGAGGAAATTAAAGCTTTTTCAATTATGGGTGTCTTTGATACTGAAGAAGAAATTCGTTCACTTCTTACTATGGGTATCTATTTAATTAAAAACCGGACAGGGCTTCCATTTTTAATATCGGACACTCCTGTAGTTTTTGATAATAATTTTGATTATGGAGGACTAGGAATTTTTGAAAAGGGAATTGAAATATACCTGCCTATAAGTCCTGAATATTTAGTAGGTTTTTGTTGCCCTACAATAATAAATAAATTGCAGATAGCGGATAATTTAGGAACTTTAGATATCGAGGCTACAAAGTTTTTAAGAGCACTTGAAGAAGACCATCCTTTAATATTAGAGGATCTAAATCACGTTAAATATTACAATAGTCTTCAAGTATTAAAGTCCTATCGTTTTATATATAGTACTATTGATGTTTCCAGTTTAGTAAAAGGAATAATTTCACACAATCCAAAAATTAAGTTTAATGAAACAACTGTAAGGTTGGGGGAGATGGGAAAGGGACCTCCTCCAAATAAAAATCTCCCAATGGGCGATTTATTGATTATTTTTGGAAATAAGGATCACAATATGTTGCCCGTAAAAATTATTAGCGCCTCTCAAGAAAAGGTAGAATTTAAATGCGAAAAAAGCTTTTTGCTCTCAACTGTGTTAGCTGATATTCCCTATGAAAGAGCCGAGTGGCATTGTGATCAGTCTTTAAGATGGGCACTTGGAAAACCTGAAATAAACATTATTGATCAAGCGAATGATTTATACGAGTTAACTTATTCAGATAAAAAAATGTTTCAAGTTTTTGAGATGATAAGAAATGAAAAGAAGAAAAAAGAGGGGAATTTTAAGCAAAGTAGATTACGGCGATTTCTAAATTTTATAAGAATAATAAAAAAGTAACTGTTTAATAAAGAAAGTTTTATGAATAATGACAGAAAAAATGAAGGAAGATTTGATAAAGGATTTAATCTCAAATGCAAACTGTTCTTTGAGATTCGGGTATTACATCAATGATATTGTTGAAAACGTGAAATGTCAAGGCTGTTTGCGCGGACTTACTGTGCCTGTAGAGCCTAATTTCTAATATAAGCCCAATGATTTGATCAAAAATAATATGTTCCAAATGAAAACTTTAAAGGATGGAAACCTTACTGTCGTATGTGCACTGATTAGTCCTAAAAATCAAAGTAGGATAGATTTTAGTTATCTGCCCCTGATTTACATTTTAAAAAAAATTCAGTAGTCCGAAACCTTATACTGATCTTGATATTGTATGTCTTGTGGATTGGAAATTCTTTATTGGTAAAGCCAAACATATCGGTACAGCTTTTTTTGATAAATATTCTCAAAAAACTCACGTGCCTTGACACGCTGGTAGTTATAACAAAGGAAAATTTCCCTGCCATGGAAACCATATGAAAAACTTGAGAAAGCAAAAAATACTCTTGAAAGCAAATTAGCTAAATTGCTTATTAGGCCTGATTTATCAGCTGTTGGGGGGTAGATGTCCTTTCTCCACGAGAATTATGAAATAGATTTTACTCTAACTTTAAAAAGATTATATACCACGACCCAATATATGAAACCAGAACTTCTTAAACTCATTAAGAAAAACCAAGATGCTTACTATGTAAACAGAGGCTTTTATTATCAGTACTTAACAGTACTTCAAAAATGGATTCAGCATTACATCAGCAGTGACGATATTACTGTTTTCACTGAAGTAGGAAATGACATTAAGGAAGTTGGCCAAAAATTGGTCTATACACAGGTGAAATGCTACAAAGCTCCTTTTAGCTTTCAAAATAGTATTCTAAAAAAAGAACTATTCTCTTTTTTTGTCCAGTACTTGGAAGAAAAAGAAATAAATTTAGAGTTGGAATTTCATTTTTTTACTAACTCAGCACTCACCAAAAATGAAACACTACTCGCTGCATGGATGAATTCGCAACCTTTGACTGAAGGTGAATTACTAAATCAATGCCGCAAAAAAATTAGAGAGATTTTTAAAAAAGAACTCAAAGAGATATGTGCAAAAAAATTATATGATAAAAGAAAAACAGAAAAAGAAAAACTTGAAATTAAATCTGGCTTTGCAGTACTTATTGCAGAACTGGATATAAGCGCTCTACTTGATGATTTTATTAGTAGGATACATTGGTCTTTTGGAAAAGAAACTCCTTTAGAAAGTATTACCACCATACATAATACAGTTCTTGAAGATTTAAAGCATCAAAAATTCGAAGGAAAGCCACCACAAATGCTTCTCGAAGCACTACTTTCCGAAATCTACCGTTGCTCTCAATTAGAAGATAGTGAAAACAGAAAGGTAGATAATAAAATGATGGAGGTTATTCTGGCGCGAAAAGATGACGAAATTAGTAACTTTACAAATGAATCACTTGTAAAGCTTCTCGATGTTAGGTTTTATGCTTTGGAGGAAAAAGTTGCATTAGTAGAACATACAGTGGAACTTCATGGAAAGATACTAAAGGAACATTCAACACACTTGAATTCACTTTTAGCTATTGTTGCAAAACCAAAGGATGTATTGCTCCCACGAGACTTTACTTTGATTCCTTACATAAATAATACAGATGGTCTTGGAAGAACCGACGACTTACTGAATTTATACAACCTGCTGTTACAAAATAAATGTGTGAGTCTCTGCGGTGTTGGAGGCATTGGAAAAACCGTAGTAGCAAAGTTATATGCTAATAATTATCGTAATGAATATGATCATGTTTTATGGTTAGACACCGAAACAGGTATATATGAAAGTTTCATCCTTAATGAGGGCCTAATTCGTAACCTTTCTGTTAACCCTGAAGAAACTCCCCACAATAAATTCTTGGATATTATTCAAAAGCTCAACAATATTCAGGGAAAAGGTCTACTCGTAATAAACGATCTCTTAAATGATGAGAATGAAAAGCTGGATAAATTAAAAAGTCTGTACAACTGGCACGTAATTTTTACTTCGCGACTAAGAGTGAACTACGGCATACAGCAAGAGGTAAAACCACTTTCCTTTGAGCATGCCTCTCAGCTGTACCGTAAATTTGAACCAGACAGAATAGCTGATGATAATATATTTGAGCAATTTTTTGACCTCATAGAATACAACACTCTCACCATTGTGCTTGTTGCAAAGACAATACATCTGAGTTTCGATCTTACGCTAGAAAAGTTTTTAATTTATCTTCGGGAACAGCGGCTTGATGATGAAGATATAGAAGTAGATATAGAATTGGGAAGTACAAGTGTGAACTTACTTAATATACTGCAAAAAACCTTCAACATAAGCACGCTAAGTTCCTATGATCGCTATTATATGGAGTTTTTGGCGCTACTTCCCGCAGAGGGTATTACCATGGCGGATCTACTACTATTGTACGGTAAAGAATCTGAAAAAAAAAATAAGGCAGAACTGACAAAAGTGGTGAACCAACTGCATAAAAAAGGTTTAATTACACGAACTGGTAGCCAGATTAAAATGGACATGATATTTCAGGAATCTGTTTTATATCAGCTGCGTAAGGATAAGAACACTTTTATGTCTCAGATGTTTCACATACCCTTCCTTACCGCGCGTATTCGAGAAGGTGTAGATGGTAATCCTGGACAAGCGGCACGCTTTATAAAATATGCCCAGTCATTCGTAAGTAAAATTACAGAAGAGTACAGAGCATCAATTTATCAGCCTATGCTAATCTTGGAGAATGAAATGCTTAATGTCCTAAATTGGTTTCAAAATTCTAAGGATCTAATTCAAAAATGGGAAAATCTTACTTTAAGGGCGATCGCATACATGGATGCAGGTGACCTCCAATTAGGAATAATCTTTCATAACTATGGACTGAATCTCGCAGCTATTAATAAGCGTGAAGAAGCTTCAAAATATTTTGATATGTCTATAGTAATTTTTAAATCTGGGCAAGGGAACGCATCTCATCTGTTAAATATGTTATGTAATAAGGCTCATCTTTACTTGCAGCTGAATGATCTAGAAAGTTTTAAGATAACATTCCAGGAGATATCTGATTTAAGAGAACTGTATAATCTTTGGCATGATCATACATTTCCTTTGCAGTGTCATCTCTTGGGTACCGCTAACAAAAATAATGATAATTTTGTTGAGGCAAAGAAAATGTTTTCAATTGCAGTAAATGCCCAAAGGGAATTACCTATAGAAAACAGAAATGATCTTAATTTGGTAATTTATCTTTGTGATTTGGCCTTTTGCTTCCTAATGGATAAAGAAATTGAGCCCGCTGAAAGAGCAGTTATATATGCTGTAAATATATTATACCCCCTCAAGATGGGACCTGGGAAGCATTTAGAAAGGGTAATAGAAATATTGATCTGGATTACAGATTTAAAAGGAGAATTAGAAACAAGTAGTAAATTAAAAGAGCGACTTGAAAATTTATTTAGAGTCTAATTCTAGATATTACCTAATTTTTCTTTGAGTCAAATTTTCTTAACATTTTATATTGTCTTAGTCAAAATTTATATCGGAAATTGAAGATTTTTTTATATCATTACATTTTAGGATTTTCAATTATTTTAAGGAGTGATTTTATTTAAAAATTATTTTTTACATGATTAAAAGAGTATACAATAGGCAAATGCTTTACAATAGGAAATAAAAAATTCACTAAACACACATACTTTTAAGAACCTTAAAAGTCATCTTTAATAAAGTAATTATGTTGCTATACATTTGGATAAACAATTTCAGAAATATTTCAAGAACTGGATTTAATCTGTCATCGAGATATAATTTTACATTTGAAGAAAATGAAATAAAAACTATTTCAAACGGAATAGAAGGAGAATTAAAATGCGAAGTACTGGATAGTGTAAACATTTTTCCTGACAACATAGTCGATTTTAAAGTTGTTATTGGAGAAAATGGAGCCGGAAAAACATCTCTTTTAGATGCATTAATAAATAATTTAATGACGGAACATAATAGAAATTTTGATGGATTTATTGTCACGGATAAATCCATAATTTTTAGAGATAACAGCAAAATAAAATATAGTAATGATGAGCTTAAATTAGATCTTATTGCCGATATTGATATTGTCAATTATAAACTTCCTTCATATAAAGAAAAACGCGACAAAGATTATCCTACCAGATTAGTAGAAAGCTACTTGAAGAATAATATTGTTTTTTACTATAGTCCCTTACTAAATTTCGACAAAGTTATTGATTTTGAGGGAGTCGCAGGAATGAATGATGCATTCGAATATTATGAAAAATATATTAATCTATCCATTGAAAATCAAATAGTAAGGGATTATAAAAATAATGTAAACCAACCCAATCAGTATAGATTAAACGGTGTAAGTGAACTGCTTAATTTTAAAATTTTTGAAACTAAAAGATACCTTGATTTTTTATTCAATTTCCAGATTGGCGATGATTTCATATTTACCAATAAAATCGAAAAAATCCGCTTCCGAATGAACACTTTTTACGATATATATTGGGAAACAATAGATGATTATTTAAAAACTGATGACCAGACTTTAGGGAGTATAAAAAAAGTCACAAGCTTCATTAATGAAAAAGCTAAATCCAATAACTATGGTTTTACAGATTTAAAGTCAAATTTGTACAGACAATTTATATACTGTGTTCTAAAATTTGAATATGACTATAGATGGAGTATCAAAAACACTGCTGGAAGTAATGCTTTAATAGACACTTTAAGAACCTTTATTGATGCAACCAAAGGAAAGCGAACGCCTCAGACAATATTAGCCTCTTTTCTAAGACAAACACTCTTTAATAAAAAAACTAAGATCAATATAAAAACCTTTGACGATATTATTAAGTTTATAACTGATAATCCAAAGATTAAAACATTATATGAAGATTGTTTTGAGATTGAAATTCATGAAAAAGAAACTATCAATGAATTATTCAGACTGTTTTATGAAAATGAAAATTTTAAAACAGAACTCAGATACTACTTGTGTAATTTTATTTTGATTGAATTCGATGGATTAAGTAATGGTGAAAAAAATTTACTTTCATTATTTTCTAGGTTCTACAACAGCTCTAAATATTATAATTTCAAAAACAAAGAATTAATATTACTGCTGGATGAACCCGAAGTGGGTCTTCACCCACAGTGGCAGACTGAATTTATTTCAATATTAAACTCATTTTTAACAAAATTATTTCCTGACAATAAAATTCAAATTTTATTAACAACTCATTCTCCAATTTTATTATCCGATTTCCCTCCAAATCATGTAATATATTTGAAAAAAGATGATGAAACAGGGAAATGCCAGGTTGATAATATACAAAATTCAAATTCTACCTTTGCCGCAAACATACATTCTCTTTATTCTAATGCCTTTTTTTTAAAAGACAAAGGTGCCGCAATGGGGAATGTAGCCAAAAGTTATATTAATAAACTTATTCGGGATATTAAGCAAAAAGAAAAAAGCAAAGAGGAATTAACTGCTTTAATAGAGCCTATCGGAGAGCCATTGATTAAAGATCAATTAAAAAAAATATTAGATGAAAACTATCCTTCTTTTCAAGGAAATATAAAAAACATTGATCAATATATTCAAAGTTTGGAAAACACATTATTAGAAGCAAAAAAAATTAAAGCTGATTTAAATGAGGATAGTAACAAAAGTTAAAAATAACAATGACAAAACTGTAGAATTTAAAGATTTCTCTTCGGAATATTTTAATTTTCATAAAGGATCATGGACAAATTATTTTGATAATGCAAAAAGTGGTCTCGAAGATTTAATCCCTGGATATCAAAATTTAGAGTTAAATTTAATAAATGATTTAATAAATAATTTTGAAGACATAATTAAAGCTGCACCAACTGATATACCTCAATTAATAACTAAATTTACAACTGGTCAGTATACCAACGTATTAATAGATGCAGCTGATAACAGAACGGATTTATGCGTTGAAATAGAAAATAAATTTAATTATAAGGATTTTCGAAAAAGTGCCAAAGCGTCATGGTTCTGCGAAAAATTAGCCGTAAGAGCCTGTTTGTATTGCAATGCACAGTTTACTTTAGCTGTTGGAAAAAGCGGCAGTGCTAAAAAGCTTTTATTTCAGTTAGATCATTATCACACTAGGAGGAAGTATCCTTTTTTATCTTTGACAATGGGCAACTTGATTCCTTGCTGTTCATCTTGTAACATCGCCAAGAGTAAAAAAGATTTTGGCTCAGCAAATTTTTTTCATCCATATTTAGAAGATATAAGCGCCAATTTTACCTTTAGGGTAGATGAAGAAAATATTTTAAAATATTTAGTAGAGAAAAGAGATGAGCAGTTATTAGAACCAACAATACAATTTACAGATAAAAGGGTTTCAAATCATATCAGAGAGTTTAGATTAGATCACATATATAATAAACATACTGATATTGTAGAAGAACTAGTTTTAAAATTTCTATATTATAATGATTCAAAAATACTAGAGTTAAGAACAGCTTTTAGCGATCTAAAATTAGACAAATCAACAATCGATAGATTTATTCTAGGCAACTATACTTTGGATTCAGAAATAAACAATAGGCCTCTTTCTAAACTTTCGAAGGATATAGGAAAACAACTCAAAATAATAAAATAGAAAAAACCGCATATCTAAGGCATATCCAAATAACTTATATTATTCGGGCAAAAATCACGTATTAAATAAATATAATTAAATCGTATTTTCATTTATTCGAAAGTACTTGATTGCACAAAAAAAAATACAAATAAAGGGAGTCATAATAATTTTGCAAAAACTTAAATAAAAATTGAATGTTAGTAGAATTTGATATTCGCAGTGCCATTGTAGAGACACAAGTTGTAGGATATTGCACACAGGAAATGTACTTTGACTGGATGTGCAATTTAAAGTTTACTCTTTGCAAATGCTCTCAATGTTCGTCACCTATTTTAGTTGAACAAGAATATGAGTTTGATCATAGAGAAGAAACCTACTGGGGTATCCCAAAAAGAATTTATCCTGGAAATTTATTTCATATCAATCCTATAATTGTTAATAAACTAAAAATTGGTTTAACTGAAAGTATTAAATGTTATAAAGGGGGTGCTTACACGGCCACTGCAATAATGTGTAGAAGAACCCTTGAAGGATTTTTGCTTCATTAAAGGTGCAAAAGAAAAAAATCTGGCTCTATCGATTAAAAAACTCAAAGAAGATGACGTTATTATTGATCAGCTTTTTGATTGGGCGGATAAATTAAGATTAGGAGGAAATAAAGCAGCACATAATATTGATACTGATTTCGATTCTTTGGATGCTAAAGATATTTTAGATTTCACTATTGCAATTTTGGATTTTACTTATTGATTTAAAGATAAGTTTAATAACTTTAGGGATAGAGGAAAAAAAGGTTTATAGGATTATGTTATTCTTTTAAGTCCCTTTGCCTTATTTACTACTTCTATTGCTATTGTAATTAATGCCATTTAATATTTTTCTTAAACTTTCTCTAATCTCATGTTTTTCATAGGTGTTATAATTCAAGTTTTTACTTATTTTATGAAGTTTATTCAAGTTTATATTTGCCATTAGAAGGATATTTAATTTCATTTTTCTCATTTCTCGCTTGTCGTCGATTAGGTAAGGCATTCGGAGAAATAAAATTTCATAATTCATATAAAGAGCCAAAAAATAAAGAAAAGGAAGTAGGAGAAAAGTGAAAACGATAGGAAGTAATAAACTTTTTACATTTTGAATTGTTAGTAGATCATTATAGGCTATAAATGTTTTATAGCCAACATAAATAAAAACAAGAGCTCCTGTTGCTGAAAATATATTTTTTAAACATCCTGCTGCTTTCAAATGCTCAGCATTAGTTTTCGAAGAATGTTCAGCAGCAATTTGAAGTACTCCTATAAAAGTAATTATAGGAATGATGAACATTTCAATTGTAAAACTAAAAGTATAAAAATTAGTTACAAATTCCAAAAGTACAATTGCTTTTATGTTTTCTAAAAGTATCGGTAAGAAAAAGGCGGTGTCCTTTGCTTTATTAATATTAAAAAACAAAATAGCAGCAGATGTTACTGACCAGATTATAGTATCTTTCAATAAGTCTATATTCCAAATACCAACATTGTAAAAAATTAAAGTAATACCTGCTATGTATCCAAACATAAGCCATAAAGGAACTTGTATTCTATAATTAAAAAACTGTATAAAAAGATTAAAAACAGCTTTTGGTTTAACCCAAAAAATAGTTGCAATAAAAAACATGGAGGACCAGATAATCAGTGCTATTTCTCTAGTAGAAAATATTTCAAACATAGTTTTGTGATAAAATGAGCTTAATATGATATTAAAACTTAATCATACAAGACTAAAATTAAATTACCTGATTAGTTTTACAGTTTAAGTAATCAAAGATAAAAATCTTTTATTACAGATTATTGAACAGCTTGTGGAATTTGAAATTTACGTACTGTATCCGCTCTATTGTGTAATTACATTTTGCACATCGTAGATTATTTAATTGAGTCCAGAAAATACACTATCAATTCAACTATCTCTTTTTGGCGCAGAGAAAGGTTGATAAGATTTTCCTATTTTAAATGTCAGTAAAGCATCGTAAAGCAAATCAAAATCATAGTAGTTATAATTTTTAATTTATTTTATTCAGTTGATTAGAAGGTATTATTACAAACTAATATAAAACATTTGTTTTTAATAACTATCAAAATTAAGTTTGTACTATAAGGATATTAATTTATTTCATTGCAATCAATATAAAGTTTTATGCCAACGATAAAAAAAACTCAGTTAATTCTTTTACAGCAATCTAAATATTGACATTAAGTAAAGAATTTTAGCTTGTAAAATAAATCATAATTATTTTTATTTTTTTGGCTGAAATAAATGACTGAATGGAATTGTAGTCCTCAAGCCAACTGTTACTCTTTTATAAAATTGATCATTTCCATCACTGAATTTATCACCTAAATCATTAAATTTCACAAATGGTTCAAGATTTATAAATGCTTTCTTTTCTTTATCTGATTTATCCTTAAATGCAATTACTGTCCCAAAACCCAGATTTTGATAATTCCCATTATATTTGTTGGAATCCTTAATGAAATTAATGTCATAAAATATGTGAAAATAAAAATTCGGAAAAATCTTTTTGTTGATGTCAACTGTAATTTGATGTTTATGGAAGTCATCATATTCTAAGGAATTATAGGCATTGACTGATTTTTCCAACCTCCTCACTTGATCTTCGGAAGATCCTATTATATCTGAGGTTATAATATTTTCGGTAGTTAGTTCAGTAATATTATTACTTTTTGAATATGAATATGATAATGTATATAATCCATTAAAATGACGGAAGCTATTACCTTCCATATTCTTAATATTGATTTGATCATATAAAAAACTGGCTCGTAGACCACCTTTGTGATTTTCAGGTGTTTCTTTTGTAAGTTGATTGGCATAAATCTGATCTATGCCATAGAAATTCAATTTTTGGTGATTATATTCGTAGAAAGGTCCTGCCCATAAAAGTTTTATTGTGGTCCACTTTGCTGTCATTTCTGCCTCATCACTTTCTTTTGTTTTTTTTAATTTTATATTGGCTACTTTATCCTTTTCACTTTTACCATCAATTTTCAAAATCTCTTGAAGACATTTATTTTGATTAATTTCTAGTGAATTTAAAGCAATTTTTTCATCGATACATTCACCATTGCAAGAATTGACCTCCGCTTTTGCTTTTTCAATTTTTTTTGTTAGTAAATCGTGCTTAACAAATAAATGACTAACAGTCTTTTCTTCTAACATTGAAAGACTTTCAATTATAGCTTTTTTTTCTTTAAGAACAGTTTTATCGCTATCTAAATACTTAAATGATGTGAAAAGGACAAAACTTTGCTCGAATTGCAGCGTGATATCTGTATTATATTTTTCATTTTTAAATAATGTAGCAGCACCATCGGTTATACCTCCAGTAAAATTTATATTAGTTATGGTCCAAATTTTTAGTATTCTATCTGCGCTTGCTGATTCCTCTGAACTTATCGAAGAATTTACTGGTCGTGTCCATGGAATACTTAATGCAGCAGTGATAGTAGGTTTAACTACATTTACACTTAAAAATGAGCTTAATGAACTAAGATCTTTATCACCAGTTAGTGTACCACTGATTATTTGATTTTTAACAACATTGAAATTTTTTGAAGATATATAGTTGTCTTTTCTTTCATTTTCTTGTGAATAGACAGTGCAATATATTAAAACTAATAAAAAATATAAAGTTATTTTCATATTCTAAAAATCGTATTTAGTTAAGATTAAGATTTCCAACAAGAAGTAAATCTACAAATTCGATTAAAACTAGACACAAGTAAAAATACTTGTTTTTCTGTTTTTAAATTATCGATGTAAATGTTTATTTCTTACTTTAATTATGTAACTATTTGATACGTATAGTAGTGTTAGGGGGCTTTATGGATGTTCTTAGTTAGATGATGAATCGTAACACTTATTTTTCGTGGGATTCTGTAAAAGAATCAGAGCCTCTTTATTTAAAAGTATATAATCTTGACGATTTTACTTTATTTGCCCTAATTATTTCTGCTGCAAACATCTTAACTTTGTCTAGCATATCTCTTCTGTCATATATATGGACGCTTGAAGAATTACTTCTTTTGGACGGGTGGGTAACATAGCTTATAATCATCTCGGTAATATTTAATAAAGATAAATTGCTAACAAAAGAGCTTCTTAAGTTGTGAGTACTGAACAAGTGACTGTTCTCGACTTCAACAGATTTAAGTATGTTTCTGATGTTGATATTGAGATTAGCGAGACTAATGTTTGAAAAATCGGGAAAGATATCATCATTGTTTTGGATGATTTTTAATGCTGTGGAAAATAGAGGAGTATAGCATTCTGTTCCCGTTTTAGCTTGGATAGTGTGTATGTAGTAGAAAATGTTTTTATTTTCATCACACATTTGAATTGTTCTACATTTAGCTTCCTGCATTGATTGGAGGCGCATACCTGTTTGGCTGGCTATTAGAATATAGTTTTTTACTAGTTCCAAATGTTTTGATGTGGGTATGTATTCTATTACTTTTAGGATATCCTCTTCTTTAAGAAACGCTTCAGTTTTTGCAGATTTATTTCTTGTAGAAGCATTAATTAAATTTTTATCTGATAGATCTAATGGGATTCTTATGTCTAGTTTTTTAGCAGCTTTGCAAAGTAGTATGAAATATGTTTGGTATGCTTTTAAGGTGTTCGCTGCAAGTGCTTCTTTTGGCTCTAGTTTGTAACTAGTTACTAAAATTTTGCCAGTTCTAATATTATTTAATACTTCCCAAATTTCTCGATATACTATTTCATTGATTTTGTCAAATGTTAGTTTAATCTTTTTTGCTTCTTCATAACGTTTTATTATCGGAATAAGATTTCTAAAAGAGTTAATAGTGGTTTCTTTAACTTCATCTTTGCGTGCACTACCAACAAGGTTTTCTAAATAACTAATATGGTCGTTAAGAAAGTTTAGTATTATAAAATTTTCTTCTGGTTTTCTTTTATCTCGCCCACTAATTAGAAGAAGATAATTTTTGACTTCTTCTGGACTTGGTTCTTCATTTTTAAAATGAGACGCAGTAGCTATTATATTTGATTCAAAATCGGATAGCCTAATTCTTAACAGTTTATTGCGTTTCTCATATGTTTTAATTGTCTGTAGGTCATAAACATAATTCCGAACACCTCTTTTTTCTCGGATTACACCAAAATACTTTGGTAAAATTGTTACTTCTAAGGAGTATTGAAATTTTTTATAACTAATTTTTCCATCTACTTTATTTATAAACGAACCACTAACCTCGGCGAGCACTAATTCAGGGCTAGTCCGACGCTCAAGTACTTGACTTTTAGCTTTCAATTTATAACGATAAGTAATTGCTTTCATGATAATCAAAGATACATCAAAAATTTAATAGGTCTCTAATTAGGTCTCTAATTTTGTGGTATTAAATGAAAAAAATTGATATATTTTGATTGTTTTATTTTTTGTAGATCTCTGTAAAGCCTTTTGAATACTGGTAAAGTGCCGTTATTGTTGGATTCTTGTTTTTTGAATAATTTACTCTACAGATAAGTAATTCATGGAAATTTGTAACTGAAAATCAGTTTTTTATTGTTTAAAAATAAGTAACTCAATTAGTCTCTACATTTTATAGGCGTTTCTAAAAAGTTGGCGCAAAGATAGCCTTTTGGTGCTAACAAAAAAAGGGAGTTTTTAGCTATCTTTTTTATTGAATTTTAGAGTGTTTACTCTCTATTTTAATTGTTGAGTATTTGAATGGAATTTGTTCAAATTTTTAATATGCGTATAAGTAAATCAATGTGTTTATTGTAGAATGGGATATATCATTGCTTATTCTACACCCTTCTTGAATTATAGTACTTTTTTTGGAAAGTGATTTTAGATATATGTAGTTTTGGGTTTTTTAAATTCTTTAAGATTCCCACATTCCTGGAATCAGGCATATGTCAGTTTGTTTCACAAAATGATATTTTATTACCGATTTATTCGGAACTTGTGGGTAGTGAAGTTGGAAAAATGTATAATTTAAAATTAAAAACTTATATTTTTTAATTAGTCTTTAGTTATTAGTCTTATTTATAAAGGCAGAAATATTTGTTCTTATTTCTTCTTGCCACGATTTAATGTGGCCTTTTTCATTTATATCGAGTAACAAAACGCTACAATGTTTATCTCCGACTAAACCGCCAAAATCCAAAAAAGTTCCTGACTTTCCATTTTCTTTTTTACCTGGATATACCAAAGCTACTTTTTTGGCTCTATAATATTCATGGTAAACGTACATTTGACGTAAATCATCTGGAGAAGGATTACTGCCATTTAGATTTTTCCATTTGGTATCTAAAACAATATTACCCGTTGAAGTTTCAATAACAATATCTGGGATCATTCGAGTTTTTCTACCAGTTTCAGGTCTCCAAAAATATTTTAGAGATTGAGAGATTACCTTTGTAACTCCTTCTGTTTTTTTTCTTAGACTTATATAAATGAATTGTTCCCAAAGTAAATTCATATCAAACATTAGAGCTAAGACATGATTTTTACCTTTGCTAACATCAGGATGGTATTTTAATAATAATAATTTTGCTATTTCAATTGCTTTCTTATAGTGCTGATTTTTTCGATTAAAATGTATTTTATCAAATGTAGCTTCCGTTACTTTAATATCTGGCATTTCAGGAAAGTTTAGCAATAGAGATCCGATACGACTGTGAAGATCATTGTTTGTGTTGATTTGTTTCAACAGTTTTAAAGCTTTATACAAAATAAAATGCAGTTCATGTTCTACATCATAGGTTGTATGTTTCACATAAAAGCGTTCTTGATGAGTTAAATTATATTGAATCTGTTTAGCAAATTGTAAACTTCCTTTTAATGCTGTTACATTAGCTTCCCTTTTCCTATATTTTTTAATTAATCCGTTATGAATTAAATATTCTAATTCTTTAAGATATAGTTCCAAATACAAGTCTAAGATTGTGTTGGGTTTGATTTTTAAATTACTTGAACTTGTAGATTTTACATCGAAACTTCCAACGGCTTTAAGCATACCAATTAATAAATCACGCCATTTATTATCTTCCGAAATCGAGAGTGGTTTTCTATCCGCTTTAGGTAATACTTCAATTAGAGTACTGCCAACTTGAATTACACCAACATGTTCATTGAATTGAACCCCATGATGAACCAATTTGTAATAAGGCACACCATCACCATAATAGCGTTCAAGAGCTTCGAATTGTTCTTTGGATATTTTTTTTTCACCTCTATCATACCGAAGGATTTCATGTTCAAAAACAACTATTTTTTTAGTATATCCAGCCATCTATTTTAGTAATGTTGCAATAGCCATTTTCATTTCTTCATCTTCAAATAATAAAATATCCTTTATATTATAGATGGTTTTTTCAGTGAAATCAGATCCATCATAATCATGAAATTCAGCAAATAAAATATCATTTTCTTCAGAATTAATCGGCTCAAAAAAGCCTTGACCTAAGATCAATCCTATTTTACCATAATCTCCAAAGAAATATTCTTGTAAAAGAGGAATAATTTTATTTCTGAATGCTAATTTTAAATCATCAAAATTATTTACTGCCATAAAATAACTATGCCCAATAGTATGATCTTTATCTATTAAATATTCAATACGTTTGTTGATTTTTTCCAACAGTTTTTTTAAATCTACTCCATTAACAGAAAAAGAATCAAAATAAGAAATATTAGATTTGTCTTTTTCTTTTTTCATTGTTTCCCAGACACTAACCTTATTAGTACGCCACTCTTCAGAAACTTCTAACAACGAAAATAATTCATTTTCTTTTTCAACGAATTTTTTATCCTGCCATCCAACAAACTCATATTTCCATAATAAACGGCAATACATTCCAGACGGAGTTAGCAAGTTTGCTTGAGGCAACATTTCCTCAAAACTAAATCTTCTTCGTAAGGCAGTATCTAATGCTTCGATACTTCTGTCAGCAGTATTCATAGTACCAATAATATATAAATTTGAAGGTACGCCAAATTCTTCTTGGCTATAGGGTAAAGTTATATCAGCAATCTCATTTTCTCTGCCTAAACGTTTGTCATCTTCAATTAAAGTTATTAACTCTCCAAAAACATTCGACACATTGCATCGATTTATTTCATCTAAAAATATAACATGAATGTTGCCCGTTACAGCAGCTTTTTCAAAAGCAATTCTTCTTTTTTCTTTGGTCTTACTCAGACAATCTTTGAGATTAATAAAACCCGCCTTTTGTGCTGCTTTTTCGCAAGCATTGTAAAAGATCCCTTTTCTAGTCTCATAGATTAAATTTTTAGATTCTTCATCGTCTAATGTGTCAGAATCGTTTAACCTTGGTTTTATCCCCTCAATAAAATCTTCATAACTCAAACTTTGGTGACAGGTTGTAAAAGTATATTCCTTGCTCTTCGTATTGTCGCTTATTTTGAATTCTTCGTAGGCTTCTATGAGAGGGGGAAATTCTGATTGAAATTCAGCTCTGCTATCTAACCTCCATTCAGAATTTGATTCTTTATAGAAAACTTTTTCACCTACACGTTTCGCTAATTTTACATTTATGCAATTATCTACAGTATGATTTTGCAAACTACTCCATAATCGAGTTTTTAAACTTTTAACATTACTAGATCCTAATTTTGCAATGATTAAAGGATGTTGGGCTAAATCAGGAACGATTATTTTTTCTTTTTCAAATAAGACTAGCGCTATAATTTGCCACCAGGTATAGTTTTTTACAAAAGAGTTATAATCTTTTTCAGTTCCTGTTTTTTCATCTAAATCCCAATATTTTATAATTTGCTGAAGTTCATAGGTTTTCCCAGTTCCTGGAGGCCCGTAAAGAATTTGGTTTTTTGGAATATACATATTAGTAGCTATAGTATTAGTTTGTACAGGATTTTTTTCTTGACTTGATTGGGTATCATCATTCCATATTATCTCAATATCTGATTTTTTGGTAACTTCCTTTATAGTTTGCATATATCCGCCAAAATCAACTTCAAAAGGTTTAAAGTCTTCTTCCCATTGTATTTCGAGGTTTTGACCGTCGTTTAGATTCCGTATTACAATTCCCCTAGCTTTTATTGCCATAACTGCTTTTGTCTTTTCTCGAACAAATGCTGATTTAATAGCTATATTACTTCCTGCAGGAACACCATTTACCTCCTTATTAAATTTGTCTGTATATCCGTTAGTCCAAATGCTTTCTTTTATGAAACGCCCTGTTTGATCTTGTGGATTTTCAGTATCCCAAAATGCTCCAACAAGAAAATACTTTTCACTACTTTTATATTCACAAAAAAAGGTATCATAAAAACGTCGTAATCCAATTTGTTTGTGCGTAACTGTTGTTGGAAGATTATTTGCTGCTTTAAAGAAAAAATCTAAAACAGGATCTTTCATTTTAGCGCCATTTCCTCTTTTATCTAAATTATCAATAAATTGTTCTTTAATTGAATTATCTATAAAATCATTATCTATTAACTTTAATTTGCTGTTTTCAAAAGTTAATTGAATATCCTCTGAATTTTCTATAACATCTTGACTTTTGACAATTTTAATTGATCTGTATAATTCAGGATTTTTATAAAATTGAGAATCTGACAAATCAGTTAGTGGAATATTTTTTAACAATTCTAATTTAAAAAAAGCTTTACTTCGAGCAGATCTTGAAGTTAGGACTGCCAATGCTTTAGTTAGGTATAAGTATTTTAATGCAATTAATTGTGAAACGTTAATTCCTAGATCACGATTTAACACATCAAATTTTAAAATATCTTTACCATTTTTAATATTCCATTCTCGGGCTTTCCAAAACTGTATTTTGTCGCCACCAATCAAATAGACGAAATCACCTATTTTCAAATCTCCATACCAAGATGAACCTTGAGGAGCTATATAATAACCATCATTTATTTGATTTATATCTATTTTTTGTGAAATTTTACCGAAAAATATATTCATGCTCTTTATTTAGTTATTTCGAAATTTCACTTTTTACTTTTTCAAATAATTCTGGCTGTTTCTTGAATTTCTCACTTAATTTTTTAATATCTTCTTCATTAAATCGTTCTCTTGGTGAAATATTTGTGAGTATTTTTAATTCATCTTTGTATGCCATAAAAGGCTCATATAATTTATGAAAAGCTCGACCAACAGCACCTTGAAACATTATTAACTGTGGGTTGTACGTTTCATTAATACCATTTTTTAAAGTATGTTTAGTTGCTATTCCGGGATATGGATCAATATAAAAAACTTTCTTAATACCTAATTGAAATGCTTTCTTTGAACACAACTCACATGGACTTGCAGTTGTAAATAAATTACCGCCTTTAAGTCCATTGCCACCATTCTTAGTAATTTGCATCATTGCATTTTCTTCTGCATGTAGTGATCTTGTGTGTACTTGGTTTTTTTCTTTTTCGTACGTGTTTTGAACTGATTTAAAACAAAATGGACAGTTTTTACCCTCAAGATTTACCGCCACATTTTTTAAATCTTTATAATCCTCTTGTAGAAAATCTTTAAAGGTTCTAACATTATCATTTTCATCTCTAAATTCACCGCCTGATTTTTCATAGTCACTAAATAAATTTGAAGGAGAAGGTGTTAACAAATTTTCAACATTTCTTAAGTTACATGGTATTTGATGTTGTGCAACATCATTCCATCCAATAGATTTGACAGAATAATTTTCATCAGTAACAACAGCTCCGACTTGTCTTGAAATACAACCCGAATTAAATTTAGCATTATATGCTACCTGCATACACCTTTCAATACCAGTAGGTGTAATAATGCCAGGTTGATGTATTAAAGATGTTAATTTAACTAATTGTCTATCAATGCTTAAAAAGTCATAGTTACTAGTTGATTGCGGTTTTTCCTTTTTTCCTTGCTCTGTATTTGAAAAATAAATATGGTAATCACTTTTTTGAATACAATTTTCGGTGTCAGGTGAGGAGAATTCCCCTTTGTTTACATCGCCACCATCATATTCATTTTCATCTAAAAATAAAATTTGATTTGAATGTTTTAAAACACTATCGTTGTCTAAATGCTTATATTTATCTCTTATCTGTTTTTCAACATATTCTCGTCTTTCTATGTCACTTTTGTTAGTTGCAATCATGTAAAAAGCAGAATATTTTTCTTTGAAATACATTAATTCTAAAGAGTTTTTTAAGGCATCAATTACAATTTTTGTATTCTCGGAATTTGCTTTCCAAACTTTTATTAATTTATTAATTGTTTCAGCAACGGTATAAATGTTATCTAGAGTTTTATCTTTTTTCTGAATATTGTGTTCAAGGTTTCTTACAGTACCATATTCTCTTAAATTATTTGCTAAATCATGAACCAATCTTGTTCGCTTGGTGATGTCATAATTGTTCAAAATTTCATAAAACTCTTTTGAGAATTGTTCAAAGAAATTAAAGTAAAATTCAAAAAAATCAGGATCGTCTTTTTTTTCTTTTAAGCAAACATTTAAATCATTACAGCTTAATTCAATTAATTTCTCAAACCATTTTTTATTTTTATTTAGAAAATCGCCAATTTTATTAATTAAAATGCTGTCAATTTTTAAGTCAAATCGATTAGTGAACTTCTTAAAAGTGCCATTTTCGCCATTTTGAAAAATAATGTCAATAATATTTTTAATCGATGAATTAATGTCTTCTTTGTTCTCAATTATTCCTTGATGAAATAAATGCAAGAGTAAAACATCTTTATAATAAATGACATGAAACTGTTTCCAGTTATCTGAATGACTTAAATAATTACAACATATTTCAAATTTTATTTCTTCTGCTTCTAATGAATTTCTTTTGACTGAATTTAAAATATTATTGTCGAAATTATCTGACAAAAGCCATTTAGCAATTTCTGAACAACCTGAGCCCACTCTACCTGTTAATCCAATAATCGTAAAGTCTTTTCGTAAAGAATATAGTTTTTTTAATTTCATAATTGGTTTCTTAGTTGGATTGTAGCTACCATTTGGTCTACATTATTTGCATGATGTTTAATGTTGTTAATTATAATTGAAACTCTTGTAAAAGTTCCACCAGGAACCTCAATTAAACTTGTTTTGACAGTACCTTTTTGAGTTAATTCAAACATTGCTATTTTGAATTCATTCATTATTTTTAAATCTTTTTCCATAATTTTTTGTTTATTATAATCTGTTATTTCTTCAATTATAATTACAATTTTAGGATAAGTCAATAGTTTTTATAAAAGAAAATGATTTATTTTTCAGAGCTTCACTTTTTTTGTAACCACTTTCTTTTTCTCCACTTTAATAGACAGCCCTTTCAACTCCTGTATTTGTTGCAACAATTCTCTAGCATCTCCATCCGTATCTAATTGCTCTACTAACTCGCCTTTAAACGCTTTATGTAAAATAGCTTGTGGCAAAGTATCTATTTTTTTTTTGAGGGTTTCGTATTGTTTTTCTATAGCATCGGCTTTGGTAAACAAGCTTTCAATAGATCTAATTATTTCTATTTTTTCTTTTAATGAAGGTAATTTTATATCAATATCCTTAAAGCTGTTTTGAGAAATATTTCTCATTGAAAGTTGGTTTCCAGTAGCTCTTGACTCGATTTCAGATCTTCCTTTTTTAGTTTTTAAATAGTAATTTAAATATTTTTTATTAAGTTCTTCTTTAAAATTAATTCGCCAAACTTTATCACTTAGCATTATATCGAAATCAATTTCATGTACAATTACGGATGAGCCTACGAGTTCTAAAGTATTTGCTCTTGAAATTAAAAAATCCCCTTTTTTTATAAAAAAAGCATTGTTTATTCTGCTTTTATCTTCGACTGTTTTAGTTTCTTTTTGATTAAATTGATTCCAAGTAACGGCACTTATTTTTACTAAACCAACTTGACCTTGACTCACTGATGTTTCAAGACATAAAAAACTTTTTCCTGCTTGAATAGAATCAATTAAATTACCAACTTTCATTTCCTTCCATTCCTCCAACTCCTTCCCAACTCTCCAACTCTCTGTCAATTTTCCAGTAACGGCTTGCGTCAAGACTTGCTGTCTGAAGTCTTTAAGCAAAACAGGAATAGTTGCCATACTAGTTTTTATGCTTTCCAATTGATCAAAAAGACATTCTAGTTTGGTTACTATTCGGTTTTGCTCATTCAATGGTGGGAGGGGGATATAAATAGAAGCTAAATCAGTTTTATTAAATCCATTTTGGGCGGTTCTTTGTATTGATAAAATTGGCTCTTGGAACAGATTAGATTTTAATATCCATTTTACGAAACTTTTATTCATGTTTTGGGGTATATCAACTTTTGCAAGCGCTACATTATAAGAACCTTCCATTCCCGTAACTATTCTTCCAATTGAAGCTCCATATCTTGCTATAAGAATATCATCCTTTTGACATGTCATTAATTTCCCTGTATCAGGAATATAAGTTGGAACTGGTTTTTTTCCAAAATCTCTAATTTGTAAAAGTCTTATATATCCATCTCTAGGTTCATCTATAAAAACTGATTTCGGTGGTTGCGTCCCGCCATTTATATCGAAGATGTCTGTAAATGGAATTTCAACCCAGTTTTTTGGCAATTGCTTTTCCATTAACTTAATTCTTTTATCATTGCATTTAATTGCTCAGTAATACTTTGCAATTCTAAAAGAGCTTCTCTAGCAATATCAATAGGTTCACCTAAATCATTAGAGTTTGTTAAAGAACTATCTGCAATTAGGCCTAAATCTAAATTGAAATTCTTTTTTTCAATTTCAGTACGAGAAATACTTAGCCATCTTTCGTCTTTAATAGTTTTTCTTTTTTCATCAGAAACTAATCCATTATAGTCTTTTTCTACTTTGTCAAAAGATATTCCACCGGTGTATGCCAACACAAAATCTTTAAAGGCTTTTTCTGTAAAAGGCGTGCGCTTTCCATAGCTTGGTGCATTGGTACGCATATCATAAAACCAAACATTTTGTGTATTATTGGTTTCTGTTTTTTCTCTGGTAAAAAATAAAACATTAGTTTTTACACCAGCAGCGTAGAAAATACCAGTTGGCAAACGTAAAATAGTATGCAAATTGCATTTGTCCATTAGGTCACGACGTATTTTTTGTCCGTCGCCATCTTCAAACAATACATTATCTGGTAATATAACCGCAGCTCTTGCTTTCCCATCTTTTTTTAAACTACGGTAAATATGCTGCAAAAAATTCAATTGCTTGTTACTTGTAGGAAACGTAAAATCATCACGAGTAGGGCGTTCGCCTCCTTGTTTCGTTCCAAATGGAGGATTTGCTAACACACCGTCAAAATCCTTGAGAGTTTTACCAAATTCAGTCAAAGTATCTCCTAGATAAATTTTGCTTTCCATTCCATGTAAACGAGCGTTCATCAATGCTAAACGATGCGCATCAGGAACTAATTCTACTCCTGAAAATGCTTGATTTGTTTGGAAGTTTCTATCTTTTTCAGATAAATGGTAATAATTGTCGTATTTAGAACGTAAATAATGATCAGCTGAAATCATGAATCCAAAAGTTCCAGCTGCTGGGTCTGTCCAACGTTCACCCAATTTTGGGGCTATCAAATCGACCATAATGTTAATTAGTGAGCGAGGAGTAAAATATTGTCCTGCACCACTTTTCTTTTCGCCTGCATTTTTCTCTAATAAACTCTCGTAAATGTCTCCCATGACATCACGGTCGTTCTCTTCATACCAATCGAGTTTATCAATAGCAGTTACAATAGAGCGAAAGTTTACAGGTTTACGTAAACTAGTTGAAGCATTACTGTATATTTCTTTGATGCTTTGGCTATTGGTTTTGGTGCTTACGGTCGCTAGAAATTCACGATAGCGAGCAAAAGCTTTATTATTGTCGTGTTCTTTTACAAAATATTGCCATTGGTATTCGGCAGGAATGTGCTCATCAAATCCTTTTACTTCACTTAGTTTTAAAAAAAGAATATAGGTTAACTCGTTTAAGTATTCGTGATAGGTTACACCATCGTCACGTAATACATTACAAAGATTCCAGAGTTTGTTGGCTATTTCTTGTGCGCTCATTGTTTATTTGTTGTGAGGATATTCCTCAAATTATGTATTATGGGTATTATTTGTTTTTTCTGCAAAGAAGGAAATAATTTTGTTTAGGCAGTATACAAATTTTCATTTAATGTAGATAAAATGTTATCTAAATCATTTTCAAATATTTTATTCAATTTTGTAAATCCACCTTCATCACTAAATGGTTTTGAGTCTAAATCGGCTTTTGTTAATACAGTTTCTACTAATAATTGTTTTTCAAATCTATCTAGCCATTTTAGTTGAGTGGCATTCCAAGGACGACTATTCTTTACTTTGTTAATGGCATTTTTAATACGATCATCATGACTTATTAAATGTGTATCCAGAGCTAAAGTTCGTATGAATGAAATAATATCTGCTGCCAAATCTTCATTTTTGGCTGTTTTCCACGCTGTCGAAAGTGTTATTTCATTATAGCCTTTTTCATCTAGTAGTAATTTTAGCTCCTTCAATGATTTACGATCTAGATCTGCCGGTTTAGTGCAAATAGTTCTTAATGCTATAATTTGATTTCGATTTTCTTCAATATATTTTTTGAAACCTTGTATGTAATCTTCTGGTTTTTCCGCTTTTCCATAACCACGTTCAATACCTATTACTTGATCATCATGCTCAGAAACAAGTTGCATTTTAGGTTGATAGATTTTTTTGTCTAGAAAGTCCCAAAGACTTGTATAAGAAGTAAGCACTTTTTTGATGTTGTTGTTTTCAATCTCTAAGAGATTCTCGATAAATTCTTCTGGTGAATCACCTTTTGCCAAATACATGAAATGATCTCTTTGATTTTCATCAATTTGTTTCTTTTTTCGCTGCAATTTTGCAACAATTTGCTCTAATTGTTTTTTAGCACGTTCAGGTGTATCAATATATTCTAATTCTTCAATCAATTTTTGAAATGAAATAGAAGGATTAGAAACAGTCTTCATCTGAGTATAATCTTCTAAAGCTTCATATACACGAACGGCATCATAAATTTTGAAAAATTGTTTGTCAATTTCTGGACATAATCGTGTCGCTCTTCCTAACATTTGTTCAAAGAGAATACGTGATCGAACCCTTCTAATAAATACTAAATTAACTATTTGAGGCACATCAATTCCAGTTGTTAGCAAATCGACTGTAACTACAATGTTTGGGAATTTTTCGTTTTTAAAACGTTTGGTTAAATTTTCTACATCGTAAACTTTACCGGTGAGTTTTTGTATTGTATCTTGCGGAACTTCAACGCCAATAGATTCAAATTCTTCAAATAGCAATTGAACGATCAAATCGGCATGACTGTCACGAACAGCAAAAATCAATGTTTTTTCATCACCTTCGGGATCTAATCTTTGAACTAGCTCTTTAATAACTGCTCGATTAAAAGATTCTGTAATTACTAATTTGTTGAATTGTTCAATTTCAATATGTAACTCATCTTCTAATTCTGCAAGTTCTTCGATTTCATTAGTTTCAGAATTAAGCATTTTTGGTTTTTCTCCCTTTTCCCATAATATACCTTCTTCGCTTAATTTTGTTTTAATGATGTAAGGAGGTTCGTGATCTGTTAAGAACCCGTCGATAACAGCTTCGCGATAGGAATAATTGTGTACAGGTTTTCCAAAAATCTCTGTAGTATGTAAAGCAGGGGTTGCGGTTAATCCTACGATGTATGCATTAAAATATTCGATTACTCTTTTATACTGCCCGACATAGTCGTTTTCATCCTTAAAAGATAAATCTTCTTCGTTAATTTCTTTGTCAAGATTATAGCCTCTATGTGCTTCATCAATAATAATACAATCGTAAGTATCGATAGGCAATATTTCATTGGCTGTATAAAATAATCTTTTTACCATACTTTGTACGGTTGCGAAATGTAGACGTGTTTCAGCTTCAGGAAATACACTTTTCATTTCTTCCATTTTATAAATGTTGGAAAATGTATTAATATCTTCGACTTTGTTATCCTTAAAATTGCCTAAAGCCTGACTTGCTAATAATCGACGATCAGTTAAAAATAAAATACGTTTGAAACGATCGGATTTTATCATTCTGTATACAAAACCTATGGTAGTTCTTGTTTTTCCTGTACCAGTTGCCATAACAAGTAGCGAACGTTTATCTTCAGGATTTTGAATGATTTTTTCTTCAACGGCTTTTATAGCATCAATTTGATAATAGCGTAATCCTAATCCGTTTGGATTTTGAAGATAATCATAATCACTCTCTTGAAGACGGATATTTGCAGTTTCAACATCTCTTGAATATTGTTCTACGATTCCTTGTGGAGAAAACCAGCCTCTTAATGCTTGCGCTTTATTTCGTTCTTTTCTAATATCTAAAAACCAAATTCCACTTTTCGTTTTAATTTGCTCTAAATAATTTCGACCATTCGTAGAAAATAAAAAGGGAACTTTGAAATTATTCCATTGACCTAGAGTTTTAAAATCAGGTGAAAGTTCTACTAACTCTGCATAAATTTTTGATTGTTGTAAATCAGTAGAAATGTCAGTTGCATATTTCTTGGCTTCAACAATACCATATAATTCTGTTCCAATAAAAAGTGCATAATCAGCCCATTTGCCTTTACAAGGCCACTCTGCAATAGCTTTGTTTTTGCCCTTTTCAGGAAGTGTTTTGTTGTTTTTGTAATTGATCAGCAAAGAATCACATTCCCAACTAGCTTCAGACAATTGTTTGTCAATTAATATTTTCCTTGTATCGGCTTCGTCAAGTGTAATATTATTAGCATTTCGGTTCGATTTTTCTTTTCTCTTAGAAATGATTTCAGGTGTAGCATTGAAAGATGCTATTTTTATTTGATAATCAATGACTTCCTTAGATAATTTATCTAATTCGTTGTTAAGCGCTGTAATTGTTACATTATGGTTATTTTCGTGAAGTTGATAATCTCCTTTTTCTAGAAAATCATTTTCATATGTTTCGAAGAACCATTTGCTTAATTGATAACTCTTTTTCAATATAAATACTGCTTCAGAATTTGTACCGTTTCCATCATGACTGGCTTTATTTCCAGACTTTCTTACGGTATGCAACAAATCTTTAATTACCTCTGGTATACAATTTTTATAAAACAATTGATTAATTCGATCGACTTGATTACCGTCAAAAAATGCTAGATCTTCAAACTGCCAAATTAAGATTGTCATTTTTTCAGAAAACAGGCGCAATTTTGATAAAGAAGAGCTAGGGTCTAAATAGTATAGCTTTTCAGATAATTCACTGATAGCAAATAATTCGGGATATTTATCTTGTAAAAATGAAAATTTTGAAGCCATCGATAATCTTTCAAGTTTTTTTAATTTTTTGAGCTAATCTCAGTTCAAAAATGTAGTTATATACAAACATACTGAAAAGGATTTAAAACTAAAGTGGGGAAAACAGTAATAAAAAATAAAATGTACTTTCATTACTCTGTAAATAATTAATTAATAGTGTTTTATTGGTTTTAATCAAACTTTTGGATTTGTTGAAAAATAAATTGAAGCTGAAAAGATAGCCTTTTGGTGCCAACAAAAAAAGGGAGTTTTTAGCTATCTTTTTTATTGAATTTTACTTAGTTAATTAAAACTAGTATATCCTTTCATAGACTTAATATATTACCGGGAATTAAATCATCAAAAACGATTTTTAGCTAGGCTATATCACTACTTAAGCTATTTTGCTGAAGAATTTATTGTGTGTTTTTTCTTTCTTTATTTTTAATTTTAACAGTATTTATTTTTGATTATTAAAATTTTGATTTACTATTGCTTCTTTATGAAGCGATAACTAACAGGATTGATTTACTCCTATTTGATATCGCAGCATAATTAAAAAAGAAAATTAGAAGTAGTATTAATTAAAAACATACGGAGTATGAGATGTAAATTATTTTATGGAATTGTTGTAATGAATATGGTGTTTTCTATTAACAGTTATTCTCAAATTAAAAAGGATAGTATTGTAAAAATAGAAAAGGAAAAAAAAGTAATTAAATTAGTAAAGGAAGAAGCACAGAATGTGATGTTGAATGCTTCTAATGATAATGGTCCGCGAAATGTAAATATTGGTTTGCCTGCCAGTATTGGTGGTACTACAATTTTAGAAAATGGGCTTCCAGTTGTTTATAATTGGGCAAGTCAAAACCCTACAAGCGCCTGGCGAGCAGGATCAGGATTTAGTAAGTTTCAGGTGCAAACAGTTGGAGAAACAGCTATTTCTATTGGAGATGTAGGAGTTTCAGTAAGTACCTATAGTAATAGAGGAACTGAGAAACACCAGCAGAATTTAGCTCTTAATTCTAATGGATTTGGGCTTTTAAGAGGAGATGTAAGTTTTAGTGGTCCTTTAAAAAACGATTGGTATTATGCTGGAAGTGTATTTTTAAATTTTGACCCAGGTACTTTTAAGTCTGACTTCACAGACTATTTTGATAAAACTCAAATTTATAAAGGGGTAATCAGTAAGAGATACAATGCAGGCAAAGGGGAAATTTCAGTTCAGTACAAGTTTGCAAATTCTGAGGGAATTAGTTCTAAAGTGAGTCCTTATACTTATAATTTGGACGGAACAGTAAGTCAGTTTGGAGATTTTAAAATAGGAAGAAATTCTTATTTAGAACGTTCAGGAAAGTCAATTATAATTAATCCTATTACTGGACAAAGGGAAATACTTGATCAAATGAAAGATATGGGATCTACTACAAATGCGATAGATATCATGGGTAATAATAGACTTGGGAATGGCATGAAACTAGATTATGTAGTCCGTTATCAGAATGCTAAATCAGGTTTGTACAATCCTTATTTTACAAGTCTAAGGAAAATTGATGATTCAAAAAATCGCTATGTATATGTAGATAATCAGAATGAAGTGTATCAAGGGGATTATGTGCAAGGAGTATTAGCACTAAATACACCAAAAATTTCACAGAATACGATTATGGGGAGAGTCGATTTAAGTAAAAAGACTCAGAAGCACCATTGGTCAATTGGCTTAAATGAGTTTAATTATAAGATAGATGACTACTATCAGTCTACCTACAATATGATTCAGGAAGTAGCTGCTAATCCTAGTAAATTAATTACTCAGATAAAAGATAGTAATGGAAATTGGGTAAACGATTCTAGAATTGATGAATATGGGAATTCAGGTTATAACGCGGCTTTACAATATTATTCAGGTAGAGAAAATAAACTAGCCCTTTATGGAACTGAAAAATGGATTGCGAATGAAAAATTAGAATTTAATTTTGGAGCCCGATTAGAATGGCAACGTATTGATGGTTTTTGGTATCCTAAATCTAGCAGAGATGCGGCAAAAGAAGAGGGATTTCAAAATAATCAGATAGATATGTCTAAGAGACAATCGATACAAAAAGATTGGTTTAATAAAGCTTTTACAGCTAGTTTTCTTCATAAGACATTTGATAATATTGGGTTCTTAGCTGATATTTCTTATACAGAAGTAGCTGGTAATTTAAGTAATTATTCGGGTGCTGATGATCCAAATATTTCACCTTCACAGATTCCAGGAGCATCTGCAGGAACTTATTTTAATCATCCTTTGGTGAGTTTGGTTTCTAAAATAACGTACATACAACGTAACAATTTCAAAAACAATTCTTCTTTTCAGGGAGGACACAAACAAACAATTACTTATGATATTCAAACGATAGGGTGGACTACCGACATGGAAATAAAGCCTTTTAAAGGATTTAAATTTCATGCGTTGCTAACGCTTCAAAATCCTGAGTACAAAAACTTTGTTGTCGATTTAAGTGAAGTTGCTGCTGAAGGAAATAAAATTTATGATTTTAGTGGAGGTACTGCTCGTAGCGTATCAAAAGTTCTTGTTGAACTAGATCCAAGTTATTCTTATAAAAACTGGAGGGTATGGGTTAGTACTCGTTACTTTAGTAAAGAAGCGGCAAACTATCCTAACACCTTATTTTTTGCTAGTCGTTGGGAAACATTTGGAGGAGTTGCTTGTAAGTTGAATAAAAAAATAGATTTAAATCTTAATGTTGTGAACTTTTTAAATCAAAAGGGAGCACAAGGATCTATCTCGGGAACTAATACAACAACTGCAGAAGAAGCTCAAGCTTTTGACGGCAGACCATTAGTAGGGACTTATATGCGTCCTTTTACAGTTGAATTTGGAATAAAAGTAAAATTATAAATTATAGAAATTTGTTATTATGAAAAGATATAAAATCATCTTATTATTGGTTGTTTTTTTGGGAACAACTTCAATCATTACAGCTCAAAAATCTAAAAAGGCAATAAAGACCAAACCTCAAAATGTTACCTTTTATATTGCTCGTCATGGAAAAACAATGCTAAATACACTTGATAGAGTACAAGGTTGGTCCGATGCACCATTAACTCCTGAAGGAATTGAAGTAGCTGAGTTTTTAGGTAAAGGGCTTAAGGGAATTGACTTTAAGGCCGCTTATACAAGTGATTTAGGTCGTGCAACTCAAACAACTAATATTGTATTAAAAGCAAAAGGAGATACTAAGATCCCAATTATTGAAACAGAAAATTTGAGAGAAACTAATTTTGGAAGTTATGAGGGCGATTTGAATTCGAAAATGTGGGGTGATATAGCGATTTATCTCCATTTTAAAAACCTAGATGATCTTTTTGCTCATGTAAAAGCGAATGGAGTAGATGAGCCATTGCAGGTTGTGAAAAAATTAGACAAACTAAATATGGCTGAAGATTATGAACAAGTAAGAACACGAACTCAAAAAGCGCTGCGATCTATTGCTGAAAAAGAAGCAGCTAGTGGCGGCGGAAACATATTTATGGTAGGACACGGAATGGCGATAGGTACAATGCTATCTAATATAACAGGAAAAGAGGTACCACGTTCTCATATGGCAAATGCTTCTGTATGTAAAGTAATTTACGAAGATGGTAAATTTACTGTAGTGTCTTTTGGAGATACAAGTTATGTTGAAAAAGGGAAAAAAGGATTATAGTCTTAACCTAAATAGATTTTAAATTAAAATAAAAGGGTTCAACTTTCGATTAAAGTTGGACCCTTTTTATATAGTTGAGAATTATTAATCATTATAGATTAATAAAAAAGTTTTTAAGTCAAATTCAAGAAAATTGAGAAGGAAGTACCTGATTCACCATCACTTTCCATTTCTATGGTACCACCATGTAATTCTACAATTTGTTTAGTTAGGTACATACCTAGTCCAGTAGTGTGTTCGCCAGCTGTTCCTGTTCGCTTGGCTTGGGTAAATTTATCAAATATATGTTCTTGTAAATTTTTTGGGATACCAATTCCATCGTCTTTTACAACTAGTTTTAACTTATCGTTTTCTGTAGATGTAGAGATGTCAATAGTTCCATTTTCATACGTAAATTTAAGACTATTAGATAGTAGGTTATGGATTACTCTTTCAAATTTTGCATGATCAATTTTAATAGTTTTGCCGAAATTAAGATTCTTTACTAAAGTGATTTGTTTTTGTTCAAGTTCTTTAGAAAAATAAGTAATGGAATCTTCAATTAGGCTATCAAAATCTTCGAATGCATAAAAAGCAGCTTCTTCAGTAACTTGCTCGGTGATTAGGACATCTTCAATAATTTTAAAAGCAAAATCACAACTTTGGTTTAAATAGTCTACTAGCTGTTTGTTTTCTATAAGTTTAAGGTTGCTTTGGAGCATGTCACTTATCATTCTTATGGAAGCGATTGGATTTTTTAGATCATGAGCTGCCCATTGTATTGTTTGTTTTTGGATGCTTAGGCTAGAATTTAGATGATATATGATGTCATTTTGCGAAATTGTACCTACAAAGGTTTCTTTATCGTATACCATTAAAACGTTTTGTCCACTACTATCCATGACATTAAGTACGTCGGTAATTTTATCCGTTTTGCAAACAACAGGTTTTTCGGTGAGGCAATCTATAATAATCAAGTGTTGTTTTTTTGCTAAATCAGAAGAGGTAAGGATGCCAATGGCTTCATTCTCTTCCATTACAACAATACCTTTTTCTATAAACTCGCTACGTCTTGCAGTTACAACACCTGCATAGGCATCTAATGTAACATAATCGTAATTTACAAATGGCGTTATACTCATAGTTAAAAATCCTTAAGCACTATATTTTTTACAGAAATATTTATTTTGAAATCGACACTTATAAGTTCCCCTTCTGATATAAATGGAAAAACATTTTTTTCTAAAATTTGGATTACTTTTTCTTTGTTAATCTTAGTAAGTATGTTTTTATTGATAAAAACAGTTTCTATGTTTTTATTGCTAACATCGATAGTTTCAAAGCCATTTGGGACTAATAATTCAAAAGATTTTGAAAGTCCAATCTTACCTTGAATGGAGTTTTTTGCTAGAACAAGAATATCTTGAAACGGAGGAAGTTTTATTTCTTCAAAACTAAGATTAATGGTATACGTTTTATTTAAGTCATTCATATTGTGAGGGGTAAAAAAAATAAGCAGAGAAACAAATATACATTTAAATTTTTATGTTTAAATAAACCAAACCGAAGCAATATTATTTACTTCAGATTTTTCTTATTTTAAGTATTTTGTTTTTGGTATATTGTTATATTCTCTAGCTGAAATTCTGATATTATTGAAATTGATAATTTCGTTAAGTGTACGTTGCTTCGTAGATAAATATAGTGTTTTATTGTAGTTTTTTTACGACGTATATGAAAAAAGTGAGTGAGTTTTAGATTTAAAATAATAATGAATAAGCAATAATTTGCGTATTTGTTTGGTTTATAGTTATTTGTTGCTTGTTTTTGGGTAGCTAAATTATATTAAATGTAAGTTTTGGATTATGAATTAATACATAATCATTCCTAAAAAGTGATTAGAAGCTTGATAATTATCAAGAGACAAGGAATTAAACTTTATTTAAACTCAAATAAATGACTCGTTATTTAAGAAATAGCGACCATTTTTATTGAGTTTTTGAAAATCTATTGTCACTATTTGAACGTAACGTATAGTTAGAAAGAGTAATGAAAAATGTTTAGGAGTTTAATTCCTTAAAAACTTTCCCCATGATTTTTAATCCTTCTATAAGTTCTTCTTTGTTTAGCGAGCCATAACCAAGTCTTATAGAATTAGTAGGTTGGTTATCTAAATAAAAACTCTCTGGAGGCACAATTTGAACTCCTTTTTGTTCTAGTAATGCTATGTATTGAGTCAAGTCTATTGGTTCATTAAATTTTATCCAAAAAGCGAGTCCTCCTGTTGGTTTCTGAAAGCTAATAGTGTTTCCAAAGTTTTCACGTAGGCAGGATTCCATTAAATCACGTCTTTCTTTATAGATAGCGACTACTTTACGAGCATGCCTTTTTATAGTTCCATCTTCCATTAATTCGGCTATTGCGTGTTCTAGAATAGTATCACCTTGACGGTCAATTTGTACACGCAAGTTTACCAAAGATTCCATGAAGGCTATTGGACCTGTAACGTAACCTACACGTATTGCCGGAGCGATGAGTTTGCTTAGCGAACTAATGTAGATTACATTATCTGACTTTTCACTACTGGCTAAAGCCAATTTATTTCCTGCTCCAAAGTGGTATTCATGATCGTAATCATCTTCGATTATAGCAAAATTATATTTTAAGGATAGTTCTAGTAATTTGATTCTTCGCCCTGCTTTCATGGTAATCGTAGTAGGGAACTGGTGATGTGGGGTAACATATACCGCTTTGATTTTTGTCCTGCGACATAATTCTTCAAGTTCCTCTACATTAATTCCCTCGGTATCTATTTCAACTGTTTTTAAAATAGCTCCTGTTTCACGAAAGATCTTCTGGACCGCATAATAGGTAGGATTTTCGACTACCACAGTATCACCGGGTTTGATAAGAACTTTTGCAACTAGATATATTGCCATCTGACTTCCTCGGGTTACGCATAGATTATCTGGATCGACATTAAGACCTCTATCTCTAGAAAGCATTATAGAGAGCATTTCTCGTAGTTTATAATCTCCTTTTTCGCTACTATAACCAAGTAATCCCCATTTTCCTTTGCGCTGAAAGATGCGTTTGTATGCTCTGGATAATTCTTTAAGAGGTACTAGTCGGGTGTCTGGAGCTCCTTCATTAAAAACAATACGGCTTCCTTCGTGTGCACGATCGGTGAGGAAAAAGGGATTGTAATGAATGTATTCAAAAGTAGCTGCCTTTTTTTGAACCGTTGGTTGCTGTTTTTCTATTAAGGGTAAATTCTCTGATATGAATGTTCCAGATTTGTATTTGCTCTCTAGCCATCCTTCTTCAATGAGGGCCTCGTAAGCAAATACAACAGTTTTTCGGTTTACTCCAATATCTTCGGCTAGAATTCTGGTACCTGGTAAAGGAGTGCCTCTTTCAAGTCTTCCTTTAATAATTTCTTTTCGGATGACTTCGGTTATTTGTTCTACCAGAGTTTGATCAGAATTAAATGAAATATTAAAAATGGTTTTCCAGGGTCTTAACATCAGCTTTTTTATTAAAATATTCTTATGGTTCAAAATTAGCCATTTTATGTTGCCTTATTTTATCTGGTCCTATTTGTTTGTTAAAACTGGACTAACTGAATACTCCTGTAATGAATGACATTTGCTCCTTTATAAATCATTACTTAAAATTATTACATTATGAAACACATTGAAATTGCTACATTGAATCATTTGGATGAATTTGCTGAATTGTTTAACAGTTACCGTGTTTTTTATAGACAAGCATCTAATGTTGAAATTGGAAAAGCTTTTCTTAAGGAGCGAATTAGTAATAATGAAACAACTACATTTTTAATTAAAGCAGATGGCAAATTTGTAGGATTTGCTCAGTTGTATTCACTGTTCCATTATAAGGCATTAAAGCGACAATGGCTGTTAAGTGATTTATTTGTTGATCCTGATTTTAGAGGCCGAGGTTTTTCTAGGGATCTAATTGATAGATGTAAACAGTTTTGTGATGAAACTGGTGCTTGTGGGTTATTATTGGAAACTGAAAAGACTAATGAAATTGGGAATATTTTGTATCCTAAATGTGGATTTGAATTAGATCAAGACCATAACTATTACAATTGGTGGAAGAAAGTATAATTAGTTTGACTTGAAATAATCAAGATAAATTGTCAATAAAAAGAGCTACCTCAGATAACTTGAACAGCTCTTTTGGCTTTGGTTTATAAGGAAATTGATTGTTTAGCCCTGTTCCGATAGTTATCGGGAGAAACGGCATCCTTTTCTTTGTTTCTTTAGCAAAGAAAAGATATAGTGGACAGCAGGAATAGCTTCTTAAAAGGATACTTTATAAAACAAAAAAATCCACTTTATTGTTAGTAAAGTGGATTTTAGTTTATAGGTTTTTCTGATTAGTTTTTTGCTAGTTCATTTTCTTTTATAAACTTCTGAAAATTTTCTTCTGATTCAAAATAAGCGACATTTCCTTCTTCGTTTAATGACACTATATATGCTGAAGCTTTGTCAATTTTTTGCCCAGTAAAAGGATCTGTTGCTTTGCGAACGGTTTCGTCATTCGGAATGCGTTCTACACACATGTTACAACATCCGTAGTACATTTTTCCATCAAAAGGAACTTCTATTTGTTTTTTCTCCATATGCTTATCGTTCACCATGCATACCTCATCGGTGGGAACGTGTTTGGCCTTATTAGGGGCTGGGTTTTGCTGCATTGGTTGTTCCTGTGAAGTTTGTGCTACAGTTTGTTCTTTGTTCTCTTTGTCTTTACAAGAAATTAGAATCGCAGCAATTGCTACAATAACTAGGTATTTGCTATATGTTTTCATGGTTTTATTTTTTAATTTTTGTTCCTTCTACAATTTCTTCAGTGGCTTTTAAGAGTATAGTATCGTCTTCATTTAACGCTCCAAAAACCTCAATTTTATCCATTAATGGGCGTCCTTTTGAAACGGGAATGTTTTTGGTGATTCCGTTTTCGATTCGAATTATATACATACCAATATTACTTTCTACCAAGGCAGTTTTTGGAATGAAAAAAGTGGCTTCTTTTGCTTGCAAAGGCAATGTTGCTTCGACCACCATTAAAGGCTTAAGCTCAGGATGCATTTTCATGATATCTGCTTCGATGCGCTCTGAACGAAGTTTGAAATCTAGTACGCCTGATTTTCGAGATATTTTTGCCATATATTTTTTTTGAGGAATCGAATTGACCTTAAAATGTATTGAATCGCCCAAGTTTAAATAAGCTGTATTGGCTTCGGGAACTGAAAGAGAAACTCTCAGTTTTTTGTTATCCTGAAGTACCAATAAAGGTTTGTCTGAGCCTTTTCCCATTGGCCCAACATAAGAACCTAAGTCGATATTTCTTTCGGCAATAATTCCACTAAACGGCGCTCTAATTACCAAGTAATCGTTCATAATCTGTATTTCCTGATAAGCTGATTTGGCTGCTTCTAGCTGCGCTTGATCCGCTAGTTTTCTAGCTGTAATCTGATCTAATGCATCTTTGGCAATTGCTCCTTTTGTTTCATTTGCTTTGAACATTCGGTCGTAATTAGATTTTGTAGCAATGTATATGGCTTCTTGTGCTTTCCATTTTGATTTTGCTGCCGCCAATTGTGCCTGAATTTCTGGGGCTTCGAGTACAAGTATAACTTGTCCTTTTGTTACTACCGAGCCAATATCTACAGGAAGTTTTTTGACATAACTATTTACTTTGGCGTAAATAGCAGTTTCCTGATCCGAAATTAATTCACCTGCAAGTTTTAATTGTACCTGAGGATTGCTTTTTTTGATTGATACGGTTTCAAAATTTGGCATCATCATCATTGGCATTGCATCTGGTTTTTCGGCCTTTTTGTTTTCTGAATTGCAGGATGCAAATACAATTCCGATAAGGATATAATAAATTAGTTTCATATGTAGATAATATTTGATTTTATTGGAATGGGAAATCGCCATTTTTCATTACTGTTTCTTTCATCAGGATATATTTATTTTCATATTTGATGATTTTAAATTATGGCGATTTCATGATTTTATTTTTCTAATGTTATATAATGTGCACTGTTTTCGTCTTCAGGGTCTAATGAAGGAGATTGTGTAGATGCTTTTCCTTGAATCCATACGAATACTAACGGCAACAATAGTAATACACTAAATGAGGACGCGATTAGTCCACCAATTACTGCTCTCCCAAGTGGAGCTACTTGCTCACCACCTTCACCATGGCCTATTGCCATTGGCAACATACCTGCTATCATTGCCAATGAAGTCATGATAATAGGACGAATACGAAGTGAAGCTGCTTGTATGGCTGAGGTTAGCGCATTTCCGTTTTCCATACGTAATGTTTCGGCATTGCTAATTAATAATACTGCATTGGCTATAGAAACTCCTACCGACATAATGATTCCCATGTACGATTGTAAGTTTAATGTTGAGCCTGTTGCTTTCATTAACAACAACGATCCTAAAATTACAAATGGCACAGTTGTTAATATTACAAATGAAACTTTGAATGATTGGAAGTTGGCTGCCAACATCAAAAAGATTACGATAATTGCAATTAGTAATCCCATTGCCAAACTGCTCATGGTTTCATCCAGAACGGGCACCATTCCTGAAATTTGAATATTTACTCCTTTTGGTAATTCTCCTAAAGAAGCAATTGCTGCTTGCACATCTTTTTGCGCTCGACCCAAATCGGCATTATGAATATTTGCAGTAACAGGTGTATAGCCCATTGTTCCTAAGTTGTAACTTTCTCCTAAAACTTTTGTTGGAGTTATTGTGGCTACGTCACCAAGAACAGGTCGGTCAGAGTTTTTTCCTAACGGAACATTAAGCAATTCGTCTTTAGTGGTTAATATGTTTTGTGGCGTTTGCACTTGTACATCATAGGCAATTCCCATCATTCCGCCTACCCACATATTCTTGCTTGTGTAGCGAGAAGATGCTGTAATTGGTACTAGTGAACGAGCAATGTCTTGAGCGTCAATTCCTAATTGTGCTGCTCTTAATCTGTCTATATTTATTTCGAAAGCTGGATAGTTCAGGGATTGCGGAATTTGTTGGTCTCTTAAATAGTCGATTTCTTTTAATTTAGCCAACAACTTATTAGCATACATGACATTCATCTTTCTCATCATTCCTGAAAAACGAACTTCAATTGGTGTATTTGTTCCTTGACTTAAAATCTTTTCTGTAAGCTCTATCGGTTCAAAAGAAAAATGCAATTCTGGCATTTTTGCTTTCATATGATTACGGATTTTTTCCTTTAAATCGTTTGTGTTTCCGTCATAATCTTTTAACGCAAGTTGCATCAGCGCTTCGTGAGGCCCTGCATTATATAAGTAAATTGGACTTACCGCAAATGAGGAAGGGTGCTGACCGATAAATACAGATGAAATAGCAATGTGTTTTTTGCCAATTACAGTTTCCAATTCATTTAAAACTTGCTTTACTTTTAGCTCCGTTTTTTCGATACGAGTACCTTCTGGTGCTTTGATACGTACTTGAAATTGACTTGAATTTACGGTTGGTAACACATCTTTACCTGTATTGGTATACATGACAAAAACACCCAATGCAACTAACACAAAACTGGCAATCAAAATTGCTTTTCGTTTTTGCATTATGGATTGTAAAAACGTTACAAAACGATTTTTAAATCCATCAAATTTATCTTCTTTGTGCTCGTGATTTTTATTTTTCATTAACCAATTGGCCATTACAGGAACAAAGGTTTGTGATAGGATAAATGATACTATCATAGAAAATCCAATTGCTAGTGCCAACGGCATAAATAATGAACCTGGTATTCCTGTCATCATAAATGCTGGGGCAAATACTGCCAAAATACAAAGTAGGATCAATAGTTTAGGAAAAGCAATTTCTCGACAAGCATCTAGGATTGCTTTGGCTTTTGTTTTTCCCATTGCAAGATGTTGATGGATGTTTTCGATAGTAACAGTACTTTCATCAACTAGAATTCCTATAGCCAGAGCTAGCCCAGATAAGGACATAATATTGATGCTTTGTCCAAATAATTTCAGGAATAACACCCCCGATATAATCGAAATTGGAATCGTTAACACTACAATTAAAGCAGCTCTATTATCACGTAAGAATAACAATACCATTAATCCGGTTAATAAAGCACCTAAGACGCCTTCTAGAATCAAACTCTTTACAGCATTGATAACATATACCGATTGGTCAAATTCATAAGAGATTGTAACATCATCTGGTAAGTTATTTTGAATCATTGGAATGGCTTTTTTCAAATTCTTTACCACATCCCATGTTGATGCATTACCTGATTTGGCAATATTAATATATACTGAGCGCGCTCCATTAATCAAGGCATAACCTGTTGTAATATCGGCACCATCTTTTACCGTTGCAATATCACGGATATAGACATTATCGACTGCACCTTTAAAAATTGGAATATTGCCAAAATCGGCAACTTCTTTAATGGTGTTGTTTGTAGGTGTTAAATAATTTATATCATCAACATAGATATTCCCCGATGGAGAAGTAATATTATTACGGCTAATGGCCTCTACAATTTGCTCAGGAGTCAATTGATGGGTGCGTAATTTATTCGGATCGATGTTTATTTCGATTGTTCTTGGGCTTCCGCCAAAAGGAGGTGCGGTTGTTAATCCCGGAATTTTAATCAAAAATGGTCGTGCCGTAAAATTGGCGATATCTTGTAACTCGTTGTTGGTTTTCGAATTACTTTTAAACACCAATTGTCCTACGGGTTGTGACGACGCATCAAATCGAATAATGAATGGAGGCGGTGCACCCGGAGGTAAAAACACCTGTGAACGATTAGACAATGCATTGATTTCGGCAATTGCCTGCCCCATATCTGTACCTTCATAAAAGTTTATTTTCATTAAGGTAAGTCCTTGAGTATTTTTGGTTTCGATGCTTTCGATACCGCTAGTAAACAGCATCATATTTACATACATCTTAGTAAAATAACCTTCCATTTGTTGTGGCGTATATCCGTTAAATGAATGGGCTATATACACGACAGGAAGATTCATATCTGGCAGAATATCCACCTTTATATCTTTGGTAGCTTTAATTCCGAAGAATAAAAGCCCCAGCACCATCACCATAATAGAGATGGGCTTGCGCAAGGCAAAACGTATTAGATTCATAATTTAGGCTTTAGTATATGGCGTTTAATAAAATAGACAAGTCTCCTTTGGCAGCAGCTTTAATCCATAAGGCTTGCCAGATGTTGTTTTGAGCTATTTCATAGTCGATTTCGGCTCTGTTAAGCGTGTAGAAAGATTGAGTCAAGTCAACAATAGTTGTTAATCCGTTGTTGTATAATGCAGTATGTTGTTGGTATGCATCTGTAGCTGCTTTTAACTGTGTTTTGGTTTCTTCAAAATTTTCAAATGCATTTTTTAATTTGTCATCTGCCAGTTTTTGTTGCGCCACAAGTTCTTGATTCATATAGTCATACTCATTCTGCAAAGATTGCGTAATGAATTTCTGCCCTTTCTTTTTAGAGGTTTGACGGTATATATTCATCAAATTCCAACTAATACCAATTCCAACGATATAATTGCTGCGATCTATGCCAACACCATCGGAGTAGGATTTAGAAAAAGCAGTATTATCTTGTACATAATTCCAATCAAAACCTGAACCACGACCTTGTATTACACCAAATGATGAAATAGTTGGTAATCCGAGAGCTGACTGTAATTTTTCTTGTTGCACGCTTTTTTGAACCGTACTGTTTTGCCATTCCAAAATTGGATGGTTGCTAGTTTCTAGTGAGGATTCTAAAAGTAGGGCAGGAGTTTTGTTGGTAAATAGGCTATCTAATTTATATTTTTGATATTCTTCTCCCATCATAACAGCTAGGGCCTTGGAGTAATCAAGTTCTAAATCATAGGCTTTTAATACTGCTGATTTAGCATTCGCAACTTCGGCTTTCGCCAAAGAAAAATCAACTTCAGGAATCAAACCACTATTTGAACGACTTTCGGTTGTTGTAGCAACAACTTCGGCACGTTCTAGGTTTTTATCCTGCACATATTTAATGCGCTGTGCAGCCAGAAGATTTAAGTAAGCAGCGCCTACTTTTACCTGATGTTGAAATTTGAGTTGCTCTAAGTCTTTTTGAGCAACTGCTTCATCTGCTTTAGCAATAGCAACCTGATTTTTTATTTTACCAAAAGTAAAGAGGTTCCAATTGATGTTTGCCAAATAAAGTGACCCAAAAGCGGCATTCCAGTTTTGTTCTTGCAAAGGCATAGAAGTCGATGCAACACCCAAACCTCCATAGCCATACATAGGTCCGTTTTGTGCATTGATAGTTCCATAGCTTTGTTGTGCCATCAAAGTGAAATCGGGCAAATACTGGCTTTTTTGGTATATTACATTTTCTTTAGAAGCAAGAACCATTGCTTCTTTGGCTTTTATTTTTTCAAAATTCTGAACAGAACGTTCAAGAGCATTTGGTAATGTTACGGTCTGCGCTAAAAGATTTCCTGAGGCAAAACCGATGAATACCAATGCAAAGAATTGCATTTTCATACATTTATATTTAAAATTAAACAATAGAGATTCCATGCTATTCTTTTGAAATAGCACAGTTTATCAATTGAATAAAATCAAATACGGTATACGCAATAGTAAATATAGAGTAGGGTATTCCTAATAGGAATTGTTGTAAAGTCGTATGAAAATCCAGAAGTTTTAACTTGCGGGAATTCATAACCAAAAACAACTTTGAAAAAATGAAAAGGTATGGCAACCCCAAAGTATTTTAGAGTAGGATTGTCTGAAGCTGCTTTTTGAGCCTTTTCTGTTATTTTTAATAACTTGGTTTCATGTTTGCAGCAATCTTGAAGTATTTTTCCATCCTTACGAGCACATTTAGAGCAAGGTTGCCCTTCTTTATTTTGTGCAAAAAAGTAGGTTTCCTGTTTAATTCCTTTACAGATATGAGTATTCTTGGTAAAGCCACTAGACAATACCAAGTAAAAGAAGGATAATAATAGAATAAATACTTTTTTCATATCAGAAAGCAAAGGTTGCTATCTTCTTGGAAATCGGTGTTGCATAATTTTGGAAGATATTTGTAAGATTTACAATTTTCTTTTAATCTATGGGGGAGGGATTAACCGCAAAGCACGCAGTCCCGATGGTTATCGGGATACGCGAAGGTTATTTTAACTTGAGACTGTTCACTGTGACTGAAAATTTTTTGGCACGCAGATTTGGGAGATTTAGCAAATAGTATATAGTGAAGAAATCTTTTTGATTCTTTTAATTTGTAGGGGAGGGATTAACCGCAAAGCACGCAGTCCCGATGGCTATCGGGATACGCAAGGGTTATTTTAACTTGAGACGTTCACTGCGACTGAAAACTTTTTAGCACGCAGATTTGGGAGATTTAGCAAATAGTATATAGTGAAGAAATCCTTTTGTTTTATGGGGGAGGGATTAACCGCAAAAAGCGCAGTCCCGATGGCTATCGGGATACGCCAAGGTTATTTTAACTTGAGACTGTTCACTGCAACTGAAAACTTTTTCAGCGTACAGATTTGGGAGATTAACCGCAAAGCTTTATGATTTTATTTTTTAGAGTATTGTGCTAAATAGGTACTTAAAAAAGGGCTTAAATCAATTTGATGGATTTGTTGAGGTACATTAAGAACAGGCTTTCTAATTAAAGATTCGTTGGTTAAATAATAATGCAAACCGTCTTCGGTTGCAATACCTTCAACTTGATGAAATGGTAAAGCAATTTTGATTCTACGTTTGTTGCCTGCTAGAAAATCATTGTTTTTGTAGTCATATAAGAGGAATAAAAAAGGCTTACCAATTTTAGAATACCCACAAAGAACAATGAGCTTTTGTGTTGGTAAATAAGTTACGCCAGTTATTAATCCTTTTACATCAATGGTTTCTTTTAATTGAGCAACGTGATTTCCTGATTTGTTGGGTAAAGTATAGATACTTGTTTTATTGTGTTTCCATTGTTTGGTAAACAAATATATGCTGTCATTTCTAACGATGAATGCTTCACAATCAAAGTTGGTTTTGTTTGGCTTTTCTGGTGTAAAACGGGTTTGATTAGCATAAGAAAATGAAATAGTATCAATGACAGGGTTTCCTGTTAGAAATGATTTTTTATCGATTTTTAGAATATGTAAATCAGTTCTGTTTCCAATATAATTATTTCCAAAATCGCCTAGGTATATATGTGTGCTATCTTGTGCTATTTCTTCCCAGTCGGTATTGATTGCTTTTTCAAGTATGATTTTCTTTTTAATTTCTCCCTGAGGATTCAGTCCGTAAATGGTTTTATCATGGTCGTCATTATGTGTCCATAATAACGAATTGAAAGCTATTATTCCTGAGGTTTCCTTGATTGAATCACTTAGTTTATTAGAATACTCTGGTTTTATTTTTGTAGACTTGTATAAACAACTTCCATCGTTCTCTGTGGCTCTTGAATTGTAGTTTTTAGACAACGGGTCAGTGCAGCCTAAGATTTGTCCGTAGGTTGCAGTAATCGATAAAAAGAAAAGCAAAAGAGCTTTTTTCATTGGAATGAATTGTAGTTTGTCAAAAGTAAGGGAATATTTTTTGATTGTGGGGGTTCTGAATTATAAAGCAAAAAACTCGCAAATGCGAGTTTTTTGCTTTTTTGACACAGTTGTTTAAGGATGCGAACTATTTATTCGTAACAGACTTCGCGTCATCTGGGTAGGGGATTCTAAATCTATCTAAAATATTTCCTTTATAATCTATTATTGTTATTGTTTGATAAATAGATATTAATATTTTGTCTTCGTATTTAAAAAATGAAGTATAATCTATTCTATTTTCAGGTTCACAGGTGTATATTTTTTCTAATTTGTCATTTTTTCCATTCCATAAATAAAGTTGATTATAAGTTGATAATAAATATTTCTGAGTAACTTGTGAATAACTTAATGAGCTATCATAAAATTGGTCTACATGATCAGAATCAATATTTCTATTTTTTAGCACTAATTCTTTTTTTTTCAAAGTTTTTATGTAATATTCATAAATACCTTTATCAGAATTAATTACAAACTTATTTTTATCAATAAAATCATAACTTTTTATGTTGTAATAATTACTATCAGTATGTTTTTGGATTTGCTTAGTTTTTAAATTATAAGAATACAAATCCATTCCGTTAGGACGTTGTCTAACAATAGGAGAATGATTGGAATACTCTGCAGCTTTTACAAAAAAAATCACATCTTGATTATATTTTGAAAATTTTGGAGCAAATAATAAACTTGTTTTATAAACTTCTTTAGGATTTGAACCATCAGTATTTGCAACATAAACAGAAATAACAGGATTATTTATTTGCCAAGCTCGATATATTATTTTCTGTTCGTCTTCAGAAAAACTAGGTTCAGATAAATACCAACCATTCTTTTTTATTAATAATGTAGATATACTATCTCCAATTTTGAAACTATAAATAGATGATGATTTTTCTTTTTCGTAAGTATATAAAATTTGTTTCCCATTAGGAGACAAATAAATTTCATTTGTCAAAATACCTTCAAATGGCTTTTCTGGATAGAAAACATAAGTTAATATTACTAAAATGATTCCTCCAAATATATAATAAATTGTATTTTTCATGGTTTTGATTTATTAAAAGTTATTGGGTTTGAGTGAATTAAAGAAATGATTTGTAGAGTATCCAAATTCCTTTACAAAAGAATTCAATTCTTCATATCTCGATTGTGTACCTTTTGCAATAGTTTTTCCTATGACTATTGGTCCGAAAGCAAGACTCACAGCCCATGCTCTACCTGCAGTCTGCAAAGATATTGGACGATTAGTGACATCGTCTTTTGCTCCAAGAAAATACTTAAAGTAGGTACTTTGGGCTGTGTAATATAATTGTCTATCGTAATCTAAAACATTCAAATCAAACAAAGCTCCATGAATCCCATCTGCCCCTTTAAACACATAACCCTTGTCATGGTAGTATGCTCCTCTATCAATCACGTCAACCGGTCTGTCGTTTTTATAAAATGTAGAAATAGATGTGGGGCCTATAAACTCTGTACCAACCCACCCATCGCAATCTCCTGTACATGGTAATTTTCCATTACTATATTGATCATTTTGATTAACACCATTTGCTTTATTATTAATTATTTCAGGTTAAAATAAAAAGAATCAAATTTTTAATAATTACTTTAAACTAATTCTTTTTATTCATTTTAGTTTTTTAAATATAAAATTCTTTTAATTCTTTGTCAATAACTATAATCTGTTTTCTGTACTTTTTGAACAGCTTACTATTAAGACCAATAATGTAAAAAATAGAAAAGTTTTTAATTGAGAGGAATTGCAGTTTATCAAAAATAAGGGGAATATTAATTCATTTTTATAAAATTAATTCTTGGCCTTTTAGTTTGAACTCATTTCGATTTTTTCCAGTCTTTTTTCTATAGCTAATAATTTTTCATTTTGCTTTTCAAGTATTAATATTTTTTTACTTTGTTCGATACTATAAAGAGTTAATTCTTCAATCTTCTTCAACAAACTCATATTCATTTCGGCAAGCATAAGTCCATTTTTTTCAATTTCTTTAGCTGATGGAATTTCAGGTAAGTGACTATTTTGTTTAATGAATTCTTCTACTTCTTTTAATGATTTTAGTTTGTAATCATTTGCAAATACATAATCAGGTGCTGGAAAATTTAAGTCTATTCGAACTTCTTGCGCATGTATTTTTCCTTTTACAGTGAGCTTCTCGTCTGGATTTGAGGTTCCGATACCTATATTAGCATTAGATCCTTTAATAGTTAAGGCATCTGTATAGAAATCTTCAATTTCGGCTTTGCTTGCAGTTGTTTTTACTTTAAAGACCAAATTTCCAAAATTACTATCTACAGCATTTAAAACAATTTTAGCACTCTGAATATTCCCTGTACTGGAAGTTTTTGTCAATGCCATTTTAGTGTCAAATTGGGCTCCTTCTCCAGTACCGCCATTAATATTAAATTTTTCGATTGGGCTGTTAGTACCAATACCTATATTAGCATTAGATCCTTTAATAGTTAAGGCGTCTGTATAGAAATCTTCAATTTCGGCTTTGCTTGCAGTTGTTTTTACTTTAAAGACCAAATTTCCAAAATTACTATCCACAGCATTTAAAACAATTTTAGCACTCTGAATATTCCCTGTACTGGAAGTTTTTGTCAATGCCATTTTAGTATCAAATTGGGCTCCTTCTCCAGTACCGCCATTAATATTAAATTTTTCGATTGGACTGTTAGTACCAATACCTACATTAGCATCAGATCCTTTAATAGTTAAGGCATCTGTATAGAAATCTTCAATTTCGGCTTTGCTTGCAGTTGTTTTAACTTTAAACACTAAATTTCCAAAATTACTATCCACAGCATTTAAAACAATTTTAGCACTCTGAATATTCCCCGTACTGGAAGTTTTTGTCAATGCCATTTTAGTGTCAAATTGGGCTCCTTCTCCAGTACCGCCATTAACATTTAATATTTCGATAGGATTTGTTGTGCCAATACCTACTTTACCTTTATTTATAGTTAAATAAGTATCTGCTGAATTTCCCCATGACTGGATATTATCATTTGGATCTCTTTCCCACCAAGTCCTAGTATCAACATGTGGATTCATAAACGAGACATCAACAGAGATCCCATCATGTAATCTTGCAGTCAACCAATCATTAGATGTAGCATCTCTTAAAAGCCATTTTCTATTTATCACTTTATTATTAGATCCAGTATTACCACCAATTTCATTAATTAGTTGAAATGAATTAGGAGTCGTTTTTAATAGTGTAGATTCATAGCTTTTGATTGTACCATAAACATCAAGTTTTGTTGTAGGCTCCGTTGTTCCAATTCCTATATTACCATTTGCTAAAAATGTCATATACTGTGAATCCCAGTCTTTACCGATATAAGCATTTTTTAAAGAAGAAATTCCATTTGCAACTCCTCCAAAAGCACCAAATCCTATAAAATTTTGTGTGCCATCTTCATTAGTAATACGAAAACCTCTTGCCCAACCTGCGGTTACTCCAGGAAAATTAGCTTTTATTTGAACTCCACTAGCTGGAACATCTGTTCCAATTGATACATTGTTAAAAGTTGTATTTTGAGCTTTTATAGATAAACTTATGCTCATAATGATGAAAGATGATAGTAAATTGATTTTCATGTTTTTTATTTTTTTAATTGATTTTCTATTTTAGAAAGTCTTTCTGATAAAGATTTAAAAGCATTATTTTCTTTTTCTAATCTTTCAATTTTTTCAGATTGAATGGCGTTTTTCTTTTCCTGCTCAATTAGATATAATGTCATTTCTTCCATTTTTTTCAACAAACTCATATTCATTTCGGCAAGCATAAGTCCATTTTTTTCGATTTCTTTAGCTGAAGGAATTTCGGGTAAATGACTGTTTTGTTTAATGAATTCTTCTACTTCCTGTAGTGATTTTAGTTTGTAGTCATTTGCAAATACGTAGTCAGGTACAGTCATAGGGCTCTGAAGATCTATTCGAACTTCTTGCGCATGTATTTTACCATTAACAGTAAGTTTTTCGTCTGGATTTTGTGTTCCTATTCCCACCTTTCCTTGAAAAAATGCTAATGAAGTATAATCTACTCCGTTATAACGTTGTACAAATTCTTGATTGATACCGCTATTGTTCCAAATGGTTTGTAGTGTTAAATCATATCCGGAATTACCAGTTGACCATTTTTGTGAATTATGTCTTCCTTGTGCAATTACTGGTGAATAAACATCTAGTATAGCTGATGGTACTATGGTTCCAATTCCTAAGTAACCATTTTGAGCTATTCTAATAAATGCATTATTTGTAGCATGACCAGGAACATTAATTTCAGTAAAATCTCCTATTTGTGTATTCCAACCAGTTTGAATAATAGATTTATTGTTCCAAGATGTATTTCCTACAGATAACTTAATACCATGGTTGTTTCCTATTGATAAAGAAGATGTTATTTGTGAAGTTCCAATTCCGACAGAAGAATCACTACCTCTCATATAAAGAATGTTATCTTTATACCCATTTCCAGTATGTGCACCAAATGTTATAAAACCTGTTGTACCATCAAAACCCATATTCATTTGGGCTACATTTCCACTATTAATGAGTGTATTATGAACTCCGTCGTTGGTAATTGAGAAGGATCCTGTAGATAATGGTAAAGAACTATTTTGGGCGATGCAGAATGAAGTAGCAAAAATTGTGATGAGAATATACGATGTTTTCATATTTTTTTAAATCTTCTTAATTTTATTTATTTTGTGTTTTAAATCTTTATTTTCTTGTTTTAATGTTTCAATTTCTTTTTTGAAACCAATCATATAAAGCGTCATCTCTTCAATTTTTTGCAATAATTTAATATTCATCTCAGATAGGTTAATGCCATTTTCTTTCATCTCTTTAGCAGAAGCTATTTCTGGTAAATGATTGTTTTTCTTAATGAACATTTCTACAGAATCTAGTGATGGTAAATCGTAATCCTCTTTAAAAACAAAATCAGCACCAGCATTAACTGTGACTTTTACTTCTTGCGCATGAATATTTCCAGCTACTGTAAGTTTTGAATCTGGATTCTTAGTACCAATACCGACATTGCCATCTTCTTTATATGTCATTACATATGAGTTATTTGAACCATTGTATAAATAGATGTTGTTTCCAGTTGTAGTTGCTCCACTATGAACGGTATCGTATCCGAAGTGCCAATTTCCATTATATCCATTTCTACCTATAGTTCTGAATTTTATTCCTCCCCAAATCCCATCAGGAGAGTCTATATTAATTCCTTCTTCCCAAGCACCACTTGTAGCTGTAATTATTGTATTTCCATTAACGCTTAGTTTTACATTTGGAGCTGTTGTGTTAATACCAATATTACCATTTGCTAAAAATGTCATATATTGTGAATCCCAGTCTTTACCGATATAGGCATTTTTTAAAGAAGAAATTCCATTTGCAACTCCTCCAAAAGCACCAAGTCCTATAAAATTTTGTGTGCCATCTTCATTAGTAATATGAAAACTTCTTGCCCAACCTGCAGTTACTCCAGGAAAGTTAGCTTTTATTTGAACTCCATTAGCTGGAACATCTGTTCCAATTGATACATTGTTAAAAGTTGTATTTTGAGCTTTTATAGATAAACTTATGCTCATAATGATGATAGATGATAGTAAATTGATTTTCATGTTTTTTATTTTTTTAATTGATTTTCTATTTTAGAAAGTCTTTCTGATAAAGATTTAAATCCTTCGTTTTCTTTTTTTAATGTTTCGATTTCCTTATTTGCTTTATCAATTTCTTTAGATTGTTCAATATTTTTCTTTTCTTGCTCAATAGTGTAAAGTGTTAATTCTTCAATTTTTTGCAATAATTTAATATTCATCTCAGATAGGTTAATACCATTTTCTTTCATCTCTTTAGCAGAAGCTATTTCTGGTAAATGATTGTTTTCTTTGATAAAAGTTTCAACAGAAGTTAGTGAAGGTAAATTATAATTATTTTCAAAAACAAAATCGGCACCAGCACTAACTGTTACTCTTACTTCGCGAGAATTAATATCTCCTGCAACAGTTAGTTTTGCAGTTGGATTTGTTGTTCCGATGCCTACGTTACCTTTGTTTATAGTTAAATAAGTTTCTGCTGCATTCCCCCATGACTGGATATTATCATTTGGGTCCCTTTCCCACCAAGTTTTAGTATCAACATGTGGATTCATATACGAGGCATCAACAGAGATCCCATCATGTAATCTTGCAGTCCACCAATTATCAGATGTAGCATCTCTTAAAAGCCATTTTTTATTCATCATTTTATTACTAGATCCAGTGCTACCACCAATTTCATTAATTAGTTGGAATGAATTAGGAGTCGTTTTTAATGGGGTAGATTCATAGCTTTTGATTGTACCATAAACATCAAGTTTTGTTGTAGGATCCGTTGTTCCAATTCCAATATTTCCTTCACCATTGATATGCAAACGAACTTGTGGATTATTTTCAGAGGATGGACTTGTTAGAAATTGTATATGAGTGTCATAGTCACCACCTCTATAACTACGAATAGCGGATGAACCTGCACTTGAAAAGACCCAGCTTATATCTTGTGCGGAATTTAAATTAGCAGGGGAATTGGGACCGAAAATAGTAATTGCTTTTAAAGGAGTTGGATAACCATCTGGACCAGCCTGAATAGTTAGTTTAGCAGTAGGATTGTTTGTACCAATACCAACATTGTTATTTGGAGATATTTTTGTTCCTTCACTTGGGATGTAAATTTGAGCTTGTGATGAAATTATAGGCATTATTATAATTAAGGCGCTTAAAGTAATTTTTTTCATGATAGATAAATAAGTTATTTTAATTGCTTTTCAATTTTAGAAAGTCTTTCAGACAAAGACTTAAAAGCTTGGATTTCTACTTTTAATGATTTAATTTCTTTAGATTGCTCAATTGAATAGAGAGTAAGTTCTTCAATCTTCTGTAATAGTTTAATATTCATTTCTGATAGATTAATACCATTTTCTTGCATTTCTTTCGCAGAAGCTATTTCTGGTAGATGTTTGTTTTCCTTGATGAAAATTTCTACTGAATTCAATGATGGCAAATCGTAATTATTATCGAAGACAAAATCGGCACCAGCATCAACAGTTACTCTTACTTCGCGAGAATTAATGTCTCCCGCTACAGTTAGTTTAGCAGTTGGGTTAGTTGTACCAATTCCTACGTTACCTCCGTTAAAGTATGAGTTACCTATAGAGGATAGCAAGTTTTTGTATTCACCATTATACATCATTGCGATTTGATTTTCGCTCCAATAGCTTTGGTCATAAGGATATGTAAAACCTAATAATTTAAATGCGCCATTGCTACTTTCCGAGGTTGGCCTAATTGTTAGCTTTGCAATAGTGTTTGTTGTTCCAATTCCAATATTGCCTTCAGGACTAATATTAATAACTTCATTGGCAGTCCCTGAAGCTGATACAATATTAAATGACATTGCATTGTCTAACAAGCGAATGAATGAGCCTCCTCTAGCCGGATTTAATAATGAAATTTTTCCTAGGTTATTTTTGTTATTATGCACATTATTTCCAATACCGACACCTGTCCATGTTAATTGAGGTTCAGAAGCCCATAAAATTAAATCTGCTTGTCTTAGGTCATCATTTCCACCAACTGAATGTAATAAAAACCTACTATTATCGTGATACCCTTCAATAGTAAATTTTTCAGTAGGTGAGTTTGTACCAATTCCTATGTTGCTATTTAATGAATTTCCTAGTATTGTACCTGTTGGTGTATATAATTGCGCTTGCAAAGAAATTATTGAAGTAATCATAATTAAAGCGCTTAATGTAATTTTTTTCATGATATTATAATTATTCTAATTGGTTTTCAAGTTTAGAAAGCCTTTCAGATAAAGATTTAAAAGCTTGATTTTCTATTTCTAATCTTTCATTTTGCTTTTCAATAATTAGAATTTTTTTAGATTGTTCAATTGAATAAAGCGTCAATTCCTCAATTTTTTTCAATAAACTCATATTCATTTCAGCAAGCATAAACCCGTTTTTTTCGATTTCTTTAGCCGATGGAATTTCGGGTAAATGACTATTTTCTTTAATGAATTCTTCTACTTCTTGTAGTGATTTTAGTTTGTAATCATTTGCAAATACGTAGTCAGGTACAGTCATAGGGCTCTGGAGATCAATTCGAACTTCTTGAGCGTGAATTTTACCATTAACAGTAAGTTTTTCATCTGGATTAGTTGTACCAATGCCTACGTTACCATTTGAATCAATTCTCATGCGTTCTCTTCCTCCCGTACCCATTACAATATTTGCATACATATCAGATTGCGTAGAATAACCAGATAAATCTATATATGATTTCACATTATTTGTTCCTCCTCCAGCGGATAACCTTAAGAAACCATCATCAGCAAGAGGATTAGCTGCGTTATAGCCTCTAATTTCACCGTTTGAGAGTGTGCCTGATGAAATTATTGGTCTAGTTGAGGCATTAGTTAATCCACTATTAATAGTTAATGATCCTAATAATGTCAGCTTGCTAACTGGATTTGGAATGCCAATACCTAGGTTTCCGTTTAGAATATAACTATTTCCGTTTCCATTTATTTTTAAATTACCAGATGTTTCAATATCATTTTTTGAATCTAATAAATAACGCCAATCTTGCCAGTTAGGCTGACCATAAAAAGAACTTCTATATTGAACTCTACCATTATCCCAGTTACCGCTAAAATATAATTGAGAAACCAAGTGACCCACTCTACCATTTATTTCTAATAGTGATCCATATTGAGAAGGAGCTACTGTACTATTATAATTATCCCATAATTTTATTGACATAGGAGGGATTCCAACTCTTGGAAGACTTTCGAAGTTTTTTTGCTCCATCGCCCAAAATAAACTTTTTGAATCTAAATTGCCATCAAAACTTTGACAGTATGTTGTTGTAATATAATTTACTATAATTAAAAGTAGTATTTTTTTCATATTCCTTTATTTGTTTTCAATTGTATTAATTCTTTTCTCTAATTTTAGTTGATTCTTTTTCATTTCCTCATTCTCCTTTTTCATTTCAATCATATAAAGCGTCAATTCCTCAATTTTCTTCAATAAACTCATATTCATTTCGGCAAGCATAAGCCCATTTTTTTCGATTTCTTTAGCTGATGGGATTTCAGGTAAGTGACTATTTTGTTTAATGAATTCTTCTACTTCTTGTAGTGATTTTAGTTTGTAATCATTTGCAAATACGTAGTCTGGTACAGTCATAGGGCTCTGGAGATCAATTCGAACTTCTTGAGCGTGAATTTTGCCGTTTACCGTTAGTTTTTCGTCTGGGTTTGTTATGCCGATTCCGATATTACCCTCAGGGGTAACTACAAGAGAATATTTGTTGTTAATTCTATTATATAATTCAAAATTTGGTCCCGAGAATATTCCTGTTCCTAGTTCCCAACGATATTGCCCGCCACTTACATATTGAATTGATGCATTATATCCAACATCAGATGATTCTAAACGTAAATGTGCTGTTTGATTTTTAATGTGTAAATTTACCAAAGGGGTTTCAGTTCCGATACCTATATTTCCATTAGGTAAAAAGGACATGTATTGGTTTTTCCAGTCGGTTCCAATAAAACCACTAGTAAAACTAGATATACCATTTACTGAATTTCCATTAGCGCCGATTGAAAATAAATGCTGTAAGCCAGTTTCATTAGAAATAAAAAAACCTCTGTTCCAACTTCCTGTAAGCCCAGGAAAGTTTGTTTTAATATTTACTCCCCAATCAGGGGCATTTAATCCTATAGTGACATTATCGAATGTTGCGTTTTGTGCATTTGTAAGTAGTAAATTACCTAATACAAGTAGTCCTATAAATATTCTTTTTTTCATTTTATAGTTTCGTTAATTTTATTTTGAAGTAGATTCTATTTTTTTTACTTTTTGTTCAAGAACCAGAATTTTGTTATTTTGTTTCTGAATTTCTTTATTCTGTTCAATAGAATAAAGCGTCAATTCTTCAATCTTCTTCAATAAACTCATATTCATTTCGGCAAGCATAAGCCCATTTTTTTCGATTTCTTTAGCCGATGGGATTTCGGGTAAATGACTGTTTTGTTTAATGAATTCCTCAACTTCTTGTAGTGATTTTAGTTTATAATTATTAGCAAATACATAATCTGGCCAATTCCAATTGCTTCCAGATTTTACTATTACTTCTTCACAGCCGATAGTGCCTTTTACAGCTAATTTATTGCCTCTAGCCTCAGTGGAGCCAATAGAAACATCACCAGTATTTCTATTAAAAGTCATGAGTTGTATTCCATCGCTAGTTCCATTTCTTCTATAAATGTCTAAATTTCCATTTGTCTGATTATCATAAAATGCCCAACCATATTTGGCATCAGTTGGTACGGATGAATTTAAAACAGCTAGAAAGGGTACCTCACTACTGCCTCCATGACTTAAAAACAAAGGATTTCCTCCTGCAATAGTCAGTTTTGACATTGGATTTGTTGTACCGATTCCAACATTACCATTACCAACTAATGTCATCACATCAATTGGTTCTTTATTTTCAATGGTTCCTCCATATAGTTTGAATTTTAATTTATTACTGGTTGCAAGACCAGCCGTGATAGTTGCATCAATTCCATGCCAACGATTAGCATAATTTGTACCACTTTCCAAATCTGATTTATGACCATATTTAATTAAATTATCATAAACCCCATCTACTCCATCTAATGTTAATTTAGAGATGTTTCCTAATACACTAAGTTTCGATGATGGTGAAGTAGTTCCTATACCTATATTACCATTTGCTAAAAATGTCATATATTGTGAATCCCAGTCTTTACCGATATAGGCATTTTTTAAAGAAGAAATTCCATTTGCAACTCCTCCAAAAGCACCAAGTCCTATAAAATTTTGTGTGCCATCTTCATTAGTAATACGAAAACCTCTTGCCCAACCTGCGGTTACTCCAGGAAAGTTAGCTTTTATTTGAACTCCACTGGCTGGAACATCTGTTCCAATTGATACATTGTTAAAAGTTGTATTTTGAGCTTTTATAGATAAACTTATGCTCATAATGATGATAGATGATAGTAAATTGATTTTCATGTTTTTTATTTTTTTAATTGATTTTCTATTTTAGAAAGTCTTTCAGATAAAGATTTAAAAGCTTGATTTTCTTTTTTTAATATTTCAATTTCTCTTGATTGAATATTATTTTTCTTATCCTGCTCAATAGTATAAAGAGTAAGTTCTTCAATTTTTTTTAACAAACTCATATTCATTTCTGCAAGCATAAGCCCATTTTTTTCAATTTCTTCTGCTGATGGGATTTCAGGTAAGTGACTATTTTGTTTAATGAATTCTTCTACTTCTTTTAATGATTTTAGTTTGTAATCATTTGCAAATACGTAATCAGGTGCTGGAAAATTCAAGTCTATTCGAACTTCTTGCGCATGTATTTTTCCTTTTACAGTGAGCTTCTCGTCTGGATTTGAGGTTCCAATACCTATATTAGCATTAGATCCTTTAATAGTTAAGGCATCTGTATAGAAATCTTCAATTTCGGCTTTGCTAGCAGTTGTTTTAACTTTAAAAACTAAATTTCCCCAATTACTATCTACACCATTTAAAACAATTTTAGCACTCTGAATATTCCCCGTACTGGAAGTTTTTGTCAATGCCATTTTAGTGTCAAATTGGGCTCCTTCTCCAGTACCGCCATTAATATTAAATTTTTCGATTGGGATGTTAGTACCAATACCTACATTAGCATTAGATCCTTTAATGGTTAAGGCATCTGTATAGAAATCTTCAATTTCGGCTTTGCTTGCAGTTGTTTTAACTTTAAATACTAAATTTCCCCAACCACTATCTACACCATTTAAAACAATTTTAGCACTTTGAATGTTTCCTGTACTAGAAGTTTTAGTCAATGCTATTTTAGTGTCAAATTGGGCTCCTTCTCCAGTACCACCATTGATATTTAACTTTTCGATAGGGTTATTAGTACCAATGCCAACATTAGCATTAAATCCTTTTATTGTTAATGCGTCTGAATAAAAACTATCATATTCTGATTTGCTTGCTGTAGTTTTAACTTTAAAAACTAAATTTCCCCAACTACTATCTACACCATTTAAAACAATTTTAGCACTCTGAATGTTTCCTGTACTTGAAGTTTTAGTCAATGCCATTTTAGTGTCAAATTGGGCTCCTTCACCAGTACCTCCATTAACATTTAATATTTCTATAGGATTTGTTGTACCAATACCTACTTTACCTGTAAGCGGAAAATTATTTTGTGATATGCAAAAAGAGGTAACTAGAATTGCGATTATAGAAAAAGTTGATTTCATTATTTATTTTGTTTTAATATTTCTATTTCTTTCTTCATTTCAATCATATAAAGAGTCATTTCTTCAATCTTCTTCAATAAACTCATATTCATTTCGGCAAGCATAAGCCCATTTTTCTCAATTTCTTTAGCCGATGGGATTTCGGGTAAATGGCTGTTTTGTTTAATGAATTCTTCTACTTCTTGTAGTGATTTTAGTTTGTAATCATCTGCAAATACGTAGTCAGGTACGCAACTTGCTAGTAAATCTACTTTTACCTCATTTGATCTTATTGTACCACAAACATCTAATTTATATGCAGGATCTTTTGTTCCAATGCCTACATTTTGGTTGCTTTTAATTGTTAAAGTAGATCCAGTACTTCCATAATTGATATCCATAAAAGCGTAGCCATGGATGTCTCGAGATTTAATAGTCCATGGTCCACCAGTATGACCATATGGGAGTATTGATAGACGAATGATTTCTCCAACAGTATTTCCTGGAGCTTCTTGTCTTCCTATGGCTATAGTGCCATTTGAATCAATACTAAAAGCTTGTCTATCGGTACCTGAAGAAGATACTACATTAAATAACATTGAGTTATCTAGCAAGCGAATATAAGAGCCTCCTCTTGCCGGATTTAATAATGAAATACCTCCTAAGTTATTTTTAAAATTATGAATGTTATTTCCTATACCTACACCATTATATGTTAGCCCAGGTTCACTAGCCCATAACATGAGATCAGCTTGTCTCACATCTGTACCTCCACCTGTAGAATGTAGCAAAAATCTGGTATCACCATGATCACCAGAAATACTTAATTTTTCTAAAGGAGCATTGGTGCCAATTCCAATATTGCTATTTAATGAGTTTCCTAATATTGTGCCAGTTGGTGTATATAATTGCGCTTGTAAAGAAATTATTGAAGTCATTATAATTAAAGCGCTTAATGTAATTTTTTTCATGCTATTATGTTGTGTTGTTTAAATTTATGAATTTTATTTTTTTTATAAGAAATTTGCCGCAAGGTACTTTTTTAGAATCAAACATAAAACCCCATTCTTACTGATATTTAACAATAATCATCGAGTTTGTCAGTCTTTTGGAAACTCCTTTGATTTCTTCTTGAATATTTTATATTTGTTAGTGCTACTAATAATGTAATGAATTATGAAAATAAAAGAAGATTTATTCAATAAAAGGATTATTTCTATAGACGCTTTCCGTGGAATCACCATTTTTGTTATGATTTTTGTCAATGAGTTAGCAAGTGTGAAAAACGTACCACAGTGGATGAAACACATGCCAGCAGATGCCGATGCGATGACATTTGTTGATTTGGTATTTCCTGCGTTTTTATTTATTGTAGGTATGTCTATCCCATTTGCATTTAATGCTCGATTAATCAAAGGAGATACACCTAAAACGATTTGGACACATACGCTAAAAAGAGCATTGGCATTAATCATTATTGGTGTTTATATGGTAAATGCTGAATACGGTTATGATGCATCCAAAATGGTGATTTCAGCAGCCTTTTGGGGGCTTTTGGCTTACTCAATGCCAATTCCTATTTGGAATAAATACGATAAATCATTTCCTAAAGTCGCTAAAAACATATTGCAGTATGGCGGAATGCTAGTTTTAGTATTGCTATATTTTTTATATGTTCAGGAAAATGGGAATATTGGAATTACACCAAAATGGTGGGGAATACTCGGACTTATAGGGTGGGCTTATTTAATTTCGGTAGTTTATTATTGGCTGGTTAATGGAAAACTAATTGCAATGATTGGATTCCTTTTTGTTTGTCTTGTTGCAAATATTCTTAATCAGACAAAAGGGAACATAATTCATGATACAAGTTGGTTGAGTTTTATCGCTGGACACATGACACATGCTACATTGGTTTCGGCTGGAGTAGTAATCTCTCTTTTGTTTTTTGAAGGAAAAATTTCAGAGAAAATCAATTGGAGAGTAATAGGTTTTGGAGTGTTGTTTTTTGTATTAGGCTATTTGTTACGACCTTATTATGAAGTTTCAAAAATAAGAGGAACACCTTCTTGGGTATTATATTCTGCGGGTATTTGTACAGTAGTATTTTATTTCTTGTATTGGTTAATGGAGATTAAAAAACAAACAAAGTGGAGTGCTTTTTTTATGCCTGCGGCAGCAAATCCATTGCTAATTTATATACTTCCAGGAATTATCTATTATTTCAATTTGGCATTTAATATACATATCATTCCAGCATATTTTCGCGAAGGAGTTCCAGGAATAATTTGGTCGTTAGTATTCTCAACGATTATGTTATTTGTAATGCGAATTTTTAATAAGTATAAAATTCAGCTGCATTTGTAAAATTTCAATTGAAACAGTTTGGTTTGAGAGAAATTATTTATATTTTTCGATTTTATTATTGAAAATTAGATTATGACTGAAGAACAACGCGGACAAATAAAAAATGATAATGATGTGCTCATTAGACAAAAAGAATATCGAGTAAATGATTGGTTGCCTATATTGGACACACCAAAATTAAGGCCTCTTGAAGAGATTAAAGGAAGGATGTCAGTTATGAATGCTTTGATAAATATTGCTTTTGAAGCTCCTACTTATATTATTAAAGAATGGATTGAGAATCATGATTTAGTACACTATCTCTCAGATTCAGAAAAAGAGATTTTAGAAAAAGAAAATGATGATTTGACCGAATCAGAGGTTAATTCTCTAAGATGGTATTTAGAATCTTTATGGGCTTTTATGTGGGTTACAGAAATGATTCCAACGCTTGAAGCAGAAGAATATATTGGAGATAATATGACTTCGCTTTTACCAAATCTAGAAAGCGGAGATGACAATCAGAAAATGGAGCTTTTGCAAGAATTAAAATCAGAAGTTGAGATTTATACCAAGTTAGACTATTATTACCGATTGCATTGGTATTGTGTCGATGAAAGGTTAAATGGTAGGGAATCTAAATTAAATGAGGGATTGGTTTATGAAAGACGAAAATCGTTAGAATGGATTTATAATAGAGCTGATGATTGGGATAATGTAGAAATGAGTACATAGGATTTTCTAACTATAAAAAAGGGTTTAATGAAATCATTAAACCCTTTTTTATAGTTCACATCTCACATCTCACATCTCACATCTCACATCTCACATCTCACATCTCACATCTCACATCTCACATCTCACATCTCACATCTCACATCTCACAAAAATCACCTGATTCTCTTAAAAGCAATTGGGCCTTCTCTTTTTTTGTTGTCTTTATAGGTGCCCTCTAATGTATTGCCATCTTCAGATAATGTTAGGGTATGTGTTCCTTGAGTTGCCCAACCCTCTATAGGTAAAGTCACATCGACAACATATTCTATAGTGTTTCCGATTCTTTTTCCAACACCACTTTCTACAAACTTTTGACCTTTCCATTCTAAGTAATGAGAGAATATTACTTTACCGTTTTGTTCAGAAATAATAGCAACTGCATTTTCTACACCATCATTACGATCTACCCAAACGCCATTAATATCTATTTTTTTATCGACAGAAACGTTTTGACTATATGAAAGAGTATGAAAAAATAAGGTTAGGAATAAGAGTTTTAAAATTTTAATTTTCATAATGTGAGGTTGTTTTTTATGGTTTTAGGTTCTGAATTTGTACAGCGGTTATTTCTAATATAGCACCAGAAATAGGATGGTAATTCACGAAATTAAATTTGCAAAGATTGTGAATGTTTAATGGAGTGCCATTTAGTTTGAAATCCGACCATGGAATTTTGATAGTTGTAAATTTTTCAGGAGAAGCAGGTAAATTGGTCATTGCGTGTATTCCTCCATGTACACAGCCAGTACCAGAATCGTTTCCTTCGCGAGCTTGAATGGTAATAGGTTGAGATGATTTATAAGTAATGCTAACAAAATCAGAATTACTAGGTAAATTAGTTGGTGGTCCATCATTAGATCCAGATGGAGTAATCATCACATTCAGCTCGATTTCACCAACAGGGGAGTCATTAGCTGTTACTCGAATAACACCATCTTTCTTTCGAATCGTATTAATTATTTCCTGATTTTCTTTGGTAGGTCCTGCGATATACCAAGTGTTTGATTTTACTAGATTTAGATTATTTTCTTTACAGATAAAGCTTGAAGTAATAAATGCAATTATAATTAATGAAATTGGTAAACGGATCATAACTAAATATTTATGCTTTAAAAATTGAGTTCGTTTTATCTTATTCCAAATATACTTTTTTCAAATGATTTTGGAATTTTTCTTTTAATTCTTTTCAATATTAGTTTTTAAAAATGAAATCAAGCGTTTGGAACAGGGGGTATATGTAAAATGAAGCAAACAAAATAATAATAATTTGGTTTCAGATTTTAAAGTCAGTAAAAACGATTGATCTTTACGATTCGGATTAGCAGAAAATTTCTAACTTCCCCAAAAAAATATAGCCCTAATTTTCACATGCAATTATCAGTAATCATCCTTAATTACAATGTACGTTATTTTCTAGAACAATGCGTTTTAAGTGTACAGCAGGCGCTTGAGAACCTAGATAGCGAGATTATTGTAATTGATAATAATTCTTCAGATGATAGTTGTGAGATGATTCACAGTCGTTTTCCAGATGTGAAATTGATTCAGAATAAAGAAAATTTAGGTTTCCCAAAAGGGAATAATATAGGAGTTTCTCAGGCTAAAGGTGATTATATCTGTATTTTAAATCCTGATACGGTTGTTGCTGAAGATACATTTACAAAAGTATTGGCTTTTGCCAAAGAGCAACATAATTTAGGGATAGTAGGAGTAAACCTTATTGATGGGGCTGGTAATTTTCTTCCAGAGAGTAAGCGAGGCGTTCCTACACCTTGGGTTGCTTTTACCAAAATTGCAGGTTTGTATAAGTTTTTTCCAAAGTCTAAATATTGCAATAAATATTATGCGCAACATTTAAAGGAAAACGAAACGGGAAAAGTTGAAATTCTCGTTGGTGCTTTTATGGTAATGAAACGAGATTTGTATCATGAAGTAGGTGGTTTTGATGAAGATTGTTTTATGTATTCTGATGATATCGATCTGTCATATATGGTATTGAAGCAAGGGAAGACTAATTATTATTACTCTGAAACTACTGTAATTCACTACAAAGGGGAAAGTACTATAAAGGATGAAAAATATATGAAGCGCTTTCAAGAAGCGATGAATTTCTTTTATAGGAAACATTTTAAAGTGTCTTTTTTGTTTTCTCTTTTTATGAAAATGGGAATAGTATTTTTTTCAATTCTCAAAATGATTCAGGGAAATGGAACGATAAGAACAACGCCAAAAGAATATTTTTTATATAGCTTAAATGATAATTTAGCCGAAAAATTGAGTCAAATTTTACAAAATAAAGTTACATTTTACGATTTAAAAAAAGAAAAAATGGTAAATTCGTCCCTGATTTACATAGCAAAAGGAGTAGAGGTAATTTTGGATAATCATTACATATCATTCAAGAAATGTATCGATATCATAAAATCTGAAAGGCATAAGAAGATTACTTTTAAAATTTTACCTAAAACCACTGCTTTTTTAATCGGAAGTGATTCTAGTAATGATAGAGGTAAAATCGTTAAAATCACATAAAAATTATATTTAATGTAATTTATATTTAAAAATTTCAGTAATTTCGCAATCTGAAAATCAATATCACCTTTTAGGTTAACAATATGGCAAGATTTGAATTAAAACTTCCTAAAATGGGAGAAAGTGTCGCTGAAGCAACAATCACAAACTGGTTGAAAGAAGTTGGAGACAAAATTGAAATGGACGAAGCAGTACTGGAAATCGCTACTGATAAAGTAGATAGCGAAGTGCCAAGTGAAGTTTCGGGAATTTTGATTGAGCAATTGTTTGGTAAAGACGATTTAGTACAAGTAGGGCAGACTATTGCCATTATTGAAACAGAAGGTGGTTCATCGTTTTTAGTCGATAAAGTAGCAGAAGAAACTACTGCTCCAGCAGAAGTTGTGGCTATCGAAAAAACAATTGAAGTTGCTAAAGATTTAGTTGCTACACCAGCAGATTATACTACATCGGATAAATTCTTTTCTCCTTTGGTAAAAAATATTGCTAAAGAAGAAAATGTTTCTATCGCAGAGTTAGAAAGTATAAATGGTTCAGGAAAAGACGGTCGTGTGACCAAAGAAGATATATTGGCTTATATAGCTGGTAGAAAAGATAAAGTTGAAGCTCCAAAGGCAGAAGTAAAAGTTGAGGTTGCAGCGCCAGTTAAAGTGCAGGAGCAAGTTGCTTCAAAAGCAGTACCAGTTTCTGTAAATGGAGGTGATGAAATCATTGAAATGGACAGAATGCGTAAGCTTATCTCTGGCTATATGGTGGCTTCAGTTCAAACATCTGCGCATGTTCAGTCATTTATTGAGGTTGATGTTACAAATATTGTAAAATGGAGAGATAAAGTTAAAGCTGCTTTTGAAAAGAGAGAAGGCGAGAAGCTTACTTTTACTCCAATTATGATGGAAGCAGTAGCAAAAGCTTTGAAGGATTTTCCAGGAATGAACATTTCAGTTGATGGAGATTATATCATTAAAAAGAAAAATATTAACTTAGGGATGGCTGCAGCTTTACCAAATGGAAACTTAATTGTTCCAGTAATTAAAAATGCAGATCAGTTAAACCTAGTTGGAATGGCAAAAGCGGTTAATGATTTAGGTAATCGTGCAAAAGCAGGAAAATTAAAACCAGACGATACGCAAGGAGGAACTTATACAGTAACTAATGTTGGAACTTTTGGAAGTGTTTTTGGAACGCCAATTATCAATCAGCCACAAGTTGGTATTCTAGCATTGGGAGCAATCCGCAAGGTACCAGCAGTTATAGAAACTCCAGAAGGAGATTTTATAGGAATTCGTCAAAAAATGTTCCTTTCGCATAGTTATGACCACAGAGTTGTAGACGGAGCATTAGGAGGAAGTTTTGTAAAAAGAGTAGCAGAATATTTAGAGGCTTTTGATGTAGATAGAGACTTCTAAAGAAACCAATCTTATAAATAATTAACCCTTTTAACGTTTTAAATGTTGAAAGGGTTTTCTTTTTGCAGGATTATTGCATTACAGGTGGTAATCGGCAAGTTTCTGAAAAAAACAAGCGAAATTCGGCTTTAAAAATTATATTTGTAAACTTATAAAATTAAAAAATGGAACTGAAACTCAACAAACCAATTTGCTTTTTCGATCTTGAAACTACTGGAATTGACATCGGAAAGGATAGAATAGTAGAAATTTCAATATTTAAAGTTTTTCCAAACGGAAATAAAGAAAGTAAAACTTGGTTGGTGAACCCTACAATTCCAATTCCACCACAAACTACCGCTGTTCATGGTATCACTGATGAAAAAGTAGCAAATGAGCCTACGTTTGCAATATTGGCGCCGCAGGTTTATAATATGATAAAAGATAGCGATTTGGCAGGATTTAATTCTGATCGTTTTGATATTCCTTTATTAGCAGAAGAATTGTTACGCGCAGGAGTTGATTTTGATATGAAAAATAAATGCTCGGTTGATGTGCAGACTATTTTTCATAAAATGGAAGAGAGAACATTAAGTGCGGCTTTGAAGTTTTATTGCGGAAAAAGCTTAGAGAATGCACATTCAGCAGAAGCAGATACAATGGCTACTTATGAGATTCTTAAAGCGCAATTGGATCGTTACCCAGAGTTGGAAAATGACATGAAATCATTGTCGGAATTTACAACTAGAAAAAAATTAGCTGATTTTGCAGGAATGATTGCTTTTGATAAAGATGATGAAGAGGTTTTTACCTTCGGAAAGCATAAAGGAGCAAAGGTGGAGAAGATTCTTGAAACAGAACCAGGCTATTTTAGTTGGATACAAAATGCCGATTTTCCCTTGTATACCAAAAAGGTGCTAACGGCTATTAAATTAAGAAAGTTAAATACAAAATAAGATTCTAAGAAACTAAGATTCTAGGGGTCTGAGTTTTTGGCTCAATTTCTTAGTGGCTTAGTAGCTTAGCAACTCAGAAACTTAGAAAAGAATGAAAATAATCTGTATCGGTAGAAATTATACCAATCATATTGAAGAGTTACAAAACGAACGCCCAACAGAGCCAGTTGTATTTATGAAGCCAGATTCGGCAGTTTTATTAAAGCAACATCCATTTGTAATACCTGAATTTTCTGAGGATATTCATCACGAAATAGAGTTAATTGTTAAGATTAACAAGGTTGGGAAATATATAGAACCAAAGTTTGCGCATAAGTATTACGATGAAATAAGTGTGGGTATTGATTTTACTGCTAGAGATTTACAAACTAAATTGAAAGAAAAAGGATTACCTTGGGAGAAGGCAAAAGCCTTTGATGGTTCGGCAGTGATAGGTGAATTTTTGCCTAAGACGCAATTTAGTTCATTGGAAAATATTACATTTGAATTAACAAATAATTCTAAGAGCGTTCAAAAAGGAAATTCCAATATGATGTTGTGGAAAATTGATGAACTTATTTCTTATGTTTCTCAATACTTCACATTAAAAATTGGAGATATTATTTTTACAGGAACTCCTGAGGGAGTTGCGGCTGTAAAACCAGACGATGTTTTAGAAGGATTTTTAGAAGGAAAAAAATTATTCAGAATACAAGTAAAATAATGGCTTTAAAATACAACCTTTCAAAAGTGTACGCACTTTCAGATAATGATCCAGAATTTGTAAACGAAATTCTTAATTTGTTTGTAACCGAAGTTCCTGAGGATTTAAAACAAATTAAAGAAGGGATAAAAAAGAAAGATCATAAACATGCCTATGCCTATGCGCATAAGATAAAACCAACACTTGATTTATTAGGTCTTAATGTAGCTTTTGAAGAGATTCTTCAAGTGGAAGCTTGGACAAAGGCTGAAGGTAAAAAGAAAGCTATTGAGGAGACTTTTAAGAGTATAAAAAATCAAGTAAAAGAAGCAATCAAAGAAATTAAGAAAGACTTTGATTTGTGAAAAAAAATAAGATAGTTTTCCTGAAAACTCAGGTTGAATTATCTATTGTAAATTAAGATTCACTAATCGTAATATTGAATACTGATTAGTGAATTAATTTTTTCTTTCTTCGTATTATTCTCGATAAAAAGGATTTCTATTGCTATCTCGTGCAACTCCTTTTGAGAAATAACCTAATGTAGTAATTTGAACTTCAGATACATGAAAGCAACAATAATAACAATTGGTGACGAAATCCTAATAGGACAAATTGTAGATACAAATTCTGGTTTTATAGCCAAGTCTTTAGATAAAATCGGAGTTGAAGTCCACGAAATGATTTCGATAAGTGATGATAAAGAGCATATCTTAAACACCTTTTCTCAATTACAAAACAAAGTCGATTTAGTGATTATTACAGGAGGCTTAGGGCCAACTAAAGATGATGTGACTAAAAAAACATTTTGTGATTACTTTGAGGATGAATTAGTGGTAGATACTGATGTTTTGGCGCATGTCACAGAGTTAATCGAAGGTTTTTATAAACGCCCGATTACTCAAATGAATAAAGATCAAGCGTTGGTTCCGTCAAAATGTACTGTGCTTCACAATAAGATGGGAACAGCGCCAGGGATGTGGATGAAAAAAGAAAATACAGTCTTTGTTTCGCTTCCAGGGGTTCCATATGAAATGAAGTATTTGGTAGAAAGTGTTATAGTTCCAAAGGTTGTGAAAGAATACGAGCGACCATATATTATTCATAAAACCATACTTACATACGGGCAGGGTGAAAGTTTAGTAGCCGAGCGTATTGAAGAGTGGGAGAATAATTTACCAGATTTTATAAAATTAGCTTATTTGCCAAATCCAGGAAGAGTGCGATTGCGACTTTCGGCAAGAGGAACAGATAAAGAAATGCTAGAAGCAGCTATTGAGGCTAATGTGCAATCGCTAGATGCTATTATTCATGATATCATAGTAGGGTTTGATGATAACGAAACCATCGAGGTGGTAGTAGGGCAGTTGCTTGCTAAGAGAGGTAAAACAATAGCAACAGCAGAAAGTTGTACTGGAGGGAAAATTGCGTCGCTTTTGTCGGCGGTTTCTGGCGCATCAAGCTATTTTAAGGGGAGTGTTGTGGCTTATTCAACCGAGTTAAAAACTAGTATTTTGGGTGTTTCAGCGAGTTTAATAGAAGAAAATTCTGTCGTAAGTTCAGCAGTGGCTTCGGCGATGGCTTTGAACGTAAAACGCCTAATGAAAACTGATTACGCAATAGCGACAACTGGGAACGCTGGACCAACAAAAGGAGATTCAAATGCTGAAATTGGTACGGTTTTTATTGCAATTGCAACTCCAGGTGGTGTAATTGTTGAAGAATTTAACTTTGGCCAACCACGTGAAAAAGTGATAGATAGGGCTGTAATTAAAAGTTTAGAAATGTTACAAAAAGAAATTTTAAAAAATGTGCTCTAATTTTTTGTTTCAATCGTTTATTTTTCTTTTCTTTGCACCCTGATTTTGAATAACGATAAAACATAAGTATAATGTCAAGAGTTTGTGACCTTACAGGTAAAAGAGCGATGGTAGGAAATAACGTTTCTCACGCTATGAACAAAACTAAGAGAAAATTTTCTGTGAACTTAGTTAAAAAGCGTTTTTATCTTCCAGAAGAAGATAGATGGATTACTCTTAGAGTAGCAGCATCTACGATAAAAACAATTAATAAAAATGGAATTTCTGCAGTTTTGAAAAAAGCGCAGTCAGAAGGATTTATCAAATAATCTTTTCCAAAATAAATATATAGCAAGATGGCAAAGAAAGGTAATAGAATCCAAGTAATTTTAGAATGTACTGAACACAAGACTTCTGGTGTAGCAGGAACTTCAAGATACATTACAACAAAGAACAAAAAAAATACTCCAGATAGATTAGAGATTAAGAAATTTAATCCAATCTTGAAACGTGTAACTGTTCACAAAGAAATTAAGTAATAATTAGAGATTTTATAAATCTCAATGGTTTTGCCATTAGAGTTTTATAAGACTTCAAATAACATTTGAATCATGGCAAAGAAAACCGTAGCATCGTTACAAACAGCTTCTAAGAGATTATCAAAAGCCATCAAAATGGTGAAATCTCCTAAAACTGGTGCATATACATTCGTAGAATCTATTATGGCTCCTGAAGAAGTTGATACTTTCTTGAAAAAGAAATAATTAACAATTACAATATATAGAAAAGCTACTTTCATTCGGAAGTAGCTTTTTTATTTTTTATATTTGTCTCAAGATTTAGAGAAGCCAAACAATAGTTGTTTTTTAATCAAAGTTCCCGCTTTTGCTACAATCTTTTGTTCTGAACTCCAGAACAAAAGGATTTTGTTGCAATCAGGGCTAATTAAAGACAAATAGTCTTCTTTAAACTCAAGGATTGTCGTAGATTGTGAGAAAAATCTAGATAATTCAAAAAACTAACAACCTATATAAAATGAGTTTTTTTAAAAAAATATTTTCTTCCGACAAAAAAGAGACTTTAGACAAAGGTCTTGAGAAATCAAAAACCTCTTTCTTTTCTAAATTAAGCAAAGCAGTAGCTGGTAAATCTAAAGTCGATGACGACGTTTTAGATAATTTAGAAGAGATCCTTGTTTCTTCGGATGTTGGAGTAGAGACAACCCTAAAAGTTATTACCCGAATAGAAAGCCGTGTAGCAGCAGATAAGTATCTTGGAGTTGATGAGTTAAACCAAATCTTGCGAGAAGAGATTGCAGGTTTATTGTCAGAAACCAATACTGGAGAAGCAACTGAATTTGTAATTCCGATTCAAACAAAACCATATGTTTTAATGGTTGTTGGAGTAAATGGAGTAGGAAAGACTACAACTATCGGGAAATTAGCTTATCAGTTTAAAAAAGCAGGTTATAAAGTAGTTCTAGGTGCTGCAGATACTTTTCGTGCAGCAGCGATTGACCAATTGCAAATTTGGGCTGATCGTGTAGATGTGCCAATCGTAAGACAAAACATGGGTAGTGATCCAGCATCAGTAGCATTTGATACCTTACAATCAGCAGTAGCTCAAAATGCCGATGTGGTAATAATTGATACAGCAGGTCGTTTACATAACAAAATTAACTTGATGAACGAACTTACGAAAGTAAAACGTGTAATGCAGAAAGTTGTAGCCGATGCACCTCACGATGTACTTCTGGTTTTAGATGGTTCTACAGGACAAAATGCTTTTGAACAAGCGAAGCAGTTTACAGCTGCAACTGAAGTAACAGCGCTTGCTGTAACCAAATTAGATGGTACTGCCAAAGGTGGTGTTGTAATTGGTATTTCAGATCAGTTTAAAATTCCCGTAAAATACATTGGTGTAGGAGAAGGAATTGAAGACTTGCAGGTTTTTAATAAGTATGAGTTTGTAGATAGTTTCTTTAAATAATTTAAGATGAGTTTTAATACTATTCCACCAATTTATTTTTATTTTGGCAGCATTCTTTCTTTTGTTTTGTCTAATATTTTTAGAGAACAAAACCTAACAGTATATTACATATTATTAGTGATTGGGGTTGTTCTGTTTGTTTTAGGTCTTTTTAGAAGGATTCAGACAAAAAAATAATTAATAAATAGATTTCCGTTTTATAACATAAAGCTTTCCTTTGTTAGAGTAAGCTGTGTTTTATATATAAATCACCAAGGAATACTTATAGTATTCGTTGGTTTTTTGCTTTATAAATAAGTCTGAATAAAAAAGATAGTTTGTCGGGTTTTGGCAATTTTTTCTTCGTTATCAATTTTATAAAGTTAACTTTGTGTTTAACAAAAAACATTCATATTACCAAGAAGCTTTAGCCCTGATAGAAGTGGCATCCTTTATTATGGTATCCTGACAAAGGAAGGATCTCATAATAAAGATATAGCGAATAGCAGGAATGGCTCCTTGAAAAAAATAATTTATAATGAAAAACGTATTTAAAATTCTCTTAGTCTCACTTTTGTTCGTCGCTTGTCAACAGAAAATAGAACCTGCCGATATTGCTAAAATAAATGGATATTGGGAGATTGAAAAAGTAGTTTTTGATAAGGGTGAGAATAAAGATTACGGAATGAATGAGAGCTATGATTATTTTATGATCGGAGCTGATAATATAGGAACTCGTCAAAAAGTAATGCCACAACTGGATGGTACATTTGTCACAAATGAGTTGCACGAAGATGTTAAAGTAAGATTTAAAGACGGTAAAGCTTTCTTAGATTATTCAACACCTTATATGAAATGGAGTGAAGAATTAATTGCTTTAACAGACAGTGAGTTAGTGCTGTTAAACGCTGAGAAAAAGGAATATCATTATAAAAAAGCAGGACCAATTAATATTACAGAAAATGGCAAAAAGACTAAATAATCAGAGTACTGTTGGGGATATTTTGCAGAAAATCATCCAGGTTAATAAACTTCAACCCGGAATGGATGAGATTGATGTAAAAGACGCATGGAGACAACTAATGGGGAATGGTGTAAATAGTTATACCCGAAATGTAATTTTGAAAGGAAGTACGCTTTATGTTGAGCTTACGTCATCTGTTTTAAGAGAAGAATTGACTCATGGGAAATCTAAAATTATTACCATGATCAATGAAGAATTGCGTAGAGATGTAGTTCGTGATGTGGTTTTGAGATAGGTTTTTTGAGGTTCTGAGGTACAAAGTTGCAAAGTTGCAAAGGTTTTGAGTTGTCTAGATTTTAATTTTTAAGTGATTGAAACTTGAATTAAACTTGAATTAAACTTGAGACTGAGGCTGAAAACTGAAAAACTATCTTCGACTCCGCTCAGGATGATACTAGGACTAAAACACTATATAAAAAGAAAACCCGCTTCATTGAAGCGGGTTTTCTTTTTTGATTTAAACTTGACTAAGAAATCTAAGCCAGTCTACAATCTAAGGTTTAAATTAGAATTGCTCTCTTCCAGCAAAATGAAATGCACCTTCGATAGCAGCATTTTCATCGCTATCAGAACCGTGAACTGCATTTTCTCCGATAGAAGTTGCATATGCTTTACGAATTGTTCCTTCAGCAGCTTCAGCAGGGTTTGTAGCTCCGATTAAAGTTCTGAAATCTTCAACAGCGTTGTCTTTTTCTAAAATTGCAGCAACGATTGGTCCACGAGACATGAACTCTACTAATTCACCATAGAAAGGTCTTTCTGAGTGAACTGAGTAAAATGCTTTAGCATCAGCTACAGTTAATTGAGTTAATTTTAATGAAACGATTTTAAATCCTCCATTAGTAATCATTGCTAAGATATTTCCGATGTGTCCGTTTTGAACTGCATCTGGCTTAATCATTGTAAAAGTTCTATTTGTTGCCATTTTTGTTTTTATTAAATTTTGTGCAAAAATAGACTTTTTTTATGAATTGAATTTAATTAATTCACAATTAAAACTACAGAGACTACCTTTATGATAATTAATGTTGTAGAGTTGCATTAGTAACGATAGTTAGAAATGAATTTAAACCTTAAAAATTAGTTTGTTCTTGTAAAAAATCCATAAAATAAATGTCCAAATTCCAACGTAAGTAAGCGCACCAGCTAATGAAGCCGTCATCGGATTACTGAAGAATGGGGCAATGCCAAAACGATATAAATACTCTAAAAGATTAATTTGTTGATCTGGACTATGCGGATTTTTAAATTGAACCATTACTAATCCTTGTGGGATTATTTGAGAAAAGAAAAATACAATCATAGGATTTACTCCCCAGATTAAGAATAATTTTATCCCCTTTTTTAAGTCCATAATATCAATAAGATAATATAGTATTGCTAGGCAAGTGGTTGCTAAGCCAGCTGTATATAATACGTATGTACTTGTCCATAGCGATTTGTTTATTGGGAAAACAATACTCCAAATTTGAGCAACGATAATTAGAATAATACCAGCAATTGCCATCTTTTTAGCAATCTCTATTTTTGGTATAGAGCGGTGTAATAGTTGACCAATGAGTAAACCAATAATTCCTGTTGCAATTGATGGAATTGTACTTAAGATTCCTTCTGGATCCCATGTTATGGTTCCGCGATACATATGCCCTTTTAACAAGATACTATCTACCCAAGATGCTAGATTGGTGTCTTTTTCAAAATTAGCTTCTCCGATTCCTGGAACCGGAATTAAAGCCATCATAGCCCAATATCCCAATAATAAGATAGAAGCAACTAGTATTTGTGTTCTTTGGTTTGATTTTAAATACAAAAGCGATACTACAAAATATACAATTGCAATACGTTGCAGTACTCCCGGTAATCTTACATCTTGATAGGCTTCGATACCACTATAAGCCAAAAAGAGATAAATAAATAAGATAGAAAAGGCTAGGATATTTTTTACTTTAGAGCTAAAATTCCCCATTAATGCATATCCTACAGCAATAGTTATAATTAATCGACCTACAAGCAATGGAATTCCTTCGAGTCCGAAAAGTTGTATTTTGGCAAAAAAATTAAAGAAGATCCCTAAACAAAACATTCTTAAGGAGCGAACCAATATTTTATTAAAAGTGGTACTGTCAAAGGTTTTTGTAGGCATTGCAAATGAAACAGCAACTCCCATGATGAAGATGAAAAATGGAAATACCAAATCGGTTGGTGTACAGCCATGCCACTCTGAATGTAATAGAGGAGGATAAACAGCGCTCCAGCTTCCGGGATTATTGACGATTGTCATTAATAAAATAGTTAATCCTCTGAAGACATCTAGTGAAATCAAGCGCTCTTTGGTCATAATGTTTTGGTAATAGGTTAGTTTTTGTTTTAAATGTTAATAATTTGGTTTAGAGAGTAATATTCTAAGAAGCAAGCGGTTATTTATTTCCTTATGAGTATTACTTTATTGTGTTTTTATATTGTAATAATATTAAAATTAGATTCTAGAGGTTTTAAATCTCGAATTAAAAGTGGAATTAATTCTTCTCCTTTTTCTATATAAAATTCTGAAAAATTAGCTTGACGTTCTTGTAAGCTTTTGTTAGGGAATAACTCATTTTGCAAGTCAATAATACGTTGTAAAATATCGTTTAGTTTTCTCTTTTGAGCTTTCAATAATCTCTTTTCAAGGTTTTCTAATCCTTTTATTTGTTTTACTTCTTGAGCTTTTACAGCTCCCGTAAATGATTTATCGGTTTGATTTGCTAATTCATAAAGATGCTCAAATTGTTTCTGTAGAATCTCTTTTTGAGGGGTTAAATCAATGGAAAATGGAGATAATTCTCTTGTGCTTTTATTGATTAAATTCTCTTGTTTTGAGAATAAATCGCTCCATGATAAATTTAATTTATCTGCTTTTTTAACTTGTTTTTCGTTCGCTAAAAGCACCGAATTTCTAATTAAAAGCATCGGGAAAGTAATCTTTACAGTGTCAAAAAACGATTTCAATTCTAACCAATATGCGATTTCTCCGCCTCCACCAATATAACATAAATTAGGCAGAATAATTTCCTGATATAGCGGACGCATGATTACGTTTGGACTGAATTTTTCGGGATTACTTTCTAGTAAATCGAAGATTTCTTGTCCAGAGAATTCAATTCGGGTATTGTTTACTTTATATCTTCCATTTTCAAAAATGATACGTTCGCGTAAATCATCTTCGATATAAAATAAATTAATTTCACGTGGATTTACCTGAACCGCATAATCTTTAAGCTTTTCAATAGTTTCCTGAACAGCTTTATAAGAAGATTGAGATTCTAGTTCTTCTTTTATATAGGGGATAAAGGCACGTTTTAAATTTGCATTGTCAGCATCTAAAATTACTAAACCTTGAGAAGCAAATAAGCTATTGGCTAGATAACGAGTTGCATCTGCTAGATTATTGTGTTTTAAATACGCTTCTTTGAATAATTTTTTCAAAACAGTAGCATTGGTATTAGAGCCTAATTCTAAAGCGTATATTTCGAAAAATTCTTCAAGACCTTGTGTTGATAATCGGCCTACAGGTCCAGTACTTTCAGCATTCCATCTGAATTTCTTGCCTTTAAAATTGAAATAATTAATTTCTTCAAAATCATGGTCTTCCGTTGCCATCCAGTAAATAGGAACAAAATTATAGGAAGGATATTTTGATTTTAATTCGTTGGTAAGATTAATTGTAGAAATGATTTTATACAAAAAATATAATGGACCACTAAATAAGTTTAATTGATGTCCTGTTGTAACTGTAAATGTATTTGGGAGCGCTAATGCTTCTATATTGTGCTTGGTTGAATCAGTAAGCTCAATTGTAGCATATTGTTCTCTTAAGGCTGAAACTAATGGAATTCGATTGTTATCATCAAAGTTTTGTTGTTTTTCAATGATTTGTTTTTCGAAGTTTTCCAGTGTTGGGAAATTATTATATAGCGGTTTTAAATCTGATTTTTGCTCTAAATAATCATGTATCAATGTTGAGAAATATCCTGAGGTCTGGTAGCTGATACAGTCGTTTGGCATAAGTATAGGTTTATTTTTGATAGCTGTAAATTTAATCAAAATTTATACTTAAAAATGGATTTAACTATTGCTTATGATTTGATTTTTAAAAATAGTTATAATTCATTGAAAATCAATTAATTGAATGTAAAATAAGAAAATACTTGTTTTTAAATTTGTTTATTTGAAAAATAATTTAAAAATTTGCACTCGAAAATAAATCACTAACCAAATTAATAACGAAGACAATGTTTGTATTAAACTTTACCTCTCAAAACATCGCATCAGGATTAGATTCTGTTGTTATGTGTCTTCGTGGCTTTTCGCAATCATAGCAAATCAATTTTAGATATATGAATAAGCCCGAAGGAAATTAACTTTCGGGCTTTTTTTATTCTAGACACTTCAAAAAATTCCCGATACCCCGAACTCAATTTATCTATTTGAGATAAAATGCTTTTGCCTTGTATTTTCTAATACTTGGCAGGAAAACTATAATTTAATTTTTTTTAAATGGACAATTATCTTTTAGATGACTATGTAATGTGTAGTCGTCTAAAAACCAAAAGAAGAAAAAAAAGATTAGTAAAAGAGGATTTTGAGAAACAGCTTGTTCAATTATCAAAACGAAAACATACAATTCAATTGGCAATTAAAGATTTGCCTCTAATAGAATTGAAGGAACCTTATCAAAAAGGTTGGGTCCGTTTTTTTGTAGTTCGAAAAGATATTTTAAGCTCAGATCAAGCCATGTTTTATGTAAATATATTAGAAAAGATAAACACATTTCAGTTTTCCAATCTTAAAGTATTTACTAATTACAAAAAACGCTTTGGAAAAAAAACAGATAATACGAGGAAACAATTTGTGAATAACATTAGCATTAGCGAATGGAGTAGCAATAAACTTGAGTTAACTGAAAAAGAAAAAATGTGTTTCACACTAATCGAAAAGTGGTCTAGTCGATACGGTCGTTTTGTAAGATATTACAAATTTAATGAGCCTTGGAGGTTTGTACTTAAAATTGAGCCCAATATAATTACACATAAGAAAGCTGTAAATGTAGTTCTTGAAAGCGAATTAAAGCTGATAGAGAACTATATAGAAAATTGGGATTTAAGATGTAAGATTTATAAAGGCAATAGAGATAGATATTATTATATCAGCTTAAATAAGGCAAAATACAGTAATCAAAAAAACAGTAAAAATCTAAATGCGATGTATGAAGAGTATTTAGAAGAAAAATATACATAATGGGAAATAAATTATCTGGAAAGGACCTAATTAAAATAGGCTTTCCAAAAAATAACAGTATCAATATTGCCTTGGGGCAGATAAACAGATACAGAAAACGAGAAAAAAAAGAAAGCATATTAACCGAAGCCAAAGAAGTTTTACTATTTCCTGAAAAATTTACAGGACATGGTACTTGGGGCAAAGTTGCCGAAGGATTGGTAAACCCAGTACAGGTAAGAATGCATCAGCTCAATAATACACGTGCACCATTTTCCATATTTGGAGAAAATGAAATAGATGAGCAAGCCAAGTATCAGTTATATGATGCTTTAAAGTTGCCAATTTCAGTTGCTGGTGCTTTAATGCCTGATGCACATTCTGGTTATGGATTGCCAATTGGTGGTGTACTTGCTACAGATAACGCTGTGATTCCATACGGAGTGGGAGTTGACATTGGTTGTCGAATGAGTTTGTCAATTTTTGATATTCCAGCTTCATTCTTTAAAGGAAAGGATCATCAGTTGCAAGCGATTTTAAAGGACCATACAAAGTTTGGAATGTATGAAACACATGCAATAAAAGCAGACCATGAATTGTTTAGCCGAAGTGAGTTTCAAGATATTCCGCTCTTAAAAAATCTGTTGAGTAAAGCTTACAAACAGCTTGGTACATCGGGAGGTGGAAATCATTTTGTAGAGTTTGGAATTGCGAAAATCACTAATCCTCTTAATGAATGGAAAATAGGTGTAGGCGAGTATTTTGCAGTGCTTTCGCATAGTGGATCAAGAGGATTGGGGGCTAACATTGCCAAACATTATACATATCTAGCAACTAAACAATGTCCGTTACCAAAAAATGTACAGCATTTGGCTTGGTTGGATTTAAATACGCATGACGGGCAGGAATATTGGCTAGCTATGAATTTAGCTGGTGATTATGCAAAAGCTTGTCATGATGATATTCACCGCCGAATTGCCAAAGCAATTGGTAAACGTGTGGTTGTGACAATCGAAAATCATCACAATTTTGCTTGGAAAGAAACTGTAAATGGAAAAGAAGCTATTGTGCATCGTAAGGGAGCAACTCCTGCAAATGTTGGTGAATTGGGAATTATTCCAGGCTCAATGACAGCTCCAGGATTCATTGTTCAGGGAAAAGGAAATACAGCTAGTTTAAACTCAGCGTCACATGGTGCAGGGAGGCTTTTTTCTCGTAGAAAATGCAAGGAATCGTTTACGCAAAGTGAGATTAATAAAGTCTTAAAAGCAAACGATGTAAGTTTAATTGGTGGAAATATAGACGAAGCACCAATGGCATATAAAGATATCAATAAAGTAATGGCCAATCAAGCGGAATTGGTGGATGTGTTAGGCACATTTACGCCAAAAATCGTTAGAATGGACAGGTAATTTTAAAATTTAAAAAGATGAAACGATTTCAAGATGAAAATAAATTTTTAGGATATTTTTCTAATGAGGTTTTAGTACAATGCCCCAAATGCGATTGTAAATCGGCAGTTAAAAGAGAAAAGAAGATAGGCTGTGAATGTGGACGCTGTTTTACTACGGTTTTTGAGTGTAAGCACTGTTTTTATAGACTTGAAGCACCAGTTTACCAATATATCGCTTATGGGAAGGCGTATTGCAATCATTGTTTTGAAAAATATGAATTTGAATCGCAACCATTAAAAGAATGTCCTGAAAAATACAGAGCAAAATGTCCTCATTGTAGCTTTCAAGAAGAATGGAAACCAAAAATTAAAAAGGTTTTGCAAAACTCCAAAATTAATGATGGTTTAATAAAAGAGGAGTGGTATAATTTACCACTTTGGTTCCAAAAAGAAGTAGATGGGAATGTTTTTTGGGCTTACAATCAAGAGCATATTGATTATTTAGAGCGATATATCGGAGCGAGTTTGCGAGAGCGAAATTCAAAAATAAATTACAGTTCAAGTTTAGTATCTCGTTTACCAAAATTTGTAAAAGAAGCAAAAAACAGAGAAAAACTGTTGAAAATTATAGAGAAATGGAAAAAATAATTCAAATAACATCAGGGCGTGGCCCAGCTGAATGTAGCTGGGTTGTGGCTCAGGTTTTAAAGACTTTTCTGGAAGAAGCAAGTAGTAGTAAAATAAAGACTACTCTGCTTCAGAGAGAAACAGGAATAGAAAATGGTACGGTAGAAACAGCTACAGTTTTATTAGAAAGCAATGACCTTAATGAGTTTGTGAATTCTTGGGTTGGTACAATCCAGTGGATAGGGCAGAGTCAGTTTAGGAAATTTCATAAACGTAAAAATTGGTTTATCGGAATCTTTGAAGTTGATAAAGTAACGACAACGCAAATTTCTGAAAATGATATTCAGTATCAGGCAATGCGTAGTTCGGGTGCAGGTGGTCAACATGTAAATAAAGTGAGTTCAGCCGTTAGAGCAACACATATCCCTACGGGAATAAGTGTTGTTTCGATGGATTCACGTTCACAACATCAGAATAAAAAACTAGCTACCGAGAGGTTACTACAGAAGTTTAAAGAAGAAACTGTAAAGCAGTTTAAAGCTGAATTTCAGGTGCAATGGATGAACCAGTTGCAAATTCAGAGAGGAAATCCAATTCGGGTTTTTCAGGGTTCGGATTTTAAAAAACAAAAACAAACAAAAAATTACAAACAGGAACGGCAAAGATTAAAAAGAGAAGATTATTTAGATAATGATTAATTTCTAAAATCTTGAATTCCTAAATAAGATAAATTATGAAAACAGTAGATAAATATCTTTTTCAAGCACTAGATAATTACCCATACTCGCTGGAAGAAACCATCGAATCATTAGATTATGCGTTGTCATATGATGATAAAAATACTATGGCATTATGTTTATATGGACAGGTATTAAGCAACCATTTGTTTAAATATGATGAAGCTAAAGAATATTTTAGACAGGCTATTTCAATTAATATTAATGCAATCGAAGTGTATTCCTATTACATTTATACTTTAGTTTTAAATGAAGATTACGAGGAAGCAACGAAGTTAATTGATTTTGCATTGACCATTAAAGGAATTAATAAAGTAGAGATTCTTCTTAAGAAAGTATTGCTTTTAGAAAGTCAGAAGAAATTTAAGAAGGCACTAAAAGTATTGAAAGAAACAAAACTTGAAACTTTAAATTCTGACTATGATTATGGTATGGACGAAACCGAAAAAAGATTGAATAAAAAAGTTAGTAAGGTTTCTAAAAAAGATAAAATGCTGAAGAAAAAGAAGAAATAATACTAGAAAAGGATATCATAACGATATCCTTTTTTATTTTAAGTTTTTCACAATGTTATTTTAATTTTGCAGATAAAAATTTGTTACTTTCGGGAATTAGGCTCATTTTTACATGCTATTTTCTTAAAACACATATTGAATCATATGAAAGACAATTCCAATAAACGAAATTCTACAAAACATGTTCTTTTTGGCAGTTTAATAGGCACCACAATCGAATTTTTTGATTTTTATATTTATGCTAATGCTGCGGTATTGGTTTTTCCACAGTTATTTTTTCCAAGTTCAGATTCTACTATGGCAACTTTAGAATCATTAGCTACTTTTTCTATTGCTTTTTTATCACGTCCTTTGGGTTCAGCATTTTTTGGACATTATGGAGATAAAATCGGGCGTAAATTTACCTTAGTTGCAGCATTGTTGACTATGGGTATCTCGACTGTAGCCATTGGCTTTTTACCAAGTTATGCTAGTATTGGTGTTGTGGCTCCCTTATTATTGATGTTATGCCGATTTGGACAAGGCGTTGGATTAGGAGGCGAATGGGGAGGAGCTGTGTTACTGGCTATTGAAAATGCACCACCAAATAAACGTGCTTGGTATGGAATGTTTCCACAATTAGGAGCACCTATTGGATTGCTACTTTCAGGAGGTACTTTTTTATTACTAACGGATTCGATGAGTAATGAGGATTTTATGAATTATGGATGGAGAATTCCTTTTGTTGCTAGTTCACTTTTGGTTGTAGTAGGGTTTTATATTCGAACTAAAATTACAGAAACACCTTCTTTTGAAAATTCTAAAAAAGAACAGCAAGAAGTAAAGATTCCATTCTTTACTTTAATTAAATCCTATAAAAACCAATTAATTTTTGGAACACTTGCGGCTATAACAACATTTTTGGTGTTTTATCTAATGACTGTATTTACATTGAGTTGGGCAACTTCTGATTTGGGATATGCTAAAAGAGATTTTCTATTGATTCAATTATTTTCGGTATTGTTCTTTGCTTTATTTATTCCTATTTCTGCGGTAGTTGCAGATAAAATAGGTCGTCGTAAAATATTGATTATAACTACGGGAGCTATTGCTGTTTTTGGTTTTTTCTTTTCCTATTTTCTAAATTCAGGAAGTTCAGCTATGGTTACTTTCTTTTTATGTCTCGGAATGGCCTTGATGGGATTTACTTATGGACCTTTAGGAACGTTTCTGTCTGAATTATTTCCTACAGCTGTTCGTTACTCAGGGGCTTCATTGACTTTTAATATGGCAGGAATCTTAGGTGCAGCGTTCGCTCCAATGATTGCAATTTGGCTAGCGAGTACTTATAATTTGACTTATGTAGGTTTTTATCTGAGTATAGCAGCTTTTATTTCGATGTTATCCTTATTATTGATCAGTAAAAAAGAGCATAAGTTTTAATTATAGAGAGTGATAAATAACGTAAACCCTTCAGTAATTATTCTTGAAGGGTTTTTGCTTGAAAAACAGGAACTAAATCTTTTTGCAAAAACATTATAAATATCCCGTATTTTTGCAGAAAATAATACCGCCTTGAAAACTAAGCTTTTTGTAATCACGCCTCCATTTACTCAACTGAATACACCGTATCCAGCAACTGCTTATATTAAAGGGTTTCTGAATACTAAAAATGTAGAATCGGTTCAAGCCGATTTGGGTATTGAAGTGATTTTAGAATTGTTTTCGAAGAAAGGATTAGCAGATTTGTTTGAAGTGTCAAGTTTGAAGTTTGAAGTTTCTGAAATCTCAGATAACTCCAAGCGTATTTTTGCATTACAAGACGAGTATCTTAAAACTATTGATGCTGTAATTGCTTTTTTACAAGGAAAGAATCCAACATTAGCATTACAAATTTGTCAGGAAGATTTCTTGCCTGAGGCTTCTCGTTTTGTACAATTAGAAGAGCTAGATTGGGCTTTTGGAACAATGGGAACACAGGATAAGGCGAAGCATTTGGCAACATTATATCTTGAAGATATCTCAGATTTTATAGTGGAATGTGTCGATGAGAATTTTGGTTTCAGCCGTTATGCTGAACGTCTTGGGCGCAGTGCTAATTCTTTTGATGAATTGTACCAAGCTTTACAACAAGAGCCAACTTATATTGATGGGGTTTTAATTTCTATTTTGAAAGAACGAATAGAATCAGTAAAACCAACTTTGTTTTTAATTTCTGTTCCCTTTCCAGGGAATTTATATAGTGCATTTAGATCAGCACAATGGGTTAAACAGCATTATCCTGAAATTAAAATTTCTATGGGTGGAGGTTTCCCAAATACAGAATTGCGTTCGCTTTCTGATAAACGAGTTTTTGAGTTTTTCGATTTTATTACTTTGGATGATGGTGAAGTACCAATTGAAGAATTAATTTCGAGTATTGAAAATCCTGAAACTAATTCATATAAACGAACTTTTTTGTTAGAAAATGAAGAAGTCGTTTATAAAAATAATTCCCTAAAACAAGATTATAAACAATCTCAAGTTGGAACACCAGATTATTCCGATTTGCTTTTGGATAAGTATATTTCAGTTATAGAAATTGTCAATCCAATGCATCGTATGTGGAGCGATGGACGTTGGAATAAACTCACAATGGCTCACGGTTGTTATTGGGGAAAATGTACGTTTTGTGATATATCATTAGATTATATAAAGGTTTATGAACCTGTTGCAGCTAGTTTGTTATGTGACCGAATGGAAGACATGATGGAACAAACAGGGCAAAATGGGTTTCATTACGTGGACGAAGCTGCTCCGCCAGCACTTATGCGTGCTTTGGCACTGGAAATTCTTCGAAGGAAGTTAGCTGTAACTTGGTGGACCAATATTCGTTTTGAGAAAAGTTTTTCAGCCGATTTATGTTTGTTGTTAAAAGCTTCGGGTTGTATTGCCGTTTCAGGTGGTTTAGAAGTTGCTTCAGATCGATTATTGAAATTAATAGATAAAGGGGTAACAGTAGAACAAGTAGCAAAAGTAACACGTAATTTTACGGAAGCAGGTATTATGGTTCATGCGTATTTAATGTACGGATATCCAACACAAACGGTTCAGGAAACAGTAGATAGCCTTGAAATGGTACGTCAGTTATTTGAAGCAGGTGTTTTACAATCTGGATTTTGGCATCAGTTTGCTATGACTGCACATAGCCCAGTAGGAATGTATCCAGAAAAATTTGGTGTAAAAAAGGCAACAGAAGCTATCGGAACTTTTGCAAATAATGACATCGACTATACAGATTCTACAGGAATCAATCACGATAAATTTAGTTTTGGGTTGAAGAAATCATTATTCAATTTCATGCATGGAATTTGTTTTGATTATGAACTTCAAGACTGGTTTGATTTTAAAATCCCAAAAACTAAAATTGGATCTGATTTTATTTATGATGCTTTACAGGAATCAGAAGATTTTAATATAAAACCTACTGCCAAAATTGTTTGGTTAGGAGGGAAGCCTTTCACAGAATCTTTTACAAAATCTAAGAAAGGAAACTCATGGGAAATGCTAACGCTTACTTTTCATGATAAAAAAGAAAGTTTTAGTATTCAGACCAATAAAAACGAAGGAGAATGGCTAGTTGAAATACTACAGAAAATTTCAGTAGCAAAAACTAAAACCTATAATTTTCAGGAAATCAAAGCCGATTTTGAGACTAGTTTTGAAGACTTCGAATTGTTTTGGTATTCAAAACCAGTGAATACTTTAAGAGAATTTGGATTGTTGGTTTTATAAATACTCAATGCATTCACCATCATTAGGAATCGAAGTTTTTGATAAAAGATTATTAGCAGTTAAAGCAAGTCTTAATTCTTTTCTAGTGGTTGGGCAATGATTTAAAGCTTCTAAATGATTTGCGAAGACTTTACCTGGTGCAAGAGCAATAAATTTTATAATATCATTCATTCTCATTAATAATGGCTGTCCAATATCTAGTCTTGCTGTACCGCAGGCAATAGTTGCGATATCAGGTTTAAATTCAGTTAATACTTTTTGAACATGTTCAGTAAAAATAGTATCTGAGCTAATGTAAACCGATTTTTCATTAAGGAGTTCGATATAAAAACCCATTACATTTCCCATTAGTTTTGTAATGAATCCATATCCATGAATAGCAGGTATACCTGTTATTTTTCCGTCTAAAAAACGTTGAGGTTTCCAATAATCTAGAGCTTGAATAACGGTTAAGCCTCTTTTAGAGAGCGCATTCTCATCTTTGATATTACAAATTACAGGAATTGATTTTCTTCTTAAGAAAATTTCACCTGCTTTATCTAGATGATCTATGTGTGAATGAGTAATCAGGCAATGGGTAACTTTGCTTAAAATTTCTCTGCTGTTTTTTGGCAGAAAGGTAAGCGGATTTCTTCTTGGCTTGTAACGAAAAATGCTAAAAGGAGCAATAGTCTTTCTTTTGCCCAACATTGGGTCAATCAAAATAACATGCTTCTCAGTTTCAATAACCAATGTGGCATTACGTAAATGATGCAATTTCATATCTGGAGTATTTGATATTAAAAATACAAAATTCTATAAATTTGGGCAAGAATTAGATTGTAAATCGGAAACCAATTCCGTGTAGGTTCTCTATAGATATTCCTTGTTCGTTTATTAAAATTTTACGTAAACGTGAAATGAAAACATCTAGGCTTCGACCCATAAAATAATCATCATCCCCCCAAAGCGAAGTTAAAATTTGCTCTCTTTTTAAAACTGAATTTTTATTGTCAAGAAATAATTTTAATAATTCAGCTTCGCGCTGTGTTAAACCAATTTTTTCAGTTTCATTAAAAAGGATAAAGTTTTTAGTGTCAAAATGGTATTTCCCAATTTTATAAACTGATTTATCTATAGAATCGTTTTTATGCGAACGCTTTAAAAAGATTTCGATTTTCAAGAGTAATTCTTCAATGCTAAAAGGTTTTACAAGATAATCATCAGCTCCTAATCGAAGCCCTTTTATTCTATCTTCCTTTAGAGTTTTGGCCGAAAGGAAGATGATAGGAATATCAGAGTTGCTTTTTCTTATTTCGGTAGCGAGTTCAAAACCATCTATTTTAGGCATCATAATATCCAAAATGCAAATGTCAAAATTACCTTTGTTAAATGCTTCCAAGCCTAACTCTCCGTCGCAACAATGAGTTACATCGTAGTTGTTTTGTTCTAGGTTGTCTTTGGTAAGAAAACCTAAAGTTTCATCATCTTCAGTGTAAAGAATTTTATAGATACTCATTTTTTATATGGAATTGATATGGTTATGGTAATCCCTTTTTTAGGATTGTTAGTAGCATTGATTTTCCATTGATGCAAGTTGCAAATCTTTTTCACATAATACAAGCCTAATCCAAAGCCATTTGATTGGGTGCTTTTTTCATTTGGAATTCTGTAGAATTTATCAAAAATAAAAGAAATGTTTTTGTTTGCAATTCCTATCCCATTATCTATAAAAGCAATTTTTAAGAATTGGTTTTCTGTAGCTAGACGAATTATAATTTCGGGTTTGGTATCGCAATATTTTATTGCATTATCAAGGAGGTTATAAACGATGTTTGTAAAATGAAAAATATCGGCAACAATAGTATAGTTTTTAGAATCTGATTCGATTTTTATATCTGTATCAGGGTATTTTAATTTGATATTTTCTATTGTTTCCTCAATGGTTGGGATAATAGGAATATTTTTCAGTTCAAGTTCTAATGGGGTATAATCAGATTTTGCAATACTTAAAATCTTCTCGATATGGTTGTTTAATTTACCACTTTGATTGATGATGATTTCTGTATATTTTTCGAGTTTCTTATCTTCTTTAATCGGATTTTGTTTAATCAAATAATTAGATGCGATTAAAATAGAAGCCAAAGGAGTTTTAAACTCATGCGTCATATTATTAATAAAATCACGTTGTAATTCAGAATATTTCTTTTGCTGTAAAAGCATGAAAATCGAATAGATATAAATCAGTAAAATGATAATAAGCATTATCGAAAGCACAAGCCAAAAGCGCATTGAACTGAAGATATAACTGGTCTCATTAGGGAAACGTACGGCAAAATAGTAAACCAGATTTTTATGCTTTGGGAAATGAACAGATTGTTTCTTGTCTAATTTTTTGGATAAAGAAACATAATCTCCATAAATCATTTCGTTGCTCTGGCAATTGTACATAGCATATTCGAAATCGGTTGTAATATTCATTTTTTTGAATTCCGATTTTAAATAAAATTCTAAGATATCAGGTTCAAAATCATTTTCAATATTTACAACATAATAGTCATTGGATATTTTTTGGATAGGACTTTGCGCAGGCAATTCGTTGCTACTACTTTCATGTAGTTTTTTTGCTACTTCAAGTAATGCAATATGTGTTTTCTGGTTTAGCTTTTTCTGCTCAAGGGTAAAAGCTTCTTTGGTCCATAGTAATTGTGCGACTAGTATGCCGATGATTGCTATAAAACCCAGAAGAATAACGCTGTTGAGTCTGTTTATTTTCACTTAAATATAATTTACAAGGTGTAATATTAATCAAAAATATCTTTAAAAATAACGATTAACAAGTCATTAACAAACATTTGAAATCACTTAACAGCGTTTTATTTTTATCAGGTATACATTTGTAATGTTCAAAATAACAAAACCAAATAATAACTTAAAATTTAAAATTATGAAAATTATCAGACCATTATTATTAGTATTAACTTTAGGATTAATGTCTTTCTCAGCAGTTGCTCCAGTAGAATCTATAGTAGCAAAAGCTACTGCATTTGCAGGATCAATTACATGGAAAGCAGAAACTATCGATGTCGGGCAAATACCACTGAATGTACCAAAGGAAATTGATTTTGAATTTAAAAACACAGGAAAAACAGCTGTAGTTATTACAAGTGTTCAAGGTTCTTGTGGGTGTACTGCAACAAATTACACAAAGGAGCCGATTCTTCCTGGGAAATCGGCAAAAATTACAGCAACATACAATGCTGCTAGCAAAGGCGCTTTTTCTAAAACTGTTACAGTAGTAACAAGTGCAGAGACAACACCAAAAGTGCTTACATTAAAAGGAATAGTTTTATAAAAGTAGTAAGTTATAATGTCTTAACTCCAAACAAGTTAACTTGTTTGGAGTTTTTTTTTGATAGTTATTGCCTAGCAATTAATTTATTTAGGTAATACATTAATGCATTTATAAAAACGATTGCTGTAGTGGTTTGAGTCTAGAGCACTAATTATTACACTCTTTACTTTTCCAGATGAGGCATGTATAAACTTTGACTTCATACCATTGGCTTCACAAATAATTCCAAGGTGTCCTATATTTTTTCTGTCCTTGTAACCATAAAATACTAAAATATCTCCCACCTTAAAGTCTTCCGGAGATTTTGCTTTACCTAAATTTTTATATGCACCAGAGCTTCGAGGTAAATTAATATCAAAATATTTAAAAACATAATTAACGAAACCAGAACAATCAAATCCCCTTTTTGGGTTATTGCTAGCATATAAATAAGGAGTTCCCAGATATTGTTTAGAATAGGTAATAATAGAATCTCTGTCTATTATTGATTGTGTTTCTTGAGTTTGATTTATTGTAATTTTTTCTTCTTTTTTTATCCTAAATGATGAAAATAGAACTACAATAGTAAATATATAAATAGTGAATTTCATTTTTTGAGTAGAGAAATGATTTAATTTATAAAGATATGTGGTTGTTTTTAAATATCAAAGAAATGACTGGTAAGTAATGAATTTTAGTAATGAAGGATGTTCCTTTCTTTAAAGCTACTAAATGAAAAATAATATATTTAAGTTTGCTTTCATTCAGATGATTTCAAGTACTATGATGACAAAAATTTCTCTTCCTACTATTTTTGGGGATAACATGGTGTTGCAACGCAATGCAGAAGTTACCATTTGGGGTTGGTCAAATCCAAATGAAGAAATCAAACTAATATCGAGTTGGAATAATAAAGAATATCAAGTCATTGCCAACGATCATGGGCAATGGGAATTCGTGATTAAAACACTTGAAGGAGGAGGGCCTTATACAATTAGTGTAAAAGGAGATACCGAAGTAGTTCTGAAAAATATTCTTATAGGAGAAGTTTGGCTTTGTTCAGGACAATCTAATATGGAAATGGCTGCAAGCTGGGGAATCGATAATAGGGATGAGGAAGTGAAAAATGCTACTAATCCAAATATTCGTTTTTTTGCAGTTCAACAATTAACAGCTGCAACACCACAAAATAATCTATCAGGAAATTGGGTTGAGTCGACACCAGAAACCATGAGTGACTTCAGCGCAGTTGGTTATTTTTTTGCTAAACGGCTACAAGAAAATTTAAAGAATATCCCCATAGGCTTAATATCTTCAAGTATGGGAGGGACTCCTGCTGAGATTTGGATGCCAGAAGAAGTGGTTGTAAATGATCCTCTTTTAGCAGAAAGTGCAAAAATGTTCAACCAACAAGGATATGAACCTAGACAACCTGGACGTGCCTATAATGCGATGATTCATCCAATAACAGGGATTAAGATTGCAGGGACAATTTGGTATCAAGGAGAATCAAATGTGGGGTCTACAATTTATGATAAAACACTATCGGCTCTAATTAACTCTTGGAGAAAAGTATGGCAAGAAGATTTTCCATTTTATTTTGTACAAATTGCTCCTAATAAAACAGGAAGGAATAATTTTTTGAATGTTGCCGTGAGAGATGCGCAACGCAAAGTTTTGAAAGAAGTTTCTAATACAGGAATGGTAGTAATAAGTGATATTAGTGATGTGAAAGAAATTCATCCAACAGATAAAAAAACGGTTGGAATCCGTCTGGCAGATCTTACTTTATTAAATACTTATAAAACCATTACTGATTTGGTAAATAGTCCACTTTATAAAGCAATTAGACTAGAAGAGAATAAAGTTATAGTTTCTTTTGATTATGCTGATGGATTGTATTTTAAAGATAAAAAAGAGGAGCAATTTGAAATAGCTGGAATTGATGAGGTTTTTTATCCAGCCAAAGCTGAAATTAAAAATAACGAAGTGTGGTTGGAAAGTAAAAAGGTTAATGTTCCTGTAAAAGTTCGTTTTGCATGGGGAAACACAATTCAGTCTAATTTATTTAATAAGGCTAATTTGCCTGCTTCTTGTTTTATCTCAGAATAGAAACTAACTAGTAGGAATGTGGAAACAAAAAAACTTATTTGTCATGAATAGCATGGGGTATTTATGAGTTAATTTTTACAAATAAGTTTTTTATTTGTTATCTTTGAGAGACTTCGAAATAAAGCAAATTATATAAAAGAATGCTTTAGGAAAAGGTTGATGATTAAAGGTAAGCTGAAAACTTAATAGAGTAAGCATGATTTAAAATATACTTTATGGAAAATTCTTTATTTAAAAAAGTAAAAAAAGCTATTGATTATTGGTACATTCCATTATTAGTGGGGTTGCTTTTTGTTGGAATAGGAGTTTGGTCTTTTATAACACCTCTAGCAGCATATTTAACTCTTGCGTTTCTTTTTAGTATTTCATTTTTGGCTAGCGGAGTTTTTGAGATCATTTTTGCGCTTTCAAACAGAAAAAAAATAGATAATTGGGGATGGACATTAGCATCAGGAATTTTAGGATTGGTAGTTGGGATATTGCTAATTTCTAATCCGTTAATTTCGATTACCATACTTCCATTATACGTAGGATTTGTTATTTTATTCCGTTCAATAATGGCTATAGTTATTGCTTTTGATTTAAAGAGTTATCGAGTACCAGATTGGGGAAATCTTTTGGTTTTAGGGATTTTAGGAATTATATTTTCATTTATATTATTGTGGAACCCTATTTTTGCAGGGCTTTCACTAGTATATTGGACAGCTTTTGCTTTTATTGCAATTGGAGCTTTTTATATTTATTTTTCTTTCAAGCTCAAAAAAATACATGATATCCCAGAAAAGCTACATGAATTAGAAGATAGGATGAATTCATAAAGATTTTTTTTGGATATTCTTGTGAATAACCAAAAGAACAAAACTATAAATCGAAAGTATTTCAATTAGTATAAAATAATTGTATAATACTTTCGATTTCTTATTTTTACAGGAGTAGAATTTATACCTTAATTAGTCATAAATTCTTAAACTTTCAATTTCTAAATCAATAAAATGAAATACAACAGATGTGGAAAAAGCGGCTTATTATTACCGCAGATTTCTTTGGGATTATGGCATAATTTCGGTTCAGTAGATAATTTTGAGAATGGAGAAAGTATCATTAAAGAAGCTTTTGATAAGGGGATAACGCACTTTGATTTAGCTAATAATTATGGGCCAGTTCCAGGTTCAGCCGAAGAAAATTTTGGAAAAATACTATGGCATAATTTTCAGGGAAACTTAAGAGATCAAATTGTAGTTTCTACCAAAGCAGGTTATACCATGTGGGATGGACCGTATGGCGATTGGGGTTCTCGAAAATACTTATTGTCAAGTTTAGATCAGAGTTTAAAACGTATGAAACTAGATTATGTGGATATTTTTTATTCGCATCGGTTTGATCCTGAAACGCCTTTAGAAGAAACGATGATGGCATTAGATTATGCTGTACGGAGTGGGAAAGCTTTATATGCGGGAATATCCAATTATAATGCAGAGCAAACCAGAGAAGCAACTGCAATTTTAAAACAATTAGGAACACCATGTTTAATACATCAGGTAAAGTATTCGATGTTTGTTAGAGAGCCAGAAGCAGGTTTACTTGATGTCCTAGAGGAAAAAGGAGTAGGTTGTATTGCATTTTCACCTTTGGCGCAAGGGCTTTTAACTGATAAATATTTAAAAGGAATTCCAGAGAATTCTAGAGCATCAAATCCAAACGGGAATTTGCAACTTAAAGAAATATCAGAACAAAAAGTGCAAAAGATAATTGCCTTGAATGAGATTGCTCAGAAGAGAAATCAATCTTTGGCACAAATGGCATTGACTTGGCTGTTAAAAGACAACCGTGTTACATCAGTTCTAATCGGTGCGAGTTCAGTAGGACAGTTAAATAATAATATTGATAGTTTGCAAAATCTTGCTTTTACTCAAGATGAATTACAAGCTATTGAAACTATTTTAGGGTAAATTATAGGGCAGGGACTATTGTTATTTTTGTAATATGAATTAAAAGAAAAACCACCTGTAAAAAGTTTTTACAGGTGGTTTAATTTAAAATATCTTTTATCTAAATACAGTATTGTTATTTAGAATTATTTCTTTTTTGTAGGCTTTATTGGCGCATCAAATATTCCAGGAATTGCAGTCATTTCAGCAATTTTCACAATAACATCAGTTGCTTTTTGCATGCTTTCCACAGGAACATATTCGTATTTACCATGAAAGTTATGACCACCAGCAAAAATATTTGGGCAAGGCAATCCCATGTATGATAATTGAGAACCGTCAGTTCCACCTCTAATTGGTTTTATTAGTGGTTTAATGTTTAATTCTTTCATTGCTTTTTCTGCAATATCAACAATATGCTTTACAGGTAAAACCTTTTCTTTCATATTGTAGTATTGATCATTTATTTGAGCAATTACGATTGGTTCTCCGAATTTTTTAGCAAACTTATGATTGATTTTTTTAGTAATTCTCTCAATCAATTTTTTACGTCTTTCAAATTTTTTAGCACTATGATCTCTAATGATAAGCTCTAAGACAGTTTCTTCGATACTTCCAGTTATATGATGTACGTGAAAGAAACCTTCGTATCCTTTAGTTTCTTGAGGAGTTTCTCCTTTAGGTAGTTCATTAATAAACTCATTAGCGATAAGCATTGAGTTAATCATTTTTCCTTTGGCATAACCTGGATGTACACTTTTACCTTTAAAGATAATTTTTGCTCCAGCAGCATTAAAGTTTTCGTATTCAAGCTCCCCAATCTGACTTCCGTCCATTGTATAAGCCCATTCAGCACCAAACTTTTCTACATCAAAATGATGTGCACCACGACCGATTTCTTCATCAGGAGTAAATCCAACTCTAATTTTACCGTGTTTAATGTCAGGGTTTTGAATTAGGAATTCCATTGCAGATACAATTTCTGTAATTCCAGCCTTATCATCTGCACCTAGTAATGTAGTTCCGTCAGTTGTAATTAAGGTTTGCCCTTTATATTGTAATAAATCTTTGAAGTAACTTGGAGATAAAATAATATTTTGTTCAGCATTCAGTACAATGTCTTTACCGTCATAATTAGGAACAATTTGAGGTTTTACATTCGCTCCTGTAAAATCAGGAGAAGTGTCAAAATGAGAAATAAAGCCAATAGTAGGAACAGCATGTTCTACATTACTTGGTAAAGTAGCCATGATATAAGCTTTGTCATCTATAGTAACATCTTGCATTCCGATGCTTTTTAGTTCTTCGGCTAGTTTATTAGCAAGATCCCATTGCTTTGCAGTACTAGGAGTATTTTGTGAATTTGGATCAGACTCTGTATCAATTGTTACATAACTAATAAATCGATCTATAATATGTTGCATTTTTTTATTTTTTTAGCAAATATAGACAATTTTTTTAGCTGTCTTATTTTAGATTAAAAACATCCTGAAGTAAACAAAAAGGATGTTGTTTTATAATTGGATTCTTTTCTTACTAATTTTATTTTTTAAATGCTTTTTACACATCTAAAGCCAAGGTGATTTGCTGGAGAGCGTATTTCGCCTTTTCCTCTGGTGCCTACCATATATCGAGTGCAATATTGATCGGTGCATAAAAAGGAACCTCCACGATGCACTTTTTTGAGCTGGTCCGGTTCAGAAGGGTCATTACTTATCTCAGGTCCTTGAGGGTTTTTAGTAACTTTGCCACTTTCTGCTAATGATTTGTAATAGTCTGCGCTATACCAGTCATTTACCCATTCCCAAACATTTCCTGCCATATCGTATAATCCATAAGCATTTGGAGCGAATTGTGCTGTTGAAGCAATCCCTTTAAATCCGTCTTCACCAGTATCACCGTTCTTAATAGGGAAATGTCCTTGGTATATATTGGCCTGAAATTTTCCTTTTGGTTTTAAAGTATTTCCCCAAGTGTATAATTCTCCAGTTTTTCCCCCTCTAGCAGCAAATTCCCATTCAGCTTCACTAGGAAGTCTTTTACCAGCCCATTTTGCATAAGCGGCAGCATCCTCATAAGCAACTTGTACAACAGGGTATTTTTCTTTGCCTCTTATTGTGCTATCAGGTCCTTCAGGATGTTTCCAATTGGTTCCTCCAATGTAAGACCACCATTGTAAAAAGTTATCTAGATTTACAGATGTTGAGGTAGGTGTAAATACAACAGAACCTATTATTAAATCTTCTTCGGCAACTGCAGGAAATTCTTCTTTGGTAGGTTTTTGCTCAGCAACTGTAATGTATCCAGTTGCATTTACAAATTGTTCAAATTGTTCATTTGTAACTTCTGTCTCATCCATCCAATATCCATCTACATATACGCGATGAATTAGAGCAGCATCTTTGGTAACTCCTTTTATGCTACATAAACTTTCGTCTGCAACATTACTTCCCATCGAGAATTCTCCTCCAGGAATCCAAACCATGCCTTTTGGAGCTTTAGATGGAGCCATTTTTTTATTAACGATTGTAGGTTCAAATTTAGATTCAGATGAGGTTATTTGAATTTGATTGCAATCTAATGTTGAATTTTCTACAGCCGGTTTTGTGAATTTTGCGTAGCCAATGCTAATAAATAAAACGCTACTGGCTACTATTCCGAATATCCAAAATTTGTTTAATTTTTTCATTAATTCTATAGATTTAGTATGGTTTTTATTTTAAGGCATAAAACTACAATAAAAAACTTTAAACAACTTAAATTAGCGAGCTGTTTTTTTGTATAAATTAGGTGCGTTTTAGTATATTATAATTAAATTTGCAGCCACAAAAACAACAACACACTTATGTATAAATTGCTTATTCGTCCGATACTTTTTAGGTTTGATCCAGAAGAAGTTCATTATTTTACTTTTTCATTTGTTAGATTTATTTCAAAAATACCAGGAGTCTCATCGATTATAAAAGCGATTTATAAAGTAAATGATTCTCGTTTAGAGCGAGAAGTTTTTGGAATAAAGTTTAGTAATCCAGTTGGACTAGCCGCAGGATTTGATAAAGATGCCAAATTATACAAAGAACTTTCAGATTTTGGTTTCGGATTTATAGAAATAGGTACTGTAACGCCCGTAGGACAAGAGGGAAATCCTAAAAAGAGATTGTTTCGTTTAAAAGAAGATCAGGCTATTGTTAATCGAATGGGATTTAATAATGGTGGGGTTATTGAGGCGATCGAACGATTAAAGGAAAATAAAGGAGTTCTAATTGGAGGAAACATTGGTAAAAATAAAGTAACTCCTAACGAGAATGCAGTTGATGATTATATCATTTGTTTCAATGCTTTGTTTAATCATGTTGATTATTTTGTAGTGAATGTAAGTTCGCCAAATACACCAAATTTGAGAGCTTTACAGGATAAAGAGCCATTGACTCAATTGTTACAGACGTTGCAAAATAAAAATTTAACGCATGCTAAGCCAAAGCCAATTTTATTAAAAATAGCTCCAGACTTAACAGATGAGCAATTATTGGATATCATAGATATAATTAAAACTACGCAAATTGCGGGTGTAATTGCAACCAATACTACGATTTCTAGAGAAGGACTACAGTCTATAAATAAAGAAGAAATGGGTGGTTTGTCAGGGAAACCTTTAACCAAAAGATCTACCGAAGTAATTCGTTTTCTTTCAGAAAAAAGTAATAAAGCATTTCCTATCATAGGAGTAGGGGGAATTCATACCGCTCAAGATGCAATTGAGAAATTAAATGCAGGAGCAAGTTTAGTCCAGTTATACACAGGGTTTATTTATGAAGGTCCAGCTTTGATAAAAGCAATTAATAAAGAGATCTTAAATAAAGGTTTGTAAAGTCATTGCTTTAGTAATAAGACCAGTAAGTAATGCGATTCCAAAACTTAAAAGAGTTCCAATAAGAACGTATTCAGTTAGTTTGCGATCTTTGGCTTCTTTTAAATCACCAAATCTAAAGATGGATTTAGCAGCCAATAGAAAACCTATGGCTTCAAAATGACCTGTCATTATAAAACAAAACACAAATAAACGTTCTAGAATGCCAATGTAATTTCCTGCATTGGCAAGAGAATTGTCAGCCTCATTGTTGTTTTCTGGAGTCCAAATCGAGATGAGGTTTTTAATACAAATAGAAGTTGGTTTGGTTAAAAACAAAACCCCAGTTACAATAATCCAGAAGTGGCTGTTAAATCCAAGTAAATCTATTTTTTGCTGATTGTATAAAAGGGCAATTGCAATTAAAACTATAAAATGGGCTATTTGGTCTCCTATAAACCAAGCTCTTTTGGTAGAAGTCTTCTGAAAATGTAGTTTTAAAAAGTCAATAAATCCGTGAGTAATTGCTAATAAAAGCGCATACCATCCAAAAGAAAGCTCACCAACCAAAATCCAAGTTAAGATACCGTGTAAAGCTGCGTGCATATATAAATAAATGCTTTTTTGTTTCTTAATCTCCTTATTAATAACCCATGAATTAGGTTGGAAAATAAAGTCACCAAGTAAATGAGCCAAAAATAATTTTACAAATACTATCATAAAGTGAATTCTTTTATTTGTGATCTAAAATAGCGGTCTAAATCCATCATTAAATCAAATTGTGCCCGTTTTTGTCTTCGACTTACAGCAGCTTGGTTAATGCCTAGTTTTAATCCAATTTCTTCCTGTGATAAAGTTGGGTTCTGTATTGCAATTACGATAAATTCTGCTGCAGGAACCAGCCAATTATCCATAAAAGTTAAGCTTAATCGTAACATCAAATTGAGTTTTATGTCAAAATCAGCATTTCCAGATTTTAGAGACAAAGTTGTTTTTTGTTTTTTTAATGTTTCAAAAAGCTCCCCAGAGTATATAAAAGCAGTTCCGTTGCTTTCAGATATTTTCTTTGCTTTATGTGTTTTGTCTCCAAAACCAATACTCATTCTGGCATCAAGCTTCAAAGTTCTTAAATAGGCTTTTATCAATAAAGATGATAATAAAGCATCCTCAGGATTCTTGATTTCTATCTGAAATTCATCACCACGATAAATTTCCCATTCTATGGGGTTTTTACCAAACAGATTAAAAAGTTTTTTTAAGCCATCAATCCAATCTTTGGGTTGTAGCTGTCTAGAACCAATAATATCACCTGTGATTATACTTACCATATTCAAATATAATTAAAAATTAAATACCATTTTTGTTTCAAATTTTCTTGATTCTATAGTTTATCTATTAAGCAATTTGACTTTCTGCTTTAAAATGTAAAACTTCTGATACTCATGATAAAAAACATTACAAAGATAAGGAATGTTATTTATTATTACGTTTTTGTGTAATATTTGTTATTATTACGTTTTTGGGTAATAAAATAAACAAAGGGATATTTTTTATTTATATAAAAAAGACTGTAACTTAGCATTTAGAAACAGAGTCGCTTTGAATAAAGAAATTAAGATTATCGAATGCCCACGAGATGCCATGCAAGGTATCAAAACATTTATTCCTACTAAGAATAAGGTTTCTTATATCCAGTCTTTATTGCGGGTAGGCTTTGACACCATTGACTTTGGGAGTTTTGTCTCTCCAAAAGCAATACCTCAAATGCAAGATACAGCAGAGGTTTTGGCACAATTAGATTTGTCGCAAACCACCAGTAAACTGTTAGCAATTATAGCAAATACAAAGGGAGCAGAAATAGCTTCAGAGCACAAAGAGATTCAATATTTAGGGTTTCCATTTTCGATTTCAGAGAATTTTCAAATGCGAAATACGCATAAAACTATAGCCGAATCGATAATTACACTTCAAGAAATATTAGAAATAGCTGATAAAAAGAACAAAGAGGTAATAACTTATCTTTCAATGGGATTTGGAAATCCATATGGAGATCCTTGGAACGTTGAGATAGTTGGAGAATGGACAGAGAGACTCTCTAAAATGGGAGTGAAAACACTTTCTCTTTCAGATACAGTAGGAAGTTCAACGCCAGATATTATCACTTATCTATTTTCGAATCTAATTGCACAATATCCCAAAATAGAGTTTGGTGCGCACTTGCATACCACACCTAGCACTTGGTTTGAGAAAATAGATGCAGCTTTTCATGCAGGTTGTCACCGTTTTGATGGGGCGATTCAGGGTTTTGGAGGATGTCCGATGGCAACAGACAAGTTAACAGGGAATATGCCAACAGAAAAAATGGTATCCTACTTTACGGCGCAAAAGCAAAATACAAATATAAGGGCGATGAGTTTTGAAAGTGCTTATAATGAAGCCTCAAAACTGTTTGGTGCTTATCATTAAGTAAATATTAATTTTTATATATAATAAGTAATAATTAAAATCCGTTGTTAGCACTATATTAAACTAAAATAATTTTGCAATGAAATCATACCCCCATAATAGGTTTCTTAGGCTAATAATTGTTGCGATATTGTTTTGTTCGTGTGCGAGCGATTTAGATTTTGAACAAACTAAAGATCTTACATTAGAACCTGTTTTTGTTGCCAATTTAACTTATTTTGATGTTAAGGCAAATCAATTTGTTGACAATGGAACTGAGCAAGATGTTTTTTTTGATGTACAAGATTTCGATGTGTTTGGGGATCGTTTTTTTAGAGACAATTTAAGGAAAGCGGAGTTCAATTTTGAAATAGAAAATACAATACAACGAGCTTATATTGTTGACTTTGTTTTTTTAGATGAAAACAATCAGGTTGTACATGATACAAAAATAAATGTCCCAGCTTATGCAAACACGCCAAATATTGTAAAATATACCGATGTTTTCGAAAATGAATCGCTAGATTCATTAAAAAAATCTGTCAAGCTTGAGATAAGAGTCATGATGCTGGCAGGAATCCCATTAACAGCAGATAGTCCAGGGAATTTAAAATTACGTTCAGGAGCTACCTTATACTTCGAAATAAAATGAGAAAAATTTATCTGATTTTGTTGTTGGTGGTAAGTCTTTCTGGATTAGCGCAGAACAAGCAGGTTTTGTATAACTTTACCTCAGTTCCGCAATCATTACTTGTAAATCCTGGTGCAGATGTTTCTTATAAGTATTATTTTGGAATCCCATTATTGTCGGGTATCTCAGTAAATATTGGTTCGAGTAGTTTTTCTGCTTATGATTTGTTTGCAAATAATGGAGTTGATTTTAATACTAAATTGAGAAATGCAGTAAATAAAGCGTCCAAAAATGATATCGTTTCAGTTAATGAGCAAATCGAATTATTTTCAGGAGGATTTAAGCTTGGAGGGCTTGAAAATAAAGGATATCTTTCATTTGGAGTATATCAAGAAGCTGACTTTTTTATGTATGTGCCTAAAGATTTAGCACTGTTGGCGTTAGATGGGAATCAAAAATATATCGGAAAATCATTCGACCTAAGCCAGTTAAGTGTTAGGGCTGAGGTGCTTTCAGTTTTTCATGTGGGGTATCATAAAAAAATAAATGATAAGCTAGTTTTAGGAGGAAGAGCCAAGTTGTATTCAAGTGGATTAAATGCAACTTCAACCAAAAATTCAGGATATATTTATACAGGAATGTCGAATACAACAATGTATAACCAAATAATTTCTTCTAATTTAGAGCTGAAATCCTCTGGAATTGCAGAATATCTTGAGGATGATTATAATGGGAGTATAGCTTCAGATATTGCACACAAAACTTTTCTGGGTGGAAATTATGGAATTGGTTTTGATGCGGGGATAACCTATTATCCTAAAAAGAATATTCAGCTTACCGCAAGTGTTATCGACGTTGGTTTTATTCGACATAGCAAAGAAGTCGAAAATCTTACTTATAAAGGGTATTATCAATATGAGGGAGTGAATCCAAATTTCACCAATCCTGATAAGCCAGAAAATGTATTTGATGAATTTGAAGCGGCAATTCCAAGAGATACTTTATATAATAAATATACCACTTGGCGCCCAGTTAAATTTAATTCCTCAATTCAATATTCTTTTGGTAAAGATAGGTTAGATGAAGAATGCAATTGTAAGTCAAACAGAGAAACTGAATATCTCAATGGCGTTGGTGCCCAGTTGTTTGTAATGTCAACGCCTAGAACGCCGTTGGTTGCACTAACAGCTTTTTATAGACGTACGCTTTTCCAAAATTTACAAGTAAAAGCAACTTACACAGTGGATTCCTATACTTCAAAGAACATAGGATTTGGGCTTTCAACCACTCTTGGGAAGTTTAATTTATATGCCATGATCGATAATATTCTGGAATATAGAGATGTCACTAAAGCCAACAGTGCTACATTTCAATTTGGCTTAAATTTTATTTTCAAAGAAAATTCTGAATACAATTAAGTTATTTTTTTATTAGAAGCTAATCCAGTTATTCACTACAAATAAAATTCAGTGAACTCAGCTGAGAATAGAAACAATGTGAAGTAATCTTTATATTTTAAAGAAAAAAATAAAAGATTTTCGTTGCTATCTGGGCTAGGGTAGTAGTGGTTTAATGGTGTTTTTTAATAGTAATTGGATGCTATAATTTATAGTAGCAAAAAATTATAAAAGGCATAAAGTGAATGTTTTCAATTTATTTACTATATTTGCACGCAATTCAACTAGAAATTGCACCATGAAAGCACACAACTCCAAGATTATCGGCGAAGGTTTAACTTACGACGATGTATTATTAGTACCTAACTACTCGAATGTGCTTCCTCGCGAAGTGAGTATCAAATCAAAATTTTCTCGTAATATAACACTGAACGTTCCAATCGTATCTGCTGCTATGGATACTGTTACCGAAAGTGCAATGGCAATTGCTATGGCACAAGAAGGAGGAATAGGTGTTTTACATAAAAACATGACTATCGAGCAACAAGCTGGAAAAGTACGTAAAGTAAAACGTGCTGAGTCAGGAATGATCATTGATCCAGTTACTTTACCATTAAGTTCTACAATTGCCGATGCTAAAATGGCAATGAAAGAATTCGGAATTGGTGGAATTCCAATTGTTGACGAAAACAGAATCCTTAAAGGTATTGTTACCAATCGTGACTTACGTTTCGAAAAAAATGGAACAAGACCAATTGTTGAGGTTATGACAAGCCAAAATTTGGTAACAGTAGCCGAAGGAACTTCACTAGAACAAGCCGAAGTAGTTTTACAAGGACACAAAATAGAAAAATTACCAGTTGTTAATGCAAACTACGAACTAGTTGGATTAATTACTTTTAGAGATATCACTAAACTTACGTTAAAACCAATTGCAAATAAAGATGTTTACGGACGTTTACGCGTTGCGGCTGCAATTGGAGTAACGGGTGATGCAGTTCAAAGAGCCGAAGCACTTGTAAGTGCAGGTGTTGATGCAATTATTATCGATACAGCACACGGACATACTGAGGGTGTTGTAAATGTATTAAAAGAAGTAAAAAGCAAATTTCCAGGTATCGATGTTATCGTAGGAAATATTGCAACTCCTGAGGCTGCTAAATATTTAGTAGACAACGGTGCTGATGGAGTAAAAGTAGGTATCGGACCAGGTTCAATCTGTACAACTCGTATTGTAGCAGGAGTTGGTTTTCCACAATTCTCAGCAGTATTAGAAGTTGCTGCAGCAATAAAAGGAACTGGTGTACCAGTAATTGCTGATGGTGGAATACGTTATACAGGAGATATTCCTAAAGCTATTGCTGCTGGAGCTGACTGTGTTATGTTAGGGTCATTATTAGCAGGAACAAAAGAATCTCCGGGAGAAACTATCATCTTTGAAGGAAGAAAATTCAAATCTTACCGCGGAATGGGTTCAGTAGAAGCGATGGAAGGTGGATCAAAAGATCGTTATTTTCAAGATGTTGAAGACGATGTTAAGAAATTAGTTCCAGAAGGAATTGTAGGTCGTGTTCCTTATAAAGGAGAATTAAACGAAAGTATGCTTCAATTCATTGGTGGACTTCGTGCAGGAATGGGATACTGTGGTTCAAAAGATATTCCAACATTGCAAGAGTCAGGACGTTTTGTTAGAATCACATCTAGTGGAATCACTGAAAGTCATCCTCATAATGTTACAATTACTAAAGAAGCTCCAAATTATTCAAGATAATAATAGAGTTCCTATATAAAAGCAAAGGCGTAAGAGTTAAATCTTACGCCTTTTTTGTTATTTCTTCGAGTATAGTATTGTGTAGGGTGTTTGCTTCCAGTTCATTTAGAATCTTTTTGTGATAAGCAAATGTCACTTTTCTAATAGCATCGTTGTTAGGTTTTGTAAATATCCATTGGATTAATTTACTAATTCCGGAAGGAGTAATTATTCCAGAATCATTTTCAAATTTTGGACATTCTAAATAAATTCTTCCTTTATCTCGATATAATTCGAGTGCTACAAATCTTTTTTCTGTATTTTGATCTAAGCCATACAAAATGCTGAAAATTTGGTTTTTTGCGATTATTTTTATTTGGTTTCCGTCAAATGTAGTTTGGTCGTATTCATAAAATACCCACCAAAAATAAGTTTTAAAATCTACTGTAATTTTACGTTTTCCTTTTTTGCTTATAGCCATAATAAAAGTCTTTCTTACAAACATAAGTCTTTAGTTCTTAATGTAAGTGAAATGCCTCTAGATTAAGATTCAGGGGCTTTTGTGTGTTTTAAATCAATCCTTTTATTTTTGCATGTTGTAATAGTAAGATTGTTTTAGCATCTTTTATTTCGCCAGTTGTAATCATTGTATATGCTTCGTCAAAAGTCATTTCTAGCACTTCAATATTTTCATTTTCGATGTCAAGCCCACCACCTTCGCTAACTTTCATGCTTTCATCATATTCGCCTGTAAATAAATATAGAATTTCAGTTACAGATCCGGGTGACATATAGGTTTCGATTACTTTATCTACATTTTTTAAGCGATACCCAGTTTCTTCTTCGGTTTCTCTGATGATGCATTCTTTTGGGTTGTCTTTGTCTAAAAGCCCTGCGCAAACTTCAATCATCATCCCGGATTCATTTCCGTTAAGGTAAGTGGGCATACGAAACTGTCTAGTAAGTACTACGGTTTTCTTCTTGGAATTATAAAGTAATATTGCTGCTCCGTTTCCTCGGTCGTATACTTCTCGGCTGTGAGTTTCTAGTGCTCCATTATTCTTCTGGTAATCAAAAGTCACTTTGTTTAATGTGTACCAATTGTTAGATAATAACTTTGTTTCGGTTATTTTTATTTTAGGATTACTCATATATAAATATTTTTTTGGCAAAAAAAACGCTCTGTAATTCAGAGCGTTTAATGTTTTTTATTTAAGTATCGTTTGTTTTCTGTCTGGACCTACAGAAACAATTTTTATAGGTACTTCAACTTCTTTCTCGATAAACTCGATATATTCTTTTAATTCAGCTGGTAACTCATCATAAGTGGTCATTCCAGTTAAATCAGCTTGCCATCCTTTGAATTCTTTGTAAACGGGAGCTACATTTTCAGGCTCGATGTTATAAGGGAAGTGAGAGATGTTTTGTCCTTTGTAGTTGTATTCAGTACACACTTTTAAAGTTTCGAATCCTGAAAGAACGTCACCTTTCATCATCATTAATTGTGTAACACCATTTACTTGAACAGCATATTTTAATGCAACTAAGTCTAACCATCCACAACGTCTTTGTCTTCCTGTAACTGAACCAAATTCGTTTCCGATTTTTGCCATTGTAGCTCCAACTTCGTCAAAAAGTTCAGTTGGGAAAGGGCCACTTCCTACACGAGTTACGTATGCTTTGAAAATTCCGTAAACTTCTTTGATTTTGTTTGGCGCAATTCCTAAACCAGTACAAGCTCCAGCTGCAGTAGTGTTTGATGAAGTAACAAATGGATATGTTCCAAAATCTACATCTAGTAAAGATCCTTGAGCACCTTCACATAAAATAGATTTACCTGCTTTTTGAGCTTGGTGCATGTATTCTTCACTATCAATAAAATCTAATTTTTTTAATTCTTCGATAGCTTCAAAGAATTCTTTTTCAAGTTCTGCTAAGTTATATTGAATAGCAACATCGTAAAAAGCAATCATAGCTTCGTGCTTGTCTGCTAGTGCTCTATAACGTTCTTTGAAATCTTCTAATTCGATATCCCCAACACGTAGGCCATTTCTACCCGTTTTGTCCATATAAGTTGGACCAATACCTTTTAATGTAGAGCCAATTTTTGCTTTTCCTTTTGAAGCTTCAGAAGCTGCATCAAGTAAGCGGTGTGTTGGTAAAATTAAATGTGCTTTTCTAGATATAATTAATTTGCTTTTAATGTCTAAATTAAATTTCTCTAAGCCTTCAATTTCTTTTTGAAAAACCACAGGATCAATTACAACTCCATTACCGATAATGTTAATAGACTTCTCGTGAAAAATTCCAGAAGGAATTGTTCTTAGAACATGTTTTATTCCGTCAAATTCTAAAGTGTGTCCTGCATTTGGCCCACCTTGAAAACGAGCAATAATGTCATAATTCGAGGTAAGAACGTCTACAATTTTTCCTTTACCTTCATCTCCCCATTGTAATCCTAGTAATAAATCTACGGTCATTCTGTTTTTAATTTTAATTGGCGAGGTGTTTTTTTTGTACCCGCACAGATTAATTAGTTGTGTCTATTTTATTTAAATATTTTCAAGAACAATCTTTGTAGATCGTCTATTTTTGTTTTTTGTTTCCGTAAAAATATAAGGAATGATTCGTAATTTCGATATCAAATATTTCTTCGATTGTTTTTTTTATGGTCTGAATTCTAGGATCGCAAAATTCGATTACCTCACCTGAATCAGTCATAATGATATGATCGTGTTGTTTATCAAAATACGATTTCTCGTAATAGGCTTGATTTTGCCCAAATTGATGCTTACGAACTAAAGCACAATCTAATAGTAACTCTATCGTGTTGTATAGAGTTGCTCTACTTACACGATAATTTTTGTTTTTCATTTTGATATACAAGTTTTCAATATCAAAGTGTTCTTCACTATCGTATATTTCCTGAAGTATAGCATAACGTTCAGGAGTTTTACGATGGCCTTTTTGCTCAAGATATAATGTAAAAACATTTTTTACAATTTCTTGATTTTTGTTGTTGTCAGTTGAAATGAGTGTCATATCCTGCAAAGATAATTTATTATTTTAAATGAATAAAAGTTTCCTGTTTAAAGTTTCACATTCAAATGTTTAATCCTAAAAATTCAGGGACTTACGTTCTATATTCTCTAGTTACTTTCTCAACACCATCAATTTTTTTGATGTTGTTAATCATTTTCTTAAGTATGGAGTTGTTTCGTACAATTACTGCAATCTGACCATGAAAAATGCCAGCATCGGTACTCAATGAGATACTCTGGATGTTTACATTCATGTTGTTAGAAATTACCTTGGTCAACTGGTTAGTGAGTCCTAAAACGTCCATTCCTGTAATATTGATAATAGCTTTGAATTCCTCTTGCGAAGAGTCAATCCATTTGGCAGTCATAATTCGGTAGGCATAGTTGGATTGCATGCCAATAGCATTAGGGCAATCTTTTTTATGAACTTTTATACCTTCGTTTATTGTTACAAATCCAAAAACATCATCACCAGGAATTGGGTTACAACATGGAGATAATTTGTAATCAAGTTTATCGTGTTCGGTTCCAAAAACCAACATATCATAATTACTGCTAATTACAGGTTTATGGATGTCAGTATCAGCTGTAGAAGTGTTGTTGCGTTTTATTTTGTTTTTGAAGAAATTAATAAACGAGTTGCTTTTTTGAGCTGCATAGTCTTTTAATTGCTGATTTTCGATTGCGCCAACTCCCACTCTGTAAAATAAATCCAAACTCGTTTTGAGTTTAAAGAAATTAACCAACTCGTTTATAACTTGTTCGTTAATAGTTATTTTTAAGTGTTTTAGTTTACGAGTAAGTAATTCTTTTCCTTCTTCAGCAATCTTTTTGGTATTTTCGTTTAAAACGTTTTTAATTTTGGTTTTTGCTCGGGATGTGGTTACGTAATCCAACCAGTTTATAGTTGGTTTTTGGTTTTGAGAAGTAATGACTTCGACCTGATCCCCACTTTTTAATTCGTAGTTAAGCGGTACTAATCGTCCGTTTACACGTGTTCCACGAGTTTTTATTCCAATTTCAGAGTGAATGCTAAAAGCAAAATCCAATGAAGTTGCTCCTTTCGGAAGTGATTTAATCTCTCCTTTTGGAGTAAATACAAAGATTTCTTTTGAATATAAATTCATTTTAAAATCTTCGACAAAATCTACAGCATTGGTTTCTGAGTTTTCTAAGGCTTCACGAAGTAAGTTTAACCAAACATCAAGACCACTTTCTTCAGTAGCTCCATTTTTATATTTATAATGCGCAGCATATCCTTTCTCTGCAATCTCGTCCATACGCTCACTACGAACTTGTACTTCAATCCAGCGACCTTTTGGTCCCATAACTGTTATGTGCAAGGCTTCGTACCCGGTAGATTTTGGTGACGAAATCCAGTCACGCAAGCGGCTAGGGCTTGGTCTGTAATGATCCGTTACAATAGAATATATTTTCCAAGCTAGAAATTTTTCGTCATGAGGATTGGATTTATATACTATTCGAATAGCAAACTTATCATAAACTTCATCGAAGCTTACGTTTTGAGCACGCATTTTTCTTCGGATTGAATAAATAGATTTCGGACGCCCCTTTATCATGTACTCAATTCCTTCTTCATCCAAAGATTTTTTTAGTACATCCGAAATATCTTTAATATAGGCATCTTGCTCTTCTTTAGTTTCTCGAATCTTACTAACAATATCATTATAAACTTCTGGTTCAGTATATTTTAATCCTAAATCTTCAAGTTTTGTTTTAATGTTGTACAAACCTAATCGGTGAGCAAGAGGAGCATAAATGTATAACGTTTCTGATGCAATTTTGGTTTGTTTGTATTCAGCCATAGAATCCATGGTTTGCATATTGTGCAAACGGTCGGCTAATTTTATCAAAATTACACGTACATCATCATTTAAGGTAAGAATCATTTTACGGAAATTTTCCGCTTGCATTGATGCATTTAGATCCTTTTGAACCATCGAAATTTTAGTTAACCCTTCTACAAGTTGTGCTACTTTAGGATTGAATAAACGCTCAATGTCCTGTACAGTCATAGGGGTGTCTTCAACAACATCATGCAATAAGGCAGCAGCAATCGAGGTGGCTCCCAATCCAATTTCGGAAGCTACGATTTTTGCAACAGCAATAGGGTGGAAGATGTAAGCTTCGCCTGATTTTCGTCGTTGTTCTTTATGAGCATCTACAGCAACATCAAAAGCTTTTCGAATTAGTTTTTTGTCTGTTGGACTTAAAGTTTGATAACTAATTCGAAGTAATTCTTTGTATTCCTGTGCGATTGCTTTATTCTCTTTTTCAATATCTATCTCTGTCATAAGTAAGCATGGTTCAATTCCCTAAAAATAAGAATAAGTTAGAACATACGCAAGGTTTTCGATTGCTGATTTTAGATTTTAGGCCATGATTTTTGTGTAGAAAAAGTCTTAGTTTTTAGTTTCAGTTTTCAATATGAATTTGAAACAAAAAAAATCTCAGTTCCAGTTTTTAATTTAAAATTGAAAACTGGGACTGAGACAGATAACTGAAACTGGAAACTACTTTTTCGTAAAATCTAAGTCTTGAAAATCGTAACTAAAATCAGTTAATTCAGATATTGGTTCCATCTTTAATGTTACCACTTTTCCATTTGAATCATATTTAAAGAACAAATGGGCATCGGCATGAAAATAGGCATTATCCCATTTTACTACATAATTTCCATCTTTATAAAAGAATATTTCTCCAACTAATTGAGGAGAGCGTTTTGACGCAAAATATATTTTCCCTTTTTTCTCTGTAATTGTAATTTCTCCAAACCAATTGTCTTTGTAAGTTCCAGTGATTTTGGTGAAGTCAGTTTTTATTTTGTCTTTTTTGTTTTTTGCAACAACAGCCCAAACTTCATCAGTTACTTTATCTGCAGTTTCTACATTGGCTTTCAGACGATTGCTGTATAGTGCAACATAATCTTCAGATTTAATGCCTAAGTAGCTGTCTTTTATAGTATTGGTGATAGCAGTAAATGCAGCGCCAGATTGTTGATTTGTTAAGACTATAATTCCTAATTGTATTTCTGGGATTAAAGTAACTTGAGTAACAATTCCTTCTAAGCCACCTGTATGGCTAACTTGTTTGTAGCCTTTCACATCACTCAGAAACCAGCCTAAACCATATCCACTAAAGTGAGTATTATATGGTGCTCTAGGTTTTACTGGGATTATAGTTTGTAATTGCCACATTTCGTCATGTTCTTTCTCTGAAAAGAATTGTTTATTTTCGGGACCATATTTTCCGTTATTCATTTGCATAATAGCCCATTTACTCAGGTCATTTACGCTTGAATAAATTCCAGCAGCAGCATCAAAAAGTTGATTTTGATATCTCTTAATTACTTTTAATTTTTCGTCTATAGGAACGTGAGGGACGATAATATTTGTAGAGTCTTTTAAACGTAAAAATGATGCGGCACTATGATTCATTTCTAATGGACTCATAATGCGTTCTTCGATAAAATCACCCCAACTTTTTCCACTAGCAACATGAACAACTTCGCCAGCAACTATATACAATAAATTGTCATAGTCGTATTTGGTTCTGAAACCTGAAACTGGCTTTAAATATTGTAAGTTTTGGGTAATATCTTGTACAGTAAAATCACTTCCATCAGGCCAGATCATTAAATCTCCTGCACCAAGACCTAATCCGCTGCGGTGAGTTAATAGATCACGAATTGTAAATTCTTGTGTTACATATTCATTATACATTTTAAAATTAGGAAGATATTTTATCACTTTGTCATCCCATTTTATTTTGCCCTCATCAACAAGCATTGCCAGTGCAGCACTTGTAAAAGCTTTACTATTTGAAGCAATTCCGAATAGTGTATTTGCATCTACCTTTTCTTTTGTTAAGATAGATTTTACGCCGTAACCTTGAGCTTGAATAATTTTTCCGTCTTTGATAATAGCAACTGCAATTCCAGGGACATTAAATGTTTTTAAAGTGTTTTCTACTAATGCATCAACTTCTTTATTGGTGATTTGTGCTGCGACCGAAAAACTTAAAAATAGTGCTAAAAGTGATAATTTATAATTCATATGTAAATGATATTAGTTATTTAAAATTATAGCGGTTTTATGATTCACAACTTACAATTTATTAAAACCTCGTTGTCTTTTTGCTTCAAAAATTAATATAGCAGCTGCAACTGAAACATTCATACTATCTATTTCGCCTTCCATTGGTATGATTATGTTTTGAGTCGCTGCATCTCTCCATTCTTGAGTTAGTCCAGTAGCTTCCGTACCTACAACTAAGGCAGTTGGAGTAGTAAAGTCCTGAGTATGGTAAGAAGTTGAGTTTTGAAGTGTAGCACAGTAAAAATTAATTTTATTTTCCTTTAAAAAAGCAATAATTTCGGCAGTAGTTCCTGTTGCAATTTGGTTGGTAAATAAACAGCCTACGCTTGAGCGAACAATATTTGGATTGTACAAATCACTTTTAGGATTGGCAATGATTACTGCATTTAAATTGGCTGCATCAGCAGTACGCAATAGTGCTCCAATATTTCCTGGTTTTTCAGGAGCCTCAGCAACAAGAATTAATGGATTATCAGATAATTTTAAATCAGATAGTTGCAATGATTTGGTTTTGGCGATAGCCAAAACACCCTCTGTAGTATCGCGGTAAGCTAATTTTTGGTAAACTTCTTTGTTGATTTCTATTAAATTAACTTGTTTGCCTGTTAATTTATTAATCTCGTTTTCAGAAATTAATTCGGGTAAAAATAATACAGTTTCTATTTCGTAATCACCTTTTATAGCCAATGAAATTTCACGTTTTCCTTCAATTAAAAACGTTCCAGTTTGTTTCCGTGCTTTTGCTTTTTCTTGCAATAACACTAATGACTTTATAAATGGGTTTTGTATCGAAGTAATTTGTTTCAAGGGAAAAGGTGCTGAGTTTGTAAGTGGCTAAGGTAATAAGATTTTTTAAATTTTAAATTCAATACTATTTTTTATGAATTCGCTAAATTTATTAATTGTAGTTAGCATCTGTTTATAAAGAGTATTTCTTTATTTTTGTCAGAATTCAGAATTTTATTTTCATTTTAAAAACATTTAAATGTTTAACTTATTAGACATCATTGGGACAATGGCATTTGCTATGTCGGGAGCATTAACAGCTATGAATAAAAGATTAGATCCGTTTGGAGTTTTTATAATTGCTTTTGTTACAGCTGTGGGTGGGGGAACGGTTCGCGATGTTTTAATTGGTAGAACACCAGTGGGTTGGATGCTAGATTTGAAGTATGTTTACGTTATAATTTTGGGGTTTATCTTAGCAGTTATATTTAGAAAAAAGTTTGATAAATTAAGAACATCCTTGTTCTTGTTTGATACAATTGGGTTAGGGGTTTTTACATTAATAGGACTAGAAAGAGGAATACTTGCTGGTTTGCATCCTCTAATTTGTATAGCACTGGGTACTATGACAGCTTGCTTTGGAGGCGTTACTCGTGATATTTTGTGTAATGAAATTCCTGTGATTTTTAGAAGAGAAATTTATGCTACGATTTGTATTCTAGGAGGGATTGTCTTTTTTGTATTAAAAAAATGGAACTTAAATGATGATATTTTGTATTTAGTAACTTGTATTGTTATTATCTTAGTTCGATTAATGGCTGTAAGATATAAATGGTATCTACCAGCATTAGAACATAAACGATAAATGAAATCGAATACTAAATTGTGAAAAACTACACTGTAAGGGTATATCAGGAAACGGATTATAAAAAATGGAATGACTTTATTGGTCAAGCCAAAAACGCTACTTTCTTGTTTCATCGTGATTTTATGGAATATCATAAAGACCGATTTGAAGATTTTTCTTTATTAGTTTATGAAAATGAAAAATTAGTTTCAGTTTTACCTGCAAATAGAGCTGATAATGTGGTGTATTCACATCAGGGGCTTACTTATGGAGGTTTGGTTTATAATGAAAAGACAAAACTTGTTTCGGTTATTGAAATTTTTAAAAGTATTTTATTTTTTTTAAATGAGAATACTGTTGTAGAATTGCATTTGAAGACACTTCCAACAATTTATCATTTGAAACCTGCCGAAGAAATTCAATATGCTTTGTTTTTAGCTGAAGCAAAATTGGTTCGACGAGATTCGCTGTCAGTTTTGGATTTATCTCAAGAAAATAAAATATCAAAAATTAGAAAAAGAGGGATTCAAAAAGCTATTTTTAATGATTTAATTATCAAAGAAGAAAATGATTTTGATAGATTTTGGAATGAAATATTGATACCAAATTTAGATAAAAAACACAAAGCAAAACCAGTTCATACTTTAGAAGAGATAGATTATCTAAACAAATTTTTCCCTAAGAACATTAGGCAGTTTAATGTGTATTTGAATGATGAAATAGTAGCTGGAACAACAGTTTTTGAAAGCACAAATGTTGCACACTGTCAATATATTTCAAAAAACGAAAATCAGGATAATTTAGGAAGCTTAGATTTTTTATTTGAGTTTTTGATAAAAGAAATATTTGCTAAAAAACACTTTTTTGATTTTGGAATATCCAATGAGAGTCAAGGGAAAAAATTGAATGAAGGATTATCATATTGGAAAGAAAGTTTTGGAGCTAGTACAATCGCTCATGATTTTTATGAAGTAGAAACTTCTAATTATAATTTATTAAATAACGTTTTGATATGATTCCTTTTTTAGATCTGAAAAAAATAAATGAACCTTACGAAACTGCTTTTCAGGAAAAACTGAAATTAGTTTTAAGTAGCGGTTGGTATATTTTAGGTAAGGAATTAGAAACGTTCGAAAAAGCTTTTGCTGAATATTGTAAAGTAAATTATTGCATTGGAGTAGGTAATGGTCTTGATGCTTTAACTTTAATTTTTAAAGGATATATTGCATTAGGGAGACTACATAAAGGTGATGAAGTTATCGTCCCTGCAAATACGTACATTGCAAGTATTCTGGCTATTCTTCAGGCAGATTTAGTTCCAGTTTTGGTTGAACCGAGATTAGAAACCTACAATATTAATCCAGATTTAATCGAGGGAAAAATAACGTTAAAGACGAAAGCTATTTTAGCAGTTCACTTATATGGACAATTAGCTGAAATGGATGCTATAAATGAGATAGCAAGTCGAAATAATCTTTTGGTTGTTGAAGACGCTGCACAATCGCATGGTGCTTTTTTTGCAGAAAATAGTAAGTCTAAAATTGAGAATGATAATGTACAAGCATACAGTTTCTACCCAGGGAAAAATTTAGGTGCTTTGGGAGATGGCGGTGCAATTACTACAAACGATTTGGAGTTGGCTAAGATTTTATTTTCACTTCGGAATTATGGGTCAGAGACAAAATACTATAATGATTATGTTGGCGTAAACTCAAGATTAGATGAATTGCAGGCAGGATTCCTTAATGTGAAATTACCAAATTTAGATGCAGAAAACGAACAGAGAAGAGCAATTGCAAATAGATATTTGGCAGAAATAAAAAATGAAAAAATAATACTACCAGCTGCTTTATTACAAGGAACGAAGCAATCTAATCATGTGTTTCATCTGTTTGTTGTCCGAACTAAAAGCAGAAATTATTTACAAACTTATTTGTTAGAGAACGGCATTCAAACGATGATTCATTATCCTGTTTCTCCTCACAAACAAAAAGCATTGTCACAATGGAATAATTTATCTTTTCCTATTACAGAAAAAATACATGACGAGGTTTTGAGTTTACCAATAAGTCCTGTATTAACAAATGACGAAGTGAGTTTTGTAATTGAAATTATTAATAAATACTAAGTTTGAACTTTATTAAAAAATATACTCAAACAAATCTGTTTAAAATAACTTCTTTAAATAGCTTGAGTGTACTGTTGAAAATAGGTGTTGGATTGATTACATCAAAACTACTAGCTGTTTTTGTTGGTCCAAGCGGAATGGCTTTAGTTGGGAATCTTCGTAATTTTTTGACTTCCTTGGAAAGTATTTCCACTCTTGGGTTTCAAAGTGGAATTGTTAAATATGTTGCAGAAAGTAATGAAAAGAAGAATGAACTTCAGAAAATTATAGCATCAGTTTTTATTACCTTATTGCTTGTAGTATTGATCCTGAGTGGAGTCTTGTTTTTTATGGCTTCGTATTGGAACAATAAAATTTTCGGTGATAGTTTTGAATATTCTTTAGTTTTTAAAGTATTGGCTTTGGCATTGCCTTGGTATGCAATTTCAATTGTTCTACTAGCCATAATTAATGGTTTAGGCAAATTCAAAAAAGTTATTTGGGTAAATATTACGGGGAATGCTATTGGATTGATAGTCTCTGTTTTTATGATTTTACAGTTTAAAACACTTGGAGCTTTATTAGCGATTGTAATTACACCAGCATTGTTGTTTTTTGTAACTTTTTATTTTATTAATAAAGAGATAGTATTTTTTGATGCTATCCGATTTCAGTTATTTGATTTTAAAATTATAAAAAACTTATCTTCTTATTCTTTGATGGCTTTAGTTTCATCTGTTTTAGGGCCTTTTGTTTTATTAGCAATACGGAGCAATGTGATAGAGAGATTAGGGATAGAACAAGCAGGTTATTGGGAAACAATGACTCGTATTTCATCTTATTATATGATGTTTGTTTCAACAATCTTAAGTGTTTATTTTTTACCAAAATTAGTAATTGCGAAGACTAATCAAGAAACGAAGTTAATATTCTGGAGTTATTATAAAACAATCTTGCCAGCTTTTATTATTGGGGTTACAGCAATTTATTTTCTACGTTTTTTTATCATTAAACTGCTTTTTACATCGGATTTTATTCCTGTTACAAATTTGTTTTATTGGCAATTAGTTGGTGATATTTTTAAAGTTTGTTCTCTTATTTTGGGATTTCAGTTTTTTGCAAAAAAAATGACCATTGCTTTTATAATTTCGGAGTTATTATCACTTGCTGTTCTGTATTTTTCAAGTGTATATTTTATTGCTATTTATGGAATTGAAGGAATTGTAATGGCACAAGCTTTTGATAATATTCTTTATTTATTGATGCTTTGTATTTATTTTAGAAGGTGTTTTTTGGTTAAATAAAACTTAAAAAACATTTGGATTTCAGTTATTTTATTTGGTATGTTTGGAAGAATTAATCTACAAGCTAAATTACATTAAAAATGAAATTAACCTTTACTCTTTTATTTTTTGGAATATTTATACTAAGTTCTAGTACTTTAAATGCACAAATTAGTACCTCGATAGGCGGTGCTGGAAGTATTTTGCCAAACTCACTAACTTCTAATACTAATGTGGGAATCGGGACTACTAATCCAACAGCCACATTAGAGGTTAATGGAGTGGTTAAGGCTTCAAGTATTTCGTTGTCATCCGATTTATCAGATGGGCAAGTATTTATTTCTACTAGTGAAAGAAATAAAAAGTCATTGATTTTTGATGGAGGTAGAATTATTGGTGGTACATCGCAACCATATAGGATGTTTAAGTTTTTTGATTTTCCACAGTCAAACTTAGATCCTAAATCATATTTTTATTTTGGTTTAGATGATAGAAATGATTTTGGAAGATATAGATTTATTGCTGAAACAGGTGGTACTACACAAATGATAATGCTCAATAAGAGACAAGAAGAGTTAATGAAAATTTACGAAGATGGTAATGATAGTGTATATATGCAGTTTGGAAAAGCTAACAGTCGAGTTGTCATTGGAGGATATTCAAATCATCCGAATAGTTTAGGTCATAAATTATTTGTTCAGGATGGCAGTGCAAAAATCGAAGGTAATATTTTAACAGATTCAAATGTTGGTATAGGAACTTCATCACCAAATTCTCAATTAGTAATTCTAAAAAACAATGATGCTATTAGCTTAAATGCAGGAATAGTTAGTGGTCTTGGATTTAATAGAAATGTATTAGATGGAGCGATTTTTAATACATTGAAATCTGCTTGGCAGTTTAGTGCAAGGGATGAAATGTTCACTTTAGAGGGATACAATGGTGCTAATCATGATCTTTTCACTGTTTTAAAAAATGGTAATATAGGGATAGGTACAACCAATCCAGCCTCCAAACTAACAGTTGCAGGTGATATTAATGCCAGAGAAGTAAGAGTCACTGTAAACGCTGGCGCAGATTTTGTTTTCGAGCATGATTACAATTTACCATCTTTAACTTCTTTGGATAATTTTATTAAAGAAAACAAACATTTACCTGAAATAGCATCTGCTGAAGAAATGCAGAAAAATGGCATAAATTTATCTGAATTGAATATTAAGTTCTTACAGAAAATTGAAGAACTAACACTTTATTTAATCCAACAAAATAAAGATATGGAAGAGTTAAAAGCTCAAATGAAAATGATATTAAAAAATAAATAAAACTGCATGACTGATCCAAGTACTGATACATATACCGCTCTTATTAATGCCTTTGGTTAGTTAAAAATAGAAACAACACGTAATGGAATCATCTTATGCAATGGTCCTTCAGGAAAAACAGTAGAGAAAAATAGAGACAGAGTAAGACCGCTTATGCTTATAATAATTTAAGCCAAATTACAAGCTGTACTTTTACAAATATATTTGGGAGTAATACTATTGCCAATACTTATGAATATGATAATTATAAAAGAGTGTACCGAACTATTGAGATACTCCTTATGCAACTTTATTTGATGACTCAACATGTATTATGGGAAATCGATGCTTTAATGTAAGACGGAAATTAACTAGTGCTTCTTTAGGGAAACGGTAGAGTATAAGAAATGCTTATAATCAGTATGATGTAGTAATCGTTTAGTTTGTTAACCTCTTTAAGGATAGAGTTAATAAGGAGTTATAATAGCACAAGCTTTTGATAATATTTTTTATTTATTGATGCTTTGTATTTATTTTAGAAGGTATTTTGTTTAGTTAAATAAAACTTAAAAATTATTTCGATTTCTATTGTTTTATTTAGTAGGTTTGAAAGAATTAATCTACAAGTTAAACTATATTAAAAATGAAATCAATCTTTACTTTTTTATTTTTTTGGATATTTATATTAAGTTATAATGCTGTAAACGCACAAATTAGCACAGGTTCAGGTGGAGCTGGAAGTGTTTTGCCAAACTCATCAACTTCTAATACTAATGTAGGGATTGGAACTACTAATCCTACTACTACATTAGAGGTTAATGGAGATATTAAAGTAAAAAACGCCAATTTTTCAGGATTAGGTCTTCCTAATGGTCAAACTTTTATTGACACGAATGATCGAAACCAAAAAAGTAAAGTTTTTCAAGCAGGTAGTTTTGTTAATTCTAATAATAGTAGAATGATGAACTTTTTTGATTTTCCAGCTTCAAATATTAACGCAAAATCTAGGTTTTGGTTTTCCATCGATGATAGGGGAGATAATCAAAGATTTAGATCTTATGCTGAGACAGCTGGTTTTGGTGGTTTTGAGATAAATGATAGTAAACAACGAAATGTATTTAGAGTTTTAGAAGATACAACACCAGATGGCTGTAACTTTAGTCATGCTTCCCTTCCACAGGCTAACACAAAATTGATAATTGGCGCAAGTTATGAAAGCTTAACATCTGATGAAAATAAAAAATATAAATTAATAATTAAGGCAAGTTCATGTGGCTCAACATTTTTAGATGGTTCTGGTAGTGCATTTGTAGAAGGGAATATAATATCTATGAATAATATTGGAATCGGAACTACAAATTTTACTGATGGATCAGATACCTACAGACTATCTGTAAAAGGAAAGATAAGAGCTGAGGAAATAAAAGTATATTCTACTTGGGCAGATTATGTTTTTGATAAAGAGTATAAATTACCTAACTTGAAAGAAGTTGAAAACTATATAGTAGAAAATGGACATTTACCAAACGTACCATCTGCTAAAGAAATTACAGAGAAAGGTTTAGAACTTGGAGAAATGGCAAAAATTCAACAAGAAAAGATTGAAGAATTAACCTTGTATTTAATTAAGCAAAATAAAGAAATAGAACAGCAAAATAAAGATATTCAGGAGCTAAAAGATCAGGTGAAGGTTTTATTAGGGAAAAAATAACTGTCATTATTTAAATTTTGTTATTTTTGAAAAAACTATATAAATGACTTTATTATATTTTGATCCAGGTACAGGAGCTTTAATTGTTCAGTTTTTGGCTGCAGCAGTTGCAGCAGTTTTAATGTTTTACAGAACTGTTTTACATAAAGTAAAGCGTGTTTTTGGTATTGAAACTAAAAGGGAAGAAGATTTTATGGATGAAGCAGATAGCAAGGAGGATCAAAATTAGATGGGATCAAATAGAATTTCTTCATCTTTTAGGGACCCATCAGGTTATATTTTTATAGCTGGAGACAAAATAAAAAGAGCAATAAATCCAATTTATTTTGAGCAATACAAAGCTTTAACTGATAGCAGGTTTTATGCTCTTCTTTTTAAAAAGAAATTCCTAATTCCTCATAAAATCGAAATTTTATCTGCTGATCAAATAATTATTGAATCAGAAAAAATATCTTTTATAAGTTATCCTTATGAATGGAACTTTCTACAATACAAACATGCTGCTTTATTGACGTTAAAGATCCAGAAGTTATGTTTGGAGCATAATTTTACATTGAAGGATGCTTCAGCTTTCAATATTACTTTTCATGAAGGGAAACCTATTTTTATAGATACTTTATCATTTGATTTCTATAAGGAAAATAGTCCTTGGCTAGCTTACAAACAATTTATAATGCACTTCTTAGGGCCATTGGTTTTATCTAAATATTATGGACAAGACCAGTTAAAAATGCTGTCTCAATATTTAGAAGGTATTTCGTTACAAAAATTGTCTAAGTTATTACCAGCTAAAAGCTATTTAAGTCCAACATTGTTGAGTAATATTCACTTGTTGGCAAAATATGATTCAAAATTCGAATCAGATAAAAAAAAAGTAGTTAGCAATTTACCCAAAGCTTCTCAAATTAAATTGTTAGACGGTCTTTATGACTATATAGAAAATTTAACTATAAATGAAAATACTGAGTGGGATCATTATTATAACCAAACAAATTATAATGGAGCATCCTATGATTTTAAAAAGACTTATACAAAAGATTGGTTTCTATCTATAAAAGGGAAATCATTAATTGACATAGGAGGTAATGATGGAACATTTTCCAGAGTTTTGAAAGATATGGCAACCTTTATTATTGTTGCTGATGTTGATTCTAATGCAGTGGAACAAAATTACCGACAAGTATTAAAAAATAAAGAAAAAAACATTCTTCCTCTTGTTACAGATGTCTTAAATCCTACTGCTAATTATGGATTTAATAACCAAGAACGACTTTCATTTATTGATAGAATTAAAGAATTAAAGTTTGATGGCTGTTTAGCTCTTGCAGTGATTCATCATATAACATTGTCAGGGAATATTCCATTTGAATTTTCAGCACAGTTTTTTTCAAAAATGGCTTCAAATTTATTAATTGAATTTCCTACAAGATCGGATTCTTGGGTACAGTTTTTACTTGATAGTAAAAGAGATTTTAAAGATCATTTTGATTTTTATAACGAAGAAAATTTTGAGAAAGAGTATAGTGTATATTTTGAAATACTAAAGAAAGAAAGGATTATATCTTCCGAAAGAATTCTATATAGTATGAAGCGCCTTCAATAACTTACAACAAATGAAATTTAATTTTAAAGAAAAAGTAAATGATTTTTTGAATGATTCAAAAGATTATCCAATCCTGGTTGGTTTTTTTTCTGGATTTTATCCTTTAGTTTATTATTATTCAAATAATTATGAATCAATAAATTCATATCAGCATCTTCTATATTTCATTTTTTTATTTTTAGTTTTACCCTGTGCTGGGGTTTATACTCTGTATAAAATATTTCGTCATTTTAAAAAATTGAACGGTTATAAGAGGCATTTATTATTTGTATTAGCAATAGAGATTACTGCGGTGTTTCTATCTCAGGTTTATTATTTGACTATAAAGAAAAAAATATTATTATTATTGCTAATACTTGTAGTTTATCTCTCTTCAAAATTTTATAATTACTACAAAAATATAGTGATTTTTCTAATCTTATTGTCGGTAATCCCATTTTATAAAACGTTACATATTTTCATTTACAAACAATTCAATGATACTTTAAGTTGGACAAAACAGGATGATGATATTGAAAAAGTTAAGTTTGTGAAATTTCCCAATATCTATTTTTTAGAACCAGATGGTTACGTTGGTAAGCAAGTGATGGAAGATCACCCTTATAAATATAACAACAGCATGTATGATTGGTTAGAAAGTAATTCATTTATAGTTTATAAAGATACAAGAAGTAATTACCCAGCAAGTTTAGCTTCAAATGCTTCGATGTTTGCAATGAAACATCATCACTTAAATAGTATATTATCTTCACCATTTGAGATGCAGGATTCGAGAAGTATTATTGTCGGAAATAATCCTGTAATAAAGATTCTAAAGAATAATAATTATAAAACTTTTTTTATAGTTGAAGATGGTTATTTCCAGCAAAGTTTTCCAAAAGGCAATTATGATTATTTTAATATAATGAATTCAGAAATTCCCTTTTTTAGTAATGATAACAATGCAAAAAGAGATGTTTATGAAGATTTAAAAAAATGCTTAGAAGCTAATAATAATAATAATAATAATAATAATGATAAACCAAAGTTTTATTTTGTAGAGAAATTACTTCCACATCATATTATCTATGATGGCTCGGGTATAAAAAATGGGCGTAAAGTTTATTTGGAAAAAATTGAAATTGCAAACGATTGGCTAATAAAAACTATAGAGTTGATAACTAAAAAAGACCCTCAAGGAATTATTATTATTGGAGCAGATCATGGTGGATGGGTTGGTATTGAAAATATAAATGAAATGTTTACAACAAGGAATCCAAAATTACTTCAATCAATTTTCGGTAATTTAATAGCTATAAAATGGAATGATGATAAGCATCATAATTATGATGAAAATTTAAAGTCAAATGTAAATATTTTTCGAGTTTTATTTTCTTATTTGAGCGAAGATAGAGCCTTGTTGCAACATTTAGAAAAAGATTCAAGTTATAATCTTTATCAAGACGGTGTATTTTCAAAAACGGGGGTGAAAGTTATTGATTGATAGTTTTTGTTTTAAAATAAATGAAATATCTTTTTTAAAGATGGAATTGGTTTAATTAAAGAGATGACTTTAAAAAAAAGAAACAAATAGTTATGAATAAGACGACTAATTTTTTAACCTAAAGATTATTTCGAATACTCCAAATATTTTTAAGATATATTTATTTTTGATTTTTTGAACTCATTACATTAAACAACTTTAATTGTATGAAAATTCTTTTATTAGGTGAGTACAGTGCTCTACATTCTACATTAGCAGAAGGGTTAAGGATATTAGGACATGATGTTACCGTAGCTTCTGATGGATGTAAATGGATGAAAAATGATAGAGATATTAATTTGTTCCGCCATGGATATGATTTTTATAACTCGATTAAATACCTAAGAAGAATACATAATACTTTTAAAAAATTTAGAGGTTATGATATTGTACAGATTAATAACCCTTCATTTTTAGATTTAAAGATTGAGAGAAATCTTCATTTTTATAGATTTTTATTGAAAAATAATGCGAAAGTTTTTTTAGGGGCATTTGGGACTGATTATTTTTGGGAGAAACTATGTATAGAAAATAAAACACTTAAATATTCCGATTTATTTATTGGGAAAAAACCTCTTGATATTTATAATTGTGAGTGGATAGGAAATCAATTTCAAGATGCAAATGTTGAAGTCGCAGAAACATGTAATGGCATAATTTCTTGTTTGTATGAGTATTATAAAGCATATGAACCTTATTATAAAAATAAATTAGGATATATTCCCTTACCTATTAATACTAATTTACTTCAGTATAAGCAAAAAGTAATTCAAGAGGATAAAATCAAATTTTTTATTGGTATTCAAAAACTTAAATCAAAACTGAAAGGCACTGATTTATTTCTTGAAGAAATAATGAAAATTAAGGAGGCTTATCCCAAAGAAGTTCTGATAAATAAAGTCACTTCTCTACCTTGGATGGAATATGTGAAAATAATGTCAGAATCAGATGTTATATTAGATCAACTCTATTCTTATACTCCTGGAATGAATGGTTTGATTGGTATGGCGCAAGGTTTGGTTTTGGTAGGTGGAGGAGAACCAGAAATGTATGAGTTGTTGAAGGAAAATAATAATTATCCAATTGTTAATGTATTTCCTTCGAAAGAAGATATTTATACTAAATTAGAAACACTAATACAAAATAGAAAGGATATTCCGGAAATTTCAAGCAATAGTAGAAAATTTGTAGAACTACATCATAATTATGTTCAAGTAGCTCAACAATATGTTGATTTTTGGAATAGTAAATAGTAACAATTAATCAAAAAATGATTTGAAATACAGAATTATCCTTTTCATAATAAGTAACATTATGCTTGTTTTTCTTAATATATTGTCTTTGATTTTTATTTCAAAAAAAGTATATATTTGTGAGTATATAAATTAAAAATGGTAAAGACTTTTCTTGAAAATGATATCGAGATTTTAATTTCTACAATGAATCAAGATTCATTAGATTTTTTAGTTCCAATGTTTCCGTTTTTACATTTTTCTAATTTTTCAATTTTAATAATTAATCAGACTCAAAATGAGAAAATTTTAACTTCTAATTATTCTAAGGTAAGAGTTATAAACTCGTTTGAAAAAGGTTTGGTAAAAAGTAGAAATTTGGCTCTTGATAATGCTGTTGGAAAAATTCTTGTCATTGCTGACGATGACATTGTTTATCAGGAAGGATTTTTAGCTAAAATAATAAATTCGTATCATAAATTCCCTGAAGCGGCAGTAGTGATTTTTTCAGTGATAAATTCAAATGGAGATTTAATTAAGAAATATCCTTCTGGTTCTAAAGTTAACTTAGGTATCTTAGATGTACTTAATGTGAGCTCAATAGAAATGACATTAAATAAAACGATTATTGATGCATCTAAAATTCGATTTGATGAAAAATTTGGTTTAGGTGGAGCTTTCGAAATGGGTGAAGAAGCAGTTTTTTTATCTGATTTAAAAGAAAATGGTCAATTGCTTATTTTTGACTCACAAATAATTGTAAAACATGAAAGTCAAACTTCTTCAGAAAAGATAAATATAACTAATAAATATTATATTCAAGGTGCAGTATTTTCAAGAATATTTAAAAAGAAATATATTTTTTGGATTTTTATCAAATTGTTTTTTGATCTAAAACAGAATAAAATACAATTTAAAAAAATTAAAACCGCTTTTAAAAGTGCAAAAGAGGGACATGAAAAATTTGAAATAACAAGACATGAAAATAAATAATAAGGGGATACAAATTATTTCAATTCCTAAAATAGAGGAGAGAAGAGGCAACCTTTCAGTAATAGAAAATGATACTGTTCCCTTTGATATTAAAAGGGTTTATTATTTATATGATGTACCAAGTGGAGCTGAACGTGGAGGGCACGCACATAAAAATCTAAAACAATTTTTGATTGCATTAAGTGGTAGTTTTGACGTAGTTTTAAAAGATGGAAAAGAGTCAATGACCGTAACTTTGAATAAGCCATTTGAAGGTTTGTTAATTAATCCTGGGATTTGGAGGGAACTACAAAATTTTTCTTCAGGTTCTGTTTGTTTAGTTGTAGCTTCGGAAGTTTATATTGAAGCCGATTATATAAGAGATTTTGAGGAATTTGTAAATTATTCTATTCGTAAATAGAAAAGTACAGACCAGTTTTTTTTAGATAATTTTTTACTTTAAAAAGGATGCGTAAAGAAGAAGAAGGGAGGTTTAATAAAAATCGAATCTTTAAATTAATATTTTTTGCATCAATATTTTTTAGATAAAAGTTTTTTTTGTCTGTATATCCAAATATATAATAACGTAACCCGTATTCAATTCTATATAAATCTAAGAATTTTTTCAGTGATGAGTTTTGACTCTCAGCAGTTTTGAACGGTTCAAAATCCATTAATTTCATTGTATTAATGCTCTTCTTTGATAAGCTGTTGGGAGTATTGTAGTTATAAACGGCTGTAATCCTATTACTTATTGCTACAGAGTAATGAATACCGATTTTAGTCCACAATTCTAAATCTTCACCATTTGTAACTCCAGGGGTAAAACTGCCAAATTTCAATAGAATTTCTTTTGGAATTGCTAAGCTTGAAGTCCATGTTGTTCGAAATGGAGAATTCGAATAGAAATAATCTTCAATAATTCCTGAAAATGAATTTTCGATTCCATTGTGATGAGGAATTACAAATTGTTTAGATATTGTTTTGATTTTATAGCGAGAACAATAAATACCACAATTTGGGAAATTATTATATAATTTAAATAAAGTTTCTAAGTGATTAGGAAACCAATAGTCGTCTGCATCAAGAAAAGTAATTAGTTTTCCTTTAGATTTTTCGATTCCTGAATTTCTAGCAACAGAAACACCTTGATTTTTTTGATTGTAAAGCTGTATACGACTGTCATTAAATTCCAGAACTCTTGTTACGCTATTGTCTGTAGATCCATCGTTTATGATGATAATTTCATAATCTGTAAAAGTCTGATCAAGAACACTTTTTATAGTGTTTTCAATATAATCAGCTTTATTGTATAATGGAATAATTACAGAAAAAAATGCCATATAACTTATTTTTTTAAATTACAATAATAGCCTAATTTATAAAGGTCAAATAAAAATAAAGAAGGTTTTTGAGAAAGTAAATTTAATTCCATTTTTGCTTGATTTTTTCTGAATAGAAAGGCTGAAAAAGGAGTTATTCTGAGTTTTTTTATAAAATCAAAAGATTTAAGTATTTTACTTTCTTCAGAAGTTATTTTCTTTGAATTATAAAGTAATATCAGGTTTTCTAAGGCTGTTTTGGTTTTGTTTAGAAATATGATTGAAGTTTCTAAATTTAAATGATATGTGGGGTTTTCAATGCATAAAATTTCAAAATGATTTGATTTTAAAACGGAGAAAAAGCACAAATCTTCATAGCCATATTTTGTAATAACTTCATCAAAAGGATATTGAATAAAAATGTTTCTTTTTATTAATAAATTTGAGGTTAGAATTGATTTGGTTTCTCTTTTCTGTCCATAAATCCATCGTAAATACTGCTCCTCTTGAGGTTTTTTATTCTCATAAAGAATCCCTCCAAAAGCGATGTTTTCTTCTGTATTTGTAATGATATCTAAATATCGTTTTATAAAATTATTTTGAGCAGGAAATGTGTCACAGTCTAAAATAAGAAGCCAATTGTGTTTTGCTTTTCGAGCTAATGAATTAATATTTCCTCCTCTACCAATATTTTTATCTAAAGAAATAAAAAAACAATTTTCGAGTAAATTTATTTTTTCATTGTCTTTATTCAATATAGAATTAGATCCATCATCTTGGCAAATTATCTCGAACTCTATTTTAGATTCTAAACATTGTTTATGTAGTGCTTCAACTAGAGAAGAAACATTATAATTATAAACAGGAATTAGAATCGAAAGCATTACACTGTTCTCTGAACTACTTCAAAAATTCTAGCATCTTCACATTTTAATGTTTTCGAAGGGAATTTCATTAATAATGCATAATCATGCGTTGCCATGATAATAGTTTTTCCAAGTGCGTTGATGTTTCTCAAAACCTCAAGAACTTCAGAACTTGTTTGTGGATCTAAGTTTCCTGTAGGTTCATCAGCAAGGATAAACTCAGGATCATTAAGTAAAGCTCTTGCAATTGCAACACGTTGTTGTTCCCCCCCAGAAAGCTGATGTGGCATTTTTTGAGTAAACTCTTTCATACCAACTTTATCTAGAACTTCATCTATTTTGCGTTCCATTCCTTCTTTGTCTGTCCATCCAGTAGCTTTTAGAACAAAAAGCATATTGTCATTTACAGTTCTATCTGGAAGTAATTTGAAGTCTTGAAATACGATTCCAATCTTACGTCTCAAATAAGGAATATCATTTTCTTTTAGGGTAGCCAAATCAAAGTCAACAATGTGACCTTCTCCTTCTGTTAATGGTAAGTCACCATATAAAGTTTTCATGAAACTACTTTTTCCTGAACCTGTTTTTCCGATGATATAAAGAAATTCACCATGCTTTACTTCTAAATTTACATGAGATAAAATTTTTCTTCCTTCTTGATAAATAGTTACATCTTTAAGAGACAGTACGGTTTGTGACATGATAAAATTGATTTGAATGGTAAAAGTAATAAGTTAACGGCTGTATTCAAAATAAATTTTCCTCATTTAGGGAAATAGTCCTTTTTATGTGGTTATTTAAGACAATAAGTGTGTGGTTGTTGGGATTGATAAGTGTGTTAAAACACATTAGTTGCATTTTTAATTATAATAAATACTAAAACCATTTCGTTATACCCAGTAGAAAATGATACATTTGAAAATTAAATTAAAATCACAATGCGCAAACTTTCACGGTTAATTTTTATACTAGTTTTTCTTTTATCGATTAAGGTTTCGGCACAAAAGTCGGCTATTTATACTTACGATTTAAAGGATTTCGACAAAGCGGTTTCTTTATATAATGACAAACAATATACATCGGCTCAGATTATTTTTGAAAAAGTAAAAGAAAAAGAGACGAAAGAAGAAGTAAAGGCCGATTGTGCTTACTACATTGCTAATTGTGCTATAAGAACTAATCAGCCAAATGCTGATGAGCTTATGGAGCGTTTTGTAGAGGACTACCCAATAAGTACTAAACAAAATCAAGCATACATAGAAGTAGCTCATTATTTTTTCGATCAAGCTAATTATCCAAAAGCTTTACAATGGTTTGATCGTGTAGATGAAAGCTATATGAGCAAAAGTGATTTAGATAAATTCAACTTCCAGAAAGGATACAGCTATTTTAATTCTAAAAAGAAAAAAGAAGCTACAACCTATTTTAATAAAGTAGTAAACTCACCAGAATATGGTTCGCAAGCCAAATACTATTTAGGATTTATGGCTTATGAAGGCGATGATTATAAAGAGGCAACTAAATACTTTGATGAAGTTTCAGGCGAAGAAAAATACAAAGAGAAGCTTTCGTATTATCAAGCTGATATGAACTTTAAATTAGGAAATTTTCAAAAAGCAATTGATTTGGGGCAAAAAGCAATGCCGAAATCAAATGAAATCGAAAAATCAGAGCTGAATAAGATTATTGGAGAAAGTTATTTTAATTTAAAAATGTATGATAAATCAATTCCGTATTTAGTACAATATAAAGGTAAAAAAGGGAAGTGGAATAATACTGATTTCTACCAATTAGGATATGCTTATTATCAGCAAAAAGATTATGAAAATGCTATTTCGCAATTCAATAAAATTATTGAGGGAAAAGACTTTGTGGCACAAAATGCTTATTACCATTTAGGTCAGAGTTATTTAAATACAGATAAGAAGCAACAGGCCTTAAATGCATTTAAGAATGCTGCCGAAATGGATTTTGATAAGGCAATTCAAGAAGATGCAAGTTTAAATTATGCTAAGTTGAGTTATGAAATTGGGAATTCATATCAAAATGTACCAGTAGTACTGCTTGATTTCTTAAAGAAATATCCAAATAATTCTAGTAAATCAGAAGTAGAGAGATTATTGATAGATTCTTATATCTCATCTAAAAACTACAGTGAAGCTTTGGTTTTATTAGAAAAGAACAGATCACCAGAGAATAGATTAGCCTATCAAAAAGTGCTTTTTTATAGAGGATTAGAGTTGTATAATGACAATAATTATCAAGAGGCTTATAAAATGTTTGTGAAATCTTTAGGTGAACAAAAAAGTCCTGAGTTTACAGCGCGAGCTACTTTCTGGAAAGGAGAAACAGAGTATCTTAATGATGATTTTAAAAATGCTTTAATCAGTTATAAGCAATTTGCAGGTTTAGCTGCTGCCAAAGCGATTCCAGAGTTTAAAAATGTAAATTATAATATTGCTTATACGTATTTTAAATTAAAAGAATATGATAATGCTGCCAACTCATTTCAGGCACAAATTGATAATTCAAAAGAGGATACTTCAAGATTGCACGATTCTTATTTAAGATTAGCTGATTGTCGATTTGTAACTTCGAAGTATTCATCTGCTATGGAGGCTTATACTAAAGTAATGAGCTTTAGAGGAGTTGATGCAGATTATGCTTATTATCAAAAAGCCATTTGTTATGGTTTTATGAATAAAAATGATAAAAAAATAGAAGAGCTTAATGGGTTTCTTCAGATGTACAAAAAATCAGAATATCGTGATGATGTCATGTTTGAGTTAGCAAATACTTATGCTGCTGTAAAAAAACAAGAACAGGCAATTAAAATGTATGATCAATTGGTTTCGGAATTTAAAAATGGAGCTTTCACAGCAAAAGCTATTTTGCGTGAGGGATTAATTTATTATAATTCAGATAGAGATCAATTGGCTTTGGTTAAATTTAAAAAGGTTGCTGCGGATTTTCCTAGAACTCCAGAGGCGCTTGAAGCAGTTTCTACAGCTAGATTAATTTATGTTGACAACGGAAAAGTAGATGAATATGCTACTTGGGTACGTACTCTAGATTTTGTAGCTGTTACTGATGCTGATTTGGATAATGACACTTTTGAGGGAGCGATAAAACAATTTGAGCAAAATAATAATAAGCAAGCTATTGTAGGTTTGAGTGGTTATGTGAGCAAATTTCCAAAAGGAATACATGCGCTAGAAGCTAACTTTAAATTAGCACAAGCATATACAGCAGAAGGCTCAGAAAGTAAATCGATACCTAATTATCAATATGTAATTGAACAACCTCGAAACGAGTATACTGAACAATCTTTGATGCGTTTGGCTCAGATATTCTTAAAAGCTAAAGATTGTGATAAAGCAATTTCCGTTTTAACTCGTATAGAAAATGAAGGTGATTCGTCTCAGAATAAAACATTTGCACAGGCAAATTTGATGAAATGTTATTATGATAAAAACGATTATAATAACTCAGTTGTATATGCAGAAAAAGTGTTGCAAAACCCTAAGACAGATGAAAATGTAAAAAGTGATGCACAAATTATCGTAGCAAGAGCAGCAATTAAATCTGGTGATGAAGATAAAGCTAAAACAGCTTATGCAAAATTAGCTACAACGTCAAAAGGAGAATTGGCAGCTGAAGCATTATACTATGATGCTTACTTTAAAAATAAAGAAAACAAGTACGACGCTTCAAATGCAACGGTACAAAAACTAGCTAAGAATTATTCGTCATTTAAATATTTCGGAGCAAAAGGATTGGTGTTAATGGCGAAAAATTTCTATGGTTTAAAAGATAGTTATCAGGCAACTTATATTCTAGAGAATGTGATTCAGAATTTTACAGCTTATCCAGATGTGGTTTCGGAGGCAGAAAAAGAATTAAGTGCTATTAAAGTAGAAGAGTCTAAAACCAATTCGTCGATTACAAAATAGAAAATTGAAATATAAAATGTGAGATGTAAAAGTGAAATGGAAAATAATCATGAAGAATATTCACTACATCTTACTTCTTAATTTTTCACGTCTTTCTAAAAATAATAATAAAATATGAAAATCAATTTCCAAAATAAACATATCGCTTTTCTTTTACTGTTAACGTCTCAGTTGGCTTTGGCACAAAAAAAAGATGAAACAAAAAAGAAAGAAGAAACAATTGGTACTGAAGAAGTAAATGTTGTAAAAGCATATTCACCTACAATTTCAGATGCCTTTAAGGTAAAAGAAATTCCATCATTAAATGATGAGGGGAATGCTCCTAAAGAAACCATTAAATATACTATTTTTTCTTTCCCAGTAGCATCAACTTTTACCCCTTCAAAAGGAAATGCTCAAGGTGTAGATAAAGCAAAAAAAGAACATTTGTTTACTAATTATGCGACAGCAGGAGTTGGTAATTACGGTAATTTAAATGCAGAATTATTTGTAGCTCAAGAATTAGGGAACAATGATTATGTAGCGGGAATGTTCAAGCATCAGTCTTCACAAGGGGGGATTAAAGGAATTGATCTTAATGATAAGTTTTATGACACTTCATTGGATGTAATCTATGGAGTGAAAAACAGAGATATGTCTTGGAGTATTGATTTAGGATACCAAAATCAGATTTATAATTGGTATGGTTTGCCAGTTGATTTTGGTTCGACATTAGCTCCACAAGATCGCGGAATGCTAATTAGTAGTATAAGTCCAAAGCATTCGTACAACGGAATTAATCTTGGAGGAAATATTGATTTTAGCGATGGAATCTTCACCAAGGCAAGTATGAAATACAGCCACTTTTCTGATGGATTAAAATCTTCTGAGAATAGGTTTTACATAAAACCATCTTTTAAAGTAGAGATAATGGATCAGTCTATAAATACAGATGTAATTGTAGATTATGTAGGTGGAAGTTTTGAGAATAATTATGAAAAGACAAATTTAGCACCTATAAAATATGGTTTTACTAATTTTGGATTATCGCCAAGTTTTGTAATGCAGCAAGATGATTGGACATTAAATTTAGGAGCTAAATTATTCTACAGTTTGGATAATGAAAATAGTAATAGTAAAATTTTAGTATATCCAAATGTAACTGCTTCTTATAAGGTAGTTGGAGATTTAATGATTTTTTATGCTGGTGCTGAAGGGAACTTGGAGCAAAATACATACATGGATTTTGTTGACCAGAACCCATTTTTATCTCCAACATTAAATATTAATCCAACAGATAAACAATTTGATGTTTTTGCAGGTTTAAAAGGGAAATTAGCAAATAATGTGAGTTATAAAGTTCAGGGATCCTATGTAAATGAAAGAAATAAGGCATTGTTTAAGAGCAATAACTATACAGAAGATATAGCTAATGAAAAATATGCTTTCGGTAATTCATTTCAAGTTGTATACGATGATATGACGACATTGCGTTTCTATGGAGAGTTAAAAGCTGATTTTTCTAAGAATGTTTCTTTTGGAATCAACGGAACTTTTAATAGTTATAGCAATGACTACCAAAGCGAAGCTTGGAATTTACCAACAATGAAATTAAGTACAAGTTTAGACTTTAATGTTACTAAGCAATGGTATGCAGGATTTAATTTGTTCTATGTAGGAGAAAGAAAAGATGAGCAGGTAAATACTAGTTTAGGAATTGAATCAAGTCCGATTACCTTAAAAAGTTATTTTGATTTAAATGCACATGTAGGATATAAATACAGCGATAGATTGACTTTTTATTTAAAAGCAAATAATATTACCAATCAAGCATATCAAAGATGGTTAAATTACCCAGTTCAAGGTTTTCAGATTATGGCTGGAGCTAATTATAAATTTGATTTTTAAAGAGGTTTGACTGTAAGATTTACGTGAGAAACGTTAAGTTTTTTTAGCCACGAATTCAAAAAATATTTTTTTGAATTCGTGGCTAACTTTTTAAAATAACTTTAATTTGCGATCTTTGTGTAAATCGCAGCAAACCCTACAGTTTAAAAAAAATCAGGAATAGAGTGCCTGAGCAACTTAGCATCTAAAAAAAAAATGACTTTCAAGCAAAAAATACATACCTATTATTTACAAATGGTTCAGGATCGAATAGATGTTTTTAAAGACATGATTTCGGCTTTGACAGAAGATTCTAAAAATGATGCCAAAGGTTCTGCAGGAGACAAGCATGAAACGGCTTTGTCGATGATGCATATCGAGCAGGAAAAACTAACTAATAAATTAAAAGAAGCAATTGCTCAAAAAGCAATTTTAGATAGGATAGACGCTGAGTTTATTTCTTCGACTATTATTATTGGTAGTCTAGTTCAGGCAAATGGAATTTATTTGTATCTGAGTGTAGCTTTACCTAAAGTTTCAATTGATGGTATTAATGTGATTGCATTGTCGCCACAATCTCCACTAGGGGCTCATTTAATGGGGAACAAAGTTGGTTTTGAATTTGAAATCAATAAGACACATTATACTATCGAAAGTGTTTGTTAAGAGGGGAATTTTCTTTCACTTTTAAACTAAAACTAAGTAAAGAATTTAAAATTATAACTACAATGCTATTTTTTGCTTCTTTATTTTTTCATTTTTATTGTAAATTTTGATTTTTTGTTACAGATTATAACTGAAATGTTTGTTTGTGTTTTGTATTTGTAACTGTTATTGCATATTTGCCTTATCAAAACGAATAAAAAATATAAAAATATATAGTTATGTGTGGAATAGTATGTGCTTTTGATCTAAAGCAAAAAGCAGAAACGTTAAGACCTCAAGTATTAGAAATGTCTAAAATCATTCGCCACCGCGGACCAGATTGGAGTGGTATTTATAGTAATGATAAGGCAATTTTATCACATGAGCGTTTAGCAATTGTAGATCCAGCTTCTGGAAAACAACCCTTGTTTACAGAAGACAAGAAATTAGTTCTAGCTGCAAACGGTGAAATATATAACCACAGAGAATTACGCAAGCAATTTGAAGGAAAATACAACTTTCAGACTGAAAGCGATTGTGAAGTTATCTTGGCGCTTTATAAAGAGAAAGGACCACATTTTATAGATGAAATGAACGGTATTTTCGGATTTGCAATATACGATGTAGAAAAAGACGAGTACTTTATTGCCCGTGATCATATGGGAATTATTCCGTTATATATTGGATGGGACCAAGATGGAACTTTTTATGTAGCTTCAGAGTTGAAAGCATTAGAAGGATATTGTACGAAAATACAGTTATTTCCTCCAGGTCATTATATGACAAGTAAAGATGGTGAATTTGTGCAATGGTATAAAAGAGATTGGACAGAGTACGATGCCGTAAAAGATAATGAAACAAGTATTCCTGAAATCAAAAAAGCGCTTGAGGCAGCTGTTCATAGACAGTTAATGAGTGATGTGCCTTACGGAGTTTTATTATCTGGAGGTTTAGATTCTTCTATTACATCGGCAGTAGCTAAAAAGTATGCTCAAAAACGTATTGAATCAGATGATACTACAGATGCTTGGTATCCACAATTACACTCTTTTTCAGTAGGATTAGAAGGTTCGCCAGATTTAGCTGCAGCGCAAATCGTTGCTAAACATATCGGAACAATTCACCATGAAATCAAATTCACTATTCAAGAAGGGCTAGATGCTGTTCGTGATGTGATTTATAACTTAGAAACGTACGATGTAACTACAGTTAGAGCATCAACACCAATGTGGTTAATGGCGAGAGTTATTAAATCAATGGGAATTAAAATGGTATTGTCTGGAGAAGGTGCAGATGAGTTGTTTGGAGGGTATCTTTACTTTCATAAAGCGCCAAATGCAAAAGAATTTCATGAAGAAAACGTTCGTAAGTTGGGTAAACTGCATATGTATGATTGTTTACGTGCAAACAAAAGTTTGGCTGCTTGGGGGATAGAAGGACGTGTACCATTCTTGGATAAAGAATTTATGGATGTTGCCATGCGTATTAACCCACAAGATAAAATGATCAACAAAGAGCATCCAATGGAAAAATGGGTAGTTCGTAAAGCTTTTGAGGATATGCTTCCAGAAAGTGTTGCTTGGAGACAAAAAGAACAATTCTCAGATGGAGTAGGGTATAGTTGGATTGATACTTTGAAAGAAGTAGTAGCAAAAGAAGTTTCGGATGAGCAATTGGCGAATGCGAAATATAAATTCCCTTTACAGACCCCAACCTCTAAAGAAGAGTATTACTATCGTTCTATTTTTACAGAACATTTTCCAAGTGATGCAGCGGCTTTGTGTGTGCCTCAGGAAGCAAGTGTGGCTTGTAGTACTAAAATTGCTTTGGAGTGGGATGAAGCTTTCAAAAACATGAATGACCCTTCAGGAAGAGCGGTTGCAAGTGTTCATGATGATGCGTATGTTAAAGCATAAAGAAAATAAAATTATATTAAAGAAAGCGCTCTCAATCTTTGGGAACGTTTTCTTTTTTTAAAGTAAAAACTGATAATTTAGTGGTTAAAAGAGAATTTTTAGCCATATTTGTTATAGCAAAATTTTTAAAGTATTAAAAAGATATAGTTATGTGTGGAATATTAGCCATTATTGGAAAAGGAAAAGACCCGCAACTTGTAAAAGAACTTTCGAAAAGAATGTCACATCGTGGTCCAGATGAAAGTGATTTGCATGTAATGGAAAAAGGGCATATTATGAGTCATGAGCGTTTGTCGATTATAGATTTACATTCGGGAAAACAACCTATTCAAGGAACATCCTCTGCTTGGATGGTTCATAATGGCGAAATATACAACCACCAAGAATTGCGAAATGGCATTTTGAAAGCGCATACTTTTAGAACAAAATCAGATTCAGAAGTAATTGTTCATTTATACGAAGAGTTTGGTTATGATTTTTGTAACATGCTTGATGGAGACTGGGCTTTTGTGGTAATTGATGGAGATGATTTTATAGCAGGTAGAGATCCACTAGGTGTAAAACCTTTGTATTATGGTTTGGATGAAAGAGGAAGGATTTATTTTTCATCAGAAATGAAGTCTATTGCAGATCAATGTAAATCATTTTCTACATTTCCTCCAGGACACTATTATACACCTAAAACTGGTTTTGTAAAATATTACCAACCAGAATATGAAGATTATTTAAAAGCAGATCAGCATTTAGATTTAGCGTTAATCAGAGAAACTTTAACAGAGGCAACTCGTAAGCGTTTGATGAGTGACGTGCCAATTGGGGTATTACTTTCGGGGGGATTGGATTCATCATTAACTTCGGCAATAGCATCAAGATTATTGACAGAACGAGGCGAGAAATTGCATTCGTTTTCTATCGGATTGGATGTAGATGCACCAGATGCAATGGCTGCTAAAAAAGTAGCTGAGTTTTTAGGAACAGAGCATCATGAAGTGCATTTTACAATAGAACAGGGAATTGAAGTTCTTGATAAATTGATTTGGCATTTGGAGACTTATGATGTAACGTCAATTCGTGCAAGTACTCCAATGTATTTTCTGTCTAAGGCAATTGCAGATTTAGGAATAGGAATAAAAGTAGTGCTTTCGGGAGAAGGAGCAGATGAGATTTTTGGAGGGTATTTGTATTTTAGAAATGCTCCATCAGCTGAAGAATTTCAAAAAGAAACAATAGAAAGAGTTCAGAAATTATTTACTGCCGATTTATTAAGGGCAGATAAAGCTACAATGGCTCACGGATTAGAAACTAGAGTTCCGTTTTTAGACAAAACTTTCTTGGACGTGGCAGTTCGTGTCAAACCAGAAGAAAAACAGCCAAAAACGCACGAAGGAATAGAAAAACATATATTAAGAAAAGCGTTTGATACTCCAGATGATCCTTATTTGCCAGCAGAAGTGTTGTGGAGGCAAAAAGAGCAGTTCTCAGATGGAGTAGGGTACAATTGGATTGATCAATTAATAGAATATTGTTCATCTAAAGTTACAGATGAGGAATTGGCTGGAGCAGCAGTGGAGTTTCCTTATAACTCACCAACTACAAAAGAGGCTTATCTTTACAGATCAATATTTCATAAATTCTATCCACAGGTCAGTGCGGCGCAAACTGTTAGAAAATGGATTCCAAAATGGCAAGAAAACCAAGATCCAAGTGGTAGAGCAAATGAAGCTCACGTAAAAGCAGATACAGAAATTGCTAAATCGAGAGTCGTAGTTCAATAAATGAGTTTTAATTTGAGTTAGAAATAATAAATAAGTCAATTATCAAAATTTCAAAACAGCATTTTTAAATGTCCGTTTTGGAATTTTGTTATTTACAATAGTTGGAGATTTTATTTTTTATGCTATAAAAAACAGGATTTTTTGATAATATGTTGATAACTTAAGTGCTTTAGATGGTATTTTAACGGATATATAATTTGCGTTTTTATATATTTGCGTGTTAGACAAATATTACATTTTTTAGAATAAATTATATGAGCGAAGAAATCAAGAAGAACAATTATTCAGCAGATAGTATTCAGGCATTAGAGGGGATGGAGCATGTAAGAATGCGTCCATCGATGTATATTGGAGATGTGGGTGTTCGAGGACTGCATCATTTGGTTTATGAAGTTGTGGATAACTCTATTGATGAGGCCATGGGAGGATATTGTGATACTATTAGTGTGGCAATAAACGAAGATGGATCGGTAACTGTAGAAGATAATGGTCGTGGTATTCCGGTAGATATACATAAAAAAGAAGGAGTTTCAGCATTAGAGGTTGTAATGACCAAAATTGGTGCTGGAGGTAAATTTGATAAAGATTCGTATAAAGTTTCTGGAGGTTTGCACGGAGTTGGGGTTTCGGTAGTAAATGCACTATCAATCCACATGAAGTCAACCGTTTTTAAAGACGGGAAAATTTACGAGCAAGAATACGAAAGAGGTAAAGCGTTATATCCTGTTAAGCAAGTTGGTGAGACAGATAAAAGAGGTACACGCCAGACATTTTACCCAGATGATACTATTTTTACACAAACTACAGAGTTTTCTTATGATACTTTGTCTGCTCGTATGCGTGAGTTGTCTTATTTGAACAAAGGGATAACTATCACATTTACAGATAGAAGAGAGGTTGATAAAGATGGTAGTTTTATTCAAGAGATATTTCATTCAGATGAAGGGTTAAAAGAATATATTCGTTACTTAGATGGAAATCGTGAGCCAATTATTGCACACGTTATCTCTATGGATCACGAAAAAGGAGAAATTCCTGTAGAAGTAGCTTTGATATACAATACAAGTTATACAGAGAATATTTTTTCTTATGTAAATAATATTAACACACACGAAGGAGGTACACACCTGCAAGGTTTTAGAACTGGATTAACCAGATCGTTAAAGAAATATGCAGATGCTTCAGGAATGTTAGATAAATTAAAATTTGACATTTCAGGAGATGACTTCCGTGAAGGACTTACGGCAATTATTTCGGTAAAAGTAGCTGAACCACAATTTGAGGGGCAAACAAAAACTAAACTAGGAAATAGAGAAGTTGTTTCGCCTGTAAGTCAAGCTGTGAGTGAAATGATTGAGAATTATTTGGAGGAAAACCCGAATGATGCTAGAATCATTGTTCAAAAAGTAATTCTTGCTGCTCAAGCGCGTCATGCTGCTAAGAAAGCACGTGAAATGGTACAACGTAAAACCGTTATGGGTGGAGGCGGATTGCCAGGGAAACTATCAGACTGTTCTGAGCAGGATCCAGCACGTTGCGAAGTATATCTTGTCGAGGGAGATTCGGCAGGTGGAACTGCAAAACAAGGGCGTGATCGTGCATTTCAAGCGATTTTACCATTGCGTGGTAAGATTTTGAATGTTGAAAAAGCAATGCATCATAAAGTATTCGAAAACGAAGAGATTCGTAATATATTTACTGCTTTAGGGGTGACAGTTGGTACTGCTGAAGATAGTAAAGCACTAAACTTAGATAAGCTTCGTTACCATAAAGTAATTATTATGTGTGATGCCGATGTCGATGGTAGCCACATTTCTACTTTAATATTAACATTCTTTTTCCGTTTCATGAAAGAACTAATAGAGGAAGGACACGTATATATTGCTGCTCCACCTTTATATCAGGTTAAGAAAGGAAATAAAAAAGAATATGCTTGGAATGATGTTCAACGTGATCAGGCTAACGAAAGAATGGGTGGAAGCGCCGCAATTCAACGTTATAAAGGTCTTGGGGAGATGAATGCAGAGCAATTATGGGAAACTACAATGGATCCAAATTTCAGAACTTTACGTCAAGTAAATATTGATAGTTTAGCAGAAGCAGATAGAGTTTTCTCTATGTTGATGGGGGATGAGGTTCCGCCTCGTAGAGAATTTATCGAGAAGAATGCAGTTTATGCTAAAATTGATGCTTAAAAAAGTTTAATTATTTATATTTGTTTAAATGTCTTTTGCTTTTTATTGATTACTAAGCAAATTAATAATTAGCAGAAAAACGATTAACAAAAAATAACTAATAACCGAATAAATTTTTAAAATATGAAAGTTACCATTGTAGGAGCAGGAAACGTTGGAGCCACTTGTGCGGACGTTATTTCTTATAGAGGAATTGCAAGCGAAGTAGTACTATTGGATATCAAAGAAGGTTTTGCCGAAGGTAAAGCTCTAGATATTATGCAATGTGCTACAAATACTGGTTTTAACACCAAAGTAACTGGGGTAACAAATGATTATTCTAAAACCGCAGGTAGTGATGTAGTTGTAATTACATCTGGAATTCCTAGAAAACCAGGAATGACCCGTGAAGAATTAATTGGAATCAATGCTGGAATTGTAAAAACAGTTGCGGAAAATGTATTGAAACATTCACCAAATACAATAATTGTTGTTGTTTCGAATCCTATGGATACAATGACTTACTTGGCATTGAAATCAACTGGCTTGCCAAAAAATAGAATAATTGGTATGGGAGGAGCACTAGATAGTTCTCGTTTTAGAACCTATTTATCTTTAGCGCTAGATAAACCAGCTAATGATATTTCAGCTATGGTAATTGGAGGTCACGGAGATACAACTATGATTCCGTTAACACGTTTAGCTTCATATAATGGTATTCCAGTAACTGAATTTCTTTCAGAAGAAGTTTTAGAAAAAGTAGCAGCTGATACTATGGTAGGTGGTGCTACACTTACTGGACTTTTAGGTACGTCTGCTTGGTATGCTCCAGGAGCTTCTGTAGCGTATTTAGTTGATAGTATTTTGAATGATCAAAAGAAAATGATAGCATGTTCTGTTTTTGTTGAAGGCGAATACGGGCAAAATGATATTTGTATTGGTGTGCCATGTATTATTGGTAAAAATGGTGTTGAAGAAATTTTAGACATCAAATTAAACGACCAAGAAAAAGCATTATTTGCTAAAAGCGCAGATGCGGTTAGAGGAATGAATGACGCTTTAAAGGCGATTTTAGTATAAGATTTACGAGTAAATAGAAGAAGACTGCACTTTTGCAGTCTTTTTTTTGAGATTAATTAATAAATAAATTGGTTAATCTTTTCGTTAATTATATATTTGCTCGGTTTAAAAAAAATGATGTAATTCATGATTCCGTTATTTAAATATAAAAACTTGCTCAAAGGCTTGATTTTGTATGATTTAAAACAAAACAAACTATAAAACATAATTAATTTTTAGTAATAATGCAGAATAAAGGACTTATTAAATTTTTCGCAATTCTATTTGCATTGGTAAGTATTTACCAACTTTCCTTCACTTTTGTCGCAGATAAGGTAAAAAGTGATGCGAAATCTTTCGCAGGAAACGATCCTGATAAAGAATTAAAATATTTGGATTCTATTGGTAAAGAAAAAGTTTTCAATTTAGGATTTACTAGTTTTACTTTTAATGAAGTAAAAGACAAGCAAATCAATAAAGGTCTTGACTTAGAGGGAGGAATCAATGTTATTCTTCAAATCTCTGTAAAAGATGTTTTGAAAGGATTGGCTAATAATTCTAAAAATCCAGTTTTTAATAAGTCATTAGCAGATGCAACTGCAAATCAAAAAGGAAATCAAACGTATTTAGATGCATTTTTTGAAGCATTTGAAGCGAATTCAAATGGAACAGTAAAATTAGCTTCTCCAGATATCTTTGCTAACAGAAGTTTGCAAGGTGAAGGTGGAATTGATTTCCAAATGAGTGATGCTCAAGTAAAAAAAGTAATCAAAAGAAAAGTTGATGAGTCTGTAGATAGTGCTTTTGGAGTACTAAGAAAACGTATCGATAAATTTGGTGTAACACAACCAAATATTCAAAAAATTGGAGAAACAGGAAGAATTCTTGTTGAGCTTCCAGGTGCAAAAGACGTTGATAGAATCAAGAAATTATTGCAAAGTACTGCTCAATTAGAGTTTTGGGAAACATACAAAATTGAAGAAATGGGTAATTTCTTAGTGGCAGCTAATGATGCCTTGAAGAAAACCGAAATCAATAAAGTTGAAACTAAAGCTGTAGTTAAAGATTCATTGAATGATTTACTTACAGGTGGTAAAGATTCACTTGCTACTAAAAAAGGAAATAATCCTTTATTTGACAAAATGATAGGTCAAGGTGGTGGACCAATTTTAGGTCTTTTCTCACCAAAAGATACTGCTGTTGTAAACAGTTATTTAAAAAGATCAGATATCAGAGTATTATTAGCTCCGGATCAACATTATGCAAAATTTGTTTGGGGAAAACCAACAGATGTTAAAGATGCAAAAGGAAAAGAAGTTGAAGCTGTTGAATTATATGCTTTAAAAGGAAATAGAGATAATGTTGCTGCAATGAGCGGTGGTGTTGTTACTGATGCTAAAGATACTTTTGACCAAATGGGTAAACCAGCTGTGTCTATGCAAATGAACAGCCAAGGTGCTAAAGCTTGGGAAGAATTAACAGGAAGAGCATATACTCAAAAAAGTAATATTGCTATTGTTCTTGATGATATCGTATATTCTGCTCCAGGAGTATCTAGTGGTCCAATTTCAGGAGGAAGATCAGAGATTTCAGGTGTATTTGATGTTACAGAAACTAAAGATTTAGCTAACGTATTAAGAGCTGGTAAATTGCCTGCTGCTGCAGATATTGTTCAATCAGAAGTTGTAGGACCATCTTTAGGTCAAGAAGCTATTGATAATGGAACAACTTCAGCTATCGTAGGATTACTTTTAGTATCTCTTTGGATGATGATCTATTATGGTAAAGCAGGTTGGTATGCAAATCTTGCATTAGCAGTTAACTTACTTTTCTTATTTGGTATTTTAGCAAGTTTAGGAGCAGTTCTTACATTACCAGGTATTGCTGGTATCGTATTAACAATGGGAACAGCTGTAGATGCGAATATTATTATATATGAAAGAGCAAAAGAAGAATTGCGAACAGGTAAAACACTTGACGAAGCAATTAAAACTTCTTATAGCTGGAGAGGTGCGATGTCATCTATTACAGATGCAAACGTTACACACATTTTAACAGGAGCTGTATTATTTGTATTTGGTTCTGGACCAATTAAAGGTTTTGCTACTACGTTGTTAATTGGTATTGTTACCTCTTTATTTACTTCTATCTTTATTGCTAGAATATTTATTGACAGAAACATTAGCAGAAAGAACGATTTAACATTCGTTACTAATTTCTCTAAAAACATGTTTAACAACTTCCATTTTAATTTCTTAGGAGTTAAAAAATGGACTTATTTATTCTCAAGTATTGTTGTAGTAGTTAGTATTGTATCATTGTGTGTAAATGGACTTGATCAAGGTGTAGATTTTGTTGGAGGAAGAACATTCCAAATTCGTTTTGAAAAACCTGTACAAGCAGAAGTTGTTAAAGATGAATTGGCTGTTGTTTTTGGTAGTGCTGAAGCAAAAATCTTTGGTAAGGATAACCAATTAAAAATTACAACTAAATATAAAGTTGGAGAGCACGGTATTAAAGCTGATGAAGAAGTAAACAAATTGTTGTTTGATAATTTGAAAAAATATTATTCTGATGGTTTAACTTATGATAAATTTGTTAACTCTTATGAAGGTAAAAAACTAGGTATAGTTCAAGCTTCAAAAGTAGGACCAGCAGTTGCTGAAGATATTAAAACAAATGCTTACTGGGCTGTACTTGGAGCAATGGCAATTGTATTCTTATATTTAATGATTAGTTTTAGAAAATGGCAATATAGCTTAGGTGCAATCGCAGCTATTGCGCATGATGTTATCTTCGTATTAGGAATTTATTCATTATGTTATAAATTCATGCCGTTTGGTATGGAGGTAGATCAGCACTTTATTGCAGCGATTCTTACTGTGATTGGTTACTCAATGAATGATACAGTTATTGTATTTGACAGGGTTCGTGAGTTTCTTGCAGGAAAAACAAAAGGATCTTTTGCGCAAATCGTAAATGATTCTATTAATACAACAATGTCAAGAACAATCAATACATCATTAACAATGATCGTGGTATTATTAATCATGTTTGTTTTTGGTGGAGAATCAATTAGAGGATTTATTTTCGCTATGTTGGTAGGTATTATTGTAGGTACATATTCTTCATTATTTATTGCAACTCCAGTGTTAGTAGATTCTATCTCTGCAGCTGACAAGATTTCTATCGAAGAAAGACATAAAGAAGCATAATACAATTTGTATTATTATTTAAAGAAAAGGATTCAATGAAAATTGAATCCTTTTTTTGTGCAAAAAATTTAGCGGTTGAATGTGTTTTGTGTTTTGTAAGATGTGAAATGTAAGATGTGAAATGTGAAATGTGAAATGTGAAATGTGAGGTGTAAACTGTGATATGTGAAATGTAAACTGTAACATGTGAGAAGATTGATTAAATTGATTGCTATAATTGGCGGCTAAAAGCTGAGAACTGTGACTGTAAACTGCAGGTTGTGATATGTGAAATGTAAACAGTGAAATGTGAGAGGGTGGGCTAAATTGATTGCTGTAATTGACGGCTAAAAGCTGAGAACTGTGACTGTAAACTGTAAGTTGTGAGATGGAAACTGTGACAGCAAATTTTAAAGACTACGACTGGAAACTGAATACTGCGGCTGAGTACTGAATACCGAGTGCTGAGAGACTGTAAACTGAAATAGGAAGATGCTATTACAAAAAAAGACCCGATACTTTCAAGATGAAGGTATCGGGTCTTTTTTTTATTTAATATGTTTTTTTTAGCTTACAGAAGCTTTTTTATTGGCTCTAACCATAAAGTAGGCTCCTACTATTATAAATGGAATACTTAGCCATTGTCCTGTCGAAAATAGCCCTAATTCGCTTTCGATACCGCCTTGGCTTTCTTTTACAAATTCAACTATAAAACGAACTACAAATAATAGAACTAGAAATAAACCAAATAAGAATCCTGGCTTTTGACTAGCATTTGTTTTCCAGTATAAATAGTAAAGAATAGCAAATACAAATATGTAGCAAAATCCCTCGTATAGTTGAGTAGGGTGTTTTACTGGTACTTGCGCTAGTAAATCTGCAAATTTAGGGTCAGTTGCAATTGCAGTATATGCTTCTTTAGGATTTGCAATTTGTGTTTTGTTTACAGCATCACTTTTGCTGAAAGTATCGTGTAAAAAACGAATACCAAAAATAGAATCAGTTTCTTTTCCGATGATTTCAGAGTTAAAGAAGTTGCCTAAACGTACAAATATTGCACCACTAGCAACAGGAAGAACAACTCTGTCTAATATCCATAATAAAGGACGTTTTAGTATCTTTTTGCTGTAATAATACATTGCAATTATTATTGCTATTGCAGCACCATGACTAGCTAGACCTTGGTAACCTGTGAACTCAAAATTTGGACTAAAACGAAATGGTAAAAAGATTTCTAAGATATGATTTCTGTAATATTCCCAATCATAAAACAATACGTGACCTAAACGAGCACCAACCAAAGTGGCTAAAACGGTCCAGATAAATAGTGAATCTAATTTATCGATAGGCTCATTTTCACGTTCGAAAATTTGTTTCATTATGTACCATCCTAATCCAAAAGCAATTACGAACATTAGGCTGTAGTAACGAATCATAAAAAAACCTAAATCAATTCCTTCCGAAGGATTCCAAACAATGTTTAAAGCGTGTATCATGTAGTAATATATTTTTATGTTGTAAAAATAAAAATTTAAAGTAAAGTTATACTTTATAAAAAGTTAATGTTTGTGCTTGCATTTTTTTTCAGGAACAGGATCGTAACCGCTTCCTCCCCATGGGTGGCAACTGAGTATTCTTTTTATTCCTAGGTAACCTCCATAAAACAAACCATGAGTTTGTAATGCCTGAATCATGTAGCTAGAGCACGTTGGTTCAAAACGGCAAGCTGCAGGAGTAAAGGGAGAAATCGCATTTTGATAAAACCGTACAAGTAAAACAAAAGGATATATTAATATTTTTGATAACATATTTTGTTTGTAATCAGTATTCAGTAATGTTATTAAAATAGTCTTTCCTGAAAATCACTATTTAATGCTTATAAACTGAGTTTAAAACAAACTGTTTACTAAACACTAAATGAGGTTCCGTCTTTACCATCCTTTAATTGAATGCCTAATTCAATCAATTGATCTCTAATTTGGTCAGAAAGAGCAAAGTTTTTATCAGCTCTTGCTTGATTTCTCATTCCGATTAACATGGATACAACACCTTCTAATTTATCATTGTTAGCATCAGAAACTTTTTCATCTTTCAATCCTAAAACATCAAATACAAATGCTCTTAATGAAGTTGAAAGGGTATTTAAATCTTCAGAAGTAATTGTTTCCTTTTTTTCTTTTAATAGATTAACATAACGAACAGCTTCAAATAATTGTGCGATTAAAATAGGAGTATTAAAATCGTCATTCATGGCATCGTAGCATAGTTGTTTCCAACTTGCAATATTAATTGACGAGTTAGAACTTGCTGTAATTGAATCTAATGAGTCTAAAGCTTCCATTAATCGCTTGTATCCTTTTTCGGCAGCAACAATAGCATCGTCAGAAAAATCTAGAATGCTTCGGTAATGTGCTTGTAGCATGAAAAAACGAGCTACTGAAGCAGAAAATGGTTTGCTAAGAATGGTGTTTTCTCCACTCAAAATCTCGCCAGGTAAAATGTTATTTCCTGTAGATTTTGCCATTTTCTTTCCGTTTAAGGTAAGCATATTGGCATGCATCCAGTAATTTACTGGACTTTGACCAGTACATGCTTCATTTTGTGCGATTTCGCATTCATGGTGTGGGAATTTTAAATCCATTCCGCCGCCATGAATATCAAAATGATTACCAAGATATTTAGTACTCATTGCAGTACATTCAAGATGCCAACCTGGGAAACCATCGCTCCAAGGCGAAGGCCATCTCATAATATGTTGTGGTTCTGCCTTTTTCCAAAGAGCAAAATCCTGTGGATTTCTTTTGTCCGATTGACCATCAAGATCCCGTGTATTAGCAAGCATATCTTCGATATTTCGCCCACTTAATATACCGTAATTGTTGGTTTCGTTATATTTTACAACATCAAAATATACCGATCCGTTGGCTTCATAGCCAATTCCAGTATCGATTATTTTTTTGATAATCTCAATTTGCTCAATAATATGACCAGTTGCAGTAGGTTCAATACTAGGAGGTAAAAAATTAAAAGCTTTGAGTATTTCATGAAAGTCTACAGTGTATCGTTGTACGATTTCCATAGGCTCTAATTGTTCTATACGAGCTTTCTTAGCAATTTTATCTTCACCTTCATCTACATCATCAACAATGTGACCCACATCGGTAATGTTTCGCACATAACGTACTTTATAATCCAAATGCAAAAAATACCTAAAAATCACATCAAATGACATAAAAGTTCTCACATTTCCTAGGTGTACGTTACTGTAAACCGTAGGTCCGCAAACATACATTCCAACATTTCCTTCATGAATTGGATTGAAATTTTCTTTTTCACCTGAAAGTGAATTGTATATTTTTAGATGTTGACTAGTATATAATGGCATATTGTAGTTATAATTGATTTGTTTAATCGTTTAACTGTTTATTTGTATTCTATTGTTTGAAAGATAGTATTTTTTGAACTATTAATTTGCAAGCAAATTTGATTGCAGAGAATAAGATACCGTTAAAAAATGAGTTTTATCTTTAATTTGTGTTTCTAGATTTTCCTTCGGTAATACTTGATATTATCGAAGATGACTTTTTTTATTATCTGAGAAGGTGTTCTAAATATTTCGCTTGACGGAATGTTTGCCAGCGTGTAAATATCTAAAATATACATTCTTGATTTTTGTCAACCATCCAGTTTTTTTAAAGAGAAAAATACATTTTTTAATTGTTTTTAAAATTTCGCGTCAGTGTATTGTGTAAACAAATCGGCGAATTAACAATTAAGCTATCTTAGAACTGTGTTTCCAATTTAATGTAATCCAAAAATTCTCTTCTAGTTTGAGGATCTTTAAATTTACCACCAAATTCAGATGTTACAGTGCTGCTTTCAATATCTTTGATTCCTCTTGAGTTTACACAAAGGTGTTTTGCGTCTATAACGCAAGCTACATCTTCAGTACCAAGGGCTCTTTGTAATTCTTGAACGATTTGCATAGTTAGACGCTCTTGTACCTGAGGTCTTTTAGAGTAATACTCAACAATTCTGTTCATTTTTGATAGACCAATTACTCTTCCGTTAGAGATGTAAGCAACATGAGCTCTTCCTATAATTGGTAATAAATGGTGTTCGCAGGTAGAATAAAGCGTAATGTTTTTTTCAACCAACATTTCGCCATACTTGTAATTATTATCAAAAGTAGATGCTTTAGGCTTTCTTGCAGGGCTTAGTCCTCCAAAAATTTCTTTAACAAACATTTTGGCTACTCTGTTTGGGGTGCCTTTTAAACTGTCATCTGTTAAGTCCATTCCAAGTGTAATCAGAATATTTTCAACATCTTTCTTTATTTTTTCAATTTTTTCATCGTCAGTAATTGCAAAAGCATCTTCTCTAATTGGGTTTTGCGCACTTGATCCGATATGATTGTCACCTATTTCGTCTAAAAAATCTTCGTTATTTATCATTAAAAACTACTATTATAATGGGTATATCTTTTTGAGTGTGTAAAGATAATTAATAAAAGGGAAACAGTTTCTATCGTTTCTACTATTTAATGTGCAGTTTTTAGATATAAATTAATTTATAGACCCGTATGTGCCTGAAACAGAAATGGCAACAACTTTTAATCGTTGTTGCCATTTGCATTTTATTAACTATTTGTTTTTTTATTGTTTTCTATTTTTTAGCATTATATACTAAAAGAGCTTCTTTTAAAACAGTAACTGCTTGAATTAGATCTTCTTTGTTTAAAACATAAGCAATACGTACTTGGTTTAATCCCATTCCTGGCGTAGAATAAAATCCTGCTGCGGGAGCTATCATTACAGTTTTGCCATTATAATCGTAACTTTCTAATAGCCATTGTGCAAAATCGTCTGCATTATCAATAGGCAATTGAGCGATACAATAAAAGGCTCCTTTAGGTTTGGTAACTATAACTCCTTCTATTTTATTAAGTTCAGTGATTAAAGTATCTCTTCGTTCTCTGTATTCCGAAATTACTTCATCAAAATAACTTTGCGGAGTGTCAATAGCTGCTTCGCAAGCAATTTGTTCGATGGTAGGCGGACTTAAACGCGCTTGAGCAAATTTCATTACTGTAGCAATGACATCTTTATTTTTCGAAATTAAACAGCCAATTCTAGCGCCACACATGCTGTAACGTTTAGAAACGGAATCGACCATAATCACATTTTGTTCAATGCCTTTTAAGTTCATTACTGAATAATGGATGTCTCCATCATAGGTAAACTCACGATATACTTCGTCGGCAATTAAATACAAATCATGTTTTTTAACCAAATCTGCCAATTGTAAAATTTCAGATTCAGAATATAAATAGCCAGTTGGATTTCCTGGATTACATATTAGTATAGCTTTAGTTTTTGGTGTAATCAGTTTTTCGAAAGAAGCAATGCTAGGTAAAGCAAATGCTGTTTCGATACTTGAAATAACAGGAACTACAGTTGCACCAGTAGATGCCGAAAAGGCATTGTAGTTAGCATAAAAAGGCTCTGGAATAATAATTTCATCTCCCGGATCAGTAATTGTTGCTAATGCAAAAAGCAAAGCTTCAGAACCACCAGTGGTAATAATTATATCTTCCTTGTTTACGCTTACATTTTGGTGTTGGTAAAATTGAGCTAGTTTTTTTCTATAACTTTCATAGCCTGCAGATGGACTATATTCAATAATACTTAAATCAATATTTTTTATGGCCGAGATGGCGACTTCGGGTGTTTTTATATCAGGTTGACCAATGTTTAAATGATACACTTTATGTCCTTTTTTCTTAGCTATATCAGCATAAGGAGCAAGTTTTCGTATCGGTGATTCGGGCATGTTTTTGCCTTTGTTTGAAATTTTTGGCATGATCTAAATTATTGAAGTGCAAATTTGCATTTTTTTTTCGAATTTAACGTAAACAATATAAGTAGTTCTTAATTTGTATTAATTAACTAAAATTTTAGTATTTTTATAAGAAATACTCTTAATGAAAAGAAAATTTACTTTGTTTTTTTTGCAAATAATCACCTTTACTGCATTTGCGCAGCAGGGATTTGTTATTGATGAGCGTACAGATAAGGTGACTATTCCCTTTAAATTAATTAATAATTTAGTTTTTATACCTATAAAGGTAAATGGCGTGGAACTAAATTTTTTATTAGACTCGGGGGTTGATGATACTGTGCTTTTTAGTTTAGAAGATAAACAGGAGATTCGATTTTTTAATGTCGAGAAAATAAAACTAAGGGGTTTAGGAATTGAAGAATCTATTGAAGGTTTAAAATCTACTAATAATACATTAGAAGTAAACGGTTTAAAATCTGCCAATAATCTTTTGTACGTTATATTGGATCAGGAGTTTAATTTGTCATCGCATATTGGTATTCCTGTAAATGGAATTATTGGTTATCGATTTTTTAAAAATAATCTTATTGAGATTAATTATCAGAATAAAAAAATAACTGTCCATAGAGCTACTGATAAGTATCAAAAAAAATTAGAAAAAAAGTTTAAAAGTATTCCTATTACAATCGAGAGATCAAAACCTTATGTTTATTCAAGCGCTGTTATTGATAGTTTGAAGATTCCTGCTAAGTTACTAATTGATACAGGTAATAGTGATGCATTTTGGGTATTTCAAAATCCAGATATTAAATTGCCAAAGAAAAATTTTGAAGATTACCTAGGAAAAGGATTCAGTGGTGATATCGAAGGGAGGCGAGCTAGGATTCCTGAATTTTCTATTGGTGATTTCAATTTTAGTCATCCTATTGTTGCTTTTCCAGATTCAAGTTCTATTCGAAATGTAAAAATGGTTCCAAATAGGATAGGTTCTGTTGGAGGAGAAATATTAAGACGATTTACTGTGGTTTTTGACTACACAAATAAAAAAATGTACCTCAAGAAAAACAGAGAGTTCTCGCACCCTTTTACTTATAATAAAAGTGGAATTATTATCCAACATAATGGATTACAATGGGTTCAGGAAACAGTACATCTAGAAACAGTTCCTTTGGGAGGAGAAACATTTGATGCTAAAGGAGGGAGGACAACTAATGATTTTAGATATAAATTTCAGTTAAAACCTGTTTTTGAAATAGCTAATATTCGTAAAAAATCTGCAGCTGAACGTTCAGGGTTAAAAAGTGGTGATGTTGTTATTAGTATCAATAAAAATAAGGCTTATAGATACTCATTACAGGAGATAAATACATTACTAAAATCTGAAGATGATATATGGATAAGTTTAGAGGTTGAAAGAGACAGTCAGATTCTAAAATTTAGATTTCAGCTTACTGACGAGTTGTAATATTGTTTTACTATTTCAGAGTATTTATGGTTGTAAGTTTTTAATAGTTACAGAATTAGTCTGTTTTGTTTTATATGGTAGTTGCCTGAAGGGCTATGTCTTTTGGTGTTGAGGAATTATTTTGCTATTTTTAACAAAAAATTAATAATAATATATGACCAAAAATTACTTTGTTGAACTAAGGTTACTTTTGTTTTTACTAGTTTTATTTTTATTCCCTGTCAAAAATTTTGGACAATGTGCGGGTTTGGATACCAAAACTAGTGTGTGTGATATTCCTAACGCTGCAAGTCAATCTATTAATTTATTTGGGTTGTTAGATGGAAATCCTATGGCAGGTGGTACTTGGACAGATGATGATTTTTCGCAAGCATTAGATAGCGCTACAGGGATCTTAAATGCTCAATTAATAAGAGAAAGCGGATTTTATAGGTTTACTTATACCGTTTCAGGAGTAGCAGGTTGTGCTGATAATTCAGCAACAATAACTGTTGCAATTGGAGGATATCCAGGGGTTTCAGGACCTACTGGTGCAGCATGTACAGACGCTAATGCATACAATTTATTTCATGTTTTTAATGGTGCTTTTTTAAGTCCACAATCTAATGGTAAATGGTATAATAATACTAAAGGCAGTCCGGTTAATGGTAGTACTATTGATCCTAAAGCATTAGGAGTAGGGATTTATCAGTTTACATATTCCTTTCCAGCTATAGGAGATTGTGCAGGGCCTGTTTCTTCAACAGTATTTGTAACTGTTTATAGAGCTCCTGAGGCGGGTGCTCCTAATAATTTATCGTTATGCGATAGTGATGATTTATCAATTTATTCTAATCTGGATTTAAATAGCCGGCTTTCTGGTGAAGATCCCAACGGACAATGGACAGATAATGAAAACACAGGAGAGATTACAAGTAAAACAGATCGTTTTATAGATGTTCAGAAAATTTATAATACTCATGGAGCGGGAATTTATACTTTTACTTATACAGTTAGTAATACTCCACATCCTATTTGTAAAGTTGATTTTGCAACGGTAAGAATACGAATTGAAAAAAGAATAGATCTTAGAGGAGCAACTTTAGATGTTAGTTCAGATATATGTGAACCAGATATGCTTAGGGCTACTTATTCTGCAAAGCTTACAAGTGGAACGCAAATTATTCCTAACGGACAATACAATGTTACTTATAAAATAACTGGCCCATTAACAGCAAGCAATACTGAATTGTTGACTATTAATAATGGTTCTGTTACTTTTTCATTGCCATCAATATTTTTTCAAAAGGTTGGTCAGTTTAAAATTGAAATTACTGATTTTACTGCTTTTACAAATGAAGGGGTGTGTACTACTATAATTGATGATTTATCAGATGTTTTAACTATTTATCCAACTCCTAAGATTGATTCGGCTAAATTAAAAATTGATCCAATTTGTCAAAATAAAAGTGCTGTGGTAGAAATTACGGGAGCTTCAAGTCTTCTAGATGGTATGTACAATATTATTTATAAATTAAGTGGTGCTAATAATGCAAATGCACAAATAGCCTCGATTGTTGTTGTAAACGGAGCAGCAAGCTTCACAATTCCATCTGCTTTAACAGCTAAAGATGGTAATACGTTGGTTGCAATTACAAATATTACAAATACGATTGTTGGTTGTACTAATACAGCAAATGTATCAGCGAATATGGTGGTTAAGCCTTTGCCTAATTCAACTGATTTAAAGGTAGAAATAAAAGATTATTGTTTAAATGAGCCAGTGCCAGTTTCGATTTCGGGTTTAGGAACTTTAAAAGATATTACAATCTCATATAGAGTTTCTGGAAGTAATTTGGCTCCAGTACAAACAATAGTTTTAGTTGTATCGAATGGAAAAGCTAGTTTTGTACTTCCGCAAAATTTGGTTACTAATACCGGTTCTACTAGAGTTACGATTACAAATATTACGAATAATGAAACAACTTGTAATATTCTGCCCATAGGTTTATCAGATGATTTTTTAGTAAATTCTATTCCAAATGCACCAGTTGCAAGTTCACAAATATTCTGTAAGTCAGATGGGGCTACAATTGCGAATTTAGTACCTAATGGAGCTTCGTATAAATGGTATGATTCAGCGATTGCTACAACTCCATTAGCGGCTTCATTTGTATTGGTGTCAGGGAATTATTTTGTCAAAGAAACTGCGCTTTCCAGTGGGTGTGTATCGCCAGCAAGCAGAATTACAGTTACAATAAATGATTTACCAGCACCAGTATTAATTCCAAAAGGGCAAGAATTTTGCGGAATAAATAATCCTACAATTGCTGATTTATCCCATAATACAAATGCTTCAGCTTCGATAGTTTGGTATGATGCTCGAGATAATGGAAATCAATTAACCAATGCTACTTTACTTCAGGATAGAACTACATATTACGGATTTGATTTCTCAAGCACAACAAGTTGCTTCTCGGATAGTGATCTCGAAGTGACGGTTTCGCTTACAAATTGTTCTAATGAACAATATGCGGACTTCTTTATTCCCGACGGATTTTCTCCAAATGGTGATGGAACAAATGATACCTATGCAATTCCTGATATAGACTTTTTATATCCCGATTATACACTTGAAATTTACAATAGATATGGGAACTTAATGTTTAAAGGCAATAAAAATAAACCAGATTGGGATGGCAAAAATTCTGATTCTAAAATAATCGATGGAGTAGCTCCCAATGGTGTTTATTTTTATGTTGTCCATTTTAATAAAGATAATAGGCCGCCTTTGCAAGGCCGTCTTTATTTAAATCGATAATTCCTACTTTAATATAATTTTCAGATGAAAAAAATAATACTAATTATAAGTTTTCTTTTCTATATCATTGATGCATCTGCGCAGCAAGACCCAGAATACACACACTATATGTATAATATGAGTATGGTAAATCCGGCATATGCAACAGGAACTCCATTGATGTTAAATTTAGGAGCTTTATATAGAACGCAATGGGTTGGTGCAGTTGGTGCGCCTAAAACATTTAACTTTTTCGGGCATACTTCTTTAAGTAACAAAATAGAAGTAGGAGCCTCATTGATTTCTGATGATATAGGGGATGGTGCTAAAAAAGAGAATAATTTCTATGCCGATTTTGCATATATATTAGAACTAGGAGGGAATAATAAACTTTCGTTAGGATTAAAAGCTGGGTTTACTTCGTTGCAAACAAACTTTAATGGATTCCAATTTCAGAGTGGAGATGTAACTACTGATTTAGCTTTTGCAGAAAATATCAATGTTACCAAACCTAATATAGGTTTAGGGGGGTATTATTTCACTGATAAATTTTATGTTGGATTATCAGTACCAAATTTATTGAAGTCCAAGCATATCGAAGAGAAATCGGGAATAAATGCTTATGGATCCGAAGATATTCATACTTTTTTAACCGCAGGATATGTTTTTCAGCTTAGTGATATGTTTAAGCTAAAACCTGCTTTTATGTCAAGATTTGTTGTTGGAGCCCCAGCTTCTATAGATATTACTGCAAACGTTTTATATAATGAAAGGTTTGAATTGGGGGCTGCTTACAGAGTTAATGACGCGGTTAGCGTTTTAATGAATGTAAATGTTACTAAAGCAATTCGAGTAGGATATGCGTATGATTATACCACAACCAATTTTGGTCAATTCAATTCTGGAACGCATGAAATTATGCTTCTTTTTGATTTGGATTTATTAGGCAAAGGATATGATAAGTCACCAAGATTCTTTTAAAATGAAAAATATGAAAAAATTACTAGTTATTATATTCGTATTTTCAATACAGTTTATAAACGCTCAAGATCAAGATATAGCTAGGGCAAAGCGTTTTTTTGATAAAACATATTACAGTGAAGCTATTCCATTATATGAAAAGATAGTCTCAGAAAAGCCTTCGGCGGAAGCCATTAAAAACTTAGCCGATTCGTATTATTATACTAATGATTTAAAGAAAGCACAACAATATTATAGACTCTTGATTAAGAGTTATGATAAAGATTTAGATAGAAATTATTATTTTAAATATGCGCATACACTTAAAGCAACCAATAGTTATGATGAGGCAAGTGAGGTTTTAAAACAGTATTACTCTAAAAACAGTCAGGATTATTTAGATTTTGAAAATGCTACAAAAGAGCTCGAGAATGTTTCAGCAATTGGAGATAGATATACCATTAAAAATCTAGCGATAAATACTAAAAACTCTGAGTTTGGTGCAGTAAAATATGGAGATAGTTTAGTTTTTGCAGCAGTAAAAAAGAGACCAGGATTATTTGATAAAATGTATAAATGGGATAATGAAACCTATCTTAATTTAGTTTCAGCATCAATAAATAGGATAAATGCAGGAGATTCGATTGCCTATTATTTTGCAAAAGAATTAAAAACAGGAATGCATGAATCAAATGCTATTTTTACAAAAGATGGGAAGACTATCTATTTTACACGAAATAATTACAAAAATGGGCGGAGAGGGAAAAATGACGATAAAATTTCGAACCTTCAAATTTTTAAAGCTGAACTCATAAAGGGAAAATGGAAAAATGTAATATCGCTTCCGTTTAATAGTGATAATTATTCTGTAGAACACCCTGCATTGAGCTCGGATGAGAAAACATTGTATTTTGCTTCGGATATGCCGGGAACACTAGGTTCATTCGATATATTTTCAGTAGCTATAAACGAAGGTGCGTATGGAAATCCTCAGAATTTAGGGGCATTAATAAATACAGATAAAAGGGAGCAATTTCCATTTGTTTCAAAAGACAACAAACTTTATTTTTCATCCGATGGGCATTTAGGATATGGGTCATTAGATGTTTTTGTGTCCGAAATTAAAGAGGGATCATATAGTAAACCTCAAAATGTTGGTTTACCATTGAATTCAAATTTAGATGATTTCTCATTCAACATAGATTCAGATACCAAAGAGGGATATTTTGCATCGAATAGAACAGGAGGCAAAGGAAGTGACGATATCTATCAACTAAATGAAACCAAACCACTACTAATTGAAGATTGTAAGCAGCTTATAACTGGGGTAATTACAGATATTGATACGAAATTGCCGTTAGAAAATGCTGTGGTTTTACTTCAACAGGAAGAAAGCAAGCAATTGCGTACGATTGTAACTGCTGGTGATGGTAAATTTAATTTTAAAGTAGCCTGCGAGTTAACCTATACTATTTCGGCATCTAAAGAAAATTATACTAATAATTCCAGAACATTAGTTCTTGATAAAACCAGAGGTAAAAGTAATGATGCTTCGATGGCGCTTAAATCTCTTGATGTTGTAAAGCAGGAAGAAAAGCAGTTAGCTGAAGAGAAAAAACAAAAAGAAGCATTAGAGTTAATAGCTTTAAAAGCCAATGAAGCCAAAGCTAAAGCAAATGAAATTGCGCAGGTTGAAATTAAGAAAAAAGAAAAAGCTGAGAAGGCTGCTGTAGAGCAAAAGGAAAAAATAGAAAAGATTATTGCGCAAGAAAAAGATGTAGTAAGAGATAAAGACCGATTAATTATCAAGACTGATCCTATTTATTTTGATTACGATTTGTGGTATATAAGAAAGGAATCTAAAATTATTTTGAACAGAGTTTATGAATTGATGAAGAAGTACCCAGATATGGTAGTGGAGATTGGTTCGCATACAGATTCCAGAGGTAATGATAAGTACAATGCTAATTTATCTCAAAAAAGAGCCCAATCGACTAGACAGTACCTGATAGATTCCGGAATAGATAAAAAGAGAATTATTGCCAAAGGATACGGAGAGTCGGTGCCGATTGTAAAATGTAAAACAGATGATGCTTGTAACGAAGAGCAGCACGAATTAAATAGACGTAGTGAATTTGTAATTAAGGATTTATAAATATTTACACTGTTACGGAATCAAAAAGGCTTTTAAATAAATGAAGATTTTATTTAGAAGCCTTTCTTTTGGTTTCTTTTTTATTTAATTTTATAAGATATATATGAATTTAAAATATTTAATTATGAAGAATCTTGTCCTGTCTTTTATGCTTGTGTCTTGTATTGGACTTCAAAGCTGTAAAAAAAATGAAGCTCAGAAAGAAGCTGATGCTGCCAAGCTGGAAGCTGAAAGTGTTGTAAGTTTTCAATGTTACAAAGCTGTTTATGAAAAAGATACTGTTGATTTGAAATTGAATACTTTAAAAAACGGAAAAATAAGTGGGGACTTGGTGATGAAAGTTGATGGTGCACCGCAGAAACATGGTGGAATCATCGGTGAGTTTAAAGGAGATACTTTATTTGTAGATTATACCTTTATTGAAGGAACAAATAAAAATAAAACGTTCAAAAACCCTATGGCATTTTTAAAACGAGAAAAACAACTTATTTTAGGTAATGGATCTATGGAAACATATTTGGGTAGAACTTCTTTTACTAAAGGGAAACCTATAGATTTTGATCGTGTAAAGTATAAATTTGAAACTACTGACTGCGTTGATAAATAAAAACAAAAGTAAATCAATAAAAAAATCGCTTCCTAAATTTTAGGAAGCGATTTGTATTTATGGGAATTTAATTTGAATGTTAATTAGATACTTCTCCTCTAATTTTTAGAGCGACACGACCCTCTGGGTAATTTACAGCATTAGTCTCAACAGTAATTGTTTTTCTTATAGGCCCTGGAGCCATATTAAATTTTACTTCAATTTTTCCTGATTTTCCAGGCATAATTGCTGCACTTGGTTTGGATACAATACTAATACCTGCTGTAGATTGTACTGATGTGATCATAAGTGGGGAATCTCCAGTGTTAGTGAATTCGAAGGCTTTAGCGCCGTTGTCACCTTTACTTACTGTACCATAATCAATAGTATTATCCTTGGCAGCAAAATCAATTTTTGGGCCGTTTTGAGCAAGACCGATGGTTGTAACCATTAGGATTGCTATTAATGAGGCTACTTTTTTCATTTGAAATTGTTTTAAGTTATTAAGTAAATATACTTTCTTTTAATTAATACACAAATTATTAATTCGCTTTTTATAGTGTACTTAATTATTTACTTTTGTCATCTATTAATAAATACAAAAATCAAACCAAAGTGTAAAAGTTCATTTGTTTTACTATTTAAACGTTTATTTAATTGATAAGAAGACATTTAAAAAAAGAGGAAGGCAAATTAATGATTAAACAAATTAACGATTAAATATATCCAAGATAAAATGACAATTCCAGCACAATTTGACGCTAAAACAATCGAAAATAAATGGTATGACTACTGGATGAAAAATAATTACTTTCATTCGGAGCCAGATCATAGAACGCCTTATACAATTGTAATTCCTCCTCCTAATGTTACTGGAGTCTTACACATGGGACATATGCTAAACAATACAATTCAAGATGTATTGATAAGAAGAGCACGTCTAAAAGGCTTTAACGCTTGTTGGGTTCCAGGAACGGATCACGCATCGATAGCTACAGAAGCTAAGGTTGTTGCTAAATTAAAAGCAGAAGGAATCAATAAAAATGATTTAACACGTGAAGAATTTTTAGCTCATGCTTGGGAATGGACAGATAAGTATGGTGGCGTAATCTTGGATCAGTTAAAAAAATTAGGTGCTTCTTGCGATTGGGAACGTACTAAATTTACGATGGATCCAGATATGTCGGCTTCAGTAATTCGTTCGTTTGTTGATTTGTATAACAAAGGATTAATTTACCGTGGGTATAGAATGGTAAACTGGGATCCAGAAGCTAAAACAACTTTATCTGACGAAGAAGTTATTTACGAAGAGCAACAAGGAAAATTATTTTTCTTAAAATATAAAATTGAAGGTTCAGAAGATTTCTTGACCATTGCTACAACACGTCCAGAAACTATTTTTGGTGATACTGCTATTTGTATCAATCCAAATGATGAGCGTTTTACTCATTTAAAAGGTAAAAGTGCCATTGTTCCAATTTGTGGAAGAGTGATTCCTATTATTGAAGATGAATATGTAGATGTTGAGTTCGGAACAGGATGTCTTAAAGTTACTCCTGCCCACGACATGAACGATAAAACATTAGGAGAGAAGCATAATCTTGAAATCGTTGATATCTTTAATGAAGATGCTACTCTTAATAGTTTTGGATTGCATTATCAAGGAAAAGACCGTTTTGTAGTTCGTACAGAGATTGCTAAAGAACTAGAAGAAATTGGAGCTTTGGCAAAAACTGAAATCCATTTAAATAAGGTTGGAACTTCTGAAAGAACAAAAGCAGTAATCGAACCAAGATTATCGGATCAGTGGTTCTTGAAAATGGAAGATTTAGTAAAACCTGCAATTCAATCTGTTTTGGTTGATGGCGATATTAAATTACACCCAAAACGTTTTGAAAATACTTACGCACATTGGTTAAACAATATTCGTGATTGGAATATTTCACGTCAATTATGGTGGGGACACAGAATTCCTGCGTTCTATTATGGTGATGGGAAAGAAGATTTTGTAGTTGCAGAATCTATTGAAGATGCATTAAAACTAGCACAAGAGAAAACATCTAACGTTTCACTTAAAACATCTGATTTAAGACAAGATGTTGATGCTTTAGATACTTGGTTCTCAGCATGGCTTTGGCCAATGTCAGTTTTTGGAGGAGTTATGGATCCAGAAAGCGAAGATTTTAAATATTATTACCCAACAAATGATTTGGTTACAGGTCCGGATATTTTGTTTTTCTGGGTAGCGAGAATGATTATTGCGGGTTACGAATATGCTGGTGAAAAGCCATTTACAAATGTGTATTTAACTGGTTTAGTACGTGATAAGCAACGTCGCAAAATGTCTAAATCATTAGGAAACTCTCCTGATCCTTTAGATTTAATCGATGCTTTTGGTGCGGATGGTGTTCGTGTTGGATTACTTTTAAGTGCTTCTGCAGGAAACGACATTATGTTTGATGAAGAATTATGTAATCAAGGAAAAGCATTCTCTAACAAGATTTGGAATGCCTTGAAATTGATAAAAGGATGGGAAGTTTCAGATACTATTCCACAACCAGAATCATCAAAAGTTGCCGTAGAATGGTTTGAAGCTAAGTTTCAACAAACATTGGTTGATATTGAAGATAATTTTGATAAATACAGAATTTCAGATTCATTAATGGCTATTTACAAATTGGTTTGGGATGATTTCTGTTCTTTGTTCTTAGAAATGATCAAACCAGCTTACCAACAACCAATTGATAAAAAGACTTTTGATAGTGCGATTGAAGTTTTAGAAGATAACCTAAAATTACTTCATCCGTTTATGCCATTCCTGACTGAAGAAATTTGGCACATACTTGCTGAAAGAACTGCTGAAGAAGCTTTAATCGTTTCGACTTGGCCAGAATTAAAACCTTTTGATGCTAAATTAATTGCTGATTTTGAAAATTCAATTGAAGTAATTTCAGGAATCAGAACGATTCGAAAAGAGAAAAATATTGCAATGAAAGACAGTATTGAATTGAAAGCGATTAACAGCGAAAAATTCTCTACTTATTTTGATTCTGTAATTACAAAATTAGGAAACATTTCAGCTTTCGAATATGTTTCAGATAAAGTAGACGGAGCATTATCTTTCCGTGTAAAATCAAACGAATATTTTATTCCGATTAGTGGAGGAAATATTGATGTTGAAGCTGAAATTACAAAATTAACAGCCGAGTTGGTTTACACACAAGGTTTCTTGAAATCGGTTCAGTCTAAATTGGCAAATGAGAAATTTGTCGCTGGAGCACCAGAGAAAGTTTTGGCTAACGAAAAGCAAAAAGAAGCTGATGCTTTAGCAAAAATTACTACAATTGAGCAAAGTTTAGCTGGTTTGAAATAAGAACTGGTTTTATATATAAAAACAAACCCGACAGATTTTAATATCTGTCGGGTTTTTTATTTTAATATAGATGTTTCCACATCTCACATTTCTACATCCTGCATTTTATATATCACATTTCTCATTTTACAGTTTCGCTCTCACATTCTACTTCTTTCGGGTTAAGAATCGAAATAGGGGATAAGAAATCAGTGTGATACCAACTATGATTATAAAGCTTTTAGGATCACTGTATACGAATCCGATTAGTAGTGCTAATGAAACTAAAATGGCTAATATGGTTGTCCAAGGATACCAAAATGAGCGATAAGGTCTTGGTAAATCAGGTTCTGAGATTCGTAGTTTTATAAGCGAAAAATAAGCCAATGCCCAAACAATAATAGAGGTAAAGGCAGCAAAGGAAAACAATACTTCAAACGAACCGATACAAACTAAAAACAAGCTAAATAAAGAGGAAACTAAAAGAGCTACAATCGGAGTTCCTCCTTTATTTACAATTGTTCCTTTTTCAATAAAAAAGCCATCACGACTTAATCCATATAAAATTCTTGGCGGGATCATCATGAATGCATTCAGGATACTAATTAAAGAAAAAATAGAAATTACAGTAACTATAATGGCACCATTTTTCCCAAATATAATGTTGGCAACATCGGCAGCAGCCAGATTAGATTTTGCTATAGTTTCGATTGGTAAAACATAGAAAAAAGCAATGTTTAGTAAAACATAAATAGCAATTACGAGTAGCGCACCACTGTATAAAGAACGTGGAATGTTTTTGCTTGGATTGTCATTTTCTTCTGCAAAAAAGCAAACACCATTCCAGCCATTATAGGTTCCGATAATAAGTTGGAGGGATTTAAAAAATCCAAATAGAAGTCCAATTTCAAAGAAAGAGCCCTCTTTTTTAATTGGTGCTAACTTTACTCCAGAGTACATAAAACACGCAATAACCAAGGCTACAAAGCAAATAACTTTGATGAAACTGGTGATTTGTTGAATAACACTACCATTTTTGACCCCACTTAAATGCAGTAACACAAATGTAACCAATAACGCTATGGCCATTTCGGTTGAATAACTTTTTAGGCTTGGAAACAAGATAGTAAGATACTCGCTAATAACGATGCAATAAAATGCAGGTGGAATTACATTAGTAATATAATCAAACCAGCCTGATAAAAAGCCTGCATAATTTCCAAAAGCTCTTTTGATGTAATTATAAGATCCACCAGCTTTAGGAAGCATAGTGGCTAGTTCGGCATACGAATTAGCACCTATTAAGATAAATAATCCACCAAATAGCCATGAAGCAATAATGAGCCAATAATTGTCTAGCATGCTGGCAATTGTACCGGGGGTTCGTAAGATTCCAACTCCTATTGTTCCACCAATTAATACGGCGATATTAAAGCTCAGTCCGAGGCTTTTTTTTAATTGGTTTTTTTTGGAATCTGACATATTTAGATTTTTATTTTTGGAATTATTGAGTTTGCAAAAGTACTAATAAATTAGAGTGTTTTTTTAGAAACAGAAAACCTCGTTTATTGCTAAACGAGGTTTTTATTTATAGAAACTATAACTGCTTCTTAGAATTTATATCTTAAGCTTGTCATTACTTGGCGAGGTGCAATTGGATTCACACTATAGTTCTCATGAACAGTATAGTTTAGCTCATTAGTAATGTTTGATAATTTACATAAGATTGAGAATTTGTTCCATTCGTAACCTGCTGATACATCAATTGTAGTATATCCTTCTAATGGAATTTCTCTGTCATTAATTCCATTAGGTTTAGTAGGGTCATATTGACTGTTCCATCCACCAGTTCTTTTTCCAATATAATTTCCGATAGCACCAAATGTTATTCCTTTTAATGCTCCTGTAGGTAATTTATAGAAAAAACTTAAATTAGCAGTGTTTGCTGGGGTTCTTGCTAAACGATCTCCTTCGATAAAGCTTCCTGTTTTTCCTGTTGTTTTAGTATAACGCATGTCATTATAGCTATATCCTGCGACTATATTTAATCCTTCAACTGGTTTTGCCGTAATGTCAATCTCTATACCTTTACTTTTAGTTTCTCCACTTAACGCTTTTAAATTTGAGTTACTGTTTAATGTTCCATCAAGATTAAATTCAGCAGTTTGAGCTAAGTTGTTATTTGTAATTTGATATACAGTAACATTTGTACTTAATAAACCTTGAAGGAAATCTGTTTTAATTCCCACTTCATATTGGTCAATAATTGAAGCTTCTAATGGTTTCAAATCAATAGTTGTTCCTGTATTTGGTGTAAATGAAGTAGAGTAGCTACCAAATAAAGTGATTTCTTTTGTTGGTTGGTATATTAATCCCACTTTTGGAGAAAAAGCATTGTCTAGTTTTTTATCACCAACAGTAGGTATTGCGTTCTCAGGAGCTACTGTTTGATTTCCAGTAACAAGAGTTTCTTTATAAGTAGTAACTTCTGCTTCTTGCCAAGACCAACGAATACCTGCTAATACTTTAAATTTATCTGTAATTGAAATTAAATCTTGAAAATAGACACCAAAACGATTTGTATCAGTTTTTGCAATTTGAGTAGCTCTTGCGCCTGGAATATCATTTCTTTGTGTCGAAGGATCAAAGTCAAAAAGATTAATTCTATCATAAAGACTTGGATCGTATTTACCATTTATCATAACAGCTTTTTCACTGAAGGCATAAGTATAGGCTGTTGCAAATGAATTTTCCCAATCAGCACCTGCAAATATTTGGTGTTTTACAGATCCAGTATTAAAGTTTCCTTGTATGCTTAACTGATCCCCAAGAACTTGTTCTAAGTTTTTTCCTTGAGTTAATCCTCTATTCCAGTACCCTGGAGTTGGATATATTTTAATATCATCTAAATTAGATAATTGAGCTGTTGATTTTTGAGTTCTGTCGTAAGTTTGAAACGAAGCATTGAAATTAAGTTTCCAATTTTTATTGAAATCATGATTTAATAATGCCGAAGCACTAGCTGATTTTGTATTACCATTTGACCAAAGAGATCCGTAAAAACTATTACGAGGTAAGTCAAGAATCTGTTTTCCTATAATTCCTGTTCCAAAATCGGGAGTCCAATCTGCTGTTAGGTAATCTCCTTGTAATGTAATTTGTGTTTTAGAATTGATTACAAAAAGCAACGAAGGATTTACATATAGACGCTCATTTTTTACATTATCTCTAAAACTTTCTGAGTTTTCGTAAGATCCATTAATTCTAAAAGCAATAGACTTGCTAAGAGGACCATAAAAATCAAATGAAGGTTTGTAGAAAGAATAGCTTCCCATTTGCATAGAGATTTCTCCTCCTTTTTTAAATGAAGGAGTTTTTGTTACCAGATTTAGTATACCCCCTGGAGCTACATTTCCGAATAATAAAGCCGAACCACCTTTAAGAAATTCAACTTTTTCTAAACCAGAAACATCAGGAATAGAACCAGCATTATAGCGAAAACCATTTTTGAACATATTGTTGGTTGACATATCATAACCTCTCGAGAAGAAAGATTCTTGAGCACCACCACGAGCAGAACCTACATAAATACCATTCGCGTTTTTGATTACTTCGCTTAATCGTATTGCTTGTTGTTGCTCGATTACATCACTACCTATTATTTGTATATTTTGTGGATTGTCCATTGGCTTTAAACCAGAACGCACAGCAGTAACAGGTTTAGGCTCTCTATTAGTTGTAATAATAACTTCATTAAGGACTTCACCCTTTTTGTTTTTTACAGTATCTGTAATTGCTGTCGCAGTATCATGATTATCAGCTGTATTTGTTCTCCCTTGGGCAAAACCTGACAGACCGAATAATAAACCTAATGTAGGTAATAATATATATTTCATATTTGTTTATTTGGAATAAAAAAAAATAACGGCGCAAAAGTAGTGTCTATGGTTGTATTATCAAAACTTATTTAGAATAAATACAATTAATTTTTAACAAAATTTTACAATTTGGTTTAAAGCATAAAAAAAAAGAAGGAAACCTTTGTTAATACAAACAAGGTTCCTTCTTTTTATAAAAACATATAAAATGTTTTGTACGAATTCAGTTTATTTTACTTCTATAGAGTACGTTGCCATTTTCCATATTTCATTATAACTTTTACCGTTATGTTCGCCAGCATTTTTTTCTGTGTGTGCAAACTCAACCATATATTGTCCAGACCAAATTGGTGTAAATTCAAATTGTCCTTTTTCATCAGTATATAGCTCTTTTTCCCAACCATTTGGAGCGATAACTTTAATTTTTTGTTTTTTAGCAGTTGCGCCTTCATAAGAAGCAATACCTGTTATTTTTGTGTTTTTCTTTGCTATATCAGCATTTTCAGAGAATAAACCAATTGTGTTTTTGTTTGCAGTAGCATTATTACCTGCTGTTTTGTTACCTACAACAACATTTGCACTTGAATTATAATCTAATTTCATTGTACCATATACATCTTTTACTGTATGTTGCATAACTACAGTGTATACTCCATCTTCGTCTGGAGTAAAAAAGGCTTGGTATTTTTTGTCTAAAGCGGTTGGAGTTAATTTGATTTCTTTTTTAGAAGGGCTTATCAATACTAATGAAAAGTCTTTTAAATCCGAAAACCATTTGGCAGCTGGAGTAATGTCGTTATCAGAAAATTCTCCAAAGTATATTGAGATTTCTTGTGGTTTTCCTTTTGTACCAGTTGCTTTAGTTTCTATCCAAAGGGCATGTGCAAACAATTGTGGACTAAGTAATACAGTTAGTAATACTAAAAGCGTTTTTAAGGGTGTTAATTTCATAGCGAAAGTATTTTAGTTAATTATTATTAGGGGGTTAAATGTTTAAAATTTATAGGTAACAGTTACTCTAGCATTTGTTCCAGCTTCTGCTTGTAGATAATACATTTTAGTATTACTGTAATAACCTCCAGAGTATAAGTATTTGTTGAAGATGTTATTAATGATAAGATTTACTGACACTTTTTTTCTTTGGTAAGACAAGCCACCATCTACGCGGAAATAATCTGGTAATGTACCAGTATTACCATCAGAAATGAACCAAGGAGCTCTTTTTACTTGGTATTGGTATCCTAGAGAGGCTCCAAATCCATTCAATAAACCATTATCAAATTTATAGTTTAACCAAGTATTCTGTATATGTCTTGTGCTTCCTGGAATCTGAGTTCCAATCATATCAGCATTGTCATCTTTTGTTGTTTTTCCTTCAGTAAAGGCATAATTTAAGATGATATCAAAGTTTTTAAGAATTTCACCTCTAACGTCAACTTCAACACCTTTTACCTTTTGCTGGCCACTTTCTTTACTGTATTGCATAGCAGGTACATCTGGCTTACTTGGATCAAAAACAGTAGAATGCTCAGAATCAAATGTAAGTACATTATTCATTGTAATTTGGTATGCTGTAATAACAGAATTCCATTTTCCGTTAAACCAATCTCTTTTGTATCCTAATTCTATGTTTGTTCCAGTTTGGGGATCAAAACTTTTGCCTTGCCAGTTAGAACCATAATTTTCTGTAAAAGATTGATCGCGTACAAAATAGAATGCATTGTTTTTGTCTAATGAATAGCTCAATCCAATACGTGGAGTGACTTTTTTGTTAGTAGTGCTTCCAGAATAATGATCACCTGCTTTTAAGATGGTATATCTTCCTGCTAATGTTAAACGAAGCGCATTATCAAAAAATCCAACTTCATCTTGAATATAAAATCCTTTATAGTTATTCTGATATTTTACACCTCGGTCTTTAATATCTTTACTTCTGTCAAATTTTGGGGATTCAGCAAGAGTTCCATGTACAGGATTGTAAATATCTAAATCAGGTAAAACAGCAGATTGTCCGAAGTCATGGTAATAAGTTTTATCACTCATATCTATACCTGCTAATATTTTATGAGAAACAGATCCAGTTTGAATCTCACCATTTACATAAGCTTGACCTACATATATTTTTCCTAAAATATCCCAAATTCCTGCAGCTCTTTTAAGAATAGCATCGCTATCTGTAGCAAAACCAGAAGGCCATAGTGACATTCCTTCTTGCTTGTAGTTTAAGTAAGAGCCTTGGGCTGTAAATTTCCATTTATCATTAAACTTATGCTCAACAATACTTAAAAGACTTCTTTCAAGCATGTTTGTTGGGTCTAAATTTGGTTCTGATGTAGTAGAGCTTCTAGGTAACTCTTGGTAATTATTTTTCATAAAAAGATAATTACTACCAATAGCATTAACCTTTGCAAATTGTTGTGTATATTCAACTGTTATAGCTGTTTTATCAGTCGGTAAATATTTTAATACTGGTGCAAAAGAATAACGATCACTAAAATCAAAATCACGATAGCTTTTTCTCTTTTCTCCCATAACGTTAAAACGATACAAAAGTTTTCCGTCTTTAGTTAATTTTCCATCTAAGTCTAATGAACCTCTGTACATATCAAAACTTCCATAAGATAAACTAGCTTCTGCTTTGTTTCTTCCGCTTGGTTTTTTAGTTACGACATTGTAAAATCCGCTAGGATTTCCGTTAGCCAACATAAATCCAGCTGGACCTTTTACAAATTCGATACGTTCTACCATACTCATGTCTTCCGTTAATGGTCCCCATGTGGTACTTACGTTCATTCCATTTCTAAAAGCTGCAACTTGACTTCCTCTCATGGTAATATTAGCATAATTATCCCAATGTTCAACTCTTGTAGCTCCGCTGACATTACGAGTTACACCTTCAAGCATGTCAAAAATCTGCTGATCCTGCATTAATTTCCCTGTAATTACCTGTATGTTTTGTGGGATTTCGATAATTGGGGATTGCAAACGAAGTGATGATGAAATTCTGTTGGTTTTAAATGCACTTTTATTACTTAAAACTACGACTTGATTTAGTTCTGTATTTGATAAAGTAAGTTGAATATTTACTGTGGCAGTTTCTCCGTTTACAACTGTAACTTCTTGATAAGCGTCATTATATCCTACCAGAGTTACAATTAATGTTTGTTTCCCGACTGGTGCTTTTTTTATTTCAAATTCACCATCATTATCTGCTATAGTTGTTTTGTTTATTCCTTTTATAGAGATAGAGACCCCTTCGGCTGCTTTGTTGTCATTTGTTAATACTTTACCTTTTATAGTACCACCTTGTGCCGAAACTGTAGTTATTGTAAGTATGAATAGACTTAGAATTAAAGCTACTTTTTTAATTTGTTGATTCAGGTATTCCATAAATTTTAATGTAAAAATTTGATTTTATGTTTAAATCTGTTTTTTGAATTTTGCGACAAATTTAAAATTTAATATCCGTATAACAATACTTATTTAGACTAATTATCAATAATGTGTAATTTTTTTTCTTCTCACAAGTAGTGCTACAAACAAAAAACTTTTTAGAATCAATAGTGGTGGAGCTACTTTTGTATTTGTTTACCATTATTAATGAAGAAGAAAAATATCTAGGTGAATGTTGAATGAAGTACCTGTGATTATATTGTAAAAAAAGCTTTGTAATTATTAGAGATAATTACAAAGCTTTTACTATTAAGCTCTTGAAAATTCCCTAAGACAATTGAGGAAATTCAAGGTGAAAAGTAATGATCTATTAGATTACTTTTAAGTTTCTTTACTAGAATTTATAAGTAAAACTAGCCACAACATTTCTTGGTTTCTGAGGATTTATTGTAGACCATCCACCATTAAAATATTCTTTGTTTGCAATATTGTTGATGTTTAAAGCTACTCTAAACTTATTTCCGCCATAAAAAACAGAACCATTTATTACAGTATATGATGGAATCACAAATTTCCCAGTTACTTTACTGTCTAATGTAATATTATCGCTAGCATAATTTCCACCAAATCCTAAACCGAAACCTTCAAGACTACCATAATCGAATTTGTAAGTAGCCCAAAGATTGATTAAATTCTCAGGTCCTGACCAGATTGGTCTTTTTCCTGTTTCTAACCAAACATTAGATTCATCACCTTTTACAATCTTACTGTCATTGTAACTGTAACCAGCAATAATGTTTAAGCCTTTAATTGGATTGGCATTCAAATCAAATTCAAAACCTCTACTTTGCGCCTCACCACCTTGCAAGCTATTATGAATATTGCTTGGATCGGCAGTAACAAGATCTGCTACTTTTATATCGTAATAACTTATAGTTGCGTTTAGTTTATCGCCCAGAAGATTGGCTTTAATCCCAAACTCCACTTGATTAGCATGTTCTGGTTTAAAAGATTTGCTTGTTGGATCACTTCCGTCTGGGTTAGCAGTTTGTACCGGTCCTACATTTTTAAAACCGTTCATATAGTTTGCAAACAAAGCTAGTTTATCTTCTATCGGTTGGTACAATAAACCAAATTTTGGAGATAGAGCAGTTTGGGTATAATCATCAGCATCAGTTTTGATGTTACCTTCGGTATCAAAATAATCCAGACGTAAACTTGCCATTGCAATTAATTTGGGTGTAATATTAATGACATCAGAAGCATACACACTATACGTTGCGTCCTTGATATTATTGTCTTTCACTCCAGTTGTAGATAGTATATTATCTATTGAACTTTGAGTCAGTACACGTTCTTTGGCAGGATCACCAGGCACTACAAGTCCAGTTGCAGGATCTATATAATTTTTGTCTCCTTGTGCATTAACATTGTAAACCCAGCCCCAACCTGAACCATTGTAAATAGTATTTTTAGCAAAATAGTCTACTCCAACTACTAGGCGGTTACGCATGTTTCCAATCTTGAAATCACCTATGAAATTCTGTTGAAAATCTGTTGTTATTGTTTGAGATTGCTCTCTAGTAATGAGTATGCTAAAATCACGTTGACCATTTTCGTTATCATAGATATACGAGTAATATCCGTTAGCTCTTGTTGAACCTCTTGAAAGTGCTGTTTGTGAAGTCCATTGATCTGAAATTTTATAATTCATCTGACCTTGTAAATTATATTTCGGATTTTTAATAGCTAGATCATTACTATAAAATGAGAGTTTTGTGTTGTAATTTAAATCACTCATATTAGCGTACTGAACTGGTGAATTTCTCCCTAAGAATAACATCGAAGGAGTTGTTTTTTCTTCCTGCATGAACTCGGTATTAATAAGGAAAGATAACTTTTCGTTTACTTTATACGATAGGACAGGAGCTACAAAAAACGAAGTACGGAAACCAGCATCTTGAAAACTATTTTCTGTTTGATAAGCTGCATTAATTCTAATCGCAACATCGTCTGCCTCATCTACAGTAGTGTTTACATCGGCTGTAACTCTATTAAGACCAAAACTACCAGCAAGATACGATACCTCTGCACCAAAACCTGTATAGGGTTTTTTGGTAACGGTATTGATAAGTCCACCGTAACTAATTAAGCTACTTCCAAATAAAGTTCCTGATGGTCCTTTAATAACCTCGATTCTTTCAATATTTGCAGGATCTAAACTTCCGTTTGATAAACCGGGCAATCCGTTTACAATATTTGCTTGAGTTTCAAAACCACGCAAAGAATAATAGGATCCTCCGTCGCCACCACGACCTGTAGATTCCCATATTTTTTGAATTCCAGGTACGTTTTTCATCGCATCTTCATAATTTGTAATAGCTTGCTCTTTTAATAAATCTGCCGAAACTACATTATATACTTGTGGGTTTTCGATGTTTTTAAGTGGCATTCTAGAAACATAATTACTTTGCTTTGGAAATGCTTTTCCTCTATTGCTGGTTACAATTACCTCTTTTAATTGTTTGTTGGATACAGTTAATTGTAGTTCTAAGGCAGTCGTGTTTTTTTCGGATACACTTACCTGTTGTTCTAATGTTTCGTATCCATTTAGAGAAATTTGTAGCGTATAATCGTTTGGTTTTACTCTATTAAATTCAAACGCGCCATATTCGTTAGTGGTTGTTGAGTATTTGGTATTTTTTAAAATTACGCTTACATCAGATGCAGCTTGACCGTCAGAAGTGGTTACAATTCCTTTTAAACTTCCAAAACTTTGCTGAGCAAATATATTAGTTGAAAAAAATAGAAGTAGAAATGTAACAACAATAAATTGTGGTATTTGTTGATTTAAATATTTCATGATTTGTAAATAATGGTTAATTTTAGTTTTATTGAATTTATTTAGAATAAATAAAAACAGTGCAAATGTAAAAATTAATATTATTTTAACAATTTTTATTTTAGTTAATTATAGAGGTATTCTGTAAATTTTTAGAAGGGAATATAGTTCAAAAAAGGCAGCTGCTTTTTTGCTCAAAATGGTAAATGTTTTGAGGTTCTGAAGAGTAAAGGTATTGAGGTACTGAGTGGGAAGGGACTAAGGTGGAAAGGTAGTTGAGGGGAGGTGTTTGCTAATTACCAAAAAAAAAGCTTTATTCTATTGTGAATAAAGCTTTGATATTAAAAGTTGAATCTTAAATAAATTCTATTTCTTCGTTAGTGGAAGTTTGATGTATTTAACATCTTACCAAAAACATTTTAAAGATTGTTTCGAACTATTTTTTAACCATATGATATTTCTCAGAACTCGGTTTTCCTAATTGAGTACCAGAAATTTCAGCAGTTAAAGAGTTATTAGCATCTTTTGTATAGCTAATTTTTTGAGGATAATCGTGTTTTGGATTTTCAAAAATCAATGCTTTTTCTGTTGAATTCGTTAGTTCAAAAGCAACAGCTTCATCATTGTTTTGCCCTTTTACAGTGGCGTTATAAGTTAAAACTTCTCCTTTTTGTTGTAGTTTGATAGATTCAAAATGGATGGTGTCTTTTCCTTTTATAAAATAAGAGCTTCCTTGAAAAGTACTATCGTTTACTTTACTCCAAGTTTCAGTCAAGGTTCCTTGTGGTGAAACATTTTCCCATTTTCCAATAAGCCAATCGGCAGCCTTTATTTTGTCTTTCTCAGGAGACTCAGCATTTTTGCAAGAAACAATAGCTAACAAAAGAAGTAAAAGAGTAATTTTTTGAAACATTAGCGTAAATATTTGGTGTTATTTTGAGATGCTAAATTATGAAAAAATAGAATAGGTGGATGAGGTAAAATGAAATCTGTGAAAAGAGAAAAGTAAGGTGTGATTTGTGAGATGTGATTTGTGAAATGAGAGATGTGAAAAGTAGGATATGAAATTAGAACCTTGCCGCTCAGTTTGACAAAGTACAGATTAGTTTTAAGTTTCGGTCACTTAGAACCTCAGTAACTCAGAATCTTTGCCCCTTTGAGCCTTTACACAGATAGTTTCGACTCCGTTCAGTCTAACAAAGTACAAATTAGTTTTAAGTTTCGGTCACTTAGAACCTCAGTAACTCAGAATCTTTGCCACTTTGAGCCTTTACACAGATAGTTTCGACACCACTCAGTTTGACAAAGTACAGATTAGTTTTAAGTTTCGGTCACTTAGAACCTCAGCAACTCAGAATCTCTGCCCCTTTGAGCCTTTACACAGATAGTTTCGACTCCGCTCAGTCTAACAAAGTACGGATTAGTTTTAAGTTTCGGTCACTTAGAACCTCAGCAACTCAGAATCTCTGCCCCTTTGAGCCTTTACACAGATAGTTTCGACTCCGTTTTGTCTAACAAAGTACAGATTAGTTTCAAGTTTCGGTCACTTAGCACCTCAGTAACTCAGTAACTCAGTAACTCAGCAACTCAGCAACTCAGAATCTCTGCCCCTTTGTCCCTCTGAACCTTAGCACCTCAGTACCTTTCCTTAAACACTTTCATTTAAAATAGAATACACGAGTTCTTTGGTAGGTTTTTGATCTTTTAGTTTTTCTCTAACCATATCAAAAGTCACTTTAAAATCGCATCCTAATTTGTAATTACCACAACCATAGGCAGTTTTTCCTTTCATAACTGTTCCCTTTTTACATTTAGGGCATATTAATGTATCCGATGTTTCTTTTATGGCTTTCGGGCTTGTTTTTTTAGGTTCTAGTTTGAGCTTGTAATTTTCTTCAAAGCGAATTAATCCCTCCACTGTGCCTGCATCAGTTTTAAAATCTTTTAAATTTACTGTAGATCCTTTTTGAAGTAATCGCAGGTATTGGTTTTCTGATAATTTTTTTCCCTCAAAAACATAAGGCAATAGAAAATCGCATCCAGCTTTGTAATTGCCACAGCCATAAGCAGATTTTCCTTTTATAAGGGTAGATTTTTTACATTTCGGACAGGCTTCTGCCAAAATTCCTGCGGCTTTCTTTTTCTCAACTATAGCTACTTGTTTCTGAACGCTGCCCGCGTGCGAAATATTAGCGTGTCTGGTTTCGCTTCGTACTTCATATACCAAGGCTTCAACCATACGTTTCATGTTGATAATAAAAGAACCAGCGGTAAAAGTACCTTTTTCAATATCCTTCAACTGCTTCTCCCAAGAACCGGTAAGTTCTGCCGACTTTATTAATTCATTTTGAATGGTCTCAATAAGCTGAATTCCAGTTGGAGTTGGTAATACTTGTTTTTTATTTCGAACGATGTACTGACGCTTAAAAAGAGTTTCAATGATATTTGCTCGTGTTGATGGACGACCGATACCATTTTCTTTCATTAGTTCTCGTAAATCCTCGTCATCTACTTGTTTACCTGCTGTCTCCATAGCACGAAGTAAGGTTGCCTCAGTAAATTGATTGGGTGGTTTGGTTTCTTTTTCTAAAAACGAAGGTTCATGCGGACCTTTTTCTCCCACTACAAAATCGGGTAATAGATCAGCTTCTTTTTCTTTAGCATTTGGGTCTTCAAAAACAACACGAAATCCCTTTTTCAGGATTACTTTCCCTGTAGTTTTAAAACTTACATCGGCTGCTTTTCCAATAACCGTGGTATTGGCTACCAAACAATCATCATAAAATACAGCAATAAAACGCTTAGTAATAATGTCATACACCTGTTGCTGATTGTACTGTAAGTTAGATTGTATCCCTGTTGGAATAATCGCGTGGTGATCCGTTACCTTTTTATCGTTGAAAACTTTAGGTGATTTTTTAATCTTTTTCTCTAAAAGCGGTTGGGTTAATGCTGCATAATTGGTTAAATTTTGCAAAATACCAGGCACTTTTGGATAGATATCGTTGGGTAAGAAAGTGGTATCAACTCTAGGGTAGGTAACTACTTTTTGTTCGTATAAGGTTTGGACAATTTTAAGCGTTTCATCTGCCGAAAATCCAAACTTTGTATTGCAATATACTTGTAAGCCCGTTAAATCAAAGAGCTTAGGAGCATATTCATTACCATTCTTTTTATCGATTGAAACAATTTCAAAATCACTCTCTTTGACTTTATTAGCCAAAAGTTCACCATCTTCTTTCTTTAAGAAGCGGCCTTCTTCGTAGCTAAAAAGTGTTTCTCTGTATAATGTTTGTAATTCCCAGTAGGGTTGGGGTTTAAAGTTTTCAATTTCTTTAAATCGATCCACCACCATAGCCAATGTTGGTGTTTGCACCCGACCAATAGATAGCACTTGTTTGTAGCCACCATGTTTTACAGTATACAAACGAGTGGCATTCATACCAAGCAACCAGTCACCAATGGCTCTAGAGAAACCGGCATAGTATAAATTATCGTAATTGGCAGATGGCTTTAGGTTTTCAAAGCCTTCTTTTATGGCTTCAGTTGTTAGGGATGAAATCCATAAACGTTGTACTTCGCCTTTGTATTGGGCTTCATTCATAACCCAACGTTGAATGAGCTCTCCTTCTTGTCCAGCATCCCCACAGTTTATGACTAGTTCAGCTTTATCAAATAAGGTTTTTATGATTTTAAATTGCTTCTGAATACCAGAATTTTGCACCACTTTGGTTTCAAATTTTTCTGGTAGCATGGGTAGATTGTTCAAATCCCAACTTTTCCAATGGGGTTTGTAATCATTAGGTTCTTTTAAGGTGCATAAATGCCCGAAAGTATAGGTCACAGCATAACCGTTGCCTTCATAATACCCATCGTGTTTGGTATTGGCTCCTAAAACGGATGCGATTTCTCGTGCTACACTTGGTTTCTCGGCAATACAGACCTTCATTTTTCTTCTTCTAATTTGAACTCGCAAAATTACGGATTTTGAAGTTGGTATTAAAATGAAATGAGCAGGAGTTATGAACGAGTATAAGTAATGCAAAGGCATTGAGCGGAATGCATGGTTTGATTTTTTTGGTAATCCATTTTTATACTGTACTTCATTGTGAGAAATAAAGCAGTCTGATGCAATTTGTGGATTGAATTATATTCCCTCTACAAAATCAACGGACTTTGTAGAGGGAATAATTGTAGTAATTTTAATAAGATGATTGTTAACGTTAAATTCTAGTGATGCATATAATTGCCAGGGCCATTGGTTCCTTCAATTGATTCTGGTAGTATTCCATATTGGGTACGTAAATTGACTGTACCCAAGGTTTTTCCTGTTTGAATCTCAACTATATTAATGGTTCCAGAATTTAAGTTAGGGATATTTAGTAAGTTGTTTTGTATGGCAACAACCTCTTTTCCTGATTTGGTTTTGAAGAATGCCATATGATGTGCTCCTTTATCAGCATCAAGAGTTTTTAAAAGTTTGAGTTGTGGGAGATGGCTTAAATCAAAAATAAGTACTTTTCCTGGCTCAGCAAAACTTACATATAGCTTGTAGTTATCATCAATGTACATTTCGAGTGCCCAACCCAATCCTTGCGTACTTCCGTCAAACACTTTGCTAAAAGCATCATATTTTTTGGTAGTAGCATTGTATGGGGCAATCCATATATCTCCTCCAAGCATTGTTGTAGCAAGGGCATATTGAGGGAATTTTCCTCGTAGTAATAAAACTTCGACTGGGCTAGACATGTCTGTCTCTGAATCTGCCACTTGGTAGGTCTCTTTTAATTCATAAGTGTTCAAGTCCAATAATGTACAAGTGTTTCCTATTCCCGTAGTAAGATCTGGGTGAATGGTTGAGGTTACCATCATTAGTCCCTTTTCTTCATTAATAGAAATCCCATGCGGGTACATTATAAATTTGTTTGGATTGGTTTGAATAGGCGCTTTAATCGTTTTGATAAGCAGGTTGTTATTAGCATTAAAAACACCTATACTGCCATCTTTTGGGCCACCAGCACCTCCCATAAAGGTCATGAAATACCTTCCATCAGTGGTGAAAAATAAATCTTCACCTACAGTATTTTCTCCTGTATTAATCGGAGTTGCACTAATTAATTTTGGAGGACCATTTCGGTTTTCTTGCGTTTTAACCTGATAAAGATAGCTGCCTCCCAAAGCAGTTGTGTACAGCTTTTTTGCAGTGTGGTTGTAATAAAGGTGGTGTGGTAGGACACCAATACCTAATTCGAGTTTGCTACTAATGACTCCAAAATTTTCAGATTCAGGATCTAGCTCTATTACAGCTATTCCATCTGGTAATCCTTCCAAGCTTCTATAATCAATATAAAAAGAAGAATCATGGGGGTGATCCGAATTGTGGTTGTCATTTTGACAATTAGTAAATCCTATTAAAATAAGAATAAATACAAGAGTTGGTTTTAATTGTAGGTTCATAATTTCAGGGGGTTAGTTGTGGCTATTTTAGTATAAATATAATGTATTTTTAGAATAGGATAAAATATATTTTACTGATAATTAAGCTTATATGTTCCTGATGTGAATGTTTTTTACAATTTTAAATAAATATTTATTTTAATTTACTGCTGTCTCAGTTATGTTAGCTGACTTCACAAAGCGGATATAGTATATTTGTGCGTTTCTAATAATTAAGCCTTTTTTCTTCTGTTTGTTAGGTATTTTCGAATGGGTATATCACAAAAAATCATTGTTAAATATGCAACGCCAACTAGAAGAATTGTTCCTATAGCCATAATAAAAACGAGTTGGGTAGTATCTGGTTTATAAGTCGTATAATAATTTGCAAATATCCACATCACTGCATAATGAGTCATGTATAAAGGATATGATATTTTTCCTGAGAAGACACACAACTTTTTGAATCCCTGTTTTAATGTAGCCCCCGCTCCTAATGCAACCAATAATGGGAAATATAACAATACGATTAAGGGTTCAGTAAGCCAATTCCAATCAGAAAAGGGAGTTACAAAAGCTAACAGTAGTAGTACAGACAAACCAAGGAAACTTATTTTTGATTTAATAATCCAATTAGAACGATAAATCAACATTCCTGCTAAAAAGGAATACGAAATACGAGCACAACCATCCCAAAAAGTGGCTCCGCTCCATCCGCCCATTAAAGAACCACCCGCACGGTTACTGATAAAACAAATTCCAGCTGCCGCTACAAGAGTTAGCAAAAAAAGACTGCGACGGCTTAATTTATGAAGGAAAAGTACATAAAGAATATTGGCAACATACTCCCAGAACAATGACCAAGCAGGTGCATTTAAACCAAATATATTAAAGTAACGATCTGGCATTACTGGAAATGGAATCATAAGTAGCGAACACAAAAATATCAAAATCAATGTGCCTGTTTCGTAGGCTTCAGGATGACTAGAAAAGGGATCAAAAAGAAAAGCTACAAAACCCAATATTGAACCAAAAATAACCAAAGGATGCAATCTGATAAGCCTTGATTTAAAGAACTCAGTAATTCCCATTTTATCAATACGATCATGGTAGGCATAAGCAATAACAAAACCTGATAGGCAAAAGAAAAAGTCAACTGCTAAAAAACCATGAGCAATGAAATTTTTACTTGGCTCATAAACTATTTCCATAAAATGAAAAAGTACAATTGCCAATGCGGCTACTCCTCTTAAGCCATCTAAAATTTCAAAATGTTGTTTTGTCTTTAAAACCTCGGTATCTATTTTTGTCATATTTTGTACTTTAATTCTACTTCTTATAACTACTATGATTTTAGTAAGGGTCGCTAAAATAGAAATTTAGAAGTTGATATTAAAACAGAATTCTATGGCTACACAGGTTTTTTGTTGTTTTATTGTGGAGGATGTTAGAATGTGAAATGTGAAATGTGAAATGTGAAATGTGAGATGTTTGATGTAAAATTGAATCTTTTTTATGACGTTTCAATAGTTCATCAACAACTATATCGAGTAAATACTCTATATGATTGTTGTACCTGTTCTATTCTTAAATGGTAGAAAGATCTTGTCGTTATAAGATTAGGTTTTAATTGTGTGTTTCCTGTTTGTTTTCAGGTCCGTCATTTTTGATAAAATTAATCTTTGAGCCAGAATCCATATCTCCTGGGGTAATTGTTTGTAAAACAAATTGTTCTTTGGTTTTAAACTGTATTGTAATCTTTTCATCCTTGCAGAAAACGGTATCAATCAATTTGTCAATTATATTGTATTTTTCAATATAATCGACATAAACAGCTCCATCGGCTGCCCATTCATCCTTATCAAGTTCTACTTCTTCCCAGTTTTCCCAAAAGCCTAATCCAACATCTAGGAAAAAACGATACCAGTTCTTTCCTTTTATTTTGATGAAAATAATTAGTGGTTCTCCATCGTCCTCATCTTCCATTCCTACCAAACCTTCTAAAATAACATCTGAGAAATCAGAAACTACAAAATTGTCATCCTGATATATTCTTCCTTTAAGTTCTTCTTGCATAATCTATGTTTTAAATATTTTAAGTCTTAGTTTAAAAATCTATTTTAAGAAGGGGAGGGGCAATAGTGGTTCTAGAGAGAAATGCTCCAATAGATTAGTTCTGATACTTTTCTACTCTTTTTATTTTGACTTTCTAGACACTAATTCTTTCTCTAATTCTTGTTCCAACATTTTATTATTTGCTGAATTTTTAACGATTAGATATGTTAAGATCAAAGGAAAGAAAGTGAAAAAAGTGAATCCATTTTTTACTGCACTATAAACTACAATTCCAATAGTAAACCCAACAGCAGCTGCATTGATTATCTTATCGATTTTCATTTTTTTTATTTTCTTTAAAAGTTCTTGCTCGCTTAATCCGGTTAAGTTTTCTGGTTTCATAGCTATACTCTTTTATAGGTGGTTAGTTTTAAATGCTGTTTGGTTTTAAAATTCCTGTTACCATTCCATGTTTGTTGAGCCCAAGGAACTTAAATCAGAATATTTTCAGCTAAACGAAAATATGAAAAAAAAAGATAATTATACTATAACCAGTGCTTTGATCTTCCCTTTTATAGTTGTTGCTTATTGGTATGTACAGGAAGTTGTATGACTTCACATTGCTATTTTTTCAGATAAATATTCTGTTATGTTGAGCTATAAATAAAATCATTTATTATGTTTGTATGTATAAACTTACATATTTAAAATAAAAAAGAAAGAATTTTACTTTATTTATTTGTGTTTATGGTTTGTGATTAAGGAAATGAAAAGCTTTACAGTGAAGCAACTAAGAAGTGCCTAATTTGATGAGATAAGTAAGGTAATCTGAAGAGTTGCTTTTTGTTTTTTAAGTTTTAATTCAAAATAGCAGTAAAAAACAAGCATAAAAACAGAGTATATTATGGAGAAGATAAGTGATTGGCTAGACAATTTTTTAATGGGAGGGGATGAGAATAAATCCGTTAATTTTGAATCAATAGAAGAAAAAATCCCTGTTGAAAAACATCTTGAAGAAAGGAAATTGCAAATTGCCGAAATTCGAAAAAAGCGAGAGGAAAAAGAAGAGGCGGAGAATGGGTTAAAATTTGTTATTGATGGTGCCAAAATAAAATGTAATTTGTGTACTGTTCCCGATGGTGATCTAAAAGTAAATTACGATACGCCAACTATTCAAGACAAACGAGTAGCTACGGTGGTCGAGAAAGACATGACAAGCTTACTCTTTAAAGGGAATTGTAAAAAAAGCCCTCTGAGTGCGAGTCCTTGCGCTTCAGTAATGAAACTTGGAGATTGGAAAGACGTGGGAACGGTATATTTTCAGAATGAATTTCCGTTGCTTTTAAAAAGTACTATAAAATGCGAGTACGGAGGTGTTGACATTACAATTACTGATTGTGCACAACGTAATGAGATTACAAACTTAGATACCATAGGTGTGCCAGTGCCTAGTTTAGAAATAATATATGTAAATGGGCATTTTTATAATATAAACGGCACTTTTGAAGGAAAAGTAAATGAAGCTGAAAATTCAGGAAGTATTGAAGATGTATATATTTGTACAGGAAAATCTATGCAAAAAAATAGTGATGCAAAAGAGATTATGACTTATAATGGCATAAAGTTACTAAAAGAGAATGATGAGAATATACCCCATGAAAAGTTTATAAATAATTCATATCTCATTTGGCATGAAGCTTCTTTAACAGGAAATATTGAAACTGCTTTTTGGATAGCACATACAGTGAATAATGCATTACACTCAAAATATAAAAGAGGGAAAAATTCATTCAATAAATTATTTAAAACAGGATATTCTTCTGTAAAAGAATCAGATAAAATCAAAACCATTTCTATAACATCGAATACCAAAAATCATTGTTTTGCTCGTTCAGCAATGATAAGTGTTTTAAAAGGCGATAAAGATCCTACAAGCATTTCTTATTTTTGGGATGGATTAGATTTATTTACAAGAAGTGGAGAGTTAGATCATCCCAAGTTTAAACAATATAAAAGTGTCACAATTGTAAAAAGTCATCTTGATTTGGCAATCGAATTTTGGAGTATTGATTCAAATAGGGCAAAAGTTAATAAAAATGCTAAACTTAATTCTGTTTTTTCGAAAGAAGAATATACTCTTAAAGACGTAACTGATGGTTCGATTATAAATGAAAATGGTGTTTTTTCTGGAGCTAGAGCTAATTCTCAGAACAATAATAAAGTTCATGAAAGGTTGAAGTCAACTGGTTTTAAATCAGGAACAATGTTTTGGACAACTTTTTAAATTTAATAATTATGCGATATAATTTATTTACTCTTCTCTTTGCTGTTGTTTTTACTTTTTGTGGTAATAAGGTCGAAAAGGATATGGCTTTAAACTTGAGTGATATTCCAAAAGATACTATACAAATTCCAAAAGATATAAAGATAGATGCATCTTGTATAGATCAAATAAAAGGATACAAAAATAGATATGGAATTGTATTCTCAAACTATTATCGAGATGAGTCATTAAGTGTTGATTTTGATGGTAATCAGACACAGGATTCAATTACTATATTAAAACCGTTCTATGGAAATAGTATAGATGATTGCTATCCCGAAAATGCGGAATATGATTTCCCAATTCTGTTAATATCTAAAACGATTAATAATAAAAGTAAATTTTTAAAAATTTATAAGGATATATTAAAAAATAATGAAGCAAATTATTACGAAGAAATATATATCAGAAATAATGGGTTTATAATTTCCAAAGATTATAATGGTAATAATGGTTTTTTTTCAAAAACATTTGTTTCTTATAAAGAGCCTAATTTTTATGTGGACAGCATAAATGTTGAATCCTGGGGGGAATATCAATATAAAAAAACACTAAAATTTAAAAATGAAACCTTAGAGTTTTCAAAATATAAACGAACTGATATAGATTCTATTAGAGCTGTTCTAGATAGATAATTTATGATTTAGCTTTATAGTATCACTGGCGATATCCTTCATGGGGTGATTTAAATTAATATGCCAATAATGATGACTTATTTTAAGATTAAGTAATCCCAAAATATTCAAGATTGCTTAATGTCTTACTTTCTGTTAGCGTTGATTTGCAATCCATGCCTACAAAGTATATAATTTACGGACAGGGATTGTAAATCACGTAATCGGGATTGCTAAAAAATAGTAATAAAAATTTTTAAAAATGAAATATCTATACGTAATTTTAGTATTAATATTTTTTACAGAATGTAAAAACAAAGAGATTGAAAGTAAACCCAAAATTGATAGCAAAAAAGAAACAACTGCACACTCAAATGTTGATACTTTAAATCAAACAAAAAAAGGTGTAGTTGAAAAAAATGATACTTTATCAAAAACCTTATATAAAAATGGAATAATTAAAGATTTAATCTTTGCTAAGGATAGTTTGGGAGGTAAAGAATTATATCTATCATTCTATGAAAACCAGAATTTAAAATACAAAGGATTACAAGGAAACATACACAATAAAGATGTAAATACAGGAATGTCAATAGCTACATGGTTTTATTATGATTATAACGAAAAATTAGATTCAACCATTTATTATAATAATGCCGCATTTGGGAAAGATTTTATTGAAAAAAAAAGGTTTTATAAAAATGGAACTATTAAATCTATTGAAAGATATAATAATTATATACTATATGAAAATGAATTAGATTCTATAGGGGAATGGAGATATTACAATAAAGATGGGAAATTAGTAAAGAAGGAAAATTATTTAAGGGCAAGATAAAGGTATTTCGACACTGTCCTAAAAAGTGTGTAAGTTTAAAAATAATGGGTTTGACTTCATAAATTAATGATGAATCCACGCTAACATTAAAAGACGGATTTGCTCGATTGGGTAGAGAACCAAAAAGTAATATTCTGGTAACTCGAAGTTTTATTTAAAATAAAAAAAGTATCGATAGAATGCTGTGTGAAGTCTCTCAATTTCGTACAGCAAAAGTTAATAAGGAAGACTTAGGAGAGTAGTTTGCTTTTTAAGATTGATTTTATCAAGGAAGGCAATCTTTATTTTTTTTTAGATTCCATTTTTTTTATTTTCCCTTTCAATATTTTGAGTTCTTGATTTTGTTCCTCAAGTTTTTTATTCTGCTCTATTGTGTATAAAGTCAATTCCTCAATTTTTTGGAGTAGTTTAGATGCTAAGATACCTAAATCAGTTCCATTTTTCTCCATTTCTTTTGCAGGAAGTATTTCAGGTAAATGCTTTTTGTCTTTAACAAATTCTTCTAGCTCTTTTAAAGGCATTAGTTTATAATCATTTTCAAAAACAAAATCGGCACCATTTAGATCCACTTTTATTTCTTGTGCTCTGATAGTTCCTTTTACGTCCAGCCTATATGCTGGAGAAGATGTGCCGATACCTAAATAGCCGTTCGAATTAATTCGAATCCTTTCAGCTCCATTTACAAGAAATTTCAAAGCACGTGTATTATCTCCAGTGTAGCTATTATGTTCAAGTAAAATTGAAGCGGATTCACCATTAAAATCATAAAATTTATAACCACTTGAATATTTTTCAGTTTTTGAAGTTCTACGGTCTTGAACTGCAAAATTTCCTCCCATTTCTCCAATTGTAACTTTTTCTACTGGAATAAGATCTCCAATTCCGCCATAACCAGTTCCAATTCCTATATTTGATGTAGTCGAAATAGGATTTGTACCATTCCATTGTGCATTCATTGTTATAATAGAGCTTAATAAAATCGAGGTAATTAAAATTTGTTTTTTCATGTTTATTAGGTGTAATTTAGGAATAACTTATAATGTTTTATCTATTACTATATTCCGTTTGAAAAAGGTTTGCTTTTTTAGATTATTGAAACTTGTACGAAGTCAAGAAATGTCGTACCCATAGCTATTTGCCGCTACCATTTTTAATAAGTGTCTATTCCTAATACTTGTAGTTTATTGGCGTGTGTACGAAGTTGAGAGACTTCGTACAGTAATGTGTGTTTGCGTCAGCAGGGAAAATCTACTTTAGAAGTTCAATTATTTCATTATTCTTAGTTTCTTTTGCAGCTTTTAAAGCGGTCATTCCATTGTCATCTTTGACATTTTTATTGGCTCCGCTTTTTAATAATAATTTGGTTAGCTCAATGTTTTGATTGGCTGCTGCCCACATTAAACACGTCATTTTAAAGCCATCAATTTTATTTACATCAGCACCACTTTCGATTAAGAATTTCGAAATTTCATACTCATTATTCATTACAGCTTGCATTAATACAGGAATGTAGAATGATTCGTTTATTCTTCGGATGTAATTAGCTTGGGATTTATCTTTTTCAACAATCTTTTTTACAACTTCTAAATTATGCTCAAAAATAGCTTTAAAAAGTTTTTCTCCAGATTCTTGAGAATAGGTACTTATTGAAAATCCGAATAAAAATAAAAGTAAAAATCTTATCATAAAAATGATTTTGATATGGTTTTATAAATGTTTGGTTTTGATAGTTTAATTAATCACAACTTTAGGAAAAATTGCACACATCTAATTTTAAGAATACAGGTGTTTATTTTTTTTCAAATTTAAATTTGATATCTTCAGCTAATTCACTTTTATCTTTTACTTTTCCATAATGTTTTTTTGCCTTTTTCAGCATTTTCTCATCATTTGTTGCAATTCCTACTTCATAGAGGCTAAGTGCGTAATTACCATTAAAATTGTCGTCTTTAGAAAAATTTGATTGTACTTTTCCATAATATTGAAGAGATTCCAAATGTTTCTTGTTTAAGGTAAGTAATATTGCTTTTAAAAATTGTGCATCCTTATTTTCTCCTGTATATTTTTTTTCTGCAATATTTATATTCTCGAGCCCATTATCAAAATCACCAATAATAGTGCTAGTAAGTGCAATACCATAATACCCTTCAGGATTTTCAGGAAAAAATGTTGTAATTTCTTTAAACTTTTTTCTAGCGAGGTCTACTTTGCCAACCATTATACTTGTAAAAGCTAAATTTTGCTTAAATTCTATTGATTTATTTTGTGATAAACTGTCTGCTATGTAATACATTACTACAGCTTCTTTGTTCATATTACTTAATCTAAATGTATAACCAGCGAAAAAATATGCGTCACAAAAAGTTTTATCTTTTTTTATTAAGTCTTGAAAAATTCTATTTGCAGCTCCTATACGTAAATTGAGGTTAATACAATCTATACCTAACTTAAAAAGTTTTTTAGTTTCGCTATCCGTAGGCATTTCGCAATATGTTCTTTTGCCTAAAAAATAATCAGTTTGAGCAAATACATTAGTCTGTAAACTTAATATTAATGCTATTATCAAAAATCTTGTTTTCATTGATGTTTTTTCTAAAATGAGATTACCCGCAAAGATTAATTTTTTTCTTTTTATAAATGTAAAAAAAGCCACAAAAATATTTTCTTGTAGCTTTTTAATTTTGCTTGATAGGAAGAAATTTGCATTATTTAGGTTGTAAATCCTTTATTAAATCGCTTGAGGAATTATAAACAAAGTGCTCATTATCATTTACTAAATTTTCTCAAATGCGATATATTCATTCAGGCATTATTAGCAACCTTTTCTTTTGTCCTGTCTTTATGGGCACAGTTTGTAAATCTGCGCTAACGTTGGGAAGTTAGATAGGAGCGATTGGAAAACTTAATTTCTAATTATTTGCTTTGACAGTAGTGTATTGGTCAAAACTTGTATATATACGTGTTTCTTCTAATTGTCCATCGTCGTAGATTTCAATTCGTGTAGTTTCTTCAGATTTTTTATCGATAAATCGTATTTCTGATAATCGTTTTTTATTATCAAAGGATTCAGTTTTAAGATTTCTTCCATCTTCTTGATAGTGGATGGTTCTTAGATTTCCATTTTTATAATAATAGGTTTTTGAATTGTAAAAATTACCTTCATCATATGTTATCCCTTCATAATTATAGTGGGAAGTATATTTTCCTTCCATTACTAAGTTTTGGCTATTGTCAAAAATGAAATAATATGCTCCATCTTTTGGATTTATCAATTCATATCGTATTTGCAATTCTGGGCGACTACAAGGGCGAGTTGACATAAATTCTTCTCGTCTAAAAACTGTTGTATCGTTTTGCGAAACCCATAAGGTGTCAATTTCAGATTTACTTTTTTTATATCTTATTTTTGAAATAATAGTTTTTTCCTTCTCAATCGTATTGTTTTCTATAGCTGAATTGCAGCTTAGAACACTAATAATTAAGAGAAAAATAAAAGAAGTTATTTTCATTGTTTTGGGGTTGGTTGAATCTAGTTAGTAGACTACTATTTTTAGAGTCTGAATATTAGAGTTTTGGAATTCCTGATAGATTCTTTCAAAACAAATCTAACAAAACTACTTCTAAATCTAAATAGTTTTTCGCTGAACTAAAATAATAATCTTCTGATGAGGTTACTGTTTTGTCTTCTAAAGGATTATTATGAATGTAATTTATTGTGTTGAAACTTTACGGGCACGGATTGCAAATCCGCGCAAACTTTGAGGAGACAGATTCGCGCAATAGAGCAGTATCAGTAATTAAGCATAAAATTTATACAAATTTTTAAATAGATTTATTTGAATGAGAATTAAATTATATATTTGAAATTATTTTTTAATTAAAAAGGAGGTTAAGACCTCCTTTTTAATATTTTTTAAATAGTGTAACTATTTGTTTTTTATTGCTATTACCAACAATAGCAATATAATCAAGGTGTTTTCCATGATATTTATGTTAGGGAAAATTAAACAAGACCAAAGTCAGAATTGCAGTTCTGACTTTTTTTGTGTCTCCCATTTGACACTTTGATCTCATTACTCTCTTAATATTAAAAGAGTGTTTATTTTAATATAGGACAAAAAAAAACGTTAACATAATGCCGCAACAGTCTGATGACTGAGCAATACTATATTAACGTTTGTTTGTTTTAGCGTCTAGAAAAATACTGAAATCGTATAAATCCTCCTCGCTTGTAGCAAAGATATGAAAAAAATAATTACTTAAAAAAAAAATAAGTAAATTTAATTTCAGAGTAAGATTTACATCTTATATAAATTACAAAACTTTAAAGAAATTGTCAATGGTTATTGTTTTACCAAGTAAATGTTTTTGAGAGTTTATGTGTAATCCGTGTCTACAATGTATATTTTTTTGTCTTTTATTGTTCTTAATCTTTACGGGCAGGAATTGAAAATCTGCACAATCGAGATTTATTTTATAAAGTTTTCATATATGTATGAAGCTAATAAAGAGGCTATAAAACCTACAATAAAGCTTATAATAATTGATTCAGTACGAACCTTTTTGATTAATTTAGAATTCGAATTTTTATTTTTAGACTTTGAAATTTTACTTCCATTATTTGCGATTTGTGAATTTGTGATATTATCCATTTTTAGATTTTATAATTTTAGAGCCATTAGTTGCTACTTGTGAATTTGTTATATATACATTATTTATATTTTGATTTAATTCTAAATTAGCATCATCTCTATCGAATATTTTTATATTGACTCCTTCATAATCTATTATTTTGTCTAGACAATTAAATTTAGAAATATTTTGGGTTGAGTAAACGATTAAGTTATTATTAGCTTTAGTTTCTTTACAAACTTTTATGAATTTTGTTTCCATACAAGCGATATTACTAATATCAACATCTATTTTTTCAAATGTGTTCGGTGAGAATGACATGCATTCTAGCCATGTTTTTATTATATCTGCGTTTTGTTGTATAGCTTGGTAAATCGATATTATGTCACTATTTCGATCTTTAGTGACCTTGAAAGTATTGTTTTTGTTTGAAAAAACAAATAATATATTTGATAAATAAGCCTGTTCATCTTTATTGATACTACTTAAGAAGTCTGGTGAAATTGTATATAATGACATGAGTTAATTTTGATTTTTTAAAAATTCAACAGTATCGTCGTATAAATCTCCTCCATAAAAATCAATTGGCCATTCAAAAAAACCTTTCTCTTCTATTTTTAAAATGTTTACAACTGCACCATTTCCGTTTGCCTGTGGATCAATCATACAAATTCCCACTTGACTAGGTAATATTTTTCCTTCTGAAATTCTCCTACGTAATCTTTTTAAAATATATTCACTATGTGTTTCTATTATTAATTTTTTACCTGTTGAATTTTTTACAATATCAATAAATAAATCAGCTAAATCAGCTTGGATTTTAGGATGTAAATGAATTTCTGGTTGCTCAATAATTGTTGTGCTATTATCAGTTGATAAAAATCCTTGGAGAATAACTGGCAGTACTTGTGATATACCAAAACCTACATCAGTAATATCTAAATCAAGTTCATTTTGTTTTACTTTTAAGTGATGAATTACTTCTTTAAATTCTTGAACATTCACTTGAATTCCAAATTTTTTAAACCAATTATTTACTTTTGATTTAATTTTTGAATCATCTTTTATTACTTCTGCAATTGCATCTCCATCTAATGTGTCTAATGTTAAGTTTAATTTAGCTTTATCTAACATATAATATCTTTTTGGGTGTGCGCGAAGTGGACTTACATAATTTATTGATTCTTCAATGAATTCTTTTTTAATTTCATTTTGAAAATTTCTAAAAATTGTTATGATTGTTGAAGCTAATAAGGATTGTTCATTTTCTTTTTTTTCTATTTCATTAAAAGAATTGAATATTGTATTACTTGCATCAAAATAAGAAGTTACCTGTTCAATATCATTTTTGCTTAATTTTATTATTTCTGAAGTTAATCCAGTTTGATTTTCATCATTTACATGTAATTTTATTATAATTTTATTATTGTGTTTTAGCTCAATTAGACTTGTTAAAAGTATTCCTTCCTTATGTTTTAATTCGAAATTAACTTCAAATGAATCATTTTTGATTAATTTTGATAATGAATCAAGAAAGGTGTATGTCGATATTAATTGTCTTTTTAAGTTTTTACTTAATACTGGAATATTGAAGATACCATGATAATTTAACATTATGTTTATATGCTGTACATACTGTTTTTGGGTGTTTTCACGTGTAGAAATTTCTAAAATTGCATTAACATATTCTTCAAAATCTTGAACATTTTGAATTGTTTTATTTTTAATTTCCTTGAAACCTACAATTGGTATGAAATGAGGTAAATCCATGAAAATTTTTTTGTAATTTTTTATCAAGTGTTCCTTAAGGTATTCTTTTAAATTAGAGTTTTTTATTTCAAAACCAAATTTTAGAGGCAAGTCAGTTTTTTTGTTTCTGAATAAATTTATTGAATCTCCTAAATTTACATATCCGCCATATAATTTTAATGGAGATTTATATGATTTTAATCCAGTTTTTCCAGTTTGTTGAAGCATCAACATTAATTGGATTATTGAGCTTTTTCCAACGCTATTTGCTCCTAATAAAATTGTAATGGGTTTTAAAGGTATTTTTGCAGTTTCAAACGCCTTGTAATTCTCAATATTGATATTTTGTATCATATTTTTGTTTATGAGTTGTTTTTTAAATTATCTCATCTAACACTTTGATGTTTATTAAGGTTAGGATTGAGTAAAGCGGTTTCGGATATTAAAAATTAATTTTATGATTATGAATCGATGTTCTTATGATTTAGTTTTGTGATATTTTTTAAATTATTCATTAGATATTTTATTTTATATAATCTTAATAAAAAACAAACATCGTCTTTAATTTAAACCAACGACTGCGTATAAATACCTGATTTTGTAATTATGCTTCGGATAGTTCTAATTTTAATCAATTATAAATTAACATTGATAAAGCTGATGAAAAGCATTTTTATATTAATTGTCAAACGTAACTACTTATAATTCATGTTCTTTACTGAAAACCGTAAACTGACTTAATTTTTTGAAAAAGTTTCTAGCCCTGATAGAAGGGAAAATCCTTTTGTGCCTGTCCCGATAGCTATCGGGAGGAACAAAAGATTGTAATGGATAGCAGGAATAGGCTCCTAAAAAAGAGTATAATTGCAGTAAATACCTTGGAGAAATTGGGGTTAAAAAACTTGAAAGTTGAATGATAGAATTTTAAACAAAAATTTTGTAATTTTGCACTCCATAAAAGGATACACAAAATGTTAGATAGACTTCAAATAGTAAAACAACGTTTCGACGAGATTTCTGATTTAATCATCCAACCGGATGTTATTTCGGATCAGAAGCGTTATGTGCAATTGAATCAAGAGTACAAGAGCTTAAAAGCATTGGCAGAAAAACGCGACGAATACGTGCTTTTGTTGGCTAATATAGACGAGGCTAATGAGATAATTGCAGATGGTAGCGATGCCGATATGGTTGAAATGGCCAAAATGCAATTGGACGAAGCTAAGCAGCGTTTACCTGAACTAGAGGATGAAATTAAATTTATGTTGATTCCTAAAGATCCAGAAGACGCCAAAAACGTAATGGTAGAGATTCGTGCAGGTACGGGTGGAGATGAGGCTAGTATTTTTGCTGGTGATCTTTTCCGTATGTACACTAAATATTGTGAGAACCGTGGTTGGAGAACTTCGGTTGTAGATATGAACGAGGGAACTTCAGGAGGATTTAAAGAGGTAATTTTTGAAGTTACTGGTGAAGATGTTTACGGAACATTGAAGTTTGAGGCTGGTGTTCACCGTGTACAACGTGTTCCACAGACAGAAACTCAAGGTCGTGTGCATACATCGGCAGCTACAGTTATGGTTCTTCCAGAAGCTGAAGAGTTTGATGTACAAATTGACATGAACGATGTACGTGTTGACTTTTTCTGTTCGTCAGGACCTGGTGGACAATCGGTAAATACAACTAAATCGGCTGTGCGTTTAACGCATATTCCAACTGGTTTGGTGGCTCAATGTCAGGATCAAAAATCACAACACAAGAATAAAGATAAAGCGTTAAACGTTTTACGTTCTCGTTTATACGAACAAGAATTGGCCAAAAAAGAGGCTGAGGATGCTACTAAGCGTACTTCGCAGGTGAGTTCTGGTGACCGTTCGGCTAAGATCCGTACGTATAACTATGCGCAAGGTCGTGTAACAGATCACCGTGTTGGACTTACTTTATATGATTTGGGTAATATCATGAATGGTGATATCCAAAAGATTGTAGATGAGTTACAATTGGTAAACAATACAGAGAAATTAAAAGAAGCTAGCGAAGTATTCTAATTTAAGAAGCTACTTTTTTAAGATTATATAAATGCCTGACAAATTTTTGTCAGGCATTTTTTTATGCCTTTAATTTTAGAATGTAATGAGATGTTGGGCGGAGTAAGGTGCTTAGAGATTCAACTATTATTGGAAATATTTGTTGGGAGTTTCTTTCATGTATTTTTTAAAAAATTCAATAAAAGCACTGTCGCTTGAGAATTCTAAATCGTGGGCTGTTTCTCCAACATTTCGCCCTTCGGCAAGTAGTTCAATCGATTTGTGAAGCCGCCATTGCTGTCTCCATTCCTGATACGACATTCCTGTTTCTCTAGAGAATATGCGAGTAACGGTTTTTTCGCTTAATCCAATTTCTGAGGCTAATTGTTTAAGAAAAGGAGGTATTGCCTTGCCCAGATTCCAATGTTCGATATGGCGGTTTAGTTTTGAGGTTTTAGGCAGTATTAAAGATAGATTCTCTTTTGTACTCCCGTTTAATTCCTCGAAGAAAAGAGCCAAAGTGTTTTTTTGTAAGTCAATTGGCATATCCCAATTCCATAGCGAAATACGCTCAATCAATTGTTTAAGTAGCTCATTGATATTCATAATTGCTACTTGGTTTGGTAGTTCTGGAAAATGACTAATATCAAAATATATAGAACGATACATGGCTACATTTCGTACTATAACTCTATGGCTGCAATTTGCGGGAATCCATGCAGCCATTGTTGGAGGGAGGATATATTGATTGTCGGTAGTATTAAATGTCATGCACCCGCTAGGGGTATAGAGAAGCTGAGCTTTATTGTGCTCATGAAATCCAGAATCATGGGTTGTGAAATCTGATGCAATACCTATCACTGGAGCCTGTATTTCATCCGGATTAAAATAATTTTCTTTAGATATAAATGCCATCTGTCCTTATTTTTATGTTTTTAGTCTAAATATCATTAACAAGATAGGTAAAAGTTTATTCAATTTTGCAAAAAATAATAATAAACTAGATTATGAATAAAAAAACAACTTTAATACTGTTGACATTATTAATAATGTTTCCTCAGTTTGTAGAAACAATATATAGTCCTGCGTTGCCTCAAATAGCTTCTGAGTTTAGGGTTAATCATCAAGAAGCTTCTCGTACTATATCGCTTTATTTTATGGCTTTTGCTATTGGTGTTGTCTTTTGGGGAATTGCCTCTGATGTAATTGGTAGGCGTAAAGCGATGATTTATGGATTGGCTATTTATGGCCTTGGAACTATTCTGGCTTTGTTGTGTACTGATTTTACTATTTTGTTGATTGCAAGATTAATTGCTGCATTTGGTGCTGCAGTCGGATCAGTAGTAACACAAACAATACTAAGAGATCTTTATGATAAAAAAGAGCTAACAAGGGTTTTCTCTATTATGGGTATTGCACTTTCTGTAAGTCCTGTTGTTGGGCTCTTAACGGGTGGAATCCTTGTAGGTAATTATGGGTATGCTGGGGTGTTTTTGATGCTTTTGTTTTTAGCTGTTCTATTAACCATACTAACTTTGAAATTTTTGCCTGAAACAAAAAAAGAAACTTGCATTAAGCCTGATTTTATAGGTGTTTTTAAAGAGTTGCTTTGTGATAAATCAATTTGGTTATCGGTGTTCTTGGTAGGTTTTTTTAATATTATGTTTTTTAGCTATTATTCGTTAGCTCCCTTTATTTTTGAGCAATTGGGATTGAGTTCTCTTCAATTTGGATACAGCGGAATCGTATTGGCTTTTAGTTCTTTAATAGGTGCTTTGGTTAATAAAAAACTGATTTATCGACAGGTTCAATCGTATGATATTATCTTAATTGCAGCTTTTCTTACCGGAATAGGAGCGGGTAGTGTATTGCTACTTAAAGATAGCTTGTGGTTCTTGATAGGAGTGATGTTTATTGTTATAGCTTTTGGGATGGCAATACCTAATATATTGAGTCTGGCATTACTTAAGTATAAAAATGTAACTGGAACAGCTGGATCATTTTTTGGGTTAATGTATTATACACTGATAGGAATTGGTCTAGTTATTTCGGGATGGCTCCAAGATCTTGGCTTGGTATTGAGTATAGGTGCTTTGTTGTTGATTTTGCTAGCATTAGCATACAAAAGAGGTAATAGGTAGGATTGTGAATACTCTTTGATATAAAACAAAAAAAAGCTAAGTATGAGATTCTTAGCTTTTTGGGTAACATTACTAATTGTAGGTATAAAATATATAGTGAGAGCATTTACTCAATTAATCGTTTATGATGTAAAACGTATAAAGAAGTAATATACTATGAGAATACTTTTTTAAAATGAATTAAAGTAGTTGTTTTCAATGGGTTGCTGTTCTTTTTGAAATGAAATTGGTTACTGCTAGTTGAAACATCGAGCCCAAAAAGCTTGTTACCTTGTTGCGGGTGCTTCCTATAAGTATCTTTTTGGATAAATATCCAGCTCCAATACTAAAGATAGATTTAAGCAAATTGCTTTTTATATCGATGCCATCATTAATTTCCTCTAAGGTGTTTTTAATTATGTTTAAAGGTTTTAAATCTTCCTTTAAGTCATGAAACTTCTCTTTTAAATCAATCCATTCGGCTTCTTGCTGATTTTTTAATTGTAAAATCATCTGATTTAAATCATCGGTAGCGTTATTGGTTTTCATAAGAAATTGGTTTTAAGATTAATTTCAAGACATCTAATCTCTTTTTTTTAATAAAAGCGAAATTATGATGTTTCCAATTGGTCCCTTAATCCATTTGTCTTGCTTTTTATACAATACGATGGCAAGGATTAAATAGGCAAATGCTAATATGAAAAAGCCATAATAATATTCGCCCAAGAGCTTGCCAATTAATAAACTAAGTCCAACATTTAAGAATAAACTAAAAAAAGCAACAACAATAGCTATGATGATTTGCGATGTTAACGATGAAAGAACATCTGCGGATACTGATACCGATTTAAGTTTTAATAATTCAAAACTTGTTTTGGTATAATTCTCGGCTTTATCAAAAAGTGTATCTGTTGTTGTTGCTTTAGTTTCCATAGTGTTGTGTTTTGCTATTAAAAAAAATCACAATTCTTCTTAATTAGTTACGTGTTCGATTCCGTCGCTAACTTCTTCTTTTGCATTATTGTATTTTGCTTTTCCTTGATTCATAAGCTCTTTTCCATTTGTAGAGATAGTACTTACAATATGGTCTAGTTTTCCTTTGAAATCGTCTTTGTAATCTTTGCTTTTATCAGCTATTTTTTTTCTAGTTTTTGATCCTTTATCTGGTGCAAACAATACTCCTAATAATGCTCCAGCAGCAGCTGCTCCAATAATTCCTAAAATGGTGTTACTCGTTTTCATAATATTTGTATTTAATGTTTAATAATGTAATTTGTTTCTAAACTTCTTTGCCTTTAATTAATCTTAGAAGTACTGCGATAACTGCAATAATTAATAAGATGTGGATAATACTTCCTAGACTGTAAACAAAGAAACCTAAGGCCCACAGTATAACTAAAATAACGGCAATGGTGTATAATAAATTCGACATGGCATTTATATTTAAGGGTTAATAATGGGGGATGCGTAATCTAGTTTAGGATATGCCCTAAATAAGGTTTTTTGAAAATTAGCCTCTTGAGGTTAGTTTAACTTATAGGAAACATATAAACTTAAATTACTGTTTTTTGCATCAGGAAAAGTATAAGAGGTTCCTAAGAAACTGCGTTCTTTTCCTACAGTAGTTAATCCGTAATTGTAGCGTAATCCAATGCTTAGAGGATCAAAGTCTACACCGACACCAGCAGATAATCCGGCATCAAAGCGGTTGAAATCATCAGTATTTATTTTTTCTTCAAAATCAAATGCACTACCAGCATTAGACTCGTTGGTAACTTTGCCATCTACTAAATAAGAGGCATAACCACCTACATGGATATTGAAGTTTTGTGTTAACTTGAATTTTACCAGTAATGGTACTTCGATGTAGTTCAGTCTAAAACGACCTACTCCGTTTACAAAATCACTGTTGTATTCAAGTTCAGCTCCCTTTGTGGTATATAGTATTTCGGGTTGTATGAAGATATTATCAGAGATAGGGAATGCAGCATAAAATCCGGCATTGAAACCATATAAAGCATTTTTGTCATCGACATCACCAGAATATAGGTTGGACATATTTACTCCTCCCTTTATTCCAAATTCAACTCCAACGGGAGCGCTTTGGGCATTTAAAATTCCGAAAGAGGCTGAAATAAATACGGTTAGGGCGTATAATAATTGGGCTTTGTTTTTCATAGTTTTTAATTTTATGGCTTAGACATTAATTATGGGGGTACTATTTAAAAAAAAATCATTATTCCTTTTTCAGTGCTTTCGATTCGTCTAGAAAGCGGTATTGAGTTGGCAAATATTTTATCGATAGCTTGATGATATCGGTATCATTTGTCTCTCTTGTTATCGATTTTAGCAATTCAATCTGGTCGCTAATAGATTCGATTATTAAATCAATATATGCTTTGTCAAAATTGGCTTTGGTAGCGTCTATTAATGAATACAAATCATCGTTAGATTCTTTCTCATCGGTATTTAAAATAACGATTAGTTTTTGGTTAGCCATTTTGGTTATTTCATGAAGCAATTCATTTTGATTAGTTTCTATTTTACTGCTTAAGCTTTTTATCCTTTTATCTTGGCATTTTTGTTGTGCAATTTGACTTTTTGAAATTATAGCTTTACTAATATTTGCTGTTGCTATTAAAAAGTAAGCATCAATTTCTTCTGAATTATTATTTAAAAAAACCTCATTATCAGGGGCTTTCTCAAAAGCCTCATTTTTTTTACATGACAGTATAGTCGTCATAATTGTAAAGACAAAAATTGCTTTAATAAGCAAAGATTTAGAGGATAATACAGTGTAAATTTTCACTTCATAAAAGTTTATATTACAAAGATGCAACCGATATAGAACTTTTGCCTTACAGCATAAAAAAGAATCGTTATATAATTCCCATAATGTGAATTATATAACGATAAATGATAGTTTTTTTAAGGATTATTCGGGAAGAAAAATCGTAAAAATGGAGCCTTTATCCGGTGTACTGTCGGCTACGATATGTCCTTTGTGGTTTTCGACAATTTTTTTGCAGATTGCCAATCCAATTCCAGTTCCAGGATATTCATCAGTCTTTGAGTGTAGACGCTGGAATAATACAAAGATGGTTTCTTTAAATTGGGGATCAAACCCCATTCCGTTATCAGCAAAAGTAATTTTATAATATTTCTTTATAGACTGTTCAAGTAAATCGGGGAACTCTTTAGAAGTAATTTTTTCGCAAGAGATATTAATTTCAGGAGAAACATTTGGCTGGCTATATTTTAAAGAATTGCTTATTAAGTTTATGAATAACTGCTCTATTTGATAAGGAATAACCTTTAGTTTGGGCAGTTTATCCGATGTTATAACGGCGTTTCCTTCCTGAATTATTTCAGATAATTCTAGTTTTACTTTTTCGAATAAATCATTCAAATTCGTTTTTATAAACTCCTTCTTGGTCGTATTTGTTCTAGAAAAGAGTAGCAGGTCATCAATTAAAATGCGCATTCTCTTGGCTGAAGCATCAATTTTTATGATATAATTTTTTCCGCTCTCAGATAAAGAGTTCATGTCATTATCAGAAATTCTGGAAATGAATGTTTGAATTTTTCTAAGAGGTTCTTGCAAGTCATGACTCGCAACATGGTTAAACGAAGCTAGTTCTTTATTGCTTTTTTCAAGTTCTTTATTACGTTCATATATAGCAATATTCTGGAAATGCTCTTCCGTGATATCAAAAGTAATTCCTAATATTATTTTATTTCCTTGCTCGTCTATCAATAGTTTTCCGATGGATTTAAAATGTCTGATGTCTCCGTTTTTTCGAATCGCCTTATAATAAATAAGCGGAAGCTGCTTGTGATTGATAATAGCCTGCATGGAGTTTGCTATTGCTCTTTTGTCTTCAGGATGTACAAATTCTAAAAAGCTTTCTTTCTCAGGTACAAATGAGTTTGGAGGATATCCTAACAAGCGGTATTGGTTGTCAGAGTAGACAATTTTGTCGGTTCCTAGATCCCATTGCCAAGTGCTAAAAGCACCAATTATCTCAGATTCGGCCATAAGCCTGCTAGAGATTAGAAGCTTTTTGTTGAAAATTTTCAAGCGGTCGATATCATTGCTAATCTGTCTATAAGAAAGTAGAATAAACGAAAGTGCTACTAAAAAAAGGGATATAGAGAAGAAAGGAGTTAATGAGATTTCGCTTTGGTAAATTTTTTGCCTTTTCTGTAAAATCTCTTTTTCAACATCGTTCATTTCATCTATCTGAAAACGAATATTCTCCATTACAATTCGACCACCAAACATACAGTTGTCGAGTTTCCTTTTGTCATAGGTTTTCTCGTTGCTGTATTTTAATGAGCCTTCAAGATAGGTGTAACGCTGGATAATTAAATCGAATAGATTTTTAAGATTTTGTTGCTGCTTAGGATTATCAGTAATTAATTTTTTTAGCTTGATAAAGGATCTGTTGACTTTATCACGAGAAAAAAGGTAAGGTGCAAGAAAGCGGCTATTTTTGGTTATTATATAGCCTCTTTGCCCCGTTTCTGCATCTTTTACAAACGATAGTAATCGTTCTAATTGAATGTTTATTTCGTAGGTATGCATCATTAACTTGCTAGAATTCTGCAAGTCACGATTGTGTTTGTAAGATACCGACGTAATAAATAATAAAATAAATATCGATATTGCAAAAATAATCCTCAACGTAAGTGGGGAATTAAAATTTGGTATCAACTTCATCCGGTTTTAATTATTTTAAGCGTAACAAAAAGGTATCACGGTTCAAGCCCGAAGTGTGATAATGCCAGTTTAGAGTTACAACTTCATTAATTATTTTCTTTAAAGCATCAAAGCTGCTTGGTTTTTTAATATAAATATTTGCTCCTTGTATAAAAGTATCTTCTATATCTTCTTCTGATGAAGAGGTGGAGTAAATTGCAACAATCAAATGTTTTAAATGCTCCGTTTTTTTTATTTCCATCAAACATTCTTTGCCTGTTTTTTTAGGCATATTTAAATCTAGGAATAAAATATCGGGTAAAACTGTTTCAGGATGCATCAAATGCTCCATCAACTCCATACCATCATGTGCAAATTGTACTTTAGTCTGTATTTTTACTTCTTCAAAAGCATCTTTGAAAAAAAGGCGATCATCTTCATCATCATCCGCCAGTAAAATATGTAATGCGTTTTTTTGCATTTATTATATAGTTATTTTAAATTTTCGCGTCGTTTCTTTATAATTCTCTGGAATGCCGATGGCGTAATCCCTGTTGTATTCTTAAACTGTGTACTTAAATGTGCAACACTAGAGTAATTGAGTAAAAACGCAATTTCTGTCAAGCTCATTTCATTTATAATGATGAGATGTTTGGCTCGTTCAATTTTTTGCAAAATGATGAAATTCTCAATAGATGAATAGGTAACTTCCGAAAATACATTCGATAAGTACCCGTAGCTATGATTTAATTTCTCGGCCAAATAAACAGAACTTTTTAAATTGCTTCCGTTTTCATCCATAAAAACCATCTCAATAATGGCATCTTTTATTTTTTGTACCAGAACACTCTTTTGGTTCTCTACAATTTCTAGGCCAAAAGGTTCTAAATCATTTTTCATGCAATCTAATTCTTCCGATGTTAGGTTTTTATCTAATTCAATTTCTCCAAAACCTAAAGCTGTATAATTTATTTGTCGCTCATTCAATTTCTCTTTTAAAAATTGTGAGCAAACAGTATTAATATCAAACTTAATAAATAACTTCATTGTTTAAAAAATATTGCTAAAGATAAATAAAAAAACATTGATAAATAGGGGAATAAATAGTAATAAAATTAGGGGAGCTGTAAGTGCATATTAGCCAAGATTAGCTACTTATTTGAGCAAAAAAATACCGCCTAATTTTTTAATTAGACGGTAGGATAGTTGAGGTAAAAGAGAGAGGTGAATCTGAAATAATTTTATGTAATCCCTCTTTTTTATGTTTGTTATTTGTTGTGTGTTAATGTGTTATTGATTTGGGTTAAATGAATTGTATAATTCCTACTTTAATGAAAATTAACTCAAATAGCGTCTTATTATCCAAGACATTTTTTCGTGTTGTTCTAGTAAACCCGTTATAAAATCGGCAGATCCTATATCGTGATTTTCATTTTCAAATACAGGAATATATTTTCTAAATTCGGTAATAAGTTGTTCGTGGTTGCCTAATAATTCGCTCAGCATTTCTTTTTGCGAAGGGTACATATTAGGGAATTCTTTTAGTGTCGAATTACCAATAAATTCGGTCATGGTTCCAATTGTTTTCTCACCAAGCAGATTAATTCTTTCGGCTACTTCATCAATGATTGTTTCTAAAATGCCATATTGGTTTTCAAATAATTTATGCAATTCCATGAAACTGTTTCCCGATATATTCCAGTGAAATTTTCTTGTTTTTACATACAATATCATTTCATTTGATAGGATTGAGGTTAAGATGTCGGCGCTTTTTTTTAAATCTTTGGGAGATATTCCTATATGTGGTTTCATGCAAATTCTAATTTTAAGGGTATTCTTCAAAATTAAAACCTTGCTTATTTTTTTGTCTTACATTATTTGTAAAAGAAGTTATATTAATTCAATGTTGAATACCTCATAATTGGGCAATTATTGTAGTTTTGCCGCCAATTTAATTTTAAACCCAATTTGAATGAAAAAACAACTACTTATTTTATTACTTTTTATTACTTCTTTAGCAGCCAATGCCCAATCATACACAGGGTATTTTCATGATAATTATGCGGGTGTACAAAGTGTGCTTTTTAATCCTGCTTCTATAGCCGACTCTCGTTTTAAAACAGATGTTAATTTGTTTTCTATCAGTGGCTCGGTACAAAATGATTTGTATGGGGTTCGTCTTTTTGATGTTTATAAAGACGGGTATGATTTTAATAGTCAAGCTAAAATTACTACATCTAATTCAAATAATGGTCTTGCTAATTTTGATATTATGGGACCCTCTTTTATGTTTAATATTGCACCAAAACATACCTTAGCAGTATTTACAAGAGCAAGATCAGTAAGTAATGTTAGAAACATTAACGGATATCTTGTAGATCAGGTTAAAGATGGTTTAGACCAATCAGGTGATTTTAATTTTAACGCAGGTAATGTAAATGGAGCTTCAAATACTTGGGCAGAATTAGGTGTTTCTTATGCAGCTGTTTTGTATCAAAAAGACCAACATTTCTTAAAAGGAGGTTTAACTGCTAAGTACTTACAAGGTGGTGTAAATGGATATATTCATGGAAATGATGTTAAAGTTATTTATGTTGAAAATGCAGCTGATCCTAAAGCGGGTGTTCTAGCTTCTACAGGAGAAATTACTATAGGTGCAAGCCAGGATTTTGAAGCTAATGAAAAATATGATTTTGATGAAAACTCAAAAGGATTTGGATTTGATTTTGGACTTGTTTACGAGTGGAGACCAGATTATGATACATACGATGTAAGCAAAGCAAAACCTACAGATAATAATTTTAGAGATTTAAATAAGTATAAAGTACGTTTTGGATTATCTGTTACAGATATTGGATCTATAAATTATAGAAACGCAAAACAAGATACTTATAATGTTACAGGAGTAGTTACGCAACAAATGATTGATGATGCAGGTAACTTATATGATTTTTTAAATGATAACTACACTAAAACGTCAAGCTCAAAAGGAAGAAAAACAAATTTGCCTACTGCGCTTCATGCTGATGTAGATTGGAATATGTATAAAAAATTCTATCTTAATCTTAATGGTGATATTAATATGGCTAATGCCGATAAAATTAATGCGGTTACTATTGCCAATAGAGTAAGCTTAACGCCTCGTTACGAAAGCAGATGGTTTAGTTTTTATGTGCCAATGACTTGGATGGAATACAGCGGAATGCAAGTAGGTTCAGGAATTAGAGTAGGAGCTTTCTTTATTGGATCTGGTTCTATACTTACTAATTTGGTTTCAAAAGAATCAAAAGGAGCAGATTTTCACCTAGGGATGAAAATTCCGGTTTACCAAAAGAAATTTAAGGATACCGATGAAGATGGCGTTTTAGACAAAAATGATGCTTGCAGAAAAGTAGCTGGTCCAGTAGAGAACAATGGTTGTCCATGGCCAGATGCAGATAAAGACGGTGTTTTTGATAAAGACGACGCTTGTCCAAATGTTGCAGGTCCAATAGAAAATAAAGGATGTCCTTGGAAAGATTCAGATGGAGATACCTTATTAGACAATGTTGATGCTTGTCCAAGTGTTGCAGGTCCAGTAGAGAATAAAGGATGCCCTTGGCCAGATACAGATAAAGATGGCGTTTTGGATAAAGATGATGCTTGTCCAGATGTTGCAGGATTAGTAGAAAATAAAGGTTGCCCAATTTTAGATGCAGACAAAGATGGTATTCCAGACAATGAAGATGAATGTCCTTTACTTGCAGGTCCAATAGAGAATAAAGGTTGTCCTGAAGTTTCTAAAACTACATTAGAGCAATTAAAATTAGAAGCAAAATCAATCTTCTTCGAAACAGGTAAAGCAACTTTAAGCAAAGCTAAAAAAGAAGAAACATCAAAAAGATTAGAGGCTATCAAAGAAATTCTGAAAAATTATCCAAATGCTAAGTTTGCAATTAATGGACATACAGACAATGTAGGTAATCCTAAATTCAATCAAAAATTATCTGAAACTAGAGCAAAAGCGGTTAAGGATTATTTGATTGCCAAAGGAGTTCATTCAGCTAATTTAACATCTCAAGGATTTGGAGCTTCAAAACCAGTTAAATCTAATAAAACAGCTGCTGGAAGAGCAGAAAATAGAAGAACAGAAATTGTTTATCTAGGCAATTTGTAAACCAAGCCGAATATAATAGTAAAAAGCCATTCTTAATTGAGTGGCTTTTTTTATTTTTGCATACTTTCTAAAAAGAATTATTTATTATGAATTAGAAGGCTAAAAAAACAAGCATGACTACACAACAACTACACGAACAAATTCTTTTAAAAAAATCATTTTTATGCATCGGTTTAGATGTCGATTTAACTAAAATTCCAGAACATCTTTTAGAGACAGAAGATCCTATTTTTGAATTTAATAAAGCTATAATTGATGCTACCCACGATTTGGCCATCGCCTATAAACCGAATACTGCTTTTTATGAAGCATACGGAATAAAAGGATGGTTGTCGTTGCAAAAAACAATTAACTATATAAACGAGAAGCATCCAGATATTTTTACAATTGCCGATGCTAAACGTGGCGATATAGGTAATACATCAAGTATGTATGCCAAAGCTTTTTTTGAAGACCTAAAATTTGATAGTGTAACTGTTGCACCCTATATGGGAAAAGACTCGGTAGAGCCTTTCTTGGCTTTCGAGAATAAACACACAATAATGTTGGCGTTAACGTCAAATGAAGGTGCATTCGATTTCCAGACATTACTTACCAACGGTACAGAATTATATAAACAAGTTTTAGAAACTTCTAAAACATGGAAAAATAGCGAAAACTTAATGTACGTAGTTGGAGCGACCAAAGCCGAATATTTTACCGAAATCCGTAAGATTGTTCCAGACAGCTTTTTGCTAGTTCCAGGAGTAGGCGCTCAAGGCGGAAGTTTATCAGAAGTATGTAAATACGGAATGAATGACAAAATAGGATTGCTTATTAATTCCTCTCGTGCCATTATCTATGCATCTAAAGGAACTGACTTTGTAGAAAAAGCAAGGGAAGAAGCCTTAAAAATGCAACAAGAAATGGAAGCCATTATAAGCAATAAATAAAATTTAAGTCTTAGTTTTTAGTATACAGTCTCAGTTTTCAGTCACAGTGTAAACTGGGACTGAAAACTCTATAAACTGTAAACCGCGACTGCTAACTGCTAGCTGCGACTGAATACTGTAAACCGCAAACATGAAACAACTAACGGATCAAATTGGTACATTACATTCTTTTGAAACCGCTCCAAAACGAATTATCTCGCTTGTTCCTTCGCAAACTGAATTACTCTATGATTTAGGTCTTGAAGATAAGATTGTTGGAATAACGAAGTTTTGTGTGCATCCGTATCACCTAAAATCAACTAAGAAAATGGTTGGTGGAACTAAAAAGGTGCATTACGAAAAAATCAGATTACTGAATCCGGATATTATCATTTGCAATAAAGAAGAGAATACAAAGGAGATTGTTGACAAACTATCAGAGATATGTCCAGTTTGGGTAACCAATATACTGACTGTAGAAGATAATTTTCAGATGATTACCGATTTTGGGCAATTGTTTAATTGCAGAACCGAAGCACAAAAATGGAATGATAAATTGGCTTTTGGATTGCAAGATTTTAAAACTTTTATAAAAGACAAGCCATTTAAAAAAGCAGCTTATTTTATCTGGAAAAATCCTTTTATGGTAGCAGGTTCAGATAATTATATAAATGAGTTATTAAAGCTGAATCATTTTACAAATATATATCTTGATAAGGGGCGTTATCCTGAAATTGAACTTAAGAAAATGCGTTTAGAGGGTGATCCCGATGTCGTTTTATTGTCCTCAGAACCTTATCCGTTTAAGGAAGAAGATGCTTTTGAGATTGGACGATTTACACATCATGCTAAAACCGTTTTTGTAGATGGTGAAATGTTTTCGTGGTATGGAACCCGATTGCTAAAAGCATTCTCCTATTTTAAGCAAATGCACGAGCGCTTGCAATAATTTACTTTTAAACATTAATTTAGATAAAGAATTTCCTAACACTTCGCAATAGGAATAGGGCTTTGTATGCTTTAAAATAGACGAAACTATAAGGCAAAAAGAAGCCGGCATCTAACCAGATGCCGGCAATCATTTAACTAACCAAAACCAAAATAATAAATAACCAGTTTATTACTCTACAAAGGTCAGACATAAGTCAATCTTATGCTGTTAAGGTTTTGTTATTACTTTGTTGTACATAAGTTAACTTTTTTTGATTACTTTTAAGAATGGATAGAATGTAGTAATTTAATACTATTCAATAGTATATTGCTATCGTAATATAAAAACAATCAATTTTGTTTATAGATACAAGTGCGTTATCTTTGAATATAATCATTAAAATTTGTTACTTATGGAATCGAAAGACAAACTTACCACAGCAACAGGAACACCTGTACCAGACAATCAAAACATAATGACAGCAGGACCACGTGGTCCAGTATTATTGCAAGATTTTTGGTTTTTAGAGAAAATGGCACATTTTGACCGAGAGGTAATTCCTGAAAGACGAATGCATGCCAAGGGATCTGCTGCTTACGGAACATTTACTGTAACTCACGATATTACTCAATATACTAAAGCTGATATCTTTTCTGAAATAGGAAAGAAAACTGACATGTTTGTTCGCTTTTCTACAGTAGCTGGTGAAAGAGGTGCTGCCGATGCAGAAAGAGATATTCGTGGTTTTGCCATGAAGTTTTATACCAATCAAGGAAATTGGGATTTAGTAGGAAACAATACACCAGTATTCTTCTTCCGTGATCCAATGAAATTTCCGGACTTAAATCACGCTGTAAAACGGGATCCTCAAACAAATTTAAGAAGCGCTGATAACAATTGGGATTTCTGGACACTACTTCCTGAAGCATTACACCAAGTAACAATTGTAATGAGCGATAGAGGTATTCCTAAATCATACCGTCAGATGCACGGATTCGGAAGTCATACCTTTAGTTTTATCAATGATAAAAACGAAAGACATTGGGTTAAATTTCACTTTGTAACACAACAAGGAATCGAAAACCTATCTGATGAAGAGGCTGCAAAACTAGTTGGAAACGATAGAGAAAGCCACCAAAGAGATTTATTTGAGGCTATCGAAAGAAAAGATTTTCCAAAATGGAAATTGTCTGTGCAAATCATGACAGAGGAGCAAGCCAAAACCTATAAATACCATCCATTTGATTTAACAAAAGTTTGGTTAAAAGGAGATTTTCCACTTATTCCAGTTGGAGAATTTGAATTAAATAGAAACCCAGATAACTATTTTGCAGAAGTAGAGCAAGCAGCATTTAACCCTGCTAATATAGTTCCAGGAATCGGATATTCACCAGATAAGATGCTACAAGCGCGTTTGTTCTCTTATGGAGATGCACACCGTTATCGTTTAGGAGTAAATAACGCTCAAATTCCTGTAAATGCAGCCAAATGTCCTGTAAATAGCTTCCACAGAGATGGCGCAATGCGAGTAGATGGAAATTACGGAAGTAAAAAACATTATGAGCCTAATAGCTTTGGAAAATGGCAAGAACAACCAGAATACAAAGAACCGCCACTATCAATTCATGGTGATGCATATGCTCATAATTTTAGAGAAGATGATAACGATTATTTCTCTCAACCAGGAAAATTATTCCGCTTAATGACGGATGATAAAAAGCAATTTTTATTCAAGAATACTGCAGCACAAGTAGGAGGAGCACAAAAGTTTATTCAAGTAAGACACATTCGTAACTGCTTTAAGGCCGATCCAGCTTATGGAGAAGGTGTTGCAAATGCATTAGGAATGACAATGGATGAAGTAAATAATTTTAACGACCCAAGATTATCGATAGAAGTGAGGTAGTTTTTTTGGAGGTGCTAAGTTGTTAAGGTTTTGAGTTTCTAAGGCTCAAAGTAGCAAAGGCTCAAAGGTGCTAAGTTACTAAGGTTCTGAGTTTCTAAGGCTCAGAGAAACAAAGGCTCAAAGCAACAAAGGTTCTGAGGTGCTTAGTTACTAAGGTTCTAAGAGTCTGAAAGCAGAACTGTAAATAGGCTACTCTATGTTTTTCTAGTTGAAAGGCTCAGAGTTACAAAGGCTCAAAGCAACAGAGGTCTAAGATTATCTAAAAATAAAACCCGACAGTTTTCTGAAAGCTGTCGGGTTTGTTATTTTTATTTTTTATTGAAGGTTCTAAGTTGTAAAGTTTCTGAGGTTCTAAGATTTTGAACGAAAAGGTTCTAAGTAGTTGAAAATTAAAGTTGTTTTGGAATTCGCTAAATCCGTAAGCTAAAAAAATAAGTTCAAAAATTAAAAAACTCAGCAACTTGTTGACTCAGAACCTTAGCAACTCAGAATCTTAGTAACTAAAATTTAAAAAATTCTGCGTGCCAAAAATTAAGTTCAAAGATTAAAAAACTCAGAACCTTGTTGACTCAGAACCTTAGTAAATCAGCATCTTAGCATCTTAAACTTAAAAAAATCTGCTAAATCTGCGTGCTAAAAAAATAAGCCCAAAGATTAAAAACTCAGCACCTTAGTAACTCAGCATCTTAGTGTCTTAAACTTAAAAAAATCTGCTAAATCTGCGTGCCAAAAATTAAGTTCAAAGATTAAAAAACTCAGAACCTTGTTGACTCAACACCTTAGTAACTCAGCATCTTAGTGCCTTAACCTTAAAAAAATCTGCTAAATCTGCGTGCCAAAAAATAAGCCCAAAGATTAAAAAACTCAGCGCCTTAGCAACTCAGCATCTTAGCACCTTAACCTTAAAAAACTCTGAACCTCTGAGCCTTAGAATCTTAAGAAAAAACCACTGTTTTATTGCTGTACACCATTGTTTTGCGCTCAGCATGTAATTTGATGGCTCTTGCCAGTACGATACGTTCTAGGTCACGGCCTTTCATGATAAAATCATCTATCGAATTGACGTGAGACACACGAGCAATATCTTGTTCGATTATCGGACCTTCATCTAATTCTTCAGTTACATAATGACTGGTCGCTCCAATAATTTTTACCCCTCTTTTAAAAGCTGAATGGTACGGTTTAGCACCAGGGAATGCAGGTAAAAAAGAGTGATGGATATTAATGATTTTGTTTTCGTAAAGCGCAATTAATGCAGGAGTGATAATTTGCATGTAACGCGCTAGGACAATAAAGTTAATGCCATATTTCTTTAGCAATGCAATTTGTATTTTTTCACCCTCTTCTTTAGTGTCTTTGGTAAACGGAACACAGTGAAACGGAATGTCAAAACGCTCAGCAATCGCTCTTAAATCATTATGATTACTAATTATTAGAGGAATTTCAACTCCCAACTCATCGGCACTATAACGCCCTAGAATATCAAATAAACAGTGATCGTATTTAGAAACAAACAACGCCATTTTAGGCTTTTGTTCCTGATTGTATACCTCCCATGACATCTGAAACTTGGCTGCAATAGAGTCGTTAAAATCAGTTTTTATATCCTCAATGGCAATATTGCGATTGGTAAGTTCGCATTGCAATCGCATAAAAAACACATTTTGCTCCACATCAACATGTTGGTCAATGTAGGTAATGTTTCCTTCTACTTTTAAGATAAAGTTAGTCACAGCAGCAATAATACCTTTTTGGTCTTTGCAGTGAATAAGAAAAGTTATTTTTTGCATTTTAGTTTTTTGGTTAGTTGGTTAGCTGTTTATTTGTTCAATCGTTTTTATTGTGATTTGTAGTCGACAATAAAAACGATCAAGCATAAAATTATTTTTTATCCTGCATTGCAAATACTTTTTTCAATAAAGGAGAAGTTCTAGAGCTTATATCTGTTCTAATAGTTTTTTCTTCTACGGCAATCATTTTAAAAACACCAGCAAGGGCTTGGTTAGTAGTGTAATCCGTTAAATCAGGATTAACTTTCTTTACAAATGGGATATTATTGTATTTAGCAATAATGTTCGACCAGATTGCATCGGCACCAACTTTACTAAAGGATTCTTTAATAACAGGGTTAAATTTGCTGTATAATGAAGTAGTGGTGCTAGATTGTAAATAGGTTGTTGCAGCACTTTCATTACCCAATAAGATAGTTTTAGCATCATTAATCGACATGTTTTTTACAGCCGAAACAAATATAGGAGTAGCCTCTTTTACAGCATCTTCAGCTGCACGATTCAATACCTTAATACCTTCATCAGCAAGAGACGAAAGCCCGATTTTTCGTAAAGTAGCATCTACTTTTTGCAATTCGTCAGGCATTAGGATTTTTACAGCTTCATTTTTATAAAATCCATCAGTAGCCGTTAACTTTGTTACTTGTTTAGATATTCCTTTGTCTAAAGCTTCTTTTAATCCCGAAGCGATATCAACACCGCCAAGACCAAGACCAGATATTTTTGAAGATAGTTGAGGTAATTTGTTTAGCGTTTGTTGCACTTGAGCATAAGATGTAATAGAGAATGCCAGTGTTAAAAGTAAAATCTTTTTCATTAAATAGTATTTTTATAAGTTTCAAAAATACTACTTATTCAAAAATAAAGCCACAATTTTATTTTAGGAGCAGAAACATTTTGTTTCATTAGTAACATAGTTCCCGCTGTGCATTATATCCGCGCCCCAAAAAGCGCGGGATGCCATTCCCATCGGGGCTAGAGAGGGAAGATGGTTTTGTATAAATGCGAAAACGTGAAATGTTAACTGCGAGATGCTAAAAGTTAAATGTGAAAAGTGATATGTAGTGACATCATTAACTTTGGCTAGTATTTGGATATGTTTTTCCCTTATTTTTTATGTGAGTAATAACTTCTCCTGTAATGGCATCAATTTCGAATCTTTCTTCTGGTATTCCATGAGGAATAAATTCACGTGGAATACGAACTTGATATTGCATTATTTGAGGATTTCTAGAAACAGATGCTACACAATTGTCGTTTTTAATTTGATCTAGTTTATCCATTAGGTCAATATCATACTCCATTTTCATTTTTTGTACCAAATCTTGCCAGCTAAACTTATAAGGTTTATCAGTATTTATCTCCTTAATAAGGGTTCCGTTTTCATTGTATTCTCTTCTGAAACCGATGATGCAATCATAAAAACTTACTATTTCTCTTGTAATGTTTAGTGTGTTTTTATCATACATATACCTTTCTTTTATGGGAGTATTTAAGCGAGTAATTGTTTCCTGATAGGAATCTTTGTTCTCGACAAGGTAGGTTTCGATAGTATCTCCATTATTATTTATTTGGATATATCGACAATAGGTATTGTTGCCTTTTTTATGTTTATTAAATGCTTTTAAATCGAATTTTTTCATTTGTGGTATTTTTGAAATTGCTATTTCTGGTATAGCAAGAGACATTGTTTTTGTATTTTATATATAATTTATTGTCCATAAAACAACATCAGTTTTATGAAGCATTAGGTTGATTTTAAATTTTGAAAGCAAATATTTTTATTAATTATTATTGATGCCTATATAAGTTTTATACCTAAATAGGTCATGGTACTATTGTTCTTAGCTTTGGGTACTAAATACAAAATCAGTTCGCAATAATAGTACGACGGGGGGAGTCGTATTGATATAAATTTTATTCTTAGTCTAAAATGTTTTTTTGATTTTCTTCTAATTTTCTCATTGTAAAAGAGAAGCTATGTTTTTTGTTTTATCTGTACTATTTCTATTTGTTATTTAAGCATATTATTGTTGAATCTTTTAGGTCATAAAATTCTCTTTACCTTATTTTGATGAAAAACGATCAATTAAGATAGTTGATTCATATATTTATAAGAGAGTAGTTTAATACGACATACTAGATGAAATATTGTTTTTTGTGATATTATTATGATAGAATTAACTAGTTATCCCTAAAATCGATACAAATATATGAGAAAAAACTCATGAAATGAAATTTATATTTTTTAGTGCATGTCTTAAGATTATTTTAAATAGATTTTTTTTAATAAGGTTTAAAACTAGATTCAAGAATCATTAAATTTTTTTGTAAATTGCTCTCCTAAAATTATCATATTCTCAAAATGGAACCACAAATACCTTATATTCCTAAAAATAAAGTAAGAATTGTTACCGCTGCATCACTTTTTGATGGACATGATGCGGCAATAAATATAATGCGCCGTATTATTCAATCCACAGGAGTTGAGGTAATTCATTTAGGTCACGACAGAAGTGTTGAAGAAGTTGTAAACACAGCTATTCAGGAAGATGCAAACTCAATTGCTCTAACTTCTTATCAAGGTGGTCACAATGAGTATTTTAAATATATGTATGATTTGCTTCATGAAAAAGGAGCTGGGCATATCAAAATTTTTGGTGGAGGTGGAGGAGTGATTTTGCCAAGCGAAATTGCTGAATTACATGAATACGGAATCACGAGAATATATTCTCCAGATGATGGACGTTCTTTGGGATTACAAGGAATGATTAATGATTTGGTAGAGCGTTCAGATTATCCTATTGGAGATAAATTGACAAACGAAATCGATCATATCGAAGATAAAAATCCAACAGCAATAGCACGTTTGATTTCAGCAGCAGAGAATTTTCCTGAAATTGCAAAGCCTGTTTTTGATAAAATACATCAAAACAACGCTAATTCCAAAATTCCAGTACTAGGAATCACAGGAACTGGTGGAGCAGGAAAATCTTCATTGGTAGACGAGTTGGTACGTCGTTTTTTAATCGATTTTCCAACAAAAACTATCGGAATAGTATCAGTAGATCCATCGAAACGTAAAACAGGAGGAGCACTTCTAGGAGATAGAATCCGAATGAATGCTATTAATAATTCTAGAGTTTATATGCGTTCGTTGGCAACACGTCAATCAAATTTGGCTTTGTCTAAATATGTTGCCGAAGCGATTCAGGTTCTTAAAGCGGCTAAATATGATATTATCATTCTAGAAACTTCAGGAATTGGTCAGTCAGATACAGAGATTATGGATCATTCAGATGTTTCATTATATGTAATGACACCAGAGTTTGGAGCAGCAACACAGTTAGAGAAAATCGATATGCTTGATTTTGCCGACTTAGTAGCACTTAATAAATTTGACAAACGTGGGGCACTAGATGCAATACGTGATGTAAAAAAACAATACCAACGCAATCATAATCTATGGGATAAAAATCCTGATGATATGCCTGTTTTTGGTACAATTGCTTCACAGTTTAATGATCCGGGGATGAATACGCTGTATAAATCTATCATGGATAAAATTGTCGAAAAAACGGAATCGGACTTAAAATCGACTTTCGAAATCACTCGTGAAATGAGCGAGAAGATATTCGTTATTCCGCCACACAGAACGAGATATTTATCAGAAATTGCAGAGAATAATCGTAAATATGATGAAACTGCTTTGTCGCAACAACAAGTAGCACAAAAATTATACGGTATTTTTAAAACCTTAGAATCAGTTTCGGGTAAAGTTCCAGTAATTACAAAAGCAGGAATCGATGATTTAGGTGGGGCAGACGAGAAGAACGAAAACCGTGTTTTCTTAAACCTTTTACATAATCAATTTGATAAAGTAAAAATGGATTTGGATCCCTACAATTGGGAGATGATCTTGACTTGGGATGAGAAAGTAAATAAATACAAAAATCCTGTTTATAGCTTTAAAGTTAGAGATAAGGAAATAAAAATAGCAACACATACAGAAAGTTTGTCACACCAACAAATTCCGAAAATAGCTTTGCCTAAATACGAAGCATGGGGAGATATCTTACGTTGGTGTTTGCAAGAAAATGTTCCGGGAGAATTTCCGTTTACATCAGGTTTGTATCCTTTTAAACGTGAAGGCGAAGATCCGTCACGTATGTTTGCAGGAGAAGGAGGACCAGAAAGAACAAACAAGCGTTTTCATTATGTAAGTGCAGGATTGCCAGCTAAACGTTTATCGACAGCTTTTGATAGTGTGACTTTATATGGTAATGACCCCGATGTACGACCAGATATTTATGGTAAGATCGGAAATGCTGGAGTTTCTATTTGTTGTTTAGATGATGCTAAGAAATTATATTCAGGTTTTGACTTAGTTCATGCTTTAACATCAGTAAGTATGACTATTAATGGACCAGCGCCAATGCTGCTTGGATTCTTTATGAATGCAGCAATCGATCAGCAATGTGAGTATTATATTAAAGCGAATGATTTAGAGAAAGAAGTAGAACAAAAAATCATCAAATTATACAAAGAAAAAGGAATCACAAGACCTAAATACCAAGGCGATTTGCCAGCGGGGAATAATGGTTTAGGGTTAATGCTTCTTGGAGTTACAGGAGATGAGGTTTTACCGATAGAAGTTTATAATGAGATAAAAGCAAAAACACTTTCACAAGTACGTGGAACTGTACAAGCAGATATTCTTAAAGAAGATCAGGCACAAAATACCTGTATTTTCTCTACTGAGTTTGCTTTGCGATTAATGGGAGATGTTCAGGAATATTTTATCACGCAAAACGTTCGTAATTTTTACTCTGTTTCTATCTCAGGATATCATATTGCAGAGGCAGGAGCCAACCCAATTACGCAATTGGCATTTACACTTTCTAATGGTTTCACTTATGTAGAATACTACTTGAGCCGCGGAATGAGTATCAATGATTTTGGTCCAAACTTATCATTCTTTTTCTCAAATGGAGTAGATCCAGAATATGCAGTTATTGGACGTGTAGCACGTAAAATATGGGCAAAAGCCATGAAATTAAAGTATGGTGCTAACGAAAGAGCACAAATGCTTAAATACCATATTCAAACATCTGGACGCTCATTGCACGCGCAAGAAATAGATTTTAATGATATTCGTACAACGTTACAAGCATTATATGCTATTTATGACAACTGTAATTCATTGCATACTAATGCATATGATGAAGCAATTACAACACCTACAGAAGAATCAGTTCGTCGTGCTATGGCAATACAATTGATTATTAATAAAGAATTAGGTTTAGCTAAGAATGAAAACCCAATCCAAGGTTCATTTATAATCGAAGAATTAACGGACTTAGTAGAAGCAGCTGTTTTACAAGAATTCGACCGTATTACAGAGCGTGGTGGAGTTCTTGGAGCAATGGAAACAATGTACCAACGTTCAAAAATACAAGAAGAAAGTTTGTATTACGAGACTTTAAAACACTCAGGACAGTTCCCGATTGTAGGAGTAAATACGTTCTTGAGTTCAAAAGGATCTCCAACAGTTATTCCAGCTGAGGTTATTCGTGCTACCGAAGAAGAAAAACAATATCAGATTGATATGCTAGACAATTTGCATGAGTTCCATAAAGAATCTGTAAAAGATCATTTAAATACTTTGCAAGAAGCAGCTATCAAAAATGAAAATTTATTCACTCACTTAATGGAAGCAACCAAAGTTTGTTCACTTGGTCAAATTACTTCAGCATTGTTTGAAGTAGGAGGGCAGTATAGAAGGAATATGTAGAATATAAAATCTAATAATTATAAAAACGCATTTAGTTGACTTAAAGTTGATTGGATGCGTTTTTTGTTTTTATGTGTAATGTTTTATGATAAAAAATATTTATAGTTTAAAAACATTATATATTTACCTCAATTAATTAACAAAATAACAGTTTGATAAATTTTACGCAGACTGATTAAAAAACTAAATTTACTATACAGAATGAAAACAAAACTACTTTTATTTTTTTTAATAGTTGCAATTGTCAAAATTGATGCCCAACAACTAATCTATAATTTTTCAGGTAATCCAATAGGCCTTATTAAATTTAATAATAATATTTTTTTTAATGCTTCTTCTGAAGGTTTTGGTAATGAAATATGGCAAACAGATGGAACTATCTCAAATGCGACTTTACTGAAAGACATAAACCCAGGCAACGAGAGTAGTTACTCTCGTTTATTAAATAGCAGCTCAGCAATTTTAAATAATAAATTGTATTTTATTGCAAAAGATGGGAGTTCAGATGGTGAAATTTGGAAGACGGACGGAACTGAAAATGGGACAACAAAGGTTACAAGTTTTATTAATGGAAGAACTTTAAAACTTACAACCGTAGGGAGCTACATATATTTCTTAATAAAAACAATTGATGACCCATTAACAAGCACATTACAAGTTTGGAGAACGGATGGAACAACAGGAGGGACAATATTAGTTAAAGAGAATTTGCCTATTTGGAATACCCCAACTTTTGAAGGCAAATGCAATGATACTTTTATATTTACATTTCAGCCTCCTAGCACAAGTAATTCCAGAGTTTGGAGGAGTAATGGTACTTTAGAAGGAACCTTTCCGATTACCCCTGAAATAGATGGAAATGGATCTGGTGGGGGGACTACAGCTTTAAGTCAATATATTGAACATAACAATAAGTTATATTTTGTTAGTAGAAATTTTCTACATGAGACTGATGGAACTCTCGAAAACACAAAAAAGGTTGGAAGTTTGTACGAAGCAAATACTAATTTGGTAGCATTTAGTGATGTTGTTGAAGTGAATAAAAATTTATATTTTATGTTTTATTTACAGGATAATAAGTCTATGTCAATATGGAAATTTAATCCTGTAAGTGAAGATATAAGTATTATATATAATAATGTTTTTACTGCTCAATATTTTTCTCCTTCTAATTTAGTAAAAGCAAATAATTCTTTGCTCTTTTGTGCATCAAATAAAACAGAGGGTGGTGCATCTTTGGTGTCATTAGATCTTGCTAATAATGCGGTATCAGAAGTAAAAACGTTTTCAGATGTTAATATAGAAAAGCCTTTAGTGTTTAATAAAAATTTTCACACATATACTATTTCTAAAATTAGAGATAACGAGTATTTTATTATATCTGGAGTAGACAAAGGTTTTAAACGAAAGGGATGGATTTCTAATGTGGTAACGCATAATATAGAAAATATTAGTGCATTAGATAATGTAACATATGCTATTACTTATAATGACTATTTATATTATTCAAAAGACAGTAAATTATGGAAATATGTCAATAATTTGAATACTGAATCGATAGAAAGGAAAGCTTCTTTAATACTTTATCCAAATCCTTCATCTGATTTTATAGAAATAAATTCAAGTAACGAAGATAAAATTGACAGTATTCATGTTTTTGATTTAAATGGGAAATTAGTAATGAACTTATCTGGGTATAATAATAGCAATAGAATTGATATATCTAAACTGAATCAAGGAACTTACATTGTGGAATTTAAGTTAAATGGAGCTTCAGTTAGTAAAAAAATAATAAAGAAATAAAGTAATTAAAATAAAACATACAAGTTGTTCAGAAAACCTCTCAGAAATGAGAGGTTTTTTTATTTTGATGTTCAATACGATATAGTATATTTACGATTAATTTAATAGAAAAAAATCTACAAAGATGAAATATTTATTTACGGTTTTGTTTGTCGGAATTTGTTTTATTTCTTGCAATAGCGATGAAAATATTACAGATGATAGTAGTAATGAAACTTTGATGAGAGAAATGAATCTGAATGTTATGTATCCATTCAGTTCCCCAATTAATCGAGGGGAGATAAATTTTATTTTTGAATATGATAATAAAAATAGATTAACAAAAAAAAACGGAGGATATTTAGCGATTGCTCTTGCAACGGGTTTTGATTCCTATTTTAGCGATAAAGTATATAAAACATTAATTTATACTGACAATAAAGTTACTGTCGAAAATTTTTATGCTGGAGATGATGTCACAATTCAAAGAAACCCCATTTATTACACTTTAAACAGTGCTAATCAAATTGAAGAAAAAGTAGATCCAAAGATTATTTATATGACAGCTTTTAAAAAGCAATCGTATAAATATTCAAATGGGAAACTGGTTGAGATAGTAACAACTTTTCCTAACATATCATACGATCCAAATGATGTTGAGGATTATATACTTACATTTTCTGAGAAATTTTATTATGATGTCAATAATAATTTAATCAAAACAGAATATTTAGAGTTACATAATGGAGTGTTTAATGGAGAAAAGATTGTCAGGACTTTTGAAGACTACGATAATTCCCTTAATCCATTTAAAAGATTACAGTTATTAGAGGAGTATTTTTATCGTTCGCTCTCACAAAATAATTTTAGAAAATATACAGAGACATTAGATAATTTTGGAACTATTACTACAAGAAAAACTTCTTGGACATTCCCTTATGATGCTAAAGGTAATATCATATACTATACTAAACCAGTAAAGGAATAAGAAAAAAGACAGTTTTAAAAGCTGTCTTTTTTAGTTTATATAAGCAATAAATTAGCTACAGGATACTGGCTTTACTTTGTAGATTTGTCGAATTGGATAGTTGTAAAAATGATAATAGAAAATAAAGGAATTAAAACAGATACTTTTTATATACCTCCTTTTAATTTAGAAAAAGGAGAAGTTGTTGTATTGTATTTGCATAATTGTTCTGAATCATATGATGTAGAAATGTTGCTCAAAAGTATTTTTTGTGGCACTGTAAAAGATGAAAACGTCATAATTCATAAAAAGCTGAAATTTGTAGAACATTTTAAAGAATCAAACTTAAGAAGATATTTTTGCCCAATTACAGTTGGTGAGTATTTGCGAAAAAATACAGATTTAAATAGTTCATTTTCAGAAAAAATATTTGAAACTAATTGGATTACTAATAAAACAAAAGTTAATACACTTCCTGGAAATCCAAGGAAGCTTTTGTCTTTGTATGCCACACTTTCAAAAACAAAAAACATTGTATTTGATTTAGTAGGGCAAGATCCCCAGGGTGTAGAATTTGCATTTGAAATGGTAAAGGAAGCTGTAAAAAATGATGGTTCAGCTATTTTATTCTATCATTTTGATGGATTGAAAGAACATTGCTCTAAATATATTGAACTAGAATGGGTAAATCATTCAGGAAGTGATAAGGATTCTTCATGGCAGAATGGATTTGAGAGCTAAACTTTAAAAACAAAACCCCCATTCTCTTGAGAGTTGGGGGTTTTTATAATAACTAAAATTGTAATTGTTTTGAGCTTAACTAAAAGCTAATAAATTAACGACGAAAAGCTGGACTTTGATTAAAACTTTCGTTAGCTGTTTTATTTGCTTTAGAAGATTTTACAACAATCTCGTGTTTTATTTTATTGGTATTGTCTTGTACTTCAAGATAGTAAGTTCCTGCAGGGAATTCTTCTAAGCTTAATGTTTTTGAAGTCTCTAATTCATTAGTTGCTACTCCTTTGTATATCAAATGGCTCTCATTATCAAAAATTGAGAAATTTGATTTTTGTTCTCCATTCAAGGTAAAACTAACTACTTTACCATTTCCAGTTTTTATATTCAAGATATAATCCCCTTTTCCATCAATAGCATAAGTACTCATCGTTGTCAAAAAAATAACCAATACTAAGCTTAATCCTAAAATCTTCTTCATGTCTTTGTTTTTTGTTTTAATTTTCAAATCGCGGTGCGCAAAACTACAAATAGTTTGTTAACTGCAAAATATTTTTTATGTTAAATTTAAGGTCTAAGTAGCTGATTTAAAACTGTTTCTGTCTGACCTGTGATTATATACGGATTTAGAGAAACTTTGGATGTTATTTTATAACTTTTTTTTAATCAGTATTTTATGCTTTTGTAGTAATTGGCGTATAAAAAATAAATTTAAAGCAAAAAACAGTTAAGCAAACATCTTGTTTTTGAATATTTAGCACACTTTTTTAATATAACAAATTGCTCTTTTAGCGAATAAAAGAGATATTTTGAAAGACTATAAAGTACAAAATAGTGTTATTTAGTATCAATGAACTTTGTTACGAAAGCGGATTCAATAATTTTAGGCACCTTACACAAGAAAAAGGGTATTGCAATACCGTCATGAATTAAAACGGTTATTAGGTAATGATTTAATAGTGAACCGTTAATTGTAAAATGATTCATTTTGTATGTTAGAAAAATTTATATTTACATTCTTGTTTTTAATTATTATAACAAACAAGAGGTAATTAGTTACATTCAATCAAAATAACCAAAATTATAACTTAAATGAATTTATTTAGAACACTTATCGTATTTGCTCTAACAGGAATAATCGTTTCTAGCTGTGGCAAAAAAGAGCAAACAGTATTCCCAGACCCTTTACTAACCAATCGAGATACAACTGTAAATCCTGCAGATGATTTTTTTAATTATGCCAATAACGGATGGTTTAAGAAAAATCCAATTCCAAGTACCGACAGTAATAATGGTATTTCGAGAATTATTATGGACACGATTAATAAGCAAATAAAAACGATTTGCGAAAAATCGGCAACAGATGAATCGGCAACAAAAGGAAGTAATAAGCAAAAAATAGGTGATTTTTATGGCTCGGGGATGGATACAATTGCTATCGAAAAAGCAGGTATATCTCCGCTTAATAACGAAATAAAAAAAATCACTGCTATTAAAGACATTCCAACTTTGGTAAGTTCTATAGCGCATTTACAAACAATAGGTGCTAGTCCAGCCTTTTCGTTTTATGTAGGTCAAGATGATAAAATAAGCACAAAATATGCGCTGTTTTTTAGTCAAGGCGGATTGGGTATGGGACAAAGAGATTTTTATCTCGATGCCGATAAACGTAATGAATCTATTCGAAAGGAGTACTTAATTCATCTAAAAACCATGATGAAATTTATGGGAGAAGACGAAACCACTGCTGCCAAGAGTGCTACAAGTATTATGAAATTAGAAACAGCACTTGCAAAATCGTCACGTAAGTTAGAGTTAGTGCGAGATCCAATAAAAAACTACAATAAACTTACATTAGAACAATTTAGTAAAACTACACCAAATATTGATTGGAAAACAGTTCTGCCAGTCTTAGGAATTACCAAAGCTGATTCAGTAATTGTGGGGCAACCAGAGTTTTTTACAGCATTAAACGGATTACTGAAAACGTATCCTATTGAAGAATGGAAAACATATCTTAAATGGAGTTTAGTAAATGCTTATGCTGGTTATTTAAATGCAGCTGTTGAGAAACAAAATTTCAAATTCTTTTCAACGGTAATGAACGGAGTTAGTGCTCAAAAACCAAGATGGGAAAGAGTAGTTGGTCATACAGATAATTATTTGGGAGATTTAGTAGGGCAGGTTTATGTAGCTGAATATATGCCGAAGGGAGTTAAAGAAAAATTACTAGAAATAGGTAATAACATACGTGATGTATTTGCGCTACATATTAAGAAATTAGATTGGATGAGCGATACAACCAAAGAGAAAGCATTGAAAAAGCTGAATAAAATTGTTATGAAAGTTGGCTATCCAGATAAATGGAAAGATTTGAGTAAGCTTGCTATTGATCGTAACTCTTATTGTAGCAATGTACTAAGAGCTAATTCTTGGCATTACAATTATATGGTTGATAAATATGGTAAAGCTGTAGATAGAAATGAATGGATTATGCAGCCACAAACATATAATGCGTATTATCACTCAAGCAATAACGAAATTGTAATTCCTGCATGTAATATTATCGTTCCAGGTTATGAAGGAAGAATGCCTGATGATGCCATATTATACGGAATTCTTGGAGGCTCGTTCTTTGGGCATGAAATCACTCATGGGTTTGATGATGAAGGAAGCCTATATGACGAAAAAGGGAATTTAAATAATTGGTGGACAGCTGAAGATTTGAAAAAATTTAATAAAAAAACCAAACTGATTGTTTCGCAGTATAACAAATTTACTGTACTTGGTAAACATGTAAATGGCGATGCAACTCAAGGTGAGAATATTGCTGATTTAGGTGGTGTTGTAGTAGGTTACGAAGCATTTAAGAAAACAGCACAATATAAAAACAATGAAAAAATTAGCGGATTAACACCAGATCAACGTTATTTCCTTTCATATGCTTATTCATGGTTGGTAAATAGGAGAGATGAATCGAAGATTAATCTAATCATGACCGATGTACACGCTCCAGAACAATTTAGAGTAAATGGGCCATTAAGCAATATGCCAGAGTTTTATAAGGCATTTAATGTGAAAAAAGGAGACAAAATGTATCAACCAGATAGTTTACGAGTAGTGATTTGGTAGTTTTTTAAAGGTTCTAAGTTGCTGAGGTTCTAAGGGACAGAGGAACAAAGGGACAGAGGTTCAAAGTAACAAAAGAGGCAGAGGTTCAATCTATACGTAAAACAATCGCAATCTTGTCATGCCGAGGCATGAGGCATCTCACAAGTAGCTCGACAATTTAGGATACTTCGTGTTCCTTTCTTACGAGGCTTTAGAGGGAAAACAAGATTACAATTATTTTATGTTCAATTGAAATCTTTGCCTCTTTTTTTTGAGAAAGAAAGGTTCAAAGGGAGAGGTTCTGAAAAGGTTCAAAGTAACAAAGAGGCAGAGGTTCAATCTATACGTAAAACAATCGCAATCTTGTCATGCCGAGGCATGAGGCATCTCACAAGTAGCTCGACAATTTAGGACACTTTGTGTTCCTTTCTTACGAGGCTTTAAAGGGAAAACAAGATTACAATTATTTTATGTTCAATTGAAATCTTTGCCTCTTTTTTTTGAGTAAGAAAGGTTCAAAGGTTGCAGAGGCTCAAAGGGACAAAGGTTTAATATACACGCAAAACAATCGCAATCTTGTCATGCCGAGGCATGAGGCATCTCACAAGTAGCTTCCTTTAAAGGAAAAACAAGATTATAATTACTTTGTGTTCAATACAAACCTTTGTCCCTTTGAGCCTTTGTCCCTTTGAGCCTTTGAACCTTTCTAGCTTTGTACCTTTTCAAAACCTCTGCACCTTTGTCTCTTTTTTTATATCTTAGAGCCTTAGTAACTTAGAGCCTTTAAAAAAAATGAAAAACTTTAAAATTGTATTAATGGCTGCTTTTTTATGCAGTTCACTTTTGTCTTATGGAGCCAAAGTAGATACACTACAAATTGCTAGTGCTGCAATGGGGAAAACGTATAAGGCAGCAGTTGTTTTACCAAATTCCTATGCCAAAAGCAAAGCTTCATTCCCCGTATTGTATTTATTACATGGCGCTTACGGACATTTTGGAGATTGGTTAAAAAGTACACCAGATAAAAAACTAGTACAAAATTTATCAGATCAATACAATTTGATTGTTGTAATGCCAGAAGGAGAAACGTTTAGTTTTTACTTGGATAGTCCAGTGAATAAAGAGAGTCAGTTTGAAACCTATATCACCAAAGAAGTAATTCAGAAAATAGACAAAACTTACCGAACTATTAGCGATAGAAAGGGAAGGGTAATTTCAGGACTTTCTATGGGAGGGCATGGAGCATTGTCATTATCGGCGAAACATCCCGATTTGTTTTGTGCTGCTGGAAGCATGAGTGGTGCTGTAGATATGGGGAGTATGTTAAATCGAGATTCAGCTGCTCAGGTAGTAAAACTAATGCAACCTATTTTTGGAGATAAAAGTGATGATGTAGAATTGTATAAACAAAATGCAGTTTTAGGAATGGTCGACAAAATAAAAGCCAATAAGCTAGCCTTAATTATAGATTGCGGAGTTGATGATTTTCTAATCGAGCCCAATCGTGAATTGCATCGAAGATTGGTGTATAATAAAGTAGCCCATGATTATACCGAAAGACCAGGAGCACATACATGGGACTATTGGGAAAATTCATTGCCTTATCATGTGTTGTATTTTAGTAAAGTCTTGGCTAAAAATGGAGCTGTTGTAAATTAAAAAGTAATATTCTGTAAAATAAAAGTACTAAATAATAAAATTTTTAGTATTGAAAACCAGTGTTATAGAGGATATTATGAGATGTTTTTTAGATAAATAAGTGCTGTTTGTTTTTTTTGGTTTGATTTTTGGAATACCTTTATATATAAAATCTTAAAAATAAAAAACATGAAAAAGATAATTACACTTTTTGCAATTATAGGATTAGTTGCATTTTCTAGTTGCGAAGGACCAGAAGGACCAGTAGGGCCTCCAGGATTTGATGGGCCTCCAGGATCTAATACACCTTTGCCTCAAACTTTTGAAGTTCAAAATGTAAACCTTGGGAGTGTGAATGGTGATCCTAAGTTGTATAGTATTTATAGTACTTTCCAATTTGAAATAAAAAGTAATTTATTTGATGATGAAACTATTTTGATTTATAGACTTGCAGGTGCTACATCTTCAGGATTAGATGTTTGGGAATTAATACCAAGAACAAATATTTTTCCTAATGGTGATATTTTAAATTATAATTTTGATTTTAGTAAAGTAGATTTTACTATATATGCTAATGGTAATTATAATTTAGCTAGCAGACCAACGTTTGTTAATAACCAAACTTTTCGTTTTGTTATTGTGCCATCTGATTTTTTAAAAGCATCTGTTAATAAAAATAATTATTCAGAAGTTATGTCTGCTTTGAATTTAAAAGAAAGCCAAGTTCAACTTATTAATTTATAAGTTTTGCGTTTTAGAAATGCCAATAAAAAAGGGAATCGTAAGATTCCCTTTTTTTGTTTCAATTTTAATTGGTTTTATAGAATTTTAATTGAGTAGTCCTACTAGGAGTTGATTGTAAATTTATGAAATAAGTTCCTATTGGTAAATCTGAAATATTTATACTTATTGTATATGGATCTACAAGTGAGAAATTATTTGAATTAACAATCTGCCCCATAATATTAACTATATTTAAATTAAGATTATTTGGTTTGTATGCAAAATTTTTATTTTTGATATTTATAACTGATGTTGCGGGATTTGGGTAAATGATTACGCTAGATTCAGAATTTTTATAATTTATTGATGATAGATTTATTTCATTACTATAAGAAAAAATTCCATTATAATATTGTGGTTCTGTAACGCGTCTATAATTATATATAACTGGGGTTGACCAAGTGATTTCGCCTCTTCTGTTACTAGAAACAAGTTGAAGAGTAGGGGGTAAATAATCTTTAGATGTTGCTCCGACAATATTTGACCAATTACTAATTTTCCCACTATTATTATTGTCAATAGATTGACTCTGCCATTGATATTTTAAATATTGGTTTGTTTCTGGTGTTGCATCTGAACCAATAATAAGAGTAGGTGTGCTAATGGTATTCGAAGCTGATATTATAAGAGCTTGATCACAACAAATGGTATTGTTATTACGAACAGTTCTAAGTACTATTTTTAAAGAATTACTAGTTATTTTTAAATCTTTATAAATAGCAATTCGTCTTACTAAGTAAACGTTATCTTCAGAATCACTTAGGATTGGAAGACTTGATGAATTTAATGAAGCGCTATTTTCATTAGGTAGAGTAGTCCAATTATTCACTATTGGATACGTTTTATTTGTTAAGCCATATTGCCATTCATATTTCTCAATTTCTGCATATGTATCACTTCTTTTAGGTGTGTTAAATGGATCTTGTAAAGTATTTAGGTTTACAGTAGGCCAATTGCCAATTATCATTTTTGGATTCGTATTTGTAATTTCAGCAAAATTGTTTTCATCTATTGATGCGTCAATAGTAATTTCATTTCGAGAAATAGGGGATGGGACAACAGTAACAGTTATGGTGTTGCTTTTATTTGTGTGATTAAGGGTATTATTATAGCCTAGACCCCTCGAAACTGTAAAATTTTTAAGCTCAGTTATGTAATCCAGTTCTAATGTTTGGTTTTCAGTGCTTAAAAATTTAATTGTGCTATTTCCGGTTGCGCTCCAAGAGCTGTTTATACCATAGTTATAATTTGCATACGGATTTGCATATTGTGAACCTATTATAAGCGAAGGTTTCTCTCCAAGTCTTACAGTTTGGTTACAACATAAAGTATTTGCAATATTTGCAGGGTTAGGAGCATCGGCAGGTGGTGTTAAAGTTCCTCCACCAAGAGTTGAATTTTTTATAACTGCAATGCTGGCGCTTTTGTAAACCACACCAGTTGCATTTTTATATTCTGCATATACATACCCTCCTGAGGTACTAAAATCGTTCCAGTTTAAAGAAATCACAAATTGGCGATTAGCGGTTTTACCTCCTCCAAAAAGGAGTGTTCCTCCATTGCCTCCTGAAGGTATGCTTGCTCCAAGGGCATTGGCTTTAAGATAATATACGTTTATAGTGCCATTATCTCCTGGGGGAGCAGGAGAATCTACTTTAACGTTTAATGAAACGCTTGATATAGGAGTTGATTCAAGGTTTAAAGGTCCTGACGTGAAGCTTTTACCATTTACAACTAGTGGAGTAAGGGTTACTTTTTGTCCAAATAAAAGAGTTGTGTTTAACAAAAGGAATAGAATGTAATAAAAGTATTTCTTTTTCATAAGCAAAATTTTTAAATTAATAACTGAATAATCAGCAACTAATATAGTATTTTGTTTGTTAAATTTTGTTAAATATATTATTTTTCTTATATTTTAACAGTTTTAGTTACTTTAAAGACTTTTAGAAAACAAAAAAGGGAATCGTACGATTCCCTTTTTTTATGATTATATATAAAGAATTAATCCTCAGGTTCTGTAACTTTATCTTCCTCAGTTTTTTTACTTGATTGTAGAGAAACAATAATACCTACGGCAAGAGCAAGACCTATAAATGCTAAAGAGCCCCATTCAGGTATTTCGATATAATCGTGAAGTAACATTTTAAGGCCTACAAAACTTAAAATAGCAATTAAGCTATATTCTAGATAACTGAATTTTGCAAGCATATTGGCTAGGAAGAAATACATAGAGCGTAAACCTAAAATCGCAAATATATTAGAGCTGAATACTAAAAACGGATCTGATGTAATGGCGAGAATTGCAGGAACGCTATCTATCGCAAATATTACATCCATTACTTCAATTATGATTAAAGCAACAAAAAGAGGAGTTGCCGTTTTTCCTTTGTCAGTCCGAATGAAAAACTTCTCTTTATCGGTTTCAGAAGTGATAGGTATGATTTTGCCTAAGGTTTTGTATGCAAATGAGTCTTTAGGATGAAAATCTTCTTCATCTTTAGAGAACAGCATTTTCATAGCAGTAAAAAGCAAGAATGCTCCAAATAGGTAAGTTGTCCAAGTGAACTTATTAATAAGCATGACGCCAAAGAAAATCATAATCCCTCTAAACACAATAGCGCCTAGAATTCCCCAGAATAAGACACGGTGTTGGTACTTTTGCGGAATCTTAAAAGAGGCAAAAATAATAGCGATCACAAAAATATTATCAATACTTAAGGATAGTTCGATTAGATATCCAGTGATAAATTTTACGGCAGCAGCTGCAGGTTTTAATCCATCGGGGTTTTCTACGTAGTTTGTCGAGTACAACCAATAGATAACGCCAGAGAATAAAAAGGAGACACTTACCCAAATAAGAGTCCATTTACTGGCTTCCTTAGTACTTATAATATGAGGTGTTTTGTTAAACACACCAAGGTCAAGAGCAAGGATACCGATTACCGCAATTAAAAATAGAATCCAGACAATCATAAACTATTTTTTAGAATGAATTACAAAGATAGTTTTTGGTTTTTTACTTAAGAAGCATATTGTCAATATTTTAATACGTTAAATGTAAAATGTTGTAAGTAAGATGAGGGATGTTAAATGTTAAAAGCGTGAGGTGAGAAGTGAAAGATGAAAATCATATAGAGTATTTACTCAATAGAGGTATTGAATAAGGAGAGGCAGTATTAAAAATAAGAACATAAGGCAATGAATGTTTTCGAACCAAAGTTTTATTTAGAATTTCTCTTCTCGCATTTCATCCAGTATCTCGTCCAGCATTTCACATTTCACATTTCGCATTTCTCATTTCACTTACAACATTTCATTTATAAGATCTCATTTAAAACCAAAAAAAAGTGCCTACATAGATATGAGGCACTTTTATTATAGTATTTGGCTAAAAAGATTACAATGCTGATTTAACAGTTTTGATAATTCTAGCAGCAATTTTATAAGGGTCACCGTTAGATGCAGGTCTTCTGTCTTCTAACCAACCTTTCCAACCTTTTTGTACAGTAATCAATGGGATTCTTATCGAAGCTCCTCTATCAGAAATTCCGAAAGAGAAATCATGAATAGAAGCAGTTTCGTGTTTACCAGTTAAACGTAAATCGTTATAAGCACCGTAAACAGCAATATGCTCAGCAGTAACAGGACGGAAAGCTTCACAGATTTTTTCGTAAGTAGCTTGATCTCCACAAGTTCTTAAAACTTCGTTAGAGAAATTAGCGTGCATACCAGAACCATTCCAATCAGTATCACCAAGTGGTTTAGGGTGGTATTCGATATAGTAACCATATTTTTCAGTCAAACGATCAAGTAAGTATCTAGCGATCCAAATTTCGTCACCAGCTTTTTTTGCACCTTTAGCAAATAATTGGAATTCCCATTGTCCGCAAGCAACCTCTTGGTTGATCCCTTCAAAGTTAATACCAGCAGCGATACATAAATCAGCATGCTCTTCGACTAATTTTCTACCGTGTGTGTTTTTTCCACCTACAGAGCAGTAGTACATACCTTGTGGAGCAGGATAGCCTCCTACAGGGAAACCTAATGGCAATAAAGTTTTAGTGTCCATGATGAAATATTCTTGTTCAAAACCAAACCAGAAGTCATCATTGTCATCATCAATAGTAGCTCTACCGTTAGATGGATGCGGAGCTCCGTCAGCATACATAACTTCAGACATAACTAAGTATCCATTGATACGAGTTGGATCTGGGTAAATTGCAACAGGAACCAATAAACAATCTGAAGATCCACCTTCGGCTTGTTTAGTTGAAGATCCATCAAAAGACCAGTTACCAAGTTCTTCTAATGTTCCTTTGAAATTTTCGTGTTCTTCAACTTTAGTTTTGCTTCTAAGATTTTGTGTTGGTTCATATCCATCTAACCAAATGTACTCTAACTTTATTTTAGCCATAATAATATAAATTAATTTTTTTTTGATTTTTTTGTTGGGTCAAATATATATTTATTTTTTTATTGCTAGAAAAAAGGGGGTGATTTTTATTTATGCCATTGTTATTTTTTACATAAGCTCATTTTTTGGATGCTAAATTTTTAAATAGGCAATTTTATAGGGGGATAAAAAATAATTTCGCAATAATGGGCATTTTTTTATAAAATCAGTATTATCTAATGGTTATTAAATTGTGTCATTAATGCCGAAAATGGCGGGGTTTTGTTAAATTACTTCGAAAAGATGGGGGTGTAGTTTGAAATAGTTCCATAAAAGGTATCGATAGGGGTATAAAAGAAGGGTTTTATTATTATATTTGCACTTTATTATAAAATCTAAATTAATAATAACTTAAAATTTGTCAGCATGTCAACATTACGTTTCCAAGCTTTAAAAGAAGCTTCAACAAGAAAGCCTGTTCAGTTTGAAGAAACAGACAGAAAATCAACCATTTTTGGTTCTAATGTATTCAACGATAAAGCAATGAAGCAATATTTGACTTCAGATGCATTTAAAGGAGTACAGGGAGCGGTTCAGCATGGAACTAAGATAGACAGGAAACTGGCTGATTATATCGCAATGGGTATGAAAGAATGGGCTCTTTCAAAAGGAGTTACACATTATACACACTGGTTTCAGCCATTAACAGGTACAACTGCAGAAAAGCACGATGCATTTTTTGAGATATCATATGATGGTAGCGATTCATTCGAAAAATTTGGAGGAGCACAATTGGTACAACAAGAGCCAGATGCATCAAGCTTTCCAAATGGAGGAATAAGAAATACATTTGAAGCAAGAGGATATACTGCATGGGATCCAACATCACCAGCATTTATTTTTGGAACTACATTATGTATACCAACTGTTTTCATTTCATATACAGGAGAAGCATTAGATAATAAGATTCCTTTATTAAGAGCATTATCTGCAATTGATGATGCAGCAACAGATGTTTGTAAATATTTTGATAAGAATGTTAAGAAAGTTACTGCAACTCTTGGATGGGAGCAGGAATATTTCCTTGTAGACAAATCTCTTGCAGAATCTCGTCCTGATCTTATGATGACAGGAAGAACTTTGTTAGGGCATACTTCTGCCAAAGGACAACAATTAGACGATCATTATTTTGGTTCAATTCCTACTCGTGCATTAGTTTATATGAGAGATTTGGAGCAAGAGTGTATGTTATTGGGTATACCAGTAAAAACACGTCATAATGAGGTAGCGCCAAATCAGTTTGAGTTGGCACCAATTTTTGAAGAGACAAATCTAGCAGTAGATCATAACTGTTTATTAATGGATGTAATGCAAAAGGTAGCCGAGCGCCATCACTTTAAAGTATTATTTCATGAAAAACCTTTTAAAGGAGTTAATGGATCAGGTAAACACAACAACTGGTCGTTGGCAACAGATACAGGAGTAAACTTGTTAAGTCCAAGCAAAACTCCGATGAGTAATTTACAGTTTTTAACGTTCTTTATTAATACAATAAAAGCGGTTAATGATTATGAAGAATTACTAAGAGCAGCAATTGCGACAGCAAGTAATGATCACCGATTAGGAGCAAATGAAGCACCACCGGCAATTATCTCAGTATTTATTGGTGAGCAATTAACAAAGGTATTGGCAGAATTAGAAGGGGTAACAACTGGAAAATTATCGCCAGAAGAAAAAACAGATTTAAAATTAAATGTAGTAGGTAAAATTCCAGATGTACTTTTGGATAATACAGATAGAAACAGAACGTCACCATTTGCATTTACAGGAAATAAATTTGAGTTTAGAGCAGTTGGTTCAACAGCAAACTGTGCTAATTCAATGACTACACTTAATACTATTGTTGCAAAACAATTAAAAGACTTTAAAGTAGAAGTTGATGCTTTGATTGATTTAAAAGACATGAAGAAGGACGACGCCATCTTTAATGTTTTGAGAGAGTATATTAAGGTTTCTAAAAAAATCCTTTTTGAAGGAGACGGATATAGCGAAGCATGGGAAACTGAAGCTGCTAAAAGAGGATTGAGTAATCATAAAACAACTCCAGAGGCATTAAAAGCAAGAGCATCTAAGAAAGCGTTGGATTTATTCTCAGAAATGGGAATCATGAATCATGTTGAGGTAGAAGCACGTTACGAAATTGAATTGGAAGAGTACACTAAGAAAATTCAAATAGAAGGAAGAGTTTTAGGAGATATATCTAAAAATCATGTTATTCCTACCGCTATTCGTTATCAAAATACATTGATAGAAAATGTAAAAGGATTAAAAGAAATTTTTGGAGACGAATTCCTTACAATTGCAAAAGAGCAAATTGTATTGATTAAACAAATTTCTGGACATATTGAAGGAATCAATTCAAAAGTAGAAGCGATGACTGATGAAAGAAGAAAAGCAAACCAGCTTACAGATGCGCAAGAAATGGCAGAAGCTTATTGTAATAATGTAAAACCTTATTTTGAGGATATTAGAAATCATTGCGATAAACTAGAGTTACTTGTAGATAATGAAATCTGGACATTGACTAAATATAGAGAACTATTGTTTACAAAATAAGGGTTAAACCTTAAGGATAAAGAGGTCTGGTATATACCAGACCTTTTTTTGTATTATAAAGTCAAAAAGCATCTTAAAATTGTATTTTTAAGAATGAAAACGGAATCTAATATTAATTTAATGGCTTTAGTAATTTTTTTCTGATAGCATTTAAAGAATAAGGTAGCATTTCATCGTTAATGTTTTGCACTTCATCGAAAAAATCTTTAACTAATTGTAAAATAGGTATTTATACCTGTTTGGGTAAAATAAAGTTCTTTAAATTTGAATCATAATTAAGAAATAAAATGCTTCTTTTAATTTTATTTAACTTATTTATAATTACATTTTTTGGAGTGATTCCCCGTCACAAAACCTACATAATAATTTGTATTAATAACCAATTAAATATATTTATTATGAAAAAAGTAGTTTTAAGCATCTCCGCGATGCTATTTGTAGGTGCAGCAGCAATTGCTCAAGCGAATGTGAGCGATGTAAATCAAATTGGCTGGTTAAATGGAGCTTTAGTAGCTCAAGTAGGTTCTTCAAATGACTCACAAGTTACACAATTTGGTTTAGCAAATTTAGCTTTTGTTGGCCAAACAGGAGATTCAAATGAATCAGATGTTACTCAAGCAGGTGTTCTTAATATCGCTGCTGTAAGTCAAGATGGTGATAGCAATAGTGCAACTATAGGACAATTAGGACTAGGAAACATTGCAGTAATTGATCAAATGGGTAATAATAACACTGCATTAACTGCACAAGTAGGAGCTTTTAACTCTGCTTCAACTACTCAATCTGGGGATAACAATAATGCAACAACATTACAATTCTTCGTTGGTAACTCATCAACTATTGATCAAGATGGAGATGGAAACAATGCGTTCGTGTTCCAAACTTACTGGTTTAACGACTCTAGTATTTATCAATTAGGAGATGGAAATACAGCAATTACAGCACAACTTGGATACGACAACATGTCAACTGTTTATCAAAACGGTATAGCTAATTTTGCACTTACATTACAATTAGGTAATGACCATATGAGCACAATTTCTCAAACAGGTATTGCAAACGGAGCTATAGTTTTCCAATCTAACTAAGCTTTACTTTGAAGAAGTAGAATCTTAAATTTTACTGGAATTCAGTTTATACCAGTTTTATTTATAAAACTGGTATAAATTTTTAAAATTGATTTATTTAAAAAATGTATCATGAAACCAATAGTGTATTTAATATTATTTCTATTTACAAGTATTGCTTTCTCTCAGGAGTTAAATCCGATACAAAATGCATATGCTATAAAAGCATATGAAAGTAGTAATAACTATAGAAATCAAAACGCCAATTTGTTTGTTCAAAATAATAATATTGTAAATATTATGCAAATAGGGAATTACAATACTGCAGTTGCAAGTATCATTAGTAATAATGCCAATGTAGTTCTTAATCAAATAGGAAATGATAATTATATAAATATGTATAAGAAAGCACCAGAAATTAATGAATCAGTTATTCAAACTGGAAATAATAATATGGTGAGCGATTTTTCTTTATACTCCAGTGGAGCTATAAATATGTCGATTATTCAAAACGGAAGTAATCTAAACGTTTTTAATAATGGATCAAATTCTATATCAGAAGGAATGAGAATTACTCAAACCGGAAATTCGGGAACAATTTATATTTTCAATCATTGAGACTATGAAGCAGTATATTATAAATATTATTTTAATTGTGATGCTAATGCAAAATACATATGCGCAAGTGGTTTATACAGAGGTGAAAGCAAAAATTGAAATTGAAAAAATAGAAAATTTACTTGCGATTACCGGGACAGCCGAAAATTTAAAATCAGAGTTTAAAAACATCTCTTATAAATTATCGGTTTTAAAAGTAAATAAATCAAATTCTAATCAATCAAATAATGCGCAAGATGGTAGAGTTACATTAGAACCAATTCAAAAAGTAAATCTTTCAAAAACACAGGTGAATTTTACACCAGACGATGAAATAATCATCTTGTTATTGATTTATGATGATAATAATGCAGTTATAGGAAAAGATAAAGTAATTTTTGGTGGAAAGGATGAATCTAGAATAGCCATTCCAACACCTACAGACGGATTAGAAATTAATGGTATAGTTTCAAACGATACCAAGACTAAGTTAGGCAATGATTTTTACGATTATTTTTATTCAGAATATTCGAAATTAAAAATCAAATCACATAAGATCGTTACGGTTCGAGAAGAGTTAACCTTCGGAAGAACTACTAAGATAATGATAGATGTTGATGGAGAAATAATAGATGAATTTATTTCAAGACCAGACGAAGAGTTTTTAAAATACATGGCAGAATCATCATCGGCTAAAATTTTTAAGTATTTTAAAAACATCGAACGACAAAATAAGTTTATCACTCAGTATTGAGTTGTGCATTTAATTAGTTGACTTTTTAAATAGATTGATTAAATGTTTTTGACAGTTATTTTTAACCCTAAAAATACCAAAATGAAGACAATAACTTTACTATTTTGTTTACTAGGAATATGTTTTACTTCAGTTGCGCAAGATTTAGCATACAAACCTATCAACCCAGCTTTTGGGGGAGATACTTTTAACTACAATTGGTTGCTTAGTTCGGCGCAAGCACAAAATGACTACAAAGAAGATAAAACTACAGGATTCGAACAAAAATCAGATTTACAACGTTTCAAAGAGAATCTTAACAATCAATTGTTGAATAGACTTTCCAATTCTTTGTTTGAAGATCAGTTTGGTACGGGTACAGGTACAACAGGTATCGGTACTGGTACAGGAGGAGGAGGAATTAAACCAGGATCCTATGTCTTTGGAACACTCTCTGTAGATGTTTACGATTCCAACCTTGGTCTTGTTGTAGATATCTTGGATATAGAAACTGGGGAGCAAACACAAGTAATTGTTCCTGGAAACAATTAGGCAGATGTTTTTTATTGCCTAATACCATCTTTCACATTTTTATCGATAATAAGTTAATAAAGACTCACTTATGAATCAAAAATCACTTTTTGGAGTTCTAATAGTTCTTTTATTCTCTGGCTGTGGTGCGTATTTTAATCAACCAGTTGGAGTGCAAAAAGCTATTTATGGAGAGAATACACCAGCTACCTCGGCATTAACCAATATTCCTAAACCTAAAGAACAAATTGTTGTTGGGGTCTATAAATTTAAAGATCAAACAGGACAGTATAAAGCCATTGAACAAGGAAGCACATTTAGTACAGCAGTCACACAAGGAGCTACTTCTATTTTGATAAAAGCACTTGAGGACTCAAAATGGTTTATTCCAATTGAACGTGAAAACTTAGGAAATTTACTTAATGAAAGAAATATCATTAGATCTACTAGACAGGAGTATTCAACTAAACCTAATGAAAAAGAAGCCCCATTGACGCCTCTTTTATTTGCAGGTGTTTTGCTAGAAGGAGGTATTATATCCTATGACACAAATATTATTACAGGAGGTTTTGGTGCTAGATATTTTGGTGCAGGAGCTTCAGTAAGATATAGACAAGATAGAGTTACAGTTTATCTAAGATTAGTTTCAACATCAAACGGTAAAATTTTAAATACTGTTTATGTTTCCAAAACAATTTTATCACAAAGTGTCGATGCCAATTTATTTCGATACGTAAACCTAAACAGATTATTAGAAGTCGAAACAGGTTTTACTAGAAATGAACCTATACAATTAGCCGTTACCGAAGCTATAGAAAAAGCAGTTGAGGGGCTTATTGTAGACGGAATAAAAGACAAACTTTGGGAAGTAGACGCCCCAAAAGTTCAGGTTGATAACTTTGTTGCGGGTTATGATAATGAAAAAAGCGAAGCCGATTTAGCACAGCTTTACGGCAGAAACCTAACCGAGAGAAGAGGACGCTTTGGAATTGAGCTTGCAGGTGGAGCAACCTACATGCAAGGTGATTATCCTAACCCAGTTGCAAAACCAATGGGAAGAGGTGCCGTAAAATTTTTCATTACCCCAGCTTTTGATGTTAGTGCTTCAACAAATGTTTTTAAACTCGGTAATAAAGACAAGCTAGATGTTGGGTATGCAACTCTAGATTTAAATCTAGAATTATCGATACTACCTCACGATGTCTTTACCCCTTTCGTTTTTGGAGGAGCAGGTGTAGGATTCAATTCCAAGTATAAAAATATGCATACTAAGGTGCAAGTTGGAGGAGGCCTCGAGTATTTGATGACAAGCAATCTTGGTTTGAAAGTGTATGCAGAATACAATGTAAATTTTACAGATATGATAGATTATGTCGATAGTGGAGTCAGGGACGATTTTTATTGGCGATTTGGTTTAGGGGTAACCTATTATTTCCCAAAGAACTATCATAGAAAAAAGAGAATGTAAATTTTCTTAGCGACAATAAAAATATCTCATTCGAAAAATCATATCGAATAAACTTGATAAAAGTCTAATAAATAAAATCTACAAATGAAAATAGGATTAAGAATTTTAGTGTGTTTTATTCTTTTGATTTCTTGTAGTGAAGAACAATTGAAGGATGGAGCAAGTGGAACTGTAAAAGGAAGGGTAGTTGAGGCGGGAACGTTTACGCCTATCGAAAATGTACGCGTGTCCTCAAGTCCTGCGACAAGTACAGTGTTTACAGATAAAGATGGTTACTTTACTCTAGAAGGAGTATTGGTTGGAGATTATTCTTTTCAGGCTCAAAAAGACGGTTATATTGCCAGATTTGAACCCGGAAAAATTACTGCTGACGCAACAGTGCAAATTATATTTGAATTAGAAATTTCTACTGCAAATAATAAACCACCAGATATTCCGGTGTTAACAGCTCCAGTTGATAATGCAAAAGACCAACCTTTGAATTTAAATTTAACATGGACAGCTGCCGATAAAGAATCAGATTCTTTAACTTATACCGTTACTATAAAAAATGGAACGACTGATGAGATTAAAACATATCCAGATCTTAAAACAAAAACGTTGGCAATAAAAGATTTGAGCTATAGTACAAAATACTATTGGCAAGTAGCAGCTTCTGATGGAATTAATAAACCAACCAATAGCGCAACCAATTCATTTACAACTTTGGCATTCCCAAATCCTAGATTTTTGTATGTTAAAAAAGTAAATAATAATAACGTTATTTATACTGCCGATGAAGCAGGAAATCAACTACAATTAACATCTGCAAATGTTAATAGTTTTAGGCCAAGAAAAAACTTAAGTGTAAATAAAATTGCGTACCTTAGTTCCGATGGTTCTCAGAGTCAGATATATACGATGAATCCGGATGGGTCTGGAGTATTTAAAGTTACAAATTATGTACCTGTTGCAGGATTTAATATGGAGTTTGTAAATTATTGCTGGAATACAAACGGAAGTCAGATAATTTATCCAAATTTTGATAAATTATATCGAATAGATTCAGATGGAGGAGGACTTGTTCAATTGTTTCAAACGCCAAACGGAAAATTTATATCTGAGTGTGATTGGAGCCAAGATGGTAGCCAAATTGCGCTAAAAGTAAATGATAGATCGGGATATAATGTAGAAATTTATGTAATCGATATGTCAGGAACAGTTTTGTATACGATACAAACAGGTTTAAGCGGAGCAACAAGTGGATTGAATATTTCGGTAGATAACCAAAAAGTAATTTTTACAAGAGATGTTTCAGGTTTTGAAAATACCACATACCGAAGATTAGATTCCCGAATTTTCATGTACAACCGTTCAACCAATGCTGCTGTGGAGCTAACAACTCAAAAACAGAATGGTTTTAATGATTTAGATGTGAAATTTTCACCAAATGAAGCCGAAGTCATATTTGTAAATACATCCAATGATGGTATATCGGCACAAAATGTACAAAAAGTAAGTGTCAATAATTCAAGTGGTTCAACATCATCAAGAACCACATTATTCCAAAACGCATCAATGCCCGAATGGAAATAATCGTGGTATGGATATAGATTTCCAAACACTTTTTTTTAAAAATCCGATGAGACTCTCAAACTTATCGGATTTTTTTATGTTTCAGACAGCCATAAAACGCAACAATTAAAAAAACTGGTTATCTTTGCACCACATCAACAACACAAACTAATTTCATGAGTTCAGATTCAAGCAAAAGGTACGCACAAAGAGGAGTTTCGGCATCTAAAGAAGACGTACACAACGCCATAAAAAACATTGATAAAGGACTGTTTCCACAAGCATTTTGTAAAATTGTCCCAGACTATTTAACCCAAGACGAAGCATATTGCCTTATTATGCATGCCGATGGTGCAGGTACAAAATCATCTTTGGCCTATATGTATTGGAAAGAAACAGGCGATATATCAGTATGGAAAGGAATTGCACAAGATGCATTAATCATGAACATAGATGATTTACTATGTGTAGGAGCAACAGATAATATCTTGCTTTCATCAACAATCGGAAGAAATAAAAACTTAATTCCAGCCGAAGTAATTTCAGCAATTATCAATGGAACCGAAGAACTGATAAAAGAGTTAGATACTTTTGGCGTGACCATTCATTCAACAGGAGGAGAAACTGCCGATGTTGGTGATATTGTACGTACGATAATTGTAGATTCTACAGTAACGGCACGTATGAAACGTTCAAAAGTAGTGGATAATGCTAACATCAAAGCAGGTGATGTAATCGTAGGATTGGCTTCATTTGGTCAATCAACATACGAGAAAAGTTATAATGGAGGTATGGGAAGCAACGGATTAACATCGGCACGTCACGATGTATTCGGTAAGTATTTAGCAACCAAATATCCAGAGAGTTTTGACGCAGCTGTTCCTGAAGAATTAATTTATTCAGGACAAGTAAAATTGACAGATGCAGTAGAGAATAGCCCAATAGACGCAGGACAATTAGTGCTTTCGCCTACAAGAACCTACGCACCGATTATTAAGAAAATATTAGATAAATATACGCCAGACGAAATACACGGAATGGTGCATTGTAGTGGAGGAGCACAAACTAAAATCCTTCATTTCGTGCAGAATTTACACATTATAAAAGACAATCTATTTCCAGTTCCACCATTGTTTCAATTAATTCAGGAGCAATCTAAAACAGATTGGAAAGAAATGTACCAAGTATTTAATTGTGGGCACCGTATGGAATTATACGTTCCCGAAGCAATTGCAGAAGACATCATCGCGATTTCAAAATCATTTAATGTCGATGCACAAATCGTAGGAAGGGTAGAAGCTGCTGATACTAAAAAATTGACTATCACTAGCGAATACGGTACTTTCGAGTATTAAAAACAAAATAGTTACATATAAGTTATATAAGTTCATATAAACGTAGTGTCAAGCCAACTGAAATGAATTTATATAACTTATGTGTTTTTATTATAATTACAAGTAGCTTTTTTAGGAGCTAATCCTGCTGTACACTATATCTTTTCCGGCATCCCGATAAATATTGGGACCGCCCAAAAAGGATGTCGTTACTTCCGATAGCTATCGGAACAGGGTTAAAAATTACAGTTAGATAAAAATAGTGGGAATGGAATTTAAATTTCAGAACCCAAGTTTTTTTAATCTTTTAATTTAAAGATATGTACGAATTACTTTTTTGGAAATATTCAGAGGGGTTTTATTTAAACCACCACGAAGTATACGAAGCACTTGTCGAAGAACAAGAAGTTGAAGGTTTAGAGCAGCTTCCTGTTGCAGTAATCCTAAACAGGATTAGCTCATTATTTTCTAAATGGGAGAAAGTCGATGACAACAGTTGGAAAAATAAAGAAGGAAAAGGAGCTTTTCAAGTAATAACTACACCACAAAGCATCAGAATCGATTGTTACGGGACTGAAGGAAAAGCAATGGATATTCTAGTAAATGCATTGGAGGAATTTAAATGTCCGCTATATGATCCACAAGTTCCAGAGCGCTATGATGATATGAATGAATAATTAAATGTTTTTTTAATAAATTACAAAACTGATTTTTATAAAATGGATTTTAATTTCGCCTCAAATATAGTACTCGAAGATGATTTAGTTTTACTACGTCCTTTGCAAAGAACAGATATAGACAACTTATTAGAAATTTCTCTTAACGAACCAGAAACTTGGGAATATTCGTTAATTCGTGCCAACGGAAAAGAAAATCTTGAGAAATATATTGATATTGCTATTAATGCGAGAGATAATAAAATCGAATTTCCTTTTATTGTTTTTGATAAAAAATCAGGAAAATACGCAGGAAGCACCCGTTTTTACGATATGAGTATTTCGTACAAAACACTACAATTAGGATATACTTGGTACGGTTCAGCCTTTAGAGGGACAGGATTAAACAAGCATTGCAAATACTTATTATTGCAATATGCTTTTGAAACCATGGGAATGGAACGAGTAGAATTTCGTGCTGATAATAATAACCAGCGTAGTGTTGCTGCAATGAAAAGTATTGGTTGTAAAGTTGAAGGAGTTTTACGTAATCATATGCCAACTTTTGGTAGTGATGTGCGTCGCGATACCATTATTTTGAGCATCTTACGCGAAGAATGGTTTAGCGAAGTAAAAGAAAACTTAAAGCAAAAACTATAATATCTATTTATCAAGTAGCACCCATTTAGTTAAGACAGGCATAAATCATTGTAATATCTATAGCTAAAAATAATTGCATTCAGTAAAATACAATCTACCCGTCTTTCAATAATACATGCTGTTCTTTTCTAATTTTGGCAAGTAATTTATCGATATAAGATTTTATTTTTTGCGGTAATAAATCCCAGTTTTTATCTTTCTTAAAACTTCTACAATAGTCTAAGTCGCACTCAACAGCGCGTATAGCGTATTTTTTACCTTTATAAACAGTAATGATTTTAATACGTCTTATATTTTCATCATCTGTTTTGGTGCCATATACAAGTATAGGTTCTATATATCCATCATTGTCTATATCCTGAGTGCTACAATATTTTGTCCAAAACCAAATAGAAGTTTCTTCAGCTTCAGCACTTTCAACGAAATCGTTTATAGTCCATTTTACGAGATAACCACCATGATCATTTAAATAGCAAACGGCTTCAATTTTGGTATTTAAGGTATCTTTAGACGAAACAACTTTTTGATTCTCATTTAAAGTCAGCTCATAAACGCCGCCTTTATCTTGGTATTCGTAGGCTCTAAAAATGGGAAATTTACCCTTATCCAAATCTCGTTCGATTATTTCGCTTTCGCTCAGTATTTTGCTTTGTGCAGCTTGCGAAAAACCAAGTATAGAGTAAAAGAAAACTAATAATAAAATAAGTTTTTTCATAAGTTAAAATACTTTTTTGACTACTCAAAGATATTCATTTTTAGCTTTATTTTTAAAAAAGTAAGTGAATACAGTATTAAAATTCAGAATCAAATTTCATTGATAGGATTCGCAAAGTAATTTTCAAAAAACCAATTTTTATTGTAATTTTCTAAGCTGAAAGTGTTATTAAATCGTTTTAGTAAAAAAAGATACTATCGCTAACCCAAAACCATAAAACAAAAAAGACCCAATGAATAATGTAAAATACAAAGGTTTTCTTTTCGGATTATCAATTTTAATGTTCGGCTATAGCCATAAAATGAGCGGACAGGAAAAAGCGAATAAACTCAAAGAATTAGTTCAATATGTAGATCCAATGATAGGGACTGCCAAGATGGGACATACTTATCCAGGTGCAACAGTACCATTTGGGAGTGTGCAATTGAGTCCAGAAACGGATACGATTCCCTACGCAACAAATGGTAAGTATAATAAAGATGTTTACAAATATTGCGCAGGATACCAATACGAAGATAAAACGATAGTAGGATTTAGTCATACCCATTTTAGTGGTACTGGTCACTCAGATTTAGGTGATTTTTTAATTATGCCTACAACAGGAAAATTGCAATTAAATCCAGGTACAGCCAGTCGCCCCGAAACAGGATACCGATCTGTATTCTCACATAAAACAGAAAAAGCTGAGCCAGCATATTATAGTGTTCTTTTGGAAGATCACAATATCAAAGCAGAGCTTACAGCAACAACAAGGGTTGGAATGCATCAATATACATTTCCAAAATCAGATGAGGCACATATTATTTTAGATCTTACAGCTGGAATTTATAACTATGATAAAAAGAATGTTTGGACTTTTGTTCGTGTAGAGAACGATACTTTAATTACAGGATATCGCCAAACAAATGGTTGGGCAAGAACAAGAACAGTATATTTTGCAATGTCATTTAGTAAGCCTATTAAAGGATATGGACAGGCTACACCCGAAAAAAGCGTGTATAAAGGGTTCTGGGGGAAGTTTGATCAAACCAAAGGTTTTCCTGAAATGGCAGGGGCAAACCTAAAATTGTATTTTGATTTTGATACGAATGAAAATGAAAAGATAAAAATAAAATTTGCTATTTCGCCTGTCAGCACACAAGGAGCATTGGCTAATATGAAAGCAGAAATTCCAGATTGGGATTTTGAAAGAGTTAAAAAAGAAAGTCAGGAAGTTTGGAACAAAGAATTAAATAAAATTCAGGTACAGACTCTCAAGAAAGAAGACATGGTTAATTTTTATACCGCAATGTATCATGCTTTTCTTGGACCTACAGTATATATGGATAACGATGGGAATTACAAAGGGTTGGATGGAAATATTCATAAAGCAACCACATTTCAGAACTATACCAGTTTTTCGCTGTGGGATACCTATAGAGCTTTGCATCCATTATTTAATATCGTACAGCCAAAAAGAAATTCAGATATGATAAATTCAATGCTGGCACATTATGATCAAAGTGTACATAAAATGTTGCCGATATGGTCGCATTATGGCAATGAAAATTGGTGCATGATTGGGTATCATAGCGTTTCGGTTATTGCTGATGCAATTGTAAAAGGGAACGTAAATTTTGATGCAGATAAAGCTCTTTTAGCGACTGTAAATACAGCCAAAGTTCCTTATTACGATGGATTAGAGTATTACATGAAAAAAGGATATGTTCCAGAGGATAAAAACGGATCATCGGTATCTAAAACTTTAGAATATGCTTATGATGATTGGGCGATTGCTCAGGCAGCCAAAAAATTAGGAAAAGAAGATATTTACAATGTGTTTTCTAAAAGAGCAGAGAGTTATAAAAATGTGTATGATGCCAAAACAGGTTTTATGAGACCTAAACTTGATGATGGAACATTCAAGAAAGAGTTTGATCCATTAGATACACACGGGCAAGGTTTTATCGAAGGAAATTCTTGGAACTACAGTTTATACATGCCACAAGACCCAGCAGGAATGATAAAAATGATGAATGGCAAAGAGGCTTTTACAAGAAGATTAGACTCCCTATTTTCGATGCATTTACCAGATAAATATTTTGAAAATACAGAAGATATTACCAAAGAAGGAATTATTGGTAATTATGTTCATGGAAATGAGCCTTCGCATCACGTAGTTTATTTGTACAACTGGACCAATTCTCCATGGAAAGCACAAGATAAAATCAGAATGATCTTAAAAAGAATGTATCAAAATGGACCAGATGGACTAGGAGGGAATGATGATTTTGGACAAATGAGTGCTTGGTATATTTTTAGTAGTCTAGGGTTTTATCCAGTTGCGCCCGGATCAGTTGATTATAGTTTAGGAAGTCCGTTGGTTGCAAATGCAGTTTTTAATCTTGAAAACGGAAAAATTTTTGAAGTTGCCACAATAAACCAATCAGATAAAAATGTGTTTGTTAGCAAAGTGCTTTTAAATGGAAAACCACTTACAAGTCCTATAATAAAACATAGTGATATTATCAACGGAGGGAAGATTACGTTTTATATGAGTAGTAAGCCAAATAAAAAAATATATCAGAATTAACAGTTATTCTATTAAAAAGGATGGTTTTTTACTGAGCCTTAATGATGAAATTTTTATTGTAATTAAAATAGAAATGTAATGCTGTTTGTAAAAAACTTTGCGAAATTTGCCTTATAAATTTAGTGCAGATAAAATTGCCGCAATTCTTGATTTATATTGAGAAATGAAAATGGCAATAGGATATGTTCAATTAAAAATAAATAAAAACTACACATGAAAATAAATCCTAAAAACGGAATAGACAAGTTGTTGTTTGGTATGAAACAGAATGATGTTACAGCTATTTATGGCAAACCAGACAGAAACTATAAAGATGAAGATGATAATGTGATTTTTGCTTACAATAAGCACAAAATGAGATTGACATTCTATCAGGAAGAAGATTTAAAATTAGGGTATGTTGTAGCTTCAAGTCCAAGTTTAGAAATCTTTGGTTTTAAAATCATAGGAAGAAAAATAGCAGATGTAAAAAAGGATCTGGCTACTAAAGGAATTACAAAATTCACACAAGAAGAGTTTGATACTTTTGAGAACTATTTCAACGAAGAAAACTGGATTATCTTTCAGACAGAATTTGAAGAAGTAGTAAAGTTTGAAATCGGAGCTATCATCAATAATAAAGATGAATTTGATTGGAAATTTCCAACTAAGAAATAAAAGAAGAGTATAAAAAAACCGACAGTTAACTGTCGGTTTTTTTTATGATATAATTTAAGAGAAATTATTGTTTTGGAGTTGGTTGCTCTTTGTAGATTTCCAATTCAAAAATAAGGGTTGCGTTTGGTGGAATTACTCCGCCAGCACCTCTTTCACCATAAGCAAGTTTTGATGGAAGGAAGAATATTGCTTTCTCTCCATAAGACATAAGGTCTAATCCTTCGATAAATCCAGGAATCATACCGTCTTTTTTACCCGCTTGAAAAGGAAAAGCTTGGTAGCCTCCTTGTGCAGCACGATTTACATCGTGTTTTCCGTAAGCTCTAGCAACTTCTTCAAAACTACTGTCAAAAAGAGTTCCATCTTCAAAATAACCTGCATAATGAAAATAGAAAGTTGAACCAGCTGCTGGTTTTACTCCAGTTCCTTTTTGAACTATTTTATAAGACAAACCAGATGGAGTCGTTGTTGCAGTAGCTTTTGCAGTGTCAAAATATGCTTTTTTAGCTGCAATTACAGTAGCGTATTTTTCTTTATAAAGACGCTCTTGTTCAAGAGCTGCTGCTTGTGCTTGTTTGGTTTTTTCAGCATCAAGTAAAGCTTGTTTTTTAGCTTCTTCAGCTTTATTATCGTAATACGAAGCAAATACTTTAGGTGCATCAAATTTCTTCGCCATAGCTCCTTTACGAGTAATGGTTACAGTTTGTATTACATCATCTTGAAGGATAAGATTAACAACATCCATTCCTTGAACAACATGACCAAATATAGTGTGCTTGTCATTTAACCAAGGAGTATCTTTATGAGTAATAAAGAATTGACTTCCGTTAGTAGTAGGACCAGAATTAGCCATTGCAAGAATACCGCCTTTATCAAATCTAAGATCTGATACAAACTCATCTTTAAAAGCGTATCCAGGACCTCCAGAACCATTTCCGTCTGGATCTCCACCTTGAATCATGAAGTCATTAATAACTCTGTGAAATTTTAAACCATCAAAAAATGGTTTTCCTTTTAATCTTTCAACAGTTACATAAGGATTTGTTCCTTCTGCTAATGATACAAAATTAGCTACAGTAACAGGAGTTTTTATGTATTCAAGTTGCAATACGATATTTCCTTTTTTGGTTGTAATCGTAGCAAAAATCCCTTCGTTTTCAGCAGGTTTTGTTGCAACTTTAGTAATTGTTTTTTTCTTGCCTTGAACTGGCTTTTTAGTCGTTTGTGCTTGTAGGTTTAATACACCCAAGCAAAATAAAAATAGAATTTTTAATTTCATCTGATTCTAATTTAAGAGCTGTTAATTTTTAATATAAACTTATTCTGTTGGCATTTTCTCTAACAACTGAACTTCAAATATAATATTTGCGTTTGGTGGAATTACTCCTCCAGCTCCAGCTTGTCCATAAGCTAAATGTGAAGGAATGAAAAGTACTGCTTTGTCTCCAAATGAAAGCTTTTCGATACCTTCTATGAAACCTGGAATCATACCTTCTTTTGCACCTGCTTGAAACGGAATTGGGTTGTATTGTCTTGCTTCTGCTCTTGCAGCATCAAATTTCCCAAAAGATTTAGCTACGTTTGCCATACTTGTATCAAATAATGTTCCGTCTTCAAGGAAGCCAGCATAGTTGATGAAAACTTGTGCACCATTAGCAGGTTTTTTACCTGTTCCTTTTTCAGTAATAATATATTCTAACCCTGAACTTGTTTTTGTTGCTTTAGCTTTTAAAGCAGCATAAGAAGCTAGTTTTTCGTCACGAACTTCTTTGAATTTAGATTCAAATTCGCTTTTTGCTTTTGCTTCAACAGAAAAATAATCATGAAATACTTTTACAGCATCAAATTTCTTTGCAGCTTCACCATTTCTGATAATAGTTACTTTTACGATGTGATCATCTTGTTTGATTTGGTTTACAACTTCCATTCCTTTGTCTACAACCTGACCAAAAATAGTATGTTTACCTTCTAACCAAGGAGTTTCAACGTGAGTGATAAAAAACTGACTGCTATTTGTAGCTGGTCCGTTATTTGCCATTGCTAAAACACCACCTTTGTCAAATTTCAAATCGTTAGATTCATCTTTGAATTTATATCCAGTGTCTCCAGAACCAGTTCCTAATGGGTCACCAGTTTGAATCATGAAATCTTCGATTACTCTGTGGAATTTTAATCCGTCAAAAAAAGGTTTCTTTTTTAATTCTGGATTAGTAACAAATTCGTTTTTACCTTCTGCAAGTGTTACAAAATTAGCTACAGTTATAGGCGCTTTTTGATAGTTTAATTCAACAATGATATTTCCTTTGTTGGTTTCAATTTCTGCATATAAACCATCAGGCAAATTGCTATGTTCGTCTTTACAAGAGTAAAGTGTTGTAATGGCAAGTAATAATAATATGAGGCTTTTTTTCATTTTTAAAATATTAATTGTTTTTTATTAATTTAATGAGTCATTCTTTATTGCAGGCGTTGTAGGTTTCGGTGCTTCAGTTTTTGGTGATCTTGCTTCCATTTGTTTTCTATAAGCTGTTTCTGGAACAAAATTGTGTAAAGTAACAGTGCAAATTAACGGCTGGTTAATTCCAATTCGTTTTTCATCACCATGATAACCATAAGCCATATGAGATGGAAATAAGAAATTTACTGTTTCGTTTTTACGCATTAGTTTGATACCATCACGCAATCCCATCATGATTTCTTGCTTATCTACAAAATAGGTTTGAGGTCTTAACTCCATTTCGCTATAAATAACATTCCCTTTAAGGTCTTTTATTTCATAGTCAAAAAAAGCAACATCTCCTTTTTTTGGAGTTATTGTATCTGTAGTGTTTTGGTTTTCATAAGCGTACCAGTATCCTTTTGAAGAAGCAATATATTTTATTTTAGGGTTGTTTTTGATAACAGTCTTAATTTGTTGTTCTTCGGTAGCTACAAGTTTTTTATTTCTTTCGATAGATTTTTTCATGAATGTACCTGAAGAAATAGAAACGGGTCTTCTGGCTTCTTCATGCTGTTTACAGCTCGAAACTAAAACGGCTAAAACAATAGCTGAAGCAAATATTTTAGGGTAGTTCATGGTTGTTATATTTTTAGTTTGTTTACTAAATCTTCAAATTTCTTCAATGTTTCTTCCATTGAATCTAGTGATTTTCCTCCTGCAGCATTGCTGTGACCTCCACCGTTAAAATGAGCTCTTGCAAATTCATTTACATCAAAACCACCTTGTGAACGGAAAGAAATTTTGATTATTTTCTCATCTTTATTTTCAATAAATATAGCTGTAAAAACGATACCTTTCATGCTTAAACCGTAATTTACGATTCCTTCAGTATCTCCTTTTATATAATTAAACTCGTCTAATTCAGCTTGAGTTAATGAAGTATATGATGTTTTGTGTTCAGTTAAAACCTTCATGTTTTGCAATGCTCTTCCAAGTAATTGCAAGCGACTGTACGAACTGTTATCAAAAAGCAAAATTGGAATTTGCGTGTTTTCGACACCTAAATCAATTAGTTCAGCAATAATACGGTGGGTGTTTCCTGTTGTTCCAGGAAAACGAAAAGAACCAGAATCGGTTAATATTCCTGTATAAATGCAAGTTGCTATAGTTTTGTCTAAATCTTCTTTTTTATCTAAAAACGAGATGAAATTATAAACCATTTCGCAAGTAGATCCAAATGAAGTATCTGAATACATATAAGCGGCATAATCATCAGGTCTTTGGTGGTGATCAATCATGATAAACGGAGCTTTTAGCTTTGCTAAAGTATGTTCCATTTCTCCTGTGCGGTGAAAAGCATTAAAATCTAGTGTGAATATAAGTTCAGCTTCTTCAAGAATTTTAGTGCAGTTATCGATATCTTTTTCGAATATTCTTACTGTTTCAGAACCTGGTAACCAAGCAAGGAAATCAGGAAAATCATTCGGAGCAATTACAATTGGCTCATGATTGTTTTTTAATAAAAAGTGATATAAAGCTAAGGTTGAACCCATAGCATCCCCATCGGGACCTCGGTGTGGAATTATGGCAATCTTTTTTGGAGTTGCTAATAACAACTTTATGGCTTGAATGTCTTGTATTTTCATGTGTGCGAATTTACATTTTTTTACTGTAAAGTTGAAAACATTTTAGACATTAACATGCTTTTATAAAATCTTAATTTTCAATATTCATTTTTAGTTGCTGTTGTCGTTTTTGGTAGCTGTTTTTAGAGTAAAACAAAAGACAATCAAATACTAAACTTCGGGTTGTAGCTGTGACTGTGATTAAAAACAGCTGTAAATTAAAACCATTTTTGATATAAATTGTGTTTAGGGCCTTTTACAATTTGGGATTTGTAAATACCTATGGAGCCTGAGGATAAGTAGGCAATAACACAGGCTATGGCGATAAAAATTCCACTTTCGATACCAAATAATTCAATCCCCATAACGGTACAGGCAATAGGAGTATGGGTTGCTCCAGAGAATACAGCGACAAACCCCATTCCGGCAAGAAGAGCAATTGGCATAGGAACTATAAGTGATAAAGCACTGCCAAGAGTAGCCCCTACAAAAAATAATGGAGTAACCTCTCCACCTTTAAAACCAGCGCCTAGTGTAAAACCCGTAAAGAGTATTTTGAGTAAAAAATCATACCATGCATTTGTATTTGTAAAGGAGTCAACAATAGCGGGAACTCCCAAGCCTGAAAATTTTGTAAAACCAAAACCAGCAATAGCAACAGCAAGAATAATCCCGCCTACAAAGGGACGAAGCGGGGGGTATTTTATAGTTTTAGAAAATATGGAACTCCAAAAGTGGGTAGTTCGAGAGAATAATAAAGCAGCAAATCCGAATAATGTACCACAAATTAAAGTGTAAAATAAATTAGCAGAAGTGATTTCTGGAACTAGTGGAATGCTGTAATGAGTATGTTTTACTTGCCATATCTCGACAGTAAAATAGGCTGTATAAGCCACAATAAAGGAAAGCAAAATACTTTTTAAGTTAATTTTACTAAAATAAACGACTTCAAGAGCAAAGATGGCACCAGCTAAAGGTGTTCCAAAAACAGATGCAAAACCAGCACTTATTCCTAAAATGATTAGTGTTTTTCTTTCGGAATTATTGAGTTTAAAGATTTTTGTAAATTGGTCGGCGATTGCGCCTCCCATTTGTACAGCTGTTCCTTCACGGCCAGCCGAGCCACCAAATAAATGGGTGATTATGGTTCCAAAGTAAACTAGCGGAGCCATTTTTAAAGGAATAATTTCTTTTGGGTTTTCGTATTCTTCGAGCAATAAATTGTTGCCTTTTACAACGTCTTTCCCTAAATAATAATAACTAAGGCCTACTAGTAATCCACCAAGAGGCAAAAGCCAAATAATCCAGTCATGTAGGATTCTGTACTGGGTGACATACTCTAAAGTAATTAAAAAAAACGCCGAAGCTGAACCTGATAAAATACCTATCAATACACAAATGAAAATCCATTTGAGAGAGAGGAGTATTGTTTCTTTTAAATTTTGTAAATTCATTTAAATGGGGTAGCAGTGGCGTTTTTTTTTATTAAAAAGATTTGATTTGTTATACAATTACTGCTGTAAATTCTATTTCTACCAAGTATTCTGGTGCTACAAGTTTGCTAATTTCGTAAAAACCAGTTGTTGGTTTTATGTCTTTAAAAAAGGTTGAATGTGCTCCAGCTACAGACTCAAAGGTTGAGATATCGGTGGTGAAAATACGAGTTCTAATTACGTCTTTCATTCCAATTCCTAAATCTTCTAAAACTTTTTCTACTCTTTCCAGAATATTCAATGTCTGTGCATACGCATCATCGGCTTTAACTTTTTCGCCATCAACAATAGCGACAGTTCCAGAAACTTCTACGATATTACCAATGCGAACTGCGCGACAATATCCCATTTTGTCTTCCCAAGGAGATCCTGTTAGGATGTTTTCTCTTTTCATTCTAAGGTTGTTTTTGTGTGTGTTTTCGAACTGCTTTTAGTGGTTTTTAAAAGCAGTTCATAGTTAGATTAATAGTGTTGCAATTTATGAAAAATGCAAATGAAAACACACAAAATGTAGCGATTAATTCCTAGCTAAAAATCAGTTTTTGTGATAAATGGTTACGATTTTTGAGCTGTTACAATGAAAGGTTTGTCAGATCATTTTTGAGATAGTATCGCTTATATCCATTTATCACTATTCGTATAATCGTTAGGGAAATAGGTGAGATATTGAACCATTCGTGGAGCTGTTCCTTTATTTGGACTTGCACAATGTGGTAAAGTGTTTTGCCATATTATAAAATCACCAGCATTTGCAACTATCGGTACAGGTTGTGTTATTTTAATTATTTCTTCTCTTGGGTTTATGTCTGATTTAAGGTTGTTGAGCCAAGAATCTATTTTTTTATGAAACCCTGGTACACAATGAAAGGCACCATCATTAAGTCCGCAATCGGTTAGATAGAGAAGGCCTTGAAATCCAAAACTAATGGGCTGACTTAAGCTAACATCCCAATGAAGGTCACTTCCTAAAAAATAAAAGTGGTTAGTCTCAGGTGGATTAAAGCTTACTTTGTCAATCGTTTTGTATATATCAGTAGTGTTATATAGTTGTTCGTAAGCTTTTTTTATTTTTGGAGAAAATCTATTTCTGTTTAAGGTTTCATGATCCGAAAAATTAACCATTAGTCCTTTATGTTCCTGATGGGTTTCATACCAAGTTTCTTTTTTATCAGGGTTCATTTTTAAGAAATCCCAAATAGCACGTTGCGTGTCTTCACAATCTTCTTTTGGAATAGCATTTTTTACAATAACATATCCATTAATATTCCAAAATTCAATATCATCGTCAGAGAGTACTTGTTCAGTAATATGCTCAGAGTCTTGTGGTGTGATTTTCTTTTTATCATTCAGCCAGTTTTTAAAAGTCTCAAAATCTGGTTTTTTAAAATAGAGATACTGTAATGTTTCTTCCATGCCAATGCCAAATTGATATAACATTTTGATTTCTTCGTTCCAACTTTGGTTTTGATCTGAAGTAGAGGTGGTATTAGGGTTTAACGTGCGTTCCCATAGTTTTTTTAAAAGAATCCAAGGCATAGTTTTATAAGTGATTGTGGTTTGAAAATTTAGCTAAGCAGTAAATCAGGAATGGTATTTATTGTATCATTTCATGAGGTATTTGATCAAAATATACTTGTAATATGAAATCGCCTACTACGATACCATTCGCAAGTAATAAGTGACCATTAGGTGAGTTGTTCCATTTTACGTTTGTTGAAATATGATGCAGCTCACTATCGTAATTAACTATCGAAACACCTTCTATTAGCAAAGGATTTCCATATTTGTCAACAATTTTCTGCCCAGGAATTAGCTTATCAGCTTTTGTGTATTTCCCATTTGAAAGCAAGAAAGGAAGGTTTGTATCACAAATAAAATAAGGGATATCATTGCTCGGTACAAGTATGTATACTGTTTTTTGAGATTGAATATAATGGTTGTTATCGGTACTAAAGGAAACTCTAGCGGTTGTTGATGATAGTTTAATTTTACCTTGATTTACTTTTACAGAAATTGCAGATACTGCATCACCTTTTGTAAAATGATATACAGGTTTTAGTCCTGTAGGAATTGTGATGAGCGGATTATTCCCTGAAGCATTACTATTTAAATTAACATCAATCGCTGGAATAAAATTAGTTTTCATACTGTATTTTTTAGGAAGTTTCGAGCTGTATTAAAAAAAAGTATAGCTCAAAATTAACTTATTTAAAAATATAGATGTTACGTATAAATACCTGTTTTGAATCTCTTTTTGGTTGTTTATTAGTGTGTTATGTAGGTTTTGAAGTAACGAAAAAGGAATATTTTTTTGGTTGTACATGTTTTTTTATTTGCTAGGTTGATGAGGATACCCCATGAATATTTGTAGCAATTTGGATTTTAATTGCTTCTTTGGAATGGTTTTCAAGATGTTATAATTGAATTATTCAACTTGATATTGTTCAAAAAGGCGAAGTTTGTTTTGGGTAGTAGTGAGGTTTTTTTGAAGCACTTCGATTTTATTTAATAAATGGGTAATTGCATCAATCCCCTCTAAATTAATTTTGAGTTCATAATGCAGTCGTATCATTTTTTCTATAGAAGGCAATTGTTCTGGATGCAAATATTGTTCTTCTTCTAAAACGATAATTTCTATTAAACCATAACTGTCTAGTTTAGCTATAAAGGAGTCTTCAATTTCGTGATATATGCAAAATTGTTTTATTTGGATTAAGTTTTTGTTATCCATGATTTCTTATTTTAGATAATTCTTTGAATAATTCTTTTTCTTTCTCAGATAGGTTTGTTGGGATTTTTATAGTGTAGGTGATATATAAATCTCCAAATTGATTTTCTTTTTTATACACAGGGAATCCTTTTCCTTTTAATTTGACTTTGGTTCCGGGTTGTGTTTCTGGCGGGACTTTTATTTTTACTTTCCCATCAAAAGTATCCACCATAATTTCACCACCTAATATTGCAGTATATAAATCAAGATCAACATCGGCATATAGATTGTTTCCTTCTCTTTTAAAATCAGAATTATTTGCAATTACAAACGTAATATACAAATCTCCATTAGGACCTCCGTTAGCACCAGGTCCGCCATGTCCAGGGATTTTTATAATTTGCCCGTTTTCGACACCTGCAGGAATTGTAATTCGGATGTTTTTACCATTTACAGCTAGATTTTGTTTGTGCGTTGTATAAGCCGAGGTGAGATCCAATTGCAATTCGGCATTAAAATCGGGACCTCTAAATTTAGCTTGACTTCTACTGCTTCTTCTGGAGCCATACATAGAATTAAAGAAATCTGAAAAATCACTTTCTGAAAAGTCTTCTCCAGAAAAATTAGAATAATCAGGATCGGCTTGCTGTTGTCTTGAATGTTGTTGGTTAGGATCGTATCCTGCCTTTTCAAATTCTTCCGCATGTTTCCAGTCTTTCCCATATTTATCGTATTTTTTTCGATTCTCGGGATTGCTTAAAACTTCATTGGCTTCGTTTATTTCTTTGAACTTTTTCTCAGCCTCAGCGTCATTCGGATTTAAGTCAGGATGATATTTACGAGCTAATTTTCGATATGCTTTTTTGATTTCAGCTTCAGTGGCAGATTTTGTAATTCCTAATGTTTTATAATAGTCGATATAATCCATTTTGTGAGTTTTTAATAAAGGTAAATTAAAATACTGAAGTTATGAATAAGTTCTTAATTATCAAAATTGTATGTTTTGTATATTGAACATCTAAAAGGACTTGTTTTGATATTATCTAGCTAGGGATCATATTTTTTAATTTTTTTGGCAGGTTTTTTGTATCCAAAAATTAGCCTAATATATTGTTATAAATCTCTTAAAGTTGTAGAGCCAAATTTAATTATGCTATTTTTGCGATGTATCCCTATGATTTTAAGAAAATCTAAAAATTGATTCCATAATATTATACCCGAATGAAACAGCTTTTATTTTTTATATTATTAATTACAACTCTTTCGGCATCTGCTCAATCAGAATTTGGCCCTAAGTTTAAACCAATTCCTCCAACGAATTTTGGTATTAAACCTAAGAAAACACCACCTCCAGGGACATTAATCCCACCGATGGAAATTCCAGGTATAAAAGCGCCAAATGTTTTTAATAGTATAAATATAGCTCCTGCACAATCGCAATTAAATTCTTCGTATCAGATAGGGAAAACAAATAGTTTTTCGATGACACCTTCAAATGAGTTTGCAAATCCAGGTGACAGATACATTCCAGGAATGGAAAAAGATTTAGATAAAACGCTAAAGGAACAGGGACTAAAAGAAGGGAGAGGGACTTTACTTAAACAGAATATTTCTTTTGGAGATTTTAAAACTAAAGCGAATTATTTTGTTATTAGACTAAGAGATTTTGGAGCCATTGATGGCGACTTGGTTAAAGTGACTTCAAATGGTAAGGTGATACAGTCCGAAGTGTTTTTAGAAAATAACTTTAAAGATATTAGGATTATTCTAGATAAGGGATTCAATAAAATGGAATTTGAAGCGCTAAATATAGGTAGTCTTGGTGGTAATACTGCCGAAATACAAGTACTTGATGATCAAAAAAATGTAATTGTTCATGATTATTGGAATAATCTTGCAGCAGGTTTTAAAGCCTCAATAGTTGTTGTGAAGGAAGAATAATTTACCACAAATATTTAAAAATAGCATAAGGTTCAAAGGGATCAAGTTTTCAAACTTTAATTTCCTTTGAACCTTATTTTATTAAAAAGGATCTGCTGTAACTTTAAATCTCATTCCAGCCTCTATGCTCACGTTCTGTGTAAGTGTTTCTTTTAAGGTTACCGAAGTTCTTATCTTGTAATTATCTGCCTTAATATATTTGTCTAATCTTTCGGATGTACAAGTTAATTCGATTGTCTTGTCACTAGAATTGATATTATCCTGATAGGCAAGTTCGATTTCGTCACTTCCATCTGTTGAGATATACAAGTGGATAGATTTTAGAAAACTGAAAGTTTTCCCCTCAGGACTTTTTATAGTTAGATTTAGGGATCTTAATTTTACATCTTTTACTAAGCTAGCTTTTGTATTGTTGTTTTCAAATTCCGCACTAGAGTTGGTGGTTACATCTGGTGTAGGAACTTCAAAAGGAGCATTTATAGGAAAGCCACTTTTTATTTGAATATCAGCCTTATTGGATATTGTAAAAGTCAATAAATCATCAATCGCATTACATGAAAATGCAAGTAAACCTAAAAGGAGGGCAGAGAGAATTATTTTAAATTTCATAAAAGTTTTTTTTATACATACGGAAAATGATTCTGATTGGTTTTTGCTTTTTAGGTAAAAGTAAATCAATTTTTGTCTTTAATTTTTCACTTAAAAATAAAATTTGCACTGTATAAGATGGAAGAAGTTTTTCGATATGAAAAAAAATATAATTTTTTCATTGCTCTGATTTTTCAATTCGGAATATAAAAAGTATTTTTGCGCATGCAACACAACGTACTTATTTTAGATTTCGGATCGCAATATACTCAGCTTATTGCGCGTAGAGTTCGCGAATTAAATATATTCTGCGAAATCTTCCCTTATAATCATTTTCCGAGTGATTTATCAAGTTATAAAGCAGTAATTTTAGGAGGAAGCCCATTTTCTGTTCGTGCAGAAGACGCTCCACATCCTGATTTATCTCAAATTCGTGGTAAACTTCCAATGTTGGCAGTTTGTTACGGAGCACAATACCTAGCTCATTTTAGTGGAGGAGAAGTAGCTGCTTCAAACACAAGAGAATATGGTAGAGCCAATTTATCTTATATTAAGGAGAACGAAGTTTTCTTTGAAGGTGTTTCTGAAAACAGTCAAGTTTGGATGAGTCATAGTGATAGTATCAAAGCTTTGCCTACAAATGGTGTAAAATTAGCAAGTACACACGATGTTGAATTTGCAGCTTACAAAATTGAAGGCGAAACTACTTATGGTATTCAATATCATCCAGAGGTTTTCCATTCAACTGATGGATCTAAGATGCTTGAAAACTTTTTAGTGAAAATTGCTGAAGTTCCTCAAAACTTTACACCAAATGCTTTCGTAGAAGAGATGGTGGGAGAATTGAAAGAGAAATTAGGTAATGATAAAGTAGTTTTAGGATTATCAGGAGGAGTAGATTCGACTGTAGCAGCTGTATTATTACACCAAGCAATCGGTAAAAACCTATACTGTATATTTGTAAATAACGGTTTACTTCGTAAAAACGAATTCCAAAGCGTATTGGATCAATACAAAGGAATGGGATTAAACGTAAAAGGAGTAGATTCAGGAGATCGTTTTCTTGGCGAATTAGCAGGAATCAGTGATCCAGAAACCAAGCGTAAAACTATTGGTCGTGTATTCATCGAAGTTTTTGATGATGAATCGCATCTAATCGAAGATGTAAAATGGTTGGCACAAGGAACAATTTATCCTGATGTTATCGAGTCGGTTTCTGTAAAAGGACCTTCTGCAACTATTAAATCACACCATAACGTAGGTGGATTGCCAGATTACATGAAATTAAAAATTGTAGAGCCACTTCGTATGCTTTTTAAAGATGAAGTACGTAGAGTAGGGGCTACTTTAGGAATAGATCCAGAGTTACTAGGAAGACATCCTTTCCCAGGACCAGGATTATCAATTAGAATTCTTGGAGATATTACTCCTGAGAAAGTACAAATTTTGCAAGATGTTGATGCTGTATTTATCGATGGATTAAAATCTTGGGGATTGTATGATAAAGTTTGGCAGGCGGGAGCAATTTTGCTTCCTGTAAACAGTGTAGGTGTAATGGGTGATGAGCGTACTTACGAAAAAGTAGTAGCGCTTAGAGCTGTAGAATCTACTGATGGTATGACTGCTGACTGGGTACATTTGCCTTATGAGTTCTTGATGAAAGTCTCAAATGATATCATTAATAAAGTAAAAGGAGTAAATAGAGTAGTTTACGATATTAGCTCAAAACCACCCGCAACAATTGAGTGGGAATAATGAAATTTTTATAATTAAGTCGTTACATTTGTAACGACTTAATTGTTTAAAATAACTACATATGAGAGACTTTTTAACGGTTTTATTTGTATTCCTACTAGTATTTAACAAAACGTTCGGACAAGAGTCTATTGTAGAACACAAGATCGAAAAAGGTGAAACTGCTTATTTCATTGCCCAGAAATATAAAGTTTCGTTAGAAGAGATTTACAAATTAAACCCCGAATCACAAAGCGGATTAAAGGATAATCAGATTATCCGGATTCCCGTACATTCTCCGAGTAAGGAGAAAGAAACCAAACAACTTACGCACACTGTAGCTGCCAAAGAAACATTGTTTGGATTATCAAAGCAATATGATGTAAGTGCAGAAGCCATTCAAAATGCAAATGCCTCAATCCTTTCAGATGGATTGAAAATTGGTCAGGAACTTATTATTCCACAAGATGCTACCAGTAAAACTAAAGCTACTATTACTTCTTCTAAAGTAATGCATCAGGTTTTGGCTAAAGAATCTTTATTTAGTATTGCCAGACACTATAATGTCTCGGTACAGGATTTGGAAAACTTAAATAAAGAGACTTTATTGAACGGTTTGCAAATAGGTCAAACAATTGCAATTCCTAACAAAAGAAAAACAATCGATGGTCGAGTTCGTATCATAAATGGAGAAACTATTTTTCATGTTGTAGCTCCAAAAGAAACGAAATATTCGATTGCCAAAAAATACGGAATAACAATCGATCAACTTGAGGCTCAAAATCCAGAAATCGTAAACGGATTAATTGAAGGGAACAAACTAGCAATTAATACTAAAGAAATTACGCCTACCAACGAGAACGAAGAATTAATGCTTGCATTGGCAGAGAAACAAGTTGTAGTTGAAAAAACGAAAGCCAAGACTATCGAATTAGAAGATTTGAAAGACAGATTGGTGATTCAGAAAGAAATGAACCAAAAAGTAATTAAAATCAATGACCTTAATGTTGATCTTAAGGGAATGGATGGTTTAAAAGGTAATTCGGTAGAAAAATTACGATTGGTTTTGGAAGCCAATAAAAATGTTCAGGAAGTTTTAATGTCGAAACTAGATTCATTGGTAGTTAGTATGACCGATGATTTAACTGATTTAAAAAAGATGGATGTCTTGAATATGAAAGAGTCCAAACGATTAGAGAAACAATCTTACGAAAGTATTGCCAAAACAAATGAACTGTCTTCTCAACTTAAAAAAGAATTAGCCGAAAACAGAAAGTCTTATGCAGGCTTGATGAATAAAGTAGAGCGAATTGCTGTTGAAGAAAATCAAGAGTATAAAAGAAAGGTTCGTGAGAATACTAAAAACAAAACTGGTGAGACCTTATTGCAAAGTCTTTCTTTAGAAAAAATCAAGTATTATAAGATCGATCAGGAGAAAAATGATGCTCAAAATCAAAAACTGATTGCTAAAATTGATTCATTAGATACTCAGAAAAAAATAGAGGTGAAGCGACATATTAGTAAAGCTTCTTTTTATGGATCTGAAGCTCGTGCATTTGATGATAAAGTAGCTTTGTTGAAATTAAAAAGGTATCAAGATAACGCACTTCAAAATCAAGCCAATACTGAAACTCCAATTGTAGCGTTATCATTAGAAGAAATAAAACAGAAAATAAAGCAAGACCCACTTTATAATAATAAAGAAGGAAGGGTTGAATTTTTTGATAACCTGAAAGCAGTTCCTAACGGATATTATTTGGTTTTAGGTATCTTTACAGACGCTACACCCAGAGATCAGTTTATTATGAAACTAATAGATTCAGGTGATTTTAATGCAAGTTTTTTCTATAATGTAAACAGTCAATCGTATTATGTTTACTCTGACAGTTTTGAAAGTATAGAAGAAGCCTTATATGAATACAAACAAAAAGAAAATACACCACTTTATAAAAACTGGAGTATAGCTAAATTAGAATTATACATTAGCAAATAATTAACAGGTATGAGGAATCTTGTTTTACACAGAAATACTACCTTGTTTAAAATTTTTTATCTTATTATGAAATACATTTCACTACTAATTACAACCGTTTTTTTGATGTCTTATTCTGTTTTTTCGCAGGATAAAATTAGTAAACACACTGTTGCCAAAGGAGAAACAATTAACCAGATTGCTCAAAAATATAAGGTGACTCCTTATGATATTTATAAGCTTAATCCAGATGCCCAAAGAGGTTTAAAGCTGGATAGTGTTTTGTTGATTCCTAATAATTCAGGAAAAACTTCTAGTTCAGAAAAAGGGACTGCAACTACAGTAACTTCTAAAAAATCAAACGGTCCAATTTCGCATGAAGTAGTGGCTAAAGAAACACTTTTTGGTATTGAAAAAAAGTATAATGTATCAGATGAAGCTTTAAAAAAGGCTAATCCATTTCTTGAGAAGGATGGTTTGCAAATAGGACAAACTCTTGTTATTCCTTCAGGAAATACTAGTTCTAAAGGAACAGCAAAAGATTCAAAAACAATACCAGCTACAAAACTAGTTCCTGCTAAACAAGATCAATATGTTTATCATGATGTTTTGGCAAAAGAAACAAAATATTCGATTGCAAAACAATACGGAATTACTGTTGAAGAATTAGAAAAACGTAATCCAGAAGTGGTTCCTAACTTACCAGTAGGATATCGTTTAACTATTAAAGGAACAGCTCCAAAAACAGTAACAACTACTGCTGTTAAAAATGAAGTAAAAGCGCCAGTAATAGAAACCTCTAAGAAAGTATCGTATGCTGATTATCAGGTGAGACCAAAAGAGACATTATATAGTTTGTCTAAAACATTTGGTTTATCGCAAGATGAATTGATAAAATTGAATCCGATTTTATCAGGAGGAGTTCAGGAAGGGATGATTTTAAAAGTTCCTGCTGGAATTATGCCTACACCAGAAATCAAACCAGCAACTAGACCTGAAATTAAAGAAGAGGCTAAAGAAATAGTTACTTTATCTAAAAGGAGAGGATCTAATGACCGTAAGAAAATAGCATTATTATTACCATTCAATTTATCAAAAATTCAAAACGATACAACAAGCACTGCTAATCGTTTGAAGAAAGATAAGTTTTTAAGTATGACTTTAGATTTTTATTCTGGAGCATTAATGGCAATAGATTCGGCTAAAGTTTTAGGGTTACCAATAGATGTTTCTATTTTTGATTCTCAAGAAACTAAAGGCGGATCAAATGTAGCTTCAATTATTCAAAGCAATAAATTGCAAGATGCTGATGCGATTATCGGACCATTTTATCAAAGTAATGCTGAGGAAACAGCTAAGTTATTAAGTGAAAGTGATGTTCCTGTAATTTCTCCTTTATCTAGAGATAAAGGGAATCCTTTTGATAATTTGTATCAGACAATTCCATCTAATGATATCATTAAGAATGCAATGTTTGACTATATGCGTTCTAAAGGAGGAAACATAATTGCGGTTGTTGATAAGAAAAAAGAATCAGTAAGACAATACATTCAACAAAACCAAAAAGGAGTAATTTTTGCACCAGTTACAGAAACAGGAGACTTTAACCCAGCAGGTTTAAAGATTCAGTTTGTAGCTAATCGAATGAATTATGTTGTGATGGAAACGGGTAATACAGCCATGATTAAAGCTACAATAAAAGTAATGTTAGATGCAATGTCATCATATCAAGTACAATTGGTGATTCTTGAGCCAAACAGTACATTGGATACAGATGAGATTAATTTTGAGAATTTAACGAAGTTGAAATTAATGTACCCATCAGTAACACGTGAAAACGAATCTCCAGGAGCACTTATTTTTGAAAAAGAGTATAGAATCAAAAATAAAATCAATCCAAACACTTATGCAACTAGAGGTTTTGATGTTACTTTTGATACTATGATGCGTTTGTCTCAAGGAAAAACCTATGAGGAAACTGCAAATGATATCGCTACAGAACAAGTAGATAATAAATTTCAATTTTACAAAAAAGAAGAGGGAGGATATGCCAATAAAGGCGTTTACATCTTATATTACGATAGTGATTTAACAATAAAAGAAGCAAACTAATGACATCAAAAGTAACCTATTTAGGGGATTTAAGAACAAAATCAATACATGTGCAATCAGGAAGTGAAATCATATCTGATGCACCTTTAGATAACAACGGAAAAGGCGAAGCTTTCTCTCCAACTGATACTGTTGCAAATGCTTTAGCAAGTTGCATGATGACCATTATGGGAATTAAAGCACGTGATATGAATGTTGATATTACAAACTCTACTGCCGATGTTACCAAAATCATGAATGCAGAGCCAAGAAGAATAGGTGCAATCGAGATTGTTTTTGAAATGAAAGGAACAGACGATGAAAAAAGTAGAACAATTTTAGAGAGAGCAGCTATGACCTGCCCAGTTTTCTTGAGTTTGAATACTGAAATCGAAAAAAGAATTACTTTTAACTGGAAGTAGTTTTTAGTAATGAATATATTTTAAAAAAGCCATCAAGGAATCTTGATGGCTTTTTTTTTGTTTAATTGCTTGGTAAGCCTTTTTCTGGTCTTAGGTCTTGAAGAATAGGAGTGTCTATTGTTTTTACTTCTTTTTGGATTGTTTCATTTTTTTGTTCAAAAATAACAATGTTGTTTTTTCCTTTCTTTAGCCAACATCCAGGCAAGTAAAGTGTTTGTTGTGGTCCAACGCTCCAGTAGCGACCGATGTTGATTCCGTTTACAAATACAATTCCTTTACCCCAATCACGCATGTCTAGGAATACATCTCCAGTTTTACTCAGGTTAAAAGTGCCTTGATATAAAGTTGGACGATTTGTTTTTGCTGAATTTTTATATGATACCAAATCTGGTTCTGTGGACATGGGTAATTTATACATTTCCCAATCACCAGTAATTGTCTCGCCATTAATAATAACAGGACTTATAATTCCTTTATTATTGGCATTAATTTGTGAGCCATAATTGATACGCCCCATATTTTCTACAACAATATCTAGGGTAGCATTAAACGGAATGTCAATTTCGCAATCGTACTTTTTATAATAACGATTTAACTCCGCTACTTTTTTTCCATTAACATATACTATTGCATAGTCACGTAATCCATTTAATTCTAATTTTCCACTAATTGGCTGTGTGAATTTTTTGCTGTACCAAACGTACCCATCCCCTTGATTTAATTGCTCAAATGTAAGCGGATTGTCTTCTATTATAGGATTGATTTTAGATTTTAAGTCAGCTAAATCTACTGCTTTTGTTAGTTTTATATTAGGAATAGTTATTACAGGTGTTTGAGTAGGAACAGCAGGTGTTTCATCTGTTTTTAATAATTCTCTTAATGCATTATATTTTGGAGTTGCCCAACCAGCTTCACTAATTGGAGCATCATAATCATACGATGTCATGTCGGGCTGAATGTCGTGCTCTTTATCATAATTAGCCCCTGAAGTAAAACCAAAATTTGTTCCTCCGTGAATCATATAATAGTTAAATGAAACTTGGTTGTCTAAGTACTTTTTAGTCTGACGTACGGTTTGTTCTGGTTTTTGAGTAGGGAATGGCTCCGCCCAATGATCCAACCAACCAGGATAAAATTCGGCCACCATATAGGGACCTTGTCCATTATTAAACTGATTGACTACTGTTTTTAATTTAGTAATATCACTTTCTCCATTTGCTGTAGGTAATGCTCCTGGCAAAGCACCTCCTTCAAACAACCAGCTTCCATCAGAAGTGAAGAAAGGTACTTCAAAACCAATATCTTTTAATTGTTGGAATACTGCCGCACTGTATTTTTTATGCTCTGCTAATGGGATGTCTTTGCGTTGAGCAACATAAGAACCAAATTCGTTCTCCCCTTGTACCATTATAATAGGGCCTCCTTTGGTAATTTGTAAATCCTTGACCTGATTATACAATTCTGTAAAATAAGCCTTGGTAGCAGCCAAATATTCTTTGTTGTTCCCACGAATCACCATGTTAGGAACATTTTGTAAAAACCACGGATAACCTCCAAATTCCCATTCGGCACATACGTAAGGCCCCGGACGTAAAATGACAAATAAACCTTCTTCTTGTGCCGTTTTGATATATTCAGCTAAGTTTTTATTTCCAGTTTTAAAATCCCAAACTCCTGGAGTTGTTTCATGATAGTTCCAGAAAACATACGTTGCAACTGCATTTAAACCCATTGCTTTCATCATTTTTAATCGATGGCGCCAGTATGGTTGAGGAATGCGTGAATAATGCATTTCGCCCGAATGAATTTGAACTGGTTTGCCATTTAATAAAAAATTGCCATCATTTATAGCAAAAGTTTGCTTTGGCTGTGCAAATAACTGAGCTACTATAAAGAAAGAGAATATGCAGGTTAAATAATAGATTTTTTTCATTTTGATTTTGCTTAAAAGTGATAGGTATAACAAACAAGAGGGCACTTTATATGGGTGCCCTCTTGTTACAATTTAACTAACTTCAAAATATTTTTATTTAGAGAATTCTAAACCTTTTAATTTGTTCCAACCACCACGTGTGAAATCAGGAATTTCTACTGGAGATGAATTGTTGTCAAGTGAAATTTCTGTTAATGGACCTAAACAAGACCATTCAGCTAAATCATATACATCCATATCAAGAGGTAATCCGTTTTGTAAGCAGTAAATCAAACGGTAATCCATGATGAAATCCATTCCACCATGTCCACCAACTTGTTTAGCTTTTTCTTCAATTCCAGCTACGATTGGGTGTTTGTATTTTTCCATTAATGCTTTTTTCACTTCTTCTGGCATGAATTTGTGTGCACTTAAGTTTTCATGATCTGGTTTAATATCTGAGCTAATTGATTTAGCATCTAATGCATAACCTTCTACTGGATATTTATTAGCAAATCCTTTAGTTCCACTAAGTTGATACATACGGCTGTATGGACGTGGAGATGTTACATCATGTTGAATTTGGATTGTTTTACCATTTTCTGTACGAATCATAGTCATAGTATGATCTCCATTTCTAAAATCTTTAACGTCGATTCCTGATTTTTCTTTAATGTAAGCTGGATTTCCTACTGCTTTTGTATCCATAGATACTAAGTAGTTCATTTTGTCACCACGGTGAATGTTCAATGCTTGACAAGCTGGTCCCATACCATGTGTTGCATAAATGTCACCACGGTGTTTTTTGTTGTAATCCATACGCCAGTTATTCCAGTATTCTCCCCAAAATGGTTGAAGACCGTGAATGTAAGACCCTTCTGCATGAAGAATTTCTCCAAATAAACCTTGTTGAGCCATATTTAATGTAGTAAGTTCGAAGAAATCATACACACAGTTTTCCAGCATCATACAGTGTTTACGAGTTTTTTCAGAAGTATCAATAAGATCCCAGATTTCTTTCATAGTCATTGCACCAGGAACTTCTATAGCTACGTGTTTACCATCTTTCATAGCTTGAGAACCAATGTTAGCATGATGTTTCCAATCGGTTGCGATGTATACTAAATCTACATTTGGTAGTGCAGTAACTTTTTTCCAAGCATTTTCATCTCCATAAAATTCTTGTGCTTTTGGAAGCCCTCTTTTTGTTAGAATTTCATTTGCTTTAGTTGTATTTTCTTGAGTCATGTCACATAATGCAACAATTTCTACTCCTGGAATATGTGTCATACGTTCTACTGCTCCTGGACCACGCATTCCGAGACCAATAAAAGCAACACGTACGTTTGGAATTGGGGCTGTAGCTAAACGCAAAACATCTTTTTGTCCTTTAGCACGAGCTGGAGTAGGTGTCTTAATCATTTGAGCTGAAGAAGTAGCATATCCTAAAAAGAAGCAGGATATCAGAATAATTTTAAAGATACTAGTTTTCATGTTGAATTAATTTAATTTAGAATTGTAGACAATTTGTTTTGGGATTGCCTTAGTGTTGTTTTTTATGGCAAAGTACTAAAATTTATACTTGGCTTATTATGATTTAATGGTTTTGTAAACTTAGTTTTTGCTTTGGTGTATTTGTTAAAGAAGCCACCATCTTTTAAAAAGAAATGCCCTTTTTCGATACCACCTGAATAATCCATTCGATATCCTTTTCTACCAGTGTTATCTACTGTGAAAATGGCAGTATCTACTTCTTTCCAAACTCCTTTATCATCACAATACCATTGGTTGTTAAACAATACTTTGCGTGATTTATTTCCTTGCTGTGGTACAAAATTTTCTAAGAATGAATGAAATCTTTTTAAGTAGGTATTGGTCTGTGGACGATTAAAGCTTGCAATTAAGAGCCATTTTTTCAATTCTGGCGCATAAAAATAGGCAGTGTATGTTGTTGAGTTATCGTTTTGAGGAACTCCATTAAGCAAGAACTTATAAGTGTTACCTGCTTTCCAGTTGTATTTTAAATAGCTTTGTCCACCAGAACCTTCGTTTCCAAACTCACCTGTTTTTACATTTTCTCCTTTTTTAAGCATTTTGATTTTATGCGATTCAGGAATGCTTTTAGGGTCATCAGTAACAAAAGGACTCCAAACAGAGAATAATACGCGACGTTCTGTTTCAGAATTTACCTGAATTCCGAAGTAACCTTCTCCAAAACCGTTTGCCATATAATAGGATCCTATCTTGTCTTCGTTTACAGGAACAGTAATTTCATTGTAATACCATTGAACATTTACTTTTTCAGGTACTTCGTAGTTTAAATGTACAGATGGACCTCTTCGTCCCCAATGGAAAAAATTATCATCGTTATTTGGTACAAAGGCAGTTTTTCCTTGAAGTGCTGAGCCACTAATAATTAATTTAGAAATAGAAGGGAAATTATTTTGGGTCTTACTTATCCCTTTTATTTTTAAAGCAACATATCCTGTATCAACAATTTTCCATTCTCCTATTAAAATAGGTCTTTTGTTATTTTGGTCGAACTCAATTTTTTTAAACTCTTTGTTAATGCCAAATTCTAATGTAGATTTTCCTTGAGTATTTACTTGTTCATCTGTTGAAATTTGAATTAATCCAGGAGTTGAAACTCTAAAATAAACTGTAAAATATTCGTTAGGATTGGTCCAGTTTTCTATTCCATTATCGGTTATAGAATTGTTACTTTCAAGATTATTAGAACTGAATGCATTTCCGCCAAGAGGCAAATGGATTTCAGTTTTTGAATCCTGTGCCAATACATTTGTACTTATAGAGAACAATGTAAGTAAAGAGAATATGATTTTAAAATATTTCATTTAGCCTGATTTTAGCTATTATTGATTCTTGTATTTAACTTCTCTAGAATCCCCCTTAATTATCAAGGGGGAATTCTAAAGAGAGTCTTATTTACTAACTAACCATAAAACTCAAAATTAGTTTTTCAAAATCTTAATTATGGATTTTGAGTTAAAGTCCCCGGGTAAGCATTTATTTCCGATTGAGGAATATATTGTACCACTCTTAGACTTGTTGCAGGAACATCCACCATTGGTGTATGAGGTCCAGGATAATGACGAGTCATTGTTTCTCCGTTTCTGTATACATCATATCCGCGTTGCGCTTCAAAAGCAAGTTCTAATTGACGTTCTTCATCAATAAGTTGTGCTGCATTTGTACTTGTTAATGAGGTATATCCTCCACCTACAATTGATCTTTCTCTAATCACATTTAAGTTTGTAAGAGCACTTTGATAATCTCCTTTTTTAGCATAAGCCTCAGCCATATTCAAATACATTTCGGCTAATCTTGAAATAATAGGAGAGTGTAAGTGAGAGCTATTGTCTTGTAAAGAACATTTTGTAATGTAGTACATTGGATATACACGATTTAATAACATCATATAATCTTTTTCACCTACATAAGTTTTTCCTGCATAAACAATTGAATAACTGTTGTCAGCAGCATTAACTGCTGTAAGGTTGTAGTTTACATCAGCGATAGTAATATAATAGCTTCCGTTAGGATTAGTTTTAAGAGGCTGTTGGATATAGTTGTATCCAGTTTGTACTCCTGCAGCATTAAAAGCATCTACTACAAAACGGAAAGCATCTGTTTTGTTATTGGAAGCATCCAATGCATATTGAGGATCAATAAAAGCCCATCTTGCATCTTTCTTTAAACCAGATTTACGTAATAAGTCTAAGTATTTTGCGCTTGCATACATTTCTCCCCAACCTTGTCCTTGTATATTAGCATACATACCACCAATACCGTAGTAGTGGTCAAAACCTGAATATTCTGAAGCAACACGTTTAACAGCAAAAATAGTTTCTGTTTGTCCACCTGCATCAGGTGCAAATGTGTTGTATTTCATAAAATCTGCTCTGCTAAGTAAATTATAACGACCGCTAGTAATTACTTTATTAGCATATTCAATAGCTAAATCAGCATATTGTTGATTTGGCGTTTGATACGTTCCGCTCATGTATAAATACACTCTTGAAAGCATTGCTTGCGCAGCTTCTTTGGTTGCATAAGCAGCACTTCTGTTTTCATTCATTAATGCTTCTCCTTTTTTAAGATCGCTTATTGCTTGTTCGTAAGTTGCTTTTACAGTAGCTCTATCTGGAAGGTTAATGTTAGCGATATCTTCAGGTAATCCATTTACAATTGGCACACCTAAATTAGTTTCTGGTGATTGTGCATAAGGTCTACCATAAGTTTTAACTAGATAGAAATAAAGCATTCCTCTTAGATAATATGCTTCTCCTAATTTTTGATCTATTACTGGGCTTTCTCCTTCAGAAATCATTTTCATTAAATCACTTGATTGTGAAATGATTTTGTAACTATTATTCCAAAAGGTAGATAATCTATCATTATTTGGAATGTGCTGATAAGAGATAAAAGAGTAGAATGCATCAGTAGAGGTTCCTCTAATCATAATATTATCCCCAGGATACTCACCAACACGGTGCATTACATCCGACCAATCTCTTAGTTGTGCATAACATCCATTAAGAAGTACATCGACAGCTGCTTCTTTATCTTGTAAAATTTTATCTTTCGTATAAGATCCATATGGGTCTCGCTCTAACTCACATGAAGATAGAAAACTAAGAGTAATAAATAATATAAATATTTTTTTCATGATTTTGAGTTTTTAAAGAGTAAGATTAAAACCTAATACAAATCTGCGAGATTGAGGGTATACAGAGGTTGCAACTCCTGTTATAGATCTTTCACCTCTTAAATCTGCTGGTGGTATCTCTGGATCAACACCTGAGAAGTCAGTTATTGTAAATAAGTTTTCTCCTGATACAAATATTCTAAGATTTGATATATTCAAGCGTTCAATAGATAAATTATATCCAAATGAAAGGCTTCTCATTTTTAAATACGATCCATTTTCTAAGAAACGTGTTGATGCTTTATTAGAGTTACTTGAATTGTTGTAAATTGCTTGTGGGTGTGTTGCAATATCACCTGGTTTTTCCCAACGGCTCCATCCACTCTGAAGATTCATTTGGTTACGATCAGTATAAGCTCCATCTGAATCAAATTCTGCACGAGCATAGTTATAAATTTTACCACCTACTGAATAACTGAAAGTAGCTCCTAAATCGAAATTTTTATAATTTACAGAAGTCGAGAATCCTCCAAAATAAGATGGAGTGTAAGCTCCAGCAGTTACAGGATTTTTAGACGCTTCACCATAGTTTGATGTTTTAACACGTTCCCCAGTTGTTACATCAGTTTTATACCATTCTGGTTTTCCATTATCAGGATTTACACCAGCCCATTCTGGAAGTAACCAAGTGTCGACATCCATTCCTGGTTTTAATAATTTGGATGCAGAACCCGAAATACCAGTTCCATCACCAACAATAATCTCTTGTTTAGTTCCGTAAAGGCTTGTTACTTTGTTTTTATTCACACCAATATTAGCATCTACATTCCATCTCCAGTTTTCATTTTTGATGATATCTACATTCACAGACGCTTCAAAACCTCTGTTATTTACAGCTCCAACATTTCTCCAAATGCTAGTTACTCCAATTACTCCAGGTAAAGGAACTCGGTATAATAAACCTGACGTATCTTTATCGTAATAGTCTAATGTTACATTAATTCGGTTTAAAAAACTTACATCTAAACCAATACCAGTTGTATATGTTTTTTCCCAACTTAAATCAGGATTTCCAATTTGAGAAATTAAGGCTCCTGAGTTTCCATTATAACTATATGCTTTATCATTTGATGCCAAAGCGTATAAAGCTTGATGTGGATATAAACTATTTGGTCTGTTTCCTACAGAACCATAACTTGCTCTAAGTTTTAAGTTATTGATGTAGTCTGCTTTAAAGAATTTCTCTTTATGGATATTCCAACCACCACTAATAGAAAAGAAATTACCATATCTAGCGTTTTCTCCAAAATTAGAAGCTCCGTCACGACGCAATGAAAATTGTGCCATATATCTGTCATCATACGTATAATTGATGTTTGATAACAAAGATTGAACTGCCCATTGAGATCTTGTACCACCAACTTTTTCTGGAATTGCAGCTACATCCGGGATGATAAATCCTGGAGCTATACCAGTAGCAATTCCTTTAGATTTTTTATCATTATATTCATTCCATTCGTAACCAGCAATTGCGTTTATTGCATGTGCTCCAAATGATTTATTGAATTTAAATAATTGGTTAGTGTAGAAACGATTGTACCCTTCGTTTGTATCTTCGATTCTTCCTTTTACTGATAATCCTCCAGATGATCTCGGGTCAGTATAAGACATTGAAGTTAAATTAGAAAAAATGTAGTTGTTCGTAGAAGTAAAGGTTAACCATGAATTGAATTTTACATCAAAATCTAAATTAGTTCTAACATTATATCTTTGTGATTCTGCATAATCCCATTGTAAATCATATAAATAGTTAGAACCAGTTGTGTTAACCCAAGTTGGGTTAGGTTGATTTCCTACTAAAGTTCCATCAGGTAAATAGGGACTATCCCAAGGCATGTTGCCGTACATTGCACCGACAGAATGTTGTTTGTCTTCAGTTTCAGTACGTGTAATGTTTGCTTGTGGACGTATAGTCAACCAATTATTTACTTTATAGCTAAATTTAAGAAGTAAGTTGTAACGAGTATAGTCATATCCTTTTATAGCACCAGTTTCATCATATATTCCAAGAGAAACATAGCTTTTGAATACATCGCTACCACCATTAATAGATAAGTTAAAATCTCTAGCAATACCTGTTTGTGTTGCATTTTTCCACCAGTCATAATTTTTATTTCTTAATTCTGGATTCCACCACCATGCATTACTGAAATCTTGTTTGTTAGGGAAAGTATTATATAGATCATATAACTCTTCACCATTCATGATATCAAATTTTCCTGAATTTACTGTTGTAGCGGCAGTTTTGATAGAGGCATTAATGGTTGCTTTACCGCTTTTACCACTTTTTGTAGTAACAATAATTACACCATTTGCTCCCTGAGAACCATATACCGCAGTAGATGCAGCATCTTTAAGAACAGTTAAAGTTTCGATATCGGCAGGATTCATGTTTCCTGAGTTGCTACCTACAATAACACCATCAACTACCCATAGAGGGTCAGTGCTTCCGTTAACAGTAGTTTTTCCACGAATAACTATTTTACCTGTATCTCCTGGTTGTCCATTTCCTGAACTTACGTATACTCCAGTTGCTTTACCAGATAATAAATTTTCTACTGATGGAGTAGTAGCATCAATAAGTTTTTTATTATCTACGGTTTGTAAAGCACCAGTAAGGCTTTCTTTTTTAATTTTACTGTAACCTACGATAACTACTTCGTCCATTACTTCTCCTGCTTCTTTTAAAGCAACAACAATAGTCCCTTTTCCAATTGTAACTTGTTGCTCTATCATTCCCATATAAGAAATAACTAATACAGTTTGGTTATCTGCTACCTCAATGGCAAATTCACCATTGTAATCTGTTTGTACTCCAATAGAAGTTCCTTTAATCAGGACATTTGCGCCAGGGAGTGGTGCTCCGTTACTATCGGTTACTTTTCCCTTAACAATTTTTTGTACAAGTGCTAAATCAATTCTATTAGAACTAGTTGGTTTTGATGGAGCAGCTGTTGAAATTTGAAAAGTCAAAGCGAACAATGAAAGAATTGTTAATTTGATTTCCTTCCTAGACGGCTTGTTAAACCACAAGTCTCTCGGTTTTTTTTTAATTAATAATTTCATACTCTTAAAAATGTGTTTGGTTAATAATTTGTTTTTGTTTTGTGTTAACTGGTATTCATTTTTATTATAATCGATTTAAGGGATAATTGCCTTAAATGAAATCGTTATTCTATGCTTTTTTAATATTAATTATTTAGGAATTCATTCTTTTAAATCTTAAAAACGTATGTTTTTTCTTGTTTATTTAATGATTATTTTTTAACATAAATTCTGTTTTATTTTTTAAGATATGACGAAACTATATATTTAATTTTTATTAAACAAGGAAAAGCACAAAAAATGTGCTCGAACACACAATATTTGTGTTCTCGAGCACATTTTTTTTGTTGAAAATGTTTTTTTAGTAATAAAATTCTAGTTTATTATTAAAAAGTTGAAGGCTTCTCATTTATTTAAAAACAAGAATATTGTAGCTAATTATTATTAGATGAAGGAATAAATAAAAAGATTGATGAAAAATTTATGAAATTCTTATTTTAGATTGCAATTGAATGTCAGTTGCTTTAGTAGGAATCTGTTAATAAAAACAATATTATAGTATCAATATAGGTGTTAAGAGTTATGGTTTTAACATGTTTTTGAGTTGAGTGGGTTGCATTAAAAAATCCTCCAAATATTTGTGCTCATTTGAAGGATTTTTATTGTCTGAATTTAGAGTTGTTTTCCTTTTTAATTGAGGAGGAAAACGAATAATGATTCCAATTAAAATAGGAATTGGAATGCTTGAAATGTAGAAGCTGTTTTTAGATAGAATTTTGAAAATTTTATCTTTTAGTATTCAGATGAAACAAACCTATTTCTTTACCTGAGTCATTGAGCATTTGCAAATTTAAAACTTTGGAGTTGGCATCAATTCGTATTAAAGTTCTGGTTCCTGTTTCTGGTCCTCCACCAATTACAAAATGATAAGAGTGTTCTTTATTTGGCTCAAACATTCCGTATTCGTGTGTATGTCCAGCGACAAACAAATCGATTTTATATTTTTCAAATAAAGAACCAAATAATCTGCGACATTCAGTAGTTCCATGTTCTTCATCAGAATGGTAATGTGGAATATGCATCATTACTACGCGAAACGGAGCATTCTTAAAAGCTTTAGATTTCATTTGTTTCTCTAACCAAATGGCTTGCTCTTCACGATAAGAATCGTAATTAACAGTTCCGCCATAGACAGGATGAGAGTCTTTTTTATCTTCACCAGTATCTAGAACAATTGTAAAAACGGAACCCATTTTAAAACTGTAATACTCTTTCTTATCATAATTGTAATAATAGTCTAATAGATTTCTGGAGTATTTGCCTCTTGTTTCATGATTTCCTCTTACAAACATAAAAGGTTTCTCGGTTGAGAATAAACTGCATGGATGGAGTAAATGATTGATGATTTGATTTTCGTCTGTTTGGTAATCAAACATATCTCCATTTAGAAATACAAAATCATACGGCTTGTTCTGATTGAGTTGTATTAATTCTCCAAAAGATTCTGGGCGATCATGAATATCGTTTAAAATAAGCCAACTGACATCTTTTGTTTTGGGATCGAGTGTTTGAAAACGATATGTTTCACTACTTATGATGTCACCAAAAGTGATTTTATAAGGTCGGAAATCTAAAATTTGTTTCGAGAAAACTTTATAGTAATATGTGGTATTTGGTTTAAGATTTGTTAGTGTTACAGTATTAATTCTAGAATTGGTATTCATCATGCCATGTGCACATTGTTCGGCTTTTGTTCCTAGTTGTTCAGTTTCACCATATTCAACCCAATTCAAACAAAGCTGATTCGTAAGCCACATAATTGTCATACTATCAGTTGTAGGCGCTTGAAGATAAGGCTTTGTTAGAAAGTTATGTGTAGCATCTAGCGAATCTGCGTTTTGATTTGAAGCAAAAGCAGATAATGGTAATCCGGCAACTGCAACAGATCCCGAAATACCTACTATAGTTTTTGTTAAGAACGAGCGACGAGAGTTTTTTTCTTCTTTCATAAAAAGATAAAAATTTGGTTATTTATAGTTTAAAAGTGGCTTTATTTGGTGTTAATTGAGACGAAACTATCGATTATATTTTATTAAACAAAGAAAAGTATTGTAAAATGTGTTCGTGCACATTATATTTGTAGTGCAGCAATAATTGCGACAAAACCATAATTTAAGAATAGTATGAATCAGGAAACTAAGAACTACGAAGTAAATTCAATATCTAAAAATGAATTGATTGTATCAGGAAAGGGTGATTCTCATTTATGGAATAAAGCAATTGTTCTAGATGATTTTAGTTCGCCTTGGGATTCTAAATTGCCTTCTCGAATAGAGTTCAAAGCATTATGGGATTTGGAGCAATTATTTTTTTGCTTTACAGTTTACGATACCGAAATTCATATCGAAAAGAAAGATAATAGTAATGATAGTATTGGAAATTCAGATAGGGTAGAGCTGTTTTTTAGACCAGATAATACACTAAATCCATACTATTGTCTAGAAATAGATGCTACTGCCAGAGTAATGGATTTTATAGCCTATCCCGATAAGAATTTTAATTTTGATTGGTCTTGGCCAAAAGATGATTTATTGGTTAAATCATCTATAAATAAGGATTGTTTTGTGGTAGAAGGAGCGATAAGCATTGCCTCTTTAAAACAGTTCAATTTAATCAATAACAACCAAATCGAAGCAGGTATTTTTAGAGCTAAGTATTCTAAAGCTAATAATGCTAGTTATGAACCTACTTGGATTACCTGGGTGAATCCCGTTACCGAAACACCTAATTTTCATATTCCATCATCATTTGGAATTTTAACTTTGAAAGAATAAACTATTCTAGATAAAAATCGGCGTTTTCCGAATTAATGATGTCAATAGGTAAAAGTGTAACAGCTGGAGTTTCTTTATGGAAAAGGAAATGCTCTACAAAGTAGGTTATACCAAGATAAGCTTGTCTTTTTTGATTTTGATGAATTAAGAAATCAATTACTCCTAAATTTAGGTAATTTACATTTTCATCAATTAAATCGTAACCAATCATTCGGATTTTTTTGTTCTTAATCTCGCTAATGGTTTTTGCTATTTGATAGGCTTTGGATGTAGTAATGAAAACACCAGATAAATCGGGATTTTCACTGATGAAGTTTTTTAGGTTTACTTCAACATTAGGACTTTTTAATTTTAATGTCGTAATCTTATAGTCTAGATTTTCTTTTTCATTAAAGTAATTTCTGAAACCTCTTTCTTTTTCTTGCATGTGAATTGCATTCTTGTAGGTTTCGTCAATATGTATAATAGCAATATGTCCCTTGTCTAGAATAGTATTTAATAGCTTGGCTGCTACGCGACCACTTCTAAATAAATCTTGTCCAACAAAATTCTTGATTAAAGTAGACTCTACCTGATTATTAAATGTATTTACAAGGATGTCTAAAGAGTCATATTTTTTTATTGCTTCTATTGTTTCTTTATGGAATAATGGAGCCAGCAAAACTGCGTCTGGCGATTTTTCTATAATAAGCTCATTAATATTTGTGAATGATTTTGTTTTTTCAGGATTAAAATAAAACGTTTCAACAAGTATGTTGTAAGCTTTAAATTCTTGTATAGCATCATTTACTCCTTTAATACAAGGAAACCAATATGGGTCAATTTTAGGATCAGGTAAAACAATGCAAATACGATAAATCTTATTGTTCTTTAAGTTTCTGGCAATAAGATTGGGTTCGTAATTTATTACATTTAAAACTTCATTTACTTTTTCTAGTGCTAAAGGAGAAACTTTTCCTCTTTTGTGTAACACTCTGTCAACAGTACCTTTTGAAACTCCTGCTAATTTAGCAATATCTTTAATTGTATACTTTTTATCCATAAGGGGCAAATATATAAAAAACTTTGTGTTTGTTCTTTTCGGGTTTATTTACTAAAATAACTGGCTTTTTTATTTGTAATGAAGTATTCAGTTTTACAATTAACAATGAAGATGGTTAATGTATTAAATATTTTCAATGGAAAACAAAAATATAAAATTAGGTAATCTTATTTCAATTTTCGTAAATATCCTAATAATTTTAACATAGCCTTTTTACCAATATTTTTAAGCATATAGATAAGTGTGCTCGATAACATAATTTTAGTGTGTTCGAGCACATTTTTTGTTTTTTCCTAGGTTAATTAAAATTTAATATCTAGTTTCGTAAAGTTAAAATCAAAATAAAAGCCAATTTTACGAATCAATAATAGTGTAATTAACAGTATTGCAGTATTTTAATATATATCAAAAGTGAAAAAAATTATATCATTAGCGCCAGGACGGACGTGTCTTTTTGGAGATCATCAAGATTATTTAGGATTACCAGTTATAGCATGTGCAATAAATAGAAATATACAATTAACGGCAGTACAAAATGAGACTTCTGTTTTTAAGTTAGATATGGTAGATATTAATGAAGTTAGAATCATTGATATCGATGCAACTTTTGAAGAATTGGAGCCTCGCGATTATTTTGCATCTTCATTAAGAGTTTTAAGAAGACATGGATGCATTCCTACAGTTGGGTACGATATTACAGTAAAAGGGGACATTCCTATTAATTCTGGTACTTCGAGTTCTTCGGCATTATTAATGGCGTGGATTAATTTCCTAATAACCGCTTATGGTGTAGATTGTGAAGTTACACCAGAATTTATTGCTCAAATGGGATATGCTTCAGAAGTATTAGAACATGGTGAACCAGGCGGAATGATGGATCATTTTAGTATTGGAGTAGGTAATATTGTTCATATTAATACAAGTGTGCCATTTTCGTATGATATAATTGGTACAGGTTTAAAAGGGTTAATTACAGGTGTTTCGGGAGTTCCAAAAGAAACGATAGGATTAATAGGAGAATTAAAAGGCAATGCTTTATTAGCAATTGATATTGTAAAACAAAATTTTAAAGATTTTGATTTGCATAAAACTGAAATTGTAGATATCCACAAATACAGTAATTATTTGCCAGACAGATTAATTCCATTTTTTGAGGCTGCTATAAAAAATTACCATTACACAAGAGAAGCTTTAAAGGAATTTGATAAGCCAACACTTAATTTGGTGAGAATTGGTGAGCTAATGAATATGCATCATGCTGTTTTAAGAGATTTATTAAAGATAACAGTGCCAAAAATTGATGATATGATTAATGCAGCATTGCGTGCAGGAGCTTATGGAGCTAAGATTGTTGGTTCAGGAGGTGGAGGAAGTATTGTTGTAATTGCTGATCCAAATAAAGAAAAAGCGGTTGTAGAAGCAATACTAGCAGCAGGAGCAAAAGAAGCGTATACAGTAACTGTAGATCCAGGAGTAAGAATAATACAATAATATTAAAAAATTTAAAGACCAAATTATGCATGACAATTTAATTATTTTAGCAGGCGGTGCATCTTCTCGAATGAAAAAGGAAGTTGTGTTAAATAATTTAACCGAAGAAGAAATAGCTCAGGCAAATGAAAGAAGCAAAGGGCTAATAGGAGTAGGACCAAACGGAAGACCTTTGTTAGATTATCTTTTATTAAATGCAAAAAAAGCAGGCTATAAAAAGTGCATTATTATAATAGGAGAACAAGGAGAATTGTTTAAAGAATTCTATGGTAATCAAGATAAAAACAATGATTTTCATGGGTTAAATATTTCATTCGCAGTTCAATACATTCCAAAAGATAGAGTGAAGCCATTTGGTACTGCCGATGCATTATTTCAGGCTGTAGAACAATATCCAGAAATGAATTCTCAAAGTTACTCAGTTTGTAATAGTGATAACTTGTACTCTACAGCAGCTTTGTTGGCACTAAGAGAAACCAACAGTCCAAATGCTTTTATAGGTTATGATCGTGATGCATTGGATTTTCCATCCGAAAGAATTTCACGTTTTGCTATTGCCAAGTTAGATGCAAATAACCAATTATTAGATATACTAGAGAAACCAACGGCTGAAGACTTAGAAAATTATAAAGATTCAGAAGGGAAATTAAGAGTAAGTATGAATGCTTTTAAATTTAATGGGGCAATGGTATATCCTTATTTGAAAAATTGTCCAGCTCACCCAGAAAGAGACGAAAAAGAATTGCCAACAGTACTTTTGAATGCGATAAAAGAGAATCCAAATACAACTTTAGGAATTCCTTTTTCAGAGCATGTTCCAGATTTAACTGCCAAAGAAGATATCGCTGAAGTAAAAGAATATCTAAAAAAATACTACCCAAAGTTAAACTGGGAAGCATAAAATTAACAAAAATTTCATATCTAATTTAGGAATAAGAAGAACTTATTGAGCTACTTTTGTCGTATTATTGCAAAAAAAACGCAACTACCTGTTGTTTTTTGCAAAAAACATGAAAGCGTTGGTGCTATTTTAGATTGAAAAAAAACGATTAATCTATTAACCATCAACCAAAAAAAAATTATGTCAAAGATAGAAAGTGCAATACGTATAGACCAAAGGAGTACAATTATTCCTATGGTTATTTTAACCGCATTATTTTTTATTCTAGGATTTGTTACTTGGCTTAACGGGCCTTTAATTCCTTTTTTCGAGTTAGCTTGTGAGTTAACAGCTTCTCAAGCTTATTTCGTAACATTTGCTTTTTATATCGCCTATTTTGTAATGGCAATTCCATCTTCTTGGGTTATCGAAAAAGTAGGATATAAAAATGGAGTTTCGCTCGGATTAATTGTAATTGCTGTAGGAGCTTTTATGTTTTATCCAGCAGCGGCTACAAGAACATACGTTTTCTTTTTATTAGCATTATTCACCATGGGAACAGGTTTAGCAATCTTACAAACAGCTGCAAATCCTTATGTGGTTGTTATTGGTCCAAGAGAAAGTGCTGCAGCAAGGATTAGTGTTTTAGGAATTGCAAATAAATTAGCAGGATTTATAGCGCCATTAGCCCTGACAGCTTTGGTGTTATCAAATATGCAAGAATACACAGCAGAGAAAATTGCACTTTTAGACGAAGTTTCTAAAACAGAAGCCTTAAATTTGCTGACATTACAATTGCAAACACCATATCTTTATATGGGATTAGTTATTTTGGTTTTGGCACTTTTAGTTAAGTTGTCTCCATTACCAGAAATTGATTTGGATGAAGAAGGAGATGTAATGAGTTTAAGTATTTTTAAACAAATAAAAAATGCTTTCAAACACCCACAATTAGTTTTAGGAGTTATAACCTTAATGTTGTATTTAGCTGCCGAAGTTTTGGCAGGAGATTCAATTGGAGGATTCGGAAAAGAACTAGGAGTCTATGGTAAAGATGGTAATTTTTATTTAAAATTAACCTCATTTACAATGTCGGCAATGGTAGTAGGATATGTTTTAGGGATTACATTGATACCAAAATATCTTTCACAAGTTACTGCATTAAAAGCATCTGGAATTTTAGGATTAATTTTAGTAATTTTAATAGTTGTTATATCGCCAGAAATAACAGTTCAATTTTCGGGGATTCCAGCTATACCAGTAGTTATAATTTTAGTAGCATTAATGGGACTTGCAAATGCACTTTGTTGGCCGGCAATATGGCCAATGGCATTACAAGATTTAAAAGGATATACTAAGATAGGAAGTGCAATTTTAATCATGGGTATTATAGGAGGAGCAATTTTTCCTTTAATTTATGGCGCTTGGGCCGAAAGTATTAACACTGCTAATGTAGCAAACGGAGTGGTTAAAACGGCTAAAAGCGGAAACCAGATTGCATACTTAATACTAGTGCCTTGCTACTTAATGATTGTATTTTTTGCTTTCAAAGGGCATAAATACAGAAGTTGGTCTCGCAATTAAAAAAGGATAAATAATTAAAGTAAATATAAAAAGAAGCGAATAATGTTAAAAAGTTCCATAGATAAGGCGACAGGTTTCGAAAAAAGATTCGAAAACATTGATACAGTGGTTTTTGAAAACTCAACAGAAGCATCTAAAGCAGTTGCACAGCAAATAGCAACACTTATCAAGTCAAAACAAGAGAATAATGAGTCATGCGTTTTAGGATTAGCTACAGGATCTTCGCCAAAAGGATTATATGCTGAGTTAGTACGATTACACAAAGAAGAAGGATTGAGTTTTAGAAACGTAATTACCTTCAACTTGGACGAATACTATCCGATGGAGCCAGATTCGGTAAATAGTTACGTGCGATTCATGAAAGAATTGTTAATGGATCAAGTAGATATTTTACCTGAAAACTATCATATTCCAGACGGACTTTTATCAAAAGAAGAAATTGCAGATTATTGTGCAGACTACGAAGCTAAAATCGAGGCTTTAGGAGGAATCGATTTGCAGGTTCTTGGAATTGGAGCTAATGGACATATCGGATTCAACGAATCAGGTTCATTGCAAAACTCAAAAACAAGATTAGTAGCATTAGATCATATTACAAGAGTTGCAGCAAGTAAAGACTTTTTTGGATTAAACAATACGCCAAGAACAGCAATAACACTTGGGGTAAAAAAGATAATGGAAGCCAAACAAGTTATTTTATTGGCTTGGGGAGAAGGAAAAGCAGATGTTATAAAAAAATCTGTTGAAGGAGAAGTAACCAATAGAATTCCTGCATCATTCTTGCAAGAGCATAACAATGCTGTTTTTGTTTTAGATAAAGAAGCATCATCAAAACTAACAAGAGTTAATAGACCATGGTTGGTAGAGAAAATTGTTTGGACAGATAAATTAATCCGTAAAGCAGTTTTAGGATTAGCACTAGATTTGAAGAAACCAATCCTAATGCTTACCGATGCCGATTATATCGAAAACGGAATGAGCGATTTGTTGGCAGATTCAGGACCAGCTTATGATATCAATATCAAGATATTTAATAAATTACAAAATACGATTACAGGTTGGCCAGGTGGAAAACCAAATGCAGACGATACTAAGAGACCAGAAAGAGCAGAGCCTGCAAGAAAAAGAGTATTGATCTTTAGTCCACACCCAGATGATGATATCATTAGTATGGGAGGAACATTCATGAGATTGCAACAACAAGGACATGAAGTACACGTAGCTTACCAAACATCAGGAAATATTGCAGTAGCCGATGATGAGGCATTAAGATTTGCAAGATTTGTGATTGATTACAATGAGAAATTTGGAATAAAAAGCCCAGAAGCAGATGAAATCTACAACAAGGCAATCACATTTTTAAGTAACAAAAAAACAAGTGAAATCGATATTCCAGAAGTTAGATATCTAAAAGGATTGATACGTAAAGGAGAAGCGCGTTCAACAAGCCATTTTGTTGGTTTGCCAGACGAACAAATTCATTTTATGGAACTTCCATTTTATGAAACTGGAGCAATCGAGAAAAAACCATTAGGTGAAGAAGATATCAAGTTGACAATGGATTTAATTGATAAAATTAAGCCACATCAAATATATGCTGCAGGAGATTTAGCTGATCCACACGGAACACACAAAGTATGTTTGGATGCTATTTTTGAAGCAGTAAAAAGATTGAAACCAAGAGACTATATGAACGACTGTTGGGTTTGGTTATACAGAGGAGCTTGGCAAGAATGGGGAATTGACGAAGTTGAAATGGCAGTACCAATGAGCCCAGACCAAGTATTAGCGAAACGTCATGGAATCTTTAAACACCAATCACAAAAAGATGGAGTGGTATTTCAGGGATCTGATGCTCGTGAATTCTGGCAAAGAGCTGAAGACAGAAATAGCGAAACGGCACAATTATATAATGAATTAGGATTGTCACGTTATGCAGCAATGGAAGCTTTCGTGAGATGGCATTACTAAGTTAAAGGATGCAGGATATGAATTGTGAGATGTGAAACAAAAGATTTACTTTCCAATTGATATGAACTATATAGTTTAAAAAGCCAATTTGTGAAATTTGTAATTTTAAACATTCAAATTCATAAAAAATAAAATAGCTTTGTACTCAATTTAGAAGCAAGAAAAAAGATTCAGTTTGTTCTTTTTCTTGCTTCTTTTTTATTTGAAAAATGGAACAGAATAAAAAAGAACTTATAAAATTAGCCCATACAAAAATGCCCTTCGGAAAATACGAAGGACGTTTTCTTATTGATTTGCCTGAATATTATGTGGTTTGGTATAGTAATAAAGGATTTCCAAAAGGTGAATTAGGACTACAGTTGCAATTAGTCTATGAGTTAAAGTTAAATGGTCTGGAAGAATTGATACGCAATATTAAAAAACGGTACCCAAAGCCTTAAAAAAAGCTAGAGAAATTACCCTATTTAATTGTTGATAATTTAGTTTTAAGATATATTGTTTTGTTAAGTATTTTTTTACTTTTACGCAATTAATATAAAAAAGATATGGATAATTATTTAAAATCGTCAAATGCTGGTCAGGGGATGGGTGCAGCAGCTTTAGTTCTAGGGATACTAACTATTTTGGTGTCGTTTATTCCTTGTGTCGGAGTGGCAGCAATCTTTTTAGGAGTACTTGCTATCATTTTTGGGATAATTAGTTATATGACTGCAAAAAAAGGTAATGCCTCTACTGGGATGCCAATTGCGGGTTTAATATTAGGAATAGTTGGAACACTATTTGCCTCGATGTGGATTTTGTTTTTTGTAGTTGCAGCCAATGCAGATCCTTTACCTGATGAAAATGAAATCGGTACAATGTTAGACTCTATAAACGAAGAAACTGTAAAATTGCAAGACTCTTTAGATAATAGTATTAAAGTAATAGAAGACTCACTTAAAGTTGAAGAGTCAAAAAAATAATTTTTTGTGGAAATAAAAGATTCCTGCAGAATTAATTCTTACAAGAGGATAAACATAATTTTTATTGTATTAATTATGTTTATCTTTTTTTATTGTTATGTATCAAGGTTTTTGAATTTTGGAATTCATTCTTTTTGTGAGGGCAAGCCATTGAGTTATTGTAAAAGCCGAGGCTTAACAAGAGCCTTTTCTCAAATTTTGAATTTAAACTTCGAACAAGCGATTGCTTTTAATCCCTACAGCATAAAAATTTTTTCATTTTTTCTAGCCCAATTAATAGTCCGTTTTTTTATTAATTGGATCATACAATTTTCTAACTTTAAGTTGCTATTGGTTTTAGATGTCTTTTTTAGTTCGGTATTTTTTCTTTTTTCATTTTACAACTTAGTAGTAATTTGACATTTAGAGACGAATAAAGAGATTAACTAAATAGAGCGCCAATTTGAATTCAAAAATTATGAATTACGGAAGCAACTAAACGTTCTGTTTAAAAAAATGAAAATTATCTAATTATCTAATTGACAATTTGTCCAATTAAATTTGTACTTTTGCCACGTTTTTTACACAACTACAATACAAACAACAACAGAATGAATCAAACGAAATATATTTTTGTTACTGGCGGTGTGACTTCTTCATTAGGAAAAGGTATTATCGCAGCATCTTTAGCAAAATTGTTACAAGCAAGAGGTTATCGCACAACTATTCAAAAATTTGACCCGTATATAAATGTAGATCCGGGTACATTAAATCCGTACGAGCACGGAGAATGTTATGTGACTGATGATGGTGCTGAAACCGATTTGGATTTAGGACATTATGAGCGTTTCCTTAACGTTCCTACATCACAGGCAAATAACGTAACTACTGGTAGAGTATATCTTTCGGTTATTGAAAAAGAGAGAAGAGGAGAATTTCTTGGAAAAACGGTACAAGTAGTACCTCATATTACCAATGAAATTAAAGATAGAATGCAATTACTAGGTAAATCTGGTGATTATGATATTGTTATTACCGAAATCGGTGGAACAGTAGGAGATATAGAATCATTACCTTATATCGAGTCAGTTCGTCAATTGGTATGGGAGTTAGGAGAGAATAACGGAATCGTAATTCACTTAACTTTAGTGCCTTATTTGGCTGCAGCGGGAGAGTTGAAAACAAAACCAACGCAACACTCTGTAAAAACTTTAATGGAAAGCGGTATCAAAGCTGATATTTTAGTTTGCAGAACAGAACATGAACTTTCAGATGAATTACGTAGCAAACTAGCTTTGTTTTGTAATGTAAAAAGAGAGGCTGTAATACAGTCAATCGATGCATCGACAATATATGAAGTGCCTAATTTAATGCTAGAAGAAGGATTAGATGTAGTTGCTTTAAAGAAATTGGATTTACCTAAAAAAGCTGCTCCAGATTTAAAAAACTGGAATACTTTCTTAAAAAGATTAAAAAATCCAAAGCATACAATTAATATTGGTTTGATTGGTAAATATGTGGAAATGCAAGATTGCTACAAATCAATCTTAGAAGCATTTATTCATGCAGGAGCTTCAAATGAAACAAAAGTAAATGTAGTTTCTATCCATTCAGAGCATATTAATGCAGATAATATAGAAGAAAAATTGAAAGGCTTAGACGGAATTCTTGTTGCTCCAGGTTTTGGAGAAAGAGGAATTGAAGGAAAAATTGAAGCAGTGCGTTATGCACGTGAAAATAAAGTTCCATTTTTTGGAATTTGCCTTGGAATGCAAATGTCAGTAATCGAATATTCTCGTAATATTTTAGGTTATACAGAAGCAAACTCAACAGAGATGAACGAGAAAACGCCTCATCCAGTTGTTAATTTAATGGAAGAGCAAAAAACAGTAACCGATAAAGGAGGTACAATGCGTCTTGGAGCATGGAAATGTGATATTACACCAGACTCGTTGGCATATAAAATTTACGGTAAAACAACTATTTCTGAGCGTCACAGACACCGTTATGAGTATAACAGTCAGTACGTAGATGAATTGCAAAAAGCAGGGTTAATTGCTTCAGGAGTAAATCCAGATACAGGATTGGTAGAAATTGTAGAATTAAAAGACCATCCATTTTTTATCGGAGTACAATACCACCCAGAATACAAAAGTACAGTTGCGAATCCGCACCCAATTTTTGTGAATTTTATAGCTGCAGCAGTTACAGCTCATAAAAAATAATACGTATTTGTATAAGTTTCTAAAAACAGAAGAAACGCAAACATAAAATTTAGAATAAAAATTACAATGGAAGAAAAAAAATTTGATCTCAATTCAGTTATTGGTTTTATATTGATTTTTGGTATTTTGATTTGGATAATGTACCAAAACAAACCTTCTGAAGCTACTATCGCTGCAGAAAAAGCCAAGAAAGAATTAGTTGCAAAACAAGAAGCTCAAGCTAAACAAGCTACTGCTAAGACTGCGGTTTTACCAGTTGCAACAACACCTGGAGATACTTTGCAATTAGCAAAATTGCAAAAAACATTAGGTGGATTTGCTTATTCAGCTACACTTCCTTCTGCTAAAGATGCTTATACAACTATTGAAAATGATGTAGTAAAACTAAAAATCGCCAATAAAGGAGGTTTTATAGTTGAAGCTATTTTGAAAAAATACGAGAAATTCCAAAAGGGATCAGGACAATTAGTAGAGTTGATTAAAGACAACAACGCTAATTTAAATATCCAGTTGGTTACTAATGATAATCGTACTTTAAACACAAAAGATTTATTTTTTGAACCAACATTGACTAAAAATGGTGAGGATCAAATATTATCAATGCGTTTAAAAGCAGGCCCAAATGAATTTTTGGAATACAAGTATGTATTAAAACCAACAGATTATATGATTGGTTTTGATCTTCGTTCACAAGGTTTAAATAAAGTTTTGAATACGTCTAAACCGTTGGATTTACAATGGGATTTGAAAACGTATAGAAATGAAAAAAGTGTTTCATATGAAAATCGTTACGCAGAGATTTATTATGAATACAACGAAGGAAAGACTAGTTATGTAGGTCAAGGAGAAAATAAAGAAGAATCACCAGAGAAAGTAAGTTTTATTGCTTTTAAACAACACTTCTTCTCTACTATTTTATTGACTAATACTCCTTTTGAAAAATCAAAATTGCATTCTCATAACTTAGTTAAAGATGAGAAAGTTGATACAACGTTTACAAAAGACTTTAAAGCAAATGTTCCATTGGCATTTTCAAATGGAGAGCTTGATTATAAAATGAGCTGGTACTTTGGACCATCAGATTATAAAACTTTAAAATCATACAATAAAGATTTAGAAAGAATCATTCCACTTGGTTGGGGAATATTTGGATGGATCAATAAATTTATTTTTATTCCATTATTCGGATTCTTGAGTTCTTATATTCCTTACGGTATTGCTATCATTGTGTTTACAATTTTGATAAAAATAGCGATGTCGCCAATTACATATAAATCATTCTTGTCACAGGCAAAAATGAAAGTATTGCGACCAGAAATAACAGAGTTGGGTGAAAAATACAAGAAAGACCCAATGAAGAAACAGCAAGAAACAATGAAGCTGTATAATAAAGCAGGGGTGAACCCAATGGCAGGATGTATTCCAGCCTTGATACAACTACCGTTTATGTATGCTTCGTTCCAGTTCTTCCCATCAGCTTTTGAGTTAAGACAAAAAAGCTTCCTTTGGGCAGACGATTTATCTTCTTTCGATGCTGTAGTAAAATTACCATTCCATATTCCTTTATATGGAGATCATATTAGTTTGTTCCCAATATTGGCAGCAATTGCAATTTTCTTTTACATGAAAATGACATCTGGTGACCAACAAATGGCAGCTCCTCAACAAGAAGGTATGCCGGATATGGCTAAGATGATGAAAATCATGATCTATGTATCACCGCTTATGATGTTGATTTTCTTCAACTCGTATGGTGCTGGTTTGAGTTTGTATAACTTTATCTCTAACTTAATTACAATCGGAATTATGTATGTAATTAAAAACTATATTGTAGATAGCGATAAAATCCATGCTCAAATACAAGAGAACAAATTAAAAGAGCCTAAAAAACAAGGAAAGTTCCAAAGACGTTTACAAGAAGTTATGGAGCAACAAGAAGCTGCTAAAGCTGCTAAAGGCAAAAAATAATATAAGTTTGAAAATAAAAAAATCTCGATTTATCGGGATTTTTTTATACACGTATAATTTATTAATGGACTATTTCGTTAAGGTTTAAAATAGAATATAAAATGGTTTGTAAAAAAATATTACTCGGATTGGTTTTGTTGAATGCATTTCTTGTAAATGCACAAACATTAAATAAGCTAGATGCAGATGGTAAAAAAGACGGACTTTGGAAAGGGACTTATGAGGAATCAAAAAGAGCTCGTTACGAAGGAACTTTTAGTCATGGTAAGGAAATAGGTGTTTTTAAGTTTTATGATGATACAAAGGCAGCTAGTGTGATTGCGACAAGAGATTTTAGTGCCAATGATGGTAGTGCTTATACTATTTTTTATGATCAAGCTAAAAACAAAGTAAGTGAAGGAAAAGTTGTCAATAAACTTTTTGAGGGTGAGTGGAAATATTATCATCAAGCTTCACCAACTGTAATGACAATTGAAAATTATAGTAAAGGAAAGTTAAAAGGGTTGCGATCAGTTTTTTATCCAAATGGGAAAATTGCTGAAGAAATGAATTATAAAGACGGGATAAAAGAAGGAAGTTATAAAAGATATGCCGAAAATGGAACTGTTTTAGAGCAACTAAACTATAAGAATAATGAGTTAGATGGAGAAGCTATCTTTAATAATTCAAATGGAGTTGTTGCTTCAAAAGGACTATTTGTAAATGGTAAAAAATCAAGCAATTGGCAGTTTTTTGAAAAAGGAAAATTGGTAAAAGAAGTGAATATGAGTGACCCTAAAAACACAAATAAAACAGCCGAAAAGGTAGAGAAGAAGAAAAAATAAAGCGATAGGTTTAATTCTTGTTGCTATTCCTTTTGAGAGATTCTTTTTTAGTGATTTAGATGTGTTTTCATAGTGGCTAATTTGAGAAATAAATACCTTCTAAAGTTGCAATAAGTTTTATCTACCCTTTGATTGGATAAAGTAATAGAAACAATAGTTATTATCTGCAATTAAGGATTAACTTTGCAAAATAATTTTTTTTAGATTTCGAATATATGAAACGTGTTGTAGTAGGACTTTCTGGAGGTGTTGATTCAAGTGTTGCCGCTTATTTGTTGCAACAACAAGGATATGAAGTTATTGGCCTTTTTATGAAGAATTGGCATGATGATTCAGTTACAATTTCTAACGAATGCCCTTGGTTAGAAGATAGTAATGATGCTTTATTGGTAGCCGAAAAACTTGGGATTCCTTTTCAAACCGTTGATTTAAGCGAAGAATACAAAGAAAAAATCGTTGATTATATGTTCAACGAATATGAAAAAGGACGCACACCAAACCCAGATGTGTTATGTAATCGCGAGATTAAATTTGATGTTTTCATGAAAATTGCATTAAGTCTTGGTGCAGATTATGTAGCAACAGGACATTATTGTCAAAAAACAGAAATAGAGGTAGATGGTGAAAAAGTATATCAACTTATTGCCGGAGCCGATACAAATAAAGATCAATCTTATTTTTTATGTCAGTTGTCACAAGAGCAATTGGCTAAATCATTGTTCCCTATTGGAGCATTAACAAAACCAGAGGTACGTGAAATTGCTACCGAAATGGATTTGGTTACTGCCGAAAAGAAAGATTCGCAAGGCTTATGTTTCATCGGGAAAGTGCGCTTGCCAGAATTTTTGCAACAAAAACTACAACCTAAAGATGGTTTAATTGTACAAGTAGATAAAAATGACCCAATATATAATTCAGAAAAATTAGAGGATTTATCCCTTGAAAAAGAATTAGAATTTGAGTCTCAAAGGTTGCCTTATACTCCAAAAATGGGTAAAGTAGTTGGTAAACACCAAGGAGCACATTATTTCACTATAGGTCAACGAAAAGGACTTAATGTGGGAGGAACAACAGATCCTTTATTTATCATTGCAACTGACGTAGAAACAAATACAATTTATACAGGTTTAACGAGCCAACACCCAGGTTTGTTTAAAAAAGCATTGTTTATAGAAAATTCAGAAGTACACTGGATTCGTACTGATATGGCTTTAAAAAATGGAGAGCAAATGGAAGTAATGGCAAGGATTCGTTACCGTCAGCCTTTGCAGAAAGCAACTTTGCATCAATTTGAGGGAGGAATGTATGTTCACTTCGATGAGCCACAATCTGCTATAACCGAAGGACAATTTGCTGCTTGGTATTTAGATAATGAATTAGTTGGTTCGGGAGTAATTTCTTAGATTAGTACTTTTTTACGGAGGGCTTTCCCTTTTTTAAAGAAGTAACGAATGAAAAGATATCTCATATTTCTCTTTTTACTCATTTCATCTGCGACATTCTCGCAAGAAGAAGCATGGGTTTATTTTAACGCCAAACCTAATTCCCAAGCCTATTACGATAATCCTTTATTGATGCTTACGCAAAGAGCTTTGGATAGAAGAAGCAATCAAAACATAGCTTTAGATTTTAAAGATATTCCTATTGAGACGGCTTATGTCAATCAGATAAAAACAAGTACAGGAATAACGGTTATGGCACAATCCAAATGGTTAAATGCACTTCATATTCGAGGAACACAGGCTAATATCAATATGCTTAAGTTGCTGGGATTTGTTTCAAAAGTTGATTTTGCAAATAAAACTTTAAATCTTACAGGCAAAAAAGTAGCTTCAGAAAAGACAGTAGCAACAGATAAAAAGCTCGAAACTGCAGTCAATTATTCTTATGGAGGATCTGCAAATCAAATCCAAATGCTTAATGGGCAAATTTTGCATCAACAAGATTATACAGGTTCAGGTAAAATAATAGCTGTTCTTGATGCAGGCTTTCCAGGTGTTAATACTGCAAGCACATTTCAGCGTTTACGAGATAATAATAAAATATTAGGAGGATATGATTATGTTTCTAGAAACCCCAACTTCTATACGGGAGTTTCTCATGGTACAGAAGTTTTATCTACAATGGGAGGTTACAAAGTAAATGCTCTAGTGGGAACTGCTCCAGACGCTTCCTATTATTTATTCATTACAGAGGACGATACCTCAGAGAATCCTGTTGAAGAATCACTTTGGGTCGAAGCCGCAGAAGAAGCAGATAGGTTAGGAGTAGATATTATTACAACTTCTTTGGGATATTTTGAATATGATAATCCAGATTATAGTCATATTTATAATGATATGAATGGTACAACTAATTTTATATCGCGAGGAGCAGAAATTGCATTTAGTAAAGGAATGATTGTGGTAGCTTCAGCAGGTAATGAGGGAGATACTTCAGAGAAGCATATTGGAGCACCAGCCGATGCAATATCAGTAATTACTGTAGGTTCGGTAACATCTACCAGAACGATATCGTCCTTTAGTTCAATTGGGCCTAGTTACGATGGTAGAATTAAGCCAGATGTAATGGCACAAGGAACTGCAGCTGTAGTATCAGGTGTTTCAGGAAACATCAGTACAATAAATGGAACCTCTTTTTCATGCCCAATAATGGCAGGAGCAATTGCTTGTTTATGGCAGGCTTTACCAAATAAAACAAATCAAGAAATTCGACAATTGGTTTTACAGTCATCAGACAGATATGTATTTCCGAATATTCAATATGGCTATGGAATTCCCAATTTTAGCTTAGCTTTAAATACTGCTCTTGGTGTAGAATCGATTGAAAAGTCAGATTTTTTAGTTTACCCAAACCCAACAGATTCTACTATTTCCTTTACTTTGTCAAAAGATATAGATGAAGCATCTCTGACGGTGTATTCTATGCTTGGACAAAAGGTAATTGAAAAGCAAATTACTAATCAGGTATCTTTAGTTTCGTTACAATCATTACATTCAGGAGTTTATTTTTATACTTTAGACGCAAATAACCTGCACAAAACAGGAAAAATTATAAAACAATAATTGGTAGTATTACATGAATAGAATAACAACCCTTTTTAAAATAAAATATCCAATAATTCAAGCAGGAATGATTTGGAACAGTGGTTACAAGCTTGCAAGTGCGGTAAGTAATGCTGGAGGTTTAGGAATAATAGGAGCAGGCTCGATGTATCCAGAAGTATTGCGAGAGCACATTCAGAAATGCAAAAAAGCAACATCAAAACCCTTTGGAGTAAATGTGCCAATGCTTTACCCTAATATCGACGAGATCATTAAAATCATTGTTGATGAAGGTGTGAAAATTGTATTTACATCAGCAGGAAATCCTAAAACATGGACGTCATTTTTAAAAGAAAAAGGAATTACAGTTGTGCATGTGGTAAGTAGTACTATTTTTGCTTTAAAAGCACAAGAAGCAGGCGTAGATGCTATTGTGGCCGAAGGTTTTGAAGCTGGAGGGCATAATGGTCGTGATGAAACGACAACTTTTACATTGATTCCGATGGTGCGTGAAAAAATCACTATTCCGCTAATAGCAGCGGGAGGGATCGCAACAGGAAAAGGAATGCTTGCAGCGATGATTCTAGGTGCAGATGGAGTTCAGGTAGGAAGTCGCTTTGCAGCTTCAATAGAATCTTCAGCACATGATAATTTTAAGCAAACGATTGTTAATGTAAAAGAGGGTGATACACAGCTTACATTGAAAGAATTAGCTCCAGTACGATTAATTAAGAATAAATTTTATCAGGATGTTCAGGCGTTATACGAGAAGTGTCCAACAAAAGAAGAACTCGTTGAACTTTTAGGAAGAGCAAGAGCAAAACGAGGAATGTTTGAAGGCGATTTGGAAGAAGGCGAATTAGAAATCGGACAAATAGCAGGACTTATTCAAGATATTAAACCTGCTGCTGACATTATCGAAGAGATGATTTCAGATTTTGAAGCTGCACGTAAACAAACATTAAATTTAGATTTTTAGATAAATGAATCAAATAAAAATATATATAGTATTGTTTTTTCTAGGACTTGGTTTGCAACAAACCTATAGTCAGAGTTATAGATTTAAAACTTCAGGTTACAGCGTTTTAGAGAAAAACGAAAGAGGAAAATGGGGTAAGTGGTCAGATCTGGAATTAGTTAATATTTTGGTTGTTTTGGATACAGATAAAAACCGAATAGTAGTGAATTCACTAGAAACACAAGTGTATCAAATTTCAGACTATATAGCCAGAGAAGAAAATGAAACAGATATAGTGTATTCTTTTATTTGTAAAGATCTAAAAGGGAACGATACTAAATTGTCTATTATTACTAGAAAAAAACAGGACAATAGGAAGCAACTATATATTAATTACAATGATAGAATTATTGTATATAATATTTTTACCATCTGATAGAGGCTAATTGTTCTCACAAAAGATTAGAAACAATACAAAACAACCCGACAGATTTTTAAAACCTGTCGGGTTGTTTGTTATAAGAACGCTTAATATATTCTTAGCTTCTTAAACTTAGAATCGTAGTAGCTCAGAATCTTAGAATCTAAAAAAAAACTATTCAATGTCTTTGATGAATTCATCATACTCCAAGTAAAACATTTCAAGAGCATTCATTTTTTCGAAGTAAAAGTCGAATATTTCATCCCAATATTTACGATTGCTAAAACCAACTCCTAGTTTTTCAACCCAAATACGACTTATGGTTTTGCCACTTTCTAAAGTATATTCTTTTTCAAAAATAAGATCTTTGATGAACTCTTCTTCTAAAATATTTTTTAATGCTTCTAGTTTCTCATAGTATGCATTTCGTTTGTCGTCATTGCGATGTTCGATATCTATTAAAATTTGTGCTTTTTTGTTATCGACATAAAATTTAAAAGAGAAATCTTTAATTTTGGTGTCATAAAGTACCCATTTTCGTGGATATTTCTCGGCAAAAGCGACCCAAAACTCTCTCTTCATTTTCTGTGATTCTTCTTTACTGTACATCTTTAATAATTTGTATAGTCGTAACTATTTTTAATATTTAAGTTCAAAATTATTTACGGATAACCTACTATTTATATCACCTTCATACAGAATTCCATCGGCACTAGAAGCAAAAACTACGCTAATGTGTGTCGGTTTATTATTAGAACTTCCATAAAACCCATTGCTAAGTTTTTGATAATCAGGAAAAGTAGTGTTTAATGTTCCGTAGGTCAAATCTACATTAATATTTTGAAGATTCATACCAGTTGTTCTTCCAGTTCTATACTAGTCAATATGTGATTTTATTACGCTTTAATTTATAAAGAAAGATTTTAGAGAAAGCAGTTGCTGTTAAAACTTGTGAGATGATGAATTCTGAACTATATTTATATATTATTTAAATTACTCAGAAACTCATATATGAATTTTCAAAACTTTTTGAATTTTGTTCCCAACCTAGCAGAAGCGAAACTTCCAGCTGAAATTGCACATTATAAAATGGCTCCATTGGAACGAATGGAAGTTATGAAAAATATAGATATCAAAGCTAATGCTCCTCGAGTTGCTGCAGTTATGATGTTGTTATATCCCAAAAATGACATTACACATTTGGTTTTAATTGTTCGTAATGCTTATAATGGAGTACATTCATCGCAAATTGCATTTCCTGGAGGAAAGTATGAGCTAGATGATGAGAGTTATGCTTATACAGCTTTACGTGAAACGCATGAAGAAGTAGGTGTTTTACCAGATAAAATTCAAATTGTAAAGGCATTTACACCTACCTATATTCCGCCAAGTAATTTTGTGGTACATCCTTTTTTAGGAATCTGCAAAGAAGAAATACATTTTCGACCAGATCCAAGAGAAGTTGCAGATATTATAGAGTTGCCACTCTCCGTTTTTTTGGATGATGAAATTGTTATAAAAACGATTTTATCAACCTCGTATGCAACAAATATTACTGTTCCAGCTTTTAAAATAGAAAATCATATTGTGTGGGGTGCAACGGCGATGATATTGAGTGAGTTAAAAGAGGTTTTAAAAGAAAGTCTAGTAGATTAACTGACGATTAAATAAAGATGTAGTCAATTTGCTATTTGATGATTTAGACGAATATTTCATGCAGATTTGAAAAATAATATAGAAGACTTCTTTTGCTTTTTATTTTAAATAAAACATATTGTTGCTGATATTTAGAAAGTTGCGATTTATGGGCTTAGCGCAATTGCTAGTTGGAACTACAAAAATAAATTTCGTAAGTTTGTCTTTCTAATTTTTCAAAATAATACATAAATTTATGGGATTGTTTAAAAGAAATCCTTTTGGTCATATACTATTTATAAAAAAATGGTTAATTCGAATTTTTGGGGCAATTACACATAGACGTTATAGAGGTTTTAACGAATTGCAAATTGATGGCTCAGAAATTATAAGAAGTTTACCAGATACTAATGTTCTTTTCATATCTAATCATCAAACATACTTTGCTGATGTTGTGGCTATGTTTCATGTTTTTAACGCAAGTTTGAGTGGGAGAGAAGATAATATTAAAAATGTAGGTTACTTATGGCAACCAAAGATGAATATTTACTACGTTGCTGCTAAAGAAACAATGAGAGCAGGTTTATTGCCAAGAATTTTATCTTATGTGGGAGCAATAACAGTCGAGCGTACTTGGCGAGCTAAAGGAGTTGATGTTACTGAAAAAAGAGAAGTCAATCCTAATGATACAGAAAACATCAAAATTGCTCTTAAAGATGGGTGGGTAATCACGTTTCCGCAAGGAACAACGAAGTCATTTAAGCCAGTTCGAAAAGGGACAGCACATATTATTAAAGAACACAGGCCAATTGTTGTTCCAATAGTAATTGATGGTTTCCGCCGTTCTTTTGATAAAAAAGGGTTGCGAATGAAAAAGAAAGGAATTCTACAATCTTTTATTATTAAAGAACCACTTGTTATTGATTATGATAATGATACAATTGATGAAATTGTTGAAAAAGTAGAATTTGCCATCGAACAACACCCTTCGTTTTTAAAAGTTATTCCATCAGAAGAACTAAAAGTAGAAGAGGAATTGAATAAGATGCGTAGATGGGATTACTAGTTTAAGTGTTTTTTTGTAAAAAGTAGAAAGGAAACATCTGAAATTTGATTTCATTTCACTTTTTGCATCTCACTTTTTCACATTTGACATTTCACATTTCACATTTGACATTTCACTTTTTCACATCTTACATTTCACACCTTTCTATAAGTCTATTTTTTTAAGTTCTTTATAGTTGGCATACAATCTTCGTAATAGTGTGCCATAAATAAGTCTATAAAAGCACCATACTAATCCTAAGGATACAAGTGTAACTAGGAATAAAATACCAACGACCATTATTAATGCGGTTCCATTGGTAGCGATTTTCTCTTTAAGGTAATTCATCTCAGGGCTAGAGAAAGCAATGAAGAAGCTTACAATAGAGCTTAAAACCACCATTGCTAAATTATACCAAACATAGTACTGAACCGTTTTACGAGTTTTTAAAATACTACTCATTAATAATTTTGTAGATTTTGTAGTTGATATAGTCGTGTAATTTCTATAGAAAAAATACACAAAAATCAGTACTACTACATAATTGAAGTATGTTATAGCTTCAAGATAAAATATGTATTCAGGATGATTAATTTGTTTTAAAAAATCATCAATGCTAAATACGAAATTCGATGCAGTCCAAAATAATATTTCTAGAAGACTTATAACTAAGATCCATTTTACAATCGATGACGATTTTTTATGAATCATATTATAAATCTCTACTTCAGATACTTGGTGAAAAGTATCTGCAGTTTTATTCCAATCTTTTTTTAGTAAATCCAGCTCTTTCATATTTTTTTTAAGGATTTAATATTTTTTTAAGTTTCCCTTTAATTCTATTCATTTTCACTCTTGCGTTGACTTCACTAATACCCAAGGTTTCGGCAATTTCTTGATAATCTTTATCTTCCAGATACATGAAAACCAGTGCTTTTTCGATGTCGTTTAGTTGGTAAACGGCTTTGTACATTAACTTAATTTGTTCTTCTTCCTCATAGTTGTAATCAACTTCCTTTATAAAATGTTGGTGATTTTCAAACTCCACAGTTGCTATCGAACGTTTTGTTTTTCGATATAGTGTAATAGCGGTGTTTAGCGCGACTCGATAGGTCCAAGTAGAAAATTTGCTATCGCCTCTAAATTTTGGATATGCTTTCCATAACTGAATCGTAATTTCCTGAAACAAATCTTTGTGAGCATCTTGGTTAGCAGTATATAATCTACAAATTTTGTGGATTATATTCTGGTTTGCCTGCAATTGCACAACAAATGAATGTTCTAAATTATCGCTCATATTACATTAGTGTCGACAACACCGATTTTGTTACAAGTACTTCTTTTTATTTGTGATTTTTAGATCAATTTTTTTTAATAGAATTCCCTAGCCCTTTTTTAGTATAGATTTTTGTAAACCTGTAATGGAATTTCTTGACAAAAATAATTTTACTTTCATTAGTGCTACCTTATAAATTTATGTTTTTTAGTTTTATTTCTTAACAAATGAGAAAAGAATTAAAGTAAAAATAACAATTTAAATCTTTACAGATTCTTATAAATTGTAAGAATAGTTATAATTTTACTTTTTAATAGGTTTGTAATTAAGTGACGAATAGTGATATATGCAAATTATAAGGACTGTGATTATAATTTGCTTAATTTATTTTGGTAGTGGTGCATTTACTTTTGTTTGTTGATTTTTGAAGAAAGCATATTGTTTACCTTAAATAGAGCCTCTAACTATTTTCTAATTGCGAAACACATTTGAATATTTGCCATATAAATAAAAATGATGTTAAAAAAAATTTCTGATATCTATCCTAAGCTTGGAGATGTTATGCTTAATTACAAAGAGTTCTGGTCAGAAATGGATTTCCCTCCTAAACAAACGGTATTGAAAGAAGGAGATATCTCTACTATGTTATATTTTGTCTTAAAAGGAAGTATGCGGCTTTCTAATAACAATAATGGTGATGAAATAACGATTCAATTCTTTTTTGAAAATGATTTTGTCACTTCTTTTGAGAGTTTTTTTAAAGATACTCCCAGCTTTTTTAGTTTAGATACAATTGAACAATGTACTGTTTTAGCAATTAGGAAAGAACACTGGAAAATTATCATGGATGAGAATCCTTGTTTAAAAGATTCATTTTTTGATTTTACTTCAGATAGATTTATAAATTATATTCATCATTTTTTGTCTTATATAAAAGAGAAGCCAGAAGAGCGTTATAAAAATTTATTGAAAAATAAATCGCATATATTACAGCGTGTTCCTTTGCAATATATTGCTTCTTATTTAGGGATTACTACAGTGTCTTTGAGTCGAATTAGAGCAAGAAAGAATAAAAATAAATAGGAATAAGTCTATAAAATCAGTTTTTTTAGTAAGGTTTTAATTAACAATTGTTAATTTTTTAAAAGTTAATTAGAGTGAAATTTGCTCAAATCTAAAACCCCAAGAAATGGACAAAAAAATTATTTTATTTAATTTTAAGCCTATACTAGTAGGCAAATTAATCGACCAAAGAAAGCTTAATCAGTACACAAAATTTCTTTATCATCATTTTCAAAATCAACCTGTTTTTTCACTTATTGGAGAAGAGGAAATAGCAACCAGTTTTGAGTTTATTTCCGATCAGGTTAATAAATATTCTATTTCTCCTGAAAATATTAGTCAAAGGCAGATTTTGATTTTTGAAGAAGTAGCGCAGTTTATTGAAAATGAAATGGATAGTGTATCCCATTTAGATTATCAATTTCCTGATAATCTTACCAATGAGTCAGGAGATTTATGTATTCCTAAAATTGGTGACCGTATGCAATGGTTTAAAGAAAAAATGAGCTATGTTTTTGATGAATTTTATTCTAAAACAGACGATGCTCCAGAAAACCTTGTACATGTTACATGTTCGGGTTATGCATCTCCAAGTGTTGCTCAAGAAGCAGTTGTTAAAAGAAAGTGGGAGACTGCCCAAGTAACGCATTCTTATCAAATGGGATGTTACGGTGCTTTTCCAGCAATTCGTACAGCAAGTAGTTTGATAAGTGGAAGTACTACCAATGGGAGAGTTGATGTTGTTCATACAGAATTATTGTCTGCCCATCTTAATCTAACTGAATTTTCTATTTCTAATACAATGATTTGTTCTCTTTTTGCAGATGGATTTATTGGGTATTCTTTACTTGAAGAAGAGTCTTTTATGAATGATGATAGCATAGAAGAGAAAGTAGGATTGCGTATTCTGGCTTCACATGAAGTGATTATACCCGATTCATTAGAAGATATGTCATGGGACTTGGGAGAGTTTAATTTCTTAATGACTCTGTCTAAACGTGTTCCTGTTTTTATTCGTAAAAATATAAAGTCGTTTTTGTCAACGCTTTGTGAAAAGGCTGGAGTAAATCTAGAAGAAGAAAAGTACAATATGCATTTTGCAATTCACCCTGGAGGGCCGAAAATAATTGATTATATAGTTGATGAAATCGGAATTTTCAAAGAACAAGCTGGTTGGTCTTACGAAATATTGCACCGTCAAGGTAATATGTCATCAGCAACAGTGCCTCATATTTTTAATGAAATTATAAATGACCCAACAATAAAACAAGGAACCAAAATTGTGGCAATGGCTTTTGGGCCAGGGCTTACGGCAACGGCTTTGTTAGTTGAGAAAATATAATTTTATTATATGGAAAAAGAATACGATGTAATAATAGCAGGATGTGGCCCTACTGGAGCCACATTTGCTAATTATTTTGGTAAGCAAAATTTAAGAGTTTTGCTCTTTGATAAGGAGTCGGATATTATTGAATATCCTAGAGCGGTACATATTGACGAAGATGTAATAAGAATTTTTCAGGAATTGGGTTTGTATGAGGAAATGAAAAAAGATGCAATAAAACCTTTTGTAAATTATTCATTAGTTTCGAAAAAGGATAAATTACTTTTTCAATTTCAACCCAACTCTAGTATTTCTGAAGATATTCCTGATTGTAGTTGGATTTTGCAGCCTGAAATTGAAAAACATTTGAGGAATGGTTTTTTGCAATATCCAAACGTTACATTTTTAAAAGAAACAACTTGGAGGGATATGAATAAAAAAGAAGATTCTGTTTCTTTAGTATTAATGGATAGTCAAGAGCAATTAATAAAAGTAAAAGCTAAATTTCTTATTGCTTGCGATGGAGGTAAAAGTGCAATTCGAAAACAAATGAATATAGCTGTTCATGATTTCGGATTCAAGAAAGAATGGTTTGTTATTGATACAAATTATAATGGGGAAAATGTTTTTTCTGAAGACCATAAGCAATATTGTGATCCAGATCAACCTATGACTTATGTAAATGGGGTGAAAAACCATTTTAGATGGGAGTTTATGGTTTCTAAAAAGCATGCTGAATTTTCAGATGAAATGTTAGCAAAAACAATGATTCCCAAACTAGCTTCCCATTTTCCGATAGATGATTTTGAAATCATTAGAAAGAAAAAATATGTATTCCATACTTTAGTGGCAAAGGAATGGCGTTCAGGACCTGTTTTCTTGGCAGGAGATGCAGCACATCAGATGCCACCATTTTTGGGACAAGGGATGTGTTCTGGTATCAAAGATGCTAAAAATTTAGCATGGAAGATTGTTAGCGCTTGTACTAGTTTTAATGTAGCTACAAATGAATTGTTGGATTCTTACTATATGGAGCGTGCCCCGCAGGTAGAGAAAATAATTAAATTGGCTGCTATTCTGGGAGGGTTCATTCAATATTCTAATCCTATTTTGGCATCATTTAGGAATGGATTTTTAAAATTACTTAATATTTTACCCAATAAGCCTATTGATGCACTTATAGAAAAGCATCTTTATGGTTTAGAAGTGAAAAACTTTTCAAAATCCCAACATCCTTTGGTAGGTAAACGGATTCCTCAACCGCTTATCGTTTTAAAAAATAAAAGGAAAGTGTATTTTGATGAATTATGTGGATTTCATTGGGTAATATTATTTCGTTCAGATTGTAAAATCATTCCTTTTAATCCTTCTGGAACTTTAAAATACATTCCAGTTGTCGAAAATTTTTCAGAATCTTCAATGGGAATTAAATCGCAATTTTTTGCTAAATGGATGGTTGAGAATAAAGTAGATTTTGTTGTAATTAGGCCAGATAAGTTCATTTTTGATATTGGGAAGGCTAAAGATTATGATAAAGTTATTCGAAATATAGATTCATATATTAATAAAATTAGTGCTAATTAAAGAAAAAACACATGAATTATTTAATCATTTTTAACCATCCCTATAAAGGAAGTTATTGTAATGCTTTACTTAATGCAGTACAAGAGGGACTTAAAACAGCTCAACATTCTATGGATTTAATTCATCTTGATAATGAAGCGTTTAATCCGGTAATGACTGCCGAAGATTTAAAATCTTTTAGAGATAAAAAACCTAGCGATGCACAAGTTATTGCTTATCAGGAACGACTGGAAAAGGCAGATTATCTCGTTTTTATATTTCCAATATGGTGGGAACTGATGCCTGCTTTAATGAAAGGTTTTATTGATAAAGTTATTTTTCCAGGTTTGGCTTATGATTATTCAAATGAAAAGAACACAAGGATGAAACCTTTGTTGAATAATGTAAAAGGAGTTACTGTAATTACAACAATGAATACCCCGAGATACATCTATAAATGGATTTTTGGCAATGCAATTCAAAAAGCATTTATTAGAGGAATATTTTGGAAATTAGGGTATAAAAATAGAAAATGGATTAGTTATAATAGAGTGAAAATGGTGAGCCAAAATAAGCGTGAAAATTGGTTGGAAGAACTAGAAAGAAAATTTTCAAGATTATAATTAAAATTATTTAAAAGAGCTATTTGTTAATCTATAGCTCTTTCTTTTTGTAGTAATTGACCATTAAATCAACAAATTTACTATAACTTTCCATGCCATCTTTTTGTTGATTCATTTTTAGGAAGTTATCATAAAAAATATGAAAACCAGTCTCAATAAAAGTCTCATATTGCTTCCAGAAATCTTGGCTTTCTTTGTAGTTTTTTAGAATTCCAGGATGAACTGTTTTTATTATTTGGTTAAATAATTTTTCATCTTTTACTTGTAGAATCCCTAAACAATAGCGCAAGGCTAAGCTGTAACCAGAATATTGAATGTATAAATCGTCATTTTTTACTGAAGCTAAAAATCCTATAAAATTACATTCATTCTCACTAGCATAGCCCATTTGATGTGCCATTTCATGATTTGTAGTCATAGGAAAACTGTACATTGGACCAAGATCATTTACTTGAGCTTCATTGGTAAATGGATTTAAATAACCACCAAATCCCATATAGGTGAGAGGTAGGCTAAAAAGTGATTTTTTTACACTTGAATGAGAGTAGGTAAAATAAGGGTGGTCAGTTGCGAGATTGTTGTAGCCGTTTAAATTGATTTTAAAAACCTGTTCTTGTGAATAAGGAAAAACAACTTTAAGACTATCGTTTTTAGTTATTAGAGAATGAATAGAATTTGTTTTAGTGATTAATTTTTTTGTGAAATCTAATAAATCAGCATCAGTGTAGTCTTTTTGAATTTTCATTTTTTCAAATAAGGGCACTCGATAGTAATTAAAAGCCCATAGGAAGTGAAATAAAAAATAGAAAATGGAGAGATAGCTTAAAGCGGTCAAGAGATTATCTTTCCATGATAATTTCCATGATTTTCGGCTGATCCAAATCCATTTTAAAAATAATACAATCAAGGCAAAATAAATACAATCGCCTATAGAAAAAGGAATCCAACCAAGTGTAATTCTTGAAAAAGAAGCAATTTTTAAATACAATCCAGTGCTGTAGTATTTTTCAATGAATTCAGGAAAAAAGGGAATGATCTTTAATAGGATGATTTGTAACAGTAAAAATAAGGGAAGGATGTATTTTGATTTCACAGTATAAATTTTGGATACGTAAATATAAATACAATATCAATTGTATCGAAAAAGAATTTAAACTTTGTAACTTTGAAGTTGGAAAATGTTAAACATCAAACAAAACATAATGAGTCAAGAAATAAGAAATTTAGAACCAAAAGCGCTTTGGAATAAGTTTGCTGATTTGAATGCAGTACCACGTCCATCTAAAAAAGAAGAGCGTGTTATTGAGTTCATGAAAAACTTTGGTACTAGTTTAGGATTAGAAACTTTTGAGGATGAAATTCGTAATGTAATTATTCGTAAACCAGCTACTCCAGGAATGGAAAATCGTAAGGCAATTGTTTTACAAGGACACTTGGATATGGTGCATCAAAAAAATGCAGATACGGTTTTTGATTTTGATACACAGGGAATTGACATGTATGTTGATGGGGATTGGGTTCGTGCTAAAGGAACTACACTTGGTGCAGATAATGGACTTGGAGTTGCAACAATAATGGCAATTTTAGAAAGTAAAGATATTCCGCATCCAGCAATTGAAGCTTTGTTTACAATCGACGAAGAAACTGGAATGACAGGAGCTTTAAATCTAAAAGGAGGAATCCTTCAAGGTCAAATTTTATTGAATTTGGATACTGAAGAAGATGACGAAATTGATATAGGTTGTGCAGGAGGAATTGATGTAACAGCTACAAGAACTTATAATGAAGAAGATGTTCCAGAAGGTTCTGTTGGGCATATTATCACTGTAAAAGGTCTTAAAGGAGGTCATTCAGGAATGGATATTCATAAAGGTTTGGGTAATGCCAATAAAATTATGAATCGTTTGTTGTTTGATGCTTTCGAAAATTTCGGATTGCAAGTGGTTGAGATCAACGGAGGAAGTTTGCGTAATGCAATTCCAAGAGAAAGTGTTGCGAAAGTAATCATTTCAGAAATGTTTGATGAAGCTTACATTTTTGATATGCAAGAAATCATCAATGATATTAAAACAGAATATAAAACTACTGAACCAAATCTTACAATAGAAATCGTAAAATGCGATTTACCTAATAAAGTAATGGATTTAGGAGTTCAAGAAGGTATTATTCGTGCTATTTATGCTGCTCATAATGGGGTTTACAGAATGAGTGCAGATATGGCAGACTTAGTTGAAACTTCAAATAATATTGCTCGTGTAATAGTAAAAGATGGTGAAATTAAGATTGGATGTTTAACACGTTCTTCTGTAGAAACTTCTAAATTTGATTTGGCTAACTCATTGCGTTCAGCATTTGAACTAGTTGGTTGTGAAGTGGAGCTTTCAGGAAGTTACCCAGGTTGGACTCCAAATGTAAACTCTGAAATATTAGATGTTTTAGTTGGTATTTACGAAAAACAAAATAACGAAAAGCCTAAAGTTGTGGCTTGTCACGCTGGTTTAGAATGCGGAATTTTAGGAACTAATTATCCAGATATGGATATGATTTCTTTTGGACCAACAATTCATGGAGCACATTCACCAGATGAAAGAGCAAGTATTTCTTCAGCCCAAAAATATTGGAAGTTTGTTTTAGAAATTCTAGAGAACATTCCAGTTAAATAATTTTTAGTCTAGTATACAGTCACAGTAATCAGTTATAAGCTGAAAACTGTGACTGTGACTAAAAATTAAATTTAGTCTCTTTTAGGACTATTTTTCTTTTCTCTCTTTTCCTCTTTCTTTTCTTTTGCAGTTTTAAGAGGTTCCTTTTTTTGCGTTTTCTTCGCGTCTTGACTCTTTGCCATGTATGGTTTTGTTAAGTTAATTTCTTTTTATATAAAAGTAAATATAGTGACTATTTTTATATGATTACTCTTAAAAAAGCTCTTTTTAAATATGTTGCTAAATAGGGTTCTTATTTAGGAGTTTGTCTATATACTTCTACTGAATCTTTAGCCAGTCGAATTTTAAGCCATGACTTTAATTTAGTATTCATCTCTTTGTCTAACTCTTTTTTGCTCTGGTATAAAACAACAGGTATTATCTTGGTATTTTGCGCGTTTTTATAAGAGTAGTTTCCAATAACTAGCGATGATATATATGGAAAAAGTACTTTCGACTCGTCTGTAATTTGCTCATTGTTAAATTGGTATTCAGCTAGTTGTTCTCGTAAGCTATTAATCATAATGTCTTTTTTATCCACTAGATCTTTACTAGAATTCATTTTGTTGAGGATGTCTCGACTTAAATTAAAAGTGTCTTGCTGAATTAATAGCTGTGTATTAGGTAAGTTATAGTCAATCAGTTTTTTGTTCAAATTGCTGATTTCCTCGTTGTTGAATTTTTTAGATAAAAAAGCAAGCTCTATTTTTTTAGGATTGCTATTGTATTCTACCTTTTTGTATATTATTGGGTAATTATGATCTGTAAATTCATTTTTGATAAAAACCTCTGTCTTTAAACGGTAGCTCTTTTCAACAAATAATTGGTATGCAAAATAGATGCTAGGTAAAATCATGAACATGATAAGTATAGTAATGCCGTATTTTACTTGTTTCTCACGTTTTAAATCCAGTTGTTGGGTAATAGGGTATTTCAGGAATTTTACGATTACAAAAGTTGCAATGCAAATAAACACACAGTTTATAGCGTATAAGTACATAGCGCCTAAAAAGTAGCCAATATTTCCTAAAGCTAAACTATAGCCAGCAGTACATAGCGGAGGCATTAAAGCTGTTGCTATTGCTACACCTGGAATTGGATTTCCTTTCTCAACTCTTGTTACCGCAATTACGCCAACTAAGCCACCAAAAAAGGCAATTAAGATATCGTATATGTTAGGAGATGTTCGAGCCAAAAGCTCAGATTGTGCCTCTTTAAAAGGGCTTGCGTAAAAATATAAAGTAGAGATTGCTAGACTTACAAATGTAGCAATCAGAAGATTTTTAATAGATTTTTTTACTAATTCAAAGTCATACATTCCAAGTCCAAAACCGGCCCCAACAATTGGTCCCATTAAAGGTGAAATCAACATGGCACCAATTATTACAGCTGTAGAGTTTACATTTAAGCCAACAGATGCAATAAGTATTGCACAAGCTAATATCCATAAATTAGAACCTCTAAAAGAGATGCTGCTGGTGATATTCTCAATTACTTTGTTTTTATTCTCTTCTCCTTTTTGAAGGTCTATGAAGTTTAGGACTTTGTTTATTTCTTTTTTCATAAGGAAAGGAGTTTGTTGAATGTTAAATTACAAATTTTATATTAGAATACTTGTAAAAGATAGTTGCGTTGTTTCAAAAAAAAATCCTCAGCTACTTTGGGTAGTGAGGATTGATTTTTATTGTTTTAAAGTAACTAATTACGTTTAAGTATTTTATATTGCTCATAACAACCGCTTATGGCGTCCATTATTTGTAAATCATTTGCACTTTGTATAAAAGAATCAGAATAGTTGCAACGTTTTAAAATCTCAGGGATCTCATCTTTGCTTATTCCAAGTAATACAGCTACGGTTTCTCTATCAAATTTTGATTCTAATAGATTACGAACAGTATCGTCTTTTTTCATTTCCTTGAGCTTTCTTAATTCCTTGGGGTTTTTTCCAAAAAAATTATAGAGGACATCCGTTGGGTTAAAGATTGATCCTAGTACTTTACCAAATGCATTAGGAGAGTATTCTCCTGCTTCATATCCTTGGGTTAATCCCGAAATACTATAACGGTAGTTTTCTTTTGCAGGAATCAATTTAGAATCAACTTCTAGGTACCCAGTTAAGTTAAAAGGGCGTATGATAACTTCTTCAAGAGCAATTGCTTTTTCAGTAAGCTGAATTTTCGTGACTTTATTTTTTAGCCAGTCATTAGTAACACGAATTCTCAAGGATTGAAATCCTAAAATAGAGAAGTGTAAAGTGTCATTTGGCTGAACGTCAATTTCAAAATATCCTTTTGCATCAGATGTAGCACCTCTTACTTTGTTAAGATTGATGATGTTTACGCTAGAAAGTGGGAGTTTTGTATTGTCGTTAACAATGTAACCAGATACGCGTTGAGCATGCTCAGTCTCTTGGGAAAACGCGGTCGTGGATAGTACTAAAAAAAAGAAGACTACAAAATATTTCATAAACTGATTTAAAACTCTAAAAGTAGTAATCAAGATTGAATATTTTGTAGTCTTCTAGTATAATTATAAGAAAATTAACAAAGAGAATTAATCTCTTCTTGGTCTTCTTGGTCTTGATGAATCACCAAAGCTTTCAGAGCGTCTAGGAGCTCTATCTGAACCACCTTCGTTTCTTGGAGCTGAGCTTCTGAAACCACCTTCTCTTGGAGCAGAGTTTCTGTCGCTTCTAAAGCCACCTTCTCTTGGAGCAGAGTTTCTATCGCTTCTAAATCCTCCTCCAGAACCTTCTCTTCTTGGACCAGAACTTCTTCCGCCACCGAAACCACCACCAGAATTTCTTCCGTTATGGTCACGTCTTCCACCACCGTCATTTTTAGAAATTTCAACATTAATTCTACGTCCTTCTAATTGAACGTTGTTTAATACTTCCATTACTTTGTCAGTGTGCTCAGGGTCAGTGTTAAAGAAAGAGAAACCTTCTTTTACGTCTACTTTGAAAACGTCATCACGACCTAAGTCTAATGTTTCTTTCAAGTAGTCTTTTAATGACATCCAATCAAAATTGTCTCTTGATCCAATGTTAACAAAGTATCTAGTTGCACCACCATTGTTATTTGGTCTTGCGCTACCGTCTCTGTCATCACGTCTGTCAGATCCAGATGATTGATTAGAGATATCTCTGTTCTTTTTGTAATAAGCAATAAAACGGTTAAATTCAACAGAAACCATTTTCTTGATTAATTCTTCTTTCGTAAGACCTTCTAAAACATTGTTAATAGCTGGAAGGTAGTTGTCAATTTCGTGATCAACTTCAGTATCTTTAATCTTGTTTGCTAAGTGCAATAATTGAATTTCGCAAATTTCGATTCCAGAAGGAATTGTTTTCTCTTCAAATTTTTGTTTGATGATTCTTTCAATTGAAGAAATTTTACGTAATTCACTTTTAGTAACAATTACGATAGAAGTTCCTAATTTTCCAGCTCTACCAGTACGACCAGAACGGTGATTGTAAGTTTCAATCTCGTCAGGTAATTGGTAATTTACAACGTGAGTAACATTGTCAACATCAATACCACGTGCAGCAACGTCAGTAGCAACTAGCATCTGAATTTGTCTTCCACGGAAAGATTTCATTACACCATCACGTTGTGCTTGAGATAAATCTCCGTGCAACGCAGCAGCGCTATATCCATCTTCAATTAATTTTTCGGCAACAGCCTGAGTATCTCTCTTAGTACGACAGAAAACTACAGAGAAAATGTCTGGATTAGCATCAGCTAAACGTTTCAAAGCCTCGTAACGATCACGTGCATTTACTAAGTAAAATTCGTGAGATACAGTTGAAGAACCTGAGTTTTTAGCTCCAACAGTAATTTCTAATGGTTCGTGCATGAATTGTTTTGCAATTCTAGCAACTTCTTGTGGCATAGTTGCAGAGAACAACCATGTGCTTTTTTCGTCTGGAGATGTAGATAAGATGTTTACGATATCTTCGTAGAATCCCATGTTTAACATTTCGTCAGCCTCATCAAGAATACAATAGTTGATTTGAGAAATGTTTACCAATCCTCTGTTTATCATATCTTGCATTCTACCTGGAGTAGCCACAATAATTTGTGCTCCTCTTTTTATGTCTCTAGCTTGTTCTGTAATACTTGCACCACCGTAAACTGCTACTACATTAATACCTTTTTCGTATTTAGAGTAGTTTTTAATTTCGTTAGTAATTTGCAAACAAAGCTCGCGGGTTGGAGATAAAATTAATGCTTGTGTATTTCTATTGTTGGCATCAATTTTCTGAATTAGCGGAAAACCAAAAGCTGCCGTTTTCCCTGTCCCTGTCTGAGCCAACGCAACCATATCTGTGTCTTTTTCCAATAATAGGGGAATCGCTTTCTCCTGTACTTCGGTCGGATTTTCAAATCCTAGATCTAAAATCGCCTTCAGTAACGATTCACTCAATCCTAATTGTTCAAATTTATTCATATGTATTTTTAAAATAGGGTGCAAAATTACTGTTAATTATTCAGATAAACTAATGCTATTTTAAGAATTGTATATTTATTATGATTTGATTATCAAACGGTTATGTTTGTGATTAAGTATTGTCTAATCATTTTTTTAGAAATTGTAGCAAAAAAGCGTCTTGAAATTTAAAATTTATGCTATAAAATGTTGCATTTTAAACAATTATTAAATTATGTTCAGAAAATCAATAAGTTGTTGTGTTGCTTTTCCGCGATGGCTAATTTCATTTTTGATGGTTAGAGGCAATTCAGCAAAAGTTTCTTCGTATCCTTCAGGTTGAAAAATCGGGTCATAGCCAAAGCCCTGACTTCCTTTTTTGCCCAAAGTAATGCTTCCATTGGCAATTCCTGTAAACAAATGTTGCTTTCCATTAAGGTTCAACGCAATTACAGTTTTAAAATTTGCATTTCGATTAGGAGCGTCAGTTAAGGCATCCAAAACCTTATTCATATTATCATCAGAGTTGCGTTGTTCACCAGCATATCTAGCCGAATAAACTCCCGGTTCTCCATTTAAAGCATTTATTTCAAGTCCCGTATCGTCAGCAAAACAATCGTAACCATATTTTTTAGTTACATAATCAGCTTTAAGAATAGCATTTCCTTCAATAGTATCTGCGGTTTCAGGAATATCTTCATGACAACCAATATCCTCTAGACTTAATATTTTGATGCTACCATTAAGTATGCTTTGTATTTCTAAAATTTTATTTTTATTGTTTGAAGCAAAAACGAGATTCATATATAATAGGTGTATAATTTAAAAAGAGGTTTATACAAAGTTACAATGTTTTCATGAAATTTTGAGCCTGTAGTATTTTTTATAGAGCTTTTTCTGCTGTTCACTTTATCTTTTAATAAAAGAATGTCATTCCTTCTAATCGCTATCAGAACAAGGCTAAAAAAGTAGGAGCTAGTAGCAACATAGATAAGTACTCTAGTGTTGTTGAGCTGATTTAGATTCGCTTCTGTAAAAAATCTTGTGTATGAAATGTAATTAGAGTATGTTTGAATTAATGATTTATCAACCCAACAAAAAAGATATGATTAAGAAAATAACACAAATTTTATCTGCTATTGCTATTGTACTGTTAGTAGTAAGTTGTAAAAATACCAAACAAAAGCTTCAAGAGTATGTCACTACCTATAACAGTACGTCGGCAAGTTATATAGGTAATACTATTACTGGTACTACTGCTAGAGGCTATTTAGAGGATAATAAAATAGAAATACGAATTGAAACAGATTTGGAGCAAACTGAATCTAATAAACAAACCTACAGTGAGAAATTTCCAAATATGTTGGTTGAAATGATTCAAAAAGGCCAACTTTCTAAGGAATTAATCGAGGAAGGAGTGTCTTTTCATGTGTATTTTTTGGCCAATGATAATACTGTTTTAGCCAAAGAGATAATTAATAAGGAAGAATTGGACAAATTGCTAAAAGGCAATTCTCCTAAAGCAGAATAATAAAGGATCTGTATGTTTTAAATTAAAAAGCCTCTTTGTTTTATCAAAGAGGCTTTTTATTATCTAACGTTTCGTAACGCTTGTTAAGTTGTCTGGGAAATAGAGTTCAGATAAATTAGTAAACTCATCACCACGCATAAAGATATTGATATCAACATCAGCAAATCGCGTTTTTCCAGATGCGGCTAATAATTCATTTGCCGAGTGTAAAGTATTTTTGTGGAAATGGTACACACGATCTGATTTGTCTGTAACAACTAATCCTTTCATTAGCATTTTGTTTTGTGTAGCAACTCCTGTTGGACATTCGTTATTATGACAACGTAAAGCTTGAATACAACCTAGTGAGAACATAAAACCTCTTGCACTATTACACATATCAGCACCAAGAGCTACAGCATGCAAGATTGAGTATCCTGAAATGATTTTACCACTACCAATCACTCTCATTTTATCTCTAATATTTAAAGCAATCAAGGTTTTGTTTACAAAGATTAAAGCAGGTTCAAACGGCATACCAACACCATCAGCAAATTCAAGCGGAGCTGCACCAGTACCACCTTCGGCACCATCAATCGTAATGAAATCAGGGAAGCAATCTTCAGCAATCATTTCATTACAAATTGCTTCAAATTCTTTAGTATTTCCAATACAAAGTTTAAAACCAATAGGCTTACCTTCTGATAATTCGCGTAAACGAGCAACAAAATGAATTAATCCTTTTGCATCAGAGAATGCGCTATGGCTAGGAGGAGATAAAATTGTAGTATGTGGTTCTACGCCTCTTATTTTTGCTATTTGCTCTGTGTTTTTAGATGCAGGAAGTACACCACCATGTCCAGGTTTTGCTCCTTGTGATAGTTTAATTTCTATCATCTTTACATTTGGCAATAATGCTTTTTCCTTAAATTTTTCTCCATCAAAGTTACCGTTTGCATCACGACAGCCAAAATATCCTGTACCAATTTGCCAAGTAACATCACCACCACCAGCAAGGTGAAATTCTGTTAAACCACCCTCACCAGTATTTTGATAGAACTTCCCTTTTTGTGCTCCTATATTTAATGCTCGAACAGCATTTTCGCTAAGAGAACCAAAACTCATTGCTGAAATGTTTAGCAAAGAAGCAGAATAAGGTTGTTTACAGTCTTTTCCACCAACAAGAACACGAGGCAATTCTTCGTTTACTTTTGCTGGAAAGATAGAATGTTTTATTCCTTCGTAACTATCATGATTAAGGTTTAATTGAGTTCCAAAAGGAGAACTAGAATCTATATTTTTGGCTCTTTGATATACTAATGAGCGTTGATTTCTTGAAAAAGGTTTTCCATCGGTAGATCTTTCAATAAAATATTGTTGAATTTCAGGAGCAATCATCTCAAAAAGATATCTAAAATAACCAAGAACAGGAAAGTTTCGCAGGATGGCGTGTTTCTCTTGTTTGGTATTATAAATTCCAATAACTAATAATATAGGTAAAATGATAACAAGTAAAAAACCACGACCAGAATAAAGATAAATTGCGGCAACGACTAGAAACAATAAGATTCCGTAAATAAAGAATTTTTTTCTCATGTTTTTTAATATTTAATTTGAAAAGTGTAATGTGTAAAATTATAAATTGAGTTAGCTGTATCTCAAGCGAACGTAATTATGTTTGATTCCTTTTTTATCTGAATCTCTCTCATCAATTTCGAGAATATCAGTTAAGGATTTTAGCATTGGAGTTAATTTTGAAAAACCATAATTTCTTGGGTCAAATTCAGGTTTCTTTTTTACTAAAAGATTACCGATATCACCTAAGAATGCCCAACCATCATCATCGCCAATAGCCTCAATTGTATCCTCGATGAGTTCAATGGTTTGCAAGTCGATTTTGTTTAATGGTTTTTCAGTTTGTTTTTCGTTTTGTTTTCCTGTTGGTTTTTCAATAGTTTTTTTAGAGTCAGAAGCAGTAGGTTTTGGATCTTTCTTTTTAATAGCACCATCCAATACTTCAATATATATAAAACGGTCACAGGCAACGATAAAGGCACTTGGTGTTTTCTTTTCACCAATTCCAATTACTTTCATACCAGATTCACGCAATCTAATGGCTAATCTTGTGAAGTCACTATCGCTAGAAACAATACAAAAGCCGTCTAGTTTGCCAGAATATAATAAATCCATAGCATCAATAATTAATGCAGAATCGGAAGAATTCTTACCTACAGTATAACTATATTGTTGAATAGGAGTGATGGCATGCTCTAGTAAAACACTTTTCCAACCATTTGCATTAGGTTTTGTCCAATCGGCATAAATACGCTTGGTTGTAGGAGTACCAAATTTAGTAATTTCCTCCATCATACCTTTTACATTACTATACGGTACATTATCGGCATCGATAAGTACAGCAAGTTTCAATTCTCTGTTGCTGTTTAAAGACATTTTTTAGGTTTTACATAAAAATAATCTGGCAAAGGTAAGCTAAAATTGGTTTTCATTGAAATTTGGGTTATAATATGTGTTTTTAGACAATTAAATTATTCTGGTTATAAATAAGGTTTTTTTATTTCTAAATCTATTAAAGATAAATTTGTCTTTTAATAAGTTTTTGAATATATTTGTTTAAAATATAATTAACGAGTCTATGTTTTCAAAAGCATGTGAATATGCCATCCGAGCTTCAATATTTATTGCAACTAAATCGTCTCAAGGAATTAGAGTTGGGATAAAAGATGTGGCAAAAGAAATTGATTCTCCAGAACCATTTACTGCCAAAATAATGCAGATTCTTACCAAAAACGGTATTATAGATTCTGCTAAAGGTGTAGGAGGAGGGTTTGAAGTTTCAACTGTTGCAATTAAATCGATTAAATTAATTCAGATTGTAGATGCAGTTGATGGGGATAGTATATATATGGGGTGTGGTATTGGTTTAAAAGAATGTTCAGAAACACATCCTTGTCCGGTACACCATGAGTTTAAGGTAATACGTGAATTATTACTCGAGATGCTCACAAACACCACTTTAGAGGAGCTTGCTTTGGGAGTGAAATCAGGAGAATTTTTCTTAAAACGATAAATAAAAACAATTAACATTAAAATAATTTAAATACTCAAAAATGAATAAAAAAGTCAAAATTTCGATTGTAATGCTAATGGGATGTTTAGCAATAACTTCTTGTGGTAAAAAAGAAGCAACTCCAGCTACAGAGTCAACAGAGGTAAATGATACTGCAACTGAGTCAGAAGGACAGGCAGAAGCAGTAAGTAATGTTTTGGTTATTGAAGGAAATGATCAAATGCAGTTTAATACTAAAGAACTTAGAGCAGTAGCAGGAAAACCAATTACGTTGACATTAAAACACGTAGGTAAGATTCCAAAAGAAGCTATGGGACATAACTTGGTTATTTTACAAGAAGGAACAGATGAAGCAGCTTTTGCAGCCAAAGCAATCGCAGCTAAAGATACAGACTATATTCCAGCTTCAGAAAAAGCTTCAATTGTAGCACATACTAAATTAATTGGTGGTGGAGAAGAAGATACTATTGAATTTACTGTAGACAAAAAAGGAACATACAATTTCTTATGTACTTTCCCAGGGCATGTTGCTATGATGAAAGGTGTTTTAATTGTTGAATAATTAAAGAACTCTAATCCTAATTTATTGGGTTAGAGTTTTTTATTAAACTAATAAAAGACCAAATGGTCTTTTATTGGAAAATTTTAAAGAATAATATATGAAAAGAGAAAAAAAATTATGGATTGCGTTTTCTTTAGTAATGAGCATATCCTTTGCAGTTTTAGGGTATTATGGTTACGAAATTTATCAGCAAGCACCGCCAATCCCTAAACAAATAGTTTCAGATAGTGGAAAGATCATTTTTTCTGAAGACGAAATTAAAGACGGGCAAAATGTTTGGCAGAGTATAGGAGGGCAGGAAGTTGGATCAATATGGGGGCATGGTGCTTATGTAGCTCCCGATTGGACAGCCGATTGGTTGCATCGAGAAGCAATGTTTATTCTAGATAAATATGCACAAGAAGATTTTGGTAAGCGATTTGAAGATCTAGATAATGAGAAACAAGCAGCATTAAAAATACGCCTGCAAAAAGACGTGAGAACAAACCGTTATGATGAAAATTCAAAAACACTTACGATATCCGAAAATAGAGTTGAAGCAATTAAGTATTTAAGTACTTATTATGAAGGTCTTTTTACTAATGATCCTAAATTTGATAAATTAAGAGAAGAATATGCCATTCCTAAAAATTCGGTAAAAGAAGAGGCTAGAATGCATAAAATGAATGCTTTTTTCTTTTGGGCTACTTGGGCTACAGTAACAGAGCGTCCTAATTCTGATATTTCTTATACACACAATTGGCCATCGGATGAATTGGTTGGTAATGTTGCAACCAAAGAGTTACTTGCTTGGTCGGGTGTTAGTATTATATTATTGATTTTTAGTATTGGAATCCTCGTATTTTACCATGCTAAATCAGGAGAAGATGAAGAGTTTCCTATCCCAACAAAAGATCCAATAATTAATCAAGGAATGACTCCATCGATGCATTTGATTAAAAAATATTTTTGGGTGGTGAGTTTACTGATGATTATTCAAATGGCATTAGGAATAATTACAGCTCATTATGGAGTAGAAGGAAACGGATTATATGGTATTCCTATAGATCAAATTTTGCCTTATGCAGTTACAAGAACTTGGCATACACAATTGGCTATTTTTTGGATAGCAACAGCATGGTTGGCAACAGGATTATATATTGCTCCAGCAGTTTCAGGTAAAGATCCTAAATTTCAATGTTTTGGAGTTAACTTCTTGTTTATTGCTTTGTTAATTATTGTTCTAGGGTCAATGGTAGGACAGTGGTTTGGTGTAATGCAAAAACTAAACTTGGTACAAAACTTTTGGTTTGGACACCAAGGTTATGAATATGTAGATCTAGGACGTTTCTGGCAGATATTCCTTTTAGTTGGATTGTTTTTATGGCTAGCATTAATGATACGACCGTTGATTCCGATTATAAAGAAAAAAACAGAAGAAAAAAATCTAATTATTTTATTCTTAATCTCTTGTACAGCCATTGCTATGTTTTATGGTGCAGGATTAATGTGGGGAAGACAAACTAATCTTGCAATTGCTGAATATTGGAGATGGTGGGTTGTTCACCTTTGGGTAGAAGGATTCTTTGAAGTATTTGCAACGGTTGTAATCGCATTTCTATTTGTTCGATTAGGGTTGTTAAAAACCAAAACAGCGACTTTAAATGTTTTATTGGCAACAATTATTTTTATGGCAGGTGGTATTTTGGGAACATTTCATCACTTGTATTTCTCAGGAACTCCAACGGCTATAATGGCATTAGGAGCTTCGTTTAGCGCATTAGAAGTTGTACCACTTACATTAATTGGTTTTGAAGCATATCAAAACTACAAACTGTCAAAATCAACACAATGGATTATAGATTATAAATGGCCTATTTATTTTATGATAGCAGTAGCATTTTGGAATTTCCTTGGAGCTGGAGTTTTTGGATTCATAATCAATCCACCAATTGCACTTTATTATGTGCAAGGTTTAAATACAACCCCTCTTCATGCACATACAGCATTGTTTGGAGTTTATGGAATGCTAGGAATTGGTTTAATGCTTTTTGTTTTGAGAAGTTTATACAGAAACATTACATGGAATGAGAAATTGCTTAAGATTACTTTTTGGTCATTAAATATAGGTTTGTTTTTAATGGCTGTATTGAGTTTGCTACCAATAGGAATTTGGCAAGCAATCGAAAGCATTGATCACGGAATGTGGTATGCACGTTCATCGGAGTTAATGCAACAACCTACAATGATTACTTTAAAATGGATGCGTGCAATAGGTGATTCTATCTTTGGAATAGGAATTATAACTACAGCTTGGTTTGTCTTTGATTTGACATTAAAAAATAAAAGAAAATAATAAATATAAGAGTTATGGAAAATTTACAAAATAAAACAATAGGAGCGTTTGTGGCTGAGGATTTTAGAACAGCTGCGGTATTTACAAAATATAAAATTGATTTTTGCTGCAAAGGGAATAGAACTATTAATGAGGTTTGCGAAAAACAAGAAATAGATTCTAAGGTTTTGCTCAAAAAAATTCAAGATGCATTATCAACAAACGATGGTAGTAAAATAGATTTTAATTCATGGCCGTTGGATTTGTTGGCAGATTATATCGAAAAAACACACCACCGCTATGTAGAGGAAAAATCAGTTATCATAATGCAGTTTTTGAATAAACTTTGTAGTGTTCACGGTGCAAATCATAATGAATTATTTAAAATAAATGAGCTGTTTACTGAATGTGCAAGTGAATTGGCGCAACACATGAAAAAAGAAGAGCTGATGTTATTTCCTTTTGTGAAAAAGATGGTAAAAGCAAAAGAAACGGATGGAGATTTGATGCAACCTCCTTTTGGAACAGTATCAAATCCAATTGCAATGATGATGCATGAACATGATGCTGAAGGAGAACGCTTTCGCGAAATTGCTAGCTTAGCAAATGATTATAAAGCTCCAAGTGATGGATGTACTACTTATAAGGTAACTTTTGCAATGCTAAAAGAATTTGAAGAGAACTTACATACACACATTCATTTAGAGAATAATATCTTATTTCCTAAAGCAATGCTTTTAGAAAAAGAATTTTCTTAAAAAGACTGTATATTAATTAGAAGAATGCACCGATAAATCGACATCGGTGCATTTTTATTGCTGTAAGTTTATAATAATAGCATTGTTTTAAACTACTTTTAATTAAAATAAAAATGAAATTGTTATTTAAAATGAGTTCGCAAAAAAGTTGGATTATATGTTGTTTCTTAAACTTTTTGATAGCCTCGATTATAGGGTTGTTAATGCGTTATCTCTATCTGTTTCCATTAAATATAAATTATAGTTTTTTACTACATGCGCATTCCCACGTAGCAATGCTAGGCTGGGCTTATTTGATGATTTATGTCTTGGTTGTTCGTTTCTATCTTCCAAAAGAAAAAAGCAGCAAGCCTATTTACAACCGATTATTCTGGATTACAGAATTTGCAGTTATCGGTATGATGGTAACTTTTCCTATCCAGGGATATGCGTTGTTTTCGATTGTATTTTCTACAATGCATATTTTATTGAGTTATGTTTTTTGTTGGCTAGTTTGGAAAGATGGTTTTAAGGATAGGACAAGTCATCATAAACTTATAATAGCAGCGATTTTATTCATGGTCTTTTCAACTTTTGGAGTTTGGTGTTTAGGACCAGCAGTAAGTATGTTAGGGAAGCAAAGCGCTTTTTATCAAATTGCAATTCAGTTTTTTCTGCATTTTCAGTTTAATGGTTGGTTTTTATTTGCAGTTTTAGCTTTATTCTTAAAGCAATTTGAAGATAAAGTAGAAAAAAAACATTTTAAAGTATTCTTCACTCTACTTATCGTAGCCACATTTTTAACAGTAGCGTTTCCTGTAAGTTGGTATATCGAGAATAGCTTACTACATTGGATTAATACTCTTGGAGTCATTTTACAATTGATTGCTTTTGTTTATTTCTATAAAATGCTAAGGCCAAAAATAGAATGGTTTAAAGCCAATTTAGATCCAATTACTAAAATAGTTTATAGCTTAGCCTTATGTTCGTTATTCTTGAAAATCGGCATACAATTATTGGTTCTTATCCCTAATCTAGCCGAAGTTTCGCATCAAATTAGAAGTTTTATAATTGGTTTTATCCATTTAACAACTCTAGGAGTGATAACCGGATTTTTGTTTGGAGTATTAATACAAAATAAATTACTCTTACAGCAATCCTATTTATTACGTATTGGAATGAAGTGTTTTATCTTTGGGTATATAGCAACTGAAGGACTACTGTTTCTTCAAGGAGGGTACCTTTATTTAGCTAAAGGTGCTCTTTATGGGTATTATGAAGCAATCTTTGGAACGAGTGTTCTTATTGTTTTGGGATTACTCTTGATTATTGTGTCAATACTGAAAACAAAAAAACAAGAGTTGATTAATTAAAATCTTCCCTTGTTCTTTGCGAATTGAATTAATAACCTATTTTATTTTTTCGGCTTCCAGATTTATTCTGTCAATCGTTTTATCATTGTTTACACCTAAACCTTCTTGTTGGTAAACTAACTCTCCATCAGGATTAAAAACACTTATAATGTTAGAGTGTGAAAAATCTATAGGAGATATTTTTTTATAATTAACTGCAAGAATTGCTGCAAATTCGCGGGTATTTTCCTCAGTAGAGCGTAAGAAAATCCACGGATCATTTTCCATCTTATTAGCAATAGCAAATGCTTTTAGTTTCTCAGGAGTATCTGTTTCAGGGTCGATGCTAACTAAGATGAGTTTTACATTTTTCTTAGTTTTTGTATTTAATCGAGATTCTATGTTTCTCATGTCAGCAACTAGTCTTGGACAAGCTGCTTTACAAGTTGTATATATCATTACCATAACCAGAACATTTCCTCTCAAGCTTTTTAATTCAATGTCTTTTCCATCTTGAGTTGTCCATTGAGAAGGCAAATTATAAATAGATAAATCGCTAATTGGTTTGTCTTTTATATCTAGTGAACTGTTTTCCTTTTTAGAATCTTTACAGCTTTGTAATGTAAAAAGAAGAATAAAGATTGCAATTACTGTTTTTTTCATTTTAAATGATTTAGAATTATAGTTTTGTTGTGCTAGCACATCGGAAACCTAAGTTTCTAGTTGAATATTGTGCCTTAAGGCTTCCTCTAAAGGCATAACGCATAAAAGCAGCATAATCCATTAAGTCACTTGCATTTACTGAGGCTCCACCACAAAAAAGGTTTTTATCATTACTCTTGTCTTTTCTAGATTCTCCAGATAAAAAGATACTATTAAAGTCAGAGGTCCATTCCCATACCAATCCATGCATGTCGTAAACACCCCAATAATTTTTGAATGTTTGACCGATAGGATTTTCATATGTCTTTGATTTCTCGTACCACGACAATATGTATTTATTAAATTCAGCTTTAGTTCTGGCATCAATCTTTTTTTCATCAGCCATAGCAACATATTCCCATTCATCCATAGTGGGTAAACGTTTGCCTTGGCATTCACAATACTTCTTAGCGGCAAACCAAGAAACACTTGTTACAGGAGCTTTTGGATTTGAATTTCCAAAATCAAAATCTCCTTTCCAATATGATAGGTAGCTTTTGTCTGCAAAAATTCCTTTTATTTTTGATTTACTATAGCTTGGATTTTTCTTGATAAAAGCTAGAAATTCACTATTGGTAACAGGGTAAACATCTATATGAAATGATTTTACATTGACAGGTGTTTTCTCTGTAGCCCCATAAAGAGGGACAAAAGAGCCCTCTTTTATTGGAACCATTTTCGATTCTTGCGCGCTTAACATTCCCACATAAGCCAAGAAAAGAAAAATAATAAATATGTTTTTTTGCATAATATTGCTGTTGTTATCTTTGAGACTTTACCATTTCGGGAGTAACATCTGTTTTGTTATTTCCCCAACTGTTGTATATGTATGTCATAACATTTGCTATCTCGTCATCAGATAAATTCTGACTTGGCATAACATTGTTATATTTTTTACCGTTTACTGTTATTTCTCCACTTAAACCATGTAAGATTGTTTTGATTGCTCGTTTAGGATCAGAATTAAGGTAATCAGATTTTGCCAAAGGAGGGAATGTACTAGGGATCCCTTGTCCTTCAGATTGGTGACAAGCAAAACATGTTGTTCCAAAAATTTCTTTACCAATTTTTATTTTTTCAGCTACAGTTCTTTTTGGTGTAACTGTTTTAGCAGTTCCGTTATCAGGCATTTTTTGAATTGTTCCTCCTTCAGGTAAGTAAATACCTTCTTGAATAGTTCCAGAATAAATATTTTTATGGTCAGCACCTTCTACTTTTAATATTCCCAATGCCCCTTTGTTGAATGCTCTAAAAATGGAATGATCAACCAATATGAAGTCTCCAGGAGTTTCAACTTTAAAATCAATTATAGAGGCTCCTCCAGCAGGAATAAGTGTTGTTTGCACATTTTTGTTAATCATACTACCTCCTTCGATATGTACTTTATCAAATATTTCTCCAATAACATGGAAAGAAGACACTAGGTTAGGACCACCGTTACCAACAAACAAACGAACTGTTTCTCCAACCTTTGCAGTAAGTTCACCTCCATTAGTTAATGAACCAACTTTTCCGTTAAATACTACATAGTCAGGTGTTTCTTTTACAGCTTTATTCATGTCAAAAGGCTGAAGGCCTTTTGCTCCATATTCCCCTTGAGTGTAAAAATCACCTTGCATAACGTAGTATTCTTTGTCCACTGGAGGAAGACCACCTTCAGGCTCAACTAATATCAAACCGTACATTCCGTTTGCAATGTGCATCCCAACAGGAGCAGTAGCACAATGGTAAACGTATAACCCAGGGTTAATTACCTTGAAGTTAAATACTTTCTCATGACCAGGAGCTACTAATGATGATGTTGCTCCACCACCAGGGCCTGTCACTGCATGTAAATCGATGTTGTGAGGGAGTTTATTGTCAGGGTGATTTTTTAGGTGAAACTCAACTTCATCGCCTACACGCGTTCTAATAAAACTTCCAGGAACAGAGCCGCCAAATGTCCAATAAGTGTATTTTACACCATCTGTCATAGTTCCTTCTTGTTCTCTAATTTCCATGTTTACTTTTAGTTTCATAGCAGGTCTGTTGCCAACAGGTTTTGGAACCATTGGCGGAGCTGTGAGTTCAGCTTCCATTTCCCCATTAGTTACAATGTCAGTGTAATTTGTTGAGGTTTCTTCTTTTTTACATGATGCTAAAAGGACCATTGTAAAAATTGCACAAAAAAATACTTTCAATTTTAGTGGCATTTTGTAATTTCTGTTCATAATAAATTTGGTTTTATCTTAGTTTAAAAATCTTTATACAAAAATAAAAGACAAAAGAGTCTTTTATTATGATAAAAATCATGAAATACATATTATTTATTTTAGAAATTTGTCTTGTTTTAATTTGAATAGGTGCGCTCTTGAAAAACGTGTTTAGAAGAAGTTTGTTTTTTTGAATATTGATATTCAGAATATTTTTCAATAAAAATAAATGGAAACTCTATTTTAGAATAATAATCATTATTTTTGCACGCTGTTTAAATTAAAATTATTACTTCAAAATATATTTATGGTAAAAGATTTATTCGAAAGAATTCAAAACAATAAAGGACCATTAGGAAAATGGGCTTCTCAAGCTGAGGGTTATTTTGTATTCCCTAAATTAGAAGGTGAACTTGGTCCAAGAATGCAATTTGGTGGGAAAAATATTTTAAACTGGAGTTTGAATGACTATTTAGGTTTAGCAAATCATCCAGAAGTACGTCAGGCAGATACAGATGCAGCAATTAAATATGGTGCTGCTTACCCAATGGGAGCTCGTATGATGTCAGGACATACTAAATATCACGAACAATTAGAAAATGAATTGGCTGATTTCGTAATGAAAGAATCTGCTTATTTATTGAATTTTGGTTACCAAGGAATGGTGTCTATTATTGATGCTTTGGTGACTAAAAACGATATTATTGTATATGATGTAGATTCTCATGCTTGTATTATTGATGGTGTACGTTTACATATGGGTAAGCGTTTTACATACAAACACAATGATCTAGAAAGTATGGAAAAGAACCTGCAACGTGCTACTAAAATGGCAACTGAAACAGGTGGAGGTATTTTATTTATTACTGAAGGTGTGTTTGGAATGCGTGGTCAACAAGGAAAATTAAAAGAAATTGTTGCGCTTAAACAAAAATATAATTTCAGATTATTAGTAGATGATGCACATGGTTTTGGTACACTTGGTAAAACAGGAGCTGGAGCAGGTGAGGAGCAAGGAGTTCAAGATGATATTGATGTTTACTTCTCTACTTTTGCAAAATCTATGGCAAATATTGGAGCTTTTGTAGCTGCAGATAAAGATATTATCGACTATTTAAAATACAATTTGCGTTCTCAAATGTTTGCAAAAGCATTACCAATGATTCAAACTGTTGGTTCTTTGAAGCGTTTAGAATTGTTGCGTAATCACCCAGAATTAAAAGATAAATTATGGGAAAATGTGAATGCATTACAAAACGGATTGCGTTCAAGAAATTTCAATATTGGAGATACAAATACTTGTGTTACACCAGTTTATTTGCAAGGAAGTGTTCCTGAAGCAATGGTAATGGTAAATGATTTAAGAGAAAATTACGGTATTTTCTTATCAATTGTAATTTATCCAGTTATCCCAAAAGGAATTATTTTATTAAGAATGATACCAACAACTTCACATACTTTATCGGATATTGATGAAACACTTACTGCTTTTGAAGCAATTCGTGAAAAATTAGAAAACGGAACATATAAAGAAATTGCTAGTAGAACTACAGTTGATTTAGATGCATAGTTAAACCAGTATTCTTTTGAATATGTGGGAATTATATAAAAAAATCCATTCGTTATGCGAATGGATTTTTTTTGTTTAATTTTTTTATATAGTATATTTAACATTCAAACCTTTAAACAGAATGATTATGAAAAAAATAATTTTAATAATAGGAGTTGTTGCATTAGTATTGGTTTCATGTAAAAAGGATAAACCAGATGAAATAGTACCAAGTACAGTTGAGTCTGGAACAATCAAAGAATCAGTGGGGAAACAGTGTTTTCAATCAGTAGTTAATAATGATACCGTTGCTATGGTTTTAAATACTAATTCTCATAATGAAGTAAATGGAGAATTGATATATAAAATTTATCAAAAAGATAAAAACGTAGGAACCATAATTGGAAACATTAAGGGCGATACGCTTATTGCAGATTATACTTTTAAATCAGAAGGTGTTTCATCGATAAGAGAAGTGGCTTTTTTGAAAAAAGCAGGGACTTTTATAGAAGGATATGGTGACCTTATAGAAACAAATGGTAAGATGGTTTTTAAAGATAAAAAGCTCTTGAAATTTGATACGAAAATGACCTTATCAAAGGTAGAATGTAAATAGTTTCAAGATTAATGGAAATAAAAAAATCCATCTGCTGCGGCAGATGGATTTTTTTTTATAATTCTTTGCGAAAAGTTGCTCTTCGTTTGTGTATAACAGGATCAAAATGTTTCCATAAATTGTGTATAGCTACATTGTCTGATAATTCAGGAGTTCTATAACAGTTAATAATGCCCTTTTCTTTAAAAGTATGGTAATACTCATTGAAGATAATTGCTGTTACTGCTTTATTTTGATACTCAGGATGAACGCCAATAAGATAAAATATCATATCCTTGCTGTGTTTTTTTGCTTTAAGCAAATGCAAGAATCCAAACGGAAATAATTTTCCTTTTGTTTTTTGTAAAGCTTCAGAGAATGATGGCATAACAATACTAAAAGCAACAATGTTATGGTCTTTGTCTTCTACAAATTTGATAAACTCAGGATTAATAAAACTAATGTATTTTTTCTTGAAGTATTCTTTTTGAATGTCAGTTATTGCTACAAAAGAAGATAAAGAAGCATAAGATTCATTAAATAAATCAAACATTTTATCTACATGCGGCATAACCTCTTTGGTCGTCTTAAAGTTAAGCGGTTTTAATTGGTATCTTCTCTTTACTAAATCATTAGCCTTCTCAAAAGCCTCTGGTTTTACATTAGCAAAAGGGAATTTACTCTCATCATATTTTTTTTCTATTACATAACCCAATTGTTCAAAATGCGTAGCATAGTAAGGGTGATTGTACCATGTAATCATAGTTCCAATTTCATCAAAGCCTTCAGTTAAAACACCAACTTTATCAAGATTAGAGAATCCCATTGGTCCTTCAACATATTCAAGATTGTTTTTTCGACCTAATTCATATACTTTTTCAAGTAAAGCTTTGGTAACTTCGATATCATCAATAACATCAAACCAACCAAAACGGACTTTCTTTTTTTCTTGTCCATTAACTTCGCTCCAGTTAATTATGGCAGCAAGACGACCTACAATTGTATTATTTCTTAAAGCTACATAAAAAGTAGCTTCAGCATTTTCGAAAGCAGGGTTTTTGGTTTTGTCAAAAGTTTCCAATTCATCAGCAATAATTGGTGGAACCCAGTATTTATTGTCTTGGTATAATGAAAATGGAAATTTTATAAATTCAGTTAACTCTTTCTTAGTCTTGGCTTCTTGTATTGTAATCATTAAGATTGTATTATGTATTTTAAAAAAAAATCTCTTTTTTTGAGAGGTTGTGTAATTGGATTGTTGCAGTTCTTATTCAAATGAAGATTTGCGTTTTTGCTCTATTTTGATAGAATCTTCTTCAAGTTCTTTCTTTTTGCTTTTTTTACCTCTTTTCTCTTTTTTGCCCTTTTTGCCTTTCTTATCTTTAAAGCTCATTTGAACCTCTTTGTAGTTTGCGTCATAACGCCAAGAGAATCCAACACCACCATACAAAATAGAAGGAGTATCCTTAAAATTAGTACTTACAGATGCATCGATTTGCATATTTTTATTTAGCAAATAGGCAGCACCACCTCTAATAATACAATCGCTGTAAAAATCACTTTTATAACCTTGATTTTCTACAAAACCAGACCATTTGTCATTAAAACCACGTGTAAGTGTTACTACATATCCATAGCTAGGATAATCGGTAGTGATATAATCAGCAATAATATTGGTTACAAACACCCATTTTCCATCACCCAAATGATTTTGAGTAATCAACATGATTTTTGGAGAAATGCTAGATTTATTTGTAAATGCATAGGGATTTCCTGCAAAAGTAAAATTGGCTCCTGCAAAAATAGAAACTGCTGGAATTAATTGATGCCAGTTGAATCTTTGATTGGCTTTCCAACTATAAATGTTTGCCTTTTTTTCATAGTTTTTAAATGGATCATAGATTAGGTATTTAGCCCCTAATATAGTCTGTTTAAAATCATTTTTTTTGTAGCTGACAAATGGGGTAGAATAATCTTCCATTTGGTACTGTATATCGGCAATAAGCTCTAGTTGCTCACGAAAAAGACCCCAACGAAGAGTTAAATCAGTTCCAAAACCATTTGCTTTATAATTTAATAAATCGTGCTTTTCGTTAATTCCGTAAACGCCAACTTCGGCTTGAATTACTGATTTCCCAACTGAAAAAGCTGACATAGTTTCGCCTGGTCGGTTAGAATTGATAACATCGGTATGTTGACCGAAAAAAAGATAAGGCGTTAAAAAAACGCTGGAAAGAATCAAGTTTCTGATTTTAAACATATTATTTTTTTTAGTTAAAAAGTAATAACGCATTTCAAATGTACTATATTTTATTATTTATTTAAGATTGATATTTTAATTTTGAAGAATGGATTTGCTATTTTTGAAAAAAATTATATGATTATGCAAACAGCATCTTTTTCAGGTCTTATAAAAGCGATTTTTTACATGATTGCTTTTTATTACATTTTTAGATTCTTGGCAAAATTATTTTTACCAGTTTTAGTAAAAAAAGTGGTGGATAAAGCAGGAGAGAATTTTCAGAGACAACAGCAACAATATACACAGCAACAACAAAATAATTCATGGCAAAAAACCAGAACAAATGATGAGGTGATATATGATACCGCTAATGCGAAAAACCCGCGTGAAACCAAAAAAGTTGGGGATTACGTTGATTACGAAGAAATAGATTAAATTTGTAATCGATTTGTAATCGAACAATAGATTTTCATCCATAAACCAAACCTACCAAAATTGAAAGTAATAAATAAGCTTTATCCGCATGCCCTTGTTATATTGGGATTTGTACTCGTTTCTTTAATTTATTTTTATCCTGTATTACAAGGAAAACAGATTTTTCAATCGGATATTGCACAATATACCGGGATGGCAAAGGAACAAAATGATTTCAGAGCAACTGAACATTCTGAACCCTACTGGACAAACTCGGCTTTTGGCGGAATGCCAACTTATCAATTAGGAGCTAATTATCCGCATGATTATGTAGGACAATTAGACGATGCATTGCGATTCTTACCTCGCCCAGCAGACTATCTTTTCCTATATTTCTTAGGGTTTTATGGTTTGTTGTTGGTTTTAAAAATCGATCCGCTTAAAGCTTTTATCGGAGCATTGGCTTTTGGTTTCTCTACTTATTTGATTATTATATTAGGAGTTGGACATAATGCCAAGGCACATGCTATTGCATATATGCCATTGGTTATTGCTGGTTTTATACTCGTCTTTCAGAAAAAATACATTCTCGGTGGATTGCTCACCATGTTTGCGGTGGCTTTGGAAATCAATGCCAACCACTTTCAAATGACGTATTATCTATTGATTTTCTTATTGATACTTTCAGGATATTTTGCTTTTAACTTTATTAAAGAAAAAGAATATAAGCCACTTTTAATCTCATTTGGAGTTTTGGCAGTAGCTGGAATTTTTGCTTTAGGTGCAAATGCGACTAACTTAATGGCAACTAGCGAGTATGCTAGTTTCAGTACAAGAGGGAAAAGTGAATTAACATTCAATCCAGATGGTTCAAAAAATAATACTAGCGGAAGTGCTTTAACTCGTGATTATATTACAGAGTATAGCTATGGAGTTGCAGAAAGCTTTAATCTAATTGCGCCAAGATTGTTTGGTGGTTCAAATAGTGAAGCTTTGGGTACAGATAGTCATATGTATGAGTTCATGATAGGACAAGGTGTTCCAGAAGGACAAGCAAAAGATTTTGTTTCGGCAATGCCAACTTATTGGGGAGATCAGCCTATTGTAGCTGCTCCAGCATATATTGGTGCTATTGTGTTCTTTTTGGCAGTTTTGGCTTTGTTTATTGATGATAGAAAAATAAAATATGTGTTTTTCTCAGGAGCAATGGTTGCTTTGATGTTGTCTTGGGGTAAAAACTTTCCGTTGTTAACAGATTTCTTTATCGATTATGTGCCTATGTACGATAAATTTAGAGCTGTTTCTTCAATACAAGTAATTTTAGAGTTATGTTTCCCAGTTCTTGCAATTATGGGGTTACAATCTTTTTTTAAATTAAAAGAAATAGATCCAAAGTTGCAGCAAAAAGGATTGATTCAAACGGGAGTATTCAGTATTGGTGTTCTATTGATATTGGTTTTCTGTAAAAGCATGTTTAATTTCTCAGGAGGTAGTGATAGTTATTTCTTAGAGAATTACGGACCAGATTTTGTTGATGCACTAAAAGAAGATAGAAAAACGTTATACTCAGCAGATTTACTACGTTCAGGCTTCTTTATTGTAGTTGCTTTTGGAGTATTATGGTTCTTTATTAAAAATAAATTCTCTCAGAATACTGCACTTATAATAGTTGGAGTTTTGATGATTTTTGATTTGTTTTTTGTAGATAAAAAATATGTTTCAGCCAAAGATTTTGTAAGCGGAAGAGAAGTTGCTGTTCCTTTTCAAGAAACACCTTCAGATGCCCAGATCTTAAAAGATACTACGCATTATAGAGTTTTTGAAGTAAATGGAAACTTGTCTAGTGCAAGAGCTTCGTATTTCCATAAATCAATTGGAGGATATCATGCTGCAAAACCAAGAAGAATGCAGCAGTTATTTGACTATCAAATAGCAAAAAACAATATGGAAGTATTGGATATGCTAAATATAAAATACATCATCCAAACAAATAAAGAAGGACAAGAATTTCCAACTATAAACCCAAATACTAATGGTAATGCTTGGTTTGTAAGAGATGTGAAATTGGTTAATACAGCCGATGCTGAAATGAAAATTTTAGACCATTTGGACACTAAAACTGTAGCAGTCTTTAATATTCATGATTATGGATCTAAATTCAAAAGTGCTCGTTTAAAGAAAAAATGGGATCCAAACGGAACTATTAAATTAGAAGTTTATAAGCCAAATTATTTAAAATATACATCAGATAACCTAAATGATGGCTTAGCAGTTTTCTCTGAGATATATTATGAAAAAGGATGGAATGCTTATATAGATGGTAAACTAACAGATCATTTCCCTGTGAATTATGTTTTGAGAGCCCTTGAAGTGCCGGGAGGTAAACATACAATTGAATTTAAGTTTGAGCCAGAAGTTGTTAAAACGGGTAGTATGATTACACTTTTTAGCTCAATTGGTATGCTAATTCTTTTAATAGGAGGGATTTATTTTGAAAGAAAAAAATCGATTGGTGTTAAGTAATTCGATTTTATCCTCAGTCTGTAATCTTAAATTTTAAATTAATTCTTCTTGGAACAAAAGAAACTCTTAATAATTACTTATTATTTTCCGCCAGCTGGAGGGCCAGGTGTGCAACGCTGGTTAAAATTTGTAAAATACTTACCTGAATTTGGTGTTCAGCCAATTGTATATGTGCCAGAGAATCCAACATATCCAATTGTTGATGAAGGACTAGTAAAAGAAGTTTTAGATCAGGTAATTGTTATTAAGAATAAAATTATTGAGCCATATCAATTGGCTTCATTTTTTTCAAAAAATAAAACAAAGAAAATTGCTTCAGGAATTATTCCGAATCAAAAAAAGCAATCATTTCTTGATAAAACATTTCTTTGGATTCGAGGTAATTTATTTATTCCCGATGCACGTGTTTTATGGGTGAAACCATCAGTTTCATTTTTAGAAAAATATATTGTAGAAAATAATATTGATACAATTGTAACTTCAGGTCCGCCACATAGTTTGCACCTTATAGGTTTGGAGTTAAAAGAGAAACTAAATATAAAATGGTTCGCCGATTTTCGTGATCCATGGACTACGATTGGCTATCATAAATCATTACGCTTGTCTAGCTATGCTGCTAAAAAGCATAAGAAATTAGAATATAAGGTTTTAAATACTGCCGATACTATTCTTGTAACAAGTAAAACAACTAAAGTCGAGTTTCAGGAAATAACGACAAAACCAATTGAAGTTATTACAAACGGGTATGATGTTGAAAATGTTGATAAGCAAACGTTGGATACTAAATTTACATTAGCACATATAGGTTCTTTCTTGTCAGAAAGAAACCCACTCTTTTTATGGGAATGTTTGGTTGAATTATTACAAGAGATTCCAGAATTCAAACAACATTTAGAAATTAAACTAATAGGAGCGGTTAGTCAGGAAGTATTAGAAACAATTACTAAGTATAAGCTAAATGATTATCTGAATAATTTAGGATATGTTTCGCATAACGAAGCTATTGCGCATCAGAAAAAATCTCAGGTTTTATTATTAATTGAAATCAATTCAGAAGATACAAAGAGTATTATTCCGGGTAAATTGTTTGAATATATGGTTTCTAATAGACCAATAATTGCTATTGGACCGAAGGGATCTGATTTTTCAGATATTATAACCCAGACCAATACAGGAGTGTTTTTTGACTATTCTGAAAAAATGAAATTAAAAAGTGTAATTTTGGATTTTTATAATCAATTTTTAGAAGGAAAACTACAAGCAAACGGAGTAGGATTGCAACAATATTCTAGAAAAAACCTAACAAAGCAGTTAGCACAATTGATTAAATAAAATACTTTTTAAATTTTCAAAAATATAAATACCTTCAATGGGCATAGTCTTAAATCAGTCTTTTAAAAATACTATCATAACATATATTGGTTTTGGTATTGGTGCTATAAACACGCTTTATTTGTATCCAGTTTATCTTGGCGCGACATACTATGCTTTAACAAATTATATCCTTTCTGCTGCAAATGTAATAATGCCTTTGTTTGCTATAGGAATGCAAAATACATTAGTCAAGTTTTATTCTCAATATAAGACAGAAGAAGAAAGAGAGCAATTTTTATCCTTTACAGCACTGTTTCCTGTCTTAATGTGTATTCCTTTAGGGATTATAGGTTTTTTGTTTTTTGATGACATAACGGCTTTTGTGTCGAAGAAAAATCCAGTTGTAAAAGAGTTTATCTTACTGATTCCTTTTATCGGAATTTGTATGGCTTATTTCGAAATATTTTATGCTTGGGCGAGAGTGCATATGCATTCCGTTTTTGGTAATTTTATTAAAGAAGTTGGTTTGAGATTGTTTTCATCGATAGCATTGGTGGGATTGTATTTTCATTGGATTACATTAATTCAATTTGTATATATAACAGCAGGAATTTATTTTATCGCTTTTATTGTAACAATGTTTTATGCTTTCAGTATTAAAAAGCCGAATTTTCAAATCACAATACCTGAAAATGTAAAAAGTGTAATGGAGTATACTTTTTTTATTATTCTGTCAGGAAGTGTAGCCAATTTGCTCTTGGATGGAGATAAGCTTATGCTTAATCAATATATGAAGATTGAGAACATAGCCTATTATTCAGTGGCAACATATATTGCATTAGTAATCTCAGTTCCGAGTCGTGCAATGCATCAAATTGTGTATCCTATTACCGCTAAGTTGATGCATGATGATAAATATGATGAATTGAATGATTTGTACAAAAAGACATCTATTAATTTGCAGATAGTTGGTGGATTTGTAATGCTTTGTATTTTTGTAAATATTAATCAATTATATGAGTTGGTTCCAAAAGAATATGGCGGAGGAATTGCGGTTGTATTCATGATTGGATTATCTAAGTATTTTGATCTTATTCTAGGAAATAATAATGCAATTATTTTTAATACAAAATACTATCGAATGGTATTGTATTTAGGATTGCTGTTAGTTTTTTTAACTGTAGTTTTAAACATGATTTTTATTCCTATATACGGAATCAAAGGTTCTGCATTTGCTACTTTGTTATCTATTACATTATATAGCTTAGCTAAATTACTTTTTGTGGTTAAGCGACTGCATTTATATCCATTTACCAATCAGACATTATATTCAATTGCACTTACATTTGTATTGTTTTTATTGTTCTATTTCTGGGAATTTCCTTTTTATCCCCTTATTGGAATTAGTTTAAAATCAATCTTGGTGACAATTTTGTATGTCTATTTAAATTATAAGTTTGCTATTTCTAAAGAAATAAACCAAGTAATAAATAACTTCTTAAATAAGCTAGGAATTAAAGTTTAGTAAGAAGTAATGTAGGAAACAAAAAGTGATTCATTTTGTTTTATATTTGTTAAGCCGCTTGTGGTTTTATTACATACAAATATGAAAAAGAGAATAATTATTTTGTTGTTTATTCCCTTGTTTTTGATTTTTCAGGTAGGTTTTGCTCAAAAAGGAAAGAACAATGTTGAAAATCAAAATGATCAAGGCAATCATACTGATTCTATTTCTAAGGTTAATTTAAAAGGGTATCCAGTTACGCCTTTTAAAGACACTCTTTTTTATGTTTATAATAAAGTAGGTTCGTTTTCTGCCGAAAGCAGAGCTCAAGCTATTTCAGATAGAATTGAAAAACTCTATGAGAATGCTTTTTTTGTTGCCGATTCTCTAAAAATTATTTCTTCGGATGTAAGCTTGGACATTATTTATGAGAAAGATTTTGTAATAATGGCAATTTTAGATGCCGATGCAAAATCAGAAAATATGCCAGCAACTGCTGTTGCAAATCGCAATCTTACAGCAATAAAGAAGGCTATTCTTTTTCAGAATGAGAATAATTCATTGCTACCAAAACGATTAGGACTCACCGCTTTATTGATATTGATTCTTGGTCTTATCTTGGTCTTTGTAGGGAGGTTTTTTAATAAAGCAAGACTTTATTTATCCCGAAACAAAGAAAAATATTTTACTGGATTTAAGTACAACGAGATTAATATATTCAGTCCGCAAAAGCAGCTTTTTTTAGCAATGCGATTAATTGGTATTATCAAGACTTTTGTCTTAATACTGATAGTCTATTTATCATTACCAGTCCTTTTTAGCATTTTTCCAGGAACAGAAAAGTACACAACAACCTTACTACATTGGGTTCTTACACCTGCAAGATTAGCTGTCGTGAGCTTTGTGGCATTCCTGCCTAATTTGTTTACAATAATCGTAATTGTGTTTATTTTTAAATATATTTTAAAAGTTATTAAGTTTTTTGTAGATGAGATTAATAAAGGGAATATTAATATAAATGGTTTTTATAGTGATTGGGCAAAGCCTACATTTAATATCATACGTTTCTTAATGTATGCCTTTATGTTGGTTGTTATTTTTCCGTACTTACCAGGTTCAGATTCACCTGTATTTAAAGGGGTTTCTGTTTTTGTAGGGATTTTGTTTTCATTGGGATCATCAAACGCAATTGCCAATATGGTTGCTGGGCTAGTTATTACTTATATGCGCCCTTTTAAAATAGGAGATTTTATAAAAATAGGTGATGTGAGTGGGGAAGTGATAGAGAAAACGGCTTTAGTCACACGTATACGAACGCCAAAATTTGAAGACATTACAATACCAAATGCAACTGTCTTATCGAGTACATCAATTAATTATTCGGCAAATACAAAAGAGGATGCTAAAGGATTGGTTGTTCATTCTACCGTTACTATTGGGTATGATGTGCCATGGCCAGATGTTCATAAAGCATTAATTAGTGCTGCTTCAAAAACAGATTTTATAGAAAGTACTCCAGTTCCATTTGTTTTGCAAACTGGTTTGGATGATTTTTATGTGTGCTATGAAATTAATGCGTATACCAAAGAGCCTCAAAAACAGCCATTAATTTATTCTTCGTTGCATCAAAATATTCAGGATAGTTTTAATGAAGCTGGTATTGAGATAATGTCGCCACATTATAAAGCACTTCGAGATGGAAATAATACAACTATTCCAGAGCATTATTTGGATAATAATTATGAAACTCCAGCGTTTAATATAAAAAATAAGAAGTGATTTATTGTTCTGGGTATTAGTTTTTTATAAAAGCAATAACTGTTAATATGTAATAAATATTCGGTATAGCGCTCTGTATTAGTGAATTGATTTCGTTTAGTCTTTTGTGATGAAAGACTAATTGTAAAATCACTAAAAGTGGGTATTGTTTAATTTATTATTCTGAACTAATTTTGCCTTCTGAATTACTCCAAGAATAAATTATTAAAGTAAATAGCTAAAAATAATTTTAATTTACGATTATGAAAAGCCCACAATTTACGCAAGAAGAAAGTTTACAAGTGTTCTCAAATATAATTTCAAATAAAATCCACAATGGTTTTATTTTAGAAGAGAGAAATGATGAAATGCTTTTTGCAGTTTTATCAAAAGGAGAAAGAGTGGTCGATCATAGTTTTAATTTCCTTATTTGTTGCCTAACATTTGGGCTGTGGTCTATAGCTTGGTTGTATTTAACCATAGAATCATCTAAAAACAAAAGGATTTTGGTTGCCATCGATGAAGATGGAATCCCTTTTGAAGATAAATGTTACCACGAATAAGTTACTGTTACAATTTCTCTTTTAAGTAAATACCTGTTATAGATTTTTTTATCTTTACAATATCTTCAGGTATACCCTCAGCTAATAATTCTCCACCATTTTCCCCACCTTCAGGGCCTAAATCGATTATCCAATCAGCACATTTTATAAGGTCAAGGTTGTGTTCAATTACAATTATAGAGTGTCCTTTATCAATCAACGCATCAAATGAAGCTAATAATTTCTTGATGTCATGAAAATGAAGTCCCGTTGTAGGTTCATCAAAAACAAATAAAGCTTTATCTTTTGTTGCTCCTTTTACCAAAAAGGAAGCTAGTTTAATACGTTGTGCCTCACCACCAGAAAGGGTAGAAGAAGATTGACCTAATTGTACATATCCTAAACCAACATCTTGTAGAGGTTGTAGTTTTTGAGTGATTTTAGTTTGGTTGTTTGTAGAAAAGAAACTAATAGCATCATCAATTGTCATTGTAAGAATGTCATTGATGTTTTTATTATCAAAAGTAATTTCTAGAACTTCTTTCTTAAAGCGTTTTCCGCTACAAGTTTCACACGGTAATTGCACATCAGCCATAAAGACCATCTCAACGTTAATAGAGCCTTCTCCTTTACAGGTTTCGCATCTTCCGCCATCTACATTAAAAGAAAAGTGTTTGGCTTGATAACCTCTTATTTTTGATAGTTTCTCTTTGGCGTATAGCTCTCTAATATCATCATAAGCTTTTATGTAGGTAACAGGATTGGAACGAGAGCTTCTTCCAATAGGGTTTTGATCTACATATTCAATATGCTTTATTTGTGAAAAAGAACCTTTTATTTCGGTAAACTGACCTGCTTTTTCGGCAGCATTGTCTAATTTTTTCTGAATAGCAGGAAATAAAATCTTCTTAACAAGTGTACTTTTTCCACTACCAGAAACTCCAGTAATTACAGTTAAAACATCTAATGGAAATGTGACATCAATGTTCTTAAGATTATTTTCTCGTGCACCAATAACCTGCACATAGTTTTTAGATTTTCGGCGGTGTTTAGGAACAGCTATTTCTAAATCACCATTGAGGTATTTAGCTGTTAATGAAGATGATTTTAATATTTCATCATAGGTTCCCTGAGCGACTAGTTCACCTCCAAAGGTTCCTGCTTCAGGACCAATATCTATAATCATATCAGCAGCTTTCATGATGTCTTCATCATGTTCTACTACAATTACGGTATTGCCTAAGTCACGAAGAGAAAGTAATACTTTTATCAATCGTTCAGAGTCTTTTGGGTGCAAACCAATACTTGGTTCATCTAAGATATACATAGAACCAACTAAGCTGCTTCCTAGAGAAGTTGCTAGATTGATACGTTGTGATTCTCCTCCAGAAAGCGTCGAAGAATTTCGATTTAAGGTAAGATAAGATAATCCTACTTCAGTCAAAAAGGATAATCTATTATTAATTTCGACCATTAATCGTTTTGCGATTTGTTTCTCGTAAACATTAAGTTCTATTTCATTGAAGAAAGTAACTAAATGTTGAATTGGTAAATCGACTAAATCAGAAACAGTTTTGCCATTTATTTTCACATAAGAAGCTTCGACTCTTAGGCGCTTTCCTTTACAAACATGGCATTTTGTTTTTCCACGGTAACGCGAAAGCATTACTCTATTTTGTATTTTATAATTTTTCTCTTCGAGTTCTTTAAAGAAATCATTTAGCCCTTCAAAATATTGATTTCCTTTCCAGATTAGTTCTTTATGCTCTTCGCTTAATTGGAAGTAAGGTTTATGTATAGGGAAATCAAATTTATGGGAATTATTAACCAATTGATCACGAAACCAGCTCATGCTTTCACCACGCCAAGGATAAATAGCATTTTCGTAAATAGATAAAGAAGTATTTGGAATGACCAAATCGGTATCGATACCAATAATATTTCCATATCCTTCGCAGGCTGGACAAGCACCATACGGGTTGTTGAAGCTAAATAAATGAGGATTAGGTTCTAAAAATGTAATTCCGTCCAACTCAAAATTATTAGAGTAACTGAATCTTTTATTGGTTTTTAATTCTTGTAAAAAACAAATTCCTTTCCCTTCAAAGAAAGCAGTTTGAACAGCATCTGAAAGACGATTGTAAAATTCTTCTTCTTCCTTTACAACGATTCTATCAATAATTAATAAAATATCCTGATCCTTTTTTGAGTCAAGCGAAGCTGCAAATTCATCCAAACGAACCATCTCGTTATCAATTAAGATACGAGCAAATCCTTGTTGTAGTAAAACATTAAGTTTCTCTTCTAATTTTCTTCCTTTTTCAAGATGAATAGGAGCAAGAAGTAGCCACTTACTATCTAATTCGAAGCTTTTTACATCAGTAACAACATCGGTAACGGTATTTTTTTTGACTTCTTGACCAGAAATCGGGGAGTACGTACGACCAATTCTTGCAAAAAGTAATTTCACATAATCGTAAATCTCAGTAGAAGTTCCTACTGTCGAACGAGCATTAGTAGTATTTACTTTTTGCTCAATAGCAATTGCAGGAGCAATTCCTTTGATGTATTCGACTTTTGGTTTGTCTAAACGACCTAAAAACTGACGTGCATACGACGACAAACTTTCTACATAACGACGTTGACCTTCAGCATACAAAGTATCGAATGCTAAACTTGATTTTCCGGAGCCCGAAAGCCCAGTGATAACAACAAGTTTGTTTCTTGGAATGGCAACATCTACATTTTTTAAATTATGTACTTGAGCACCTTTAATGATGATATTTTTCTTTGGGTCGAGTGTAGAAAGGTCAATTTGCATACAAAAAATCAATTTCCACAAAAGTAAGCAATTTTCAATTGAGTTATGTTAAGGATAAATTTCAATTTATCTAAAAAGAAACTTATTTTAGGAAGCTTTAAACTTCATAATAACGTATAAATTCTTGTTTGCTAGAAAATCCTATATTTTAAAAATTATTATATTTTTTGATGTGCAGAATTGTTGATCTTTTATAAAAGAAAGTTGTTATTTGAAAAGTGTTTTTTTTCTAATTTTCAATTTTACAAAGAGAGTAAATTTTATAGAAAGCATAAATTTAACTTTCGTGTCAGTTTGCAGTGAAATTTGAGTATGTGATAATAAATCAGTACTATAGAAGATTAAATTAGTTAGAATAAGAGGGACTTTATTGAACTTCTTTTTTTGATGATAAATAGACAAATAATAATGAAGAAAATTGTAATCCTATTATTAATAGCGAATTTTAGTTTTGCTCAACAGATAAAAAGAAAACTGGTTTGGGAAGAAAATTTTAATGATAAAACCTTAAACGAAACGATTTGGAATTACGAACTAGGAGATGGTTGTCCTAATTTATGTGGATGGGGAAATAACGAAAGACAAGTTTATACCAAAACAAACCATCAATTAAAAGCTGGGAAATTAATCATTCAAGCAAGAAAAGAAGGCAATGTGTATTCGTCAACACGTATCACTACCAAAGGGAAAAAAGAGTTTAAATACGGACGAATCGAAGCAAGAGCTCAATTGCCTCTCGGTTATGGTCTGTGGCCAGCATTCTGGATGCTTGGTGCGAATATTGATCAAGTAAAATGGCCAAAATGCGGTGAAATCGATATCTTAGAATATATAGGTAAAGATCCACATATGGTTTATACTACATTGCACACCCAAGATAGTCATGGGAATACAATTAATACCAAGAAAACAGTTTTTCCTGATATCGAAAAAGGATTTCATGTATTTGCAATTGAGTGGACAAAAGATAAAATAGATTTTTTTGTAGATAAGGACTTAGTGTATACATTCAATCCAAAAGATAAAAATGAAGATGTTTGGCCTTTTGATAAACCTTTTTACATATTAGTAAATCTTGCTATTGGAGGAAATCTAGGAGGACCAGAGGTAGATGATACCATTTTTCCACAGGATTTTATCATTGATTATATTAGAGTATATCAGTAATAAAGGATGCCATAAAAAGGATGTTAAATCGTAAATGGTTTATTATCTGTGATTTATATTTATTTTTTAACTGTTAAGAACATAGGGGAAATTTATTGTTTTTTATCCTTTTTCTTGAAATTGCTGACTTTATTTTAATGTTTTTCAGAATTTGGTGGTAATTATTCTTAATTTAATTTGCTTTTTAAATAAAATATTTGTTAAATTTGAACAATTAATTAACACTTTAAAAACCAGTAGCCTATACATAAAATTACTTTTTTAGATAATTGCCCAAATTTCAAATTAAAACTAAAAGGTAGTATATTATGGCTAATCTGCAAACTCCTGATGCTCTATTGGTGAAGAACTATGTTGAAGGTAACGAAAGTGCTTTGTCAACATTGATAAAAAGACATGAATCAAAGATTTATGGATTTATATATTCAAAAATAGCTGACAAAGACATCTCAAATGATATATTTCAGGATACATTCATAAAAGTAATCAAGACTTTAAAAAGCAACTCATATAACGAAGAGGGTAAATTCTTACCTTGGGTAATGCGTATATCACACAATTTAATTGTAGATCATTACCGAAAAACAAAGAAAATGCCAATGTATAGAGAAACCGAAGAATTTTCAATATTCTCTATTATGTCAGATGATACACTAACAATCGAAAATAAAATGATTGTAGATCAAGTTGAAGTAGACTTGAAAAAGCTAATAGAAGAGCTTCCAAGTGATCAAAAAGAAGTATTGGTAATGCGTATGTATCAGGATATGAGCTTTAAAGAAATTTCAGAAGTAACTGGTGTTAGTATTAATACAGCGCTAGGTAGAATGAGATATGCTCTGATGAATATTAGAAAAATTATAGAAAAACATCAAATTATTTTAACTAATTAATATACTAAATTGAGTTATAGGCCGTTGTTATATAAATAAACAATTATTAGCATGGCAAAAATTTACTCAAAAAAAGCAACAGTTACTACAAACTTGAAACCCAACAAAGAAGTTGTTTCTTTTATATTAAGCTACTCACAAGCATTAACAGTAGTTAAAATAGACGATAAGAGTTTTGAGATTATAGCTAATTAAACAGCCCACAACAGTTGTCGGATGTTTTGAAAGTAAATGAATTAATCAAATTGGTCGTTTGATTAAAAAATCACTAAGTGCAGTATGCAATTAGTGATTTTTTTGTTTTTTAGAAGCTTGACTTTCGTTATAATCATCAATAACTGATTTTCTTCCAATCGTTTTTGTAATGATGTCTTTGTCAAGGTCCCAACCACGGGCAGGCGAATATTCTCGTCCGTACCAAATAATCTCTAGATGTAAATCATTCCAAATTTCCTCAGGAAAAAGACGTTTAGCATCTTTTTCAGTTTGAGTCACATTTTTTCCGTTAGATAAATTCCATCTGTACATCAATCTATGAATATGAGTGTCTACAGGAAATGCAGGAACGCCAAAGGCTTGTGACATAACTACACTCGCTGTTTTATGGCCAACTGCAGGTAGCTCTTCCAGATATTCATAACTCTGAGGAACTTCACCACCATGTTTGTCAATAAGTATATGTGATAAACCGTGAATTCCTTTGGCTTTCATAGGAGATAAACCACAAGGACGAATAATGTCTTGAATTTCTTCAATAGACATTTTTATCATATCATACGGATTGTCCGCCTTTGCAAATAATAAAGGAGTGATTTGGTTCACACGTACATCAGTACATTGAGCCGATAACAATACAGCAATTAATAAAGTATAAGGATCCTTGTGATCAAGAGGCACAGGGATGGTTGGATATAATTCTTTTAACGTATTTATAACAAAAGTTACCCTTTCTTGTTTATTCATTTCCGTAAATTTAATCCCGTAAAAATAGTACAAATTTCATGATGAGCCTAATCCAGCTTTCAGTTACAACTCCTCATTACGATAGCAATATTTTTAAGCATCCGTAAGAGCTTCCGTTGGTCGCTTTACTAATGCAAAAAATGTAGGCTATCACAATTCTGGGGTTTTCACTACAATCTGGGGCAAAATAATCTAAGTATTAAGTATTTTTGTAATTATATTCAAAAAACTAGTTGACTTGATAATCTATGAAGTTTAGTTATTAAAGAAAGTCTAATAATCCAATAATTCAACAAATATGACAACATTACAAGTAGGAGATAAAGCACCAAATTTTTCAGGAACAGACCAAGACGGGAATACACATAAATTAGCTGATTATGCAGGAAAAAAATTAGTAGTTTTCTTTTATCCAAAAGCAAGTACACCAGGATGTACAGCTGAGGCTTGTGATTTAAGAGATAATTTTGAGCGTTTTCAAGCAAATAATTATGCCCTTTTGGGAGTTAGTGCTGATGCACAAAAAGCACAAGCTAAATTTAAAGAAAAATACAGCTTTCCGTTTCCTTTACTAGCCGATGAAGATAAATCAGTGATAGAAGCATTTGGAGTTTGGGGACCAAAAAAATTCATGGGAAGAGAGTATGACGGAATCCATAGAACAACATTTGTAATCAACGAAGAAGGAATTATAGAAGATATAATTTCAAAAGTAAAAACCAAAGAACACGCAGATCAGATACTGAAATAAGATTGCGGTTGGTTGGTTTGCAAACCAAATCATTAAAGTATCAATCTTTCACAAAAAAAGGCATCAGTTTTAAAACTGATGCCTTTTATTATATCTAAACCTTAGAACCTTAGTTCCTCAGTAACTTAGCTACTTTTTTTTTAACTTAATTCGATTCTTTTAAAACTTTATTAGGCTCGTAACCAAATAAGTGATGTTCTTTAATGATTTCGGCAATACCTATTGGAAGCATTGGTTCCCATCCAGGTTTACCTTGACTAATCATTTTTAGTACCTCTCTAGAGAATACTTCAAGGGTATGAGGGTCAAAATCGGCAACATCAATTACTTTTCCATTAAATTTAAAGAACTTGTATAGTTCTTTCATTCTAGGGTGAACTTTTAAGTTGGTAGAGTTCATGATTGTACCATCTTCATCAATCATTGGGTATAAGAAAACCTTCATGTCTCGGTAAAATAATTTTCCGAAAGCTTCAAGAATACCACCACTTAAATGGCGATAGTATTTCTCATCAAAGATATCTACAAGATTATTAACTCCCATTGCCAATCCCATTCGGGCTTTGGTATAATTAGCAAAATACTCTACTACTTTATAGTATTCTTGGAAGTTCGAAATCATTACGGTTTGACCTAATGAACAAAGCAATTCGGCTCTATCCATAAAATCACGTTCATCAATTTCTCCATCAGAACGAAGGTTTGATAGAGTGATTTCGAAAATTACCAGCGTATTGTCTTTTTCGACTTTGCTTTCTTCGAGAAACATTTTTAATGATTTCTCATACATGTCCATATTAACCTTAGTTACAGGACGAAAACTCCCGCGTAAGGCAAGAATATTCTTTTTGTATAAAATGGCAGCAGGAAGGATGTTTTTACCTTCAGGATTGAACATTACCGCATCGGTCATTCCATTTTTTACCAATTGTAAACTAATCAATCGATTGTCAACATCGGCAAATCGAGGACCAGAAAAGTTAATGGTGTCAATTTCAAGTTGATCCTTGTCAAGGTGATCGTATAAATAACGAAGTAATCTCTTAGGATCGTTGTATTTATAAAATGCTCCGTAAATTAAGTTAACCCCAAGTATCCCTAGTGTTTCTTGTTGTAATCGAGCATCAGTTTCTTTAAAACGAATGTGAAGTATAATTTCGTTATATGCTTCATCAGGTTCAATTTGGTATCTTATTCCAACCCAACCGTGGCCTTTAAATTGTTTTGCAAAATCGATTGTTGCAACAGTATTGGCATAGCTAAAGAAAAGTTTGGTAGGGTGCTTTTCTCTGCTTAGACGTTCTTCGATTATTTGACCTTCAAGAGTTAACATTTTCTTTAATCTCTCTTCAGTAACATAGCGGCCATCACTTTCAATTCCGTAAATGGCATCACTAAAATCTTTATCATAAGCAGACATTGCCTTCGCAATTGTTCCAGATGAACCACCAGATCTAAAAAAATGTCTTACCGTTTCTTGGCCAGCACCAATCTCTGCAAAGGTTCCGTAGATATTTTCATTTAGATTAATTCGTAGAGCTTTGTCTTTTATGGATGGTATCTGAGCGATGACTTTGTCGCCCTTAAGTTTTATTTCTATACCCATTTTATTTTAAATATGGCTGATTTGTTACAAAGTTAGTAAATTAGGCTTCTAATGAAAGATAATTAATCCTATTTTTGTAAAAAAATAAAGTACAATTGAAGGTATATTTTTTAGGTACAGGCACATCACAAGGTATTCCGATTATAGGGGTTGATCATCCTGTCTGCAAAAGCACTGATGCTAAGGACAAAAGACTTCGAGTGTCTATTTGGATTAGTTGGGACAATCATTCATATGTTATCGATTGTGGTCCCGATTTTAGACAACAAATGCTAGCTTGTAATTGTCAGAAATTAGATGCTATTTTATTTACACATGAGCATGCTGATCATACTGCAGGTTTAGATGACATACGTCCGTTTAATTTTAGACAAGGCGAAATGCCAATTTATGCACATCAACGTGTTATTGATAATTTAAAAAAACGCTTTGATTACGTATTCGAAACTGTAAATAAATACCCAGGAGCACCATCAGTAAAAACAATTGAGGTAATCAATGACGAGCCATTTGCAGTAGGAAATAAAATGGCGATTCCAGTAAATGTTATGCATGGTGATTTACAAGTTTTCGGATATCGAATAGATGATTTTGCCTATTTAACAGATGTAAAAACGATAGAAGAAGCCGAAATTGATAAATTAAAAAATCTAAAAGTATTAGTGATAAATGCATTACGTGTTGAGCCACATGATACACATTTTAATTTGCAAGAAGCCTTAGATTTTATAACTTTGGTTCAGCCAGAAGTGGCTTATTTAACTCATATTAGTCATGTTTTAGGATTTCATGAAGAGGTGCAAAAAAAGCTTCCTAAAAATGTTTATCTAGCATACGATAATTTAGAAATCACAATTTAATTATATTATAAAAATGAAAAAATCCTTATTACTTTACCTATTTATCATTGCGATACTTATGAATATTTTTACCTATATGTTTTATAGTAAAGAAGTAAAGTTTGAGCAGGAGCGTTATGTAAAAACGACCAAAAAGCTTAGAGATAGTTTAGATTTAGTAGAGAATAAACTAATTGATGCCAACTATTTCTCATTAGAAAACAATCAAAACGCACAAAATTATTTTGACTCAGAAACGGCTTCAAAAACAATTAAGTACGAGCAACTAATTCCGATGGTTACTGAGAAATTAATGGATCTTAATGCTAACCCAAAAGGGAATCCATATACAGGACAAGATCAAATAGGGATAAATAAATTTATCATCAACAAAGTAAAGGTGTTAAACCACAGATGGATTATTGCTGATTTTAGTGATGGAGAAACGTGGGGAGAAGTTTTATTGAAATACTTTATTAATGAGGATGGAAGTGTAGCTTTTGAAGTAAACCAATCATTGATATATCAAAAATAAACATTAAGAATTGTATAATAATTGTAACAACTAACAAACAGAACTTATGAAAAAAGTATTTTTATTTTCGATTATTATTGGACTTTCATTTTCTTGTGCTAAAAAAGTTTCACAAGAAGAAACTACTAAAGTAACTCCAGAAGAAAAACCAGCCGCTATTGTTGGAGGAGATTCAGATGCTCATGGATGTAAAGGTTCTGCAGGTTATACATGGTCAGAGGTTAAAAAAGAATGCGTTCGAATTTTTGAGGTTGGAACAAAGTTATCTCATGCTGAAGATGGAAAAACCTATTCGACTGTTGCTTATGTTATTTTTGAAAAAGATGGAAACAAAGCCGAGCTTTTTCTAGATACACAAAAAGAGACAATTATGTTAGAACGAAAAGCCGAAGGAGAACCTTGGATCAATGGAGATTTAGAATTAATTCCTTGGAAAGGTTATGTACTTAAAAAAGCAGGTAAGATTATTTATACAGGCGAATAAAACCAAATGTATTAGAAAATATAGATAAAAGGCGAGAATCATTTCTCGCCTTTGTCTTTTTATAATTATTTGAAAAATGTTTGGGTACAAACGTTAATTCCTCTCGCAGTTCCCATTTCACAAACAACCTTTTACTCTCACAAACTAAATATTCTGTTTTATAAAATCGGTTGTAACTACTTGAGCAAATTCTTCGTTTAAACTAGCAAGGGCAGTTTCGTGAATAGTCTCGGCACTAAATTCTTGATCATTTAGTCCTTTTTTATTAAAAGCAGCTGTTGCATCAGAAATTAAAAAGGTATTATATCCAAAATTCCCAGCCATTCTAGTTGTTGTTGATACGCAATGATCAGTTGTTAAACCTATAATAACGAGTGTGTCGATTTTAGCCTCATCAAGTTGTTCTTTTAAATCGGTACCAATAAAGGCGCTGTTTACATTTTTTTGGATTACATTTTCTCCAGGGTTTGGTTTAACAATGTCTTTAAACGCATTACCAGGATTAGTTTCATGAAGCAGAGAGTGAGGATTAGAGGAGCAATGTTGTATATGAAAAATCGGTAACTTATTGCTTCTCCATATTTCAAGAAGTTCTGCAGCATTTTGTTCAGCATCCAAATTGTTGCGTTCAGCTCCCCAATAATTTATATTGTCAAAACCTTTCTGAATGTCGATTAGGATTAGTGCCGGATTGTCGAGTTTAGATATTTTCATTGTTTACTTTTTTAAAGGTTCCCATAATGTAGAATTTTCAATTCCATTGTCAGTTTGCTCGTCGATTAATTTCCAATTAAGAGTTTTTGCTATTTCTATAAAAACATTTTTTAAGCAATTAAAATTTTCATCATTATCCTTTGTGCAAACAATGCTTATCAAGTTGGTGTCATTTTTATTTACATCTCTATCAGACCAACTATCTATGTTTTTAGCTTTTAATAAGGTAATTGTTGTAAAAGGAAAATCTGGGTTATTACTGAAAATAAAATCTGAAGTTTGTTTAAATTTATCTAGAGAAATTAATAATTTTTTGATTTTCTGCGTGTCATAGCTAGAACTCAATTTTTCATCAGAACAGATATTTAAGTAATAATATTTATTTGACCACATGATTTAGAATATCTTAAGGTTTTTGCACAAGAAGAATTGGTCTGACTGTCTAATTATTTAAAAATGACATTAGTATAAGCTATTTTCCTTTTTCAAGTGCTTCAATTTTTTGTTTCGTTTCGGCGTTTTCCTTGTTGATTGATAACGTTTTTTTGTAATTGATTATTGCATTAGTTTTATCACCTGTTTCTTTATAATAATCACCAAGAGAATCATATACATTAAAGCTATTGGGATAGTTTTTAATGTTTAGTTTGAAGAAATATTCAGCTTGAGCTAAGTTTTTTAGTCCAAGGGCCCTGTAACCACAATCGTTTATAGAACCTTCAGGAGGTAGTATTTTGTATCCCATTTTTTCAGAAACATTTTGATAATGTTTTTCAATTTTTAAAGGAAAATTAATACTTGCATCTGTAAGATCACTGAATCCTAAGTTTAGTTTGTAAAAACTAAATATAAAGCGAAGCGCATCATATTCGGCAATTAAAGGAACAGAACCATGGCTATCATTATCATAATACTTGTACTGAAAGTTCAATTGGTTTTGCTTGTTCTTTTTTAGTGTATTAGCTAATTCAAAAATAGCTCGAATGTGTCTTGTAGCTTGTGTTGTGTCTTTTTTTACCTTGATAGTATCCATTCCTGCTTCCATGGTATTAGCAATTCCTATAAACAAGCTGGTATTTTTGAATTCTTTTGTTGCAAATGTTTTTTTGGTTTGCTCTAGAAATTTTTGTTTGTCCCACCACATGCTTGGATCAATAGAGACATAAGAGTTGAATAAATTGGTGTGATTTGCAAGTGCGTTTATAGCCGTTAAACCACCAAAAGAATGTCCGATTAGCATTTTGTATGGTGCCGTAGGGTAGTTGGTTTCAACGTACGGCATTAATTCTTTTTGGATAAAAGCAATGAAGTTTTCGTTTCCGCCAGTAGTTTTACTAGCATTAACATTCATCATAGGTAAATCAGATTCTATGTGAGTAGGGGTTAAATCTCGAGCTCTATCCGTATTGAGTATTCCTACTACAATCATTTTTGGACAAATTGTATTTCCGTTCATGGTGCTTAATTGCTCCGTCATGCCAACAACTGATGTGAAATGGGCATTACCATCTAACAAGTAAATAACAGGATATTGCTCTGTTTTAGTTGCACCTTTGATATAACCATCAGGAACATATATCCAGACTTTTCGGTCTTCATTTAATATCTTAGAATGAACAGTTTCAATTGTACCAATAGTAATCTTGTTGTCTGATTGTGCTTTTGCAAAAAAAGAAAAGCTAATAAAAAGTAGAGAGAATAATAGTTGTTTCATAAGTTGCTAATATAGGTTGGTTTATGAATTGGTCTTATTGCTTTGTTATTTGTTACGAGATTGTACGATATTGAAAGTTAAAGATAAAATGATTTCTAGTTAAAAGTATTAATTTGTTAAAATAAAAAAAGGTTTTAGATGTTTATCTAAAACCTTTATATTTATGTGATTTTAAGTTTATTGTTTAAAACTTAATGATGTGACAATTAAGTATTGTTGAAAGAAATGGAAGTATGAAACGAAAATTTACTTATTAAAGAAAGAAGATAAGATATAGTTTCATTAATAGATTTAGAATCCCCAAAATAAATAATACTTTCCAATATTTCTTGGAAGTTTGAAAGTTTGGATTTTTAGTGTTTTTTATAAAAAGTCCAGCAGCAATTAATATTGCTGGTAGAATTAAATCTTTTAAATCGTTTATTCCCATTATTGTGTTTTTAAACTAAAAATTGTTAAACTATTGCGTGAGCCAAGTTTTAAAATTATGGAGATTCTGATGGTCTTACAATATTCGATTGTAATTTAAGAATTACAACTGAAATATTTTCAGAAAAGCGATACTGTCATAAAAATGATTATATAAATCCAAAAGTTATAGAGTATTGTAAAGCCAAAGCCGTATGAAATACTTTTTGAATAGGATGCTTTACAGATAGATGATTTTTTAAAGACAAGCCTTAATGCTCTGAAAAAAATCCAATAAAGCATTGCAATAAAAGTTAGAATAGAAATCCACATTATGACTCCAAATGCCCAAAATAAATAACTGATTATAATTGCCATAATAAACCATAAAATCAGACTTATAATAACTCCAAAAATGCCTTCATCAACATCAGGTACAGAAAAATCATTTGCTTCTGGAGCTAAGTCTTTTAAGAAATCTAATTTTTTTGATTCAAAACGATCAGTTATTTTACCTAAATTATCTTTTATTTTTACTCCTTTATACAATCCGATTGAAATAAATAAGAAGAAAGCTAAGGATAAAATTGTCGTCGATAGTAATGAATTTTCAAAAACAGAATTATGATTTCCAAGTCCAAAAAGCCAAACAGATAATATTGTTAAGTTTATGACAATTAGAGTAATTATAAAGATGTTCTTGGAATTAAGAATTTTATAATTACTAATTGATTTATATTTAATTGTTTTTTTCAACTTAAAATTGTGACTGAATACAGTAAACTATTGCGCTAGCCAATTTTTGAAATCAAAGAAATTCTGAGGAGCAACTCCATGACCAACAGGATATTCTTTATAGGTAACCGGGATGTTTAGTTTTTCTAAAACAGCAGGTGTTTTTCTTGCCCAATCAATTGGAATTACTTGATCTACAGTTCCATGAGAAGCAAATATTTTTAGGTCTTTGAAATCGTTTTGCGTAAACCCTTCTTTGATGATTTCATCATTAAAATAACCGCTCATTGCAACTACTCTCTGGATTTTTTCTGGATATGAAAGTGCTACAGCATAACTCAAAATAGAACCTTGACTAAAACCAATCAAAGTAATGTTATTAGCATCAATAGGATAATTAGCTACTAATTCGTCAACAAAAACAGCAATTAAATCACGTGAAGTTTTGGCTTGCTCGTTATCTGAAAATTTGTTTTGATCAGCATCAAAATTGATTGCATACCACGCATAGCTGTTATATTGTAAGTCATAAGGAGCTCTTGCAGAAATAACATAATAATTATCAGGAAGTTCACTTGCAAAAGAGAATAAATCTTCTTCGTTGCTGCCGTATCCGTGAAGTAATAGTAGTAGAGGGTTTTTGTCTAAAATAACTTTTGGTTCTCTTATTTTATATTCTAAAGATAAATTCATTTTTTGAGTATTCAGTGTTCTTTATTTTTTGATTTTTGTAAATGATTGAACTTTTACAAAGCTTATTAGGGGGTGTCGTAAAGTTTCAAGATAATACTATTATCCGATGCTTTTAAACCATTTTTGAAAAAGCGCTCCTACTAAGGGCACAGGTTTAGTTTCGCCTTTGATGGCACTAAAAATACCATATGTCCATAAGATAGAGATACAAACCCACATTGGGAAAGTAATCATGAAACTATCAAAGTTACTAATGATAAGTCCGAATGAGATAAAGGTTAATGATAACCCTAAAGCTTGACGTATATGAAAAGAGGCAAAACTATTTTTGTGTTCAGAATTCATCGACATTGCGATTAAAACACCAATAATTAATATGTAACTTGTTATAGCAGGAGTTTTTCCTTCTTCGATTGAGTTGTTCATTCTTGTGTTTGTATTTATTTTTTCAAAACCAATTGACTCTGATTCACAATTCCGTAAACAGAACCTTGTAGCGGAGTACCTAAAAAGGCAGAGTTTTTAGATTTAGATAAGATATTCTCTTTTGAGAAAGTAGTTTTACCTTCTGGATTAAATAAGGTAATGTTTGCTTTAGAACCTTCGGTAATTGTATTGTTTTCGATACCAAAAACTGATTTTCCTAAGGTTAATTTTTCGATTACAGTTTCTAAAGGTAATACTGTTGCTAAAGCACCAAAGGCACTTTCTAGACCAACAGTACCATTTTTGGCCATATCAAACTCCATTTTTTTGAATTCAATATCAATTGGGTTGTGATCAGAAGTAATCATATCAATAGTTCCGTCTAAAACACCTGCAAGCAATGCTTGTCTGTCTATTTCAGTTCGTAAAGGAGGTGTAACTTTAAAACGAGTATCAAAACCTTCTAGTTTTTCATCAGTTAAAACCAAATGATGTACGGCAACACTACAGGTTACGTTTAGTCCTTTTGCTTTAGCTTCTTTAATTAATTGAACTGATTTAGTAGTTGAGATAGTTGGAATATGAAGCTTTCCACCAGCGTATTCTAATAAGAATAGGTTGCGAACAATTTGTAATTCTTCAGCAAGATCAGGAATTCCTTTTAAACCTAATCGAGTTGAAACAATTCCTTCATTGGCAACACCATTCCCTTTAATGTTTTGATCTTGTGAATAAGCAATTACCAAACCATCAAAATCCTGTACATATTGTAATGCTATTTTAAGTAAATTGGCATTGTCAAGACTTTTGTTGTAATCACCAAAAGCTACAGCTCCAGTTTTTTTCATGTCAAATAATTCTGCCATATCTTTTCCTTCGCTAGCTTTGGTCAAAGCTCCAATAGGGAAAAGTTCAGTAGCAAAACCATTGGCCTTGTTTTTTACAAAATTTACTTGCGATTGATTATCGATAATCGGGTAGGAGTTGGGTTGTAAAGCAATAGCAGTAAATCCGCTTTTTGCAGCTACATTCAATCCATTAGAGATAGTTTCACGGTCTTCGTAACCTGGCTCTCCAAGCGAAACACTACTGTCAAACCATCCTTGCGAAATATGTAAATTATCGAGTTTTATCTCGTCGGCATTTTCAGTATTAGGAAGTGAAGTTCCTATTTTTTCGATTAAACCATCCTTAATTAAAATATCTGCAGTCTTGTTATGAAATGGACTTTTAGAATCAATAATTTTTGCTTCTCTGATGATTATTTTCATATATAGGTATTTATTTTATTCAAACACAAAATCCTTTTTAATAGTAAAGTGTTATTTACTATGAGCGAGAATTAAAACTCAATTTTTACTTTACGAATCGAATTATAGCCATTTCTGCTACTATAAATAACAATGCAAAGATAACAAACCATTTCCAAATCTCATTGTCGGTTCGCTCCGTTTGTAGGGTGTTAAAAATAGTTGAAATTGTATCGGCAGTTTTATAATTAGAGATCAAATTAGTGTTAATCTGACTCAAATCACTTTCACTTCGTTTGTAATTAAAACTTACGTTTTCTAACGCTTCTTTTTTATTATAAATGGTATAATTACCAGCTTGTTCAGGGTAATCATTAAAAACGATTTTTACTTTATTATTTAAAATCTGCTGAATTGGAATAAACTGTTCCTCAGTTCCTCTTACTTCTAAAATGGCATCTTTAGACAGTAGTGCTTCAACAAAATACGGTTGGTTGTTACCGATAGTTATCGCATTTATTCCAGATTTCTGATTGTTTTGTGCCATTTTATAAAAAACAGGAACAATCAGCGGTGATTGCTGAAAATTAGAATTGATGCTGTTTATGGGCGCAGAGAAAACAGAAACTGCTGAAACTTGATTTTGTATCGAGGTTAAAAAAGCACTTTGATCTTCATAGGTTAAGGCCGATGAATAAGAACTTGTAATAGGGAACGAACTCTTTGTTTTTGGATATTGAAAGTTCTTGATTTTATTTTCGAAAACACCAGAGAATATAGGATGATCAAAGTTGATTTTGGTAATCAGTTTTTCTTTATTTTCAAAAGAACCCATTTGTACTTTACCAAAATTTGATAAAAATGAATTCATATTAGCAATAGTAATTTTCTCTGATGGAATAATAACAACGTTTCCACCTTTTGATACAAAAGATTTCAAGGTTGTTTGTAATGCCTGCGGAACTTCATCTAACTCATTTAAGATAATAGCATCTTGTTTATCAAGGCTATTGTAGTCAAGAGAACGAATGTCAAAATTATGATAATTGAATTCCTCAGAAGTGTAAATTCGAGATAAGAAATTGCTTTTTGCAGGTTCACCAATACTAATAACGTTGGTTTTTTTAGTTTCGGAAATGCTAAAATACAATTGGTTGTCATATTCTAAGCCATTATCTTCAATAACAACGTAGCCATGAAAAGCTTGTTTTGGAATGGTAAAATTGACTTTCTTCTTTTTGGTGTCAAAGTTTACAATGGTTTTAGCGATTAGCTTATCGTTGTTGAATAAAGACATCGAAATAGGCTTAAAGTTATCGCCATATCCAGATAAATTAATACCGATATCATAAAAATTATCCAGAGTTTGATTGATAAAAACGCTATCAATAGCCACATTATTTTTTTGTTCCGCTTTTGGGATTATAAAATACGGATTGTCTTCTGAATTAATGTTTTTTAATTGTTTTTCACCCAATCCAACTGCATCAGTAATAATGATAATATCCTTTTTAAAAGCTGACTTACGCGCTTTCACCTTTGCCATTATATTATCCAATTCAAAAGGAGAGGCACTGTATTTTAGATTCTGTAATGAGTTACGAACCGATTTTATGTCGGTGTTCCAGTAATTATCTGTGTTGGTAAGTAAAGAAAATGAAGTGTTTTCGGGAGTGTTTTCTAATAATTCCTGAACGGCACGTTTTAGTAATTCACCCTTTTTACCTTTTGCCTGCATACTAAATGAATTATCAAGAATGATATACATTTCGTTATTGGCATTTTTGCTGTCTTTGGCAGTAAAAAAGGGTTGAGCAAAAGCAAGAATAAGGCAAGTAAGTAGCAATAAGCGTGTAGCTAATAATAGCCATTTCTTGATTTTGGAACTTTTTCGGGTTTGGATAGAGAGTTTTGCTAAAAGTCGAACATTAGTGAAATATGACTTTTTGAAACGTCGTAATTGAAATAAATGAACCAAAATTGGAACAATCAATAAGAACAGAAAGTATAAAATTTCGGGATGTTTAAAATGCATTCTAAAGTTTAGTTTACTTCACTGATTTTATTTTCAATGGAGCTCATTGAATTTTTCGTTTGTCAAAAATACAAATTTACAGGCAGTTTTAACTGATGTTGTTATATTTTTTCGAACGGGCAAATTATTCTTAACGAATATAAGGATATTATGTATTTTAGCATTTCAATAAAATTTTTACAAATGAAAAAAGCGTATGCCGTTTTGCTCTTAATTCTATTTTTTACTGGAATTCAGGCGCAAAACAAAGTTAATCTGTTGGTAGGAACATATACCAATAGATGTGATAGTAAAGGAATCTATGTATATGAATTCGATACCAATTCAGGAGAATCTAAATTAAAAAATACTTCAGATAGCACAGTGAGTCCAAGCTATTTGTCAGTTTCTGCTGATAATAAATTTATTTATGCTGTTAACGAAAACGGAGCAGAAAGCACTGTAAGTGCTTTTGGCTACGAACCAAAATCAGGTAAGGTTACTTTTTTAAATAAGCAAAAAGCGATGGGAGCAGACCCTTGTTATTTGATTAATGATGGCGAAAATGTAATCACTGCGAATTATTCAGGAGGAAATATTTCGGTGTTCAAAAAAACAGCAGAAGGAATTTCAGAGGCAAAACAAGTCATTCAGCATACAGGAAAAGGAGTTAATACTCAAAGACAAGAAGGAGCTCATGTGCACATGGTGTATTTTTCACCAGATAAAAAATATGTTTTATCAAATGATTTAGGTTTAGATAAAGTTTTTATATACAAATACAATCCAAATTCGCAGGACAAAGTCTTAACATTAAAAGGAAGTGTTGATGTAAAAGCTGAAAGTGGGCCAAGACATTTAACGTTCAGTAAAGATGGGAAGTTTGTGTATTTAATTCAGGAATTAGATGCTACACTAACTACTTTTAGTTATGATAAAAATGGAAATTTAAAGCTGATTGCAGAGACAACTATTCTTCCTAAAGATTTCACTGGAGGAACAGGAGCAGCAGCTATAAAAATATCGCCAGATGGTAAGTTCTTATATGTGTCAGATCGTGTAGATGTAAATGCAATTTCAGTTTTTAAAATTCTTGGAAACGGTGGTTTAGAATTACAAGAACAAGTAAGTACTTTAGGAAAAGGTCCAAGAGATTTTTCTATTGATCCTACAGGAAATTTTCTTTTAGTAGGACATCAATACACAGATAATATTGTAATTTTCAAAAGAGATAAAGCTACAGGTAAGCTGACTGATACTGGAAAAAGAATCGAATTGTGCTCGCCAGTTGGTTTAGTTTTTACAAAGAATTAGTTTTTTTTAGAGGGACTAAGGAACTAAGGTTCTGAGGTGCTAAGATTTAAAGAGATAAAGGTTCAGAGGAACAAAGGTACAAAGCTAGAGTATTATAAGTTTTTTAACTTAGTCGCTTAGTGACTTAGAACCTTAGTAACTTAGCTACTTAAAATTATAAAGGCTCAAAGATGAAGAAATTACAAGTTTAAAAAACTTAGAACCTCAGCACCTTTGAGCCTTTGAACCTTAAAAAAAGAAACTATTTATTCTTATCTTTTCTTTTCTTATCTCTAGTTTTTAGCATGTTTCTGTTAACAGATCCGTGCGTTTTTTTCTTGGTTTTAGAAGGACCTCCTAAGTTGACTTTTTTATTCTTTTTATCTTTTTCATGAAAAGCCCCATCTCCAGAAAGTTTTTGTTTTTTCATCAAAAACTTCACAGGTTGTCTGTCTTTTTCAGGCTCGATTAATTTTATCGAAACTTCTACTTCTTCAGGGAAATCAGCAATATTAAGTTCTGTATTCATTAATACTTCTACTTCTACTTTAAATTCTTCTTCACGAGGAGTAATAAAGCTTATTGCAGTTCCAGTTGCATCGGCACGACCAGTACGACCAATTCTGTGCATGTATAATTCTGGTAATTCCGGCATCTCGAAGTTAATTACGTGGGTAATATTCGAAATATCCAAACCTCTCGCCATAATATCGGTAGTAATCAACCCTCGCAAATTTCCTTCTTGAAATTCTGCCATAGTACTTAAACGATAATTTTGTGATTTGTTAGAGTGAATTACGCCAAACTGTCCTTCAAATTCTTCTTCGATACGATCGTGAAGCATGTCAGAAATCTTCTTGTTATTTACAAAAACTAAGACGCGACTCATGTCTTCGTTGTTTTGTAGCAAGTGTTTCAACAAGTTTACTTTAGTATTGAAATTGGGTACATTATACGTAATTTGTTCAATGTTTTCAAGTGGAGTTCCTGATGCTGCAAGGGTAACCTCTTCTGGAAAATCAAAAAAGTCATTCAAAATTGCATCAACCTCATCGGTCATGGTTGCCGAGAAGAGAATGTTTTGACGTTTTCTTGGCATCATAGCTAAAATAGCAGTCAATTGCGTACGGAAACCTAAATTCAGCATTTCGTCAAACTCATCGATAACCAGTTTTTGCATTTCTTCAAAGCGGATAACATTATCCAATGTTAAATCCATGATTCTTCCGGGAGTCCCCACAAGAATATCACATCCTTGATAAACTGTTGTTTTTTGAGTGTTTATGTTAACCCCACCAAAAATACCAACTGTACGAACTGACATGTATTTTGTTAATTTTTCAACCTCTTCTACAACTTGAACTACAAGTTCACGAGTAGGGACAAGGATTACTATTTTTGGAGTATGTCCTGGAGTAAATTTATATAATTTTAATAAAGGCAATAAATAGGCAAATGTTTTACCTGTACCTGTTTGCGCAATTCCCATCATATCACGACCAGACATTATCACAGAAAAAGTTTTTTCCTGAATAGGAGTTGGGGATGTAAAACCTAAATCGTCTATTGCTTTTTGTACGGATTTAGGAAGATTAAATGTCTCGAAAGTGCTCATTTGCATTAAATTTTGTGCAAAGGTACATTAAAATAGCGGTTAGTTTACTAAATTCTTAGAATCATCTGATAATTTAAATGTGTAACAATCTAATAATCAATATTAAATACTTGTAAAAACATTTAAATGGAATAATACGAAATTGTATTTTGTAGGGTATAAAGCATCTGGCTTACTTAGATTTAAATCAAGTTTAACAGTTATTACCCAAGTAAAAAAGGGAGCGATTAATAGTTATTTGGAAAAGAGAATATTTCATGCTGTTGAGCGAATTTATTAACATTATTTGCATTTCTATAAGTACGAAAAGTATTCAAAAATAAAAGATGTCTTTTAATGATTTATATTTTTTTTTGAATATTTTTGGAAGAATAAAAACGGAAGGAATCTTAGTTAGTATACCATATTAAGGGATATTTATATACGAAGACCTATTCGATAAATAACTATTTAGACTACAGTTATGACCCTTTATAATAGATATATTAACGGTGAAACAGAACAAGTTTACCAAGACATTTATGCTTTGGGACAAGACGCTTTTTTACCAACGAACTTGCCTGATATTGAAAAAGTATTGAAGGAGACTTTTCAAAGAGTTGCTTATAATCTCGATATTATTTATGAGGAACTAAAAAGAATCAACTATCTATTTAATACAAAACCAGTATTTAATTTTGAAAAACCGTTGCATAAACCTTTATCGGATACTGATATTTTACTTCAACAACTTAGTAGTGCAGTAGAGTCTTTCGGATTTGTCCCTCTTTCAATGAAGTTCTTTTATGAAATTGTTGGCGGAGTTAATTTTGTTTGGGACTATGAAACAAATGAAGACTTTATGTGGGATATGGCTGATCCTATTCAAATTGCAAGTCTTGATTCAGTTGTAGAAGCTGTTACTGAAGAATGGTGGCAAGAAGAAATTCAGGAATATGTTGATGATGAAAATTTTGGAAATGCTTTTTTAGATCTAGCTGCTGATGATTTGCATAAAGATAACGTTAGTGGTGGGCAAGCCTATGCGATACAGATAACAAAAGAACCAAGTATTGACAGTATTTTTATGAATGAGCCAAACAATACAACATTTATAAACTATTTAAGAATATGTTTTGAGTACTGTGGCTTTCCAAGTATAACAAGACCTGATACGAATAATGATTATCAAGCATTTTTTAACAAAGTGAAACCATTGCTCAAACCAATATAATAGGGATCAATAAAGGTTTTTTGCTAGAACGAAACTGCAAAATAGTAGTAGTAGTAGTAATCTAATAGCAAAAAACAATGAAAAAAAAAACTTAAAGCCACTTTTTATTGTCAAAATTGCGGTAGGATTAGTTTATGTATAAGCGGCAGCGAATTGAAAGAATCATAAAATTAAGTAAGCGTAGACGAAGACATTCGTATAGCATTTTAAGCATACCTAATATTTAGCAAAAAATACTTGATTTAAAAATTTTCCAGACATACAGACTTAGGTTTAAAGAACGTAGAAACAGAAAAATAGTAACAAATAATTAATTAACTCTTGACTAAAATGAATTGGGCTGAACTAAAAAAAAATATTTACTATGTAGATGGTTCTTTAAGGGATATTTATATTAAAAACACAGACATTGTGGATAATGAAAAATGGTGTGAATTTGTAAATAATAACTATGTAATTAACTGGTTCAATGGTATAAGAGAAATTAACGAAGATAAAATTGACTTTGAAAGCGTAAAAGGATATCTTAATAATAATCACAATTTATGCTCTAGTGCTAGTGTTTACATTGAAAAGATAAGAATTAATAACCACTTCTTTATAGATGAGGAAATTGAAAATGACATTTCACCGAATGAAATAAATACTATTCAAGACCACGAAAAAATTATAAAATACATGACTGAATTATCTATTCTTTTAAACAAACCAGTTATTTTAACACCAGAGGGCACAGAGAAAGAGATATTAATAAGAGTAACAAAAAATGGAATTGAATACTTTCCTGAAAATTAAAAAATAATGGCAAAATAATAGGAGTGCTAAAATAGGGTAGAAGTATTAAATTAATAATTTGTGATTCTACTTTCATCACATCGTAAGCATTAGCATTTTAATTGTGATTGCATAGAATGTACTTCCCCAAAAGCAGGATATAAAATGAAAAATATTTGGAATTATGAATTGATGGCCTTGCTAAAAAATGCAAGACTTGGAGATACGAAAGAATTGAACCTTTTTTAGAAAAACATTCCGCCTTTATTTAACCCGTAAAAAAACATGAGAAAATACATTTTTAAATTTTGGTTACTAAATTTTTTATTGACTGCTATATTATTTTAATTTACTACATATTAGCTTTTACACAGCTAAAATCAAGCGATGGAAATTTATTTGAAACCATTTTGGAATTCTTATTTACGCTCTTTAACTTATATTATACATTCGTATATTCTATTGTAATGATTGTTTTTTCAATAGCTTTTTTTCTGAATTTAAAAGAAATAGTTCGAACTAATTTTTTCTTATCATTATTGACTTTTATGGGAGCTCCCTTAGTTGCAATGGTTTACATACTAATTGATTTATATCCTTATGATTCTTTTACTGTGGTCTGGTGGATTGGTTTTCCTTTGGTTTATTTACTATTCATAATAGTTCAATTTTATATGTTTAGAAGGAAAATAATAAATACAAGCAAGATTGATGAAGGCTAGAAATAAAGATTTTATCCTTTAATTTTTACCTTAAGACATTGATGATAATAACAAACCTAATAACCACAAAAAAATAATTGAATGGAAAAGATTAATTTATTAATTATTACGTCTCTAATTTCCTTGTTTATATCATTCATACTTATATTTTTTCTGTTTACAGTAAAAACAAAGAACAAACTAAGTAACTCGCTTTTTGCTCTTTTTCTATTAATAAACGCGGTAGATATTACTGAACCTTTATTTAATTTAACGGTTAATGGTCCTTCAAATCTCGGAATGCTTAGAAATACATGTGCTTTCCTGCAGATTCCTGTTTTTTACCTTTATATAGTTTCAGTTTGCTATTCTGATTTTAAGCTAAAACCCAAACATATACTGCATGTGCTTCCATTTGTAATTGCGAATGTAGTTTTATTACCTCGCTTTTATATGGTTGACGACGCTTCTAAAATTAATTTTATTCAAAATTATCAAAGTATGATAGAGCTACAGTTCAATCATATTCTTATACATATCCAATTGATTGTATATTTAATTGCTGTTTTTATGATATTAAGAAAAACAAAAAAACTATATCTTGAAAATTATTCTGGAGCAAATATAAACTCCTATAATTGGTTGTTTCAGTTTACAATTGTACTAACAATTATTTATTTGTTTGCGCTTTTAAAAAATGTTCTTAAATTTTCTGATTATCCCTATATCTCAGAAGGAATTAAAATTGGACTTCTAGTATCTCAGCTAGTTATTATTTGTTGGTATTTATTTAAAGCCTTAAATAATCCCAATTTATTTAGAAATATCGATTCAAAATTAAAATTGGTAAAGAGTATAATTTCTGAAGAAAAACATAATGGGGCAACACCTACAAGCGAAAAAGTACACAGTGAAGAATTATTGAAATTAAAGAAGTATATGGTTGAAGAAAAACCATTTCTTGATCCTACAATAACAATTCAGGATATTTCTAATGAAATTCAAATTCCTGTTCGTGATTTATCCCTTTTAATAAACCATAAATTAGAACAGCATTTTTACGATTTTATTAATGCGTATCGTATTGAAAAGGCTATGAATATTTTAAAAGATGCTACAAAAAGTAAAGTAACTGTTTTAGAAATTCTGTATGAAGTAGGCTTTAACTCGAAATCTTCTTTTAATACTGCTTTCAAAAAACACACCGGAAGTACGCCAACGGAGTATCGTAAGTGCTTGTAAAATAAAATTTTGTGATTACTCGTACTTCTTTTTTTAAGTACTCGTACTTTTTTTTAGAAGCAAATGCGATCGAATGTTTTTATTCGGTCGCACAGGATTAGTTTCTTTCTCAGATTTGTATCGAAATAAATTTTTAACCAATAAAAATCGATACAATGAAAACTTCCTTAAAATTCTTAGCAGTACTATTATTAATTAGTAACTTTTCTTTTGCACAACATGCCAATAAATATGGTTTTCTTACAGACAGTTTGAATATTGATAAACAATTAGAAAAAAATAAACTTCCGGGGTTTAGTCTAGTTGTTTTTGAAAATTATAAAATTGTGTATTCCAACCAATTTGGTGTGAAATCTGCAAATTCTAAAGAAAAGATAGATGAAAATACGGCTTTTTCGGCAGCATCAATTTCAAAACCAATTACAGCGCTTCTTTGTTATGTGCTCGAAGAGAAAGGATTACTTAATTTGGATGATCCGATAGACAATTCTTTAAAACGTTGGCATTTACCAAAAAGTAAGTTTACAGAAAATAACAGTCCAACTTGGAGACAATTCTTTAATCATACTGCTGGTACAAATCAAGGTGGTTTTGCAGATTACTATGAGGGTGATACAATTCCAACAATAAAGCAAAGTCTTTTGGGACAGATACCAAGATACGATAAAGAAATTGAATTCTTGTTTACGCCTGGCACTGGTTGGGAATATAGCGGCGGCGGTTATGTAATTGTTCAAATGGCATTAGAAGATACTTTTAATAAATCTATTGGAGAACTTGCAGCCGAGTATATTTTTAAACCTCTTGGAATGAAAAACACAACAATGATTCAGCCTAATGAAAAAGGGTTTTCAATAAATGTTGCTCTTGTTCACGACGAAAAAGGCAAAGTTATTAGAACAGGTTTGCCAATCACTCCGCAAGTTGGAGCATCAGGAATGTGGTCTACACCGACCGATTTGGCTAAGCTTTCTATTGAGATTCAAAATGCTTTGCGCAACAAAAATAATAAAGTGATTTCTCATAGTATTGCAGAGAAAGTAACAGCAGTAAGTGCTTTAAAAAATGCTGTTGGAGGTTGGGGTTACGGATGGCAAAAGACTTTTGGTTACAACAACTATGATTGGTTTAGTTGTAATGGTTCTAATACAGGAGTTGGAGGGAATATTCTTGCTACAATGGAAAACGGGAATGGTATGGTGTATCTTGCCAATGGAGAAAAACCAAATCGTTTTCCTGTAATGAACGAAACTCGAATGAAAATTCTAACATTGATGAATTGGGACAAAAAAGCTTCTAATGAAGAGACTCAGGAAATACCATTGCCTTTAAAAGAAAAACTAATCGGGACTTATGATGATTTTCTTTATGGACAAAAAATGGAAACCAAAATAGTAGAAAAGAATAATCGTTTGTATGTTGAATCTCCGCTTTTGGGTTTTTTTAAAGGAAAAAATGATAATGAGCTACTTTATCTAAAAAATGGATTATTTAAAATTATAGATTATCCTAATTTGTTGAAACTCGATTTTAGCAATGGGAAATTAAATTCCGTAACCTTAATAAGAGATAATATGAGTACTAAAGTCGAAGTAACAAATAAAGTAAAATAACTATTGGTAACAAGAATCCCTTAAATAATTCATTTATTTAAGGGATTCTTGTTTGAGATATAAGCATATTAAAATCCTTCAAATACACCTAGTCCAAACAATGCGAAATCGTATTTTACGGGATCCAAAGGATCCATTTTACGTAGATTTAAATCAAGTTCAGCCAATGCTTTACCATCATTTTGTTTTCGTAAAAGCAATTCAAGTTTACGAGCTACGTTTCCAGAATGTACATCAAGCGGACACGAAAGTTTAGATGGAGAAATAGTTTTCCAGATTCCTAAATCAACGCCTTTGGTATCTTGACGTACCATCCAACGGAGGTACATATTAATACGTTTGGCAGCTGAATTGTTTAATGGATCTGAAATGTGTTTTTGAGATCTCTGTAGATGATCTATTTCAAAGAAAGCCTTTTTGAATTCGTGAATGCTTTTTTGCAGGCTGTTTTCTTCTTGATTTTTGGTAAAGATAGCTTCAAGACCACCGTGATTTTTGTAAATGTGTTGTAACCCTTTTATAAAACTGCCAAAGTCTTTACCATTGAAGGTACGGTGTACAAAGTTTTCTAATCTTGCTATATCTTCATCGTTATGGCTCATGACGAAATCGTAGGGTGTGTTTCCCATTAATTCCATCATTTGGTGTGAGTTTTTAATAATCATTTTGCGATTTCCCCAAGCGATTGTAGCACTAAGGAACCCCGCAATTTCGATATCTTCTTTTTGAGTAAATAAATGAGGAATCTGAACAGGGTCACTTTCAATAAAATCTTGATTGTTGTATTGAATGACTTTTTCGTCGAGAAAATCTTTAAGTTCTGTTTGGGTCATGATTTAAATAAAAGTTCTTGAAATAGCTTCTAATTGCTAATTAAGCCATCGACCATTACAAGTTTTCTGTCGGCCATATTAGCTAGCTCTTCATTATGGGTTACAATTACAAAGGTTTGTCCAAATTCATCGCGAAGCTGAAAAAACAATTGGTGCAGATTCTCTGCCGAATGGGTGTCTAGATTCCCAGATGGTTCGTCTGCAAAAATAACATCAGGTTTATTGATTAAGGCTCTTGCAACGGCAACACGCTGTTGTTCTCCACCAGAAAGCTCATTGGGTTTATGATTGATTCGGTGTGATAATCCTAAATACTTTAATAACTTTTTAGCTTCAGCTTCGGTTTCAGAAGGTTTTTTTCCAGCGATGTAAGCAGGAATACAAACGTTCTCGAGTGCAGTAAATTCAGGTAATAATTGGTGAAATTGGAAAATGAATCCTAAGTTTAAGTTTCTGAATTTAGATAGAGTCTTATCACTTAAATTCAGAACGTTCTCATTGTTTATAATCAATGAGGTTGTTTTGTCTACTGAAGGTTTATCAAGTGTACCTAGAATTTGAAGCAAAGTTGTTTTTCCTGCTCCAGAAGCACCTACAATCGAAACAATTTCTCCTTTTTTAATATGCAAATCAACTCCCTTTAAAACCTCAAGTTGATCGTAGAATTTATGTATATTTTTTGCCTGTATCATTATGAAACTGTTTTTACAAAGAAACAAAGATTCTACCGATATAAAAATGTGTTATAACAGAATTTTAGGAACATTTTTTTGTAAAAAGTAAATTGGGAAAAGAGAGAGGTGAAAATGTGAAAAGTATTTTGTGGAAGAAAAGTAGTTGTAAAAAAGTGAAAAGTGAGATGTATAACAAAGGTATCTGTGTCTCAAGTGAAATTTTAGGAACGAAATTTGATTAATGGTTATAGAATTAATGAGTTCACTTTGAAAAATAAATATAAAATGAATTATATTTGATAGTAACTCAGGTTTTAATATGTATTAAAATGAATGAAAAAACACTTGTAAAAGACGAGAAGACAAAGAAACTTTTGTTGGGATTACTTTTTGATGGTATAGGAATGCTATCCTTTACAATTCCTTTTTTAGGAGAATTTGCCGATGTTATTTGGGCACCTCTTGCTGGTTTTTTAATGACTTATATGTATAAAGGTCGAGTAGGGAAAGTGGCAGGGATTTTGACTTTTGTCGAAGAGATACTTCCTTTTACAGACGTAATTCCATCGTTTACCTTAACGTGGTTTTATACTTATTTCATCCAAAAGCAAGATAAGACTATAAATAAAGATATTATTCTTTAAATAAAAATCCCAGTCCCATACTTTTTAGCATTTTTTTCTCAAAGTTCCAGAAAAAACGGAATTGACCAAAAATGGCTCCAATTGCTACAAGTAGTACTTGATAAATAGGGAAAATGATTATTAATCGGATAAGTGTAAACCAAATTCCAAAATCTTCTTTTGTAATTCCTAACCAAATGCAAAAAGGGTGAGATAACCAAGCCGAAGTAGATCCAGTTATAGCAAATACAATAAATATGATGGTGAGTTGAAAATTAGAAGTAATCCCCCAACGTTGTTTTAATTTATTCATTTTAATTTATAATGATTACAAATATAGCAACATTATCTTGAAGGGACATATCCAGCTAGCTTTTGTTTGTAAGTATTTTGAAAATAGATCATATAATTATAGATTAAGTAATTTACCTCATAGCCATAATTAATAGTTGGGTCATAATCGATTCTCATTTCGTATAAATTAGGGTTGTAACGTTGTGGTTGCATAACTCTACTATTCCACTCTTGTACATATTGTCGGTTTTTATTTTCTAGATAAGATTGAGAATAGTAGTTGCGAGGTAAGGCTATTGAAGCTAACCAAGTGTTAAAGCCACTGTCTATTATGATTACTTCGTATTCTAATTCATCATTTGCAATACGAACCGTATCATTCACCGAAGTAGCTGGTTTTTTGGTAACTGCAACTGTTGTTTTTTGAGTGGAACACGCAACAATAACAAATAGAACGAGGAATATGTAGATACCGTTTTTCATGATCTAAAAATTGAAGTATAAATTTACAAAAAAATCAGTGATAGCTTCTCTTATTTAACAATTTGTAAGGAAGGTTTTAAGTTGGTGAGGCTCTAAGTGTCAGAGGTTCTAAGTTGCAAAGGTTTCTTTACGATTTTTCAGTTAACTTACAGTGTTCAGTCTTAGTATTCAGTTAGCAGTCACGGTTTACAGTATTGAGTCTCAGTTTACAGTAATTTGTATAGATAAAACCCTGCATCCTTTGCGGTTAGTTTTCAGTGTTTAGTGTCAGTTTGTAGTAATTAGTATAGATGAAACCTTGCGTTCTTTGCGGTTAATTTTCAGTGCCAGTAATTAGTATAAAGTCTCAGTTTACAGTAATCAGTATAGATAAAACCCTGCGTCCTTTGCGGTTAGTTTTCAGTGTTTAGTGTCAGTTTGTAGTAATCAGTACAGATAAAACCTTGCGTTCTTTGCGGTTAATTTTTAGTGCCAGTAATTAGTATAAAGTCTCAGTTTACAGTAATCAGTATAGATAAAAATCCTGCGTCCTTTGCGGTTAATTCTCAGTAATCAGTATAGGGAAAACTTTGCGTTCTTTACGGTTAAGCCTGAAACGTTGAGCCTCAAAACAAAAAAAGCCATTTACATTTAAGTAAACAGCTTTGTGTTATTTTTAATCCTAAAACTGTGAAGTCTTAGTGCCTAAGAACCTCAGTAACCTAGAGCTTTAAAGTGTTATTTTCCGAATAGTTTACCTAATAAACCACCTAAACCACCGCTTTTAGTTGCTGCCATTGCATCACTAATATCTACTTTTCCATCTCCATTTTGGTCTAAACCAAATTGAGTTCCGTATTTAGAGATTGCATCCATAATTCCTGAAGCTTGTCCGCCATCACCAGAAATTGCATTAATAATATCTGAAATCTGAAAACTACTATCACCAGAGTCTTTTGCTTTCCCTATAAGTGAACCTAGAATTTGTGGAATCATATTACTAGCAACACCGCTTGATGCTTCTGTGCTTAATCCAAATTTTTCACCAAGATTTCCTGTAAGCTGTTGTGTTAATTGTTGCACAACAGGATTTGAACTATCAATAGGAGAATTTCCTTGAAATAGACCTGCAAGTTGTTCTACACCACCTTCAGATGCTATTTTTTGTAACCCTGAAAGGATAGAGCTACTTGTTTCATTCAGTACTGCTTCATTTTGTTCATTTGGTATAGCAGCGTTGTTTACAACAGAGCTACCTCCGTACTGTTGTACTAATTGTGTTAATTGCTCAAACATGAATTTAGGATTTAGATTAGAACTCAAATTTAATAAAAAAAATAAAGGGATTTATTAAACGGTGTTAATAAATCCCTTTCAAGTAATTTAATTATAATTGATTAGCTTAACAAATTAATAATTTGTTGTGCTAATTCAGTACCAATTCTGTCTTGTGCTTCTCCAGTTGCTGCACCAATATGTGGAGTCAAAGAGATTTTATTATGCATTAAAATAGCCATTTCTGGTTTTGGTTCGCTTTCAAAAACATCTAATCCTGCAAAAGATACTTTTCCAGAATCTAATGCTTTTACCAATGCAACCTCATCGATAACACCACCACGAGCACAGTTTACAATACCTACACCATCTTTCATGATTGCTAATTCTTTCTCACCGATGATATAACCATCTTGAGCAGGAACGTGTAAAGTAATGAAATCAGCTTCTTTAAATAAAGACTCTAATGATTGTGAAACGATAGAAGTGGTTATTGATTGTCCATCAAAGAATTCAACTTTAATATCTACTTTCGGAATAAAACTATCTGCAGCGATAACTTTCATTCCTAATCCTAATGCCATTTTTGCAGTAGCTTGACCAATACGACCAATACCAACAATACCAAGAGTTTTCCCTCTTAATTCAGTACCATTAGCATAAGCTTTTTTCAAACCATCAAAGTTAGTATCTCCTTCTAAAGGCATATTTCTGTTTGAATCGTGTAAAAAACGAACTCCATTAAATAAGTGTCCAAAAACTAATTCAGCCACAGATTCAGATGATGAAGCAGGAGTATTGATTACATGAATTCCTTTGCTTTTTGCATAGTCAACATCAATGTTGTCCATACCAACACCACCACGACCAATAATTTTTAATCCTGGGCAAGCATCGATAATATCTTTACGTACTTTGGTAGCACTACGCACCAAAACTACATCTACATTATTTTCATTTACAAAATTAGCAACTTGTTCTTGTGCTACTTTTGTAGTTATAACTTCAAATCCACCTTTTTCTAAAGCCAGAATTCCACTTTTAGAAATTCCATCATTTGCTAATACTTTCATTTCTTTTTTTATTTGTTATTCGGTTATTTCTTTAATCGTTTGGATTGAGTAATAACGTCAATTATATTAATTGTCTTTTTTTTGTTTAGGAGCTATTTTAGCTATCATTTCAAATGAAGTTCAATGAACTTCTATGAAAAAACAATAAAAAAGGATTCCTTTTTCTATCTGAGCTAAGGCACCTAAGTTTCAAATTGATGTTTTTAGTAAACTGAAAACGGTTACTAAAAACTAAACTTTACTTTCTAAAGCTTTCATTACATCTACTAATACTTGAACGCTTTCTATTGGCATTGCATTGTATATAGATGCTCTGTAACCACCAACTGAGCGGTGACCTGGTAAGCCCGAAATGTTAGCTTCTTTCCACATAGCATCAAATGTTGCTGTGTGATCTGGATTGTTTAATAAGAAAGTAACGTTCATGTTAGAACGATCAGCTTCAACTGCTGCACCTTTAAATAAAGGGTTTCTATCAATTTCAGCATAAAGCAAAGCCGCTTTTGCATCATTTAATTTTTCTACAGCTGCAATTCCGCCCATTTTTTTAATCCATTGTAATGTCAATAATGAGGCATATACAGGGAATACAGGAGGAGTGTTAAACATACTCTCAGCTTTAATATGTTTGCTATAATCTAGCATACTAGGAATAGCACGTCCGTTTTTACCAAGAACTTCTTCTTTAATAACAACTAGAGTAGCTCCTGCAGGTCCCATATTTTTTTGAGCCCCAGCGTAAATAATATCAAATTTTGAAAAGTCGATAACACGTGAGAATATATCCGAACTCATGTCGCAAACCAACGGAACATTTACCGATGGAAACTCTTTCATTTGTGTACCAAAAATGGTGTTGTTACTTGTACAGTGAAAATAATCTGCATCAGCAGGTACCTCGTAACCTTTTGGGATATGATTGTAATTTTCTTCTTTTGAAGATGCTACTATTACAGTTTCTCCAAAGAACTTTGATTCTTTAATTGCAGCAGTTGCCCATGTACCAGAGTCTAGATAAGCAGCTTTTCCGTTTTCTTTCATCAAGTTATACGGAATCATTAAAAATTCTAAACTAGCACCTCCTGCAAGAAAAAGAGCTTGGTACCCTTTGCCTTCAAGGCCTAGTAATTCGATTACAAGAGCTCTTGCTTCGTCCATAACAGCAACGAAATCTTTACTTCGGTGTGAAATTTCTAAGATTGATAACCCGGAATCATTAAAATTTAAAATGGCTTGTGCTGATTTATCAAAAACTTCTTGTGGTAAAATACAAGGTCCTGCGCTGTAGTTGTGTTTTTTCATGGTGTAGTTAAGTTCCAATATTTTTTAGAAACGCAAATTTCGGGAATAGGAGTCAAAAAATCGTTAAATTATTCGCAATAATTATGAGATTTTAACTTATGTTATTAACAAAAACGATATAGTATCTACGTTGTCTGCATAATCCCAGAGCTCAGGTGTCTGCGTTTTTCCAAATGGAATACTTTTTTCTATTAGGTTATTGCTTACGATACACTGAATTTGCTCGTTTTCAGCTTGTAAACGTTGTTTTAATTCCTCGATATTATCATATTTTTCATAAAAGACACTCGAAATAGGAGAGGCATGGCTTATATCTTCTTTTAGAGTAAGAAAGCCATTGTCTAGTAATTTAAAATTGCTCATCAAGAAAACGGCTTTATTATAGTCGTAATTGTTAGCATATTTTTCATAATGAATAACATCCTGATATTCAAAAATAGCTTCAAAAAAAGCATCAAATTTATATCCTTCAGGAACAAAAAATTTAGAAACATTGCGGCATCCTAAACCAAAATATCTGAAAATATCTTCGCCCAAAGCAACAAGTTGTTCTTTGGTTTCTTTTCCGTTTAATATGGCAACAGAGTTTCTGCTTTTTCGAATAATTGAAGGTTTATCTTTGAAATAATATTCAAAGTAACGTGCTGTATTATTGCTTCCTGTAGCGATTACAGCATCAAAATTCTCTAATTTTCCTTCTACAAAAGTAATAGCATTAGTAAAATCAGGATTGATAGCTATAAGGTATTTGGCTATAAATGGAAGTAAGTGCTGATCATTTGAAGAGGTTTTTACAAGTACATTATGTCCTGTAATTAAAACACATAAAAAATCATGAAACCCAACTAGCGGAATGTTTCCAGCTAATATTAGAGCTATATTTTTAGGCTCTTTAATGTTTATATCATACGCCGAAAGCCACTTGTTTATGTTATCTTCTGTCAACGCTTGAGCCCAAGATTGAATAGAAAAATAAACCTGTTCAGGTGTGTACCAACCGTTATGTGATTGAGATAAGTCAATCAGTTTTATGAAATCATCAAAAAACAAGTCATTACTTAGAACATTATTGTCTTTTTTACAATCATTTTCCGAAAATTGGCTTAAAAACTTGCCTAGTTCTATAAAAGATTGTTTTTTTTCGTTTTGTAACATAAGTAATTTGTATATGAATAGTTTTGATTGTAATTTTGCACAAAAATAAGCTATATAAGTTATAAGACAAAGCAGAATAAAATCTTATTTATTTCTAAACTTGTAACTTTTAACTCGTAACCAAAAATAAAATGGCAATAATTATAACCGACGAATGTATCAATTGTGGTGCTTGTGAACCAGAGTGCCCAAATACAGCAATCTATGAAGGTGCTGATGATTGGAGATACAAAGATGGAACAAAATTATCTGGAAAGATAATTTTACCAGACGGAACAGAAGTTGATGCAGAAGATGCTCAAACTCCTATTTCTGACGAAGTTTACTATATCGTTCCTGGAAAATGTACTGAATGCAAAGGGTTTCATGATGAACCTCAATGTGCTGCAGTATGCCCGGTTGATTGTTGCGTACCAGATGATAATCATGTAGAAGATGAAGAAACCTTGTTGAATAGACAAGCGTTTTTGCATGGCGAATAAAACAACTATTATTTAGAATTTAAAGAAGAATCCTGAGCATTGGCTCAGGATTTTTTTTTGCCCATATATTTTTTTCAGTCATGTAGTTGTTGAATACTTTTTTTAGCTAATTTGGTAATACAATTTTTACATTTCATTTGGTAACTTTAATAAGGGCTTATGAGTAGATTAATATTTGTGTTTTTTATATTGTTTAACGTGAGTGTTTTAGCTCAGAACACAGCGTATTCTATTGTTGTCAAAGATTTAGAAACTCAACTTCCTATAGATGATGCGACAGTAGTTGTACTTAAAACCAAACAAATTTTATTGAGTAATCAAGACGGAAAAGTAACTTTTATGTTGAATGGAGGTTCTAATTTCCAAGTTTCAGAAGCAAATCATGAGACATTAACCGTTCGATGGGCGACTTTAAAAGATAATGAATTTGTGATTTATTTAAAAAACAAGAAGAATAAATTAGATGAAATTGTTCTTTCAAAAGAGCCACCAGAAAAAATACTTCATAAAATTGTATCAAATTCAATGAAAAAATTAGCAGTGTCTTGCCGATTAAAGGTGTATGTAAGAGAATTTTTTATGCTTGACAATAAGTATTCCTATTATAATGATGGACTTGTGAATTTTCAGTTTGCAATAAATCAAAAAGAACCAACAACAACATTATTAGTAGAGCAAAATAGATCTTATGGATTGATAGATGCAGATGTAAGTGCTGATTTAAAGGGGTATAATTTGAATAATATTATGGAGAATTATTACAGCTTAAATTATTTCGAGCCTATCTTAGATTCAAAAATAAGGAAAGAATATGATTTTATTATAAAAGGACATCCTAGTAATAAAGATTATTATATCATGTTTATAAAACCAGTAAATATATCTAAAAAAGCAGTGGATAGTTATGAGATTGTTTACGATCCAGCTAAGAAATTAATAATCGAGTTTATGATTGTTACTACTCCTGAAGTAGCTGCTAAAATTGAAGACAAAACAACTGTTGGAGCTAAAAATATAACGAGGTCACTTGTGAAAGTAAATTATAGAGTAGACGGTTTAGATTACTACTTATTGAGCTCAAATGAAGAAATTGCTTATGATCTTGTGTTAAAGGATAAGGTTAAAAACATTCAGGTGCGCAATAGTTTTGTAACGACAAATTTCAACAAACAAAAGTTTACTCATAGTGAAAGTGATGTTTTTAAAGAGAAAACCCTTTTTAATAAAAAGAATAAGATTTTGACCAATTATTGGGATACTTCTGGGTTTACAGCTACCGAAGAAGAAAAAATATTAATAGCTGCATTAGATTATAAGATGTAGCTTTTAAAAATGAGTATAAAAAAATCCTGAGTATAACTCAGGATTTTTTTTATTGTAATATATTTTAGAATTAAAAAGTAAATCCAAGTCTAGCATAATAATACGCTCCGCTGAAACCCATTTGTACAGCATCCCAATATCCACCAGCTTCGGTATTTCCTTGCTCATCTTGTTTTGTTGGGTAAACATTGAATAAATTGTTACTTCCAACGCTTAGTTTTAATGATTTAGTTAGTTGGTATCCAATCGTTAAATCAGTTACAACTCTGTCATAATAGGTGTCATCTTCGTCTCCATAGTCAACTAAAACAACTTTACTGAAATGTGTAAAAGCCAAACCAGCATCAAATTTTTGTCTAGCATAGTTTAAGTTTAAACCAAATTTATTCTTAGGAGCCGAAGCTAATAAGAATGCTTTTTCGCGTCTTCCAAAAAAAGTTTCTTCAGGTAAATTGTTGTTTTTTATATTGTCAATTTTCATGCTGTTAATGTTTCCTACTAGAGTAGCGCTAAACAGGGATCCTCCAAATTTTTTCTTCCATGCAAGTACCAGATCTAATCCAGTTGTTTTAGTGTCTACACCATTTACAAAAAATTGTGCTTCTGCAACCCCAATATTTAATGAAGTAGCATCAAAGTAGCCAGTAAGTACAATACGGTTTTTGACTTTTATAAAGTACCCATCAACTGTAGCTGTAAAATCACCAAAATTTGCAGTAAATCCTAATGATGCGTTTACCGCCTTTTCTTCATTTAATTTCTGAATTCCAAATGCTTTGGTTACAGGGCTATTGTTTGGCGCTAGTAATACCTCAGTAGCACCACTGGCATTGAAATTTGTAAAATGTAAATTATAGTAAATCTGTGCCAATGATGGAGCACGGAACCCAGTGCTTATCGATCCTCTAAAATTTATATTTTTGCTTGCTTTTAAGCGCATTGCAAGTTTACCATTTAGAGTACTTCCGAAATCACTGTAATTTTCAAAACGAACAGCACCACTTATTAAAAATGCATTGGTAATATCTAATTCGGCATCAGTATATAGTGATAGGTTGGTACGGCTTTTGTCAACTGTATTTAGAGGGCTATATCCAGGGAAACCTTGTGAACCTCCTGGTCTTGGTATAGTAGGGCTAGAAGTTGGGTCAGATGGATCGTAATCTGGATTAGGAACAGTAGGAGCGCTTTGAGTTGTAGGGTTAGTTATAGGTCTTCCATTAGTGTCGTAAGTTGCGTAAGACCCTTCGTCACCTGCAAAAATAGTGAATCTTTCTGTGCGATATTCAGCTCCAAAAGCGATGTTTAATCCGTCAAGTACAGAGTCGTAGTTTTTAGAAAAATCAAAATTGGTAGTGTTTTGTGTTAGAGTATGGCCACCTGCATCAAATTCAGTAGGGGAAGCTGCTTCAAGTGAAGCGTTAATTGTTCCTTTTATGTAGTAATGAAAAAGGTTTTTACCATATGTATTACTAATGTCTATTTTCCAACCACTTGCAGTTTCAGTTCTAAATCCAGCAGCTAATGAGTTGTCGATAATATTCGAAGTGATTCTTGGAGTATACCCACCAGGATAAATAGATTCTACAACTCTTTCGCCATCATTTCTAGTAAATGCATAAGCATCTGTATCTCTGTAGTTTCTTCCTCCGAAAGCATAGAATTCAGTTTTGTCAGATACAGGAACTGCCATATTTGCAAAAAGATTGAAGCTTTGTATTTCGGCATCTCCAAATCCTTTTCTAAAATCGTATGCAGGGCGTAGTGTTTTGTTTTTATTGATGTATTCAGTAGTGAAATTTGCAAAACCTCCTTTTTCTCCAATTGCAACACCGTAATTGGCAGCTACTTTTACAGATCCACCATCAAAAGCTTGGTTCTTTCCGTATGAATTTCCATTTCCGTTTTGATCCAATCTGTAGTTTTTAGTATTTGGAGTCCCAGGAAGGAAATCACCTTTGGCTTTAGTATTAAAAACGCCATATGTAACCGAACCGTTAAGCTCGTTTATATTATCGTTTAATACAATATTAATAACTCCTGCAATAGCATCAGAACCATACTGAGCAGCAGCACCATCTCTTAAAATCTCAATTCTTTTTATAGCCGAAGCAGGAATTGCATTCAAATCCGTTCCGGTATTTCCACGTCCACGAGTTCCAAATAAATTAACAAGTGAGGATTGATGTCTTCTTTTTCCATTTATTAAAACTAATGTTTGATCAGGACCTAAGCCTCTTAATGAAGCTGGGTCAACGTGATCGGCACCATCAGATCCAGATTGTTTGTTGGCATTAAAAGATGGTGCTATATATTGTAGTAATTGATTGATTTCCAGTTTTCCACTTTGAGTAGTAACATCTTTTATATTGATAATGTCAATTGGTACTGCCGAATTAACAACAGTTCGTTTGGTGTTTCTAGAACCAACAATTACAACATCTTTTAAAGTTTGTCCGCCATTCTCGTTCATTATAATGTCAATAATGCTGCTTGTAGCATTTTTTTCAGCATTTGTATATCCAACATAACTAAAAACTAAGACAGCGCCTTCTTTAACTTTTATTATGTAAGCTCCTTGCATATCGGTAGATACCCCATTGGTAGTTCCTTTCTCTATAATGTTAACTCCAGAAAGAATTGCTCCAGTATGGTCTTTTACGACGCCGCTGATTTCTTTTTGTGCAAAAAGAAATGTAATATTTAGCATGAATACTAATAGTGTAATCTTTTTCATAATTAATTGAGTTTGGTTTTGCGTTTAGTTAGTTATGTAGTTAAAAGTAATCTTTTTTAACAAAAAATTAATAAAAAGTTTAATTTTTTTTAAGAGATGTCTTAAAAGTGTATTAATACATAGTTTTTGTTCGGCAACGAAGTTTTAAATCTTATATTTGCAAACTTTTAAAAGCGAGAACATAAATTTCAGCAGAATTGAATAGCTGCAAATAAAAATAAATAGAAACTACATATGAAAGCAGGAATTGTAGGATTGCCAAATGTTGGAAAATCAACATTATTTAATTGTTTGTCAAATGCAAAGGCACAAAGTGCAAACTTTCCTTTTTGTACAATTGAACCAAATATTGGTGTTGTAAACGTACCAGATCCAAGAATTGAAAAATTAGAAGAATTGGTAAAACCAGAGCGTGTTCAAATGGCAACTGTAGATATCGTTGATATTGCAGGTTTGGTAAAAGGAGCAAGTAAAGGAGAAGGATTAGGAAATCAATTTTTAGGAAATATCAGAGAGTGTAACGCGATTATTCACGTTTTACGTTGTTTTGATAATGATAATATTGTTCACGTAGATGGAAATGTAAACCCAATTCGTGACAAAGAAACAATCGATATTGAGTTGCAATTAAAAGATTTAGAAACTGTTGAAAAACGTTTAGAAAAAGTAAATCGTGCAGCTAAAACTGGAAATAAAGAGGCACAAACTGAAAAAGCTCTTTTAGACAGAATCAGAGAATCATTATTACAAGCTAAGTCGGCTCGTACTATTGTACCTCAAAGTAATGACGAAGAGGTTTTAATGGAATCTTTTCAGTTGATTACTGCAAAGCCAGTATTGTACGTTTGTAATGTTGATGAGAATTCAGCAGTAAGCGGAAACAAATATGTAGATCAGGTTCGTGAGTTAGTAAAAGACGAAGATGCAGAGGTTATTGTACTTTCAGTAGGAGCAGAGGCTGATATTACGGAATTAGAAAGCTACGAAGAGCGTCAGGTTTTCCTTGAAGATATGGGATTGCAAGAGCCAGGAGCATCAGTTTTAATTCGTGCGGCTTATAAATTATTGAAGCAACAAACGTATTTTACAGCAGGTGTAAAAGAAGTTCGTGCTTGGACTATTAATATTGGAGCAACTGCACCACAAGCAGCAGGAGTTATTCATACTGATTTTGAAAAAGGATTTATTCGTGCCGAAGTAATTTCATACGAAGATTTCGTACACTACGGTTCAGAGGCTAAAGCCAAAGAAGCTGGGAAATTTAAAGTAGAAGGAAAAGAATATATAGTAAAAGATGGAGATGTAATGCACTTCCGTTTTAACGTATAATGAAAATAGAATAAAGAGCATAAAAAAACCGCTAAAGAGATTTAGCGGTTTTTTTTATGCTTAAAAGTAATTTGCAAAATCTGAGTGAAACTTAAAAAAGATGTTTTTGAATTTTTATTTTAATCAAGAGTTATCCATGGGTAAAGTGTAACATTTGAAATGAATATGAGAATATTATTTTTTTATAATTGCTTATATTTGAGAGAACTATTAATTAGGCTATTTTGAATGATAAAAATATAATATCCAAGTCATGGTATTTGTTGAAAAACACTTTCTTAGAGTTTAATGATGATAATGCTATAAAATTAAGCGCTGCATTAGCGTATTATACTATTTTTGCACTTCCTCCTTTATTGATTATAATCATTACTATTTGTGGGGTTTTCTTTGGAGAAGATGCTGTAACGGGACAGCTTTATGATCAGATAAATGAATTAGTAGGTGATAGTGCAGCAATACAAATTCAAGAAGCAATAAAAAATGCACAATTGTCTGGAAATAATGTTTTAGCAACAATTTTTGGAGTGGTTATGTTGTTAATTGGTGCTTCGGGAGTTTTTGCAGAAATACAAAGTTCTATTAATTTTATCTGGGGATTACGTGCAAAACCAAATAAAGGGCTTAAGAAGTTTATACAAAATAGATTGATGTCATTTTCAATGATAGTTTCAGTTGGCTTTTTAATGTTAGTGAGCCTTTTTGTGAGTACTATTTTGGATTTAATGAGTGCCCGATTGAAACTTTATTTCCCAGAGAGTACCGTTTATCTATTTAATGCAATAAATTTGTGTATTATTTTTGCAAGTATCACTTTACTTTTTGCAATTATATTTAAAGCATTACCTGATGGAATAATAAAATGGAAAGATGCTTTTATTGGAGCGTCTTGCACGGCAGTACTTTTTATGATAGGGAAATTTGCTATAGGATTTTATTTAGGTAGCTCTACGATTGCATCTGTTTATGGAGCAGCAGGCTCAGTAATAATAATTTTAGTGTGGGTCTATTATTCGGCAATTATTCTGTATTTTGGAGCTGAATTTACTAAGGTCTATGCTAAGACATATGGAGGTAAAATATACCCTAACGAATATTCGGTAGAAATAAAAAAAGAAATTTTTGAGATAGAATAACTCTTCAAAAAATAAAAATATGAAAATTATAGCTTTCGCAGGAAGTAATAGTCAGCACTCTATAAATAAAAAACTGGTAACATACGCTGCAAATCAATTTAATAATGCCGAAATAGAAATTTTGGATTTAAATGATTTTGCAATGCCGTTATTTAGTGTTGATGTCGAAAAAGAAATAGGACAACATCCAAAAGCAAAGGCTTTTCTTCAAAAACTTAATGAGGCAGATGTTTTGGTAGTGTCTATGGCAGAAAATAATGGGAATTATTCGGTTGCTTTCAAAAATGTTTTTGATTGGAGTTCACGAATAGAGAAAGATGTTTTTCAGCATAAACCAATGTTGTTAATGGCTACATCACCTGGAGCAAGAGGTGGAGCTTCGGTTTTAGAAATTGCTCAGAAATTGTTCCCACGTTATGGTTCAGAAATTAAAGCAAGCTTTTCATTGCCGAGTTTTAATGCTAATTTTGATGAAGAAAAAGGAGAAATCTCAAACAAAGACCTGAAAGAGCAATTATTGACTCTGATAAACTCAAATTTTTAAAAATAAACAAGAATAAATAAGATTGCTTATGGTAACAATTTTTTTGAAATCGATATTAGATAATGATTTCTATAAATTTACGATGCAGCATGCTGTGATTAAGTTATTTCCTAAAGCAAAAGTACGGTATAAGTTTATAAACAGAGGAAAACATACTTTTCCTCCAGGGTTTGCTGTTTTATTGCGTCACTCGGTTGAAGCAATGATAAAATTGCAATTAACTCAAGAAGAAAAATTATATTTAAAGAAGCATTGCCCTTATTTAGATCCTACCTATTTGGATTTTTTACAAGGTTATACTTTTGATGCTTCAGAGGTTGAAATAGAACAAGTTGGTTCAGATTTAGATATTACTATCGAAGGATTTTGGTATCGTACGATTTTATGGGAAGTCCCATTGATGGCTTTAATTTCGGAGCTTTTTTATGCTTCTCAGGATTTAGAAAGAATTGATGATAAAGCAGTTCAGGATATTACCAAGAATAAAATAGAAAGCTATAATGCATTGGGAGCTACAGTCTTAGAATTTGGTACAAGACGACGTCATTCTTATAAAGTGCATACATTGGTTAATGAAACACTTGCGGCTTTTGGTCAAGAAAGTTTTCTAGGTACAAGTAATGTGCATTTGGCAATGCTTAACGGTATGCGACCTTTGGGAACGCATGCGCATGAATGGTTTATGTTTCATGCAGCACAATATGGTTTTAAAGTAGCCAATGTAATTGGATTAGAAAATTGGACAGAAGTCTATGGAGGTGATTTAGGAATTGCTTTGACAGATACCTACACAACCGATGTGTTTTTTGAGCAATTTGATAAAAAATATTCTAAGCTTTTTGACGGAGTTCGTCATGATAGTGGAGATCCAATAGAATTTGCAAAAAAAATAATTGCACATTACACAAAATTTGGAATTGATCCTAAGTCAAAAATCATTATTTTCTCAGATTCATTAAATTTAGAAAAGGTAAAAGTCATCTCAGATTTTTGTAGAGACAAGATAAAAATGGCATTTGGAATCGGTACAAATTTCACCAATGATGTCGGTTTGCCTGCTATGAATATGGTTATTAAATTAACCGAAACAAAGCCAGATTTTACCCATTGGGAAGGAGTAGTAAAGCTTTCTGATGAAAAAAATAAAAATACGGGAACTCCCGAAATGATTGCTTTGGCAAAACAAGTTTTAGGAATTAAGTCTTAAATTCTTGATTAAAAAGCATTTTTTTTATGGTTTTAATGAGTTTCTTTTTTTGATTTAAATAAATGCTTTTAAAAGACGCTATTATTGATAACTTTCAAAAAATTGGCTTTCATTTTTTAAGGAGATATAGTATATTAGCAAAAAATCCAAAAATCATTTATGCTAGAGCAAAATCAATATAACGAAGATAATATTCGATCACTCGATTGGAAAGAACATATTCGTATGCGTCCCGGAATGTATATTGGGAAACTAGGGGATGGATCTTCACCAGATGATGGTATTTATATTCTTTTAAAAGAGGTTTTAGATAACTGTATCGATGAGTTCGTTATGGGTGCAGGAAAAACTATTGAGGTGACTATCAGAGATAAAACAGTTTCTGTTCGTGATTACGGACGTGGAATTCCTCTTGGTAAAGTCGTCGATGTAGTTTCGAAAATGAATACTGGAGGAAAATATGACTCAAAAGCTTTCCAGAAATCAGTAGGTTTAAATGGAGTAGGAACCAAGGCAGTAAATGCACTTTCTAATTATTTTCGCGTAGAATCTGTTCGTGATGATAAGCAAAAAGCAGCTGAGTTTTCAGCAGGAAATTTGGTTCTTGAAGAAGATGTAATTGATACTACAAAGCGAAAAGGAACAAAAGTTACTTTTATTCCAGACGAAGCCATTTTTAAAAATTATAAATTCAGATTAGAATATGTAATTAAAATGGTTAAGAATTATTGTTACCTAAACAATGGGTTGACAATTATATTTAATGGTGAAAAGTATTATTCTGAAAATGGTCTTAGAGATTTATTGGAAGAAACAATAAGCGCTGAGGATTTAGAGTATCCAATTATCCATTTAAAAGATACAGATATTGAGATTGCTTTAACGCATAGTAAAACACAATATAGCGAGGAATATCACTCTTTTGTAAATGGTCAGAATACTACACAAGGAGGAACGCACTTAGCAGCATATAGAGAAGCAGTTGTAAAAACCATCAGAGAGTTTTACAACAAAAATTTCGAAGCATCAGATGTTCGTAAATCGATTGTAAGTGCGATTAGCATCAAGGTGATGGAACCAGTGTTTGAATCTCAGACTAAAACCAAATTAGGTTCGATGGATATGGGATCAGATGATGGAACACCAGCCGTATCTGTTCGTACTTTTGTAAATGATTTCGTGAAAACTAAATTAGATAACTATTTACATAAAAATCCTCCAACTGCAGAAGCATTACTTCGTAAAATCTTACAGGCGGAAAGAGAACGTAAAGAATTATCAGGAATTAGAAAATTAGCAACAGATCGTGCTAAGAAAGCTAATCTTCATAATAAAAAATTGAGAGATTGCCGTGCGCATCTTCCAGATACAAAGAATCCTAGAAACTTAGAAAGTACTTTGTTTATTACAGAGGGAGATTCGGCTTCGGGATCAATTACCAAGTCAAGAGATGTAAATACACAAGCAGTTTTTAGTTTGCGTGGAAAGCCTCTGAATTCATACGGAATGACAAAGAAAATTGTGTATGAAAACGAAGAGTTCAATTTACTGCAAGCCGCTTTAGATATTGAAGACGGATTAGAGAAACTGCGATATAATAATATTGTAATCGCAACCGATGCCGATGTCGATGGAATGCACATTCGTTTGTTGTTGATTACTTTTTTCTTGCAATTTTTTCCTGAATTAATAAAAGAAGGGCATTTATATATCTTGCAAACACCACTTTTTAGGGTCAGAAACAAGAAAGAAACCATCTATTGCTATTCAGAAGAAGAAAGAAAAGATGCTATTGAAAAATTAAAACCAAAACCAGAAATTACGCGATTTAAAGGTTTGGGAGAGATTTCACCAGATGAGTTCAAGAATTTTATTGGAGATACAATTCGTCTTGATCCTATTATGATGGATAAAAACACTTCGATTGAGCAATTATTATCATTCTATATGGGGAAAAATACTCCAGACAGACAGGAGTTTATTATCAAGAATTTGAAAGTAGAACTAGATACAATAGAAGAAGCTTAATATTTTGCTAGTAAATATAAAACAGTGTTACCAAGTGTTGAGGTTTTAAAAGAACTCATCGAAAAGAAATAGCATTAAATTTATAATTTCGAATATAATTAAATGAAAGACGAAGAAGACGATAACATAATTCCAGATAACGAAGAAAATAATTATGACGAGAATAACTCTATTGATGAAAATCAAGAGGAGGAGGACTCTGAAGAAATTATTAAAGTAGATGCTAAGCACTTCGAAGGGCAGCATTTTTACGAAAATAACGAAGACAGCGGTGATACTATTACCAAAGTTACCGGGATGTACAAAGACTGGTTTTTGGATTATGCTTCGTACGTAATTCTGGAACGTGCTGTTCCTGCTATCGAAGATGGATTTAAACCCGTACAGCGTCGTATTATGCACTCTCTTAAAGAGTTGGATGATGGTCGTTATAATAAAGTTGCCAATGTAGTAGGGCACACCATGCAGTATCACCCACACGGGGATGCGAGTATTGGAGATGCAATGGTGCAAATTGGGCAAAAAGATTTATTAATAGATTGTCAAGGAAACTGGGGTAACATCTTAACAGGAGATGGTGCTGCAGCTTCGCGTTATATTGAAGCACGTTTATCTAAATTTGCTTTGGAGGTATTATATTCTCCAAAAATTACTGATTGGGGAGTTTCTTATGATGGACGTCGTGCAGAACCAAACAATCTTCCAGTAAAATTCCCATTGCTTTTGGCACAAGGAGCCGAAGGTATTGCGGTAGGACTTTCTACAAAAGTGTTGCCACATAACTTTAACGAGCTAATTGATGCTTCGATAAAGATTCTAAAAGGAAAATCGTTTACATTATATCCTGATTTTATGACTCAGGGTATTGCAGATATATCGAACTATAATGATGGAATGCGTGGCGGACGAGTTCGTGTGCGTGCCAAAATTGCTCAGTTGGATAAAAATACGCTAGTAATTACACAGATTCCATTTTCGACTAATACAACGACTTTAATTGATAGTATTTTGAAAGCCAATGATAAAGGCAAAATCAAAATCAAGAAAATTGAAGACAATACAGCCGCAGATGTAGAGATTTTAATACATCTTTTCCCAGGAGTATCGCCAGATAAAACAATCGATGCCTTGTTTGCTTTTACAGCCTGCGAAACTTCGGTAGCTCCTTTAGGATGTGTTATTGAAGATAATAAGCCATTGTTTATTGGAGTGTCAGCAATGCTGAAAATTTCAACAAACAGAACAGTCGATTTGCTTCGTCAAGAATTGGAAATCCAATTAGAGGAATTAAAAAACAAATGGCATTTTTCTACTTTAGAGAAAATCTTCATTCGTGAAGAAATGTATATTGATTTCAAATTGTATGGAGACAGAGAAGGATTATACAAATATATGTATGACCGATTTGAACCGTTCAAAAAATCATTTGTTAGAGAAATTAACGATGATGATTTGCAACGATTAACTCAGATTCCGATGATTCGTATTACTCGTTTCGATTCAGACAAAGCTGATGATCTTATCGCTAGGTTAGAAGATGAAATGAAGGAAGTTGAGTATAATTTAGACAACTTAACAGATTTTGCAATTGCGTATTTTACCAAGCTAAAAGAAAAGTATGGTAAAGGTCGTGAACGTCAGACAGAGTTGCGTATTTTTGATGATATTGAGGCTACTAAAGTAGTTTTAAGAAACACCAAATTGTATGTAAATAGGGAAGAAGGTTTTATTGGAACCAGCTTGAAAAAGGACGAATATTTAACCGATTGTTCGGATATTGATGATGTAATTGTGTTTTTACGAGATGGTAAAATGATGATTACAAAAGTTGATGCTAAGACATTTGTTGGTAAAGATATTATTCATGTTGCTATTTTTGATAAAAGTGATAAGCGTACGATTTATAATATGATGTATCGTGACGGAAAATCAGGGCCTTCGTATATAAAACGTTTTAATGTTTCGGGTATAACACGTGATAAAGCGTATGATTTAACCAATGAAACTGCAGGTTCGCAAGTAGTTTATTTTTCGCATAATCCAAATGGAGAAGCTGAGGTAATTACTATTTTACTGCGTCAGGTAGGAAGTATTAAGAAGCTAAAATTTGATATAGATTTTGCTGCTTTAGCTATAAAAGGTCGTGGATCTAAAGGAAATTTGGTAACGAAATATCCGATTAAGAAAATTGAACTTAAAGAAAAAGGTATTTCGACATTGTTACCACGAAAAGTTTGGTATGATGATACTGTAAAACGTTTAAATGTAGATGCTCGAGGTGATTTGTTAGGTGAATTTAAACCAAGTGATAAGATACTAATCATTAGCCAAACAGGAAAACTGAAAGTTATTATTCCAGAATTATCAACTCATTTTGATGAAGATATGATTGTTTTGGAAAAATGGAAGCCTAAAAAACCAATCTCGGCAATTTATTTTGATGGAGAAAAAGAACGTTACTTTTTGAAACGTTTTCTGGTTGAAACTGAAAATAAAGAAGAAAGTTTTATTACAGATCACCCAAATTCTCAATTAGAAATTGTTTCAACTGATTACCGTCCGGTAGCACAATTGGTTTTCACCAAAGTGAAAGGAGTTCAAAAAGACGATTTACATATAGATGTTGAAGATTTTATTGCTGTAAAAGGATTTAAAGCATTAGGAAATCAACTAACAGCTGATAAATTAAAACAAGTTAATTTGTTAGATCCGTTACCATTTGAAGAACCAGTTGAGGAAATTCCAGAAAAACCAGAATTATCTGAAGAAGATTCGGTTGGAACGGAACTTGATGATGATGGACAAATCGGAATGGTTTTAGAATAATATAAGTACAGAAAGAATTGCTATAAAAGAAAAACGAGTCTTTTAAGATTAAATATTTGAGGCTTTTGCTCTAATAGAAATTTGATAAAAATAGAAAAGAGACTATTTCACGAGTTGTGAGATAGTCTCTTTTTATTTTAATAACTACAAGTTTATTAAAATAAAAAAATAATTGTCTATTCAAGTTAAAAGCAGACAACCAAATTTATTATTGAGAAGATTTTGTTTTACAAAGGAGATATGTAAACTTCTATTTTTGTTCCATCATATTTAAATGTTCCATCAGAATCACTTTTACCTAAAAAGCATAAATTAGCAGGAGCAAACCATGACGTTCCTAATGAATGTCCATTAACGGATCTAATTTCTGTTCCATTTCCAGTGGTAATAGCTGAGTGAAACCAAGTTTTATCAATAAGTCTATAGAAACCTATAGCTTTTCCTTTTGGTAGGAAAGAGTTACCATTCCATTTTTGGCCTCCAAGATAATTGAATTTGCTTAACCAATTTTGCCCATAAAACTCTGTTAAGTCATTAGGACTTATTTCAGCACCTAACATGTACAATGTATAAGCTACTACATCATGGCATACACCAGTATTGTATTTTGAAATATTTTCTGTGCCTGAAAGAAGTGCATTAGCAACACCCAGTTTATCAGATGCAGATAATTGAGCTTTTCTAGCTCCTTCAGTTGTTATAAATGCCATAAAATAATATTTTAATTATAAAAATGATATAGTGTAATGAAATGTAAAAATATAATTTTTTATTAAATTACAAATAAATTCTTACAATTTTAATTTTTGAAACTTAAATAAAAGCCTTAAAAAATACCCCAAAACATATGCAATTTTGGGGTAGAATTAAGGGAAGGGTAATATTATACTTGTTTGTAATCACTATGCCAAACTGCTTCCTCTGGGCCGTCTCCTTTGTGTCCGTCTAATTGAATCACGAAACTTTTAGCAGGGAAATATGGTGTAATATGAATATCTAATAAAATTCTATCTTTTTGAGTTTTATCTTGTTCAATTTTCATTACTGTAAACTTCTCAATAAGGTTAGTTGGACCTTTAATTCCATCTAAAAACTTAATAATTTGGCTTCTTAAATCAGCTTCTGTTCTAGTAGTCCAGTTTTCGAAAGCTCTTCTGTTTAAGAAATCAAAAAGTACTTTTGTAATGTGGTCAAATACTCTAACTACTGAATATGTTTGTAAACCTAAGTTGTCTCCGTTAAATAATGTTTTAGCAGAGAAAGCCATGATTTTGCTATATTCATTAACCATTGGTACTAGACCCATTTTTTCAAGTTCAGAAATTTCGCTTTTTTTCAAATCAAAACGAACACTTTCTACTTCATTAAGACCTCCAAACTTTTTACCTGCAACAACTTGAGACATTAAAGTTTTGTATATTTTTCCAGCTAATGAAGTTGATGGTGGAACATATAAATTTTCTTCTTCACCTACTTCATCATATTTACTTCTTCCTAGTAAATAGTTACAAGTCATGATGGTATTTGATTTATGAACATCACCACCTGTATGGTTTGCATTAAAGAAAATATCTATAACATCATCTGGTGTTTCAAGATCTTGAAAGTCAGTTAGTAAAACTGATTTATTCTCATGTGCTATCTTAGACCATTTATCTAAAACAGCGTTTGAGCCTAAATAACCAGGTACTGAAAGAATAGAATAGTTTTTTCTTAAATCTAATCTATCAAAATTTTGTTTTAATTCATTAGATACGTAATCAAAAAACAAAGTATTATCTAAATCTTTTAATTGAGATATATCTGCATTTAAGATAGTTACGTTTTTAATTTTGTCGCTTTCAGTGTTTTTATAAAATAAAGCTACACTTCTGTATGATGTTTCCAACTCTCTAGAAACATTTAAAGCGTATTTTAGGTTTTTATTTAATGTTGAATCTGCAGATGTAGCTTTTGCATTAGCAACTTCAATCATTGATTCAACAGAATTGTTGTCTTTTAGTAAATCTAACCATAAATCAATTTTATTGGTAAGGTTTGTTCTCTCACTTTCCCATTGTGCATCGTTAAGAAAAATGTTTTTTCTTGCTTTTCTAGTAGGGTTTAAGTTTGATAATCCGTCAATTACGTTTTCTAGGAAGGCAAAACCTCCGTATTCGTTTAATAAATTTATTTTGCTACTTGGAGATTCTTGTAGCAATTGTTCACTTGATGAACCTTGACTTTTTTGTTCTTTAGTTTGGGTAGCCATAATTTATTGTTTGTTGTTATTGATTTCTTTTTTTGCATTTTCAAGTAATTCTATGATCGCATCCTTAACAGCTGGATCTTGAATAGCCTTAATTAGCCCTCTGTTACTTGAGAGTTGTCTTACAATTTTATAAGCTTGCTCCTTTTCTGTATTTAATTTATTTAAAAAAGGGCTATTCTCTTTAATTGATTTTGCACCGAAATCACCTAGATTTTTAAATGTCATTGATTCATTCAAATCAGAGCCTTCCTCAGTAGTAAATTCGAAATCTACGTTAGGTTTGAAGTTTTCAAAGACAGCCTCTACAGTTTGTAAATCGTATACTGCTTCGGGTCCCACGGGTTGCTCATTTGTAAGTTTTTGAATCAATAGCGTTCTATTTGAAGGAATTTCTAAAATTGATTCGTTGGCATCAATTTTTACTTCATTACCACCAATGCCATAATTGAACATGCTCATAATTTTATAGATTTTTAGTTAATTTTGTAAAATTAATAAAAAAAAACTTCTAAAATATAGTGATTTGTAAGTATTTTATTTTCATTTTTGTATTTAGTCTGCAAAGCAAATTTTGGAGCAAATTTTTATCAAAAAAATGTTTATTTTTATTTAATATGAAATATCTTAAATACCCCGTCAATTTTAAGGCCTTAACCCGCGGTTCACAAGAGAATTTTTGTAAGATAGAAGAATCGATTGCATATAATATTATGATGATAATTACAACCTCTTTTGGAGAAATTCCAGAGACTCCAAACTACGGAACTATTATCTGGGATTTAGAATTTAATCAACATATCAAGAAAAGAGATTGGGAAGATTTGGTCAGAAAATCACTATTTGAGTCCATAACTGAATTCGAAAAAAGATTAATTCTGGGAGAAGTCACTATTTCTTTAGACGAAATTGATGACAAAGAATTAAGTTCAAGCATCAGAAGAAAAGCAATTGTAGTTGTGACAGGTTCCATCATCGAAAGTTCAATCCCATTTAATTTTCATACAAAATTGAATATAAGCCCAATTTCTCAATAATATTAAATATGAAAGACGTCAAGTTTATTGAAATTAAAAATAGAATACAGAAAAGATGTTTAGAAATCTGGGGGATAGAAGACATTCATATGGCAGATCCTTTGGTGTTGATGATGCTAGAAGTTTTTGTATACGAAATTTATTATTTGTATCAGGAAGGAGTAGAGTCTGATAACAAAATTATAGAGCGGATAGCTCAAGAAATTGTACCAAGTCAATGGAATCTACCAATGCCAGCACATACTTTGGCCAGCACAATTGCGACTAAAGGTATTGTTATACTAAATAGTGATACTGAGTTTGTAGTGAAATCAAGTTCAGTCACTAATACAGATTTTGATATTCATTTTACTCCATTTACAAATGAAAATATTATTGAAGGAGAGATTTGCTTTCAAATGTATAATTCATTTTTGATCGATTCTTTAAAAAATGTAACGCATTTACCTTCAAAACATAAGATAGCAGATCATCGAATATGGGTAGGATTAGATGCTTCTAAAGAGAATCTGGAAAAGTTAAACTCCTTGAAGTTTACATTTATAACAGAGAACTCAAAATTGGATGCCTTTTTAAAATATATTACCATAAAAGATTCCAAAGGAAATATTTTAGAAGTTGAAAATGAGGATTTTGAAGAGGTTCAAGACAATAAACATTATACAGAAACGATAAAGTCATTCTATAAAAATTTTATCTATAAATTAAAATTAGACACCGAAAATCTGGTGTATGAATCTATTTTAGACAAATTTTCAATTGATAAAGAAGGGCTAAAAACTAGCAAAAAAACGTCAGAATTGATTTGGTTAGAATTTGTATTCCCTGAAATTTTTTCTAAAGAAGAGTTGGATAAAATTCAAATAAAAATCAACACTTTCCCAATTGTCAACAGAAAACTAAATCATAGGGTTCACAATGCTCAAATTGAAGGACGTCTTTTTCCAATGAAAGCGGAAAGGAATACTCACTTTTTAGATGTCATGAAAGTTTTTAATGAAAAAAACATTGAATTCATCAACGGTATAAAACAACCACATATTCTTGCCTCAAACACCTTTACTCTTTTTTATGGTGGATTAGAAAACTACGATTCTCGAAATGCTAAATTTTTTCTTAGAAAATTAGTACGAGCCTTAAGAGAAGATATTAGTGCTTTTTCCAATATTAATGCAGATTACATCGATGCTACGATGACTAAAATTAATGAGGAAATTAATATAATCGAAAATAAAATAAGTAGCAGTTATAGTCAAGTAAATGACGAAGAAGAAGTGTATGCTTTAATTCATGAAACAGATAAATCTAAGATTATTTATTGTTCGTATTGGACTTCAAATGGACAAGTAGCAAATAATTTAAAGAGAGGAACCATTTTAAAGCAAACCGTTTTATCAGAGTTAGCTCAGGATTCTACTGTTTTTGAAACGGCTTCATTTGGAGGTATTTATAGAAATAACAAAGTCGAAAAATTAATCAATCTTCGATATGGCTTTTTGACCAAAGAACGATTGGTAACCAAGCAGGATATAAAGTCAGCAGTACATTATCATTTAAGAAATATCACCAAAGATGTGTTAATAACAGATGGCGTGGGGATTAGTGATGAAAGAAAAAAAGGGGTATTTAGAACGATTGATATAGAAGTTATTTTGCAAGATAAATATGCTGTACAGACAGAAAATAAGCAAAAAATAGGATTGTTTTTAAAAGAAACCTTAGAAAAACAATCCGTTATGAATATTCCATTCCAAATAACAATTAACTAAACTTATGAACGAATTAGATTATAGTCCAAGCTTATTATCTGCAATTAAATCTGCTAAATCATTAGCTATCCAAGACGGGCATAGTACCTATGGAGTTGCTCATTTGGCTTACGCATTATTATTTGAGCCAACGGGATTGGCAGAGGTATTAAGAACATTATCAAAAGATATAGAATATATAAAAGAATGGTTTGATGTGAGAAAAGAAGTATATACTTCTGCTCAAAATAATGGTAATATTATTGCAGCTGACCATGAAATTGAGCATGTTTTTTCAGAATCAAATTTTAATAAAATTAGATTAGGAGCAGATTATATTGATGCATTTTGTGTTTTTATAGCGATTATAAAACCTGGATTGGTTTATAGTGACAAACAAATTGATGGATTAAATTTAAGTGACAAAGAACTTTTGAAACATTTTGGATTACGAAATACTCAAAAAAGTTTTAGTCTGGCAGAAGATGGAGAGGAGCAGGAAACTATTGATGTGAGCTATTGTGATGCATTATACAAAAAGAACATCATTGAAGAGGGGAGTAGCATTATTGGCAGAAATAAGGAAGTAAGATTGATACTTGAAAATATCGAACGATATGAGAATCAGGGTATTTTATTGATAGGTGAGTCAGGTATTGGTAAAACAAGTATCATAAAAAATCTTATTTATCATTTGCATGAAACTGATCCCAACTTTTTTGAAGAAACACTTGTATTGTCTTTAAATTCATCCAAACTAGTAGCCAATTGTGCTAGTGAAAATGAAATTTCAAAAAAACTAATTGAAATTTTTGAAAAATTAGCCAAAAACGGGAAAAGCATACTATTTATTGATGATATACAAGTATTGCTAAATTCTTCAAGTTCAAAATCAAATGCAGTAATTAATATCATTAATACACAATTGACAGAAGGTAGTATTAATATTATTGCCACTATTGATTCTGATTCTTATAGAAAATCAATTGAAGGTACTACCATCAATGGAAAATTTGAAAATATTTTTATAGAAGAATTAGATTATGCTTTGTTACTAGAGTGTTTGGATATTTATAAAAATAAACTAGAAAAACATTATAAAATAGAGATTGAAAACGAAGTATTGCAAGAAGCAATTCATTTATCTAAACGATTTTATAAAGAAAAAAAATTGCCTTATGGTGCTATTGATTTATTAGACAGGACGGCTTCTTCAGTAATTGTTTCTAATGCAAATTCATTAGTTGAAATTATAAGAATAAAAGAGCAAATAACAGAATGTGATCCTGAAGATGAGTCAAAAATAAGTTTGCTAAAAAAGGAAATTTACAATCGAATTAGCTGTATTGTAACTAGTAAAATTGAAGTTGTCGAAAATTCAAAAAACACTAAAAACGAAGTGGTTACTTATGAAGATATCGAGAAGTTATCAATTAATATTGAGGCTATTGCAAAAGAAAAGATTGTTAAAGTTACAAAAGCGGAGATTTTAGCTGTTGTTTCTAATGCAACAGGAATTCCTTTAGGAAAAATAAGCGCTGGAGAAAAAGAAAAGCTTTTAACAATTGAAGATAAATTACAAGAGAGGGTAAAAGGACAATCACATGCCATAAAAACACTTTCGGAGGCTATTATTGAATCTCGAAGTGGTTTGAGTAATCCTAAACAACCAATTGGATCCTTTTTCTTTTTAGGACCAACAGGAACTGGAAAAACAGAATTAACAAAATCATTAGCTGAGTTATTGTTTGATGATGAAAATGCTATGATCCGATTTGATATGTCGGAATTTAAAGAAGAGCATTCGGCAGCCTTATTATATGGAGCTCCTCCAGGTTATGTGGGTTATGAAGAAGGAGGAATGCTAGTTAATAAAATTAGACAAAAACCGTATTCAGTTGTACTTTTTGATGAAATTGAAAAGGCGCACTCCTCTGTTTATGATGTTTTTTTACAGATTATGGATGAAGGTAAGGTGCATGATAAATTAGGAAGAGAAGGTGATTTTTCTAATGCGATTATCATTTTTACATCAAACATAGGTAGCCAATGGATTCAGGAGCAAATAGAAAGTGGGCATTTGCCAACTTCTAATCAATTGATAGATATTATGAGCACTCATTTCAGACCCGAGTTTTTAGGACGTTTGACAGAAGTTGTTCCGTTTGCTCCGATAAATATCGAAATTGCTAAAGCTATTTTTAAATTACATCTAAGTCGCTTACAAGTGCAATTAATAAGCATCAAGAATATTTCATTTGATTTGTCAGAAAGTGCTTTAGAGTATTTAACAAACAAAGGATTCTCTAAAAAGTATGGAGCCAGACCTATCGCTGGAACAGTAAGAACGTATTTGAAAAAAACAATCTCAAAATTAATTATATCAGAAGCTATTCTTGAGAATGAAACTATTGTTTTGGATATAAAAGAGGATGAGTTTATTTGGGAAAAGAAATAAGTTATAATGTTATTGAAGAATTATTACAAGGAATTTTTTGTTTGACAATATTTAAAGTTGATGAAATAGAGTTAGCGATATTGGAAATAGGAAAATCAATCATTTTGTAAAGGATTAAGATAAAAACCATGAGATCAGCCAAATTATTCATTTTAGGAGAAGAACGAGAATTACTCTGGGTAGATACGAATTATTATCGTCATACGAGTGTTAATGGATCGCCTACAAGTGATGTAGAGGGAGGAGTGCTTACTTTGGGTTTTGTAACACAAGAAAATGATGCGACTTTTTTGCATAATATGACAAAAGAGGTAAAAAAAGAGACTGAGAGAATGGAGGCGGGAGAAATTCATTTTTATAGCAAAGGGGATGAGGATTTCCCTGTTCGAAAATACAAGTTTAGAGATGCTTATTTAACTTATTTTTCGGAAACATTTTATGCTTTTAGCTCAGAAAATATGCAAACAATTTTGACTATTTCACCTGCCATTCAGGATTATGGTTCCAACTTGGTAAAGCATTGGCAAGTCTCTCAGATTTCCCCAAGTGAGCAAGCACCTTACCAGCCAATTAAAGAAAAAGAGAAGAAAAAACAATTGGTTTTGACCTTCTATGCAGATAAGAAAGAAGTTCTAAATGGTGTTTTTGGTTTTGATAAGTTTGATAAAGACTTTAAAAAGATATGCATAAGCGATATTATAAAACTTGAAAACGAGTATAACCCCTTTATGATAGATAACGAAAAATACTTTCCTGTTTGGGTAAGTATACGAAAAGGGCAAACTATAACACTAAAATTAGACACTTTAAAAAAAGAAAATTACAAAGAATTTAAAGAAATAACATTTCAAAAAACAAGTGATTTTACTTTTGAACCAGTTAACTTAAAAGATGCGAAAGAAGTTAAAATAACTTGTAATAATAGCAATCCTGAAACATTGCAATTAAAAATTGACGGTGATGGAGAAACGGTAGGTGCCATAAACTTTTTTTATCCAGAATCTAAAACCCTTGCCTTAGATTGGAGATTTGTAGAAGTTATGGGGAATGGTATGGATAAAAAGAAATTAAGTAAAATAATAACTGTTGAAAAATTAAATAAGTTTTTCAAAAAATCATTCAATCCGTTATTAATCGATATAAAAATAGAAAATAGTGAAACTAATATTGCAGATTTGACTCTTTTGAAAGATGAAATGGAGAAAACTACAGAAGTTATAGTATTTAATCAAGTTGAAAAGTATTATTATATAAACGATCTCCGAAAATCAACTTTTGTAGCTTATACACAAAGAGAAAATAAATCTTCAGAAACGGCACTTACGATGTATTTTATAAACATGCGTTGTATAAAACCTTCTGAAGTAACTAAATCATTAAGTGGAGAAGCATTTAGTTTAATTGGTGGGTTCTCTCCTACAGGTACAGGTACTGCTTATGGTGTATTAGATTCAGGTGATACCATCAAAGAGGAAAATATAATTCATGAATTACTACATGCCGTTGGTTTGCACCATACATTTGAAAAGGAATCCAAACATCAGTTTAAGTTTTCTAAAACGAATGATTATATGGATTATAATAACTCAAAAGAAGTTACTTATTATTGGCAATGGCAAATAGTACAAGACTGGATAAAAGCTAATTCTCAATTTACACGATAATGAAGAAGAAAATTTTAATAATTGTAGTTTTTTCTCTCTTTTTTATAGCGATGATAAAGGCTTACTCGCAAAAAAAAGAATGTTATCCGGATTCTATATTTACAATACATCAAGATGAAATGTTTTTAAATTTTGATAGTACCCAAAAAAGAAGAATTATTTTGTCGGATACAAAAGAGCTTAATAATTTCTATACTGTATTAGAATCGGGTGCTTTTAATATAAAATACTATAAGCAGAAAGAAATAGAGAAATGGTTGTTTTATACAATAGAAGGTAAATTAGAACACGTTAAATATGTATATGCCTATAATACTAATGTTAATTTATTCAAAGAATATTTTTTTGATGATAATGGAAATATTACAAAGACAGTTGACTATGAGAAAGGATTTAGTATTTGTTGGGAGGAAGCAATAGAAATATGCAAAAAACAAATCGGTGAAAAAAAATTAAAGAGATTGAATATAAAAAATTTTTATTTATATCGAGTAGATGGTAGTAACCCATATAATCACCCTGGGGTAAAACCTTTATGGATTGTTTGGCCTCTTACTAATAAAGGGAATAACCATGAAGACAGATATTTAAAAGGAAAGAATAATGGTAAGTTATCATATTGTGTTGATGGAGTGAGTGGTGAATTAATAAAAAAATTACCCGAATCGCTCGAGTATATCTACATAACGATGGAGTAATTGGTAGATTAATAAAATTGCCTCTGATTGCTCGAACATATTAAAATAACAAATCATAAAGATTGGATAATACATTAAGAAAATAGTCTTGATTGGGTATAAGAAGGTAAAGAAATAAGTTATGGAACAAGATATTGCTGTTTTAAAACAACAGGTTAATTTTAATTTAAGAGGAGAAGTTCTGTACTATGAATTGCAAAACCTTCTGGAGGATGAAGCAGAAGTTTTTGTTAGACATAGAGGGCTTTCAAAAAGGAATAACTCTAGGGATGCTATTGACATTTCTTCAATGTTGTACCAAGAAGGGGCAAGACTTACTAAAGAAGCACTTGTTTTACATCTGGCGAAAAATAGCATTTATCATAATTTGCCAGAGTTGCTTTTTCATCCATTGTCAGTTAGTAACCCAACAATGTCTAATAAAGAGATTGTAGAGGCAGTAAAAGAAAATAAAGAAGTAGAAAATGAAGCTTTAGATTTTTTTATGCCTTTTGACAATGAAATCTTTTCTGCCCATACAGATTCGACTATAAGAAGTCTCCACTTATTTAATGATAAAATAGATTTGTTTTTAAAGATAGTCGATGAATTAGTGGCTATAGAATTTAAATTGTCTAACAATCAAAAAAAGAACTTATTCATTTATTTATGTGAGTCGGAAAAGTTAAAAGAAAATCTTCCTGAGCTAGAAAAAGCTTTAGAAATGCTGCTGGGGAATGTGGTAAAGTTAAAATACAAAAAACATGTCTTTACAGTATCTCCCTTTTTAAAGCTTAGTGATGGCATTTTAGGATATAATTTAGGTCTTTGTGGATCTGTTGAAAGTGAGGTAGATGATGTTGAAGTTGCTTTGTATTTTGAAGGAAATATCGATTATTCGATTTTAGAACGCAAGATGACACTGACTCGCAAAGTATTAGAGTATTTTATTATTAGTAACAGGAAAATTGATATCGTATTTTTTAATAACTATCAATTGGGAATAAAGTTAAACGAAAACTATTTAGGCATTAATACCATTTTATAATTTTTAAACAATAATAAAGAGAAAACCTTCATATGAATACAATACTACCATTTTTTTTAAAATACCTATTAGCACCGCTTTTGATATTGATTATAACTCTAATAATGAGTCAATTTTCAAGTATAAAAATTAAAACAAAATCAGCGATAATATTTGTTTTGTGCTTTTCACTTATAGCAGCTTTGCCTTGTTTATTTGCTTTTTTTAATAATGAGTTTATTTGGTTGGGCTTGCTGTTCTCCGTTTTTTACTACTTAATTCTTGGAGTTGGATTATTATATTTTATGGACACTGCTATGTTTCAAAATATAGGAGTTCAAAATAGTGCACCAGCAAAATTATTCATGTTCTTAATTGTAGCAATTCTATCTTCTTGGATATATTATTTGGTATTTAATTATATCGCCATATCAAGTTATGCGCATATAAGCATGCTTAATATTCTATGGCTATTTGCACCAATATTTTTTGAAGAATCAAAGAAAAAATATTTACAGATTCCAGACGCATTTTATGAATATTGGAGAGTTGGGAAAGAGCGTAAAGATATTGAGTATTGGGATAATATCGATAAGTTCCGTTTGATGCAGGTATCTATAAATATAAAGAAAAAAGTCAATTCTGATTTCTTTTCAAAGTTTGATGTAAAAATTGCACAAGATGTTAATCTAGGTAATTGGTTTGATAAATTTATTGAAGATCAGAATTATAGATTTCCAAATGATGCTATAGAATCAAGTGCTGAGAACGAAGATACAGGTTGGATCTTTTATACAGCAAAATATTTCAGTTTCCCATTGTTTATTAGAAATCTGAGTCCACACCAGACTATTTCGGAGAGTAAATTAAAAAACAAACAAATCATTTTCGCAAAAAGAGTGGCTTTAAATAGACATGAAAATGAAATAGAGGAATAACTGAGACAAAGCATTTTTTTTAATCTCAGATCAATTTTAAAATAGAAAAACGAACTAACTAATACTCGAATAAAACAATTTAAGCAATTATGAAATCAAACATACACTTACCAATTAATTGGACTGATGGAGTAAAACTGACCAAAGACCATTTTATTAATAATTATTTCAATTTTATAACAATTGTTAGTGATTATAATAAAGTTCAGTTAAATGATTTTAATTATGGCTGTATCCAAACAGCTGGAGGAAAATCGATAGACATTGACATAAAAATTGAAGGAGGCCAACTGGTTGCCTATTTGAAAAAATGTGAATTGATAGCCAAAAACGGGCATTTAATCTCTTTCAATCAAGATATTTACGGTACAAAACTTCCTGAAGTTAGTATTAATGCAAATGATTTAGATAGAAACTCTTTTGAACATTATTATGTTATTGTTTCTATAAATCCTTACGATTTAATTCCTGTTGGCGTTCCAGATCCAGAGATAATTCCGCTGCATCACCCACATGCACTTCCAGAGATAAAATTACATATTATCAATAAAAAAGAAGTAAATGATAATTTTTTAGAAGGCTATTTTTTAATTGTCAAAAAAATTGCATTTCAAAATGGGACATTCATTGAGGATGATAAATATATAGCTCCAGTTGTAAAGACAAAAAACAATGAAATTCTAAAACAATTTCTGTCAAAAGTTAATAATGAATTATATCTGTTGAATGACTTTTCAATAAAAATTCATAAAAAAAATGTACAGAGTTCAACCAATAATAGGTTGGTGTCTAACACCTTTAGTTTATGTACTAAGATAATTGATTATTATGCAGAGCACTGCTTTTATCTTAAGAATATGGCTTCTGATGAATCTCCAGTACATATGTTTGATAAAATAATTGTTTTAGCAAATCATCTTCTTTCTACATTAACTCTAATGGATGACAAAGAGAAAGAGGTTTTATTACAGTATTATTATGAATGGATTGATGTTAAACCATCAGAGTTGTTAAGTGTATTGTTTGAAGCAAAAAGTGCGGTTTATGACCACAATGATATTACACAAACGCTAGAAAAACTGAATCAGTTTCTAGGTGTTTTAAAACGCTTATGGCAAAAATTAAGTGAGTTAGAATACATTGGGGTTAGAAAAGAAAATATTGTAATTAGTGAAGAAACCAAGACATTACCGCAAAGAAGTAATACATGGTCAATACTAGATTAAAAATAGAACGATGAAACCACTTAATTACACTAAAATAAATACAGAAAAACGCAAGTTTTACATTACGTTTTTCATAACATTCGCTTTTATTTTTGGTTGCTTGTATGTAACATTAATAACTGCGAATAAAGGTGTTGCTGAATTGGAGCAAAAAAACAAATACTACAATGATATTGCAGTGAAACAAGGCGAGATGAATTTGCTTTTGGACGAAATATTAATTGAAATTAATGATTTAAGGTTTAAAGACAGGACACTAAATGAACGCAAAAATCTTCAATCTCTAATTAATGAAAAGAGATTTGCAATCAATAATGAAATTCAAAAATCTAAAACGAATTTGACAAATTCTTTTGGACTATACGAAGAGTTTTTGGTTGAACTTCAACGGATACAGACTAAAATTGATGTATTAAAAGAAGTTGAGACAGGTTACAATATAAATAAAGTTCAGCTAGAAAAGTGTATTGATAAACACAATCAGGAAAATAAAAAAAAATAATCCATAATTATGAAAAAGGCAATAGAATTGGATGAAACATATTGGAAAAAAATAAAATTCAATTTAATATTTATCATCAGTGCTTGTGTTATATATATCGGTGTTACAAAGTTTTTATTAAAAACGCCCAATTTTAATAATACTGATATGCTCAATAGAATAAATGATTATGAAAAAATGCAGAAGATTAAAGGTGATTATGCTAATAAATCGAAAGTAATTTTCAAGACAATTGATACTATAAAGTACGATATTAATCAAGTGCAACGAATTGATGAAGTAAAAAGAAATATATCAGAATACAAGCAATTGTATAAAGATAATGAGTTTCATTCGTCATACAATTTTTGCTTAATTGGCGGAAATTTATTGAACGTTTTTTTAGAAATAAATCTTGAAGAAAGTACCGTCAAAAAAAACGATACCCTTATACAAAGAAGTCTTAACGAATGTAAAGCAAATTTTAAAAATGAACGTTAAAAATAAAACAGTAGTTATCCTTTTGCTTAGCATTGCGGTAATTTTAATTATAGTGGCATTACTATTTCCTTTTAATAAAAAGTTAAGCAATCTTGATTTTTCAATAGTAGATGCTAATGATAATCATCAATATGAACAAAATGAGAAATTATCATTTAAAATCAATGATAGTACCTTAATATCTGACAAAAAAGCGGTTTGGTATTTTGGTAATGGAGATTCAATTGTGAGTAAGAAGAATGTAGAATATACCTATGAAAAAGCAGGTAAGTATTTAATTACGCTAAGGATTGATAATAAATTTGATTTTTCAAAGCAAATTAATATTGTCAACGGGAGAGCGCTGACAGCAAAAGATTCTATTCCAAAAATATTCTGCGAGGAGTTTGGCTATGTAGGAGAAGAGATTGTATTTACTGGATATTCTCCAAGCTCTAATAACTGGTATTGGGAATTTGGTGAAACAGGTACTATTGATTCTTATGAAAAACAAGCTATTTATGTTTTTAATAAACCAGGTATCTATACCGTAAAATTAGAAACGGATAAAACTAGATATCCAATTACAAGAGAAATAGAAATTTTTCAATTGTATGAACCATTTAAAGAACCAGAAGTTGTAGACTCTTCAAGTATTGTATTAAACGATATAAAAAAACGACTGCAAATTATTGCTAATCTAAGTGCAAGAGATACCAGAACGTATAAAGATCAGGTTAATTACATAAAGAATAAGTATATATGTAGTAATGATTTGTCAAATGTTGTAGTGGTGATTAACGAAGAAAAATACAATGATTTCTTAAGTTACTGCCAAGGACTTCATTATTTGGATGGAAATGCTACGATAATTCAAGAAGTAAAATTAGATACAATTAAATGCTTTAAGCAAATAAATATTACACAAAAAACTAAAAAAACAAAGTAATATATGAAAATTAGCATTTTACTTAGATATACTTTTTTGATGTGCTTATTGATTTCCAATACTATTTTTTCGCAAGTAAAAAATAGAACAAGTGTTCTCAAGAAAACAGAAAAGACAGTTAACACGTATGATAATGAGGCACAAAAGGAAAGTGAAAAAACAGAGCTTAAATTAGTCTTTTCTGATAGAAATGATAATAATATTTATGAGGAACCGTATAGCTCTAAAGTAAAGAATAAAGCCAAGATTTTGTTTCCAATGTATGTTATCAATGAAGATAAAAATTATTACGAAGTTGTATTCGCTGATAAAAAGATGATTGGTAAGCCAAAAGGGACTTTGTCAGTTTTAAGAAGCAAAAAGAATCATTTTTCTAATGCCAAAGAAGTACAATATTTAGGTTGGATTAAGAAAGACAATGTAATAGAATATAGTAGAGCAATGCAAAATCAAGCCAATCTAAAATATGTGAAATATTTTGTTGCTTGTAATACATTAGACAATTTACTTTCTAGTGATAATAATGTCAAAAAAAGTGTTCTTTTATTAAAAAATGAACCGAATTTAGAAACAGTAGCTAAAAAAAATATTAAGCTAAATGATTTTGTATATGTATACAAAATAGATAAAAATGCTAAATCGGCTTTTGTATCTAATTTTGATGATCTTACAACAAAGGATACTATCAATCTTAAATGTGGCTGGGTACCTACGCAATATTTGAATCCTATAGAAGATAATATGGTTCTAAAATTAGGTGCAACTGATAAACTAGAATTATCATCAGGGAAAGTTACTTTTCAGGCAAACGAACTATATAAAAATACTTTGTTTATAAATGAAAATCAGTCAAGTAAACCAATTAAGTTTGATAATTCAAGTAAGATTTTGTTGCCAATAAATATTTGGAATCACGATAAAAATAAAATTACAAATTTAAAAGGTGATGATATCACTATAAAAACAATTGAACAAATTGCTGCTCAAAGTAAGAACATTAACTTTTATTATGTCTTTGAGAACAATAGTTCTACAAAACAGCATTTGAAGAAAACACTTTCTGCATTACAAAATCTAAAGCTTACTACAAGTAATGAGTTGTATGCAAATTATAATTTCACCTATTCGTTCATCGCTAAGGGAAAGTCTAAAAGTTATTATTTGATAAAATCACCATCTTTCTCAAAGTGGTTTGATTTAATTGAAAAAAGTATCAAAACACCAGATGAAATTACGAGAGAGAATATTTTGCCTAACAACGATAATGGAATCAGTCAGTTCTTGAGCTCAGATGTTAACTTCGAGAATAACTTTTTTATTTTGGCAGGATTAGACAATTCTATAAATTCTGCTTTGCCAGACAGTTTCAATATTTTGGCTAAGAATAATGCTAAATTATTATTCGTTCTTTTTGGAAATGAAAATACTGCTGATAATCAAGATTTTATTCTGCAAAGTAAAATGTATTTAAATGAGGCTAGTAATGCTAATAAAAGAAATATTCAAAACTATTATGTTGATCCAAAACTAGTAACAAAAAATGATGAGTTTACTTATAATGGAGAAAATGACAATGATTATGTTTACAATGCTCCCCTAAAAAGTAATTTCAACGGAGGTATTATATTCCCTAAATTAAATGGGGAACTTACTCCAGAGACTATAAATAAAGCGATTGATAGTGTTATTAGTAAAACTATAAAAACAAATAATGCTTTATTAAAATCATTGACACAATATAAGAATGAATTTAGTTTTCTGAGAAGCCAGCCAAGTCAAAAAATCAATAATTTGATTGAGAATTCTACTCAAAAAGATGGTGTAGATACTAACATAACAAAAAACTATAAAGATGAAACATTTGTAATAAATGCAAAAGATACTCTTAATAGTAATTTAGAAGACAAGGTTCATATTTTGCTTTCAGAAATTGAAATAAAGCAGCTTATTGAAAACTATAGAGAGTTAATTAGTAAAGAGTATACAAACGAAAATATTGACAAAGTTGAGGTCTTTAATTTTAAAGACAAATGTAAACTGTATACTAAGAACATTAAAAAGACAGAAAAAATAAAAGCTCGAAACTCTTTAGCTGATTTGTTTTATTTCAAGACAAGAGTATTTGTTAATAGTGCGCAGTTACATGAAATAAAAATTAGAGAGATTAGAAAGTTTAAGAAAAAGCCAGAGGAATTTAGATTGCTTTTTACAGCTTTAAATGCGAAGCTTGAAGTTTTAGAAAAAATGTTGCGCAACAATGCTTTTGAAGTTTTTGATGATGAATCTCAAACTAAATATTATTACATACCCAAAAAACTTTTATTATAAATAGAGATTATGGAGATTATTAAAACAATAGAAATAGCCAAGCCTTTACATGAAATAATTTTAGAAATGTTTTATTTTGAAAGTAAAGGAAAACCATGTGAGCTCACTAAAAATGAAATTTTATGGAAGTTGAAAGATTCAAGCATTTCCGAATATCAAATGGAGGAAGTACTGAACTGGATGGTTCATCATAAAAAGCTAAATGAAAATTTAGGGCTTTATAGTTTAGACCGCTTTGAACTTATAGATTTAGAAGAAAAATATAAAACCGAAAGATTGAATAAAGATAAAAAACAAGAGCCTATTTTTTTTACTAATTACAGCACCATAAATAATATACATAATGCTGCAAAGCCAAAAGTACTAGAGATATTTGCTCAGTATATTTTGCCTACTTTTTTGCTTTCTTATATCGTTTTTATCTTCTTTTTGGTGAATAAATTAAATAATAGCTTTGAAATTAAAAATGACAAAATGGAAGATCTAAGTGAGGTGAAACTTACTGAACCTAAAACTGGAGTTATTAGAAAAAAGGAAGCATTATCAGATAAAGAAGTTAAACGACTGTTTTCCAATCAGCATCAAAATATTTTGTATTTAAATAGAACGATTGATTCTTTACAGAAGCAAGTAAATAAAATAAATGAAATTCATACGACAGCAACTTTAACTATAAACAATCAGATAAATTCTCTGCAACCCCAAGTAAATGCTATCTTCTTACATATTGCAATAGTCCTTATGGGATTTATTTTGCTTTTCTTTATGAAAAATAGTGTTAATTAGCTTGTTTGTTTAATTTATAGTTGTATATTCGTATAGAATTGATTGCGAATCTCCCTCATCTTCCTACAAGAAGCAAATCAAAAAAAGTACGTCAGTACAAGAACGAGGTATTCTAAAATCAGTTAGAATACCTCTTTTTTTGTTTATACTAGTCAAACAATATAAAGAGGATTCTAAAAAACATTTTTTAACAACTTAATTATTTTTATTATGGCATTTAAAGCAATTTTAGAATTCGAAGGAAACGAGTACCAAGTATTATTTTCAAAAGTAGATATGTTAAGACATACTGATGGTAAAGGAGCTGTTTCATCTGAGATTAAAGGAGGTAGATTAAACGTAAGAGTTAAATCTACAGACAACACTACAGTTATTGAGCAGGCAGTAAACAGCCAGCACAAACCAGTAAGTGGAAAAGTGAAGTATTTTAAAGCTGATTCTGAGCAAGTAATGAAAGAACTTTCTTTTGAAAATGCTTTTATTGTATTCTTCAGTGAGCAATTAGATGCTTTGGCAGAAACTCCAATGGTAACTGAAATCACTTTCTCAGCTGAGAAAATTACATTAGGTAATGCAACATTAGATAACAATTGGGCTAAAATTTAATTTTTACCTATTTGGCAAGAAGCGGTACAACACCGCTTCTTGTTTTTATAATACTTCAAATATTTAAGGATGCGGTTATTAAAGAGATAGTCAAATCTTTTTTTCTTAAAATTCATAGTGCTATTATAAAGTAGTAGCTGATTTAACTTAATATTTTAAGGAATAGAAAATGATATGATAACTGGTAGTAAATAATAAAGTGATGCAACAACAAGGTTTTTTATATAAAAATTTAGATAATAATTTTTTCTTAAAAGAAATGTTGCCTGTGCTTTTAGCTCTATCCTTATTTGTATGTTATTATATTTATTCATCTACTATATTAATGAATATAGGGGCTATAAATAAAAGCTTCTTGGCTGAATATTTTTGCGCTTTTAAAATAGGAATAACACTAACTGGTGTTTTCTTTTTTTATCAAAAAGAGAAAATTAATAATATAAATATCTCCATAGGAGTTATTGTACTATTTGCCTCTTTTCTATTTGAACATATAGGACAGTTTTTAATAATGAATAGCCTTAATTATTCATCAGTTTTATATCTTAAAACATTCCCGAATATTACTTTTTGGTTTGGAATAATTCTATTTATTTTTTCTCTACAAGATTTTGGACAGAGAATAAATCTGGATAAACCGAACCTTTAAAATATTACCTACTAATCAAATAAAACCAACCTTGATGTTAGAGATACTACCAGAAATAAATTTCAGAATTGACAGTAAAAAGATATTCTTTTCTAGAAGTACGAAACTATATCAAACTAATAAATTATGTCATGGCTAAATCCTCATCCTCCGGAAAACATAAAAATGCTAGCTCATTAGGAGTTAAGGCCCCTCAATACAATCGGCAAACTGGTCAATGGGAAAATACCGATAAGCTAGGCGCAATGATGCAGAGAAGAAGTACACAAGGTCATCGTGTAGCAGAAGATGTGAAGGCTAAAAATTTGAATTCAGGACCTAAAAAAGAAAAACCTGTTCATCATTTGTTTTTGACAACAATTGCTATCGATATTTATGATTTTGCTAAAGCAAAGGGTGCGTCTTCTAAGGGAGCATTGTTAGTGTTAGCACAGGCAAGTTTAGAAAGTGGATATGGAGCTTCTGCAATAAAAAATGATGATTATAATTTATTTGGAGTAATGGGAAAACCATCCAAAAGGAGTACTAGTCACGGTACAGTTAAAGACTATTCAACTCTGGGAGGTTACCAAGCAGCTTTGACAGATTATTTTAATAAAATAAATAAAAACTGGAGCTACTTTTCTACCATAATAAAGAATGATACTATTACTGCAGATGATATTGACAAGGCTTTTAATACAGGGAAATATTATCCAACAGCTAAAGAAAGGCATGGAGGTAAATATACTTATAATGCCGATATGGACAGTGCTGGTAATAACCATTATGGTGAACATTTATTGAAACAGATAGGTAGTGTAAAAAAGCGTTTCAAGGATAGTTTAGTTTATCAACTAGATGTTAACAAGGAAAGATTAAAGGAAATAAATACCCTATTAACAAACAACTCTCTTTTATTCACAGATCCTGTGAAAATAAAACTAGAGGAGGAGAAAAGATTACTTATTAGCCGTAACGAAAAATTTAATTCTATTTCAAATGAAATTAACTAATTTTTTTAAACTAAAAATAGTTTTAATTGCTTTTGTACTTCTTGGGTGCAATTTAAAAAACAGTGAGAATCCTGTTTCGAAACATACAGCCAAAAATGAGCAAGAAAAATTTGAAGTTGACAGCCTAGAAGTTAAAGATAAAGAAGGCATTTTATATACCATCAAGTATTATAATGATAGTATTTATGTGACTCAGAATAAAAAAAACATTATAAAAATAGGTTATCTAAATCGATTTGAAAAAGCATTTCCAGTAAATGGTTTAATTGTAAATGATAAGTCTAAAGATTGTTATATCACAGACAGTCATATTCTTTTATTGCCATTAAATGAGGTAAATAATAGGATAAATTTAATTGCAATTGATTTAATAAATAAAAAAGAAATTAGTTATCAATTTAAAGAGAAATCAGATCTAATTACAACAGCTATTAACTCTTTTTATTTTAATGAAAAATCGAACATAATTGTAAGCACTAATAGCTTGAATTATGAAGGAAAAACCACTGTACATTACTATAAAATAGGTAAAGATTTAATAACCCATCAGGGAAGTAAAGAATTAGATTTAACGCCTGAAATGCTTGAAAGTAATGAAGCATTTTTTAAATTTTTAAATACAAATAATAATAACATTCCTTAAGACTAGCTACTAATACAAAAAAAAAATTATGACACCACCAACAATAATTTTTGGAATAGATTCTAAAAAAATAAGCCACTTTACCAGTATTGAGTTGGTACAAGTGATAAATGACCACCATCGATTTGAAATTCTTGTCCCACACGCTGTAGTAGAGAGCCCTTTGGCATATACCCTTGAAAATGCCCAGGCATGGTTAGGTAAGGTGGTGCATATAATTCTTGAAGAAAAGAATAATTTTCTAGGAGTTGTTACCAATATCGATTTTGATCAGGAAATGGGACATTCAGGAAATCACATTATAGTATCAGGCTATTCTAAAACTATATTATTAGAGTCTGGAGAGAAGTTATATTCTTGGGAAGAACTGGGCTTAAAAGATATTGTAAAAGAAGTAGTGAAAAATGGGGCAGGAGAGCAACTGCAAAATGATATCAATCCTGATTATAACAGTAAAATGGATTATCAGAATCAGTATCTCGAAACAGATTTTCAGTTCATTCAGCGATTGGCAAAACAATACAATGAATGGTTGTATTATGATGGAGAAAAATTAATTTTTGGGAAGCCTAAAAGTTTTGATGCTCCTATATCATTAACTTATAATAGTGATATTTCGAAATTAAAAATATCAGTTCAGGCATTGCCTAATAAGTTTAGTGCTTTTACATATAATGAAAGTGCTGACAAGCGCTATACTGCAAAATCTAAAGATACAGTAGGAGGTTTACCAAAATTAGGTAATGAAGCATTTGCAAGTTCAAAAGAAGTCTTTGCAACACCAGCTTATACTCACGGTATCGTAAGTACAGGGGATGATTTGGTTTTAGAATCCTTCTTAAAAAAGAAACAGGAAAGTGCTGCTGCTGATACTAATTTTGTTTCAGCGACTACAAAAAATTCAAAATTAAAAATAGGAAGTATAGTTAATATACAATCTAGTGTTTTGGAAAATGCGAGTATGATTACACAAGAAGTCGGTTCTTATATTATTACTGAAATTACACATTATGCTACCCATTTAGGGGAGTATGAAAATAATTTTAGAGCCATACCTTCTAAAGTACTTAGCTTGCCAGAACCAGATGTAGCATATCCAATAGCACAAACACAGCAGGCTGTTGTAGAGAGTAATACTGACCCGAAAAATAAAGGAAGAATAAGAGTGCAAATGCTTTGGCAACAAGGCACTTCAATGAAGACAGCATGGCTTCGTGTTATGACTCCAGATGCAGGTAGCAGTGATAAAGTAGGTACAAACCGAGGAATGGTATTTATTCCAGATGTAGGAGATCATGTTATGGTACATTTCCGTTATGGCGATCCTAACAGACCTTTTATCCTAGGTAGTGTCTTCCATGGAAAAAGCGGTGGCGGTGGTGGAAAAGACAACAATCAAAGAAGTTTTGCAACCCGAGGAGGAACTTCGCTTGTTCTCGATGAAGAAAAAAACACTTTTACGGCTACAGATCCAAGTGGTAATATGATAAAACTTAATGGAGATGGTACAATGACACTTTATGCGCCAAATAAGATAGATCTACAATCTAAAGAAATAAATCTTATTGCTGATGAAAAAGTAAATATAGATGGTGTAAATGAAGTAAATGTTAGTAGCAAAAAAGTATTGGTTACAGGTACTGATGAGGTTACGGTTAAAAGTGATACTCAAATTACTGATGAAGCACCAAGTATTAATATAAAAGGGAAAAACACCATTTTGGCAGAAGGAAAAGTTGTTGATATAGATGGAAAAACAATGACTAATGTTAAGGGAGGAATTGTAAATTTAAACTAAAACCAAAAATGAATAACGCTCACAATCCTATTGCTGTAAGGGTCGAAAATATTCAAAAAATATGGAATAAAACTAGAACTGATAAGCCAAAAGCACGACTATTTAGTATGGTTTGTTTTACGGATGATTTTCCTTTGGTAGATGGTTTTATTCGATTGGAGTCTTCAGCATACGGTAAGTCTGATGATTCATTCGTTGCTTTTGGGTTTGATTTTTATGACAAGAAAGCTTTTTACACCACCATTATTGAACAATGGATCGTAACGTTTGAAGAAGATTTGAAAAAAAATCCAAGTTGGAATTGGGAAGATTTTACCACTTTTAGAGAAGTACTACCAGAAATTGAGAAACTTAGTATAGCGAATCTTAAAGATTTTTATATAAAAATGCTGGTAAGCTTTAAGAAATTTGAGGCTAAAACAGATAATCTTTTAATTGTTAGTTTTTTAATTAAAAAAGTTAGTGATCCAGATTTATTAAAAGAAAGTATAAAAGAGCTTTCGGTTTTGTTACCAGCAGATATTGGATTCTTGTTTATTGATTACCAAGAAAGACAATTGTATAAAGAAATGATTACCTCAGTAAAGGAAAAAGGAATCATTATTGAAATTCCAAATCAAGATATTAATAAGGCGTATAAAGAAATAGCTACCCAAGGTAATCCAAACGACCCACAACTGAGATATAGAAAATGCTTGTTTGAAATTGGGGAAGCCGCAAAAGCTAAAAAACAAGGGAAAGTAAAAAAACTAGGAAAGGTACTTATTGATATAAGTAAGAGTACAGGGGAGACTAGTTTTTGGGCCTCTTCTTATCTTATTTATGCTAGTTTTTTATTTCAATTTAAAGATGAAAAAGAGCTTATTCATGAACTGTTAGATAAAGGAATAAAAATAACAACTCCATTTTATAAGGAGAAAGAAGATATTGCTGGGATTTTATTGCAATTATTAGCATACAAAGGTTCCCATTATAGTATTACAGGAAAAATAGATTCTGCTATATATTATTTTTTAAAGCAAGTAGCTGTAGCTAAAGAAATTGAGCAAGAAATGCAAGTTATTAATGGCTATAATTATGCTTTATTATTGGCTGCAAAAAAGAGAGATGGGCAATATACTGAAATTTTAAATGATGCTTTTGAGTATGGATACGCTTTGGATGATACAACTCTCAAAATTATCAATTTCACCTTTATTGCAAATAGTTATTTAGAGAATGATCCCAAAATCGATTATTCAGAAAAAGAAGCTATTGACGACAGAATGATAAGCATTTTTGGAGAAAGCTGGCGCGACAATCCGCGACAAATTGCAAAACAGATACAAGAGGAATACCAATTAAGTAATACCTACTAATTATGTTATTAACCGATAATCATTTAACCATTGTGGTGGGTATCGATATCCACTTTACTACTTTACCTCCATTTAACCCATTTCACCCTTATATAGGTATTGTAATAGATCCCTTTGATTATGTACCCTATTTAGGGACTAGTGTACACGTAAATGGATTCAAACGAGGGAACTCTGATACCAGTGGGATTATAATCCCACTAGTTCATATTCCGCTTTTCACACCGCCTTGGCTTATGACACCGATTATCGGTCATGAGAGCATGAATTTTTTCGCCTCACAAACCGTTTTTTCCGACAGTACCCGAATGAGTCCCAAAGGACATATGTTGATGACCTGTAATGATATTGGGATTCCGCTTTCCATGAGTCTAGGAAAAACCAAAGTAGGAAAAAAAATGATTCCTTTTGCTCCAACATTATTTGCTCCAACCTCTTTTTCATTGCCAATCCCCACAGGTAAACCCGTTATGGTTGGAGGACCTTATCCGCCAGATTGGGGTGGAATGTTAACTGGATTAGCAGCCAGTATCGGATTTAGTACGCTGATGAAAGTGGGGAAAAAAGCATTCAATAAATTCCTTAAAGGAGCTATTGGACCTAACAAACTCAGCAAACTATTGTGTAAGGCAGGGTTTGAACCTATAAATCTTATCAATGGAGCTGTAATATATGAAGGTAGCGACTTTGATATAGCCAGCCCTATACCATTAAATTGGGAACGAGCCTGGTACTCCGATTCAAAATACAAAGGTTGGCTTGGACACGGTGTGCATAGTGTATATGACCGAGCAGTAGAATTATACCCAGAAGATGAAGCTTTAGGACTGCGTATGGATGACGGAAGAGTTGTAGCTTTTCCAGCCTTACTACTCGATGAAGAGTTTTACTTGCGCCAAGAAAAAACAACCCTAAAAAGAATCCAAGAAGGGTATCAAGCCTACGATCATAAAAGCAAGCTATTTTATAATTTCACTTTATTTAATGGTAAAAAATACCAACTTACCCAAATAGCCAACCACGATGGATTAGCTGTTGATTTTGAATTTACAGGTTATCACCTAAGTAAAATTACAGATGCATCTGGTAGAGAAATAAAAGTAAGTACTAAAGACGGATTTATCCAAAAATTAGAAATTGTAGCTCCAGAGCAAGACGAATTACTAGTAGCTTATGAGTACGATCAGCACAATAATATGACAGCTATTATAGATGCGCTGGGTAAACCAACTTGTATTGAGTATGAAAACCATTTAATGGTAAAGAAAACGGATCGTAATGGACAAGCCTTTTATTGGGAATATGATAAACAAGACAAGTGTATTCATACTTGGGGCGACGGTGGTTGGCAAGAAGGTTGGATAGAATACCATACAGCAGAAGGCTATAATCTGGTAACAGATGCCAACGGAGCAGAAACAACTTATTATTATGAGCCAAACCAACTCGTAACCCAAGAGCAAGACCCTATGGGGAACAGTATTTTTTATGACTATACTGAGTTCATGGAATTGTACCGAGAAATCGACCAAGAAGGGCGAATCACGGGATACAATTACGATGATATGGGGAATGAAATAGGTACAACCTATCCCGATGGTACAGAAGAAATGATGTTGTACGATGATGAGAATCGTCCGTCGATAGCTATCGATCCTGAAGGACAGAAAACAATCTATTTGTATTACAAAGACAAAGCGCATCAGCTAAAAACTATCATTGCACCTGATAAAACGAGTACTCATTTTACCTACAACAAAAAAGGACTATTGGCAAGCGTTGCCAAAAACACTAATAAGCTACAATTAGTTTACGACCAGCAGCACAATCTTATTGAATGGCGTGAAAACGACCAAAAGCTAAAATCTTGGGAGTATAACCATCGAGGGCGTGTACAAGCGATATACACTCCAATGCAAATGGCGGACTATTTTAGCTATGATGCCTTAGATAGAGTGCAACAAATTGTAGAGAAAGATAGTAATGTTATACAATTTAGTTATAATAATTATGATGAAGTAGTAGCTTTAAAAGACAGAAAAAATAATATCAAGTTTAGTTATACCCCACTGGGAAGTCTTGCCACAAGAGAGCAAAACGGTGTAAAAGTGAGTTTTGACTACGACAAGATGGAATATCTTACTAGTATAAAAAATGAAAATAACGAAAGTTATTATTTTGGACGAAACAAAGCAGGTTACATCATACGCGAAACAGCATTTGATGGACTTGTAAAAAAATACAATCGAAACCTTGCGGGTGAAGTAACCAAAATAGATCATGGAGGCGGAAAAAATACTGAATATGAGCAAGATGCTTTAGGACGTGTAACTAGAGTTGATTACCACGATGGCACTTGGGATACCTATACCTATAACAAAAACGGACAATTAGTAGAAGCTACAAATCAAAATGTAAGCATCTACTTAGAGCGTGATGCAAACGGACGCATCACCAAAGAAACTCAAAAACAACAGCTTGATTCCAATGAGAATGGGATTACGCTAACGTCTACTTATAATGCTTTAGGACAACGTACCAACATAAGTACTAGTTTAGGAGCAGATGTAAATACTCATTACAATAGTAAAGGACTATTACAGCGTATTGAAGCGCAAAGTAATGAACTTAAAGAGCAACACCAAGCTTGGGAAACGACCTTAAAACGAGATGAATTAGGACGCGAAATAGAACGATATGCTACAGGAGGGCTAAACATAAAAACGAGCTACAATAGTAGTGGCAAGCAAAAAGAGCAAGAGGTATTTGCTAATGGAAAACGTACTGGTTCTCGTTATTACAATTGGGATACGAATCAGCAATTGCGTAGTGTGGTGAATCAAATGACCAATAGCATGACCTTTTTTGATTATGATGATTTTGGTAACTTAGCTAAGGCAGATTATGACGGCAAAGGAGAATTATACAAAACTCCTGATGCAGTAGGTAATTTATACAAAACTCAAGACTGTAATGATCGTAAATATGGCAAAGGAGGAAAACTTTTGCAGGATGAAAAATACCATTACAAATACGACGAACTTGGAAATTTGATACACAAAAGTTCTAGGAATATAAATGAACCACTACAATTTGAAGAGCCAACCAATTGGATAGATAAACTAGCTGGTAACAAAATAGAAGAGAACAGATTACAGCAAGAGCATGAGCAGTGGCAACAAGGTGACACCGTTTATACTTGGCTTGCTAACGGAATGTTAGAAAGCGTGCAAAACTCAAACGGTAAAGTTGTGAGTTTTGAATATGATGCGCTGGGAAGACGTACTGCAAAAATTGCAAACAAAGAAATAAAACGTTATTTTTGGGACGGTAACGTTCTTATCCACGAATGGAAATACAATCTAAAAGATAGACCAAAACTGATAGTTGTTGAAGGTGACTTAGTTTATGACAAGTCTGAACCAGTTGAAAATTTGATAACTTGGGTGTATGAGGAAGGCTCCTTTGTGCCAAGTGCCAAAATAATTGGAGATGCAAAGTATAGTATTATTAACGATTACATTGGACGTCCTATACAAGCTTATTCACAAACTGGTGAATTAATTTGGGAGGCAGATTATGATATTTATGGTAGTCTAAAAGATTTGAAAGGGGATAGGGAATTTATTCCCTTTAGGCAATTAGGACAATATGAAGACATTGAAACTGGGCTTTATTATAATAGATTTAGGTATTATAATTCTGAAACTGGAATCTATTTGAGTCAAGACCCAATTGGATTATTAGGAGGTAGTGCTCTTTATGCATATGTTCATGATTGCAATAATTGGGTTGATGTATTTGGACTAAATCCTTATATCTTTAGCGAAGAATTATCAAAGATTGCTCAAGAAGCTCATAATGTATTGTTAGAACCGGGTAAATCACCAAGAGGATTTAATAATAGTACTGTTTCTGTGGCAAAAGTTGATGTTAACGGAGTTTCTACTTTATATGCTTCTGGAAATGGTGCAAGTTTATCACCCGCACAAAGAACTAAATTAATAGAATTAGGTGTTCCTGAAGAAAATATTTTTAGTGGTAAAAAATTTAAAGAATTTATAGATGGTGATAAAGGAGCATTAACTAAACTTTCGAATCATGCTGAAAGGGTTGTTGAACGTAATATACCTAAAGGTGCTTCAATTAAAGAATGGGGTATATCTTGGGCATCTAAACAAAAAAATGAAATGTGTAGTAATTGTAAAACCCATTTTGGGTGTAATTAATAGTTTAAAATGAAACATCAAGAATATATATTAATTGTAAAAGAAAAAGTATCATTATTGAATCAAGACAGTCTTTTGTTTTGGGATTTATGGTGTTTAAATTATGTGTTTGAAAAAATAAACAATAAAAATTATTCTTTTTATGCTGATATTGAAAAGAGTTATAAATTATTATGGGATTATAATGATAAAATAAATAATAACTTTGATATTATATTAAATGACAAAAGTGTAAATAACATTATTAATTTTGATAATGATGAATTTGAAGATTTAGATGAATTTGATATTGAAGAAAAAGCTATTCAAGAAATGATAGTTGGATTAGAAAGTATTTTATTAAATTTTAAAGAGCATTTTAAATTAATTTATAATGCATATGAAAACCCTATAAATGTAATCGATGTTGAAATCGATGGAATTTTAATTTCAAAAGATAATGAAAATGAAATTTATTTAAATGAAATTAATTCACAAATAAAGCTTTTAGATGATTTAAATAGTAATGTGAGAAATTATACTTTTAAAGAAAAAAATATTTATAGGTAAAAAGATGGATATAAAAAGAAGCAATGTGTCAAATGCATTTGTATATAGTTTTGTAATCAAATATCTCATTCTTTTAAACATAAAAGAAAATAATATCATTCGATTTGTTTTTTTTAATCATCAAAATTCAAACAAATGAATCTGAATTTATTAAGAGACAAATTTTATACTACATTCCAAGATTATTGGAAAAGAAATTTTTTTAATAAAATTAAAAATTATGAAAATAAAAGAAATATATGAATCGAAAGATGATGATAAAGTTGAATTAATAAATAGTTTAAATTTTGATGATTATGAAGATAAATGGGATTTAATTTTAGAAGTGATTCAAGATGAAAATGAATATGATTTAGCTAGAATAGAAGCTCTTAAAGTTATAGAAATAGCAAAGATTCCTAAAATAGTAGTAGAGGAACTATGTAATATAGTTGTTAATTTGTTAAAAAATGAGAATGATTATGATGTAAGAAATTATGTGTTTATCGCTTCAAGAAATTTAATTAATTATAGTATTGAAATTAAAAATTGCATTAATGAAATTATATTGTCACAAGAGGAAGATATTGATATAAGACATAATGCATATTCTGCTATTCTAAAAATTGTAGATCAAGCGGACAAAATAAAAATCTTAAATTCATTATTAGATGATAATGTTTTTTCTAAGTATGCGAAAAAAGATATAAACTAAGCGTTGGGTAAATGTATTTGAGTTATCGACTAGTGTTTTTATTTATAATGTACGTGTTGGATAAGAATGGTCATTAAAATAAAACTAATAAGCCTTGCTTTAAAGCGAGGCTTATTAGTTTAATAAATAGTTTTCAATACAAACTATTTTAGGGAATATAGAAAAATGTGAATGTTAAATAGTACACAAAGATAGTCTAAGGTACTAAGTATAGTATTATTAATGATTATATAGGTCGTCCAGTATAAGCTTACAATGAGATTGGAGAGTTAATTTGGGAAATAGATTATGATATTTATGGTTGCTTACGTAACTTAAAAGGCAATAGAGATTTTATTCCTTTTTAGACAGTTAGGTCAATATGAGGATATAGAAACAGGATTGTATTACAACAGATTTAGGTATTATAATCCTGATGCGGGAATGTATATTAGTCAAGACCCTATTAGGCTTTTAGGAGGAAATGATTTATATGCCTATGTAATGGATTCGAATGGTCGAGTTGATAAATTTGGGTGGTATTCAGATTTGTTAGGAAGCGGTATGGGACATCATCTTATGCCTAGATCTGTAGCAAATAAATTAGAAATTACTGAATTAGCTCAAAAAAATTCCATTGCTTGGTATCCCAATGATGGAGCAAATACTGCTGTTTTGCATGGAGAGATGCATACAAATCTTATAGATGAAGGTGTGCCTTATCATGGTTCTAAATTTACTGGAACGGCTGATGATTTCTTTGAAAAAGGAGCAAAAGCTTATAAGGATATTGATACTAAGGGATATATGAAAATACCTGGAACAGATGATATTCTATTTGAAAATATGACCCCTGGTGAAGCATTGGATAAATTAAAAGAATTATATAACGACAAAAAAATACCTTGTAAATAATATTATTATGTTAGAAAAAAAATTAACTATAACTGATTATGGCATATACATAATGTCATTAGATAAATTGCTAGCTTTCTTAAAAGAAAATAAAATAAAAAGTAAAAAAATATTAGACGTTTTTCAAAAAAATCATGAATTATATCTAAAATCGTTGCAAGAAGGTATTTGGATTCCTATTGTTCCTATTGAATCAACGAAATATATTGTTAATTCTGAAAGTGACATTTATTTCACAAATGGATGGGAAAGAAAATTTAAATATGAAAATTTTAATCTTGAAATAAGTAATAATACTTTCTGGGTTGGATCATTTGGAAGTTTATTAAATTTAAATGTTGAGCAATTTGTAAATTCGACAGATGCAAGTATATCATATCAAACACTTGATGGAGTTACTTTATTTAAATCCTTTAAATTTAATTTAGACAGCGGCAAATATCTAGTAAATATATTAGGATATAAGAGAAAAGAAACACTTGAATATCCTGAAGCTAATTTTGGTTACTCATTTGAGTTTAAAAAGGTAGAAGAATTTAATGGTTATATGGACCCTAGAGAAGATGATAAGTATTTATTTAATTTATCAAAATATTAAGAGAGTCATTGGAAATGTTTAAAATACCTTTTTTGTAAAAAAGCATAAAGTTTTAATTTTTGAGACATACTATTTAAAGAATATATGACAACTTTCGAGTTGTCATTGTTGTTTTGAGTAGTAACATTCTTATTCACGAATGGAAATATGATTTAAAAGATCGACCTAAATTAATTGTTGTTGAGGATGACTTAGTATATGACAAACATGAACCAATTGAAAATCTGATTACTTGGGTGTATCAAGAAGGTTCTTTTGTACCAAGTGCTAAGATTATTGAAGGTGCTAAGTATAGCATTATTAATGATTATATTGGTCGTCCAATACAAGTTTATAGTGAGGTTGGACAGTTAGTTTGGGAAACGGATTACGATATCTATGGAGGCTTAAAAGATTTGAAAGGGGATTGAAACCTAATCCCCTTTAGACAACTTGGGCAGTATGAGGATGTAGAAACTGGATTGTACTATAACCGTTTTAGGTATTATAATAGTGAAACTGGATTATACTTATCTCAGGGTCCGATTGGGCTCGCTGGAAATAATCCAACATTGTATGGGTATGTAAGAGATAGCAATAAAAAAGTAGATATTTTTGGATTACAATCTAATTCCGCTTTGTTAGGGTCAAACTTAGGTGCTGCTCTGCTCTAATCATGCAGCACATCATATAGTGATGACTGGAACTCAAAATACAAAAATGAATTCATTAGTTACTCAAATGCAAGCTCATGGAATTAATATTGATGGGGATACTAATGGTATATGGATACCTGTAAAGGATGTTGATAAGGAGCCATTAGGTGCAGATATTTCTCATCAACAAGATGGTTTACATGGTAATGACTATAAAGATGAAATATACGATAGGTTAAATGGAAAAAACAAGGCAGATTTTGAAACTGAATTAGCTAATATTAAACAGGAGTTAGAAGCCGGAAGGACTTGGGAAACTGGAACAACTAAAAAACTTGGAAAGGCATGTCGATAATTGAAAATAATTATGAAATTATTAGGGATTTTTTTGAATTAAATAGGGAAACATTCGAAAAAAGAAAAGAAAAAATTAGTAGAAATCAATTTTCATTTGTGAATTGGAGTTCATCGTATTTAGAATTTTTTGCATATGAATATGAAATGAATCAGTTAAAGCCTCCTAAAATTTATAGAGAACTAAAGAGCAATTCAATATGTAATAATTATGTTGACGAAAAGTTAGTTTATGCTTTTAACTCTGAAAATGAGACATGGGGAAGTGTTTTTGTAGATTATAATGAGGATTGCAATGTTTGGTTTTTATTTTCAAGAAATTCTAAAGATGAAATGTGTTTAAAGCAAATTAAAGTTAAAGTTTTGGATAAAAATAAAACTAAAAAAATCTTGCTATACGTAATTAATGAAGATTTGGAAGAGGAAAGTTTATTTGTTGATTTATATGATTATAATCTTGAAGAACAAATCTCCAAGATAGAAAGACATGGATTTTACAAAAAGAGAGAGAGGTATTTACCTCTAAGAGAGTTTTTATTTAGTTATGATGATAAAAAAATAAAAATAAATTCAAAACAGCAAGCCTTGAATGGAGAAATTAGAGAAGTAAATATTTATGAAGGTAGAAAAAGGATTTAATCCTCTTGTTGGCGTAAGCATCTCGCTCATGAACTTCATCAAAATCAAAAATAACCATAAAAAAAACCGAGAAATTTCCTCGGTTTTGTTGTTTTATAAAAGAGTTTTAATGCAATTCATTTTACAGAATACAGGAAAATGTAAATATTTAATAGTGTGAAAAGATAGTTAAAGTACAAAGTATAGCATTATTAACAATTAATTGGTCGCCCAGTACAAGTTTATAGTGAGTTTGGATAAATTAGTTTGGGAAACGGATTATGATACTTATGGTGGTCTAAAAGATTTAAAAGGAGATAGGAAATTTATTCCTTTTAGACAACTCGTTCAGTATGAGGATACAGAGGCTTTGTTGTATTATAATCGTTTTCGATACTATAATCCTGATACGGGTTTGTATTTGAATCAAGATCCAATAAGATTATTAGGAGGAGATGCTTTATATTCATATGTCCACGACAGTAACGGTTGGGCTGATATTTTAGGGTTAGTAGATGCACCATTATCTTTGCCTGATAGTCCTAGTGTATATATTATTTCTAATGGATAGGAATCTTATGTAGGAAATTCTGGTTATGGAAAGCAAGGGATGAAGAAAAGAGTTTCTTCTACTAAGCATGTTGAGGCGCAGAATCTTTTGAACAAACCAGGGACTAAAGTTCAATACATAAATGTTGATTTTGGTACTGCGACAAGTGCAAGTGATAAGAATAATATTTTACGTCATTACGAAAATAGAGAAGCTCAAAAGGAGATTAAAAAAGGGCAAAAATTAAATAATAACACAGGTATACAAGATTCTAAAAAAAGAAAAGCAGTAGAAGATTTGATTGATTTAGAAGGAGCAAAAGCTAATAAAAGAAGAATAACATGCAAATAGAACAGATAAATAAACCGATGATATTTATAGAGAAAGGTAAATATTTTCAGAATTGGGAGGATAATCAATTTTGTATTGGAGATAAGGACATTTGTAAAACTTTTTTAAATGCGAAAAAAGTTTTATGGAAAATGAAACCAAAGACTGATGATTATTCAAATATTTTCTATTTAAGATTAAAACCTAATAAAGCGAATAAAAATGATGGATTTCCATCTTATATTATGGAACTTCCAAATCTTAAGCAACTAGATATTCCGATTTCATTTTTGGAACAAATTAATAAAGAAAATCTGCCTGAATGTGTAGAAACTTTAATAATAACTGCTAGTGATATCTATATATCTAATAAAAGTAATTATCCTCAGTTTCCAGAAACTGGATTTGAAAAAATAAAAGCATTAGTTCTAGACACTCCTCCTTGGTTAAATCTTGTTTTTAATGATATTTCTATCTCAGATAATAATTTTTCTAATCTTAAATATTTGAGTACAGGGATTGATAAAGAAGGTAATATATTAGAGCATATTAAAGATTTACAAAATTTAGAGTTTGTTGAAATTCATAATGTTGCGAATCATCAAATATTTGAATATTTGTCATATCGATTAAAATATATGTATTTGTCAGAAATGAAAAAAGATTTCTCTTTTGAAAAAATAGTATTATATAATGATGTTGAATTTTTAAACATAGCTCATTCACAGGCTGAAATAGATTGCGAATTATTTCTAAAATTGCCAAATTTAAAAGAAATTTATATTAGATCTTCTAAGAAAATAAAAAATATAGAAGCATTATTAGAATCTAAGAACTTATGTAGTTTAACTGTTATAGATTGTAATAATCCTTTTAAAAAAACAAACAGGAATTTGTTTGAAGACATATTTAATTATCTATTAAATATTGATTTTGCATAATAATGTTTTCAAGGTAGATGCAAGATTTTAGTTTGTATATATGATCAAAACAATAAACCCTATAAATTATTTAGGGTTTTATTATTTTAATTAACTACAAGAATAATTTTTTTGTTTCTTCTATTAAGATTATCAGAAAAGAAAAATTTTCAATAAAATTATAAATTATGAAAATATATAGTACTGCCCCAGAAGGAATTCAAATAACTGATTTATAGTAATATATTAAGGGATTTGAAGCGGGAATACATCTTCCAAGGGTTATAATCTTAGGAATAGACAATGTGCTGGGACCTGTGTAAGCAACTGGAATAAAAAAAAATGCAATGGTATAAGAAAGTTACACCAGCATCATTAGCTAAAAAAAATAAATCTTAAAGCTGTAAATAAAATGTCCAAATTATATATTTTATTAATTCTGTTAATTATAACTCCTATGATATATTTTTTCTTTAAACCTAAATTTCATATAAAATCTTATAATGAGAATCATAACAATCTAACATTAGAGGTTTATTCTAAATTTAAAAAATGTGGATTTATCAATATTAATAGTGAGAATATTGTTTATCAATATTCATTAGGATTATATGGAAAAAAAGGACTAATTGATTTAAGTAATGCTACTTTAGATTATCAGGATAATAAATTTTTGTTTAGTATTAAAGAGGGCAAAAATATTATTTCTATTGAATGTAGTAGGGATATATACAATGAATCGATTCTTTTTTTTAACAATAAGAATAAAATTAGAAATAGTCCCGACTACAAATCTAAAAGAGATTTATTCTTTAATAAATAAAGACAATATTTAGAATCTTTAATATTTGGAAAACTGCATGAAAAGTCGACTCTTTCTGATGTGAGTGTCCAAATTGTGAACACTACCAAATCATTTAATTGATTATAGACGTGGATATACGGATAGCATAGTAATATTAACTCTATTTTTACTAAATTTATTAATAATTTAGAAAATGATGATGTATAAAATTTCCTTGTTGACATGAGGATTGGACTTGTGAACACAATCAAAATAATAATAAATGAAAATTTACAGTACAGCACCAGAAGGAAATCAGATGGCTGATTTAGAACCAGCTCGTTATTTTAATTTAGCGATACAACAAATTCAAGAAGCAGAGGAGTGGCTTAGAACATCAGAGGAAGCTTGTCAAGCTTTATTGGTGCATTTAGATGCTTTTGTATATTTAAGTAAAAGATATCCTGAAATGGCAAATAGAAGAGTAGCAAAATTAAATAGAAGTCAAATAAAAGAAACTTTTTATGCTTGGTTTGAAAGATGTGGAAAAAAAATACCTGCAAGTTTTAGAAATGGTATAAAAGAATCAGCAGATAACTTATTTTCTGAATTAGAAAAAATATAAAATATGTGTGAAGATATGAGCTGTGAGATAATTAAAAATAATAATAGATTTAGTTTATTAAATTATAATGGTTTTGACTCTTAATGAATGACTTTAAAAATGCGAAGATAAAATATCTTAGAAATGTAGAGATGTGATAAAAGTCAATGGTGATAATTTTTTTAAATAATTAGAATAATATGGATATAAATAGTTTTAAAGAATCAATAGAACCATTCTTTTGGGTAGAACATGAAAGCAATGTGTCTGTTTGCTTGAACGTAGGAGAATATAAAACTGAAATTTTTCAAGTAAGAGAAGATGAGGGATTTGAAGGAAATGGATATGATTGGGGTTCTTTAGCACAAATATTTTTAGAAGAACAAAAACCAGAACTAATCAATATTGTGAAATTTGATCCTGAAGGCAGTATGTTTTGTGCATATTCTTCGGATAGTGATGCATTAAAATCATTTATTGCTTCGTTCAAACAAGCTTGTGAAAATGAAACTTTAATTCAAGATTTGTTTTCAAGGGCTGAATTGGATTAGTAGTATCTAAATGAGGTTGTACTCGGGCTGAAGGAAAGAATAAATTTGAAATCTCAAAGGGGAAAGGGTATTTTTCAGATAGATAAGAAACTAAAAAAAAGCGCTAAGATAATCTTAGCGCTTTTTTATTATAAATATTCGATGTTATGATTTTGATCGTTTTCTCATTTTCATATTGATAAACTCTACAGCTAATGAAAACGAAATAGCAAAATATAAGTATCCTTTAGGTACTGCGCCTATATGCTCTCCAACTAGAGAGGCATTAGATAAATGCATACTTTCAGTAATTAACATAAAGCCAATTAGGATTAAAAAAGCAAGTCCTAAAATTTGTATTGAAGGATTTGCATTTACAAAATTCCCAACTGGAACTGCAAATAACATCATTACCATTACTGAAATAATAACAGCAGTAATCATAATAGTTAAAGCGCCTGTAACACCATTTGTCATTCCTACAGCAGTTAAAATAGAATCTACAGAAAAGATTAAATCGATTAGTAAAATTTGTACAATTACATTTGAAAACGACTTTTTTGCAACACCTTTCAGTGTTTGTTCTTCTTCACCTTTATGGTCTACTTTTTCACTTATTTCTTTAGTGCTTTTATAAATCAAGAATAATCCACCTCCTAATAATATCAAAGCTTGTCCTGTAAAATCAGCATTTAACCAACCCCAATTGATGCTAAAAACAGTTGCTTTCATTGCTATTAAGTACGAGATACCCATTAATAGAGCAATACGCATGAACATAGCTAAAAACAAACCTATTCGAGTCGCTTTTTTGCGATCTTCAGGAGGGAGTTTCCCAGTTACTATCGATATAAAAATGATATTGTCGATTCCTAAAATAATTTCAAGAAAAGTCAGTGTCAATAAGGCAATCCATGCATCAGGATTTAAAAATACTTCCATCTAAAAAAGGGTGTTAATTAAGGGGTGAAATTAGGGATAAAAATTAATCAATTCGGACAACAGTACCGCGTTGCTTTTGGTTTGAGCCAATCATTCCGAATTCAAAAGTATAAGAATCTTTGGTTGTGCTTAAAATTTTCATTCCGATAGCTTTTTCTTCGGCTTTATTTTTTGGGTGTTTCTTTTGTAGTACATATTCGCAATCACTTACCCAACGAATTGTTGCTGTATCGGTTTTACCTTCGTATGTTTCTATTTCAATATCATCTTTTCGTTCAAAAATAGTTGTTTTTTTTACTCCATCAACTTCGAATTCAAACTTGAATTTTCCAGTTTTAAAATCCTTGCAATTGTGTTCGGTATTGTAACAAGATGCTACAATAAGTAGTAAAGGGAGTAATAGTAATTTTTTCATAATAAATGATTTGTTTAATTTTTTTGGAGCTATTTAACTCCGTTAAATCTTTGACTCCCAAGTTAAACAGTACTCTTTTTTTATAAAGAGTTCTTTTGTTCTAATTAGGATGCTCAGATTTTGTATCATTGTGAGCAGAGTCAAAAGAATTTTGCTCAATCTGATAGAATATTATTTATTTTAATCTTTTTAACTCTTCGTCTGTAAAGTTCTTAATTTCTTTTTCTTGTGCAAACTTTGCAGCATTGTAACTATTAGATTCTTTTCTTGGGATTGATAGACTTTGCCAGCTACTATTTTTTAATTGTTTGGCATAGAATACAATTTGCCCCACATGATATGGATAATGTGCTAATTGCCTATTGATGGCTTCAATCACTGTATGGCCTTCATTTCGAATGTATATAATATCTGTTAGCTGATTAGGTTGTAAGCTGTTTAAAGCTTCAAAAAGGCATTTCCAGCCCTTTTCCCAAGCCACCATTACTTCATCTTTTGATTGTGAGTCATTTTCAAATTCTTCATCACGATTACGCCATTGTTTTTCACCATCGGTTGTTAAGAAATCGGTCCAACGCGAAAGCATATTGCCTGAGAGGTGTTTTACTATAGTAGCAATACTATTAGTGTCTTCATTTAAAGTAGTGAAAATTTGTTCGGGTTCGAGTTGGGCAATTGCTTTTTCGCCTAGGGTTTTATAGTATAAAAATTGTTTTTTTATACTTTCTAAATACGATTCGGATGCATTCATGATTATACAATTTTAATGTCATACTTATCTAAAAGTCCCAAAACACCTTCTGTTGAGAATTGTGCTTTTTTCATAGGATTAAACTCTGGATCTATTTTAAAATTATAGGCAGTTTTAAAATTTACGCCTGCCAATTGTGTTTCGTTAAAAATAGCTCCTTCTAGATTACAATTATCAAAAACCGAACTTGTTAAGTTGGTGCCAATAAAAGTAGTTTCTTTCATCGAACAGTTGATGAATTTTGTTTTCGGCATTTTTTTATTCGAAAATGAAGCATAGTCTAATGCAGATTCTTCAAAATACACTTGGAATAGAAAATCCTCACCTTCATTAAACGCAATTCCTAGGAGTTTACAATTCTTAAATGTTACATTTTTTAAGCTTGTGCCTTTTAGACTTGTCATTGATAAATTGCAATCGATAAATTCACAATCTAAAAAAGTATTGTAAGCAAAATTACTGTTAGAGAAATCGCAATTTTTAAATACACAATCTTCAAATTCGCGATTGTTTATTTTTTTATCAATATAGATAACCTTATCGAATGTTTTTTGAATATGAATTAAGCTATCCATTGTAGTCTTAGAATTTATTTTGAATTAAAAAAATTAGTCATTAAACAGGCCTCTCATAATTGTTTTTAGACCATAAAAGATTAAAAACATTCCAGCCAAACAAGCAATAATACCGATAGCAAGTACTAGGTAATGCCATACGTTTTGTTTGTTCATAAACGCATTGTATATTACTGAAGGGCCAATAAATAATAGGGGCAAAGAACCCGATAAATATTTAACTCCTTTTCCTATCAATTCTTTATTTGTTCCCATATTTTTTAATTTTCAGTTTCATGTCCTACAGAACGGATGTCACTTTTTACATATTATAATTTTCGATTGCTTTCCGTACACTTCCATATGTATGTAATAGTTCGGATGCTTGCTCGTATGAAACAGGAATTTCACCCATTATCATTTTTACTCCGCGGTCAACTAATTTGCTGTTGCTTAATTGCATATCGACCATTTTGTTGCCCTTTACTTTTCCGAGTTGTATCATGGCTGCAGTTGAAATCATATTAAGTACCAGTTTTTGTGCAGTTCCTGCTTTCATTCTGGAGCTTCCTGTAACAAATTCAGGTCCAACAACTACTTCTATAGGGAATTGTGCAGTTTGTGAAAGCGGGCTTTCGGCGTTACATGTTATGCATCCTGTGATAATGTTATTTTCATTACAACGTTCTAAACCTCCAATTACATAAGGTGTCGTTCCTGAGGCTGCAATTCCAATTACAACATCTTTTTCGGTGATGTTGTGTTTTTGTAAATCGATCCATGCTTGTTTTGCATCGTCTTCAGCATTTTCTACCGCCTGACGGATAGCTTTGTCTCCACCTGCAATGATTCCGTTTACTAAATCGAATGGAACACCAAAAGTAGGAGGACATTCCGATGCATCTACAATCGCTAAACGACCTGATGTACCTGCTCCTATATAAAATAAGCGCCCACCAAGTTTTAGTTTGGTTGCGATTTGAGCTACAAGAGCTTCTATTTGTGGAATTGCTTTTTCTACTGCAAAAGGAACTGTTTTGTCTTCCTGATTAATGTTAGTCAGTAAGTCATGTACAGACATTTTTTCCAGATGTTCATATTTTGAGGACTGCTCTGTGATTTTTGTAAATGTCATTTTGTTTTTTGAGGTTCTAAGTTACAAAGCACCAAAGTTACAAAGTTTTTCCTACTTAGTGTTAAACAATTCATGTGAAATAGAGCTAATTAGTTTAAAAAAATAGAGATGAAAAACAGAATATTTATTGTGTAAAGAATAGCTTTTTTGATTTTTAAGTTGCGTGAGGGATTGAGGCGGCATCCTTTTTTTGGAGGAACGAAAAAAAAGATATAGCCGAAAGCCCGACCCAAAGGGACACGTCCAGATTATATGAAATAAGCCAGTGCAATTCCGAAAATAATCATCGAAATCTTGGCAATATTAAATTTGTGTCCTTCGCTACTTTCAAAAATTATAGTTGATGAAATATGGAATAATATTCCGATTACAACTGCTGTAATTTCGGTGTGATAATCATTTAAGATTGGCAAATACTCAGATGCTATTGTTCCTAGTGGTGTCATGATTGCAAATGTTATCATAAATGCAAAAATGGCCTTTTTGTTAAGATGTGCATTAATAAAAAAGGTTGTTAAGATAATCGCAATTGGCAAGTGATGTATAGCAATACCTATAGCGATATCGTGATGATGGCTCACAGGGAATCCTTCTAGAAAAGCATGTATGCATAAACTGATGAAGAGTAACCATGGGATTTGAGACATTTTTGCGTGCCCATGTACGTGCCCATGTTCAGCACCTTTGGAAAAAAACTCTAGTATGATTTGGAATAAAATTCCAAGCATTATAAATAATCCAATATTATGGTTGTGCGATTCGTATACTTCCGGTAATAGATGCATTACTGTAAGCGATAGCAGAAATGATCCGCTAAATGCTAATAATAATTTAAGATTGGTTTTGTCTTTTGGTTTAAGAATCAATGCGACAATATATCCCAATAATACAGAAAGTAGTGGTAATAGATAATTCATTTAGTTTAATCGTTTTTTAGTTTCCTCCTTTAATATTGACCAAGCAAATAAAGGATTTGTCAATTACTTAAAAATCATGATTAATCGTTCGCTATCGGTTTTGTGAAACTTTTTTAATTTATAATCACCAAATATATCTAATAGAAAAATACCAGCTTGTTCCATTAGGTCTTCAAAATCTTTTAAAGTTAGGGCTTTTACTTTTTCGGTAAAATGAAATTTTTTGCCTTGGTCCTCAAAATCTATTTCTTTAAAAATATGTCCGTCTTCTACATATCTCTTGATATGAAAATCGATACCATCGACAGTTTTTATTTCTTCAGGAACTAGTGTTTCTATTACTTGTGTTACATTCATAAAGTCGATTACTGCAAAGCCATATTCATTTAAGCTTGCTTTTATCGCTTTTAGAGTGGTAAGATTATCTTCGTCATTTTCAAAATAACCAAAGCTGGTAAATAGATTGAAAATAGCATCAAATTTTTCTTCAAATGGCTCACGCATGTCGTGTACCTTGAAATGTAATGTTTCGTTACTATTTTTGCTTGCTTCGGTAATACTGTTTTCAGATAGGTCTGCTCCAAGAACATTATATCCTAATTGGTTTAAATAAATAGAATGACGCCCTTTTCCGCATGCTAAATCAAGTACTTTGGCTTTTTCAGGAAGATTAAGATAGTGCGTAAGATTATCCATAAAAATTTGCGCTTCTCTATAATTTCTGTCCTTATATAATATATGGTAGTATGGCGTATCGAACCAAGAAGTGAACCAGTTTTCAGATGGTTGATTTGGATTTGTTGCAGATGAGTGATGTGCTTCAGACATTTATTCTTTTTCAATTAATTCAAGTCCCGCAAATTTAGTGTATTTTTGCTGAAAAATAACTATTTCGCAAGCGATACACGAAGAATGTCGCTGTGTAAATTTGAAATTTTTTATTACAGATTGATTTTTGTTTAAATAAGTCTGTTTTAATTTAAATATAAAAATGGAAGATAATTTTAAAATGGTGGCCAAAACCTTTTTTGGCTTTGAAGAAATTTTAGCAAAAGAATTACAATTGCTAGGAGCACAAGACGTTGAGCAAGGTGTGAGAATGGTAAGTTTTAAAGGGGATAAAGGGTTTATGTATAAAGCCAACTTATCATTGCGTACAGCATTGAAAGTGCTTAAGCCAATTTACTTTTTTAGAGCTAATAATGAACAAGCTCTATATAAAGGTATTTCGGGTGTAAACTGGTCTAAGCTTATAAATGCCAATCAAACTTTTGTGATTGATGCAACGGTGCATTCAGAACATTTTAATCACTCTGAGTTTGTTTCTCAAAAGTGTAAAGATGCTATTGTAGATCAGTTTAGAGAGCGTACAGGACAACGTCCAAGTATTGATAAAGCGCATCCAGATTTAAGAATAAATGTACACATTGATAAAGATCAAGTTTCGGTTGCTCTAGATACTTCTGGTAACTCATTACATCAACGTGGATATAGAACAGCTACGAATATTGCTCCAATAAATGAAGTATTGGCTGCAGGAATTTTGTTGTTGTCTGGATGGGAAGGTCAAGGTCATTTCTTAGATCCTATGTGTGGTTCTGGAACTTTTCTTGCTGAAGCAGCTATGATCGCATGTAATATCCCTGCGAATATTAATAGAAAAGAGTTTGCTTTTGAAAAATGGAATGATTGGGATAATGATTTGTTTGATCAAATTGTAAGCAGTTTGATGAAAAAAACAAAAGAGTTTCATTATACTATAAAAGGATTTGATAAAGCGCCAAGTGCAGTAAGTAAAGCCAAAGACAATATTAGAAATGCCAACTTAGAAGATTATGTCTCTATCGAAGAGAATAACTTTTTTGACACTGAGAAAACTACTCAGGGAACTTTACATATGGTATTTAATCCGCCGTATGATGAACGTTTGGATATTCATATGGAAGAATTCTACAAAAATATTGGTGATACATTAAAGAAAAACTATCCAGGAACTAATGCTTGGTTTATTACTGCCAATCTTGAAGCCTTGAAGTATGTTGGACTTAAGCCGTCTAGAAAAATCAAGCTTTTTAATGCAAGTTTAGAAGCGAGATTAGTAAAATACGAAATGTACGAAGGAAGTAAAAGAACTAAGTTTCAGGTAACAGAATAATAATTTAAGGTTCTAAGTGGCTAAGATACTAAGTTGCTAAGGTGTAATCTTAGTAACTTAGAGCCTCAGGAACTCAGTAACTTAAAAGATAATGACAAAATTACAAGTAAGAGCATTTTTATATCAGCTGGGCTGCTTTGCTATACTATTTATATTAGCGCGATTTTTGGTAGAAAAATACACAGGATTAACTGGTTTTTGGATTCCGATGACAGCATTTGTTGTGGGAACTATTCTGTCTCCGAAATTTCAAGCTGCTAAAACTAAAGATGGAGAAAAACTTTTTATGAAATGGATTTTTATGAAAGGTATTAAAGAAATAGGGTAGTCCTAAATTATATTTTACAATTTGGTTATTGTTTAAATAACCAAATTGTAAGATTATATTATTTTTTAGCTTTTGCTGTTCCTGGGATTACAACTTTTTTCTTGTAAATAGGAATGAAATAAGAAACAGTATAGTTAAAACCAATTCCGAAATTACCATTATACGTTCGGTTGAAACCTGGAATATAAAGATTGTCGAAGTTGTCTGGTTTTTTATTTGAAACCAAAGTTTTTAACTGCACGCTGAAACCTACAAACACATTATTAAAAACTTTTGCTTTTACTCCTGCATTTACTTCTAGCCAGCTAGCAGATAAACCACTAAATTTTTTACCAGAAGCTTCAGGAGGAAGTTCACCCCAATAGGGATCTGAATTGTAGATTTTAAAGCTATTTAATTCTTGGCTGAATGAACTAAAACCGTAGCGCAAACCTACTGATATTATATTTTCCATATCAAGCCAGTTTTCATACAAATTATAATCGAATCCGGCTTTTAGATAAGTTCCTTTGGCAGTTGAATTTACTCTGTCATCATCAGTCGTTTTATTTTCTAGGCCTATTTCAGCAGCTAGATAATATTTCTTTGTTAATCGATAATCTCCTGTAAATTCCACTCCTTTATAATCTGAATCATATAGGCCACGGGTTAATTTATATAAATCAACACCAAAACGTACACCATAACGATCCGTTTTTGCAGGCACAGTATCTTGCTTAACTTCCTGTGTAGCCACTTTTTTTGGAGCTGGCTTTGCCGTTTTTGTTTCAGTTTTATTTGTTATTGTAGTTTTGGTTGCTGTTGTTTCTTGGGCTTGAACCATAAATAAAGACAACATAAGGCAAAAGCTAAAGATATACTTTGATGTGTGTTTCATTTTCAAATTCAATGTTAGGTTGTTGTACATAAACAGCTTGCATCCAAAACCCTTCAAGGTTACCTGAATCAGTTAGGACAAATGGGGTACTTGGGTCTAAAGTAAATGTGGTTTTATAGCCACATGCTCTTGAAACAAAAGTATTTATATGCGTATAGTTGAATTTTATTACATCCTCATTTATTAAAGCTGGGTTTGGATCGTTATAATTTAATATAAAACGATAAGTAGTACTTTCAGCATTTGTTTTAAGCGGAATAGAAATTTTATTTCCATTAGTAATGTATTTGTCCGACTCAACAACAGCATTCTCATTAAAGATAATACCTTGTGTCATTTTTTCTCCAATTACCTTTAAGTTTGTTACATTCTTAGGGGTTGAATTAGTACGATCAAAAAAGGAAATTACCAATCGAGGTGTTGTTGGAGTATTAGCATCACAAATATCATCCTTTTCACATCCTGAAAAAGCGAAGGCAATTACGATTATTATAAAAAGTATTTTTTTCATTTACTGTTTGTGATTTATACTTCACACGTTTTTTATTCAATAAAACTTATCGCAGCTCCAAAAGTACAACATTTTCTACGTGATGCGTCTGTGGGAACATATCTACTGGACGTACACGTGTTACTTTGTATTTTTCATCCATTAATGCTAGGTCGCGAGCTTGTGTAGCTGAGTTACAACTTACATAAACTACTTTTTGAGGTGCAATTTTCATAATTTGTTCTATTACGTCTTTGTGCATCCCGTCGCGAGGTGGGTCAGTTATAATAACATCTGGTTTACCATGTGTTGCGATAAAACTTTCGTTGAATACAACTTTCATGTCTCCTACAAAAAACTCACAATTGGTAATGTTATTGCGTTCAGCATTTGCTTTAGCATCTAGAATTGCTTCAGGAACACTTTCTACACCAATTACTTTTTTTGCTTTTTTAGAAACGAATTGTGCTATAGTTCCTGTTCCTGTGTAAAGATCATAAACTGTTTCATGACCAGAAAGATCTGCAAAATCTCTTGTTATTTTGTATAACTCATAGGCTTGATCTGAATTGGTTTGGTAAAAAGATTTTGCATTTATGCTAAATTTTAAACCTTCCATTTCTTCCAAAATGTAATTTCTACCTTTATACAGTTTTATATCTTGGTCGTAGATTGTATCATTTGGCTTTCCGTTCACTACATATTGTAATGAAGTTATCTGTGGGAATTTCTCATAAAGATGATCCATGATTAACTCTCGGTTAGCTTTGTCTTCTTCAAAGAATTGAATCAATACCATTATTTCTCCAGTAGAAGCAGTACGTATCATTAAGGTACGCAATAATCCAGAATGTTCTCTAGGATTAAAGAAGGCAAGATTGTGCTCGTTGGCAAATGCACGAACTTCATTGCGGATAGCATTTGAAGGATCTTCTTGCAAGTGACATTTATTAATGTCTAGAATCTTGTCCCACATTTTTGGAATATGAAAACCTAATGCATTACGATTTCCTAAGTCTTCAGTGCTATCTATTTCTTTTTCAGTTAACCAACGGCTATTTGAAAATGAAAATTCCATTTTATTTCTATAAAAGAATTGTTTTTCAGAACCTAAAATGTCTTCAAATTCAGGAAGTTCAATTTTTCCTATGCGTTGTAAATGATTTTTAACTTCATTTTGTTTGTAATACAACTGTTGGCTGTATTTCATGTTTTGCCATTTACATCCTCCACAAACGCCAAAATGGTCACAAATTGGCTCTATGCGATGCTCTGATAATTCATGAAATTTCACTGCTTTTCCTTCATAATACGCTTTGCGTTTTTTGAAAGTTTGCACATCTACCACATCTCCCGGAACTACGTTCGGGATAAAGATTACTTTTCCGTCGGGAGCTTTTGCTACCGATACGCCTTTTGCTCCAGCATCAAGGACTTGTATTTGATGAAAGACAACTTTGTCTGTATTTTTTCTTCCCATAGCGCAAAAATAAGGGTTTGTAAACTTTTACAAATTTAAATTTGGAAATATTTTACCAAATTCTTTTATTTAACATTTCTTTTGTGTTTAAAAGTTAACTTTGTTTTAATCTAGAAACCCAAATTCTACGGCTTAATCAGGAACTTATACTATTTTTATGAAGTTGTATCACATGTTGTCCAAGATTAGTTTTTTGAAGAAAAGCTATGCGTTTAAATTTCTTTTTGTTGCTTTTATAGGTATTCACATTCCGTTAATCGGGATTTTGTTTTTTGTGCTATATGGTAATAATACAGTTTCTTCCGATTCTATTTTGATTTTTTCTTTAATCATGACATTGTTTGCTACAACTTTCACCTTGTTAGTTATTAATCAGTTGATAAGGCCAATTGTCATAGCGTCAAAAGCTTTGAACGAGTATAGAACGTGTAGGAAGTTATCTGTATTGCCTTCTCAGTATGAGGATGAGGCTGGGTTGTTGATGTGTAACATTCAGGAGTCTATTGATGAGGCTGAAAGTTTTATCAATGAAAAACAAGATTTGATCTATATGATTTCTCATGATTTAAGAAATTTTGCTGGTAATCCTCAAGGATTAGCAAGATTAATTATTGAAGAAAATCCATCAGAGTCAGTTAAGAATATGGCAGAATTAATTTGCGAATCAACGGATTTACAATTTCGATATATTGAAAACTTTATTAAACTTTTGAAACAACAAGATGAAATTGCTAAATCTAGTTCAATAGCTAAAACAATTCAAATAGCGCCAATTCTTCCAGCAGTAAAAGAGCAAGTATCTCAGCTTTTAGCACAAAAAAGCATTAAGTTAGTTTCAGATATCACTGTTGATGAAGCAGTGCTTAAAATTGATGCTGAATTGTTAATTCAGGTTTTGGTTAATTTGATTAGTAATGCAATTAAATTTTCTTATGCAGGAAGTGAAATTTCATTGCATATTTTTAAAGACGAAGAAAAATTAGTTTTTACTGTTTCGGATAAAGGAATTGGGTTTGATCAAAGTCAAATTGATGAGCTATTTAAAAAGTTTACCAAAATGGGTAAATTAGGAACTGCCAACGAAACTTCTACGGGAATTGGTTTGTATTTGTGTAAAAAGATAATTGATAAAAATGGAGGAAAATTAAGTGCAATGAGCCTTGGTAGAAATAGGGGGGCAACATTTACTATTGTTTTTGAAAAAGAAACCGTTTTTAATTCGGCTTCTTTTTAATATATTTTTTTTGTGAAGTATAAATGAAATAGAATTTAAAATTGCAAAGATTCTGTATAAGCTCAGAAAACGGGATACTTTAAAACCTTTGCAATTTTAGGATTTTCTTAATCAAACAAATCAGAAGATAAATAACGATCTCCACGATCACAAATTATAGCTACAATTACCCCTGATTCTAGTTGATTAGCAATTTTTAAAGCTACTGCAACAGAACCTCCGCTACTCATTCCTGCAAAAACGCCTTCTTCTAGAGCTAATCGTTTAGTCATCTCACGAGCTTCTTGTTCGCTTACGTCTATAACGGTATCTACTTTTTTTGCATCAAATATTTTTGGTAAATATTCTTTAGGCCATTTTCTTATTCCAGGAATCTGTGAACCATCGCTAGGTTGTGCTCCTATGATTTGAATATTGACGTTTTTTTCTTTTAGATACGTCGATGTACCAATAATAGTTCCTGTGGTTCCCATTGCTGAAACAAAATGGGTTATTTGTCCATCAGTATCATTCCATATTTCTGGACCTGTAGTTTTGTAATGTGCTTTCCAGTTGTCTTCGTTGGCAAATTGATTAAGCATGATATAACCACCTTCAGTAACTTTTCTTTCGGCATAGTCTCTTGAACCAATTATTCCTTCGCTAGCAGGTGTTAAAATAACTGTAGCGCCATATGCTCGCATGGTTTGTACTCTTTCTTTTGTAGAATCCTCTGGAAGTATCAACTCGATATCGATGCCCATTAATTGTGCAATCATTGCTAAGGCTATTCCTGTATTGCCACTTGTTGGTTCAATAAGTTTATCACCTTTTTTTATATCGCCTCTTTCTAGAGCCGAAAAAATCATATTGTATGCCGCTCTATCTTTTACACTACCACCAGGATTGTTTCCTTCAAGTTTTAATAAAAGTTTTACGTTTTTATTTTTTACTAAATTCACTGTTTCCATCAAAGGAGTGTTTCCTATCAGGTTTACTAATGTATGAGTGTTCATCTTATTTTTTTTCTTTTACTTTAACTTCAGTTGTGGTAGTATTGGTGACAATTGATTTTTCTGGAATTGATTTTGTAATCCATGCATTTCCTCCAATAATGCTATTTTTCCCAATAGTAGTTTCACCTCCTAAAATTGTAGCATTAGCATAGATGCAAACATTTTCCTCAACAGTAGGGTGTCTTTTTGCATTTTTCATTTCTTTAGTAATACTTAAAGCTCCTAAAGTTACTCCTTGGTATATTTTTACATGTTTTTTTATAATAGTCGTTTCTCCAATTACGATTCCTGTTGCGTGATCAATAAAAAATGGAGAAGCTATAGTTGCACCTGCGTGAATATCAGTTCCTGTAATTCGATGCGCGTATTCGCTCATTAATCTCGAAAAGAGTAATAGGTCCAATTTATATAATTCATGGCTTAATCGATATATGGCGATAGCATAAAAGCCTGGGTAAGCTAAGTATACTTCTTCTAGGCTATTTGAGGCTGGATCATTTTCTAAAATGTATGTAGCATCTTGAATTAATTTTTCTAAAATGATAGGTAATTTTTCTAGAAATTGCTCCCAAATTGATTCACATGATTTTTCTGACTTTTTACAAGCTATTAAGGCAATTTCTTTAAAACATTTTTCAAGTTCGTTAATACTTTTGTCTAAAGGAGCATTAGAATCGAATAAAGTGTAAAAAAGCTTTTCTGTAAAATCTTCTGTTTTGGTTTTGATCCCATAGTTTATAGAAGAGTGGCTCTTTAAAGCATTTATGTTCTGAATAATCATATTTTTTGTCACAATTATTAAATTGAATTGTTAGTTTGAGATGCTAAAAGTAAGGTGTTTTTTGTAAATAGAAGTAGTAATCAGTTAAAGAAATTTAACCATTAACATTCTGTTTGCAATAATTAAAAATATTTAAACAGCTTGAAAGTAGCTAGTATAAAACAATTTAAAAGAGTAAATTAGCTTGTGTAAACTTATTAAAAATGAAAACAAACGGAACGTTTAAAAGTGCTCTTTCTCATATTTCTTATCCTGAAAGCGAAAAAGTTTCAGGAAAGTCTATTCAAAGCCCAATTTTGGCATTAATTGTTGCGGCTTATCCATCATTTACTAGAGAAGGATATATTTCTATAAAAGAATTAAATGTATTTCGTGAAAAGTACATTTCAAGTTATTTATCAGAAGAGTTAGGAGTGCTCTCTAATCTTGAAAAAAATGTGATAGGGTCTCTTACAGACGAAAAGTTATTGGTAAGTGCTGTTGAAGATGAAGTAGAGGTTAGAAGTTTTGGTCAAAAAGTAGCTGATAAAGTAGCTGATTTTGGAGGGAGTTGGACCTTTATAATATTATTTATTGTTTTTATAGTGCTCTGGATTTCTATCAATATTTACATTTTGGTAAATAAAGGTTTTGATCCCTATCCGTTTATTTTACTTAATTTGATTTTATCATGTGTTGCTGCTTTGCAAGCTCCAGTAATTATGATGAGTCAAAATCGTCAAGAAGAGAAAGATCGTGATAGAGCAAAAAAGGATTATATGATTAATCTAAAATCAGAATTAGAGATACGAATGATGCATGAAAAATTAGATCATTTAATTATGCATCAGCAACAAGAATTAATCGAAATTCAGAAAGTTCAAATCGAAATGATAAATGATATTTTGAATCAGATTAAGAAATAGATTTTCTGATTTATGAAGGATTAGTAGTAATGTTTGTATGCGTAGCCCAATACCATAATCAGACTATTTAGGATGCCGAAAAGCCAAAGAGGTTTTTTGTAGTTCCGACTTTTGTCAAAAAAATATAAAGCAATAATTCCTAAAAATAGTAGGCTAGTATATAGCGCAGGATACATCTCAAATGCAGCTTTAAAATCACCTTGAAAAAGTAGGAATAAAGCGCGCTGAAATCCGCAACCTAAACACTCAATTCCGAAGAGGGTTTTACTCAAGCATGGTAACATGTATTTTTCTAGATCCAAGAGATTTGTTTTTCTACAATTTTACAAAAAAAAGTTCAATCCGTTTCAAGAATAATTAAATGCTATTTTAAAGTTGATTACTTTTGAAATCTGATAATTTATAAAAATGAAAAAGTTAAGGATCCCAATAATGATAATTGCAATTTTGATTGCGCTATATGAACAGTCATCTGCAGATAAAAACATTTATATTACAATTGTGGCAATTGTAATTTTTATGATAGGGATGATGCAATTAAGTGCAAAAACACCAAGTAAGAATCAAGATAAAGATGAACAAGATGTTGAATAAAGGAGATAAGGTTTCGGTTCTAGATGAAGCTATAAATGGAGTAGTGTTATCTGTTAAAAATAACGAGGTAACGATAGAATCTGAGGACGGATTCATGATGACATTTTTTGTCAATGAGTTAATTAAAATACACGATTCCAGTAATTTAATGAATTCTATTAAAAGGGTTAATGTAAGTGAGGTTTCAAAAGAGAAAGAAGAGCCAAAAGCAAGGAGTTTTGTGAAAGAACGCAAAGATAAACGTGAAATTCCAGCTCCAGAATTTGATTTACACATTGAAAAGTTAGTACCAAATAAACGTGGGATGTCTAATTATGATATCTTGACTTTACAGACAGAAACAGCAAAACGACACATCGAATTTGCTATCAAAAACCGCATTCCTAAAATTGTTTTTATCCATGGTGTTGGTGAAGGAATTTTAAAAGCGGAACTTGATTTTTTGTTAGGCCGTTATGATGGGATTGATTTTCAAGATGCCAATTATCAGAAATATGGTTTAGGCGCAACCGAAGTTTATTTTAAACAAAATACCAAATAAAGGCTGTTTTGTAAAGCGAAATAAGTTAAAGATAAGCCATAAAAAAAACGTCTGTTTTTAAAGAGAATTTCATTCAGAAACTCATTTTAAAAACAGACGTTTTTGTAAGAAAGTATTTTGTCTTAATCTGAAAAGGAAACACTCAAAAAGAAACGTAAAGGTATTCTTTTTGAGTGCTGATATTTGTTTTAATTGGGGGTAGTTATTATAGTTCCTAAAACAAAACTATTGCCTAATCTGAATTCATTATTTCCTTTTTGTAATGAAACATTTTTGAGCGTTATAGTGTGTGCAAAGTTATTTCCATTAGTTGTTGTTGAAACTTCTATGATGCCACTGCTTCCTGCAATTCCGTTTTTACCTGCCCATGTTTGAGTTACTGTAGAGGAAGAAGGAGGGGTAGTTTGACAGAAATAATCATTGGTTATAGGAGCACCAACAAAAACGCGATAAAGCAATTTATTTGTTGTATCATTGATTAATCTAGTTCTTGGTTGATTTAAAGGAGTAACTTCATTTAGAATCAAATCAGAGTCAATGTTATCAATAGTAAGAGCTGCATTTTGATTGTAATTGTATACCTGTTTTGAAACGGTACATTGTTTCGCATTTGATGGAACGAAAGTTAGTGGCAAGTCTGGTACAGTTACTGAATAGTCTCCGAATGGGAAGCTTTGATATGTTTGTGGTCCACTAGGTTTGTTAAATGTAATGTCTTTAAAAATAATACTATATGTATACCCAGTTATTTTGGTAGCATTGTTTTCATCAGCATCAGGCTTCTTTGCAGTTGTTGTTACCTCTATCACTCCCGATGTTGCTACCCATTCTTCAATTACATTAGGAGTTGCAGGTGGGATAACATCACACATATTGTTTTGAGTAACTTTACCATTATAAGCACGATAAATAACACGATATGTAGTAAGATCGATATTGTAGCGTTTTGGCTCTAAGGGAGTGCCTACAGAAGGTTCTCCTGCAAAAACAGTTTTAGGAAGATAAAGTAATAATGCTTCTTTTTCTTTTAGTTTAAAAATAAGACTGTTTGGAGAATTATTATCAGTGCAATTTGAAGGTAGTATATCTTGAAATTCAATAGACTCAACGGATATGTTTCCGTCGTCACAACCGTTTAATAGAAAGGCAAATAATATTATGCTTACAATTTTTTTCATTATGTTTTTATTTGTGTCAAAAATAGTGAAAAAAATGCTAATTGATATTTAAGAATAGACAATTGATATTTCATAACTTTGCCACAATGAAAAAAGTATATCTCGATAACGCCTCTACAACAGCCATACGACCAGAAGTCATTCAGGAAATGACTAAAGTAATGACTGAAGATTATGGAAATGCATCTTCTCCACATAGTTCTGGACGAAATGCCAAGACAATTTTGGAACTTTCAAGGAAAAGTATTGCTAAACAATTGAATTGTTCAGCACAAGAAATTATTTTTACTTCTGGTGGTACCGAAGCTAATAATTGGGTACTTCGTTCGGCTGTAAAGGACTTAAAAATCGAACGTATAATAACTACTAGAATTGAACATCATGCTGTTTTACATACCGCTTTGGTGTTAGAATCTGAATATAATATTACGATTGATTATGTAAATATTAATCCTGATGGATCGATTGATCTAACTCATTTGTCAAATTTACTGTCAGAAGAGAAGAAGACATTGGTAAGTCTTATGCATGTTAATAATGAAACAGGGACAGTTTTAGATCTAGATAGAGTTAGTGTAATATGTAAGCAATATGATGTGTTGTTTCATTCGGATACTGTACAATCTGTAGGTAAAACTAAAATTGATTTGCAAAGTTGTCCTTTGGATTTTATTGTTGCAAGTGCGCATAAGTTCCATGGCCCAAAAGGGATTGGTTTTGCTTTTGTTCGAAAAAACTCTGGATTACAACCATTACTTTTTGGTGGAGAGCAAGAAAAAGGCTTGCGTGCAGGTACTGAAGCTGTACATCAAATTGCTGGAATGGCAAAAGCTTTGACGCTTTCGTATGAAAATTTAGAGAATGAAAAAGAATATGTTACAGAATTAAAATCGTATTTAATTAATCAGTTAGAAATTGAATTTCCAGGCTTCAGAATTAATGGAAACAGAGATGATTTTTATACAATCTTGAATGTTATATTGCCTTTTTCGGCAGATAAAACTTCAATGTTACTGTTTAGTTTAGATATGAAAGGAATAGCGGTTTCTAGAGGAAGCGCTTGTCAATCAGGAAGCGTGCGCCCATCACATGTTTTAAAAGAAATGTTATCGGAAGCTGATTTAAAACTTCCGAATTTACGAATTTCTTTAAGTCATTACAATACCAAAGAAGATATCGATTGGTTTATTGATAGTTTAAAAACTATTTAGGATTCTAAGATGTAGAAGGTGGGAGGTTTAAAAACACATCGCACCTTTTGCATCTTGTAAAAGAAGACTATTTACGGATTACTTTTACTTGTGAGTCACTTGTTAACTTAATAATTGTAGATGGTTTTCCAGCTATTTTATCACGATTTAAATTCACAACATAATCAACTCCTTTAATTATTTCAGGGTTAATATCCTTAAAAGCGATAGGAGTAGGCTGTCCCGAAATATTGGCAGAGGTAGAAACTAAAGGTTTTTTCATTCGCTCTAAAAGTTTGAAACAAAAAGGCTCTTTAATAATTCTAATACCTAAAGAGTTATCAGGAGCTATAATGTTTGGTGCTACATTTCGAGGTTTGTCCAAAATAATTGTTGTAGGCTTTTCAGATAAATCCAAAATTTGCCAAGCTACTTCAGGAATATCTTTAAACACATTGTACATCATTTTTTCGCCATTCATTAGGCAAATCATACTTTGAGTTTCAGCTCTTTGTTTTAGTTTGTATATTTTGGCAACAGCTTCTGCATTAGTTGCATCACAGCCTATTCCCCAAACAGTATCTGTTGGATATAGTATTATTCCACCATCTTTAATGACTTCGTATGCATTGTGAATTTCGGTGTTTATGTCTTGACTCATAAGTTGAATATTAAATGAGAAATATTTTTCAAAATAGTTAGTAGTTAAACTAATATTATGATGTTAGTTTGTTTATGATTTGTACAATCTTCTCTAAGTCTTCAGTGGTAATTCCTACGTATAGTGGTAAACAAACTACTCGTGAAGCAATTGATTCAGATATAGGCATTTCTGTTCCTTTTGTGTAATTAATGGTGTTCAGAGATGGGTAAAAATAACGTCTTGGGATTATATTTTCTTTTTGTAATTCCTCTTGAACTCTTAATAGTGTTGCTTCAGAGTCAAATACTATAGGGTAATAACTATGATTCCATTCCGTGTTTTCTCTGATTTTTATACTTTTTAGGTTCTCGAAATTTAAATTTTCATTATAAAAGTCAGTTACTTTTTTTCTTTCACTAATAATATGCTCCATATATGGGAAAAGTGCTAATCCCATTGCAGCTTGCAATTCAGAAATCTTAGCATTAATTCCAAGGCCATGAAATTCCAAAGGGCCATTATGACCAAAATTGTGACTATAAAACAATTGATGATGTATTTCGTTGTCGTTACAGAACATCGCTCCGCCTTCTCCAGTATGAAATAATTTTGTTGCATGGAAACTACAAGTACTTACATCTCCATAATTAAATATGGATTGATTGTTGTATTTAACTCCAAAACAATGTGCAGCATCATAAATTACTTTTAGATTATGCTTTTTTGCAATAGCTTCAATTGCGGCTACATGACATGGGTTTCCAAAAACATGAGTTGCTAATATTGCCGTAGTTTTAGATGTTATTGAAGCTTCAATTTTATTTTCGTCTATAGTTAAATATTCAGGGTGTATGTCTACAAAAACAGGTTTGCAGTTTTCCCATACAATCGCAGCTGAAGTAGCTACGTATGAAAAAGGTGTTGTTATTATTTCGCCGCCTTTACCAAATAATTTTAAAGCAATTTGAATAGGAATTGTACCGTTATTAGTAATTGTTAAGTTAGAAACATCAAGGTAATCTTTGAGTTTATGCTCTAATTCTAATGTGAGTTCCCCACGGTTTGTGAGCCAAGCTTTGTCCCACGCACGTTTTACATAAGAATTGTATTCTTCTTGCGGAGGTAGAAAAGTTTTGGTTACAGGAATCATTTAATTATGGATTTAGTGAGTTTAATTAGCCGTAAAGGGTAAAGTATTGTTATATTTGTGGGGTAAAAATAGGAAAAGAAACCTGATTTTTTGGTATTAGTAAGTATTATAAAAGAATAAGAAAAAATCTTATTATCTGATTGTTTGAAAAACAAGATTTTAAGAATAGATTTTCTTTTGCCAAAATATAAGTTTTTTCTTTGTTTTTTATTGAAATTAATAAATATAATAAATCCAAAATAAATTTAAGAATACTATGGAAATCAACACTTTTTTGCAAAATTTTGCGGACATTTTAGATGATACAGATGCAACATTAATAAAACAAGAAACTGTTTTTAGAGATTTAGAAGAATGGGATTCATTAACGGCCTTGTCGTTAATTGCAATGGCAGACGAAGAATATTCGGTAAAATTGACCGGTGATGATATTAAATCTTCGACTTCATTAAACGATATCTTCGAAATAATAAAAAATAAAGGGTAATTTAAATGGCTACTTTTTCAGTAAATAATATTGCAATAAAAGGCATCTCATGTTGCGTTCCGAAAAATTTGGAACGCAACATTGATTTAGATATATTAACACAAGAAGAAATTCAAAAATTCATTGACGCAACTGGAGTTGAAGAACGACGTGTTGCTACAAAGGAAATTTGTACTTCTGATTTATGCTGTGAGGCTGCTGAAAAATTAATCAAAGATTTGAATTGGCAAAAAGAAGAAATTGAAATTTTAGTTTTTGTTTCGCAAACCGCTGATTATATTTTACCAGTTTCTGCAGCAATACTTCAAGACAGATTAGGATTGACAACAAATTGCATTGCCTTTGATGTGCCATTAGGCTGTTCAGGCTATGTTTATGGGATGTCAATAATAGCTAGCATGATGAAAGCAACAGGTATAAAAAAAGGATTGCTTTTGGCTGGTGATACAAGTAGTAAATTACTTTCTAAATCAGATAAGAGTACAGTCCCGCTTTTCGGAGATGGGGGTAGTGCAACAGCATTTGAACTTGAAGAAAATGCAGAGCGTTTACTTTTTGATTTAGGTACTGATGGATCAGGTTTTAAGACAATAATTGTAAATGATGGTGGTTCTAGAAATAGAACAACTCCAGATTCTTTAACATATCATACTATTTCGCCAGGAATTGAAAGAAATGCTTGTCAGTTGATTTTGGACGGAATGGATGTTTTTAGTTTTGGAATTTCACAAGCTCCAAAAACAGTAAATAAACTTATCGAAAAGTTTGAAATAGATAAAGACACTATAGATCATTTCGTATTTCATCAGGCAAATTTGATGATGAATAAAATGATTGTTAAAAAATTAAAACTGCCAGTTGAGAAAGTTCCTTATTCATTAAAAGGATATGGGAATACTTCTTCTACAACAATTCCTCTAACTATAGTGACAGAATTAAAAGAGGATCTTACTAATGCAACTCAGGATTTGATTATATGTGGATTTGGAGTTGGTTTATCTTGGGGAACAGCTAAGATAAGATTGGATAATGTTATAATTTCAGATTTAATAGAAATATGACGAAAAATCTAAACTATATAGATGAAACAGTTTATCAAGATGAGAAGTCGTTGTTTTTTAATGAATCTTGGATACTAGTTGCTCATAAAAATGAATTATTAAATACTAACGATTTTGTGACTTTTGAGTATTTTGGAAATAAAATTTTTATCCAAAATTTTAATGGCACAATAAAATCTTTTCAGAATGTATGTTTGCATAGATTTAATACAATTCATGAAGAGCCTTGTGGTAATAGAGTTTCCTCTTGCTTATATCATAATTGGACTTATGGAAAAAAGGGTAATGTAATTGGATTAATGTGTCGAAATTCATTTGAGAAAGATGATATAAGTGGATTAAAGCTCAAAGAATATGAAGTTGGTAATTGTGGCGATTTCTTTTTTATAAAACTAAATGATAAGTTAGAGCAAAATCTAGAGCAATATTTAGGTAGTATATTTAATCCATTAGAAGAAATAAGTAGACATTTTGGAGTAAAAACAATTGATTATACGATTGAACATAAAGTAAATTGGAAACTTTTAGTCGAAAATGTTTTGGAGTGTTATCACTGTACTTCAGTTCACGAAAACTCGTTTGCAAAAATGGGATTTGGATCTGTTGCTCCAGAAAAATTTGATTTTTACGATGCTCATAGTTGGTGTGAATTTCCAAAATCTGAAGATGTAAAACAAAACAAAATTATAGAAAAAGCTTTAGCTAGTAGAACTTTTAAAACACAAGGATATTTACATTTTTATATCTATCCCAATGCATTTATAAGTTCAGTAGAAGGTAAAGGTTTTTATTTTGGATTTATGCTTCCAGAATCTCCCTCTAAAACAAATTTAAGAGTACGTTACTTCTCTCCTAAATTTGACAAAGACTTAAGTGAATCAGAAATGAATATTATTGATTTTATTAATAATAGTTCTAATGAATCTTTGGATTTAGTTTTAAATGAAGATAAAAAAATAGCTGAAAATATTCAATCAAACTTAGTGAATTTTAAAGATAGTTCTCCAATATTTGGTGATGAAGAATTTAGAATTTTGAAGTTTTATGAATATTTTAATGCCCAAAAAGAATTAAAAAATATATAATGAATCCATTTGATTTATCAGGAAAGAAAATATTAGTAACTGGAGCATCTTCGGGTATCGGTTACGAAACTTGTTTAGCAATAACAAGACAAGGGGGAACTTTTATAGCAATAGCGAGACGTAAAGATTTTCTTGAAAAATTAATTGAAGAATGTGGTAGTGAAAATAGTTTTATAGCTGCAGATTTATCCAAAATGGATGATATTAAAGCTATTGTTGATACTATTGCTAATATAGATGGAATTGTACATTCAGCTGGAATTGTATCATTGGCACCCGTTAAATTTTATTCAGAAGAATTAATGAATGAGATGCGAGCAATAAATTTTGATTCAATTGCTTATCTGATAAATTTAATTTTCAAAAAGAAGAAAATAAATAAAGGAAGTTCAATTGTTTTGGTATCATCAATTGCAGGGTTGTTTGGAATGAAAGGAAATGGAATTTATGCTGCAAGTAAAGGAGCATTAATTGCAATTTCGAAAGTTTGGGCCAGTGAGTTTGCAACAAGTAAAACACGTGTAAATTGTGTTTCGCCTGGGATGGTTAAAACTGAAATAACATCAAAGTCGATTGAAGATTTGTCTTTAGAAGTAATTCAACAAGATGAAAAAAAATATCCTTTGGGTTATGGAGACCCAATTCAAGTTGCAAATCCAATAGTGTTTTTATTGTCAGAAGCAAGTAGTTGGATTACGGGGCAAAATATAGTTTTAGACGGAGGAAGAACTTCAACGATATAATTCTTGAGAATGAAAGCGAATATAAAAGCCATTTCATATTATTTACCTGAAGCTATTTTATCGAATGATTTAATTAATCGGGAGTTTCCTGAATGGGATATTGAAAAAATCAGTTCAAAGACAGGAATTAATTCCAGACGTATAAGTGCTGATGATGAATTTTCGTCGGATATGGCTATTAAAGCTGCCGAGAAATTGTTTGTAGAACACAATATAGATAAGTCAACTATTGATTTTTTATTGTTTTGTACTCAGAGCCCTGATTATTTTTTACCAACTACAGCATGTATTATTCAAGAAAGATTAGGTTTGAATACTACCATAGGGGCATTAGATTTTAATTTAGGGTGCTCAGGGTTTGTTTATGGACTGAGCTTGGCAAAAGGATTAATTGCTGGCGGAATGGCTAAGAATGTATTGTTGGTTACTTCAGAAACATACTCAAAATTTATTCATCCAAAAGACAAAAGCAATAAAACTATTTTTGGAGATGCAGCTGCGGCTACATTAATAAGTAGTGAGGAAGGATTCTGTTCTATTGGGAATTTTATTTTTGGTACGGATGGGAAAGGAGCAGAGAATCTAATTGTTAAGCAAGGAGGAATGCGTTTTCCTGTTTTGAAAGAAAGCGAAGATGTTACGGATGAATTTGGAAACGTTCGAAATGATAAGAATTTATTTATGAACGGAGCTGAAATTTTCAACTTTACAGGAGAGTTTGTCCCTAAACTTACCGAGGCCATTCTTGAAAAGTCTAATTTAACCAAAGACAATATTGATTTATTTATTTTTCATCAAGCTAATAAGTACATGCTTAATTATTTGAGAAAAAAAATAAAAATTCCAGAAGATAAATTTTTTATTGCAATGGAAGATTGTGGTAATACAGTTTCATCAACAATTCCAATCGCTTTATATGAAGCTCAAAAACAAGGAAAAGTTGGTAATTGTAAAAATTTAATACTAGCAGGATTTGGTGTGGGATATTCTTGGGCTGCTTGTAATTTAATAGTAGAATAATGAAGGATCTAATAATAATAGGAGCAAGAGGTTTTGGACGAGAGGTGTATGATTTGTCAAAACAATGTTCTGGATATAATACAGAATATATTATAAAAGGTTTTTTGGATGATAAATCGGATGCGTTAGTTGATTTTGAAAATTATCCTGAAATTATTTCATCTGTGGAAGGGTATGAAATTCAAGAGGATGATGTTTTTGTTTGTGCATTAGGAAGTGTAAAATGGAAGAAATATTATGTAGAGCTAATGTTGGCCAAAGGAGCTAAATTTATTAATTTAATTCATCCCTCGACAATCTTAAATACAAATGCAATTATTGGGAGTGGTTTAATTGCTTTTATGAACTCAAATATTAGTAATGATTGTGTAATTGAAGATTTTGTTACCATACAAGGTTATGTAGGGTTAGGGCATGACACCAAGATTGGTAAGTGGTCGCATTTAAATGCATATAGTTTTACTGGAGGTTTTGTAATACTGGAAGAAGAAGTTTGTTTAAATACTCGCGCAACAGTATTACCCAATGTTATTGTTCGTAAAGGAGCTACAATTGGAGCTTCAAGTTTGGTGATTAAAAATGTTAAAGAGAATACAACTGTTTTTGGAGTTCCTGCAAAAAGGCTAGAATTTTAAAAAGGAATTGTTATTCATTGAAATAAAAATAGAATGAAAGATCAAAATAGTATTATTTTAAATTGGAAAGGTAACCAAGAGCAACCTTTGGTAAGTATCTTATGTGATGCCTTTAATCATGAAAAATTTATTCGTGAAACTCTAGAAGGTTTTTTAAATCAAGAAACAAATTTTCCTTTTGAAATAATTATTCATGATGATGCTTCTACAGATAAAACAGTATCAGTTATTAAGGAATTTGTTGATCAATATCCATTAATAATTAAACCTATTTTCCAAAAAGAAAATCAATATTCTAAAAAGATAAATTTCTGGAGTGATGTTACTTTCCCTATGGCACAAGGAAAATACATAGCTTTGTGTGAAGGAGATGATTATTGGATGGATACATCAAAATTGCAAAAACAAGTTGATTTTCTTGAGAACAATGATGATTACGCAATTACATGGACAGATTTCTATACTAAAAAAGGAGATGAATTAGTTCCTAATAATTTTAACACCACTTTGCCGCCAGTTTATACAATTGATTTTAATAATCTTTTTGTACCTTATTGTACCTATACGTTGACTTGTATGTTCAAGAAATCGGCTGTGGATCCTTTGGATTATAAGAAATTTGCTTATGGTAAGGATAATACACTTTTTTCATTAGCATTATGTAATGGTAAAGGCGCTTATTTAAATTTTCAGAGTGCAGTTTATAGATGGCACCCTGGGGGGGTATATTCTTTAAGAACTCCTTTTTTTCAACGATACTCATCTTATCTTAATGTAAAAGAAATATATGAGTTTATTCCTGAAGCAAGGACAAATAATATTAAAAAAGTTAAGAAGTCATTATTAAAATATTCTGCATTAGAAGCTTTAAAATTACTTAAAGATAAAAATCAGGACAAAACTGAACCTAAAAAAGCAATTAAAGAATTTTTAGCGCAGGCTAGTTTTTTTGCTAAAATAAAATTTCTTTGGCGTTATATTAAATCGAAAATTTAGAAAATAACTATTATTTCTTCCAGCCAATTATAGATTTAATGAATAAAACAATCCTGTCTAGTTTATTTATTTTTTGAAAGAGTTCACTTTCCTCTTTCTTTAAATAGTTATAATAAGAGATGTCATATTTACTAGCGTTTCGAATTGTGCGTATTAAGGTTCTGTTTATGTGTTTGTTAAGTGATAGGTGATTGAATTTTTTTAGTTTTTCGTTTTGTGAAATTAAAAACTTTGAGGCTTTTATTACTTCGATAATCTCAGAAGGTAAGAGTCCTCTTCTTATAGAAATTGCATTTAAATAAGAGTCTATTTTTGGGTTTGTGGATTCTATTTCAAATTCTATGAGCTGATTGATTTTTATTCTTCGTATAGCTTCAGCTTCATTTATTATTCTAGTTTTACTAATATTATTAGAATGCCATCTATATTGAAGTAATGATTCTTGGATGTTATAAAAATTAGTTTTGGTTATTAATCGAGTCCATAAATCATAATCTTCTGAAATTGTAAATGAATTATCAAAATTTAAACCAGACAAGGCATCTTTTCTTAACATAACAGTTGGATTTCCAATACTACAGCTATGTAAAAAAGAAATTTTTATATCATCATGTTTTTCGCTATGTGTAACAGTATTTTTTTTTGCTCCAAAAAAAGTAAACCAACTTCCGCAGACTCCAATTTCGGGATATTTCTTGAAAATAGCTATCTGTTTCTCAAAACGATTTGGCAAAGCAATATCGTCGGCATCCATTAAAGCAATGAACTTTCCTTTAGCTATTAAAATTCCTTCATTTCTAATATTAGCAGGACCAACATTAGATTGTTTATCAATAACAACAACTCGAGAATCTTTTTGCTTATATTCTAAGATTATTTCTAAGCTATTATCGGTAGATTTATCATTTAAAAGTAATAGTTCGAAATCTGTATGTGTTTGATTTAGAATGCTTTCTATGCTTTCTTTTAAAAAAGACCCTGCATTGTAGATGGGCATTATAACAGAGATCTCAGGAGTTTGCATGGTATTTGTACTTAACAGGAAGCGACAAATATATAATATTACTTTTTAATTGTTGATAACCTCTAAAAATTAAATTTAATTAATATTAGTACATTTGCCCCAATAAATGCAAATAAATGAAAAAAATTCAAGTTGGCTTTTTGGTTTCTTATGATTATAGATATCTTCAAACAGCTCTCCTTCAGGTGTATAAAGAGGCGGATACAATTTTTTTAGCAATTGATAAAGAAAGAAAAACATGGAAAGGGGAATCCTTTATTATAGAAGATGATTTTTTTCAATGGATTAAGGAAGTGGATGTAGATTCAAAAATTCAAATTATTGAAGAAAATTTTTATTGCCCAGAACTAAACAGTATGGAATGTGAAGTTCGAGAGCGTAAAATATTATCAGAAAAAATGGGTATTGGCAATTGGTTAATTCAATTGGATTGTGATGAATATTTTTTAGAGTTTAAAGAATTTGTAGCCTTTTTGAAGTCTAAAAACCATTTTCTGGATAATCCTAAGAAAAATCAAGTTCAGATATCTCCTTATCTAGTAAATCTTTATAAGAGGCTTGATAATGGTATGTTATATGTTGAAAAAACTACAAAGGTTATAGTGGCAACAAATTATCCAAGCTATCAAATTGGAAGACGAACACGTAAGAGGGTAATCTATTACCAAGGATTAGTTCTCCATGAATGTATTTCTCGTTCAAAAGAAGAATTGGAAATGAAATTTAGTAATTGGGGGCATGATTTCGAGATTAACAAAAAAGAGCTTATAGAAAAGTGGGAAAGCGTAAATGAAAATAACTACAAGAGTATGTCAGATTTTTTCTATTTAGAGCCAGAAAAATGGAAAAAACTTGCATATGTTCAAGGTACTACATTTGAAGAGATAAAAGAGAATCTAGATCTTGCTAGTATAGTGCCAACATCTAAGTTTATACGGAAGAAAAACTTTGGACAATGGTTTAAACATTTATTTAAATAACTTCATCTATAAATTTTAATAGCATTAATAAAGGGGCAGTAAGTTTTGTTTGGAACTGGCTGCTTTTTTTATGATCCATAATGATTTAAAAAGATACACATCTGTAGCGTAATCGTTAGTTCTATCATTGTTTCATTTTTATATATTCAATTAAATCTCTTTTAATTTATTTTCTAAATGAAAATAGGATATTAATTTGAAGAGTTAATTTCTATGTGTATTTTTGTGAATAATAAAAACCTTCTAATGAATTTTAAAATTAACCCAATTTTCACAAACGAGACTAGATCGATACTAGATAAAATTAAGATTTTTAATAGTTCAGGTACTCTTTTTGGGAATGGACAACGTAACGTTATAAAATTATTCGATTTAGATGGGAAAAAGATTAATATTAAATCTTTTAAAATTCCGAATTTAATAAATAAAGTTGCGTATAAATATTTTCGAAAATCGAAAGCAAGGCGTTCTTTTGAATATGCTACTATTTTATTAGAAAAAGGGATTGGAACTCCACAGCCAATTGCTTTTTTAGAAAATTATAATTGGCTAGGGTTAAGAGATAGTTATTACGTTAGTGAGCATTTAATTACAGAACTTACTTTTAGAGAACTTGTAGAGGTTCCAGAATACCCTGATCACGAAAATATATTGAGACAATTTACGAGATTTAGTTTTGGTTTGCATGAAAGAGGAATTGAATTCTTAGATCATTCTCCAGGAAATACATTAATTAAAAAGAATACTAAGGGAGATTATGATTTCTTCTTAGTTGATTTAAATAGAATGGAATTTCATGATTCTATGACTTTTGAAATGCGAATGAAAAATCTATGCCGTTTAACTCCTGTTAAAGGGATGGTTGCTGTAATGAGTAATGAGTATGCTAAATTGTATGGAGAATCAGAACAAAAAATATTTGACACTTTATGGAAATACACTTCAGATTTTCAAGAGCAATTTTATAGAAAAAAACGATTGAAAAAGAAACTTAAATTTTGGAAGAAGTAACTTATGTTGTGTAAAAACAATATAAATATTGATTCTAAAAATGTCTTTTACGAACGCTTAAAAATATCTCATTTATAAAATTAACATACAAACTAATTCTAGAAGTATATAATTGTAACAGAAGATCGCCGCTTAACTATTAAAAAAGTTATATTTTTGTGTTTCATATATTAAATTTAAAAATGAAGATTAGTGGCTTGATTATTACTTTCAATGAAGAAAAAAATATTGGAAAATGTATTGATGCTTTATTAAAAATTTGCGATGAAGTTATTGTTGTAGATTCTTTTAGTAAAGATAAAACAGTTGAAATAGCGAAAGAAAAAGGAGCCATTGTTATTGAGCAATCTTTTTTGGGAGATGGCCCCCAACGTACACATGGTTTGCCTTATTGCAAGAATGATTGGGTTCTTAATCTTGATGCCGATGAGTTTTTAGATAAGGATGCAGAAGATTTTATTTTAAAAGAAAAATATTTAGAAGGTAATTATGATGCTTTTAGTTTTAGAGTGAAAAATTTTTTGGCAGATAAGCTTATAAATTTTTCAGGATGGTATCCAGATTATAAAGTTCGGTTTTTTAATAGAAAGACAGCACACCCTTCAAATTCAATTGTACACCAAAGTATAGTTACCCAAAGAGAGAAAAAAGTACCAGTACACATACTGCATTATGGGTGGGAATCTCTAGAACAAATTATCTCAAAAAAGAATCAATACTCTACTTGGCATGCGCAACAGCTTTTTGATCAAGGGGTAAGAATAAAATTTTTCAAGCCATTTCTTAATGGTACTGTTGCTTTTGTCCGTTGTTATTTTTTTAAGAAAGGAGTTTTTCACGGAATAGATGGGTTGTCAATTGCGATGATTCAGAGTTTCTTTTCTTATATGAAATATGCAAAACTTTTAAAGCTTCAAAAGCAAAATAAATAAATCCTACCTATACTGCCTTTTAGAGATTTTGTTTCATGAAAAAATCAATCTGATCTTTGAATAATTCAGGAGTGAATTGTTGGTAAAGTTGAGCAAAATTATTTTTAATTTCCTTGTGGGGTAAATTTTCATTAATTAACTCAGGTTTAAAATCATTCAAATGCACTGAAATATTTCGCAGTCCATCTTCGAAGGTTGCCCAATCATTTTTCTTTACATATGGTGAAAAGATTATAAAAGAAGGTTTGTTTAATGCTTTAGCCATATTAATTGCCCCACCATCATTACCTATGATTACGTCACACTGATTCATTATACCTATAAATGATCTTAAGTTGTTGCCTAATAAATCAAAATGGATTTTTTCTTGGGCACTTTTTGAGCATAAATTGAATATTTTTTGAGCATCTTCAATTTGATTTGGGAAATAATTAAAAAGAATAGTCACGTCTTTATTCTCAGCAACATAGTCTACTACTTTTGCCATATATTCCAGAGGATAAGTTTTTGATTTTTCGCTTCCCAAAAGACTTATCATTACAATTTTTCGATCTTTCCTTACTTCATGTTTATCTAGAAGAGCAATTGCTTCATTGTTTTCGTCTTTACTTACATATAATTTCGGAAAAGGGTCTATTGAATCAGTATCTAAATTTAAAGGTTTCAATAATGAAAGTCTATTGTCTATAGCTAATCCATGATTTGTTTCGACAGTATTGTCAAATCGCTTTATATTATGATTGTAAAATAAAGAGGAGTACCATTTGTAGTACGATATTTTATAATCAGCGCCAGAAAAAATGGTTATTAAATTAGTTTCTAATTTGCCATAAACATCAATTAATACATCATACTTATTAGCTCTTATTTTAAAAATGAAATTAAATAACGACAGGTAGGACTTTCTTATTTTGTTTTCTAATACTATTACCGAATCGATATTTGGATTTCCTATTAGAACATCTGTACAATTAGAATAGCACATGAAGTCTATAGTCGAGTTGGGATATTTTTTTTTAAGATTGTTACAAAGAATTGTACTAATTAGTACGTCACCAATTCTTTTTTGTTGTATGATTAATATTTTCATTATTTGAGATAAGTTTAATAAAAAACTATATTATATTTATTTTGGAGTATTCAATTTTAAGAATAAAATTCTATTCCATTTTATTGTGTGCTAGCCAAAGTGTTAAATAGCGTTTTAGAACCGCAAATGAGTTTATGTAAGCAAGGATATAGCCTTCTTTACCATCTAGGAAGCCTAGTTTAATAAAGTACTGGTTTATGAAGCTAAAAAAAGGTTTCATTAAGAAATGATAAAAATTTGGTTTTACATTTTTAGCGTATAATTCTAAAGCTTCCTTTTTACTTAATAAACTTAATTGATGATTGTATTCGTCAAAACTTTTATATGCGTAAGAGTCTATTCTGTTTTTTAATGTGGATGACTTTTTTAAAAATGTCAAATCCGCTTCTTTTTTTACATCGTCAGAAAAAGAATGTCTTTTTTTATCAAAAATAAAAATTCTTTTTTTGTTGTTAAACTCTCCGTGTTTTATTTTCTTTTTAAAGAAAAATAAAGTTTGTTTGATGTGGTATAGCTTATTGCCTTGAGGATTAGAGGTTTTAATTAAAATTTCATCTTTAAGCTCAGGAGAAAGATATTCATTCGTGTTCAATAATAGTATCCAATCGTTTTTAGCTTGATTGATTGCTAAATTTTGCTGTTGAGTTTTGTCTGTAGTAGTTTGTTCAATAACAGTTGCACCAAGCTCTTTTGCAATAGTCACTGTTTGATCTGTACTTTTGTCATCTATAAGGATAATTTCATTAGCAAACGAAACATTCTCAATGAGTTTCTTTATATTATTTTCCTCGTTAAAACAAAATGCCAAAACACTAATTTTTGGAACTACTACATTTTGGGACATAAAATCATTTTTGTGCAATATTAATAATTTTAGATTTATAACTTTGTGTAAAATTAAACAAAATGTCTCGACTCCCTATTTTAATGTATCATAACATTTGTGAATCTGAAAATGAAAGTAATAATTTGACTATTTCAGTGGAAAAATTAGAACAGCAATTTCAGTATTTGAAAGATAACAATTATGAAACATATCATTTTGAAGAACTAGCGAAAATGAATTCTATTCCCAAAAGGAGTATTGTTCTTACTTTTGATGATGTTACAGAAAATCAAATGATTTATGCAGTGCCTTTATTAGAGAAATTTAATTTAAAGGCTAGTTTTTTTATTCCTTTCTCTTATATAGGGAAAACTGATTTATGGAATACTAGCTCAGAGGTTCTGGGGAATAAAATAATGACAATTGAACAACTAAAAGATTTGAATAGTGATCGAATAGAACTAGGGTATCATTCTTATGAGCATAAAAAATATAGTTTATTGTCTGACTCAGAGATAGAAAATGATTTCATGAAGTGTGAGGAGATAATAAAGGCTAATAATTTAAGAATATATCCTGCTTTAGCTTATCCATACGGTAATTACCCTAAGAAGGGTAGTAGGAAAGAAAGTTTTAAGCAGGTAATTGCTAAGAATAAAATAAAATTTGGTTTAAAGATCGGTAATCGTCCAAACCGTTTTCCTTTTAAAGATAACTATGAGATTAAGCGAATAGATATTAAAGGTCAAGATAGTTTAATGACATTTAGGTTAAAAATAAAATTTGGCAAATTAAAGTTATTCTAAATCTTTTTCGATTAGCATCATTTTTGCATATCTAGAGAATACTCCATATGCATCGATTGCTGCAGCAGCAAGACCAGGAACTCCATCAAGATATACTCTTTTTACAATATAAGTGTGAAAAAAACGATAGAAGGGTTTAAAGAAAAGTAAAAACAGGGTTACTTTTTTTCCTTTATCAGCAGACATTTTTGCTTGAAACCAAGCATATTTGTCTTTTTTACTTATGAAATGAGATAATCCTTTGTAAGTGTAGTGTATCATGTAGTTTTTTAATACACCAGGTTTTGATTTTAGTATTAATTTTTCATGAACTTCATTTTCAAAAGCTAAGTTTTTGTTTTTCATTAAACGAACAACTTTGTCTGTATAATGAAATAAAAAACGACCCATGAAAAAATGTGGGAACCAAATTTTATAAGTGTCAAACTCGTTCGATTCAATACTTTTTAGTATTTCTGCTTGAAGTTTTTCGGTAACTCTTTCATCAGCATCTAAAAATAGTATCCAATCTCCAGTTGCAAAGCTTATAGCATGATTTCTTTGACAACAGTAATTGTCAAAATTTCTAAAAATGAGCTTAACCCCTAATTTAGAGGCAATTTCTTGTGTAGCATCAGTACTATGAGAGTCTAAAACAATGATCTCATCAGCAAATGAAACAGATTTTATTGCATCAGCAATATAAAACTCTTCATTATAAGTAAGTATGATAACGGATAGTTTTTTCATTTCTTTAATTAACATACTTACTTATAAGTGAGTTTAATAATATATTATTATACTGCAACATCGTACTCCCGAAGTGCATTGTTTAATGAAGTTTTTAAGTCTGTAGATGGTTTACGAGTACCAATGATTAAAGCACATGGAACTTGAAATTCTCCAGCAGCAAATTTTTTGGTATAGCTTCCTGGAATAACTACAGAACGAGCAGGAACATATCCTTTCATTTCTACAGGAGTATTACCAGTTACATCAATTATCTTTGTTGATGCAGTTAAACATACATTTGCTCCTAAAACTGCTTCTTTTCCAACATGCACACCTTCTACAACGATGCAACGAGAACCTATGAATGCTCCATCTTCAATGATTACTGGGGCTGCTTGTAAAGGCTCTAATACTCCACCAATACCTACACCACCACTTAAGTGTACATTTTTACCAATTTGAGCACAGCTTCCTACAGTTGCCCATGTATCTACCATTGTTCCTTCATCAACATATGCCCCAATGTTTACATAGCTAGGCATTAAGATTACACCGCTAGAGATGTAAGCTCCATAACGCGCTACTGCATTAGGTACTACACGAATACCTTTTTCAGCATATCCTCTTTTTAATAACATTTTATCGTGATATTCGAAAATACCAGACTCTAAAGTTTCCATTTTCTGAATAGGGAAGTACATAACAACTGCTTTTTTTACCCATTCGTTTACTTGCCAAGCATCTCCAGCTGGTTCAGCAACACGTAATTTTCCAGCATCCAAAAGTTCAATAACTTCTCTGATAGCATCAGTTGTAGTTGTTTCTTGTAGTAAAGCTCTGTTCTCCCAAGCTTGTTCTATAATAGTTTGTAATGAATTCATAATAGTAAGATTTTTGGCAAATATAATTCGATTTTTTTTTAAAACAACCCTCATTGCTTTATAGTAACAATTTTAATCAAAAAACAAGAATTTATTTTGTTGTGCAAAATTATAGTCTTTTTATTTCAAATAAGTTCTCTTTCTATAAAATATTTTACATCTTATTTCCTGATAAATATCAATTTTTGCTATTACTTATAAAAGTAGTTTTGTAGGACAATTTAATAAGAGCATACAGTATTTTAATTTGTTAGAACCCAAAATTTAATTAGTATTTTAACTATGAATCAAGAAAACCAGTTGTTTAAAAGACCTACACCAATTGATAAAGAAGTTTCTTGGGATAAAACCCAAGTGATCATGAGTAAAACAAATCCGTTTGGGATTATTGAATATGCAAATGAGACTTTTGTAGATGTTTGTGGATATGAAGACTATGAGTTAATGGGACAGCCACATAGTATAATAAGACATCCAGATATGCCACGAGTAATATTTAAAGTATTATGGGAAAATCTTAAAGAAGGAAATAATTTTCATGCTGTTGTAAAAAATCTAGCTAAATCAGGAAGATTTTACTGGGTAGTTACTGATTTTGAAATTGCGAGGGATGCAAATGGAGCGATTGTAAATTATTTTGGAAGAAGACGCTCTGTGCCGCAAGAAGTAATTGCAATGCATATTGAACCTTTATATAAAAAATTATTACAGATAGAATCGGCTAGCGGAATGGAGTTTAGTGAAAAATATCTGATTGGTTTTTTAGAAGAGAAAAAAAGATCCTATGTAGAGTATATTAAAGAGTTGATATATGAGCATGAAAAAGCACAATTTACACCTCACCAATCTGAAACCCCGCTTGTGGAGGAAGAAGAGGAAAGAGGGTTTTTTAGTCGTTTTTTTGGTAGATAAAAGATATATAAGCTCTAAAAGAGCGAGGTTAAAAATAATAGGGTTTGACTTTTGATTAAAGTCAAACCCTTTTTTATAGAGATGAGTGATTCAAAAGAAAGCATAAAAAAAGGAGGTTTTAAACCTCCTTTTTTTATCTGTATTCTATGATAGAACTTTCTTTTTATTTGTTTTAAGACTAGTTAAATGGCTAGTTTATTATTAATAACTCTTTCATTAAAAGACTGTATGTATGCTTTTAAGAATTTTTCAGATTCTTTGACTTTAGATTTGTCTTGTTGCATTAAATTATTTTTTAATAGAATATCCTCTTTCCATTTATATAATCCAATAGTTTGATTATTTGCAAAAGCAAGATAATAGTCATCTTTGATATAATGATAAGTTCCTTGAAGATAATAAACTACAAAGTTTTCTTTAGATTTATAACTTTTACCAAAACTAACCATATCAGTTTTTACATTCAGGTAATCTAAAATACTAGGCATGATATCAATTTGTTGAAAGTTTTTATCGCTGACACCAGTTAATTCAGGATTTGATGGGTCAAAAAATAATATTGGAATATTGAATTTTCCAATATTTGTCTTGTCAATATCTTTATCTCCTCCAGATGAAGTATGATCAGATGAAATCACAAATAAGGTGTTTTTGTACCAACCTTCTTTTTTAGCAGTATTAAAAAATTTTCGCAAGGCAAAATCTGTATACGCGATACTTTCTTGAATATCAGTGGTTCCTTTAGGGAATTTTCCTTTGTATCTTTCTGGTATGGTATATGGATTATGTGAGGAGATAGTAAATAATGAACTAAAGAATGGTTGTTTAAAAGAAGTTAATTTCGAAGCGTAAAATTGTAGAAATTCTTCGTCAAAAACTCCCCATTTGCCATCAAATGCATCTTTACCGGTATATTGATCTTTACCAAAGTATTGATCAAATCCTGCTACTTCAGCATATTGATCAAAGTTTTGGCTACCATTAAAAGCGCCATGAAAAAAAGATGTATTATAACCTTCTTTTTTTAAAATTTTTGGAAGACCATTTATTTTATTCAAAGAATAGCTTGATGATATAAAGGAATTATTCATTAAGCTTGGAATACTTGAAAGTATTGATGGAACAGCATCAATTGAAACTTTTCCGTTTGCAAATCCATTTTTGAAATAGTATGATTTTGTGATAAGAGAATCTAGGAAAGGAGTTTGTCCACGTCCTATGTTTTCATTCCCAAAGCTTTCTAGAATTAAAATTACAACATTCTTTTTAATAGCTGGTTCACTAGGTTTTAAGGAAATAACAGGATTGTAAATCGAAATTAATTCTTTGTCATTGTAATAACTAATTTTATCTATGTCTTCTTTCTTGAAAGCAGATTTAAGGATGCAAAAAGGAGTGTTTAAAACCAATCCAGAGTTGTTTAATGCCCCATATTCAGCAGCATCTACAATCTTAATAGGTTTTTTTCGGAAACCTCCACGACCCATAAGTAAAATTATAACTAAGGAAAGAACAAAATAAGCAATTTGTTTGTAATAATCTTTTCTAGTCGATTTTTCGTGTATTAGGTGTGTTCTTAAATTAGGAATCAACTTCCAAAGTAAAATGCTTACAATAAGGAATAAAGCAAAGATGTACCAAAATTCTTTTAGAAAAGAGGGGATCAATCCTAAAGCTTCTTGTTCCATTCCTTTGGCTGTAATCATTCCAAAAGTACTTCTCCTGCCAGTAAAACGATAGTAGATAATGTCTATGAAATTTGTAGCAATGAATAGAAGGTTTGCAGAATAAAAAGTAATCTTTAAAATGCTTTGGTATCTGGGTTTGTATTTAAAATTCCCTGGAATTAAGTGGGCAATCAAGAAAATAATATTTATATAGGCTATAGCAGCAAAATCAAAAAGAACTCCTCCAAAAAAGGTGTGCAATGTAAAGGTTTCAAATAAGTTTAAATTCATTAGATAAAAAAGAACTCGAGAAAGTTGGTAGATTACAACAATTAAAAAGAATCTTTTTAGGAATAAAACAATGCTATTTTTATAGTTATTCATTTGGAGTTTAGTAATTTTTAGGTATTTGCTTTTGCTTTAAGTTTATAGTAAAGAATGAAATTTTGGACAAAAGAACTATTTTTTTTTAAATTATAATTACTTATTCATCTAATTTTGTAAGAACAGGATTTGGTTTTTTATGTTGTAAAACAATATTTTAGATGTAATCTATTTGTTATTAAATAGTTATGTTTTTATTTTTTTAAATTAACATGTTTAGAATATTTATTTAAAACAAGTTAATTCTTTCTTTTGTTCGATGATAATTATCATGAATTAAGAAGGTAATGAAGAGTACTTTTGAAGTGAAATTATATATAAGAATTTTTAAGAGCAGTATTCCATTTAAGATTGTTTAAATCTATGAATTAGTATAAATAGAGATGATCAGTAAGCTCCCAGTATAAATTTTTAAATATTGTTTTAATTTTTTTTGGAGAAAAAATTTAATTAATCCGTTTTAAATTCTAGAACGGATTTTTTTTTACGGCAGGAGGTTTTTACTTTATGTATCTTTGTCATATAATTTTAATAAGATGCCAAGAATTCTCGCTATAGATTACGGACAAAAAAGAACAGGGATAGCTGTTACTGATGAATTACAAATTATTGCTTCAGGGTTAATAACAATTCCATCACATACAACAATTGATTTTTTGAAGGATTATTTTGCTAAAGAGAAGGTGGAAGCGGTTTTAATAGGGGAGCCAAAACAGATGAATGGAGAACCATCTGAAAGTGCTTCCATTATAAAAGGTTTTGTAACTCATTTTTCTAATATTTTTCCAGATATGAAAGTGGTTCGCGTAGATGAAAGATTTACTTCTAAAATGGCATTTCAAACAATGATTGATAGTGGTCTAAGTAAAAAACAACGTCAGAATAAGGGTTTGATTGATGAAATCTCAGCAACAATAATGCTTCAGGACTATTTGTCTCGAAAAATGTTTTAAGATTTTAGTAGTTTTGCCTCGAAAACGTTTTAGAAAACTATAACTTTTCAGATGAAATTTATAGTTTTTTTTTGCAATTTTATGAAGTACCTTTGCACTTTAAAATTTTCTTGCTATGTCCGACAAAACCATACGTTCAAATACCGAAGTAGTACTTATTGGTGCTGGAATTATGAGTGCAACTCTTGGGTTAATCTTAAAAGAATTACAGCCAGATTTAAAAATTGAAATTTACGAAAGATTAGATGTTGCTGCAGCCGAAAGCTCTGATGCTTGGAATAATGCGGGAACAGGACATTCAGCCTTTTGTGAATTAAATTATACTCCAGAAAAAAATGGAAGTATTGATCCTAAAAAAGCAATCAGTATTGCTGAATCCTTTGAAGTTTCTCGTCAGTTTTGGTCTTACTTAGTACAGCAAAACAAAATTACATCTCCTGATAATTTTATAAAAAGTGTTCCTCATATGAGTTTTGTTTGGGGAGAAAAAAATGTGGATTATCTTAAAAAAAGATTTGAAGCATTACAGAAAAATCCAATCTTCAAAGAAATGGTTTTTAGTACTGATTTTGCTCAATTAAAGGAATGGATGCCCTTGGTAATGGAGGGAAGAGATGCTTCGGATAAATTTGCTGCAACTTCTATGGCAATAGGAACAGATGTGAATTTTGGAGAATTAACAAGAAGTATGTTTAATTATCTAGGGAAATTAGATGGTGTGACAATTCATTTTAATCACGAAGTTAAAAAGTTAAAACAGCGTGAAGATAAATCATGGAGAATTAAAATCACAGATTTAGCAACAGGTCAAACCAGAAAAGTATATACTAAATTTGTATTTATTGGCGCTGGTGGAGGTTCTTTGCCTTTGTTAGAGAAAGCAAATGTTGCTGAGGGTAAAGGATTTGGAGGTTTTCCTGTGAGCGGACAGTGGTTAAAATGTACCAATCCAGAAGTTATTCTTCAGCATCAAGCTAAAGTTTATGGAAAAGCAAGTGTTGGTGCACCGCCTATGTCGGTTCCTCATATCGATACCCGAATGATAGACGGAGAAAGAGCGTTGCTTTTTGGACCATTTGCAGGTTTTTCTACTCGATTTTTAAAGAACGGATCCTACATGGATTTACCCATGTCAATAAAAACAGACAACATAATGCCGATGTTGGCAGCAGGTTATCATAATATACCACTTACTAAATATTTAATTGAGCAAGTGAGACAATCGCCTAAGGACAGAATGAATGCTTTACGTGAATACTTACCTAATGCAAAATCGAAAGATTGGAAATTAGAACGAGCAGGTCAGCGTGTTCAAGTTATTAAAAAAGATGAAAAAGAAGGTGGGATTCTTGAGTTTGGAACTGAGGTAATTAATACTAAAGACGGGACATTAGCTGTTTTATTAGGGGCTTCACCAGGAGCTTCAACTGCAGTTTCGATTATGGTAGGATTGGTTAATAAGTGTTTTAAAGATAAAGTGAAAACACCAGAATGGAATGAGAAATTTAAAGCAATGATTCCTTCTTATGGTCAAACCTTAAACGATAAACCAGAGCTATTAGCAGAAATAAGAAAAAATACAGCTGCTACTTTAAAGTTAGATAATTAGTAGTACTGTTATATCGCATATAAATAAAAAATCCAGATTAATTTTAATCTGGATTTTTTGCTATAAACTCTTTTGTAATCGTTACTATTTTATCAGAAAGATTAGTCATCCATATTAATTGCTCGATTACTAACTGTGCTTCCTGCATTTTAGATTCTCTTGCACTTTCATCAAGTTCATTATCATTTTCTAATCGGCTGAAGTTTTTCCTTTTTAATTCTTCAAAATGGAAAGTCAACTTTTCTTTATTAATGTCTCTATTCTTGTATATGGTTGTTTTTTCATGTCTTAAAATAGCAATTGAGTAATTTAAATTAGAAATAACGATATCAATTACAAAATTAAAAGATTCGGATGCAGAGGTCGTCTTGTGAGATTGAATGTAGGTACCTAAGGAGGCTGAGGACGAAAGCAAAGAATGGTTTAGTACAGCAAGCTTGTTTATTTGCGGAAGCTGTTTTTGTTTTGACTTAGGTTCTTGTACCATTCTCTGAAAAGAGGTCATTAGATTTCCAATTTCAATAAAGGCATTTTTTCTAGCTAAACGATAAGATGTAGGTAATGCTCCTTTCTTATTATAGTATTCGGCAATTTCTCGTAGATAATTTCTGTTGGCTTCAATTGATTTCTCTAAAAATGATGCTGCATTCAAAAATTCCCAAGCAGGCCATAAATAATAATTTGCTAAAAAGGCTAATGTAGCTCCAACAAGAGAATCTAATATTCTAAACTGAATTACTTCAAGTATGTTAGGTGTTAAAATTCCGTAAACAAATACTACATACATCGTAACAAATGTGGTGCTTACTTTATAGTTGCTTTGTGTAAAAGAAATACCAATGAGCATACAGAAAATGGCAAATATGCTTATTGCAATATGATTGTGTACTAATGATACAATTCCAAAAGCAATTAATCCACCTAGAACAGTACCAAAAACACGATTATAAGAGCGTTCTTTGGTTAGGCCGTAACCAGGGCGCATAATTACTACAATAGTCAATAAAATCCAATATACATTTTGGAAAGGTAGCATTTTGCCGATTATGAAACCTAACATAATGGTTATTGTAAGACGCAGTGAATGCCTGAAAAATGTAGATGAAAAACTAAAATTTTCAATTAATGTGCGTATCGGGTAATATTGAGGGGTAAGAAATTTTTCAAGTTCCTTATCCTTCTCTTTAAAATCATAAGAATTGATGGCTAATGAAAATGCCATTTCTACAATTTTAATTTTTTCGACCTGCTTTTGAGCGTATTTCAGCATATTGGTAAGCATCCAGACTCCTTCTGAAGCTTCAGTTTTTTCTAAACTATTTTTATAGGCATCAATTGCAGATTGTAATCCATTTATCTCCTTTTTTAAATCGTTAATAGATATATATTTAGATGCTTTATGAACACTTTTAGATAGTTTCTTTAATGTAGAAGCGAGTTTGTAGGCTAGATTTTGATAAGAACGTAGCGTTTCAGGATGATCGCTAAATTTTTTGTGCAATTTATCATGGTCAAATGATGTAGATAGTGCCAACTCCTGAATTTCGACTAAAGTTATAAAAACAATAAGCATCTTTCGGTTTTGACTTGAGTCGCCAGAAGTTGCTCTATTACCAATAAGTACTTGTCGCAAATTCTCATGAATTTGGTTTAACTCCACCTGAAGATGCAATTGTTTCTCGATTATCTTTTTTCTATCTGCATCAGGATTCCATAAATCACCTCTAAGTTTTAAGTATTTTGCTGTTAATCGAATTCCATCAGCAATTTGTAATTCGATATAGCGATGTGGTTTTACATAATGGAAAATAAGGGAAACTATTAAATAGAATAATCCTCCGATAAAAATATAACTAGAGTGTAATACAGCTTCCCAACCTTCGTGTAAGTGGGCAAATGATAGGGAAATAGAAAGTAAGGCGGAGAAAGATGCCATGGTTGCTCTTTGTCCATACACAGAAATCATAGAGGATAGAAAAAGTATTATCCCTAAAAATGGATAAAATAGCCAAGGAAAAGGATAAACTAAATTAACCAATAAGTTTACACCTGAAACAATTAAGGCAGTTACTACAATTCCTTTTATTTTATGTTTAAGATTACTAGGGATATCACTTGGATAAGTATAAAAAGCACCAAGGGCAATTGTAAAGCCAATTTCAAAATAACCTAAAAAGTTAAAAAACAAGACAGGAACAACAGATGCAAGTGTAACTTTTGAAGCGTTGATGAAAGAAGTACTGTCTGTGAATTTAACGATGCGATCGAACATAGTAATAGGTTTACTAGCAAAGATAAGAATTGTGCGAATTATTTAGCAATAATAGTAGCTTTGATTTAAATAGAAATCAAAAAGCATATAATCTGGTTTATAGAATTATTCATTGACTATTTTTTACTATTTTTGCCAACCTAATTCAGAATAATGAAATTTTGAATTAATAGTCGTTAATACATAATACAACAAGAATGATTTTACCAATTATAGGATATGGTGATCCTGTTTTAAGAAAAGTTGGAGAGGCAGTTACGCCAGAGTACCCAAACTTGAAAGAAACAATAGCGAACATGTACGAAACAATGTACAATGCTTATGGAGTAGGTCTTGCTGCGCCACAAGTTGGTTTGGCCTTGCGTTTATTTGTAATTGACACAACTCCTTTTAGTGATGATGAGGACTTACCAGCAGATGAACAAAAAGAATTAAAAGGATTTAAAAAGACTTTTATCAATGCCAAAATTTTAAAAGAAGATGGCGAAGAGTGGAGTTTTAATGAAGGTTGCTTGAGTATTCCAGATGTTCGTGAGGATGTTTACAGACATGAAAGAATTACAATTGAATATTGTGAAGAAGATTTTGTTGTGAAAACTGAAGTATTTGATGGTTTAATTGCAAGAGTAATTCAGCATGAGTATGATCATATTGAAGGAATTTTGTTTACAGATAAAATCTCATCATTAAAAAAACGTTTAATTCAAAAGAAATTAAAAAATATTACCGAAGGCAAAACGTTTCAAGAATACAGAATGAAATTTGCTGCTGCTAAAAAAGGGAGATAGTTTTTGATAGTCATTTGATAATAAAATAAAATAACCGAATTCTTAATACTAATTATAATAAACATGAATTTAGAAAAAATATTAGCTATTTCTGGGAAACCAGGTTTATACGCATTAAAAGTACAAACGCGTACAGGATTTGTAGCTGAATCATTAATTGATGGAAAAAAAATCACTGTTAGCTTAAAGAGTAATGTAAGTTTATTGTCAGAAATTTCAATTTATACATACGAAGGAGAAAAACCTTTATCAGAAGTAATGCAATTAATTGCAATAAAAGAAGATAAAGGACCAGCAATTTCTCATAAAGAAGATAATGCAACTTTAACAGCTTATTTTAAAGAAGTTTTACCTCAATATGATGAAGAAAGAGTTTATCCTTCTGATATTAAAAAAGTATTGAACTGGTACAATATGCTTCAAGCAAAAGGATTGGTTACAGATTTAGCGCCTGCACCAGCAGAGTCTAAAGAAGAAACTCCGGTTTTGGAAGAAGTAAAAAAAGCACCAGCAAAAAAAGCTAAAGCAGCTGCTGAAAAAAAATAGTTTCATTTTAAGGAATGATATTTAATCCTGTTGAGATGATTTCTTGACAGGATTTTTTACTTTTACAAAACTACTTATCCAATTTCAAAAAGATTTCACAATGAATAAAGATTTACAATTACAAGCCTTCGAAAGATTATTAAATATAATGGATGATTTGCGTGAAAAATGCCCTTGGGACATGAAGCAAACTATTCAAAGCTTGCGTCATCTTACGATTGAAGAAACATACGAATTGGGAGATGCTATCTTAGATAATGATCTTAACGAAGTAAAGAAAGAGTTAGGAGATTTGTTGTTACATATTGTTTTTTATGCCAAAATTGGTAGTGAAACAAATGATTTTGATATGGCGGATGTGTGTAATGAAATTTGTGAAAAACTAATTCATCGCCATCCTCATATTTATAGTGATACAGTTGTAAAAGATGAAGAAGAAGTAAAGCAAAACTGGGAAAAACTGAAATTAAAAGAAGGGAAAAAGTCTGTTTTAGAGGGAGTTCCTAGAAGTTTACCAGCATTGGTTAAAGCAAGTAGAATTCAAGATAAGGTAAAAGGAGTAGGTTTTGATTGGGAAGAGCCACATCAGGTTTGGGATAAGGTACAAGAAGAATTACAGGAACTACAGGTTGAGGTAAAAGCTGGAGATCAAGATAAAATTGAAGCCGAATTTGGAGATGTTTTGTTCTCGATGATTAACTATGCGAGGTTTCTAAATGTAAATGCCGAAGACGCGTTGGAACGTACCAATAAAAAATTCATAAAACGCTTTCAATACCTTGAGAGTAAAGCAGGAGAATTAGGGAAACCTTTAATGGATATGACTTTGGCGGAAATGGACGTTTTTTGGAACGAAGCAAAAAAGCTATAATTATTCAGCCATTTTCTTTAAGGCATTAAAATTTTTCAAAACAATTTTTTTACCAATTAAGTCAATTACATCTAGTTTTTTAAAATCAGATAATAATCGGATGCAACTTTCAGTAGCAGTACCAATCATACTTGCTAATTCATCTCTAGAAAGTTGTATTTGAAGTGTTTTGTCATTGTTTTCACCAAAAGTATCATGTAAATATAATAAGGTTTCAGCCAAACGTGATTTAACCGTTTTTTGAGCTAAGGAAACAGTATGATTATCAGATTCTTTTAAATCATCACAAATTGTTTTCATGACATTCATAGAAAACTGATTGTTTTGATTAAAGAAATTAATAATCTCGGTTTTAGGAATAAAACATACCTCCATATCATCTAAAGCTTTTGCGCTTAAATTGGCAGGTTCATTGCTAATCATAGATCGCTGACCTAGAAGCTCTCCAGATTTTACAAGTTTTACAATTTGATCTTTACCGTTGGCGCTTAGTTTAGAAAGTTTACCAACACCATCTTTTACACAGAAAACACCATTAGTAATTTCGCCTTCTTCAAAGATAGGATCCCCTTTTTTAATAGTATAAGTAGTTTTACTATTTGCTAGTTTAATAACTTCATCTTTGTTTAAAGCTTTTAACGAGGTAAGTTGTCTTACGATACATTGGTCACATTTATTCATAGCAAGTTATTTGTTTACAAAATTAAGTATTATTATGATTTTATACTCTTAAAATTTTGTAATAATAGCAGAAATACAATTTCTATAGGTTTATTCCCAATTTATTTTATTAAATTTAAAAATGTATTTTAAGAGCTATGATAAATGTCATGTTTTTTGATTATACCGTTCGTGACCTTTGTAAAAGCTTAAAAATGGTAAATTATGAGTGTCCAAAATTGTTTTCATTGTGGTTTAATTATACCAAAAAATGAAGTAATTGTTTTTGATGAAAAAGAATTTTGTTGCAGTGGATGTAAAACAGTTTATGAGATTTTTAGTCTAAATGACCTAACTTGTTATTATGATTTTGAGAATTCTCCCGGGGCAACACCACAAGATATTCAAGGTAAATATGATTTCTTAGATAATGAAAGTATTCAGCTTAAATTATTAGAATTTCAAGAAGATACTACAGCAATAGTTTCGTTAAATATCCCACATATTCATTGCAGTTCTTGTATTTGGATTTTAGAAAACTTAAATCGTCTTAAACCTGGAATTAGTTCTTCTCAGGTTAATTTTCCAGAAAAGAAAGTTAGAATTAACTACAATTCCGAAGAGATTACGCTTAAAGAAATTGCTTATACATTAAGCTCAATAGGGTATGAGCCTTATATCAGCTTAGAGAATTATGAGGCTGGGAAAAATAACGTCGACAGAAGTCTAACGTATAAATTAGGAGTCGCTTTCTTTTGTTTCGGAAACATTATGTTGCTTTCTTTTCCCGAATATTTTGAAGTAAAAGAATTTTGGTTAGATAATTATAAGCCCTTTTTTCGTTGGCTGATATTAATTCTGGCCATGCCAAGTTTTTTATACTCAGCAAGTGGTTACTATGTTTCGGCTTATAAAAGTATAAAAAGCAAAATGCTAAATATTGATATTCCCATTGCTTTAGGGATTGTTGTAATGTTTATACGAAGCACTTTTGATATTGTCATGGATTACGGTCCTGGTTTTTTTGACAGTTTGACAGGGTTGATTTTCTTTATGCTGTTAGGGAAAATGTTTCAAATCAAAACGTATAGTTTTTTAAGTTTCGAAAGAGACTTTAAATCTTATTTTCCAATTGCGGTAACTCGAATAAACCCAAATACACCCGAAGAAAGTATTCCTATTTATGATATAGATAAAGGAGATCGACTATTGATTAGAAATCAGGAGTTGATACCTGTTGATGGAATTTTGATAAGTGACCAAGCCGAAATTGATTATAGTTTTGTAACAGGAGAGGCTGTTCCTATCACAAAAAAATCGGGAGATAAAGTTTTTGCAGGAGGGAAGCAAATTGGTAAAGTGATAGAAATGGAGGTGCTTCATAGTGTTTCTAATAGTTACTTAACGCAGTTGTGGGGGAATGATATTTTCCAGAAAGACGTTCAGCAAAAACATAAAACTATAACTGATGCAATTAGTCGTTATTTTACACCAATTCTATTATTAATTGCCTTTGCAGGCTTTGGTTATTGGATATTTATAGATGCTAATACAGCGTTTAATGTCTTTACTGCTGTGCTTATTGTAGCTTGTCCGTGTGCTTTAGCATTGACCGCACCGTTTACATTTGGTAATATTTTAAGAATTTTAGGTAAGCAGAAATTCTATTTAAAAAACGCTTTGGTTATTGAGCAGCTTGCTAAAGTTGATACTTTGGTTTTTGATAAAACAGGGACGATTACGACTAATAAAAAATCGAATATTGCATACGAAGGAAAATCACTTTCTGAAGCAAACCTTGTTATGTTAAAAAATGTACTTCGAGCATCAAATCACCCTTTAAGCCGCATGTTATATGATTCTTTACCAGAATCTAACCGAATAAAATTAGATGATTTTAAAGAAATAACTGGAAAAGGAATTTTGGCAGTAATCGAAGATCATCAATTTCAGATAGGGTCATTTTCATTTGTTGCTGATAAAGAAGAGAATTCAATTCAACAAACGTCACTTCATATTAAAATAGATGGGGTTTATTATGGTAAATATATATTTAATAATCAGTATAGAGAAGGCTTAGCGGCTTTGTTTAAAGAGTTGAGCTTGAATTATAAAATCAAAGTTCTTTCAGGTGATAATGATGGAGAACGTGAAACTTTAGAAAAACTTTTGCCAGAAGGAACAGAACTTGTTTTTAATCAAAAACCAGAGCAAAAGCTTGCATTCATAAAAGAGTTACAAGATCATGGACATAATGTAATGATGGTAGGTGATGGGCTAAATGATGCAGGAGCACTGGCACAAAGTAATGTCGGGGTCTCTATTTCTGAGAATGTCAATGTCTTTTCGCCTGCTTGTGATGCTATTTTGGATGCAACAGAATTTAAGCACCTGAGCTATTTCTTAAAATTGTCTAAAAATTCTATTAAGATTATTAAAATGAGTTTTGTTTTATCATTGCTTTATAATGTTGTAGGATTGTCTTTTGCTATTACTGGAAATCTACTTCCTCTGGTTGCAGCTATCATAATGCCTCTGAGTACTATTACGATAGTAAGTTTTGTAACATTAGCCTCTAACTATTTCAGCAGAAGCAGTTTAAAATGATTATAAATAATTCAAATGTTATTTTTTCATAAATTTAACATATACCGCAGGAGCATGATAAATGTCATATTTTAAAAGGATGCTTAAAAGTAATTTTGTATAACTTAAATTTTTAAGAATATGAGTGTAATTTACTTATTAATCTCTGTTAGTATTATTATTGCGATTGGGTTTTTTATAGCCTTTGTAGTTGCAGTAAAAACAGGTCAATACGACGATGATTATACCCCTTCAGTTAGAATGCTTTTTGATGACGAAATCAAAAAAACTCCCAACGAAAAAATAAAAACTCCCAACAATAAAATAAAAATAACCAAAGAAAAACAAATCTAGATTATGGAAATGCAACAATTTTATTATGACAACAAAATTGTAAAGAAATTCATCTATGCTACCATTCTTTTTGGTGTAGTAGGAATGCTGGTCGGCCTTACATTGGCTTTTATGTACCTCTTTCCTAATATTACTGACGGGATCTCATGGTTGAGCTACGGGCGACTAAGACCTTTACACACCAACGCAGTTATTTTTGCCTTTGTAGGGAATGCATTCTTTGCAGGAATGTATTATTCTTTACAGCGACTTTTAAAAGCAAGAATGTTCAGTGATTTTTTAAGTAATGTACATTTCTGGGGATGGCAATTAATAATTGCTGCAGCAGCTATCACATTACCTTTAGGGTATACTTCGTCTAAAGAATATGCCGAATTAGAATGGCCAATTGATATCGCTATCGCATTAATTTGGGTAGTAATGGGTATTAACATGATTGGTACAATTTTACGCCGTAGAGAACGTCATTTGTATGTTGCTATTTGGTTTTATTTGGCCACATTTGTTACTGTTGCGGTACTGCATATTTTTAATAATATAGAAATACCAGTTTCAGCAATGAAAAGTTATTCTGTTTACGCAGGAGTTCAGGATGCTTTAGTACAATGGTGGTATGGTCATAATGCAGTTGCTTTCTTCTTAACAACTCCATTTTTAGGAATGATGTACTATTTTGTACCTAAAGTTGCTAATCGTCCAGTATATTCTTATCGTCTATCGATTATACATTTCTGGTCATTAATATTTATATACATCTGGGCTGGGCCTCACCATTTATTGTATTCAGCATTGCCTAACTGGGCACAGAATTTAGGAGTAGCTTTTTCAGTTATGTTACTTGCTCCATCTTGGGGAGGTATGATTAACGGGCTTTTAACACTAAGAGGTGCATGGGATAAAGTTCGTGAAGAGCCAGTTTTAAAATTCTTCGTTGTAGCTATTACTGGTTACGGTATGGCAACTTTTGAAGGGCCAATGCTTTCTTTTAAAAATGTAAACGCTATTGCGCATTATACAGACTGGATTATTGCTCACGTACACGTAGGTGCATTAGCATGGAATGGTTTTATGACTTTTGGTATGATTTATTGGTTGATACCAAGAATGACAAAAAGTACTTTATTCTCTAAAAAATTAGCAAACTTCCATTTCTGGATTGGTACTTTAGGGATTCTATTATATACATTACCAATGTACGTTGCTGGTTTTCAACAAGCTTCGATGTGGAAACAATTTAACCCAGATGGTACTTTAACTTACGGAAACTTCCTAGAAACAGTAACAGCGATTATGCCATTGTATTGGATGAGAGCTATTGGAGGTACTTTCTACCTTGTTGGAATGTTTGTATTAGTTTATAATATAATTCAAACTATACGTGTTGGTAGCCCAATTGAAGATGAATTGGCAGAAGCACCAGCATTAGAGAAAATTAGCAGTAGTAGAGTTCGTGGAGAAAAATTCCATTCATGGTTAGAAAGAAAACCTATCCAGTTAACTATTTTGGCTACAATTGCTATTTTAATTGGTGGAATCATTCAAATTGTTCCAACGATTATGGTAAAATCAAATATACCTACAATAACAAGTGTAAAACCATATTCACCATTGGAACTTGAAGGTCGTGACTTATATATTCGTGAAGGTTGTGTTGGATGTCACTCACAATCAGTACGACCATTTAGAAGTGAGGTTGAACGTTATGGACCACAATCAAAAGCAGGAGAGTTTGTGTATGACCATCCATTCTTATGGGGATCTAAACGTACAGGGCCAGACTTGTTAAGAGTAGGTGGTAAGTACAATGATAACTGGCATTTTAATCATTTCTGGAATCCACAAAGTATATCTGCAGGTTCAATCATGCCAGGGTACAAATGGTTATTTGATAATAAGCCGATGGATATTTCATTAACACAAAAGAAAATGGAAGTAATGGTTCAGTTAGGAGTTCCGTATTCTCCTGATGAAATTGCCAATGCACAAAAATTATTGAGAGCTCAAGCCCTTAAGATCGAAAAGAATTTAGAAAACGATCCTGATTATGTTGCGAGTTATGCTGATAGCAAGAAAAAGGCAGAAGCAAAAGGAGAGAAATTCATTCCTATGAATGAAAGAGAAATTGTAGCGCTTATTGCTTATATGCAACGATTAGGAACAGATATCAAAGTAAAAGAGACTTCAAAATAGAGAAATTATGTTCGAACAAGTAAAACACAACTTAGAGACTATCGCAGGAGTAGAGGTATTTCCAATACTTTCTTTGCTAATATTTTTCATCTTTTTTGTTTGCCTAGGGATCTGGGTATTTTCATACGGGAAAGATAAAATTGAAGAAATGAGCCAAATTCCATTGGACGAAAATTAAATTGTAGAATTAAAAATAATATATAAAATGAAAAAATTAATTCCAGTATATATACGATTACCACTAATTTTCTTCATCGTTTTTGGTGCAATGGAATATTTTATAGACTCAGGAGATAAACCGGCATTTATAAAATACCCAATGGTTTCTGTCTTTTTATTCGTATTTCTTTTTCTTTTAATAGCAATTGAGATTACAGTAAGTGCAATCGATCGTATTACATATAATCTGTTGACAGAAGAGCAGAAAGCTAAACTAGAGCTTGATAGTAATTTAAGTCTGAAAGAAAGAGCTTGGTATAAAAATTTAATGCAAAAACTAACAAAATCGGAGCCAATAGAAATGGAGGCGAGTTTGTTATTAGATCATGATTATGATGGTATTAAAGAGTTAGATAATAACTTACCACCATGGTGGATTTACTTATTCTACATTACAATTGCCTTTGCTGTATTTTATGTAGCACATTATGATGTGTTTGGCGGAGATGATCAGGAGATGGAGTTAAAAAAGGAGATGGCGCAAGCTAAGATAGATGTTGAAGAATATCTTAAAACAGCTCCAGATTTAATGGATGAGAAAACGGTTACTATATCAACAGATCCTGCTGATATTGCAGCTGGTAAGGAGATCTTTACAACCAATTGTGCAGCTTGTCACCGAGTTGATGGAGGAGGGCAAATTGGACCAAACTTAACAGATGATCACTGGATTTTAGGAGGAGGAATAAAAGAAATATTCCATACGATTAGTAATGGAGGACGAGATGGAAAAGGGATGATAGCATGGAAAGGAACATTAAAGCCAAAGGAGATACAAAAAGTAGCTAGTTATATTTTGACTTTAAAAGGAAGTAATCCAAAAGATCCGAAAGAACCAGAAGGAGAAGTATGGATAGATAAAGATGCATCAAAAGCTGATGCGGGAGCAGTTGCAACACAAACAGATTCTACACAAGTTAAAAAATAATACCATGTCAAATTTACCAGACGAAGCTTTTAGAGATACCATCGGAACGATTGATGAAGGGGGTAATAGAAAATTTATTTTCCCTAAGAAACCGTCTGGTAAATTATATGAATACAGAAAATGGGTTAGTTATGTTTTATTAACCATTTTAGTTGTAAATCCATTTATAAAAGTAAATGGGAATCAATTTATGATGTTCAATATATTAGAACGTCGTTTTAATATTTTCGGATTTCCTTTTTGGCCTCAAGATTTTTATCTTTTTGTAATTTCAATGCTTGTAGGTATTGTATTTATAATCTTGTTTACAGTTGTATATGGTCGTATTTTTTGTGGATGGATTTGTCCACAAACTATATTTTTAGAACTTGTTTTTCGTCGAATAGAATATTGGATTGATGGAGACAGAGGAGCGCAATCACGACTTGCTAGGCAAGAGTGGAATGGAGAAAAAATTAGAAAACGATTGATAAAATGGTTTATCTTTTTTGTGATCTCTTTTTTAATAGCCAATGTGTTCTTGGCTTATTTGGTAGGAAGTGATCAATTGTTTTTAATGATTGAAGAAGGACCAATTAAGCAAGCAAGTAACTTCATAGCGCTATTATTATTTACAGGAGTTTTCTACTTTATATTTGTTTGGTTTCGTGAGCAGGTGTGTATTATAGCTTGTCCATATGGAAGGTTACAAGGAGTGCTTTTGGATAATAAATCCATTAATGTAGCTTATGATTTTGTTCGTGGTGAAAAAGAACTAGGTAGAGCCAAATACAATAAGCAAGAAGATAGAGCAGCCTCTGGAAAAGGAGATTGTATTGATTGTAAACAATGTGTTCATGTTTGTCCAATGGGAATTGATATAAGAAACGGAACTCAATTAGAATGTACCAATTGCACGGCTTGTATTGATGAATGCGATACCATCATGGAAAATGTTGGTTTGCCAAAAGGACTTATCCGATATGCCTCAGAAGATGAAATAGAGAAAAAAGAGCCTTTCAGATTTACAGCAAGAATGAAAGGATATACAGCAGTATTGGTTGTCTTGCTAGGAATTTTTGTTGGAATGTTGTTTTTAAGAAATGATGTTCAAGCTACAATTTTGCGTTTACCAGGACAGCTTTTTCAACACAAAGGGGATAAAATAAGTAACATCTATACGTATAAGATTGTCAATAAAACAATGAATGATTTTACTGATATCCATTTTGAGTTAATTAATCAAAAAGGAACTATAAAAAATGTTGGAACTCAAAAATTTAAAGTTCCAAAACAAGGAATTTCACAAGGTACTTTGTTTATAGAAATAGATCAAGTACTTTTAGATAGTGATAAAACCAAGGTAGAAATAGGTGTTTTTAGTGGTGAAAAGCTAATAGAAAAAACATCAACAAACTTTTTAGGACCGAGAAGTTTTAATTAAAAAAGAAATTATGAAAATTAACTGGGGAACTGCAATTGTAATTGCATTTGGATTGTTTATGACATTCATTTTATACTTTGTTTTTAAAGTACAATCCGATAGTAAGTATAGTAATGATTTGGTTGTTGAAGAGTATTATAAACACGATTCTCATTTTGGAGATGAAATGACGCGTGTTCAAAATGCTCATGATTTAAAATTAAAGCCAACGATTATTGCTATGAAAGAAGGGGTTAAAATTGTTTTCCCTAATACTTTTGAAAGCAAAAATATAAAAGGAGAGGTATTAATGTACCGTCCATCAAATAAAAAACTAGATTTTAATACAGCAATTAGCTTAACAAATTCTGAATTATTGATTCCTCAAAAGAAATTAATAAAAGGACGTTGGGATGTAAATATGGAGTGGCAATATAATGGCCAACAGTATTTAACTAAAGAAGTTGTTTATGTTAACTAAAACAATGCTTGTGCAATATCATCTAATAGTCATACATTGTATGGGAAGGAAGTTTTAACACGCAGAAATTTAGATTTAGAATGTAATACCAACATGATCATTTAGAGAGAAATGTCTTTTTAGACTTTGTCAGCTATATCAAGAAGGTACTAATATAAGTAATAATGCTCTATTCAGCTTTTATATTCGGTTTAATCAGTAGTTTTCACTGCATTGGTATGTGTGGTCCAATTGCTATGATGTTGCCAGTAGATAAGCACAATAAGGCAAGAAAAGCAATACAGATTATAGTTTACCACTTAGGTAGATTGACTGCATATGGAACAATTGGGCTGATTTTTGGATTATTAGGAAAAGGTTTTTTCCTTGCCGGAATTCAACAAAAAATATCTATTATCATTGGGGTAATTATGATAGTTGTGGTTCTAACTCCAGAGAAAATTTTTGCTCAATATAATTTTTCAAAACCAGTTTATAGGCTAATTTCAAGAATAAAAACTAATCTTGGAAAGCATTTCAGAAACAAGAGTTATAAATCACTTTTTATCATTGGACTCCTTAATGGGTTTTTACCTTGCGGGATGGTATATGTAGCCTTATTTGGTGCAATTGCTATGCAAAGTGCCGAATTAGGTGTTTTATATATGGTTTTGTTTGGTTTAGGAACAGTTCCTTTAATGACCAGTGTAGTATATTTTAATTCGTTTTTGACACAATCAACTCGCAATAAATTTCAAAAGGCAATTCCTTATGTTGCTGTTATTATTGGAGTTTTGTTTATTTTGAGAGGATTAGGTCTAGGTATTCCGTATTTATCTCCATCAAATATGAGTTTATTTGTTCAAGAGACTCCTAATTGTCATTAGTTAATTAAGGATTTCGTTAAATAGTCATTGAAAATAAACTTGTTTCAGGGGCTTTTCTTTTTAGATGTAAATCAAAAGCCATACAAATGTTGCGTACAAAAGGTTTTCCTGCTTCAGTAACATTTATTTTTTGGTTCTCGATAGTAAGTAACCCGTCATTCTCCATTTCTTTTAATTGAAGTAGAATTTCAGGAATCTCTTTAAAATAGGTGCTTTCTTCGCTCCATGTCGTTTCAAAATTGCACATTAAGTTTAGTATGTGCTTTCTAATAATAAGGTCCTCTTCAGTCAATATATGTCCTTTTACAACAGGAAGTTTATCCCATTCTAGTAATTGATAGTAATCTTCTATGGTTTTTACATTTTGAGCAAAACTATACCAGCTATCACTAATTGAAGAAACACCCAGTCCAATCATTAATTGAGTTTTGGAAGCACTATATCCCATGAAATTACGATGTAATTTGCCTTCTTTAAAAGCAGTATATAAATGGTCAGATTTTAGAGCAAAATGATCCATACCAATTTCATGAAATTCATTTTTATACAATAATTGTTTTCCAATTTCGTATAATTTTCGTTTTTCGGCATCTTTAGGGACGTTTTCATCGCTAAAACCTCTTTGTCCATTCCCTTTAATCCAAGGCACATGTGCGTAGCTGTAAAAAGCCAAACGATCAGGTTGTAGTGAATTTGTTTTCTCTATCGTGTCGATGATATCTTCGACTTCTTGGAAAGGCAAGCCAAAAATTAAATCATGACTTATAGATGTATAGCCAATTTCTTTAGCCCAAAATGTTACTTTGGCTACATTGTGAAAAGATTGCTCACGATGAATTGCTTTTTGTACTTTTTTAGAATAATCCTGAACACCATAACTGACTCTTCTGAAGCCTAAGTTATAAAGTTTTTGTAAGTGTTCGTAGGTTGTATTATTAGGATGGCCTTCAAAGCTAAACTCGTGCTCTTTGGCTATATCCGCATAAGAAAAGATACCATTAATTAAATCTTCGAGATTTTTAGGGGAGAAGAAAGTAGGTGTTCCGCCCCCCAAGTGAATCTCTTTAATTATGGGCTTTTCGTTAAGTAATTTACAGTATAGGCTCCATTCTTTAATTACTGCTTCTATGTATGGATTTTCTACATCATGGTTTTTTGTAATTCGCTTGTTACAACCACAAAAAGTACACATACTTTCGCAAAAAGGCAAATGGATATATAAACTAATCCCATCTTTCTGATTACTTTCAGCAAATGATTTTTGTAAAGAATCAATCCAAAGTTGATAAGTAAAATCATTTTCATTCCAGTAAGGAACAGTAGGATAGCTTGTGTATCTTGGCCCTGGAACATTATATTTTTGTATCAACAAATTTTTCATAGTAAGAAATTTAATGGATATCAAAATTAATTAGAAACCAAAGAGATTAAAATGATAATTATCATAATGTAATTCAAAAAAAAAAGAGGCTCTAAATGAGCCTCTTTAACGAATTAAGAACTAAACAGAAATGCAATCTTGGATGATTTGTACCCATTTTTTACCTAATTGTTGATCTTCATGCAAGCAAACTTGATTTATTTGATCGTCTTCAATATTGTAAAATGGAATTACATTTTTTTGTCCAGTTGCTTTATCTTGAAACTCAAAATCAACTTTTATGGTGGTGTCAGAGCTTGCATCAGTTGTAGGTACTAATCGGCAAGATTTAACGAGATTTAAGTCTATAAATGAGCTTTCTTCTTTTCCCTTATTGAAGTTCATTGATATAAAACCTTTGTTCTTTTTATCAATAGTTAGGATTTTTTTGTTTTGTGATTCAGTTAAATCAAAGTCAAATTTTCCATTTTGGCTATGCTTTTCTTTTATTGCTTTGATTCTAGCTTTATTTAACGAGTTGGAACGGTAAGAGAAATAAAGAGGTAATATTGTTATTATGGCAAGTACAATGCCTATGATTGTTACGGAATTATCCATTATTGTTTTATTTTAAATTTAATTATATAGCATGAGATAATAAACAGAGTACTATTTGTAAACTGTTTACTTGTGAAGAAATTAATCTTCAATAGATAAAATCATGAGATTTAATTACCAGAAATAATGAAAAGGGTAGAGTAGTATTGAGATTTTCTTTCTCTGATTTATGGTCTGATCTGCAAAATTGAATATGCTTCTTTTTATCTTGTAATCTGGAATTACAACTAAAAAAGTATTAAACCATTTAGATAGAGAAGGATTCGAATAATTTGTTTTTAGATCGGCAATAACATGGAAACTTGCTTGTGGCTGTATAAAAGCAGAAGCCTTGATGTTATCGGGAGTAAAATTAAAATCTTTTTTTTGAGGTTGAATTATATCAATAGCAATTTTGTCTGCATTATAAGCAGACAAAAAGAGCATTAAGAGCCCAACAAAGATGATTGTTTTACGAATCCAGGTCATGCTACAAATCTAATTCATAAAATGTAATTTAAGTACCTTTTAAGAAAAAAATAGCACAATATAAGCCAAATGTTGGTCTCTAAATGTTTTTTAGATTAGTTATTGGTGCATTTTAAAATAATAATCGGCTGAATGTTTTCCACTGCCATAAAAAAAGAAAAACAGGCATACAATAAAAACACAAATAGCCAAGAGTAAATTTTGAGAATGCATTTCTCCCATAAAATTCACTAAGATTGCTCCTAACAAAATAGGTAGTTGTGCACCGATTGCCCATCGGGTAAGCAACCCAAAAACAATCATGATACCTCCAATCATGTGAGCTGGTGCTATGTAATGTAAAAGGAACATTCCGCCACCAAACTTGTCAATTGGAGATATTAAATCATGTAAATATTGGATATTAGTTACAAAGAAAACTCCTTTCATAAACAAAAATACCCCTAAAGCAATACGTAATAAATCTACAGGTAAATAAGTGTGCGCATTTGCCCATTTATTTAAATTTTTTACATTTTCCATGATACAATAGTTATTTGAAAATAATAGTACTAAGTTACTAATTTTTAACTATATAGTATTTTTTTTGGTTGTAAAAATGATTGAGGTGATTTTACTTACTTTATAAATTACACTTGAATAACTCCAAGATTAAATGGTTTTGTGATAGGGGAATGATTTGCTGCTTCGATTCCCATAGAAATCCACTTACGGGTATCTAATGGATCAATGATAGCATCTGTCCATAATCTAGAAGCTGCATAATATGGCGAAACTTGTTCGTCATAACGAGCTTTTATTTTTGCAAATAGCTCAGCCTCCTTGGCTTCATCTACAATTTCTCCTTTTGATTTTAAAGAAGAAGCTTCTATTTGAGCTAATACTTTTGCGGCTTGCGTTCCGCCCATTACTGCCAATTCAGCACTTGGCCAAGCAAAAATTAATCTTGGATCATAGGCTTTACCACACATGGCATAATTTCCTGCTCCATACGAATTTCCTACAATAACAGTGAATTTTGGTACTACCGAATTACTTACAGCATTTACCATTTTAGCACCGTCTTTTATAATTCCACCATGTTCAGATTTAGAACCTACCATGAAACCTGTAACATCTTGTACAAATACCAGAGGGATTTTTTTCTGATTGCAATTGGCAATAAAACGAGTTGCTTTATCAGCACTATCAGAGTAAATAACTCCACCAAATTGCATTTCACCTTTAGCAGTTTTTACAACTTTTCTTTGGTTTGCTATTATCCCTACTGCCCAGCCATCAATTCTAGCATAACCAGTAATTAAGGATTGACCATAGCCTTCTTTATATGCTTCAAACTCTGAATTATCAACCATACGCTTGATGATTTCCATCATATCATATTGTTCATTTCGTGCTTTTGGTAGAATTCCATAAATTTCATTTGGATCTAAGGCTGGTTTTACTGCTTTGATACGGCTATATCCAGCTTTATCGTAATCACCAATTTTATCTACGATATTTTTTATTTTATCTAATGCATCTTTATCATCCTTAGCTTTATAGTCGGTAACACCTGAAATTTCGCAATGAGTAGTTGCTCCACCCAAAGTTTCATTATCAATTGTTTCTCCAATAGCTGCTTTTACCAAATAACTTCCAGCTAGAAAAATACTTCCAGTTTTATCTACAATCAATGCTTCATCACTCATAATTGGTAAATAAGCACCGCCAGCGACACAACTGCCCATTACAGCAGCAATTTGAGTAATTCCCATGCTACTCATTTGAGCATTATTTCTAAAAATACGCCCAAAGTGTTCTTTATCGGGGAAAATTTCATCTTGCAAAGGCAGATAAACACCTGCACTATCAACTAGGTAGATTATTGGCAACCTATTTTCCATTGCAATTTCTTGTGCGCGTAGATTTTTTTTGGCAGTAATAGGAAACCATGCACCAGCTTTTACTGTCGCATCATTGGCAACTACTACACACTGTTTTCCTCGTACATATCCTATTTTTACAACGACACCGCCAGATGGACAGCCACCATGCTCGGCATACATTCCGTCTCCAACAAAACCACCGATTTCTATATATTTTGAATTCTCGTCAAGTAAATAATCAATTCGCTCTCTTGCAGTCATTTTGCCTTCTGCATGAAGTTTTTCTATACGTTTTTCTCCACCACCTAGTTTTACTTTGGCGAATTTTTGTTTTAGTTCAGAAAGTAAGAGTTTATTGTGATCTTCGTTTTTATTGAAGTTTAAATCCATAATAAAATAGTGTTTTTATAAAATAGTGTGTGCTAATTTACGAAATCGATCGAAATAAATTGATATGATATAATTAGTTTAAAAAGATAAACTGTAAAGTGTTTATTTACAGATTGAAACAAAAAAAAACAGAAGAGAACTTCTGTTTTTTATATATTCAAATATATTGTTTTTTTATTTTTTAGAATTGCTAACTAATCGTTTTAAGATTGCCCATTGTTTAAGGGCATCACGAGCTTCTACAGCTGGATATCCTAACATTGTTTTTCCTGCAGGAATGTCTCCAGTAACTCCTGAACCCGCACCTACAATAGCACCATCACCAATAGTTGTGTGGTCTTTAATAGAAGCGCTACCACCAATGATAACTCCGTTTCCTAGCGTTACAGAACCAGCTAAACCACTATTTCCAGCCATGATACAAAATTTCCCTAGTTTACTGTTGTGACCTATTTGAACTAAATTATCAATTTTACATCCATCACCAAGAATAGTCGAGCTAAATTTACCGCGATCAACACATGAGTTAGCACCTATTTCTACTCCATTTCCTATGATTACATTTCCTATTTGAGGAATTTTCACCAATCCTTTTTCACTACATGGGCGAAATCCAAAACCATCAGCTCCAATAGTTGCATTAGGATGAATGATACAATCATTTCCAATATGACAACGTTCGCGGATTACTGATCCTGACCAAATAGTTGTATTTCTTCCAATAGTACATTCGTCAAGGATAGTTACATTTGGATAAATAGTTACATTATCGCCTAATTTAACTTTAGGACCAATATAACATCCAGCTCCAATTCTAACTCCTTCGCCAATAATTGCAGATTCATCTACAACAGCTTTAACGTGAATATCATTGTGAAATACTGGTGTAGGTGGTGCAAAAAGAGCTAATATTTGGGACATTGCCAAATCAGCATTTTTTACTTTTATAAAAGCTCGATTGTCTCCTGGTTCTATTGAAATATCTTCATTAACAATAGCTATGCTTGCTTTGGAGTCTTGCCAATGTTTTTCATATTTTTTGTTTCCAATGAAAGAAATTTCGGAATTGGTTGCTTTGTCTAATTGCTCAGTTGCAGTAATATTCTGGGAAGTTTCACCATAAATAACACCATTAATTACTTCGTTAAGCTCTTGAATAGAATAGGATTTCATTTATTATCGATTAGTTTTAGGGGTTGCGTGGTATTTTATGCCAAATAAAATCAATTAGTATTTAATTACCTAATTATATTTTGATGGATTTTAATAAAAAGATAAAATAATAATCTGATTGTTATAAAAACGTTATTAAATCTATTAAATTGTTGATAGTTTCTAATTAGCTCCAAAAAGTTATTTTCTTGGTTGTCAATAGCCCTATATATGGAATAGTAAGTAGGTAAGGTTGTGATGGATGTAACATTTTAATGTAAATGTATAACTGTAATGATTCTTTATGACGTATTTTTATCACAAAAATCAACAAAAAATTTATGAAATTGTATTCTGTTAAAAAAGTACTTGCTTTCCTGCTATTTAATTCTTTGATTGCTCATTCTCAAGTTAAAGACCTGTTTAGCAAGCCTACTAAACTTCATACAATTTCTGAAAGATGGGAATTAACTTCAGAATCATCAAACGGAACCTTTTTGATAACTCCTTATAAGTCTATTTATATTTTACCAGTTAATTGGTATAGCTCGCCAAATGAACAGCCCTATTCAGGAAATGGTAAACCAGAGTATGTTGCCCCACCAGGGACGAACTATAATAATCTTGAAACAAAATTTCAGCTTAGTTTTAAAACCAAAATTTTTCACAATGCTCTTTTTGGAAAGGGGGATTTATGGGTTGGATATACTCAGACATCACAATGGCAGATCTACAACGAAAGTTTATCAAGGCCATTTAGAGAGATCAATTATGAACCAGAAGTTATTTTTAATTACCCACTTGATTTTAGTGTTTTAGGATTTAATATGCGAATGGCTGGTGTTGCATTTAATCATGAATCAAATGGGAAAGGATTGCCTTTTTCAAGAAGTTGGAATAGGATTATTTTTCATTTAGGGTTTGATCGTGATAACTGGAGTGTCTATGTTAGACCATGGCTTAGACTTCGTTCAAAAAAAGATGATAATCCAGATATTGCTCAATATATAGGACGTGGAGATATAAATATAATTTATACCAATAATAAAAGTGTATTTACTTTTACAGGGAGTAATAATTTAAATTTTAATAAAAATAGGGGGAGTGCTGCATTTTCATGGTCGTATCCAATTGCTGGAAATTTAAAAGGATTTCTTTTGGCGACCCATGGTTATGGAGAAACCTTAATTGATTATAATAATTCGCAGACTACAATAGGCGTGGGTGTCTCCTTAATTGGGCCACTTTAGTATAAAAAGAAACCCAGCTAAAAGCTGGGTTTAATAATTAAGATTCTTCTTCTTTTTGTCCCATCATCATTAAGAATGCTTTTAGGAAAGGGTCGATTTCACCGTTCATTACTCCATCGACATCGCTGGTTTCATAACCTGTACGGACGTCTTTGACTAATTTGTAAGGTTGCATTACATAATTTCGGATTTGTGATCCCCATTCGATTTTCATTTTCCCTGCTTCAATATCAGCGCGTTGTGCTTGTTGTTTCTTTAATTCGATTTCGTACAACTGAGATCGTAACATTTGCATAGCACGTTGTCTATTGTCTTGTTGTGATCTTGTTTCGGAACATTGAATTTGAATTCCAGTTGGTTTGTGAACCAATTGAACTTTTGTTTCTACTTTATTTACATTTTGCCCTCCAGCACCACTAGAGCGAGAAGTTGTAATTTCAATATCGGCAGGATTAATATCAATTTCAATACTATCATCCACAAGAGGATAGACATAAACTGATGCAAATGAGGTATGACGTTTAGCATTACTATCAAAAGGGGAGATTCTAACTAAGCGGTGTACGCCATTTTCTCCTTTTAAGTAACCAAAAGAATAATCTCCTTCAAACTCAAGGGTAACAGTTTTTATCCCTGCAACCTCACCAGCTTGAAAGTTAAGTTCTTTTATTTTATAGCCATAACTTTCGCCCCACATCATGTACATACGCATAAGCATTCCTGCCCAATCACAACTTTCGGTTCCACCAGCACCAGCAGTAATTTGAACTACGGCACTTAAGCTATCCCCTTCATCAGAAAGCATGTTTTTAAACTCAATGTTTTCAATATGCAATTGCGCAGCTTTATAATGCTCATCTAATTCTTCTGCAGAAATTGCTCCTTCTTTATAGAAATCATAGGCAATCTGTAATTCATCGGTAAGTTCGATAGCTTTGTTGTAATCTTCGATCCATTTTTTCTTGTTTCTTAGATTTTTTACAATGGCTTCAGCTTCTTTGGCATTGTTCCAGAAATCGGGCGCAAAAGTCTTTTCTTCTTCGTTGGCAATTTCAATTAATTTGGCATCAACGTCAAAGATACCTCCTCAACGCACCAAGGCGCTCTACAATACCTTTTATTTGTTCGGTAGTTGTCATAAATTATTAGTAGTTTTAATAAGATTTTTATAAATAACTCGTTTTAGTGCTTAACTGTTTTGTAATGGGTTAAAATTTATATAACTTCATTGAATTAGAAAACACGAAATACGTAATTTTGTTGGACAAAAATAAGATATAGTTTTTAGAATATGGAAATAAATTTAATTAGCGATACAATCACCAAGCCTAGTATTGAGATGTTACAATACATGTTCAATGCTCAAGTAGGAGATGATGTTTACAAGCAAGACCCAACGGTTATTGAACTTGAAGCTGGAATAGCAGCAATGTTTGGTATGGAAGCAGGGTTATTTTTTCCATCAGGAACTATGGCAAATCAAGCCGCAATAAAATTACATACACAACCAGGAGAGCAATTAATTGCTGATAAATATGCACATGTTTTTAACTATGAAGGAGGGGGAGTTTCGTTTAATAGCGGCGTTTCTTGTTGTTTATTAGAAGGAAATCGAGGTATGATTACTGCTGAGCAGGTTGCGGAAGCAATTAATGATCCAGAATTTTACCATAGCCCACTTACGAGTTTAGTATGTGTAGAGAATACAACTAATAAAGGAGGAGGAGCATGCTATGAAATTGAAGATTTAAAGAAAATAAAACAAGTTTGTGATGCTAATAATTTAAAATTCCATTTAGATGGGGCAAGAATTTGGAATGCCTTAGTCGCTAAAAGACAAGACCCGAAAGAATTTGGTAAATTATTCGATACTATTTCGGTTTGTTTCTCTAAAGGATTGGGAGCTCCTATTGGTTCAATGTTATTAGGTACCAAAGCTGATATTAAAAGAGCGTTGAGGATTCGAAAAATGTTGGGTGGAGGAATGCGTCAGGTGGGGTATTTGGCAGCTGCAGCTATCTTTGCTTTGGAAAATAACTTAGAAAGATTAGCAGACGATCACCGTAGAGCCAAAGAGATTGCTGCTGTTTTAAGCACAAAACATTGGGTTGCTTCTATAGAGCCTGTAGAAACTAATATTTTGATTTTTTCTTTGCAACCTAATTTTAGTGAGCAACTTTTGATAGAAAAATTAAAGCAGAAAAATATTTCGATAAGTTCAATGGGACATGGTAAACTCCGAATTGTTACTCATCTTGATTATAGACAAGTAATGCATACATACGTTTTAGAAACGTTGCAGAAATTATAAGATGTAAATTGCGAGATGTGAATTGTAAAAAGGTAGTTTAATAAAATTTTAAACTGAGTAGTATAAACTATTTAGTAGTAATTTTTAATAAAAGAACTATAATTTATAAAGTCAAAAGAAGGCTTTCTATTCAAAATAAATGACATCTCCCAATTTACATTTCACATATCACTTATAAGGTGTTATTTAAACAAATTATCCATTCCAGGAATCATCGGCATGTCCATTTTTGCAACAGCATCAAGTTCAGTCTGGTTAACATCTGTAGCTTTTTCTATAGCTTTATTTAATGTTACAATTAGATAATCTTCTAATTGCTCTTTATCTTCTAATAAAGAATCTGCTATTGTAATTGATTTTATTTTTCGGTTAGCTGTCAAAGTAACTTTTAACAATCCATCAGCACTTTGCTCATCTATTAAAACCGTATCCAATCGTTTTTTTGTATCTTCTATTTTTTGTTGGGTTTCTTTAAGTTTTCCCATCATTCCCATTAAATCCATTTTCGGTTATTTTTAAATTATAGAACGAAATTACTAATTCAATTTTAAAATCAAGTGTTAATTTACATAAAAAAGAATTTAGTTACGCCTTCGTTTATATTATTTTTGTAAATTCATTTTAAATTAAAATTCAGAAAATGCCAAATAAAATTGCTGCTCCAATAGCTAAAGAAATTCCTAAGTCGTTAAAAAAACATAAAGAAGTTAGAATTGATAATTATTTTTGGCTGAATGATAGAGAAAACCCCGAAGTCATTGACTATCTAAATCAGGAGAATGCCTATTACGAAAGTATGACTGAACATACTAAGGATTTACAGAAAGCATTGTACGAGGAAATGAAAGCTAGGATTAAGGAAGATGATGAGTCGGTTCCTTATTTTTATAATGGATATTTTTATATTACTCGTTTTGAAACAGGTAAAGATTACCCAATTTATTCCCGAAAAAAAGGAAATTTAACTGCTGATGAGGAAATTCTATTTAATTGTAATGAACTATCAGTAGGACACAACTATTTTAAATTAGGTGGACTGAGTATAAGCCCTGATAATAAGTTTATCTCATTTGCACAAGATATAGTAGGAAGAAGAATCTATACAATCCAAATTAAAAACTTGGAAACTGGTGAAATTTTTTCTGATAAAATAGAAAATACAACAGGAGCTTCAGTTTGGGCAAATGACAATAAGACTATATTTTATACCAAACAAGATGAGGTGACATTACGCGCTGATAAAGTCTTTAAACACAAATTAGATACTGACTCGGTTAATGATGTTTTAGTTTTTGAAGAAACTGATGATACCTTTAATGTTTCTATAGGTAAAGAAAAATCACGAAAATATATTGTAATTAGTTCAGGCAGTACATTGACTACTGAATATAGAACATTGAACTCTGACGATCCAGATGGAGAGTTTGTTGTTTTTCAACCCCGCGTTCGTGGTTTAGAATATAGTATTTCGCATTTTGAAGATCATTTTTATATTTTAACCAATAAAGACAAGGCAACTAACTTTAAGTTAATGAAAACGCCTGAAAATGCTACTGGGAAGAAAAATTGGAAAGACCTTATTCCGCATAGAGAGGATGTTTTATTAGAAGACATTGAAATTTTTAAGAATTATTTGGTTGTTGAGGAGCGTTCGAATGGCTTAAACCACATTCGAATTATGCCTTGGAATGGAGAACCAGACTATTATTTGCCTTTTGGAAGCGAGACTTACAGCGCTTTTACCACTACTAATATTGATTTTGACACTGATATTTTACGTTATAGTTACCAATCTTTGGCAACACCTTCTTCGGTTATCGATTTTAATATGAAAACGAAAACAAAAGAAATTCTAAAGGAACAACAAGTCTTAGGAGGAAAATTTGATAAAAACAATTATATCGAAGAACGCATTTGGGCTACGGCTACAGATGGTGTGAAAGTACCTATCTCAATAGTTTACCGTAAAGGATTGGAGAAAAATGGTAAGAACCCGTTATTGCTTTATGCTTATGGTTCATACGGTATGACAATGGATACTTATTTTTCATCAACCCGATTATCATTACTAGATAGAGGTTTTGTTTTTGCAATAGCACATATTCGTGGAGGAGAAGATCTAGGAAGACAATGGTACGAAGATGGTAAATTATTAAAAAAGAAAAATACCTTTACAGATTTTATAGATTGTTCTAAATTTGTAATCGAACAAAAATACACTTCTCCAGAGCATTTATATGCTGAAGGAGGCTCTGCTGGAGGGCTTTTAATGGGGGTTGTTGTTAACTGGGCTCCAGAGTTATACAATGGAGTAATTGCTCAAGTACCATTTGTTGATGTTATGACCACAATGTTAGATAGTAGTATTCCGTTAACTACAGGAGAGTATGATGAGTGGGGAAATCCAAATACAAAGAAATATTACGACTATATGTTGTCATATTCACCATATGATAATGTTAGTGCTCAAAAATACCCTAATATGTACATTTCTACTGGGTTACATGATTCTCAGGTGCAATATTGGGAGCCAGCCAAGTGGGTGGCTAAATTAAGAAATAAAAAAACGAATAATAATTTATTATTCTTAAATACTAACATGGATGCGGGGCACGGTGGTGCTTCCGGACGTTTTGAAGCTCTAAAGGAACTAGCCAAAGAGTTTAGTTTTTTATTAGATTTAGAGAAAATTAAAATGTAATTAGAATTTTTTTGTTAAATTTGCATCCTGTCGAGGTTAATTTAAAAATACCCTCGATTAACTATTTTTTTATGAAAGAAGAAATAACTGCTTACAACAACGTTTTAGAATTAATAGGTAATACACCTCTTATTAAACTAAATAAAATCACAGAAGGGTTAGAAGGTAATTTCTATGCAAAGGTAGAAGCTTTTAATCCGGGACATTCCTCAAAAGATAGAATCGCATTATATATTATTGAAGAGGCCGAAAAGAGAGGGATTTTATCTCCAGGAGATACAATTATAGAAACTACTTCCGGTAACACAGGTTTTAGCTTAGCTATGGTTAGCATTATAAAAGGTTATAATTGCATTCTAGCTGTTAGCTCAAAATCATCTAAAGATAAAATTGACATGTTGCGTAGTTTAGGTGCCAAAGTATATGTTTGCCCTGCACACGTTTCTGCTGATGATGAGCGCTCTTATTATAATGTTGCCAAAAGATTGCATGAAGAGACTAAAGGTTCTGTCTATATTAATCAATATTTTAATCAATTAAATGTTGATGCACACTACAACACTACAGGACCAGAAATTTGGGAACAAACAAAAGGTCAGATAACACATCTTATTGCTTGTAGTGGAACTGGAGGAACAATCTCAGGAACTGCAAAATTCTTAAAAGAGCAAAATCCAAATATTCGAATTCTAGGAGTTGATGCTTTTGGATCGGTATTAAAAAAATACCACGAAACAAGAGAATTTGATAACAAAGAAATTTATCCATACCGTATAGAAGGTTTAGGTAAAAATCTTATCCCATCAGCTACAGATTTTGATATCATCGATAAGTTTATAAAGGTTACCGATGAAGAAAGTGCACACTCAGCTAGAGAAGTTACTAGAAAAGAAGGTTTATTCGTAGGATACACATCTGGAGCAGTAATGCAAGCAATTAAACAATATGCAGAAGAAGGTGAGTTTACTAAAGATAGTAATATAATAGCAATATTTCCTGATCACGGTTCACGTTACATGAGTAAAGTATTTAGCGATGATTGGATGAATGAACAAGGATTCTTTGACAGTGTCAATGAAGAAGAAGTTCAAAAAATTGAATTCGTAAAGTAGTAGATAATACACTTATATATTAAAAAACTCCAGATGCTTCTGGAGTTTTTTTGTTTTAGAACTTGCTTGTTTGACTAGTATTAAAATAGGTTGACAAGTTTTACAATGTTAATTAAAACCAGTGAGTCTACTTCACTAGTTTTTTGATATACAAAGTTAGGTATTTTCATTTTTAAACTTAAATGAGGTCTTTTTTTAAATTATTTATTCATTTTCAACTGTTAATCAATAATATGTATTTTTCGGTATGTGCTAAGAAAAATAAAATAAAACTGATTCTATTATTGTCCATATTTTTCACCAAGGGTTTTTTTTCAAAATTGGATTGATAGGAAGGGCGTGATTCAATTCTTTTCCTATTGGAGCCATCCATTCTAAATTATGTTCATTAAAAATAGCAATATCTCTTATACCAAATGTTATTTTAGCAAGAGCATCAAAAGTTTCATCAGAAATCCAGATAAGTTGGGGTATGGAATCAATAACATAAAAATTCCCATTTTCATCCATTAAAACAATACTTTGTTCTATTAAGTCAGCAATGGGATACAATTGAAAGCCAATTAATGTTGAATAATAATATTCTAAATCATTATTTTTTGTTAAATCAATTTTCTTATCCAATTGATAAGAGTTTATATAATAATTATATAATTTTGTATCATTTAAATAGGAGGTATCAGTATTTATCGTTTCAAGTTTGTCTTCAGCATGAATTATTAAATTACCAAATTCACAGAGAAAATCTTGAACCTTTTTTGGAAATATTTTATATAAAATAGTGTTTTCTATTTGGGCTTTTATAGTTCTATTTTTATGCCATCCAGCTTCATTTAATACAGTTGTTAAATTATTATTCATATTATTCGATTTTTATATTAACATTTACTTTTATTTCCTCTATTCCGAAGAAATCTAAAAATGGATTACAACTTAAGCAAGCTGGTTTTATCTCTCCAATTTCAGCAATAATAGTTTTATTTTTTGCGCCTTTATTTGTTGTCTCAAATGCAATTGATTTTGTCCCTTTTAAAACATCTCTGGCCTCATCTTTTGTCTTAATTTTTATTTTTGTTCTTTTTTCGTATTCATATAACCATTTAGAAATAGCCTCAGGCTCTGCACATTTTCCATGTTGTCCTCGTCTTATTAATTCTTCAGCGTTTAGAGAAGGGTTTTTAAACCAATCATATACTAATGGATGGAGACTTTCAGGTAATTCACCTTCCTTTAACCCTGTTTTGTTACTCACAGCAGAAGTGAATTTAGAGTCTTTTAATAAAATACTACCTGCTCCTGGTTTACTACTATTTGACATTTTTGCTACTTCATCGATTATCTTATTTCCTTCAGTATATACAATTGAATTTTCTGTAGTCGATAATCCTGGAATATCTCTGATTTTTGATTCACCGAGTAATTTTATTTCTGTACTTTGAATATTCTCTAGCTTTTTCCACTTCAAATACCCACCAACGTCATTAATTTCATCAAGATTTTTTGCAACCAGACTAAGTTCTTCTACATTTTTGGTTAGACCAGTTTTTTCATTATAGAGTACTTTCCAGGAATCAAAAGCCTTTTGCGGGTCTTTTTCGGCAAAAGCTACAAGTTTATCTGATGTATATAGGTCATCTTTAAAGAACTTTATAATAGTTTCACATTGTGCATTTACGTTTAAAAATGCAAACAATATGATCCATAAAGTTAAATATATTTTTATTTTATTTCTCATTATCTCTTGTTTTTGATTTTTGCAATTATCTCATCTGTGAGAAGTGGATTTTCCCATATCCCCAATATATAAGTGATATCTTCTCCTAGTTGATCTTCTCCTGCTGAGCGCGGTTGGTCTTCTAATTTCCACCGGTTGAATTCAATTATTAAGTATTCTTTTTTATCCTCTTCAATCAAAAAAACATTTGCTGACCTCTTGTATAGAGGATTATTTTTTATTATGCTAGTAAAGTACCCTTCATATTCAGGACTTTCTTGGATGTCAAATTGGTATGTTTTTGAGAGGAAAAATAATTCTTCCTTATTAAAATATTCATTTGTCTGTACATAGGGATTTGCAATCAATCGTTTCATGTAAATTGACCTATTTCCAGAAGATATAACCTCTCCATTTGAATTTATAAAGCGTATTGTAGGGCGAATTAATTCCTGTTTAATTTGAGCTATTCCTTCTGCTATAACTTTTTCTGATCCATCACCGTATTTTTCGGTTTGAATACAATAAAATTTTTCTATTAATTTCATTTACAATCAATATTTTTTATTAATTTATCTACTCTAAAAGTTAAATCTTCTATATCATCTACCCATCTTCCTCCTCGAAAAACGGAGCGCTGAACAATATCATAATGTATTCCATTTATAAAAGCCTCATCGTGGAATTTCATAGTAGAAGATTCAACTTGTTTTGCTAATCCTTGTTGTGAGACACCATTTTTATTTTTCCAAGGTATTGCATCTCCATATCTAAATTTTAAACCGTCTGCTTTTTTTATTCTAAATTTTATATATACCATTCCTTCTTGTATATCTTCTAGTAAGGCTCGTGAATCATAGGTGAAAGGTATATCAATTTTATTATATTCATCAAGTTTTACAGGACTCGCAAAACCTCCACCTAATTCTATTACTTCAGTAACTTTGCCATCTGCTTTATCCACTCTTGGATTTTGAAAACGATCAAACAAACCACCATTTGCAATAATTTCAGAGGGGCCTAGTTCCCTTTCAATTTTAACGAATCCGCTATAAGGTGGCCAACCTCCATTTATTAAGTTTTTTGGATCTGCATGGAAAAAATTATATAGCCCATCCCAATCTTTGTCGCCCCATAATTTATATGCTTCAACTTTTTGATTCATGTTAGCAGATCCTACCGTTGTCTCAAACGCTTCAAAGGTACCTCTATTTAGCTTTTCAATTCTCGAGATAGTGGAAAGTTCATCTATATTTTTTACTCCTTTAATTCCCCATTTTTTCCATAGGTCAGCAAGTTCTAAATTTGTATTAAATTGGTTTAATATTTTTTCATCTTTATACAATAAGATAAATTCATTAACAAGCTTATCATCTTTCCAAGCTATTAGTTTTGATTTTAAATTAACGGGAAAGTTTGCTGGAAAAGTAACCGTATTTTCAATTACTTTTTCCAATTTAAGCTTTCCAATTGCTTTATTAAGTATTGCAATGTTTTCTATTTTCCCAGTGACTTTTAGGTATTCAATGTCTTTATTTATAGTTATAATTATTGCTTCCTTTGTATCTTTAGAAAGTTGATTAAATTCTCTAGCAGGGAATTCTTCATTTATATATTTAGCAAAATCTAGTGAGTTTTTTTCTACCTGTACCAGTGTTTCTGTCAATGCACCAGTTCTTAGTGCATCTTCAATAGGCAAGGCAGAAATTTTTGTCCATTTGTTCGGCATTGCTAAATCTGTAACAGACAATACTCCTGTGGCTAAACTTGCTCTGTTAAAGAAAGTGGCTAACTCAGGATTGGTTTCTCTAAAAGCTGTGCCAGCCATGCTAGAAATTGAACTTATTTTATCAGCATAAAAAAGTGCTCTACCTAAGGTTGTAAATTGACCACCTGGTATTGCGAGCGTAATTACATCTACTGACGTTTGAATAATATCACTTTGAGTTTGTTCTCTGCCGACTTCGCTTGCATAATGTATTATTATAGCAGGAACAGGTAATTCTGTGATGTGGTTTTTATCTTTATAGGCTTTAAAATCCCCTAATAAATCTTGTTCTGAATAGTTTTTAAATAAAATTAAGTCAAAAGGTAGATTTGTACTTTTTGATTTTATTTTATTATTAAATAAACCTCTTTTTATATTTTGCTCAATTGTAATTCCTCTTGACTTTGCATCGTATGAAGTTGTAACTGAATTAAATTTATCCGAGTTCTCATCATATTCATAAAACATTCCAATGACCAAATCATTTGAAAAACTATTTTTCATGTCAGACCAACCTCTTCTAAAAATATTTTGATAATCATGTTCTATAATTTTAAACTTAGAATCTTTAACAGATAAATCATTTATAGAAAGAGTTGCATATTTATCATTAATTGCTTTGTAATCATTTTTAAAACGATTACTTTTTAGATAATATTGATAAAATACTTTCATTAATTCTTTTCTATTATTTCCAGAGAAAAGAAAGTTACTATCATTTACTTTTTCAAAAAAAACATACCATAGAGGGAAGTCTTTTTCAACTAAAGGACCTGGGCTTAATCCCATAGGAGTTGAAACAGTTGACGTTATTTCCATCTTTTGATTATGAGTTTCTAATAAACTAATTAAAACGTCACTGTCAAATTTGGCATATTTTATAATGTCAACTATAATTTTTTCTTCCTCATTGCTCCATAAATTTCTCTTTAGTAAGATTTGAACAAGTTCTAATGCTTTGTTTGATTCTAATTTTTGGAATTCTAACTCAGTAGCTAATTTTAAACATGCTATTTGTTCTTCATTTATAGAAGTTATTTTAGTATCAAATAAAGTCTTTAAACATTCATTGTTAAGTTTAATTTGCTCGTTTAACGAGGTATCAAAATATTGAAAGTATTTCTCAAAGTATTTAGATTTATTATTGTCATTAAATCTTACATTGATAAAATCATATTTTTTAATGTTTCCTCTCCATCCTTCAGGGTTACTGCTTTCTGTTCTAAAATTTTCATTCCACTTGTAGGTAATTGTATTTCCAATAGGTGAATATATTGAGGAAGTGGGTTGGGTATAATAAGTATCAGTAAATCTCTCAAAGAATTTAGGATAAACAACTCGCATCTCGGCTATTTTATTTACCCATAATTGTTCAGGTTTTCCAAAATGAGTTTTTAGCATTTCTTGGGTGTCTTTATTATAACACCAAGAACATACGCTTACATTTGCTTTGAGTTCTTTATTTAAAGGGACTAAGAATTTGGTAGAGTATGGTGATATTTTATTTATAAAATCAATAAGACTTAAATCGTTCGTAGCCCCACTTTTATATTGAGATAGAGTTTCGTGTTCAATTGTAGGATTTAATGATAATTTGAATATTGCATAATTTGAATTTTCGTTAATCAATGGATAAATGAATCCATTTACTTTACTGAAATCAGTTAAATCTTTATATACTTCGCCATTTTTATTTACATATCCTTTATTTGAATCGATTATATACTCCAGTGATGTTTTTTCATCAATCTTTAATGTAAAACGTTCTAAACTACCTGTTTTAGTATTATTATTGTATGTGTTATCTTTAGGATTATTTCTATCGCCTGTAACTGACCCATAAGTGAATTCATATTTAATTAACTTGTCCTTAGGTATAGAGACTATTTGTCCTTGGCTTGTTATAAAGGATAATGTTTTCTTATCTAAATTTAAAAAATCATTAGGGATTTCGATTGATGTTACAATATTTTCACCAGCTTCATCTCCTTGAAACAGATATAATTGCAGTCCTGGAGCATGAAGAACCTGCCAATCATTGTGACTAAATTCCGTTCCTGTACCATAATCCATTAGTAGATCAGTAGGAGAGGTAGTTTTGTATTCTGTGAACGGGTGTTGCAATCCAAAAACACCATGTCCTAATTCGTGTGCAATGGTTTTTGTAGTACTGCCTTTGTCTTCTTCTTTATCTGTTGCTTTACTAAATATGAATCCAAATTGGCGTTTTAGTGGCATAAAACCAGCTAAACCTTTAGATGAAGGAATATTTGTAACTAAAACATAATACGAATCTTTTTCGTAGGTTATTTGTGTTTTTATGTAAGCTATTATTGCCTGTTGTTCTGCAGTATATTGTGCTAGCCATCCACTGTCACCACATTCGATAGTATTTTTAGGGTAATAACTGCTAGGTAAATTTACATTTTGAGTTGATACATTAAATTTAACTCCAGCTTTGTTGTATATGGCATTAAGATCATTTTCAACATTAGTAATTGAAGCGTTATTAATGCTTATTACTTTTAGGTTAATGTTTTTTTGAGATAGGTGCCACATATTCATGGTTCCTGCAATATCATAGTTTCCTGCAATTGCTTTCGGATCTTTCGGATCTTTTGAAGCAGTAGGTTTTACAGTTGCAATAATGGTTTCTTTAGCAAAATCTAAAGTGCGTTTTACATCTATGGTTGCTGTATTACCAGACCAAGTAGATTTTATCTCTGTTCCGGTTTGGGTTTTAAAGACGATATCGTCTTTAGTTTTTCCATTTTTGAATGTTGCAGTTGCAGTTACAATATCTGTACTATTTGGGCTATCAGAAATTGCTTTGTAACTTACTTTATATGGATTTCCATTTTTTTGCGGAATTGTTTCGTATGTTTTACTCAGGTTACCGTTATCTGTTGCAGGAGCAACATCAAAAGCATAAAATCCATTGCCTTTAGAAAATAGAATGGTAACATCCTCAGAAGAGATTTGTGCTACATCTCCACCAGAACCCATTCCATTTGTATTTTTAGATGTAGGTATTCCTCCAGGAGCTAATTGTCCTGTTTGTGCAATATCTCCAGGAGGTGCATTTGGAGGAACTGCATATTGTTTACCATCTTTATCGGTAAATATTATGTCATTAGCTGTTTTAGGCTCTATAAACGAGACACCATCTGGTCCAGTTACAGTAATAGTACCATCTGGATTTTTTACAACTTTGTCGATGACAAATTGTATGTCTTTCTGTACAATATTACCTATATCACCAAATACATCATTTATTAATGGATCTAAATCACCTACACCGCTCCATGTAGGATCATAACTAGCTATTATTTCTCCTGAAATTAACTTGAAATCGGTATTAACACCAATATTGTTAAATGTAATTCGGATGCGGGAGAATTTTCCAATATTGGTTTTTTCTCCACCCAATGCATCGGCTGCATCGATGAGTTTTCGGAATTTCTCTAAGAATGGTAGTGTTACGTAACCATCTCCCGAAAATGTACCGTTACTACCTGAAGAATGCAGTACTACAATAGGGAAATCACCTGCTGTAACAACATCATTAGGGAAAAGATCTGGTAAAGGAGTTTTATTGGCTAAATCATTCGGATCTGGTTTTATTCCGCAGCCTACAAAAGCAATTTCATCACTAGCCATAGTGGTGAATTCTTTAGTGTTACTATGCGTATATTTACCTAAATCGCAAGAAGCTCCTACAGTATACTCGTAAGTAGTATTGGGTTTTAAATTACTTATTGTTGCATATTCACGTGGGGTAACTAATTTATACCATTCTGAGCTGGCATTCTTTTCACGGTAATTTACTTGGTAATCATAATTGGCAATATCGCCACTCCAAGTGATTTTAGCTTGATCTTGACTTATACTCGTAGTTTCTATTGCAAGAGGTGCAGTACAAAACACTTCGTAGGTAAAAGAATAAATTTCGCTATAGCCATTGTTTTTAAATACACCAACCTCTTCAGCATTTGCGAGTGCTTTTGCTTTTATTCTCCAAGCATATCTTCTTCCAGGGATTAGTTGAGGTTCAGATAGGCTATATTGTAATGTTGTGGTTCTTGTAGTAGTGGTATAAAGAGGAGGAGAGTAGGCAAAGGCATTTTGTACTGGAGTGTATTTATCCCAGATTTCTACCAATGCGAACTCATATTCTACATTGCTTACATTTATTTGGCGCGGTGTCCAGCTAAAAATAATATTCTGAATATTTTGCTGCATAATCGAAGCATTATTCAGTGGTAGATTAAGGAATGGCGGATCGTTTTGGAAAATAATGGTAGTAACGCTAGTCTTGCGAGACAATTTTTTGCCAGTTGCAAAATCATATACTTCTACTGAAAAAGAGTAAATACCTTCAGGAAGTGCTTGTGCATATTGATTTGGATTAATTCCTTGTATGTTTTGAAACTGGAAATAAGGTGCTAAATCTATATTAGTAAGTTGTAATGGAAATCCTCCTTCAAGATGAAGTGGTCTTGCTCCAACTACGAAATCATTGGTAAGAAAAGAAATTCCGTTACCTTGAAAATAGCATTTAAGTCGTACTTGACGATTAGAAATCGTTAAATCGTTAAGAATTAATTGCACTTTTATTGGACTATTTATAGTCGTAGCATCAGCATAATTACTTAGGTAAATAGGTGATGGCTGTGTAAGTTGTGTACTTATCGTAACAGGAAATGTTTGTGCTGTACCTGCAAAAGCCAAAAGCAAGAAGCTAAGGGTTATGAATAGTTGTAATCGTAGTTTTTTTAACATCTGGGTAATTTATTTGTAACTATTATACTTTTAGATTTTTAATCTTCTTACTATTTTAATTCAATTTCATCGTTGACAGCTTTTTTGACAGCCAACTGATGGTAAAATGGAATTATTTTTTCTTCTAATCCTTCAATAATTTCGATATCAGGCTTTTTATTAGCTATCATATCAAAAACTGAATCAACTTCTTGTTTACTGAAATTTGCTATCGTTTCGTTTGTTTGTAAATCTTTTGCTGGTATTTTAGCAAGACTTGAGAATTCACGAAGCATCCATCGGTGGTTGGTAAGCTGTTGTTGGTTTTTATTACTTCTTTCAACAAGTTTTAAATACGCATTGTAACTTACTTTATCTGTAACATCAGTACTGTTTACTCCGTGCATTTTATGATTGTTTACTTTTCCTATGGCATTTACATATGAGTTTTGGATGCTTTCGTCTTTACGAGTCATTTCTTGATGTAGTCTTTTACAAACATCCGATAGTAATGAATTGTATTGATTTATTGCTTCTTTATCCAAGGTGAATTGGTCTAAATAGTCTAACACTTTTTCTTTAAATTCCGCATCATCCAAAGTCATTCTTGCAACGGTTAGTAAATGATCCAAGTTGGTTAATTTACTTGTTGGTATAGGATTGAGTTGAAGTTGTAATTCTTCTAATTGCTTTATTATTTCAGATTTTGTCCCTTCTAGAGCAATATCCTTGGAGTTGATTTTTAGTCTATTATCTTGAACTAGTTTATCTTTAGTTTCTATTTTATCTTCTTTCTTATTAGCTCGAAGTTTGATTTTATCAAAGGAATAGCTGTATGAAAATGTAGCTGTGATATCATTGTTTTTTGTCGTTGTAGAATTACTTAGAAGTGTAATTGCATTTAAGCCAAAATTATGCTTTTCCATATAGATATAGGATCCGTTAAGGCGTATATTAAAGACATCATTTTGTTTATCACCATTGTTGTAACTTGTGTTATAACTGCTCGAAAATGAGGTGTTTAGTTTTCTGTCAAAGAATAGTTTTGTTGCGCCAATTGTTGGTCCTATGATTAGATTTTTCCCTGTGTCCATTTTGCCTACAGTACTATTTAATGAAGCTGTTAGGTTAAGTGATTTTTCTGGAAAGCCTAGTATGTATGAAAGTCCCGAATTATAAAAAGTGGTAGCTCCACCAGCAATTGTTTTACCTTCTTGTTGGTTTACGGCATCTTGAAGGCTAAAATTAGCATTAATTGCTTGTTTTATTCTTTTATCATTTTTAAGCAAATAGTTAACCGCAACTGTAGCATTTTGATTGACTTGTCTGAAATTTAAAGTATCTAAATATTCATAATCTGAAGTTTGATTGATGTAATCAAATTGATTGCGACTATTGGTATAAGATTGGAAATTTGAATAATTAAAATTAATATTTAATTTCTGATTTGCTCTAAAATCGGCTGTTATGGATGAAACCAATCGTTTCATCTGACTTTGTTTTTGTTTCTCTAAATTGTCTTTTTGGAGTCCCAGATTCAGATTTAAGCTCAGTTTATCTTTGTACAATGTTTGAGATGCATTTACAGTAATGTTTTCTAAATCATTATTAAAATAATAACCACCCAATGTTCTGTAATTAGGATCTATCCGTTCATATCCTAATCCTAATGTCCCTTTTCCTGCGGGATAAACTAGTTGTCCTTTAAAAGCTTTATAGCTTGTGGTGGTGGTGTTTGAGTTCAAAAACAATGATGAGACACTTTTTGCTTTGCTACTTGATGTTACTCTTGAATCTTCAGTAATACTACTATTAGCAAATTCAGTTACAATTTGTAATTTATTAAAAAGCTTAAATGAGGTTTCAAAACTTATAGCTGCATTTTCTTGTGGAGTTACACCTAGTTCAAAAGGAATAGGGGTAGACAAAGAACTCATTTGATCCTTGGCTTTAAAAAAGGTAAGTCCAAGATTTACTTTTTCTAATTGGTACTGCGTTTTAAAACCATAACCGTATCTTTTGTAAGTAGGCACTAGCTCTTTATTGATTTCATCATACTCGCTACTTCGAACTAATCGCCCATACATGGCACTAACTTTGAATTTGCCTTGTGGAGTTAAGTCAATCCCGAAACCCGTAAACTGATGTCCACTTAATGTGTAAGGAGAAAAAGTCATACTCACATCACCAATATGAGCAGTAATCCATTTATAAGATGGATGTATGCTTAATCGATTCATTAATACAGGTTTGTTATAACCAAATTTTTGACTGGTATAAGAAAAGGAAAATGGCAAATTATATAAATTAGCGATATTTATATTTATGTTTCCGTTGAGGAAATAGGTGAAAGGATCTCGTACCGCATTACCAGAATACATCACTGCATTAGCAGATGCTCCTCCAGTAACATTTACTAATTTGGCTTTGGTTACTTCTTGAACATTGAAATTTTGGGAATATCCAAATGTACCTGCAAGCAGTATGATAAAAAATAATATTCTTCTTAAATTCATTATTATGTGTGCTAGAGAAACAAATAGGGAAGGGTTAATTCCCATTTGTTTCTGACTATATGATTTGTTTTTTGATGTAGAAATGATCTCTCTTACTGTATAATTATTTTTCTCAATTTATTTCCTTGTTGGGATTCAAACAAGACAAAATATATTCCTGAAGGTAGTCCGCTTAAGCTAAAATTAAATGAGTAGGCATCTTTACCATTTTCAGATTTAGAGTCAATTACCATATTATTATTCAAGCTATATACTTTAATATGTCCTGGTATTATTTTGTCTAAGGTTACATCTACAGTAAATACTCCGTTTGAAGGATTTGGATAAATCTTCATGTCAAATTTCTTCTGCAAATCGGTTGAATCTGGATTTTCGTATTCTCCTTCAATTACCAATACTTTTTTGGTTTGAAAGGCGGTACAATCACCTTTTTGAGTAGTCATTGTAATTTCGTATTCACCTGGTTTAGAGAAACTCATTTCTGCGTAGTCCTTATCTTTTGATTTTACAGTTGCTTCAGCAGGTAATATCCATTTGATACTATCGGCTTGTGGATTACTGATATCGACTATTATAAATTTCTCACCAACAAAAACTTGTGATGAAATTGCAAATTCAGCACTGATGGCAGTTTGTTGTGCTGAAATTTTGATGGTATCTGTAGCCTTACAGCCTAATTTGTTGGTTACAACAACAGTGTAATTTGCAGGTTCTGATACTGTAATCATCGGTTTGTTACTTGTAAACCCTTTGTCTGAACTCCATAAATAAGTTGCTTTATCATCGTCGATAGTAGCATTTATTGTTAGACTTTGGTCAAAACATAATGTAACATCTTCTCCAAGATAAATAATATCTTTTGGAGGATTTACAATTGTATATGTATTTGTAATAATACAACCTTTATTATCGGTTACTGTAACAGTATAATCTCCTGCGGAAGCATTACTTAATATATTTGATTTTTCACCTGTACTCCATAAATAGGTATAAGGAGCAATTCCTGCGACTGGTGTTACAATTATTGTTGCATCTGAACCTTCATAACATGTTGGGATTTTAATTTCGTTGGTTGCACTTAAATGTTCTGGGGCAACAATGTTTATATTTTTAGTGATTGTACAACCATTATTATCAGTAATTAATAAAGAATAATTTCCAGGAATGACATCTACTAAATTAGCAGTTTTGGCTCCTGTATTCCATAAGTAAGAGTAAGGTGTTGTACCTCCAGATGCTGCTGAGGTAATTGTCCAATCATTTCCATCTCCACAACGAGTATATTCAGATGAAAGAGTATTATTTAAAGGACTAGGTTCTGAAATTGTAATGGTTTCACTTTGAATAGATTTACCAAAATAATCTGTTGCGATAACATAATAAGTTCCTGCTTTGGCATTCATTAAAGTTTCATCCTCACTGATAACTACTGTAGGGTTGGTTACATTATACCACTTGTAGTAGTAATCAGGGAGCCCACCAGAAGTAATTGCTTTTATACTTGCTGTAGCATCACCATGACATTTTACAATGTTTATTTGAACTAATTTAATAAATAATGGATCTACTTTGTCTAAATCTCTTTTTTCAATTCTACAACCATTTGCATCTACTATAGTAATAAAATATTGTCCTACATAGATATTATAAATACTATTAGATTCTTTGTTACTATCTGTATATATTGATTTTCCAGTTTTATCAAACCATTCAAAATCATAATTAGGAGTTCCACCTACAACAGTAACTTTTATGCTAGCATCATCTACTCCTAAAGCCGATGGAGGAGTTTTGACTACAATTATGCTCATGGCTTTTGGCTCAGTAATAGTAATTTCTTGGCTTGTTTGACATAAGTTGGCATCGGTAACTGTAACGTTGTATGTTGAAGCAATTAGATTATCTAATATATTTTGATCTGCATTTTTTCCTGTGCTCCATACAATTTTATAAGGTGCTGTTCCTCCAGTGATAGCAATCTTAATTTCGGCATCGGATCCACCATTACAAGAAACATTCTTTTGTGTATAATCAATTTTTAAAAGTTTTGGTTCGATTATAGTTTTTGGAGTTGAGGTATAACTATTTCCAAATCCATCTGAAACTTCCAAAATATAATCTCCAGCAAGCATTGCATCAGAAGGGTTTGTTATAGATGTTACAATGTTAGGAGTTAGTACATTGTACCATTTGTATTTGTATGATTTATTTGCATCAGGTGTTCCTATTGGAGCCCCTCCTGTAATAGTAGCTTTTAAGATAGCTTGTTTATTCCCAAAACATTTTATTGCTTGAGTCTGAGAAATACTTGTAATTAATAACTCATCTGGTTGGTAGATGATATAGGTTGCTTCAGTTTTGCATTTATTTTTATCGGTAACAACTACGGTATAAGTTCCTTCGCCAATTCCGTCTAATAGAGGATTTGTTTTCCCCGTCATTTCTATTTTACCAACCTCTTTATACCATTGATAAGTGTATGGAAATGTTCCATCAGTCGCTATGATACCAATGCTACCGTTTTTTAAGCCATAACCGGTGGCTTCAATTTTCTTAGAAGAAGCTATGATTAATGGTTTTAAAGGTTGTGTAATTTCAACAGGAGTTGGAGTAGTTGAATAAGAGCATCCATTGGCATCTGTAATAGTAAAATTGTAATTACCAGCAGGAATTCCTGTTCTATCCTTTGTAGTGATGCCATCGTTCCATTTGACATTGTAAGCTCCAGTTCCTCCTTGAATATTTAACGTAATAGTTGCATCGCTACCACTAAAGCAATTTACGTTTGTTGTAGTTACGGTACATGTAATAGCTGGTCTTTCTATTAGTTCAGCGATAATTAGTTCTCTCGAAATATTCACATTGTCTGTTACTACGACTTTATAAAAACCAGCATATAAATTTTGAGCCCTATTTGTTACTTCTCCAGCAAGTTCTGTATAATTAATATCTGTTATATTCTGTTTGTAATACCATTTGTAAGTGTATAGTGGTTTTCCTCCGCTTACCAATACTTCTATACTACCAGTATTTGCTCCATTACAGGTTACATCAATCTTATTTACAAAGTCTACAGCTAATGCTTTTAGGGTAATTATTTCGATGCTAGATGTACAGTTGTTGTCATCTCTAATGGTAACTTCATAAGTTCCATTTCCTAAACCTGCAATTGTATTGGTTTTATATTCGGTACTAATACCATTCTTTTTCAAAATATAGGTATACGTTTTTGTACCTCCAGCTGCATTAATAGTTATGTTTCCATCATTAGCCGTAACTATTGTTGGCTGAGTTTGTGTAATATTTGTTATGGTTACTTGGTCATTCTGACTAATTGTAATATTTGCAGGACTGTTAAAAGTACAACCATTATCATCTGTAATGATATAAGAATAAGTTCCAGCAATTAATTTGGTTGCATCTATTTTTTTTGCAGGAGTTTTAATGTCTGTGTAAACAACAGTGTACGCTCCCGTTCCTCCTTTAATGTCCAATGTAATAGTTCCATTATTACCACCATAACAACTTACATCTGTATAAGAAGAAGTTGCAGTAAGTGGTTCTAGTGGCTCTGAAATGTTATAGTCGGTATAAATTTCTTTCGAAGCATCGTTAAGTTTTATTCTGTATTTACCTACTGTAAGTCCTGAAATAATAGGATTAGTTTGTAAGGGAATTTCTGTCTCAATGCCACTAATAATTTGAAACCAACTATATGAGTATGGAGTTGTACCACCAACTGCTTCAATGCTTAGAGCGCCAGTATCTTGTCCATGGCATTTAATGTTCACTTGGTTAACAAGATTTATAGTTAATGCTTTTAATGTAAATCGTTCTGATGTTGTTGTACATCCATTGGCATCTTTCACATAAACATCATAAACACCATCTCTTAAACCTGTAATTACATTTGATGAGTGTGTAGTGGCAGTACCACTTACCTTAGTTACTATGTAGCTATAAACACCAGTTCCTCCACTTGCATTTATTGTGATTTCTCCATCGTTAGCTGTTGGTGTTGAAGGTTGTTTTTGCGATTTGCTATTAATTACTAAAGATTCAGAGGGTTCTGTAATAGAAATTAATGTTGTATATTTAGAATAAATACACCCTTCTGAGTCAGTGATTATAAAATAATAATCATCTTTTTTCAACCCCGTTCTTTTTTGTCCAGTCCATTTCTGTCCATTAGTGTCATTATCATCCCAAATTACATTATATGGCCCAGTTCCTCCAGAAATTTTCAAGTCGATTTCAGCAGTTGCTTCTCCTTTACAAAGCACATTTATAGTTATAGAATTTTTAAGATCAACAGAAATGATATCTTTTTGTTTAACAGATAGAGAAGTGACATATTCATTTATTGGTGTTGCATTATCATATACGGTAAGTGTATAAACACCTGCTTTTCCTGTTACTGTTTTATTTGTAGAAGATGTTGATGTACCATCAAGATATTTAATATCCCAGTAAAAAGTATAATTGGCATTTGTATTAGGAAAACCTCCACTTGGGTTTGCTGTTAATGTGGTAGTTCCTCCATTACAAACAATGTCGGTGTTTCCTAATATACTTACTAGAAGTGCTTTTTCGGGTTGACCAACTATAAATATTTTTGTTGCAAAACAACCTTTAGCGTCAGTTACATTAATTATGTATTTCCCTGCTAGAAGTTTACTCAAATCAGTAGGATTAAAAGTTACATTATCTTTTGTCCATGTTTGGGTATATCCTGGAGTTCCTCCCGTAATGCCAAAACCATTAATTTGGCCATTAGGGTTATTAAAAGCAGTTGCATCTTTTTCAGTCCCAGATATTACTATTGCTGATGCGGGTTTTATTGGTACTGTTCTAGCCCCATTATTTAGCTCTCCAACACCAGCTTTTTGTTGAGAATACCCCAATAAACTAATAAAGAATAATAGTAGTAGGTAATGTTTTTTCATAATTTATATTGGTTGTTTTGGATATTTTTTTTGGCTTATTATTTTTTCTCAATGCAACCTTTTGCATCGGTAATCATAATATTATATTCTTTTGCTTTTAGTCCTGAGATATAATATTTATCATTAATAAAGCTTGGATTAAAAGCGCTAGTTAATTCTACACCATCTTTATAAAAATGATAAGGAGACCTGCCACTTAGTATTTTTATTTCAATTGTACCATCTGCACCTCCTGCACAAGAGGGTTCTGTATAATTGGTTATTTCGAACTTTACTTCTGGAGGTGATTGTATTGTAAATTCACTTTTACCTACACTAGTTTTAGTTTTAATGCCATTTATGATTTGATTGGTTTGATAGGTCATAGTATATATATGTTTTCCTAGATTTGTCCAAACATATGTATCAGGAGTCGTCATCATAGTTTTGGTTATTACTTTAGAATCCCTTGTAATGCCATCACTATCTTTGAGAGTCATTTCATATTCTTCGTCATCTAATAACTCTCTACTAAAATTAAATGTTACCTGCCCATCATTGTTATAAAAGCAAGAAGTGAAGTTTGGTTCTGATGTGCTTATTAATTTAGGAGAACAAGGAATTATATTGTAAGTAATTTTATTTGTAAATTGTGTTTTGTAACCAGTTTGAAAATGAATTGTTTTTTTTTTATCATACCCATCAAGTTCAGATATTTTAAAAGAGATTGATGAAAATGATTGAAAATCCTTTGGGAAATTAACCCAATTAATACCATCGTAGCTGTATTGCCAATTAAAGCCATTATCAAATTCAATTATTTCATCTATACAGAAGGTTGTTTTAGGGCTTTTAGGAGTAATATGTAATAGACTTATACTTGATGAAGCATAACATCCATTAAAATAGGTATTGTAATTTGTACTATTTAAATCGATGAAATGGTTTTCATAAATTTCACAATCTTTATGCATACTGTTCGAGTCAAAATATATTTTTTGAGCTACCAAATCAGGTATAACATAAAAAAAATCTGTTCTTGATGATGGTTTATAATTTTGATTTGGGGGTAAACTGAAATTACCACCATTAAAAGAGATCTGATAACTACCAACAGTCATTTCATGTTCCTCTCTAGGATACAAATCGCTATAAATTAGTAATCCATACTCCGTTTGGGCATGCAACGTAATTGATGATGTGATAAACATTATGGAGAGTAGAATTTTATTCATTTTTATTTCTCAATACAATTATTAGTATCTGTTATTTTAACTCGATATCCTATTGGATTTGCTGACAATTCATTTATAATATAATGTTGGTTGTCTATTTTTACTGTGTTTTTTATTATATCGTCTAAGGGAAATATGTACTGCAAATCACTTTTATTTCAATTGTTCCATCATTGGCTCCTACGCAAGAAAGTGCTGTGTAATTAGTTATTTTAAATAATATATTGTGTGTCAGGAAGTTGTTTCGTGTGATTTATGGTTAGGCTATAAATAGGTACTTCTTGCCCAAATGGATTGAGGGAATAAGCTAGTATAAGTATTATAAAAAATATTTTCATGTGTTATTATTGATTATTATTTTTCAATGCAACCTTCTGCATCAGTAACCATAATATTATGAGTTTGTGCTTTTAGTCCTGTGATATAGTATTTACTGTTAGCATAGCTAGGCTGAGATGGACCAGTTAGTTCTACACCATCTTTATAAAAACGATAAGGAGATGTACCACTAAGTACTTTTATTTCAATTGTACCATCATTGCCTCCTACGCAAGACGGTTCAGTATAATTGGTAATTTCGAACAATACTTTGGGAGGGTCTGTATAAGTAAAATTAAGAGTACTAGCAGATTCCATAAAACCTTTCAATATTTTTTTTGTAGGGTCTAATGGATCAACCATTTGCGCTTGGTATACAATTTTATAGGTATGTCCATTTTCTAAAGCGTTAACAAGATTAGTAAAGGAATAAACTTGAGGATTACTAGTACTAAAAATAGAAATGTTTTCACGTTCATTTCTTTCTATACCATTTGTGACATCTTTCATTTTTATACGATCCAAGCTTTCCCCTGGATATAATGGTCTATCAAAAGTAATATCTACTTTTTGAATTGGATCACCACTGCATTTAGGACCCTCATAGGTAACATTATTTATTGTTGGAGCGCAAGGAGAATATTTAATAGGGATAGGTGGTAAACCTCCATAATGTAATCTAAAGTATATAGTTTTATTAAGATAGTTTACATGATTATCTCCAAGAAGTTCTTGAATTGAAAATCTTGTTGTAGCAATATAATTTGTCTTTTTTCCACGAATGTAATCTGGTACAGTATTATAAGATGCTCCATTATCTAGAGAATATGACCAACGATAAACTTCAGCAGGAAAATCGGGAGCATTACCAGGTAGTAGTTCAGTCGGAAAAGCTGCTAATGCTACCTGAGACCCAGCGCAGATCTCGTTAGGACTAGCATTGTCTAGGTTTTTAAAGTATATATTAGGTTTAAAATTATCAATTGCAAATCTTTGGTACCCAGGACAATCCCATAGGGTAGCATTCGTTGCTTTAAGTAATTCAAGAAAAGTTAATGTTTGTTTTTTTATTTTAGGATCACAATTTATTGATGAAGTACAATCATATGCTAAGATTTCTAGATTAAATTTGGTAGGATTTGACTTTATAGTATATTCTTTAAAAGAAAAATTAGGAGGATATTGCTCATTATATGCATTCTCTCCAAGTTGTATTGTTGTATTGCTTAATATATCCATTTTCCATCCATGCCATCCATCTCTACATTTCTGACCTTGAGAATTATATGAATAATTAAACGTATAGGTTTGTCCAAAACTTTTTATTGTAGTAATAATAAAAAATAAGATAAATAATTTCTTCATGCTCTTAAAACTTTACTGTATAGAAATCCATTTTTGACATTCTTCCGTCTTTAAATTGGGCTCTAATTCCGTATTTGTATGTGGTATTTATGGTAAGTGTTGGATCTGATAACTTTCGTGATTCAGCTTTTAGAATCTGAATTAACTGTAGCGGTTCTTGATTTGTAGCTTTGTATATTTCAAAACTATCAACATCACTTTCTTTATAATCCCATGATAAATCAATACTTTTTGTGGTTGGATTTGCTTGAGCATAGAATCCTTTTACAGCTGGCTTAACTGTATATTTTGGTATAAATAGAGCTATTTCAGGTGTAGGATTAGAGACAAGGCCGCTTTCGTCTTTAGCAAAAATCGCATATCTGTAGGTTGCTCCTTCGTTTGTTTTTTTGTCTTGAAATGATTCTAATTTTGTTACATCATTTAAAATTAATTCCCATTTTTCCTGCTCATTTTCTTTACGATATAATTGATGAGAAGTTACATCTTCACTCTGGCTATTAACCCATTCTAAGAAAACGGCACCATCTTTTATTTCATATTTAGTAAATACGGGTGAAGTAGGAGGGATTACATCTGGTTTTTTAATAATTAATGTTTCAGAAAACGGAGACATATTATAATGTTGATCAACCGCAATGACTCTATAATATACTTTACTATTTAAACTCTTAATAATTACTTTATCTTCATAAGTATTTGGCTCGCTCGGACTAACAGTTAATTGGCTAAATTCTTCTTCTGCAGTATTTCCTCTATAAATACGATACCCCATTAAATCTTTTTCTTTGTTAGGAGCCCATGAAATTTTCACAACGCCCAAGCTATCAATTATCCCTTTTAATCCAATTGGTTTTGATGGTGGAATTGAATCTACAGGTTGTACTAGCATAGGAAATGAAGTTCTGCTATTCCCTTGTTTTCCTACTGCCGTAATGGTAAAATAATTGGTTGACGAAAGTTTGTTATAGGTTACAGAACGATTTTTTGGAGGAATGTTCTTTAGTACTGTAGTATATTTTTCGTTATCATAATCAGAACGATTAAGTTCAAAACTTGATATTTCTTGGTTTCCTTCCTCAGGAAACTCCCAAGATAATGTAACTGTAGTATCATCCTTAAATTCTTTTACTGTAAGATGAGGTACAAATTTTAATAAAGATTTGCCTTTCCCAGTAATTATTTCTGAGTAGGGGCTTAGCTCTCCAAAAGGTGATATACCTTGAATTCTATAGCTGTAGGGCTTGTTATTAGCAATTGAATCTACGTAAAAAATACGATTGTTATTTGCGTTTTCTTGGTTTAGACTTGTGTATGGTTTATCAGTAATTCTTTCAAAGGTTTTTTTATCTGTAGAACGTTCTACGTAATAACTGCCATATGCATGTGATAGAATTTTAAAATTCCAGCTTAACATAGTGCTGTTATCATTAAAATGGGCAGTGAAGTCCATTGGTTTAGGTAGTGGTTCATATTCTTTTAATCCTACAAAAACACCTCCATAATCAATACTCATTTCACTTTCAGGTACATTTGATGAAACTCTATATGCGTATTTCTCGTTTTGTTTTGCTGTTTTATCTTCAAAGCCTAATCCAGCTTTTTTAGCAATTTCAAAATCTTTATCAGCAGTAAATAATGCAAACGTAAATCTTTGCTCAGTTTCTTCTGAAAGATTTATAATAGTTTCTAATTTATCAGTTCCAGTAACTGCAAAATCCTCCCCATAAATAGCCTGAGCAACGATTGCTGCATTATCATTATTATCAATTAATTTTTCCCAAGCTTCGATTGGATCCGGTTTTGAAACTTTGGATAAAATTATTCTTTCTGGTGGTGATAAAGTTCTATTATCTCTAGTTACAGTATATCTTTCTACTAAATAGCCATAAATATTTAATTTTTTCCATGCTATGGGATCGGTAACTGCCCAACGTAATAATATTTTATCTTTTTGTATTCTTGCTATGACTTGTATTTCAGGTTTTTTTTCTGTTGTAATGGCCTCTTCCGTTTTATTTTGGGAGAAGCAATTGCTGATTATTGTAAAAAAAAGTATAGTTATAATTCTAAGCTTCATGCTAATTTGATTTATTAAATGTGAAAATTGAACTAGTTCCTGTTTGACCTCCTGGAAGTATATAATTCAATTTAATGTTATAAGTGCCTTGTTTTATAAATGGAAATTGACCATTAATAATATAATTGTATTTTGTAATCATTTCTTGATTTAGTGTATTCAAGTACTTATTAACTACTTTATATCGTATGTCTATAAAATCATTTTTATAATAAAATGGTAGATTATATCGGAAAGGCAAGTATTCTTTAAGCATGAAACTGGTAGGATTATTTATGATATAATCCTGATACCACGCCAGTGTCTCTACACCTTTAGTAGGAGGGATTCCTACTATATTAGTATCTCTGTTGACAGTTATAGTTCCTTCTAATGGGTATCCTTTATAAATTAATGGATAGATTTCATTTTTGTAATAACTATCATCTAGAATAGCTTCAGCATTTACTAATGGTATATTTAGAGTTTTTTCATTGCCTATTATTTCTATTTCATCAAAAGGTTCTGTTGATGTATTAAGAGATTGTAGTGCATGTACATCAGAATAAATGATCTCCACTAATGTTTGTTTAGGTTTTTTTGCTGCCAATTTTTCCTGAAAAGTATTGTATTGACTGGTGTTAAAATTATATTGTAATAATTCAACTCCTTGGCCACCAGAGATAGTTTCAGTTAGTTTATTACTTTTGGTTTCTATATTTGCATCTGAGCCTAAATCTTGTTTCTCATAATTTTCAGTCAAGTTTGCGTTAGCTTCTGTCTTCGGTTCTAGTGTCATCAAAGAGATATTATATTGCTTTAAAGTTTGTAAAGAAGGTAAATCAATACTAACTTTTTTAAGATTAGCATTATAAGCTATTGATGTAGAACTTGTTTTGTCACCAGTTTTATAAAAAGCTTTTTGTGATTGTCCAGCCTTTAAATCAAATAAATAGGGTTGACCTTGTTTTAAGACAACATATGCTTGTTTTGATTCATTTTGATACACGTATTTTTGATCAAAAACAGGGTAAGAATAAGCGACATTACTAACAGGAATATTGTTTGGAGCAATGCCTGTTGTAAAATTTCTTATTTCAGTCTCAGTCGCTATTTGGCCATTCTGATAAATGGTTTTCCATGATCCATTGACATTTTCTTGAAAACTTACTTTTGCTGTTGTAGTTAAATTCGAATTTTGAGGTAATATGTCAAATGGGGTAAATGTTACCAAATCTTTGTTCGTGTTCCATGATAATTCACCTATAAGTGGGATGCCATCTTTTTTAACAGTAAACTCTTCTAATTTTAATTTATACGTTTTTATTCCACTATCTTCTTCGATAGTAAAATTCTTTTCAATAGGCATATTAAATCCAACTTGAGGAAGAGCAAAAACATCAACATCTTTTGAGCCTTCAGCAGGAGTTACGTCTGCAATTGTTTTAAGGCCACCTAGCGGACTATCAGTAATGAACTCGCATTGCTTTCCAAACTCTAATTTAAATCTGAAGCGTCCTTTAACAGCTCCACCTAGTAAGCTGAAATTACCTCCTAGATAACCTCTAATCCATACAGGGTTGGGTAATTTGGCTTGTAAAAGAACTGCTCCACCACCTTTTATAATCGATAGCTTCTTTCGGATCATAAGTATTTTAATCTTTATGCCTAATTCTCCTTGTAAGTAGGCATAGGATTGGCCATTTGCATACCAGCCATTTATTCCAATTTGTCCAGAACCTTTACATGCTGCTTCACCATAATCTTTTACCATTATATCAAAACCAAATCCTGCTTGAAAGTTTGCGTAGAAAATTAGAAAAGTCAAGTCACCAGTTTTTAGGCTAAAATCAGATCCAAAGGCAAAGCCTTTTCCTGACGAAATACTATTTTCGTCTCGCATATAATCTAATTTAGCTACTTCTATTCCTAAAATTTGTGCTACAATAGCAGGGGGAGGAGGACTTCCTGGGATGTCATCTCCTAACATAAAATAACCACCAGCTTCTACTTCTATAGGTCCAATTGCTAGTTTTATTCCTAAACGATCAGTAGGAGTACCCATGTGGATATACCATTTATCAGGACCAAAATGCAGTACAGCCCAACCAGCTCTATTACCAGATGCACGACCTTTTATAAAACCTCCAGGAGTGTCAATATATAAATCGAATGTACCATGTAAAGTCTTAGATCTGAAGTCATATTCGATAGCAGCAAAAGCATTAATACCCATAGATTGTTTTACGGTATTAGGATACAATTGCTCAGCAGCTTTTGATAAATTTGAAGTTTTTAATGCCTCTAAAGCAACTTTAGATAATAAAGATTCATTTTCGGCAACAGCTTTTAAAGCACCTTTTAAAGCATCAGCTCCCGGTATCTCAAAAGGTTGCATTACGTGACCTTCCCCATAAAGACTAATTCTGTTTATACCTCCATGTGTATTAAATGCAATTTCAAAACCTGCACCTCCCCAAAAGGCATCAGCTGTTGCAGTTCCTGCAAATTTCAGCATAGCCTTGACTCCAAGTGCAGAATCAATATCTGGAACATAATTAGAACCCGATGCTACAAACGAAGAGCTAAAGCCATCTTTCCTCATTTTATAGTAAGCACCACCACCAAAGCCTTTGAAGGTAATTGCACCAGCAGGTATATTAAGATTGTCAACCATTGCATCTACATACCAATATCTAAATGTAGTAGAACCAAAAATGGCATTTGCTTCTACGGATATTCCTCCGGTAAAATCAGCGCCCACCATTCCTTTAAAGCCATTACCATAAACGGGATCATTATCCATTATAGTGATGCTTCCCTTAAATTTCACTCCCCCTAAATCAGCAGAAACTTTGATTTCTTCAAATTTAAGATGGTCAAATTTCCATTTTTGGATTCCTGCATTTTTAGCAAATTTACCAACAACATAAAATTTAGTTTGCCCCTTAAATTGATCCTTCATCAAATTGATGGCTATATCTATTTTTAAGCTTGCCGATTCATCATTTGCTATTAGGGCTATTTCGTTTATTGTAATAGGAAAGTTGCTGACTTTAGCATCATCTTCGGCAGTGTTTTTATAGCCAAAATAATCTGCTTTTATATAAGGAACTACGGTTTGCAATTGTAAATTTTGGAAAGTAACGCCTTTAAAGTTTACTGTTTCCTTTGTGTCAGTTTCTGATTCAGGAGTATTACTTCCTTTTATAGCCAAGCTTCCGTAAAGAACAGCTTTAGGTAAAAAAACGCCTTCTTTTACTTTTAACTCTACATAAGAGTTTTTTTCAATTTTAGCGTTAGCTTTAAATAGTTGAAAACAGATATCGTTTTTAACCTCAGCTTTTAAAAGATATTCATTATCTATTGGATTAATGATTGCTTTGTAACCAAGTTCACTTCTTACACCTGGTTTGCATTGTTTGGATGGATCAGTTACAGGTAAAACGATGTCTCCATCAAATCCAGCGTATGTTAAAGCATTTGCTCTAAATCCTAATTCAATATGATTAACAGAAAACTGCCAGCCAGAAGCGCTTCCTTTACCTAAATCCAAGACATTTTCTGCAGAGAAGTTACCAGAAACTCCCATTCGATCAATTAATAAATCGGTAGCTTTGAAAACAATTCGTTCGTTTGTTTCTTTATTCTTAAATTGTGATGGTAAAACTACTTTTAAGGATTTTACATAAAGACCTCTCCATAAATTTTCATTTCCAGGAACCAGATAATCTTTTTGATAGTCTTTTGGCCAAGTGACATCGGTAGAATTCCGAATATCACTAAAATCGATTACTGCTTTATTTAACTCAAAGCAAGTACCTTTATAATTTGTTAATTGAAAACTAGGTAATGATATTTCTACCAAGATATCATTCCAGTTAGATACTATTGTTTTAAATTTTGCTTGGACTTTTTGAGGAAATGGGATGACGTTATAATTGCTGTCAACAGGTTCTAATAAACTTCTAGAAAAGACTACATCGGCAGTTATTCCAAGTTCTTTAAAACCATTACAATCTATGGTTACGTAGGTTTGGTTTGTTACTTCACCAGTAGCCATATCCATACCTCCTTTTAATATTAATAATAGTTTCTCACCATTTATTTTTATAGGAGCATCGCCTAGTAATACCAAACTAGTGTTTCCTACTAAACCTCCTTTGTGTGATAATTTAATATTGTTTGCTCCAAAGAAAAGTTCTTTAGCCTTGCCTAATGAATCACGCTGGGGAAGAACTATTTTAACAAAAGCAGTTAGTTCTGTATATTGAGGAGTGAATTTTGCATTACTAATTCCCAAAGTGTATTGAATACCACCAATTGTTTTTTTGATACCCAAAGGCAGCATTGATAAACTTTTTGGCTCTAATAAGTCAGTTAGGTTTTCATTTTTATCAATCTCTTTAAAAACTTCAATAGCCTTATTCAAATTCTCATTTGTAGAGTTTGAAATTGGGTAGTTCTTTTTGATATAAGTATTAGTAAACTCGCTTTCGGTATTTAGGGAATGCGGAGTTAAATTAGTAGCTTTTCCTTGAGAAAGTAGCTTTATAATCGAATTGTTCTTGTTAATACTGTTTATAGTATCTCTATTAATATTAGAAAAACTATTAAAACTTATAAGAAATAAAACAAAAGTTAAGATAAAAGAGGAGAACTTCGTGGTAATTTTTTTCAATTTTCTGGTAGGTTGGTTTGGTATTAAGTTGTAAATTAATGAATTAATATAACTTAATTAAATGATTTATGGGCGCCTAAATATATATAATTATTAATAGGAAAATAATGGTTTATAAAAAGTTATAAAAGTTTTTTTTGTCAATACATATAGGACTTATCTGAGGTAAATAATCCGGCGAAAATAGGAGGCATCTTGTCTTTCTACAATACCCACTTTTGGTGATTTTTGGTACCTTATTTAAAAAAAAATACAAATTAAGTGTTGAATTCTTAATTATGATGTCATTATAAATTATAAAAGTATAGTAATAAGCTCTTTCGTTTCAAACCTAGACAATCTAAGATATAATTCTTCACAGATTTACTGGTTATAACAAAAAAAACTCCAGATTTCTCTGGAGTTTAGTAGATGTATAAAGTAAAAGAATTACTCTTCTTTCATGGTATGATATACGTTCATTACGTCATCATCTTCTTCAATTTTTTCGATAAGTTTTTCCACATCAGCAATTTGATCTTCAGTAAGTTCTTTTGTTATTTGTGGGATGCGCTCAAAACCAGAAGATAAAATTTCAATACCTCTATTTTCTAGTTCTTTTTGTAAAGCACCAAAGCTTCCAAAAGGAGCGTAGATTAAGATACCATCTTCATCTTCAAAAACTTCTTCAGCACCAAAATCAATTAATTCTAATTCCAATTCCTCAGGATCAAGGTTACCTTTAGGTATTCTGAAATTACAAGTGTGATCAAACATAAATTCAACAGAACCCTGAGTACCCATTGTTCCGTTACATTTATTAAAGTAACTACGAATATTGGCAACAGTACGGTTATTATTATCCGATGCAGTTTCTATTAATATAGCAATTCCGTGAGGTGCATAACCTTCAAATAAAATTTCTTTATAGTTAGCAGTATCTTTATTGCTGGCATTTTTTATAGCGCGCTCAACGTTGTCTTTCGGCATGTTGGCAGCTTTTGCATTTTGTATAACAGCTCTAAGTCTAGAATTGGCATCTGGATTAGGGCCACCTTCTTTAACAGCCATTACAATATCTTTACCAATTCGGGTAAATGTTTTGGCCATTGCTGACCAACGCTTCATTTTTCTACCTTTTCTAAATTCAAACGCTCTTCCCATTGCTGATTTTTTATTTTGAGTTGCAAAAATACAGTTATTAGTTATTTTACAAAAACAAACGCTATTCTTTTTTTAAATTATGTTTTATTTAAACTGTAAGATGTGAGAAGTAAGATGTAAATTGAGATTATATACTACACAAACGAAATAAGATTATCCACAGATTTAGTAGAACGGTGTATGAATCACTACAAGTCTTGTTATTTAACTTCTATAAGTACGTCACTGCAAACTGTCACTGAATACTGAATAACTACCTAGCTGCATTAAAATCATTGATAATATTTACAGCCTCATTTAAATAAGGATTAGTCTTAAGGTTATTAATTTGGTATTGATTCATAGTTTTCTCAGTAGGATGAATCCCTAAAAGGAATCGGTTTACAGTCGAGTTATATACATCCAGAGGATCATTCTTAGTGTTGTAAGAAACGATTTCTTCCCATAAGCTAGATCTTGTTTTTTTCTGAACAAAGACAGAGTCTAAGGTCATCGGAATCTCAGTTCGAGGAGTATTAACCAGTTGATCTATTTTCTTGTTTATTGTAATTATATTATTAAAATAATCACTAGCAGCAACTCTTATACTACTATCATCTGACAAAGCATTTATCAAGCTCCTTTTTACGTAAGGTCTAAATTTCAGGACAGGAATAATCGAATCATTTTTAATTGCAGTTGGGAAGTTTTTTTCTTTTTGAATAATGTTTTCATAAAATTCAGGAAGAACCACATCAGGAGTTATACCTATATATTGGTGGCTTTTTCCAGTTATTCGATAAAATTTATTAATTGTTATTTTCAAGAAATCAGTGTTTTTATCCTCATCCAATGATTGTATTGTTTGCATAGTCGCTTTGCCTAGCGTAGTACTTCCTAATAGCAAAGCGCGATTGTAATCCTGCATAATAGATGCAAAAAACTCACTAGCCGATGCTGTATTACCATTAACCAAAACAACAACAATACCTTTGTAGAGCATTCCTTTGTAAGGGTCGTTAATAACCGATTGTTCCTTTTTATTATCTACAACAATCGAGATAGGACCGCTATCGATAAACATTCCAGCTAGTTTTATAGCCTCTTCCATAGATCCACCACCATTATCGATTAAATCAATAACGAGGCCTTTGATGTTATCTTTCTGTAGTTTTATAATCTCTTTGGCAGTATCATCAGCACAACCTTTTCCGCTATTACCTTCTAAATCGGCATAAAAGCTAGGGATTTTTATATAACCAATCTTACTCTCTTTACCTATTATAAAACTAAAAACAGAGTTTTCTTCATCCTTCATGATTTGTTTTTCGATATAAACATCAAAACTTTTTCCTGAATTTCTTTTAAGTGTAAGTGTTATACTTTTGTTTGATTCAGATAAAATCATACTCGAAATGGATTCAAGTGTAGCGCACGAAACTTTTAAAGTTTCCTTTTGGTTAGAGATAGAGATAATTTGGTCCCCTTTCTTTATTTGGCCTGTTTGAAAAGCAGGGCCATTTGGATCCAATTCAGCAACAATAATTTCGTTTCTTTCATTCAGATTCACATTCATTCCTAATGATAAGTGTTCTTTAGATAGAGAAGCAACAAAGCTAGATTTTGAGTCATTGCTAAAATAAGCCGTATGAGGGTCAAAGTAAGTGCAGAAGTAATTGTATAGTTTCTCTTGAGGTTTTTTCTCCGTTTGCAAAAGAGTATTAATTCGACATATCTCATTATCGATAACTGACTTTTTATAAGTAGCTTCAAGAGATTTAAAATTTGTTTTAAGTGAGTCTAGATTGGAACTCACCTCAGCAATTTGATCTAAGATTTCATAACGCATTTTCTTGCGCCATACTTTCTCAACTTCGTTTTCCTTCATATATACGGGGAACGATTTTTTATAGAACCGAATCGTATCTTTTGCAGAATAATCAATAGGATCAGCTAAAATTTTTTGTAAAGCAACTTTATTTCTTATGAGACCATTTCTATATTTAGAAATAATGTCATTCAAGAAAGTGCAATCTTTATTGAGAATGAAATTGTCAATATTCAATCGGTATTTTTTGACAAGAGCATCATATTCTGACTTTAGGAGGATGTTTCTAGAAGAGTCTAGATCATCAATTAAGTTGTCAAAAACAAAAACCGATAGACTATCATCTACCGGTTTAGGTTGAATATGTTCGCTTTGAATAAGCGTATTTATTTTAGTTAAAACTTCACATGTAGAGTCACTATTTTGACCAAACAGAGAGAAACTAAGAAGCAGAAATACTAATGAAAAATTTTTCATAAATCGAGTATCAACATTTAAACTAAAATTACACTAATTTTTTTGATAAAACGAGTATAATCTCACTAAAATACTGATTCCGAAATAGAATCTAACCACAGATTAAATTGATTTCAATGATAAAACAGAGCTAATCATTTTAAGCTGTGGTATATAAGGTAAGCCTTAGTATAGTGCTTTTAAATATAAATTATTTTTTGTAGAAAGGTAATTTTGCCACTTTAGCAGGAACATCATTTTTTCTAATTCTAATAAAGATATCACTGTCTACAGCACTATTTGCAATAGTAACGTATCCTAAACCAATTCCAACGTTCATTGATGGAGACATAGTTCCAGAAGTAACAATTCCAATTACATTTCCAGATGCATCTACAATTTCATAACCTTGTCTTGGTACAGCACGTTCCTGCATTTCAAAACCAATAAGTTTTTTGGTAACACCAGCTTCTTTTTGCTTTTTAAGGTTTTCAGAGTTAGTAAAATCTTTAGTAAATTTTGTAATCCAACCCAATCCAGCTTCAAGTGGAGATGTAGTATCATCAATATCATTTCCGTATAAACAGAAGCCCATTTCTAAACGTAAAGTATCACGAGCCGCTAATCCAATTGGTTTAATACCAAAAGAGGCACCAGCTTCAAACACCTTATTCCAGATGTGTTCAACCTCATCATTTTTGCAATAAATCTCAAAACCACCAGAACCAGTATAACCAGTAGCCGAAATAATTACATTTTCAACACCAGCAAAAGTACCAACTTCAAAATGGTAATAAGGAATAGCAGATAAATCTACAGTAGTTAAACTTTGCATCGCTTCAACCGCTTTAGGACCTTGAATTGCTAATAAAGAGTAATCATCCGATAGGTTTTTCATCTCAGCACCAACATCATTGTGAGAAGAAATCCAATTCCAATCCTTATCAATATTCGAAGCATTTACAACAAGTAAATACTCTTCCTCTTTCATTTTATAAATAATCAAATCATCTACAATTCCGCCATCATTATTAGGTAAACAAGAATATTGAGCTCTACCAATAGTTAGTGTAGAAGCATCATTCGAAGTTACTTTCTGAATCAATGCCAAAGCATTTGGACCAGTCAACAAAAATTCTCCCATGTGCGAAACGTCAAAAACGCCAACACCAGTACGAACTGTTTCGTGTTCAGCATTTACACCTTCGTATAAAATAGGCATATTATAACCAGCAAAAGGTAGCATTTTCGCTCCCAAACCCTCATGTATGTGCGTTAGCGCAGTATTTTTCATTGTGTGTGTTTATAAAAGTGAATCGCAAATTTATTCAAAAAATATTGTAAACAAGTACTCAAAATTATAAAAGTCGCAAAGATTTGGAGCTATTTCCTGTTATTCGCTATATCTTTATGTTTTTAAAGAAAAAAGATTAGTAAAAAGCAAAGTTAAGCAAAACGATTAAATCCGTTGCTATACAATGTTTTATAAAGAAGTAGTCTTTATTTGGAACTCGGTGTCTGATAGGTTTTGGGTTTGAAATGACAAAGTTAAGTTACTAATTCGTTACCGATTAATAGAGGTTCCTTATTAGTTTAAACGGTTATATTTCAGTGTTTTGCACTTATTTTTATATTTCCTTGTAACTCAATGTAAATTAATTTTAAACATTAAACATTTGAGTTATGACGCAGACAAAAAAATCAACGTTCAAACTGCTTTTCTACTTGAAAAAGAACGAACTAAAAAAAAATGGTAATGCTCCAATTATGGCACGTATTACCATTGACGGAACACCTAAAACTTTTGGGACAAAGTTAGAAATTGACCCTAGCAATTGGGATCTAAAATATGGAAGAGTTGAGGGCAAAAGCGCAACAGCTTTAAATATTAATAAAAAGTTGGATAACATACGTGGGCGTATCGACAAAATTTATGAAGATATGCTGAAACACGAGGGCTTTGCTACTTCCCAAAAAGTAAAGCTCTCATTCTTGGGTGTTGGTGTAATGGATGATGCAATTCTAAAAGTCTTTAACGATAAAAATGAGGATTTTAAAAAATTGGTTGACAAGGAAGAACGTTCACAAAGCACCTACAACAAGTACATCACGGTTTATAATCATCTTACCACTTTTATCAAAGAACGCTATCATCGTGATGATATGGCCTTTCGGGAATTGACTGGAGATTTTATTAGGGAATTCGATTTTTATCTTCGGTACGATTTACAATCTACACATAATACGGTTTGGGTTTACACGATGCCCGTACTAAGTCTGGTAGAATTGGCTATAAAAAAAGGTTTGATACGTGATAATCCGTTTCAAGATTATGAAATTAATATGGAAGAAACCGACAGGGGTTATATTCTTAAAGAAGATGTAGAAAAACTGATGATGTGTGCACCGCCCCACCCACGGTATGAGCTTGTAAAAGATCTTTTTATTTTCAGTTGTTTTACCGGACTTGCTTATGCGGATATTAAAAAACTAACAAGGAACAATATTCAGTCTTTCTTCGATGGCCATCAATGGATCATCAGCAGAAGAAAGAAATCTGATATTGCGTCCAATGTTCGGTTAATGGAAATCCCTAAACGCATCATTGAGAAATATCAAGGTACGACAAGGAATGAATTTATCTTCCCCGTTCCCACCAATGTAACCTGCAATACTCACGTAGGTAAATTGATTGTCGAAGCGGAAATCATTACGGAGCAAAAGGTAACTTTTCACACGGCAAGACATACTTTCGGAACAATGTTTTTGACCGAGGGCGTACCTCTTGAAAGCCTTAGCAAAATGATGGGGCATAAAAACATTTCCACAACACAGATTTATGCTAAAATTACCAGCCAAAAGATTAGTAAGGATATGGATTTGGTAGCTCCTAAATTTAAGGAGATTGAAGAAGCGTTTTTACAGGTTATATAGTTAATCACAATTTGATAATTACGAGCAGAACTTAACGGTTCTGCTTTTTTTATGCCCATATTTTATAGCCAAAGCACATTTACTTCGCTCTGCTATTCCCTTTCTGTAAAAGAGCTTTTCGGCTACTTCTGGAACAGAAGATTAAAAAATGTTGCCATCTACGCCTCCCACACAAATACAATTTTTTAATCCTCTATTAGTGTGGCTTTGATAGCCCCACCGCTTTAAAAAAGTGTTTTAAAAATTCAGCGAATTGGAAGTGTTATTTCAATTCACTGTAAACCATTTCTCAATGCCATCTTCTTAGCTTCCACATTCATTTTTATCCAAAGACCCGTATGCTTTTTGTCCCATTTCAAGAGCAAAGGTATTTCCGTGTTCTTAACGCATCACAAAGGTCAAGCAAGTTTGGAAAATAATCTCCACCCGTTGGGTAGTATTTTTTTCCAAAACCTTGGTGATGCTAAACACGAACCTTTTATGCTCGTGAAACGAAACATAGCATACTCCGGCTCTTTACACGAATAAAAAAAATGTCAGATACGAAAATTAAAAGCATTGAAAATGGTAATGAAACGAAACAGCACCTCCTCTCATTGCCGAATAAATCAAAAAAAAATCAAATCAAAATCAATCACTAAAAATCAAAGGATATGAACATCACAGGCAGACTGACAAGAGATGCGGAAGTACGCACATTGTCGAACGAAAAACAGGTAGTAAACTTTTCAGTAGCGACCAACGACAGCTACCGTAACAAGCAGGGCGAACGAGTAGAGCAAACAACCTACTTCGATTGTGCCTATTGGATTTCTGCAAAGGTGGCAAGGCTACTGACCAAAGGCACTTTGGTAGAACTCACAGGACGAGTAAGTACAAGGGCGTGGGTAAGCAAAGACGGAGAAGCAAGAGCAGGTCTGAATTTCCATACCTCAAACATCAAACTGCACGGAGGTAGCAGGAGAACCGAAACCATACAGGCTACTGCACAAGCCGATAATAACAAGGTTACAGCACAGGGAACAGATGACGACCTCCCATTTTAACAAAGAGTATTCAATCATTTTTCAACATCAAAATTTTAAGCATTATGGCACATAATATCAATTTCAACGAGAGAACAGGACGTTATTCATTCTTTAGCGTACAACAAAAAGCGTGGCACGGTTTAGGGCAAATCGTGGAGCAATACCCTACAAGCGAGGAAGCTATCAAACATGCAGGGTTAGATTACGAAGTTGTAAAATCACCACTATTTACCAAAGGTTCGGGTATTATCGAAACGGAAAACGGCATTGAGATAGGCAGTAGTGAATTGGAAGTACCTAACTATTTCGCCAACATACGCACCGATAACAATGCAGTATTAGGTGTAGTTGGTAAGGATTACCACATCGTACAAAACCGTGAAGCTTTTAATTTCTTTGATGCTATTGTAGGCGGTGGCGAGGGTATTCTGTATGAAACCGCAGGAGCGTTAGGTAACGGAGAGCGCATATTTATCACAGCCAAATTGCCCGACTATATCCGTGTAGGTAATGGCGATGATGTAACAGAAAAGTACATTTTCCTAACTACTTCGCACGATGGTAGCGGAAGTATCACAGCCGCATTTACACCTGTCAGAATTGTTTGCCAAAATACGCTGAATGCTTCGCTACGCAGTATGACCAATGTAGTTCGTATCAAACACACTTCGGGAGCAAAAGGACGTATCGAGAATGCTCACAAGATTATGGGACTTGCCAACACATTGAGCAACCAATTAGAGGGAATTTTCAATGAATGGGCAAAAGTAAAGGTAACAGACCGAGAGGTTAAAAAGCTAATTCAATTGGCACTTTGCCCGAATAAGGAAACCTTTGATTTAATCAAAAAAGGTGCGGAAGATGAAATTTCAACCGTGTTCAAAAACACCGTTGAAGATGCTTTTGCATACGCAATGATAAGCGACACCCAACAAATGGATACGACAAAAGGAACATTGTTCGGAGCTTATAATGCGGTTACAGGTTACTATCAGAACGTAAGAAATTACAAGAATGATGAAGCCAAGTTGCAGAGCATTGTATTGGGTGGCACTGCTCAACTCAAATCACAGAAAGCATTTGAATTGTGTAATGGTTTTGCTTTAGATGGTGCAGAAACCCTAAACCTTAATTAAATAACAACAGGCTACCGCTTTAATCGGTGGTAGCCTACTAAAAACAAAAGTTATGGCAAATTGGTGCAGTAATACAGTTGTATTCGAGGGGAAACCCGAAACAATCACAGCAATACAGGAACTTTTTCAATCAATGAAGGAAAAGGAAGAAAAAACCGAAGAAGGGCAACTACCCGAATTTATTTCTAAAAATAATGGTGGTTATTTCTTCAATATCTATTGGAATGAAGGCGATGAAGGGCAATTTCAGTATGAAACAAAATGGTCGCCCAATATAGAAGTAATTCAAAAGATAGCGGAACATTACGAAGTGAACTTTACACAGGATTATGAAGAAATGGGCAATCTTATATATGGTAGGGCAACATTTTATGACAAGCTACTCACAGATATTTATTTGGAAGACGAAGATTTTGAACAATACGGGTTTGATGAAGAAACGGACACCTACCATTTCGAAGGAGAAATTTACGAAAGTGATTACGAGATATTGGAAACCTTGTTGGAACGAAAAATCAAAAATCAGCAACCTTAAAATCTACCGCAATGGAAATAGTAACAATAATAGCCACAAAGTTTGTACGCCACGATGTACCCGAATTGGCAACCCTGCAAAATGCAAAGGTTTACTTATTAAGGGAAAAACTGAACAAAGGCGAAAAATTGAACCGAGCCGAAAAAAATTGGCTTGCAGAAGCAGTAAACCGAAACGCCTATTTCAAAAGAGCTGTACCGCTTATGGGTTATCGCTTTGGATTTGAGGATGTTTTAAAATCCTATATCGTAAAGCAGTACGGTAGTTGGGCAGAATACAACGCTCCCGATAAAACAAGTCTTAGAAGTATCATTTATGGCAGGATTGACCAAATAGCGGAAATCAGCAAATAACACTTAAAGCCAAGTACGATGAAAATCATAGATAAAAAAGGGAATTGGATTGAAGTTACCGACCTCATAAAAGCTATTCAACAAACAGGTTGGTATAAAGAATATCAGCACCACCCACCAACAGAAACAGACAAGGAAAGACAGGAATATTGGGCAGATATGCACGAGAAACTTAAAAAAGAAAAAAGTAATAACAATTAAAATTTAAGAACGATGAACACCAATTTTTTCAATCAGATACAGCAGTTGGACTTTACAGGAGTATTACAACTGAACATTTCAAAAGGAATAGAAAGCAACCTAATTGTAACAGTATTGCTCAATAACGAACAATGCGGAGATAGTGCAAAAAATCTAATTCCACCATTGACCTTTAACGCCACACCCCAGGAGTTTGACGAGGGATTTTTTGAGCAGATAACCACACCTATACAAAAGGTATCGGGCTTAATGGTGGATATGGAGAAATTTCAAAAGCAACTTGATGAAGCCAAAGCACAATCGGCAATCGAGAAAGCAAAAACCGAAAAAGAGAAAAAAGAAAAAGAAGTCAAAGACAAGAAGTTTAAAGATGCAATGGCAAAGGCGGACGAGTTGGAGAAAGAGGGCAAATTCCGTGAAGCGTGGATAAAAGTTCCCGATATAACGGAGTTTCCCGAAAAAGCAGACGAGATACGCAAACGCAAAATAGCATTATCCGACAAATTCGCAACACCGAGCCTTTTCGGAGCAATGGACGAAGCAAAACCCGAACCACCAATAGAGCAAGAAATTACTGCCGATTATCCTATTGATGAAACAGACGAAGATGAAAAGAATAGTAATCATTAAAACAGAACATTATGTTATTAGCAACGCAATTAGAAAGAGTTTTTATACTCAAAGATAAAGGACAGGACATAAGACTGACCGACCCCGAACCACGTTGGAGCGTGGAAGCCGTAATGAATTTTTACGCCAATATGTACCCGATTTTGACTACGGCAAAAGCATCTGCACCGCAGATAAAAGACGATGCAGTCGAGTACAAATTTGAGAGCGTAATGGGAACGAAAGGTTAAACCAAAATTTTAAAACAATGAATTATGCAACGCAACATCATATCGGGAACTATCAGCATACCCGAACAGAAACGACAACGGCAATTGCACCGACAGTTGGGCGAGTTCGCCAATTGGCTACAAAGACCAAAGGACGCAAACCAAGTGCAGAAAGACAAGCAGAAATCCGTACCAATAGCAATGCTACCAATGGTATTCTAAAGTGTACGTTTCTGCCAAAACTGAAAACAGCAAAATCCGTACAGGCTTGTCAGAAAACGGAGAGGGATTTTTACAAGTCCCTTTCCCAACTTGCCGAGCATTACAACATTGAGGCAACACAGACCAAGGATTTTGGTTTTCCCTACAATATCGTATTGGCTATGTGGGATATGGAAACCAAAGTAAAACGTACCAACAAAAATTGGGATAGTTTCAAATTGGTACAGGACAGTAAGAAAACCTTTTTCGTAAGCGAGGAAAGGTACAATGTGGGTACGACCTTGTATTATATTCCAATTATACCACTATTTCAAATGCTCAAAGACCCGAAGCGTAAAAAGACTGCACCGCTTCTATTATCAGTATGTAGTTATCTGTACCATATTGCCGATGTGCCGTATTACAGACAGGAAGACAGCTATCTGTATTGGTTATATGAAATGCACAAAGATTGGGTGGAACAGGACGAGAAAACGGACGAAACGGAAAGTTACAAACGTGAGTTGAGAAATGCCGAATACATTGGCGATAGAATAGAACAAAAGCTATTTAATCGAACTAATCTAAAGGTATTTGAACAGCGTTTGAACCGATTTAAAAGTGTTGATATGTTCGACAAGGAATGTTGGCAAGTGGCTTGTAATGCGTTTGCCCTTTGTACAGAATATCCGAACACCACTATTTTCAGCAACGCAACATTGCCCGAAAAAGACCCTTATGATGATGACGAAAATGAAGTAATCGGAATGGAAAAGTACATTTCATTTATTGCAGATACCAGAGGCTGGTTATACGAAAGCCTTTCAGATACCATCAACAATGAATTTAACGAGTACGGAGCAATGGAAGAACCTACTATTTCCAAGCGATTTGACGGAAGCGAAATACCAACAGCCAATCTTGATTTTGAGAACCGTTTGTTTGGTTTATTGAATGATTTGAGTGGAATATTATACGAATACAAAACGATAGAAAAATGAATACAACAACAGATATAACAGACCATTTTGGCACATTGTACCATCCGAAATCTGCTTTGGTTTTCTATGAAACCAAAGGAACTGAAAACGATATGTATGTTGAGCATTTTGATATGGACATCAACGGAACGCCTATCAATGCCCATCCATTAACTGTAAAAGAAGCCAATATTTTAGCAAAGTCCTTACAGACCGATGAAGAAAAGAACCAAGCTTTTTTAAAACCAAAAGGAATTTTGCCGACCAATATCTTACACATCAATCCAAATGCGGAAAAAGGTACGGTACTTTGGTACACCAAAACACAGCAACGGAAACTGTATTTTGTGGATAGTTTGGGCATACCCAGCGGAATGGCACAAGTACCGCCAATGCTTTGGTTGGCAAGCAAAAGCAGTCTTACGTTATTTGCTTTGGCAAGCGACAGAAGACCCACCGAGAAAACGCCATTGCATTACGCACCTTACTTCAATATCTACGAGAAAGGCAATGTTTGTATGGGTACGGTGAGTGTTGATATTAAAAATTCGGCTTCGGTTGAGGAATTTCTACAGGCTTGGGAACATTATTTTTTCAAGTCCTATTTCAGTCATTCATTATGCGAAAACTTGACGAAAAAAAACATTGTGAACCTTTGGAAAGACCTTATCAATACCGATAAACCCTTTCCTAAAGAAGTATTGAAAAAGAACAACAAAATCCTTAAAAATCTATTGTGATGAATACAGCAAAAACCGCAGTTCATTTTACAGATAATTACCTGCTCAATCCTACCAATCCGATTTCGGTAAACCTTATCGGGGCAGGTGGCACAGGCTCAAAAGTATTGACTGCTTTAATGGAAATAAACGAAAGTTTGATTGCGTTGGGACACGCAGGGTTACAAGTCCGCCTTTGGGACGATGATGTTATCACGAGTGCCAATTTGGGCAGACAGCGTTTTGCAGAAAGTGAAACAGGATTATACAAATCCGTTGCTTTAGTCAATCGTTGTAACCGTTGGGCAGGAACAAATTGGAAAGCCGAAACGGTAAAATTTGAAAAAGATAATTTTGGCAGACCACCCGAAAAAGCAAGGGTAACCATTACCATTACTTGTGTGGATAATGTACAGGCGAGGTTTGGTGTTGCTGAAATTCTTAAAGAAATAAGTTACCGCAGACATTATCAAGACGAACCAAAATATTGGTTAGATTTTGGCAACAGCCAAGATACAGGACAAGTGCTACTATCTACTATCGGAGAGATAAAACAACCAAATTCTGAAAAGTACGAAACGGTGGCAAGCCTGCCATTTGTTACCGATGAATTTGGCGAACTATTGAAGCAATCCGAACAAGAGGACAACACGCCAAGTTGCTCACTTGCCGAAGCGTTGGAACACCAAGATTTGTTTATCAATTCATCATTGACACAAATGGGTTGTTCGTTATTGTGGAACTTGTTTCGCAAAGGAATGACCGAATACAGGGGATTTTTTCACAATCTGAAAGATTTCCGCACCCACCCGATAAAAGTCGCCTGACCCGAAAATTTGGGTGGCAAAAATGCAATTCCTCGCTACGGTCGGAAACGCATTTTTGCGGTTTAAAGCGGATGCAACCACTTTGTCAAAATGCACCACTACACAATTGCCTTTCCTTACATTTTACCAAACAGATTGCTAAATTATTACGTGGGATATTCGCTATCCCATTTGCTGTATTTAGTATTGACTTCTTTTCTTTCCACACAGCGATCAAAGAAAAGCAAAAGAACGTCGCCTGATTAATGATCGCTTATGACCTGTTTTTCGGATAGAAATATTTCGAAGAAAATTACTATTTAGCAGCTTAGCAGCAATATGAATTTAGTAGACAATTTAAGCTAATAACAAACTTAAACTGACAAAAAGTCTGAACCAAATAAATGGGCAACTGTTTGATATATAAAGATGTATAAAAACTAAAATTATGAAGTTATCAAATAAAGATTTACAAAACTTTATTGAGAAGATCAAACTGCAGCCTGAAAATATGGGTAAATACAGAGATCAAATCAATAATTTGAAAGAAAAATTAGAAAAAAAAATTGCTGAAGATGATAGTCACGGATTAAAAGTTCAAAAGTACATTATTGCTGGTTCGTGGAAAAAGCATACAATTTTAAAACCTACTGGAGAAAACCCTATAGATATAGATTTGGTACTCTTTATTTCTGGAGATAAAGAAATTCATAATGATCTACCCAAATTATATGATTATATTGTTTCTTATTTAAAAAGTATATATCCACAAAAGGATATTCAAAGAGATGTTGATGCTAAAGGAAATACAAAATCAATAACAATTTCCTTTAGTGGAACAGGTTTACAAGTTGACATTGTTCCTGTTGTTCCACTACAAGATATAGCCGAATATGTTTGGCAGCCAAGTCGACGCGGTGGAAAAAAATATATAACAAGTATCAGTAAACAATTAAGCTTTTCACTAGAAAAAAGGCAAAAAAATCCATCTTACACCTCCATTGTTAGAACAATAAAATGGTGGAAAAATTATAAAGAATTGCAGCCTACAGACAACGAACCAGGTTTATCATCATTTTCAATTGAATTAATTGTTGCTTATTTAGATGAGAACTATGGTATAGAAGAAAGTATTGAAGAAGGTGTAATTCGATTCTTTCAATTCGTAAGTAATCCATCATTTCCCATAATTGAATTTAAAGATTCAATTAAATCAATTCCTGGCAATTATGACTCACCTATTTACATTGCTGATAATACAAACAAAGAGAACAATATTGTGAAACGTCTTGATAAAAACAAATGGGATGAAATTATTGAAGAAGCTGAAGATGCCTTTGATACCTTAAATATTGCCGAATCAAAAAATAATAAAGGAGACACTATTCAAGAATGGAAACGTGTTTTCGGACCAACTTTTAATTTAGATTAATGCCTATGTACGGAACAACTACAAAAACCAGCACTTATACAGTTTTAGATATAAGAAAAACCTTTGAAGGCTGTGAAGCTGATATTAGAACAATTGCACGAAGAACTGGAAAATGGACAATGGAATATGTTGATAAACTATTCTATGACATACTTTTATTGGCTGAAAATGAATATTTATATTCAGTTGATGTTGTATTACTAAACAGCGAGACAGAAAGAGTAATTCGAGCTTCAAAATTTATTGTGAATTCTCTTGGAACATCTACAGAAAGTGAAAGAGCAGGTAAGAATAATGATTGGACTGACATTCCAAATACAAGATTATCAGTCATTTTGGCATATACTCAAAAATGGAAAAATTTAAATGCTTCAGAAAAAGAAAATTTTTCAAAAGGTTTTAAATTATCATGGACGGCATCCTCTATTGATAATTCATTCCCCAGTCTTCAAAGTTCAAATGCTCAATTATATGCTAGCAAAGGATATGAATTAAAAAAAACTAATTACAAATAGCTATGAATAATATTTTTGACAATATAGTTGAATTACCTAACAAGGGTATACAAGAAAGAGCAAAGAACTTAGTTGGTTTTGATTCAAAATTCGATAGAATTTTTTCTAACTTAAAATTATTACTTGATCAAGAAGGATTAAGTGAATGGAGTAAAAAGTTTCACAAAGTAGAGCTACCGATTATTTCTCAGCTTCAAGAGAAGTATCCGCTAATTATACTGTCTGGAGACGCAGGTACCGGAAAAACAATTTCCGCTGAAGCAATTGCAGATAGAATGTTACGAGAACTTAAAAAAGACGGTTTTTTTCTCAAACTAAGTACAAGAGTAAGAGGAGAAGGTTTACATGGTCAAATGGGTAACTTGGTAAATGATGCGTTCAGTGAATTAAAAAATCAAGCGGGAAAAAGAAGAATTGCATTTTTATTGATTGATGAGGCTGATGCTATAGCCTCAACTAGGTCAACTATGCAAATGCATCAAGAAGAAAAGGCAGCTGTTAATACATTAATTCAAAAAATTGACGAATTAAGAGAATTAAATGGTAGAGCTATTTTATTCATGTCAACAAATAGACTTCATTTTCTGGATGAAGCAATTATTCGAAGAGCTGCAATAATATTAGAATTTGAGAGACCTACTTTTGATGAGAGAAAGCAATTGTTTGAAAAATCAATTGGAGAAATTGGATTAAACGATAAAGAATTAGAAACTTTAGCAGATTTAACTGGTGAAAAACATAATAATGGTTTAGCTTTTTCTTTTTCAGACATTCGATTGAGAGTCTTACCTGAAGCAGTATCTAAATGTTTTCCTTCAAAAGCATTGGACTTTGAATCGGTAAAAGAAACAATCATTCAATTAAATCCAAGTCCAAAAATAATATGAAAGATAATCTCATAAAATATACCATACCTATTTTACTTATTATTATTGGATTATTTGACAATGATTTTTGGCATTCTCCATTTACAAGAGCAGGTATAATTTCTTTAATAACATTGATTTTAGGTTGGTTAATAGATAATTATAAACAACTAATATTAATTATTAATACTCAAATTTTGCACCGCAAAAAAGATTTTCGTTTATCAATTGCGTATCTGTACAGAATTAAAGTTGACAATGAGTATTTACTAGTAAAAAGTAGAACCAGAAATTATTATCAGCCAGTAGGTGGATGTTATAAAACATTACCTAGTAGTAGTGCTATTTTTGAAAAATTAGAAGTAAAACCTGACAGAAAGTTTGAAACAGAAAAAGGAATAGCTAAAAATGATTTGAGAGTTTATGTTAGGGGAAAAAATGTAATCTCTTTTCTTAAATGGTTCGATTCAAAAAAGGATAGGGAAATTTCTCCATGGAGAGAGTTTTGTGAAGAATTAATCTCAGAAGACATTTTACCCTGGAGACAATTTCGCTTCATTGATTATGAATTTAAAAAAAAGATTCAATCTCCAATTATCAAATTAGATAGCGGGGGTAAAGGGATATTTATTTTTGAAATTTTTGATTTGGTTATTAATAATGAACAATTACCAATTCTAGAAAAACTAAAATTAGAAAAAGAATCAAACAAATTTATTTGGGTAACTGACGATTTGATACAGACACTTGGACATAGTTTAAATAGTAAGGAGTATATGTTTGAAATCTCACCCCATACTAAATATGCTCAAAACTTAAAATGGGAATAATATATGAATACTGATAAAAACAAATCAAACGAACAAATTACAATTAAACTTTTAGACCAAAAAGATTGGAAAATTGTTAAAGAAATAAGTGTTGTTTCAACAAACCAATTTGGTGTTGAAAAGTATTAAATCTCATTTTTTTACGGTAAACTGTGATTTTGAAAGAAGAGAGAGTTTAATCACTGAACTCTATAAAATAATATTCAAGTAAAATAATTGTTATAACATTCATATTATTAGTTAGAGCTATAGACAGCTTGGTCAATGGCTCTTTTAAAATCATCTGCATCGCTACCAATGAGTAGATAACCTGCAAAACCAATGTCTAAAAGAGGTTTACCGACTTTTTTATCATCAATATCACTATGTGCAATCAGTTTTATTGTTGGATATTTTGTTCTTAATTCTTGAAGTTCAACCAAAACATTCTTGTTGTAAAAATCAAGGTCGATAATACAAATTTTCGGGAGTTCATTTAATGAAGATAATTGTGATAGTCCATCTTCAATGCTTTCCGAACGAAATAAGACTTCAGTTCCTGAAGCAATGAGGTCTTTACAAATGAAATCTAAAATTGGGCTTTTATCATTGATAAAGGCGAGTGTAATTTTTTGTTGTGCTGTACGTATCCGCCCGACGAAGTACATATTTGTGGTGATTTCTAGTGCTGCTATTTTTGCGTAAAATAAATAAACATTATGAGACGTCATAAAACAGAGCAGCAAAAGCTATTGATCCTATATAGAGCAAGTGGTCTTTCAATAGCAGCCTTTTGCAAGAAGCATGATCTTGTAAGAGCGACCTTCGACTATTGGTTAAAGAAGGATAAAGAAAAGTCAAGGGGTAGTTTTGTTGCCATCAAGCCTCCTGTCATCACCTCGCCAAGTGTGGCCTTACCTTCAATTGAGCTAAGCTTTCCCAATGGGGTTACCTTGAAGACAGCCATAACCAACCCTGATTTCATTTCCTCACTCATTCGATTAGTCTGATTATATGTTTAGCTTAGGATCCGAGCATCGATACTACCTGTATCGTGGTAGCTGTGATATGCGTCGTTCATTTAACGGACTTTGCGGTCTGATTAGTAGCGACCTCAACCTTAATCCGCTTAGCGGAGATGTATTTGTTTTCTTGAACAAAGCAGGCACCCATATCAAATTGCTTCATTGGGAGTCCGGAGGATTTGTGCTCTATTATAAAAGGCTGGAAAAGGGGAGTATATCGGTGCCTACAAATACACTTTCAGACCAGATATCGTACAGTGATTTGGTATTGATGATCGCAGGAGTAGAGGTGTTGAAAAGTCGTCAAAAAAAACGATATAAATTACACTGAAAGTGTTGTTATTATTAGGTTGTATGCGATTGGTTGATTAACTTTACACCATGCAAGCAACGTTCGAAAAACTATCAAAACAAGAGCTTTTGACCCTGGTCAAAGTTCAAAATGATAGAGTGCTTGAACTGGAAAATAAGAACGGACAAATTGCAAATAACAACCACACCCTTTCTCAGCAATACCATACCCTTTCAGATAAGTGTGATTACCTGCAGTACAAGGTAGCTTTGCTTACCCGTATGCTATTTGGTCAGCAAACTGAGCGTTTCGCCAAGGCCGAACAACCAGAACTTCCCTTTGCTCCAAGCGCTGAAGAACAAAAGCAGGTGCAAGAACAAATTGAAGAAAAGATAACCTACACCCGGAAGAAAGCAGCGGGTGGCCATAAAGGCCGTGCAGCTTTACCAGAGCACTTGCCAGTAGAAGAAATCGAGATCCATCCTGAACAAGACCTGACTGATAGCGTTGTTATCGGCAAGGACATTACAGATGAGCTCGAATTTGAGCCTGCACGCTTTTACATCAAACGCTATATCCGCTACAAATACGCTACTAAAGACCGTAGCTCCGTAAGCATAGGTCCATTGCCGGAAAGAGTAATAGATAAAGGGATCCCCGGCCCGGGACTGCTGGCATCGATCCTAACAGACAAATACATGGATCACCTCCCCCTTTACCGCCAAAAACAAAGGTTTGCCAGGGAGGACATTAAAATAGCCTCCTCTACCTTAGAAGGCTGGACAAAGGAAGCCCTGCGACTACTGGAGCCACTCTATGATAAATTAGTAGCCGACACCAAAAGCCAAGGTTACCTCCAGGTGGATGAAACCACCATTAAAGTTTTGGAAAGTGAAAAGAAAGGAGCCTGTCACAGAGGTTACTATTGGGTATATCATGCCCCATTGGATGGTACTGTGCTATTTGACTATAGCCCCACACGTGGGGCTGAAGCACCCTATCCCATATTAAAGGATTTTAAGGGGTATCTCCAAAGTGACGGCTATGCCGTTTATGAAAGCTTTGGCAAAGCAAAGGAGGTTACTCACCTGGCTTGTTGGGCACATGCAAGGAGGGAGTATGAACGCGCTTTGGATAATGATAAAACCAGAGCAGAAACAGCCTTGGTTATGATCCAAAAGTTATATGCTGTAGAACGACAATGCCGCACAGAAAACTTAAATAAGGCGCAGGTTAAAGAATTACGCCTTGCTACGAGCCTTCCTGTGCTTAATGAATTAGGCAAATGGATTGCTGAGGATATCAGGAACGTGCCGCCCAAGTCACAAATAGGCAAGGCGATGGCCTACTCTATTAGGCGTTGGAAGGAACTATGTGCCTATCTCTATGATGGAGACTTGGAAATAGATAACAACCGCGTGGAAAATGCCATAAGACCGGTGGCGCTCGGACGCAAAAACTACCTCTTTGCCGGAAGTCATGAGGCTGCTCAAAGAGCTGCTATGATCTATTCCTTCTTCGCCATCTGCAAGAAGCATGAGGTCAATCCTTTCAAGTGGCTAAAGTATACCTTGGAAAATATAAAGACAATAAAGTACAAGGACATCACTAATCTGTATCCGCAGAACTATAAGAAATTACAGAAACTATAAAAACACGTACTTCGTCGGGCGCTTACTGCTGTACCAGTTTCCATATCATCATACTTTTTTAAAGTTGATGTAGCCCTGCACAAAAAGAAAGCGCAGGCAACTACACTTACCGCACATTGAGGTACTGGTATACCCGACAACGAATAAGCGAGCGCCCACGCCTATGGCATGAGCGTTCTTCCTTATCGTCCCGTTGTCTAAAAATTACCAGTTTTCAATGTGGGACTTAAAGCAAAAACACTTTAAGTATTTCTATATTTTACATAGCAAAGATACTAAACTCTTGCTATTAGATGTATTAATGCAACAAAAAGCTTAGCCTGAATTTGTTTTGTGATTGATATAATTCTGCTCCAATATTGTCATCAAATCTGTTTCCTTATAAATAATTTTGCCACCGATCTGAATATACGGCAGGATATTATCATCACGGTATTGCTGTAAAGTCCGTTTGCTGATATGTAGCAATTTGCATACATCTTCGCCCGACAAATAAATTTCTCCGTTCATTACAGGACGATAATTTTTTAATATGCTTTCAATACGGTTTCTCAACTGCATTATCATTTGCTGTTGTTCGATTACTTCTTCAGCTTCATTCGTCAATAAATTCATTGTCATTGGTATTGTAGGGGTGTCCAGCTTCGAGCAAAGACAGTACATCCGAGCGTTTATAATAATTTTTGCGGTTCAGTTTGGAATATGGCAATAGCCCTTTGTCTTTATAGGTCTGCAAAGTCCGTTTGGTAATATCCATCATCAGGCACACTTCCTGGTTATCGAGCCACTTTTCTTCTTTGAAAATTGGAGTATATTTCCGTACAGCATTTTCGGTCATTTCTAAAAGTGCTTTTAGTTCATTCTTCATTCCGTCTAATGTGGATTTTTGTATTGCAATAACTTCCATAATCTGCTCAATTTTTCTGTGGAAGTGGAATTTATCAAGGATTTGTAAAGGCTTGGAAAATGTTGTATTGATTGGCGTTGAAAGGTAGTATTTGTCGCCACGATATAAATTTCAAGATAGTTTATTTTGTAAATTTGAAGAATATAGGTTACTGATAAATTAATTTTAAATGGCAGTATTACAAAAAGGCAATTCAAATTATCCGTTTTGGGGAGCATCAATAAGTCTAATCACTGGACTTGACCCGTTAGGCCTTCAAACAACCTCAGAAGCGACTTACGCCACTATGTTGCCTGGAATTTCCAATTTGACTAATCGTCTCCGTTATTATGGGTTTTATTGTTGGCTTTTAGACTTCTATTTCAAGACCGAGAAGAAAGGCAACTCAAAAGAACAATATCGTTTTATCCGCAGAGCTGAATTGATGATTGCCATAATTATGCAAAGCGAGCGTAAAGGAGTTCAACAGATAACAGGAAGTAACTTTGCTTCAAACCTAATAAATACAGCTGAGGAAACTTATTTTGACTTAGCCGAAGGAGCAGACAAGGACAATACCGATAAAAATGTTTATTGGAAATATCCATCCGGTGCATTCGGACAATATTATTACGGAGCAATGCAGGCACTTTCCTTAATTATTACAGCAATAAATGATGATGGAGATGCTATTTACAACATTAGTAAACCACACCCAAGACAAAAAGTTTCTGGGAAACAATTAGCCGAGGCTTTTGAAGGATCATTGTCACCACAAATAAAAGAGTTATTTTATATTAATATCAAAAAAGGAAAACTCTACCAAGATGATATTTCAGAACTGATAAAGTATTTTGCGATTGATACGGTACAAACAGAAAATGCCGAATGGCAACTATATGTAGAAATGCTTTTGGACAAAGACGATCCAAGTCAAGAAATGGAAGAACGTTTTACTTTTCACAGAAGGGAAACAATTTTGTCGCTCTTAAATACAGCTGTTAAAAATGAAAATAATTACGACTGGTATAGATTTCTATTGGAAAGTTACCGAAAGAAATTGGGAACAAATGGTTATCCTGAAACGGAAACTAATATTGGTTGGTACTGCTATCAATTAAATGAGTATTGGCAGTACAGTTGCGGTACGATGTTTTGGGCTGTATTACAACATCTTTACGATTTCCAACAAGACCAATATCTACCATTGTTTGTAAAGAAATTTTCAAGCAGTATTACAAATGAAATATGCAAAGAGCTAAAGCAAGCTACAGAGCCAACAAGTTCACTTGCAGAAATTTTGGAGTTAATCCCTGACACAGAAGATGAGGAAAACATCAAAAAGGAAATTGATGGAACAAACGACCCTGTTATAGTAGCAAAATATGGCTTTATTCTTTTGCTTCAAATATTCAAAAATAATAGAGAGCAACTTCATCCATTGAAAGAATTTATGAGCAGAAAAAAGATAGAAAGGGATGGGAATATGGTTGATGGTATCTTGACAGTTCACACAGCAGAAAACGATACACTTCAAGATTTTGTTGAACAATTTATTTTACGCAAAATTATTTACAGGCACTCAATGGTTGCACTCAGAAAAATGGGCAACGGCTCACAGGCTACTCACAAATTTTTTATTGAGGAACAATACATCCGTTTCATAGATACATTTCCTCCAAGAAACACATCGCCAAGAATGAACGCCTTGCAAAACATAATGTTTGATTTACAGGTAATCAACGACCAAAGGGTTTTATCGCCATTACATAAGAAACTTTTGATTGACTGATGATACTAGAAAGAGAAAACATACTAACATTGATAGGAAGCAGAAGATATCATTCTGCAATTCTTACTACCTTCAGCTTTGACTTTTATTTTTTTGAAATGAAAGCAATGAAATGGTTGCGTTCTTGTGGCGTGAGAAACATCAACGTTTTTATTGATGGACATTATTATTCAGAGTTAATGCAACAAGCGACAGGAGAAGAAATGCAACTTTCTGCCGGTTATTCACTTTATCCTGTTTTTCAAAAGTCAGTATTCCATCCAAAAATTTGGATGTTGTTTGGTGAAAAAGAAGGATTGCTTATTGTTGGTTCTGGAAACCTTACAAATTCTGGAAATGGCAACAATGATGAGATTTGGGGAGCATTTCATTTTGATATTCGTTCAACCGAAAATTCATCAGTCTTTTCGTCAGCTTGGGATTATCTATCAACTCTTTCATCGTCAGTTAAAGGACAGATGAATGAAAAAACTACAAAATGGATACTTGAACATTCTAAATGGCTGAATGAATTGCCAAAGACAAAACCATTTCAATTTTTCGAAACGTCGCAAAAAGAGAAGGTTGCTTTCCTGTTTAATACTGAAACAACTTCTATTTGGAACGAACTTTTAAAACATCTTAGCAATGAGAAAGTAGTAGAAATAACTACCATTTCTCCATATTATGACAAAAATGGGAAAGTATTGCAAGAACTTAATTCTCTTTTTCCTTCAGCCATAGTAAAAGTCATATTGGATGAAAGTGGTTTAATCCCTTCTGCAATGCAAGTGAACAAAGCGTTTACATTTTACGATTGGTGTGATGCAGGCGTAAGCAAAATCCAATATGCAAAATCTGGAAACTCAAAATCAAAACTTCACGGGAAGATTATTCATTTCAAGACAAAAAATGGAAAAGAATTTTGCTTGTTCGGTAGTGCCAATATTACACCTGCAGGATTGGGATTATTGGGCAAAAATTCAAATGCAGAAGTTTCACTTCTTATTCAGTCAGAAAAAGGTGGATTATTAAATCAATTAGGCATAAAACTGAAAACAAGCAATAGTAAAAGCCTTGATGAATTTACAGCGACTACAAATCAGTCAATTTATGAAACTATAATCAAGAACAATCAATTTAAAGTACAGTTGCTTTGTGCAGAGTTGATTTATGATGAATTTATACTTCATTCCACTGGAACTTATACCGATGAATTCAAGGTTGTTTTCTTCGATAAACAAAACCGATTTTTGTATTCCAAAACTTTCTCAAATTATGCGAAAGAGCTAAAAATAACAGTCAATTTAGAATTAGGCAGTTTCCTATATGTGCAATTGACAAATGTTAATGATGGGATTATCTCAAATAAACTATTAATTTCCGATTATTTCCTTTTGGCGAAAACGCATCCTAACCCAAAAACAGAGGAAATTGAGAAAATTTATAGCGAAATTCAAAATGGCGAACTAAGTAAAGTTCTTGACTTGTTGCATTACGCCATCTTTGACGAAACAGAAAATGAGACAGGAGCCAGCTTTTTAGATAGTAGGAGAAGCACGTTTACAAAGCTGAATGATGACAAAGAACCTGAAAAACTTTACGATCTCTCTTCCTATAAAGCAATAGAAAATTCTGGATTTGAAAAAAACCTTCTACTCTCTTCTCTTTCCCTACGTGTTTTAGATGTTTTGAAGTTCATCAATTTAAATGGAATTTCAACAAATAAACAAGCTGATATAAGTATTGATGAGCAAGAAGACGATTTAGGCAACATAAATGGAAATGAGGAAGGAGAAGTGGCAACGGTTCGTAACCTCTCTTTTGTCATTCTTAAATCTGAAAAAAGAAAGTTGATGAACTACTTTGATAACCTTTACAATTACCAACAAGAAATTCTCTATGGGAATAGTCGACCAAAAACATATAGGCCTACACTTACAGATTTGACTAAATATTTAATCGCTCTTGAGTTGATAAGTGAATACGGAGGGAAATCTGCAAAGTATGACGAACAAGACACGCACCATTTTTTCAGTTATTTACCATTTGTAGACGATTATGACAATAACAATGTAAAGGGTTGTTGTTTAAACTTAATTGGCGACTTTTTGATGCTGGCAAGAAGCGGATTTAAAGCGTATGAATTTGACTATACAAAAAAGAAAATCGAGGAACTAAAAAAAGAGGCACTCATAAATACAATTGTTTGCTTAATTAACAATCGATGGAAAGATGATGAATTACATTACTTTTTTACTATGGCTTTAAATGCACTTCATTATTTAGGTTGTAGGAATGTAGATGATTTCAATAGCAATTTTGTAGAATTAAAATCCAAAATTAATATTAGAATTTCCGAGCTGAAAAACAGAACAAAAGGATTTGAAAAAAACTTAGAGATATTTTACGAAAGACTATGTCCTTCGTTTATAAAAGTGATTGAACAGATTGAAGATAAGAACTTTGATACATCAGCAGTTAACGGGCAAATTATTTACAAATCGCCTTGGGGTTATAGCTACGTTCAGTACGTAAATAAAACAAACGATTTTACTTTAATCAGACCTGGCTTTATGTGGGACTATGATAAAGAAGATTACATAAAACACAGTCCAGACGAAATTTATTTACCTCTAAAACTCTCATCTTTTATATGCACCGATTTGTAAGTTAAAAAATCGGATAACTTTTGGGTTATCCGATTTGCGCTATTTAAGTCCTGTTTTGTAAGTGTTATCAAGTTTGTTATGAATAATTGTAGCTACAACCAATACTTCAGTCATTTCTGAAAGTTGAGTGTCTTCTAATATTTTCGGGTTATGCGCTTTTGGATTTCGGTACATAGAAAAAAATCCTTTACAGAAGTTGCCGAAACCCTTATGCTCACTTTCTTCGCTTGGATTATTCAGCATATTAAAAGCAAGCATAGGTCTTTTGTCTTTTCCTAAAGCAAAACAATCATCAACCAGATCTACTCCATCTGAAGTATAGCCACTTTTCTGCCTAAGTCTTTCCGCAACACTTTTTGTGATTTCTAGTATAGAGTGAAAATAATTTTCTTTCAGCCATTCGGCTTCGCAGTATGGTAAAATTTCTGAATGAACTCCGATACCGTGTACTTTTTCTTTGATTTTAAGTGACCTGCTTTTAGCTTCTGAAATGGTTTTAGCCTTTTCAACTAGTCGGGGTTGTCCGGTTTTATCAATTTCTATCCCTTCGTAAACTAATTTTTCATTGATAGTTGTTCTGTCTCTTTCAAATTCGTCTTCGGAATTATATCTTTTAGGATTTAATAACCTAACTACAAATGCCAATACATTATTTCCACAATTGTCTTGTATTTGCTTTTCTTTTAATGCATAAAAAAGTCTGTCGGTTTTGTTTGTACCAATTTGCGATTGAGAAATATTAGCACCAGCTAAATGTTCTGTGATTTTTGTATGCGTTAATAGATTTGATATAATGTCAGATATATTTCGCAAGGTTATGTCATCAAAGGATTTTGTCATTTAAAAATGATTAATTCTGTTTCTGGATTTCCATGTTTTGGATTTCCCTATCTTTTTTCTCACGAGAATAAACCCAAAGTGATAAAAGTCCAAATATAATCAATCCATAAGCTATCCATTTACCAACCTTTTCAATAAATTTAATGAAAACCGAACTTTCATAAGATGAAAAACCTTCGGCTCCCATCGGACCACGCCTGTAAAACTTTCGTCGGTTAAGCCAATAGCGAAGTCCTAAACCTGCAATCAAAAATATTATTCCTATAACCAATGATGCGACCATAACAAAACACTTAAAATCTACTTTTTAAATTTACAAAAAAAAACAGTTTTAATATCCCTTAAAAAGAGAAATCCTGCTTTTTGTGGCAGGATTTCATTGTTTTTAATCAGCACTATTAAACTGAAAACTTATCTGTTTTTCATTTCCAAAGCTGTCCGAAATCCAAACATCAAAGGATTGCGAAACGGCAGATGTTGAAGTATAGTACAACCGAAATTGCTCTGTGGGTAATGGGTATAAATCGTTCGGTAAATATGGTTGCTCATCGTAATACCGCAATATGCCTTGTCCGTCAAATTGGAAATAGCGAAGAAAATACTGTGTGTTGCTGTAATTGCCTGTTCGCTGTATGTCAATGCGTATTTCTACCGTTTGTCCATTGGCTACATCTTTTGGAACTGGCATCACGTTTACCTCGAAAGGAAAATCGTTCTGTATTTCGAGTTCATCATCTTTACTACAAGATACTAAAGTTACCGAAGCTGTTAGGATTGCCAGCATTACATATATCGGCACTAATCCTATTCTGAATTTATTAAATATAGCTATCATTGTTTTAAGTTTTTAAAAATTAAACCTTAATCCCACACCTGCGGATGGTCGGAATTGCTCTAAGTCCGTACCCCAAAATACTTTTGTGCGTCCTTGCAGGATTAACACAAAACGGTCTGATAGATATGTTTCAAGAGTGAGCCGTCCACCAGCTCCGTAGATGAAGTTATCCTCGCTCAAAATCTTTGCTCCGTCATACAACATCGCTTCGCCACGATTGATGCTTTCATAACCGACAACACCTGTTATTCCGAAGTTCAGCGTAATGTTTTTACGAGCATCGCCCAAAAGGAAGAAACTGTAGCCGCCTTCGGAAGTGTAGGTTTCCTGCGGTATGCGGAGGTCTTTGTAGTCGTGGTATTGGTGGGTGTATTCCAATGCCCAAAGCTGATAGTTCCCGTTTTTACCGTTCACGGTCATTCCAATATTGAGGTAATAATCATTAACAATTTTATCTTTGGATACTACACCTGTACTTACTTCCAGTCCTTTCTGTTTTGGGAGCATTCTTTGTGCCTGTGTAACCGTGATGGCCATCAAGATGAGCATCACGGTATAGATATACTTTTTCATATTATTGGATTAAAATGTTATTAAAATTTTAGGTGCATATCGTTTATTAAACGAGCTTTTATCAAATCCGAATTTTCTACCTGCAAAGTTTGATGTCTGCCACCGTTCTTCTCGAAAATCTCAATCAACAGTACCTTGTCATCGGCAATGGTAAATTGGTCTAACAGGAACACGTTTTGTTCGGTTAGTTTCCCGCCAATCTCGTCCAAAGGCTTGTAAGTTCTGAGGGGTATCATCGGGCGTTCTTGTACCACAGTACGTTTGGCTACCTTTTTATCTACTACTTTGAAATTGATAAAATCAATCTGGAAAGGCACATTGGTTTTATTTCTCAATTCCGTATGGAAATAGTATTTGCCGTTGTGGATATAAATGCCTTTGAGAATAAACTGAATGCCGAAACTCTTAGCCCCAATGTGCTTTACAATCCGATTATCATTTTTGTAAATTGTTTCTAATAGCAAGCCTGCTAGTGAAGGCGAATTATTGCCCAATTCTTCAAAAAGCACATCGTTTCCATTGGCTTTATCCACTGCCTTTTGCATTGTAAGTAGGTCGTAGCTCATTGCCTCCGGGTAAGAACTGTAATACACATTAAAGCTGTAAAAACGTCCGTCATTCGTAATGACCGAAAAATTGGTTTCAGGTTCGAAATCCCTTACCGTTGCTTTTACACGCAACACGTTTTCCGCATCTTCTGCTTTTCCTGCAATTAGATATTCGCTTCCCAAATCCACATAACGGATAGCGGTCGGAAAAATCAAGTGCGAAGTTTTATCGTAGGTAACTTCCATTTTATACGGTTCTATCTTGCCTAATGCAAGCGGAGTTCTGATGCTGTCTTGTGCAAAAGATTGTACGGCAAAGCCGAGTATCAGGACAATTGCCCAAAAGGTTTTTAAATGATTTTTCATTATTAAAATTATTTGAGTTCAACATTATTTTTTAGATACCAAGAAGACTTGATATCCTGCTTTCAGCGTAACTTTTGGGGTTCTTACCTTTTTGGCGAAGTAGCCCGAAATTCCCTGTACCACGCCACGACTAAGGTCTGCTGCAACCTGCTGTCCAGCATTTTGCGTGAGCATTACGCTTGTTCCGCCTGTCTGGCTTATATTGCCTGCCATTTCGGTAAGGGCATTCATTTCCGGCGAATATGGAACGTACAAGCCTTGCTGTCCGTCCAAATCGTAAATGGTTATATCTACCGGGATGATATTGCCCTCCAGTTCTATCGAGGTAACTTTTAGTTGTAAACGCCCTCCCTGAAATTTCGCATTAGCCGTTAAAATCGTTCCTTTTGGAATGGTACGGCTCGGTGTTTTTGCAGGCTCTAATAATCGTAAACGCACACCTGTTTCGCCAACTACTGTTTGGGCATCGTGTACACAGGCTTTGATACTGTTTTTGGGTTGTGCCATTTGTTCCACAGAACCAGCGGTATAAAACCCACGGTTCTTTGTTTCGCTCCAATCCGCTAAAAAAGCACTGTCCGATGGTTCACGGTAAAGGGTTGATACTGTATTTTTTCTTGCTGATGTGAACGATACAAAATGCTCTTTTTGGTTAGTAGCCATAGCACTAATAGCATCCGGAACAGCACCATTAGCAGGTGTTGAATTTTCGGTATTCGCATTTTTTGGCAGATACTTTGCTGCCATTTCATAGGATTTCTCCATTAGCTTCAATTGGTCATCAACTGTGGCCACAGGTGGCACATCCTTTTCTGATAATTTTTCTTTCAATTCGTCCACCTGCTTACGCAGTTCCATTGTTTCAGCGTTATCATCTTGATAAAAGGAACTCAATGCGCTTTGGCTATTTCGATAGCTGTTCAAAGCAGGGTTACTGCTTCTTGCCGAATTTCTCCCACTACCGCCAAAGCTGTTGTTTTCCTCTTCTTCATTAAACGGTTCGTCGGTTGGCTCTTCTTTGTCTTCTGTATTCCAGTAGTCTGAAAGTGTAGCCAATGCATTGCGTTTTTCCTGCTCTTTGCGTTCGAGCATTTCCTGTTCATACGCCTTGCCTTTGTCGGCAGGCATTCCAGTTCCAGTAGCCTCTGGTACCGCATCGTTCAGCCCTACATTTTCAATTGTCTTTTTGTCTTCGGATGGTTTAAATATGAGGTACATACAACCCACGAAAACAATCGCCATTAAGCCGAAAATTAAGGGCTTTTTGAGCTTCTCCTTATTATTCTGTGTGCCGTCTTGCAACACATCAGCAGTTGCTGTCGAGTTCCCCTCCGTTACCCGAACAACCGATTTTTTGTTCTCATTTTCTTTCATAAATTTGATTTTTTAAAATTGTTGATACACTATCCTGCAATCTTGCAGGACTTCCATTTTTTTTGAGGACAGGATTTTCGATATGCTCTATGATCATATCGTTTCCAGACTTTGAGGTATCGTACCAGACTTTGAAAATTACACCTGTGGTAAGCAGTAGATATCCCACAAAAAAGTACAGGGTATATTGGTGCTGCTTGCGCACTGGCAATGCCTGCCAACGTTCGTCGAGCTTATCAAAATACCTATCCATATTTGCTCTTAGTTTTTTCATACTCTTAATTTTTTATGATGATGTTAGAGCTTGAACCGCTTGGAGATTTTACCCACATTTTGCTTTTGTTCATCATTAACCAAAGCAATAACCTCAACTGCATTGGGTACGACTATTAAAGAGAGGTTTGTCAGTTCCGATTTTTTTAGCAATTGCCCAAATTGGTCTTTTCTTGCCACCTCCATTCTGTTGAGTGAGAATTTGCCGTTCAGATAATTTACCCACATACTGCATTCTACACTTGGCTTGTCTTCTCCCGACCATTGTAGGTAGCCTGTCAACAACAAGTCTTGTTTAGGCAAAGTATCTGCACCTTTTTGGCAGCTTTCAAGGTAATCGCTGATACTTTCTTTCAGCTTTCCGGCATACGCACCCTGCGTATGAAAATAGCCGTTATATCCTTTTTCTGTAAGGATTTTTGCGAACGTGTTTAAATCTGATAATGTTTCCATAAGATTGTTTTTTAGCGTTCGATGACTTCTATATCCCTGTTTTCCACGACTGCAAATTTTTCGATATTGAAGCCTTGTGGGTTGTTGTCAGAGCGAACGGAGTTGACTAGGTAGCAGGAAGTAATTAAGTTACGTCTGGTTACATTGCTTGACCGAATGATGAATTGTTTTGCATAGGTTCGTACCGCATAAGGATGGGTATCGAAATTGCAGACCACACTATCTACTTCGATGCGTTGCTGTACGTTTCCTGATATAATACGACTGTAATAGCCTTTTTCTGACAAGTCTTTATAGTAGTCGAAGGCACTTTTGTCGGCAAGATTGAATGCCCTGCTCATATTGCTTTCTATAGCGTTTTTGTCGGGAGCAAGTGTAAAAAACAGCTCGTGAAAACGTCTGACGTGTTCCCTTGCTTCCACAGGTCGGTTGATACTTGCATCTTGCGATAAGGCAAGCATCAAAGATTTGCCGTTATCCAATACATAGATTTTTTGGCGTTGTTCTTCTGCAAAGCGGTAGGACTGCCATACGGCATATCCTACCACGCCAATACAGAGAACCGCAAACACAATGGCATATAGTCTTATCTGCCTAAAGCTGTTTTCGATATTTCTTAGCGTTTTAAATTCCATTTTTTTGAATGATTTATTGTTATTTATTCATCAGTTTACCGCCGATGTTTCCTACTGTAGATCCTGCACCAGCACCCGCAAGGTTTCCTGCCTTCATCGCTGTTTGATTTACATTACGAGTAAAGTTTCCTGCACCTCCGGCTTGGATTACCCAACCTGTTACTGTTGGAATTGTGAAGTAGCCAACGATACCGATAATCATAAAGATGATGTACACCGTATTGCTCGTATCGGGTATGTAGGTCGGGTCGGCAAGCATTGCTATATCCCTTTCCAGTATGAGGGATTGTATTCTTGCCAGCATCGAGCTGAACAAATCGGAAACAGGAAGCCAGAGATATACGCTGACATATCTCGTGATCCACTGTGTGAGCGTGGACTGAAATCCGTCCCAAACGGAAATAGCAAAAGCTATTGGTCCGAGTATCGAAAGGACTATCAGGAAAAATGTTCGTATGGTATCAATAACTAAAGCCGCCGCCTGAAAGAGTATTTCCAATAAATTGCGAAACCAATCCTTTATTGCTTTCTCTATCTTGTAGGCTTGCCTGTCCATATACATTCCTGCCATTGTACCAACGTCCGATGGCGACCAGCCCAATTCATCCAGCTTTTTATCAAACTCTTCGTCTGATGCCATATAGGCGGTTTCGGGATTTCGTACCATTGCTTCGTATTCCAATTGGTCTTTCTGTTGCTGGAGTTGGTTGAGGTCAAGCACCTGGTCTTCGAGTATGGCGTGAGTTCCTGTAACTACCGGGCTTAATACTGCATTAATGGTTCCCAACACGATGGTTGGAAAGAACATTATACAAAGACCCAGAGCGAATGGACGCAGTAACGGAAACACATCGATAGGCTCGGCTCGGCTTAAAGCCTGCCAAACCTTTAATGCTACATAGAACAACGCACCCAATCCCGCCAATCCTTTAGCCACAGCCGCCATATCACCTGCAAGCGGCATCATATCGTCGTAAAGTGAACGAAGGAGTTCGTGAAGATTATCCCATTCCATTTTTACCAGTATTTTTGGTTAGAAGTTCCGTAGAGTTCAAGAACTCTCTGTGCGTCGTTTTTCTTTTTCGCTCTTAGGTAGCTTACAGAAATGTTCTTATTAGTGTAGTAGCGTACAAGGCTGTGGTAATCCTTTACCTCTTTGTACACACGATCAATAATATCCATACGCTCTTTGTCGTTTAGCGAAAGGCTTGAAGAGGTTATAATTTGCTTCAATTCTTTCAGCAGTTCGGTACTTTCATTGAGCAGTGCCGAATAACCATTGCCGATTGCAACCAATTCCTGTGGTGTGAAATTGGGATCGTTCATCATTTTTCCAAAGTTCTGAACATATATTTCGGACACATCGCCTACCAACAATACGGTTTGCTGTACTTTACGGGCATCTTTCACAAGGTTGTTGATAGCTTTTAGCTTGTCGTAATATTCCTTGCCCTGATCGTACACTTTTTTCACTTCGTTGAAGTTCTTTACGACATTGCTCACGGTGGAAGAAGTCTGTATGATTTCGTTCGCACTGTTGATAATTCCTGATGCCAGATTTGCAGGGTCAGTTACTACAAATTGAGCTTTCGCTGACGGTGCTACGGCGAGCATTAGTGCCGTACACACCAGATACAATACTTTTTTCATTGTTTCTGAATTTTTAAATTGTTAATTGACTATTGATTTACTTTGTCCCGCCTTTGCATTGCGATATGCTTGATGGCGAGTTCTACATTGCCGTCCAGTTCAGCAGCAAGCTGCATCACTTCCATTTTTTCGGTTTCTTCGGTGGTGTAAGCAAGGTATTCCTCCAAACTAACTTCGGTGGCATAGACTGCCGAGTGCGTACCACCTAAGCCTATCCAAACCTCTTTGTAAAGTCGGCTTGCATCGTTGTTCATATTGATAGAAAGTACCTGCCCTTTTTCCTTATCTGTAAGCCCCAACATCGCCTGTATATCATCAAACTTGTTCATATACTTGCGTTGGTCTAAAAGGATTTTACAATCACTGTTGTTAATGATACTTTCCTTAACAATGGGCGACTGGATGATGTCATCCACCTCCTGCGTTACCACGATGGCTTCACCGAAAAACTTCCTAACCGTTTTAAACAAATACTTTATATATTCTGCCATACCTTCCTTCGCAATCGCTTTCCAGGCTTCTTCAATTAGTATCAGCTTTCGGATGCCTTTCAACCTCCTCATCTTGTTGATGAAGACTTCCATAATGATGATCGTGACTATGGGAAAGAGGATTTTGTGGTCTTTTATCGCATCAATTTCAAAGACAATAAAGCGTTTGGAAAGCAGGTCTAACTGCTTATCGGAATTGAGCAAATAATCATACTCACCGCCCTTGTAGTAGGGTTCGAGTACGTTAAGGAAATTGGCAATGTCAAAGTCTTTTTCCCTTACCTGTTTTTCTTCGAGTACCTTGCGGTAATCGCCTTTTACATACTCATAGAAGCCATTGAATGATGGATAAATATCTTCCTGTTTGATGCGCTCGATATAGCCTGATACAGCATTCGATAATGCTACTTCTTCTGAACGGGTTGGTGGTTCATCATCACGTTTCCAGAGTGTCAGTATCAAAGTCTTGATACTTTCACGCTTCTCAATATCGAATACGCCATCATCGGTATAGAAAGGATTAAAGGCAATTGGGTTGTCTTCTGTATAAGTAAAGTAAACACCGTCTTCGCCTTTGGTTTTACCTTTAATGAGTTCGCACAAACCTTGATAAGAATTTCCGGTGTCCACAAGCAAAACGTGAGCGCCTTGCTCGTAATACTGTCGTACCATATGGTTTGTGAAGAAAGATTTACCACTTCCCGATGGACCGAGTATGAACTTGTTACGATTGGTAATAATTCCACGTTTCATCGGCAAATCCGAAATATCCAAATGGATAGGCTTTCCAGTCAGGCGGTCAGCCATCTTGATACCAAATGGTGATGGCGAATTGTGGTAATTGGTTTCTTCCGTAAAAAAGCACAATGCAGGCTCAATAAAAGTGTAAAAACTTTCCTCTGCGGGAAAATCACCTGCATTACCCGGCATTCCTGCCCAGTACAATGTTGCTACATCCGTAGTGTTGTGTCTGGGTTTACATTCCATCAATGCTAAAGCACTTCCACAATCATTTTTTAGCTGTTTCAGTTCTGCCGGATCATCCGACCACGCCATAATGTTGAAGTGAGCACGAACAGAAGATAGCCCAAAACTGTGGGCTTCGTTTAGGTACTTTTCTATCCACTCTTTGTTGATTTGGTTGGCACGACTGTAACGAGCCAGTGAGTGCATATTCCTTGCGGACTTCTCAAACTTTTGTAGACTGGCTTCGCTGTTATCCAAAAACAAATATTGGTTGTAAATGTGGTTGCAGTTTAACAACAAGCCCACAGGTGCGGCGAATGACAAACGGCAATCACTTCGGTCGGTAGATAGCTTTTCAAAACGGGTATCAGCCGATACCATTCCGGGTAAATCGTCAGTATCGGACAAGGTGTGCAGGCTCAACCTTTTGTTCCCGATACGAACTTCTTCGGCTCCTAATGCGATGTCCTGCATGGGTGTCCCTGCATCTCTTGACAAGGTGAGGTACTGTTCTAATAACCCCTGTTTTTCATCTTTACCGATGATATCGTTTTCACTCAGGCGTCGTAGGCTTATGAAACCACTATCATTCACGATACGTTCAAACTGCGCAACGGCTTCCATAAAACGGTGGATTGCTTCCTTATCTCTGATTTCCTTTGGTATCAGCGTACCTTTGCAGAGCGAAGAGAAATTGCTTTGCATCCGCATCCGATCTTTGGTAGTTTTGGTCAGGAATAAATAGCAATAATGGTTCAAGAAAGGGCGTTCGTTGAAATGTTGTTGGTAGGATTTGCCTAAAAAACTTAAATTCTCACCAGCAATATCTGGTGCATAGTTTTCCTTAATGTACCAGTCTTGTTTATGGATGACCGTATAATCGGGCAAGGTCTTGATAGCTTTATGCCAAGCGGAATGAATCGCTTCGTATTCCGCAGAAGCTACTGTGAATAGTTCTGGTAAGCGTACTTCAAAACAAGCGGTAATATCTGCATCCTTGGACAGGATACAATTATTTTCTACTGCCAACAAAGGAAACTTATTTTCCAACGTAGTGACTTTTGCTACATTTCTCATACGGCAGTTGATTTAGAGGTGGACTTTAAATAACGATGCACAGGCTTGCGACAGATGATGTAATGGGGATGCCTTTTTATTGCGCCGATTTTCATCAATCCGTGTTCACCATACTTTTGATTGAGTGAAAAGGTCTGCCATACAATTAGCGAAGCACCACCAATTCCTAAAGACAGACAGATGTAAGAATTAACCCCAGCCATGTAAAGTATCATGACCAGGATCAATGTCCCAAGTAATCCGCCGGCGAAGATGAATAGGTACTGCGCTTTCAGTCCCTTAAATTCTACTGTTCTTCCAATGCCTTTGTTGATGTTGTAATTACTCATAGGGCAAAGGATTAAAGGAAAAATGAACGAAGAATGGTAGCAGCTACAATAAGGAAGATACAGGCACCGAACCACGATGCCGCCGTTTTACTGGTATCGGGGTCGCCCGAACTGAATTTGTTGTACACCTTAACACCTCCGATTAACCCGACTACGGCACCAATAGCGTAGATAAGCTGTGTGGCGGGATCGAAATAAGAGGTGACCATTTGGGTAGCTTCTGTGATACCTGCTGTACCATTTCCCTGGGCGAATGCACCGATTCCTGAGAGCATCAATGTAGCTGCCAGCAAAACTTTTTTTCTTTGTTTTTTCATGATTAAACACATTAATTTGTTATTGTATTCCCACTTCTCGCGGGCTTTCTGAACAAAGGTGTTTCAGAAATCAAGGCGTTATAATAAAGTGACAGTCAAAGGAATGATTTGGCAGTGAGTGGCGTTATAGTTGATAATGGAGCATGAAAAAATGCCAAACATTTCGATACAGAATAGCTGATAAAATTTCTCCCTTATGATTTTATAAGTTTTCCATTATCCTAAAAAGACACTGGGTATTTATTTATCACCTTAACAAAGTCCCAAGAGACCCACCGCTTAAAAAAAAGATTTATTAAAATTATCATTTAAGTATTTGCTTAAATAAGAAAACTATTTGTATTTTTGCTGCGTTATTAAATCCTAAACAAGGAAATTATGGAAAACAATCAATCGTGTATCCGTGTGTTTGCCGACAAGGTTCAAATAGACAATTGTAGAGTAATACTTCAAACCAACGACAAGGCATTCAGCCAACTGAGTGGACTTTTAGCATTGGCAGGAAACGAAGTAAGGTTGAAAATCTTATTTCTCTTAGAAGAAGAAAACGAACTCTGCCCTTGCGACCTTTCAGACATTCTCGGAATGAGCATTCCTGCCGTTTCGCAACACCTCAGAAAACTAAAAGACGGAAACGTCATTGAAGGGAGAAGAGAAGGACAAACCATTTTCTACTCTTTGAAACAAGAGCAACTGACTTTACTTCGTCCATTTTTTAAACACATCATAAACAATTCAAAAAAGGAAACAGTATGAACAAGAAAAACAACAGATTTGTCGGAGCGGGAGTGCTTTCGGCAGTAGCAGCATCACTTTGCTGCATTACACCTGTATTGGCTCTTATTTCAGGAGCGTCAGGAGTGGCATCTACATTTTCGTGGATGGAACCAGCAAGACCTTATCTAATCGGTATCACTGTTTTGGTGTTGGGTTTTGCTTGGTATCAGAAACTTAAACCACGAACAGCCGAAGAAATTCAATGTGATTGCGAAGAAGACGAAAAGAAACCCTTTATGCAGACCAAAACATTCTTGGGAATTGTAACCGTATTTGCAGCCTTGATGCTCGCTTTTCCGAACTACGCACACATTTTCTATCCTTCAAACGACAACAAGGAAGTTGTAATCGTCAATGCTTCTGACATCCAAACGGTAACTTTTGATGTAAAAGGAATGACTTGCAATGGTTGTGCTTCACACGTAGAAAATGATGTGAACAAATTGCCAGGCATTGTTAAGGTAGATGCGATTTATGAAGAAGCGACTGCCAAAGTAGAATTTGACCAAACCAAAGTGAGTCTTGCTCAAATTGAAGAAGCCATCAACGGTACAGGTTACAAAGTGGTTGGCAAGAAATAGTATTTTTTTGCCCCTCGTATTTAAGAACTTAATTAAATAATTATACTATGAAAAAGAATTTAATTCTATTGAGTGCTTTGTTCCTAATTGGAATTGCTCAGCTTAATGCTCAATGTTGCAAACCGACTGACAGTAAAGCACAAACAGCAAATACAAACCAGCAAGAAGGTAAGACCCTGCAACTGAAAATCACGGGAATGACTTGTGCAGGTTGTTCCAACCATATTTCAAATGCCCTCAAAGAAGTGGACGGCATTATTGAACACAAAGTGGAATATCCGGGCGATTTGGCAACTATCCAGTACGACCCAAGCAAAACAAATCCTGAAGCTATCATAAAAGTAATTGAAAAAACAGGTTATAAAGCCGAAATCATTAAAGAAAATTCTAAATAATATGAAAACTGTAAAATTAATTTTAGGCATTGTTACTATCGGGATGATAGTAGCTAGTTGTAATAAAGAAGTACAGGAACCGGAAGTAAAACCAACAAATTCTTCAACTCCCGGTACTAATTCTTCCACCCCAACAGGTACTTCGACCATTTCTTACACAGATTTGAGTGCGGAACAAAGCACCATTGCGATTGGGGCAACCACAAAAGTAACAGCTACAGCAACAGGAGATGGTCTTTCTTATATCTGGAGTGCATCAGATGGCGATATTATAGGAAGTAAAGCATGTTTGCAGTAAAACCCCAAATAGAAAACTTATGAAAAATCAACGAAAATATATTGACGGTCAATTAAACGACATTCTTTTTTCTGAATTTAAGATAAAGAATAGCGATTTTATTTTACGAATATTTCAAGAATTGATGCAAGGCAGTTCTATATCTAAAAACAGATTTTATAAACTAATAAAAGTGTCCAAAGATAAAGCGGACGCTATTTTGAATAAACTGGGCGAAACCGATGTACAAGGAAATATTATTGCATTTTCTGGTCTATCTACAGTTCCTACCAAACATCGCTTTATTGTAAATGGTAAGATGTTATACACATGGTGTGTAGTAGATGCCATTCTGTTTGCTGAATGGTTAGATGTGGAAGTCAATGTTCATTCGTCCGACCCAATTGATAGTTCTCTCATAGAATTACAAATAAACGGAGGTCAGCTATTATGGACAACTCCTTATCCTTTATTTATTTCTTGGGTAGAATCTGTTGACACCTGCAATATTAAAGGGTCGCTATGTAATCACGTTTCATTTTTTGCAAGCGAAAGAACAGCAAAACAATGGTTAAAAAATAATCCTGATGGAAAAATATTGACGCTTGAGGATTTCTTTGAGCCTAAAAACATAGGAATGAAATGTTGTTAAGTATAGTCCTAAATAAATTAAAAAAATAAGATGAAAGAAGAAAAAATAAAATTGGAAATTGCAGGTATGACCTGCGACCATTGTGCCACAGGAATAAAAAAAATGCTTTCACAAAATGAGGGTGTTAAAGAAGCCAATGTGAGCTACCCAAAAGCTACTTGTGAATGTTCTTTTGACCCTACCAAAACAAGTAAAGAAGAAATCATCAATACCATTAACGGCACAAAAAACTATCGTGTAAAAAGTGAAATCCCTGATAATGGAAACAGCGGAATTAATCAATTTGATTTAATCATTATCGGTGGCGGTTCGGCTGCATTTTCGGCAGCAATCAAAGCCGAAAGTTTAGGATTATCGACCTTAATGGTAAACGGTGGTTTGGACTTTGGCGGTACTTGTGTCAACGTGGGTTGTGTGCCTTCTAAAAATCTTATTCGTGCAGGCGAGTCGGCTTATCACGCTACACATTCCAACTTTGAAGGCATCAAGCCAAAAGGAGTTGATATTGATTTCGCTCAAATCATCAAAGACAAGAAAAAATTAGTAGCCACACTTCAAGAGAAAAAATATATGGATGTGGTAAGCGATTTTGAAAACCTGACTATGCTAAAAGGTTGGGCAAAATTCAAAGACAACAAAACCATTTTGGTTGATGGCAAGGAATACAAAGCCTTCAAATTTTTAATTGCTGCGGGAGCTACGACCAACATTCCGACTATTGAAGGATTGGACAAAATTGACTACTTGACCAACGTTTCCCTTTTCGACTTGGAAGAAAAACCCGAAAGCTTGACCATTATGGGAGCAGGTTACATAGGTTTGGAAATTGCAATGGCGTACAATCGTTTAGGCGTTAAAGTCCGAATCATTGAATTTACCGACCGTGTTCTACGGACACAAACCCCAGACATCAGTGAAGCATTGGAAACCCAAATGCGAAAAGAAGGCATTGAAATCTTACCTAATTTCAGAGCCGTGAAATTCGAGAAACAAGCGAATGAAACCATCATTCACTGTAAATGTCCTGACGGTTCATTTACGCAAATTATAGAAAAAGGTAAGGTAGTAATTGCCACAGGCACAAAAGCCAATACAAGCCAATTAGGGTTAGATAACATTGGTTTGGAACTCACCAAAAGCGGACATATCGCTGTGAATGAAAAAATGGAAACCAATCTACCTAACATTTACGCAGCAGGTGACGTAACCAACACCCCTGCATTTGTTTATACAGCCGCTTTTGAAGGTAAAATTGCCGTTGAAAATGCGTTCTCAGGAACAGATAATAAAGCCGATTATTCTTCTTTACCTTGGGTGGTGTTTACTGACCCACAAATTGCAGGGGCAGGTTTAGATGAAGCACAGGCAGAATCAAAAGGCATTCCATTTGAAGTTTCAAAACTGGAACTTAAAGACGTACCGAGAGCCATTGCAGCAAACGACACAAGGGGTTTTATCAAACTCATTCGCAATACCGAAACTGACAAACTGATAGGTGCAAGAGTAGTTGCACCCGAAGGCGGGGAACTTATTCAACTATTAAGTATGGCTATCAAATACGGTATTACAGTAAGGGAATTGGCTGAGAGTTTCTATCCTTATTTGACATTAGGAGAAGGCATAAAATTAGCAGCCATAACATTTGGAAAGGACGTCTCAAAGTTGAGTTGTTGTGCGAGTTGATGAATAGGTTTGTGCTTTTAGCCCCTAATTTCCACCGTTTTCCAAAATTGATAGTGAGAGGAATTACTTGGCAGTGAGTGCCATTTTAATTGGTAGCTATTAGTAAGAAGCACATCGAACAAAATGATGTTCGACGTGCTTCTTACTAATCCTCTTTTAAAGAGGTTACATTTTTCGCCCTTTGCTTCCTTGCTCTTTTTTTGAAAAGGAAACAGACTTGTTTTGGAGTTTTTTCTTGATCGTTTTTTCTTTCAGCACCATCAGATTTTCTGTTATTATTTGTGGTAGGAATGTTTCCTTCCAGGGAATTGTCTTTGCTTCAAAATGAGATTTTAGACCTATACGCTTTAAATCTTCTTTGATATTCCAACCTCCGTTTCGGTTCCAACCAATTGGATCAAGATCTCTTTGAAAAGGAAATTGAACGGCGATAAGGTCTTTTGGAAATACCAGAATACTATCATAATCTAACTCTTGAAATTCGCGTGTTTTAGGGTTGTAGGGAATGATGTAAGCATTCGCTTCCTCGGAGAAATAATGATCTATTTCATCAAAGACAATTCCTTTTGACAAGAAATCATCTTTGGGGCGAAGCATATCCATGCGTATATCAACATAAAATGTATGACCTTCAATATTGATTGTAGGAAGCATTCCCTTTTGGGTTCTGTCATTGAATGCCGTCTGATCCACCATCAAGTCGAAGTCTGTTTTATTTTCTAATTCTTGGGGTGTTAGCTTATACTTTTCTGCCATTCCTGCTGGATCAAGCACAACGAGTTCCGGTATCTTTACTGAAGTGTCTTCTCCGTTACTTATAAGGTTCGGAATGTTCTTCTCCTGTAGACTATAGTTAAAAGCGTAGCCATCTTCTACATCGCTCATTACGTAAATTGAAATGGTATTGACTGGATTGTTTTTTTCCCTTAACTCGACCTTATTTATATCGATCAAGAAATCTGTTCCCTCGATATTTATACTGGGCAATTCTCTTTCCATACTTCGTTGTTTTAAAAGACAAAGGGAAGTCTATACAAACTCCCCAATGTCGAAATTTTCCAAATCATTTTTCCGCAAAGTGGAAGAACTGGTTTCCGTTTCAGAAGAAAGGCTACTATCCAATAGCTCTGCTATTTTACGAGAAGTGCCTTCCATAGAATTTTCCAAAAGGCTGAATAATTCGGTTCCCTGTATTTTCTGAACTATAGCTATCGCTGTTTCCTTTTGAGATTGCTCCAGTTTTTCTTTTTGAAGCAGTATCCCCACGGAGCTTAGTTCTTCAAAGGTAACCCCTTGGGCGAAACCGTTATCGCCATCGGATAATTCGTACCTATTCCATTCTTCCTCCTCTTCCCCAAAATCAGGCATATTACTGAAAACTTCGTCCAGCTCTTCCTGCGGAATTTGAATGCCGACGTTTTCATTTTCGTCGTATTCTATGTCAAAATTATCAGGATTTATTTCTGGTTTTTCAACTTGGCTTTCGGTGGCATTGTTTGGCACCGAAAGGCTTCTCTTAGGTCTAGGTTGCCCCATAATATCGGGCAGTTTAGGGTTGCTTTTTTCCTGTATCGGTTTTCTTTCTGAACTTTTTTTGATTACAATCTTGTCCTGCACAAGCAGGGCAATCACAATCAGCAGGCATATCACAATTACTATTTCCATAACTATAAAATGGGTTTAAAACGTTCGTTGAAATAATCAGTAATATCATCCCCAAACTCCCTAAAGTGGTGTTCAAGGATGTTGTCGATATAAGAATAGAGTGTAGTCTTTTCTTCTCTTGTTAATTGCACAATGCGGATTAACCTTTCGTGGTATTCGGGACGTATGTAAACGACCTTTCCGTTTCGACCTGAAGGAAACCGATTGACCAGAAATGTCTCCTCATAATCCACCTTCTTTGAGGAACTATTGCGGGCTTTTTCTTTTGGTTTTATTTCCTTCTGTATTTCCTGTTGTTGATTGGCTTCGGGTACAGTAAAAGACTGATTACCACTCATGATATTCATGATTAATTCTTCATCAACAACAGGTTTATCGAAGTCTTTTCTTCTCTTATCTGTTGACATACTTAACTATTTTAGAGGTTAACAATTTTTAAAAACTCCTCAACAAACAAATCCATTCTAGTTACTTTCATAAGCTGTGGTTCGGCAGGTAGCAAACTTGACCGGAATACACTGTTCAAGGTATCATCCGTTTCTTTTCTGAAACGTTTACTATCCATGATTTTTGAGGTCATTACAGATAAATCAAGCTCGTTAATGACACTTTGATAAGCCTCGTATATTCCTGTCTTTTCCCGGCCATCTACCTGGTTCCAAAACATCCACATTTTCTGATCCTCATTACTCTCAGCAGTTTCGGGTAAGCCAAGGAATGCTTTAGTAAAGCTCAACGTACTTTCCATAACCAGACGGTCAGCACTGATTGGAGAAAAAATAAAATCCATTGTTCTTAAGGTAGTAAGCACACCTTTTGTATTAGCTGTGCCGGGAAGGTCAAAAAAAGTTATATCAGGCTCTATTGTAGATTGATTTACGTATTCCAAAGCCTTTGACAAGGCATCCTCCGCTTTACAACTGATAATCGGATATGCCTTTTTATTGATGCTTTGATACAATTTCATTGCAGATCTTTTATGGTAATCATTCTGCATAATAGTTTTCAAATCCCTTTCTCTCATATTGGCTAAGCTGTGTTGTGGAAAATCACAATCCATTACAAGGACATTAAATCCTAAACGATAATGCAATACACTTGAAAGTAGTGCAGTCATAGTAGATTTTCCAACACCGCCTTTAGGCGTTGAAAAACTGATTTTTAAAGTTTTCTTTTCTGTTTCCATTATTTAAAGATTTATTGTTACACATTTTATTTGTTTGACAGGTTTGAATATTGGTGTATTTAAATAGCACCTATTTCCCGTATGCCTGTATTCCCTTTTTGGAAATTTTCTTGATTGTTATTTGCTTTCATTACCGCTTGGTGGGTAATCATTTTTAGCAACTGGTAAACCTTGTAGCTAGTAAATTGCTTTATCGCTTTTATGCTTTTACACTTTTATTGTTTTATGCTTTTAAAACCATATGCTTTTATTCCAAAATATTTGTACTAAAACCCAATTTATTTTTTACCCCTAATACATTTTTTATTACCTGCACTAAAACTATACGGCAAATAAAGCGATCGAATTGGCTCATTATTGATGTGTGGCAGTGTTTGGCTTCCAAAGGCAGAGTTTGTCCTAGTATCACATTGCAATACTTTTATTAACAGTTGGTTACTTTGTAAAATGAATTTTACAAACGGATTTATGCAAAGCATCTTGATAAAATGGACACGAAGCAGAACGGCTTCAAGCCGTTTTTTCCTGTTACATTTAATCCGTCCCGCAGGGCGGATTTTTGTGTTCACCGGAACACGGCAAGTTGTGTTTTGAGCATCTCGGAATGATTTCCGATGCTCAAAACAACTTGCCCTTTGCAGGGGGCAGAAAACACCTTCCGAAGTCAGGGTTTTGTATGGATTTTAAAATGGATTAGTGATGAACGATAACAACAGAAAGCAATTGAAAAAGACCGGACGCCGCCCTAAAGAAGACCCGGCGACAATCCGCTATACAATTTCCTTTAACGAGCAGGAACACGCCCGCTTTCTTGCCCTTTTTGACAAATCTGGTATGCAGGTAAAAGCGCATTTCATAACGTCCTGCATCTTTGACAAGACCATAAAGACCATTCAGATTGACAAGGGAACGGTTGATTTTTATATGCGGCTAACCTCTTTTCACAGCCAGTTCCGTTCCATAGGTGTGAACTATAACCAAATTGTAAAGCTGTTGTACAAGAATTTTTCCGAGAAAAAAGCCGCAGCGTTTCTGTACAAACTGGAAAAACAGACGGCTGAAATGGCAATGCTGTGTCAGAAAATTATCCAAATAAGCGAAGAATTTGAAGCCAAACACCTGAAAAAATAGCGGTAGAAATGATAGCAAAAATTGGAAGAAGCGCAAATTTATACGGGGCATTGGCGTACAATCAGCTTAAAGTGGAGAATGAAAACGGGCAGATTTTGTTTGCCAATAAGATGATTGAAACCGCAAGCGGTCATTATTCGGTGGCACAATTAGCCCAGTCTTTTGCCCCTTACCTGATAGCCAACCGCAACACCGAGAAACATACGTTGCATATTTCGCTCAATCCTGACCCGAACGATAAGGTTAGCGATGATAAGTTTAGGGAAATGACAGAACAGTATATGCGGGAAATGGGTTACGGCGAACAGCCTTTTGTGGTGTTCAAACATACCGATATTGACCGCAGCCATATACACATTGTATCGGTTTGCGTGGACGAGCAGGGCAAAAAGATTTCGGACAAATTCGAGAAAATGCGGTCTATGAATGTATGCCGTGAATTGGAAAAAAAACACGGGGTGATACCCGCCACCGACAAAGAGCGTAACCAGACTGATAAGGTTTTCCGTCCGGTAGATTATCGGGCAGGCGATGTAAAAAGTCAAATCGCTTCGGTCGTTCGCCACCTGCCGAATTACTACCAATACCAAACTTTAGGCGAATACAATGCCCTGCTTTCCCTGTTCAAAATTACCACCGAGAAAATCGAGGGCGAATTGCAGGGAAAAATGCAGCAGGGTCTATTATACATTCCCTTAAATGAAAAAGGCGAAAGAGCCGGGCATCCGTTCAAGGCTTCGCTGTTTGGAAAGAGCGCAGGACTTCCGGCTTTGGAACTGCATTTTGCGAAATGCAAAACGGCTTTGAAAGATAGCCCCGCCAAACAGACCCTAAAATCTGCCGTTACCATTGCCCTGAAAACCACAAGCGATGAACAGGCATTTAAAAAGCAATTAGCGGAACAGGGCATTAACGTAGTCGTGCGCCGGAATGATACAGGGCGTATTTATGGCATCACATTTATTGACCACAATTCCAAAGCAGTTTGGAACGGTTCACGTTTAGCAACTGAACTTTCTGCCAACACCTTTAATGATTATTGGAACAGTAACATCAACCCGGATATTAAGGAATCTGCCGTTTTACAACCCAAACTATCCACATCAAATGATGCGGATCTTCCTGCGGAAGAACCACACCATTTGTTCGACTTCTTAGCTACCGACAAACACGAAGACGGTTTGATTGAAGCACTGGGTGGCTTACTGCCCGAAGCCCAGGGCGAAGATTATGAGGAACAAGACTTTGCCAATAAAATGAAGAAGAAGCGCAAACGCCAAAGAGGTCAGAAATAATATTTAGCCAAACACTGCCACACAACGCCACAGACTGCCACAATCTTATAGCCACTCCACAGAGCCTTTAAATTCACGCCCGAACATTAAAACTTCAAATAATGCAGGGAGAAGACGATTTAAGAGGGCTTGCCAAGATAATGGCTTTTATGCGGGCAGTCAGTATTCTTTTGGTGCTGATGCACCTTTATTGGTTCTGTTATGGTTTCTTTTCAGAACGTGGTTGGACGTTGGAAGTAATCAACAAGATATTAGGCAATTTCGACCGGACGGCGGGTTTGTTTTCACATACTCTTTACACCAAAGCATTCGCTTTGGTTTTACTGGCTTTGAGTTGCATAGGAACAAAGGGAGTAAAGAACGAGAAGATAACCTGGACTAAAATTTACGTGGCTTTGGGCAATGGCTTTGTGCTGTTCTTCCTGAATACACCATTACTAAAGTTACCGCTAAATACCGCTACTTTTCTATATATCCTTACCTCAGGTTTGGGCTACATTGCTTTAATGGTTGCTGGCGTTTGGATGAGCCGATTGCTGCGTACCAACCTGATGGACGATGTTTTCAACAATGAAAATGAGAGTTTCCAACAGGAAACAAAATTGATGGAGAATGAATACTCCGTCAACCTGCCAACCAAATTTTATTACAAAGGGAAATGGAACAACGGCTGGATAAACATTGTCAATCCTTTCAGGGCATCCATCGTTCTCGGTACGCCGGGTTCGGGAAAATCTTATGCCATTGTAAACAATTACATTAAACAACAGATTGAAAAAGGTTTCTCAATGTACATTTATGATTTTAAGTTTGACGACCTTTCGACAATAGCATACAACCATTTGCTGAAGCATCGTGACAAGTACAAAATTCAGCCGAAATTTTACGTGATAAATTTCGACGACCCACGCAAGAGCCACCGTTGCAACCCACTCAATCCCGACTTTATGACCGACATTTCAGATGCTTATGAAGCGGCTTATACCATAATGCTAAACCTTAACAGATCGTGGATACAGAAGCAAGGGGATTTTTTCGTGGAAAGCCCAATTATTCTTTTAGCTGCCATTATTTGGTATCTAAAAATCTACGATGACGGCAAGTATTGTACGTTCCCTCACGCCATTGAATTGCTGAACAAAAAGTATTCAGACGTGTTCACAATTTTAACCTCATACCCCGATTTGGAAAATTATTTGTCGCCCTTTATGGATGCGTGGCAGGGCGGGGCGCAAGACCAGTTACAAGGTCAGATAGCATCGGCAAAAATCCCACTATCAAGAATGATTAGCCCGCAATTGTACTGGGTAATGACAGGCGATGATTTTACGCTTGACATCAATAATCCCAAAGAACCTAAAATTTTGTGCGTCGGCAATAATCCCGACCGTCAAAATATTTATTCTGCAGCTTTGGGTTTATACAATTCTAGGATTGTAAAACTGATTAATAAAAAGGGGCAGCTAAAGAGTTCCGTTATCATTGATGAGTTACCCACAATTTATTTCAGGGGACTGGATAACCTTATTGCAACAGCGAGAAGTAATAAAGTAGCAGTATGTTTGGGCTTTCAGGACTTTTCGCAATTAACGAGGGATTACGGCGACAAAGAAAGCAAGGTAATACAAAATACAGTTGGTAATATATTCAGTGGTCAGGTAGTTGGCGAAACGGCTAAAAGCCTTTCGGAACGCTTTGGAAAAGTATTGCAGAAACGCCAAAGTATGACCATTAACCGCAATGATAAATCTACCTCTATCTCCACACAGTTAGACAGCCTTATACCGGCTTCCAAAATTTCAACGCTTACACAGGGTATGTTTGTCGGTTCCGTATCAGATAACTTTGATGAACGTATCGAGCAAAAGATATTCCATGCTGAAATTGTGGTAGATAATGAAAAGGTAGCGGCAGAAATCAAAGCCTATCAGCAAATACCGCAAATCTTATCTTTTGTAAATGAGCAGGGCGTGGATAAAATGAAGCAGGAAATTGAAAACAATTACAAACAGATAAAATCCGACATCCTGAATATTGTTGTAAGTGAAATGGAGCGCATCAAGAACGACCCGAAGTTGCAGCATTTGTTGCAAGACGGTTAATTATATAAAAGATTTCTTGTCTTATCAAGATATAAATTCTAAATTTGCAACTTCAATGAAAAAAACAGCAAAAATATCATCTCAAGTTACTCCGCCCTGATAAAAGGTAACTAGTTGTTTTTTCCCAATTCATCTTATTGGTAGTATTTACGTATCCAAGGTTTTCCTTAATGGGTATGTCCTATTCTTTTACACAATTTTTATTAAATCCCTTATGCAAAAAATCATCAATCTGTTTGATTTCAAACAAAAAGTAGATTACAAAATCGAAGTATTATCGGGTCTAACTGTAGCCTTGGCTTTAGTGCCAGAAGCAGTAGCATTTGCGTTAATTGCAGGTCTTTCACCTTTAGTAGGATTATATGCAGCCTTTGTAATGAGTTTGGTTACGTCTATATTGGGCGGTCGTCCCGGTATGATTTCCGGGGCAACAGGAGCAATCGCAGTTGTCATAATTGCATTAGCGAAAACTCACGGGGTTGAATATGTGTTCGCTACTGTTATTTTAGCAGGAGCCATTCAAATGTTGGCAGGCTTTTTAAAATTAGGAAAGCTTATCCGTTTAGTGCCGCATCCAGTCATTTTCGGTTTTGTAAATGGTCTGGCAATAATAATTTTTATGTCTCAACTTGACCAATTTAAAGACCCTTCCGGAATATGGTTGACAGGAACAAACTTGTATATCCTGTTAGCGTTAGTAGGACTAACGATGTTAATAATTTGGGGATTGCCAAAACTTACAAAAGCTATACCAGCATCGCTTATTGCAATATTAGTTGTATTTGGTTTGGTTTATCTTTTTAAAATAGATACAAAAACTGTTGGGGATATCGCATCAATTAAAGGTGGTTTCCCTCCATTTCATATTCCGCAATTGCCTTTTAGTCTAGGAACGCTCCAGATTATTTTTCCTTATGCTGCAATCATTGCTGGCGTTGGCCTTATAGAGAGTTTGTTAACTTTAAATATCATTGATGAAATAACAGAGACTAGAGGACAAAGTAATCGTGAAGCAGTAGCACAGGGTGCCGCAAACATTCTTTCTGGTTTATTTTCAGGTATGGGTGGTTGTGCAATGCTCGGTCAGAGTTTAATAAATGTGTCTGCCGGTGCAAGAGCTAGGTTATCAGGTATTGTTGCTTCTATCTCGCTGTTAATATTTATAATGTTCGGCAGTGGTTTGATTGAAAAAGTTCCGATGGCAGCATTGACAGGACTTATGATAATGGTCGCAATAGGAACATTTGAGTGGGCAAGCCTCCGCATCATTAATAAAATGCCAAGACACGATATATTTGTTGGGATGTTAGTTGCTTTGATTACTGTATTGCTTCACAACCTTGCTTTAGCAGTATTAATTGGAGTTATAATATCTGCATTAGTATTTGCTTGGGAGAGTGCTAAACGTATTCGCGCAAGAAAGTATGTTGATGAGAATGGTGTTAAGCACTATGAAATATTTGGTCCATTATTCTTTGGCTCAACCACTGCATTCACAGAAAAGTTTGAGGTACTTGATGACCCTTCTGAAGTAATTATTGACTTCAAAGAAAGTAAAGTTGTTGATATGTCCGCAATTGAGGCATTGAATGTACTTACACACCGTTATGCCAAGCAGAACAAGAAAATACATTTAAGGCATTTAAGTGACGATTGTCGCCAACTTCTCAAAAATGCTGAAGCTGTTATTGATGTAAATATCATTGAAGATCCGACTTATAAAGTAATGCTCGATAAGTAGATATTGTTGGATAAATAAGTTGTAACACTTGTTTTATCTAATGATGTTTGCGTTGTAAGATGTCAAGTTAAGCCTATAGTATTGCATAGGCTTTCTTGTTTTATAATACCCAAATATCTTTTCAAATGGAAAAATATTATAACAAAAAAATTTTAGAACTTGAAGCGGCTTTAAGTGAGCTAGAAATTGAAAGTGACTACTTAACAGATAAAATTGAGATAGCGATACCAATTGTGATAAAGTGTTTATCCGAATTAAAAGAATTTGTATTAAATAACGATTTTAAGAGTATACAGGAAGAGATAAATTTTTTCAAATATCAAAAGCCAATTATTGTATCAAAATTAATTTACTACAATACTGTTTATAAAATTGAAACTAAAAGACCTTACGGCTATAACCGCTTTAAAAAATATTTCTCCAAAGAGCTTAAAAAGCTTAAAAGATTCTTTAATAGCAACATAGAGTTTTATAAATATTATCGAAGCAACAATTCTTTTCTGGATGAAAAATACTTTCTGCGTGGCAAGCACGATATAAGGCTGTGGTTAGACACATTTTATTTTGAAGCAGACCATCGTTTTTCTACTTCACACGATTATAAGATTGCCAAGATTATTGCCAATGACCTGATACAAGTTTATTTGGAAGACAGGCTCAATAACATCAATGTGAAAAGGGGTTCGGACAATTCATTGAAATGGACGGCAAGTAAAACAGCACTGACGGAACTCATATATGCACTGTACTCCCACGGTGTATTTAACAATGGGAATACAGACATAAAATTGATAGCTAAAACTTTTGAAGAAGCCTTTAATATTGAGTTAGGCGATTTTTACCACACGTTTATGGAACTGAAAGCCCGTAAGATAAACCGAACCAAATTCCTTGACAGCCTCTGTGAAGCCCTAATAAAAAAAATGGACGAAAAGGACGAAAAGTAACGACTATTATAATACGCCACGAGGTGAATGAACGCCTTTTGTCCGTATAATGCTTTCCTGCACCTTTGGGGCTTCATTCTGCTTTTCTGCCTGCTCCGAAGCATCTTGTTTGGTTTCCGGCGTAATAGATAGCTGTATCTTTCTTTCTACGGCAGCCAGTTCCGTTTTAAGCTCACTCAATCGACTTTCCTTAGCCCAAGTACCGTTAACCACTTCCTGAAGTATCGGCAGGTCTTTTTGTATTTCAGCGATTTTCTCCTGCTCCTGCTTCACAAAGCCCGGCAGTTTTTCCAAAGCCCTTAAAAAATTCATTGCGGCGGTTTCGGGGTCTTTTGCCATCAGACCGTTATTGTAGGTGTACTTGATATTGCCCTCGCCAGTTATAAAAAATCTATTGACCCTTTCGAGTGTTGAATTATCCTTTGGAAGTTCTGTTTTAACCAATAATTGAAACCCGTAGAGGTTGCCTATTTCACGATAGTCGCCTGCCGTGCGGGCTTTGTTCGCAATCTCGTTCAGTTTTGCGCCTATTTGTTTCGGATTTGCATTGGGCGGCAAGCCATCTAACAGCACAGGGTTTTCGATTGTACCGTCCGAACGCTTTTGCAGGCGTTGCTGTAAGTTTTCCCAGTCGGTACTCATCCGGCTCAAACGGGATTGAGTGCTTTGCAACATTTCCATATAATCCTGTACCTTAAATTTGGCACTGGATTTAGAGCGGTTGAACGCCTGCTTTTCGCTTTCCAGTCCGGCAATCTGTTTTTCCAGTTTGGCTTTATCCAACAGGTCTGTATTTCCTGACAGGATTGCCACATATTCCGAAAAGTTCATTCCCGATTTTTCGTCCATACTTCCCTCGTCAATCGTTCTTTTGGTCAGGTTGTTAGTCTTTAACTGGTCGATGAAAAGCTGCTTATTATACAGCAGGTTGAATTTGTAACTGTCCAACGATTTTTCAACTGCATAGATAATCACAGCAACTTTATTATCGGCAAAGAATTTGGCAATCTCATTGCCTTTTCTGATTGCCCGCCCGTCCCTTTGGGCAAGGTCAGACGGTCGCCACGGTGTATCTAAATGATGAACGGCAACAGCTCTTTTCTGTGCGTTTACGCCAGTTCCGAGCATACTTGTAGAACCGAACAGTACACGGATTTTGCCCTCGTTCATTCCGTTGATAAGTTCCTTACGTTGCTTATCATTTTTCGCTTCCTGAATAAACCTTACTTCGTGCGCAGGTATGCCGTGGTCCTCCACGAGTTTGCGTTTTATTTCGGAGTACACGTTCCATTCGCCGGGCTTGTAAGTTCCCAAATCGGAGAAAACGAACTGCGTTCCTTTCTGTGCGTTGAACTGGTTGTAATACTTGGCGATATTTACCGCACAATGCGAAGCCTTGTTGTCGGGATGGTCGTCGTATATACCACTTACCATACGCATATCGAGCGACATCTTACGGGCATAGTCCGTCGCAATGAGCATCTTTGCTTTTTCTTCCCTTTGCGATAATGGTTCTCTACCGAGCAAAGTAGCATCGCCCGTTTTGGCAAACTGCATCAGGCTTTGGATAAAGGCTTCTTGGTCGGGCGTTGGCGGTATGTTGTACAATACCTCGTTCTTAGTGGGGCGGTCAATACCAATATCCTTAGCCGTTCTGTAATCCGTGATTTCAGAATAGAACTGTGCCAGTTCCGGCACTTTGATAAAGTAGCGGAAACGCTCTTTTGCTACAATATTGTTAGCTACCGAAAATTCATAATCGGTCGTTTTCCGTGCATAGATAGCTGCCCACGCATCAAAGGAATGAATACCCTGTTTTTCCAATGCACGGGGGCGCAGGTATTTAAACAGCAGGTACAATTCCGTTAATGAATTGCTGATGGTTGTACCCGAAAGAAAGGTTGCACCCATATCCGCATTGGTACGCTCTTGAATGGTGCGGATTGCAAACAGCAGGTTCAGTGCCTTTTGGCTGCCGTCCACGTTCCCCAGTCCGGCAACCCGTGTATGACGGGTGTTGAACATCAGGTTTTTGAACTGGTGGCTTTCGTCCACAAACAAATGGTCTATGCCCATCATCTTAAAGTCCACAATATCATCCTTACGGTTTTCAATATCGTGTTGCAGCGTTTTCAGCTTTACTTCAAGATTTTCTTTCCGCTTGATTACCCCGGCGAGCATTCCCCTTGTCACTTCCTTGCCCTGCGATTTCAGGGCATCGAGATTGCGCTCTACGCTGTCCAGTTCTATTTCGAGGATTTCCTTTTGTATTTCGGGCGATTGCGGTATCATTCCGAACTGGTCGTGCGTAAGTATCACGCAATCCCAATCATTATTTTTAATATTCCCGAAAATCCGCAGGCGTTTTTTCGGCGTAAAATCATCAATACCCGGATAAAGGATTTTGGCGTGTGGATAGGCTTTACGGTAGTCTTCGGCAATGGCAGGTATATTTGCTTTCAGCCCGATAATCATCGGCTTATGGGCTAATCCCAAACGCTTCATTTCCTGCGCTGCGGTACACATTATCAGCGTTTTTCCTGCGCCTACTTCGTGGTCGCAGATAGCACCGTTGTTCAGCTTTATCATCCAAACGGTGTCCTTTTGACTTGAATACAGGTCTTCAATGCCTGCTCCCTTGCGGTCTAATCCCGGAAATTCCTGATGGCTTCCGTCATAGTTTGGGCGAACGAAACAATTAAAGGTATCGTTGTACTGGTCGGTCAGCCTGTTTTTAAACTCATCGTTCTGTGCGTGTAGCCAGTCGGTAAAGGCGGTACGGATTTCGTCAATCTTGGTGTTCGCCATTTGTATGGCTTCCATATCCCGTACTTTAACCTCTTGGTCGCCAACCAGTACTTTTTTGGTAATATCAGGCGTGGTATTGACAAGGGCGTGTTTGAGCAGGGCAATACCGTCAAACGTGCGGCTTTCCGCTTTGACGGCATATTTTTCCCAAATGTGCATATTGCCCTGATGACACTTTACAGAAAAGTCGTCGGAGCTTTCGGAATAATGAACCAGTACATCCGCATCAAACAGGTGCGAAGCGAAACGGGCATAAATCCCAGTAGGTATCCACCGTTCGCCGAGGTTAAAATCCAATTCCTCAAAGTCAATACGTTTTGGTCGGGCTTCCTCTAAAGCGTTAAGGCTTTCTTTGGCTTCGGTATCATCGGGATTGTTTTCGAGATAGGCTCTTACGTCGTCGGCTTTCTCAACTACGTTACCTGCAATCCAACGTTCAGCTATTTCGTATTCCTGTTGTAGCGGATTGAAGAACAACCGCCCGTGCAGGGCTTCTTTAAGGGTATCGGTAGGCAGGCTGCTGATTTCGGACATAAAGTCCAAATCCACATTTCCGTATTTGTTCAGCGAGGCGGCTAAAGCCTCTTCGGGATTGTCGGTTGCTAACGTAGTGGTAGAAAAGCTAACGGGACGGCTGAAAATATCCGCTTTGTGGATTACGCCGCCAATGATACGCTCCAGATAGGGGATTTCTTTGCCTGCGCTGTCGGTCTTTATCAGCTTGGCATTGTCGGCAGCATTGAGATTACCGTATTTTTTGACAAAGCCATCGTACAGGAGGTTCAGCGTTTCCCTTTCTTCTTTATGCTCGGTCTGCTTTTCAGCTTCTTTTTGGTACAGGTTGATATAACTGTCCCTTACGGCTATATAGGCTTCGGCTCTTGCTTTCTGTGAGCTCGGCAATTGCAACGGATGAAAGGTTGCTGTTGCCTTGTCGTCGTTCCTTTGCACATCTTGCAGATAACCAACCCAACCGTTATCTACCACAAGGCAATCGTTACGGTGGAATGATTGCAGTTCGCCAGTGTACGGGGCAGGTTCAGGAATAGCATTAATATTGGTAGTGGCAATGGCTGTCTTATCAGACTGGCCATTACCGTTTGTTTGTGAAAACAGGTCGCCAATAGCTTCCTGTTTTTTGTCGTTTACTTGGTGGCTTCCATTGGCAGCACCATTAGATTTTAGCGGTGTGTAAGACTGCTGCCTTGCACTACTGAACAGGTCTGGCTGACGACTTGTTGTACCTCTTCTTTTTTTAGTGCTTTGTCTTTTGGCTTGGGTAGTTCTTTTAGGTGGAGCAAGAACCATTATAGGTTCGCCCGCACTTTCAAACAGGTCAAAAATACTTAGTTGCTTTAATTCCTGCGGGCTTTCCTGACGGAGTACCGGAGTGGATACAGATTGCGGTTTTTGCTGAATGATTACAGGGTCGATAACCGGAGGTGTAACCTTTGGTTCAATCGGAATTTGTATAACAGGCTCATCGCTGCGTTCGCCTCTGTATAAATTCAAATTCAGGTGCTTTCCAAAATCTTCGGAAAGCATTTGCTTCAAATCTTCGGCAATCCCCTCAACACCGTCTTTATGCGTATAGATTAAGGCAGGTTGCCCGTATGGGTCGGTATCTAATTTTTGGTCGGTATGGATAATTCTTGCACTATCCTGAAAGAGCGCATTGCCCGGCGTATTGTATTCGGTTGGCTTGCTTTGGCAAAACAGATCTTCCCTGTCGGTCAGATTTTTTTTTGCCGTATTTTTTTGTAGGATAATCAGGTCGCTGCCTACTTCCGTACCTGCATATTCGGTAAACAGGTTGTTGGGCAATCTTACAACCGAAACCAAATTATTATCCTGCATTAACGCCCTGCGTATGGGTTCGTTCTTAGGGCTGTTCAGAATGCCCTGTGAAGTAATATAAGCCAACAAGCCGCCCTCACGGAGCATATCAGCACCTTTCAGAAAAAAGTAATTGTGTATGCTTCTGGCAGCTTGTTCCTTTGCGCTGTTTCTACTGCGGGAATAAGAAAGGTCAAATACAGAAGTATCGCCAAAAGGGATATTACTGGCAATTATATCATAGCTGTTTTGTTCCCTTTCGGGGATTTCTTCAAAACCGTTTATACGGATATTGCTATCGGGGTAAAGCTGCTTTAAAATCTTGCCTGTAAGCAAGTCCTTTTCATAAGCGGTAACACTGGCTGTTTGGTTTTTCGAAAAGGATTGGATGAATGAACCGATACCTGCGGAGGGTTCGAGGAATTTATCAATGTGCAGACCATTATCCCGCAAGGCAGATGAAATGGCATCTATAACCTTTGGCGGTGTATAAAAAGCCGTCAGTACGGAACTTTTCATACTGTCCACATACCTGCGGTATTGCTTATCGTCTTCGGAATTTTCTTTGAGTAGTTGGTGGAGTTCCTGCGTGAGTGGAAAAAGGTCGTGTTCTGTTTTTCTCCAATGATTGATATCTATTTTGTTTTCTATGGGGTTCAGAACGAATTTAAGACCGCCAAATCCGCTGTATCGCATCATTAGCAGTCTTTCGCCTACGGTGGCTTGCCGTTTCTCCTTTTCCAGTTTAAAAACAATTCGCAGGGCATCAATATTCTGTTGGAGATGGAACCGTTTACTGAAGCCCATTTTCCTCAATCCATATTGAGATGGTTCCAGTCAGTTCGGTGTAGAGTACATCAAACTCATACCCATAGGCGAAATCATCGGTTAATTTGTATCCTGCGAAAACAGGCTCACATACAGGGAACATTTTCAGGGCGAACAGTCGCAGTTCCTCGTCTGCCATTATGGTATCAAACTCATTGCATACCACTTTGAAAACCGTGTCGAACTTGGAGAAGTGCAAGCCCTCAAAAAGTATGTAATTGGCTATTTCGTCGCATTGCTCAACGGCGTTTCCCGAACGGAAAGCACCTTCGTAAGCATTGGCAGCCCACGAAGACCGTTGGTCTATAAATTTTTGGTCGTGTGCCTTTTCGGGAAAGCTGCTGTTTAATAGTTCTTGCAGTCGTAATCTGAAAAACGACAGGTCTTTTTGCTGTACATCCATACTTTATTTTGTTTTGAATTTTACTTAAATCCTAAAATTAGAAGCAGGAGCAAATGCCTTTGATAATGTTGCAGGGTTTGGCTTTGAAAGGCAGGATTTGGCTATTTACAATAGAAATTTGAAATGATAATTTGTACAGAATTGGTGCTTGGATATATGTTTTTTCACAAACTATTTTTGTGGTTTAAATATTTATCGTAATATTGCGATGTAAAATTAAGTGTATTATGGGCGTAACAAAAACTGAAATATTTACAGAGCAGCAAAACAACTTGGCAACCTCTTTAAAGGCATTGGCTCATCCTGCCCGTATAGCTATCCTACAATACATCATCAAGCAGAATGCTTGCATTTGTAATGACTTAGTGGAAGAATTAGGATTGGCGCAGGCTACGATTTCACAACATTTAAAAGAGCTTAAAAACATTGGTATCATCAAAGGCAATATAGAAGGGACAAGTGTGTGCTACTGTATTGATGAAAATGTTTGGCAGCAGATTAAAAAGGAACTCAATGCTTTCTTTATAGATAATGTAGAGGTTGATAAATGCTGTTAAGCATTTTTTTTAAGCACATTAATCGCAATAAAGCAATATAACAATTAAATAAAAAAATAATGAAACTATCAAACATCAAAGAAATCTTACCAGCATTGGATAATGTTGAATTTCAATTAGAGAACGGAACATTTGTACCCGAACACTTTCACGTTACCGAGATAGGTGTTATTACAAAACACTTCATTGATTGTGGCGGAACAATTAGAAACGAAAAAGTTGTCAATTTCCAATTATGGAATGCCAACGATTTTGAACACCGATTAAAGCCAACAAAGCTATTAAACATCATTAAGCTATCCGAAGAAAAGTTGGGTATTGAAGATGCCGAAATAGAAGTAGAATACCAAAGCGAAACGGTTGGTAAATACGATTTGAATTTTAACGGAAACCATTTTGTACTGAAAAACAAGCAAACCGCTTGCCTGGCAAGTGATGCTTGCGGTATTCCTGCCGAAAAGCAAAAGGTAAAATTATCAGAGCTGAATAATGCTTGCTGTACACCAAATTCGGGATGTTGCTAAACACTAAAAACAAAATGCGATGTATCAAAAACTAATCGAAATCATTAACAACAAAATTGATGTACAAAGCATCAGCGAAGAACGTAAAGCCGTATTACAACCGCTGATTGATTTTATACAGCAAAAAGTAAACGACAGGCAGGATATAAATATCAATTTCATCTGTACCCACAATTCCCGAAGAAGCCATTTATCACAGGTTTGGGCACAGGTAGCGTCAGCACATTTTAATATACCAAATGTACATTGTTATTCGGGCGGTACGGAAGAAACGTCACTATTTCCGAAAGTTGCAGAAACATTGACTAATCAGGGGTTTAACATTTTCAAAATCGCAGATACTAATAACCCTGTATATGCCATAAAATACAGCGATAATGCTTTGCCTGTTATCGGCTTTTCAAAAAAGTACGATAGTCCTTTCAACCCAGTATCAGCATTTACAGCCATTATGACCTGTTCACAGGCAGACGGTGGATGTCCATTTATTGCAGGTGCAGAAAAAAGGATACCTATCACATTTGAAGACCCTAAAATTTCAGACAATACACCGGAGCAATCACAGGTATATGCAGAAAGAAGTTTACAGATAGCAACGGAAATGTTTTATGTTTTTTCAAAAGTCAGTCAATAACCAATGCAACCAAAACTAAAATTTCTTGACCGTTACCTTACCTTATGGATATTCCTTGCAATGGCAGCAGGTATAGGTTTAGGGTATTTCTTTCCGGGAATATCAAAAATTACAAATGCTTTATCCGTAGGCACTACAAACGTTCCTTTGGCAATAGGTCTGATACTGATGATGTACCCGCCATTGGCAAAAGTGGATTATTCATTATTGCCCCAAGCATTTAAGGATAAAAAAGTAATCGGCATATCCTTATTGCTCAATTGGGTTATCGGTACAATATTGATGTTCGGATTAGCCGTTTTGTTTTTACGTAATGAACCCGATTATATGACAGGCTTGATATTGATAGGTTTGGCAAGATGTATCGCAATGGTAATCGTATGGAGCGATTTAGCTAAAGCAAACAGAGAATACACAGCTATGTTAGTTGCATTAAACAGCATCTTTCAGATAATTTCTTATAGCTTCTTAGTTTGGTTATTCATTAATGTATTACCAAGCAAATTAGGATTGGCAAATTTCAATGTAAGCGTATCAATGAAAGATGTTACAGAAAGCGTATTGATATACTTAGGCATTCCTTTCTTAGCAGGTTTTATAAGCCGTTACGCAATGGTAAAATCAAAAGGTATAGAATGGTATAACAGGAAATTTGTACCCCGAATATCGCCCATTACATTATATGCTTTACTTTTTACTATAGTATTAATGTTCAGTCTGAAAGGAGATAAAATATTAGAACTGCCAATGGATGTGGTAAAAGTAGCTATACCGTTAATCATCTATTTTGTACTGATGTTTTTCGTCAGCTTCTTTATCAACAAATCCCTTAAAGTTCCTTACGACAAAAACGCCTCAATCGCATTTACAGCCACAGGAAACAACTTTGAATTGGCAATAGCGGTAGCAATAGCCGTTTTCGGTATTCATTCCCCACAAGCGTTTGTAGGCGTTATAGGACCGTTGGTAGAAGTTCCGGTACTAATTCTATTAGTACGTGCAAGTTTATGGTTAAAGAAGAAGTATTACAGTTAGAAACAAGCAAAAGTTATGAAATGGCAATATGATTTCAACAGATGTACAAAAAATATAAGGTTCAATAATTAAAATAATATCGCGAAAATGATAAAACTAATAAAGACCATACCTGCATTTCCTGTTCGGGATATTGAAAAAGCAGTTGCCTTTTATAAAGCCCGATTGGGCTTTGATTGCAGACATATGGAAGAAACCTTTGCAATATTAATTAGGAATGGTATAGACTTACATTTATGGGCTTCCTGTAATTATAGCTGGAAATGGAAAAGTATTTTTTTATTTCTCAAACCGATTAGTAGCGGAGCGGAAAGTTTTTTGGCAGGTACACACAGTTGCCGGATTGAAATAAAAGGCATTGACGAACTGTATAAAGAACTAAAAGAAAAGGAAGTATTACACAATGAAAAAACCGAAATAGAAACCACTTACTACGACACAAGAGAATTTGCAACTTTGGACTTATACGGAAATTTACTAACCTTTTACGAAAATATACAGTAGGAACAAACAGTTCAACCAAGCCGGTTTTAACTTTTTGTATTTTAGCAATTGCTTAAATAAGCAAATTAACTATATTTGCAACATGGATAGTACTTCTTGTATAAGACAACAGGCGGACATTAAACAAATCAATCGCTGTAAAGAACGAGTTTCAGAACTTCACGGTTCGTTTGACTATTTGTCGAATGGACTTGAATTGGCGGGAAACAATGTAAGACTGAAAATCCTGTTTCTGATTTATGAAGAAAAACGACTATGTGTTTGTGATTTAAGCGATATTCTCGGTATGACAATTTCTGCAATTTCTCAACATTTACGAAAGCTCAAAGACCGTAGACTAATTGAAACGGAAAGAAAAGCACAAACTATTTTTTATTCATTGACAAAAGAGTATGAAAAAATGTTGACCCCATTTTTTGAAATACTTGATGATAATAAAATTTTATCTGATTCTCCGCAAACACACCTAATATTTTTAGTATATTAGCGCTCAAAAAGCAGGGATTATGAACATATTCAGTTTTACGGCTCATTTCGGTTCGGAGGAAGATTGTCGTTTGCATTTCAAGGAGCAGCGTGATAAGGAAGGGGTTGTCTGCAAGCGATGCGGGGGCACTTCCCATTATTGGTTACAGGGTAAATGGAGTTATGAATGCAAAGGTTGCCGTTTCCGCACCTCGTTGCGCAGCGGTACGATCATGGAGAGCTCCAAGCTGCCGTTTCTGGTGTGGTACAAAACGATGTTCCTGATGAGTTGCACAAAAAAGGGATTCTCCACCAACGAACTCCAGAAGCAATTAGGATTGAAGCGTTACGAACCGGTATGGGCGATGGTACACAAACTCCGCAGGGCGATGGGCAACCGGGATGCAAGGTATACACTGGAAGGGATGATAGAACTGGATGAGGGTTACTTTTCGGTGGCCAGTAAGGAAATCGAGCGAGGCAAGGGTACACGTGGCCGGGGAGCCGAGGGAAAGCAGAACGTTGCGGTGATGGCCGAAAGCACCCCGTTGGAAGATATCGAAACGGGCAAAAAGGAGAAGCATGTGCGTTATTTCAAGGCCAGGGTACTGGATAGCCATCAAAGTGAAGGAATCAACGGCGTGGTCAGGGACTGCATGGAGGATGATGCCATCGTATTTTCGGACAAAAGCACTTCTTACGTTGACATCTCCGATCTGGTGGAATTGCACGTCACCGAGAAATCAGACGCCAAAACCACCAAGGAAACACTCAAATGGGTGCATATCGCAATCAGTAATGCAAAACGGACATTGCTGGGCAACTACCATAAAATCAAAAGGAAATACTTACAGTTGTATCTCAACGAGTTTATTTACAAATTAAACAGACGGTATTTTGGAGACAAACTCTTTGACAGACTAGTAATTGCGAATATAACAGGTGCATAAACGGATAATCAGAAAAATCTATATGAACATTATAATTTAAAACCATATGTCATAAGTTATATTGACACAATGTTATTTGCAGATAAACTTGGGATGCCTAAAAAAATAAAAGATTTAGCAGAGAGTTTGGACTTAGAAGTAACAAATCATCACGACCCAGAATTCGATGCAAAACTTTGTGCTTTAATATTTGGCGAATTGACTGACAAGTATCCAAGTTATCAAGAACTAATAAGAAAAATTGATGACCAGCCTAAAACAAATAATAATTATTTCAATCAACCAAGTGAAGATGTTTTAGAAGAAAATGAAGAGCATTTATCAAATTATCAAATAACTCAAAACGAACTTGAAAACATTGATTTAATAGGAAAAGGAATAGTTATTACGGGCAACTTTTCAATAGAAAGAGAAGAAATAAAAACTTTTCTAATGAAAATTGGTGGACAAATAAAATCAGGAATAACAGGTAAAGTAGATTTTGTTTTTGCAGGTGAAGATTGTGGTTGGTCAAAAATCCAAAAAATAAACGACTTAAACCAATCAAAAAAAGCAAACATTAGAATTTTAAACGAAGCTGACTTAAATTATCTTATCAAAAAATACGGCATATAACATCGCATTGGCAAAATGGCGGGTTAAGTGCCAAACTCAACTTTTGTGCATTTTATTCCGCCGAATGTGTTCCACATTCAGCTTTTTTTAATAATTTAGCTTCTGTGGAAACACATCGGCTACGTCACTGCTAAATTGAACTTTTTGTCCAATTTATCCGCCACTTCGCCAATGCGTTTCCCGTTAGTGGCAACAAAAACAAACGATAATTAGACAATAAATGAAAAATATTTTATTTGTAGTTTTTATTTCAATGATATTTTTATTTGTTTGCTGTAACACAACAACGAATAAAAACATAATTGAAACAGAAATTTCTGATTTTGACAAAATTTTAGATAGTTTTCAAGTAAATGGTTCAATTCTAATTTATGATAACGACAAGAATACTTTTTACTCAAATGACTTTGATTGGGCTAAAAACGGAAAATTACCTGCATCAACATTCAAAATTCCAAATTCTATAATTGCTGTTGAATTAGGCATTATTGAAAATGATACAACTATTTTAAAATGGAATGGCGAGCAGAGAAAAATGGATATTTGGGAAAAAGATTTATCATTTAAAGATGCTTTTAGAATTTCCTGTGTTCCTTGCTATCAGGAAATTGCAAGGAAAATCGGAACAATTAAAATGAAAGAATATTTAGAAAAATTTGAGTATAAAAATATGATTTTTGACAGTTTAACGATTGACAATTTTTGGCTTGAAGGAAATTCAAAAATATCTCAAAAACAACAAATCGACTTTTTAAGGAAATTCTATTTTTCAAAATTTCCAATTTCTGATAGGACAATAAAGATTGTCAAAAATATTATGGAAATTGAGCGAACTGAAAATTACATTTTAAGCGGTAAGACTGGATTAAGTTCGATAGAAGAAAAATATAATGGTTGGTTTGTTGGTTATGTTGAAACAAAATCTAATGTTTATTTTTTTGCAACAAATGTAATTCCGACAGACGGATTGAATGTTGATGATTTTATTTCATCGAGAATTAATGTAACAAAAAATGCGTTAAAGCAAATGAATATAATGAAATGATAAATGCCACTAACATATGGTAGCCGATAATTGCCGGCTTTCGTGCCAACTTGATACTTTGGTGCTTTTAACGAACCGAAGTGCTAAATTGATACGAAAGTGCTGTAAATCCGGCAACTACGGCTACCATTTTTCGTTATGCGGCAGCTTAAAAGACGACACCAAACCAGAAAAATCATCTTGACAACCACCCGACTTTGAACTACGAAGGATGAAATTTTTCAGGGACAACTTCCAGCATTTCCAAAAAACAGTTTACCCATTGACTTGGAGACAAACAAACAATTTGAGCATTAAGGTTTAAACCGAATTTTTCCGAAATTGACCTGACCTGACTTTTCCTGAAAATCGACTTTAAAGCTGTTTTTACAGATAAATCAGGTTTCTCTAACAGACAGGAAATAAATGCTAAGTATTTGGCTTTAAACTTAAAATCAAAAAATAACTGTTTTCTTTTAATGTTTAACAGGGCTGATTTGACAGTTGGCGGTGGAAAGAAACTTTCAGGACCTACCTCATAGACAAGTTTCAAATCAAAAAAAGTATGATAGAAAACGGTATATGGATTGTAAAGCTTCCTCGAAAATAACTTTTGTGTAGGTTCTAACTGAAGGACAATGGAACCTCCCAGAAAATTTCCAAGACTCTCAAACATCAGGATTTTGAAAATATCGGAAGTAATGCCATAAGGAATATTTGACACCACTTTGAAAGGAAATTTCGGAACTGCAAAATTCCTAAAATCACAACCGACAACTTGAACATTTCGGGCATCAGAAAATAATTTTCGTAAATGTTCAACCAAAGCTGTGTCGTTTTCAATAGCAACAACATTGTTGGCGATTTTTAATAAATGAACAGTAAGAAACCCCTTGCCTGCCCCAATATCTAAAACCGTATCCTGATTACTTATATTTGCTTGTCTTATTGCATCTTTTATTAGCACTTTATCAATAGTAAAGTGCTGACCCGTAAAACGAACGGGCAATTTCTTTTTTGTCATTAGTAACTTCTTACAGGTGAATACTTGAATTCAAATCGTGGAGAAGTGAATAGACAGTATTACCCGACAGAGCAACTATGACAACGTAACGCCTTTACAAAAAAGTCGGTACACGAAACCCATAGACTAATTGTCTTGACCTAAAAGAGATTGGAATTTTCAGGACTGCCTATCACTTAGATAGAAGTCCAAGGTCTGCTGAAATACATAATTCAAAAATTGAAATTGCTTGACTGCAAATTTAGTAACTTTGCTTGACAAATTAACGAGAAAGAAGAGAAAATGAAAACCGACCGCATAACATCACCTATACGCAAGCAGGGGTTTCGTGCTTCGTAGGACAGTTAAGTGGTAAATTTAAAGTTCAGTTCTTCGTAGGAAGTTCAGTGGTTAAAATCCCTGCCTGCGTATAGCTGAGAACCGTTGTACGACATAGTAAAACCGAACCAAACAAAATGAAAGTCAGAGAAGAAAAGTTAAGAACAATTATAGAATGGTCGGAGAAAAACGAAGATGTAAGAGTTCTTCTTCTGACAAGTTCACTTGTAAATCCTTTAGCACTTGTTGACGAATTTAGTGATTTAGACATTGAATTTGTTTTTGAGGATAATACAAATTACATTTCAGACAAAAGCTGGACGCTTAAATTCGGAAATCCAATTGCTATGATTGAAGAAGACGAAAGTTGTTTTAACCATAAACACGCAATGAAAATGCTACTTTATGAAGACGGTGTGAAAGTAGATTTTAAACTTTACAGCAAATCAAAATTTATAAAGGAAACGCAAGAGAAAGAATTACCAGAAGATTGGGATATTGGTTATAAAATTTTAATTGATAAAGATGGTATTACAAAGCAAATGCTGAAACCAACTTATCAAATTTCCATTATCAAAAAACCGTCTGAAAAAGAGTTTCAAAATCTAATAAACGATTTTTGGTGGGACACAACTTACGTGGCAAAGTGTCTTGTGAGAGATGAAATATTCTATGCGAAATTTATGTCGGAAACCGTTATTCGCACAGAATATTTAATTCCTTTAATTGAATGGCACATTGCAAGTGAACACAATTGGAACATAACGACCAATAAATATGGACGGCTTTTCAAAAAGTATCTTAACCAGGAAATGTGGGCTAAAACAGAACAAACATTTTCAGGGAGCGATATAAAGGAAAATTGGACTGCTCTATTTTCAATGACTGATTTAGTTTCAGAAATAGGAACTGAATTGTCAAAAAAATTAGAGTACAAATACCCGGATAAATTAGAAAATGACATACGAAAATATTTAGCTGGACTAAAACCCAAAACATAACTACGTCGTACAACATCGTATTGGCAATAGGCGGGCTGAACGGCTTCGTATCAACGGAAGTGCAAAATTCAACTTCTGTTCTTCGATTAAAGTTCAGTGCTAAAAATCCCGCCCATCGCCAATACGCGGCACGTTATGTGAAAGAATAAAACGGCACCTCCAAAAAGAAAGTGCCGTTTCGAAATTAAATTTATAAATTCTCAATCCACTACTTCTGAAACAGTTGATTTTTCTATTAGAAAAATTCCGTCAAAAGCTTCTTCTATTTCAGTTTTTAGGCACATCGAATCAAATCGAATCTTATTACAATTTTTTAATTCCGTACTTCTGTTCATTAGTAAACAGCATTCTTTTCCTCCAAATTCTTGCATAATAAATTCAACAGAATCCGACTCTGGAAAATCAAGTGGAAATTTATCAACCCTAAAGCCAAATTGATAATCATTATCAGGATACAATGCCGCAGTTTCTCCACGTAGATTAGTTATTGCAAATGCTTTATATTTTTCTCCAAAAGTCATCGAAAGTCTTTGCCCCATTGGATAACAACTAATAAATCCATCAAAATCTACCGGAGTTTTTTGAATGTGAGCATTGTGGGCAACCAAAATAATCTTTTTACCAAGTGAATTTTTCAAAAACCAATCAATGCTTTCTGCCATATACTGGTCTTTTGCTCCCATATCTCCTTCAATTCCCCTTTCAGTAATGAAACTTTCCATAGCATCAGCATTATAATTCATATAAATCAAGCCTTTAACTTGATGAACTATCGATTGAAATTCTAAACTTTCTAATTTTGGTTGAAGAGTAATCAAACGAATGTAAACTTTTAATAGCAATGCTTTTAATTCATTATGTTCAGCTTCATCAAAAAGCGATAAATTTAACGCAAGCTGAGAAGTCGAATAGAAATCAAATTTCTCAGCAAGATTTAAAATCTTCTGTAAGACATCAGAAGAAACGATTGAAAGTCTTTGCAAATAATCAGATACAATACGAAAGTTTGGAAAATAAGAACCTCCATTTTTAGGAATATCCACACCTAAAAAGGTAATTTGATTATTATTGTCTTGATTATACCGACGAAGCCATAGCAAAGTATCTTTAAACTCATTTGGATAATAAAAGTGTGACAGTAACTTATCCAAATCGTCGAATGGAATTTGTGATTTTATCCACTTATCAACTTCTAATCCTTCAGAAAAACCAAACTCAAATGCCAAGGTGTCAAAATCACATTCAGTTACTAAAAACTCAATAACTTGATGCCTGAATGTAAAAAACTCTTTTATGAAATGTGCGTTTTCGCCTAAACCAACAATTGTAGAAGAATCAAAATATTCTCGAAATCGAAAAAGACTTTGTTTTATGGATGTATTATTTTCCGAATTAAACGGAAAAGTTAAGGGTTTTATATTTTTCATTATTACCTTATTTTAAATTAAAAATTAACGTACCAAATAGCAACCGTCTCAAAAAGACGATTTAATAATTTACTTTAATTTTTAATTACCAAGGCTTGCTGAAATACATAAAATGTGAATTATTTGAATACAAAGATACTAAAAATTCCTTCACATAACATCGCATTGGCAAAATGGCAGGTTAAGTGCTAAATTGAAAGTTTCTGCATTTTATTCCGCCGAATGTGTTCCACATTCGCTTTTTATTTGTAAGTTAGCTCTGTGGAAACACATCGGCTACGTTCTCGCTAAATTGAACTTTTTGTCCAATTTATCCGCCACTTCGCCAATGCGTTTCCCGTTATGTGCCATTTTTGAATGACAATGCGAATAGATACAGACAAACAAATGAATTTACTTAGTGATAAGAACGTTGCAATAATTGGTGGTGGACCCGTTGGACTGACTATGGCAAAATTATTACAGCAAAACGGCATAGACGTTTCAGTTTACGAAAGAGACAACGACCGAGAGGCAAGAATTTTTGGTGGAACCCTTGACCTACACAAAGGTTCAGGTCAGGAAGCAATGAAAAAAGCGGGATTGTTACAAACTTATTATGACTTAGCCTTACCAATGGGTGTAAATATTGCTGATGAAAAAGGCAATATTTTATCCACAAAAAATGTAAAGCCCGAAAATCGATTTGACAATCCTGAAATAAACAGAAATGACTTAAGGGCTATCTTGTTGAATAGTTTAGAAAACGACACGGTTATTTGGGATAGAAAACTTGTTATGCTTGAACCTGGTAAGAAGAAGTGGACACTAACTTTTGAGAATAAACCGAGTGAAACAGCAGATTTGGTTATTCTTGCCAATGGCGGGATGTCCAAGGTAAGAAAATTTGTTACCGACACGGAAGTTGAAGAAACAGGTACTTTCAATATACAAGCCGATATTCATCAACCAGAGATAAACTGTCCTGGATTTTTTCAGCTATGCAATGGAAACCGGCTAATGGCATCTCACCAAGGTAATTTATTATTTGCTAACCCCAATAATAATGGTGCATTGCATTTTGGAATAAGTTTTAAAACACCTGATGAATGGAAAAACCAAACGCAGGTAGATTTTCAAAACAGAAATAGTGTCGTTGATTTTCTTCTGAAAGAATTTTCCGATTGGGACGAACGCTACAAAGAATTGATTCATACGACGTTGTCATTTGTAGGATTGGCTACACGGATATTTCCTTTAGAAAAGCCTTGGAAAAGCAAGCGCCCATTACCCATAACAATGATTGGGGATGCCGCACATTTGATGCCGCCTTTTGCAGGGCAGGGAGTAAATAGTGGGTTGGTGGATGCCTTGATATTGTCTGATAATCTAGCCGATGGAAAATTTAATAGCATTGAAGAGGCTGTTAAAAATTATGAACAGCAAATGTTTATCTATGGCAAAGAAGCACAAGAAGAATCAACTCAAAACGAAATTGAAATGTTTAAACCCGACTTTACGTTTCAGCAATTGTTAAATGTATAAAATGGAATAAAACGGCACATAACAAACAAATTGGCAATAGAGCCGGTGAAGTACTTCTATTGAACTTTTGTGCAATGTTGAAGATTAGTAATTCTATTCAACATTTGTGCTAAAAGTCGGCTCCATCGCCAATTTGCCAAACGTTATATGCCATATTACACCAAAACTCGTCTGAATTATACAAAATGAACTATGTTTAACTTTTTTAAACCTAAACCAAAAAATCAAATTGAAATGGAAGTTTCGGGAATAAATCCTGAAACAAACAATGAATTTCTATTCTATAATTTTATCGAAAATACACCAAACTATATTCTTGAACCTTGGCTAAAAAAAGCAAAACAAGTTGGTTATAAAGTAAAACCTCAATACGAACAAGCGATTTTGCAAAAATTGAAATTCAATCAATTTAAAAATCCTCATACATTCCCTGAGTACTTTGAAAATAAATTTGATTTTATTGCTATTGACTTTGAGACAGCAAATAACAGTAGATTAAGTGCTTGTGCAATCGGATTATGCTTCGTGAAAAATGACACAATAGTTTATTCGACAAAACACTATATAAATCCACCAAAATCAGAAAAGTTTTTAAAAACTCATACTTCAATACACGGAATTTCATATGAAGATGTAGAATTTTCCCTTAATTTTCAAGAATTATGGGAAGACGAACTTTCTAAATATCTTTCATCTAATTTATTAATTTTTCATAATGCGAGTATGGACTTGAGTGTTTTGAAAAATCTATCTGATTCTCCGCAAACACACCTAATATTTTTAGTATATTAGCGCTCAAAAAGCAGGGATTATGAACATATTCAGTTTTACGGCTCATTTCGGTTCGGAGGAAGATTGTCGTTTGCATTTCAAGGAGCAGCGTGATAAGGAAGGGGTTGTCTGCAAGCGATGCGGGGGCACTTCCCATTATTGGTTACAGGGTAAATGGAGTTATGAATGCAAAGGTTGCCGTTTCCGCACCTCGTTGCGCAGCGGTACGATCATGGAGAGCTCCAAGCTGCCGTTTCTGGTGTGGTACAAAACGATGTTCCTGATGAGTTGCACAAAAAAGGGATTCTCCACCAACGAACTCCAGAAGCAATTAGGATTGAAGCGTTACGAACCGGTATGGGCGATGGTACACAAACTCCGCAGGGCGATGGGCAACCGGGATGCAAGGTATACACTGGAAGGGATGATAGAACTGGATGAGGGTTACTTTTCGGTGGCCAGTAAGGAAATCGAGCGAGGCAAGGGTACACGTGGCCGGGGAGCCGAGGGAAAGCAGAACGTTGCGGTGATGGCCGAAAGCACCCCGTTGGAAGATATCGAAACGGGCAAAAAGGAGAAGCATGTGCGTTATTTCAAGGCCAGGGTACTGGATAGCCATCAAAGTGAAGGAATCAACGGCGTGGTCAGGGACTGCATGGAGGATGATGCCATCGTATTTTCGGACAAAAGCACTTCTTACGTTGACATCTCCGATCTGGTGGAATTGCACGTCACCGAGAAATCAGACGCCAAAACCACCAAGGAAACACTCAAATGGGTGCATATCGCAATCAGTAATGCAAAACGGACATTGCTGGGCAACTACCATAAAATCAAAAGGAAATACTTACAGTTGTATCTCAACGAGTTTATTTACAAATTAAACAGACGGTATTTTGGAGACAAACTCTTTGACAGACTAGTAATTGCGAATATAACAGGTGCATAAACGGATAATCAGAATCTTTAAACATCCTAATTAACTACCTGCGGATTTTAGGTATTATTATAGAAGCCCCCATGAATAAATCGCTCATCATTTTCGGCATCGTCAACATAACCTCGGACAGTTTCTCCGATGGAGGCCGGTATCTGGCGCCAGACGCAGCCATTGCGCAGGCGCGTAAGCTGATGGCCGAGGGGGCAGATGTGATCGACCTCGGTCCGGCATCCAGCAATCCCGACGCCGCGCCTGTTTCGTCCGACACAGAAATCGCGCGTATCGCGCCGGTGCTGGACGCGCTCAAGGCAGATGGCATTCCCGTCTCGCTCGACAGTTATCAACCCGCGACGCAAGCCTATGCCTTGTCGCGTGGTGTGGCCTATCTCAATGATATTCGCGGTTTTCCAGACGCTGCGTTCTATCCGCAATTGGCGAAATCATCTGCCAAACTCGTCGTTATGCATTCGGTGCAAGACGGGCAGGCAGATCGGCGCGAGGCACCCGCTGGCGACATCATGGATCACATTGCGGCGTTCTTTGACGCGCGCATCGCGGCGCTGACGGGTGCCGGTATCAAACGCAACCGCCTTGTCCTTGATCCCGGCATGGGGTTTTTTCTGGGGGCTGCTCCCGAAACCTCGCTCTCGGTGCTGGCGCGGTTCGATGAATTGCGGCTGCGCTTCGATTTGCCGGTGCTTCTGTCTGTTTCGCGCAAATCCTTTCTGCGCGCGCTCACAGGCCGTGGTCCGGGGGATGTCGGGGCCGCGACACTCGCTGCAGAGCTTGCCGCCGCCGCAGGTGGAGCTGACTTCATCCGCACACACGAGCCGCGCCCCTTGCGCGACGGGCTGGCGGTATTGGCGGCGCTGAAAGAAACCGCAAGAATTCGTTAACTTTTCGGTGGCCAGTAAGGAAATCGAGCGAGGCAAGGGTACACGTGGCCGGGGAGCCGAGGGAAAGCAGAACGTTGCGGTGATGGCCGAAAGCACCCCGTTGGAAGATATCGAAACGGGCAAAAAGGAGAAGCATGTGCGTTATTTCAAGGCCAGGGTACTGGATAGCCATCAAAGTGAAGGAATCAACGGCGTGGTCAGGGACTGCATGGAGGATGATGCCATCGTATTTTCGGACAAAAGCACTTCTTACGTTGACATCTCCGATCTGGTGGAATTGCACGTCACCGAGAAATCAGACGCCAAAACCACCAAGGAAACACTCAAATGGGTGCATATCGCAATCAGTAATGCAAAACGGACATTGCTGGGCAACTACCATAAAATCAAAAGGAAATACTTACAGTTGTATCTCAACGAGTTTATTTACAAATTAAACAGACGGTATTTTGGAGACAAACTCTTTGACAGACTAGTAATTGCGAATATAACAGGTGCATAAACGGATAATCAGAAAATTTTATAAACTATATGAAAACGGACAACAAACTAATCGGCACTGGACTTTTTACAGCAATTGCTGCGTCATTATGTTGCATTACGCCTGTTTTAGCTCTAATAGCAGGGACAAGCGGGATTGCTTCAACCTTTTCTTGGCTCGAACCTTTCCGACCATATTTTATTGGCTTGACAATTTTAGTGCTTGGTTTTGCTTGGTTTCAAAAGTTGAAACCCAAAAAGCAAATTGACTGTGAATGTGAAATAAATGAAAAACCGAATTTTATGCAAACAAAATCATTTTTAGGAATTATTACTGTTATGGCGGCTTTACTTTTGTCATTTCCCCTTTATGCCCACATCTTTTTTCCAAAGACCGAAAGTAAAGCAATTATTACCCAAACTTCCAAAATCCAGAAAGTTGAGTTTACAATCAAAGGGATGACTTGTTCAGGTTGTGAACATCATATTAAAACAGAGATTAGCAAACTAAAAGGAATTATCGAAGTTGTCGTTTCCTATGAGAAAGGCAACGCTATTGTTAAGTTTGACAACAAGCAAACAAGTATTGCCGAAATCGAAAAAGCTATCAATTCGACAGGTTATAAATCACTAAAAAGTAAAGTTATATCATAATGGAAATTAAATTAAAATCAATAATAACTTGCCCAAACTGTGGACACAAAAAAGAGGAAACAATGCCAACAGATGCTTGCCAGTATTTTTATGAATGTGAAAATTGCAAAACAAGATTAAAACCATTACAGGGGGATTGTTGTGTGTATTGCAGTTATGGTACTGTAAAATGCCCGCCAATACAAGCAGGAAATAGCTGTTGTAAATAAGAGAAGCTTAATAATTTACTTTAGAAAGCTACTTGTCTAAATTTGTGAGTATAACCTATTTAGCGAAAAACCTCCGAATTATCAGAGGTTTTTTATTCATTATTTAAGATTTGGAGCATCCTGCCGACTTCAATATCCATTCTTGAAAACGCAAACCATTTTTTGCCCAGGTCTTTGAGTGATGCTCCTATATGGTAGAGTTCTGCATTATCAATAATCAAAAATCGGTCGTGGGCATCGGAGAAAACCTCAATAGTTACTGGAGGATATTGGCTATTATAGCGTTGTAAGTCTAACCGTAACTGATTGCTGAAACTTTTGGTAAGGATTGTAGCGGTTACATTAGTCTTACGCTTACCCAACAAAGTAAGCACCGTATCATCCACATAATTATCAAGCAGGATAATAGAACTTTTGGCCCTTCGGATAATATCGGAAACAAAGGCGTAGGCATCAAATACCTGTCCGTCGTAGAAAATGCCTTTTTCACTGTGGAGCTTGTCGCTTTCCAAAGCCTTAAAAATCTCTTCAAATTTTTGGTCGGCTTCCAGTTGCTTTAATTCGATATTATCCAAACGATGAAACAAAGAAGCGTTGCTGATAAGCATACGCCTCATTTCTACAAAGGCTTCCATTATTTCCACACTCATTTTAACGGCTATATCAGACCGGAGTATGGCAGATGCCATTGCAACGCCCTGTTCGGTAAAAACATAGGGCAAATAACGCCTGCCACCGTAATTTAAACTTGAGGTTCCAATTTGGAACCTCAAGTTTTCAACTTCCTCTTCGGTCAGTTGAAAGCAGAATGATACAGGAAAACGCTTAATATTTCTTTTAACAGCTTTGTTCAGGTTCTTTGTTTCTACCTGATATAAGGCAGCGAGGTCGCTATCCAACATTACCTGTTTGCCCCGGATAGTATAAATCAGGTTCCTGATTTCTTTGGGTACGATTGACGGTTTATTTTCCATTGCGTTTACTGCTTTTGTTTTTTTCAAACTCAAAGGAACTTTCAGCGTTTTCTTTCAGAATGATGTAAGCATCGAATTTCTTTCCGGCTTTGCTTGTCATTCCTTTGATAAGAGAGGTTTTGCCTTTATTGACAAGGTTTGTTAAATTTTCGATACTGATTTGTACACCGCAGACGGTGCGGAACTGTACCCAGTTACAAGCCTCATCAGGGCATTTCACAATCTTGTCACGGATAATAAGCTGCTGACTTTTGCATTTCGGGCAGGTTAGTTTGGGTTGGTTGGTGCTTGCAATAGAGGTTTGTAGCAATTCATCGGTAATAGATTTGGCATAGGTTTCCATTTCCTTTTGGAATGTTCCGGCATCCGCTTCGTTATTTTCTATTTTCTGTAACGCCAATTCCCATTCGGCAGTCATTGCCACGTCTGCAATTTTCCGGTCTTTTACAAGCCCGTACACCTGCAATCCTTTTTCCGTAGGGATTAAAGAACGTTTATCCCGTTGGATATAATTACGGGTAAACAGGGTTTCGATAATGGCGGCTCTTGTTGCAGGAGTACCGATGCCGATATTTTTGAGGGCTTTGCGTTCTTCTTCGTTCTCAATTTCTTTCCCTGCGGTTTCCATAGCCGACAAAAGCCCGGCTTCGGTGTAAAGCACTGGTGGTTTGGTCTGCTTTTCCAAAACTGCGGCTTCCTTTATGGCAAGTTCGTCGCCTTTATGCAGTTCAGGTAATTCCTGCACTGGCTCTTCGCCGTCATCGGTAAAACTTCCTTTTATGGAACGCCAACCCGCTTCCTGAATTTTACAGCCTTTTGCCGTAAAGTCGTAATGCAATACCTGTAATGATACATCGGTTATTTCTTTGACACAGGCTTGCGATATGGCTTCAAGCAAGCGAAGCGCAATCATATTGTAAATCTTGTTTTCGTCTGCATTAAGTACGGACGGCACTTTGTCCGTAATCAACAAACCGTGATGGTCCGTTACACGGAGGTCATTCACGATACGTTTGTTGAACCGTCCCCATTTGATTTTGGTAAGGGCTTGCTTGCAATCCTCACGATTTTGCAATGCCCGCACGAGGTTTGGAATTTCTGCCCACATATCTTCAGGGATGTATTTGCTCCCGGTACGTGGGTACGTGATAAACTTCTTTTCGTACAGGCTTTGCGCAATATTGAGCGTTGCTTCAGCAGATAATTTCAGCCTTTTGTTGGCTTCCTTTTGTAAGCCTGTCAGGTCGAAAAGCAAGGGCGGTTGTTCTGTAACGCTTTTGGTTTCTACTGATGTAAAGGTTGCCGTTGCGCCACGCTGAATAGCTTTAAGGGTATCATCAGCAAGTTGCTTTTCGTCCCATTTGGTTGCGGAAATACTTTTGAAATCAACCTGGGCTTTGTTGTGCGTTAATTGTATCTGCCAGTATTTCTTTACCGTGAAATTCTTATTGTCGAGGTAACGTTTGCATATCAAAGCCAGTGTGGGCGTTTGCACTCTTCCAAGCGAATAGATACCATTACCTGCGGCAATACTCAATGCTTGCGTAGCATTGATGCCTACAAGCCAGTCGGCACGGCTTCTGCCTTGCGCTGCCTGATACAGCCCGTCAAATGCTGCCCCGTCTTTCAGTTTGTCAAAGCCTTGCTTTATTGCCTTTTCGGTAAGCGAACTTATCCAAAGGCGTTCAAAAGGCTTGTTGCATTTCAGGTATTCATAAATGTACCTGAAAATGAGTTCGCCCTCTCGTCCTGCATCGGTAGCGACGATGATGCTGTTGCTCTTCGTAAAAAGCTGCTCAATGACTTTCAGTTGCTTTAATGCGCCAGTATCGGCAGTGTACCCTTTGTCTTTCTTGACCTTTCGGACGGTCAATAAAAACGGGTTGGGCAATATCGGTAAAGCTGATTTGTCAAATCCCGAAATCCCGTAATCTTCGGGCATTCCCAGTCCTATTAAATGACCGAATGCCCACGTAACAAAATAGCCGTTACCTGTCAGGTAGCCATCCTTTTTATCGGATGCTCCCACAAGTCCGGCTATTTCCCTTGCTACGCTTGGTTTTTCTGCAATAATTGTTTTCATACTGTATTACATTTTTCTGCCTTTGGATTTTGCAGGCTTGTTATCCTGTTGCTCCTGCTGCTTCTCGTTTTTCGGTCTTTGCTGCCCGGACTTCAAAGGCTCTTGGACGTTCTTGGTCGCTTCGTTGGTTTTACCCTCAGAATTGACGGCAGTCTGCGTTTTATGGCTTTCAGCAGGTTCCACTCTTGCTTTATATTGACCTGGAAACTCAAAATTGGTCTTTCCGGTATCTTTGTCGAACGTGATATAACCCTTATACGGTTGGTCTTTTTTATCTTTCAGTTCAACGTATATGGTTTGTCCGGCTTTGAACTTATTGTACTGCTCATCATCCAGTTCTTTGCCCCTGAAAGTTCTTGGAGCTTCTTGCGGTTGGCTTTGCTGATTGCTTTGTTGAGTGTTCTGTTGGTTCGTTTGCGCCTGCTGATTGTTGTTGCCTCTGTCAAACAGGAACTCAACATACCGTTTGTCAGCATTGAATTGTACAGTTGCCGAAAACTCCGTTCCTTTCGAGGAAATCATACCCTCTAAATAGAGCGGTTTGCCCTCCATCAGCGTTTGTTTTTGTTCGTCATTCAGCTTTACGCCCTTAATTTCATCGGGAATTTTTATAAACTCCGTGCGCAGTGCAACCACGTCATTGGTCAGCCTGTCAATACTGATAATGGACGGCATCAGGTCGCCTGTTTTGGAGTTTACCAAATTGACGACACGCCCCATATTACCCGTTTCGAGCAGGTTTTTCTTGTCTTCGTCCGTAAACTTGTGACCGAAAAACTCAAAGTGGAGGTTAGGCTCTCTTTTGATACCGTGTATTGCCACGATAACATTGCCGTCTTCCGCTTGCTGTAAAGACAGGCGGGCATCCGTACGGAGGATAGAGCCACCGAGGTTGATACCTATCGGTAAAAGCTCATTGGTTTTGTAACCTCGTAACAAAGGGTCGAGCAGGTTTCTTTTTTCAAGATACTCTTTGCTTAATCCGAGGTTTTTCATTGTGTCCCAATCAATCTGCTCCGGCTTGTAGCGATATTCGCTTGTTTCCGTTGTTGTTTGTGCTGTTGCCATATTATTTTGATTTTCTTGTTTTTTATCGGGTTGAGGTTCGGTTTTTACCTCGTGTTCTTTCAGCACTTTTTCGCCCTGTGGAGTGGGCTTATCTACGTGCTTTTGTAATTCCTCTGCTTTTTCAGCAGCAACCGGGGCAGGTACTTTGAAGAAAGTAAAGTTTGTGGGGTTCTTTAACTGGCTGAAAAAATTGGAAAAGAAGTTGGAAAAGAAATCGCCGCTTTTATCCACACGCATAAACTGGTTTTGATTTTTCTTCGTGGGGTCAACGGTTTCCATTTTCCCGTTTTCGTCTATACTCTTTACTGCCTGGATTTTCATTTTCTCTTTATCCAGTACGAGTAAGATGTCCGAAAGCTGTTCGGGCATTTCTTGTTTATTAGTTGTTTCTTCGCTCATAATCTGAAAATTTTAAAATTTCACGGTCGAATGTAAAGTGAGCCTTCACTGATTTGCTTTATGTGGCACTCAAAGGCAGCATTTGTCACTTATTGGCATCCAGTTTCGGCAAAGGCGGGTTAAAACTTTCCCTGATGAACTGATGCACATCGGACAGTTTGTAATACAGTTTTCCGCTAATGGTATAATAAGGGAGCTTGCCTATGGAGCGATAGCGTTGCAGGGAACGGTTACTGATTTTCAGCATTTGCAATAAGTCCTGATTGTCCAGTAGTTCTTCACCGTCTATGCTGTTGCGCTTCTTTTGCAAATCGTCTATGTGGTTGCCAAGAATGTCCAGCCTATCCATTATGCGTTCCATCCACGCCACAAATTCCATTTTGTCGATATTCATATGGTTACGCTTTTAATTATTACCTGATTTCAGCTTTCTGCCTTTCTCGATATAGCTTTTGCCTTTCGCCATAAGCTGCTCTACATATTCATCGGTGGTCTGCACAGCGTTTGCGTTGAGCATTTCCTTGATAGCACCAATCGTATAGTAATACTGCCCGTACATTTTTGAAAAGGCTATCTGCCCGTTGGTGCGCATACGCCACAACGTTTTTTCGCTGATGTGGAGATACTGGCAGACTTCGTGGTTGTTGAGCCATAAGCTATCGTAGCTTGTATCTTCCAGTTTGAGGATATATTCGCTAATGGCTTTCAACCGTTCGTTGAGGTGCTTCCACACTTCTTCGTCAACTGTTATAATGTTCATTGCACTATTGTTTAATATTCACAGTACAAAATTCAGAAGTGTGGCAGTGTTTGTCTGCCAATGCGTACCCATTGGTTTGGCACTTTTTTTCAAATTTTTTGCAATGAGAAAAACCCTTGTTTAATAAGGGTTTTAGCGTGTTTCGGTTATTTTGTAGTAGCCTTTTGCCCATATATGCCAATTGGCATATATGGGCAAAGAAAAAGCAGTACATTTTGTGTACTGCTTTCAAACACCCGTGCTGATGTTGCTAAAGGTCTTTATCCATATACTCTTCGAGGGAAATTTTGAGCCGGTCTAAAAACACCGTTCGGGAGCCTGCCCTTGTTTTCATTCGGTGGAAAGAATGATGTATATCGTTCAAGGGCGTTCGGAAGAGGATTTGGAAAATCAATGCTAATTTCCTGATGCCTATTTTCCCGTATGCAATAGATTTGGAAACATACAGGGCGTAAATCAATTCTATCAGTGCATTTTGCGAGTTCGTCCACGAAATGTCTTTGTTTCCATCACCGTTTATTGAAATGGTATCGGGATTTTTTTCAGGGTTTATTTTGGTAAGCAAGAAAGTATAAAGTAATTCATTGGCTATAATATGGGCAACTTTGTTATCGTAATAAGTAGAAAAGCTAAGGTCAATTTCAAATACACTACTTTTTAGACCATCGTGGTAATTGATTTTTCCGAGCCTGAAATAACTGTGGTCACGGTCAGTTCTGCCTGCACGATAGTACCTGTAAAAATCCTCATTGGATATGCTTTCCTTGTATTCGGATTTCAGAATTTTCAGTTGGTTTTCAAAATAACTTTGGTGTATTCTCCCTGCACTTACGGGGCAGGTAGTTTCAATGCGGAATACCTTATTGTAATAAATAAGTTTTCCTAAAATCTGCGGTTTGATGTTCTTGAAAAAATTGATTTCCTGCTGCTCATCCTTAAATCCGGTTTGTAAGGCTTTCATCTTTATAGTAAAGAGCATTTCCTTTAGGAATAAGGTCATTTGGTAAGCCTCATCCGCAGTTTGCATCATTTGAGAAGACAGTTTATCTTCCTGATGCTGAATTTCCGATAGTATTTTGTTCAACACGATTTCCATAGTTTTGACGTTTAGATATTGGGACTATTAGTTTCAGAATAACATCTACTTTGATTTGCCAAAACTTGGAAATAATATGTAAATCATTATCACATAGTGTCCCCATATTGGGAAAGATTTATTTTCAACTGGGTTTTTTACGAATATTTAAAAACGGAAAAAGGGTTAAGTATGCTACGACTTAACCCTTTTTTTATTAAATTTGCAGTAATGATTTACAAGGTAATCAAATGAAAGCGAGTGCAGTAAGCACCATTACTAAATCGTTACCGATAGCACTTTCGGTTCTTGTAAACTACTCTTTATTAGCCACTTTGGGCTATATTAATCTTTTTCAGTAAAAAACATAAAGGATATCACTACTATCAGGGCTATTGGACACAGGAGGCATTAGTCATTTTAGAATCATAGTTTTTTGTAATTTTAATAAAAATAACAACTCAATGAAAACTGCAATTGCAATAACTAAAGCCGAGATTCAAAAAATCTACAAACCTATAGACTCCCATACGCACAAAGGAATACAAGGACATGCGGCTCTTGTTGCAGGAAGTTACGGAAAGATAGGAGCAGTAGTTTTAGCATCCAAAGCCTGCATCAAATCAGGTTGCGGACTCGTAACAGCATATATTCCAAAATGTGGTTATGAAATCATTCAATCTACAATTCCCGAAGTAATGGTAGTGACAACCATTCATGAAAAATACATTTCCGAAATCATCTTAGAGATAGAGGCACAAGCCATAGGAATTGGTCCAGGAATAGGGCAGGAGGACATCACACAAAAGGCTTTTTATGAATTCCTAAAAACAAACCAAACCCCTTTAGTTATTGATGCCGATGCATTGAATATTTTATCACAAAATAAAACATGGCTTAATTTGCTTCAACCAAGGACAATACTCACACCGCATCCAAAAGAATTAGAACGCTTAATAGGAAGTTGGAACTCCAATCAAGAGAAATTTGAAAAAACGATTGAATTCTCTAAACAATATGGAGTAATCGTAGTTATGAAAGGGGCACCAACGCATATTGTAAATGAAGACGACATTTATCAAAACACTACAGGAAATGCTGCATTAGCAACAGCAGGGAGTGGTGATGTCTTAACCGGAATACTCACAAGCTTACTTGCTCAAGGATATCAATCGATTCAAGCAGCTCAATTAGGAGTGTACGTACATGGTTTAACTGCCGATATTGCATTGCCTGAAACAGGTTATCAATCATTCATAGCATCTGACATTATAGCCAATTTAGGAAAAGCCTTTTTATTACTAGAGAGGTAAGATGTGAAAAAGTAAAATGTGAAGAAGTAAGATATACAGAAACAAGAGCTAGAAAAGTAAAAAGAAACTTGTATTAATAATCTGCAAAATCTCCCAAATCTGCGTGAAACAAAAACAACCAAATCTAAAGCCCCGCAGTTTTAGAACCTACGGTTCTAAAAAATCTAAAAATCTAAAAATCTAAGATGTCTAATATTCTAACCATCTAAATTAGTAAGTTTGTATTCCAGTAAAAGCTGACTATGAAAAACAAACTAGATCTAAGAACGGTAAACGTAACGCGATATATAAGTCCGTTACGCGAAGGCGGTTCATTACCCGCTTTGGCCGAAGCAGATGATGATTTTAAATACGTCCTAAAATTTAAAGGAGCAGGACATGGTGTAAAAGCCCTAATTGCCGAATTAATAGGAGGAGAAATTGCCAATGCATTAAAACTTCAAATTCCCGAATTAGTATTTGCTAACCTAGATGAAGCTTTTGGTAGAACAGAAGCCGATGAAGAGATTCAGGATTTATTGCAGGGAAGTCAAGGACTTAATCTAGCATTGCATTTTTTGTCAGGTGCTATTACTTTTGATCCTGTTGTAACAGAAGTAACTCCTAAGCTGGCTTCACAAATTGTTTGGCTGGATGCTTTTATCACCAATGTAGATCGTACGTTTAGAAATACTAATATGCTAATTTGGCATAAAGAATTATGGCTAATAGATCATGGCGCATGTTTGTATTTTCATCATTCTTGGAACAATTGGGAGCAACATGCCAAGAGTCCTTTTGCACTGATAAAAGATCATGTGTTATTACCGCAAGCAGCGCTTTTAAAAGAAGTGGATTCAGAATATAAAGCAGTTTTAACTACCGAATTATTACAGGAAATCGTAGCACTTATTCCAGACGAATGGCTTAATTGGGAAGATACCGATGAAACGCCAGAAGGATTGCGAAATGTATATTTGCAATTTTTACAAACACGATTAAATCATTCTGAAATTTTTGTAAAAGAAGCCGAAAATGCAAGATAGTCACTTATATGAATATGCCGTAATTCGTGTGGTACCTAGAGTCGAACGCGAAGAATTCCTAAACATAGGTATCATATTATTTTGCAAAAGAGCCAAATTTATAAAAGTATTGTACCATATAAATGATGCTAAAATTCAAGCACTTTCGTCAGATTTTGATATCGAACAACTGCATTGCAATTTAACCTCGTTACAAAAAATAGCTATTGGAGCAAAAGATGGAGGACCAATCGGACAAATGGATATACCAGAGCGCTTTCGTTGGTTAACAGCAATTCGCAGCTCGGCAATTCAAACTTCGAGACCTCATCCGGGTTTATGTCAGGATTTAGATAAAACCATTCAAAGGTTATTTGAAGAATTAGTTCTTTAGAAAAAGAGGCTCAAAGGCTCAAAGAAGGAGAGTTGTAAAGGTTCAACAGTTTTGTGAATAGAGGTTCAAAGTTACAGAGACTCAAAGGTTCAAAAGGGTTCTTTTAATGTCTAAAAAAGAGAAACAATATAGTAAACTTTGCGACTCTGCGTCTTTGCGAGATAATACTTTTGCGAACTTAGCGTAAACCCTTGCGGACTTAACTGTTAAGTTTTTTAGTTTCAGGTTTCGATTTTTCATTTAAAACAACTTTGCATCCCTTGCGTAAATCTTTGCGCTCTTTTAAACCTTAAATCCTCTTCTCTAATAGAATAAACACAAAGAGTTCTTCTACAATAGCAACAGGGATGAATTAATTTTTTTCTATACGGGATTAGATTAAAAATCCAATATTCCAGAGAGGCATTCATTAGAAAAATGAAGCATTATGTTTTCTTTTTTTTGATTTTCAATAACTAATAAATCATAAGGTTTTAGATCGTATGACTTCTCATTAATTTTAATAGCAGTTGTATGTAAAGAGAATAAAATTATTATTTGAGCATTATAATTCTGATTACTGTTCGTTACTTCCAGTTTGTGATGGCGTATTTTTTCAGAAACCATCCAATTAAAATCAATACCTTTTGTATAAGAAGTCACTTCATCATTAGAATTAAATTCCATGATTTCATATTTCTTATATGTTTTTTTTTCTTTGTTTACCTCAACATGCAAGCAATTATCAAGCATAACCAAATATCGGTAATAGCCCTTGAACTTTGTAAACTCTGAAGGCTCTTCCTCTATTGTAGCACTGCTTATTCTGAATGCAAAATCTCTATCGGCATAGTTTGCTGTTTCTGGATATATTATATATTCATATGTCAATCCACCACTCCAAATAGAGGCTTTACTATCTTTTTTAGGTAAAAGGCGTATATTCATTTTTTATTGTTTTTAATAAGAAATCAAAAGTGCTATTCTTTCAATGATTATTATATAAAGTTACAGAGGTTCAAAGGAACAAAGGTTTTGATATAGACTTAATGTCTTCGTGAGAATTTCTATTTCACCAGTAAATAAACAATAGCGTCCTTAGCGGTTAAACCTGAAACCTGAAACCTGAAACGAAAAACTTAAACCTTTTTCTCTAATACAATAAATTCCAAAGGCTCTTTAGAAATGGTAACATGAACATCACTCTCAGGAAAAGGCTCTCTTTTGCCAGTATCTACATAACCATTACGTTTGTACCATGCAAGGAGTTCTTCACGCACAGATATTACAGTCATTACAATTTTTGGTAAACCTAATGATTTAGCATACACTTCGGCTTCTTGTAGTAACTTTTTACCAATACCACTATTTTGTAACTCAGGCGAAACGGTAAGCATCCCTAAATAGAGTTTATCTTCTTTCTCTACTAATAAAACAGAGCCAATAATTTGGTTGTTTTCTGTGAATTTCAAGAAAGTATTTTTCTTGTCTTCCATGGTTTCAGTTAGTTCCTCTTCTGTAGTTCTTTTCCCTTCTAGTAAGTTGGCTTCGGTAGTCCATCCTTTTTTAGACGATTCGCCACGATAAGCTGAGTTTATTAATGCATTTAATGCTGGAATATCTTGTAATGTTGCTTTTGTAATCATGTGAGGTTTATAATCTTGAAATTGATTTTCAAAGATAAATAAAAGCTACAAATTTATACTTGTAGCTTTTATTTAATAGATTAGTTTGTAATAATATTGATTCAATAGGAATGATAGTGCTTTGTTTATAAAATCAAAGTTTTATCTTTTTGATTTATATAGGATTAAGAATTTTTGCTCTATATTTTATTTACTCAACAAATTACTTTCAAGGACTATTTTTCTTATTTCAGATTCAAAATAATAAGTAATATCAAAATTTTCAAAAGTTTGATTTTCTAATACAACAATGCTGGTATTGGTTTCAGGGTAAAACAAATTAACAGAAACAAACCCTTGCTCGGATACAACTCCTGTATGACCAAATTCTTTAATTTTAGATTCATCGTTTACTCGAATACCATATCCATATCCAATTTCTTTTTTACCAAATACATCATGTTGGTCTTTAATGTTGTAGGAGGTCATTCGGCTGTAGGTAGCTTCGTTTAAAAGCTTACCATTATGCAACAAGTAATTCCAAAGAGTTAAATCTTTAACAGTACTCACAAGTCCTGCTGCTGGAATTCGTTCTTTAGGAATAACAACACCTTGAATTTCTTTGGTTGTTTTATCTTTAAAATATTCACGACCGTTTACAACCTCTTTTTGATTAGATGCATTAGGAAAGAAACTATCTTTCATTTTGTTTACTTTGAACAACTCGGTTACGACAGCTTCGTATGTTTTATTGGTTACTCTTTCTATAATTTGACCTAACAAAATATAATTCAAATCGGTATATTTAAATTGAGTTCCAACAGGAAAGAGTGTTGGTTTTTCAAGATCAACAATGCCCGAAGTATGATTTAATAGATTTTCGACTGTAACGGTACTTGTCCAAGGTTGCTTTAAGTTTGGTAAATATTTTTTTATGGGAGTATTTAAAACAATTTTTCCTTTTTCTACTTCTCGAAGAATCAAAACGGCAGTTATCTGCTTGCTATTGGATAAAATAACAAAATGATGATCTAATTTAAGAGGTGTTTTTTTTGTGTAATCAGAGTAGCCATACGCTTTCGAGTACTTAGTTTTTCCGTTTTGAGAGATTAGTATAGCGCCATTAAACGGTCGAACGGAAGTTGTTTGAATTAAACTATCAATTCTGGCAGTATAATTGTCTTTGACTTGAGCCAAAACTGTCTGTTTAAAAGCGAAAAGGAATAATAGAATTAAGAAAAACTTAGGTTTGATTTTCATAGAATTATAATAGGTTTTTGGTGTTTTATAGCTAAAAAAAGCAAAACAAAAATACTATTATATTTGTTAAATTTGGATTTGACCAAGAATAAAAATCTATTTCAAAAAGTTTTAAATTTTCTATTTGTTTGAATTAGTAATATGAAGCATAATTTTAATTTACCTGTTAGCTTCTGTGCTCACAAAGCATATTATTGTGTAGCATTTATTGTGTATAACCTTTACGGGCACAGATTACAAATCTATACGGTGCGGATTAATTATTTTATAATCCTCCCAAATATTTTATTGGGTCTGTAAGAAAAGCAGTTGCATTTGAAGCTTTAATACTTGTTACGAGATTTTCTATTTTGGGTTTATGAATTTCTCCTTTTAAATCAATTAAAACTAATTTATTTGCTTGACAAATTTCTAAAATTGGAATTAGAAAGTTTGTAATATTTGATGAATCCCTTAAGTCAACTCTAAATTGAAATTCCTCAATTCTAGTTTTATCGTCATTCAAACAAATGCTACTGTCATTATCTTCATTATTAACATCAGATTTCCAACACATACAAGTCTCGTCACCCCAACTAGCTCTTGTTATAATTTGATCCATTTTAGATATGATAGAAGAAACATCTCCATCGAAATGTATCCAGTAAGATTCTGTTTCGGGTAGGTATTTAGTTTTGTTATTCTTGAAAATACATTGGTAATCAACTTCGATTGATTTCTCAGGAACAACAATTAAAAGATATTGCCAAATTGCCATGTTTTACTTTAGGTTTAATTACATATAATAGATTACACTTTCGTAGGTACATCTAAGTTATTATAAATTAATGATTTTTTAAATATATAGAAAAAGCCGCAAATTACAAGAACAAAACCTCTGCAATCTGTGGCTTTTAAAGTTTTATTATCAGTGGTAAGTAGGATGCTTGTACTTGTGATTTAATTAATATACTTACCAAAATGGATTTCTAATGCTTCGTTATTGTATTTGTCTTCTCCACGCCAGTGTTCAATAAAAACCCAATCATGTTTTCCTTTTCCCGGTCTATCATAAGATTTTGGTTTGAGAACTCCGATACACGCCAATATTTCTATTAAAGTTTTTCTTTCTTCCTTTGTAGATTTAATAACTGTAGCTAAGTTTTTCTCTAAAGCGCTTGGATAATCATTTGGTAGAGAGTTTCCTATAATAGTTAAAATGTTTTTAAATATCTCAATATCCTCGTTCGTTGGATTTGGAATGTCTGCTATATGTAATTGCTGAAGATCAAATAATGTGTAAACAAGTTTGCCATGACGGACTCCGCCCCATTTAATCCTTTCGAAATTTAAAACGTTAAGATCGATATTCTTATAAAATTCATCTCCTATTATTCCGTATTTTAAATCTCTACAAGTTCCACAAGTATAATCTGTAGAGATAATTACTCCATTAGAGTATCCATTTCCAGATACTGCTTTTTCGTATTTATGATTCGTTAATTGTTTGGCAATAAAATAGGAAGCTAACCCAGAACGCCAATCCAATCTTCTGCTGGAAAGACTACTTAAAAATGCTTTAGCTACTTTCTCTTTGGTTATTTCTGGAAGTATTTGGAATATTTGATCCAAACATTGGTCATGTGAAATTGTTAAAGGATCAAACATCAAGCCTTTTGATTTAGCATATTCTAAATCAGTTGAATTTGTTATTCGTTCATGATCATTAATCCAACCATTTTTCCAATAAGTACCAAATAATATCCTTTTTGCTTTTTTATCCATAATTTTTATTTTTAGGCCAATATTTAATTAACCAAATATATAATTATAGTTTATTTATCTCACAAAAATGGTAGAATTTAAAAGCTACAAATCATAAGAACAAAATTTCCATAATATGCTTTTCATGATACAATCGAATTTGGATTCTCATTTATTTTATCTAAAAAAAGTTCAAAATTCCAATACTCATCTTTAATTTTATATATAATTTGTTTTCCTGATTCATAGACTATTATTTTCCATATTCTTCTTTCGTTGATGTTAAGGTGAGTTTTGATAACTTCGCTGATAGTAGAAAGACTATGTTTAATTACTGGCTTATCGTATTTAATGATGTATAAATTATCTTTATCAAAATAGAAAACAGAATTTGTTTCTATATATTTTTCTAAGCCAAACAAAAAGGGTGCTGGAGCAGATATTCGAGTTAATTTCCATAAATCTAGATTCGTTCTTTTTTTAAAATCGATTTCTCTTAGTTTTGTAAAATACTCATTTACTGATTGGATTTTTTTGTAACTAAGCAATAAAATAATAATTAAAGTAAAAAGAATAAAGACAATATTTACAGGCATATTTATTTTGAGTTATATTTTGTATAGAAATTTAATAATCAAACTTAAGGAACTTATTGAAAATTTTAAAGCCACAAATTACAAGAATAAAATCTTATAATGGGTGGCTTTAAAGTTTTATTGTCAGAAGTAATTTACCCTAAGAAACTCTTCAATTCCTCATAAGTTCCAATCTTAGCACTTACTTTTTCTTTATCTATAACACTTTCTATTTGTGTCGGGATTGGAAGTGTAATTTCCAATGCAGGTTCAACTACATCAAGGAACTTAATAGGGTGAGCTGTTTCTAAGAAAACACCAATTGAATTTTTATGTCTTTGTAATTCTTTCTTCAAACCTAGATAGCCAACAGCACCATGCGGTTCAGCTATGTAACCATCGGTTTTATAGATTTGTTTCATGGCTTCTAGCGTTTCTTCATCAGTATAACTGTAAGATGAGAAGTCTTTTTCGAAAGCCTTTAAATCATTATTATATAATTCTTGGATTCTAATAAAGTTACTTGGGTTTCCAACATCCATTGCGTTAGATATAGTTGCTTTAGAAGGTTTTGGATCGTATTTTCCGCTTTCTAAGAACCTAGGAACGGTATCATTTACATTGGTAGACGCTACAAAATGTTCAATTGGCAAACCTAATTTTTTAGCCATAATTCCAGCGCAGATATTCCCGAAATTTCCACTTGGGCAAGAGAAAATCAACGGTTTGTTCTGATTTTTCAAGGCTTTGTAGGCAAAGAAGAAGTAAAACATTTGTGGCAACCAACGAGCAATATTAATAGAGTTTGCTGAGGTTAGATTTTTATGTGCTAATGATTCATCTAAAAACGCTCTTTTTACCATATCCTGACAATCATCAAAAACACCATTAACTTCTAGTGCTTTGATGTTTTGTCCCAAAGTAGTTAATTGTTTTTCTTGAATGTCGCTTACTTTCCCCGATGGATATAAAATGACAACATCAACACCGTCAACACCAAGGAATCCACTAGCAACTGCACCACCGGTATCTCCTGAGGTAGCTACCAAAACCGTGTTTTTAGCGTCTTTTTTGTCTTTATTAAAGTAAGCCAAGCAACGAGACATAAATCGCGCACCAACATCTTTAAAAGCCATTGTAGGACCGTGAAATAATTCTAGTGAATAAATTCCGTCTTCGACTTTGACTACTGGAAAATCAAAACACAAGGTTTCAGCAATGATTTCTTTTAAAACAGTTTCTGGAATTTCATCACCTACAAATTGTTTGATGGCTTCAAAAGCAATGTGTTCATGACTTAAGTTTTCGATTGAATCAAAAAAAGAAGGGTCTAAAGCTGTAATGTTATCTGGGAAATATAATCCTTTATCACTAGCTAATCCTTGTATTACAGCTTCCTGAAAAGAAACTTCTGGGGCATTATGGTTTAAACTATAGTATTTCATTGTTTATTTATTTAACCGCAAAGAACGCAAGGAATGGATTTCTATTGAAAACGCAGAGATTGCAAAGCTTTGTGGTGCTATTTTTTTTATTTTGATTTATAATTGTTTTTGTCATTTCGACGTAAGGAGAAATCGCACTCGAAACTCGATAACAGTGCGTCATTACTTGTGTGATTTCTCGTTCCTCGAAATCACAAACTTTGTGTTAATACTTTGTGCGGACTTCGACTTCGCTTACTCTGACAAACGTTATTTCAGTACTTAATTAGTATGTTATTTGAACACGAATTTCACCGATTTTCACTAATTATTTGTGTTTAAATTATTGCACAAACCAATTTGTGTAAATTCGTGAAATTCGTGTTATATAATTCTAACTCCATCAGGATTAATTTTCGAAACGTGAATTTCATACGGTAAATTGATACTGTCATAAACCTCGCTCATAGCTTTGGCAATCTTTACAGCAGTTTCTTTTCCTTTGCTTAAAGCAAAAATAGAAGGGCCAGAACCAGAGATTCCAGAGCCTAGCGCACCATTTTCGATTGCTGCTTGTTTGATTAAATCAAAACCAGGAATTAATACACTTCGTAAGGGTTCGACGATTTCATCATGAAGCGAACGCCCAATTAAATCGTAATCTTTGGTATATAAACCAGCGATCAATCCACCTACATTTCCCCATTGCATAATGGCGCTTTTTAGGGAAACTGTTTGTTTTAATACCGAACGCGCATCCGATGTTTTTAGCTCAATTTGAGGATGTACAACCGTAGCATATAATTCTTCAGGACTGTCAATTTTTATAATATCAAGCGGGCTATAGCTTCTTACCAATGTAAAACCACCCAAAAGGGCAGGAGCAACGTTATCGGCATGAGCATTTCCACTAGCTAGTTTTTCGCCTTGCATAGCAAATTGAACCAAATCTTTTCTAGAATAGGGTCTTTCTAATAACTCATTGATTCCGAAAACTGCCCCAGCTGAACTTGCAGCGCTACTTCCGATACCACTTCCAGCTTTGATGTTTTTATAAATTTCAATTTCAAATCCGATAGTTATCGGATCAAAATCTCTTTGATATGCTTCAAGCATTGCCAATGTAGCAACTCCAGCTACATTTTTCTCAGTTTCTAAAGGTAAATCGGCACCTACAATTTTCGTGATGCGAACTCCTTTTTGATCTGATTTGCGAACAATCATTTCGTCACCCGCAGTTTCTAAACATAGTCCAAGAACATCAAATCCACACGAGAGATTGGCAATTGTTGCTGGACAAAATAGTTTTATTTCTTTCATTTTTTTTCTAGTTGCTAAGTTGCTAAGATTCTTAGTTTCTAAGATTTTACAACTCTATGATTTTATAAGGTTCTGAGTTATTGAGTTTCTAAGCTTTTTAACTTAGCTCCTTAGCAACTCAGAACCTTAGTGTCCCTTTTTTAGTTATTCCCAATTCTAATTACATCTGCAAAAATCCCTGAAGCGGTAACTGCTGCTCCGGCACCAGCACCTTTTATAAGCAATGGTTGGTCAACGTAACGATCGGTGTAAAACAATACGATATTATCTTTTCCTTCTAGGTTATAGAACGGATGGTCTTTTGGAATAAACTGCAATCCTACGCTTGCTTTTCCGTTTTCGAATTGTGCTACATATTTTAATCTAGAGTCTTTGCTTAATGCTTCATCATAGATTGCCTTAAAATGAGGAGCATGTTTTGTTAGCGATGCAAAAAAGTCTTCATTATTAGTTGTAGCAAGCGATTCTGCAGGCATGAAAGATTCGTTTTCAATAGCATCGATATCCATTTCATAACCACTTTCACGAATCAGAATCAGAATTTTGCGAGCTACATCTATTCCGCTCAAGTCAATTTTAGGATCCGGTTCTGTAAAACCTTGTACTCCGGCTTCTTTTACAACATCATGGAAGGAATTTTTCTCATCAAAATTATTAAAGATGAAGTTTAAACTTCCTGATAGTACAGCTTGTATTTTGTGTACTTCATCGCCAGAAGCAATTAAGTTTTTTACAGTATCTATAATCGGTAATCCTGCACCAACATTAGTTTCGAATAAAAACGGAGCATTAAACTGACGTGATAAACTTTTTAGCTTTTTATAATTACCATATTCAGATGAACAAGCAATTTTGTTGCAAGTAACCACCGCAATACTTTGTTTTAAAAACTCTTCATAGGTTTCAGATACGCTTGCATTTGCAGTAATATCAACAAAAATACTATTACGCAAATTCAGGTCTTTAGCACGGGCAATAAAAGTGTCTTTATTGGCTACTTCTCCGTTTTCAAGAGCCGATTGCCATTCTTTAAGAGAAATACCATCTTCATCAAAAAACATTTTTCTTGAATTAGATAAAGCAATAACGCGAACATTTATCTTTAGGTTTTCTTTCAAAAACTTTTTTTGATTATGAATTTGCTCGATGAATTTTTCGCCTACGTTACCAACTCCCATTACAAATAGGTTAAGTTGTTTGGTGTTTTCTTCAAAGAAGTTTTCGTGTAATGTGTTCAGCGCTTTTTTTACATCACGCTCATTAATTACAACAGAGATGTTTCTTTCAGATGCACCTTGTGCAATAGCACGAATATTCACATTATTTTTACCTAGTGTACTAAACATTCTTCCACTTAAACCTTGATGGTTTTTCATGTTTTCGCCTACTAAAGCAATGATGCAAAGGTTTTTCTCAACGATGCAAGGATCAACTTTATTTTGAATAATTTCTACTTCAAACGCACCATTGATTGCTTGCTCAGCATTTTCAGCATCAGCATTTAGTATACCAATACAAATAGAATGCTCAGACGAAGCTTGAGTTATAAAAATAACATTGATGCTCTCATTAGATAAAACTTCAAAAAGTCGCTTAGAAGAACCAGAAACGCCAATCATTCCAGGCCCTTCAAGAGTTATCAATGAGATATTATCTATATGGCTAATTCCTTTTACGATAGTATCTTTAGATGAAACTTGATTTGAAATGTAAGTTCCTACTGACTCAGGTTCAAAAGTGTTCTTGATTAAAATAGGAATATCTTTTCTTAAAACAGGCTGAATTGTAGGTGGATATAAAACTTTGGCACCAAAGTGTGACAACTCCATCGCTTCTTGATAAGAAATAGTTACAATTGGTTGTGCTTGTTTTACAATTTTAGGATTAGCTGTGTACATACCGTTTACATCAGTCCAGATCTCAAGTGCTTTAGCATCAAGTGCACCTGCCAGAATTGCTGCAGAATAATCAGATCCACCACGACCTAATGTAGTAATGATTCCGTCAAGAGAGGAAGCAATAAAACCAGGCATGATAACAACTTGAGATTTGTTTTCAGAAAAATAATCGCGTATTAATTGGTTTGTAACTTCAAAATTTACGGCTGCTTTTCCAAAGTGATTGTTGGTTTTAATAAGTTCGCGACTGTCTTTATAACCACTATTTTTATTAGTTTGTTTTAAAGCCTCGGCAATAATGTAAGAAGAAAGTAATTCTCCAAAACTAAGGATAGTATCAGCAGTTCTGTTAGATAATTCACCTAATAAGAAGCAACCATCAAGTAATGTTTCAAGGTGATTTATGATTCTTTTTACGTGGCTTAGTAAGCTACTTTGTTCACTAACAGGAATTAGGGCTTTTAAAGTGTCTAAGTGTTTTTTTTCTATTTCGGCAAGTATATCTTTAAAACTTTCGTCGTTAGAAGCAGCTTTTGCGGCGGCAGCCTGAAGTAAATCAGTTACTTTGCTTAAAGCCGAAACAACAACTATTAACTGATCCTGTTCTGCTTTTTGGTTTACAATTTCTAAAACTCGTTTTATATTTTCTGCATTGGCGACCGAAGTTCCACCAAATTTTAATATTTTCATTGTGTGTGTATTATTTTTATAAATGCAAGTGTTTATACGTATTCAATGCCTTTCTTCTTTGCAAGAAAAAAAGTATGGATAACTGGATTATATGTAAAAATGTATACCCCTAAGGGGTAGTAGTAATTGTAGAAGTTGTTGTAGCAGTAATTGCAACCCAGTTTTGAGTTGTTATCGAAGAGTGATATTTTATACTGTTATCTTTCATATTTGATTTTCCAAATGTACACGTTTTTATAAACAGCAAAAAATTTAATCGGATTTTTACGAATATTTTAATAATTAGTATGACAATATTCCAATACTGATTATTTGCTAAAATTTGAAGCATCAAAATGGGTTATTCATATATTTATCTCAAATTAAGGGAGTTATTTTTTAAAATGAGAACGAGATTTTTATATAATTAAGATAGTGATTTGTATTCGGACTATTAGAGTTATGTTTTTTGGTTTGTTTTTTAGATAGAATTTATTTTAAAAATTTGTAGGATATGTTTTATGTATTTAAAAAGAATTACACCCTATGATTGCTAGTGTTAAGCTATGCATTGAGAGATAGAAATTACTTTTTACGAAAGTATGATATGTGTATTCAGGGCAATATATCGATATCGTATTTTAAATTATTAGCAAAAAAGGTTGCTTTTTAATATTGATTTGTTGAATTTTGACAATTGACATTCAAATACAAATAAAATGAGCAACATCCATTATATCAGTACAGAGTTACTGAGTTTAGAGCAATTACAAGAGATTATCGTAGAACAAAAAACATTAGAGCTATCTGATGAAGCTAAAGTTAATGTTCAAAAGTGCAGAGAGTATTTAGATAAAAAAATGGAATCACATTCTGAGCCAATTTATGGAATCAATACAGGATTTGGATCACTTTGTAATGTGAAAATTTCAAATGAAAATTTATCTAAGCTTCAAGAGAATCTTGTGAAATCTCATGCTTGTGGAACAGGTGAGGAGGTACCACAAGAAATTGTTAAGTTAATGTTGTTGCTTAAGATACAATCATTAAGTTATGGTCATTCGGCAATACAATTGGTAACATTAGAGCGTTTGGTTTCTTTTTATAACAATGATGTTTTACCAGTTGTGTATACGCAAGGTTCACTTGGAGCATCTGGAGATTTAGCACCATTGGCACATCTATCATTACCATTATTAGGTGAAGGAGAAGTATATTTTGAAGGGAAGAAAGTACATTCAAGTGAAGTTTTAAAACACTTTAGCTGGGAGCCAATTATCTTAAAATCTAAAGAAGGATTAGCATTATTAAACGGTACACAATTTATGAGTGCTTATGGAGCTCATATTTTAATGAAAGCTTATAAGTTTTCTTATTTAGCGGATTTAATAGGAGCAATTTCTTTAGAAGGTTTTGATGGTAGAATCGAACCATTTAATGAATTAATTCATTTTATTCGTCCTCATAAAGGACAAATTGTTACCGCACAACGCATCAAAGACTTATTGGAAGGAAGTGAAATTATTGAACAAGTAAAAACACATGTTCAGGATCCATATTCATTCCGTTGTATGCCACAAGTTCATGGAGCTTCAAAGGATGCAATTGATTATGTGAGAAAGGTATTTAAGATAGAGATAAATTCAGTTACTGATAATCCTAATATATTTATTGAAAGTGATCAGATCATTTCAGGAGGAAATTTCCACGGACAACCTTTAGCATTAGCTTTAGATTTTATGGCAATTGCTTTGGCTGAATTAGGGAGTATTTCAGAGAGAAGAACTTATCAGTTAATTTCGGGATTGCGTAATCTTCCTGCATTTTTAGTAGACAATCCAGGATTAAATTCAGGACTGATGATTCCACAATATACAGCAGCAAGTATTGCAAGTCAAAACAAACAATTAGCAACACCAGCTAGTGTGGATAGTATTGTTTCAAGTAATGGACAAGAAGATCATGTGAGTATGGGAGCTAATGGAGCTACAAAAGCATTGCGTGTTATGGATAATTTAGAGCGTATTTTGGCTATCGAATTATTAAATGCTTCACAGGCAATAGCATATAGAAAACCTTTAAAATCTAGTGACTTTATAGAAATGTTTTTAAGTAGCTACCGTGAGGTAGTGCCACTGGTTACTGAGGATAGAATCCTACATTATGACATCGAAAAGACAATTTCATTTTTGAATAGTTTTCAAATTGAAAATGATTTGTTAACAATGGCTTAACATAACGAAAGAATAATGAAGTAATTTTGCAGTATTAAAAATATAAAAATGTCAATAAACAGTATTTTCCAATTTTTAGTGCCGAAAGATAAAAAGTTCTTTCCACTTTTTGAAGAAGCATCAAGCAATCTAATTGAATTAGCTTCTAATTTACACGAAGCAGTAAATCTTCCTTTGAAAGAAAGAGAAGTACTTTTTCAAAAGATAGATGAATTGGAACAAAAAGGCGAGGATATTACTCGTCAGACAAATTTGGAGTTAAGCAGAAACTTCATTACTCCATTCGATAGAGAAGATATTCACACGTTGATTACTTCTATTGATAATGTAGCTGATTATTTGCATGGTGCTGCAAGTAGAATGAGATTGTATCAAGTTGATAAGATTACAAAATCGATCAGAAAAATGACCGAAATCAACCTTGAGGCATGTCAGAATATTGATAGTGCAGTAAAAGAATTGAGAAATTTGCAAAATTTCAAAGTTATTAAAGACGCATGTGCTAGAATTAATAAACTAGAGAACAAGTCGGATAATGTTTATAACAAAGCAGTTTTTGAAATTTTTGAAAACGAAACAGACGCTAAAAATATTATTAAATATAAAGAAGTGTTATCTGTTTTAGAATCTGCAACAGATAAATGTAAGAGTGTTGCAAACATACTAGAATCTATTTCTGTAAAACATTCTTAAATTCAATTCAATTTCATTCTGAAGTTATAATTTTATGACGCTACTTATAATTATTATAGTATTAGCTTTAATTTTTGATTACATCAACGGTTTTCATGATGCGGCAAATGCTATAGCTACAGTTGTTGCGACAAAAGTATTGACGCCTTTTCAGGCCGTGCTTTGGGCAGCATTTTTTAACTTTTTGGCTTACTGGGTTTTCGGTTTTGGAGTAGCAGATACTGTTGCTAAAACGGCAAATACCATGCAAATCGATCTTGTTGTTATCTTAGCAGGGGTTATCGCTGCTATTTGTTGGAATTTATTGACTTGGTGGTTTGGAATTCCTTCAAGTTCATCACATACATTAATTGGAGGTTTTGCTGGTGCTGCTATTGCTCACGCAATTGCTGTACACGGTTTCTCAGGTTATGTAGGAGAAGATGGTACTACACAATATTGGTATGATATCGTAAGCTGGTACAAGGCAGGAAAAGATGGAGGAATGCCCTCGGGAGTCCTCATAATTGTTGCTTTTATTGTTTTGGCACCGCTGTTAGGAGCATTAGCCTCTTATCTAATTTCTATTTGGTTATTAAACTCTTCTAAGAAAAGTATTTTACCAAAATTGTTTACAATTGCTTTAATGATCTTTACAGGTGTTTTCATATATTATCAAATGATTCCTTATGAAAAAATTATAGAAAACGGTGGGCAACCTCGTTTTGAATCATCTGTTTTTTGGAGCGTTGTATTAGAATCGCATAATATTAAATGGTTCTTGGTAGGGTTTATTATATATTCTATCTCAGCATTTGCTTTGATATTTAGTAGTTTAAATCTACATCAAGCAGATAGCGCATTGAAAAAAATGCAATTACTATCTTCAGCTGCTTTTAGTTTAGGTCACGGTGGTAACGATTCTCAAAAAGTAATGGGTATTATTGCAGCAGCAGTTGCAGTTTATATTCATGCAAATCCAGGTATTCACATGGATGAATGGTTAGATGTGGTTCTTCCATCAGATGATGGAGCATTCAAGATGCCAGCTTGGATTCCTTTAGCTTGTTATTCTGCAATTGCTGCAGGAACATTAAGTGGAGGATGGAAAATTGTGAAAACAATGGGATCTAAAATTACTAAGGTAACTTCATTTGAAGGTGTAGCTGCAGAAACTGCAGGAGCATTAACATTATACTTTACAGAGCACTTTAAAGTGCCAGTAAGTACAACACATACAATTACAGGTTCTATCATCGGAGTTGGATTAACAAAACGTGTATCTGCAGTTCGTTGGGGTGTAACAGTAAGTTTATTGTGGGCTTGGGTATTAACAATTCCTGTTTCAGCACTTTTAGCTGCGATAATATATTATGCACTTAGTATTTTTATTTAAAAGTAAAAAGATATTTGTAAAATGTGAGATTTAAAAATCGCATTTAAAATCTATAAAAAAAAAGCTAGTTTCTTTACTGAAACTAGCTTTTTTTGTTTGTTGAATGTTTTTTACTGCCTAAATTTTATTTTCTATTATTAATATGTTGATTTAAAAAGATTAACCTTTCTGAAGCTTTAATAATATAAAAGACAATTTAATGGTTATTGTCTTGTTTTTTTAGAAGTTTTCATTCGTGTTAATTACAAGGATGGCATAAATTAAGGTGAAATTGGCATTTACGCCAAATCTGAAGTTTATACCTTTGAATTATGGAAAAAAAACTGATAGTTATTGTTGCAATACCCGATATGCTTATTCTGGATCTTGCAGGTCCTATGGATGCATTTCGCCTTGCAAAACATCTGATTGAAGAACAGGATAAGCAAATTAAATCTTTTAATTATGATGTTGTAATTGCATCACCTACGGACGAATTATATTTAGGTAATTTTAATGGTTTAAACTTTAGTTGTGATAAGAAAGTTGTTGACATTGTTGAGCCAATTGATACCCTTATTATTAGTGGATTTTCCTTTAAAACTCCACCACAGGATTATCTGATTTTTCAGGAATGGTTACAGAAAAATGCATACAAAATCCGTCGTGTTTGTTCCGTTTGTGTTGGAGCATTTTTATTAGCAGGATCAGGATTGTTGAATGGTAAACATGCAACTACACACTGGATGTATTGCGACTTACTAAAAAAGAAGTATCCCTTAATTCAGGTAGAATCGAAACCTATTTATATACAACAAAATTCAATATATACAGCTGCGGGTGCATCAACTGGTATTGATTTGTGTTTGGCTTTAATTGAAGAAGATTGTGGAAAGGAAATAAGTCTTTCTATAGCAAAAATATTAGTTATGTATTTACAAAGACATGGTAATCAGAGTCAGTATAGTAACTTTCTCTTACAGCCTGTGGTAGATAGTATGATTATTAAAAAACTTCATTTCTGGATATTAGAAAATTTAAATAAGCCGATAACTGTTCAAAATTTGGCTGAAAAAGCAGCTATGAGCCTGCGTAATTTTAATAGAGTCTTTACTGCCGAAACGGGAATTACTCCTGCTAAATACGTAGAAAAAGTACGATTAGAAACGGCAAAAAAATATTTAGAAGAAACAGATCATGAACTAAAAAATATAGCACATCTGGTAGGATTTGTATCAATAGATACTATGAGAGGAGTATTTATGAAACATTATCAGATTTCTCCCGCTGTTTATCGCATACAGTTTCAGAAATCAGACTTTAATCTGCTATTATAAAACCGTAGCGTTAAAAATATAGAATAATAATTAAAATCATTTAAAATGGAATCAAAAAAATTTCCACAATTCAACGAAAAAAAAATAATAAAAGTCGCGTTTCTAGTATTTGATCAAGTTGAAGCACTTGATCTGAATGGTCCTATAGATGTATTTGCCAAAGCTAATTTTTTTGGTAACAGATTTGAGCTCTATAGTGTTTCCCCAAATGAAAGTTTGGTATATTCTGAAGGTAATATCCTTCAAATTAAAGCTACTTATAATTTTTCTAATGCTCCACAGGCTGACATTATAGTGATTCCCGGGGCAGAACCATCTTTAGCAAAGCAGATTGGAGATAGTAATATTGAGATTGCCGAATGGATTAAAAGCCAACATAAGGCGGCTGCATTGATATTCTCAGTTTGTACAGGCTCCGTGATTCTTGCTGCAACTGGAATATTGGATAATAAAAAAGCAACTACTCATTTTGGAGCAATGCAGTATTTAAAGATGCATGAAAGTATTGAGATTGTTGAAAATGTACGATACGTCTTAGATGATGAAGTACTCACCACTGCAGGAATCACTTCGGGATTAGACGGAACATTATATGTGATTGAAGAAATATTAGGTAAGGAAATTGCTGATAATGTTTCGAAAATACTGGTTTACAATCGCGATGCGGTTTATGAATAATTAAATATAAATTTATTAAATGAAAGCTACAGGAGTAAAAAATCTTGTAGCTTTTTTGTTTGTTGAAATAATTTGTGCAAAAACTAAAATAGAGTACATTTATTTAATTCTAAAATAGAACTAAAGAATAAAGATTGTAATGGAAGTATCAAATGATATGTTCGGGATAGAACAAATAGAAAGAATTAAAAATAAGTTAGTTGAGGCGAAGAGTGTCGATAAAGACCTAAAAGTATTCGGTGCAGAAAGTCATAAATATATTTTAGGAGAAGTTGTAAGTGGTGATGCTATTTTAAAATTTGAGACCGAATACAAGGTGAAACTTCCTAATTGCTATAAAGCGTTTTTAATGAATATTGGAAATGGAGGTGTGTCATTTTTATCTTCGGCAGCAGGGCCTTTTTATGGGATTTACCCACTAGGAGAAGGGGTTAATGATTTAATTGATGAAAATACTAAAGATTACTTAAAAGGAGACTGTGTGTTGTATCCTAAAATGATTGATGCCTATTGGGAAAATCTCACGGAAAAGATTGAAGAAGAAACAATCTCAGATGAAGATTATAGTATTGAATTAGGAAAAATATATGGAGGTGTACTACCAATTGGCACGCAGGGTTGTTCTAATTGTCATGCAATTGTTTTAAATGGTGAGTTTAAAGGTAGAGTTGTTAATATCAATAGTGAAAGATATAAGCCTCAATTTACTTTTGAATTAAACTTTTTGGATTGGTATGAAAGATGGTTAGATGAGGTGATTTCTGGTGATTCAACAGGAGTATTTGGGTATAGAATGGGTGGGCAGGTATTGGATATTTTAGAAACCTACTTTTCGGCTACTGACAATGAAACTAGAAAAGATTGTTTGGCGGGCATTTTAAATAAACAAAAGCTAGACTCAACTATATTAGATATAATTGAAGATGAATTTAGAGCTAGTGATGTTGAGGTACAAACGGAGTTATTACAAATACTAACCAAATCTGATTACGAAAGAGCCTATCCTTATTTAGTTGATTTTGCAGAGGTAAGCTTATTAGATGTCTTGCAATTTGTGTTTTGGTATGCAAAAGAAAATAGTACAGACTGGCTTGCTGTTATCGAATCGAAGATTGAATCAATAAATGATGAAGAAACATTTACATTCTGTGTTTATTTATTAGAAGAAATGAATATCGATTTCGGCTATCTTATAGTTCCTTTTGTTAAAAACGATAATGAGGAAATACGAGTAACAACCTATTATATGCTTGGGCAATTAAGCAATAAAAATAGTTATATCGATACTTTTATCATAGGATTGAATGATAGCTCAAACAGAGTTCTTCATGCAACTCTGCAAGCTTTAAATGGAGTAGAAGACAAGAGGCTTTTGAAGTATTATAAAAGTATTGCCGAGAGATTTCCAAAAGAGAAGGATTATATTTTGGTGAATCTTAATCACAGACTTAAACCGTTTGGTTTAACAAATAAGACTATTAAAGATTTAGCTATAGATGCTTAAATTAATTTATATTTTCCAACAAGGTCTTTTCTGACCTTGTTGGTATAAAAATGATTATTTTTATTTTAAACTTCAACTTTAAAACCTAAATCGACATCAAGTCCTGATTGACCTCCTTGAACACCCCAGCTTTCTTTTTTACTGTCCCTAACAACAATTAAAACATGGTCTTTTGGGATGCCTAATTCAGATAGGTTTTTAACAATTTCACTAAATAAATTTCTTTTTGCATCAATTGAACGCCCTGAAAATGCATCAATGCTTATTAAAGTGTATAATTCAGGTTGAGTTTTAGTGGGTGAAACTGCAAAGCGATGTGGGGGATGGACCAAAAGTCTAACGGTTTTGTCTTCAACTGGGATTTGAAAAGCAGTTACCATTGCCGAATGAACAGCATCGATAATTTTTGTTCCTTCTTCTTCGTTATAGTCTTTTCTAACTTCTATTAAAATTGCTGGCATACTATTTTATTGTGTTTTTTAGTTCTTTTTGTAGGTACAATTATAGATAACTCCTTTTTTACAAAACTTTTTATGCGTCTATTGTGTAAAGAAATGGAATAGATATATTTCGAAAATTGGCTTTGTAAACATATTGAAAATTTTGTTAATGTAGATGTGTGATTTAATTAATAAATCAACATTATGATAGAATAATGTTGTTTGTTAACATAAAAAGAGAGGATTGCTGATTAATTTGATTCATTCGCAATAGCAATCAATTTTCACCCTACAAAAAAAGCCTAACCAAAGGTTAAGCTTTATAATGAGAGATAATCAATTGCTTTATTCTGTTAAGGGGTTTTGATGGTTGAGATACCAAGTAATACCAAATTTATCAATGAGACTTACCAATTGGGAGTTGATAGAAGTCGTTGAAAAATCTAATGTTATTTGGCCTCCTGCCTTTAAGCGATTAAAAACATTTAACTGTTCTTGTTTATCAGAAAAGTTTATTGTCATTCCTATGGCGTTTCCGAAAGATGCCTGCTCGTTTTCGAAACCATCAGAAACATAAAAATGAATAGCATCAGCTTTAAACTCGGCATGAGCAATTTTGCTTTTAAATTTTTCAGAAGTTTGATAGTTTGTTTCTTGGTATTTTTGTTCAAATATGACTTGCCCATCAAAGCAAAATTCATAAAACCTCAACGCTTCTTCACATCGTTGGGAAATTGTAAAATACGGTATTAATGTTTTCATGGTATAGTTGATTTAAGCTTCAAATATCAAGCTTAAATTCTGCTAAAAATTGAACGGAAATACTACTTTACAGAATGAGAAGGTAATACCCCAAAAGTTTTGAGATAGGTTCTAGTAAAATGCGCTTGATCTGCAAAACCTCCTTGATGAGCCACTTGAGTTAAATTTTCTTCGAATAGAATCGATTTTACTGATTTTACTAATTTAGTGTGTAACACGTATTGTTTAAAGGTTATACCGGTTGATTTTTTGAATAAAAAGGCAAATCTTGAAACTGATAAGCCTACACTTTCTGCAATTTGTTTCTGGCTTTTTGTTATGTCCTGATTTGCTTCTTTTATGCTTTTCAAAATACGCTTGTCCAAAGAGGCAGGAGTGATATTTTCTATGGAGACAATCTGATCAACTAGCTTATTTATGAAATTAGTTGTAAATGATTCTCTATTGTCTGTTTTGTTTTGCCAAGTTTCCAGTATCTCTAGAAAAGGTTTGAAATCGGTACTGCTTAATGAGGTTACACCTTTTTGTAAATCCAATAATTTTAAGCCTAATTCTGTATATGGTTCTATGTATATAAAAGCTATTTCACTGTTTTTATCACTTGTGAATTTTCTGGTAACATTAGGTTGAATTATACAGGCATCGAAGGATTTTGTTTGATTTTCATACGCTAGTTCAAAGGGTTTATCTAAAGAAAAAATAACCATTACCGCATAGTGTTTATGGAAATCGGTCTGTAAATTTTTCCCAATGTATATTCCACCTATTTCTGAGAATGCAATTTTATTTTCATTTAATTTCCGACTCATACTAGTTATTTGAATTCTATTGGAGGTTTTTACGAATTTTATTTATAATGAAAAATACCAGTTTTCAATACGAAGATACAGTTTCATTGTTTTTTTATAATGCTATAATCAAAAGATTCAATCATAGAAAGATAGGTTGATTTAGGGCTTAGTAAGTTTTAATCTTATGAAAAAAGGGTGATTTCATAATGAAATTACCCTTTTTATAATTTGTATTTATAGTTAAACTATTTCTGAAAATTTTTATGATTGTGTTTTCGTTTGTATATAGTTTGCTTTAAATGCTCTTTATCTTGTGAAATGATACTGATTGTACCATCTATTTCTAGCATGGCTAATTTTACCTCTTTATAGTGTGCAACACCATGTTCGCGCATTGCTTCCTCAAGCTCATCTGATGTAATGTTTAATTTGCTTAAAGATTTAAAATCGATATGACCATTATGAATCAGTACTTCTGGTTTTTCTAGTAAAAGATTGTGCAGTAGTTTGGATTTGTAGGTAAGTTTTTTGAGGGTGTAATTAATGATAAATAACACCGCTGCCGCTGCAATTCCTCCTAAAAGACTTGTATCACTACCAACCATTGCATTTTGGACGGCATTACTAATTAATAGAATCAGTATTACATCGGCAGTATTAAGCTGAGATAGTTCTTTCTTTCCAAAAACCCGTAATGCGATTACCATAAAAAAGTATACTGAGGCACTTCTGATAACAATATCGAGATATGGATTCATCTTTTCTAGTTTTAAGTGTTCGGGCTTAGTGTGCAGTTACCAGTCTCAGTATTCAGTTTTCAGTGACAGTGATAGTTTGCAGTCTCACTTTTTAGTTATCAGTATCCGTAAACTGTGACAGCAAACTGAATTCACAAACTAAGTCTGAAAACTATAAACTGCGACTGCAAACTAAGCTAGCAAACCGTAAACTATTTAAGTTTAAAATTTTTTTCAATAGCTTTTATCATTTCTCCAGCGACATCTTTATTGGTAGCACCTTCAATTCCTTCTAGACCTGGAGATGAATTTACTTCAAGTAATAAAGGACCTTTAGATGAACGAATAATATCAACACCAGCGACTTTTAAATCCATTGCTTTGGCAGCTTTTATGGCGATTCTTTTTTCTTCGCTAGTTATTTTTAGTATTGATGCAGTTCCGCCTAAATGAATATTTGCTCTAAATTCACCTGGCATAGCTTCACGCTGAATAGCAGCTACTACTTTTCCGTCGATTACAAAACAACGAATATCTTTACCGTTTGCTTCTTTAATGAACTCTTGTACTAGAATATTAGCGTTTAAGCTTTTAAAAGCATTTATAACGCTTTCTGCAGCCTTTTTTGTCTCAGCTAGTACAACGCCTTTACCTTGAGTGCCTTCTAATAATTTTACAATCAAAGGAGAGCCTCCAACCATTTTTATTAAATCGTCAGTGTCCAAAGGAGAATTAGCAAAACCAGTTGTTGGAATGTCTATTCCGCTGTTTAGTAATAATTGTAATGAATATAATTTATCGCGGGATTGTGTTATTGCAGAAGCAGAATTTAAACAGAAAACTTTCAAAGCTTCAAACTGACGTGTTAACGCACAACCATAGAAAGTAATGCTAGGGCGAATACGTGGAATAATAGCATCAAATTGATTTAATATTTTTCCACCGCGATAATGAATTTCAGGTGTTTTAGCATCAAGTTTCATGTAGCATTCTTTGATGTTCAAAAATTGCATATCATGACCTCTCATTTCGCCAGCTTCCATGATTCTTTTATTGCTGTATAATTCAGGGTTACTTGCCAAAAGTCCGATTCGTAATCCAGAGGTTGCTTTTTCGGAGTTCTGATATAGTTCTTTTAACGTGTCAGAGGTAGGTTGTCCCAAAAGGTATTTTTCTTCAGGATCTACAAGCACTCTACCGCTCATTGCTTCACGACCTAGAAGCATTCTGAAACCCATCGAATCTCGATTGGTTAAAGTCATTTCTATAGGCCATTTGGCATCACCAATTTTTAGGCTCGTTTGTATAACATAGCGTTGTTCTCTAAAGCCACTAGAGCTTTTTACAACCCTTTTGTCTACTAGGGGAGCCTCGCAATGTATTATAGTTTTAGTATTGTTTTGTATCGGATTAATATCAAATTTAACCCAGCTAGCATCATTTTTTATAAAAGGGGCTATGTTAATGGCGTGCATCGCCGAGGTTTTTGCACCCGAATCTACACGTGCTTTAATTGTGGGGATTCCTAATTCGGGAAATGAGCACCATTCTTCGCTACCTAAGATGAGTTTATTTTGAAGCATAATTTGATTTGTTTGACTTATTCAAAAGTAAATATTTGTTTTTAATAATTAACCGATTTAGTACAAAGAAAAAACCCGTTATGTTATAAAAAAACGTAACGGGTTTGTATTTGTTGTAAAAATTAAATTACATTATTGATTTGTTGGCTCTTCAGCTTTATGAACATCTACAGTAAGTTCTTGAGACTCTTCATTTAAATCAATCAAAATTTCGTCGCCTGAAGTAATTTTAGAAGTAATTATTTCTTCTGCCAATATATCTTCAACGTATTTTTGAATGGCTCTTTTTAGTGGTCTTGCTCCAAATTGCTTATCGAAACCTTTGTCAGCGATAAAAGCTTTGGCTTTATCAGTAAGGTTTAGTTTGTATCCTAATTCTTCTACACGTGCATATAGTTTCTTAAGTTCAATTTCGATAATTAAATCAATATCACTTTTTTCTAAGCTGTTGAATACAATTACATCATCAATTCTATTTAAGAATTCAGGTGCAAATGTTTTCTTCAATGCGTTTTCGATAATGCTTTTCGAATTATCATCGGCTTGAGCTACTTTTGCAGCAGTTCCAAATCCAACTCCTTGACCGAAATCTTTTAATTGTCTTGCTCCAACATTTGAAGTCATGATAATTATAGTGTTTTTAAAGTCAATTTTGCGTCCTAAACTATCTGTTAAGTAACCATCATCAAGCACTTGAAGCATCATGTTGAATACATCTGGATGTGCTTTTTCGATTTCATCTAAAAGGACTACACAATATGGTTTTCTACGAACTTTTTCAGTTAATTGTCCACCTTCTTCGTAACCAACGTATCCCGGAGGCGCTCCAACTAAACGTGAAATTGCAAATTTCTCCATGTATTCACTCATGTCAATACGAACCAAAGCGTCTTCTGAATCAAATAATTCTTTTGCTAGAACTTTTGCTAGTTGTGTTTTACCAACACCAGTTTGTCCTAAGAAAATAAATGATCCAATAGGTTTGTTTGGGTCTTTAAGACCAGCTCTGTTACGTTGTATAGAACGAGCGATTTTTAAAACAGCTTCATTTTGACCTATTACTTTATTCTGAATTAATTCAGGTAATTGAGCTAATTTGTTGCTTTCAGTTTGTGCAATTCTGTTTACAGGAATTCCTGTCATCATAGACACTACATCGGCAACGTTATCTTCGGTTACAAGAATTCTATTGCTTTTAGAATCTTCTTCCCATTGTTCTTGAGCTACAGCTAGTTCTTTTTCGATGCGTTTTTCGTCATCACGAAGTTTAGCTGCTTCCTCATATTTTTGTTTTTTAACAACGACATTTTTGTTTTCGCGTACCTCTTCTAGTTGACGTTCTAAATCCAAAATTTGTTTTGGAACATCAATATTAGTGATATGCACACGAGATCCAGCCTCGTCAAGAGCATCGATAGCTTTGTCTGGTAAGAAACGCTCCGACATATATCGGTTTGTTAATTTTACACAAGCTTCAATAGCTTCTGGCGTATAGGTTACGTTATGGTGATCTTCGTATTTGTCTTTAATGTTGTTTAAAATTGCAATTGTTTCTTCAACAGAAGTTGGCTCTACAATTACTTTCTGGAAACGTCTTTCTAACGCACCATCTTTCTCAATATATTGTCTGTACTCATCAAGTGTAGTAGCTCCAATACATTGGATTTCTCCTCTTGATAAGGCAGGTTTAAACATATTTGATGCGTCTAATGATCCAGTCGCACCTCCAGCACCAACGATAGTGTGAATTTCATCGATAAAAAGGATGATGTCATCATTTTTTTCTAATTCATTCATTACTGCTTTCATGCGTTCCTCAAACTGACCACGATATTTGGTTCCTGCTACAAGGCTCGCCAAATCTAAGGTTACCACACGTTTGTGAAATAAGATACGAGATACTTTTTTCTGAACAATACGCAAGGCTAGTCCTTCAGCAATAGCAGATTTTCCTACTCCAGGTTCACCAATTAATAAAGGGTTGTTCTTTTTTCTACGGCTTAAAATTTGCGAAACGCGTTCAATTTCTTTCTCACGTCCTACAACTGGGTCTAGTTTTCCTTCTTCAGCCATTTCTGTTAAATCTCTCCCAAAATTATCTAAAACTGGTGTTTTAGATTTTTTATTGGACTTATTGGCTGGATTATTAAAACTTCCTTCTTTAAGACTGTCATCTTGTCCTGAATCGTCATTATATGATTCGTTTCTTGGCAAGTTTTCTAAAAATTCTTCTTCGTTTGGAGTCATATTTAAGTATTGTTCTTTAGCTACATCATAATCTATTTTTAGCTTATTCAATAGCTTGGTTGTTGGATCGTTTTCGTTTCGTAAGATGCATAAAAGTAAGTGTGCCGTACTAATAGACGAACTCTGGAATACTTTGGCTTCTAGAAAAGTAGTCTTTAATGCTCTCTCAGCTTGACGTGTAAGGTGGAGATTCTTTTTTTCTACATTAATTTCGGCACTAGGATTAGCAGGGCTCAGTATTTCGACCTTCCTACGTAAATGTTCTAAATCGACTGCTAGGTTATTTAATATATGAATGGCTTTTCCGTTTCCATCCCTTAAAATGCCTAGCATCAAATGTTCAGTACCAATAAAGTCATGACCCAATCTTAAGGCCTCTTCTTTACTGTAGGTAATAACATCTTTTACTCTTGGTGAAAAATTATCATCCATAATATATAATTAGTATTGTAAATTTAGTGAATTAGTGTGTTAAAAACAAAAACCATACCCATTAGAAAGTCATGTCAGCTAAGGGACGAAAAAAATAATAATAAATGAGTTAAATAAGATTTAAATTATTAACTAAAATGTAAAATAAAGTTGTTAATAAATCATTGAAATAAGTAGCGTAAAATACCTTCAAAAATTTCAAAAAGACGTATATTGGCACGTTTTGAAACTAATATAATTTTTTAATATAACAACTTATGTCTGAAGGAGAAAAGTTAATTCCTATTAACATAGAGGATGAAATGAAATCAGCTTACATCGATTATTCGATGTCAGTTATTGTATCGAGAGCACTCCCTGATGTTAGAGATGGTTTGAAACCAGTACATCGAAGAGTTCTTTACGGAATGTATGATTTAGGAGTTTTTTCAAATAAAGCCCATAAAAAATCCGCCAGAATTGTCGGGGAAGTTTTAGGTAAGTATCACCCACACGGAGATACTTCAGTATATGATGCCATGGTACGTATGGCTCAAGAATGGAGTTTACGTTATTTATTAGTGGATGGCCAAGGTAACTTTGGTTCTGTAGATGGAGATAGCCCAGCAGCAATGCGTTATACGGAGGCTAGAATGCGTAAGATTTCAGAAGAAATAATGGCTGATATCGAAAAAGAAACAGTTGATTTTCAATTGAACTTTGATGATACTTTATATGAGCCGAAAGTAATGCCGACTAGAGTTCCAACTTTATTAATAAATGGAGCAACAGGTATTGCAGTAGGTATGGCAACTAATATGCCACCTCACAACCTTACAGAAGTTATCAATGGTACGCTAGCTTATCTTGATAATAACGATATTGAAATAGACGAATTAATAACACATATTAAAGCACCTGATTTTCCAACAGGAGGTATAATATATGGTTACGAAGGAGTTCGTGAAGCATTTAAAACTGGTAGAGGGCGTATTGTAATGCGTGCTAAAGTTGGTTTTGAAGAAGTAGATGGTAGAGAATGTATCATCGTTACTGAAATTCCATACCAAGTCAATAAAGCAGAAATGATTAAGCGTACTGCTGATTTGGTAAATGATAAAAAAATTGATGGAATAGCAAACATCCGTGATGAGTCAGATAGAAATGGTATGCGTATCGTTTATATTCTTAAACGTGATGCAACTCCAAACGTAGTTTTAAATACATTATATAAGTATACACAATTACAATCATCTTTTAGTGTAAATAATATTGCACTTGTAAAAGGTCGCCCACAAATGTTGAATCTAAAAGATATGATTCACTATTTTATTGAGCACCGTCACGATGTTGTGGTTCGTAGAACTAGATTTGAATTACGTAAAGCTGAAGAAAGAGCTCATATTTTAGAAGGTTTAATTATTGCATCAGATAATATTGATGAAGTAATTGCTTTAATAAGAGGTTCGAAAAATACAGAAGAAGCTCGTGAGAAATTAATTGAAAGATTTAAATTATCAGATATTCAAGCGCGTGCTATTGTAGAGATGCGTTTACGTCAATTAACAGGACTAGAACAAGACAAGTTAAGAGATGAGTATGATGAATTGATGAAATTAATTGAGCATTTGAAAGCATTATTAGCAGATGTAGATTTAAGAACTAATTTGATCAAAGAAGAACTTATTGAGATCCGTGATAAATATGGTGATGCACGTCGTTCATTAATTGAATATTCAGGTGGAGATGTAAGTATCGAAGATTTAATTGCTGATGAGAATGTGGTAATTACAATTTCTCATGCAGGGTATATCAAACGTACAAACCTTACTGAATACAAAACACAAAATAGAGGTGGAGTTGGACAAAAAAGTGCAGGAACAAGAGATCAAGATTTCCTTGAGCATATGTTCGTTGCAACCAATCACCAATATATGATGTTCTTTACCCAAAAAGGTAAATGTTTCTGGATGCGTGTATACGAAATTCCAGAAGGTAGTAAAACTGCCAAAGGTAGAGCTATCCAAAACTTGGTAAATATTGAAAGCGACGATAAAGTTAAAGCGTTTATCTGTACTCAAGATTTAAAAGATAAAGATTATATCAACAGCCATAACTTAGTTATGGTAACCAAAAAAGGACAGGTTAAGAAAACGTCTTTAGAGAAATATTCTAAACCTAGAGTAAATGGTGTTGCTGCAATTACTATTAAAGAAGGAGACGAATTATTAGAAGCTAAATTAACCAATGGAGAAAGTCAGATTATTTTGGCTGTTAAATCTGGTAAATTAGTTCGTTTTGAAGAAACTAAAACCCGTCCAATGGGAAGAACAGCTTCAGGAGTTCGTGGAATTACTTTAAAAGACGATACTGATGAAGTAATTGGTATGGTTACGGTAGATAAAGAGGATGTTAACGATTCACAAATTTTAGTTGTTACTGAAAACGGATACGGAAAACGTACCAAATTAGTTGATGATGATGGTGAAGATGTTTATAGAATTACTAACCGTGGAGGAAAAGGAGTAAAAACTCTTAATATTACTGAGAAAACCGGAAAACTTATTTCGATTAATGCAGTAACAGATGCTGATGATTTAATGATTATCAACAAATCTGGATTGACAATTAGAATGGCTATTGAAGATTTACGTGTAATGGGTCGTGCTACTCAAGGAGTTAGATTGATTAACTTAAAAGGTAAAGATTCTATTGCAGCTGTTACTAAAGTAATGAAAGACGATGTTGCAGAAGTTGTTGTTGATGAGGATGGAAATGTTATCGAAAGCGCTATTGAAAGAGTAAAACCAGACTTAGAAGTTCTTGAAGATGATGGTGTTGTTGAAGACGAAGACGAAGATGATGATGTTGAGGATGAAGATGCAGAAGATGATTCGGAAGAAGAAGATGAGTCTGAAGAATAATTAATAGAACCCAACAAACAATTTAAATATATAAAAAAATAGAACATTATGAAAAGTAAATATGTAATACTAGCGTCAGCATTATTGATATCGGTAGCTACTTTTGCTCAAAAAGATCAAATTAAAAGTGCTGAAAAAGCATTGAAAAATGGAGATGCTACATCGGCTATTTCTATTCTAGACGCAGCAGATTATCTGATTACAAATGCAAAAGATACTGAGCAAGCTCAATATTATTTTGTAAAAGGAAATGCTTATTTAGAAGTAGCAAAAAAAGGAGTAGATGAAGGTAAAAACCTTTTACTTGCTGCTGAGGCATATAAGAAGTTAATCGAGACTGAGCAAGCATCAGGAAAAGTTAAGTATTCAACTCAAGCTGCTGCTTCAATTACTGATATCAAAGGAAGATTGATTAATGGTGCTATTGCTGATTCAAAAGCGAATAAGCATGGTGATGGTGCAAAAAAGATATATGATGCTTATTTGCTAGATAAAAAAGATACAATCAACTTGTATTATGCAGCTTCAACTTATGTAAATGCTGGAGATTTTACTGCAGCTTTACCTCTTTACGAAGAGTTGAAAAAACTTAATTATTCAGGAAAAGGAACGACTTACTTAGCTTTAAATAAAGCTACAGGAGAAGACAATGCTTTTGCTACAGCAAATGAAAGAGATCTTGCAGTTAAGATTGGAACTCATGAGAAACCAAAAACAGAAGTTTCTCCTTCTAAAAGAGGTGAGATTTATAAAAATATCTCTCTTATCTTAGTTCAAAACGGTAAAACTGAAGAAGCTAAAAAAGCAATAGCAGAAGCTAGAGCTGCAAATCCAGAGGATACTTCTTTGATTTTGACTGAAGCAAATTTATATTTAGAAACTAAAGATTATGAGACTTATAAGAAGTTAATCGGTGAGGTTTTGAAAAATAATCCAAACGATGCTGATTTACTTTTTAATTTAGGAGTATTAAGCGGAAATGCTAAAAATACTGCTGACGCTGAGAAATATTACAATAAAGTAATCGAAATCAAACCAGACTATATTAATGCTTATATTAATTTAGCTGCTTTAAAATTAGAGGATGAAAAACCTATAATTGATGAGATGAATAAACTTGGAACTTCAGCAAAAGACATGAAGCGTTATGATGAATTGAAAGTTAAAAGAAATAACCTTTTCAAAAGCACAATTCCATACCTTAAAAAAGCGGTTGAGTTAGATCCTAAAAACGAGGATGTTTCTAAAACACTTTTAAATGTTTACAGCGCACTTGAAATGACTGCTGAATACAAAGCATTGAAAGCAAAAATGTAAGACATTTTTCTAAGCATAAAAAAACCGAGATAGTAAGTCTCGGTTTTTTTATGCTTTTATTTTGAAGAAGCTTATTTAATAAATAGTATTGTTTTAATTGTTAAAGACTTAAGTAGTAATTGCAATGTGGATTAATCAGACATTCATTGCATTTTGGTTTCGGACGACATGTTTCTCTTCCTAAAAAAGAAATAGCCATTCCTATTTCTCCCCAAATATCTTTTGGTATAACCTGCATCAATTCTTTTTCTACTTTATTACCATCTTTAGACTCTTTTATTAATCCAATTCTTGGCGCAACACGGATAACATGTAAATCTGCAATAATCCCTTCTGCGGGCTTATTTGATTCTTTTAAAATTACATTCGCTGATTTTCGACCAATGCCTTTTAATGCAACCAAATCTTTCATGGTCATTGGAATGTTTTCATCCTCTTTAATCGTATTTGCAATTTCGATTAACCACTCCGCTTTAGTTCTGTAGTTTCTAACTTTGCTAATATAGGTAAACAGCTCTTCTGTATTCGTTTTGGCTAGACTTTCCATGTTTGGATACTTTGCAAATAATGTAGGAGCAATCGAATTGATGTTAGCATCTGAATCTTGAGCTGATAGGACTACCATTACAAGCAGTTGATACGTATTCTGATAATCTAAAGGGTGTTTCCTGCCTTTGTATTTTGTTAGAATCGGTTCTAAGATTACTTTCCAATCTGGAGATTCACCAAATAAATCCATGACTATTTGTCTTTAAAGTCTATCGATAAAGAGTTTACACAATAACGCTGTCCTGTTTCAGTAGGACCATCATCAAATACATGTCCTAAGTGGCTTCCACAATTAGCACATAAAATTTCAGTTCGTTTCATACCATGGCTTACATCCGAGATATACTCGACTTTTCCAGGTATTGATTCATCAAAGGAAGGCCAACCACAATGCGCATCAAATTTAGAATTGCTCTCAAACAAAGGTTCGTTACAAGCCCCACAACAATAAACCCCTTTTTCAAAATGAAGATTGTACTCTCCAGTATGTGGGCGTTCGGTTCCTTTTTGGCGAAGTACGTGGTAACGGTCGTTACCAAGTTGCTCTTTCCATTCTTGTTCTGTTTTTTCGATTGGATATTTCATTGTTTTTTATTTTTTTGTCAAAAAGTAAGACTAACAAAATTAGTTACTTATGTTCAATAAATTGTACTGTTTTATTAATAACATTGCCATTACCTAAAATTTTGCGATGTCCTAATCCTTCAGTTAGTAGTAAAGTACCGTTTTTTAAATGTTCATTAATGTGAGTTCCTGCTTTTACGGAAACTTCAGGATCATCTTTATCATGAATAACCAAAACGGGGATATTTACATCAGCAGCAGCTACGTATGCTGAAAAATCATTCATTTTTACTTTGTATTTATTCTCAAAATAATTGCGTAGACGAGTACTGATATATGGTTTTAATTCTAGTTTAGATACAAAATCGTCAATGATATCCTGAACGATGTCACCACTACCGATAATAACTGCACGATTAACATTTAAACCTTGTTTTATAGCATTTAATACAGACATACCTCCCAACGAATGTCCAACAGCAGCTTCAAATGGGCCGTATTGTTTTTCAATTTCTAGAATCGAAGCAATAAAATCGACCATATGAGTAGTCTTACCAGGAGACTTTCCATGAGCAGGGGCATCAAAACTAACAGTCTCATAGCCATGTTTAACTAGTTCGTCGGTAATCTTGAATAATTGCGTTCCACGTCCAGACCAACCGTGAACCAACAGTACTTTTTTATCGCTTTTACCAAATTTATAGACAACAACTTCGTTATCAATTGCTGGTATTTTTATGGTTTTTTGTATGCTTTTTCGATCCATTTCTAGTTCTCTTTTGGGAACCTTATGTTTTATTGGAGTTATAAAAAGCTTCGTTGCGTATGAAGTGGCTAGTTTAGGCGAAATAAAAGAAAGAAGTTTCCCTGTTACTATTATAAATCGAGGAACTTTTAATGATTCTGTAGGACTAGATGTTTTTTTAGACATTATAATATGTTTTTATAGAGCTTTTATTTTATTTAGATTTAAAAATATAAAAGTAAGACAATTAATAAAATGTATTGACAAGTTAGAATTTATTAAGCGTGTTTGTATGGAGAATAATTTAATTATGATATTTTTTAAACGAATTGTATAAAAAATGAATTTAGAATAATCGTATTTTTGTGTGTTATTAAATCTAAAAGTCATGAGAAATAAATTATTATTGGGAATTTTTGCTATAGCCACAGTGTATTCATGTGCGGTAAATCCTGTTACGGGAAAAAAGAGTCTTAATTTTGTTTCTAATAGTGAGCTGTTTCCATCTTCGTTTCAGCAGTACAATACTTTTATTAAAGAAAACAAAGTCATTACTGGTACTGCCGATGCCAAAAGAGTAGAAAATGTTGGGATGAAAATCAAAGCAGCTGCCGAAAAATATTTAACCTATTTAGGGCAATCTCAATATCTTAAGGATTATCGTTGGGAATATAAGTTAGTCGATAATAAAGAAGTGAATGCTTGGTGTATGCCTGGAGGTAAAATTGTTGTTTATTCAGGGATTTTGCCAGTAACAAAAGACGATTCGGGTTTGGCAACTGTTTTAGGACACGAAGTTTCACATGCATTGGCTAATCATGGTGCACAGCGTATGAGTGCTGCACAGTTACAGCAACTAGGTGCAGTAGGTGTAGCTGCAGTTACAGGTAATCAGAGTGCTGAAACACAAGAAATGTGGCAGAAATATTATGGAATCGGATCACAAGTAGGAGTAATGCTTCCATTTAGCCGAAATAATGAAAGTGAAGCCGATAAGATAGGATTGACACTTATGGCAATTGCTGGATATAACCCCGATCAGTCTATTGCTTTTTGGAAAAGAATGTCGGCACAATCATCGGGTCAAACGCCTGAATTTCTTAGTACACACCCATCAGATGCAACTAGAATTGCTAATTTAAGTGTGTTAATTCCTCAAGCAAAAGCAACAGCACTTAAAGTAGGCATAATCAAATAAGTAGAAAATATATTTTTTGATTTCTAAAATCATTAATTTTCAACAAAGCTATCTTTTTAAGATGGCTTTGTTTTTTTTATGTGGTTATTGCTCAGTTGATTAGGTTGGTTGATGATTTATTAATATATGATTTAATAAAAATCTATTTAATTATAATAAAATTTAGATAAATTCGTAGGCTATTAATGAAACCATTTCTATGAAAAACTTACCAAAAGGAGATAAGAAGCTACTAAATGCATGGGCATTTTATGACTGGGCAAATTCAGTGTACACCCTTACTATTGCATCAGCAGTATTTCCAATATTTTATGAAGCTTTATTTTCTGAGCGTGAACATTATATTCATGTTTTCGGAATGAATCTTAAAAATTCAGCTTTGATTAGTTTTGTAACTGCAATGGCTTTTTTAGTTGTTTCATTTATTTCACCATTGTTATCAGGAATTGCTGATTATGTGGGAGATAAAAAGTCTTTTATGAAATTCTTTTGCTATTTAGGAGCCTTGTCTTGTATGGGGTTATATTGGTTTAATCTAGAAAACATATATGTTGGATTGGCATTTTATTTTTTAGGACTATTAGGATATTGGGGGAGTTTAGTTTTTTATAATTCGTATTTACCAGATATTGCTTTTCCAGAACAACAAGATAGAATTAGTGCCAAAGGGTATTCTTTAGGGTATATTGGAAGTGTATTTTTGTTGGTACTCAATTTAGCTATGATTATGAAACCTAAGTTTTTTGGGATCACAGGAACAGATGGTGAAGCAGCAATGAAAGCAATGCGATATTCATTCTTAATGGTTGGAGTTTGGTGGATACTATTCAGTCAATATACTTATTATTATTTGCCAAAGGGAAGTAAAGAGGTAAGCCAGAAATTATCTAAACATGTCATTTTTAATGGTTTCAAAGAATTAAAGAAAGTTTGGGCTTTGTTGAACGAAAACATTTCGTTACGAAGATATTTAGGAGGTTTTTTTGTTTCCAGTATGGCTGTGCAAACAGTAATGCTTGTAGCTACCTATTTTGGAGCGCAGGAAGTTCAATGGGCATCTAAAGATGAAGGTACAATTGGCTTAATTATTTGTATCTTATTAATACAATTAGTAGCTGTTTTAGGGGCAATTTTAACTTCAAGAGCTTCATCTAAATGGGGAAATATCCCGACTTTAATTGTTATTAATATTGTTTGGGCAGTACTTTGTTGTGTAGGGGCTTATTTTGTTACTTTACCAATACATTTTTACGCAATGGCAACTGTGGCAGGACTTGTAATGGGAGGGATTCAGGCTTTGTCACGTTCTACTTATTCAAAACTATTACCAGAAACAGAAGATACTACTTCATTTTTTAGTTTTTATGATGTTGCTGAAAAAATAGGAATTGTAATCGGAATGTGTGTTTACGGAATCATTGATCAAATAACAGGAAGTCCACGTGCGGCTATTGTAATTTTAGGTGTGTTTTTCGTGATTGCTATCTTCTTATTGAGAAGGATACCAAAAAGTAAAACTTTAAAACAATAAAATTTTTACCTTATTTCTTTGGTGTTAGGAAATGGAGTTAATATTCCACTCCTGTGTGTAATTAGATTTTTTATTTTGATTGGAGATTCTTTGAATTCTAGATTTTGAAACTCTTCATTCAGATATTTTGGAATATCATTATCTAATTTTAATTTTCCCTCTAATGGAACATTAGCAACGAGAATTCCTGTAAAAACTTTGGTTGTAGATGCTATTTCAAATAGCGTTTCATTGATGGCTTTATTTCCTTTTTCTTTGTCAATTTCGCCATAATGCTTAGTGTAAATTTTGCCATCTTTTACCACTCCAATAGAAACGGAGTATGCCTTTGAATCTTTTAGCTATGCATTAGCATTTTTATCTATCGCTGCGAAAATTTCTTTTTGGTTAAGTGTTTTCGTTTTTTGCTGGCTTGAGCATAAAAAAAACTAATACATAATAAAAAAGCAATAATCTTTAATCTAAATCCTAACGATGAGAGAAATAATTATTGCTTTTTTATTATTTATAATAGTTAAGCTTTTGAGATGCTTCCTGATCCATTTACTTTAGTGTCTTTTGTCTTAGGATTACCTGTATATTTTATATCTCCAGAACCAGATATTCTCGCTTTTAGGTTTTCGCTACAAAAGATTTTGCTATCACCTGATCCAGATATTGTAAAATCTACATTTTTAGCTTTTAATGAAGTTGCATCAACATCACCAGATCCAGACAATTTACTTTTAAAATCATTAGTATTTCCTTTTAAAACAGCATCTCCAGAACCACTTACTGTAAGATTAAAAGTGGACGAATCGACATCTAGGTTTAAGTCACCAGAACCTGATAATGATGCTGTGAAAACATCTGCTTTAATAGTGTTTTTTGAAGTTACATCACCTGAACCCGAAAGAGAAACATTAGATATTTTTTCGAAAGGAATAGTTATCTGAATTTTTCGCCCAACGCTTGCACTGATGTTTTTATTTTTTTCGGTGTATACTTTTAGCACATTACCTTCAACCTCAATTTTAATATAGGGGTGTAGATTTTCTTCAGCTTTTACTGTAATTGAACCTTCTTTTCCTGCAACCAAATCGACATCAAAGGAGCCCATTACTTTTATTTCGTCATAATCAGTTGTTGAGCGAGTATTGGTTACTACTTTTCCATTTCCTTTTATGCGTTCATTAGACCATTGTGCGTTAGCAATTGTAGTTATAAAGAATACGCTACAAACTAATAATTGAATTGATTTTTTCATTTTTGATTGATTTTATGATTATTGTTTTTTAACTAATGAGATACTTCCGTAGTTTGAGGTAAGAACTACTTTATTTTGACCTTTTTTCTTGTAAAAGCCACTAACATGTTTTGCATTGCTTTTTTCTTCATTATTAGAAATCTGTATCGAAGAATCTGTTTTTATACCAGAATATTTAGTCGAAATATCAAAATCGAATGCATAATTGCTATCATACCCAATTGACACATCTGAATATCCAGAGCTTACAGTTATATCTTTTGCATTTTGGTTTATAACCCCTATTGCTAGATTACCATAGTTAACGTCAACATTTAAAGTATTTAAAATTTCACCAATATTCACATTTAAGTAATTTCCTGCTCCTGCAACCGTACCTGTTTTTTGAAATTTAAAAGTTCCATAATTACAATCGTATTTTATATTTTGGGAGCCACCCATAACAATATCGGTGTAATTTGTATCAAGATTAATTTTACCAGCATCATTAATTTTTAAACCAGAGTAGCGAGCTTTGATATTTCCGGTTTTAATATACTGAATGCTTGAGTTTTGGCAATATTCTATGTGTATTGTATTGGTATTTCCATTTAATTTTCCAAGGTTAATTTTACCGTATTTACAAAAGACATCAGCGGTTGAAGCTAAATCTCCAATGGTGATATTTCCGTACTTATTATTCAGCTTTACAGTTCCATTTTTTGGTATTTTGATGATGTAATTGATTTCAAAACTATTACTACTCCCTTTGCTTTTGTATGTTGATTTTCCGATGTTAGTAATGGCAGTAACCATTGACTTTAATGCTGTAATATTAATATCGATACTGTTTAATTTTTCATTTACCCAGTTTTCGTTATTTCCAGAAACTTTTATGATGACTTCAAGGTCGATTTTATCTTCATCCCATGTTGTTACTGAGATATTTCCATATTTACTGTCTATATCTATTCCTGCATCAGAGTTAACAATATAGGTTTTTTTGACAACTTTTTGTTTTGATAGATAACTATCGTCATTTGCAAATCCTAGGAATGGGATTACAAGTAATAAAATAAGTAAGTTATAGTGTTTTTTCATGGGTGCTGTTTTTAAATTTTTCATTTTCGTCTATACGGGTCAATACATTTTGTAAGAATGAGATACGGGTTTGTAAATTGCTAATCATGGCGTAAATAATTTGTTTGTTTTCGCCGTTTTTTTGTAATTCGGCAATGATTTTTGCATAATCACCATCCATAGCTTTCATCTGTTTAAGCGCATCATTAATTATTTGCTCATTTTCCGGAGATTTTTTGTCATGAAGTTTTTCTAATTCATTGGCAATTAATGCCCCAAAAATCGAGTCGGTCCTTTTGGTTTCTTGTGATGCAAATTTTAATTCTTTTGGTTTGTGGCTCACATTAAAAAACACAGAGATTCCCAGCATAAGTACTATTGAAGCTGCAATAGCATATGTAATCGAGTAATTTTTTTTAGGTTTTGTTTTCTTTAGTTTGTTTAAAAAATCTGCTTCATGTTGGGGGTTCATTTCTTGAATGTCCCACTGGTTTTCAAATTTTTCAAATAATTGGCCTAATTCGTCATTTTCCTTTTTCATGTATCTGAATTTTATTTTTTTTAGAGAAGATATGATATCAAGTATCTTCTTTTTATTGGTGTTTACTGACTTATAATTGTTTTACACAATGTCTTTTTTAGAGGCGACCTCATTATCCTCTAATTTTTTTCGTAAACTACTTTTTGCTCTGTTTAATGTAGTCCTACAATTAGTGTAGCTAATGGCTAGTATTTCACTTATTTCTTCTTGATCGTACCCTTCAATATAAAATAAGGTCAACACCATTCGATAGTTGTCTTTTAAATCCAGAATAGCATCCATTACTTGCTTTACTTTTAGTGAATCTAAATCTATATTTTCTAAAAAGAAACTATCGCTTTCTTCTATTTTGTATAGTGTTTTGCTAAGATCTTCTACTTGGAATTTATTGTTCTTTTTGTAAAAATCTATACTATAATTAACTACAATTTTCTTAAGCCAAGCACCAAAAGCAACTTCTTGCTTGTAGTCATCAATTTTGGTGAATGCTTTAAGAAAACCTTCTTGCATAACATCTTGAGCATAGTGTTCGTCTTTTACAATACGATACGCAACATTATACATGGCTTTACAGTACCTGTTGTATACTTCAAATTGTGCTTTTTGATTCTTTTGTTTGCACAATGTTATTAATTCTTCGATATTTTGATTGGTTATATTCAAGTAGCGTCTATTGGTTTTAATTAATGACTTAGCTTTTTTTGGTTTGTTACACTTTTTTGTTTTTTATATTAAAAAAAAATAAAATTATTGATTATTTGTGCTTCAATAAAGATATAAAAGGTCACAATAATATTAGTCGAAAATATATAGTATTGGTTACAAGTGGGTTGAATTATAGAAATGTTGTTTTGTGAAAAGTTTTTTTTAAAATGCTTAAAGATTTGAATTATAGGATATAATTAAATTATACTTTCTTAAAAAACAATTGATATAGTAGTGGTATTAGGTGAAGCTAAAACCTATACATCAGATGTTGATTATTGGGGTTTAAAAAATATAGGCATTATTAAAATGGCAATCAAAGAAAGTGCTACAGAGCTAGTTGCTTATACACAGAAATAATTGTTGCATCCGAGAGTTATTACCAAAAATATTTTCGGTATTTTTATATCTATAATATTAATTTAAAATTGCATGATCAGGTAATAAATGGAGTTGGCTTGTAAATCAAAATTCTTGTCTATATCTGTTTTGGCACAATGATTGTCTATTTTTATTGCTGTGCAAATAAATAGGGGCCTTGCAGAGGTTTTGCTTAAAACGTAGCAGGGTTATCCAATAATTTGCATTATGAATTTATTTTTTAATGACAAAACGACTTATATTATACTATGTCAAATCATAAAATACTTACTATTGACAATCTGTCACTTCAGGAATTTGATTCTGAAGCCGAATTAATACCGTTATTAACTCCCGAGGATGAGGAAGAAATGAATAATGAAGAATTGCCTTTTTCATTACCAATTTTGCCTTTGCGCAACACTGTTTTATTTCCAGGAGTTGTTATTCCGATTTCTGCGGGTAGAGATAAATCTATAAAGCTTATAAACGATGCAAATGCTGGTGATAAAATCATTGGAGTTGTTTCTCAGATAAATGAAGAAGACGAAGATCCATCTAAAGATGATATCAATAAGGTAGGAACAGTTGCGAGAATTCTTCGTGTTCTAAAAATGCCTGACGGAAATATTACTGTTATTTTACAAGGTAAAAAGCGTTTTGAAATTGCAGAAGTAATTTCGGAAGAGCCATATATTACTGCAAATGTAAAAGAGGTTGAGGAAACACGTCCTGAGAAAAATGACACTGAATTTAATGCTATTGTTGATTCGATAAAAGAATTGGCAATTCAGATTATTAAAGAAAGCCCAAGCATTCCATCAGAAGCAACATTTGCTATTAAAAACATTGAAAGTCAGTCGTTTTTGATTAATTTTGTTTCATCGAATATGAATTTATCGGTAAAAGAGAAACAAGATTTATTATCGATAAATGGTTTAAAAGACCGAGCGCTTGAAACATTGCGTTACATGAACGTTGAGTTGCAAAAATTAGAATTGAAAAACGATATTCAATCGAAAGTTCGTTTTGATTTGGATCAGCAACAACGTGAATATTTCTTGCATCAGCAAATGAAAACCATTCAGGAAGAATTGGGAGGGGTTTCGCAAGAGGAAGAAATGGACGAAATGAGCCAGAAAGCCAAAGAAAAAGTTTGGGATGAGAAAACGCAAAAACATTTCGAGAAAGAATTGTCAAAAATGCGTAGAATGAATCCACAATCGCCAGATTTTGGTATTCAAAGAAACTATTTGGAGTTGTTTTTAGAATTGCCTTGGGGAACGTTCTCTAAAGATAATTTTGATTTAAAACAAGCTCAAAAAGTATTAGATAGAGATCATTTTGGTTTAGAAGAAGTAAAGAAAAGAATGATTGAACATTTGGCAGTTTTAAAATTGCGAAATGATATGAAATCACCGATCTTATGTCTAACAGGACCTCCGGGAGTTGGAAAAACATCTATAGGTAGATCTGTTGCTGAAGCTTTAGGAAGAGAATATGTGCGTATCTCTCTTGGTGGTTTACGTGATGAAGCAGAGATTCGTGGTCACAGAAAAACATATATCGGAGCAATGCCAGGTAGAATCATCCAAAGTTTGAAAAAAGCAGGGACTTCTAATCCAGTATTTGTTTTAGATGAAATCGATAAATTATCAAATAGTAATAGTGGTGATCCATCATCAGCTTTATTAGAAGTTTTGGATCCAGAACAAAACAGTGCTTTTTATGACAATTTCCTAGAAATGGGGTATGACCTATCAAAAGTAATGTTTATCGCTACTTCCAACAATATGTCGGCTATTCAACCAGCTTTAAAAGACAGAATGGAAGTAATTAAAATGTCTGGATATACTATAGAAGAGAAAGTTGAAATTGCACGCAAGCACTTGTTTCCAAAACAGCTTTTGGCTCATGGTTTAACTGCAAAGGATTTGACTATTGGTAAAAAGCAATTAGAAAAAATTGTTGAAGGATACACAAGAGAATCAGGTGTTCGTAATCTTGAAAATAAAATTGCTCAAGTAATTCGTAATGCAGCCAAATCGGTAGCAATGGAAGAAGAGTATAATAAAAAAGTAACCGACGAAGATATTGTTAAGATATTAGGGGTGCCAAGGTTAGAAAGAGATAAATACGAAAGTAATGATGTTGCTGGTGTAGTTACAGGACTTGCTTGGACAAGTGTTGGTGGAGATATTCTTTTTATAGAATCATTAATATCTGAAGGAAAAGGAGCTTTGACGATTACAGGGAATTTAGGAACTGTAATGAAAGAATCGGCTACAATTGCATTGGAATATATTAAGGCAAATGCTAAGAAATTAGGTTTGAATCCAGAATTGTTCCAAAAATATAATATTCATATACACGTACCAGAAGGAGCAACTCCTAAAGATGGTCCGAGTGCAGGTATTGCAATGTTGACTTCATTAGTGTCTTTATTGACGCAAACCAAAGTGAAGAAAAATATGGCAATGACTGGTGAGATTACTTTACGTGGAAAAGTATTACCAGTAGGAGGAATCAAAGAAAAAATATTAGCAGCCAAAAGAGCTAATATTAAAGAGATTATTTTATGTCATGAAAACAAAAGTGATATTGATGAAATTAAACCTGAATATTTAGAAGGGTTGACTTTTCATTACGTAAAAGAGATGAGTGAAGTTCTAGCACTGGCTTTAACAGATCAGAAAGTTAAAAATGCTAAAGAGTTGAAGTAATGTATCTTATTTTAATTTGCAATATTGACAAATAGTAATTATAAAATTCCAAGTTCTTAAACTGATTGTATTTAGTTTTAGGATTTGGAATTTTTTATTTTAATTTGAAAAGGACAATTTGTTATTTGTCATATTATAATTTTATCTTCGCAGCTGCGTTTTAGTAAAAGATAAAAGCAATATATAAGTATGCTGAAAAAACTGGGATTCTTTTATTTATTTACTTTTTGTGCCGTTTCTTACGGACAAATAGGAGGTAAATATACCTATCAGTTTTTGAATTTAATGCCTTCGCCAAGACAAGCAGCCTTAGGAGGTAAGACGATTACCATTTATGATGATGATGTGAATCAGGTTTTGTTTAATCCGGCAACTTTAAATCAGGATATGAGTAATCATCTTGCTTTAAATTACGGGAGTTATTATGGAGAAGTAACCTACGGAAGTGGTTCTTACGCTTATACGTATGATCAGCATTTGCAAACTTTTCAGGCAGGGGTTACTTATGTAAATTATGGGAGTTTTGATGGATATGACGAAAACGGTCAGGCTACTTCGGACTTTACAGGAAGTGAAGCAGCACTCTCTTTTGGTTATGCTTACAATATTCCATATACAGATATACATATAGGAGCAAATGCTAAATTGATTTCTTCTACTTTAGAGAGTTATCACTCTTTTGGAGGGGCGTTAGATTTAGGAATGCTTTATATCGATGAGAAAAATGATATAAATTGGGCTTTGGTTATTCGAAATATAGGAACTCAATTTAGTACCTATTCAGGGATTCATGAAAAATTGCCCTTAGAAGTAATGGCTGGGGTTTCGCAGGAATTGGAAAATGTGCCTATTAGATGGCATCTTACATTAGAGAATTTACAACAGTGGAATCTCGCTTTTTCAAATCCAGAGCGAGGTACAACAAATATAGACGGGACTACTACCGAAGAAAAGGTGTCTTTTTTTAATAATGCATTACGCCATGTAATCGTTGGAGTGGAACTTTTTCCTAAAAGAGCATTTAACTTTCGTGTAGGTTATAATTTTAGAAGGGGTGAAGAATTACGAATTTTAGAACAGCGTAATTTTTCTGGAATGTCACTAGGTTTTGGATTAAAATTGAATAAACTAAAGTTTAATTACTCTTACTCCAGATATAGTTTGGGAGCAAATACAAATCTTTTTGGATTGACGATTAATTTTCAAGATTAAGTTTATGAAAATATTTTATTTAATATTATTTGTTTGGTCAGGTTTATTTACTACCTCAAAAAACAACTATCAACAAGAAAGTATTAGTGATGCTGATGTCACAAGGCTTAATGAGCAGGTAAGGAATTTAAGAGAAATGATTAGTAGTAATTCTAAATACAATACTAAAATCGCTTTCTTGATTGACATGAAGATAAAATCAGGTAAAAACCGCTTTTTTGTTTATGATTTGGTAAATGATAAAATTTTAGATGAAGGGCTTGTAGCTCATGGATCGGGTTCAGAAACAGGAACTAGAGGGAGTTTAAAATTTAGTAATTTACCAGATTCAAAGGCTACTTCATTAGGGAGGTATTCAATAGAAAAGGCGTATAAAGGTATTTTTGGGAAAGCATATAGATTATTAGGTTTAGATCAAACGAATAACAATGCGTTAAAAAGAGCTATAGTTTTACATTATTATTCGGCAGTTCCGTGTGAAGAGCAGGATTATTATATTTCAAATAGCCATGGCTGTCCAATGGTTAATGAGGACTTTTTTAAAAGAATAGAAAAACTAATCGATACATCTAAGTCAAATATCATTATGGATATTTACTATTAGAAAAACATAAAACAATAAAAATAATAAAATACTATTTTGAAAAAAATAACGATAGCAATCGATGGATTTTCATCGACTGGAAAAAGTACTTTGGCAAAACAATTAGCAAAACATTTAGAATATGTATATGTAGATACTGGAGCTATGTATAGAGCAGTAGCGCTTTATGCAATGAAAAATGGATATATAAGTGCTGATTCTTTTGATAAAGAAAAACTAGTTGCAAGTTTACCTTCTATTCAATTGGTTTTTCAATATAATGCCGAATTAGGTTTTGGAGAAATGTATTTAAATGGAGAAAATGTAGAAAAAGAAATTAGAACGATTGAGGTTTCTAGTTTTGTAAGTAAAGTTGCCGAAGTTTCTCAGGTGCGTTCTAAATTGGTAGAGCAGCAACAGGAAATGGGGAAAAACAAAGGGATTGTTATGGACGGTAGAGATATAGGAACTGTAGTTTTTCCTGATGCTGAGCTTAAAATATTTATGACGGCAAGCGCTAGTACTCGTGCACAGAGACGTTTTGATGAGTTACAGCAAAAAGGAGACAATGTGTCTTATGAGGAAGTATTAAAAAATGTAGAAGAGCGTGATTATATTGATACACATCGAGAAGATTCACCATTGGTAATTGCCGATGATGCTGTAGAAATTGATAATTCGTACCTAAATAAAGAAGAACAATTTACTTCAGTTATGGAATTAGTGAATGATGTTGTAAAAACAGCTTAATTCTTTGCAGATTTCATTTTAAATAGTAGTTTTACCGCCTAATTTTATTTTAAAGACAATTCATCTTATGGGAATTAAAAACAGATTGATTATAATGAGCTTTCTTCAGTTTTTTGTTTGGGGAGCATGGCTTATTACAATCGGAAATTATTGGTTTGGAACAAAAAATTGGGAGGGAACTCAATTTGGTTTAGTTTTCGGTACCATGGGAATTGCTTCTTTATTTATGCCAACCCTTACAGGGATTATAGCTGATAGATGGATTAATGCTGAAAAATTATACGGCGCCTTACACATTCTATATGCGTTGGTCTTATTTGCAATAGCACAAGTAACAACTCCAGATCATTTTATATATGTGATGTTTGTAGCAATGTGTTGCTATATGCCTACAATTGCACTAAGTAATTCAATTTCATACACTTCGCTTAAATTAAATAATAAAAACATAGTAAAAGATTTTCCGCCTATTCGTGTATGGGGAACAATTGGTTTTATTGTTGCTATGTGGATTACCAATCTAAGCGGAAGCAAAGCAAATGAATATCAATTTTATATTGCTGGAATTGGTGCGTTAGTTCTAGGAATTTATGCCTTTACATTGCCAAAATGTGAGCCACAGTGTTTGACTAAAGAAGATGCTTCTTTAGTTGAAACATTAGGTTTGGAGGCTTTTAAGTTGTTCGGAAATTATAAAATGGCTTTGTTCTTTGTTTTCTCTATGTTTTTAGGAGGAGCTTTACAGTTAACTAATGCTTATGGTGATGTTTTCTTGGATGAGTTCAAGCATTTTCCAAAATATGCAGATTCGTTTGTAATTCAATATTCTACAATTATAATGTCGATTTCACAGGTTTCAGAAACCTTGTTTATTTTGGCAATTCCATTTTTCTTAAAGCGTTTTGGTATCAAACAAGTAATGCTTATTAGTATGCTTGCTTGGGTGTTGCGTTTTGGATTATTTGCTTTTGGAGACCCTGTAAATGGTTTATGGATGATTATTATGTCATGTATAGTTTATGGAATGGCATTTGATTTCTTTAATATATCAGGTTCATTATTTGTAGAAAGTAATACTGATTCTAAAATACGTTCTTCGGCACAGGGATTGTTCATGATGATGACCAATGGAGTAGGTGCTGTTTTAGGAAGTTTAACTTCGGGATGGGCAATTGATCGTTTCTTTACAAAATCATTTAATAATACAACAGAATTGGCTGGGTTTCTTCAAACGGAGCCTACAAATTCTAAGATGTTAGAGTTTGTGAATAGTCATGGAAACACTGTTTCTGCTGATGGCGTTTTTGCTAGTGAGATATTAATGAAGGATTGGCATAACATCTGGCTGTCGTTTGCAGCTTATGCATTAGTTATTGCAATTGCTTTTGCTATTTTGTTTAAGCACAAACATGATCCAAAAGAGATTGAAAATTTGAGTCATTAATAGAAGATATATTTTAAACAAAAACCGACAGGATCTAAAATCTGTCGGTTTTTTGTTTTTAAAAGGATTGTTTAATTTATTCCAGTGAAGCAATTAGATCTTCAGTTTGTCTTTTTTGTTCAGCATATTTTTGTTGCATATCTGAACCTTCTTCCATTCGATTGTAGTATTCTAAGCCTTTGTTAGCGAAGAACTTTTTATGGAAATTGGAGATTTGGGGAACTTGTGGAAATAATATATTGAAATTCATTTCGTAATACGCTTGCCATTCTCGTTCGTTTTTATCTAAAACGTAGGGTTTTGTAGTTTTTTGTTTAACATGAACCATTTCATGAGCAATAAGAATGAGCATTAATTCTAGTGGGAATTCGAAAGTGTTTTCTGGAATCCTGATAATTTGGGGTTTCCCAAAGTCGCCTTCGGTAGTCATTAGTATAAAACTAGGTTCTGCTTTTTCTCTAAACTCAAATCCTTTGAGGTTAAGATTCTTTAGATTATACTTTTTTAAAAGCCAGTAAACGGCATTGATAACTTGTCCGTTTTTGTGGAAAGTGTTAACCTTTAATTTTATTTCTTCGAGAGTCATAGCCATAAAGTAAAAGTAAATAAAAATTTGAGACCCAACCCGTTTTAAAAACCTATTAGGTATTTGCTTATAGTATTATATGAGCTTTGGCAAAAGTTCTTAAAACTACTAAATCTCTAATCTAGCCCCGATAAAGCCGATATCCTTTTTCTAGCTTTTTAGATAGGAAAAGATAAAGGCGAAAGCGGGAGTTTAGGTGTTTTAAACCTTTAAATTTTCTGCTTCTTAATAATTGACCGATAATCATCTGGATTTATTTTGTCAGTACAAATAAATGTATTAATTTTGCAAACCTTTTGGTGGAGAAGAGTTTCTATTAGGTATCAACTATTTATGTAAAACAACTTCTGTTTTTTCTATCGCTTTAAGAAACTCGAGAGAAACAGAATACAAATTTTTATCAGCATGTCTGAACAAGTAAAATCACAAGAAGAGTTTTTAGCAAATTTTAACTGGCACAATTTCGAAGAAGGTATTGATGCAGTAGATGAGAAAAACTTACAAGAATTCGAAGACTTAGTATCAAAAACTTTCATCGCTACTGATCAAGAAGAAGTAGTAGAAGGTGTAGTTGTTAGAATTACAGATAGAGACGTTATCGTTGATATCAACGCAAAATCGGAAGGTGTTATTTCTTTAAACGAATTCCGTTACAACCCAAACTTAAAAGTAGGTGACAAAGTTGAAGTATTAATTGACATCCGTGAGGATAAAACAGGTCAATTAGTATTGTCTCATAGAAAAGCACGTACTATCAAATCATGGGATAGAGTTATCGCTGCAAACGAAACAGGTGAAATCGTTAATGGTTTTGTAAAATGCAGAACTAAAGGTGGTATGATCGTTGACGTTTTCGGAATCGAAGCTTTCTTACCGGGTTCTCAAATTGACGTTAAGCCAATTAGAGACTACGATGTATATGTAAACAAAATGATGGAATTCAAAGTGGTAAAAATTAACCACGAATTCAAAAACGTTGTTGTATCTCATAAAGCGCTTATCGAAGCTGATATCGAAGTACAGAAAAAAGAAATCATCGGTCAATTACAAAAAGGACAAGTATTAGAAGGTGTTGTTAAAAACATTACTTCTTATGGTGTGTTTATTGACTTAGGTGGTGTTGATGGATTAATTCACATTACTGACCTTTCTTGGAGTAGAATCAACCACCCAAGTGAAGTTCTTGAATTAGACCAAAAATTAAACGTTGTAATCCTTGATTTCGATGATGAGAAAACAAGAATTCAATTAGGATTGAAACAATTAAACGCTCACCCATGGGATGCTTTAGATGCTAATTTAACTATTGGTGATAAAGTAAAAGGTAAAGTAGTTGTAATCGCTGATTACGGTGCATTTATCGAAGTTGCTGAAGGTGTTGAAGGTTTAATCCACGTTTCAGAAATGTCATGGTCAACTCATTTACGTTCTGCTCAAGATTTCGTAAAAGTTGGTGATGTAGTTGAAGCTGTTATCTTAACTCTTGACAGAGATGACCGTAAAATGTCATTAGGTATCAAACAATTGACTCAAGATCCATGGACTGATATCACTTCTAAATACCCAGTAGGTTCTAAACATACAGGTATCGTTAGAAACTTTACAAACTTTGGTATTTTCGTAGAATTAGAAGAAGGAATTGATGGATTAATCTACATCTCTGACTTATCTTGGACTAAGAAAATCAAACACCCATCTGAATTTGTAAATGTTGGTGAGAAACTTGATGTAGTTGTATTAGAATTAGATGTTGAAGGACGTAAATTATCTTTAGGTCACAAACAAACTACTGCTAATCCTTGGGATCAATACGAAGATTCTTTCGCTGTAGGAACTATCCACAATGGTGAAATTTCTGAAATCGTTGACAAAGGAGCTACTGTAGAATTCGGAGATGATATCGTTGCTTTCATTCCTACTCGTCACCTTGAAAAAGAAGACGGAAAGAAATTGAAAAAAGGAGAATCAGCTGATTTCAAAGTAATCGAATTTAACAAAGAATTCAAAAGAGTTGTTGCTTCTCACACTGCTATCTTCCGTGAAGAAGAAGAGAAAAATGTGAAAACTGCAACTGAAAATACTTCATCTGCATCTACAAACGCACCAGCTGCAACTTTAGGTGATAACAATGATGTATTAGCTGCATTAAAAGCTAAAATGGAAAAAACTGAGAAAAAATAATTCTTAGTTTCCTATAAATAGAAAGTCCCACAGTAATGTGGGACTTTTTTTTATTTCAAGTTTTACACTGCGACTGCAAACTGGAAAATGCGAATGTTCTTTTATCTAGCAGCCAATAATTTGGATTCCTCAGGTGTAAAATTATTTATAATTGTATAAGTGTCAATTTTTGCAATTGCCATTTCATCGAGAATATCAACTAGGTTTTTATAGTTGGATTTTTTACTTGGTTTAATAATTACAATTACACCGTTTTTTGGCTTTCCGATTTGAGCAGAATATTCTTTAATTGATTTATTTTTACTGTATAATTCCTTACGAATCCCATCTTTCCCGTACTTCATTTCTTTAGGTGAATCTATAGGCCGTTCTAGAAGTCCATGATAAGAAATGATTCTATCATGATCATCAAGTAATATCGTTATAATTCGGCTTCCATCCATTATTCCACAGCCTCCTAACCAGATATTATCTGGATCTTTATCTGGTAAAGCTAATGATATTGTTTTTGGTTTACCTAATTCGTTAGTAATCATAAAGAATGCAATTAATAAAAAAGAGACGCTCACCATGGCAGTTAAATCGACTCTTGTACTTAGTTTTTTACTTCTTACTTTTTTGTCTTTTTTATAGGTTTCCATAATTGCAATAGTTAATGATTAGGTAGTATAATGGAGTTGGTTTAGGTATTTCCCCTTTTTGGTTGTTATAAATATAATAATTTTTTAATATAAAAAGTCCCACATTGCTGTGAGACTTTCTTTTTTATATTTATTTACATTATCTGTAAACTAATCCTATCAGAAGAATATTTTTTTAACTAAGTAAGTTTATGGTTAAAGTAATATTTGTTTTCAATAACTTAGATATTGGACAAATTTCTTTGGCTTTTAAGGCTGCTTTAGAAAATTCCTCTTCAGAGATATTTGGAACCTTTCCTTTTAGATCCAGATTAATCTGGGTTATAGTACCATCTTCAAATGTCACTGTAGCTTCTGTATGTAAATCTTCTGGAGTATATCCTGCTTCTGATAGTAAGAAGCTTAATTGCATTGTAAAACAGCCAGAATGGGCTGCAGCAATTAACTCTTCGGGATTGGTACCCACGCCATTTTCAAAACGGGTCTTAAATGATAGTTGGGCATTATCTAGTGTGGTACTTTGAGTACTTATAGTTCCTTTTCCTTCCATTCCAGTGCCTTTCCAGTTGGCATGTGCTTTTCTAGTAAATTTCATCTTTTAGAATTTTATGGGATTAATAATAATTGTACAACTAAATTAATTGATTTTCTTGTATTGTTTTGAAATTCATTTAATTGTAATCTCAAATATACTCAAATTTTATTGAGTAGAAGTGTACAGCAGTACATCTCTACTATTTTACAATCATCTTTTTTACAATTCCTTCAGCTGTTTTTACAAAATAAATTCCTGTTGTAAGTTGAGATGTATTGATGGTTTGTGCATTTTTGGTAGTTAAAACATTTTTTCCATTTATATCAAATACTTGTATATCGGCAGTTCTGTTAAAATAAACAATTCCTTTTTGTGATGGGTTAGGGAATAGTGAAAAAGTAGGAGTACTATCTGTGACAAAATCAGGAGCTGATAAGCTTTTAGCGTCTACTTCAAAAATGGTTATTGTGCCACTTATTTCATTGGCAACAAGTATGTAACCTTTTCCTGTAGGGCTATTTTCTGGAGCTATATAAGTGATTCCTTCTGGTCCATGATCTCCTACGTATGCCGATGTGCTTCGGCTATTTTTATAATCTACAAATTTTACATTATTTGGGTCGGTAACATTATAAGCCATGACGCCACCAACGCGCTCTAATGATATAAAGGCAAAAGTTTGACTTCCTATTTTAGCAGTTGTTACTCCTTCAGGTTCTGGACCTTTGGCTCGGCTTCTTGTTTTTGAAGTATTGCTTTCGTGATCAGCATTAAAAAGCAATGGTAAATTTGCTGCAGTGTACATTTCGAAGTCATCTCCACTATCAAAAACAATTTGCTTGGTAGTTGTATTAAAAATAGAAAAAGAGCGTGCTCCTAAGCAATTAATGGCTTCAAAATCTGCATCGCTATCTAGATTTCCATTTAGATTTGTGGTTCTAAAGCGTCCCAAATTATAGGCCTGTTTTAGTACGGCTGCATTAGGAAAAATAGTTGGATCAAGATTAGTTGCGCCCACAGTAGTTCTTTCGACAAAACCAGTGTATTCTTTTTCATCACCTTCATTTGCAGTAACCAAGTAAGTAGTTCCACCTATAGTGTAATTAGCAACGCCATCTGGAAGATAAAAAGCTTTCATAGGCCAATTAGCAATTAATACTTCACCATTGTTATCAGACACATCAAAACCATTTCCTGGAATGCTAATATCTTTAGTTCCTAATGCCCAAATATCGGTTATGGTATTGTTGGTCAAATCAATTTCGGCAATAGCATTGTTTTCTTGTAAAGTTACCCATGCTTTTTTGGAGTCAGAACCGATAGTAACATATTCAGGTTCTAAATCTTGAGATAAAGTACTGGTTAGTTTCAATTTTCGTATTCCAGACGCAATTAAAGTAGCTTCCTGAGCATTATAAGCTGTAAAAAGTAATGTAGTAACATTCGATTGATTCAAAGTAGCAATTCCACCAGAAATATCAATTATGCTTACAGAACCTTCGGGGTCAACGCTGTAATCAATATTTGGCTGTCCTTCATTGGCAGTCATTACTTTTTTTCCATCTGGTGAAAAAGTTACCATATCTGGTAATGCACCTACAGTTACTTGTTTTTGGAAAATACCATCAGTGTTAAAAAAAACTACGGAGCCATTAAGAGATTCATCTGTATTTGGAGAAGCAACGGCTATAAGTCCGTTTTTTACAGCTACGCTTGTTACGCCACCATAAACATTCATATCTATAGATTTTATTACTTTGGGAGCAGTTGGGTCACTAAAGTTTATTACATCTAAGAATCCTGCAACAGCGCTTGTGGTGAATAAACGTTGAGAATCTTTATCATGAACTACAATTTCGCAGGTACTACTGTTGCTCCCAGATGGGTCAAAACTACCAATATAATTTAGTTCAATTTCTTTACTAGGAACAGGAGCTAAGCGATCGTTGTCTTTTATGTAAATTGTTGCTGTTGGAGTTCCAGTAATTGTAAAACCAACAGGGTTTTCTAAACTCAACACAAAATATTCAGCTTGCTGTTCTTCTAGGTTGTCATCGATAATAGGAATTGCAATAGTCTGCGTTAAAGCGCTAGAATTTGTAAAATGCAAGGTTTGTGTACTTAAAGTAAAATCATTTGCATCAGCGGTGCTAAAAGGGGCTCCTTTTACAACCAAATCGACAGAACCTGTTATTGGACTTCCTAAATTGATTATAAAATTTAAGTTTGCTGCATTTTCGTTTATAGTAATAAAGTTTGAAGCAAATGAAACAGTTGGACTTGCTGTTGTAAATAGAGAAGATAGAGTAGTAGTAATTGCATTATTGCTTAAATCTTCAACCTTGTTTGGTAATAATGCCAAATAATAGCTTTGGTTAGTCACTAGTGCTTGTGTTGGAGCAACAGTAATAATTTTATCATTTATTGTTGCATTAAAAGGAATTAAAGCACCAGTTGCATTGTTTAAGCGTAATTCTAATAAAGAAGCAACATTTGTGTTGTTTATAGTATTATCATTTATTAAGCGAATGCTTTCGTTAAAAGTGATTGTAGGGGTAACAGTAGTGCTAATAGCTGTACTTGCATTTGCTGGTAAAATGGTTGCTACTGGAGCGGTTGTATCTGCGCCGCCAGTTGCTGTACCTTCTGTAGTGAAATTGTCAAAGCGATTGTTTCCTCCAATTCCTCCAGGGCCTTGAACAAACTCTACTTTTAATTTAAAATTAGGATTGTTATTTGCACCTGTGATTGCAGTAAAATCTAAAGTTGCCAATCCTGGATCTCCATTGTTTGGTGTGACAGGTATAAATGAAGTATAGCTACTTCCGTCAAGAGTATAGAACCAGTTTTGAGTTCCAGCTCCTTGTGCGGAACGGCGGGTAGCAAATTTTACAATTATATTTTTGTAACCCGTAGTTGGCAATGCAAATACAAGAGCACCGCCTATAGGATTGCTAAAACGTAAATGAGTACCTGAAACTTCGCTATTACGCGTGTTTAAATTTAAAATATCAAAGTTTTGTCCAGTTCCGCCATTAAATTCTATAAAACTGGTTCCTCCTGCAAGGGCAGTTATCGAAGTGCCTGCGACTAATGCAACATTTGGTGTTGTCATTGTTGCTACTGATGTTGGATTATTAAAAGACCAGTAATTGATTAATGTTTGTCCCCAAGAGAAAGTGGAGGTTAGGAGTAAAGAAAAGTAAAATAACCTTTTTGAGTAGTGTTTTTTCATAGTTTTTGGTTTAATGGTAGACTACAAAAATCACTTAAAACTGTTATAATAAGATTAATAGAAAAATAAGGAATGATTAAATCAATGGCTTGAACGTTTGCTAAAGGTTATCATTCGATATTGTTATTCAGGGAATTGTAAAATAATTAAATAAAAAAAAATGGTTTGAAAGTTTTTACACTCTCAAACCATTTTATAAGGTTTAAAGGAAATATTAGATTGCAGTTACAATAGCAACAAAATCATCTGCTTTTAATGCAGCCCCACCAATAAGACCACCGTCTACGTCTGGTTTAGAGAAAATTTCTTTTGCATTTTCTGGTTTTACACTTCCTCCGTATAAAATAGAAACTTCTTCAGCAATCTCTTTTCCAAAAGCTTTACGAACAGTTTCTCTAATAAATTCGTGCATTTCTTGTGCTTGTTCTGGTGAAGCAGTTTCTCCAGTTCCAATAGCCCAAACAGGTTCGTAAGCAAGGATAACATTTGCCCAAGATTCTTTTTCTATTTGGAATAAACCATCTGTTAATTGGTTTTCAACAACATTAAAGTGGTTTCCAGTTTGACGGTCTTTTAATTCTTCTCCAAAACAGAAAATAACTGTTAATTCATGTTTCAATGAAGTATCTACTTTATTTGCAATAAGAGCATCTGATTCTTTAAAAATAGCTCTACGCTCAGAGTGTCCAAGAATTACGTAATCTACACCAACACTTTTTAGCATATCTGCAGAAACCTCACCTGTAAAAGCGCCACTTTCAGCTTGATGTACATTTTGTGCAGCAACTTCAATAGTTGTAAACTCTAAATGTGCAACCGCAGAAGCTAAGTTTACAAAAGTAGGAGCAACAATTACTTGAGCCTCACTTACAGTTGGTAATTTAGCAATTAACTCATTTAATAAATCTTCAGTTTGTTCTGCGTTTTTATGCATTTTCCAGTTTCCTGCAACAATTTTTTTTCTCATCTTGGTTCGTTTTATTTTTTATTTTTTTGAAATCTTGTATTATTATTTTAAGCTTTGTAATGTTTGGTTGATTTTTTCAAAATCAGTTTCGACTGCACGGTATAAAACAATTTTACCTTTTTTGTCTACAATGATATATCTAGGAATCCAATCTAAATCGATTGCTTTTCCAAAAACACCTTTCATACCATCATTCATCATAAAATGATCTCCTTTTATTTCATGTTTTTCGATTCCAGCTTTCCATTTATCAGCTGTTTTATCAGCAGAAAGGAATAAGTAAGATACATCTGGATTGTTCGCTTGCAATTCTTTTACTTTTGGCATTGCTTTTACACAATCACCACACCAAGAAGCCCAAACTTCTATAACCAAAGTTTTTCCTTTGTATTTTTTCAGTATGTCTTTGAAGGCAACTTGACTATTATCAGTAGCTAATAATTTTTCTGAGAGTGCTTCTTTAGAAAAAGCAGTTTTTTGTGCATTTGTACAAGAAAACGTAGCAAAAGCAATAAGCAATAGAACTATTTGTTTCATAGATGTATATTTTTTACCAAAGTTAAACAAACAAATCGAAACAGAAATAGAGATTAACAAAATTTGAAGACGTCTTTATTTTGTCATAAATTGAGCAATTTTGGCTACAAAAAGTAAAATGAAAACGTAATAGTTGAGTACTAAAATTAGTTTTTTGAACTAATTTAAAAAATGTAAATTAAAATAAATTTAGAAAAGAGATACTATTTTGGTTTTTAAAAGAATTTTAAAAGATAAAAAACGTCTAGCTTGGGTATAAAAAAAGCAATAAATTCGGCTCTAGGTATTTGTTGAAAAAGGATACTTGGATTTGTTACCAATTTATAAATTTCCATAAATCACAATGTAGTCAGCATATTTTAATTTGTCATTAAACCATTCTATTACTTCTTTTAAAAACTGTTTAAGTATTGAATCATTAGTTTCTATATTGCTAATTTTTTCTACAATTTCTAAGCAAGTTTTATTGTCAAAAAAGTTATGTCCACAATTATCAAAGCTTTCTTCAATATTTTTATTCCAAGGATTTTGCAAAGGAAAAACAGATTTGAATTTTTCTATGATTGTATCAAAATCAGCAGTAGGGATGAAGGCATCATTTCTTCTAACGGTTTTATAGTTTTCGCCATTTGCATTTTCTGGCCATATAATAAAACCGATTTCATTTTTTGATGTTTTATTTTTTCGAGTAGTAATTATTGTTTGTCTGGAATTAATTCTTTCAATTGCTTTAGCTTTATCATAGTTACAAAAAATATAATTTTCTTTTGCTATCTCTTCTTCACATTCTGTTATTGTACGAATGTATTTGATGTTGTTATTATGGAATTCTTTCTCACATGCAAGAATATCATTGTTGTGCTTTCTTAAAAGCTTAATAGCAGTATCTAAAGGAATAGCTATTTTATTTCTTAATGTTTTGATCTTTTCTAAGTCCATGTTGTCTTTCGAATAATAATCCCAAACATACATAAAAAAAGCGCCAACAAGTCTTAATTAAGGCTCATTGGCGCAATTATTTATTATTTTAAAGTTATGAGGTATGTTGTATTTATTTTAATTGATAATTGCCATTTGCCCATTTTTTGCAAGGCACAATCCAGTCATCTAATGCTTTGAATAAAAAGCCATGTTTTAGATTTGTATTTAGTTCAATTTCTTTAAAATGGTTGATTTTTAGCTTTGAAGTTTCTTTTCGTTTTATTGCAGAAACACCATAAATATCTGATTTTTCATAAATGGTTAAGATATTTCCACAATAATTTAAATCAGGGATTTCTTGTATGTCGGCATCTGTAAAACATCCAATAAATACAAAATTGACATTAGGATTTGCCAAATAAGTAGAAACATATTGTGCAATATAACCACCTTTTGAAGTACCGATTACTGTGATTTTATTTGGCTTAACACCTTTTTTAATTAAACTATTAATTTGCTTTACGATCTTTTTAGTGTATTTGTCAAAATCAGTATTCTTGTTTCTTAGTTCACTGAAAACAATAAAATTATCGTCTTTAAATGATTTAATGATTTCGTTGTATTCAGCTCTTCCGTATTCAGGATGCTTAGCATTCAAATCATTTTCCTCAAGAAATTTATTATGTATAAAAAAGATATAGGCTTGCGTTGAATCTTGTGTTTTTTCTTGTCCAAAAGAAAAGATACTTAAAAGCATAAAAAATAAGATAAACGTAGAATTTGGTGTTTTGCTCATAGAAATGGTTTGGTGTTAAGAATATACTTTCAAATGTACATAAAAAAATGCGTCAATAAATCTTAATTCAGACTCATTGACGCAATTATATATTGTTTTAAAGTGTAGCTATATTACAATTTTAAATCTTTAATATCATTGTAATGTACTTTTTGAGTAACAGTTCCATCATTTAAAATCACTATACTCGGATTAGCTCTTTCGATTGTTTTAAGAGTTATTGCATCGCAAAAGTAAAAATCAACATTTAGTTTGTATTGTTTTTTTGCAGCTGCGATTTCGTCTTGTCCTGAAGCTGTCATAGCAATTACTTTATATCCTTTTGCTTTAGCTTCTTGATTTAATTTTTCTAATTTCTCCATTCCAGATGGATCAGAAAGGGTTAAATCATAAGTAACAAAAATCATAAGTTTTGGTTCCTTTAAAAATTGGTCTTTGAAGTCTTCACCATCTTTTTCCATAGTAAAATCATGAATAGGTGGTACATAACCTTCAGTAATTACTTTGTCTTTTCGGTCAACAAAAGTTGCTCCTTCTGGAATAGCCATTAAATCTTTCTCCGTATATTCTTTGTTTACGCCATCAACATTGTAAATGAAAATCATTTCAACTACAGATAGTGGTGCTCCTTCAGGAATTTCCATCCCTTTCTCAATGTTAGTACCAACTTTATATGGACGGAAATCTTTTATTGGTAAATGATTTAATACCCAAACTCCCATAAAAATGCACAAAATAATACTTGCATAAGTAATAATATTTTGAACGCTATTGCTAAATAAAGGTTTAACTAATTCTTTATTGATGAACAATATTAAAATGAAGAATAGTAAAACGATATCTTTTGTGAATGATTCCCAAGGCGTTAAATGCAAAGCATCACCAAAACAACCACAGTCTTTTACTACATCAAAATATGCGGAATAAAAAGTTAGGAAAGTAAAAAGTATGATAAGAATTAATAAACTCCAAATTGTAATTTTAGATTTGTAGCCAATAAGTAACATTACCCCTAAAACCACTTCTAGAATTACTAAAAACAATGCTAAACCAAGTGATAATGGCTCTAAAAAAGGAATGTTAAAAACAGGCTCGCTAAAATATTCTGCTAATTTATATGAAAACCCAACAGGGTCATTTAATTTTATTAATCCAGAAATAATAAATAATACTCCAACAAATAATCTTGAAAATTGTGTAATTATATTTTTCATGTGTAGGTTTTAAATTTAAGTTTTTTGAAATTAAAAAACAGGAATTATTTTTTCGTTTCCAAAGGGTTTAATATTAGGGCGAAAACAGCATAATTAATCATATCTTGATAATTAGCATCAATACCCTCAGATACTAAAGTCAGTCCTTTATTATCTTCAATTTGTTTAACACGAAGCAATTTTTGAAGGATTATATCAGTTAATGAACTCACACGCATATCGCGCCAAGCTTCGCCATAATCATGGTTTTTGGCTTCCATTAATTCTTTAGTAAGTTTTACTTTAGCATCATATAATTCAGTTGCTTTTTCAACATCTAAATCAGGCTGATCAACAACTCCTAATTCCAATTGAATTAATGCCATTATAGAGTAATTGATGATTCCTATGAATTCTCCTTTTTCATCTTCATCAACTTTACGAATTTCATTTTCTTGTAAACTTCTAATTCGTTGTGCTTTTATAAAAATCTGGTCGGTTAATGAAGGCAACCTTAATATGCGCCACGCACTACCATAGTCTTTCATTTTATTGATAAAAAGCGAACGACAAATCGCAATTACATTATCGTATTCTTGAGAAGTATTCTTCATTATTGATGTATATTTGTCTAAATTTCTTCAAAAATAAGGATAAAATTTTTAAAAGTTTTGTTTCAAGATTCAAGTTTTGTTAATGATAGGTTAATATCTGTCAGAAAACGTTTCGGAACTTGAAGCTTTTGACTAAAAAAACATGAAACTATGTTGATTAACTGCAAAGGGCAACTCATTGATTTGTCAGTTCCTAAGGTAATGGGAATTTTGAATGTAACACCAAACTCTTTTTTTGATGGTGGAAAATACGATAGCGACCAAGCTATACTAACTCAAGTTGAAAAAATGCTTTCTGATGGAGCCACATTCATCGATCTTGGAGCTTATTCGAGCAAACCAAGTGCTGAATTTGTTTCGGAACAAGAAGAATTAGACCGAATTGTTCCTGTTGTACAATTAATTTTAGAACATTTTCCAGACGTATTACTCTCTATAGATACTTTTAGAAGTGAGGTTGCCAAAGCATGTATTGAAAATGGAGCTGCTATTATCAATGATATTTCTGGAGGTAATCTAGATGATAAGATGTTTGAAGTCATAGCCCAATATAATGTTCCGTATATCTTGATGCATATGAGAGGTACGCCGCAAACAATGCAAAGTCTGACCGATTATGACGATATTGTAAAAGAGATGCTGTTTTATTTTTCTGAAAAAGTAGCCCAAGCTAGAAATTTAGGTATAAATGATGTTATACTTGATCCCGGTTTTGGTTTTTCTAAAACACTAGATCAAAATTATGAAGTTTTGCAAAAAATGGAATTGTTTAATGTGTTAGAATTACCAGTTTTAGCTGGGTTTTCTAGAAAGTCAATGATATATAAAGAATTAAATACAAGTCAGCAAGAGGCTTTAAACGGGACAACAGTATTAAACACTATTTCTTTGACTAAAGGAGCTAAAATTTTGCGTGTTCATGACGTAAAAGAAGCAATGGAATGTGTTGTTTTGTATAATAAGATAGCAATTTAATATAGATTAATCTCAAGCTAAATAATAATAAAATAGAATTCAAAACATGAAATACTTAAGTTTAATTTTCGTTTTCCTTCTCTTTTCTTGTGGAAAAAAAGAAGATGTTTTACTGCCAAAAGCTAATGTGTCTGTTGTAAAAGACGTAAAAGATCATTCACCTATTTATATTTTTTTTAGAACAGAAGGAAAGGATACTTTGGCGGAAGTAAATCGTAAAAATAGTATTATTTCGACTAATTGGCTTTTTAATATCGATAAACGCTTGCCTCTAAAAACGGTGATTCCTGAAGTGATGAAACTTCAAGAAAAAAAACGAGCTGATTCTGCCCATAAAAATGAAGAGGCTCAAAATTATTATACCTACGCAGATACAATTGGTAAGAATATGGCTTTTTTACCTTTTACAGATGTATATTATAAACTAGGCGAAGTAAGTAAGGATGTAAGTCAATTGTATTTCAAGAAAAATGGTAGAATAGAATACAAAGGAAAAAAGACATATGATTTTCCTAAAGAAAATTTAGTGCCTTTTTTGGACAGCCTGATTATAAACCCAAAAGCACAAATTACATTTTCGTATGATAAGAATATGACTTATGGAGAATATGTTAGATGTAAAATTCTCATTAATAAACTAGTAATTAAAGAGCCTTGGTTGGTGTTTATAAATTATAATGAAGATATTATTTATTAATATGAGGATCAAGAGTTTATTGCAAAGATTTGTGGTCAAAAAGAGAGCCCTAATGGATTTTAAAATCTATTAGGGCTTCTTATTTGTTAGGGCTATTACAGTATTAATATCGAGTTATTGTCATTGATACTACGCATACTTCTTTTACTGATGATGGTAAGGCTCATTTCTTAAAATCGTAAAACCACGGTATAATTGTTCTATAAAAAATAAACGTACCATTTGATGGGAAAATGTCATTAATGAAAGCGAGATTTTTCCTTGTGCTTTACTGTAAACTGTATCTGAAAAACCATAAGGGCCACCAATTACAAAAACTAAAGTTTTTATTCCTGAGTTCATCTTTTTCTGTAATTCTTCTGAAAAGCCTACGCTTGAGAAGTTTTTACCGTTTTCATCTAATAAAATCAATTGATCGGTTGGGGCTAATTTTGCTAAAATCAATTCGCCCTCTTTTTCTTTTTGCTGACTCTCTGATAAGTTTTTTACGTTTTTGATATCTGGAATAATTTCCAAATCAAATTTGATGTAAAAAGACAAGCGCTTGGTATAATCGTCAATTAGACTTTGTAGCGATTTATTATCGGTTTTACCAATCGCAATGAGTTTTATATTCATTTTGGAATATTATTTTTTGTTTTCAAAAACAGTTTTAAAGTGCTCTACGACTGGAAATGGTTCGTAGTAATGATGCAATAATTTTTTCCATTCTAGATATGCTGCGGATTCTCGAAAACCAATTGTGTGGTCTTCTAGATTTTTCCAATCTACCAATAAAAGATATTTATTAGGCTGTTCGATACATTTTTGTAAAGTATGCCCCAGATACCCATCGATAGATGAAATATATTGACCTGCTTTGGAAAAATCACGTTCAAAATCCTGTTCTTGATTTTCTTTTACAAATAAAATAGCCGCTTCTAGAATCATCTTTTATTTATCTGAAAATTTAGCTTCAAAAGTTTTAAATCTTGCATCAAGGTCTTTTAGCAATTGTTTTTTAACGGCATCTTCCTGAATAAAGCTATAATTGATACTGTTGTAAACGTACTGTTTGATAGTTGCATAAGAAACATCTTGATATCTGCTTGCTAATAAAACATATTGCTCAGTCATATTTGTTCTTAAAATTCCTGCATCATCAGTGCTTATAACGATTGGAACATTAAATTCTTTGTATAGAGTAAATGGATGACGGGCATTTTTAACCTTCAAAATAAATTCATTACTTACTAAGTTAATCTCAATTGGAATATTGTTTTTTGCCATATAACGCAACAAATCATATGAGTTTTCTTCGTAAGCAATATCCACACCATGACCAATTCTATTAGCTCCTGCAGTATGAATTGCTGCAGTAATATGCCATGTTAATTCTTCTGGTTGAACCAATCCTAATGTAAGCTCACCAGCATGAAGAGTGTATTTTACATCTGGGAAACGTGAATGACAGTATTTAAACATAACCATATGCAACCAATAATCTTTCATAGAAGTTTCACCATGTTCTGGAGAAACGATGTTTACACCTGCTACAAGTTTGCTTTTATCAGCAGATATAAAGGCAATCATAAGATTTTTGAATAGATCTACAGGCTCCATAAAACGCAACACAAAGTTTTGATAACGCATTGTAAAATTAGCATCATCCATTTTAAGGTCTTTGTGTAGTTTAGCTATAAAATTAGTGTTGAAATCGTCAGCATATTTAACTGCATTTTTACTTTGTAATGACTTATAAAGTGCATCTAGAGATTTGAAAAGTGCTTTTTCATCTTTTTGAGCGGCAGCTTGTCTTAGTTTTGTATTAAAATCGGCTAAATCATCCACATTCATATCACAAGGAATTGTGTTTAATTGTGTTTCGATATAACTTACATTTTCTTTAATTGCTCTGTTTTTAAGCTCTAATAAACCTTCAGCAAAATGTCCATCGATGGTTGGAGAAAATTTTTCGAAAGAGTCAAAAAACAAATCATCAGAAGGAACTGAAATTCCATTATAGTCTTTAGCAGACCAAGTTTGCATAATTTGTTGTTTGTAATATTCTAGTTTATCTCTTTTTTTAATTGAAGAGAAAGTTTCCCAATTTCCTTTTTCAGGTTTGGTTTTTAAAACGTGCATAGTTTCTAAGTTCAAAAAGAAATCTTCTGCAATAGCTCTTTCTAGTAGAGGCTCAGCATAGATAGAGCCGGAAAAATGATGGTGTAAATCACCGCCTTTTGGCATTTGAGAAAAGAAAGCGGTTAAGGCTGCTTCGTTATTTCTAATTTTATCTAAATAAGTTGCTGTTGATTGAGAAAAGCTAATCTGCGCTATAAGAAAGCAGAAAATTGTAATTATCCTTGTCATAGTCTAGGTTTAAATTACATGCAAATATAATTGTTTTGACGGACTTTTGGAAATAAGGATAAAAAAAAGTAAGAATGAGCTGGTTTTAGAAAGAGAGTATAGAAGATACTCTCTTTCTAAAGATGCACTGAAGTGCGTCTTTACCTTGAAAACTTAGCGGCTTAGTGTCTCAGCATCTTTATTAATGAAATAACACATCTCTTATTTCTTCTGTTTTATCAAAAACGCTTTTTGCAAATGGACAAAGCGGTATGATTTTTAGATTATTTTCACGAGCATAAGTCACTGCTGCCATAACTAGTTTCTTCCCAACACCTTTACCATTAAAATCAGGATTTACTTCGGTGTGATCAATTATAAACTTTGTATCTCCAGCCCAAGTATATGTCATTCTTCCAGCTTCTTTTTCGTCTTCTACTGCGATGTAATATCCTTTTCTACCTTCGTTTATTTGTTTTATTTCCATGATGTTTAGTCTAAAGTGGTTTGTATTTGTATTGTGTTTGTAAGTGTTTTGTGTATTGGGCATCCATTGGCAATTTTTAAAAGCCTTTGTTTTTGTGCCTCATCAACATTGCCTTTTATTTCAATCTTGCGACTCAATAAGGAAACGTTTTGTTCTTTATCTTTCTCAAAATCTACTGAAATGTCAATTTCTGTAACATCCCATTGTTTATGGTCTATATACATGCGTAATGTAATCAGTGTGCATGATGCTAATGCTGATGCCAATAACTCTGTAGGGGAGAAGCCCAAGTTTTTTCCTCCAACTTCTTGGGGTTCATCAGCGATAATAATATTACCACTAGCAGATTTTATTTCCGTTCGATATTTTCTTGTGTCAATACTTGCTGTTATTGTATTCATAAGTTATCTCATTTTAGGTTCTGGTAATGGGACAAATTCTGTTTCACCAGGAACTTTTGGAAAAGTTTGTGCCGTCCAGTCTTGTTTTGCTTTTTCGATTAACTCTTTGTCAGATGAAACAAAATTCCAAAAAATGAAATGTTCTTCTGGAAATGGAGTTCCTCCAAATATATAAACAGTTGTATTAGCTGCTATTTCAAATTCGCATAATGTACTGTCGTTTGCAATCAGAATTTGTTTTGGATCGTAAGTATGCTCGCCGCTTCTTATGCTTCCCTCAAGAATATACAATCCACTTTCGCCAAATAAGTCTTTTCCAATACTTACTTTCTGAGCTGTTGCACTTTTAATTTCAATAAAATATAATGGGCTGTATACTGGAACTGGTGATTTTTGTCCAAAAGCCTCTCCTGCGATTAGCTTATAAGATACACCATCTTTTTCCCAAGATGGAATGTCGCTAGCTTCTACATGTACAAAATTAGGTTCCATTTGCTCCAATTCTTTTGGTAGCGCCACCCAAATTTGCAATCCATGGAGCATTTTTTCTGATTTACGCAAATATTCAGGTGTTCTCTCTGAATGTACAATTCCTTTTCCAGCCGTCATCCAGTTTACGGCCCCTGGCTTAATCTCCATTTCTGTTCCTAAACTGTCTTTGTGCATGATACTTCCTTCAAATAAGAAAGTTAGAGTAGATAATCCGATGTGTGGATGTGGCGGAACATCCATATTTTCATGGTCACTTAAATGTGCCGGTCCCATATGATCGATAAATACAAATGGTCCAACGGCTCTTTTTTCCCGAAAGGGTAATAATCTGCCGACCATAAAATTACCAATATTGGCAGCGCGTTCTTCAATAATTAGATTTACGTTTGACATGTTATATTTTTAAAATTAATCTTCTAGAACTCCAAATTTACCATTATTGTAATCATTTACTGCCTGAATTAATTCTTCCTGCGTGTTCATTACAAAAGGACCATGAGTAGCAATTGGTTCGTTAATTGGCTCACCACTTAAAATCAAGACAATACTATCTTCTACAGCTTCGATATTAAAATCTTCTCCTTCATTTTTAAATAAAACTAAGTGATTTGTTGGTACGTTTGTACTATCATTTACGATAATACTCCCTTCTATGACCAATAAAGCCGTATTGTAAGTAGCTGGGAAATTAAAAGCCGCTTTTCCGCCTTTAACTAATCTTGCATTAAGCAAATGCAAAGGGGTAAAGGTCGATGCTGTGCCTTTTACATCTTGATACTGTCCTGCAATGACTTCGATATGACCACCATTTTCAGGAAGTTCATATTTGCTAATTTCAGCATTGGTAATTCCTTGGTATTTTGGTTGTGACATTTTATCTTTTGCAGGTAAATTTACCCAGAGTTGTACCATTTGAAAATCACCTCCAGTTTTACTGAAGTTTTCTTCGTGGTATTCTTTATGTAAAACCCCTGAGGCAGCTGTCATCCATTGTACATCTCCTTCACCAATTATACCGCCACCGCCACTACTATCATGATGTGCTACTTTTCCTTTGTAGGCAATAGTAACAGTTTCGAAACCACGATGTGGGTGTACGCCAACTCCTTTTGGAGTATTTGTAGGTGGAAAATAAAATTTTGAATTATAATCGAGCATAATAAACGGACTCGTGCGTTTCATGCTTAGTTGTGGTACACTCGGAATAAAATTATGTACTCTAAATCCATCACCAACAAAATGGGGTTGATTTGGAGCTACTACGATTTCTATATTTTTAGTTTTCATAATGGTTTGCTTTAATTGTTTGACAAAGTTACTCTCATTATGAAAAATGTAACTTAATGTAGATTAAGAACAGAGTTACTATAAAAGTAATGATTAATATTTAATTATTAAAAAGGTATTTTTAATTGGATTTGATGGGTTTGATTCAAGTAATGTTGATGTTTTTTATTACTGATTATTTAAAACTTGGCAATAAAAGTCTGAGAACTTGTGAAGACAAGTTCTTTATATTATATCTTAAATTCTAGTTTTTTGATAATTATCTTAGACTTTTGATAGCTTTTTTAGGACTCATTTTTTGAGCACAAAGTTATGCAGCATTTCGTATCAACAAAGGAAACTAGGAATACTTCAGTAAGCAGAAATAATTTTTTTGTTGTGGATATGGATTGAAATTGGCTTAATTGTTTCCTTTATAACTTTCACGGTTAGGATATGCCGAAGGGTTATCTTTTAAATATTTTAAAAAAAAATTTCCATATCTATTGCTTTATTATATTTTGGTTCATATGATTTTTCTTTAATATTAAAATATCGCGTATGCAGTTTTTATCATGGAATACACAGCAATTGCGAACGCTTTGTGCATCGGGTGTCGAAATAGATATATAATAAATGACCTATGCAATAACAATCCCATTAGGTATTACTGGCTCAGCATTCAAGTAGTAAGAAGAATACTGATCCCACCATTCAAAATTAGGAATTAGATTTAATTCGCTAATTTTATATTGTTCATAAAACTTCCTAGCATCATTTGAAACAATTATAGATGTTAATTCACCGGAATGATAATAATGAAATTTAAATTCATAACCATTTGTTTGATCTTCATAATATTTATATGTTTTATTATAAATAGGTAAATTAGTTTGTAAATCTAAAGTTTGATTCATTATGCCAACATCGTTCGTTTTACGTACAGCTAAACCTTTACTTTTTATGATACCATTAAGATATTTAAAACTATGATATTTAATGTAGTTAGAATCAGTGTCTTCTATTTCAATAATCGAAATAGTTCCCATATTTAAGGCTAATAAATCTTGATGTGAGGATCCAAATTCAATATAATTTAAAGTATTAAATAGCATATTCCTGTCATAAAACTCCTCCTTTCTAAGTCTATTATTTTCTTTAAATATTTTAATAAAAATATCACTTGATGCAACTTGTTGTGCAGTAAGTGTTTTTCCGTATAGGTTGGTATATGTTATTTCCATTTATTTATGTAGATTAAAATGACCTTGTTGTTATTTTTAGATAAAGATGTTAATGCTTCACTTAATTTAATAATATTGTGATGCCAATCTTTCATAATCGTATTTGTTTATATTGTTATATATTATTTTATGATTTTTAAATAGTTGCCAGATAGAGTATTAAAGAAATAGAATCTGTTTTTGAAATTTGTTTCATTTACAGAATCATCATCTAATGTACCTAAACCCTTACTAGAGTTTTGATTTTTTGGAATCACAAAAAATATCGTTTCTATGAAATAATCACTATTTAGTACTTCTAATTTTCTAGATTTTTCTTCTCCGAAATACATTTTTGACTCTTTCTCAGAACTTTTAAAGAATATTTTTTCAGGAATTTTAAGCTTACCGAAATCATAATTATCAATACTGTTTTGATAAATATTATTTTTAATATTATGATCATATAGTTCTTTAAATGATTTTTTATTAAACTTTGAATTAGCATAATATTCAATAACTCTGTTTGATAAAGTAGCAACTACAAAATTAAATTTTCTCAATTCTTGAATTTCTTTGCAATTAAATCTATTGAATTTGGTTTTGTCTATCTTATTGAAAAAACACACATTATAGTTATTAAGACCAGGATAATTTTGGTTTTCACTTTGTTGAATGTCATTTTCTAAATATTGATATTTAGAAAGCCTAGTGTCATTAAATTGATAAGCATTTAAGGTATATCTTTCTTCAGTTCCAGATTTGTATTTAGTGTATTCGAGGGATAATTTGTTTAGTAATCTTTTAATAGTGTCATTAGAAAAAAAGTCTTTATAACTATACTTTGTAATAATAGCTACGTGAAATAAATCTTCATTGTAGAGATATCTAAAATTTTTATTTTCTATTGAATTACCTTTTGAAATTTTGTTTTGTAGTATTTTTAAATAATTATCCTGCTCAGAATAATCCTTTTTAAATTCTGTTAATTTGGGTTTCTCAAAGCTATAGGAAACATAGTGAGGATCATAAAGGCGTAACTTTAACTCCTTCGGCAATCCCGCAACATTTTGATATCCTTTTTCATTATATTTTTTATGATAACTCATAACAGTATTATAACCACTTGGAATTTCATTAAAGTAGTAATAGTTGTTTTTTTGATCATATTTAGCTGTAATTGCAGGAATCTCAAAGCCTTCAAGAGTTACTTTAGCATCATCAATATTTTTACCAGTTTCTGCATCTTCCAAGTATATTTTTATTTGTGGAGTTGCCTTTTCTTGAGCTAAGCTGTAAAATGATAATAGTGAAAAGAAAAATAGTAATACGTGTTTCATAAAGTAATGTGTTTTACTCAAATTTTAATTAAAAGACTTTCTCTTCAAAATAATATTCATTTGTTATAAGCAGGTTGAATTATTGAAACAATAAGTCAGATGATGCTAATTTAGTAACTTTAGATACTATCTATGTGAATTATATGTGCCAATATGATCTAATGAGTTTAAAGTTTGTATTTCTAGGATAATTAATATTGTTGATCTAAAATAAAGTTATTTATTGTAATCATCTTTTAATATTTTTTTCTATTTTTTGATGTGCTTTAAACCCTAATGAATTGTAATATTCTATTAAATCTATTGTACCTAATGGGGATGCTATATTATTATTATTATTATTATTATTATTATTATTATTATTTAGCTTATAAATTTGTATTTCGTTATTTGTTGTTTCTTTTAAATCAATAAGAAGATTTTCTTTTTTGTATTCAATAGTATCATTCAAATCATAATTGATTTGGTAGCGAAATTTATCGTTTTTATAAATAAGATTAATAATTTCATTGTATGACAAAATATCAGAAGCGGCTATATATTGTTTTAGATAATTTGGACTAGTAGGAATACTTGTTATAGTTTTAAATTTTTGGCAACTTACTACTATTGTATCACCATTATTAAAATTATCTAATAATTCTCCATTTTTAATTTTTATTTGATCAGAATTGGATAAAACATCAATTTCTTTCTTGTTACGTTCATAAACATTATTTTTTATCAGACCATTTTTAAATTTTTCTTTAAAATCGTTATATGTATTTGAGGAAGAATTATTTCTCTTTCCTTCTTTGGATATTTCAGAAGCTTTGATTGTTTCGATTGCTAAGGTCAGATTGCTTTTATAATTATTTGTTAGAGTGTCACAATGAATATATTTAATATATTTTGGGACATATTTAGGTGTTCCATCTTGATCAAAATATATTTTTTTTTCATTTTTTGTTAGCATGAGGATAGCGTAAGTTGAAAGGATGTTTTTGTCAGCTACTATTTTTTTAATTGTAGGATCATTAAATCTCTTAAATTTTTTTAATTTTTTTTTCTGTACTGCTATTGTATTTAAACCCCAAGTGCCAAAACTCAATTCATCTTTAACAATAAGATTTTTGTGGAATTTTGTTATATATTCTTTAGCAAAACACAATGACTTCGAAGCAAAATCAGGACAAGTTTTTGATGTATTTAAAATGGTGTCATTAAATAAAATGTAGATATGATACTCGTCTTCTTTGTAAAAATTGGTGTTATCACTAGGAATTCTTATTCTAAAGGGAGTATATAATTGTAATTTTAATTCTTTAGGTAAAACTTGAATATTCTGAAACCCTTTTTCATTATATTTTTTATGATAACTCATAACGGTATTGTAGCCGTTTGGAATTTCGTTAAAATAATAATATTTCTCTTTTTTGTTGTATTGACTTGTAATAGCTGGGATTTCAAAACCTTCAAGAGTCACTTTTGCGTCATCAATATTTTTACCAGTTTCTGCATCTTCCAAGTATATTTTTATTTGTGGAGTTGCCTTTTCTTGAGCTAAGCTGTAAAATGATAATAGTGAAAGGAAAAATAGTAATACGTGTTTCATAAAGTAATGTGTTTTACTCAAATTTTAATTAAAAGACTTTCTCTTCAAAATAATATTCATTTGTTATAATTAGGTTGAATTATTGAAACAATAAGTCAGATGATGCTAATTTAGTAACTTTAGATACTATCTATGTGAATTATATGTAGTTACTTTTTAGATGAATTTAATAAATATTTTTGGTTTTTAATACATAGAAAACCTGTTAGATCTAATCTTGGAAATAACTATAACTTTAAACAAAAAGGGCGTTTATACGATTTTGTATAAACGCCCTTTTTTAATAGTGTGAAATGTTTAAAATTTCATTCTTTGAATTCGCACTGCATTTAATATAGCAAGTAGAGCAACTCCAACATCAGCAAAAACAGCTTCCCACATAGTGGCTAGACCTCCCGCACCAAGTACAAGTACAATAGCCTTTACAACAAATGCTAGAGAGATATTCTGCCAAACGATTTGTTTTGTTTTTTTACCAATGTTTATAGCAGTAAAAATTTTTGTAGGCTGATCGTTTTGGATAACAATGTCGGCAGTTTCAATTGTCGCATCGCTTCCTAATCCACCCATTGCAATTCCTGCATGAGCAAGAGCTACAACTGGTGCGTCATTTACACCATCACCAACAAAAGCTATTTTTAAGTTTTTATCTTTTAAAGCAATAACTTTTTCGACTTTGTTCTCTGGTAATAAATCTCCGTAAGCTTCATCAATATTTAGCTCGTTTGCTACAGCATTAACTACGGCGGTTTTGTCACCTGAAAGCATTACTGTTTTTACGTTTATCTTATGTAGGCTCTGAATTGCTTGTTTGGCGTCTTCTTTAATTTCGTCGGCAATTAAAAAATAACCTGCATATTTCTGATTAACCGCAATTACAATTATAGTAAATGGCGTTTTATCAATTTCGCTGTCATAACTAATATTGAATTTCTTCAGTAGTTTGACATTACCAGCTAAGATTTCGTTTCCGTCAACTTTTCCTTTTAAGCCATGACCAGCAATTTCTTCGACATCACTAACCGTACTATTTTTCTCTGAACCTTTGGCATATTCAATTATGGCAGTCCCTACAGGATGTGTTGATTTGGTTTCGAGTGCAGCTGTATATTTTACTAAATCGGCTTCTGAAATACCTATTGCAACTACTTTTTGAACATTAAAAACCCCTTTAGTCAATGTTCCTGTTTTATCCATTACAACAACTTCTATAGCTGCCATAATATCTAAGAAACTAGAACCTTTAAATAGAATTCCGTTTTTACTAGCGGCTCCGATTCCTCCAAAATAGCCTAGCGGAATAGATATAACTAAGGCACAAGGACAAGAAATAACTAAGAATACTAATGCTCTGTACAGCCAATCTCTAAAGATATAATCATCTACAAAGAAGTAGGGCAACAGACAAATTACAATAGCCGAATACACTACAAATGGAGTATAGATTTTGGCAAATTTTCTAATGAACAATTCAGTAGGAGCTTTTTTTGCAGTTGCATCCTGAACCATTTCCAGAATCTTAGATAATTTACTATCTGTGTATAGAGCTGTAACTCGTACTTCGGCAACAGAGTTGAGGTTTATCATCCCTGCCAAAACACTTTCGCCTTTGCTTTTAGTGTCTGGTTTGCTCTCACCTGTTAAAGCAGCTGTATTAAATGAAGCTGTGTCAGAAAGTAGTTCTCCATCCAAACCTAGCTTTTCACCAGGTTTAAGCTGTATAATAGCTCCAATTTGTACACTTTTAGCCTTGATGGTTTTGGCTTGTTTGTTTTCTAAGATAGTAACTTCATCAGGACGCTGGTCTAGTAATGTTTTAATATTTGCTTTGGCTCTAGTAACTGCCAATGTTTGGAAAGTTTCTCCAATAGCATAAAATAGCATTACTGCAACTCCTTCTGGGTATTCACCAATGATAAAAGCTCCAATTGTAGCAATACTCATAAGTAAGAATTCTGAAAAGAAAGATCCTTTTCGGGCACTTCCTAAGGCTTCTTTAAGCACAGGAAAGCCAACGGGTAGATAAGCAATTACATACCATACTATTCGTATCCAACCAGTAAACCAGGTTTGTGGTAAATAATTATCAAAAATGATAGCGATAATCAATAAAACAAAACTAACTATGGGAGGAGTAAACATTTGCAAAACGGTTTGGTCTCCACCAGAATGATCGTGTCCGTCGTCGTCGCTGTGAGTTTCTGGTTCATCATGTGAACAACAGCCTGAGTGTGCTTGTTCTAAATGAGGCTTAGTAGATGTTTTACAATCTACTTGCTCATTGTTTTCGTCGGGTTTATGTTGATGTTTCATATTTGTTTTTTTCTGAATCCACAAAATTGAAAATTTTGTATTGTTTTAAACGGTGTAATATGATTTTCTGTAAAACATTTTAATGCTTCAAAATTATTCTGAAAAGTATTTTTCATATTGTTTTCAGAATATTGTTTGATGTTTAATCCGCTACATTTGAATGGTCCATTTTCTGAAAAAGTGCCTAGTAAAAAATGACCATTAGGATTTATTATATTTTCTGTAATGGAAATGTATTTATCAATATTTTCGTAATCAGTTAAAAAATGAAAAACGGCCCTGTCATACCAAAAATCAAATTTTACATCTGTGGTAAATTCGGTTATATCTGAAATAATCCAGTGTACTAAATTGGCTCTTTCGCCTAGGCGGCTTTTTGTTTTTTCTAATGCCGTCTCTGAAATGTCTAATACCCAAATATTTAAATAGCCTTTGTCAAGCAATGCATCAACCAGATTACTATCACCACCACCAATATCAATGATATTGGCAGTTTTTGATAGTTGTAAGTTTTCTATATAATCGATTGCTGTTTTTGGGTATTCCTGTGTCCAGCTAACTTCATTTGGCGTTTTTGTTGTGAATACATCTTCCCAATGTTTTTTGTTATTCATAACTTAAAGATTTTTTTAATGGGAGTGCTCTCCACCACCTTTTTGGGCAGCTAATATGTAAAAAGCACCTTGTGTAACGATTTGACTATTTTCTGGGATTGAAGTTACAAATTTTATTTCGGTATATCCCATATCTGTTGTACCAGGTATAACTTCGATTGCTTTAAAGTGTATTTCTCCTTTACCTTCCTCATGTGCTCCTTCAATTTCATTTTCATGGTCGTGTTTTGTATCTTTTTTAGGATGAGAATTCTCTTTTATGTAGATGAAAAATTTATCTCCATTTTTTACAATAGCCCCTTTTGGTAAGGCAGGAACAGTTGCGTTGTTTAAATTAATATTGGCAGAAACATACATTCCAGAGATTAAATCTTTGGCATCATCTGGATTTATTTTAGCATGAACTGCTACTGTTTTACTTTCGTTAGAGAACGATTTATTGATACCAAATATTTTTCCTTTGATCGATTTATTAGATTGATTGGTAAGTATAAAATCGACTTCCTGACCAATCGAGATAGAACCTAAATCTTTTTCATATACATTTAAATCTAAATGCATTTGGCTATTATCAAAAACTTCAAATAGTGGAATTCCAGTTTCTGCAAATGCTCCTTTGGCAATGCTTATTTCCCCTACATAACCACTTATTGGGGATATAATTGGAATTAGGGCACTGTTGCTAGATGGATTGACATTTAACGCTTCCAATTTGTTTTTTGCAGCCTGTGCTCTGGCTCTTTCTACGGCCAGTTTCGCTTTTACTTCTTGAAAAGTTTTTCGAGGGTTTACATTCTCATCAGCCAATGTTTTCTGACGATTGTATTCCAATTGTAAATATTCAATATTAGCTGTAGCTGATTTATAATCTTCTAGCATTCCTACCACTTCTAGATTTTGAATGGTTGCTAGAACTTTTCCTTTATTTACAAAAGTACCTTCCAGAACAAAGATATCTTTGACTGTACCACCAAGTAACGTCGCTATTTTAGCTGAGTTTTGTGGAGGAACAGTCGTGTATCCATTGGCTTTAATAATTGTCTTTAGGTTGCGGTTTTCAACTTTTCCGAATTGAATTCCAACCGTTTTAAATTGTGCTTCAGTTAATGCAACTTCATTTTCTGGTTTTTCTTCTTCCGGTGTTTCTTCAGCTTTCTTTTCGTTGCATGATGTTAAGATCAGCATTAAAAAAGCGATTGGAAGTAGAGTAGAAGTACGGCTTATTATGTTCTTTATATTTTTCATTGTAATGAGTATTAGTTCTTGGAGATTGATGGAAATTGTAATTGGATGGCGCTTTGATTGTATGTATTCAAAGTTTCGGCATATTGTTTTTTGATATCAATTGCTTGATTTAAAAAACTGATATAGGTCCAGTAACTCATATCTCCATTAGCATAACTTTTTTGTGCTGTTGTAATAATTTGTTCAGCATATTGTAAACCTTCTTTTTGATAATATGATAATCCTTTTTCCTGTTTTTCAAACTCATTTTTCAATTCCTGCATTTGTAATTCTAGTGAAAATTGATTTTTTTCCAATTCCAATTGCGATTGGGCAATGCTTATCGAAGCGGCTTTGGCTTTGGCTGTATTTACGCCTCCAAACAACGGAATTTGTAAGCCAGCTGTAAAACCTTGAAATAATGATTTAGTATCAATAGTTTGAGCAAAATACCCCAAGCCTAGTTTTGGAGTACGTTGCGCTTTAAATGTATTGGCTTCTTTCTGGAAGACCGAAATTTGTTGTTGATAATAATCATTCATCAAGCCTTCTATTTTTGCATTATCTGATCCAGCAAGAGCACTATATTGAAGCGGTGTACTAGTATCAGGAACAATGTTTTCTTTAGTTTGCATAAAAAACTGTAATTGTTTTTGGTAAATAGCCAAGTCGAATTCTAATTGTGTTTTTTGTGTTTCAATTTCTTTAGACTTCGCTTTTGCGCTAATTACTTCAATATTACCGCTTTCTCCAGTTTTAAATCGGAGTTCAGCATTTTTAAGAAACAAAGCATAAACATTGAATAACTCGACATTTAGTTTTTGCACAGAAACACCATATAAGTATTGATAATAGGCTAATGTTACTGCTTTTTCAATTTCATATTCGGATAAAGCCTTTTGTTTTTCAGCAAGTTTTACCAGTTCTTCCTGTAATTGTCGGTTGGCTTTGGTAATTTTTCCGATAGGGAAATATTGCTGTACCGAAACATTACTATCATATTCAGCACTGTTAAATTGCCCCCCTTGATATTGTATTTGTAGGGCTTCAGGCTGAAAGGCTGTTTTTTTAAGAACAGTTTGCTTTTCTATTTCTTTATCAGCAATTTTTAAGTTAATGCTATTGGCTTTTGCCATTTCTATTGCTTTATCCAATCCAATTGGTTGGCTGTTTTGTGCAAAAGAGAAACTGCTAATTAGTAATAAAAGCCCAGTTATTATCGGTTTTATCATTGTTGTTTTTCTTTTAATTACTCTTTCTGACAATAAGTAAAGTATTGGCAAAACTATTAATGTTAGTAGTGTAGCCGAGAATAAACCACCTATTACTACTGTTGCTAATGGTTTTTGTACTTCTGCACCACCACTTGTTGATAATGCCATTGGTAAGAAACCTAAAGAAGCTACGGCAGCTGTCATTAAAACAGGACGTAATCTTGTTTTAGTTCCAATTAATACGCGTTGTAATGGATCTGTAATTCCTTCTGTTTTAAGCTGATTGAAATAGGATATTAGGACAATTCCATTTAATACCGCAATTCCAAATAAAGCGATAAATCCAATTCCTGCCGAAATACTAAAAGGCATTCCGCGTAGCCATAATGCAAATACACCACCTATTGCTGAAAGTGGAATCGCAGTAAAGATCAATGCTGCTTGTTTGGTACTTTTAAAAGTAAAATAAAGAAGAATCAAAATTAAACTTAACGCAATTGGTAAAGCAACAGAAAGACGTTTGTTGGCTTCAATTAGGTTTTCAAATTGACCTCCATAAGTAATATAGTATCCTGCAGGAAGTTTGAAGTTCTTGTCTAGCTTTTGCTGAATTTCTTCTACTACGCTTTTCACATCACGTCCACGAACGTTCAGTCCAATTGTAATTCTGCGTTTACCATCTTCACGAACTACTTGTACAGGCCCTTGCTCATAGTTGACAGTTGCAACTTGTGATAATGGTACTTGTAGTCCATTTGGTAATGGAATGAATAAATTACTCACATCGGTAATATCTTTACGATTGTCTTTGTTCATTCGAACGACAATATCAAATCGCTTGTTTTCTTCATAAATTTTTCCAGCAGCTTCTCCTGCAAATGATGAACGAATGATTCTATTTAAATCTTCTATGTTTAGTCCATACAAGGCAATTTTATCATAATCGTATTTAATCGTAATTTGTGGCAATCCGCTTACTTTGTCCGCTTTAAGATCTCCAATACCTTCGATTTTCTGAATTTTCTGAATTAGTTCGTTACCTTTTCTTTCTAAGATATCGAGGTTATCACCAAATATTTTGATGGCTATATCACTTCGGCTACCAGTCATTAATTCATTAAAACGCATTTGTATAGGTTGTGAAACTTCGATGTTAGCTCCTGGGATTTTCCCCATTTCTTCTTTCATCAAACGAGCCAAATCTTGCCAATTATCTGCACTGGTCCATTCTTTTTTGTCTTTTAGAACAATAATCAAATCCCCACTTTCTATTGGCATTGGGTCAGTCGGGATTTCTCCACTTCCAATCTTAGTTACGATGGTTTTAATCTCTGGGAATTTTGCTTTAAGCATCTTTTCATACTCAGTTGTTGTTTTTATCATTTGAGTTAATGAACTTCCCGTCATGATAGTAGCATTAATGGCTAAATCACCTTCTTCGATAGTTGGAATAAATTCTCCTCCCATGTTTTGAAAAATAACAAGTGAAAAAACAAATAATGTGATAGCAATACCTAGAACAGCTTTTTTGAAGCGCAATGCTTTGTCTAAGAATGGAGCATATATTTTTTCAAACCAAGCCATCATTCGGTCACTAAAGTTTGGTTTATGCTCAGTGTCTTTAGATAAGAATAGTGCACTCATCATAGGGACATAGGTAAGCGATAGGATAAAAGCACCTATAACAGCAAACCCAACTGTCATTGCCATTGGTTTAAACATTTTTCCTTCGGTTCCAACTAAAGCTAATATTGGTAGGTATACAATTAAAATGATTATCTCTCCAAAAGCGGCGCTGTTTCTGATTTTTGAAGCCGAAGCATATACTTCTTTATCCATTTCAGATTGGGTTAACTCTCTTTTCTTTTTGAGTTTTTGCAAATGATGCATCGTAGCTTCAACAATAATCACGGCACCATCGACAATAATTCCAAAGTCAATTGCCCCCAAACTCATTAAATTTCCACTGACACCAAATGCATTCATTAGAATTACAGCAAAAAGCATTGCTAGCGGAATTACCGAAGCAACAATTAACCCTGCACGGAGGTTTCCTAAGAACAATATCAGTACAAAAATTACAATTAATGCTCCTTCAAGTAAGTTTTTAGTAACAGTTCCAATTGCATTATCTACCAATTTACTTCTGTCAATAAATGCTTCAGCAACTACTCCTTCAGGTAACATTTGATTAATCTGAATCATTTTTTCTTTAACGCGTTCTACAACTGCTTTAGAGTTTTCTCCTTTAAGCATTAGTGTTAGACCACCTACAATTTCACCTTTTCCATCTTTGGTTGTTGCACCAAAACGGATAGCATTACCTAGTTGCACTGTTGCTACATCACGAATTAAAATAGGAGTTGCATTTCGATTTTTAATCACAATGTTACCGATGTCTTTTATTCCAGATGCCATTCCAACACCACGAATAAAAAAGGCAAATTCATCTTTTTCGATATATGCACCACCAGTATTCTGATTGTTCTTCTCGAGGGCGTCAAAAATTTCTGTAATAGTAACTCCAGAACTATTTAATCGGTTGGGGTCAACAGCAATTTCGTATTGCTTTACACTACCTCCCCAAGTACTTACTTCGGCAACCCCTTTTACACCTTGTAATTGTGGTACGATAATCCAGTCTTGGATTGTTCTTAAACTAGTAGCATTGTATTTATCCTCATATCCCTTTTTGGCATATACGTCGTATTGATAAATTTCACCAAGCCCTGTTGTAATCGGAGCTAATTCTGGTGTTCCTGCATATTTAGGAATGATTTCTTCAGCTTGTTTTAGTCTTTGAAAGACTTGTTCACGTGCCCAATATGTATCAGCGTTTTCTTCAAAAACGACTGTAACAACGGATAGTCCAAAACGAGAAATACTACGTAGCTCAATTACTTTTGGAATTGTTTTTAGAGATTGTTCTAGTGGATAGGTTATTAACTGTTCTACTTCCTGACTGGCTAGAGTAGGAGCAGTAGTGATAATTTGCACCTGATTATTGGTAATATCAGGTAGCGCATCCAGTGGTAAATTTTTAAGTGAGAAACTTCCCCAAGCTATAAGAACCAGGGTAAGTAATAGTATAATGAATTTGTTCTTTATACTAAATTGTATAATCTTATCTAACATTTTTAGGATATAATGAATGAGAAATCCAGACGAGAAAACGCCTGTTTTTTTGTGGTATACCACAACACATATACCCGAAATTACTCGGGCTACATTATACTATTTGGGGTGGTTGCCAAATACTTCCGTAGAAATTGGAAGCAAGAATTGAATGATAAGATGATAGAGGTTTTTTAATGAGAGTTGTTTCAATATTAAAAACCCATGTAACAGCAGGAGCTGAAGTTAGAACTTGAACTGCACAACAATTGCAACTGCAAAATGGAGCGCAAAGATCTAATCCTTTTTCGTGAGATTGATTATCTGATTTACTTACTATTTCGCTTGTATGCGTAATAGCTTCGCTTTCCAGCGTATCCGCACAAGGCAAACACGATAGAACGATTAAATAAATTGATAATATGAGGTTAATCCATTTCACGGCAGTAAAATTAAGGATAAAAATCTGATGTTTAAAAAAATAATTATATTTTTTAGCAGAATAATAACATAATCTGGATACTAAATCACTGAATTATATAGGTTGGTTTCCATTTACAAAATTCTTATTTTGAAGTTGAGCTATATAAATTAAGTAAGTTTTTTAAAGAGAACTTTATTATTTTATTAGATTACTTATAGGGATTTATAAGCGTGACTGTATGTGTAAAATGGCTCTATTTGATTAATTCAAAATCTAGTAATTCACTCTCAGTTCCATTAATGATTATGGCCAATTGGTGTTTTCCTAAATGAAACACACGCGTTGTGATTACTTTAAAAGATTGATTCCTTTTAATTTTAATTATTTGATTAGGCTGATAAATGCGTTCACTAATTTTGAATACTTTTTTAGCTAAATGACCTTTTGATTTTTGATAGTAAACAGCATATTCCAATCGTACAGTTTTATTTTCGGAATTGGTATTGTTCAGTGAAAACTGAAATTCTAAATACTCACCAATTTTTACTTTAGGAGTGATAATTTCAAAGTCTGATAATTCGATATTAGTGCTTTCCAATCCATAATGTTTTAAAATATCTGGATTGCCTTGTTTTAATAAAGTACGACAGCCATGTTTAATGATGGCATCAGTTTCAGGACTTATATTTTGCCATTTGTTAGCAATATCCAGTACAATTTTTGGATTGTCTTTTACAATATCGTTGAGGTTATTGGCAACACTGCGACGAACATATTCTGATGAATCTGTTTTTAAATTTTCTAAAATGGGTAAAATTGAAGTTGGGTCTTTTTTTAGGGCAGGAATTGCCATTGCCCAAGGTAATCGTGAGCGAGAGCCTTCACTTGCCAATCGTCTTACATGGTGATTTTCATGTAATGACCATTCTATCATTTCCTCAATCATTTCCTGAGGATATTTAATAATAAAAGGGCGAACAGCAAACTCGCAACTTATAAATTGGGTAATCATTACAAATGCATTAGCACTTATTTTAAAGTCGTTAATGCCATATTTTTCTATATAATCGGCAAAAAATATAAAAGCTAGATTGCTCTCATTGAATTTGTCTTTCTTTAAATTTTCAATAATACTTTCAATAGTTAGAACTGCCTTTCCAAAATCGGTAGGCATAAATCGATGTAAAACAACTGTGGTATGTTGCATACGTTCTTTCCATTCTTTGTTGGCGAAATCAGCATCAAAAATCTGTGAGATAAATTGTTGTTTATCAAAATCAGGAATGACTTTTGCAACGCAATTAGTGAAGTTTTCGTAAAAAGCAATTGAATAGATATCTTTAATTAAGCCCATTTTTAGTAAAGTTGAAAATCAAAGATATTTAATGTTTGCTAATAGAGGGCATACAAAAACAAAAAACGTTTAAAATTTTCAAATCACCTAAATTTTCAAATCCACAAAATATGTGCTACTTTAGCATTCTATTAAAATTCATACAAAATGATTAACGAAGTACAATTTCAGAACGAATTACAATTGCTTATTTTTAATGCAATTCGCGAAGATGTAGGCACAGGAGATTATAGCTCTTTGGCTTGTATTCCTGCTGATGCGCAAGGTAAAGCCAAATTGTTGGTAAAGGAAGATGGGATAATTGGGGGAGTTGCATTTGCCAAAATGATTTTTAATTATGTCGATCCTAGTTTAAAAGTTGAAACATTTATAGAAGACGGAGCTCCGGTAAAATATGGAGATGTTGTGTTTCATGTTTCAGGAAGCTCGCAATCGATTTTAAAATCGGAGCGTGTTGTATTGAACTCAATGCAACGTATGTCAGCAATAGCGACTAAAACGAATCAATATGTACAACTGTTGAAAGGTACAAACGCTAAAATATTAGATACTCGTAAAACAACGCCTAATTTCCGTGTTGCCGAAAAATGGGCAGTAAAAATTGGAGGTGGAGAGAATCACCGATTTGCACTTTATGATATGATAATGCTTAAAGACAATCATATTGATTTTGCAGGGGGAATTACTTTAGCAATTGCTAAAACCAAAGCTTATTTAAAAGAGAATAAGCTAGATTTAAAGATTATAGTTGAGGCAAGGAGCTTAGATGAGATTAGAGAAATTTTACAAAGCGATGGTGTTTTTCGTATCTTAATAGATAATTTTAATTATGAAGACACTAAGAAAGCGGTTGCATTAATTGGAGATAAATGTCAGACAGAATCTTCAGGGAATATCAACGAAAAAACAATTCGTGAATATGCTTTATGCGGTGTCGATTATATTTCTTCAGGGGCATTAACACATTCAGTTTATAATATGGATTTAAGTTTAAAAGCACTTTAGAATTTTATAAATTATTTAAACAATAATCCAGTAAGTATGTCTGTAGAAATAGAAAACCGGCTAGAAAAAGTTCCTGTAGTGCGCTATCTCGTTCGTTTCTTAAAGAGTATAAAGCTACCTTGGCTTGATGGGTTTTCGTTGTATGATTTACTCGAATTGTATACTATAGGTATTATAGAGGGGGCATTTTCATATCATGCAAGTGCAGTTGCGTTTAGCTTTTTTATGGCGCTATTTCCATTTGCATTATTTATCCTTAATCTAATACCTTTTATTCCTATTGAGGGGTTTCAGCAGGATTTTTTGCAGTTTGTTCAGCAGGGAGTTCCACCAAATACTTACGATGCGATATATAAAATTATTAGTGATATTTTAAATAATAGTCACTCAGGATTGCTTTCATCTGGTTTCTTTCTATCTGTTTTTTTAATGGCAAATGGAGTTAACGGAATCTTAGGCGGGTTTGAATCATCTCGACATGTACTAGATAAGCGAGGTTTTTTTAGTCAGTATCTTGTAGCATTGGCGATTTCAATTATAATGTCGATGTTGTTATTGGTTACTGTTGCTACAATTGTTGTTTTTGAGGTGTTAATCCAAAAGACGATGATTCAGGATGTGCTAAATGATAGTATTCCGCTGATTATTATGGGGCGTTATTTGTTTGTAATCTTAATGATTTTGATAACTTCTTCTATATTACTGCGTTACGGAACAAAGCAATATAATAAAGTACCATTTATTAGTATTGGTTCAGTGTTTACAACAATCTTAATTGTGATATCTTCATACTTTTTTGGGATTTGGGTTATAAAATTCTCAAAATATAATGAACTTTATGGCTCAATTGGTACATTATTAATACTAATGTTTTACATTTGGATAAACTGTATGATTTTGCTTTTGGGATTCGAATTAAATGCCACAATCAAAAAATTAAGACAAAAAAATAATAAATAACATTTAGAAACTGTTCCTGCTTTTTGCTGTATTTTTATTCTTTAAAAGAATTGGATTAAAGGATGCTGTTGCAAATGAAGTTCTTTTGAACTTCGATGTAAGGTATAATAATAGTGAAATAATCAGGGCTAAAAAAAATCAAACATTATGAAAAACTGGATCTTAACAATGGGCTTATTATTTTTGGTAATAGGCAATGTGCAAAGTCAATCTGTAATCGGAAAATGGAAAACTGTTGACGATGCAACTGGAGAGGCGAAATCAATTGTAGAAGTGTATGAAAAATCGGGAAAAGTGTATGGCAAAATAGTCGAAATTCTTCGAGAGGAGCATAAAAAAGACCTCTGTACTTCTTGCCCTGGAGCGCTTAAAAACAAACCGATTTTAGGAATGGTAATTATTAACGATCTTGAAAAAGATGGTAAAGAGTACAATTCTGGAACGATTTTAGATCCAACAAATGGAAAAGTTTATAAATGTTTTATAGCATTAGACTCTCCAGATAAACTGAAATTACGAGGATTTGTTGGGATTTCTCTTTTGGGAAGAACACAATATTGGACAAGAGTTAGGAATTAAGGAAACGAAATTTAGAAATAATAAAGAATGCAAAATAAATTGATATTACTGTTGTTCCTTATAGGGATTACAAAATCTTTTGGGCAAACAGAAAATAATAAATTACAAATTAGTCATCTTACGGGTGACTTTTATGTTTATAAAACCTTTCATGATTATAAGGGAACTTTGATTTCTGCCAATGCTATGTATCTGATTACAGATAAGGGTGTTGTGTTGTTTGATGCTCCTTGGGACGAAACACAGTTTCAACCATTGCTTGATAGTATAAAAAAGAAACATAATAAAGAAGTGGTTATGCATATTGCAACCCATTCGCATGAGGATAGAGCTGGAGGGTTAGAGTTTTATAAGCAAAAAGGTATAAAAACGTACACCATAAAGCTAACCGATGAAATCAGTGAAAAAAACAACGGTAAAAGAGCGGCGTTTATAATGCCAAATGATACTACATTTGCAGTTGGAAAACATCGCTTTCAGATATTTTATCCAGGTAAAGGACATGCGCCAGATAATATTGTGGTTTGGTTTAATAAAGAGAAGATACTTTATGGAGGTTGCTTTGTAAAAAGTACAGATGCAACAGATCTAGGTTATTTGGGGGATTCCGATGTAAAAGAATGGGAAAAATCAATTAAAAAAGTACAGGCGAAATTTAAAAATCCAAGATATATTGTAACGGGTCATGAAGGTTGGGCTAATACAGAATCTTTAAAGCATACATTAAAATTGGTTAAGGAATATAATGCTAAATCAATTTCAGATAAATTAGATAAAAAGTAAGTTTATTTTAAAATCTTGCTAAAATTATAAACGAAAAATAATATTTTAAAAACTATTATTTTAAAACATACAACTATTTAAAATGCATTTTGTAGAAGTCATTTTACCACTTTCATTAGCTAAAACGTTTACTTATCGTATCTCAGAAGCTGAATTTAATTTTATTCAGAAAGGAATGCGGGTTGCGGTACCATTTGGTAAGAGCAAAATGTATACGGCATTGGTACTTGAAACGCATCAAAATGAGCCAACTTTGTATGAGGCAAAAGAGATTCATCAGATTCTTGATGAGAGACCAATTGCTACCGAGATTCAGATAAAACATTGGCTTTGGATTGCATCCTATTATATGTGTGCTATTGGTGATGTGTATCGAGGGGCATTTCCAAGCGGATTGTTGTTAGAAAGTGAAACAATGATTTCGTATAAAACTGGAGCTTTTGTTGATCAAACAGCTTTGACTGATGAAGAGTATTTGGTTTACGATGCATTACAACATCAGAGCTCACTTAAGGTTCAGGATATTGTTGCTATTTTAAATAAAAAGAATGTTTTTCCTATTCTTCAAAAATTAATAGATAAAGATATTGTTGTTCTTGAGCAGGAAATACAAGAAAGCTATAAGCCAAAATTAGTTCGTTATGTTAAGTTGCATGATAAGTTTGATTCTAATCAAGGATTAAATGAGTTGCTGGATATGCTTAAAAATGCGGCTAAGCAAAAAGAAATTGTTTTGGCGTACTTTCAGTTGAGTGCAGTTGAGAAGAAACCAATTACAGTTAAGAAGTTAGTTGAGGTATCACAATCTTCGTCAGCTGTAGTAAAAGCATTAATTGAGAAAGAGGTTTTCGAAGAATATTTTTTACAGCAAGATCGAATTAATTTTACAGGTAAAAGCTCAGAAAAGGAATTACAACTAAGTCAAGTTCAGCAAACTGCCTTTGAGGAAATCAAAAGTAGTTTTGTTGATAAAGAAGTTTGTTTGCTTCATGGAGTAACATCAAGTGGTAAGACTGAAATATATATTAAGCTTATAGAGGAGTATTTAGCAACTGGAAGACAGATCTTGTATCTATTGCCTGAAATTGCACTAACTACACAATTGGTAACTAGATTACGAGTTCATTTTGGTAATAAAGTAGCTGTTTTTCATTCTAAATATAGCAATAATGAACGAGTTGAGGTTTGGAATCAGACCTTGTCAAATGTTGAAAATGCTCAGATAATAATAGGAGCGAGGTCGGCTTTGTTTTTGCCATTTGCTAATTTAGGTTTACTTATTGTTGATGAAGAACATGAACAGACCTTTAAGCAAGTAGATCCTGCACCGCGTTATCATGCACGTGATGCTGCAATTGTTTTAGCAAATTTTCATAAAGCTAAAGTGCTTTTAGGGTCTGCAACACCAAGCTTGGAGACTTATTTTAATGCACAATCACAAAAATATGGATTGGTTACAGTCACTGAGCGTTATAATAATGTTCGGATGCCAGATATTGCATTGGTGGATTTAAAAGATAAGTATTTTAGAAAACGTATGACTGGGCATTTTAGCGACGTTTTAACCGAAGCAATTTCAGAAGCGCTAACATTGGGAGAGCAAGTTATATTGTTTCAAAACAGACGTGGATATTCACCTATTATAGAATGTATTACTTGTGGGCATGTTCCTCAATGTCAGCAATGCGATGTGAGTCTTACTTTTCATAAGCACAAAAATCAATTGCGTTGTCATTATTGTGGGTATAGCATGGCAAAACCAACTAATTGTCATAGTTGTTCTAGTATTGACTTGACCACTAAAGGATTTGGTACGGAGCAAATAGAGCAGGAGTTACTTGCGCTTTTTCCAAATGCCAGAACAGGTAGGATGGATCAAGATACTACACGAGGTAAATTTGGATTTGAAAAAATCATTGATAGTTTTAAAAATCGAGAGATAGATATTTTGGTTGGAACGCAAATGCTAGCCAAAGGATTGGATTTTGATAATGTAAGCTTGGTAGGGATTATGAATGCCGATAATATGTTGTTTCATCCTGATTTCCGTGCTTTCGAGCGTAGTTTTCAAATGATGATGCAGGTGTCAGGGCGTGCAGGGCGTTCGGAGAAGCAAGGTAAAGTTGTGATTCAGACTTATAATCCCAATCATAATACAATACAGCAGGTAACTAACAATGATTATGCTGGAATGTATAGAGAACAACTGTATGACAGGAAAATTTATAAATATCCACCTTATTTTAGGGTGATTAAGCTAACGATTAAGCACCGTGACTTTGATAAATTAAAAGAAGGTTCGATGTGGTTGTATCAAGTTTTGAGTCAGAATTTGAATATGCCTCTGTTGGGACCTGAAGAACCTGCTATAAGCCGAATTAGAAATGAATATATTCGAACGATTTTAATTAAAATACCGCAAGAGATGCCTTTGGTGGGTACAAAAAAAACTATTCAGAAAATACTGAATAGTTTTGAAGCTGTTGCGCAATATAGAGCCATAAAAGTAATTGTGAATGTAGACTTTTACTAATGCTTTTAATGAGTTATTGATAGTGCACGAACTAAGTCTTCTTTTTTATTTCGACTTAATGGGATCTTGGTGATTCCGATTTCGGCAAACTTACTATTAAAGCGTTCTACTTTGTCAATATTTATAATATATGACTTATGTACGCGAATGAATTTTTCTTTTGATAAATCATTTTCAAAAGATTTCATGGTAGAAAGCACCAGGTTACTATCGTCTTCGGTTACAACTCTTACATAGTCGCCAAAAGCTTCAATCCACTTAATTTTTGCGGTGAAAATTTTAAGTTTTTTGAGGTTACTCTTGATGAAAATATGCTCACCTTCATCTTCTTTTACATCTGTGCGTAAGGCGTATAGGTCTAATGCTCTTTTAACAGAGGCATTAAAGCGATCTATAGCTATTGGTTTTTGGAGATAATCAGTTGCATCATAGTCAAAAGCTTTTAAAGCGTATTCGGCTTTAGAGGTAATAAAGATAATTTGGGGTTTTGTTTTTAGACCATCTAAAAAATCAAAACCATTTATAACGGGCATTTCGATATCTAAAAATATCAAATCAATATTATTTAAAGAGATACAGCTTCGAGCTTCGATTGCATTTGAAAAATCTCCAATCAAGTGTAAATTCGGATGATTATTGACTAACTTTGAGATAATAGTTCTTTGGATAGAACTATCGTCTACAACAACACAATTTAGTTTCATAACATTTAAATTTAGGGAATGTAATAGTAAATATAAATTTATTTTTCTTTAAAAACTAGATTTTAGGCTTATTTTTTACCATACGTCGAATAAAAGTAAAAAAGTGTTGTATATATAAAATAAATGGTTACTTTTGCACCCAATTTTAACAAATAAATATTGTATTTATGAATCATTATGAAACTGTTTTCATTTTAAATCCCGTTTTATCTGAGGTTCAGGTGAAGGAAACAGTAACGAAATTTGAAGAATTTCTTACTAGTAGAGGAGCTGAAATGGTATCAAAAGAGGATTGGGGCCTAAAGAAAATGGCTTACGAAATCCAAAACAAAAAAAGTGGTTTTTATCACTTATTTGAGTTCAAAGTAGCTGGAGAAGTTCTAATTGCTTTTGAAACTGAATTTAGACGTGACGAGAGAGTTATGCGTTTCTTAACTGTAAGTTTAGATAAACACGCTATTTCTTGGGCTGAAAGAAGAAGAACAAAATTAAAATCTACAAAAGCTTAATTACTATGTCTACAATAGAGCAATCAGCAAAAGGAAAAAAAGACGGGGATATCAGATATCTTACGCCTTTGAACATAGAAACAAACAAAACTAAAAAGTATTGTCGTTTCAAAAAATCTGGAATCAAATATATCGATTATAAAGATGCAGATTTCTTATTGAAATTCGTTAATGAGCAAGGAAAAATTCTTCCTCGTCGTTTAACAGGAACTTCATTAAAATACCAAAGAAAAGTGTCTGTAGCTGTTAAGAGAGCACGTCACTTAGCTTTAATGCCATATGTGGCAGATTTATTAAAATAATATTTAAAACAAAGTTGTTGGTTTCCGGTAAGATGGAACCTAACTTCTCAAATAAAGGACAACAACATGGAACTTATTTTAAAGAAAGACGTACAGAATCTAGGATTTAAAGATGATGTAGTATCTGTAAAGTCTGGTTACGGTCGTAACTTTTTAATTCCTCAAGGTTTTGCTAGTTTAGCAACTCCTTCTGCAAAAAAAGTATTGGCTGAAAACCTAAAACAAAGAGCACATAAAGAGGCTAAAATTGTTGATGACGCTAAGAAAATAGCTGAAGCATTGAAAGCACTTGAAATTAAAATTTTCGCAAAAGCTGGTGGAGAGAAACTTTTTGGTTCTATCACTAACATAGATATTGCTGAAGCTTTGGAAAAAGCTGGTAACTCTATCGAAAGAAAATTTATTACTAGCGGTATCGTAAAACGTACTGGTAAATATGCTGCAAGCATTAGATTACACAGAGATGTTGTAGTTGAATTACCATACGAAATTGTTGCTGAAAAGTAATAGTTTTAATTTATAATATGAAATCCCGATGTAAATCGGGATTTTTTTTTGAATATTAAATAGCTAAATGAAGTTATAAAAGCCTTAAATATTTTAAAATGAAATACGCAAGATTAACAAAAGAACAATTTGATGAATTAAATGCTGAATTTGCAAGCTTTTTAGGAACGCAAGCTATAGACAAGGCTGAATGGGATTCAATTAAAATAAACAAGCCAGAGGTGGCAGAACAGGAGCTAGATGTGTTCTCTGATTTAATTTGGGAAGGAGTTCTTTCTAGAGCTGAATTTTTAGAACATTTTTCTAAAAATCATATTTTCCTTTTTCAGTGTTTTGATACACATGTACAATCTATAGTTTTAAAATCATTAGTTCCTGAAACTGATTTTCTGACAAAAGAAGGTTTGCAGTGGCTTAGTGATAATATGTTTACAGAAACGATTGAAATGAAAGTTGGTAAAAAGGTTTTTACTGATGACCGTAATACTTCAATTTTTGAATTGATTCAACAAGGGGCATTCTTGAGTGATGGACAATTGTTTAAACAGATCAATACAATTATTGAATCGTAGATCTTTGGGTTCTTTGATTTTTAAAAAAAATGGATTGATTTTATATTCTAATCAGTATATTTTTTACTGTCCATATTTCTTTAATGTCTTCAGAGTCAATTGTAGTGTTTTTGAAGAAAGCATTATCATTACTTAAAGTAAAGTTATTTTCTAAAGGACTGTTGTTAATTATTCTATTAATGATTAGTCCTTTGGTTTTACTTATTATAACTACAATGGCATCTTCTTCGATGCTTTTTATATCTGCAATTTCACACACTACAAATGAATTTGCATTTACCACAGGCTCCATGTTATTGCTAACTATTTCAAATACTCTAGAGATCTTACTTTGAATAAAAGGAAAATGGTATTTGGGTAAGCTATTTAATAAATCTTCATTTCCAAGACAGTATTCAAACTGAATCTCTCTTTTTATTAAAGGAGTATTGTTTAGAATTATATTATTTGTTTTCTCATTGTGGTTTTTTTCTGAAAGTATTTTATTTAAATCAATCTCATGAAAATTGCAAATTGAGATTATTGCGCTATAATCTAATGTATCTCTTTTTTTCCATGTAGAGATAGTATTTGGTTTGATATCTAGTAGTTTAGATAGTTCAATATCAGTGTTTATTTGCAAAGCCTTTTTTAATCTTTTTAAGATTAAATTCGCATTTAGTGATTTTTTTACTTGCATATTCGAAAAAAGATTTTTACATTTATGAAATATTAGTCATTAAACGATTGTTAATTAATCTTAATACTATCTAAAAAATAGTTAATTATCACTTGTTTTAAGTTAATATTTCAAAATTTGAATTATTCTCTAAAATTGCATAACACTAAAAGTCAGATATAAAATCTGACTAAGAATAACTAGGATATTTTATATAGAATCAGGGGCTTCTAATAATAAATGTGTAGCAATATATAAAAAAAATGATTATTTATTAATATTCTAAATTGTTTTCTGTCATAAAATAATATAATACCACATAATAGCATGAAGACTTTTAAAAAGGTCTTTTAAAATTAATAATTTTTTTGTACGATTTTTTGTCAATTATTATTTAATATGGATGCTTATGGAATTTATGATTACTTTTTTCAGAAGAAATAAATTCTTCTTTTATTTATTTCTTACATCATCGTCATTCAATAAAAAATTAAATGACATCTCATCTGATTTTACTTTTTCGAGTAAAAAAGAGTTTTCCCTATTTGATAATTTTATGAATCAAATGAATTCTTTTGTTTTCAGATTAAATAATTTGATTGGTCAATATAATTATAACCATCGCTGTTATTTATTCTATAACAATACAGAATAGTATTGTTTATTTAAGACTTCAATCCCCCTGAAGCGTAACTCGATTACTCAAGTATTAGTTATCAAATCTATTTTGGCTGAATTTATTTTCGCATTTAGTAGATTTTAGTTTTCGCATTTCTGTAGAATCAATTTCTTAGAATTATTGTGAGAAGGTGTTCTTGTACTTAAATCGTCGAATTAATTTTCTGTTTTTATTTTTTATGGATGTATACAAATACATCTCATATAGGTTTCTATTGCCTTATGTTAACTGAAATTATACAAGCAGAATATCAAATAAATACATTAATCTCTTAAAAAATATTTTATGAAATTAAAATCTACTTTAAACGACTCTTGTAAACGACTTTCTTTTTTTAGAATCCATTTGGCTTTTATTTTTTGTCGAATTAAGGATTCATTCGCTTCTTCGCGAATTGAGTTTGCAGCAAATTCCGAGTAATTTTTTATAGACTTTATAATCAAGATATTTTCAGAGCATTAGAATGTATGTCTGATGGTTTGTTAGTATAGCTTTATTTGATAATCTCTGTTTTATATGAGATTATTGATTGGTATCGCTTATTTATCATATTGGAATTTATTTATCACTTTATTAATCTCTCAGGAATATGAAAACTTTTTTCTTAACAATAAAAAATGTGACTTTTTTGCAAAGTTATTTGTGGTTGTTTTTGATATTGATTCCCTTTTCGAGTTCATTTTCACAAACTTTTTGTAGACCAGTTTCACAAACTAATAATACAGGAGGCCTTTTGTGTATTGGGATGAGTGTTACAACTCCAAATGATGCATTTGATGCGAGCATGAGTACTTACGCTTCATTAACAAATGCAGTTGGTTTGGCTTGTTTTGCACAAGAGACATTAACATTTAATCAGACAGCAAAAGCTGGTGATCAAATTGTTATTTATTTTGGAACTGGAAGTGGGCTATTGCAAGCTGGTTTATTAGCTAATGCAACAATCCAAGCTAAACTTTCAGGAGCAGATGTAGATAGTCCTGTGCCATTAAATAATGGATTATTAAATCTTCAATTGTTGCCAGGTAATCAAGTTGCAGTAATTAAATACACATTGCCCGGTGATGCAAATCAGATAAAAATTCAAACCGGAGGGCTTTTAAGTTTATTAGTAAATTTAAGGATATACGATGTCCGTTTACAATTTGCACAGCCTACAATTGTGGGAGGTGCTTCGCAATCTGTATGTTTTGGACAATCAATAGCTCTTTCAGCATCAGCTGCTCCAGGAACAACATTAGCATGGTACGATTCTCCAACTTCAACTACGGTTCTTTCAGCTACAGGTAACTTTACAACACCTGCTTTAACAACTACAACTACTTATTATGTTAGTGTTTCTAGAAATGTTGGATGTGAAAGTAACGAGCGTGTTCCTGTAACAGTAAATGTTATAAATCCAGTATTGCCGACTATTAATACTACAGGTACTGCGATTTGTTCTACTGGTCCAACACAGGCTACCACATTGTCAGTCATAAATCCAGTACCGGGAACAACATATTCATGGTATAGTGCTGCTACTGGCGGTGTCGCTTTGGCTACTGGAGATACATATACACCAACTGTACCAACAGGTGTAACTAATTTTTATGTAGATGCAACAATTGGTGCATGTACAACACCAACGCGAACTCCTGTTAGTGTTACTTCAACCCCAGTTCCTAGTTTAGCAACGGTATTAACCCCAAGTGTATCGATTCAATCAGGACAAAATGCAACCTTAAGCGCTTCAATTTCTGAAGCAAATGTTGTATTAGATTGGTATGATGTACCTACAGGTGGAACTAAATTATTGGCTAATTCTAATACTTTTACGACACCAATATTATTGGCTACCAAAACATTTTATGTTGAATCCCGTAACACTATTGGTGGATGTTTAAGTGCAACTAGAGTGCCTATAACGGTAACAGTTTTACCAGCTTCGCTTGGAACTTGTTTAGAGGCGAATAGTCAACAAACAACTCAAAATGGGCTTTGTCTGTTGTGTTCGGTTACTAATTCAAATAATTCGGTAGATGGAAATAGTGGTACAGCTTCAACATTAACTGTACCAATTGGTTTGGTTAATGGATGGATTCAACAAACATTGCAGTTCAATAATGCAGGTAATGCAGGTGATGTTATTCAAGTTGACTTAGAAATCCCGACTGGAATTCTAGATGTAAGCTTATTGAGTTATATTTCATTGGCTAGTTATAACGGAGCTACTTTTAATAATGATCGAGTAGCAGTTAATAATCCTCTTTTAAATATTCAGTTATTAACTGGAAATCGCTTTATAGCAAGTTTTGCAGCTGGCGCTTCTTTTGATCGTGTTGAAGTTAGATTGGGAGGTTTGGCTACATTATTATCAAGTGTTAATATTTATGGGGCATCTTATAAATTTAAAGCGAGAACGATAACTGGTAGCACAACCATTTGTAGTGGACAAACAGCTACATTGACATCTGATGCTGCTGTTGGTGAAACAATTAAATGGTATGATGCTTTAACAGGAGGTAATCTATTGAGTAGTACTGCTGCTTTTACTACACCTGCTTTAACCATAAATACTACATATTATGTTGAAGTTACTCGTAATGGTTGCGTAAATAGTGAAAGATTTCCTGTACTTGTTACAGTAAATAATCCAGTGGCTCCAGCAGCAATTGATGCTGTTCCTCTGAATTTATGTAGTGGACAAACGAGTACAATAACGATCCAGTCACCAGTTGTTGGTACCACTTATAGATGGTATGATGCAGTTACTGGTGGGAATTTATTATTTACAGGTACAGCTTATAGTACACCAAGTTTGACTACTACAACTACCTATTATGTTGAAGCAGGAATTGGAAGCTGTTTAAGTGCAATCCGCACAGCAGTTACTGTTAATGTGAGTCCACTGCCATCAGCGCCTGTCCCAGTATCTTCTACTATTACTATTCAGTCTGGTCAAAATGTAACTTTAGCCGTTACAGCTAATCCTGGATTTTCTTATGATTGGTACGATGCTCCAACGGGAGGAACCCTTTTAGCCCCAAATACTAGTACTTATACTCCTAGTCCAGCTTTAACGGTAAGTAAGACGTTTTATGTTAGTGCCAGAGATCTAGTTTCAGATTGTATCAGTAGTTCAAGAGCTGTAATTAATGTAACGATAAGCAATTCAATTGCGACATGTTTATTAGCAAATTCACAAGTTACTTCTAGAGGTGGACTAGACGGATGTCTAACATGTAGTTCTACTAATAATTCAGCTTCTGTTGATGGTAACAATACAACTGCTGCAAACATTTCAATACCAATTGGTTTATTAAATGATTATATACAACAAATGTTGACCTTTCCAACAACAGGACAAGCAGGTGATATTATAGATGTTGAATTAGGAATTCCTGTTGGACTTCTTGATATAAGCGCTCTTTCCTATATTAGTTTGCAAAGTTTTAATTTGGGTGTTGGAAATGGTGATCAAGCAAATATCAATTCACTTTTAAATGTTCAGATATTAACAGGGAATCGTTTTAAAGCAAGTTTTGTGGCTGCAGGGCCATTTACGAGCGTTCAGATTCGATTAAGTGGATTGGCTACATTATTAACAAGTTTAGATATTTATGAAGCTTCATATAGATTTTCAACTCCTACAATAACAGGAGCCGCGTCTCCTATTTGTGCAGGGCAAGGAACTACATTAACAGCATCATCAATTGGTACTGAAACTTTCAGCTGGTTTGATGTTCCTAGTGGAGGTGTTGCCTTAGCTACTAATACAAATGTTTATGCAACTGGACCATTAGCTGCAACCAAAATATTTTATTTGCAGTCAAGTCGTGGAGGTTGTGATAACAGTAATCGTGAAGCAGTAACTGTAACTGTTTTGCCTATTCCAACAGATGCTGATATTACAATTACTAGTCCTCAGATAGCTTCTTGTGTAGGAGGAGTTGTATTAGCACCGACATCAGCTTTAGCAGGGGCACAATTTAAATATTATACAGATCAGAATAAGACACAAGAAATTTCAACAGGAACTATAGTTGTAGCACAGCCAGGAGTAAGTTTTGTTAAAGATCCAGCAACTGGAGCACTTACTATCAGCGGACTTAATAATGTGGATGCACCTTATAATTATTATATATCAGTTCTTAATGGAGGTACTTGTGAGAATATAAACGGTACATTGAAAGCTGTTGTTGTAAATTATCCAGCAGAATCAGTTTTAGATGTTACACCTACTTTAGCTGGTTGTGCTAAAGTTAGTTTGAAAGATGCAATTATAAATTTTGACGCAACAGGAAATACTACCTATACTTTCTTTCAAGGAGTAACTCCAATTACGGAACAAGCTGCTGCAAATATTACTGTAGGAGGTTCTTATTGGATTCAAGCTCAAACAGTGGGTGTTGATTGTCCATCTGTAAAGAAAGAAGTTATTGTTACAATTAATCCTTTACCAACATTAACTGCTGTAACAAGTTCAGTTGTTGTTAATAAAGGAAATTCAGTAGCATTATCGGCAACATCTAATGGGACAGTAACTTGGTATGATCCGCAAGGAAATGCAATACCATCAAATAATACAGGCGCTCTTAATACAGTAGGAATTTTTACTTATACAGTAATTGCTAGTAATGGAACTTGTACTGTGACTCAGGCTATAACAATTAGTGTGATTGATCCAGTAAGTTGTGATCCATTATTAGAAAGAGAATATGCAACTAGTCAGACTTGGTCCTCAATTATTACTGGAACAGTAACAAATGGAGCAAATGCGGCGGATGGTAACCCAAGTACATTTTCTACAATAACTACAGGTTTAGGACTTTTAGGGATTGGTACTACATGGCAAAATATACAATGGCCTACAACTATAACCAAAGGAACTCCAGTGACAGTGAAATTAGGTTTAGAAAATAGCTTGGTTGCAGTAGGACAAAGTATTTCAGTAATAGGAACTAAACGTGATGGATCTAACAATCCGATTGATATTGGAACTTTACAATCTGTATCAGGATCATTATTAAATTTACTATCTGGTCAGAATTCATTCGAATATACTTTTGTCCCTTCGGATGTTGCTGGTCCTAAAGATTATGATGGTATTCGAGTTCAATTAGGATCTATTTTAAGTCTCGCACAAAATGTAAATGTTTATGATGCTTATTATAAAAAACAAGTAACTCAAATAACTTGTGGACAAGGTGATATTCAAGACGTTTTTACAGGAGTAAAAGATTTAGGAATTGGAGCATTAACAGCTACTGTAGGTGTTTCGAATCCATGGAACATAGCCGATGGAGATATTGCAACTTATGCTACAATGTTTAGCGGAGCCGGAGTGCTTGCTGCTGCTGAATTAAAAGCAGTTTTTAGAACTCCATCTATGGTTGGTGATAGTTTAAGGATTACAATTTCAAAACCAGGAACAATTTTAAATCTTAATTTACTTACTGGATTTACTATTCAACTTTATTCTGGTGATATTGCTGTTGGAGGTCCTATTCAAAATACAAGTAGTTTGTTGACTTTAAAATTGCTTTCTGGAGATACAATGGCAATGACTATTGTTGCTCCACAAACTCAGCCATATGATAGAGTTACAATTACTTTTGGCGGTGTTGCAAGTGTGTTAGACCAACTTAGAGTTCATAATATTGATCGTGTAACAAATACCAAAGTTATTGGCGGTGATCTCAATAATAAAATCACGGTTTGTCCCGGAACGGATATTACTTTAGAAGTTCCTCCAAAACCCTGCGCTGATTATGCTTGGTATGATTCCCCAACTGGTGGAAATCTATTAGTCAATGGTCAAACATATACACTCCCAGCTACTTTGGCTGCAGGTATTTATAAATATTATATTCAACCAATTCGTTACGGTTGCCCAGCTTTAACAAGAGGAGAAGTAACCGTAGAAGTTAGAGCAACTACACCTGCAAGTGCAATTGCAAGTGTAACAATAAATACGGGAAGCGATACAACAATTTGTGCTGAAGATGGTACAGTAACATTAGACGCAGTTTTAAATACTGCTCCAGTACTTACAAATCCAGTATATTATTGGTATAGTTTTGATGGTACAACAAGTCAATTGATTCCGGGGCAGTCTACTTCGAAATTAGTTATTACAGGATTAGTTCCTGGAACATATACTTATTATGTTGGAGTTAGTTCGGATGAATATTGTGAAACGTTATCTACAGATAGAAAACAAGTTACATTTACAATTTTACCAACGTCACTTCCAACAGATATTACGGTTGATAATGCTTCTATTTGTCATGACACAGATGCGACATTAACACCAACAAGTACCCTAACGAATCCTGTATTCTTTTGGTATTTAGACATCAATAAAACACAACCTATTATAAATGGGGCTGTAATCGGTGGAGTTACATATACAATTAGTGGTGCGGGAGTTTTAACCGCTTCTGGACTAACAACTGCCATGAGCCCAATTTCTTATTATGTTGCTGTATCAAGTGATAATACTTGTCAGAACAAAAATGGAGAACTTAAAACTGTAACAGTAACGGTAACCGATCCAGCTACACCAACTACAACAGATACGACACAAGATTTCTGTCTAGTAAATGCACCGAAAGTGTCCAACTTACAGGTGAACGAAGCAGGAGTAGTTTGGTATACATCTGAAACCGGAGGAATAGCTTTAGATCCAACCACAGCGTTAGTAAGTGGATTGTATTATGGAGCGATCCGTGATGGAGTAACAGGCTGTGAGAGCTCAGTGAGATTATTGGTGACAGTAACGGTAACCGATCCAGCTACACCAACTACAACAGATACAACACAAGATTTCTGTCTAGTAAATGCACCGAAAGTATCTAATCTACAAGTGAATGAAACTGGCGTAGTTTGGTTTACTACTGAAACAGGAGGAACAGCTTTAGATCCAACCACAGCTTTAGTAAGTGGATTGTATTATGGAGCAATTTTAGATCCAGTAACAGGATGTACAAGTTCAGTGAGATTACTAGTAACAGTAACGGTAACTGATCCAGCTACACCAACTACAACTGATACGACGCAAGATTTCTGTCTAGTAAACGCACCAAAAGTATCGAACCTACAGGTAAATGAAACTGGCGTAGTTTGGTTTACTACTGAAACAGGAGGAACAGCTTTAGATCCAACTACAGCTTTAGTAAGTGGATTGTATTATGGAGCAATTTTAGATCCAGTAACAGGATGTACAAGTTCAGTGAGATTACTAGTAACAGTAACGGTAACTGATCCAGCTACACCAACTACAACTGATACCACCCAAGATTTCTGTCTAGTAAATGCGCCAAAAGTATCGAACCTACAGGTAAATGAAACAGGAGTAGTTTGGTATACAACTGAGACAGGAGGAACAGCTTTAGATCCAACCACAGCGTTAGTAAGTGGATTGTATTATGGAGCAATTTTAGATCCAGTAACAGGATGTACAAGTTCAGTGAGGTTATTGGTAACAGTAACGGTAACTGATCCAGCTACACCAACAACAACTGATACGACCCAAGATTTCTGTCTAGTAAACGCACCAAAAGTATCGAACCTACAGGTAAATGAAACAGGAGTAGTTTGGTTTACTACTGAAACTGGCGGAACAGCTTTAGATCCAACCACAGCTTTAGCAAGTGGATTGTATTATGGAGCAATTTTAGATCCAGTAACAGGATGTACAAGTTCAGTGAGATTACTGGTAACAGTGACAGTAACTGATCCAGCTACACCAACTACAACAGATACAACACAAGATTTTTGTCTAGTAAACGCACCAAAAGTATCGAACCTACAGGTAAATGAAACTGGCGTAGTTTGGTTTACTACTGAAACAGGAGGAACAGCTTTAGATCCAACTACAGCTTTAGTAAGTGGATTGTATTATGGAGCAATTTTAGATCCAGTAACAGGATGTACAAGTTCAGTGAGATTACTAGTAACAGTAACAGTAACAGATCCAGCTACACCAACAACAACTGATACGACCCAAGATTTCTGTCTAGCAAATGCGCCAAAAGTATCGAATCTACAGGTAAATGAAATAGGAGTAGTTTGGTATACTTCTGAAACTGGAGGAATAGCTTTAGATCCAACCACAGCGTTAACAAATGGATTATATTATGGTGCTATCCGTGATGAGGTTACAGGTTGTGAGAGTTCAGTTCGATTACTAGTAACTGTAACGGTAACTGATCCAGCCACACCAACTACAACAGATACAACACAAGATTTCTGTCTAGTAAATGCACCGAAAGTATCGAACCTACAGGTGAATGAAACTGGGGTAGTTTGGTATACTTCTGAAACCGGAGGAACAGCTTTAGATCCAACGACAGCGTTAGTAAGTGGATTGTATTATGGAGCAATTTTAGATCCAGTAACAGGATGTACAAGTTCAGTTCGATTATTGGTAACAGTAACGGTAACAGATCCAGCTACACCAACTACAACTGATACGACTCAAGATTTTTGTTTGATAAATGCACCGAAAGTATCAAACTTACAGGTGAACGAGTCAGGAGTGGTTTGGTTTACAACTGAAACAGGAGGAACAGCTTTAGATCCAACTACAGCATTAGCAAGTGGATTGTATTATGGAGCAATTTTAGATCCAGTAACAGGATGTACAAGTTCAGTTCGATTACTAGTAACAGTAACAGTGACCGATCCAGCTACACCGACTACAACAGACACAACACAAGATTTCTGTCTAGTAAACGCACCGAAGGTATCGAATCTACAAGTGAACGAAGCAGGTGTGGTTTGGTATACTTCTGAAACCGGAGGAATAGCTTTAGATCCGACTACAGCGTTAACAAATGGATTGTATTATGGTGCTATCCGTGATGAGGTTACAGGTTGTGAGAGTTCAGTGAGATTACTGGTAACAGTAACGGTAACAGATCCAGCTACACCAACTACAACTGATACGACGCAAGATTTCTGTCTAGCAAATGCACCGAAGGTATCCAACTTACAGGTAAATGAAACTGGGGTAGTTTGGTTTACAACCGAAACCGGAGGAACAGCTTTAGATCCAACGACAGCGTTAGTAAGTGGATTGTATTATGGAGCAATTTTAGATCCAGTAACAGGATGTACAAGTTCAGTGAGATTACTAGTAACAGTAACGGTAACTGATCCAGCTACACCAACTACAACAGATACAACACAAGATTTCTGTCTAGTAAACGCACCGAAAGTATCCAACTTACAGGTGAATGAAACGGGAGTGGTTTGGTTTACAACCGAAACCGGAGGAACAGCTTTAGATCCAACTACAGCATTAGCAAGTGGATTGTATTATGGAGCTATCTTAGACCCAGTAACAGGATGTACAAGTTCAGTGAGATTACTAGTAACAGTAACAGTAACAGATCCAGCTACACCAACTACAACAGATACAACACAAGATTTCTGTCTAGTAAACGCACCAAAAGTATCAAACTTACAGGTGAACGAGCTAGGCGTAGTTTGGTATACTTCTGAAACCGGAGGAATAGCTTTAGATCCGACTACAGCGTTAACAAATGGATTGTATTATGGAGCGATTCGTGATGAGGTTACAGGTTGCGAGAGTTCAGTGAGATTACTAGTAACAGTAACAGTAACCGATCCAGCTACGCCAACTACAACAGATACGACACAAGATTTCTGTCTAGCAAATGCACCGAAAGTATCGAACTTACAAGTGAACGAAGCAGGAGTAGTTTGGTATACTTCTGAAACCGGAGGAATAGCATTAGATCCAACGACAGCTTTAACAAATGGATTGTATTATGGAGCTATTCGTGATGCAGTAACAGGCTGTGAGAGTTCTACAAGATTATTAGTGACAGTAACGGTAACTGATCCAGCTACACCAACAACAACTGATACGACGCAAGATTTCTGTCTAATAAATGCACCGAAAGTATCGAATTTACAGGCGAACGAGTCAGGCGTAGTTTGGTATACTTCTGAAACCGGAGGAACAGCTTTAGATCCAACTACAGCTTTAGCAAGTGGATTGTATTATGGAGCTATCTTAGATCCAGTAACAGGATGTACAAGTTCAGTTAGATTGCTGGTAACAGTAACGGTAACAGATCCAGCTACACCAACGACAACTGATACGACACAAGATTTCTGTTTGGCAAATGCACCGAAGGTATCGAATCTACAAGTGAATGAAACAGGCGTAGTTTGGTATACTTCTGAAACCGGAGGAACAGCATTAGATCCAACGACAGCTTTAGCAAGCGGATCATATTATGCAGCTATCCGTGATGAGGTTACAGGTTGTGAGAGTTCAGTGAGATTACTGGTAACAGTAACAGTAGCCAATCCAACCACACCAACTACAACTGATACGACGCAAGATTTCTGTCTAGTAAATACACCAAAAGTATCAAACTTACAAGGGAACGAAGCAGGAGTGGTTTGGTATACTTCTGAAACTGGTGGAACAGCTTTAGATCCGACTACAGCGTTAGCAAGCGGATTGTATTATGGAGCTATTCGTGATGCAGTAACAGGATGTGAGAGTTCTACAAGATTATTAGTGACTGTAACAGTAACAGATCCGGCAACGCCAATTATAGATAATACGGATCAGAAATTCTGTTTGATAAATACGTCAACAGTTGCAAGTATAAATGTAAGTCCTGCTAGTGCTGCTAATATCGTTTGGTACGATGCTTTAAGTGGAGGAAACTTGATTCCATCAGGAGCTACATTAATTAGTGGAAATTATTATGCAGCTACGAAAGATCCAATAACAAATTGTGAAAGCTCAGTTCGATTATTGGTAAAAGTGACTGTTAATGATGGAGCAATCCCTACAACATTAAAGGCAGCACAAGATTTCTGTTTATCAGCTCTACCAAAAATTTCAGATATACAAGTGAATGAAACGGGTGTTATCTGGTATAATGTAGAAACTGGAGGAGTAGCGTTAATACCAAGTACATTACTTGTTACGGGAACATATTATGGAGCTTTAGTAAATTTAGTTACAGGCTGTGAAAGTAAATTTAGATTGGCTGTACCAGTTAGTTTTAGAGGAGGTGAGCCAGCTACAATAACTGAAAGTAAAGTTGCTCCTTGTGTTTTTGATGAAATCACATATACAACTTTAAGTGGAATGTCTAATTATAATTGGACAATCACTGGAGGAGGAACTGTAACTGGAGGAGGAACTAGTACAGATAATTTTGTAAAAGTTATTTGGCCAGCAATCGGACCAGCAAGTGTAAATGTTTCATATTCTAATCAATGTAATGAAACGAAAACTAAATTACTTGCTTTGGTTGTTCAGACTTGCTCAGACATAACAATGACAAATACTGTAGATAATCCAACTCCAAATATTAATGAAAATGTGACTTTTACTGTAACAGTAAATAACACTGGATCAGGAAACTTTATAGATGTAATAGTTAGCGATCTTTTACCTTCAGGATATAGTTTTGTTAGTGCACAAACGAGTACCGGAGTATATAATAGTACAACAGGAGTATGGAGTATTCCAGTGCTAAATACAAATACAAGTGCAACACTAACAATTGTAGCTCAGGTATTACCAACTGGCAATTATTTAAATGTAGCTTCAGTTATTATTTCAAATCCAATAGATTCAGATACTTCAAATAATCATGCTGAAGCATCTGTAAGTCCAGTATGTTTGATAGTTTATAATGAATTTACTCCTAATAATGATGGTGCAAATGATGTTTTCAAAATAGATTGTATTGAAAATTATCCAAACAATAGTTTAAATGTTTATAACAGATATGGAGCATTAGTTTATAAACAAAGCCATTATAATAATGATTGGGACGGAATAGCAAATGTTTCGGGAGCAATTAATAAAGGAGATAAATTACCAGCGGGCACATATTATTATGTTCTAGACATTGGTGCAGATGGAGTAGTTAAAACAGGTTGGTTATCTATTATTAGATAACCTCCTGTAACCATAAATCATCAAATTAAATTAACTGACTAAATAGTTGTAATATGAAACTAAGTGTAAAATTTATAGAGACCTATCTTTTAATATTTTGCGGGTTTGCATCATTCCTTGCAAATGCACAACAAGACCCGCAATATACGCAGTATATGTATAACACAATGGTTATTAATCCAGCTTATGCAGGTTCTACAGGCTATCTAGAGGCAGTATTGTTGCATCGATCCCAATGGGTTGGAATAGACGGCGCACCGCAAACACAATCACTTTCAGTGCATGCGCCATTGAGAAATGAAAAAATAGGTTTAGGCTTAAGTGTGGTTAATGATAAATTAGGACCATCAAATGAGCTATACTTAGATGGTAATTTTTCATATTCTTTGCCTTTGGGTTATGAAAAAAGATTAGCATTTGGATTAAGAGCAGGAATGCGAATGATGAATATAGATTGGTCTAAAGGACGATACTATGATGCTAATGACGCTTTATTAAATAGTAATGTCAATAATGTAGTTAAACCTTCAATAGGAGCAGGAGTATATTATTATACTGATAGATGGTATGTTGGAGCATCTGTTCCTAGCTTTATAAGAAGCGATTATTACAATGATATACAAGAATCGTTAGATTATGATAGGTTGCATTATTTTTTCATGGGAGGTTATGTATTTGATTTGAGTCCAAGTTTAAAATTCAAGCCAGCTGTCTTAGCTAAAGTAGTTAGTGGAGCACCAATTTCAGTAGATCTTTCAGCTAATTTTATGCTTCAAGAAAAAGTGGTATTAGGAGCTTCTTATCGATTTGATGACTCAGTTAGTGCATTGGCAGGATTTCAAATATCACCAAGCTTTTACATCGGATATTCATATGATTATTCAGTAACCAAATTGAATAAATACAATGATGGTTCTCATGAATTCATCTTGCGTTACCAATTTCATAAAGACCCAAGAAAAATTAAATCTCCGAGATTCTTTTAAAAATTCGACTTATGAAAAAATACTATATACTTAGTCTGCTATTCAGCTTCGTATCTGTTTTAGCGCAAACAAATTTAAAAAAAGCAGATGCTTTATTTAGAAACTATTCTTATGTAGATGCTGCAAAAGCATACGAGGAATGTTTAGAAAAAATAAAAAAGCCATCGGTTCAAACTTTAAAAAATGCAGCTGACTCTTATTATTTTATTTCAGATAATCGAAATGCTTTAAAATGGTATCAAAAGCTGTATGAAATACAAGGAGATAATTTGCCTGATATTTATTATCTAAGGTACATTCAGTCCATGAAAGGAGTAATGGATTATGGTAATGCAGATAAAATTACCAAAGAATATTTAAATAAAAAAGGAGACCAAAAGGAAGTCGATAGATACATTTTTCAAAAGAAACTATTAGATAGTTTATCAAAAGCTAAATCGCTTTATACTATACAAAATATTGCTATTAATAGCAATAAATCTGATTTTGGAGCAGCTTTTTATAAAGACAAGATAGTATTTACATCAGCAAGAGATACAACCAATTTTGATAAAAAATTATACAATTGGAACAAACAGCCATTTTTAAGTTTATATGTTGCAGAAAGAAGTGCTGTTGATGGTAATTTGTTTGATGAAATAATTTTTGTGCCTAATATAATGACTAAATACCATGAGGCTACAGTAACATTTAGTTCGGATTGGCAAACAATGTATTATACAACAAATATTCTTAAGAAGAACAAATTGGTGGTAGATGAATCTAAAACTAATAATTTTCAAATTATAAAAGGAACGATAGAGGATAATAAATTGGTTAAAACTGAAACAGTATTTTTTGATAGCGATAAATATTCAGTAGGACATCCATACCTAAGTGATGATGGTAAATTACTGTTTTTTGCATCAGATATGCCAGGAGGATATGGAGAAACTGATTTGTATGTGGTACAAATTGCCAGTGATGGTACGATGAGTTCACCACAAAATTTAGGGCCAACAATTAATACAATTGGTAATGAAGTATTTCCTTTTTATAGAAAAGGGATGCTTTATTTTTCTTCAGACGGACATTATGGGTTAGGGGATTTAGATATCTATGAGAGTAAACTTTCTGAAGGGTTTAAATTTTCAGTACCAAGAAATTTAGGAGCACCAATAAATAGTAATAAGGATGATTTCTCATATATAATCGACTCAAAAGAAAATTATGGTTATATATCATCAAATCGTGCTCAAGGAAAAGGGGATGATGATATTTATTATTTTATCAAAGGAAGACCAATTTGTAATCAGTTAGTTTCAGGAAAAGCAATAAATACCAAAACAAAAGCAGGAATAAGTGATACATTTATTATAGCTTATGATGTATATGATGCGGTTATTACCGAAACTAAAACAGATGCAGATGGGAATTATAAATTGGAAGTACCTTGTAGTAAGAGGGTAAAAATAACGGCTAACAAACCAAATTATAGTGGAGATGAAAAATATGTAGAAACTACAAAAGACAATAATGGCGAGATAAAAGATGTTAATTTCTATCTTAGTAATTACGATGATTTGGTAGTTAAAAAAGATGGTGTAGAAAAAGTTGATATCAACCCTATTTTCTTTGATTATGACAAGTTTAATATTAATCCACAAGCAGCAATTGAGCTAGATAAAGTTGTATTTGTAATGCAAAAATTCCCTAAGATTAAGATTAAAATTGAATCACATACAGATTCTAGAGGTAAAGATGCCTATAATTTAAAATTATCAGATGAGAGAGCCAAGTCAACACAAGATTATATTCTTTCAAAAGGTATTGATGCTTCAAGAATTGTAAGTGCTATTGGTTATGGAGAAAAAAGATTAGTGAATAAATGTAGTAATGGAGTGAAATGTACTGAAAAAGAGCATTTTGCTAACAGACGTTCAGACTTTATTGTAACGGAAAAATAAATCTTAAATTATTTTGTGAAAACCACTTTTAAAAGAGTGGTTTTTTTGTTTTTAATTATACTTTTGAATGCTTATTTTAGACAAACTTTTTTAGAATAATAAAGACAATCGAATTACAAAAAAATATGAATATTCAGGATTCCATACAAGCTTTAAGAGATGAATTAAACGTGCATAATTATAATTATTATGTACTTGATAATGCTACAATATCAGATTATGAATTTGATGTAAAACTAAAGCAGCTTCAGGAATTAGAGGAGCAACATCCAGAGTTTTTTGATGAAAATTCACCAACACAACGAGTTGGTGGTACAATTACAAAAAATTTTCAGACAGTAGCTCATGAATATCGTATGTATTCGTTAGATAATTCGTATTCGAAAGAAGATTTAATCGACTGGGAAACCAGAATTCAAAAAGTACTAGGGAATGTTGACTTGCAATATACTTGTGAATTAAAATATGATGGTGCTTCAATAAGTATTACATATGAAAACGGAAAATTAAAACGAGCAGTTACTCGTGGAGATGGATTTCAAGGAGATGATGTAACAAATAATATTAAAACGATAAAATCGATTCCGTTACAACTAAAAGGAAATTACCCACCTGTTTTTGCAATTCGAGGCGAAATAATTTTACCTTTTGCAGGATTCGAAAAGATGAATCAGGATTTAATCGAAATTGGTGAAACACCTTATTCAAATCCAAGAAATACGGCTTCAGGAAGTTTGAAATTACAAGATAGTGCCGAGGTAGCCAAAAGACCATTGGAATGTTTGCTTTATTTTGTAACAGGAAATAATTTGCCTTTTAGAACTCAGTTTGAAGGATTAGAACTGGCAAGAAAATGGGGCTTTAAAGTACCAGTTGAAGCAAAATTGGCTAACAACCTACAAGAAGTATTTGATTTTATAGATTATTGGGATATTCATCGTCATGAATTACCTTATGAAACAGATGGTGTGGTTGTAAAGGTAAATAGTATTCAACATCAAGAGGAGTTAGGTTATACAGCAAAATCACCTCGTTGGGCAATTGCGTATAAATTTAAATCAGAGCGAGTTTCTACTAAATTAAATTCAATTTCTTACCAAGTAGGAAGAACAGGAGCTATTACTCCAGTAGCAAACTTAGAGCCAGTACAATTAGCTGGAACTGTTGTGAAAAGAGCATCTTTACATAATGCAGATCAGATAGAGAAATTAGATATAAGAGTAAATGATACTGTTTTTGTAGAAAAAGGAGGGGAGATTATTCCAAAGATAATAGCAGTTGATTTAACTCAAAGACCAGCAGATGCTGAACCTACAAAATATATTACCCTTTGTCCAGAGTGTGATACAGAATTGGTGAGATCAGAGGGAGAAGCGAATCATTATTGTCCTAATTTTTATGGATGTCCTCCGCAGATTATTGGTAGAATCCAGCATTATATTTCAAGAAAAGCAATGGATATTGAAGGACTTGGAGGAGAAACAGTAGCCTTACTATTTAATAACGGTTTAGTTCACAATTATGCTGATTTATATGAGCTAACAGTAGAGCAAATTTTGCCATTGGAAAGAATGGCTCAAAAGTCTGCTGAAAATCTAGTAAAAGGAGTAGAGAATTCTAAAAAAATTCCATTTGAGAGCGTTTTGTTTGCTCTTGGAATTCGATTTGTAGGAGAAACAGTAGCCAAAAAATTAGCAAAACATTACAAAAACATAGATGCATTGAGTCAAGCTACTTTAATGGATCTTGTTCTAGTAGACGAAATAGGAGAGCGTATTGCAAAGAGCGTGATAGAGTTCTTTGAAAACGATGAGAATAAAAAAATCATTGAGCGATTAAAAGAGTATGGCGTTCAATTTGAGGTAGTAGAAAAAATAAATCCTAATGCAACTACTAAATTTGAAGGAAAAACCTTTGTTGTTTCTGGAGTGTTTTCTAAATTCTCAAGAGACGATATTAAAAAAACGATTGAAGATAATGGCGGTAAAGTAGGAAGTTCAATTTCTGCCAAAACCGATTTTGTTGTTGCAGGTGAAAATATGGGACCCGCTAAATTAGAAAAAGCAAATAAATTAAATATCCCTATAATTTCAGAAGATGATTTTATAACAAAATTAAATGAAAGCTAATACACCATCATTAATTCTTTACTTCTTAGCATTAACGTTTGCGATTATCTTTGATTTCTTAAAAGAAGATTTTATAGGTATGTATGCAAAGGCAATTGTGGTGCCTTCAATATTTATATACTATCTTATTACTACAAATTATAGGATAAGTATAATTCAAGGATTTATTTTTGCCTTTTGCTTTACAGGAGAAGTATTTAATTTAATGGAGGTTGATGCTACAGAGTTAGGTTCTCTTTTTTGTTTCTTATCAGTCTATTTATTGTTTCTAAAACTTATTTTCAACGATTATAGAAAAATAAAGCTAAAAAAAAACGACATATTGCCAGTTGCAATAGTCGTTATATTTATTTTGTATTTATTGGTTTCCGTTTTGGGCTTACAATATGAGAAAGTAGATGATTACCATTTTATTTATACTATATACGGTATTGTATTGAGTATATTAGGATGCGTTTCATTTATCACTTATATAACCAAAGGCACTTATTTGAACCTTCTGTTAACGTTAATGACAACCTGTTTTATCTTCTCGGATATCTTCTTTATTTTCAATCAATCTTTTGATAATTCAATAGTTTTGGTGTTAATACGAGATGTAACACAAATGTTAGCCTATTATTTTATGGTAGGATATTTTATCCAAAAAAGAATTGAAAACTTTCGAATTAAACAATAATTGATTTCCCTTGTGAAGATTTATTCTTGTTGTTATCAAGGTAAAAATCTACTCTACCTACGTTAATTCCATAACAACCAACTTGATTAACTAAAACATCTTCACCAGCTTTGTTTTTTACAACCGTAGGTTTGTCAAGAAAAGTATGCGTGTGTCCACCAATTATTAAATCGATATCCTGAGTTAATTCAGCTAATTTTAAATCACATATTTTAGAAGAATCATCACGATATTTGTATCCTAAATGCGATAAGCAGATTACTAGATCACATTTTTGTTCTTTTTTAAGAATTCTAACCATATCATGTGCAGTCTCTACAGGATCGTTGTAAACAGTTTCTTTATACATAAGTTTGTCTACTAAGCCTTCAAGTTGGATTCCAAGACCAAAAACACCTATTTTAATACCGTCTTTATTAAAAATTTTGTACGGTTTCACAAGGCCGTCCATTGCAGTATTTTTAAAATCGTAGTTAGAAGAAATAAATTCAAATGAAGCATGAGGCATTTGCGCATATAAACCTTCTACACCATTATCAAAATCATGATTACCAATTGTTGAGGCATCATATTTCATCATGCTCATTAATTTAAATTCCAATTCTCCACCATAGTAGTTAAAATATGGAGTTCCTTGAAAAATATCACCAGCATCTAATAAAAGAACATTTGGATTTTCTTTACGAACCGTATCAATTAAAGCGGCGCGTCTTGATACTCCACCCATATTTGCATTACGTGGATCATCGGCAGGAAAAGGATCAATATGGCTATGAACATCATTGGTATGTAATATAGTAATGTGTTTAACATCTGGCGATGTGAAACTGCTCATAGACAAACCTAAACTTAATAATGCTGTACTAGCAGCAGTCTTTTCGATAAAATCTCTTCTTTTCATTTTAAATTATTTTGCGGTAAAACGCTTGAACCCAAAGTTCTTCAATATTTTTTAATTGTTTATTTTATTCTTGTGTAACTCGGATATCTTTAGGTACCGGAATCTTAGGAACAGATTTAAAATAATCAATAAGAATGTCTCGTAATTTGTAATTTAAATCATATTTCTGAACACCTTTTTTAAAGAAGTTCATACTATCACCACCATTTGCTAAATAATCATTTGTGGCAACATAATATATTTTATCGTTTTCGATAGGTTTTCCTTGAACCAGAATTTTCGTTGGAGTGTTATTTTTGGTAATGGTAAAAGTCATTCCAGAAAGAGGTTGAGGTTTTTTCTCAGCAATAAAATAATTAGCCAATTCTACGATTTGTTCTCCTTTTAAAGCAATAACAACAAGGCTATTTTCAAAAGGCATAATTTCAAAAGCAGTTCTTGCAGTAACATTACCCTTAGGAAGTATTGCTCGTATACCACCGTGATTAAGGAAGCAAATATCAATATCTTTCTTCTCTCTAGCATTAAAAACTATGTTACCTCTTTGTAGGCACACATCTGCCATTAGGTTACCAATAGTTGTTTGTAATTTTCCAGTACTTTTGTCTAGCGTTTCTGGACAATAAGAAAGAACACTATCTAAATCTTTATTAATATGTTCTCTATAAGGTTTAATGAAATTTTCTAGTTCAGGAGTTTGTTTCTCAGTACTAGTAATAGGAATTAGCTTACCTTCTATTTTGGAAACTTGATAAGTTTGCTTACTACAAGAAACTCCCAAAAAAAGTGTTAAGAATATAACAAAAAGTTTCAAAAATCCGTTATACTTTTTTAGTTTTACCATCTTAAATGCGACTTAAATAATTAATTTTGTAATCGAGTAAAAGTACTATGTTTTTAAATTATATAAAGGTTTTTTTTGTAAAAAAATCATTAAATAAAAATCTTGATAATGTAAAAAACTGTGCATTTACTACCGATATACAAACGGTTGGTTTACTTATAGATGGAAGTGATTTTTCAGAAAAAGATGCTTTGCTAGCCGAATTGGTATCAAGAGGAATTGTAGAAAAAAATATCAAGGTTGTAGTTTATAAAGATAAATTCGATAAAAAAGAGGCGTATACTTGTCCAACTTTTGGGATTAATCATCTTAATTGGAGTGGAGAGATTACCGAAAATTTGTTGAAAGATTTTATAAAAGAAGAATTCGATTTATTGATAAGTTATTATGATATCGAAAAAGCAATGTTGATGCTAATAACACAGAATTCCAAAGCCAAATTCAAAGTAGGTTTTGCTTCGGTCGATAAAAGGTTAAATCGAGTGATGATTAATACCAATGTACGAGAATATAAAGTTTTCGTGAATGAATTATTTAAGTATTTAAAAAACATTAAACAAAATATAATCTAATATGCAATCATTAATAGGGACAGGCGTTGCACTAGTGACTCCTTTTAAAGAAGATTTTTCAATTGATATAGAAGCGTTACAAAGAATAGTTAATTTTTCTGTAGATGGAGGAATTGAGTATCTTGTAGTTATGGGGACAACTGCCGAAAACGCAACATTAACTGAGGCAGAAAAGGAACTTGTTATTTCGACAGTTATTAATGCAAATAAAGGAAGGTTACCTTTAGTGTTAGGAATTGGAGGGAATAACACCATGCAAGTTGTGCAAGAACTAAAAACAAGAGACTTGTCAGCGTTTGAGGCGATATTATCAGTATCACCTTATTATAATAGACCTACGCAGGAAGGAATCTATCAGCATTTTAAAGCAATTGCCGAAGCATCTCCATTACCAGTTATTTTATATAATGTCCCAGGGAGAACATCAAGTAATATGTTGCCATCAACAGTAATACGTTTGGCAAAAGATTTTGCAAATGTGGTTGCTATAAAAGAAGCTGCAGGCGATTTAGTACAAGCAATGCAATTGCTTAAAAATAAACCAAGTGATTTTCTCGTTATATCAGGAGATGATATGATCGCTTTACCGATTATTTTAGCAGGAGGTTCAGGAGTAATCTCAGTTATTGGACAAGGTTTTCCAAAAGAATTTTCTGAAATGATTCGTTTAGGATTGAATAGAAAAGTAAATGAAGCATTCAAAACACAATACTTTTTATCAGATTGTATTGATATGATTTTTGAGCAAGGTAATCCAGCAGGAATAAAACAAGTGTTTAAATCGCTTGGTATTGCTGAGAATGTTGTGAGATTACCGCTTGTAGCAGCTGATGAGTCACTTGCAAATCGTATTGATGAGTTTGTTAAAAAAAGCATTAAATAAAAATAAAAAAGAAGGTATTTTATTATACTAAAAAATATTTTGTAGAAGCTAAATTAATAACTAAATTTGCCACCGAAACTTCGGTGTGGTTTTACTTGGATATAAGCATCCTGGGAATCATAATAAAAGTAAAAAAATGAAAAAAATAATATCTGTATTGTTTGTCGTTGTTCTTTTTTGTTCATGTAGTGATTATCAAAAAGCACTAAAAAATGAAGATGTAGCAGCTAAATTCGAAGTGGCAACAAAAATGTATGAAGCAGGAAAGTATACTAAAGCAATTCGTTTGTTTGAGCAACTTGCAACATCATATAGAGGGAAACCTCAAGCAGAAAAGTTGTTTTATATGTTTTCACAGTCATATTATAAAACACAACAGTATTATTTAGCAGGATATCAGTTCGAAAGTTTTGCTTCAGGGTATCCAAGAAGTGAAAAAGTAGAAGAAGCGGCTTTTTTAGGAGCTAAAAGTTATTCTATGCTATCACCAGTTTATAGCTTAGATCAAACAGATACTAATAAAGCAATAGATAAGTTGCAAGCATTTATAGATAATTATCCAAATTCAGAATATTTAGTAGAGGCAAATGCAAGCCTTAAAACGCTAACTAATAAATTGGAGAAAAAAGCATATGAAAATGCAAAAGGATATAATACTATTTCAGATTTCAAATCAGCAATAGTAGCATTTGATAATTTTATTGGAGATTATCCTGGAACAGAATTCAAAGAAGATGCATTGTATTATAAATTTGATTCAGCATATCAGTTGGCGATAAACAGTATTTCATCAAAAATGGAAGATCGTTTAAAAGTAGCTAAAACTGCGTATTCGAATTTAATGAAATATAAAAGCGATACTCATTACAAGGTGAAAGCTGATGAGATGAATGAAAGAGTTGAGAAAGAGTTACAAAATTTTACTAAATAAAATAAAGTCATGGATTTAAAAAAGACGAATGCTCCAGTAAATACAATTACCTACAATAAAACTACTATTGAAGAGCCTACAGGTAATGTGTATGAAGCAATAACTATTATGGCTAAAAGAGCAAATCAAATTAATTCTGAAATTAAAAAGGAATTGACTGAGAAGTTAGAAGAATTTGCTACCTATAATGATAGTCTTGAAGAAGTTTTCGAGAACAAAGAACAAATTGAAGTTTCAAAGTTTTACGAAAAATTGCCTAAACCACACGCTTTAGCGGTTCAAGAATGGTTAGACGGTAAAACATACCACAGAAATTCAAATAAATAATACAGTACCATGTCAGTTTTAAACGGTAAGAAGATTTTACTAGGAGTTTCTGGTGGAATTGCAGCCTATAAAACAGCATCATTAGTACGACTCTTTATAAAAGCAGGTGCCGAGATTCAAGTAATCATGACACCTGCTTCTAAGGATTTTGTAACGCCACTTACGTTATCAACCTTATCAAAAAATCCTGTACATTCAACTTTCTTTAATCAAGATGATGAGAATGAAAAATGGAACAATCATGTCGAATTAGGACTTTGGGCTGATTTGATGATAATTGCTCCAGCGACCGCAAATACAATGTCAAAAATGGCAAATGGTACTTGCGATAATCTATTGATAGCAACTTATTTATCGGCAAAATGTCCAGTTTACTTTGCGCCTGCAATGGACTTGGATATGTATATACATCCTTCGACCTTAGCGAGCTTTTCGTCGTTAAAACAGTTTGGAAATACTATTATTCCAGCAGAGAGTGGGGAGTTGGCTAGTGGTTTATCAGGAGAAGGTCGTATGGCTGAACCAGAAAATATTATTGCATTTTTAGAAGCTGATTTAGAAAGTAAATTACCTCTAAAAGGTAAGAAGTTTTTAATTACTGCAGGTCCTACCTATGAAGCAATAGATCCAGTACGTTTTATAGGGAATCATTCTTCAGGTAAAATGGGGTTTGATATCGCATCAGAAGCAGCAAACTTAGGGGCTTCGGTTGTACTAGTTGCTGGGCCTACAAATTGCAAAGTAACGAACTCATCAGTAAAGGTAATTCCAGTAACATCAGCACAAGAAATGTATGATGCATGTCATGAGTACTATTCAGATGTAGATGTGGCAATTGCTGCGGCTGCAGTTGCTGATTATAAGCCAAAAACGGTAGCGTCACAAAAAATAAAAAAGGCTTCAGAAGACTTTACAATAGAGTTAGAAAAAACAAAAGATATCTTATTATCATTGGGTAAAATAAAGAAAAATCAGTTTTTAATTGGTTTTGCTTTAGAAACAGAAAATGAAATTGAGAATGCAAAGCTAAAAATTCAGAAAAAAAACTTAGATTTGATAGTTTTAAATTCTTTACAGGATAAAGGAGCAGGTTTTGGTGGAGGAACAAATAAAGTAACCTTTATTGACAAACATCTTACTATCGAGCCTATGGAATTAAAAACTAAAGAGGCAGTTGCAGCTGATATTTTAAATAAGGTGATAAAGCATTTTTATGAATAAAATACTTACTTTTTTGTTGTTTTTATCTTTTGGTCTTGTACAGGCACAACAGTTAAATTGTACTGTAACTGTAAATTCACAAATGCTTCCTAATGCAAATCAACAAGTTTTTAAGACATTACAGACTGCGTTGAGTGAATTTGTTAATAATACAGATTGGACAGGAAGTTCATTAAAACAAAATGAGAAAATAAACTGTTCGATGTATTTAACTATCACATCTAATAGTTCAGATCAGTTTTCAGGTACAATACAAATACAATCTTCAAGATTAATTTATAATTCGACGTATTCATCTCCAGTTTTCAATTTCAATGATAAGGATTTGAGTTTTAGATATACCGAATTTGAAAATTTATTATACAATCCAAATGTTTTTGAGTCGAACCTTGTTTCTATAATGACATTTTATAGTTACATGATTTTAGGAATGGATGCAGATACTTTTATGCCAGCCTTAGGGACCCCATTTTTTGAAACTGCTCAAAATATTGCTAATGTTGCACAACAAGGAGGTTTTAAAGGATGGAGTCAGTCAGATGGATTGCAAAATCGCTATTTCTTGATTAATGATATGCTTGCGCCAACATATAGTGATTTACGACAATGTGTTTATGGATACCATACAGGTTTGGATCTAATGAATCAGGATTTAAAAGCGGCAAAAGAAAAAATTAAAACTTCGTTGTTACTTTTAGGAAAGTTAAATGCAACGAAACCAAATGCTTTTTTAACCCGAGTGTTTTTTGATGCTAAATCAGATGAAATAGTATCAATATTTACTGGAGGTCCTAGCGTTTCTATAACAGATTTAGTGGAGAATTTAAATAGGGTTTCGCCGATGAATTCTACTAAATGGGGACAGATTAAATATTAAGCATTCAGGTTAAGTTTGCTTATTTCCAAAACTTATATTACAAAAAAGAGATATGATTACTTCATTGTCAATAAAAAATTATGCACTGATTGAAAAATTATCAATTGATTTTTCAAAAGGATTTTCTATAATTACTGGTGAAACAGGAGCTGGAAAGTCAATAATATTGGGTGCATTAGGCTTGGTTTTAGGTAAAAGAGCTGATTTGACTTCGTTGAAAAACAAAGAAGAAAAATGTGTTATTGAAGCGCATTTTAAGATTTCAAAATATAATTTAGAAGCATTTTTTGAAGCTAATGATTTAGATTATGAAGAGGATACTATAATAAGACGCGAAATTTTACCATCGGGTAAATCGCGTGCTTTTATCAATGATAGTCCAGTAAATCTTCAGGAGTTGCAAGAGTTGAGTTTGTATTTAATAGATATTCATTCACAGCAGCAAACACAAGAGTTGTCAGAAGAGAGTGTGCAATTTCAAATTATTGACGCAATAGCAAATAATCAGGAAGTTATTGCAGAGTATCAGAATGTTTTAAAGAAATATAAATCAGATAAAACAAAACTGAATACACTTCTTAAAAAGCAAAGCGAATCTGCCAAAGAACAAGAATATAATACGTTTCTTTTAAATGAATTGGTTGCGGCACAGTTAAAATCAGGACAGCAAGAAGAATTAGAAGAAGAATTTGAGAAGCTTAACAATGTTGAGATTATCAAAGAATCAATAGATAAATCATTGGCTATAGCTAATGAAGAACAATTTGGTGTTACTCATAACTTAAATGAGGTTAAAGCTTCCTTGTATAAAATTGCTGCTTTCTCAACAGAATACCAAACTTTATTCGAAAGACTGACAAGTTTAGCTATCGAGTTTGATGATGTATCGAAAGAGTTGCAAAAGGCATCAGAAAAATTATTGAACGATCCAGCACAGTTAGATTTTATCAGTCAGAAATTGCAGGTTATTTATAATTTACAAAAAAAGCATCAAGTTGCTACAGTTGATGATTTAATCGAAATTCAAACCAAATTAGAAAATTCAGTTCTTGAATTAGGAAATATGGAAGAGGAGATTGCAAAATTAACTACTTCTATAGATCAAAAAGTAACAGAGTTAGATGTTTTTGCGAACAAAATTCATGAAAATAGAATTGCAGCAATTCCATTGTTGTCAGATAAATTAATTACAATATTGGAAACATTAGGAATGCCAAATGTTCGTTTTAAAATTGATATTAATTATGGAGAAACATATTTTCAAAATGGAAAAGATGAACTTCAGTTTTTATTCTCTGCAAACAAAGGAACAGATTTCGGATTGCTTAAAAAAGTAGCTTCGGGAGGAGAGATGTCGCGTATCATGCTTGCTGTAAAAGCAATTTTAGCACAATATTCAAAATTACCAACGTTAATTTTTGATGAAATAGATACTGGAGTCTCAGGGGAAATAGCTATTAGAATGGGTGAGATTATGAAAGAGATGAGTCAGCAAATGCAGATTTTTGCAATAACCCATTTACCACAGATTGCAGCCAAAGGAGGATCACACTTTAAAGTATTTAAGTCAACGGTTGATGATGATACACAATCAGAATTAAAGCTTTTGTCTCAAGAAGAAAGAGTTGTAGAAATTGCTCAAATGTTGTCAGGGTCAGTCGTTTCTGATTCGGCTTTAAATCATGCTAAAGCCTTGCTCAACTAAAAAAATGAGTTATATTTGTCAATTAAATTATTCAGTCATACCAAGTGAAAATAGGTAGTTAAATACCATCATTTTATAAAATAAAAATAAAAAATAGTTCCAAAATTATGATTATAGAACCAAGAATGAGAGGATTTATTTGTTTGACATCTCACCCAAAAGGATGCGAGCAAAATGTAAAAAATCAAATAGAATACATAAAATCTAAAGGGCCAATTGAAGGTGCTAAAAAAGTATTAGTAATTGGAGCATCAACAGGTTTTGGATTGGCTTCTAGAATTACAAGTGCATTTGGATCAAATGCTGCTACAATTGGAGTGTTTTTTGAAAAGCCACCAGTTGAAGGAAAAACAGCTTCTCCAGGATGGTATAACTCAGCAGCTTTCGAAAATGAAGCTCATAATACAGGTTTATATGCTAAAAGTATCAATGGTGATGCTTTCTCAAATGAAATTAAACAACAAACAATAGACTTGATTAAAGCTGATTTAGGTCAGATAGATTTAGTTATTTATAGTTTAGCTTCTCCAGTTCGTTTGCATCCAGTTACAGGAGTATTGCATCGTTCAGTTTTAAAGCCTATTGGAAGTACATTCACTAATAAAACAGTTGATTTCCATACAGGAAATGTAACAGAAGTTTCTATTGAGCCATGTACAGAAGAAGAGATTGCTAATACAGTAGCAGTAATGGGTGGAGAAGATTGGTCAATGTGGATGGATGCATTGAAAAATGAAAACTTACTAGCTCCAGGAGCTACAACAGTTGCTTATTCATATATAGGACCATCTTTAACAGAGGCAGTTTACCGTAAAGGAACTATTGGTCGTGCAAAAGATGATTTAGAAGCGACAGCATTTGCTATTACAGATAGTTTGAAAGATCTAGATGGTAAGGCTTATGTTTCAGTTAACAAAGCATTAGTTACACAAGCAAGTTCAGCTATTCCGGTTATTCCTTTATATATATCATTATTGTATAAAATCATGAAAGCAGAAGGTCTTCATGAAGGATGTATTGAACAAATTCAGCGTTTATTCCAAGATAGATTATATACTGGAAAACCAATTCCTACAGATGAAAAAGGAAGAATCCGTATTGACGACTGGGAAATGCGCGAAGATGTTCAAGAAAAAGTAGCTAAGTTATGGTTAGAAGCAACTACAGAAACATTGCCAGCAATTGGTGATTTGGCTGGGTATAGAAACGATTTCTTAAACTTATTTGGTTTCGAATTTGCAGGTGTAGATTATAAAGCAGACACGAATGAAGTAGTTGGGATAGAAAGCATCGCTTAAACCAGTATAAATTATATAATTATTTAAAACCATCAACCAAAAGTTGGTGGTTTTTTTATGGATATAACTTATCTTTGTTAAAATTTTACAGTTAAAACAAATACTACCTTAATACCGCATACCTAATTATGGTGTTTTCTTTAATTATACCAGTGTATAATCGTCCTGACGAAGTTGATGAGCTATTAGAAAGCTTACTGTTATCTGAATATAAAGAGCCTTTTGAAGTCGTACTAGTTGAAGACGGCTCAACGTTACCATGTGATGAGATAGTTCAAAAATATCAAGGGAAATTAAATATATCCTACTATTTTAAAGAAAATTCTGGGCCTGGTGATTCTAGGAACTATGGAATGCGAAAAGCATTAGGTGATTATTTTATCATTTTTGATTCAGATTGTATTATTCCTCCAAATTATTTGGTTGAAGTGGATAAGGCATTAAAAGAAGATTATGTAGATTGTTTTGGAGGACCAGATAGAGCATTAGATAGCTTTTCGAATATTCAGAAGGCAATCAATTTTGCAATGACATCATTTCTTACAACAGGAGGGATAAGAGGAGGTTCGGAGAAAATAGGAAAGTTTCAACCGCGAAGCTTTAATATGGGATTGTCTCGTAAAGGATTTGAAGCCTCAAAAGGATTTGGGAATATTCACCCAGGAGAAGACCCAGATTTGTCTATACGTTTGTGGAATTTAGGTTTCGAAACTAGACTTTTTTCTAATGCTTACGTATATCATAAACGAAGAATCGATTGGGATAAATTTTCGATTCAGGTGAATAAATTTGGAAAAGCGAGACCAATACTTAATAGTTGGTATCCACAGTATAATAAACTTACTTTTTTCTTCCCAACACTTTTCATTCTGGGACTTGCTTTAGCAGTTATATTGCTAATTTTTAACCTTGACATCTTATTGCAGTTGTATTTTGTTTACTTTATTATGATTTTTATTGTAGCAACAATTCAAAATAAGAGTCTGAAAATTGGTTATTTATCAGTTATTGCAGTTTGGAAACAATTTTATGGTTACGGAACTGGTTTTTTAGAGTCATTTATTAAGATAATTATTTTAAAGAAAAAACCACAAGAAGCCTTCCCAGGATTATTTTTTAAGATTTAATATGACAAAAGTAATAGGCTTAACCGGAGGTATTGGTAGTGGGAAAACTACCATAGCAGGCTATTTTAATGAAATGGGAATTCCTGTTTATATTGCTGATGATGAGGCCAAAAAAGTAATGCAGTCAGAAGAAATAATTGCTGCTATTCAAGCAATATTTGGGGCTGAAGTTTTTGAGAATAATACATTAAATAGAGCCAAATTGGCTGATATTGTTTTTAATAATGCAGATAAATTAGCATTGCTTAATGCAATTGTTCATCCTGCTGTAAAAAAAGATTTTGAGAATTGGTTGCTAAAACATAAAAAAGAACCCTATATAATATACGAAGCTGCAATTTTGTTTGAAAGCGGCCGTTATAAAGAATGTGATATTATAATTACGGTTACCGCCCCTCAGGAAACCAGAATTGAAAGAGTAATGCATCGCGATAAAACTACTCGCGAACATGTTTTAAAACGTATGAATATGCAATGGAATGATGAACAACGTTTAGCGAATAGTAATTACGTTATTCATAATTTGAATCTTAAAAATGCAAAGCAAGAAGTTGTTAAAATTCTTAAAATTTTAAATATTAAACAAAATCACTCTTAAATGTTAATATTTGGTTAATGTATTGTTTAGTATATTGTTAAAATATTAATTTTGTTTCGATGAATAAAATGTTTTTTAGAATTCTTGTTTTATTAATGAGTTTGTCCTTAATAGGGATAATTCTTGTTCAAGTATATTGGTTTACTTCTTCATTTAAAAATAATGATGAGCAGTTTAAGTTTCATGTTAAGCAAGTTATTGGAAATGTAGCCGATAAGCTACAACAGCAAGAAGCGTATAGTTTTTATGACAAGTACAATCATTATAAAGATAGTACAGGTAAAGTTCCACAAAAAAATGATTTGTTAGAATTTTATTACGTTCAGAAAAATCCTAGAACGAATAAAATGATTGTATATTCAAATAGTATTATATCGGAAGATTATAATATAAATGGATCGTTCTTTGATAAAAAATTTACTAACGAAAGGTTTAAGAATTTTAATTCTAAACGTACAACGGAAATCTATAATAATAACAATATAGATAATTCGTCATTACAGCAAAGTTTAATTCCAGATGTAAAGATTGAAAAATCGGGAAATCTAGATGTTTTAGATAATGCACAATTTGAAATATTCTTTAAAGACATTGCTTCAGCAATGCCTATTAATGAAAGAATTACCAAAGAGAAGTTACAAAAACTCTTAAAAAAGGAATTAGAAGAATACGGTGTAAAAACAAAATTTGAGTTTGGGATTTACAGTAGCGGTATTGCAACCAAAATTAAATCGGATGGATTTAAATATGATAAGGAATCAACTTATTCTATACCGATTTTTGCGGATAATGAAGGTAATAATAAATACGAGCTATCAGTAACATTTCCTCATAAGAAGAAGTTTTTATTATCAGAATTGGTAAGTATAACAATATTGTCAATCATATTTACGCTTATTATTATAATTGCATATACAAGCGCATTAAATCAGTTGATACGTCAGAAGCATATATCTGAAATTAAAACAGATTTTATAAATAATATGACGCATGAGTTTAAGACTCCAATTGCGACAATAAATTTGGCTTTGGATGCCATAAAAAATCCTAAAATAATCGAAGATAAAGAGAAGGTGTTTAGGTACCTTCAAATGATACGAGACGAAAACAAGAGAATGCATGCTCAAGTTGAGAATGTATTACGAATCTCTAAATTAGAGAAAAGAGAATTAGATATAAATAAAGAACCAACCGAAATCCATGGGATTATCGATGATGCAATAGAGCATGTAAGTTTGATTCTTGAAGACAGAGGAGGTACTATTACAAATCATTATGATGCAGCGAGAGCAACAGCATTAATTAATGAAGTGCATTTTACTAATGTCTTGGTTAATATATTGGAGAATGCTATAAAGTATTCGCCAGGTATTCCTAAAATTGAAATTTTTACGGAGAACATTAAAGATATGATTCTTATAAAAGTAAAAGATAATGGATTAGGGATGAGTAAAGTGGCTCAAAAAAGAGTTTTTGAGAAATTTTACAGAGAACATACAGGAGATTTACATAATGTAAAAGGACACGGATTGGGCTTATCATATGTAAAGAGAATCGTAGAAGATCATAATGGTCAAGTCTACGTTGAAAGTGAAAAAGGGAAAGGTAGTACCTTTATAATAAAAATACCACTAATAAATTAAAATATGGAAAATATCAATAAAAGAATTCTTTTAGTAGAAGATGACCTTAATTTTGGTGCAGTTCTTAAAGACTATTTAATGCTAAATGATTTTGAAGTTACATTAGCAAAAAACGGAATGGAAGGCTTCGAGAAATTCAAGAAAGACGTATACGATTTATGTATTCTTGATGTCATGATGCCATATAAGGACGGATATACGTTAGCAAAAGAAATCAGAGAGAAAAATAGTGAAGTGCCTATTATCTTCTTAACTGCAAAATCGATGAAAGAAGATGTGTTAAAAGGGTACAAAGCAGGTGCTGATGATTATTTGAACAAGCCGTTTGATTCAGAAGTATTGCTTATGAAAATTAAAGCAATCATTCAAAGAAAATCTTCTGATACAAAAGCAGAGCAAGTTCAATTTGAGTTTAACATTGGTAAATTTCATTTAAATTCAAAACTTAGATTTTTAACTTTTGAAAATGATGAGCCAATAAAGTTATCTCCAAAAGAAAACGAATTATTGAAAATGTTAATCCTTCATGAAAATGACTTAATGCCAAGAGAATTGGCTTTAACAAAAATCTGGAGAGATGATAATTACTTTACTTCAAGAAGTATGGACGTGTATATCGCCAAACTTAGAAAGTATCTTAAACCAGACGAAGATGTTGAGATTCTTAACATTCACGGAGAAGGTTTTAGACTAGTTGTTAAAAACAAAGTAAATGCATAAATAAATAAGCTTCGAGAAATCGGAGCTTTTTTTTTTGTAACTAATCCTGCTTTACGTTACAAGATTTTTCATAAAAAAGCATTTCTAATGATTAAAAATGAGCTTCCGTTGGTTGCTATTTTTACTCAAGAAATGCCTTTTTTTTATTTTAAAATGCTTTCCACTACAATCAGGGCTACATTTTGTTTTTAAAGAGCTATTATTTTTTCCAATTAAGTTGTAATGCAAAACAGGTTTTATCCTCTTTTGTAATACTAAAAGTAGTATTAGCTTCAGTTTCGCTTTCATGGATTACAACACTATCTTTTAAAGATAGTTCTTTCATGAAATTCATCTCAAAACTTTCTATTTCCTGATTTAATATTTTGTCTGAGTCTACGTGATCCAAGCACCATTCAAGGTATTTTACATTATTGACATGGTTCACAATATCTAAATCAGATAAATAAACTGTTTTTTCAAAAACTGATTCTTTCTCTGGGTTGACGCTTATTTTTGAGAAACCATCAACAGTTGCTCTATTATTGGGAAACAATTCAAAATGTTCATAAGGTAAGGCCAAGCCTTCAGGACGACGTGCTTTGGTATTGAAAACCGCCCAAAATGTTTCGCTACCAATAATCTTTTTACCATTTACGTACATTTCTAATGCACGAACAGAGCGAGAATTCTCTAAGCTATTAATCCAAGTTTTTACTGTTATTACGTCTTGCCATTTAGGTAAAGCTATAATTTCTACACGCATTCGGCTCAAAACCCATGCCTGGTCAAATTCCTGCATATCAGTAAAACTAATTCCTCCAACTTCTGAATGAGCTGCAGCGGTTAGTTGTAAAAGATTGCACATGTCAGTATATTTCAAATATCCATTTGGTGTGCATTGCGTAAAATTGATCTCCCAGTCTTTGCTTAAAACAGATGTGAAGTTTGGTGATATGGGCATTGTGAATTATTTTATGTTTTTTTCGATGAAGTTTATTATCTCACTTTTTGGCGTTAGATAATCAAACCATTTGGTGTTTTCATTTCGTTTAAACCAAGTTAGCTGACGTTTTGCAAAACGTCGAGTGTTTTTCTTGATTTCTTCGATTGCAAATTGCAATGTGAATTCGCCATCAAAATAACTAAATAATTCTCGATATCCGACAGTTTGTAGCGCATTTAACGCTTTGTTGGGATGAAGACTCTGAGCTTCTTCTATTAAACCGTTATTTACCATTATGTCTACTCGTTGGTTTATTCGGTCATAAATTACAGCTCTATCTGCTTCTAAACCTATAAGGATAGGAGTGAAGTCCCGATTGTTTTTTTTCTGGTTAAGAAACGAAGAATATGGCTTTTTTGTGCCTAAACAAACTTCTACAAAACGCATCATCCTTTGAGGATTTTGCAAGGTTTGTGGATTTTCGGCACTAAGCTTATCGTAATAACTACTGTCTAATTTTTTTAATTGTTCCTGTAAGTACGTAATCCCGTTTTGCTCGTATTCCTGAGCTACTTGCGCGCGTATTGCAGTATCTATTTCAGGAAATTCATCAAATCCTTTTAATACAGCATCAACATATAATCCTGAGCCACCTATAAGAATCACATAATCGTTGTGTTTGAATAATTCTTCTAATTTGATTATAGCTTCTTTTTCGTAATCGCCTACTGTATAGTTTTCGAATATAGATATATTCTGTATAAAGTGATGTTTAGCAGCCTGTAGTTCGTCAGGATTAGGTACGGCTGTACCAATTGTCATTTCTTTAAAAAACTGACGGCTATCGCACGATAGTATCTCGCACTTGAAATGTTGTGCCAATGCTATACTTAAGGCAGTTTTGCCTATAGCTGTTGGGCCAACGATTGTGATTAAGTATTTCATATTTTTTTAGCCCAGATGGAAATGTAAAACCCCGGACTTAGATTCGTTTACTTTTTTTTGGAATATAAGAGCGACTTTATGAAGCTCCTTTTATGCCTTAAAAAAACACGAATATAAGGAGGAGTTGTAATGTACAGCTGGAATAGCTTCTTAAATTATTTATCTGCTAATGTTTTACCACATTCGTAGCAATATTTAGCATTATCAAAATGAACTTGTGAGTTGCAATTTTTGCATGTTTTTTTTGTGCTAACAGCATTGCTTTTTAGACTGCTTTTTGCAAACTCAGCAGTTACAATTCCAGTTGGAACAGCAATAATTCCGTACCCCATAATCATTACCAAAGAGGCTAAAAATTGTCCCAATGGTGATGCTGGTGAAATATCGCCATAACCTACCGTTGTTAAGGTTACGATTGCCCAATAGATACCCATAGGGATGCTCGTAAAGCCACTTTCTTTGCCTTCGACTACATACATTAATGAACCAATAATTATGGCACTAATAACAACAAAGTAAATAAAAACCAGAATTTTTTCTTTGCTAGCTTCCATTGCTTCTCGAAGCTGTATGGATTGTTGTGAGATTTGTGGAATATGTAAAATTTTGAACAATCGAAAGAATCGTAAGACTCTTACAATGGTTAAAACATTTGTAGCAGGAAAAAATATCGATAAATACATGGGCAATATTGCCATTAAATCGATTATACCGTAAAAACTAAAAACATATTTTACTGGTTTTTGTATTGATATAATACGTAAGACGAATTCAATAGTAAAAAAAGCAGTAATAATCCATTCGCAAATAAGTAGTTGTGAGTGGTATCTTTGGTTGATTCCTTCTACCGTATCTAGCATTACTAAAAGGACACTCAACAAAATAAGCCCCAAAAGCACCAAGTCGAATAAGCGTCCTAAGAAGGTATTTGTACCATAAAGGATGATTTGGGTTTTTTGTCTGAAAAGGTCGTATTTAGATTTGATTCTTATCATGCCTACGAAGATACTGAATGTTAATATGTATTAAAAATGAATTACTTTCAATGATTTGCTTTTTCTCATATAATTCTGAATTATACTCTTAGCATCACGATTGCTTTGCATTGGTATAAGAATATTTTTTAGGATTTCGATGTTGGTAATCTGGTAGTTTAAATCGTAAAAAGCATAACCTTTATAAACACCATTTTCTATTAATACAGCGCTACGTTCATTTACAGTTCGACCGCGGTCTATTAAAACCATATTTTTGTTTTCGAAGCTATAATCTGTAATGAAATTTTGAACTCTTACATTGTATGTTTCTGGAGTGATTTCTCCAATACAAGCACCGTCACATTCTTTTATTTTATATTGAAAGCATTCTTTTTTAGTAACGTATAAACCAGTGAGCTTTTGGCACAGTTTGTATTTATCAGTTATAAAAAATAAAGCATTTTTTCCTTCTTGCAGGCTTCCATAAGATGTAATTTCTTTTTTTCGTCCATCAGTTTTCTGAAGTTTTAAGTTTAGATATCCTTTTTTGTCTTTTTCGACATATAAAGATAATGGAAAAATTGTTTTTTTCTGAGAACGATTGTATTTTGGTTTGTTAACTTTTATTTCTTCACTTTCTTTTAAAAGCGCAATTAGTTCACTTCCCGTTTCATCATAAGTAACAGTAAATACCTCGGCTTGAATTTTTTTGCTTTTGATATTTGTTCCTGTAAAATGCTGATTGATGCGTTTTTTTATATTTCGACTTTTGCCAATATAAATGATGGTTCCACTTTCATTGTGGATATAATATACACCTGTTTTTGTTGGTGCTTGTGCTACAATATCTAAAAGTTTAGGTGCAATGCCTTTTTCGATTTCGAGTTTTATGAAATCTTTTATGATTGTTTTTTCTGTATCTTTTTCTAAAAGCATTTTGAACAACTTAACTGTTGCCATTGCGTCACCATTGGCACGATGTCTGTCAGCCATTGGGATTCCAAGTGCACGTACTAGTTTGCCTAAGCTGTAAGAAGGTTGTTCTGGAATTAATTTTTTGGCAAGTTCGACTGTGCAAAGAGTTTTAGCTTCAAAATCATAGCCTAAGCGTCTAAATTCGGTACGTAAAATTCTGTAATCAAAAGAGGCATTGTGCGCTACGATAACACAATCTGAGGTGATTTCGATAATTCGTTTGGCAACTTCAAAAAACTTTGGAGCTGAGCGTAACATTGCATTGTTGATACCTGTAAGCTTTACAACAAATGGTTGAATGGGAATTTCAGGATTAACCAAACTAATGAATTGGTCAACTACTTCATGGCCATCAAATTTATAGATGGCAATTTCGGTAATTCCTTCTTCATTAAACTGTCCTCCAGTTGTTTCTATGTCGAGTATTGCGTACATTTTTAATGTCAATTTCAAAATTTAATTTCAATAAAAATACCAATTCAAGAATTTAAAATGTTATTGTTTTTTTTGAAATTGCAATTAATTATTTTTTATTTAATATCATTTTTGAAGTGATTGCAATTAACTGCTCTACTTCTTCAATTAGCCATTTTCGTTTTCTTTTTCTTGAATCATACTAAAATTTGAAATTTCTATTCAAAATCAAAAAAAAAATACATTACTATTCAGACTACTATTGAAATTATTTTTATTTTTTTATCTTCCTCCAAATATACTACTTCCAATGCGAACCATGGTACTACCGCATTCGATTGCAAGTTGATAATCTCCGGACATTCCCATTGAAACAGTACTCAACTTGCAGTTTGCAGTTTTTGTGGATTGTAATGAGTCAAAAATAGACTTTAAATGTGTAAATTCTTTTTTTATTTGGTTTTGATTTTCTGTAAAAGTTGCCATTCCCATTAAACCAATAACCTGAATGTTTTTCATATTTTGAAATTCATCAGAGGCTAGGAGTAATGTGAGTTCTTTTTCGTCAAGACCAAATTTCGTTTCTTCTTCGGCAATATGCATTTGAAGTAGGCAATCAATAACGCGATTGTTTTTTAATGCTTGTTTGTTAATTTCCTGAAGTAGTTTTAAACTATCAACACCGTGAATTAAGCTAACATACGAAGCCATAAATTTCACTTTATTGGTTTGTACATGTCCAATCATATGCCATTGAATGTCTTTCGGCATTTCTTCCCATTTATCGGTCATTTCTTGGATTTTGTTTTCTCCAAAAATACGTTGACCTGTTTCGTAGGCTTCCATCAAATCAGTAATAGGTTTGGTTTTAGAAACCGCAACCAATGTTACATGTTCAGGTAAAGAAGCTTTTATGGTATTTAAATTTGATGCTATTGACATTTTTCTATTTTCTCTTGAATTCTTAATATATCTATTTTTTCGTCCATTATGATTTTTTCTTCTTTATGTTTTTTGAACTCATTGAAGATTTCGATTATTTGCTCATCAGAAAATGTATCAAATAAATTAATAGTATACTTATCCTTCTTGTTTTTTAATCTAATATAAAAAAGTACGCTTTCTAATCCTTGCTTAGAAGACAAGCATCTTAGTTCTATATTAGTTTCTTTTATATCGAGTTCTTTTCTATATTCATTATTAAAAATTTCACCTTGCAATAAAATAGTATTTTTATCAAAAGATATTGTTTGTATAAAAAAACTTTTATTTCTATAAAAAACTATTGAAATTAATATGATACATAAAATTAGCTCAATAATGACCGTGTAATATTTAGCAAGATCAAGACTAAGTATTATGTATGAATAAAAGGCAAATGTTGCAAGGGCAACAAAGCTATTTATAGACAAAAGACGTTTGTTAAAGTTTTTATAGTCACCCTCAAATATTTCCATAATTTAAATTTAGACTATACAAATAATTTATATGAATTGCTTCGAAATTTTCTCTGCTTTTTTACTTTCACTATAATCATAAAAACCTTCGCCTGATTTTACTCCTAATTTTCCAGCACGTACCATATTAACTAATAACGGGCATGGTGCGTATTTGGGGTTTTTGAATCCGTCGTACATTACATTTAAAATGGCTAAACATACGTCAAGACCTATAAAATCTGCTAGTTGTAATGGTCCCATAGGGTGTCCCATTCCTAGTTTCATTACTGTATCTATCTCGTAAACACCAGCTACTTTGTTGTATAACGTTTCAATAGCTTCATTTAGCATTGGCATTAAAATTCTATTGGCAACAAAACCAGGGTAATCATTTACTTCAACTGGAGTTTTTCCAAGTTTTAGAGACAATTCCATAATGATTTTAGTTACTTCATCGCTGGTGTTGTAACCACGAATGATTTCTACTAATTTCATGATTGGCACTGGATTCATAAAGTGCATTCCGATAACACGCTCAGGATGTGCTACAACAGCTCCTATTTGTGTTATAGAAATAGATGAAGTATTTGTTGCTAGTATAGTATTATGCGAACAAGATTCGTTTAATTGCTTAAAAATATTTAGTTTTAAATCAATGTTTTCAGTAGCAGCTTCTACAACTAAATCTACACCTACAACACCATCTTTAATGTCTGTGTAAGTAATAATATTTGTTATTGTTTTGGCTTTTTCTTCTGCAGTAATGCTTCCTTTAGCAAGCATTCTATCTAAATTAGCGGCAATAGTTGCCATTCCTTTATCCAATGATTTTTCAGAAACATCAATTAGTTTTACAGTAAAACCACTTTGAGCAAATGTATGAGCAATTCCGTTACCCATTGTTCCAGCACCGATTACAGCTATTGTTTTCATATTATTTAAGTACTATATTTTATAATTTTAGCCATAAATTCACAAATTAATTCGTGAATTTATGGCTAGCTTTTTTTGTGATTATTTTATTTATCGAAACAGTCAATAATTTGGTAAGCTACTCTTAATGCATCTGTTGCTTGATCTAAAGTTACTACTGGATCAGTATTTGTGTTTATAGCATTTGCAAAAGATTCTAATTCATCTAGAATTGCATTGTTTTGCTCTACATCAGGGTTTGTAAAATAAATTTGTTTTTTTACCCCCTCTGCATTTTGCAAAATCATATCAAAATCACCTGGAATTTCAGGAGCATCTTTCATACGAACAACTTCACATTTTTTCTCTAGAAAGTCAACAGAAATATAAGCGTCTCTTTGGAAAAAACGTGTTTTGCGCATGTTTTTCATCGAAATACGGCTTGCTGTTAAATTTGCAACACAACCATTTTCAAATTCAATTCGTGCATTGGCAATATCAGGAGTGTCGCTAATTACGGAAACTCCACTAGCATTGATGCTTTTAACTTTCGATTTTACTACACTTAAAATTGCATCAATATCATGAATCATTAAATCTAATACTACAGGAACATCTGTACCACGAGGATTAAATTCGGCTAAACGATGTGTTTCTATGAACATTGGATTTTCGATCATGTCCTTTGTTGCTATGAAAGCCGGATTAAAGCGTTCAACATGACCAACTTGACCTTTTACGTTATACTCTTTTGCTAAAGCAATTATTTCTTCGGCTTCTTCAACAGTATTCGAAATTGGTTTTTCAATAAAAATATGTTTTCCTGATTTTATAGCTACCTTAGCACATTTGTAATGTGATAATGTTGGGGTTACAATATCAATTACATCAACAGCATGTATTAACTTTGCAATTGTATTGAAATTTTTATAACCGAATTCTTTGGAAATTTTCTCGGCGTTTTCTTGATTTTGGTCATAAAAACCAACTAATTCATATTTATCAGATTGTTGTAATAAACGTAAATGTATTTTACCTAAGTGACCAGCACCTAAAACTCCTACTTTTAACATGAGAATGTATTTTTAACAAAAATATAATTTATTTGTTGAAAGTGAAAGTGAATGCTTTAAAGTTTTAGTAATTTAATATTTAAGAATCAATATTTGAATTACTATTTACTTTCTTATTTTTGCCAAAATAAAAAGAACAAACATTGAAAGACACTGCCAAACATCAAGGACTTCGGAATCAATTAGTAAGCACTTTGCAACAAAAGGGAATTACCGATAAAGCTGTTTTGGAAGCGATAAAAAAAATTCCTAGACACCTTTTTTTGAACTCTAGCTTTGAAGATTATGCCTATCAAGACAAAGCTTTCCCGATTGGTGCGGGGCAAACTATTTCTCAACCTTACACTGTTGCGTTTCAATCGCAGCTGTTAGAAGTTAAAAAAGATCACAAAGTATTAGAAATTGGTACTGGATCTGGTTATCAAACTGCGGTATTATATATGTTGGGAGCCAAGGTATATAGTATTGAAAGACAAAATGAACTATTTAAAACAACATCTATCTTGTTTCCTAAATTAGGAATTCGCCCTAAGCATCTTTCTTTTGGAGATGGTTATAAAGGATTACCTGGTTATGCGCCATTTGATAGTATAATTGTGACGGCAGGGGCACCATTTATTCCTCAGCCATTAATGGCGCAATTAAAAATAGGAGGAAGGTTAGTGATTCCGCTAGGAGAAGATGTTCAAATTATGACGTTACTCATTCGTAAAAATGAAACTCAATTTGAAAAACACGAGTTTGGAGAATTTAGATTCGTACCTTTATTAGAAGATAAAAATTAAATAAAAAAGCCCATTTCGATGGGCTTTTTTATTGAGTAACTAATTGGATTGCACGCTGTAAATTTTCTTTTTCTACTTGTGCAACGTAATTTATAAAAATTGATTTATCATTTTGATTTTGACTTTCTGCTAAAATAGAGAGATACTCATTTTTGTGCTCATCATCCCCTTGAATGGTTGCAAAAACATAGCCGTTTTGAATTAATATCCAATTCATTAATAAGTGCGCTATTTGAATATTTCCGCTTTCAAAAGGATTAATTACTATGATTTTCAAATGGGCTTCAGATGCTAATAATATGGGGTGTAGTGTGTTCTTATTGGTTTCAAACCAACTGAAAAAGGAATTCATTTCACGAAGAATCAAAGGATCATTTTTGTATTTTCCTGCATGTTCAGGTTTAATTCCTCTTAAAATTTGGTTATGAATCGTTAGTAATTCTTTTTCATTGATAGAACTGTTTTTTTGAGTTAAATCTTTAATATAAGAAATAGTTTCATGATGGTTTACAGCTTCTAAATGTTCACGCATTGTTTTGCCTCCAATTGTTAGTCCCTCATTAATTACTGCTTTAGTCTCTTGTAGCGTCAATGTGTTGTCATTAATACGATTACTTTCATAGGTGAATTCAAGGTCTAAAATTTTAGAAATTCTATGTAAATCAAATTGTTGAAATGATTGTATTTTTGTTTTTAAGATTTCAATTTCATCTAAGATATTTTGTAATGTAGATAAAATGATAGAGCTGTCAGTTTTTTTAATATTTTGAATTTCGATTTCGGCGAGATGTAGTGCTTTAAGCGCTAGTTCTTCATGCCCGATTTCGTGTAGTATTTTTTCTTTTAACCAAACAATTAATAGGCTTTCAAAATCAATTTCGAGTAAAGAAGCAAGTTTAACAATTTGTTCTCTAGTAGGTTTTCGGGTGCCGCTTTCAAACTTACTTATTAAAGCTTGATCAATTTCGAGTAATTGGGCTACCTCTCGGGTTTTAAATCCTTTTTGCTCTCGAGCATTTTTAAGTATCATTTTCATTCTAGAGGCAAATTTTAAATTGTCAAGACAAATTTAGTCATTGTTTTAGCGATAAAAAAATAGCATTAAAATAAATTCAATGCTATTATATTGTCTAATAAGTATTATTTTTTAGGGAGAGTTCCGTCTTTATTCATCTCGTATATTATAGTTCTCATAATGTCGTCTACGGTTATGCCGATATCTGTAACATCAGTAGATTCTGTAGTGCCAGTCCATATTAGTTTCTTTTCTTTTAAAGAAAAAACATTGGTTTCTACTATATAGTAGGTGTTTTCTACATAATAACCTGGAGAATAAAAGTCGGTTCCATACATTCCGTACCAACCGCCAAAAGGGCCTCCATATAGACCATCATAGCCTCCATAATAAATACTGGTATCTATTCCTGGAACATAATTGGTTTGTTTTTCTTTGCTCACCAAGCGCATGGTTATAACGCCATCAAAATTTTCATCGCTTAGTATTTTTAGTTTTTGATCATCTGTGAGACCATTACTAATTTGATTCAAGAAAGGATAAGAAGGTTGAAAAATAGGGCTATTTGCAGCAATTCTGTTCTCGATAATTCTTCGAGTCTCTTCATTTTTTATTAAAGCTACAATTAATACTTTTTTAAAATTCTCTGAGCTAATTGTTATTTGTGGATCTCTCCAACTACTAACAATTGAAGAATTAGTGCCGCATCCATATAGTAAGATAGCAGTTAATACAACAAATATTCTTTTCATAACTTGAACATTTAGAATTTATTGTAGTAAAAATAAGTGTAAATATCGAGACAAGACTTTAGTAAGAAAGAGATTAAATTAAAAAGCCTTCTTGATTCGATCAAGGTCACGCTTAGTATCTTGTTCTTTTAAAGATTCACGCTTGTCGTAGTTTTTCTTTCCTTTACAAAGTCCGATTTGTAGTTTGGCAAGTCCTTTCTCATTAGTAAATAACTTTAATGGAATAATTGTTAATCCTTTTGCTTGCACACTCTTCTGAAGACTTTTTAACTCTTTTTTATTCAAAAGCAATTTTCGTTCACTTCTGGATTTGTGGTTGAATTGATTTCCAAAGGTATATTCTTCAATATAAGTATTTATAGCAAAAAGTTCATCACCACTAAATTCGCAAAAACTTTCGGTAATGTTTGCTTTACCAAGACGTATTGATTTGATTTCAGTTCCAGCTAAAACAATTCCAGCAGTATAGGTATCTATTATTTCGTAATCGAAGCGGGCTCTCTTATTGAGAATATTGACAGTTTTTAACATAGTGTACAAATGTAAAATAAAAAAGAAAAACTTTAGTAAAATCAAAGATAATTAAAGAAAATTTTTAAACTATGATTTTAATCATTTTTCAAGAAAAAACTTACACCTAAGTTTGTTAAATAATTTAAAATAAAAAACTAAGACATGAAAAAAATTTTAACATTAGCTAGTATTGTATTAATGGGGTTAACAGTAAAAGCTCAGGAAGTTAATCAAGGTTTAAAAGGAGCATGGTTTGTAACATCACAATTTGGTTACCAACAAACCAAAACGGATGATGTAAAACATACAAATTTATCAGTAGTGCCAATAGTTGGTACATTTATAACGCCATCGGTTGCTGTTGGGGCAGGACTTGGGTATATTAATATGAAATCTGATTCAGACAAAGGTACAGCAGCAAAAACTGATTTAATAGTTATTCAGCCATTAGCAAGAAAATACTGGAATGTAGCGGGTTCTTTATATTTCTTCGGACAGTTGGCAGCACCAATTATTACTGGTAAAGAAAAAGAGAGTGATTTAAAAATAAACCAATTTGGTTTGACATTATCAGGTGGATTTGATTACTTCGTGACAAAATATTTCTCTGTAGAGTTTTCTTATAACTTAGCTAATTTCACATCTACTACTTTAGATCCAAAAGATGGTTCTAAAACTACAGTAACTAATTTTGGATTAGCACATATGGCTAATGTTGATTCAGCTTATGCAGTTGGAGGTGCAAATCTAACAACACCACTTGCTGTTGGATTTAAATTCATATTCTAAATTATAGAAGATTATTTTAATTTCAATTTAGTAATTTTGTAAAAAAGAAAGACCGTACTTTTTATAGTACGGTCTTTTTATTATTATTTAAAAAACATAAAATGCAAAATCAAGATAGAAATCCTTTACACGGAATAACACTTCAAACTATACTCGAAAAACTAGTTGGTTACTATGGATTTGATACTTTGGGTGAATTAATCCCGATTAAATGCTTTACTTCAAATCCTAGTATAAAATCTAGTTTGACTTTCTTAAGAAAAACAGATTGGGCTAGAAAAAAAGTAGAGGATTTATATATAAAATCGATTCCTAAATTTCAGGTATAAATTAATTTAATTTATACGAAATCATTACACCGCCACCATAAGGCAACCATTCACCACTTTTGTTATAATGTGGTGCTTTTTCATAACGACCCGGAGTACCATCATTGTAAAAACCTTTATAAAAACCTTGATGCCATCCTCCGCTAACAAAAAAGTCAAGCATGAATTTGTTATTTAATTTCTTTTGATATCCAAGTGTGGCTCCTAATCTATATCCATGCCCTTCTTCATATTTATTAGTATCCCAGTAACCCCATTTTTGGATTTTATAGATATCAGCTCCAATGTGACCACCAAAATATAAACCATTGAATTTTTCGTTAAAATGGTAGCGAATTTCAGGAGTGAAAGTGACAAATTTCATTGGACTTTTCCCATCAAAGGATTCCCAAAAAGACGCCATTAAGTCAACATTAAGAGTTAGTTTTTCTCCAATACTTGTTTCTACAGCAACATCAGGAATTGCTACTAAAGCTGTAAGAGCATTTGCTTTTATATAAGTTTGGCTATGCGATTGAATTGTAAATAAAAGAACGATTAAGGCAAATAATTTTTTCATAAAATCTAGTAATTGCTAGCAATAAGTTCGTTTTGATTGCTAGTTTCGGGTGCAAATATAACGCAATGCATTATGTTGTATTGTTGTAATTTGAAAATTTAACAAGAATTGATTAAAAACATGTAAGTCATTTAAAGGGGAATGAATTTTTAAAACCTTGTCTTACAATGAGCTTGTGTTCTTTTTTATGTTAAATGATTGAGTCGTGTATTCTGATCTTTTTTTGTTTTCAATGCTGCCTAAGTAGGTTAAACACTTTTTTTGTTTAATAATGAGTAAATAACATTGTCTAAAAAACGACCTTCATAATATTCAGATTCTTTAAAATGGCCTTCCTTTACAAAACCAGTTTTTTGTAAAACTCTTTCTGAGGCTAGATTATCTGGATCAATAACAGCTTCGATTGAGTGTAGTTTCATATCATTAAAACCATAATCAATAACGGTTTTTGTTGCTTCAGGGATAATTCCTTTTCCATGAAACTCAGGTAATAGCATATAACCAATCTCTGCACGGTAATTTTCAGGTTGCACCCTAAAATAACCAATAAATCCAATTATTTTCGGATCATTTTTTAGTGTAATTCCCCAATTGATTCCTTCATTAGTTTCTATAATGCTATTAAGTTGCGCTATGTGTTCTAATGCTTGTTCAGTAGTTTTTATGAGTGGCCTTGGAATGTATTTCATAGTTTCAGGATTAGAACGTAAGGCTATGATTTCGTTAGCATCTTCATCTGTTATTCTTTTAAAGAGCAAGCGTTCAGTTTCAAGTATAGGGAATGGTGAAAAATTAAGATTTAACATAGGGTATATAAATAAGATTAAGTTATAGAATTTCGATACTAAATTTGGAGTTAAAGGTTTGATTTGCTTCTAAAGTCAGGATTCCTTCTTTTTCGAAAAAATTTCCAGAATTTTCATTAGTGTCAGAGTAGCCAAACCAAGGTTCAATACAGATAAAAGGAGCATTTACTTTTGTCCAAATACCTAAACTAGGAAAATCTGCAAAATCAACTTTAATATAAGGAATGTTGTTTTCTAAAATAGTTAAAGAATTTGAATCTAATGATTTAAATATTAAAGCATCATTTTCAAATAACGGATAATTTAGTTGAACCTGACCTTCAATTGTTTCTAATTGCTTTGTTTTATCGGAAATTAAATCATTTTCAAGCAAAGAATATTTTAAGGTTTCTTTTTTTTCAAATTCTAAGGCATAATTCTCAAAATCTTCTGGTAGTGCTATTGCAGGATGAGCACCTATAGAGAATGGCATTTTGGAAGCAGTTTTATTGATTACCTTATATTGGATATCCAATTGAGAATCTATTAAGGTGTAAATTAGTTGTAGTTCAAATTCAAAAGGATACACTTTTAGGGTCACATCATTTGATTGAATTGAAAAGATAGCACTTTCATCAGTTTTAGAAACTAGATTAAACTCCATGTCTCTAGCGAAGCCATGTCGTGGTAAATGATATGTTTCAGTATTAATAGTATAGGTGTTGTTTTTTAAAGTGCCAACGATTGGAAATAAGACTGGAGAGTGTTTGCCCCAGAAAGTTGGGTTTCCTTCCCAAATATATTCTTTGTTATGTTTGTTTTTTAATGAAAATAATTCGGCTCCAGCATGTTTAATTGAAGCAGAAAGTTTCGAATTTGAGATGATTGTAATCAAAATTTAGGTTTTGTAGAGATTAAAAAATATGTATTGTAAATATATTTATAAAATTAAATTATAGATAAAAAAGAAGATGAAATATTTTTTGATGGAATTTATATGAAATTGTATTAATCTGGTTGGTTTTAATTCATAAATACCTTTTTTTTTCATTAATTTGCTAGATAAACAGGTACAAAAATGAAAAAACACTCTTTGAGAGCCGTATTGTCTATGGCTTTATTGCTTGGAATTTCGACCACATGGGCGCAACAAGTTCCTAATACGAATACTAATCCTATTTCTAAATATGATTATTATGAGTCATTCTCTCCATTGTTCTATTCTAAAAATGGAACTGCAACTCGTTCAGCAAGCGGTCAGCCAGGTGCTGAATACTGGCAAAACAGAGCAGATTATAAAATAACTGCAAAGTTAAATGGAGTTACTAATGAGATTATTGGTACAGATGAAATTACTTATACCAACAATAGTCCAGATAAAATGTCTTTTGTTTGGCTAAATTTGGATCAGAATTTATTTAAAGAAGACTCAAGAGGAAATGCAGTAGTGCCATTAACAGGAAGTCGTAACGGTGCTCAAGGCCAAGTTTTTGATGGTGGAAATAAAATAAAATCAGTAAAAGTAACTGTTCTTGGCAAGAAAAAATCTGTTGAAGCAGATGCAAAATATATTGTTACTGATACTAGAATGCAAATTTTTCTTCCAGAAGAATTAGCTGCGAAAGGGAGTAGCGTTAAAATTAAAATTGAATTTTCATACATAGCTCCTAATGAAGGATCAGATAGAACAGGAGTTCTTGAAACTAAAAATGGTAAAATATTTACAATAGCACAGTGGTATCCACGTATGTGTGTGTATGATGATGTAAGAGGTTGGAATACACATCCTTATTTAGGTGCTTCAGAGTTTTATTTGGAATATGGTGATTTTGATTTAAAATTAACTGTTCCAGCTAATCATTTTGTAGTTGCGTCAGGAGAATTGTTGAATGCTTCAGAGGTATATACTGCTGAACAACAAAAACGTTTTAAAGAAGCTGCTCAAAGTGATAAAACAGTTATGATTCGCTCAGCTGAAGAGGTTGTATCAGCAGCATCTGTCCCTGTAAATGGAGAAAAAACATGGCATTATCAAATAAAAAATGCTCGTGATGTTTCTTGGGCATCTTCAGCTGCATTTATTTTAGATGGTGCTAAAATTAATTTACCTAGTGGAAAAAAATCATTAGCTCTTTCAGCTTATCCAGTTGAAAGTGCAGGAAATGGGGCTTGGGGACGTTCTACAGAGTATACTAAAGGAGCAATCGAAAATTATTCAAACAAATGGTTTGAATATCCTTACCCAGTTGCAACAAATGTAGCAGGAAATGAAGGAGGAATGGAATACCCAGGAATTGTATTTTGTAGTTGGGAGTCAAAAGGAGAAGACCTATGGGGAGTTACAGACCATGAATTTGGACACATCTGGTTTCCTATGATTGTAGGTTCAAATGAAAGATTATTTGGTTGGATGGATGAAGGATTTAATACTTTTATCAATTCGCTAAGTACTGCTGAGTTTAATAAAGGAGAGTATAAGGAAGCGCCAAGAGATTTACATAAAATGGCAGAGATGTTTACTAGTCCTAAATTAGAAACGATTATGAGTTCTCCAGATAATATGAAGGAGGCAAATATTGGGATGTTGTGTTATTATAAACCAAGTTCAGGTTTGGTGATTTTGAGAGAACAAGTATTAGGTAAAGAGCGTTTTGATATTGCTTTCCGTACTTATATTGAGCGCTGGGCTTATAAACACCCTACACCAGATGATTTCTTTAGAACAATGGAAAATGTTGCAGGAGAGGATTTAAGTTGGTTCTGGAGAGGATGGTTTGTTAATAACTGGCGTTTTGATCAAGGTATTAACTCTATTAAATATGTGAAAAATGATCCTAAAAAAGGGATTATTATTACTATTGAGAATTTTGAAAAGATGGTAATGCCTGTTGTAATAGATGTAAAAACTAAAAGCGGTAAAGTTTCTAGAACAAAACTACCAGTTGAAATCTGGCAAAGAAATACAGAGTGGTCTTTTAAATTTGACTCTACAGAAGAAATAGAAAGTGTTACAATTGACCCTGATCACGTTTTTCCAGATAGTAATGAAAGTAATAATGTATGGACAGCTGGAAGTGGTAAAATTGAAAAAGATGTTGTTTTAGATTCATATTTAGGTACATATTCAAGTAAAAGAACACCTTTAAAAATAACATTTACAGAAAAAAATGATGGACTTACTGTAGAGCTTCCTAATTATCCTAAATTTTCAGTTCAGCCAGTTGCTGATGCTGTAGATACTTTTGAATCAACAAGAGCTGGATTAAGATTTGTATTTAATAAGACAGGATTAAATATGACAATTTTAGAAAATTCACAAGTAATGGAATTTACAAAAGAGTAATTTAAATTTAAAAATTTAGATAGAATTAGAACTTTTGAGCTTTTTTAAACAGCTTTAAAAGCTTTAAAATGTTGAAATCGGCTATTTGAGAGTAACTCAAATAGCCGATTTTTTTGTTAAAAATTTAATTTTTTGCTTAGAATTTAGTTGCAACAATGCGATAAATCTATAAAAACAACATTATATTAAAAAAATGTTACAATTTTTAAATAAGGTGTTGTAATTAAAAAAAAGATGTAAATTTGCATCGATGAATAAAATAAGTTTACATATAACTTCTTTGTCGCGGACAAACTCACCTGCTACTTCTCCCGTAGTACGGATACTATCTCTATAGTATTATAAGAGTTTTTCGTTGTATTTATTTATATTCATTTTTTTGTCTTGAAATTACCTAAGTTGTCCTTTGGACAAACACATCCTAGAAGTACGTTTTATTTAAAAATTTCTCAATATCATCTTTCTGATATTAAGGGTTTTACGTATATTTTATTTAGCTTTGCTGAAGCAACTCTTGGGTTTCAGAAAAAAAATCATACTTTATTTTTTAACCCTAACTTCAACTATTGAAATGAAGATCTCTATTGTTGTAACACAAGAAGAACATTATAAATATGCGCAAGAAATATGCGATACTATAGAGTCGTCTGCCTTATTGAGAGGTACCGGAATTGCTAAAAGAACTCCAGAATATATTCAGAAAAAAATGGAGAACAGAGACGCATTGATTGCTTTGGCAGATGGTAAATTTGCAGGTTTTTGTTATATCGAAAGCTGGCAACATGGCAAGTTTGTAGCTCATTCGGGATTGATAGTACATCCAGATTATAGAAACTTAGGTTTAGCCAAAAAAATTAAATCAAAAGTTTTTGATTACTCATTAGAGAAATACCCAGATGCCAAAATATTTGGTATCACAACAGGTCTAGCAGTTATGAAAATTAACTCAGATTTAGGGTATAAGCCAGTTCCTTTTTCGGAACTTACAAGTGATCCAAGCTTTTGGGCAGGTTGCAAAACTTGTACGAATTATGAAATATTAAAAAGTAAAGAAAATAAAATGTGCTTATGCACAGGAATGTTATACGATCCAAAAGAAAAACAAAAAGATCCGCCAAAACATCCTTTCAACGTAAAAGTACTCAATAGATTAAAATCAATTAAACAAGCCCTTTTCTTAAAAAAATAAAATTATGAAAAAAGTTGTATTAGCTTATAGCGGAGGATTAGATACTTCGTACTGCCTTAAATATTTAAAAAATGAAAAAGGATATGAAGTCCACACTGTACTTATTAATACAGGAGGTTTCGATGAAGAAGAATTAAATGCTATTGAAGAAAGAGCTTACGAATTAGGAAGTGCTCAGCATGCAAATCTTACAATCGTAGATAAATACTATGATAAAGCTATAAAATATTTGATTTATGGAAATGTATTAAAAAACAATACATATCCATTATCTGTAAGTGCGGAACGTGTTTTTCAAGCTATTGAAGCAATAAAATATGCTAAAAAAGTAGGAGCAGAGGCAATTGCACACGGAAGTACAGGAGCTGGAAATGATCAAATTAGATTTGATTTAATTTTTCAGACAATTGCTCCCGAAATTGAAATCATTACTCCAATTAGAGATTTGAAATTGTCAAGACAAGAAGAAGTAGACTATTTACAAAAAAATGGAGTTCACTATTCTTGGGAAAAAGCACAATATTCTATTAATAAAGGGCTTTGGGGAACAAGTGTAGGAGGAAAAGAAACCTTAACTTCTAGCCAAGCTTTACCAAGTGAAGCATATCCTTCGCAATTGCAAAAAGAAGGAGAAGAGAAAGTTACGCTACAATTTGAAAAAGGAGAACTAGTTGGTGTAAATAACGTAAAAAACACACCAACCAAAAATATTGTTATTCTAGAAAAATTGGCCAATGCTTATGCAATTGGTAGAGATATTCACGTAGGAGATACTATTATTGGTATTAAAGGAAGAGTAGGTTTTGAAGCTGCTGCACCATTGATAATCATAAAAGCACATCATTTATTAGAGAAACATACACTTGGTAAATGGCAGCAATATTGGAAAGAACAATTAGGGAACTGGTATGGAATGTTGTTTCATGAAGGTCAGTTTTTAGATCCAGTAATGCGTAACATTGAAGCTTTTCTTGAAGATACTCAAAAAACTGTAAATGGAACTGTAATTGTTTCATTAAAACCATATCACTTTTCGCTTGACGGAATTGAATCAGATAATGATTTAATGAATACAGGATTTGGTCAATATGGAGAAATGAACAACGCTTGGACATCAGATGATGCCAAAGGATTTATAAAGATTTTAGGAAATGCACAAAACATATTTTCATCTGTAAATCACTTAGATTATGATTAATGTTGGAATAATAGGCGGTTCAGGCTATACAGCTGGGGAATTGATAAGAATATTGATGTATCATCCCAATGTGAATATTGATTTTGTATACAGTACAACCAATGCAGGTAAGCCACTTTCTGTTGCACATCACGATTTGTTGGGAGATATCGAAATGGATTTTACCAATGCAATTAATCCAAATGTAAACGTTGTTTTTTTATGTCTTGGACACGGGAAATCTATTTTGTTTTTACAAGAAAATAATTTTGCTGGTCATACAAAAATCATCGATTTAGGAAATGATTTTAGATTGACTAAAGATTCAAATTTTGAAGGAAAACAATTTGTTTATGGATTGCCAGAATTGAATAAAACAGCTATTAAAAAAGCAAATTATATTGCAAATCCAGGTTGTTTTGCAACAGCAATTCAATTGGCATTATTGCCATTGGCTAAGAATGAACTTTTAGAAAATGATATACATATTAATGCTACAACAGGAAGTACTGGAGCTGGTGTAAGTCCTTCAGAAACGACACATTTTAGTTGGAGATCAAATAATATGTCACATTATAAAGCGTTTGATCATCAGCATTTAGGAGAGATAAACCAGAGTGTAAACCAATTACAAGCAGCTTATTCAAATGAGTTGTTGTTCATCCCGAATAGAGGAGATTTTGCAAGAGGAATTTTTGCAACACTATATACTACTGTGGAAGAGAGCTTAGATGAAATCGCTACAAAATATGAAGATTTTTATAAAAATGAACCGTTTGTAACCGTTACTACAACCAATATCAATATGAAACAGGTTGTACAAACAAACAAGTGTATTATTAGTTTAACTAAAAAAGGAAACCGGTTATTAATTACGTCAATAATCGATAACTTAACCAAAGGAGCTTCTGGACAAGCAATTCAAAATATGAATTTAATGTTTGGATTACCAGAAACTACAGGTTTACATTTGAAACCAAGCGGATTTTAAAAATGAAAGTTAAAGGTGAGGTGTAAAATGTATTTATAGTACTTACATATCGATAGCTAGCCTTTTACTAATAACATTTAACAATAAAAAAAATGAACTTATTTAACGTTTACCCATTATATGATATTACTCCTGTAAAAGCATTAGATTGCACAATTACAGATAATAACGGAATAGAATATTTAGATTTATATGGTGGTCATGGAGTAATCTCTATTGGACACACACAAGCTGATTATGTAGCAAAACTGAAAAATCAATTGGATAATTTAGGATTTTATTCAAATGCAATTCAGAATCCTTTGCAAGTAGAATTAGCTGAAAAGCTAGGAAAACTTTCTGGATTAGAAGACTATGAATTGTTTTTATGTAGTTCAGGAGCAGAAGCAAATGAAAATGCATTGAAACTAGCTTCATTTCATAACGGAAAATCAAGAGTTATAGCTTTTGATAATTCTTTTCACGGAAGAACTTCGGCAGCAGTTGCAGTTACTGATAATAAAAAAATTGTAGCTCCAATAAATGCACAACAAGTAGTTACTTTTTTACCTTTAAATAATATCGAATTAGTAGAAGCAGAACTTCAAAAAGGAGATGTTTCTAGTGTAATTATCGAAGGAATTCAAGGAGTAGGTGGTTTAGATGAAGGAACAACTGCGTTTTTTCAAGCTTTAGAAAAGGCTTGTAAACAACACGGTGCTGTTTTAATTTTAGATGAAGTGCAATCAGGTTACGGAAGAAGCGGAAAGTTTTTTGCATACCAACATCACAATATTAAAGCAGATATTATTTCGGTAGCAAAAGGAATGGGGAATGGTTTTCCTGTTGGAGCTATCTTGATTTCACCTGAGTTTGAGGCTAGTTTCGGATTATTAGGAACTACTTTTGGAGGAAGTCATTTGTCTTGTGCTGCTGGAATTGCAGTTTTAGATGTAATGGAAAAATTGAAATTACAGGATAATGTAAACGAAGTTTCTGCATACTTTTTTGAGCAAATCAAACAAGTGCCTCAAATTATAAAGGTAAAAGGAAAAGGATTGATGCTTGGTGTTGAATTTGAATTTGATGTTGCAGCCTTGAGAAAGAAACTGATTATCGAAAAACATATTTTTACTGGAAGTGCTAATAACAAAAATCTGTTGAGAATTTTGCCTTCACTGACAGTGAAAAAATCAGATATAGATGCATTTATCGTTGCATTGAAAGAGAGTTTAGCTGAATTAGGGCATTAGTTTTTCATTGCTAACTACATAACAACTACTACCAAACAACCAACTACAAAAATTATGAATCACCAATTATCAATTGAAAAGAGGAATTTGGTTTTACTTTCGATGGCAAGGCTCGTTGAAGAGGAAAGGAACCAAATTATTCTGACGAATCAAGCTGATCTAGCCGCTTACAATGGCTCTGATTTAGCCATGGAAGAACGTTTAAAAGTAGATAATGCTAAGGTTGATGAAATGATTTTGTCATTGAATCAATTGGCTTCTCAAGAAGACCCAGTTGGTATAGAAAGATTTCATTTTGTTCATGAAAACGGAATTAAAGTCAGTAATAAAACAGCAGCCTTTGGTACAATATTGATTATTTATGAATCAAGACCTGATGTAACTATCGAAGCAGGTGGAATTGCTTTTAAATCTGGAAATAAAATTTTACTTAAAGGAGGAAAGGAAGCCTTAAAATCAAATTTAAAAATTGTGAGTTTATGGCATCAAGCTTTGGAGGAAAATAATGTTTCGACAGAATGGGTTGAGTATTTAAACTACAATCGTCAGGAAACACAGGCTTTTTTAGAAAAACCAACACAAAAAGTAGATTTAATAGTACCTCGGGGTGGCGAAAAATTAATTGAGTTTGTAAAAGCACATGCGACTTGTCCAGTTATTGTAAGTGGGCGGGGAAATAATTTTGTTTACGTTCATAAAGAAGCAGATACAGATATTGCTTTGAAAGTAATTTTGAATGCAAAAACATCTAAAATCTCAGCTTGTAATGCAATAGATAAGGTTCTAATAGATTCACGATTACCTAATTTTGAAGGTTTTCTAGCTATTTTGATAGAAGAATTGGATGAGTCGAAAGTAGAGATTATTGTAGATAAAACATTAAAAACGTTTACAAATACCAGTGTCTTGGAAAATGAAGATGTCTGGTATGAAGAATTTTTGGATTATAAAATAGTGTTAGGAGCGATCGATTCGGAATTAGATGCCATTGCAAAAATAAATAAGTATTGTGGAGGACATTCCGCAGCGATTATTACAAGAAATAATACTGTCGCTCAGGAATTTATGGAATCTATAGATGCAGCTGCAGTTTACCATAATGCATCGACTCGATTTACTGATGGAGGGCAGCTCGGCTTAGGTGGAGAATTAGCTATTAGCACAGACAAACTCCATCAAAGAGGACCAATTGGTTTGCAACATCTTGTAACCAATAAATGGTATATTTATGGTGAAGGACAAATTAGATAATTAGACTTCTTAGATTGTTAGACTATCTTAGAATTTAGATTACTGAATAATGATTTTCAATTTCAGATATAGCTTTGCGAACTTAGCGTTTATACAAGATTTGCAATATAAAAAACGTTGCGTCTTTTACGGTAAATAGATTGCTGAATAATGATTTTCGATTTCAGATGTAGCTTTGCGAACTTAGCGTTTATAAAAGATTTACAATATAAAAAAAGCTTGCGCCCTTTGCGGTTGAAGATTTTAGATTTTCAAAACTTAGATTCTTAGTATCTTAGAGACTTTAAAAAAATGAGCAAAAAAAGAATTTTATTAAAAATAGGAAGTAATACGTTAACGAAGGAAACCAATCATATTTCAAGAGGAAAAATTGAAGATATTGGAATTCAAATCGCAGCTTTAAATGACAAATACGAATTTGTAATCGTAAGCTCAGGAGCTATTGCGGCAGCGAAACAATTTGTGAAACTGGAAAGCAAAGGCAAAGAGATTATTGTAAAACAAGCGTTAGCTTCAATAGGACAGCCACATTTAATGCGGATTTTCCATGAGAATTTTAGCGATTTAGGTTTACTTACCTCACAATGTTTGTTGTCATATTCAGATTTTGAAAAGGAGCAATCCAAAATAAATATTGTAAATACAATTAATGTTTTGGTAGAGAACAATTACATTCCGATAATTAATGAAAATGATACAGTTGCTACTGATGAAATTCAGTTTGGTGATAATGATAAACTAGCAGCATTGGCAGCAGTTTTATTAAATGTAGATCTTTTGATTATTGCCACTAACACAAGTGGAATTTATACAAAAGCCTCTATTCATAATGAAGAGCCAGAAACGATAGCTTTAGTAAATGATTTGCGGATTTTGGAAAAAGAAATTGGAGAATCAAAATCGTCACACGGAACAGGAGGAATGCAGTCAAAAATTGAAGCAGCAGCTATTGCTAAAGCAGCAAATATCGAGACCTGGATCGTAAACGGATTAGATGATAATTTTATTCTAAAAGCATTAAAAAATGAGATTTCTTTTACAAAGATTGTGTAAAGGTGTTTAATCGTTAATTCGTTTAATTGATTTAACAATAGAGCATTAGAAACACAATTTTTTAGAAACAATATAAGTCGGATTTGTTTAATTGGTAAAAACGATTAAACAAAAGACGATTAACCGATTAAATAAATATAACTATGAACTATATTTCAATTCAAGATATCAACTCATTATCAAAATGGGTAAAAGGCGCATTAAAAATTAAAAAGAATCCGCTTAAAAATCAAAGCTTAGGGAAGAATAAAACCCTAGGAATGTTATTTTTTAATCCAAGTTTAAGAACGCGTTTGAGTACTCAAAAAGCAGCTTTAAACTTAGGTATGAATGTTATGGTAATGAATTTCACTAATGAAGGTTGGACATTGGAGTTTGAAGATGGTGCAATTATGAATTCTGGAGCTTCAGAGCACATAAAAGAAGCAGCAGAAGTCGTTTCACAATATTGTGATATTATTGCAATTCGTGCATTTGCAGGTTTAGAAGACAAAGAAAAAGATTATGCCGAAACGGTTATCTCTGGATTTATAAAATATGCAACTGTGCCAATCGTAAATATGGAAAGTGCGGTTCGTCATCCGATGCAGTCTTTAGCAGATGCCATTACGATGGAAGAATATAAAACCAAGCACAAACCAAAAGTAGTGCTTTCATGGGCACCACATCCTAAGGCTTTGCCTCAAGCTGTAGCGAATTCATTTGTAGAAATGATGCAAATGCAAAAAGATATGGATTTTGTAATCACACATCCAGAAGGGTACGAATTGAGTCCAGAAATTACAAAAGACAGTAAAATAGAATACGATCAAAATAAAGCTTTTGAAAACGCTGACTTTGTATATGTAAAAAACTGGAGTAACTTTAACGATTATGGAAAAGTAACCAATGTAGACCCAACATGGACTGTTACAGCCGAAAAAATGGCTTTAACAAACAACGGAAAATTTATGCATTGCCTTCCTGTTCGTCGTAATGTAATCGTAAGCGATGAAGTAATCGACAGTGAAAATTCAATCGTAATCCAACAGGCAAATAATAGAACATATTCAGCACAATTAGTGTTACAGAAGATATTGAAGAAATTGTAGAGTAAAGTTGCTAAGGTTCTAAGTGTCTAAGATGCTTAGAACCTCAGACACTTAGAATCTTAGACACTCAGAACCAAAAATGAAAAAAGTTACAGTAATAAAAATAGGCGGAAATATAATTGATAATCCAACCGAATTAGAACAATTTTTAACCGATTTTTCTAAAATAGAAGGGTATAAGGTATTGGTTCATGGAGGAGGGAAATCGGCAACAAAAATGGCTGAAAGTATTGGTTTAGTTCCTCAAATGATTGATGGCCGACGTATAACAGATGCTGCAATGCTAGATGTTGTAGTAATGATTTACGCAGGTCAGATTAATAAAAATATTGTAGCTCAATTGCAGTCTAAAGACAATAATGCAATTGGTTTTTCGGGAGCAGATGGGAATTTGATTCAATCAACAAAAAGAAACCATCCAACAATAGATTACGGTTTTGTAGGCGATGTAAAACAAGTTAATACAAAACTATTGGCTACATTGCTTGAAAACGGAATTGTTCCAGTTTTTTGCGCCATTACACACGATAAAAACGGACAATTGTTAAACACAAATGCAGATACAATTGCAAGTGAATTAGCGATTGCTTTATCAGAAGTTTTTGATGTGACGCTTACATATTGTTTTGAAAAACAAGGTGTTTTGTCAGATTCAGAAGATGATTTATCAGTAATTACAGAAATAAATGAGTCTTTATACGCAAAGCTAAAAGCCGAAAAAGTGATTCACTCAGGAATGATTCCTAAACTCGATAATTGTTTCAATAGCTTGTCAAAGGGAGTTCAAACAATAAAAATTGGACACCATAGTATGTTGCAAAATTCTAATATATTGCACACAACGATTAAATTATAAAAGAAAAAAGTTGCTAAGTTTCTAAGAAACCATGATTTTTGCAATCTTAGAAACCTCAGAATCTTAGTACCTCAGTACCTATTTAAAAATGAAAAATATAGAAACGCTCCAGCAAGAAGCAATAGCATTATTAAAAAGTTTAATCGAAACGCCTTCATTTTCAAGTGAAGAAGATCAAACGGCACTTTTAATAGAAAATTGGTTCAATCAAAACGAAATTCCTTTTAAGAGAGAAAATAATAATGTATGGGCTTTCAATAAGTATTTTGATGAAAAGAAGCCTACACTTTTGCTTAATTCACACCACGATACAGTAAAGCCAAATCAAGCATATACAAACGATCCTTTTAAAGCAATTGTAAAAGATGGCAAATTATTTGGATTGGGTAGTAATGATGCTGGAGGTTGTTTGGTATCTTTATTGGCAACGTTTGTGCATTTTTATAACAACGAAAAATTACCATATAATTTGGTAATTGTAGCTTCTGCAGAAGAAGAAAGTAGTGGAAAAAATGGACTAAATAGTGTCCTGCAGCATTTGCCAAAACTAGATTGTGCTATCGTAGGAGAGCCTACATTAATGCAATTGGCAGTAGCTGAAAAAGGATTATTGGTGTTGGATGTAAAAGTAAAAGGAACGGCAAGTCACGCAGCCCATCAAAACGAAGATAACTCATTATACAATGCTATTCCGGTAATGGAATGGTTTAGAAATTATAAATACGATAAAATATCAGATGTTTTAGGACCAGTTAAAATGACTGTAACCCAAATAAATGCTGGTAAGCAACATAATGTGGTGCCTTCAGAATGTGATTTGGTGATCGATATTCGTGTAAACGATTGTTATTCAAACACAGAAATTCTAGAAGTAGTAAAAGCCAATGTAAAAGCAGAGGTTACACCACGGTCGATGCATCTTAATGCATCCTCAATTCCAATTGCGCATGCTTTGGTACAAGCAGGAATTACTTTAGGAAGAACAACATACGGATCACCAACGCTTTCGGATCAATCGGTTTTAAGCTGTCAATCATTAAAATTGGGACCAGGAGAAACGTTACGTTCACATTCGGCAGATGAATTTATTTTTATAAACGAAATTGAGGAAGGAATCGAATTGTATATCAAAATACTAACGGATTTCTTTAAACTATAAAAAAAATATTATCCTGAGCGAAGTCGAAGGATAAGAAGCTATCCCGATAATTATCGGGACCCGCTATTCGTTGTAATCTTTTATTTTTAAAGAAAAAAACAAAAGGATTTCCACTTCTATCGGGGCTAGAAACGCCACTAGTATAAACGATGACATTAGTCCTAAATTAGAGATCAAATCTAAGAAGTCTAAAAATCTAATAGTCTAAAAATCTAAGTTATGAAACTTTGGGAAAAAGGAATACCAACTGACAAAAAAATCGAACAATTCACAGTAGGAAACGATAGAGAACTTGATTTGGTTTTGGCAAAATATGATGCATTAGGATCAATTGCGCATGCAAAAATGTTAGGGCAAATTGGACTTTTAATGGCAGATGAAACCAATTCATTAGTAGATGCTTTAAATGAAATCATTGTCGATGCTGAAGCAGGAAATTTCGTTATCGAAGATAGTTTTGAGGATGTACATTCTAAAATCGAATATTTGCTAACAGTGAAATTAGGTGATGCAGGGAAGAAAATCCACACTGCACGTTCTCGTAACGATCAAGTTTTGGTAGATGTACATTTATACTTAAAAGACGAAGTAAAAGCACTAAAAGAGCAAGTAAAAAGCCTTTTTGATTTATTGATGGAATCTGCTGAGAAACATCAAAATATATTATTACCAGGATATACACATTTGCAAATTGCAATGCCATCATCATTCGGGATGTGGTTTTCTGCTTATGCAGAAAGCCTTATAGATGATATTACGATGCTTAATGCAGCTGCCAAAATTGTAGATCAAAACCCATTAGGGTCAGCAGCAGGTTACGGAAGTTCATTCCCTATAAACAGAACATTTACAACACAAGAATTAGGATTTGAAGCATTAAAATACAATGCTGTAGCTGCACAAATGAGTCGTGGTAAAGCAGAGAAAACTGTTGCGTTTGCTATGAGCAGCGTTGCGGCAACATTGTCTAAGTTTGCAATGGATGTTTGTTTGTATATGAGTCAGAATTTTGATTTTATCAGTTTGCCATCACATCTTACAACGGGTTCAAGCATTATGCCACATAAAAAGAACCCAGATGTATTTGAGTTAATTCGTGGTAAGTGTAATAAGATACAAGCATTGCCGTATGAAATTACATTAATTACAAACAATTTACCAAGTGGTTATCATAGAGATTTGCAGCTTTTAAAGGAAGGATTATTTCCAGCAATTCAAAATCTTAAGGCTTGTTTGGATATTGCTATTTTTTCAATAAAAGACATTACAGTAAAAGACCACATTCTAGACGATAAGAAATATGATTATCTGTTTACAGTAGATACATTAAATGAAATGGTTGTTGCAGGAATGCCATTTAGAGATGCTTACAAAGAAGTTGCCGAACAACTAGAAAAAGGTACTTTTAAGTCGCCAAAAGAAACAAAACACACACATGAAGGAAGTATCAATAATTTGTGTTTAGATGCGATAAAAGAAAAAATGAAGAGTTCTTATTAATTTATAAAATGCGCTATAATTTCATAGCGCATTTTTTTTGAATAAAACCTTTTTTTCTAAGACAGAAAATTCATGCCAAATACATATATTTGATGATTAGTTATCAATAAATTAATTAGTATGGCACAATTTGATGAACAAGCAACTCAAAAACTTTTTGAGGAAAAACTAATTACCCAAGAACAATTTGTACAAGTTAAGGCTTATCGTAGTTTAGGAATTTTTTCTTTACACAACGAATTAAAGCTATTTTTGTATCTCTCAGTTTTGCTATTTACTTCGGGAATAGGAGTGTTAATTTATAAAAACATTGATAGCATTGGTCATATTGCTATTTTATCGATATTACTTATCATTATTGGAGTTTGTTTTTATTATTGTTTTAAAAACTCTAATGGATTTCAGAAATCAGAAACCTCTTTTGAAAGCCCAGTTTTAGATTATCTAGTACTTACGGCCAATATTCTAACTTGTATTTTTATCGGTTATTTGCAGTTTCAATACCAATCCTTTGGTACGCACTATGGTTTGGCTACGCTAATACCAACAGTTATTAGCTTTTTCTGTGCGTATTACTTCGATAATAAAAGTGTTTTAACTATTGCTATTACAGGTTTAGCAGCTTATATCGGATTTTCAGTAACACCACAGGACTTACTTCATAATGATTTTTATTTAAATCAAGATTTAAGTTATTCGGCAATAATACTAGGTGTTTTACTAGTTTTATGGTCAATTTATAGTGCGCGAATTTCTCTAAAAGAACATTTTGCTTTAATTTATCTAACGTTTGCATTGCATATAATTAGTATTGCTACTATTAGTAATATGATTAATGTGTATTATGGTTTATGGATTCCTTTCGCCATTATTCTTGCAGGGTCATCTTATTATTTTTATAAAGTAAGTTATAAACTAAGGGCAATTTCATTATTTGTATTTACAATTATCTATGCATACATAGGGATAAATATATTTTTATTTAGAGTTTTTTCAAATATAGATTTTTCAGATATATGGATGTTATTCGTGGTAATGCTTCCGCTTTATTTTATTGGATCCATAATAATATTTATAAAACTAATTAAGAACTTTAATAAAGAAACTGCGGTATGAGTATCCATGATAAAAGATTATTAGAAAATTTATCTTTATTAAAAGAGGCAGATTCGCTGCAAAGCGCTGGTTTTATTAGTAAAGAGCAATATAATTCGATGAAAAAAGAATTGCCATCATTTAAAATTCATCACAATATTTTGGTACGTATAGGTTTCTTTCTATTGGGAGCATTTTTATATTTATCGATATGTGGTGTTATAGCATTGATGGGGTTTACTACTTCAAATAGTGATTTTGGGTATGTTTGTTGTTATATTTTTGCTATAGTTGGGTTCGCTGGTTCTGAGTTTTTAGTGAGAAATAATTACTACAGGCACGGATTAGATGATGCATTTATTTTGGGAACAATATTAAATGCTGGTTTTGCAATTGCAATTTCAGGAAGAGGAGATAATATATTAGTGATTGCAATTACCGTTACAATAATTTCCTTAATAATGTATTTACGTTACCTACATTTATTGTCAGCTTTTGTATTTTATGTGGCTTTAACAGTAACATTGGGATGTGGAATATTTGATTATTTAGAAGCGGGACAAGCAATTCTTCCTTTTTTTATGATGTTATTTAGTATTGGAACTTTCTTTTTCTGCAAAAAACTTTTAGAAAACCTTACAGAATCCTTTCATTATAATGGAATTCTTTTAATAAAAAGTGCCAGTCTAATATTGCTATACCTTTCTGGAAATTATTTAGTTGTAAGAGAGTTTTCGGCTAGTTTATTAGGTGGTTATTATGAAGTAAGTCCAGAAATTCCATTTCCATTATTTTTTTGGAGTTTCACATTTATTATTCCAGTGCTTTATTTGTTTTTTGCACTAAGGAACAAGGATAGAATAATGCTTTGGATAAGCTTCTTGGCAATTGCTTTTTCATTTTACTCTTTCCGATTTTATTATTCTGTTTTACCAATAGAAGTAGCATTGACAATTGGGGGATTAGTTTTGTTTGCTGTCGCATTCTTTTCGATAAAAAAAATAAAAAATAACGAAACTGGATTAACATTCAAACCAGATAGGATCTCAAATTCAAATTCACTGCTCAATGCTGAAGCTTTAATTATAGCTTCTACATTTGGAATGAAGCCAGAGATAAAACCAGAGGCATCGCCAATGGAGTTTGGAGGAGGAGATTTTAGTGGAGGAGGTTCAGGTGGAAGTTTTTAATGACTGTGAAATGATGTTTGTAAAACGTAAGAGAGAAACATCAAAATTAAATAAAAGCTGAAAAAGCAAAACATTGAATTAGTAGTTCAGTGTTTTGCTTTTTATTTTTCACAAAAGACGTTTGACTTAAAATATCTTGCATTTTACAGAAAACATTTTACACTTTACTTTTCAAAGCCTCAGCATCAATATCGCTGTGAGAAACATTATATATAGATTTTCCGTCCTTAATAAGTAATAATTGAGGAGATTGATGAGTAACATTGAAACGAGATGCTATTTCATTCGAAACATCACGATGTGCTATCAAATCAAGGAAATAAGCCTTAACTTTATCATCCAAATCATATTCTCTTTCAAATTGTTTTAGTGCCATTTTGCTAATACTACATCGAGTACTGTGTTTAAATATAAGAATTTGCTTATCTTTAGACTCCGCCTCAATTTGGTCTAACTGCTCTAAACTTGTTAAAGGAATCCAGTTTATTTTTGTTTCTGATGGTTTATTTTGGTCAGAATCTCCAAATAATGATGATAAAAAACTCATGTTATGTCTGTTTTATGACTTTTTGGCATTTAAAAATGATTAAAACCGAATTTAAAGCGCCATTTTGTCCGTTTTATTGTTGTGGAATGTATTTTGAGAAATAATAAACAAAGTTACTTATTAAAATAGAATCATAAATCATAAATCAATATAAAGATGAACATAAATAAATTTACAATCAAATCGCAAGAAGCTATTCAGCTCTCTCAGCAGTTGGCTCAACAAAATGGTCAACAGCAAATAGAGAATGAGCATATCTTCAAAGCTATTTTTGAAGTTGATGAAAATGTAGCGCCGTTTATTTTGAAAAAACTCAATGTAAATGTGCCTTTATTTCTTCAAATTCTTGATAGCACAATTCAGAGCTTCCCGAAAGTATCGGGAGGAGATATATTGCTTTCGAGAGATGCTAATAAAGCATTGAATGAAGCGGAAATTATTGCACAAAAAATGAACGATGAATATGTTTCAATCGAACATTTAATGCTTGCAATTTTTGACTCAAAAAGTAAAGTTGCTCAAATCTTAAAAGATCAAGGAGTAACAGGTAAAGGCTTAAAAGCCGCTATAGAGGAATTACGTAAAGGAGAACGTGTAACTTCTGCATCAGCCGAAGAGACATATAACTCCTTAAATAAATATGCTAAAAACTTAAATGAATTAGCACGTACAGGAAAGTTAGATCCTGTTATTGGTCGTGATGAAGAAATTCGACGTGTATTACAGATTCTAACTCGTAGAACCAAGAATAACCCAATGTTAATTGGTGAACCTGGAGTTGGTAAAACAGCTATTGCTGAAGGTTTAGCACACAGAATTGTTGATGGTGACGTACCTGAGAACTTAAAAGATAAAATTGTTTTCTCATTAGATATGGGAGCTTTAATTGCCGGTGCAAAATACAAAGGTGAGTTTGAAGAGCGATTGAAATCGGTAGTTAAAGAAGTTACTGCAGCGGAAGGTGATATTGTTTTATTCATAGATGAGATTCATACACTTGTAGGAGCAGGTGGAGGAGAAGGAGCAATGGATGCTGCTAATATCCTAAAACCAGCTTTGGCACGTGGAGAATTAAGAGCAATTGGTGCTACGACATTAGATGAGTATCAAAAATATTTTGAGAAAGATAAAGCGCTGGAACGTCGATTCCAAAAAATTCTAATCGACGAGCCAGATACAGAAAGTGCTATTTCGATTTTGCGTGGAATCAAGGAAAAATATGAAACGCATCATAAGGTTCAGATAAAAGACGAAGCAATTATTGCGGCAGTCGAGCTTTCTCAACGTTACATTACCAATCGTTTCTTACCAGATAAGGCGATTGATTTAATGGATGAGGCAGCTTCTAAATTGCGTATGGAGATCAACTCAAAACCTGAGGAATTGGATGTTTTGGATCGAAAAATAATGCAATTAGAAATTGAGATCGAAGCCATAAAACGCGAAAAAGAAGAAAATAAACTGAAGGTTCTGCGAATGGAATTGGCTAATCTAAAAGAAGAGCGAAATGAAATCTACGCTAAATGGAAATCTGAAAAAGATGTCGTAGATGGAGTTCAAGCTGTGAAATTAGAAATAGAAGATTTTAAACACGAAGCAGAACGTGCAGAGCGTAATGGAGACTATGGTAAAGTAGCCGAAATTCGTTACGGAAAAATAAAAGAAGCACAAGAAAGACTGGATGTTTTATTGAAACAATTGCAAGAGTATCAATCCGGTAATTCTTTGATTAAAGAAGAGGTTACAAGAGAAGATATTGCTGAAGTGGTTGCAAAATGGACAGGAGTTCCAGTTACAAAAATGCTTCAAACAGAAAGAGAAAAACTCTTACATCTGGAAGATGAATTGCACAAACGTGTTGTTGGTCAGGAAGAAGCTATTGAAGCAGTAAGTGATGCTGTAAGACGAAGTAGAGCTGGTTTACAGGACATGAAAAAACCTGTAGGTACATTCCTTTTCTTAGGAACTACGGGAGTTGGTAAAACAGAGCTAGCAAAAGCATTAGCAGAGTATCTTTTTGATGACGAAAATGCTATGACCAGAATTGATATGAGTGAATATCAAGAAAGACATAGTGTAAGTAGATTAGTAGGTGCACCTCCAGGATATGTAGGATACGATGAAGGTGGACAATTAACAGAAGCTGTACGTAGAAAACCGTACTCAGTAGTTCTGTTGGATGAGATTGAAAAAGCACATCCAGATACTTTTAATATCTTATTACAAGTATTAGATGAAGGTCGATTAACGGACAACAAAGGACGTTTGGCCGATTTTAAAAATACAATTATTATTATGACTTCTAATATGGGAAGTCAGATTATACAAGAAAAATTCGAAAACCTAAAGGGGGGTATCGAAGCGGCAACAGAAGCGGCAAAAGTAGAAGTGCTTGGATTATTGAAACAAACGGTTCGTCCGGAGTTCATTAACCGTATTGACGAAATTGTATTGTTCCCACCTTTAACAGTGGAAAATATTACGCAGATTGTTGGTTTACAATTAAAAAGTGTTACTAAAATGTTGGCATTGCAAGGAATTACAATGGATGCTACTCCAGAAGCAATTGCTTATTTGTCGAATAAAGGATATGATCCACAATTCGGTGCAAGACCAGTAAAACGTGTAATACAAAGAGATGTTTTAAATCAATTGTCAAAAGAAATTTTGGCAGGGAAAATAGTAACAGACAGTATTATTTTATTAGATGCTTTTGATGGTAAATTGGTTTTTAGAAATCAAACACAAGAAGTAACCCAATAATTTTGATTTTTATTAATTTGAAAACACCAGTCGCAAGGCTGGTGTTTTTTTTATGTCTTAAATAAAATATAAATTTGATTAAATTGAAAGAAAAAAAATCAAACAAAATGTCTTAGATTCGCATGAAATTAAGAAATAAAACTAGCGAGAAAACTTGGATATTAATTACCAAATTTAGCGCAGTTTCTAAAACAATTATATGGCATCAGGTTTTTTCGTTCTATTAGATGATATTGCAGCAATTATGGATGATGTTGCAGTAATGAGTAAAGTTGCAGTAAAGAAAACGGCAGGTATTCTTGGTGATGATTTGGCAGTTAATGCCGAAAAAGCTTCAGGGTTTATTTCCTCAAGAGAACTTCCTGTATTATGGGCAATTGGTAAGGGTTCGTTTATTAATAAATTAATCATTTTGCCAATAGCATTTTTGCTTAGTGCTTTTTTTCCGGTAGCAATCATAGTAATCTTAGTGTTGGGTGGACTCTTTTTGGCTTATGAAGGAGCCGAAAAAATATTTGAATTTTTCTTTCCGCACAAGCATGAAAAAGTTGAGGTAACAGCGCAAACTTTTTCTGAAGAAGAAATTTTAGCTGCTGAAAAAGAAAAAATAAAATCAGCGATCGTAACCGATTTTATATTATCTGTAGAAATAGTAATTATAGCATTGGGTACTGTAATAGGGAAACCTATTTTAACACAAATATTAGTTGTTTCTATAATAGCTATAGTAGCAACAATTGGGGTTTATGGTATAGTTGCTCTTATTGTAAGAATGGATGAATTAGGTTTAAAATTGATTCAGCTTAGTAAAAAAGAACGTAGTATTTCCAAAACGATTGGAAATCTTCTAGTACAGGCACTTCCAAAAGTGATTCAAAGTTTATCAGTAATTGGTACAATAGCTTTAATCTTAGTAGCAGGTGGTATATTTGTACATAATATTGAATTTTTTCATCACCTAGTGCCTCAGTTGCCTTCAATCGTAAAAGAATTTACCATAGGACTAATAATTGGCTTTTTGGTTTTAGGGATTGTAACTTTAATCAAAAAAATGATTCCAAAAAAAGAAGTGGCAGAATAATTTTTTTGCGCATTATATATAACACCAATCGAGAGATTGGTGTTTTTTTTATGTCTAAAACGAACTTTTTTTTGCTTAATTAAATGATTGAATTTTAGTTGTTTAGTTTTTAGTTGTGTTTTTTTAACAATTTTATGAAGCAACCATTGAAACCTATTTGCATCTATATTGTAATTAACAACAAATAATTATTTATATGAAAAAGTTTAAATTAAAATCAGTTTTAGTCGTATTATTCTTAGTAACAGCATTGGTTTCATGCAGTAATGATAAAGATGAAGATCAACCAATTGCTCCTGAATTTATAATAAAAGCTTCTTTGGCAACTGAAGTAAAAGGACCAGCAACGGGAAAGGTAAATGAAGAACTTAGTTATGATGTGACATATATAGTTGATAATGCTTGTGGGGAATTTAGTAAAATCAGTACGGTGACTATTGGTACAGAAAAAGGATTGCAAGTTGAAACTAAATATTCGACAGGACCATGTACTATGCAAGTGCCAGAACCAAAGAAAACGATATACAAATTTAAAGCAACTGAAAAAGGAACTTTTGAAATAAAATTCAAAAAATCAGAGACAGAATTTGTAACCCAAAAAGTAGTTATTGAGTAGTTAATCTAAATCAATATAATGAGTGCTTACTAAGTAGGAAGAAACAGTTGGTTAAAAACTGTTTGTTTTTATTACATTCAATTAAACACCAGCGAGAGCGCTGGTGTTTTTTTGTTTTTAGAAGCAGAAGTATTGTTTATATATGAACTTTTGTCCCGCTATTCGTTTCAATATTTTATTTTTATAAAAAAAATAAAAGGATTTTCACTGCTATCGGGGCTAGAATAGAGGGTTTGGTTTTTTATTAGAACCCATGGCTCACTTTGCTATTCCTTTAAAAATTACTATTTTTGCACTCTAAATTTTAAGACATGCCGAACAAGAAATATAAAATAGCCGTTATTCAGTTAAATCTGAATGATGTTGCCGAAAATAATCTTAAAAAATGTATCAGTTGGGTAAAAGATGCAGCCAATAAAGGTGCTGAAGTAATCTTGTTGCCAGAACTATATAGTAGTCATTATTTTTGCCAAAGTGAAGATGTAGATAATTTTGCATTAGCAGAACCATTATACAGTACTTCATTTATAGCTTTTAGTGCTTTGGCTAAAGAATTAGGAGTGGTTATTATTGTTCCTTTCTTCGAAAAAAGAATGGCAGGAATATATCATAACAGTGCTTATATTATTGATACAGACGGATCAGAAGCAGGTTTGTACCGTAAGATGCATATTCCAGATGACCCACATTTTTATGAAAAATTCTACTTCACTCCAGGTGATTTAGGATTTCAAGCAATTGAAACAAAAAAAGGGAAAATAGGAACATTAATCTGTTGGGATCAATGGTATCCTGAAGCAGCACGTATTACAGCTTTAAAAGGAGCTGAGGTATTGTTTTATCCAACTGCGATTGGATGGCATCCAAAAGAAAAAGAGCAATATGGTGAAAACCAATATGGGGCATGGATGAACGTAATGAAAGGACATGCTGTTGCAAATGGTGTATTTGTTGCTGCCGCTAATAGAATTGGTTTAGAACAATATATTGATGGTACTGATGGGATTCAATTTTGGGGTGCTTCATTTATAGCTGGACCACAAGGAGAGATCTTAGCACAGGCTTCACATGATAAAGAAGAAATTCTAATTGCTGAGGTTGACTTAGATTTACAAGAAAACGTGCGTCAGAACTGGCCATTTTTCAGAGACAGAAGAATCGATGCTTTTGGAGATATTACTAAAAGAGCAATCGACTAATTAATTCAGTCGATTTGTATAAAAGCAAAAAAGGACAAAATTTACATTTTGTCCTTTTTTTATTCCTTAGAGTAAAATTTTATATTTATTTTACTTGAAAAGTAACTCTTCTTACGATTTGACGAGCTTCTTTAGAATTTTTATTTACAGAAGTGTCTTCACCGTTAGCAATTACATTTAATCTAGAAGCATCGATTCCAGCATTTGTAGCTACTTTTTTCACAGCTTCAGCTCTTTTTCTTGATAACTCAGTATTGTAGCTAGAGCTTCCAATTTCGTCTGAATATCCAATAATATCTGCAGATTTACCAGGATTGTTTTTTAGGTATTTAACTAAAAAGTCTACACCAGATAAAGAAGCATTTGTTGGTTTAGAAGAGTTAAAATCGAAGTATACATTAACATACCCTCCGTTAATTAATTCTTCAACAGTATTGTTAGTTGCAGTTTCGCTACCTTTTTTAGAATATGTTTTGTCTAAGTAACTTTCTAATTCATCTGGTACACCATTTTGATTCGTATCAATAGATTGTCCTTTAGTATTTACAGCAACTCCAGAAATAGTATTAGGCTCTAAATCATAAAGATCAGCTACACCATCTTTATCAGTGTCGATAAGACCAGTTTCGATTGTATTAACTCTGTCTTCTAATTTACTTAATCTGTCATTGTCTTCTGAATACCAGTCAGCATGTTTTTGATTTTTACCTAGGTAGAAAGTCAAACCAACAGAAGCATTTAATAATACTCCGTCAAATGAACCAGTAGTTGTTTGTCCCATTCCGTCAAAGTTGTGATTTTGTCTTCCATTAACAATTCCAGTAAGGTCACCAGTTAAAGCAAAACTGTTGCTTAATCTAATTTGTCCTGTAAGACCAACAATTCCGTGAGCCATATAGTCTTTTCCATCAAAACCATTATCAGCACTTAATTGAGATACTCCAAAACCACCATGTGCTAATAAACCAATAGTATTAGTCCAAGTTTCAAAGTTTAAAGCTCTACCAATATTTACAACCCCTTGTAAACTTGTTCTGAAGTATTTGCTATCAAAAGGAGCAGTATCATTTCGTTCTTGAAATTGATCGTATCCAAAATCTAATTTTAAACCAAATTTTGGGCTAAACATATAACGTACACCTAAATCTGCATGAAAAGGGCTAAGTGTTGACGTTGAATACCCTTCGGTCATGGTTCTAGTTGGTTTGTTTAAACCACCATTTAATTCGATAGACCATTTATTATACGAATTTTTTTCAATTGTAGGTTGTGCAGAACTTGTTGCCATGCTTTGTGCACCTGCAGCCATGGACAGTAATAAAAGTGATACGGAAGCTAATTTCTTTTTCATGATATCTATTGTTTAATTTAAATTTTTGAGCTTTTTTCTTCTAAACTCAGTATAAAAATAGGCCAATCGCTTCGAATCAATGTTCTATCGCTATTACATAATTCCCATGTTTTGTGGGTTTCTTCATCATTTTTCAGTTTTATTCATAGCAATACTTTTAGTTATTTAGGATGATTTATATTTCTATCTTGCTGGAAAAAAAGAACTTTAGATAATGATAAAGCTTATGATTGCTTATCTTTGTCCTTTTTTAATTTAGAACCTTTTTATGACGACGAATAATAGGATATTTCCTGCAGAGTGGGAAAAACAACAAGGAATTGTATTGTGTTTTCCTCACAATGGTAAAGACTGGCCAGGGAAATATGAAGCAGTTCAATGGGCTTTTGTAGAGTTTATAAAAAAAGTTGCTACACATGAAATTGTTTTCTTGGTAGTTGCTGATGAAGATTTGAAAGCAAAAGTGAACGATATGCTCGAAAGTGCACATGTAGATTTAAAGAATGTTACTTATATCATTCATAAAACCAACAGAAGCTGGATGCGTGATTCTGGACCAATTGTTGTTAAAAATGGAGATAAAAGAGAAGCGTTAAACTTCAATTTCAATGGTTGGGCAAAATATAAAAACTATCAACTGGATAAATTTGTACCAGCCAAAGTTGCAGAAGTTTTAAATATTCCAGTTACACAGGTTGTATATAAAGGAAAACCTGTTATTGTAGAAGGTGGTGCGATTGATGTAAACGGAAGAGGAACATTGTTAACTTCAGAAGAATGTTTAATGCATCCAAGCATTCAAGTTCGTAATCCAGGTTTTACAAAAGAAGATTATGAAGCTGTCTTTAAGGAATACCTTGGAGTAACAAACGTAATTTGGTTAGGAGATGGTATAGAGGGTGATGATACACATGGACATATCGATGATTTATGTCGTTTTGTAAATGAAGATACTATTGTAACTATTGTAGAGACTGATTCTAATGATTCAAATTATAAACCTTTGCAGGATAATTTGAAAAGATTACAAAATGCAAAGCTAGAAAACGGAAAATCTCCTGTAATTGTTGCTTTGCCAATGCCAAAAAGAGTCGATTTTGAGGATTTAAGATTACCAGCAAGTTATGCTAATTTCTTAATTCTAAATAATTGTGTTTTGGTTCCAACTTTTAATGATAGTAATGATCGTGTAGCGCTTAATATTCTTTCAGAATGTTTTCCTGATCGAGAAGTAATAGGAATTAGTTGTGTAGACTTTATATGGGGGTTTGGGACATTACACTGCTTAAGCCAGCAAATTCCAGCTTAAAATAGTCTTTAAAATATAGCATGTCGAAAGGCAGCATTCAAAAAAATATCTATACATATTATGTATGGATATTTTTTTTTACACTATTTCTTCCTTTTTAGTAGTTATGAGTTATAACAATTAGACATAAAAGTTTAAAATTTAGAAAATATTGGCTTCTGAAAAATATTCTAGAAAGAGAGTTTGTTCTTAACTTTGTAGTTGTTTTGAGGAAGATAAAAAAGATAACGGATTCATAACTAGTATTAAAATCGATGAAAATAGAGAATATACAGAAGATTTTAATGTTTTTAGAAGACAATTATCATCGTCAAATTGATCCTAAAGAGCTGGAGGAGATTTCAAATTATTCCTATAGAAATATTCAGCGTATTTTTAATGCAATACTCAAGGAGACAATTGGTAATTTTTGTATCCGATTAAAGTTAGAAAATGCATACAAACAATTAGTTTATACAGATCATTCGATTGTAGATATTGCTTATGATGTTGGGTATAGCAACAACCAGTCTTTCGCTAAGGCATTTAAGAATAAATTTCAAGCTACTCCTTTAGAAGCTAGGCAAAACAAGAAATCACTTTTTGATGAATATGTTAAGGTGAAAAAAGAAAAGTTTTCGTTTATTGATTTTGAATATGTGTATAAAGAGGAAATAAGTGTTTATTATAAAATACTTATGAGTAATAATTATGATAATAACGCTATAAATGAGCTATGGGATGCAGTTATTGATGAAAATAAAACAATCCCATCTTATAATTGTTTTGGAGTGATTGTAGACCAACCAATAATTTCGGATAAAGAAAAATCAAGATACGAAGTTTGTATAGATAGTTGCGTTAACCCGAAATTATATCTTTCAAAAACCATTTTTGGAGGTTGGTATGCTAAATATATTCATCTTGGCAATTATGATGAAATTGAAGAAACGTATCGTGAAATTTATTACCGATGGATTTATGAAAGCGATTATGAGTTAGGAACTTCGCCAATTATAGAGCAGTATATAGATGATGGAGAATCTACAAATTTTATAACAGAAATTTATGTTCCAATAAAACGTAAGTTGTCAAAATAAGACAATCCTTGTATGTGAGCTTGTTATAGTTTTGCATATCTAAAATTCATATAAAATGAGCAAATTCAAAATTTTAATTTTAATTACATCGATTACGGCACCAATTTTTAATTCGTGTGCTGCCGATGAAGGTACTATCGATTCAGTACAAACACCTGATTCTACAAAAGTGCAATATAAAATGCCTGATGAATCAGAGCCACATGAAGGAACATGGTTGCAATGGCCTCATCAATATCAACATGGCGTTACATACAGAAATGATTTGGATGCGACTTGGGTAGCTATGACTAATGCGTTGCAATCTACAGAAAAAGTACATATTGTTGCTTATGATGCAGTTGAGCAAACTAGAATTACTAATTTATTAAAAGCGGCAGGAGTTTCTTTAGCAAATGTTGATTTTAAAATACATCGTACAGATGATGTTTGGGTTAGAGATAATGGGCCTATTTATGTGCGAGACGCGCAAGGCAAGCTTGTAATAGAAGATTGGGGATTCAATGGCTGGGGAGGAAAATATGATTCTGCTAATTGTGACGCTATTCCAAGTGCCATCGGAGCTGCTACAGGAGTGACTGTGTTGAATTTAAATAGCATTATGGTGAATGAAGGTGGTTCGGTAGAATTAGATGGTCATGGTGTATTAATGGCTACTAAAAGTTCGATAATTAGTCAAAAACCTAAAAAATCAGTTAGGAATAAAGGAATGAGTCAGGCTCAAGCAGAGTCAAACTTTACAAAATACCTTGGAGCGACAAAGTTTATTTGGTTAGAAGGTGGTTTTAGTGAAGAAGACGTAACAGATATGCATATTGATGGTATTGTAAAATTTGCTTCAGGTAATAAAATGATCACTATGAGTGATTCAGATTTGTCAAGTTGGGGGCTTATAGATTCAGATATCGCAATTTTGAATTCAGCTTCAAATACTAAAAATGAGGTATATACAAAAGTAATTTTGCCACTTACACAACGTAATGTAACAACAAAAACAGGAATAGCTTTAGGGTATAAAGGAAGTTATATTAACTTTTATGTAGCAAACGGAAAAGTTTTAGTGCCTAACTATAATGATGCTAATGATGCTGTTGCAAATAAAATTATTGAAGGACTTTACCCAGGAAGAAAAGTTATAGGGATAGACGTAAGGAACTTATATGCAAATGGAGGAATGGTGCATTGTGTTACACAACAACAGCCTCAGCAATAGAAATTATATATCTAAAGAAAAAAGCGTATTGAAATTCAATACGCTTTTTTTTTATTCGGAAGCAGGATCTCTTCATTGTCTCACAAAAGGAGCAAGTAATTGGCTGGAAACTTCTCCAAAACCAATACGAACTTCATTGCTTTCGCAATGTCCTCTCATAATTACAGTGTCATTATCTTCTATGAATTTGCGTTCGCTACCATCATTTAATTTTATTGGATTTTTCCCTCCCCAAGTAAGTTCTAGCATAGAGCCAAAACTATCAGGAGTTGGACCAGATATTGTTCCTGAACCCATCATATCACCAGAATTAACACGACACCCGTTAGAAGTATGGTGTGCTAATTGTTGGCTCATTGACCAGTACATATATTTGAAATTTGATCTTGAAATTACAGTTTCTTCTTTATCTAATGGCTTAATAGAAACTTCTAGATTGATATCGAAAGCTTTTTTTCCTTTAGTTTGTAAATAAGGTAGAGGAGAAGGATCTTGTTTAGGTCCTTTTGTTCTAAATGGTTCTAAAGCATCCATAGTAACAATCCATGGAGAAATAGATGAGGCAAAGTTTTTTGCCAAGAATGGTCCTAAAGGCACATATTCCCATTTTTGAATATCACGAGCGCTCCAGTCATTTAATAAAACCATTCCGAAAATATAATCTTCAGCTTCATAAGCAGGAATAGGTTCCCCCATTATGTTGGCATCGGTTGTAATAAATGCAGTTTCCAATTCAAAATCAATTAATCTTGATGGACCAAAAACTGGAGAACTTTCACCATTAGGAAGTGTTTGCCCCATTGGTCTGTGTACAGGAATTCCAGAAGGAATAATCGTTGAGCTTCTTCCGTGGTATCCTACAGGGATGTGTAACCAGTTAGGTAATAATGCATTTTCCGGATCACGGAACATTTTACCTACATTGGTTGCATGTTCTCTACTAGAGTAAAAATCGGTATAATCACCAATTAAAACAGGTAATTGCATTTCGACATCATCAATTTTAAAAATGACGATATCTTTGTCTTTTGCTGAGTCTCTAAGTTGAGGATTGTTAATATCAAATATATCGGCAATACGGTTTCTAACCAATCGCCACGTTTTTTTTCCATCAGAAATGAAGTCATTTAGTGTGTCTTGCATAAACATATCATCAGTTAAATCAATTCCTGAAAAATAGCTCAATTGCTGCAAAGCACCTAAGTCTATGGCGTAGTCGCCTATTCTTGTTCCAACCGTTACTATATTTTCTTTGGTAAGAAAAACACCGAAGGGAATATTTTGAATAGGAAAGTCACTATTCTCTGGTACATCTAACCATGATTTTCGTTTAGTATCGTTGGCTGTTATCGGCATGTGAATGTTAATTATTTGTTGAAAAATTACTTGTCAAATATATCATAATCTAACTGTTTGACAAGCGTTTTTTTGTATTTTTGCATCAAATTAACGAAAAACTAAAAAATGCAACGCGACGAACAAATTTTTGATCTTATTCTTGAAGAACAAGACAGACAAATTCACGGATTAGAACTAATCGCTTCAGAAAATTTTGTAAGTGATGAGGTAATGGAAGCAGCTGGTTCTGTTTTAACTAATAAATATGCAGAAGGTTATCCAGGCAAAAGATACTACGGAGGTTGTGAAGTAGTTGACGTTATTGAGCAAATTGCTATAGATAGAGCTAAAGAATTATTTGGAGCTACTTACGCAAACGTTCAGCCACATTCAGGATCACAAGCAAATACTGCAGTTTATCATGCATGTTTAAAACCAGGAGATAAAATCTTAGGATTTGATTTATCTCACGGTGGACACTTAACTCACGGGTCACCAGTAAACTTTTCGGGACGTTTATATACACCTGTTTTTTATGGTGTAGATAAAGAAACTGGACGCTTGGATTATGATAAAATTCAAGAAATTGCTACTAAAGAGCAGCCAAAATTAATTATTGCAGGAGCTTCGGCTTATTCTCGTGATATGGATTTTGAGCGTTTTAGAGTAATTGCAGATAGCGTAGGAGCAATTTTATTTGCTGATATTTCACACCCTGCAGGACTTATCGCTAAAGGATTAATGAATGATCCAATTCCTCACTGTCATATTGTTTCTACAACAACACACAAAACATTACGTGGACCACGTGGAGGATTAATCTTAATGGGTAAAGATTTTGAAAACCCACTAGGCTTAACAAATCCAAAAGGAGAAATCAGAATGATGTCTACTTTATTAGATTTAGCTGTATTCCCTGGTAATCAAGGAGGACCTTTAATGCACATTATTGCTGCAAAAGCTGTAGCTTTTGGAGAAGCATTACAAGATGAATTCTTTACTTATGCAATGCAATTAAGAAGCAATGCAAAAGCAATGGCAGAAGCTTTTGTAAAAAGAGGATACGATATTATTTCTGGTGGAACTGACAATCACATGATGTTAATTGATCTTAGAAATAAAGGGATTTCAGGTAAAGATGCTGAAAATGCATTGGTAAAAGCTGAAATTACTGTAAATAAAAATATGGTTCCATTTGATGATAAATCACCATTTGTAACTTCAGGAATCCGTGTAGGAACAGCTGCAATCACAACTCGTGGTTTAGTTGAAGAAGACATGGAAACTATTGTTGCTTTAATCGATAGAGTATTAACAAATCACACTAGTGAAGAAGTTATCGAAGAAGTTGCTAATGAAGTAAATGAAATGATGAGCGAAAGAGCAATCTTCGTTTATTAAAAAAAAAACATCAAGTTTATAAAGTTTTAAGTTTAAAGTTTTGTGTTAGTCTAAAAGCAACACAAAGCTTTAAACTTTTTTTAGTTTTAATATAATGGTTTATAATTGATTGTTTAAAAGAGATAGATAGGTTAAAAAAAATAAAATGTGAAAAAATGAAACGAAATTTTTTGATTAGCTTAATAATAATTAATTCAGTTGTAACTGTATCTGCTCAACAATGGAACGGTACAAGCCCTATTTTTACTACCTCAAATGTGGGAATTGGAACAACTTTACCAGAGTCTCAATTACATGTTGTAGGAGATAATTTAAGCTTAACAATTTCTAGAAAGACTTATGTAAGTAATAATTCTGAAGTAGGCATAGATTTTAAACAGTTAACAGATAATGGTTTTTATAGAACTGGAGGTGCAATAAAGTCGATATCGAATAATTCATACCTTGGTGGACAAGGGAATACATATTCTTCACAATTAGCTTTTTATAGTGTGGGTGGTGGAAATTTGATCGAAGGTTTACGAATTGATGATAAAGGAAATATTGGAATGGGAATAATTTCTCCAGCATATAAGCTTGATGTTTGCGGTACAATTAGAGCAAAAGAGATAAAAGTTGATTTATTAGCTGGATGTGATTTTGTGTTTGAAAAGGATTATAAACTTATGAGTTTAAACGAACTTGATAAGTTTGTAAAAACTGAAAAGCATCTTCCAGAAATTCAATCAGAAAAAGAAATGATTGAAGATGGACTCAATCTGAAGATGTTTCAAATGAAATTATTGCAAAAAATAGAAGAGTTAACATTGTATGTAATAGAACAAAATAAAAAGAATGAACAACAAGAGCAAGAATTAAAAAGACTTAAAGCTAAAATAAAAAAAATAGAGTCTAGAAAAAATTAATAATATGAATAAAACTCAATTTTAATAGTTTACTTAATTCGAATGTGTTTTAATTTTGATTTAGGAAAGTATTAATTTTCGAGCTTTTGTGAAAATTTAATTATATTAAAAACAAAAAAGACCATGGGAGTACTTAGATTACAACTACCAACTGACCCAAGATGGGTAAATATTGTAGAGAAAAATATTGAAGAAATATTAACAGATCATGCTTGGTGCGAACAAAAAGCAGCAACAAATGCTATTACAATAATTACTAATAACTCAGAACATCAAGATTTAGTTAAAGATTTATTGGCTTTGGCCAAAGAGGAAATTGACCATTTCGAGCAAGTGCATAATATCATTATTAAAAGAGGCTTAAAATTAGGGCGCGAGCGTAAAGATGATTATGTAAATGAGCTGTATCAATATATGAAGAGAAGCAGTGACGGAAGTCGTGTTTCTAGCTTAGTTGAACGATTATTATTCTCAGCAATGATTGAGGCTAGAAGTTGTGAGCGATTTAAAGTGCTTTCAGAAAATATTAAAGACGAAGAATTAGCTGTTTTTTACAGAGAATTAATGGAGAGTGAAGCAGGACATTACACCACTTTTATTACATATGCAAGAAAATATGGAGTTGGAATTGATGTAGAGAAACGCTGGAGAGAATGGCTTGCCTATGAGGAATCTATAATTGCTAATTACGGAAAAGGAGAAACGATTCACGGGTAGACCCCAGCTTCCAGTCTCAGTCTCAGTTTTCAGTGGCAATTTCAGTAATCAACTAAATATTAGAGGAATTTGATTGTTTGGCAAATTAAGACTACAAAACAATCTAAGTAATCCAACTAATCTAAGTCAGTATAAAAATAATAATAATCTAAAATTATGATTACACTTAAAAAAGCTTCAATAGCCGATATACCTACAATACGAGAAATTGCATTTAAAACTTGGCCTAATACATATGGCGAAATTTTATCTAAAGAACAGCTTGATTATATGCTTGATAAATTTTATGAGCCAGCTCTTTTAGAAGAGAGTATTCATAATGGACATATTTTTACAATGGCTTATGAGGATGATTTTTGTTTGGGTTATGCTGGATATCAACATAATTATTTAGACAAAAATGTTACTCGTTTGAATAAGTTGTACTTACTTCCTGAATCTCAAGGAAAAGGAATGGGCAAAGTATTGATAGAAGCAGTTGAGGCAGCGGCCAAAGAAAAAGGCTCGGATATTGTAACTTTGAATGTAAATCGATTTAATAAAGCGGCTTCTTTTTATAAGAAAATGGGATTTGAAATTGTTGACGAAGCTAATATCGAGCTAGATTTTGGTTACCTAATGGAAGATTTTATTATGGAAAAGAAAGTAAAATAATACTCTACTTTATTAAATCCTTAAATAAATTTTAATTCTGCTTTGGTAATGCCAAAATTGGGAATGTAGCGGAGTTTTAGAAAACTTTTTTGTAATATTACTATATAAATCATTTTTTTTGATGAGAAAGATAAAGTACAAGAAAGGCCGAAAATTACAACCTTATTATTTAGAATATACTGGTCAGCATAAAGACACTCAGTCAGAAATGCAACTTTTTGTTTATGATGATTTTGAAGTGATCGAATATGATAATTTCAATATTTCAGCTTTAAATACGTGTATTGATTACACCAAAAATAATTGGCTTAATATACATGGTTTAAACAATATCGATTTGATTAAATCAATTGGAGGGTATTTTGAAGTAGATGGATTCATGCTCGCTGATATACTTAACACTTCCAAGAGGACTAAATTACAGGAACAACAAGAAATCCTGTTTTTTAATATAAAATCACTTTTACCATCTGAAGTCTCTGACAGCATCAGCGTTGAGCAGATTAGTTTTATAATCAAAGATGGAGTTTTAATTTCTTTTCAAGAAAAACGAAGTGATTTCTTTACTCATATCCGTGAACGTATTAGACAACATGCTGGAATTGTAAGAACTAAAAAAGTGGATTATTTGCTTTATTTATTATTAGATGCAGTAATGGAAAACTTTTATATTACACTTGAGGATGAGGAAGATAAAGTAGAAGAGTTAATTAATATTACCAAAGGAGATACAAATCCAATTATTCTTGAGAAAATAGAAAAGCATAGAGATAATTTTAATTTCTTAAAGCGTTCTATCATACCACTTCGTGATTCTTTGTACGATATTAAAAGTATAAAAGATGACAATACATTTAACGGAATTGAAAAAGAGAATTTCAGCTTTTTTGCACGTTTACACCAAAAGAGCTTAGAACTTCTAGAGCAAATAGAATCAGATATGAGTTCGTTAGAAAGTGCTTCTAATTTTTATTTTTCGGCACAAAGCCATAAGATGAATGAAATCATGAAAACACTAACGATTATTTCAGCAATATTTATTCCGCTTACTTTTATAGTTGGAGTATACGGAATGAACTTTGAAAATATACCAGAACTCAAATATCAATATGGATATTATTCTGTTATGATTGGAATGTTTTTGTTGGTGATTGCATTGATTATTTATTTTAAAAAAAGGAAATGGTTTTAGTAGTAGTGACTGATAATTCATTTTGCTAGTGTTCCAGAATATATTTAAATATAGAGAAAATAATAGTGAATACTATTGACTGCTATATGACAAAAGTCAGTTGCAATAAAAAGGAATTCCTTTAATTTTGTTTCTCAAATTAAAGAGATCTATGGCTAGAATTGTATCTTATTTAAATTAATTTTTCTGAGTACTTAAATGGTGGTTTTAGCCTTTTTTTAATAGTTGAGCATAGGATTTAGATTACTTTTGTAATGTTTTAAAGAATGAATTTATGAGTAAAGCGGTATATATAGCGACAAGCGAACAAAATAGTGGAAAATCCATTGTTACTTTGGGATTGATGAGTATGTTAATGGGAAAAACTGCCAAAGTAGGGTATTTTAGACCCATTATAGAGGATTTTGTCGATGGTGATCGAGACAATCATATTGATACAGTATTGACGCATTTTAACCTTGACATAGCTTTTGAAGATGCATTTGCAATAACCAAAAGCAAATTAATTAAGAAAAAGAATAAAGGTAAAATTGGTGAAGTTCTTGATTTGATTATTGAAAAATATAAACGTCTTGAAGAGCGTTTTGATTTTGTATTGGTTGAAGGAACTAGTTTTACTGGAGAAGGTACTGCTATTGAATTGGATACAAATGTATTAATTGCAAAGAATCTAGGGATTCCTACCATTATTTTAGGAACAGGAGTTGGTAAAACATTAGATGAATTAATTGATAATCTTTCACTTGTTTACAACTCATTTAAAGTAAAAGATGTTGAAGTATTGGCGGTTATTGCTAATAAAGTACAAATTGAGAATGTAGAATTAGTTACTTCAGGATTACAAAAAAGTTTACCAGAAGGAGTATTGGTAAATGCAATTCCTATTATTTCTAGTTTAAATCACCCAACGATGCAAGAAATTGTTAATCATCTTGGGGCTAAAGTTTTATTTGGTGAAGCTTATTTAAACAATCAAACTGGGCATTTTAGTGTTGGGGCTATGCAATTGCATAATTATTTAGTGCATTTAGGAAATAATTCGCTAGTGATAACTCCAGGAGATCGTGCAGATATTATTTTGGGAGCATTGCAAGCAAATGAATCGGCTAATTATCCAACAATTTCAGGAATTGTACTTACAGGAAATATTTTGCCAGAAGAAAGTATTTTGAAACTAATAGAAGGGCTTTCAGCTATTGTTCCAATTATTGCTGTAGAAGAAGGAACATATCATATTACGAATAAAATAGGGGCTATTAAATCACAGATTTATGCTAATAATGGTCATAAGATAGAAACCTCAATTAATACTTTCGAAAAATACGTTGATTTAGATAGTTTGTCTGAAAAGTTAATCACTTTTAAGGCTGAAGGCATGACGCCAAAAATGTTTCAGTACAATATGGTTAAAAGAGCCAAACAGCATCGTAAACATATTGTTTTGCCAGAAGGTAATGATGAGAGAATTATCATGGCAGCTTCAAGATTATTAGATATGGATGTTGTTGATATCTCAATTATTGGAGATAAAAAACAAATAGAAAATAAAGTTGTTGAACTAGGTATTACTTTTGATTTTTCTAAGGTCAATATTATTAACCCTACAGAATCTGATCTTTATGAAGATTATGCAAATACATACTATGAGCTTAGAAAAGCTAAAAATGTAAGTATTACTATGGCAAGAGATTTAATGGAAGACGTTTCTTATTTTGGTACAATGATGGTGTATAAAGGGCACGCTGACGGAATGGTTTCGGGAGCTGCTCATACAACGCAACATACAATATTACCCGCTTTACAGTTTATCAAAACCAAACCTAATTCATCAGTAGTTTCATCAGTATTTTTTATGTGTTTAGAAGATCGAGTTTCGGTATTTGGAGATTGTGCCATAAACCCAAACCCAACTGCTGAACAATTAGCTGAAATTGCAATTTCTTCTGCAGAATCGAGCTTAGCTTTTGGGATTGAACCCAAAATAGCAATGCTTTCATATTCTTCTGGATCATCAGGAAAAGGAGACGAAGTTGAAAAGGTAAGAACTGCAACTGAAATCGTTAAACAAAAACGTCCAGATTTAAAAATAGAAGGACCAATTCAATACGATGCAGCAGTAGATAGAAGTGTTGGGAAAAGTAAAATGCCAGATTCAGAAGTTGCTGGACAAGCAAGCGTACTTATTTTTCCAGACTTAAATACAGGAAATAACACATACAAAGCAGTACAAAGAGAAACAGGTGCATTGGCAATAGGTCCGATGTTACAAGGTTTAAAAAAACCTGTAAATGATTTAAGTCGTGGATGTACTGTTGACGATATTATAAATACAGTTGTTATTACAGCTATTCAAGCACAAGGATTATAAAAATATATACATGAAAATATTAATATTAAATTCAGGAAGTTCTTCTATAAAATACCAATTAATGAAAATGCCAGCTAACGAAGTAATTTGTTCTGGGATGATTGATAGAATTGGACTAGAGAGTTCGAATATAACGTATAAAACAAAGGATGTTTCTTTTGAAGAAACAGTATCAATACAGACACATAAAATTGGATTGCAAAAAGTTGCAAGCCTACTTTTAAATGAAGAAACAGGAGTAATAAAAGCTACTTCAGAAATAGATGCTGTTGGGCATCGTGTGGTTCATGGTGGAAGTTATTTTTCTGATACAACTATTATTACTAATGAAGTAAAGAACAAAGTAAAAGAACTTTCAGAATTAGCTCCATTACATAATCCAGCACATTTAGTTGGGATAAATGTAGCTGAAGAAATTTTTACTACTGCAAAACAAGTAGCAGTTTTTGATACCGCTTTTCATCAAACAATCCCTGTTGAGGCATATAAATATGCTATACCAAATTATCTTTTAACAGAAAATAAAGTGCGAGTTTATGGTTTTCATGGAACAAGTCACAAATATGTTTCTGAGCAAGCAATAGAGTATTTAGAGCGTAAATCTAATATTATCACAATACATCTTGGAAATGGATGTAGTATGACAGCTATTAAAGATGGGAAAAGTATTGATCATACGATGGGATTTTCTCCAGCAAATGGATTGATTATGGGAACACGTGCAGGAGATATAGATCAGTCTGTTATTTTTTACATGATGAAAAATCTAGATTATACTGCTGATGAGGTTAATTCGATTTTATTGAAACAAAGTGGCATGCTTGGACTTACGGGTTATAGTGATTTACGTGATATTGAATCAGAAGCAGAAAAAGGAAATAAAGATTGTCAATTGGCATTGGCAATGAATGCTTATAGAATAAGAAAATATATAGGTTCTTATGCTGCAGTTTTAAATGGCTTAGATGCCATTGTTTTTACAGCTGGAATAGGAGAAAACTCATCGTATATGCGAAAACTAGTATGTACAGATATGGAATATTTTGGAATAGAGTTAGATCAGGACAAAAATCAGATTCGCTCTAAATCCATTCGTGAAATTAATACAGAAACATCTAAAACCAAAATTTTGGTAATTCCTACAGATGAAGAGTTTGAAATTGCAAATCAGGTTTATCATTTGCTTAAAAACTAAATAAAATTAATTATTTTATAAAAAAAGCTTCTCGTTGAGAGGCTTTTTTTATATGAAAAATTGAATAAATGTGATTATATTTGGGCATAAATACCAATATTTTGAAATCAAATCTTCTTAATTTATTTTTCCTCTTTTTTATAACATTTCAAATTCAAGCTCAAGAGTTACTTCCTTTTGTAGAAAATTATAATAAGTCTAATTACGAGGGAGATAACCAAACATGGAGTGTTGCACAAGGGAATGATAATGCAATGTATTTTGCAAACAATCATTATTTGGTGCGTTATAATGGTGTTGTTTGGGAGAAATATACATTGCCAAACAAAACAATCATTCGTTCAATTATGGTTGATGGTGATAAAATCTATTCAGGATCGTATAAAGAATTTGGTTATTGGTATAGAGAAGATGGAAAAATGAAATACGTTTCTATTTCTAAAAATAGGAGGGTATTTGATGAAAATGAAAATGAAGAGGTTTGGAAAATTTTTAAACTGAATGATTTAATTTATTTTCAATCATTCAATCAGATTTTTGTTTACGACGGAAAATCAATCAAAAAAACGAAGCTACCATTTTTAATATCTTATTGCTTTATTATCAATAATCGGTTGCTTATAGCTTCTGTTGAACATGGGGTTTTTGTTGTTAATGGAAACAAATTAAATCCTGTAAAAGGTTGGGGAACTTTAAAAAACAATGTCATTCATGCTATTGAAAAGTATCAGAATAAAATATACATTTTTACACATAAAAAAGGAATTTTTGTAGAAAACAAAGGAAATTTGATTGCTTGGGATAATCCATTAAATGAGGTTTTAAAGAATGCAAATATAAATGTTGCCCGATTTTTAAAAAACAACAAACTTATAATTGGTACAGCTGGAGAAGGTGTCTATATGTTTGATTTTAATGATAATTCTTTTAAAAACATCAATAGGAAAAATGTATTGATGAACAATTCTATTTTGAGTATTGGATTGGATAAAGAAGATGACTTATGGCTAGGTTTGGATAACGGAATAGCTCATATCGAAGTTACATCGCCAGTTTCTATTTTTTATGATAATTCAGGAATTTTAGGATCGGTATATTCAGTTGTAAACATTGATAAAGGATATTTAATGGCATCCAATCATGGTGTTTTTAAATATGCGGATAAAAAACTTTCCTTGATTCCTAATAGTCAAGGACAAGCTTGGAATATAAGTAAAGTAGATAATAGATACTTTATTGGTCATAATGAAGGAACATTCTTGTATGGAAACGGACAGTTTTCTAAGTTAAACACAACAAATGGGGGATGGAATTTAACCAAAAGTAATATTGGTAATTCTTATTTTCAAGCAACTTATAGTGGCGTTGTTGTATATAAAGATATTAATAACCTAGAACAAAAAGTAGTCTTAAAAGGATTAAGAAAGCCTATAAAATACGTCGCTCAAAACAGAAAAAATGAGGTATGGGCGGCTGATAATTATAGAGGTTTATATAGAATTTTATATAACGATAATTATGAAACTACAAAAGTAGAAAATGTTACGCAGCACAGTAAAATTGGAAATGACTTTGGTGTGAAAATATTTGAGTTTAGAAAAGAAATTCTTTTTTTGATAAATAAAACTTGGTACACTTATAATTCGATATCCAATCTTCTGGAAAAGAATGAACTTTTTAATTCTAATTTTAATAATATCACAGATGTGGCAGCTATTGATGAAAATCATTTTATCTTATTGCAAGAAGGGCTTTTATATCATATTTATGCAAATGGTAATAAATTTATATGGAATAGTATTCAAGAGAAATATTATAAAGGAAAAATCATCAATGACAACCTAAATATATTTAAAAGTAAGAACAACTACTTATTGAATTTGGATGATGGTTTTATTTTATTTCAACCCAAAGATATAAATAGCCAAAAATTAGATTTAAAGGTTGAGGCATTCAATGACGAAAACTTAATCGAAAACAATTCTAGTATAAATTATAATTCAGAATTAAGGATAAATGTAATCTCAGGCCTATTTGGTGCAGCTAAGCCAAATTTATTTTATAAAATTAATGATGAGAATAATTTTAGGTCTATAAAAGATGGTTTAATCGTTTTGAATAACTTAAATAGTGGTTCACATGGTATAGAAATTTATAATCATGATGGGCTAAGCTATAGCAAAATTTCGAGTTTTGATTTTCTTGTTGCAAAGCCATGGTATCTTTCCTATTGGATGCTTTTATTGTATTTGTCTTTTATAGCAGGTATTTTGTATATCTATTATAGATGGAATAAGATGCGTTATTTACAAAAACTAGAATTAAGAGAAGAGGAGCTAAGACATCAAAAGGAAATTCTAGAAATGGAATTGAAAGCAGAGAATGATTTGAATAGTCAAGAGTACCAAAAACATATTCTGGAACTTGAATTGCAAACCAAATCATCAGAGGTTGCTGGTAAATCTCTTTCTATCGCTAAACAAAGTGAAATGATTGAAAAGATTCAGAGTATTTTAGATTCTGAAACCGACTTTAATAAACTTAAGAGTGAGATTAAAAAAGCTATAAAAATAAATGCTGTCAATAAACACGAATGGGAAACTTTTGAAAATAACTTAAATCAAATTCACAATGAATTTGTATCAAATCTTTTGCAAAAATATCCTAGTTTAACTTCAAAGGATGTTAAGCTTTGCATTTACTTAAAAATGAATCTTTCTTCAAAAGAGATTGCACCTTTAATGAATATTTCATTTAGAGGAGTAGAACTACATCGTTATCGATTAAGAAAGAAATTGAATCTAGTTCAAGATGAAAACCTTTCTAACTTTTTATTAAATCTATAAAACATCTTATTTTTTTAGAGATAATATATTATTTAACTTTTATTTTTATCAAATTGCAATACATCATTACTACATCAACATGATGTAGAGTGATGTTTTTTATTTTGTGTAAGTGCTTTTAAATCATTAATTTAATGTGGTATTTATGCCTTTTGATGTATTCATGTAGTATTTCTATTTAACGTACTATAACGTTGTAATTATCTAAGTTTGACGAACTAACTTTAACAATTTATTAATATATGAGAAATCTTATTTTTAGCTTATTAGCGCTCATTCTACTTCCAGCGTATATGTCTGGTCAAGTAATTAAAGGTAAGGTTTTGGATTCACAAGGCATGGCAATTCCAGGAGCAATGGTAGTAGCTACAGAATCTAGAACTTCAACTGACACAGATTTTGATGGTAATTTTGAACTTAAGGGCAAAATAGGAGAGCCATTAAAAATTAGCATGGTTGGGTTTGAAGCAGTAACGATAAACTCAACTTCAACTCCTATGAGTATAGTTTTGAAAGAATCTGAAGATACAGCTTTAAAAGAAGTTGTTGTTATTGGATATGGAACAAGAAAGAAAGTTGATAATACTTCGGCTGTAAGTTCAATCAAATCGGAAGAAATTACTAAAATGAAAGTATTGAATGCTTCTCAAGCAATACAAGGTAAAGCAGCTGGGGTTCAGGTTTCAGCTTCAGATGCACCAGGAAGTACACCTTCGATTGTGATTAGAGGTATTGGTACAGCATTAGGAGGAAGAAGTCCTTTATATGTTGTAGATGGTATGCCAACGGAGAATATCAATAATATCAATACAAATGATATTACTTCTTATGAAATTTTGAAAGATGCTTCTGCACTTGCTATCTATGGTACAAGAGGAGCTAATGGTGTAATTATGATTACAACCAAAACAGGAAAAGGAAAACTTACTGTTGAGGTAGAGAGTTTTACAGGTTTTAGAACTCCTTTGAAAAAAGTAAAAATGGCTAGTAGTGAAGAATATGCTCGTTATTCAAATCCTACTTACCTAAAAGACTATCCAGATGGAAGATTTTCGGCTAATCAGCCTTATAATACAAATTGGTTAGATGAAATTACTAGAACAGGATCATACACTCAAAATAATCTTGCTATTTCAGGGGCTTCAGAGAATATAAAATACTTTTTTAGTGTAGGTAATTATGAAGAAAAAGGTATTTTGAATGGAACGGAATATGGACGTACAACTATTAGAAATAATAATGAATTTAAAATTTCTGATAGACTTAAATTAACTCAAAATTTTAGTGTAAGTACTATAAAAAATACACCTAAACCTTTAAGTGCATTTTCTTCAGCTTATAGACAATCTCCTATAGTTCCAGTACGTTTCCCTAGTGGAAAATATGGAGTTGCATTTGATTCAAATGGAGTTGCTTCAGAGAGCGGAAAGTCATTTAATAATGTTGGAAATCCAGTAGCTCAGTTAGATTATAATAATGAGAAACAGCAAAGTATTATTTTGCAAGGAGGGTTAAAATTAGATTATGAAATTAGTAAATCATTAAAATTTACTTCTCAATTTAACGGAGAATCATATTCTTACAAGCAATATAATTATGTTGATAATGTAGCTATTTGGTTAGCGGCAGAACCTTCTCGTGTAGAGTCAGGGTATCCTTCAAGTTTAAATAAAAATACATTAACAAGAACTAGAGAGGATTATTTTAATTGGAACTTATCGAATTACTTAACATATAACAAGGTTTTTGGTAACATTCATGATATTGAGGTTACTGCTGGTATGGAATCTAATGTGATAGGAAGTAGAGAGAAGTTAACAATTGATAGAAAGAATGTAGATCCAAATTCTAATTATTGGTCTATAAAAGGGATTAATTCTGCTAGTTCAATAACAGGTTATAAAGATGAAGCTTCTAATGAAAGAAGATTAGCATCTTATTTTGGACGTTTCCAATACAAATTAATGGACAGGTATTTACTTACTGGTACTGTAAGACGTGATGGATCATCTCAATTTGCTAAAGACAAACGTTGGGGAACATTTCCTTCAGTTGGTTTAGGATGGGTAGTATCTAAAGAAAGTTTCTTAAGTAATGTAGAAACAATTAATTTATTAAAATTAAGAGGTTCTTGGGGTAGATTAGGAAATCAAAATGTACCACTTAATTCACAGTCATTCACTTCAGGAGTAGATGTACCTGGTTTTGGTTCTGGTATAACAATTAATTCACAAGTAGATCCTAATTTGTCTTGGGAAATTGTAGAAGAGCTTTCAGCAGGTTTTGACTTTGAAATATTAAACAATAGATTAAAAGGATCTTTTGATTTGTATGATAAGAATACAACAAATGCAATTTTGAATGTTTTACCATATGCGACTTCAGGATTAAATTTATCTACACCTATACACGTTGGAGAAGTATCTAATAAAGGATATGAAATTGCATTGCGTTGGGATGACAAAATAAATGATAATTTGAGCTATTGGGTAGGTGGTAACTTTTCTCATAATAAAAACAAACTTGCAAGTCTTTCAAATCCTCTAATTGCTGCTACTACTGGTGGAGATTTAGGGAATGGTGAAAATGTTAAGTATCTTGATTATAGTTCAATAGGAAGACCTTTGGGAAGTTTTTATATGTATGAATATGCAGGTATTGACCCAGCAAATGGTGATATGTTGTATTATAAGGCAGATGGAAGCAAGGTTAAACAACAATTATTAGACGAAAGACTTGATAAAAAATATGTAGGTTCAGTATTACCAAAAATTAATTACGGTATTAGTTTAGGATTGAATTATAAAAATATTGATTTTTCTGTTGACGGTTATGGTACAGGAGGAGCAAAAGTATACAATGGTAAAAAAGCACAACGATTTGGAGGAGATAATATTGAGTCTTCTTTAACTAATAATTTTTGGACACCAACAAATACAACAGCTTCAAATCCAGCACCTTTTAATCAGATTCCAAAAGCTTCGACTTATTACCTAGAATCAGCAGATTTCTTTAGAATCAACAACATTACTTTAGGATATAAACTTCCTCTAAAAGAGGATCAGTTTATTAGTTTTTGTAGATTATATGTAAATGCAATTAATCCGTTTATTACACAAAAATTCTCAGGTTTTTCACCTGATGTTGTAGGAGATGGTAACCCAGTTAGTGGTAATCAAGGGGTAGAGTTAGATGCTTACCCATCATTGAGATCATTTGTTATAGGCGCTAATTTAAAATTTTAATAATATGAAAAGATTATATATATCAATATTTGTACTTTCTGGATTATTCTTTTCTGGATGCGCAAATGATTTTCTAGATGTAGATCAAACTGAGACACTTCCAGATGATCCAAGTCTAATAAATAATGATGAAGGAGCTAAAAGTTTAGTGACAGCAATCTACAATCAATTTTTAAGCTGGGATATGTCATCTTTTGGTTGGATTGCAGTATCAAGTATCATTTCAGATGATGCAGATAAAGGTTCAGATCCTGGAGATACAGGAGTAGACAAAGATATTATCGATGGATTAACTTATAATGCTTCAACTCCATCATTCCAATCTGTTTGGAATGCTAATTATGTAGGGATAAATAGATGTAATCAAGCTTTGTTATTTTTTCCAAAGTTAGATAAAGTAACACCAGCTTTGAAAACTAGATTAGAAGGTGAAGCTAAGTTCATGAGAGCTTTTATGTACTTTACTTTAGTAAAAGGATATGGAGGGGTGCCTATTATTGATCATCCACCAATTCCAGGTTCAGATGCAGACAGAACAATGCAATTGACACGTAGATCAGCAGCAGAAGTGTATGCCTTTATTGAAAAAGACTTAAATGATGCAATAACAAATTTACCTGATAGATCAACTTACGGACCAGAAGATAAAGCTCGAGTTTCTAAAGGTTCTGCTTATGCTTTATTAGCAAAAGTAAATCTATATCAAAAAAATTGGCAAAAAGTTATTGATAATTGCGATAAAGTAACAGGATATAGCCTAGTTTCAGATTATGCTTCTATGTATAAAAAAGAAGGAGAATTTGGATCAGAATCTATTTTTGAAATTAATGGAGTAGGATCTACTTCTAGTCCAGGATTCGGAATTGCTAATTATACTGCTTCACAATCTCCACGTGGTACAGGTGGATGGGGTTGGGGTTTCAATACACCATCTGAAGGATTAGCAAAAGCTTATGAAGTTGGAGATGTTAGAAAAAATGCAACTATTATTTTTAGAGGGTCTACATTGTATGATGGTAGAGTAATTCCTGCTACTGTAGCTAACGCCATGTATAACTATAAAGCATATTCATCTGATTTCTATAACCAAGAGTTTACAGATACCAATCTTAGATATTTAAGATATGCTGAAGTTTTATTAATGAAAGCTGAGGCGCTAAACGAAGTAGGGCAAACAGCAACAGCTATTCCTTTATTAAATCAAGTTCGTCAAAGAGCAGGGTTAGGTATTACACCAGCTGTATCTCAAGATGATGTTAGAAAAGCAATCTGGAAAGAAAGAAGAGTAGAGTTGGCTTTTGAGCATGATAGATGGTTTGACCTTGTAAGAACTGGTCAAGCAGAAGCAGCTATGGCAGCAGATGGAAAAACTTTTATTGTAGGAAAACATGAATTATTTCCTATTCCAAATTCATTCTTAAGAGAGGCATCAGGTCTTTCACAACAAAACCCAGGAGGTTACTAAAAAATAGAATACCAAAAATCACTTCCTTCAACTCTGGAGGAAGTGATTATTTATTAATTGCATAAATTTTTATAATGATTAGAATTTCAGTTTTATTAATCTCTTTTGCTTTTTTTGGTTGCGGTTCTAATGCTGACAAATCAAAAGATAGTGCAACAGTGACTTCAGAAGTTGTAAAACTAACGGATGAAGAGCTTGTTGAAGTAGTGCAAAAACAAACTTTTAAATATTTTTGGGATTATGCCGAACCAAATTCGGGCTTGGCGAGAGAGCGTTATCATCCTGATGGGGTTTATCCCGAAAATGATGCTAATGTTGTTACAACCGGAGGTTCTGGTTTTGGATTAATGGCGATAGTGTCTGGAATGTCAAGAGGATACATTACAAAGAAAGAAGGTGTTGATAGACTTAATAAAATTGCTGATTTCTTGGACAAAGCTGACCGTTTTCACGGAGCTTGGTCACATTGGATAGATGGAAATACAGGAAAAGTAAAGCCGTTTGGAACTAAAGATAATGGAGGAGATTTAGTTGAGACTTCATTTTTGGTTAGTGGAATGATTACAGTTCGTGAATATTTAAAAAATGGTTCAGATACTGAAAAAGCAGTTGCTAAAAAATATGACGCACTTTGGAAAGGTGTAGATTGGAAATGGTATACTAATAACAAAAATGTATTGTATTGGCATTGGTCGCCTACCTACGATTGGCAAATGAACTTTCCTCTAGAAGGATATAATGAATGTTTGATTACTTATATATTGGCAGCAGCTTCGCCAACACACCCAATTACACCGAAAGAATACCACGAAGGTTGGGCAAGAAACGGAGGAATAGTTTCGACTAAATCGAAATATAACATTCCTCTGGTTTTAAAGCACAATGGAGCCGAAGAATATGGAGGTCCTTTATTTTGGGCACATTATTCTTATGTTGGACTAGATCCAAATCAGTTAACCGATAAGTATGCTAACTATTGGGATTTAAATGTAAATCACGTAAAAATTGATTATGAGTACTGTGTAGAGAATCCTAAGAAATATAAAGGATATGGCCCAGATTATTGGGGACTAACAGCATCATATTCTAGAAACTCAGATGGAACTACAGGTTACAATGCACATATGCCAAGTAACGATGTAGGAGTTATTGCTCCAACAGCAGCAATAAGCTCAATTGTTTATACACCAAAAGAGTCTATTGCGGTAATGCGTAATTTATATGAAAATCACAAAAAAGATGCTTGGGGAGTAGCTGGATTTTATGATGCAAGTAGCCTACAATATGGATGGACAGCTCAACGCTATTTGGCGATAGATCAAGGCCCAGAAGTAGTAATGATAGAAAACTATCGTACAGGTTTATTATGGGAATTATTCATGAATGCTCCAGAAGTAAAACAAGGGTTAATAAACTTGGGTTTTCACTCAGGTAAATACGGATTCTAGAACAGCCTTACAATGAAGTATAAATTAGCAGTGACAGCTCTATTGTTTTCAATCATTTCTTTTGCTCAAACAATTGTAAATGGGAATATGAAAACCGAAATCATTCAAAAACATGAACTAGGGTACGCATTGCATATTCCAGCAAGTATAAAAGAGAAAAAACCATTGCTAATTTTTCTTCATGGTTCAGGCGAAAAGGGAACCGATATTGAAAAAGTAAAAATTCACGGTCCATTTAAGTATTTAAAAGATCACAAACTAGATGCATATGTTCTTGCTCCACAATGCCCGGAGAATGAAGAATGGGATGCAGAAGTTTTATACCGATTGATTTTAAAAATCCAGAAAGAGAATAATATCGATTCAGATCGAATTTATGTTACTGGGCTAAGTTTAGGAGGTTGGGGAACATGGAATCTAGCTTTTGCACATCCAGATATGTTTGCAGCAATTGTGCCTATTTCAGGATTTGTAGATTTAATTCAGTTAGAACAAACCTGTAAAATAGCAAAGATTCCAACACGAATTTTTCACGGATTAATGGATGATGTCGTGAATATAGATTATGCGATTACAATTTATAAGGAATTAAAAAAATGTAATAGCAATGTAGAATTGACCATTTTTGATGATGCAGGTCATGATAGTTGGTCGAGAGTATATGACAACCAGCAAATTTATGACTGGATGTTCAAACAAGTAAGAAATAAATAAAACCCATAGAATGAAAAACAAATTAGTAATACTCTTTTTAGGATGTACTTTTTTGAGTTATGCTCAAAAGAAAGAAGCCAAAAAAACTGTAAAGATTAAGCCAAGAACAGAGTTTGTTTCAGAGTTGATGTCAAAAATGACAGTAGACGAAAAAATCGGACAGTTAAATTTACCTACTTCAGGAGATATAACAACTGGTCAAGCTAATAGTTCTAATGTTGCTAAAAATATTGAAGAAGGCAAAGTAGGTGGATTATTCAATATTAAATCAGTTAAGAAGATAAAAGAAGTACAAAGGATTGCAGTAGAAAAAAGCAGATTAAAAATTCCATTGCTTTTTGGTATGGATGTTATTCATGGTTACGAGACTACTTTTCCTATCCCTCTAGGATTATCTTGTATTTGGGATATGAAATTGATTGAAAGAAGTGCTCAAATTGCTGCAAAAGAAGCTAGTGCTGATGGTATTAACTGGACTTTCTCACCTATGGTAGATATCTCTCGTGATCCACGTTGGGGTAGAGTTTCAGAGGGATCAGGAGAAGATCCGTTTTTAGGTAGCGAAATTGCAAAAGCAATGGTAAATGGATACCAACAAAATGATCTTTCAAAAAACAATACGCTATTATCATGTGTAAAACATTTTGCTTTATATGGTGCGCCAGAAGCAGGACGTGATTACAACACAGTAGATATGAGTAAAATAAGAATGTATAATGAGTATTTCCCTCCTTATAAAGCAGCTGTAGATGCAGGTGTAGGTTCAGTTATGGCATCATTTAATGAAGTTGATGGAATCCCAGCAACTGGAAGTAAATGGTTAATGACAGATGTTTTAAGAAAAGAATGGGGTTTTAAAGGATTTGTTGTTACAGATTATACAGGAATTCCAGAAATGATTGACCACGGAATGGGTGATTTGCAAACTGTATCAGCATTAGCTTTAAATGCAGGTGTTGAGATGGATATGGTAGGAGAAGGATTCCTTACTACATTAAAAAAATCATTGGCAGAGAATAAAGTAAGTATGGAACAATTGGATAATGCGGTGCGTCTTATCCTTGAAGCAAAATACGATTTAGGATTGTTTGAAGATCCATATAGATATTGTGATGATAAAAGAGCTAAAACTGAAATTTTCACAACAAGCCATAGAGCCGAAGCAAGAAAAATTGCTTCTCAATCATTGGTTTTATTGAAAAATCAAAATCAGATTTTGCCTTTGAAAAAATCAGGAACTATTGCAGTAATCGGACCATTGGCAGATGCTAAAGAAAACATGCCAGGAACTTGGAGTGTTGCTACAAACATGAATACAGCTATTTCATTATTAACAGGAATCAAAGAAGTTGCAGGTAAATCGACAAAAGTGCTTTATGCAAAAGGAAGTAACTTAGATTACGATGCAGCATTTGAGGAAAAAGCAACAATGTTTGGTAAAACATTACACCGTGATAACAGAACTAAAGAAGAATTACTTGCTGAAGCTTTAAAAGTAGCTAATCAATCGGATGTAATTGTAGCTGCAATTGGAGAATCTGCTGAGATGAGTGGAGAAAGCAGCAGTAGAACTAATTTAGAAATTCCACAAGCGCAAAAAGATTTATTACAAGCATTATTAAAAACAGGAAAACCAGTTGTTTTAGTTTTATTTGATGGTCGTCCATTAGTAATAAAAGAAGAGAACGAAACAGTTCCAGCTATTCTTAATGTTTGGTTTGCAGGAAGTGAAGCAGGATATGCAATTGCAGATGTTTTGTTTGGAGATGAAAATCCTTCAGGAAAATTAACTTCAACATTCCCAAGAAACGTAGGACAAGTGCCTATTTATTATAACCAAAAAAATACAGGAAGACCACTTTTAAACAAAGAAGGGAAATTTGAAAAATTCAGATCAAACTTTATAGATGAAAGAAACGAGCCTTTATTCGCTTTTGGTTATGGATTAAGTTATACAACTTTCGACTATTCAAACTTAAAAATTTCATTTGATAAAATGAATTTCAACGGAAAACTAAATGTTACTGTTGATGTTACAAATACAGGGAATTTTGATGGTAAAGAAGTAGTACAATTGTACATAAGAGATTTAGTAGGTTCAGTTACAAGACCAGTAAGAGAACTTAAAGGTTTCCAAAAAATACACCTTAAAAAAGGTGAAAAACAAACTGTGAATTTTGAAATTTCAGTAGAAGATTTGAAATTTTATAATTCAAATTTAAAATTTATTGCAGAGCCAGGCCAATTCGACATATTCGTAGGTGGAGACTCTAATGCAGACAAGAAAGTTAGTTTTGAGTTAATCAATTAATTGGTTGGTTAGATTGATTCGTGTTTGGCCCTTCGTATTGGTTTCGAAGGGCCTTTTTTTTAACTTAAAATTTATTTTTTAAGATATTTAGTTCTTAGTCAGATATGATAAAACATAGTAGTTTCTAAAGAAACGCTACATCTATTAATTTTTTAGAATAATTATAAACCTTAAAATTTCTATATAATGAATGCTATTAAAATATTCCCTGCATTTTTGATGCTAATGATATTTGTATTTACTTCTTGTAATGTCACAAAAAATGGTATTGTTGCACATCGTGGAGCATGGAAAAAAAATAATTTACCAGAAAACTCAATTGCTGCTCTTAGACACGCTATAGATTTAAAAGCTGTAGGTTCAGAATTTGACGTTGTTATGACAGTCGATGACTCACTTGTGATAAATCATGATCCACATTATAATAACTTAATTGTTGAAGAAACTAAATATGCAGACTTAATCAAGTTTAAACTTTCTAATGGAGAGAAACTACCAACTTTGAGAGAGTATATTATAGAAGGGAAAAAGAATAATAAGCACACTACTTTGGTATGCGAAATAAAACCTTCAGGAGTAAGTAAAGAGAGAGGAAAAAAAATTGCTTTAAAAGCAGTTGAGATAGTTAAAAGTCTTAATGCAGAAAAGATAACTTCATATATCAGTTTTGATTATGAAATACTGAAACAAATTAGAGAAGTAGATTCTAAAACTACATTGCAATATTTGGAAGGAAATAAATCTCCAAAAGAAGTAAAACTAGATAATATAACAGGTGTTGATTATCATTATTCAGTTTTTAGAAAATACCCAAATTGGATTAAAGAAGCAAAGGATAATAAGATAACTTTAAATGTCTGGACAGTTAATGATGTTGTTGATATGGATTGGATTATTGAAAATAATTTTGACTATATCACAACCAATGAACCAGAGTTGTTAAGTGAAAGAATAAAGGTTAAAAAATAGATTTCTTTTAAATCTTATTTGTAAAATTTAAAATGATGAAAAATAGATATAAACTGTATTCAATAGTGCTTTTACTGCTTTTGGTAGGATGTAAAATTCATACATCTGAATCAAAAACTAATCTTTTAGGAAAGACCGAATGGTTTGATCCAAATAAACGGGCATCAACATATTGTAATCCGATAAATATTGGATACAATTACACCACTGAAAATCATAACAGAATTCCTGAATCCCGTCGTTCGAGTGCCGATCCTGTAATTATCACTTATAAAGGGGAATATTATTTATTTGCTACAAATCAAGCAGGATTCTTTTGGAGTAAAGATATGTCTAACTGGGAATTTGTTTACGGAAGTTTTCAAAGACGACCAGCCGACGATGATCAGTGTGCACCAGCAGCTTGGGTAGTAAATGATACCTTATTTTATGTAGGATCCACATGGAAGAAAGATCACCCAGTTTGGAAAACGGCTGATCCAAAATCAGGTAGATGGTTGAGACATGTTGATACAGCAATGTTACCAACTTGGGATCCAGCAATTTTTCAGGATGATGATAAAAAAGTATATATGTACTATGGTTCAAGCGGGAAATTACCACTTGTAGGAACCGAAGTAGATTATAAAACATGGTTACCAGTAGGGAATCAGGCAGATTATGCAAAACTGTATGCAGCAACTGAGGTAGAAGACATTCAGCGTCCGTATGGAGAGATAAAAGAGGTGGTGGGCTTAGATCCTGCAAATCATGGTTGGGAGCGCTTTGGGCCTAATAATGATATGGAACCAGCGCCTTGGGGAGATTTTATTGAGGGAGCTTGGATGACCAAACATAACGGAAAGTATTATATGCAATACGGAGCTCCAGCTACTGAGTTTAAAGGGTATGCCAATGGGGTGCATGTAGGAGACCATCCTTTAGGTCCATTTGTTTACCAAAAACACAACCCGATGTCATATAAACCAGGAGGATTTGTAATAGGAGCAGGGCACGGAAATACGTTTGCTGATAATTATGGTAATTATTGGAATACAGGAACATGCAAAATATCAATAAAAGACCGGTTTGAGCGCCGGATTGATATGTTTCCAGCAGGATTTGATAAAGATGATGTAATGTACTCTATCACATCGTATGGAGATTTTCCAATAGTACTACCAACAAAACAACGAGATCAGACCAAAGGAGCCTCATCAGGATGGATGTTACTTTCGTATAAAAAGCCAGTAACGGTTTCGTCATCAGAAGAATGCATGGAGGTTCAAACGCATAGGGTAGACAATGGAGGAAAAAAAGTATTTGAAAAAATATGTTACGATGCTAAAAATCTGACAGATGAGAATATTCAAACCTATTGGTCTGCAAAAACGAGTAATTCAGGAGAATGGTTGCAACTGGATTTAGGTAGAAAAATGCAAGTAAATGCTTTGCAAATAAACTATGCCGATCATAAAGCGACACAATATAATAAGGCAATGGATATTTATTATCAGTATAAGATATTTATGTCAGATGATGCTATAAATTGGACTTTGGTAGTAGATAAGTCACAGAATGATAAAGATGTACCACATGATTACGTAGAATTAACAAAACCCATTAAGGCTCGTTATATAAAAATGGTAAACATACATAATGCTTCAGGATTGTTTGCTGTGTCAGATTTTAGAGTTTTTGGAAATGGATTATTAGAAAAACCAAAACCAGTTTCAGAATTTAAAGTTGATAGAAGTTCTAAAGATAGCCGTAATGCAATGATACAATGGAAACAACAACCAGATGCAATAGGGTATAATATTTATTATGGAATTACACCTGATAAATTGTACAACAGCATTATGGTTTACGATGAAAGCACTTATGATTTCAGAGGTTTAGACAAAGGAACTAATTACTATTTTACTATTGAAGCTTTTAATGAGAATGGTATTAGTCTGAAAAATGAAATTATTGAAGTTAAATAATTATAGATTCTATTTTTTCAAAAAACGTACAGGAAAATGTAGAAGAGTTACAAAGAAATTTGTTTATTTTTGAAACTAAAACTTTTTTAAGTTAACTAACTTCAAAACGCTATATAACCAATGAAAAAAACATCCTTATTAACCTTATTACTTTTAAGTGGTTTGCTGTCATACGCACAAACACCAGATGAAAAGAATATTAAATTAATTTACAAATCAGCTTTAACAAATTCTAAATGTTATACATGGTTAGAATACCTATCTAATGATATTGGAGGTCGTTTGTCTGGTTCAACAAACGCTGCTGAAGCAGTTCAGTACACAAAAAATCAATTAGAAAGTATTGGTTTAGACAGAGTATATCTTCAAGAAGTAATGGTACCACATTGGGTTCGCGGAGAAAAAGAAACTGCTTATATTTTAAACAATAAAATAAAAACAGAAGTGCCAATTACAGCATTGGGAGGTTCGATTGCTACACCAAAAACAGGAATTACTGCAGAGGTAATCGAAGTAAAAGGGATTAAAGAACTAAATGAACTTGGAGCTAAAGTAAAAGGTAAGATAGTATTCTTTAATAGACCGATGGATCCTGAAAATGTTGAAACCTTTAAATCATACGGAGGTTGTGTAGATCAAAGATATGCTGGAGCAAAAGAAGCAGCTAAATTTGGAGCAGTGGGAACAATTGTACGTTCGATGAATTTAAGACAAGATGATTTTCCACATACTGGAGCGCAAAGTTATGGTGATTTGCCAAAATCAGAATACATACCAACTGCTGCAATAAGTACCAATGGAGCAGATTTATTAAGTAAATCTTTAAAGAGCAATCCAAATTTAACGTTTTACTTCAAACAGTCTTGTGAGACATTACCAGATGTATTGTCGCATAATGTAATTGGAGAATTGAAAGGAACAGAGAATCCAGGAAATATTATGATTGTTGGCGGACATCTTGATTCTTGGGATTTAGCCGACGGTTCACATGATGATGGTGCAGGAGTAGTACAAAGCATGGAAGTAATACGTATTCTTAAAAATTTAGGGTATAAACCTAAAAACACTATCCGCGTTGTCTTGTTTATGAACGAGGAAAACGGAGGAAAAGGTGGAGCGATGTATGAAGAAATGGCACAAAAAAATAAAGAGAATCATATTTTTGCATTAGAGAGCGATTCAGGAGGATTTAGCCCAAGAGGGTTTTCTTTTGAAACAGATGATGAAAATTTCAAAAAAATAGAAAGTTATAAAAGTTTATTTGAGCCTTATTTAGTTCATAGTTTTGTAAAAGGGCATAGTGGGTCAGATATTGGACATTTAACCTCTAAAACGCTTGTTAAAGCTGGTTTGAAGCCAGATTCACAACGTTACTTTGATTATCACCATGCAGCCAATGATAAATTTGATGCAATAAACAAAAGAGAACTAGAATTGGGAGCTGCAACAATGGCTTCATTGGTGTATCTTATTGATCAAAATGGAATCTTAACCAAATAGTCTATTTCCCTTTTTTGTAAATAACAAAAACCACTTAATTTAAATGCCCCAAAAAGGATACAACTTTTTTGGGGCATTTTTTTGTACTTAAGTTTTGATTTAAGTATAAAAATACATCAGATTATTATAATAAACTTAATTAAATGTCTGATTTAGATGTTGTTGTGTTTGTTTTTATTTGTTTTATACTTTATTTAACCATTTATTGATTAGACATTGATGACTAATCATTAACTTTGAAATATAATAATCCTAAAAAAAGAAAAAGATGAAACGTTTTGAAAATAAAGTTGCCTTTATTACAGGAGGTAATTCAGGAATAGGGAAAGTTTCAGCACTTGCAATTGCAAAAGAAGGGGCTGCAGTAATGATTACTGATCTAGGTGAGACTTCTCAGGTAGTAGAAGAAATAAAAAAAGCAGGAGGTAAAGCAGCCTATGTAAAATGTGATGTTTCTAAACCAGAAGAAGTGGAATATGCGGTTAATGAAACAATTAAAATTTTCGGTAGGTTGGATGTAGCACTTAATAATGCTGGTATTGTAGATACAAGCCTGAAACACATTAATGAAAAAACACTTGAAGAGTGGAACAAAGTAATTGCTGTAAATTTGAGCGGTGTGTTTTACGGAATGAAATATCAGATTGCACAGATGCGTAAACAAGGAGGTGGATCGATTGTTAATATCGGTTCAGTAATGAGCCAGGTTACAGATATGGGTATTGCTTCGTATGTTTCTTCAAAACATGGAGTGGTCGGATTAACGAAAGCAGCAGCTTTGGAAAATGGAACAGAAAATATTCGTGTCAATATAATTGGTCCAGGATATGTTGAAACTCCAATATTAATGGACAATGCTGGATCAGGAGCAGCCGAATATCTAAAATCAAAAACTGCAATGAAACGATTAGGAAAACCAGAAGAGATTGCTAAAGCATTTTTATTTCTAGCTTCTGATGATGCTAGTTACTGTACAGGAGCCTATTTACCTGTAGACGGAGGGTATTTAATTCAATAATTAGTATCTTTGAAAGATGTTTTAGAGGAAAAAAGAAGGAGATTAGCTCCTTCTTTTTTTATAATCTTGTTTTACAGATAAAATTATGACTTTTGATAAAAAACACATTCCTTCTCCTTCCATAAAAAGAGAACTAGGTTTAAATCTGCTTGAAACTTTTAATTGGGCATATACTAAATCTCAATTGTTCTTTGCTAGATATGGATTGACCTCTCAGCAGTATAATGTCTTAAAAATACTCGCAGATAATGATAAAGCGTTATCTACTTCTGATATATTGGCACAAATGGTCGAAAAAAATGCAGGGGTTTCACGACTAGTAGATCGTTTAGTCTTGAAGAAATTAGTGATAAAAGAAACTGTAGCTTCCGATAAGCGTTTAATTGCAGTCATTATCACTGAAGAAGGAGTAAAGTTGCTGAATAAAGTCGATGTAGAGCTTCATGTATTGGATGAGGAAGTATACGGGGCATTAACAAATCAAGAAGCAGATCAGCTAAATTACTTATTGAAGAAAATAAAAAACACAGAGATATAAAAGTATCTTTTTTTAGATAATACTTTAAAATTAAATGTATAAAAGCCGTCCCAAATTAGTGTTGAGACGGCTTTTTTTGTTTAATTATTTCCCCAGTCTATTTTTCTTGAGAAGTACATAACAGCGGCTAGGATTAAAAAGAGTCCTACACTACCTACTAGTAACGCATAATTCTCTAATTGGATAATGACATAAATAAATGTGTATAATCCGGTAAGTGAACAACCAATAAATATTGGAAACTTCTTCGTTTTTAAAATTGAAAAAGAATAGGCTGTAATAAGCGTTATAACCGCAATTCCAGATAATAGATACGCTTTGGTAAAATTACTATGTTCAGTTATCGAAATTAATAAAGTGTAAAACATAATGAGAGCCAAACCAATCATTGAATATTGAAAGATATGGATGCTAATTTTACTCATATTTTGGATTAAAAAGAAAATCAAGAATGTAAGCCCAATAACAAGAAAACCATATTTAGAGGCACGCTCATTTTGTTGGTATTGATCTACAGGAATTACAAAGTCAACTCCAAAACTATACGAATTTAGGTCAGGTAATATATCAAAAGCCTGTTGTGAGAATGCTCTGTTTATATGCAAAATTTTCCAATTTGCTGTAAAGCCAGTTTTGCTTATGTCTTTTGTTTTATCATCAGGCAAGTAATTACCAGTAAAGCTAGGAGATGCCCAGTTTGATTTCATTTCAACATTGGTAGTTTTACCAATCGGAACAATCTTAATTTGTTTACTACCGTTGTAGGTAATAGCAAAACTATAATCAGTTTTTGGAGCTGAAAGTATTGTTGTTAAATCGATAAAACCTGTTTCTAGGGCTTCGGTACTATCAAGTTTAGCTGAATTATACACAGGTTCAAAAACATAAGTGGTACTTCCGAATTTAATTTTCACCTCTTCTTTTATGCTCTTTAGATTGGTAGTTTTGATTAAGATAGTTGCCTTGTCCCATTGAATCGCTTCTTTCGCAATATTTCTGCTGCTAAAATCAGGCTGCACATAATTACCCTTAAATTTCATATCAGCAGTAAAGACAGCCGACTCATAATTGTTTCTATTTAGGATTTTAGTATCAGTATTAGAATTGATGTTTAATTCTTCTGGAAAAAAATAGGCATATTTAGTTGATGCTACTTTTTGCTTTACCGTTTCTTTAGTTTTTTCATTTATGGTTACTGTTTCTTCATAAGAAGTATATGGGATCTTTAATATTGGACCGTAGATATATACTTTTTCTCCCCATTTTTCATTGATTTCGGTAATGACATCATTTTGTCTAAAAGAACGTTCAGTGATTAAATTTTTTACATACTCTAACGGTATTAATAAAAATAAGGTTAGTAAGCCAACCATAATCATTTTGGCAGAGTTCGACTGAAAAATTGAAGTCGATTTTGGAGTTTCATTTGTTTCCATTGTAAAGTGTTTTTGAGTTTGATGATTAATAGATTAAATTTTTGGTACCATTGAATAGTATAAAAGTGCAATTGGAATGTTTGATAAGAGAATTAAAATTTTACCACCTATATATTCTCTTTGGTTTGGTAGTATGAAATAGCTATGAACAAGATGCAATAGAACAATTACATTGAGGAGTATTGCAGCGACGACAAAAAGGAAGCCTAAAATCAAGATATTGGAGTTGTCTTTTAACAATAAAAAAAATAGAAATAAAATAGTGCCTATAGTAAAGCATCCAATAGCAAGCTCAGTTGATGGTCTTCCTTCAAATTTTTCTTCATTAATTAAGTCTTTCATGATTTTTAAATTTTAAAAGTTTTTTGAATTGATTGAATAGGTGTTAATAACATTTTAGAGAAGTCTAAATAATAAAAAGGCATGGCGCTTTTTCCTCTTTTATACTGTTTCAAAAAATAACCAAGCTGTGTAGGGTAGAAGAGTGTTCCTGATATAATCACCATAAATAGGTACAAACTCTTTTTGCGATTGCCTAAAAGATAATATTGCATTCCAATTTCATCAATAACTGAAATTCCAGTATTGGTTAAAACATGAATGATATCATGATCTTCTAGTTTAGCTTGAATATCAAAATTGTTTCTATGAAGAAAATCACCCAATCCAAATCCTAAGCTTCCTTCTGGAAAAGCAAGTAATTCGGTTTTGTTGACCTCCCATGGTGCATTTTTCTTTATGTATTTCTGGTAAGGTATTCTAGACCATTCATACAATTTTTCAATTAATTGATCTCTCATTTTTGTGTTTTTAAAAGTACTTTGTATTTCAAAGTAAATAGATAAAAAAAGGGTGTTATTTTTTCTGTATTAATTTTTCAAGAGCGTCAATATGTGCAACAAATGCAAGTTTACCACTTTTAGTAGCTCTATAGCTTGTATTGGGCTTTTTACCAATAAATTGCTTTTGTATTTCGATATAATTTTCTTGTTCCAATGCTTTAGCATGGCTTGCAAGATTACCATCAGTAACACCCAAAAGCTCTTTCAGAGTACTAAAATCAGCTGATTCATTGACCATCAAAACAGACATGATACCAAGTCGGATTCGATGATCGAAGGCTTTATTTATATTTTGAATGATGCTTTTCAATTTTTAATAGGTATCAATTACTGTTTTTAATAATTTAGAATCAACGATGTTAGATGGGGCAACTACATCTTCCTCAAGAGGGATATTGTTTCCATATCGTTCTTTTAATATTTTTTGTACGCGTTTGTCCTCTAGATTAAAATCTTTCATTTTTTTCAGCGGACATAATTCAATGCCAGCGCCATTTTTATAAATTTTCCAAATTAATTCGGAGCAATATATTTTATCATCAGACCAGCCAAAATAAGGATCATAATCAGTATTAAGGAAATTTCGACTATAAATCTCCATTTTTTCGATAACAGTAGGAGTCAAAGCTGTAGAATCTTTTAATCTTTTTACCACAATTTTTTGATCTTTACCATGTTGAATCCATTCGTCTAAAGGAGTTAGTTTTACGGGCTGCACAGCTTCAAAAACAAAACGTTTACCATCTAAAAAATAAACGATTCCACAATGAGAAAACTTAGAATCTGTGGCAATTCTTACTGCTTCACATTGGCTAGACTCAGAGGTTTGAAAAATTAAATCACCAGCTTGGATTTTATCTAAAAGAGTAGTTTTTAGTTTCGGATTTTCAACAGTTGCTTTTGAAAAAGGATCGTTCGGAAAAAACTGCTTTGTGATGTATAAAGCACAGCAAAAGCTGATTATTAAGGTAACCCCAGCAAAAATATATTTTAATTTTTTCATATTTTATTTTTGAATTATACCGATTAAAGATTATTTTCTATCGTATTTGAAGTACATAATACTTCCGTATAGAATATGGCAAACACCAAAACCTAATGCCCAAAATTCTAATGCATAACCTGAGAATTCAGTAGAGATTAAACCAAGAATGATTATTGTAATTCCTAAATAACGTACATCTCTCAAAGTATATTTACTTGCATTAACACATGCTAATCCGTAAAATAGGAGAGTAACAGGAGCAATTAAACCATAGTAGCCATTTCGCAGCAAAAGTAAACCGAAAATCCCACCAGAAACAAGCGGAATCAAAAAATTGATTAGCAATCTTTTTGAAGCAGTATTCCATATTTTCTCACCTTCTTTTTTTGCTTTACTTACAGTTAATATCGCAGAAGTAATAATAGAAAATAATAGGACTAGAAATGCAGTCAATACAATTAACTTAAAAGTTTTACTTTCCAGAGTTATATAATATCCCACATGACTTTCAATAAGACCATTGGCAATATGAGCTCCAATAAGAGCATATATTCCTGCCATAATTCCTGATAAACCACTTAATGAAATAAACTGAGAAGATTTATTCATCATGTTTTTTATTTCACTAATATCCTGTAAATATTTATCTTTCATATAAAGTACTTTGAAATACAAAGTAAGTAATTAAAAAAATAGTCACCAAATAAAATGGCAACTATTTTTTATGAATTTGTAAATTATAATCTGAAGATACCTCCGAAAGCAATAATTCTCTGGAAGAAGAAAAAGTCTTGAGAAGCTTTATCGTCACTACTTTGCGTAGTTCTAATGTCTTGCATATTGATATAACCACCTTTTAACTCTCCTTGTACGTAAAAATGTTTAAAGAAAGTAATATTTATACCAGCTTTAGCAGATAAGCCATATCCTGAAACATGAAAATCATCATGACGATCTTTACCTAATAAAGTAGTGTTTGTTTTAGGATATAAAAGTCCAAAACCTAAACCTTCAGTCAAGTTAATTTGAACTTTATCAGTATTAGGAAGATTAAACCATTTTGAAATGTCATCAAATCTAGAAACTTCTGTATGGATATAGTTCAAACCATCTGTATGTTCGTACATTAAGAATTTTTCAGTTAAAAGAACTTTATTAGGGTCTCCAGCAACTAATTCATCGTATGATCCTGCGTTTGGATAATATCCATCAATTCCAACTTCACGATCTTGGTACATTACATATTTCATGTGATCCAGACCGATTGTTACACTGTAATGGTCGCTAATAAAATAACCTAAACGTAAATTAGTTTGAGGAATGGTCATTCTTGAAGGATTAACATAATCCATATGCCATCCTTTTGGTTTGTCATGTGCAGGTACATTGTTTAATGTAAAATTGTAATCTTTACCTCTAAAGTTGATATCCGATTTACTGTAACTTTCTCTGTTACCACCCCAAGAAACGAAGAATTTCCCTTTATTATGTGCTGTGTATTTGTCTTGTACTGCTATTTGTTCTTGCGCAAAAGTGTTTACTGAAAAACACAACAAGAAAAATAAAATAAAATTAGTTTTCAATGTAATAAGTTTAAAATTAAAATTGATTAATGGTTTTTCTGATAGCAACCAGTTTAGTCATTAAATCTTCAAAATAGTCTAAATGCAACATGTTTGCACCGTCGCTTTTTGCATTAGCTGGGTCAAAATGAGTTTCGATAAAAATACCATCAACACCTACAGCAATACCTGCTTTCGCAACTGTTTCGATCATATCAGGTCTTCCACCAGTTACACCTACAGTTTGATTTGGTTGTTGTAGCGAATGCGTTACATCAAGAACTGTTGTAGCATATTGTTGCATTGTTGGAATACCTCTATAATCTACAATCATATCTTGGTAGCCAAACATAGTACCACGGTCAGTAACCATTACATTTTGGTTGTTGCAATCCAATACTTTTTGTACAGCATGTTTCATGCTCTCAGGACTCATAAATTGTCCTTTTTTCAAGTTAACTACTTTTCCTGTATTGGCAGCAGCCACAACAAGATCAGTCTGACGTACTAAAAATGCTGGAATTTGTAAAACATCTACATATTGAGCAGCCATATCAGCATCCTCATTAGTATGAATATCAGTTACAGTAGGAACATGAAATGTTTCTGAAACTTTTCTTAGAATTTTTAATGCTTTTTCATCACCAATTCCAGAGAAGCTATCTATTCTAGAACGGTTTGCTTTTTTAAAAGATCCCTTAAAAACATAAGGAATTTGAAGTTTGTCAGTAATACCAATTAATTTTTCTGCAATACGCATCGCCATCTCTTCGCCTTCAATGGCACAAGGACCTGCTAATAAAAAGAAATTACCGCTATCAGTATGCTTAATTTGTGGAATATGTTGTATGTTCATAGTATGAATTTTTAAGACAGTGCAAAGGTAGTTATGATTTATGAGTTTGAGATGAAGATTTAAGAAATTTTTAAGATGCCTTTACTGTTAAATATGTAGTTCTTTTCTTAAAATAATATTTCAGATGATTTGATTTGGGTGATCTAAGGTAAAATAGACTTTTCCATAAATGATTTTCTTTTTCAGTATGCTGAGTATTGTGTCTTAACGATATGTAAAGTAATTTCATATACAATAACTGTCTTTGATAAGATGGTTATAATGTGTCCTTGTATATGTGTCTGATAGTCAATTTGTTTTGGTTTTCAGGAGGTGTTGTAGAAATGAGGTTAGTTGCTATTTCTATTTATTATGCTTAATACACCTGAATTAGAGATTATAATTTCCATGATTAAATAGTTTTATAGTTTACTTAAAATTTTTCTATCAATATAAAAAGTTCCAAAAGGGATAATTGAAGCCAATAGCACTTTCCAAATAGTCGTTTTAAATTGCCATTTTTGTTCAACCCCGATGCTTAAAGTGTTGATTATAAAAAGTACAAATAAGAATCCATGTATGGTTCCCATTATTTTAGAACCATCAGGATAATTGAAAAAGTATTTTAGTGGTACTGCTATAAAAACAAGAATGAGTAATGATATTCCTTCAAGCATAGCTATCAGACGTAATCTTCCAATATTTGTTTTGAGTAAATGTTTCATATTAAATTATTATTTAAGTTGATAATTAGTATTATAAAGCTCTTATATAGGGTCTTTGTGATAGGATAGAAAAAGGCCAAGGAACAGCAATTAAGAAGACCATGAATGCAATAATGAACCAAATCAACATAATCTTAAACTTTTCTTTATCAGTTGATTTTCTTTTGGATAAGGCAGCGCCTATCGTTAAAATAATCACGCCTATGGTCATTAATGTAGGATGAATTAGGGTGTAGAATAAAACATCAAAGTTTTGAATCGCTTCAGGCACATTTTTCCAGAAATATTTTATAATCGGACTTTGGATATAAAGTATTATTCCAATTGTTAATTGTATATGAGTAAATGTTGTCGCCCATTGTCTGATTAAAGTATCGCTATAAGAGAACTTTTGGTTGGTTTTGTATCCATTATATGCTTTATAAATGGCATAAATAAGACTTATAATTACTAACCAACGGATTAAAGAATGAAGAAAAAGTAGAGTAGGGTACATATTGTTATGTGCTTTAATTAATTATTGTGTTTTAAAACATACTAATTAGTATGTTTTTGGGTAAAAAAATTATTTTAAAAGATTAAGATAGTTTTTAAGTTCATTCAAATAATTCATATAGACAGATTTATTGTTTTCAAGTTTACCAAAATTACGGATTCCCCAGTAACCTGAAATAATGAAAAAAGTAACTTGTTTTGCGTTTATGTTTGGATTAATGAAATTGTTTTTTTTTCCATTTTCAATACTTGTGATCATTTGATTTTCCCATTCTTTCATTTGTTTTAAAATAGACTTTCTAAAGCTCTCATTCCAAGGAGTCATTTCCTGTACAAAATTTGAAATTGGGCAACCATATTCTACTTTCATAAATTTGTTTTCCATTAGCAGCTCATACATCATATTGTAAATAGATTCTAATGGGTTTCCATCAGGAGAATCTAGTAATATATTGTTTTTGATTGTGCTGGGATTCAGAATCTCATTTATAATAGCAATTCCCATTTCATTTTTATTCTTGAAGTGGTAATAAAAGGCTCCTTTAGTTACTTGTGTAGTAGCAAGTATATCATCAATACTGGTAGCCTGGTACCCCTTGGCATAGATAAGTTCATAGCTTTTTTGTAAAATATTTAGCCTGGTTGCTTCAGCTTTTTTCATAAAACATACTAGTTAGTATTTTTTTTGTAAAGAAAGCAAATATTTACGGTTTGTGCAAGCAGATTTTTGTTCTACTTGTTTTTTAAAATATGAAAATACAATTGCAGATGAAAAAAGAAAAATTATAAAAGCTGTTTTGATTTAAGCATAATTTATTGTCTTTTTTCATAGTATCTTTTAATAAAGAACTGTACAATAATGGTAACTAAAAGTAAAATTGCAAAAAGAAAATTAAAAGCAACAATTCCTAGCATTACCAAGCCACATCTATTCTGATATTCAATATTTGCATTTATATTTTCAGAAGCGATATATACAGAAAGTATTGATAAAGGTATTTGTAAAATTATAGTGATTAGAGATATATAACCAAAATTTAATTTTATCTTTTTTTTAATTGCTTTGGATCCCCATATAATTTGAATCAAAAATGGTATTACCAGTAGTATAAAAGGTGATATTCCGTACATTTATAAGATTTTTTTTGCTGTTTTGATTACTAATGTTAGGAACTGAATACCTGAATTACAGAGATTGCTTATTAAGTCTGTAAACAGTAAACTGAGACTGTCTTTCGACTTCGCTTAGGATGACAATAACACAAACCGAGACTGTAAACTGAGGCTGCAAACTGAATTATTTCTTCAAAGTCAATCCAAGTGGGACCATCAAAATACCTTTTTCGTAGATGTTAAGATATAAATTAATTGGTTTTTTCTGTCCTTCCCATTTTAGTTCATAAACATCAAGAAATCCAGCACCCATATCACTTCTTTTAGAAGGGAATGGACAACAGCTTTCAAGTTTAGTATAAGTTATTTTCTCGCCATTTGGACCAGCCAAAGCATTTAAAAAGCGTTGTTGATTAATAACTTCATCTTTAGAAGTTCTGTAAAAAATGTTTACAGGGTAATCTTTGTCATAGCCATATTTTTTGTCTTTACTATATGCTGTAATTACAAAAGTATTGTCTTTAGTTAAGGTCAGGTTTGGTGCATTATCATCTACATTTTTTAAAGTAGATTTTGTGCTTACACATGATGTAGCAGTAATAAGTAAAACTATAAAAAGAGCTATTTTTTTCATTTTTAAGGCAGTTTAATAATACAAATGTAAGTGGTTTTAATAAAAATAGTCCATAGATTAAAAAGAATTAAATTTTTTCTTTTTAGTCGCAGGAGAGACCTAACAGGTTTTAAAAATCTATTGGGTCTAAAGCAATTTTTGATCTTTTTAATTATAAAAAAGAAACAGTACAAATGTACATTGGCTTTCTATTTTGTTTTTATTGAATTCAGTTTTAAAATACCAATTACAATCAGATATTGTGCCATAAGATAGGTAAGCATAATAAAAAACGAACTTTTATAAATAGGTTCGTAAAATTTGTCCATTGCTAAAATACTATCAGAAAGGACAAAAATAATCGCCCCAATAAATATATAGGTATTAGCAGGTTTGTCCCAAACTAAATAACCACTAAATGCATATAAAAGCATTGTAGAAATTGTCAATGCATAAACAATTACAGGAAGTTGTAAATCACCCAATTTTGGTAGCAGAACGGTAAGCATCGTTGCCAAATAAATTAAAATAGCTACTAACCCAATATAGAAAGTGCTTTTGTTTCTTGAAACATCAGGTTTGTTTTGCTTATTAAACAGAACAATATAAATGATATGGGATAGTAAAAATGCAACTAAGCCTAATATAAAATAGATTTCGGCAATATCAGCAAACAATAATATTACATCACCAACCCATGAGAAAAATAAAGCACCAAGGAGTATTTTTTTGGAAGGAAATTCACTCGAAAAATAAACTCCAAGCCATAAAATCGGAATCAGTAACCCTTTTAAATACCAAGCAATATGTTCAAGATTAAAAAGAAGAATTAAAAGATAAAAAAGACTAAAACCTACAAAGATTTTTAAGAATAAAGGGCTTTTCATAGTTTGTATTTAAGAGTTTACCAGTATAGGTTTTATGCTTTTGAAATCGACTTTTACGAAATAAATTGTGATCAATAAAGAAATAATGAGGTATCCAATAATAAAAATATTACCGAAAGGGAAAACAGAATTAAGACCGAACCAATCTCCAAAATAATAAATAATTGCAAGAACGGTTACTAAACGTAAGCTTTCCCATAAAATAGCAAAACGATTTTTATCCATTAGTTCAGTATAGCTATAGATAGTTATGAAAATAAAAAAGCCATAATAAAAGATATTTGGGAAACCAATCTTGGCAATATTACTAAACAAATAACTTACAAATAGCAATGTTATCATAACTTGGGTAATCGACCAGTATATGAGTTTTGTAGAGTTATCAGTTCCGTATTTGGCATAATTATATACATCAGTAATTTTATTGACAGGATATTTTTCTTCAAAATTTTCAGGACGCCAGCCAGTTGGTTTGAACCATATTGTAAATTTATCTTTCCAGTTCTCAGCACGCCAAGCATCGCTAATTAATAATGCTAAATGCTGAAAGTTAATTCGAATGGGATTCCATGTATTTGCGGGTCTTGTGATACCAAAAACTGGCGGAACAGTTTCTAATTCTTCTTGAAAAGTACCAAAAAGTTTATCCCAGAATATAAATATCTGTGAATGATTTTTATCTAAATATTCAGGATTGATGGCATGGTGAACCCTGTGATGGGATGGAGTTACTAAGATATGTTCTAATGCTCCCATTTTTTTTATGTATTTGGTATGATACCAAAATTGCAAAAATAAGTGTAGTGGTAATGTAATTGCAATTACAGTTGCAGGAACACCAAGTAGGGCAGCTGGAATTAGTAAAAAAGTAAATAAATTAACAAAACTAGCTATGGGCTGTCGTAGGGCACAGGCTAGATTAAATTCTTCACTGCTATGATGAATAGCATGTTTATTCCAAAGAAAGTTAATCTGATGGGATAGACGATGACTCCAATAGCCGTAAAAATCAATGACAAAGAATCCAACTATATAAGTAATTATAGTGTTTTCGATGTGATAAATAGCAATTTTAGAAACCAGCCATTCATACGAAATGAAAGTGATGGTAAGACCTAGAACATCTTTTACCGAATTTGTAATCCCTGAGCTTATGCTAGATACACTATCAATAAGAGGAACATGGTCTTGTTTTATGTATAGACCATACGATTTTTCGATTATAATTAACAATAAAAAAATCGGCATTGCAATGATTAGTATTTTCCCGTACTCTTCCATAAAAAAAATAGTGTAATTTATTCAAATATAGAATAAATTACACTATTTTTTAAATTATTGATAATTATTTTAGATTATCTCTGCACTTAACCCAGCTTCCAGAAGTTGGGTGCATTGTGGCTTTAACTTATCCATCGGTCCCGTTTTTACGGTACATTTTCCGTTGTAATGAACAATTAAAGAACATTGTTCTGCTTGTTCGGGTGTATGATTGCACACGCGAATTAAGGTTTCTATTACATGATCAAAAGTATTTACATCATCATTATACACAATGATTTCGTTGTTAAAAGATATTGCTTCCTTTTCCCGAACTTTTTCTCTTACTTTTTCTTTAGTACTCATTTTTTTTAGTTTTTGTACTGTTGTAATTAATTAACTACAAATTTACATATTTTAAAGAAACCCAATTATTTCTTTGAAATTTTTTAACATATTCCAATCCTTTTTCAGTGCAAGAAGCATCGATGTAAGGAATGTCTTCTTCATAAAAGCCACTTAATAATAAAGTCCCTTTTGGGTTCAGGCAATCAACATAACTTTGCATATCATTTAGTAAAATATTACGGTTGATATTAGCAATAATCAAATCGTATTTTTTACCTGCCAATAATGCTGCGTCACCTTCATAAACGCTGATATGTTTGCAATTATTGCGTTCAGCATTTTCTATAGAGTTTAAATAGCACCAATTATCAATGTCGATTGCGTCAATAGGTTGAGCGCCTTTCATTTCGGCAAGAATAGCAAGTATAGCAGTTCCACAACCCATATCTAAGGTTTTCATTCCATTAACATCCATCTCTAATAGATGCTGAATCATCATGTGAGTTGTTTCATGATGTCCAGTTCCAAAGCTCATTTTTGGTTCGATTACAATGTCAAACTCAGCATTTGTTTTTGGATGAAATGGAGCACGAACATGACAGTTTCCATCAACATCAATAGGCTCGAAGTTTTTTTCCCATTCTTCATTCCAATTTACTTGCTCAATTTCTTCGAATGTATATTCAATCTTAAATTCATCCGATTGCAAAATATGAATATCTTCTAGAATCGTTTCGTCCCATAAATCTTTTTGTACAAAAGCAGAAATTCCAGTTTCGGTTTCGGTAAAACTCTCAAAAGCTTTCTCGCCTAATTCGGCAATTAGTATTTCTGATCCTAATTCTTTAGGTTCAATTGTAAAGTGATACCCGATATAAATGTTTGACATATTTGTTTTTTTTGCAAAGGTAGCAATCGAAACTTGAAATTGTTTAAAAAAATGAATAACGTTATCATATTATACAGTACTTTAGCTTAAAATTTGTAAGTATTATTAAAAAATGAAAGGCTTAATTGTTGTACTATTATTTATTGTTATAAATAGTTCGGGATGTGATGAAAAACAAGAAGTAATTCGTTCTTTTTGTTATTGGAAAACAAGTGCTTATTTTGATAAAGAAGAGGATTCAATTTGTAAGACTTTAAATGTAGAACATATGTATGTTCGTTTTTTTGATGTCGATTGGAATCCATACACAAAAGAACCACTTCCAGTAGCTACGATTAGGCATTTTGACTTTAACGAGAGTAATCCTGTTATTACGCCAAGTGTTTTTATTACCAATGATGTTGTGTTAGAGTCAAGTAGGGAGCAATTGGATACTTTGGCTAAAAGAATTCAGAAAAGGATAAAAGAAATTGGACTCAGTTATATAGATCGTAAAGCAGGAGTAAACGCAGATAGAATTGTTTATGCTGATTATGATAAGCAAAAAGGGGATTTTAGAAAAAGATTGAATTCAGATTCCATAAAAGCTATTGAATTAGGCAAGCTGAACCCCGATTTTAGCGAAATATTAATTGATTGTGATTGGACAGAAAAATCAAAAGAGAATTATTTTTATTTGTTAGAGCAAGTTAAAAAAGAATTAAAAAATTGCCAATTGTCAGCAACTATACGATTGTGGCAATATAAATATTCTGAAAAAGCGGGAGTTCCTCCTGTTGATAGAGGGTTATTAATGTGTTACAATCTATCTAGTCCAAATGATTATAAGACAAAAAACTCTATTGGAACTAGTGATGAATTAGAAAAATATATCACCCATAGTGACTATAAGCTTGATTTAGATATAGCGTTACCACTATATAGTTGGTCGGTTGTTTTTAGAGGGAATCAGTTTAAAGGAATTATATCTGATTATGAGGAATTTATTAAAGATGGCGAAAGGTTCAAAAAAATAGCACCTAACAAATATATACTCCAAGATGACGTTTTGGTAGGACAGACATATTTGCGTAATGGTGATGAAATAAGAATTGAAAAAATCTCAGATGAAGAGATTAACAAAATGATTTCAATTATAAAGAATAGGGTACCATTTGATAATAATACAAAGGTTACTTTCTTTTCATTTGATAAAAAATACATCCATGATTATGGAATCAAAAACATATCCGGTTATTATGCGCGTTTTCAGTAGCATAATTTTATTATTTGCTTTTCAGTTTTCGTTTGCTTGTGGGTGGAGCGAATCTGACGAAACAAGTCGATTAGTTTTGTTTAAATCTGAAAGAACGGGATTTTTAAAATTGAATTATTTTTGTTATTCGGCTAATACCTTTCACGAAGTCAGTGAAGTGTCTAGTAAAGATCAGGAATTAAATTGTTTAGAATGGCAGAGAAAAATAGGGGCTACTGTTACTACAGCTGATATTTATACGATTTTGTATGAAACAGATTCAGATAAATTTCAAGTAGCTTATCAAAATAAGATATTAAAACAGACTTTTGCCAAAAATACTTTTATTGCAACTTTGTTGCTTCCTAAAAATAAAGCCTTTTTAGATTATTTAGTATTTGCTAAAAAATTAGAGTATAATAACGTCCCAAGCTCAAAATGGGAATCCTGGAGTAGTATAGATAGTTATCAAGAAAATGCAAACTCTGTTGCATTAGATGATTATGATGAAAAAATTTCTTCTGCTAAAGATCCTTTTTTAAAACAGCGTTATGCTTTTCTTATTCTTAGGGACCGTTTTTATAGTGCTGATAAAGCTGAAGTAATCCGTTTGTATGATACTTATTTTGCTAATAATAAAAATACAATTTTAGAGCCTTGGGCATTGTATTATAAAGCATTGTGTATTGATGATTTTCCTCTTCAGAATTATTTGTTAAGTAAAGTTTTTGCCTCTTGTGAGGATAAAACATTTGCAGTGATGCAACATTATAATTTTAGAAAGACAGCAGCAACATTGAGTTTAGCTAAAAATGATGAAGAGCGTAATATGATCTTGATTATTGAAAGCATGCGAAACCCTGCACCAGATTTAAATACGATGAAGCAAGTTTACAAGTTAGACCCTAATAGTATTTATTTTAGTTTTTTGGTTCAAAGAGAAATTAATAAACTCGAAGATTGGATTTTTACTCCTAAATATTCAGTTAATAAGATTCCTGCGATTAGTTCCGATTTATCGAGCTGGTACGATAATTATGTAAATGCAAAAACAGTTAATTTTAATAAAGATATCATCTATTTAAAAGAACTGAAACAATTTTTGATTGAGGTTCATGGTACAGTTTCAGGGGAACAAAAAGATTTTATTTCATCGGCAATTGCGCAATTGTGTTTTATAGACGATGAAATTGAGCTTGGGAAAAAGTATGTTGCTATGATTTCTGATAAAGCCAATGCTTCAATCCAGTTGCAAAAAAATATCCAATTGGCTCTTGTAGTGTTGAAACAAGATAATTTGCAAGACAAAAATATCCAGAACAATCTCTTTAATTATTTTAATGCGATAGAAAACTTGGTTGAAGAGGATAATAGTTTGCTTAAGAATTTATATAGTTTATATAGAATAGCAAGTAATGAATTTTCTAAAAAAGGAGATAGAGCAACAGCAGGCTTGTTGTTTTTAAAGTCTAATCTTAAAAAAGAAGCTTTGAATTCGTGGTATTATTATGAGCCAGCTTTTTATCAATATATTGGTTATTTTGAAAGATATGCAACTCTGGAGGATATGGATAATTTGATTGCATTATATAAAAAGGAAAATAAAACACCATTTGAAAAATATATTTTGGCAGGGACAATAGCCCCAGATGTAAATTATTATAGAGATGTAAAAGGAACTATTGCTTTTAGAAAAAACAATTTAGCACTAGCATATCAAATATTTGCGAGCATGCCAGCAGATTTTTGGCAAAAAAACTATGAGTATAAGCATTTTTTAAATGAAGATCCATTTGTTCCTAAAGTCTTGCAAAAGCAGAAAGAAAAAAAGTTTACTTATCATTTTAATAAAGCCGAATTTGTGGCTAGATTAATTGAGTTAAAAAAAGAAAATACTGCCAAAAGTAATTTGCTATTGGCTCATGCTTACTTTAACGTCTCTTATTGGGGAAATTCTTGGATGATGATTGCTTACGACTGGTCTTCTAGTGGAAATTGGAAAACGTACTCAGATTATGTTTATGGAGAGACTAATTATGATGCTGAGATGACCTATCAAAATTCAAATTATTATAGATGTACGTTGGCTAAAATGTATTATGAAAAAGCACTAGAATTATCTAGAAATAAAGAAGAGAAAGCATTGGCAAGTTTAATGATTTTCGAATGCAACTATTATGATTATTATAAAGATTTAGATAATTTTATTGGTAAACGAGCCGCTTTTAAATCAGGTAAAGAATTAGTTGATTTTTATACTATTTATAATAAAACAAACACATTTAAGCAATATAATTGTCCGCTTTTAAAAGCATTTATAAATTAGATTTTGGCATTGGTTAAGTGGGTTGATGCCGATTAACGGATAGTTTGTATGTGAAAAACATAAAACAAAAAAGAGCGATAAAATTAATTATCGCTCTTTTTATTTATTGCCCTTAATAGATTTAGTTGTTGTTATCTAAATTTCTTAATTGGTGTAATTTTTCTTTCCAAACGTCAAGACTTTCTTTGTGTAGCGCAATGTTTTTGCGAACTTCTAGAACGATTGAATTTTCTTTTTTTGCATTTTTTGTATTGGTAAAGAACTGAATGTTATTCTCTAATTGGAAAATTTCATTTTGAACTTCTTCAATTTTACGCATTAAGAAAATTTTCTCATTGTCTAATTTTCTAGTATCGTTGCTTTCTGATAAATTATCAATTCTGTTTGAAAAACGAATCATTTCTGTTTCCTTTTTGCTTAGACTTAATTTTTCAAAAAGAGCATCTAGAATTTTATTGAATTTACCTTCGATATGACGTCTAGGGAAGGGTACTTTTCCGAAGCCTTTCCATGTCTCGATGTGTAATTTAATAGCATCAAGATCGGTTTTATGGTCACCAGTAAGTTGAAATTCTCTGATAGTTTCTAAGTAGGCTTTTTTGTTGTCAAATGCAGCTACTTCATCACCATTCTCTTCGTTTTTGTGCTCTTTTAGTTTATCAAAATAACTATTACAAGCATCTTTAAATTCTTTCCAGATTTTATCTGAATATTTTCTAGGAACATGACCAATTTGTTTCCACTCTTCCTGAATTTTCTTCATTATTGGAGTAGTCGATTCATAATCGGTACTTTCTTGTAATTCTTTGGCTTTGGCAACTAGAGCCATTTTTTTATTTAAATTGTCGTTTTGGTCTTTTTTAATGTCTTTGTAAAATGAATTTTTAAAAGTATTAAAATTTCTAACGGCAGTTTTAAATGCACTCCAAGTAGCTTCGTTTACATCTGAAGGAACTTTTCCAGCTGCAAAAAATGCAGAACGTAACGCTTCTACTTTTTCTATTTGTTGCAACCATAAAGAGTGTGTATTCACTTTCTCGGTAGCAAGAGTTTCAATTTGTGAAATGATGTTTTTCTTAACTTCTAGATTTTCAAGTTCTGTACCTCTAATGTTTTCGAACAAAACTTCACGTTTATCATGGATTTTTTTAGTTAATTCACTAAACTTATTCCATATTTCATCACGATGTTCTTTAGAAACGGGACCGATATCTTCTTTCCAGATTCTATGTAAATCTTGTAGTTCTCTAAATGCTTTACTTACATCAGCTTCGTTTACTAATTCTTCTACGCGAGCAACAATTTTTTGTTTTTGTTCTAGATTGTGTTTAAAATCTAAATCTCTAGCTTCACGATCTAAATGTAGATAATCATAAAAGTTCTCAACATGAAAATGGTAGTTATTCCATACGTGATTGTATTTATCTTTTGGAATTGAACCTGCATTTTTCCATCTTTCTCTTAATTCATTAAAGTGCTTAAGAGTGTCTTTTATGTTTTCTTGCGGATTAATAAGCTCTTTTAATTCCTCAACAATAGCCAATCTGTTTTCTAAATTTGATTTTAGATTGGTTTGTAGACTTTTAAAGTGTGCATTTCTATGGTCTCTGAATATATTGTAATATTCATCAAATTTTGTTTTTAATGGAGAATGATATTGAAATTCTTCGTTTGGATCTTGATTTTCAGCATTGAATTCTTCTCTTTTTTCTTCGATAAGATGATTGTACTGAAGCAAAAACGATTTTTTAATCTCTTCAATATGCTCTTTTACAGACATAACTTTATCTGACGAAACTAATTTTTTTAGTTCTGCAACTAACTCGTCTAGCGAAAAAGTATTATAATCATGCATTGGAAGGTCATGACGCTCTTTTAGCGTTTCATCTTCACTTTCTTCGGCATTAGAATTGGTTATTGCATCTAATGCTTTCTGATTTTGAGTCTCGGCAACAGTTTCTTTATCTGACAATTCTTCTTCAGAAGAAGTTATTGTGTTTTCAGATTCAGCTACAACGGTTTCCGCTTCACTTTCATTAATTTCAACTGAAACAGTTTGATTGTTTTCAGTAGAATTTGCAGATTCAATTTCTAATTTTCCATCTGCCTCTTGCAGGTTATCATTCTTTTCTTCTAACATTTTGTCAATGTATAAGGTTTTTACTTTAAATCTAGAGCGAAAGATACTAAAGGTGTTCCGAACTACAAAATAAATCCATTATTTATAGTGTGTTTAAGTTTAAAATTCTTGTTAAATGGTTGTTTATGAGGTTGTAAATGCGATTAAGGATACTGTTGGATATTTAAAATATTCTCGTTTTTTTGCTTAAAAAGGATTTTACTGCTATTTTTTATTTGAAAATCGTTTTACAATTGCCTGATAATGTTTGCCTCCGTCTTTTAGTTTTCTTTCCTGTGTTTTAAGGTTTACAGCGTATAATCCAAATTTTTTTGCATAACCTAAACTCCACTCAAAATTATCAATTAAGGACCAATAATAATACCCTCTCACATCATATCCGTCTTTTATAGCTTCAGATATGGCGTATAATTCTCTTTCTATAAATAGCCCTCGTCTGTTGTCTTTGGCATCGGCAATACCTGTTTCGGTAATTATAATGGGTTTTTTGATTCGAGACATTCGTTTAATTGCTCTGTATATCCCTTCGGGATAAACCGTATAATCCATATCAGTCATTTCTTCGCCTGCTACTGGTGAAAACATTTTTTCATGTTCGATGAATTTAAATGTAGTAGCATAGTGAGAGTAATAATTTAGCCCCATGAAGTCTATAGTGTTGGGGGCATCTTTATCAAAATAATTTTCATTGGCTTGAAATGGAACTCCAAAATGATATTTCCCAGTTTCGAAAAAGTTTAATGACGAATTGTTAAAATTATCATTGGCTACCAAGGCTCCCATCCAATCAAGTAGGCTCCATCTGTTTTTGGGTTCAAAGAAGAAAATGTCTTTTACGATGCCTATTTGTGACTCCTTACCATTTGGTAATTTCTTCATCATTTTGTAGGCTTGTGTGTGGGCAATTAGTATGTTTTTTAAGACTCTTCCAGCAATCTTAGAATTCTTTTTACCTGGAGGAAAAATATCTGACATGAATGCTAGATTTGTGTAAACATTAATTTCATTAAATGTTGTCCAATACGTAACTCGATTGCTGTATTTTTTGAATACAATTTTTACGAATAATAGAAAGTAAGCAATGTTTTCTTCTTTTTCAAATCCGTCTTTGTTCATAAACCACAGTGGTTCTTCGAAATGATGTAATGTAATGTTTGGGGTGATTTTTTTAGCCAATAAGCTATCAATTACATTTGAGTAATGCTGAATAGCATCGGAATCGAATTTACCTTCCTCGGGGTTTATTTTGCTCCATGATAAAGAGAAGCGATAAGCATTTACACCTAGCTCTTCCATTAGTTCTATGTCTTTTGGATATAGATTCCAATGATCTGTAGCAAGTCCTGCTTTGTCATGGTTATCAATTCGTGGTTTGCCATTTTGGTCTTTCTGGTTTTCCCACCATGACCAGTTGTTATTTGTGTGACCTCCTTCGACTTGATGTGCTGCTGTAGCGGTTCCCCAATGAAAGTTTTTAGGAAAATTTAAGTTGGAAGTATTTTTTTGAGACCAATCCCAGTTTGTTAATGGGTATTTTGTAGAAAGGTAAATAATTATGAGCAGGTATAGTATTGCAATAACAACTAGTACTTTTAAATATACATTCATGCTTTGTCTATCTATTTTTTGATAATAACAAAGCTAGAGCATTAAGGTTAAGTGGTTGTTTTATGGTGTTATGTTAGTATTAAAAAAAAACTGTTTGTAAAGAGGGATGGAGGGAGGTTTAAAAGGTGTAGAGAGGTAAAGTAACACAGGTGAAATTTGAATGACTATAATCTTATATTCTAGATAGTCTAGATTGGGATTGTTTTGGGATAGTTGTTTCTGTAAAAAAAAAGACCACAATCTTGTGATTGTAGTCTTTAGTATTTTTTTTGAGTTTTTTATTTATTCCAGATTTTCCATGCTTTTTCGGCTTGGAAAATAAGCATATCATATCCGTTTTTTATGGTTGCTCCGTTTTCTTTAGCTTTTTTAAGAAATGTTGTTTCTTCTGGATTGTATATTAAATCGTAAGCAATGTGTCTTTTTGTGAAAAACTCATACGGAATTGCTGGACAAGCCTCGATGTTTGGGCTAGTGCCAACAGGTGTACTATTGATTATAATTTGGTAGTTATCAAAAGTTGTAGCATTGATTAGATTGTAATCAATACAATCCTCTTTTGCCTCGCGTGAAACAAACGTGTATAATATACCTAATTCATCCAAAGCATAAGCGACTGCTTTTGAAGCACCTCCTGTACCAAGAATTAAAGCTTTCTTGTGGTGTGGTTTCAATAAAGGTTTCAATGATTTTTTAAAACCATAGTAATCGGTGTTGTATCCTTTTAGTTTTCCTTTTTTGGTGAATCTAATAGTGTTTACAGCACCGATTAATGTAGCTTTTTTTGATAGTTTATCTAAAAAGGGTAATACTTGTTGTTTGTAGGGTATTGTTACATTTAATCCTTTTAAATCCGGATTGTTTTTCGTTAACGTTGTAAAATGGTTAATTTCTGGAATATCAAAATTTTCATAACTACATCCTTTAAAATGTTCGTCGCTGAATTTTTCGGTAAAATAACCTTTCGAAAAAGAATAACTAATGTTTTTTCCTAACAAACCGAAACGCCTTTTTAAAATATGAATCATTATTGTTTTTTATGTTTTGTAATATAGTTTTGTACCATTTTTTTTGTCCAAACTACAGGGAATAAGTCTTCGATTAATATGTAATTATCGAATTTTAATCGCAATCCATTACTTAAATGGAATTTAGCTTTTGTGTTATCCTGTATCATGAAATATAATCCAGCCAAACGGTATTCGATTTCGTTTTCTTCTGGGAAATATTCTGATGCTTGTAATAAGGTTTGTATAGCACTTTCAAACTCGCCCAAAAACTGAAGTATATCTACCCAAAACAACCACGTGTCAAGTGAATAATCACCAAACTCTACTGCTTTTCGGTAGCCAAACTCTGCTTCTTCAAAAAAGTTCATTTGTTTGTTTATTGTTGCATAACGTTTCCAATACAAACGATTTTGATTGTCTATTGCTAATGCTTTGTTGACAAAAAACAATGCTTTTTGATAGTTTTTCTGGCGTACATAAAAATCGGTTATGGCTATCCATCCTTTATCTAAAAGAGGATCTTCATGAACGGTTTTATTGTAATATTTTAATGCTAATGCTTTGTTTCCAAGTTTTTCGTAACATTTTCCTATTCTCAATAGTGCATACGAAGTTGCATCATCGAGTTCGATGGTACGATTGTAGCTTTCTATTGCTTCGGCATATTTTTTTAAACGTTCGAATGCTTTGGCTCTTTCCATGAAAGCACCAAGAAACTCATCGTCGATTAGGGTAGCATAATCAAAAGCACGTATTGCGCTCTCATATTCTTTTATGCCATAATGCAAACGACCTAGCTGGTGCCAAGCGATTTCACTATATGGGTTTTTGTTTATATACTTGTTTAAATAGGTAATAGCTTCTTGATTTTGGTCTAAAAACTCAAAACAATAAACTACATTGTATAAGGCCGATTGGTCTTCCAAATCTTCTTCTAGACATTTGATAAAGTTCTCTTTTGCCATTTCAAGATTGTCCATAAAAAGATATTCCATACCGATTAAATTGTACACATCGGCAAAATCATCGGTATATTCCAAAGCGATTTTAAGCAGTTCGACTGCTTTTTCGTGTTGGTCTCTTTTAGAATAGATGTTTGCTTTCTGGATGTAAATTTCTTCGTTGTTGGGTTCGATTGCGTACAACTCATTTAAAAGCTTTTCAGCTATTTCGAGTTTGTCGTCATACACTAGCATCTCTACTTGTACTAATTTTAAGCCTGTAGATTTTGGATGTTGGTCTAATGCAAGTTTTAAGGCTTTCTTTGCTAAATTAGCCTTGCCTATGTCCAGATAATGAAGGATAATCTCTTCGAATTCTTCTGAATCAAAAAAGAGTACTTTGTTAGTTTTTAACATTGACTCAAATTTGGATAGGGATAGGTTATAATCTTCTTCTTCGTTGCTTAATTGCATACTGTATTTTTTTGATATTAGCCTTTTATAAAATTAGGCAACATGTTTTTGTTATGTGGAGAAAGAAGGAATTGTTGTGAACAATTTAATTAACAATATTGGTAGTGTATACAAGCTGTTTTTAGGTGAAACCTTTTTTTTAACGGATTGTATTTTATTTTTTTAACTGTTTTGTTATCAACGATATGCGTTAGCCCAGATAGCAGCGGTATCCTTTTGTTTTTTTCTTTAAAAACAAAAGATATAGCGGATAGCTGGAAATAGCTCCTAATTATTCTTTTTGTTTATTATTTCATCCATTACATTTAGGATTGTGGCGCAACCTTCTCTTATTTCTTCTTCTGAAATTGTTAACGGAGGTGTAATGCGTATCGCACATCCTTCAAACAGTAACCAAAATAAAATAAGCCCTTTGTCCTGACAGCTTAAAATAACTTCGTTTGTTATTTCGGCACTTTCTGTCATGGCTGCAAGCATTAATCCTCTTCCTCTAACTTCCTTAATCAAAGGATGTACCAAAAGTGATCTAATTAGTTTTTCTTTTTCTAATGTTTCAGGCATTAGGTTTGTTTCAGTAATTTCTTTCAAAGTCGCCAAACAGGCTGACGCAATGACAGGGTGTCCTCCAAATGTGGTTATATGACCGAGTTTTGGGTTTTCGGTTAGCAAGTCCATTTTTTCTGCTGATGCTGTAAATGCGCCTACTGGCATTCCGCCTCCCATTCCTTTTCCCATAACGACGATATCGGGAACGACATCGTAATTCTGGAATCCGAATAGTTTTCCGGTTCTTCCAAATCCTGGCTGGATTTCGTCGACTATCATCATAGCTCCAACTTCGTCACAGCGTTTGCGTACTTTTTGTAAAAAGTTATCGTGTGGCTCTATAAATCCTGCTCCTCCTTGAATTGTTTCTAAAATAATTCCGGCTGTTTTGGTAGTTATTTTTTGTAAATCTTCTTCGCTATTGAAGGTTATAAAATCTACATCTGGAATTAAAGGTCTAAAGGCTTGTTTGCGCTCTTCGAATCCCATAACACTCATTGAGCCCATTGTGTTACCGTGATAGGCATTATAACACGATATTAACTGACTGCGTCCTGTTGTTCTTCGGGCTAGTTTTAATGCACCTTCAATTGCTTCGGTTCCTGAATTTACTAAATAGGTTTTATTTAATGATTCTGGTAGGAGAGAAGCCATTAGTTTACAATATTCTACCGCTGGGCTTTGTGAATACTCTCCGTAGACCATTACGTGCGAATATTTGTCTAGTTGGTCTTTTATTGCTTGATTTACTCTCGGATGTTGGTGTCCAAGGGTACAGGCTGATACACCTGCTACAAAATCTAAATATTTTTTATTATTGGTATCGTATATGTAAGATCCTATAGCGTGTGAAACTTCCATTCCTAATGGATATGGTGATGTTTGTGCTTGGTATTTTATAAAATCGGGATTCATTTTTTTTTTCTTTTAAGATACTGTGGTTCTAAGGTCTGCTAATATTACTGAGAACTGAGAACTATGACTGTTAACTGCGACTGCTAACCGAGTCTGTTAATTAAAAATGAGAGTAAATACTATTTTTTAGCCTTTACTGTCTTTTTTGAAGGTTTCTTTTTGTCGTAATCAAGTGTTTCTTTCCTTATTTTCATAGGAACATTTTCTTTGGCATTCTCAATTTTGCCTTCTTCGACTAATTTATCATTGAGTTCGTTTTCTTCGGCAGTGAATATATCGTCTTTTGACTTAATTTTTTCTTCTCCTCTCCAATTCATCCCTCGCAGTTTCCGTGCATTTTCGGGTAATTCGGCTTCTGGAAAGATATCTCCATCGACCTGATTGAAGAATGTAATGGTTTCGATAGCATTATTTTCGAGTATAAGATTGATTTTACTACTTACGTTTTTATTGATTCCTATGAGTTCTTGGGCATCATTACGCATATAATAAACAACTTCTGTATTCTTTATTACATCGACATCGTGTAGTTTTCCTTCTTTAAATTTTCCATATAAATTTAATCCCTTGACTTGATTATAGCCGGTTCCCAAGGTATCCTTGGAGATGATAAAGGTATTATTGAGGACTTTTAGCGAGTCGAGTTTTTTGGTGTTGTTGTCACCAATAAGGTGCATGATATCTCCTGTAATCTGACTTTCGCCATTCCAGAGTATTGGGTTTCCTATTAGTTTGGTTAAAGCCGTTCGGCTACTTGAATGTATCGAATCGCATTTTCCGCTCATATCTGTTTTAAAAAATCGAACATTATTAAAGGCTCGTATAATACGATCGCCTTCTTTTCCTGTAACCATTAGTCTTTTTCCGTGTATGTAAACCGAATCGTTCTCGACAAAGTTTATCGCTACGGCTCTCTTAGTTACAAACATAGAATCTTTTTGTTTGTATATTTCAGCATAATGCCCTTTTACAATTCCTCGATTTATTGAGTCGGTAATTTTTACATTTCGCGTTGCCGAAGCAAAATCTTTGTTTCGGTCGTAGTACAAACTATCTCCTTCAATCAACCGATCTTCATAGCGGATGTATGATTTTCTGAGAAAATGGGCTAGATTCTTTTTGGTGTCGTAAAACCCTTTTTCTGTATAGATAAAATCGGTTTTACTAGTAATTGTTGATGGTCCAAACAAATAGGAATGTCCAGAATTACTGTAATAATCCAGATGATTTGATTTTATAATACATTTAGGATTGGTAACTGTAACTGCAGTTAAGAATTTAAACTTTTTTTCTGCTACATAATATCTCCCAGATTTACTTTCTAAAGTATTTTCTCTGTTTACAATGGTTCCTTTGGAATTATAGTATACTTCTTGGATATTCCTGTCGAAGTTAATGGTGTCAGTTTGTAATGTTGCGTCTGGTGAACTCATAACAGGATTTCCTGTTGCAAACGCTTTTTTTGAATTACCACTATATTCAGCATATTTACTGTTTAGAAATAAGGTGTCACCTTGTACGATTTGTACATTTCCAAATGCTTTTAGGTAGTTTTCTCCTTCAAACAAATAAGCTTTGTTACATGTTAAAACAACACCATCGTGATTTACTTTTACATTTCCGGTAAGTAAAACAGCGCCCGGCATTTCGATTTCGTTTCTATCTACAAAATCTGAATGTTCGATGTTGATAATTTTTGGAGCCTGTGCTATTCCTAAATTTACACTTAAAATGAGCAAGCAGCTATATATGAAAAAGAGTGATTTCTTCAATTGATTAAATTTTTGTCAAATTTATGAAAAAGGAAACAACCTTAACTGATATTAGGATTTATTTATAATTCAAAATTACACTTAAATTTTGGATGTTACTATTTTTAAGTTATCAACAAATAATCTTACTAACACGTTGTAGTGTTTGTAGTGGGGGCAATTTTTTAGTTAATTTTTTATTGATGAATTTAAGTTTTAAAAAATAGATTAAATTTAAAAATTCGTTAATGCTTTTTTGCATTAAAAAATTAATATAATGAAGTTATAAAAGATATGATAAAAGCAAGAGTTCTTGTGGCAGGGATTACCGCTATGGTTTTGGTTACTGCATGTAAAACAAAAGATATAAAACTAAATACGGACAAAAAAGTAGTAGTTTCTGAAAATAAAGTTGTGGTCTATCAAGTTTTTACTCGTTTGTTTGGAAATAAAAACACAACCAATAAACCTTGGGGTACTATTGAAGAAAATGGAGTAGGGAAGTTCAATGATTTTACAGATAAAGCGTTAAATGAAATTAAAGATTTAGGAGTTACCTATATTTGGTATACAGGTGTTCCTCACCATGCCTTAGTTCGTGATTATACTGCATACGGAATTTCTAATGATGATCCTGAGGTAGTAAAAGGAAGAGCTGGATCTCCATATGCTGTAAAGGATTATTATAATGTAAATCCTGATTTGGCAGTTAATCCTGCGAATCGCTTGCAAGAATTTGAGGCTTTGATTGCTCGTACGCATAAAGCAGGTTTAAAAGTTATTATAGATATTGTTCCGAATCATATTGCTAGAAAATATGAAGGCAAAAACAATCCAACTGGTGTGAATGATTTTGGTGCTAATGATGATGTTTCTGTTGTGTATAAACGGGATAATAATTTTTACTATATACCCAATACTCCTTTTGAGATTCCAGATAATGTTGTTCCGCTAAATGGAGAGAAAAATCCACTTGTAGATGGTAAATTTGATGAATATCCTGCAAAATGGACTGGTAACGGTTCTAGTAAAGCTAAACCGGATCAAAATGATTGGTATGAAACTGTAAAAGTAAATTATGGTATTCGTCCTGATGGTTCTAAAGATTTTCCTGAATTGCCTGCTGGGTTTGATGCAAAACCGTATCAAGATCATTATGATTTCTGGAAGGATAAAGAGGTTCCTGATTCTTGGAAAAAATTTAAATCAATTGCCTTGTATTGGATTTCTAAAGGTGTTGATGGCTTTCGTTATGATATGGCCGAAATGGTTCCGTATGAATTTTGGAGTTATATGAACTCTGCTATTAAGACTAAGAATTCAAATGCTTTTTTGCTTGCCGAGGTATATAATCCAAAAGAGTATCGTAATTATATTCATTTGGGAAAAATGGATTACTTATATGATAAGGTTGAAACGTATGATAAACTGAAAGATATCATTAAAGGAAAGTCATCTCCTGATGAACTTTCAGAGATTCAACATAATATGGCAGATATAGAGCATAATATGTTACACTTTTTGGATAACCATGATGAGCAACGTTTGGCAAATTCTGAGTTTGCAGGAACCCCAGAGAAAGGAAAGCCACTAATGGTTGTTTCTACTACAATAAGTACTTCGCCTACGATGGTATATTTTGGGCAAGAAGTAGGTGAGGCTGGGAATGAAGATGCAGGTTTTGGGAAGCCTTCTAGAACTTCTATTTTTGATTATATTGGAGTGCCTAATCATCAACGATGGATGAACAACGGTAAATTTGATGGTGGACAGCTTTCACAATCGGAAAAGAACCTGCGAGATTTTTATAAGCGATTATTGAATTTTTCTATAAAAAGCCCTGCTTTAATGGGGCAATTTCAAGAAATCCAGACTGTAAACCGTAAGGATACTCCAGCTTATGATGCTAGCATTTATTCTTATGTGCGTTGGTCAGAGAATCAAAAACTAATCGTTGTGGCTAATTTTTCTGCTGATAAAACAAGTGTATTTGAATTAAAAATCCCAGCAGCTGTTATCTCAAAATGGAATTTGAAAGATGGAGCGTATTTGCTAACAGATCAATTGTATTTAAAAGATAAAGTAAAGCTAAATGTAACAAATGGAGAAGGGCATGCTAAGATTAGGATAGCGCCATCTGAATCGTTTATTTATGAAGTGAAGTAGTTTAATAGATTAGGTTATAGAGCCTGTCTAGTTTGTTTTTATATATTAACCTTGTTCTATGAAATAACAGTCATAAAACAAGGTTTTTTTATTGATGTATTTGTAAATTGAATGGGAGTGGTATTTAATCTGCCTTAAAATAGTGTTTGTTGTGTCTGTTTCAGAATCAGCTATATAAAAAGAAAGCTGATACATTGTATCAGCTTTTTTTTAGACTCTACCAACCTTGGTTAGTGCAGTTTTATAATTTTCGTTTATCTTTTCCCAATTGACAATATTGAAGAAAGCATCAACATAGCTATTTTTTCTATTTTGATAATCTAGATAATAAGCGTGTTCCCATAAATCCAAAGCTAAAATTGGGGTTCCCGGAATTAGAGCATTTTTCATTAATGGATTGTCTTGGTTTTCAGTTGTGGTTATCTGAAGCTTTCCAGCTTTATCTACGACTAACCAAACCCATCCTGATCCAAATTGTTTACTTGCTTCATTTTTAAATAATGATTTAAAATTAGCAAACGATCCAAATTCTTTATTCATTGCACTTGCTAATGTATCTGTAGCTTGCTCTGATTCTGGTTTTGGAGTCATACATTTCCAATAAAGGGTATGATTGTAGTATCCGCCTGCGTTATTACGCAGTTTAGCATCATTCAAGTCTAGTTTGCTCAAAATTTGCTCAATCGTCATATTTACATAATCTGTATTAGCGATTGCTTTATTTAGATTATTTGTATAGGTTAAATAATGCTTTGAGTAATGTGTTTCGAGTGTTAATGATCTGATGTTTGGAGCCAAAGCATTATAGGCATACGGAAGTCTTTCAAGTTGAAATGCCCCTGGGTTTGCTTTTACTTCGTCTGGACTACCAATTATTATTTTTTCATCTTTTGAAGGTAACGGAACTTCTACAACTTCGGTAAGTTTGTTATTGTCGTTACATGAAAGAATTGTAAGTGAAATCAAGATAAAAAACGAAAATTGAATACCATATTTTTTCATAAAATATCTATTTAGTTATTAGTGAATTAATGATTTCTATATAATTTTCTTTAGCTTCATCTGTGCTTAAATGACTAATTTGAATCCATGCATTTGTTTTAAAAGCATTTCTTAAGTCAAAATTTTCAGATTGATTATACTTTGCCGTTCCAAAAGTAGCTTGTTTATAAAAAGCATACAGCCTCAATTGCACATCTTGTGGCAGTGAGGCTTGCGTCATTTTGGAAGCAATTTCGACAGCCTCTAAAAATCGTATGTCTAGGTCTTTTTCTGTCATTAAGCTTTTGTAGCGATAATTGTTTTACCACCAATTGCTTTTTGGTTTAATACCACATTGATAGGCGTACCCAAAGGTAAGAAAATATCTACTCTTGAGCCAAATTTAATAAAACCAGCATCAGTACCTTGTTCTACTTGCATACCTTCTTGTGCATAATTTACAATTCGACGAGCCAATGCTCCTGCAATTTGTCTGTATAGAACTTCTCCGAAAGATTTATTTTCGATTACAACTGTTGTTCTTTCGTTTTCTTCACTTGCTTTTGGATGCCATGCAACTAAGAATTTACCTGGGTGGTATTTGCTAAATTTCACAATTCCGTCTAATGCATAACGAGTTACGTGTACATTTATTGGTGACATGAAAATTGAAATTTGAAGACGTTTGTCTTTAAAATATTCTCCTTCGTAAACTTCTTCAATCACAACAACTTTACCATCAACTGGAGCAAGAATTTGATTGATGTCTTTAATTACAGTTCTCTTAGGGTTTCTGAAAAACTGCAATATGATGATTAGTAGCAATAACGCACTAATCTGAATTAGCATTTTGATCCAATTGGTATCAATAAAATGATCAGTTAATAAAAGTACAACACTAACGAATATAGTGCCTAATAAAATGGATTGGGTTCCTTCTTTATGAAACATAATTTAAAATTTGATAAAATAAAAATACAATTGGTGCTACAAATATAACACTATCTAATCGATCTAAAACACCTCCATGTCCAGGCATTATTGTTCCGCTATCTTTAACTCCGGCAATTCTTTTAAATTTTGATTCAATTAAATCGCCGATAGTACCAAAAACTCCAACGATTAAAGCAATAATAGTCCATATTAAAATAGATTTATCACTGAAATTTGGGTTTGGTTTGATGTATAATTTTGAAATTAAAAAGCCTGCAAAACAAGCAAAAACAACTCCACCTAGAAATCCTTCTATGGTCTTTTTTGGTGAAATACGTTCAAATAATTTATGTTTTCCTATAGATTTGCCGACCAAATAGGCAAAGGTATCATTTGTCCATATAAGAATGAATAATCCAATAATGATTTTAGGATTATAATCTTTAACTCCAAATGAAATTTTGGTAATAAAAATAAAGGGTAGTGTAATGTATCCTAATAAATAGATGTATTTAGATGTTCTACTTATAGTTTGGGTATCATCAAATAAAAACACAATACATTTTACAGATATCAACAATGTAATTACTAGTAATACAGTATTTAATTGATCTATATTGATAGTAAATTTAATATCTTCTTTTAAGAATTTATTGATGTAGTTTTCTGTTTCGTTTTTGTAAAAGCTAATCAGTGCAACTGACGAATAAAAAGTGGAAACAAATAAAAGTGAAAATATTTTATTGATGTTAGCTAGATTACAAAATTCATACGTTGCAATTACTAGGAAAACACCGAAAAGTATAATGAAACTTTCCGTTGAATACAGGATAGACGTTAATAGTAATACTATATAAACGGCACCTGATAGAGCTCTCTTGAGGGTTTCATTCATATTATAGATCTTCTAAGAGCAATAAATATAAGTTCTTAGCAACACTTCCGTATTGCGTAAAATCTTCTTCTTTTGCTTTTTCGAAATATTTTATAGTGGTAATATTGGTAGGGTAGTCTCTTTCGTATTTACGTTTTATGGCGCTTAGTCCATCACTTTTGGCAGTCAGAATTTGACTTGTAGTTGCAATAATAACAATATTTACGGGTAACTCGTTTGGTTTATTTTGTTTTATTTGTTTTGATGAAAATAATATTGACCCTTCTTCTGCGATTAAGTTTTCACAACTAGCTAATAAAAATTTAGGATGAGCTGGGTTTTGATAAATTAATTTATTTTCTTCAAGTAAATGGAATAAGGCTGGTTCAAAACATGAAACTTCGTTTTCAAACCAATCGTTTTCTTCTAAGATATTTTCAAATTGTTCAGTTACTTCTTGAGTGTTTTCGCAATATAAAAATTTACCTCCATTTTTTTTAAAATTAAAAATGAATTGCTCATCTATAGAAAGAGGATTATCAGAATGTGAATTGCTATATTCACTTTGATTCTCTTCTTCAGATTCGTCATGGCTGGAGCCAAATAATTTTTTAAAAAAACTCATTATTGTTGAAATGCTTTACGTGTTAATTGAAAACGTTCAAAGATAAAAAAATCTTAATTCAAAAGTGGCTTTTGAATTAAGATTTTAAAAATAATTATATTATTTTGGTAGTATTACGAAACTACTTCTTCTAGATTTTTATCAAAAGTACGTTTTCCGAAAATTGCTTCTAAGTCATCTTTGAAAATAACTTCTTTTTCAATAAGGATTTCAGCAAGCTGATTTAACTTGTCTTTGTTCTCTTCTAATATTTGGATTGCTCTTTGGTATTGACCCTCAATTAGTTCTGAAATTTCTTGATCGATAACTTTTGCAGTCTCATCTGAATATGGTTTTGAAAAGTTATATTCACTTTGTCCTGTTGAATCGTAATAAGTAACATTTCCGATTTTTTCATTCAATCCGTAAATTGTTACCATTGCACGAGCTTGACGTGTAACTTTTTCTAAATCGCTTAATGCACCAGTCGAAATTCTGTCAAAAGTTACTTTTTCAGCAGCTCTTCCACCCATAGTAGCACACATTTCGTCTAACATTTGGTCTGTTCTTACGATTTGTCTCTCTTCTGGTAGGTACCAAGCAGCTCCTAAACTTTGTCCACGAGGAACAATAGTTACCTTAATAAGTGGTGCTGCATGTTCCAACATCCAACTTACAGTAGCATGTCCTGCTTCGTGAATTGCAATTGCTTTTTTCTCTTCTGGAGTAATAATTTTGTTTTTCTTTTCTAATCCACCTACAATTCTGTCTACAGCATCAAGGAAATCTTGTCTGTCTACAGCTGTTTTGTTGTTTCTTGCAGCGATTAATGCAGCTTCATTACATACGTTTGCAATGTCTGCTCCTGAAAATCCTGGAGTTTGTTTTGCAAGGAAATCTAAATCAAGACCTTCTACTTTTTTCAAAGGAGCTAAGTGTACTTGGAAGATTTCTGCTCTTTCACGAATGTCTGGTAAATCAACAAAAATTTGTCTGTCAAAACGACCTGCACGCATTAAAGCTTTGTCTAAAACGTCGGCTCTGTTTGTTGCAGCTAATACAATTACGTTTGAGTTTGTTCCAAAACCATCCATTTCGGTTAGTAATTGGTTCAATGTGTTTTCTCTTTCGTCGTTACCACCTGACATATTGCTTTTTCCACGTGCTCTACCTACAGCATCAATTTCATCAATAAATATGATTGCTGGAGATTTTTCTTTAGCTTGTTTAAACAAATCACGTACACGTGAAGCTCCTACACCAACAAACATTTCAACAAAATCAGAACCTGATAATGAGAAGAATGGTACTTGTGCTTCACCAGCAACTGCTTTTGCTAATAACGTTTTTCCTGTTCCAGGAGGTCCTACTAGTAAAGCTCCTTTAGGAATCTTACCTCCTAAGTTAGTATACTTTTCAGGGTTTTTCAAGAATTCTACAATTTCTTGTATCTCTTCTTTTGCACCTTCTAAACCAGCTACATCTTTAAATGTAGTTTTAATATCTGTTTTTTCATCAAATAGCTTAGCTTTCGATTTTCCAATATTAAAAATTTGTCCGCCACCGCCACCAGCGCCGCCTGACATTTTTCTCATAATGAAAATCCAAACTCCAATAAGGATGATTATTGGAAGTAAACCAACTAAAATATCAGTCCAGTTACTTTTTTGAACAAAATTAAAATCTTTCAGTTTCCCTTCGGCTACTGCTTTTTCTAACTTAGTTTGAAAAATTTGGTCATTACCAATTTCCAAAGTATAGTGAGGACCTTTATTTGGTCGGTCAAATATGTCTTTAGATACTTTTTTTTGCGCTGGATCCTTAAGTGCAGCAGCATTTAGATACACTTCAGCTTCAGCTTTATTGTATACAATTACTTTTTCAATTTGTCCTTTTTCTAAAAAATCATTGAATTTAGAAGAAGTTAATTGTGCCGGCTCTTGTAAACTTGATCCTCCGGTTGCAAAACTGATAAATAAAAATATTAAAAGTATTGCGGTATAAATTAACCAAGGACTTATTTTAAATTTACTCGGGGTTGGATTATTATCTTTAGCCATTTGAAGAAAGTTTCTTTAGTATTTGTTTTCGATTGTAGTTATTTTGGCATCTCCCCAAAGACTCTCGATATTGTAATATTCTCGAATGTGCTTTTGAAATACGTGAACAACAATATGCACGTAATCGATAAGAACCCATTCTGCGTTATCGGTTCCTTCAACATGCCAAGGTTTGTCTTTTAGTTCTTTCGATACAGTTTTTTGGATTGAGCCTACTATGGCGTTAACTTGGGTATTCGAATTTCCGTTGCATATGATGAAATAATCGCAAACTGCTGCGTCTATTTCCCTTAAGTCCAAGATACTAATATCATTTCCTTTTACTTCTTCGATTCCTTTGATTATGTTCGCTAACAGAACATCATTATTAACAGTCTTTTTCGCCATGAATTATTTTATATGAGTTTGTAAAGTTACCAATTTTTGTGATTATTTTTGAACCTTAACAAAATATTAAATTAAGTTATATAAATTATTTAGATGAAACTAATCAAACTCGATGCCATAGATTCAACGAATGAGTTCTTAAAATCATTAAGTAGCCAACAAGAACCTGAGAACTTTACTGTTGTTACTGCCGAAAATCAAACAAAAGGGAAAGGACAAATGGGTGCTATTTGGAGCTCTGAAGTGGGTAAGAATTTAATAATGAGTGTGTTGGTTAAGGATTTCTTGCTTAATAATGAAGAGTTTTTTAATCTAAATATTATTATTTCGCTATCTGTAATAAAGGCTTTAGAAGAATTAAATATTCCTGATTTAAGTATTAAGTGGCCTAACGACATTATGTCATACAATAAGAAATTAGGCGGTATTTTGATTGAAAATACGCTCAAAAGTGACGGTACTATCGTGTCAGTTGTTGGTTTAGGATTAAATGTTAACCAAACTAACTTCCAAAACCTGCCAAACGCTTCTTCACTTGCAGTTATTTGTAACACCGAATTTAACAAAGAAGAACTTGTTGTTTTGATTGTTGAGAAAATGAAAGAAAAAATTCTTTTGTGGAATGAACAGTCTGCTGTATTTTGGGATGAATATTTCAACAAATTGTTTAGAAAAGGTGTTCCAATGCCTTTTAAAAGCCTAGATAATCAAAATTTTATGGGAATTATTCAAGGGGTTTCTCCAATAGGGAAATTACAAGTCTTGTTGGAAGATGATTCTGTTTCTGAATTTGAAATTAAAGAAATACAGATGCTTTATTGAGTTTTTAGGGGTACTAAGGTCCTGAGTTTCTGAGGTGCTAAGGGATATAGGGGCAAAGTTGCAAAGAGACAAAGGTTTTCTTTGTAAGGTTCTGAGTTTCTTAGTTGCTAAGGCTCTAAGTTGTCTAGACGCTTAGGTTTCTGTTTATACGTAAAGCATCGCAATATTGTCACACTGACGAAGGAAGGGTCTCATAAAGTAACTCGTCAAAGGACTCAGAGGTTTTTTTGTAAGTTGCTAAGGTTCTGATTTTCTGAGGGGTATAGGGACAAAGTTGCAAAGGGACAAAGGTTCAGAGGTTTTGTTTTTAAGTTGCTAAGGTTCTTAGTTGCTAAGGCTCTAAGTTGTCTAGACGCTTAGGTTTCAGTTTATACGTAAAGCATCACAATATTGTCACACTGACGAAGGAAGGGTCTCATAAAGTAACTCGTCAAAGGATTTAGAAGTTTTCTTTGTAAGGTTCTAAGCTTTTGAGGTACTGAGGTGCTAAGGAGTATAGAGGCAAAGTTGCAAAGGTTCAAAGGTTCAAAGGTTTTGAGCAGATATAAATCTGCTAGACTTGTTTGATCTGCGTGGAAAAGGGAAAATTCTAGTATAAAAAAAGTCCGATTTCACAATCGGACTTTAAATTTTTTATATGTGACAAGCAACAATTATAGTTTTGTCATGTTATTGGCAAGGGTTTCGATAAACTTCCCGATTGGCCCTTTTATCATCATTGCCATCATCGGATTGAATTCTCCTTCAAAGTCCAATTTTACAGCACTAGAAGTGTCTGAAACTGTTTCGATGTTAGATACCAATGTAAATGGTAGTTTGTCGCTTGCAGCACCCAAAACAATTTTGCTTGGAGCTGTTTTTTCTTTCATTTTTAATTTTATTTCTGGCATTCCCTTTAAGCCAAAAATAAATGCATCTTCACCTATTACTTCAAATTTAGCAATGTTGTCTGGCATTAATTTTTCAAAATTTTTCACATCACTCAATAAATCAAATAATTCTTGAGCCGATTTCTGAACAGTAACTTTTGGACTTTCTAAGTTCATATTTATTCGTGTTTTTATTCTGAAAAATCAGAAAATTTATTTTTAAAAATTTAAAAAATTATTCTTGTTTCCAAGCAGCAGGGTTTACGTTCCATTCCTGTAAAGTAATTAAATCTTCTTCTGGAATGTACTTTTTTGCAACAGCAAGGTTTAATAAATTTGAATAGTTACTCAATGTGTATAAGTCGATTTTTGCATCTTTAAAGTTTTTTTCAGCAACATCAAAGCCATAAGTAAATATTGCAGCCATCCCTTTTATGTTAGCTCCAGCATTACGTAAAGCCTCAACAGCAAGTAAGCTACTGTTTCCTGTGCTTATTAAATCTTCAACAACAACAACATTTTGTCCCTTTTGTAAAAAACCTTCAACTTGATTTTGTCTTCCGTGTTTTTTAGGTTCTGGTCTAACATATACAAACGGTAATCCTAAGCTTTCAGCAACAAGAATACCAATACCAATGGCTCCTGTAGCGACTCCAGCGATTACATCTGGCTTACCAAATTGTTTTTCAATGTTCTTAGCAAACTCATCTCTAACATAATTTCTGATGCTTGGAAATGAGAGAATTAGCCTGTTATCACAATAAATAGGTGATTTCCATCCTGAAGCCCATGTAAAAGGATTTCCTGGATTCAATTTAATTGCATTTATTTGCAAAAGCAATTCGGCTGTTTTTTCGGCAGTATCTTTATTAAAAATCATAGTACAAATGTATAAAGTTTTTGTGAACGACAAACCACTTTTTTTGACAAATGAAATCTCCAAAGAGACTAATTTTCAATTGTTCTTGTTGGAAAGTATTGACATAGAGCAAATTATAGTCAAAATGTTCCAAAATAAAATTCAGGCAGCATATTTATATCATCCTGACGAGAAGGAAATTATGAAAACGTTAAAGTCAAAAATTCCTGTGAATAAGGCAGGAGGAGGGCTTGTTTATAATAAAAAAGGTGAGGTGTTATTTATCTTTAGAAATGGAAAATGGGACCTGCCAAAGGGTGGAATAGAAAAAGGTGAAGCGATCGAAGAGACCGCTATGCGTGAGGTAGAAGAGGAAACAGGTGTAGGGAAATTAAGAATTACCAACAAATTGCAAAAGACCTATCACGTTTTTAAACGCAATGGTAAATACAAATTAAAAATTACGCATTGGTTCGAAATGCAATCCGATTTTAAAGGAACTCCTCAAGGACAATTAGAAGAAGGAATCGAAAAAGTTGCTTGGTTAAATCCAGTTCAAATAAAAGAAGCTCTTAAAAATTCTTACGAGAACATTAAATTATTATTCGAAGAAGAAAATAAAATTATTGTGAAAGAGTAGGGAGTGTAAGATGTTTTTTTGTGAAATGTGAGATGGCTTTTGTGAAATGTAAAAGAAAGTTAGTAACTCTAAAAAATATGCACTTAGAATCTTGGCAATGACGTGTCACCATATAAATAATTAAACTTCCACAAAACATGAGAAAAAATATTTTTATACTTTCATTATTGTTAACCTCTTCATTTTGTATTGCTCAAAATTGGTTTCCCCCAACAAATGGTAATGTAGGTATTGGAACAATAGAGCCAGCATTTAAGTTGGATGTTAATGGAGGAGGCCGTTTTAAGATAGATGATGATCAATCTGGTATAGGCGGTTTAACCATAGAAACAAATAATGGAACAAATTTAAAAATAGGAGGGAATACAACTTATAGTTGGATACAATCTCATGCGGCGTTACCTCTTTACATAAATGAGCTTGGTAATAATACAATATTTAATCGTAGAGATGGTAATGTAGGTATTGGAACAACAAATCCCTTAGCAAAACTAGATGTTAATGGAGAAGTAAAAGTTAAAGAAAATTTATTTATTACAGGCGCGTCAGGGGGATATACTACTGGCGATAACCCAATTTTATTTTTTGGGGTAAGTAATGGATTTGCAAGAATAAATATTCCATTTGGAGATAAAATGATTCTATCTTCTTATCATGGATATGCATTTAAGACTAGTTATAATGGTGCAACTCCAATTACAGCATTAACGATTGGTATTACAGGAGATGTAGGTATAGGAGTAACCAATCCAGATGAAAAACTTACTGTAAAAGGAAAAATTCATGCCCAAGAAGTAAGGATTGACTTAGCAGCTCCTATTGTGCCTGATTATGTTTTTGCTAATGATTATAAATTGAGATCATTAGAGGAAGTAGAGGATTATGTAAAAGAGAATCGTCATTTACCTGAAATTCCGTCTGCTGCTGTAATTGAAAAAAATGGATTGATGCTTGCCGAAATGAATATGAGTTTATTGAAAAAGATTGAGGAACTAACTCTTTATGCTATAGAACAGAAGAAAGAATTAAGCACTCAAAAGGAGGAAATAATTCAATTAAAAAAATACAATACAGAATTGGAACTTATTAAAGAGAGATTGTTGAAATTAGAAGGTCATAAATAAGCTATATTTTTACCATATATTTTCACTTTCAAAAAAAGCTTATTTAAATCGCTCGAGAGTTTTGTCGATTAAATTCTCAATTTCTAAAAATTTATACGCCATTTTCAAAACTTCTTCCTGAAAGTGCTCTAAATCTAGTTTTAGCCAGCCTTCCATTAAGGTTAATGGACCGTGATTTACGCTTACATTTTGCCATTTATGAGTGTAATCTTTGAAATCTTCCCTAAAGAGTTCAGCAAATTTTCTGCTTTGTATAGAATGTCCTTTTAGTTTTCTCAATTTTAAAGCATGAATATTATACATTATTTTTTGCTTTTCTATTGTTGAATCATTGATCCAAAGAGAAAAAAAGATTCTTGATTCGGCAGTTAATGGCTCTTGTGGATTGTTTGTCCATGATTTTTTATACAATTTGATAAAAACAGAATCCAAATAAATACCAACTGAAACTTCAATTGATTTTTCACGTAAAAGTTTTTGATCAAGTTGATCTGCTACCTTTTGAAAGTTTTCTAGATAAAAAGAAGTATCCATGTTTTATTTACTATTTAGAGAATAACCCAGTGGTTTAGTTTGCAGTCACGGTGTGCAGTCTCAGTTAGAAATTGCAATAAATCCATTTCTCATTTTACATTTTGCCTTTTATAAATCCACGCTATCAGAGTAAGAATATTTGTTTCCAAATTTAATCATAACACCCAAAATTTAAGCTCTTCATTTTTCCATCTTCCGCTTCTCCAACCAATACAGTTGATTTATCATGTTCAATTTTATCTCTATTTTTAAATAGTTCATCTTTATTTAGCGTTTTACAGTCTTTTGAATAAATGAGTGTATTAGAGTCTACTTTATAAGTTCTTATTTTTGAATTTTTATTTATGATTATCTTTTCATCAACATTTTCATATTTTATTTGAACAAAATCAATATCAATAACTACCTCATCATTAATTTTATATATTCTTTTTAAAAAAGCATTTATTTCCTTTTTGTCTTCTCCAAAGACAATTTTGTCGGATGATTTTAAATCATTTTTTATTTTTTCTGATTCCGTTTTTATGTGTGTTTTCTCAGAGTTTAAATTGTTTTCCTTATTTCCATTGCAGGAAAATATTAAAATTAAAACGAGAAACCATAAAATGTTTTTTTTCATTGCTTTATTTCTATTTGTTCTGGTTAATTTTTCTATTAATTGTATTTTTTTATTTAAATCTATTTGTTTAGCAGGTTTGGTTTTGTCATAATTATAACAGCACCTCTCTCTCCTTGAAAGCCATACAGCATAGTAGCAGTTTGTTTATTCAAAAATGCAATTTGATATAAGTCTTTTTTTTCTAAAGGTATAAAGATTGTATCATTATTAATATCATATTCAAATGGACGACCATCAATTATTACAATTGGAGTTGAAGTTATTTGGTCTAATTTTATTATTTTATGAATCGAATCGGATAAAAAATATTTTTGATTATCAGTGTCTTTAAGCACGAAAGTTTTATTTTTTGAGCAACCAAAAATTGTAATTAAAATAAGTGCTAGTATGAGTTTTTTCATAAAACCTTCTTTCTTAGAGGATATTGGCTATAGCAATAGTGCTATTAGGAACTTTTGCGTAGTCCCTTGCGTTCACGAGTGAGACACTCGGGTTAGTAGTGCTAGCATTGATGAACAAACAAAGCAAAGCTTTGCGAACTTTGTGGTTAAACCTTTTTGCATTTCACAAAATACACTTTACAAAACCCGATAAACTGGATACTGCATATGTGCTTTTTCATAATAAGCAGAATGTTTGTAAACCCAATCCAGTTGTGCTTCTGAATCTTTGGCAAGTTTAGGGTCGTTGAGTTTGGCTTGTTCTAATTCGGCTTTTAATTTTGGATTGTCTTTTAATAGTTTAGCGGCAGTATCTTCAAAAACATATTCTGAGTAGCCTTCTTTTTGCTGTAGAATCGTATCGAAGAAATTCCAGTTAAAGAAGGAATCAACACCTTCTGGTTCTAGTGTTTCTAGTAGGTATTTGATTGCTTTTTGTTGGGTTTTGAATACATAATCTCCTTTGTGAAAAGGCACTTTTGTTATTTGTGAAGTTACTTTGGTGTTTCGGTGTAGATAATGTCCTTCGTAAGCAGAATTTGTTGTTTTAAAATCGGCAATCCTGTAACTTTCAACTTCTATTATAGTATCATTTTTTAGTTGTGTGTAAGCAGCTCCATTGCTTTTGAGTAAATCGATAACATTCCAGTACCCTTTAGGAATAATATAGGCAGTCGGCACTGTGATATCTTTTACTGATTTGAACTCTTTTATATAAGGAATGTCTTTTTTGTATGGTTTTGTTCTGTCATAAAACAAACGGTTACCAGTGGTAGCATCGCTTTTTTTGTGAGTTGCTTCATATCCTAGAAAGTTAAAGGTTGTCATTTTTGTGCTATCAATTTCCCATTTTATGGTATATGTTTTTTTAGGAACGTATTGCGCTTCATTTTTCAAACGCATTTCTTTTATTTTCTTGTAATTAGCATCGGTAAAGTCAATTGTTGTTGTCATGTATTCGTAAGTTGCTTTTACACGGTCGGCATAATTTTTAAGCATATGTGTTTCTACTACAAATCCAATTGTATTAAAAAGAGAGGTGTAACCAGTTGTGTAACGCGGACTATCTGAAAATTGTATAAAACCATTATCTGGTGTTTCCTCAAATGCATTTACATAAGGAGTAGTTTCTAGGTTCTTTTTCTGTAAATCTTTTATCAAGGCAGGCATCATTTCGTTATTGAGGTAATCACCCAAAACAGTACCTAATTTGTTATGTTGTGTCATAATATAGGTTAGTTTGTATTGGTAATCGGAGCCATTACTTACGTGATTGTCGATAAAAACATCTGGATTTGTTTTATGGAATATTTCAACAAAACTTTTGGTATTGCGCGTGTCTGATTTAATTAAATCACGGTTTAGGTCGTAATTTCTAGCGTTTCCGCGAAAACCATATTCCTCAGGTCCATCTTGATTGGCTCTGGTTGTAGAGTTTCGGTTTAATGCGCCGCCAATATTGTAAACTGGAATGGTTACAATAACGGTGTTTTTAGGTGCTTTTATTTTTCCAAGTGCTAGATCTCTAAATAATTGCATTGTTGCATCAATTCCGTCTGGTTCTCCAGCATGGATTCCGTTGTTAAGAAGTATTACAGCTTTGTTTTTTTTGATTGTATTAAAATCAAATTGTTTGTCAGGATTAAAAGTGATTATATGCAATGGATAGCCACTATCTGTAAGTCCCATTTCCTGCATTTTTATAGTCGGAAAATCATGCGCAAGAAGTGTGTAGTATTTTATGGTTTCTTGGTAATTGGCTGATTGATTTCCGTTTCCTTTTTCGAAATAAGTATCGTATTTATTGCCTTTTTGAGCAAAAATAATAAATGAGAAAAGTAAAAATGGAATAGTAAAAAGTCTCATGGTTTGGTTTTTAATAGAAAAATCAAATATAAAGTTTTATTTGTTTCAGGTTTCAAGTTTTAAGTTGAAATGAGAGTAGAGTTACTTTTATATATTTACAGTAAAATATATTAATTTATTTGTTGTAAATTAATGAGGGTTAGTTTTTTAACGGTTTTTGAGATTAAATGCAAAAAGCTTTGCGAATTTTGTTGTAAAAATAACTTGACATTAAAATAAAACTTGTACTTTGAAACTTATAATCGTATAAGCTTTCTCATAAATTATATAACTTTTTTTGTTTTATAATTAAGACTTTTGATATGTTCTAACCATTAAACCCCAAAAAATCATGAGAAATATTAACCAAATTGCTATTGTTTCGAGTGTGCTAATAAGTTTATTAAGCTGCTCTAGTGATAAAGATGTCGATGTAAATCCAGGTACAATAACAAATCCTGTAGAAGGGAATGCTGCCAATACAACTTACAAACCAGCATTTGAAGGACAAACCCGAATTAGCGGTGTGCAGACTAATACACCTTATGAGGGAGTTGTTATTGCTACAACATTAACTAGTCCGTGGGGAATTACAAGTCTTACTGATGGCAGATTATTAATCACCGAAAAAACAGGAACAATGCGTATTGCTACAACAGCTGGAGTTGTAAGTGGCGCAATAACAGGTATTCCTGCCGTTAATTCTGCCGGACAAGGAGGTTTATTAGGACTATGCATTGATCCTGAATTTGCAACTAATCGTATGATTTATTGGGTTTTTGCAGAGGCTACAACTGGCGGAAATAATACAGCGGTAGCCAAAGGAAAATTATCAACTGATGAAAAAACAATCGAAGGCGCAACTGTTATTTACAGAGCCAAACCAGCCAATGCAAGTACACTTCATTATGGTGGACGTATTCTTTTTGATAAAACAGGTTTTCTTGTTGTAAGTACTGGAGAAAGATCTGTACTTGAAACCAGACCTTTAGCGCAATCAGTTGCAACAGGTTTGGGTAAAGTAATTAGAATAACAAAAGAGGGGCAACCCGCAACTGGAAATCCTACTTTTATGCAAGCCGGAGCTTTACCAGAATTATATAGTATTGGTCATAGAAATCCACAGGGTTTAGCACTTAATCCAGTTACTAATGAAATTTGGCTTGCCGAGCACGGACCACGTGGAGGAGATGAAATCAATCGTATAAAAGCAGGTGCAAATTACGGATGGCCAACCATTACATACGGGATAGAATACAGCGGAGAAAAAATTGGAGCGGGAATTCAGCAGCAAGATGGTTTAGAGCAACCGGTTTACTATTGGGATCCAGTGGTTTCACCAAGCGGAATGACTTTTTATACAGGAAATCGTGTTCCAGAATGGCAAAATAATCTTTTCATAGGGGCTTTAAGTGGAATGCATATCGTACGTCTTGCCATAAAAGACAATAAAATTGTTGGCGAAGAAAGACTTTTGGCTTCAGAAAACCAACGTTTTAGAGATGTTACTCAAGGAAAAGACGGGGCATTATACGCTGTTACTGATGGTGGAAGACTTTATAAGATTGACAAAAAATAACAATCAATTTATAAAATATCCTACTTTTAGAAGCCTTCTTAATCACTAAAATAGCATTAAGTTTTTAGTACTGTGAAAAGTCTCCCGACTTCGTATAGTAATTTAAGAACACTTTAAAGAGCGGAGTTTTAATAGAAAATAAAATATGAAGTTTTATTTGTTTCGGGTTTCAAGTTGAAATGAGAGTATAGTTACTTAGATATATTTACAGTAAAACACATTAACTTATTTCTCGCAAATTTGCAATACCGCAAGGAAACTAAACGGTGTATGGCTCTTTGCTCCCAAAAGCTAGCGGGATTGCGATAAAATCTGCACAAAGTTTAACTGCAATTCAACTTGAAACCTGAAACAAATTCCCAATCACAAATGTTTAGCGAGCTCGATAATCCCTTCTTCGATTTGTTGTTCGGTGAGTGAGGCATAGCCTAAACGGAAACCCGATATTGGTTTGTTAAAACTAAATTTTTCGGGAGTCATGATTTCGATGCCTTTTAAAAGAAGTTTATCAGCTATTTCATAGCCATTGACGGGTGAATTTGGGACAATCCAAAATGCCAAACCACCTTCGGGTTTTAGGAATGTGGTTTTATCTTTTAGGTATTTATTACAAATGGTTTCAAAATAATCTCTTTTGGCTTTGTAAATAAGGGTGGTTCGTTTGAGATGTCTTTTTATTTCGCCTTCATTTATAAGTTGTAAAACAGCTTCTTCCATTATATTATCGCCTTGAACATCGATCATTTTGCGATGTCTGGCTACTTTTTCTATCGTTTCGGGATTGCTTACTAAATAGCCAATTCGTAGTGCTGGCGCGACAATTTTGCTTAATGTTCCGATGTAGATTGTGTTTTTTGCATTGCTATAACTTGACAGTGGTAAGATTGGTCTTTGCCCAAAATGGAATTCATTGTCATAATCATCTTCAATAATTATAAAACCATAGGTATTGGATAGTTCTATGAGTTTTAATCTTCTTTTTAGACTCAATGTTACAGTTGTTGGGAATTGATGATGAGGAGTGACGTAAATGGCTTTTATAGTATCATGTTTTTTTAAGTATTCTTCTACCTCATCGACTACTAATCCGTCTTTATCGACTGATACAGGGAGTAATTGTGCTCCTGCATTTTCAAATGTTTCCCAAGCGGGTTTGTATCCAGGGTTTTCTACCAGTATATAATCGCCTTTAGTAAATAAACAATGCGAAGCTAGGTACATTGCCATCTGACTGCCTCGTGTAATGCATATTTCATCTGGAGTAACATTCATTCCTCTTTTAAAATTCAGCATTTGTACAATGGCTTTTCTGAATTCTAAATTGCCCAATTCACTACTGTAGCCCATTATTTGCCAGCGTGATTTTCGATTGAAGATTTGTCTGTAAGCTCTCGCTAACTCATTCATTGGTGCAATTCGGCTATCGGGAATACCATCATCAAAAACTAGAAGAGGATTTATTTCTTTAGTTATTGGTTCTGTTTTTCTTTTGTGGTTTGTTGTTTCAATAACATTCGGTAGAATATCTGCTACAAAAGTTCCTTTTCTCTCCAATGTGATAAGCCAACCTTCAGCAATGAGCACGTCTAGTGCCTCGATTACAGTATTTCTGTTCACTTTGAGTAGTCCAGCTAGTTGCCTGCTTCCGGGTAGTGCATTCCCGCTATTAAGTATTCCAGTTTTGATGGCTTCAATAATAGCATCGGCTATTTGGAGATAAATTGCTTTATCTGAATTATTGTTCAGTTGAATTTCTAATTTCCAAGGTCTTAACATCTGGACTAGGTATTTGTGTTTAAACTGTGCTATATGGGTAGTCCAAAGATAGGGTAATTTTGTAAAGCAATAATGCAGAAAATAAATAATTATAAAATTATGGAAACTAAAAAACAATTTTCATCAAAAGACTTTCACGAAACCTTTGCTAGACCAACTTTTGTGATGCCTGCAAAACTAATTCACAAAAATGTAGAAGATGCAGGAGTGCACAACCAATTCTCTACAGAACGAAAGCACCCTGTTTTCTTTATAGATCTTCCTAGCAAAAACGTAAGTATGACTATTGGTGGTTTATTGCCCGATCAAATGACAAACAGACACAGACATACGTATGAAACTGTATTGTATGTTATTGAGGGACATGGATACACAGAGATTGAAGATACTAGAATAGAGTGGAAGGCTGGCGATGCAGTTTATATTCCGAGTTGGGCTTGGCATAGACATAAGAATTTAAGCAGCGAGGTATCTGCTAAATATATTGCATGCGAAAATGCACCTCAACTTCAAAATTTAGGTGTTGCATTACGAGAAGAAGAAGGAAGAGATCTTTAATTAAACAGAAAAAGAAATGACAAATACTCCATTTAAAGGGGTTATCGCTTATCCGATTACTCCATTTGATAAAAATGAAAAAGTAGATATTAAACTGTACAAAAAATTATTAGAAAGATTAATTGTCTCTGGTTCTCATGGTGTAGCTCCACTAGGAAGTACAGGTGTAATGCCGTATTTAACAGATGATGAGAAAGAAGGGATTACAGAAGCAACAATACAGCAAGTTAATGGTAGAGTTCCTGTTTTGGTTGGCGTATCTAACTTAACAACAGAAAGAACTATTCATCATGCTAAGTTTGCTGAAAAAGCGGGTGCCGATGCGGTTATGATTATTCCTATGAGCTATTGGAAATTGACGGATGATGAGATTATTAAGCATTTTGATGCAGTTGCCAAACACATCTCGATACCGATTATGGCTTATAATAATCCGGCAACTAGTGGTGTAGATATGTCTCCAGCTCTATTGAAAAAAATTCTTGAAATCCCAAATGTAACCATGATTAAGGAAAGTTCTGGTGATGTACAAAGAATGCATTATTTAAAGCGGGAATTGGGCGATGATGTTGCTTTTTATAATGGTTCAAATCCGTTGGCATTGGCAGCATTTTCTGCGGGGGCGACTGGATGGTGTACTGCTGCGCCAAATTTAATTCCGGAACTAAACTTAGGTCTATATAATGCAATTCAGAAAAATGATTTAAAAGAAGCTCAAAAGGTGTTTTATAAGCAATTGAATCTTTTAAAATTGATTGTAAACAAAGGGTTGCCACGAACAATTAAGGCAGGTTTGAAAATTCAGGGAATCGACGCTGGGTTTTTAAGAAGCCCATTAAAACCATTGTCTGAAATCGAAATAGCTGAAATGGAATTGATTTTTAAAGAATTAGAACTATAAGGAGCTAACTATTGAATGTTTTTTAACCGCAAAGGGTACAATTTTTTTTATGTGTGTGATTTTGTAAAATTGCAAAGTTCATAGCGCTTTGTTTTTTATCAACGATGTGCACTTTATGTAAATTTTTGTATGCTTTGCGGTAAAATTTTTAGGCATTTCTGGTCTCATATCAAACTTAAAATTGCGACTGAGAAAAAATAACTACTTTTGCAAAATGAATAAGAAACACCATTCGAATAATATACTTTTGAATTTAGGTATCGAGAGCCTAAACGAAATGCAAGAAGTGGCTCAGGATGCTATCCTGAATGATAATAATGTTTTACTACTTTCGCCAACTGGTTCTGGAAAAACACTAGCTTTTTTACTGCCAGTTTTAGAATTGTTGCAACCTGAAATCCTTTCTGTACAATGTTTAATTTTAGTTCCATCACGAGAACTAGGATTACAAATTGAGCAGGTTTGGAAAAAAATGGGAACCGATTACAAAGTTAATATTTGTTACGGAGGCCATTCTATAGATACAGAAATTAAGAACCTAAGTAATCCGCCAGCAGTTTTGATAGGAACTCCGGGAAGAATTGCTGATCATATTGATAGAGGAACTTTTCGTTTAGATAAAATCCAAACTTTAATCTTGGATGAATTTGATAAATCATTGCAATTGGGTTTTCATGAGCAAATGTCTTTTATCATTGGTAAGTTGCCTAAATTGAATAAGCGTGTGTTGGTTTCGGCTACATCGGATATTGAAATTCCTAAATACACAAGAGTAATTAATCCAACGATTTTGGATTTTATTCCTGAAGAAGAGGAGAAATCGAATCTTTCGATGCAAATGGTTGTTTCTCCAAACAAAGACAAAATAGGAAGTTTGTTTAACTTGATATGTTCTTTAAAATCACAATCGGCTATTATTTTTTGTAACCACCGTGATGCTGCTGAACGTATTAGTGATACCCTAAATGAAAAAGGAATTTACGCTACTTATTATCATGGTGGAATGGATCAAGATGAGCGTGAGCGTGCTTTGATTCAGTTTAGAAACGGAAGTGTGAGTTATTTAATCACAACTGATTTGGCTGCTCGTGGTCTTGATATTCCTGAGATGAATCACGTTATTCATTATCATTTGCCATTAAAAGAAGATGAGTTTACTCACCGTAACGGACGTACTGCTCGTATGCTTGCATCTGGAACGGCTTATATTATCGTTCACGAAAGTGAGAAGAAACTAGACTATATTAATTATGATATGGATGTTTTAAAGGTCGATAACGCTACGACTTTACCTAAACCACCAGAATATCAAACAATCTATATTAGTGGTGGAAAGAAAACGAAATTGAATAAAATTGATATCGTTGGATTCTTTTCTCAAAAAGGAAAACTTGAAAAAGGTGATTTGGGATTAATAGAGGTAAAGGATTTTATTTCGTTTGCTGCTGTAAAATTCAATAAGGTAAAAGATTTGCTTAAAAACATTAAAGATGAGAAGATGAAAGGCAAAAAATTTAAAATCGAAGTTGCAAGAAAAGTAATTAAGAAAGAAGAGGAGTAATTTATTTAAAAACAAATAGTTACTGGTTTGTTGTTTGTGGGAAAGGAATAATTGTTAATATTAATTTGGGATTTAATGTCAATAAATTAACAGTGTAAGAAAGGAATTATTTTTTTTATTATTATGTTTGCGCCATAAAATAAATAAACCCCAAAGAATATTATGAAAAAAATTATTACTATTGCTGTTTTGTTTTTAAGTTTTGCATCCTTTGCTCAAATTAAAGTTATTGCAACTGTACCTGTTGAAAAATTAGGTAAAGTGAATAATAATTATATCCAAAAAATTGGAGATGAATACACTGTATTTTATAACTGTATTCAAAGTGATGATGAAAACAATACTTTAAGAAAATTTACTTTTAAAAATATTGATAATGATTACCTAAATCTTTACAATATTATCGTAAACGGATTTACTGCAACTCCTTTGTATGATATTAAATTAGAATTGCCTAACAATTATGTTTGGTTGCATTATACTGCAAGTATTGACAAACCTACTGTTCAATTTATGGTTTCTAATAAAGATGCTAGTTCAAACAGTGTTTCTGAAGCTTTAACTAAAGATCAAGTAAGCAAATTGTTTCAAAAATAATCTAGATTTCTAAAATCTATTAGATATAAAAAAGGCTATTCAGAATTTGAATAGCCTTTTTTAGTTTACAGTTTTCAGTCTCAGTATTTAGTTTTGAGTATTATACTGTAAACTGGGACTGAAAACTTCTTCAAGAGTTATATTTTCTTCACGTATTGTGTGATAATTACAATTTGTTGTCCATCTACTTTTCCTTCGATGTATTCAGCATTTTCATGGTCTAAACGGATGTTACGCACAGCAGTTCCTTGTTTGGCTACCATACTTGATCCTTTTACTTTTAAGTCTTTTATTAAAACTACTGAATCTCCGTGCTCTAAAATTACACCATTGCTATCACGGTGTATAATTTTGTTTTCATCATCTTCTCCTTCTCCAGTTGCTTGTGCCCATGCCAACGTATCTTCGTCTAGGTACATCATGTCTAGTAATTCTTGTGGCCATCCTGCAGCACGCATTCTACTTAACATTCTCCAAGCTACAACTTGTACAGCAACATTCTCATTCCACATACTGTCATTTAAACATCTCCAATGATTTAAATCTACGTTATCTGGATTTTCTATTTGATCAACACAAGTACTACAAGCCATTACACTTTCATCAATTCCACCTTTTTTGGTAGGTAAAACTTGATATACTTTTAAATTTTCGGTTGCACCACAAAGTTCACATTTTGATCCGCTACGTTTGTTTAATTCTCTTTCTATGCTCATTTTGTTTTATTATTATTTTAAAATACAAAAATACAGTTTAATACTACGTTCAACAAATTTATGTTTATGAATTAAAATTATTCATTTCTTTTGACCTCATAGATATTCTCTTCATTATAAAGCTTTATTATTTCTTTTTTAGAAAAGCGGTATGCATTTTTATAATTTGCATCCTTATCAATTTCATCAATGGCTGTTTTTTTATCAATTTCCATTTCATTTATTAAAACATTAACGCTGTCTTTGGAAACATGATTAACCTTCATAGTAGAAAAGTATCCTTCTGATGATTTCATATAATAGGTATCACCTATTTTAGGGCTTTTAATGTATTTATCACTGTCTACATTTGTTTGATAGGCTGAATAGAAACATAATGCTACTATTAAAGCAATAATAAATAATCCTGTAAACATCCAGATTGGTGTATTTACTCTGTCTTTTTCATTTTCTCTTTCTAATTTTGTTTGAATAGTAGATGGTAATTCAAATTTTTCAAATGTTTTTTTACACGAATTGCATTCGGCAAAAGTCCTTTTTTTCATTGGAAAAAAAGGAATTAAGTAAAGGTGAGCATACTTTCCAAATATGCTGTACACCATTGAAACATTTAAATTGCAATTTGGACAATCTACATTTATAATTTGTCCATTTTTTAAATTACTAGCTTTGGTTCCGTAATAAAATATCATATTTAATTTTTTAGTGTTGGCTTATAAAAAAAAAACTCTATTTAAATCTAAATAGAGTTTGGGTAAAAATACAGTAAAATACTACTTTTTGCAAATTTATTTTTTTAAGCTTGATTATTTTTGGACTCTAACTGCGTCTGGAACTAGCATTTCATATTCGCCTCCATTTCGTAATACATCACGAACGATACTTGAGCTTATATATGAAGTTCTTGCCGCGGTTAATAAAAACACAGTTTCTATTTTAGATAAACGTCTGTTGGTGTGGGCAATTGCTTTTTCGAATTCGAAATCGGCTGGATTGCGTAATCCTCTTAATATGAAATTTGCTTTTAATTTATGGCATAAATCAATCGTAAGACCTTCATAGGTAATTACTGTTATCTTTGGTTCGTCTTTAAAAGTTTCTTCGATAAATCGCTTTCTTTCTTCGAGCGAAAACATGTATTTTTTTTCGGCATTTACACCAATTGCAATTACTATTTCATCAAATAGTGAAATTCCTCGTTTGATAATATCTTCGTGTCCAAGTGTAATGGGATCAAATGATCCTGGAAATATGGCTTTTCTCATGTTTTATTTTTTGAGGTTCATAGATACAAAGACACAAAGATTCAAAGGTTTGTATACTGAAAATTAGAAATAAACTAAATCTTTGTGCCTTTGGAACTTTGTCTCTTTGAGCCTTTTTTTTAGAGAGCTAACTCAATTGAATTTGTAAACAAGTCTTCTAGTGAAATTCCGGCAGCTTTGGCCTGTTGTGGAATCAAACTTTCGGTTGTTAAGCCAGGAATGGTATTCATTTCGAGCATGTATGGTTCGTTGTCTACGATGATGAATTCGCTTCTTGAGAATCCTTTCATTTTTAATACTTCGTAGGCGCGTTTGGCTACTTCGCTTACTTTTTGAGTTAATTCATCAGAGATCCTTGCTGGGGTGATTTCTTGTGATTTTCCTTCGTATTTGGCTTCGTAATCAAAGAAATCATTGTCTGAAACTATTTCGGTTATTGGTAATACGATTACTTTTCCTTGGTAGTTAATTACTCCAACAGAAACCTCAGTTCCATCAAGGAAACTTTCGATGATGATTTCGTTATCTTCTTTATAGGCAACTTCTATTGCAATTGGAAGTTCGACAGCAGTTTTTACTTTTGAAATTCCGAAGCTTGAACCTGCTTTATTTGGTTTTACGAAACATGGCAATCCTACTTTTTTTACAATCTCGTCAGTATTAATGACATCTCCTTTGTTTAGGTAATATGAAATCGCTGTTTTTATTCCGTATGGTTTTAAAACTGATAACAAATCACGTTTGTTGAATGTAAGCGCTGCTTGGTAATAGTCGCATGATGTTTGTGGGATGTGCAATAACTCAAAATAGGCTTGCATTAATCCGTCTTCACCCGGTGTTCCGTGTATGGCATTGAATACACAGTCGAAAGTGATTTTGCTTCCGTTTACTGTTACCGAAAAATCATTTTTATCTATTGGGAATTCAGCATCTTTTTCATCTACGTAAACCCATTTTTCTTTGAAAATATGAACTCGGAAACCGTTGTATTTCGTTTTATCTAGGTATTGATATACTACGTTTCCGCTGATTAGTGATATTTGATATTCGCTAGAATATCCTCCCATGATAATGGCAATGTTTTTCATGTTTTTCTTTTTTATGCTGTTGCAAGCTATGTAGCTTTATTTTGTTTCTTGATTTGAATGTTGTTATGAAAACAGTTTATTTTTAGCCCCGATAATTATCGGGATAGGTTCTGAAATCATTCTTTTACCCCGCTCAGGGTGACATTAGGATGACTATCAGGGTGCTTTCTTGTATTAAACAAAATTATCATTTTTTTTGAAACGAAATCTTTATCTTTGCCACAAATAAAAATAAATTTATGAGTTTACGTAAGTATCTAACTAGCCGAGTATTTTTTACGCAAATACTAATTGCTGTTGCAATTATTGCTGTTTTGGGGTATTTGTTTATGCATTGGTTGACTTTTACCACTGATCATGGACATGAAATTGAAGTACCTGATTTGAAAAAATTGACGGAAGAGCAAGTTGAGGCAAAATTGGACGGACTGGATTTGGATTACGTGCTTTTGGATAGTGTAGATTATAAAAGTGATTTCCCTAAATATAGTGTTGTTGAGCAAGATCCTTTGCCGGGAACGAAAGTAAAAGTGGGAAGAAAGATTTATATTAAAATAAATTCTTCTGGTTTTTCATCAGTTCGTATTCCGGATTTGATTGAGAAAACATACCGTGAAGCGGTGCCTACCTTAAAAGCATTGGGACTTCAAGAGGGGACAATTACGTATATTCCGAACCTTGGAAAAGACATGGTTTTGGAAATGCGTTACAAAGGAAGAAATTTAAAAGTGGGAGATCGCGTACTGAAATCATCAAAAATTGATTTGGTTTTGGGCGATGGAAAAGCAAGTTATTTAGATGAAAGTCAACCGGCAGATTCTCTAGCAGTGCCTGAAGATGAAAAAACAGCAAATGAACAATAATAATACCGATAGTTTAGATTTAGAAGAAGAGTTATATGAGCATTTTAGATTTGAAGTTCCTAAGGGTCAAGCGCCTTTACGAATCGACAAATATTTAATGGGCTTAATACAAAATGCAACAAGAAATAAGATTCAGAATGCTGCAACAGAGGGTAATATCTTTGTAAATGACGTCATTGTAAAGTCAAATTACAAAGTTAAAGCGTTTGATGTTGTTACGGTTATGTTGTCACATCCTCCGTATGAAAATCATATTATTCCAGAAGATATTCCGTTAAACATTGTTTACGAAGATGATGCTTTATTGTTAATCAATAAGGAGCCTGGAATGGTTGTGCATCCTGGTCATGGTAATTATACTGGAACTTTGGTTCATGCTTTGGCTCATCATTTTGATAATCTTCCAATGAATAGTAGCGAGCGTCCTGGATTGGTTCATAGAATTGATAAGGATACTTCTGGACTTTTGGTTATTGCCAAAACGGAAGCTGCTATGACGCATCTTGCCAAACAATTCGAAGCTAAAACTTCTGAAAGAGAATACATTGCTTTGGTTTGGGGGAATGTTGCTGAGGAGCAAGGTACTATTGAAGGGAATCTAGCTAGACACTTGAAAGACAGAATGCAAATGGCTGTTTTTGCTGATCCTGAGATTGGTAAACCTGCTGTAACGCATTATAAAGTTTTGGAACGTTTTGGATATGTTACTTTAATTTCTTGTCAGCTTGAAACGGGTAGAACGCACCAGATTCGTGCACATATGAAACATATTGGTCATCCGCTTTTTAATGATGAGCGTTATGGTGGTCATTTGATTTTAAAGGGAACTACGTTTACTAAATACAAGCAATTTATTGATAATTGTTTTAAGGCTTTGCCTAGGCAAGCATTGCATGCAAAAACGCTAGGTTTTGTTCATCCTACCACTGGTGAGATGATGCGTTTTGATACTGACTTGCCTGATGATTTTAAGGATTGTATCGAGAAATGGAGAAATTACTCTAAATCACATAATACTGATGAAGAAAGTTAAAATATATAAAGCCCCAATTTGGGGCTTTTTTTATGCTTTGTTCTCTTTGAAAAAACAAACTCTGTTTTGATTACTCTTTGTTTTTGTCATTATTGAAATAGTATTACTGATTGATTTTTGTTCGTATATATGGTACTTTTTCTTTGTCTGTTAAATTGATTTTTTAGCGATTTACTCTGCAAATTAATTACTTTTGCCGCTTTCACAGACTTATATTCAAAATAATGAAGCAGTATTTTAATTTATTTGACTTTAGACAAAAAGTAGATTATAAAACAGAAATCTTGGCTGGTTTAACTGTGGCTATGACTATGATTCCTGAATCACTTTCGTTTGCTATTTTAGCTGGTTTTCCGCCATTGGTTGGTTTGTATGCTGCATTTATCATGGGATTGATCACGGCTGTTTTTGGTGGACGTCCCGGAATGGTTTCGGGTGGAGCTGGAGCTACGGTAATTGTATTGATTGCTTTAATGAAATCGCATGGTTTGGAATATGTTTTTGCTGCTGTAGCTTTGGCTGGAGTTTTGCAAATTTTGGTTGGTTTATTTAAGTGGGGGAAATTTATTCGGTTGGTTCCTCAGCCTGTAATGTATGGTTTTGTAAATGGTTTGGCTGTTGTGATTTTTATGTCGCAATTAAAACAATTTAAAACTGTTGTTAATGGAGAGTCTGTTTGGCTTTCGGGAAGCCCAATGTTTATTATGTTAGGATTGGTTGCTTTGACTGTAGCAATTGTAATTGTGTTTCCTAAAATCACCAAGGCTATTCCTGCTTCATTGGTAGCGATTATTGTTGTATTTGGTTTGGTTCTTGGTTTTGGGATTGAAACAAAAACGGTGGCTGATATTGCTTCTATAAGTGGTGGTTTTCCTTCTTTTCATTTGCCAAATATTAATTTTAATCTAGAAACGCTTCAATTAATTTTTCCATATTCTTTAATTATGGCTTCTGTTGGTTTGACTGAAGGCTTACTAACATTAAATCTAGTTGATGAGTTAACTGGAACTAAAGGAAATGGCAATCGCGAATGTATCGCTCAGGGAAGTGCTAATATTGTAAATGGTTTTTTCTTTGGAATGGGTGGGTGCCCTATGATTGCACAAACGTTGGTAAATATTTCGGCTGGTTCTAGAGCGCGTTTGTCTGGTATTATTGCTTCGTTGACTATTCTTGTTATTATTTTATTTGGAGCTCCTGTAATTGAGAAATTACCCATGGCTGCTTTGGTTGGTGTTATGTTTATGGTTGCAATAGGCACATTTGAATGGGCTAGTTTCCGAATTATTAATAAAATGCCTAAGCATGATATTTTTGTTGGAATTGTCGTAGCTGTGATTACTATTTTTATGCATAATCTGGCTTTGGCAGTTTTAATAGGTGTTATTATTTCGGCATTGGTTTTTGCTTGGGAAAGTGCTAAACGTATTCGTGCTAGAGAATATATTGATGATAATGGAGTAAAACATTACGAGATTTTTGGCCCTCTTTTTTTTGGTTCTACTATGGCATTTATAGAAAAATTTGATGTTAATGATGATCCTAATGAAATAATTATAGATTTTAAAGAAAGTAAGATTGTTGATATGAGTGCTATTGATGCTGTAAATAAAATTACTGAGCGCTATGCCAAGGCAAATAAAACGGTTCGTCTATATCATTTAAGTGAAGATTGTAGGTTACTGCTTAAAAACGCTGCTATTATTGTTGATATTCTAGAAGATCCCACTTATAAAGTTACTACTGATTAAAGATTAAAAAGAGGACTTTGAACTAAAAACAAAAGAGGGAATCTCATAATTATGAGATTCCCTCTTTTGTTTAAATACTTTTTATAATTAAGTCTGTTATTTTTACTTCTCCGTTGGTTATGAATCCTAGTTTTCCGTGTTGGTTTAAGTTGCTTTTTTCTATAGAACATTCTAATGTAGTAGTACCATCTACAGAAAAGAACAATTGATTGTTTAATAATCGAATCTTTATGGAATACCATTGGTTGTTTTTTAGACTCATTGGTTTAGCAAATAAAGTTGGTCCGCCTCGGTCATCATATTCATCACCATTTTTAACGTATTTTCCTCTGCCAATTACTATATTTTGATCTATTTGATAAAGATAAGTTCGGATGTATTTTTCATGATCTAAATTTAGCATAATTTCAAATAGGGACTCTTTTGTCATATTTGCTTTTAAATTTATTTCATAATTTTTAGGAAGCTGTTTTTTAGATTCTATTATAGCCCAAGACATGGGACCTCCTGCACCAATTAAAGTGTCATTTTGCAATTGCCACTTTTTAGGATCTAGATTCCAATGAGATTTGAGTTTATGCTTAGCTAACTGGTATTCTTTTTTGGGTGTTGAAATTGTGGTAGAACAGGAGCTTATTACTAATGGTAATAGGAGTAAAAGTATGTGCTTAAGTTTCATATATGTGATTTTTTTCTGTTAAGTCATATATGATATCGCTTTTATTTTATGGGGTTTGCTTGTAACAAACTTTTTGGTTACTGCGATTTCTGACTTATTGTTTTATCGTTCCGATTGATCCTTTTTCTGATGGAATTAATTCAAACACAGCAGTAGGAGTGAGTCCTGGCTCAATGCGATGTGAGACATACAAGATAGTCATATTCGTTTCTTTAACCAAAAGGGTAACAAGTTCTATAACTAAGGCTACATTTTCGTCATCTAGGCCTTCTACTGGCTCGTCTAAAATAACCAAAGGAGGATGTTTCAAAACAGCTCTAACTATTAATGCTACTCTTTGTTGACCAATAGAAAGTTGTGTAAATGTTTTATCTTTTAAATGGCTCATTTTAATCACATCTAGCCATTGCGATACAATTTGTCTTTGTAATGAAGTTGGTTCAGTATATAAACCAATTGAGTCAAAAAAGCCAGACAGTATCATGTGTTCCAGACTGTGTTTTTTCTGAAATAAATCGGTCATGGAAGTCGAAAAATATCCGATTCTCTTTTTGATATCCCAAACGCTTTCTCCACTTCCTTTTTTCTTTCCAAAAAGGAATAAATCTTGTCCATATCCTTTTGGGTTATCTCCAGAAATTAATGACAGTATTGTGCTTTTTCCTGAACCGTTTGGACCGATAAGTTGCCAAAACTCATTTTTTTTGATTGTCCATGTAATGGCGTCAACGATTTTTCTTTCGTCATAACTCACCGAAACGGCATTCATATGAATTAGTACCTCTTCATTATAATCGGTAGGCTCAGCTGGCTTTGGAATAGTGACTTTTATTGAATTTGAGCTCGTTTGAGTTTGTTTTATTTCGTTTAAAATAAATGTATTATCTGTAATTTGTGCTTTGTTGTGAATAAAAGGAAACAAATCGGCAGCTCGATTTACCAATTGAATGATGCGAACTGATTTTGCCAATTGTTCTAGTGAATTAGCCAATGTAATACGAGAAGCATGATCCAAGTGATCGAGTGGATTATCGAAAATAATATAATCGGGGTTTTGCTTTACACAATAGTTCAAAAACTCTTTTTTTCGTTCGCCTGAGGAGAATGTTTTTAGTTTTCGTTCTGATTCTGTTGCAGCTTCTATTACATCATATTGGTATTCTTTTTCGATGAATTTATCGATTGCAATATCCGAAAATAGAATCCCGTTTAAGGAATTAAAAGGGGCAAGTTCTCCTTTGGCATTTCCGTCAAGTACCGTGTCAATAAAAGCTTTTTTATTAACGGTATTCGATAAAAGGATGTCCCAATGTTCTATTGTATTCATTTGCGCAATTTAAGAATTCTATTTTGTTTGGGCTGTAATCATAGGTCGATTATTTCTAGACCATTCGCTCCAAGAACCTACATAAAGTTTCGGAATTGATAATTCTGCATAATCCATAGCGAGTATAGTATGACAAGCTGTTACGCCTGAACCACAATGCACAATTATATTTTCGGGTTTTGTATTGCCTATTATAGCTTGATATTTGGCTTTTAAAACTTCAGGAGCTAAATAGTTACCATCTTCATTCAAATTGCTCGTAAAAGGAACGTTTGTAGCTCCAGGAATGTGTCCCGCAATTAAATCGATAGGTTCTGTTAAGCCATTAAAACGATCTTTGTCTCTTACATCAATGATTATCGTGTTCTGATTATTGCTGACTTTGTCTATTTCTGTTATAGTTGCTTGATGCAATTGCCAGTTTGTAATTGGGTATAATTCTGCTATTGCAAAACTTTCTGTTCCTGAGTCTACTGGAAAACCTACTTGTGTTGCTGCTTGTAAACCGCCATTTATAACTTGTATTTTTTCATGACCTATTGCTCTTAACATCCACCAGAAACGAGCGGCAGCGTTTGAACCGTTTTTGTCATCGTATACGATTACATGACTTGATGGTATTATTCCAAGTTTTGATAGGACTTCTGAAAATTTTTCGAATGAAGGTAAAGGATGTCTTCCTCCATTGGCAGCATCTGAGGGGATGGTTGCTAAATCAAGATTTAAATCGACATAACGAGCCCCTTGTAAATGAGATGTTATGTAATTTTCTTTGGCATTAATTCCTGCTCTAGCATCAATAATTACAATTTCTGATTTTTGTAATGCTATTAGTTCTTCAGGACTTATGATTGGAGATAATTGCTTTGCCATTTTATTTATGATTGAAATTGAATACTTATAATTTCCCAGTGTTGTTTTTTAGCCACAATAACGTATTTATTACCAGTTGGCTTTGGGGCTCATTTTCGAAGGTATATGAAAGGGTTTTATTGGTGTTGTTTTCATAATCGATATCGTTATGACCCATGTTAAAATAGACCATTTTGTATTTTTTATTTGTCCAAACGATAGGATAATAGCCACTATGCCATATTTCGCTAGGTTTTGGTCCTGTTCCTAGTGGGAAACTTTTATCGTCTATGGCTAAAAGAATATTGATATCTGGATTTTCTCTAAGATCATTCTGCCATCTGTACCATTCGTTTGGTGATGATTTAAATGTTAAAGGGATATCTTTTGTTATAATAAATTTGCTTTCCACTCGTAGTATTGCTGATGTTGGCTTCCATGTATTACTGCCATATTCGCCAGAACCTAAGAACTGATTGTGATACCAATCCCAGTTTTGAGGATATTGTGAATCATTTAAAGCAAACGCTGCAAAGTGAAACCCAATCCAAGCTCCACCATTTTCCATGTATTTTTTAAAAGCTTCCCTCTGATTTGTCTCTTCGGGGTGCGTATCTAAAAAAATTACTGCTTGATATTTTGCTAGAAATTTAGCATTTAGGTTATCCCAATTATTGGTTGAATCGTATTCAAAATGATATTTTTCTGCCATTTTAGGAAACCAGCTGTTGGCTTCATGTACAAAACTGATATGAGCTTGGTCGTTTTTGGCAGTATAAAAGGCAATTACTTTAAATTTAGAATTGTCTTTATCATGTTGAGAAAAAGTAGAATAAGTTGTTAGGAGGATTAGTGTTAGTAACCCTCTTTTGGCAACATAATAGATTGTTTTATCAAGTAACCGCATTGAATCGATCTTGGGGATTGCTACTTTTTTTATTAATCGTTAATTTTTTCTATCACTATTTCATTTCCAGATTTGTCATAGTAAGTGCAAGTCATTTCGACAATATCTACTCTCCATTTGGCTATTCCGCATTGCCCAGCTTGGTTGCAAAATGTCATATAATCGGTTTGTCCGTCTTGATGTTGTAAGAGGTATTCTAGGAAAAGTTCTTTATTTACATTTGATGTTACTTTTATCTCCTCGTATTTATCAGTTGTAGCTACTCGATAATTGTTAACGCCATAATATTCTACAGTACCATCTTTTACATTGGTGTCGTATCCTTTTACGCCAAGAATTATTAAGTCTTGTATGTAATTTGGGAAATCAGCTCCAGTTTTTACTTTTGAATGTGCTTCTTTAATTTGTTCTATTGTAAACATATTGATTTGTACTTGGGTTAAAAATATTTATTGTTTCAAAAATACGATTAATGACTCTATATTTTCTTTTTATGAAAACAAAAAAATGAAATAGGTAAAAATATATATAAGATTCTTTAAGGAGAATGAAATTATTAAAATATTGCATTTTAACTGAAAATGAGGTACTTGAAAGGAATTCTTCTTATTAATAAGAAAAATATACCTAAATTTACTATAGAATGTTGTAAGCTAAATCTAGTATTATGAAAAAAACATTACTATTACTCCTGTTTACTGTATCTACATTTGCTCAAGAAGCCAATACATTTGATTTTGCAGTTATAAACTCTACTTTAATCTCCCCAAATATTGATCTTGACAGGGGACGGAGTGTTGTTGCTGGAAATGAGAATCAATACTCAACTTATTTTCAGTATGCTATTAATGTGGGTGCTGATGATTTAATTCTTGGAGCTGGGATTAATAAATCAGAAATTGACCGAACCTATATTGGTTATATCGGTAAAATTTGCGAGAATTTCAGGGCGACAATTTCTTTTGGTTATGTAGAATCTCGTAGTGGTTATTATGGAACGTTTACAGGATTAAGCGTTTCTTGGCATCTAAGTGACAATAATTTTATTGGTGGAAGTTTACAAAATGTGCATTCTATAGGTGATGCGTATCGTACAGATGTAAGTTTTGAATATTATAATAAATTAGCTCCGAAAATCTTTGCGAGCTATGAAATTTTGCCTAAAATAATAGTTTTTGGACAATTGAGCAGTAGGGTTAATGATATTGCATTAAAATATCAACTTAGTCACTTTTCTCTAGGAGGATTTTATTCGGGACACGGAGTTGAAGGTGTTTTTGGTACCTACACTATCGGAAGATTTGCCGTTTCTTGTAGTACGACCTTTGATAAAGTAAATTTTGGATTGAAGTTTCAGTAATATTTAGTCTTCTTTTTTTAATGTAATTACTTGTTGCGGAAATGGTATCTCTATTTTTTCGGCATCAAAACGTTTTTTTATACTGTATAATAAATCACAATAAAGAACAAACCCATCTGTTGCATCTTTGGCCCAAGCCCAAACTTTTAAGTTTACACTTGAATCTTTAAGGGCTACAACTCTCGCTATGACTAGTGGTGTATTATTTTTTTTGTTTGCAGCAGTTCGAGTATCAATAAATAGTGGATGTTTGGCGACTTCTTCTTTCATTATCTCTAATGCTTTATCAATGTCTGAATCATAACCGATACCAATTTCGATAATTTTACAGCATTTGGAATCATTCATATTTGTATTTAGAATAATCTGATTGCTTATAACTGAATTTGGAATAATAATACGATTATTCTCCATGTCTTTTAAAACCACTTGCCTTAAATTGATATCTTCAACAACACCACTAAAATTATTGATAGTAATTTTATCGTTTATCCTGAAAGGCTTAAAAACAACTAAGAATATTCCGCTCATAATATTGCTTAGGGCCTGTTGTGAGGCTAGACCTGCAATGACCGAAATTACTCCTGCACCAGCAAGTAAAGAATGCCCGATAACTTTAAACTCTGGAATTTGAATTAATGCAAATGAAATCCCCAATATGTAGATTACAGTAATGACTAAATGTTTTAAGAACTTATATCCTGTACTATCAAAATTGTTAACACCTAATCGACGGCGAATAAAACGCATAAAAAGCTTGTCAACAATAGCGCTCAATACGATTGTAATAACCAGTATTATTGCAATTGCAACTATTAATCGAAAGTCTTTTATTAGGTTTATCATTGAGATTTTTATTTCTGTTTTTTGATGAAAGTAAAGTATTAATTGAATTCTGAGAAGTTAGAAACTTTTAATTTGTCCCAATCTTCTTGGATGACGCTATAATAAACATCGTCTTTACTTTTTCCATCAGCATCAATATAATTATTTCTAAAAACACCTTCTTTTTGAGCTCCGAGTTTTTCGATTGCTCTTTGAGATTTTAAATTCTCTGAATCAGCACTAAACTGTATTCGCTTGAAACCAATGCTTTCAAAACCAAATTTTAAAAGTTCGTGTTTGCAAGCTTTATTTAAACCTGTTCCTTGAAATGCTTTCCCATACCATGTCCATCCAATTTCGCATTTTTGATTTGCAATATTTAGATATCCATAACGTGTGCTTCCTGCTACTTTATTTGTAAGCTTATCAATAATAAGAAATGGATAACAAATTCCTGCTTCTTTTTGCTTGATTGTACTTTCGATATAATTCTCAAAATCGGTATCGTCATTTACATACATTCCCATGTATCTCCAGATATCGTCGTTATAGATTATCTCTTTGAGTTCAATATTTCTAATGCTTTCAAAGGGAATTAAAAGAACTCTCTCGTTTTCAAGTGTGATATTGGTTTTTAAAATTGCAGTATCCATTTTAGGGCTAATAGTCTTTAGTAAATAATTTGCGTAATCAGTCTTATTATTCTTGCTCTTCGAAATTGTCGTAATAGGTAAAATCCTTTGTTATCAATCCGTTTTCGATAGTGAAAATGGTACAAATTGGTAATTCGAATGTAGAACCATCTTCAGCTGTTCCGCTAGAAACAAACTCTACAATGACATGATTTTCTCCTGATGGGTATATTTGAATTACTTTATCCGTTACATCTGGGAATATGTGGTTTAACTCACTGTATTTTTTTTCTATTTCGGCACGGGTTTGTTTTACGATTCCATTTCCTAAAGAAGGATCTTTAAACTCAGCAGTTGGAATATACATCTCGGACATTTTTTTCCAATCGTGATTATTGAAATGTGTAAAATACTGTTTGACTAATTCGGTATTTTTAGAATCCATATTTTGTGTGTTTTGATTATTACATGCTATTAATGATACAATTGTTATTAGAACTACGATTATTTTTTTCATAATTATATTTTTAATTGTTTATTATTTTTATAATAAGTCCACACAAAATATGGAGCTACTTATGCGTATTGATGAGATGTTTTTCAGAAAGATTTATAACCCTACAAAATCTTCACTTTTTGGAAAAATACTCAAAGCCTCTATTGCAATTGCTGGGGTAGGCGAAGCTAGTTTTCTTAGCTTTGTATCCATCCAAGCACCGTCAACAGTAATTGTTGCGCAAAGCTTGCCTTCTTCATTGATAAATTCGTGTATGATTGACCAGCGAGATCCATCAGGTTTCATTTTTGAAGTTTTGGTATGAATAGCTATTTTATCTGAAAGCTTTATTTCTTTTCTAAAAACACATTCTTCTCTAAAAAGAACTGGACCAAAGCTTTGTTCTTGCATTACTCTTAGAGTTAAACCTAGTTTTTCTAAAATTTCGATACGATGTTGCGCACCAAAATCATAATAAGCGCTATGTCGTAAGTGAAAATTAGGGTCTAGATCTGACCAACGGAAAGATAATTCTTTACTAAATGAAACCATTTTAATTCTATTTTATAGTTATTTCAGGTGTAATCTTCATAATCAACGGATTAATTAAAGAAACACTATTTTTTTGAGAACCGAAAATACAAATAAAAATCGAAAAGTAATTTGTTGTGGTAGTTAAAGTGTATGGAGCAGAAGTTGATTTTGTTATATTATTCTTTAATAGAATTCAGTTGTAAATGGTGCAAAATCTTGTAATTTGGGTAAAGGTCTGATTAAGACTTTCTTTTGGGTTTGGGTAGGTTTTTCATTGCTATCGTCATATCGTTCAGAGGTGCTTACTTGTATTCCAGTTGATAAGTTAAAATCGACTGTCCCCATTGTTCCCTGACCATCTGAATATCCTTCTGAAAATCCGATTAATTCTAAATTGTTGTTTTGATAACGGAATTTATGCTCAAAACTTCCTCTCGTTAGCTCTTTATGAATAATTAAAATGCCTTTTTCGATAGAAACTCCATAAAAGAATCCATTATAGTATCCGTTTTTGCCTTGGGGATATTGAGGGTCTATTGCTTTTGTGGTTGAAACAATTAATTTATATGCGCCATTAGGCTGTGCAAAGAATACTTCTAGCTTATATGGTGCTTCTTCATTTATAGTATCTTGAGTTACTACAACCAAATCGTCTAGCTTATCTTTGTTTAGATCCCCTTTTACTTTTTTTATTTGAACAACAAAATTGTCTTTTTTATTGTTTTTTTGAGCAATTAAAGATGAGGTGGCAAAGATGAAAAGGAATGCTATTATTTTATTCATTTCAGTTTTTTTTGATAAATAGAAACATAGTTTACAAGATACTAAAAAAGTAAGATTAATAGGTGTGTTTCTTTTAGGTTTTAGATTTAACCGCAAAGGTTTATATTTTACCTAGAAACTGTGACTGAATACTGGAAAACTCAATATTAACCGCAAAGTTCGCAGTCTCGATGGCTATCGGGATACGCAAGGGACACAAGGTTATCTTTAATTCAAAATTTGAAACTAAAAACTTCAATTTCACACCTATTTTTTATCCACAATCTTGTCACCCTGACGAAGGAAGGGTCTCATAGAGTAACTCGATATGGTGTGAACAGTTACTCGTGGAGTTTCTTCGTTCCTCAGAAAGACAATATTGGAGTTTGTTTTACGAATAGATGCAAAAGTTACTTTTAATTCAAAACTTGAAACTGTGACTGAATACTGGAAAACTCAATATTAACCGCAAAGTTCGCAGTCCCGATGGCTATCGGGATACGCAAGGGACTCAAAGTTTTTAAAAAAGATAATTCACAAATTGCATCGTATCTATGAGCCATTTGTGAATTATGTTTAATGTGTTATATAGTATGTGTTTATTTATGGTTCGTCACACTCAAAGGTTACGTTTGTAAATAATTTATTGAATTCTTTTTCCATTGTACCATCATCGTCTACTCTGTAAACTTCTGCATTGGCGCAATTCCACCAGCCATACGTCATTATTTCTTGTCTAGCATTTTGTATTCTGTCCTTAGAGTTGTATTTTTCTAAATGACGTTCCATGAATTTTTCTGGGCTACCATTGTTCTTTTTTTGTTTTTCGGCCAAATTATTCCAGGTTTTTAACAGCAAGATAGTATCATTTGAAATTAATGCTTTTGCATATTCAGTACAGTTTTTAGAGAATCGATTGTTTAGTAAAACCGAAGGATTGGAATAGGCTTCGATAGCTATCTTTTTTAGTTCATACGTATCTTCTAACTCATGTATTCTGTCTGCTTTTACTTTTTCCCAATACGGATTGGAGATAACTTTTTGGTTGTAAGAAGCTTTTCTTTCGTTGTATTCTGCAGTTAATTCACGAGTTAATTTCTCAGCATCGGCTGCAGAAGATGGGTTAGTATTTGTACTTAGATAAGCCCCTGAGTGCATACCCCATGTATCATGAGTGTTTTTAAGCTCTTCTTCAGTGTATTTTTCAGAATCATATTCGCCTGTGTTTGAGCATAATTCAGTATCCCATTTAAAAATAGCTGTTTTGCCACTTTTAGTATTGCCACTTATTTGTGTCGTTTCTTTTTCTTCTTTTTCTTCTTTTTGTTTTTTCGGCTTATCAGAGCAAGAAAATAATAGTATTGAACTTAGTAATAGGAGTAGGGGGTGTTTCATTGGGAATAGTAATTAAATGTATAAATTGGATGTAAATTAATTGATTTTTTTAATATCACTAATATCCTTTGTCATTGTAGATGTTGAATTTTTCGAAAGAAATTTCTCCAAAGTCTTTTACTGTTTTTAGTTTTTCAAAATCAACAACGATAGCTTCGGCATTGTCGTTGGTGTCACTATTAAATTTATAATCGATATAGTGATCTTTGTAGAGCAGCCAATTATTCTTGGATTGATTGTATTTAAAAGTAGTAATACGCTCCCAATGATGCCCTCCCGAAACGCCATGTTCTATTGAGAAGTAGCCTTTTTTTATTGATATTCCTGTAAATGGATCTCCAAAGACACCACCACAATCAATACAGTATACTGCATTGTTATTTTTATGAGCTAAAGTGTATGTGCCTCCTTTTTGTCCTAGTAAAATAAGCATAGGTCTTTTGTCGGGTTTGTTTTCGGCATAGTTGGATGTTGACTCTTCACTAGTTTTGCGTAAAACCAAAATAGCATCGGTGTACTCGTCTAGATTAAGATCACCTGACTCAATGCTTATTATGCTATAATCTTTAGGTACAAATGCTTTTAAATCTTCATCAAGACTATCGATTGAGTCATTAAATGTTTGGTGTTTTTTTATAGAATCTGTTTTGCTTTTTTCTATTTGAATAGAATCAATATTGTCTTCTGATTTATCAATTGCGTTTTCTTTTGTAGTTTGATTGCAAGAAAAGAGCATCAATGATAGTATTAATAGATTTACAGTGTTTTTCATTGGATTTGTCAATGTTTTTATAAAAAGACTATTGTTTTTGGTTTATTTTTTCTTGATTTCTTGGGCTATTTTAAGAATATCCCACCATTTTTTTTCTGAGCTTGGTTTTGGGTTGTCTAAGATAGTTTGTCCGTTAAAACCCAAAATATATTCATTAGATTCAAAATCAAATAAATGAATCTGATCGTTTTCTATATTAAATTCTGGTTTGCCTTCTGGGTTTACCCAGATATTTCTCCCTCCAAAATTCCATATTATTTCTCCACTTTTGGTTATTCTTTTAATATCTAGTTCTCCATGAATAATAAAATCATCTTGAACTTTATGTATCGAAAAATTAGTTATGAAGTCTATTTCTTTGCGCCATATTAAATTTAAACTTGGTATTTCGAGGCAATAGATTTTGTTGCAAACGCAAATCCAGATTTTGTCATCTTCGATTATAAATGATTTTTCAGTTATTGCAGTTGCACCACCACTTTCGCAAATTATTGCACTTGCTATTTCGGTATCTGACTCCTTAATAATAATACCGCATTTACTTGTTGGAGAAAACGCATCCTTGTCATTTTTTCCTTGAAAGAAAACAGTATCGTAAACTTTTAAATTATCAGCCGAATTTATCGTGTAATTGCTGTCGTTAAAGACTTCAATCTGATAATTTTTATAGTTAAGTTTTACCATTTATTATTTTCTTGCTAAGGTAGTTCATTACAAATTTAAATTCTTGATCTAAATTAATTAAAAGTTAATTCATTTGTGTAAAAAACCTATCTCTAATATATGATTAGGGATAGGTTTAGATATTTGAATTGATAAATGTTTTTTGCGAGCAAGGTTATTTATCGTCTTGCATCAGAGCATCTTCACTACCTGGTTCAATGTCTTTATTTCTCCAAAATGCTATATTGGCATCAATATTATTTTTGATGACTGAGAAGTTTTCTATGGGGTTATTGTTGAATAATATTGTTGCGTCTAGGTGTTTTTTGAATGATTCAAAAACCATCTCAACAACGGCTATTTTGTGTGTGGTATTTCTAAGGGTGTCATATTGTAAACGTATTCCATCAAAAGGACCTTTGTGATGAAAAACTTCATCGTTTTTTATTAAGGGGAATAGCCATAAAGTAACGTCATCACCTTCGTCATCTTGATTGCTAATTCCGAAATAGTCATCTATTTGTTCTATTTCAAGGTCTGCGAAATTCAAAAACATGTCATTTTTTGATGGAAAATTGGGATTGGAAAATCCTGTAATTTTAAAAAAATCTCCAAAAGATGGCTTCTCTTGATTAAACTTAAAATCGATACTTATGTATTCTTTGTCTTCCATTATTGATGTATTTTTTGAATTATTTTACTAAAATATAAATAAAACATTACAAAATATAAAATGAATTGTTAATTAATTTGTGTGCTTGAGGGATTTCTAGCTCTGATAGTAACAACATCATTTTCTAGCTTTTTTAGCTAGGAAAAGATATAGCGAATAGCAGGATTGGCTACTAAAAGGATTATTGTTCTTGTATGTTTACTTTTTTTAATATCCATGGTAGGGTAAGACCTTGTCCACTTTCGATGTATTCTGTTTGGATTCCGTTTTTAACTATCATATAATATTCTTTCGGGCTATAGCTTGTACTTGCAAATTTTCCATTTTTCATTATGGCACAATTTGGTTCTTTGTCAGGTTCAAGAAAAATATTTTCTTACTTAGGTAGTTCATTACAAATTTAAATTCTTGATCTAAATTAATAGAATTACTAATGTTAAATTTTGCATTTTAGTCTGCTAGATGTAAAACTCTAGCTGTAGGCAGTTTTTATTTAATCAGCAATATCTTCGTTGATGAAATTATATCCATTATCCATTACTTTTTTTAAGTATTCTTCAAAGCTGTCTGCTATTACACTAAATTCGTCTGGGTCATGTAAAAACCTCACTACTTGACCTTTTTTTCCTTTTTCGGATGGGCTAAAATCTATAAATAGTTTTGATGTCCCTCCATTATTTATGCAATCAGAAAAATGAAGCCATTTTAGCTCGCCGATTTTATTTGTTATTTTTTCATCAATCGCTACTTCATCATATTTTCTTTCTATGAAATCTGAATAATAGTTGATAGCGAGATTTTGATTTTCTATAATTTCTTTGGATGATAACAAATAATACGGGTATTCTTGAATATCAGAACCAAGAAAATAAAGAGTAATTTCCTCTCCTGCATATTCTCTCCAATAGGTTCCATCTACATATTCAAGCAGCATAATCAATGTGTCAGTGATATTAGGAAATACTTCTTTCAGTTTTTCAATATCTTCCTTACTTGCGCCGTGTTTAATTTTTTCAAAATGCTCCCAAGTCTCTTTCGCATTGTTGTCAAAATATGCCTTTTTTAGTCCTGCTATATATTTTTCTGCGTCCATTTTTTTATTTTTAATAAATATTCCTGTTCCTTCGTTTGGCGTTGCAGTCTTTATCTGTTTGGATGTAATACTCAGGCACTTGAAGAGGTTGGGTAATTTTGAATCCGAGTATTTACGTGATTAAAAGTTTAATCAAAGGTTGTTAATAGCAGTTTTTTTAGCCCTCAATTGACACTTCAGGGTCTATTTTAAACGAATTAGTTTTGGAGTCATACTCCACGGTTAAATATCCGCCAACTCGTCCGATATTATTAGATATAATTAGTGTCTTTGTTTTTAGGTTTACATTCTCGACATTGTCGTAAATAACAGTCATTACATTTCCTGTCTGTGTTTCTATTTTTGAAAAATTTAAAGTTTGAAAAACTGAATTATTGCTCTTTCTGATAATTTTTAATTTATCCATTTGTGCACGATCAACTTCTGGTTTTTTCGAATAAATCCCAACAAAGTAATAATCGGTTAATGAATTTGATTGTAGGATTTCAATATTGTTAAATGTATGTTTTTCAGATGTATCAGTGAGTTTTGAAATAAAGCTTAAATGTAATGGTAAAACCTTTTTAGTAGTTAGATTTGTCCAAGTTCCATTGCATTCTTTTTCTGAAAAGTTAAACTCAAAAACAGCAGTATTTTTGTTATTCTGAATTTCGTAAATAAATGCTTTATTATTTTTGAAGTCTATCTTTCCTTCAAGTTTTATGGGGTTGTTATGTTTGTCATATTTATAGACACCATTTATATTAAATGCTTTTTTTGCTTTTTCTCCAAAATATTCTTCTGTAATTTGGATAGAAAATGAAATTGGATATTTATCAATTGTTCCTTTATAATTATAACATTTGTACCATCCAGCATAAGTGTTAGTAGTACCGAAGATTAAGAGAACTATAATTTTTAATATTGTGCTTTTCATGATAGGTTTAGATGATTACTTGCGATGGTGTTTGGCAAGGTTTTGATGTTTTTTAAGTCAAGTATTTTGATTAAACGAAAATACGATTAAAAATATTAATTGAGTCAAGTTTTGATTTTTGCACTAATTCCTTGTCTTTTTTGTATCTAAGATGTTAATTGTTTTTTTAATAACACTTTGAAATATAAAGGTTTATTGAAAATGTCTAATTTTATGTTTCATGAAAAAAAGATACTATAAAAGGGTGGTGATTGTTCTAGCCCTGATAGGAGTGGCATCCTTTTTCTTGTTCCTTTAACAAGGAAAAGATAGAATGGATAGCAGGAACTAGCTCCTAGGAATGACACTTAAAGTACTGATATGCCACGAATGTCAGGTTTGTAAAATGTCATGTTGTCAGATTGTTTTTATTATGCCGACAGTAAAACTGACAATTTATATAGTTTTTTTGTATTGGCACAAAGATTGACTTAAGCACCATGAGTTGTTAAAATAAGTATACATCAAAATTAAATATATAAAAAAATGGGTAAAATAATCGGAATTGATTTAGGGACTACGAACTCTTGTGTTTCTGTAATGGAAGGTAACGAAGCAGTTGTTATTCCTAATGCAGAAGGAAAAAGAACTACACCATCTATCATCGCTTTTGTTGAAGGTGGAGAAATTAAAGTAGGAGATCCTGCAAAAAGACAAGCGGTAACGAATCCTACAAAAACGATTGCTTCTATTAAACGTTTTATGGGACACACTTTTGCTGAAACTACAAATGAAGCAAAAAGAGTATCATACAAAGTAGTAAAAGGTGACAACAATACTCCACGTGTGGATATTGATGGTCGTTTATATACTGCTCAAGAATTGTCTGCAATGACTCTTCAAAAAATGAAAAAAACTGCTGAAGACTATTTAGGTCAAACAGTAACTGAAGCAGTTATTACTGTTCCTGCTTACTTTAATGATGCACAACGTCAAGCTACAAAAGAAGCTGGTGAAATTGCAGGTCTTAAAGTTATGCGTATCATCAATGAGCCAACTGCAGCTGCACTTGCTTATGGATTAGATAAAAAAGGAACTGATCAAAAAATTGCTGTTTACGATTTAGGTGGAGGTACATTTGATATTTCTGTTCTTGAATTAGGAGACGGAGTTTTCGAAGTATTGTCTACAAACGGTGATACTCACTTAGGTGGAGATGACTTTGACCACGAAATTATTGACTGGTTAGCTGACGAATTCAAAGCTGAAGAAGGTATCGACTTACGTCTTGACCCAATGTCATTACAACGTTTGAAAGAAGCTGCTGAGAAAGCTAAGATTGAATTGTCTTCTGCTTCAGAAACTGAAATCAACTTACCATACGTTACAGCTACGGCTTCTGGACCAAAACACTTAGTGAAAAAATTGTCTAGAGCTCAATTCGAAAAATTAACTGATTCTTTAGTAAAACGTTCTATGGAGCCTGTTGCTAAAGCATTAAAAGATGCTGGTTTAACTACATCTGATATTGACGAAGTTATTCTTGTTGGAGGTTCTACTCGTATGCCAAGAATTGCTGAAGAAGTTGAAAAATTCTTCGGTAAAAAAGCATCTAAAGGAGTTAACCCTGATGAGGTTGTTGCAATTGGAGCAGCTATTCAAGGTGGTGTATTATCTGGAGATGTAAAAGATGTATTGTTACTTGACGTTACACCTTTATCTTTAGGTATCGAAACTATGGGTGGTGTATTGACTAAATTAATTGAGTCTAATACTACAATTCCAACTAAAAAATCACAAGTTTTCTCAACTGCTGCTGATTCTCAACCATCTGTTGAAATTCACGTATTGCAAGGTGAAAGAGCTATGGCTGCTGATAACAAAACTATCGGTCGTTTCCATTTAGATGGTATTCCACCAGCACCAAGAGGAGTTCCTCAAATCGAGGTTACTTTTGATATTGATGCAAATGGTATCATCAAAGTTTCTGCAACTGATAAAGGAACAGGAAAATCTCATGATATCCGTATCGAAGCTTCTTCTGGATTAACAGCTGAAGAAATCGAAAAAATGAAAAAAGATGCAGAAGCTAATGCTGATGCTGATAAAATAGCAAAAGAAAGAGCTGAGAAATTAAACGAAGCTGACAGCATGATTTTCCAAACTGAAACTCAATTGAAAGAGTTAGGAAGCAAATTAGCTGACGATCATAAAGTTGCTGTTGAGTACGCTTTAACTGAATTGAGAATGGCTCACCAATCTCAAGACATTCCAGCTATTCAAACTGCTCTTGACAACATTAATGCAGCTTGGAAAACAGCTACAGAAGCAATGTATGCTCAAGGAGAACAAGGTCAACAAGCAGCTCAACCACAAGGTGGAGAGCCTCAAGGAGACAATGTTGAAGACGTTGAATTCGAAGAAGTAAAATAATTCTTCTTTAACAATAATGAAAACCGAGTCAGAAATGACTCGGTTTTTTTTGCTTATTTCTAATGTTAATTGATACAACCCAACTGGTTTTTAAACCTAGTTGGGTTTTGTTTTTTAGTTATAAGTTTAAAAAAATTAGTGATTTCTATTCTTTTTCTTGAGGTTTTCTTGCTTGATGTGATTCTTTTATTTCTAATAATTAGAAATTTTACAAGATTTTTAATAAGTCTTACTCCTTTGTTTAGTAGGTGTTTATAAGAGATTTGTTTTTTTTGTTTCATTTATTTTCGAATATTAAAAACCAAATAGAAAGTTATAGCGTAAATGACATTATAAAACTTATAAATTAAATTATAACAATCTTAAAAACGTAATCATGAAAACTAAAAACATTTTAACAGCAGCAATTTTTGCATTAGTATTTGGAGCAACTTCTTTCGCTCAAAAATCAGTTATGGTTGGTGGAGCAGCAATGTACCCAAACAAAAATATTATTGAAAATGCAGTAAACTCAAAAGACCATACTACATTGGTAGCAGCAGTAAAAGCAGCTGGCTTAGTAGAAACTTTAGAAGGAAAAGGTCCATTTACTGTTTTTGCACCAACAAATGAGGCATTTAATAAATTGCCAAAAGGTACAGTTGAAACATTATTGAAACCTGAAAATATTAAAACGTTGCAAAATATCTTAACCTACCATGTTGTGGCAGGAAAAATGAATGCATCGGATGTTGCTAAAGCAATAAAAATGGGTGGTGGTAAAGCTACACTTAAAACAGTTAGCGGTGGAACTCTTACAGCTTGGATGAAAGGAAAAGATTTATACATAAGTGATGAGAGTGGAAACAAAGCAAAAGTTACAATTGCTGACGTAAACCAGTCTAATGGTGTAATTCATGTAATTGATACTGTATTGCTGCCAAAAAAATAATTGCAACTCGATTGTCCCAATAATCACAAAAAAGTCCTGTATGTTGTACAGGACTTTTTTGTGTTTTATAGGTAGTATATGTTATCCTAGAGCGCGTGCTGTAACAAAATAACGGTAGCCAATTATTGCCATTTGCCATTTCTTAGCCTTAGTTACATCAAGACCTTGCTTGGTAAAACTGGGTAAAATTAATTTATTTATCTGTGCTAGAATTTTGTACATAGGAGTAGGATTTTTTTCAAAGATATAAAAAAAGACTTTGTGGCATCACAAAGTCTTTTCATTGGGCTTTTAAATAAGTGATTAAATGCTATTTTAACAGTAGTTTATCTATTCTCTTTATCATGTCTTCGGCATTAGTGTTTTTAGGAGAAAGAGCTAATGATTTTTTGATTTTAATTTATTTTTCAAGCTTTAGTACTTGTTTGTTGTATTTTTCCATATCACGATTGAATTTTTTCATTTCTTTGTCAAATTCCTTCATACCTAGATCAAATTTTTTCATTTCAATGTCGAATTTGGCCATTTCTTTTTCATAAATCGCTTCACGTTTAGCCATTACAGCTTCGACTTCTTTTTCATAACTAGACATATCTGGTTGAAAGCTTTCCATCTTTTTGCTAAATTCAGCCATTTCTTTGTTGAATTTTTTCATTGCTTTCTCATCATTTACATTCAGTGGATGCATTGGTGCTTTTGGCATTTTTGATAAATCAACATTTGCAACCGGCATTGGACCATTAGGGAAGTTTGGAACATTGGGTGGTGTTGGTGGCGTTGGCGGTACAGGACGCTCTTCATCAATATTGTAATCCTCTTGATCAATTTGATTTTCTGTCATATCAACTGGTTGATGTATTTTTTCATCAATCTGTAAATTGACAGTTTTGCTACCGTCACTATTTTTTGTTACAACAACACCAAAAGGTTTTATTGCTTCATTACCATTAATTTGCATTATTTGTGATTTTCCATTTATCCTTTTTATGTCGACTTTTATTCCTATTAGTTCATGGTCAGAATTTCTTTTTACTTCTGAAAATGCAATTATTATCTCATGACTTTCTTTTAGTTTTTGAGTAATTTCATCTAGTTCTTTATCCGTTGTGTTCTTTTTAATATTGTAAATAAGAAAATTTTTCTGATCTGATTTTACATTTTCAACTGCTGCTGTTTTTGATTCTTTTTCTTGTGCAATTACTTTTACTTGAAATAAGAATACAAATGCCCCTAATAATGGAAGTATTAAAGCATACTTCCAGTAATTTTTCTTTTTTGATTGATTTTTGTTTAACATGACGATTCGTTTTTTGATTAATGATTGATAAAAATGATTGGTGATTGCAACACAATTTTCATGTGTTGTTATTTTTAAAAGTGTGTATTGATACGCCTTTTTATCGGCTATTTTTTTCAAGGCCTCAGCATCGGCAATGAATTCTAGATTTTGCAGGATAGCTTTTTTGTATAGCCAAATAATTGGATTGAACCAGAATACAATACAAAACATCCTTGCAATCAATACATCGGTGGTGTGATTTTGTTCGCTGTGAATTTTCTCATGCTCAAGAATGTTTTCTAGTTCAGTAGGGTTGTACAGTGATGAGTTGTACACAATGTAACTGAAGAAAGAAAATGGAGCAATGTTTTCTGAAATATCCACAAACTTAAAATCGGCTTGATTTTGAATGGTTTTTCCTTTAATAACTCTTTTTAAGCTATAAAAATCGAAAACAAATTTTAGTAATAACAAAGTGATGATTGAAACATATAATAGAACTAAACATAAATTTAAATGGGTGTCAAGCCAATTCTGTTCTACTGGAATTGTTTGAGTTGCATTTATTGGTGCAGTAAAATTTACTGGAGTAGCGCTAGTGGTGGAGGCAACCCAAATGATCTTAGTATAGACAACAAAAGGCAATACAATCGAAGTGATTAGTCCCGATAATAAAAACCATCTATTACTAGTAAAAAATGTTTCTTTTCGCAATAAAATGTGATACGCCAAATAAAATAGGGTGATTAATCCGCTAGTTTTAATAATATAAATGAAAATTGCCTCCATGAAATTATTGTTTTTTGTTTTCGATCATTTCCAGTATTTCACGTAGTTCGTTGGCTGAAATTTTTTCTTCTTTAGCAAAAAAGGAAACCATATTCTTATACGAACTATTAAAATAATTGTCAATTGCTGTATTCATAAAACGCTTGCTATACTCTTTTAAGGTTACAACAGGATAGTATTGATGTGTATTTCCAAAAGGAGTATGTGCCACAAAACCTTTGTCTTCCAAGTTTCTCACAATGGTCGATAGTGTGTTGTAATGCGGTTGATCCTCGGTGATTTCGGCTTGGATTTCCTTTACAAAAGCTTTGTTTAGCTTCCATAAAATATGCATTATCTCTTCTTCTTTATTGGTTAACTTTTGCATGATTTAAGTTTTTATTTTATAAGCAATTGAAGAAATTATTTTTTGGTTTCAATTTCAATTACACCATTTTGACCTTGACTACCATATTTAGCTATTGCGTCTGCACCCTTGTAGACACTCATTGATTTGATATTCTGTGCATCAAGATCGTCAAGGGAAATTTGGTCTGATTGTATTACTCCATCTACAATTATTAATTGTTCTGCATTTTTAGAGGCACCATCTTTTGGAGAAGTTACTTTGAAATTGGCTCCAGTTTTAGTATCTGTTATTTTGATTGTAGATCCTGTTTTGGTATCTGTATTCACCTGCGTAGTTATACTATTAGTTACAACAATATCTTTATCCCCTTTAGATTGAATGCTGATACTAACGGTTTTATTAGTATTGTTATTTGTAGTAGTAAAGCTTTTATTATCTTTTGATTCAGCTTTTGAATTCTCAGTAAATGATTCATTTTTTAAATCTTCCACCAGTTTAGCCTTATTAATATTATCGTCGGTGGTGAAAAGAATCTTTTTGGTGTTATCATCATAAGTTATTACAAGAATCCCACAGTTTTTGATAGCTTTATTTTCATTGATTAGAAACGTTTTTTCTAATTCAGTACCTTTTTTTAATTCTACTTTAATAGCAGTTAGTTGGTTTTGTGAGTCGCGATTTACATCAGAGAAAACTGCATCAATATTGTGTTTTTGCTTAATGGTTTCTGCTAGTACTTTTAGCTCCTGATCTGTTGTGTTTTTTTTGATTTTGTATACATCCATTGACGTAACTTTTTCTTTAGCAGCTTCTTTTGAAATTTCTTTTACTGGTTCTGTTTTTGATTCCTTTTCTTTTGCAATTACTTCTATTTGAAATAAAAGTACAAAAGCCACTAATGCTGGAATTACAACATAAAACTTCCAAGAATTTCTCTTTTTTGATTGATTTTTGTTTAACATAATGATTCGTTTTTTGATTAATGATTGATAAAAATGATTGGTGATTGCAACACAATTTTCATGTGTTGTTATTTTTAAAAGGGTGTATTGATATGCTTTTTTGTCTGATATTTTTTGAGCAGCTTCACTGTCTGCTATAAATTCAAGATTTTGTAGAATGGCTTTTTTGTATAGCCAAATAATTGGGTTGAACCAAAATAGTATGCAAAAGACTCTCGATATTAAAACGTCTACAGTATGATTTTGCTCACTATGTACTTTTTCATGTTCAATGATACTTTCTAGTTCCAAAGGGCTATACAGTGATGAGTTGTATACAATATAGTCAAAGTAAGAGAAAGGAGCAATGCTTTCTTTTGTATCTATAAATTTAAAGTCAGCTTGTTGTTGTGTTTTCTTGCCTTTTATTACTGAATTTAAACTATAGAAATCAATAGCAAATTTTATCAATAGAATTAGAAACCCTGTACTATAAATAGCTATTAGTGTAAGATTCCAATCAATTTGAAAAGGTATATCTGTATTGACCTGAGGAGTGAAAATTTGATAATTATCGTTATTTGAAGCCGAAGCAGGGGCAACCCAAACTGTTTTGGTGTAAATTATAAAGGGTAATACAATGGAAGTAATTAATCCAGATAGCAAAAACCATCTATTGCCATTAAAAAAAGTTTCTTTCCGCAATAAAATGTAATATGCCAAATAGAATAGGGTGATTAATCCACTAGTTTTAAGAATATAGATAAAAATTGCTTCCATAATTTATTATTTTTTGTTTTCGATCATATCTAATATTTCGCGTAATTCGTCTGCAGAAATTTTTTCTTCTTTAGCAAAAAAGGAGACCATATTTTTATACGAACTATTAAAATAATTGTCAATTGCTGTATTCATAAAACGCTTGCTATACTCTTTTAAAGTTACAACAGGGTAGTATTGATGTGTGTTTCCAAAAGGAGTATGTGCTACAAAACCTTTTTCTTCTAAGTTTCTCACAATGGTAGATAGCGTGTTGTAATGCGGTTGATCCTCAGTGATTTCAGCTTGGATTTCTTTTACGAAAGCTTTGTTTAGCTTCCATAAAATGTGCATTATCTCTTCTTCTTTATTGGTTAACTTTTGCATGTTTTCTAATTTTAAATCAAACTTACAACTAATTTTATAGTTACACAACTAAAAAAGCAGTTATTCAACTATTTTTTTAGTTAATGTATGGTTTAAAGAAGTATAGTTAGAAACGTATTTCTAGTTTAAAATATTGTTTTACAGGGTGTTAATTTGTTTTAGGAGCGATTCTAGGCTATTATAAAATGCTGTTTTCTTTTTGCAATTCTTTTCGAATCCAAAAACAAAAAGCTGTAGCGGTTAGTCCAATAGATCCCATTATGAACCAATTGGTTTGATATCCTAATTGAGTAATGAATTCAAAACCTACTTTAGAACTGACAATATGCGCCAAACTAAAGCTCATAGTGTATAAGGCCATATAGCGCCCTTCTTGGCCACGTGGTGCTCTGCTTAAGGCGAAAGCATTTGAGAATGGAAAAGTCAATATCTCGCCTAGAGAAACTACAATCATTGCAAATACAAGGATTCCAGCCCAAACATTAATTAGCAGCAAATAGAAACTCAAGCCCATCAATAGTGAGCCGTAAATAATTATTTTTATCTTTTGAAATGCTTTACGCTCCAAATAACTCACAATTGGCATCTCTAATGAAAATATTAAGAGACCATTCAAAGTCATTAAGAGTCCAGTTTGTAATTCGGTTAGACCAAATTGCTCATTGTGATATAATGGTAAAGTTGTGAAAAGCTGAAAGAAAATCATGGCAGTTGCAAAGCTCACAAATAAAAACATCCAAAATATCTTGTCTTTAAACACTGATTTTGGTTCGCATATTATGTCATGGCTACTATCATGAACTGGTTTTTTCTTTTCTTTTACTAATAAGGCAAAAATTGAGATTGAAACAATACATGAAGCTCCATCAACCCAAAATAATCCTTGATAGCCAATTCCCATAATAATTAGACCTCCTAATGCAGGACCGGCTGCAAAACCTAGATTTACTGCAAGTCGTACTAATGTTAAGGCTCGGGTTCTATTTTCGGGTTTGGCATAAGCACCAAGAGAAACAAACATTGCAGGACGAAACATATCGGCTACAGCCATAATACAAAACATACCGACGCATAATGTCCAGAAAGATGTTAGGTATTGTAAAAAGAAAAGGGAAACACCACTAGTAAAGAGACTAAAGACCATTATTTTGTAAAAGCCTATTTTGTCTGATAGTTTACCACCAAGCCAAGAACCAAGCATAGAGCCTAATCCAAAAGAAACCATAATCCACCCAACTTGGTTGTACGTAAACTGAAGATCTTCTTTTAAGTACTTAGATAAAAAAGGAAGTACCATTGTTCCGGCACGATTAATAAACGTAACAAGTGTTAGTATCCAAATCTCTCTAGAAAATCCTCTGAAATTGTTAATGTAACGTTGAAAGGCAGTTATAAACATTATAAATGGGTTATATGTGCAAAGTTATAAAACTTTGTAACTTTCAGTCTTTGTTGCTTTGTTACTTTTAAACTATTTTTGCTAAAATTTATAAGATGAAAAAACTAATTCTACTTTTGATACTTTTAGCATTTAATTTTGGGGTTGCTCAAGAAAAATTAAATAGTGCTGCTGCCGAAAATTTTCAAAAGACTATTAATGGTGAATATGCTGATGTGAAAACGAGTCCACTATTAGCCGAAGACTTAAAAACATTCAAGACATTAGATTTTTATCCAATAAATGAGAAATATTCAGTTGTAGCTAAATTTGTGAAAGCTAAAAATGAAAAAGCTTTTGAGATGAAAACATCAACAGATAGAAAGCCAATGTATATAAAATATGGTACGATTTATTTCACTATTGATGGTGTTGACTCCCAATTAAACGTATACAAAAATATTGATCTTTCTAAAAAAGCTGAATATAAAGACCATCTGTTTCTTCCTTTTTCAGATTTAACTTCTGGTAAAGAGACCTATATAGGAGGGAGATATATTGATTTAAAAATTCCAAAAGGAAATACTATAGCTGTTGATTTTAATCAGGCGTATAATCCGTATTGTGCTTATAATCATAAATATTCATGCCCAATTGTACCTTTGGAGAATGATTTGAATGTGGCTATTCATGCAGGAGTTAAAAAGTTTCATGATTAATGGAATTTTTTAATTTCCATACACATAAATCTATAAATCATCCAGATATTTTGGATTTGGTCAATCAATACCCTAATGATTTTGATGAAGGTATTGCTTATTACTCCATAGGAATTCATCCGTGGTATATTGTTAAGGATCGAATTGAAGCTGATTTGGAGATTATAGATCAAAAACTAGCAACCGAAAATTGTCTAGCTATTGGTGAATGTGGTTTGGATAAACGAACTGAAGTTCCGTTTGAACTGCAAGTAGCTGTTTTTGAAAAACAATTACTTCTTGCTCAAAAGCATCAAAAACCTGTTGTCATACATTGTGTAGCAGCATTTCAGGAAGTAATTGCTTTAAAGAAGAAATTGACGATTACTGTTCCTATGATTATTCATGGGTTTTCAAAAAATGAACAAGTAGCCAAACAGCTTTTGGATAATGGATTCTATATTTCTTTTGGAAAATATTTAATCAAGAATCCACATTTAGAAACTGTCTTTAAAAGCATTCCTGATAATCGATTTTTTCTAGAAACCGATACTATTGATGAAAACATAGAAACAGTATATGCTTTGGCAGCAAAATACAAAAACATAACAATTGATGAATTAAAACAGTTAATCTGGAGTAATTTTAAAATTGTATTTAATAAATAAAAAGAACTAATAAAAAACAAAATATATGGCAGAGTGGACTGAAAGAGCCGAATTATTATTTAAAAAAGAGGGATTAGATAATCTTAAAAATTCACACGTTCTTGTTGTTGGATTAGGTGGAGTGGGATCATTTGCAGCAGAGTTTTTAGCCAGAGCAGGAGTAGGAACGATGACTATTGTAGATGGAGATGTAGTAGATATTACCAATATAAACAGACAATTGCCAGCTTTACACTCAACTGTAGGGCAACCTAAAGTTACTATTGTAGGTGACCGTTTAATGGATATTAATCCTGAATTAAAATTAATCAGAGTTCAGGAGTTTCTTTCACCTGAGCGTGCTTTCGAGATAGTTACTGAGGAATTTGATTATGTTTTGGATTGCATTGATAGTGTTACTCCAAAACTAAACTTGATTATTGCTGCCAAACGCAAGCGTGTAAAAATTATTAGCAGTATGGGAGCTGGTGGAAAAATGGAAGCTTCGAAAGTAAAAGTTACTGATATTTCGAATACAGTAAATTGTTATTTTGCTAAAACAATTCGCAGAAGATTAAAAGAAGCTAAAATTGATAAATTGAAAGTGGTTTTTTCTTCTGAGATTCAAGATGAAGCAAGTTTGAAAATGACTGACGGATCTAATTTTAAGAAATCATTTTACGGTACCAATAGCTATATGCCAGGATTATTTGGTTTATATGCTGCCGAAACCGTGATTCGTTATTTGCTTAAGAAGTAGTTTTTTAGTCTCAGTATTCAGTCTCGGTTTACAGTGGCAGTATCCAGTGACAGTTTACAGTTTCGGTAAGCATTTTGAAAAAAAACATTGAATTTCTGTTATTTAAAGCCCACATAACTTAGAATCTTAGTACCTTAAAAATAAAAAAATGATTAAAACAGTAATTTTTGATATGGACGGTGTAATTGTAGATACAGAACCCGTACATTCTTATGCTTACCACAAACAATTTTTGGAATTAAATATAGAAGTGTCTGATGAAGTTTATACTTCGTTCACAGGATTTTCTACACGTAATACATTTCAAGCTTTAAAGAATATTTTTCCATCGATAGAGCAAGGAGTTGAAGATTTGATTCAGAGAAAAAGAACTATTTTTAATGATGCTTTCGATACCAAAGAAGATTTGTATTTATTAGAAGGTGTTGAGGATTTAATTAAGGATTTGTATGCTAATGGTATACAATTGATTCTAGCTTCATCAGCTTCAAAAGTGACTATTGAGCGTGTTTTTACCCGTTTTAATTTGCATCAATATTTTACTGATACCGTAAGTGGCGAAGACTTTCCTCAATCTAAGCCAAATCCAGCGATTTTTTTACATGCAGCATCATTGTCTAAAGCGCCAAAAGAAAACTGTATTATCATTGAAGATAGTACAAATGGTGTAAAAGCTGCAAAAGCAGCAGGAATATATTGTGTAGGATATAATAGCGAACATTCTAAAATGCAGGACTTATCAGATGCTGATATCGTTATTAATCATTTTAATGAATTAAATTTTGAAAAAATAGTACAAATAAAGTCTTCTATTAGGTAATTATTAACATTTCGAATTGATCGAATTCGTAATTTTGGGAAAACAAAAAAACTATAAATAATGAAAAAAGTACTTATTGCCTTAGCAATTGTTATTGCTCCATTTGTAGCAGAAGCACAAATAAAAACACCTCAAGCGAGTCCGAAAGCAGTTGTAAACCAGATTGTTGGTTTAACAGATGTAGAAGTTACTTACTCAAGACCAGGCGCTAGAGGTAGAGCAGTCTTTGGAAATTTGGTTCCGTTTGGTAAATTATGGAGAACGGGTGCAAACGAAAATTCAGTAATATCATTTAGTGATGATGTTGTAATTGATGGAAAAACATTGAAAAAAGGAAAATATGCTATCTTCACTGTTCCAAGAATTGAAAGTTGGGATGTTATTTTCTATTCAAAAACGGATAACTGGGGATTGCCAGAAAATTGGAGTGATGCTGATGTAGCTTTAAAAACTACTGTAAAAGAAGATGCTCTAAACAAAGCAGTTGAAACATTCACAATTGGAATTAATAATCTAGACGCTAATTCAGGAACTATTGATATTGCTTGGGAAAATTCTTCAGCATCAGTTAAATTTGAAGTTCCTACAGATAAAATTGCTTCAGAAAGTATCAAAAGAGTATTGGCTGGACCATCATCAAATGATTATTTTGCAGCAGCACAATATACTTTCCAAGCTAAAGGGGGAGATATTGCTAAAGCAAGAGAGTATGTTGACAAAGCAATTGAGTTAAGTGCAGATAAGCCTTTCTATTTCTACAGACTTAAATCTTTAATCCAAGCTAAACAAGGAGACAAAAAAGGAGCTATTGAAACTGCTAAAGTTTCACTTGCTGCTTCAGAAGCTGCTAAAAATCAGGATTACGTAAAAATGAATAAAGACAGTATTTCTGAATGGAGTAAATAATAATTTATTCTATTTATAAAAAATCCCATTTTGAAAATATTTCAAAATGGGATTTTTTTATGTCTTGTTCAGAATTTACCATATTTTAATAGCACTCAAATAAATCCAGAGTATAAAAAAGACTTGCAAAGGAACTCTGAACCATAAATAGGATGTTCCGTTTCCGTTGAATGTTCCTTTTTGGTAATCAATATGATTTATTGCTGCATAAATATTTGCTGGAAGCAAAAAAATAAAGAATACAATTAAAGCCCATGCTGAGTACACTTTAAAATCAGGCATTAAAAGGCCAATTCCAAGTATAATTTCTAATATACCTGTTACATATACTAATTCTGTTTTAAATGGCACAAATGGGGGTATCATCATTGACATGCCTTTTGTAAAGGCAAAATGTGCAATTGCTGTAAAGAAAAGCATAATGCACATTGATATTCTTGCAGCAAATAATAAGTCATATTGATGGGTTACCAGCTTTATAATAATAATTGACAGTATAAAAGTTGAAAGTAAAACGAATAGTGGTTTCATTTTTTATATTCTATTGGTTCGAGATTAATTAAAAGCGCTAATTTATTGATTAATTGCTAGTTATGTGTAAACGGTTTTTTTTATTTTGCTAAAATTTCTTTAGTAGTTTTTAAATAAATTGTGTCTAATTTATTACCTGAGCATTTATACATTTTTGTGTCATTAATTTCATCATTATGTTTGAAATATACTACTGTTCCTTTTTCTCCTGAATTTATCATTAATTTAAATTTACCATCATTATTTGTTATACCAATGCGATCATTACTACTGTGTATTGGATCAATCATCTCCATAACTCCAAATTCAATATTAGCTATAGGTTTGTTTTCAAAGTACACAATACCTTCAATAAAGCAATTGGGCTCTTTCTTTCCTGTACACCCAAAAAAACACGCAATAAAAATAAATATTAAATATTTCATATAATTTTAGTTAACCAAATAAGTCCCAAAATATCACTTTCTGCTGTAACAGTCCTATTTCGATTACCTGTTCCATCATTGTAATATTTCATTAAATCAATTTTGCCTGAGGGTAAATTCTCACCTTTAGATTTTTCCAAATAATCAATGTAAAGATATTTTTTAATAAATGATTCTTTTTCTAGTGGTTTGGTATTTTGAAGAAAATAATAAGAATTCCTCTTATAAAAGGTTATTCAAGTTCTCATACTTGTTAAAGAATATACACGTTACTTTATTTTTAACGTCCAACTTGTTTGTTTGGATTCTATATCATTTCTGTTTGTATATTTTGATTTCTCTATACTATTAAAAAAATCTTCTTTATTATATGTCTTTGCAACGTTTCCTGCAGTATCTATAATTCTTATACTGAATTTTTGAGGGAATTTTATACTAGTATCTTTAAAAAGTATTGGAGTTTGACTACCTATACTTTTTAATTTATCCAGATAAATTGTATCTATTTTGTTGTATTGTAGATTTATATTAGACTTAATATTTTCCTTTTCGGTATATTTAAAGTCTAATATTATACGGATAGGTTCATTTTTATCATTAATAAAATAAATGGACTTTATAGGTAACCCAAATCCTTTATCTTCTAATTTAGGTTTTCTTCCATTTTCCCAAATTGTACTCATTAAAAATAAAAAAATAATGTAAAATGCTACAAGAGATATCAAACAAAATAAAAGCTTTAGCATTAAATTTTGTTTGCTTTTAAAAATTTTAATTGTTAAAATTATGAATCCAACAGCTAACAACAATATGAAAAAATCTTTCATTACGTTACTTTAATTTTAGTTAACCATAGCAATCCAAAAACATAATTTTCTGCGGCAACAACCTCATTATAATTATTTTTTATTTTGATCTTTTCATAAATATTGAGTCTTTTTTATACAAATCATTTGAATTACCATATACTTCAATAGTATCTGTTAAATAATTTTGTTTTTTTAAAAGAATTAAATTTGCCAAATTATGAGATTCCATTCCTAAACTTAGTTTGGTTTGTTTGCTTACTTCAAAATACCCCTTTATCGAAGACATAGCTACAACTACATGCTCTCCATCTAATAATTGTATCACTTCTACATTTCCAATTGGAGTTTTGGAAATGGAGTCATATACATAACATTTCATTTCTACTCTTTGTGTATCCTTGGTACATGATACTAATAATACTAGTACTAATAATAAGAGGTTATTTTTTTTCATTTTTAGTTAGCTATAGCAATTCAAGAGCTTCTTTTTCTGTGGCAACAACATACCTATCTATAAAGAAGGAGGAGAAGATGACGCATAATAAGGGGGACAATTATGAAATTTTAAGTTATGACTATCGGGTTTTATAAATTGTTATTGTATCAATTTTGTACGTTCATCCACTGCCATTCTTATAGTATCAAATTCTGTTCTTAAAAAAAGAAAATGAGAACTAGGAGGATGGTAACTATTTATCTTTATTATAACAATACTATCCTTGTACCCATTTTTTATAAAAACTAAATTAGATTCATCATCAATATTTTCCTTTTTTTTCAATTTAAAGAAGCCTTTTTCATCAGTTAATACATAATTATTACTTGATTTTCCATCAATGACTTTAACTCCAACCAAAGGCTTTTTTTCCTCATTAAAAACATAACCTTCAAAATAATTTTTTAAAGGTTCTTTTACAATAAATATATTTATTGCTAAAAGAATAAGTAGAATAAAGAACACTCCTAGTGTAGAAATAAAAGAGTACAGAATGCGGGATTTTTTTTTCTTTGTTCTATCAAAAATTATAAAGATTAATAATGTAATGATTAGAATGCTTACTATTATGAATATAGTAAAATTAAAATTATCAACTAGATACAGAATTTGTCTTAAATTATATTTTTCATTTAAATCAGGATTAATTTTAATTAAGACACAAAAGAAAGTACTTAATATGAAAAATAATATATAACACGTCTTATTTCTTTTTGCATATGCGAAAAGGAATAAAGCAATAAGTAATAAAAAAATTAATGTCATTTTATTTCAATTTTCGTTAACCAAATAAGTCCCAAAACATCGTCTTCTGTAGCAACAACTCTGTCATAATCATATCTATGCGGGTCATTGTTATAATATTTCATTAAATCAATTTCTCCTATTTTAGGATATTTTTTGCCTCCTTTTGAGATAGGTAATACATCCGAATAATCCGAACTTCCTTTATGTTGATATGAATGATCGGTACTTCCTCCAGATTTTTCAGCAATTGCCTTAAGTATTGAGTGTCCCAATTCATGTGCTGAAGTAAATGAAAATTCTTTATCTTCTATCGGAGTGTTTTTATTGTTACCATAATAAAAAAAAGTTTCATCAATATATCGCCAATCCGCATCATTTCTTAATAATTCAGTTTGAATTTTTAAATTATAATCTTGATAACCAGCGTTGTAGTATATGGTTTCATTTAAAGGGACATAAGGTATATATTCTAAAATATTTGCAATCACTGATTTTATTGTACTTGCATCTCCCGAATTATTAGATCTCCCCCAATAAAGATTTGTACTATATTTCAAGTCAATATCATCCATTGATTTATTAATAGTATTTAATGCCTTAATAAAAACTTCATATTGTTCTGAATTTATAGAAACATTATTTCCAATAGTTCTTTCGTGATTTCTAGACCAATGTTCTTCTAATCCTTTCAGAGCTAATTGTTCTAATTCTTTAAATGATCGAGTTCTCTGTTTGATAATAGGCTTTCCAATTTTTGTTAAAACAGATTTTGGTATTTTTTCCCAGACGTATCTTTCTCTAAACATGGGAATTCTTGGATCATCAAATTCGCTTCTATACTTTTCTTTTTCAAATCCTTCATCACCACCATCCTTTAAATCTACCCTCAAAGTCACATCAATACGTTTGGTTTTTTTGTCAATCTTAACATCTGTCCATTCTATTTGACTGTATTTTGTAGAGAAATCTACAACAATACTTTTTACGATGCCATCTTTTCTCGCTGTAATTTTGGCTTTTAGATTTTTGCTATTAAATCGAGTACTATCATAAATTTCATCATTATCAAAGCCATCCCAACTTAAAATATAACTTCCCATAACCGTATAATCATTAGGCTCAAGATCAGGGCTACCTATTGGTTTTATTGCTGATATCATTGGGATATTTGAAACCTTATTAGTCTTTTTACTTTTATTCTGAATAATTACAGGTTTCAGGTAATTATATGCATATAGTTGGTCTCCACTTTCGTCAATTATCTCAAAATGAAGATCATCTATGTTTGATTTTTCAAGTTTATATTTAAATCTAAAGAATGGATTCTCTATTTTATCTTTAAAATCTAATATTCCAAAAGGGACTACTGTTTTTTCAGTTTTGTCTAAGGTAAACTTGATATCAAAATCTAGTATAGGACTCAGCACTGGAGCCCCAATAGTATCAATTTTTTCGATTACGTTACGTTGTGCTGAATCTGTAATTTTAATAGGAACACCTCCATATTCGCATTTTATGGTACTTTTTAGGAGTAATGGAAATTTGTCCTGAAAATATACGGTTCCCACATCTTTCCAGTCGGCAAGTTTCATTACTGAGGCACAAGGACTGGCACTCTGAGGGCTTTTTTTGCAATTGCCTTTAAAGATTACACTCTTTTTATCTTTCTCAACGATTGTTGCTGTTCGCTTGTCTTGTGTACTTGGAGTATCATAATTTACTTTTAAATCACCTTCCGGAACGGTACATAAGTCACATTTAAGTTTGGCTCCATCAATGACAAATTTTAATCCATCCTCAGCATCTTCTTTTTCTTCACGTTGTTTTCGTTTTAAAGTATTATCTGGTTTTGCCATTAAAGTGTTGTTTTATAATATAAAGCAGTTGATTGTTTTTTATCTCTGTTTTCAAAACACCTCGCCTAATATCGGGTTATGTTTATCATTCAAAAAAATCATCAAACCAACTTATATTTCTACTTAATCGTTTAAGTTATTTTTTAGGATTTATTAGTAATGCATAAAAGGTTAAATGTATTTTAAGCAAGTAAGATAAATCGTGTGTTTCAAGCAAATATAACTTTTTTATTATGCGAAACGATAGTTTTATGGATTAAATTCCTACAGATATAAGGGTTTTTATCTTGAATTATTAGCTGTCGAAACGCTATAAGAGTAGTATATATGGGAGATTGGCTCAAAAAAAAGGCTGTAAAACATATGTTTTACAGCCTTTTTTTTAATGTTCAGCTATTATTTCTTTTTGTTTTCTAAATATAGTGAGTTGCATTAATAAGGATAAGAATATGGTTAACATGGCACCAATAAAGTTAAGCCATAGATACCCCAGTTTTTCTTGCCCGCTTGGGTAGATCCATATAGTATAATAAAAAATTATAAAAATGGTAATCTGACTAATAAGCGCACTATAAAATACGGCTTTGGACTGGACGCGTCTGATGTAAAAACCAACCAGAAATATTCCTAAAACAGTTCCGTAAAATATGGATCCGATGATGTTTACGAGCTGGATTAAATTCTCAAATAATGTTCCTATGCAAGCAAAAAGGATAGCAATTATTCCCCAGAATAAAGTGAAAAATTTGGTTGCATAAAGATAATGTTTATCTGATTTTTCGGTTTTAAGATTACGCTTATATATATCAATCGCTGTTGTTGATGCCAATGCATTAAGCCCAGATGCAGTAGAGGACATGGCTGCTGAAAGGATTACGGCTAATAATAGACCAATTAACCCTTTTGGTAAATAGTTCAAAATGAAATGAAAGAATACATAATCTTTATCATTTGTTTCGCTATTACTGTCGGCTTTCAGGATGATTTCTTTGGCTCGCTCACGTAAATCCCTTTCTTTATTGGATAGTGTTACTAATTCTTTTCGCAGAATTGGATTGTCATAATCTTGATTTAATTGATCGATATATAACAAGTTGATTACTTTTTTGTCTTCAGAAAGCACATTGAGTTTTTTCTCTAAAGTTTGGTATTCATCTTTATACGTCGATTTTTCGATTACAGCTTTGTTGTTCGGATTAAAATTTAAAGGAACTGGGTTGAACTGAAAGAATACAAAAACCATTATTCCGGTAAGTAGAATAAAGAATTGCATCGGAACTTTTAAAAGTCCGTTCATGATTAATCCCATTTGGCTTTCCTTAACTGATCTACCAGATAGATAACGACCTACTTGTGATTGGTCGGTACCAAAATAGGCTAGTGCAAGAAAGAATCCACCAGTTATTCCGCTCCAAAAGGTATATTTTTCTTCTGGATTAAATGAGAAATCTACGATATTCATTTTATCATTTGCTCCAGCAATATGCATGGCATTGGTAAAGGTCATATCGTTGGGTAGGTAATGTAATATCAAGAAAAAGGTGATAAACATTCCAGACATGATGACAAACATTTGCTGTTTTTGCGTGACATTTACAGCTTTTGTTCCTCCTGAGAAAGTATAGATAATTACGAGTAATCCTATCATAATATTCATTAGAGTAAGATTCCACCCAAGTAATGCTGACAATATAATTGCAGGAGCATAGATAGTTAACCCTGTTCCTAGGCCTCGCTGAACCAAGAATAGTATTGCTGCAAGCGAACGTGTTTTTAAATCAAATCGTTTCTCTAGGAATTCGTAGGCCGTAAATACTTTGAATTTGTGATATAGTGGTATGAAAGTAACGCAAATAACAATCATAGCAATTGGTAATCCAAAATAGAACTGGACAAAACCCATTCCATCATGATATGCCTGCCCCGGAGTTGATAAAAATGTAATGGCACTTGCTTGTGTAGCCATTACAGAAAGCCCAACGGTGTACCAAGGAGTTTCATTATTGCCCAAAATAAAGTCTTCGACATTCTTACTTCCTTTGGTTTTCCATGAGCCGTAACCAACAATAAATAAAAGTGTAACTATGAGTACAATCCAATCAAATAGTTGCATATGTTATGAGTATAATTGCATTATTAAGTAAAAAACTAGAATGTAAATGGCGTTGGCTACAAGCACATAGGTGTAGCTTTTTTTCCATGTTTTTATTTTTTTCGTTGCCATATTAAAAAGCTTTTAATTCTTAATTTTTTTATTTGGGACTTGTACTGGTTGCTTTAAAGAGATTATATTCGAGAATAATCTATAGGCACCAGGAACCCCTTCAGGTAATTCTCTAAAAAAGCTTAAACCAGTGTAAATGTAATATCCTTTTCCGTAAGGAGCGACTAACAAAGCGCCTTTTTTAGCCGATTCTCCTTTGTCATGGGAGGATAGGATAGGAGTGAAGGCTTTATCGTATTCGTTAGGATAATATAATCCTTGTTCTTGTTTCCAACCTTCAAAATCTTTAGATGTGATTTTATTAGGAGTGCTTAAAACGGGGTGATTTGGTGCTAAAAATGTAACTTCAGCATTCTCCTCGGTTACTCTTTCTGCTGAGATTTTTAGAGGATATGGTGCAATACTATCTGTTACAACATCGCCAGCTGTATTGTATTGGACAATCATTGTTTTTCCGTTTTTGACAAAATCAAAAAGTACAACTTGCTTATTGGCTAGTGCCTGAATAGTATTGTAGGCACGTACTCCAGTAATTACCACATCAAAATCATCAAGTCGGGTTGGAGTAATTTCTTCAGGCTTTAAGATAGTAACCTTATAACCCATTTGTGCTAGACTGTTTGGTACTTCGTCACCAGCCCCCATAATATAGGCGATTGAATCTCCTGTTGTCTTTAAGTCTAATCGTATGGATTTGGCTTCAGACGTAGATAAAACTTGTTGTTTGGCGATATGGCTATAATCTATAATTGTTTGGTCTTTATCATAGCGTTTATTGTCCATGATTGCAACGCTTTTTAGTGTGGCATTTTCAGGGTTCACAGGAGGTGTAACTTCAAAATAAACCGTTTGTTCCATCCCCTTTTTAGCTAAGCTAAAAGGAATTTGTTTTGGAGATATCATCCAGCTTTTTGGTAATTCTAATTGTAGATTTCCATTTGCAGTATCTTTTCCTGCTTTAATTTTTACAGCGACAGTTTTGGTTTGAGTATCTTTAAACAACAATACCTTTTCAAGGATTGTAGTAGTTACCTCAGGAACAATGTCTAGAAAATCATACATTTCTCCTTTTACATCATCATTGTATTTATAGACTACAGTGCGCTCAAACGGAATCTCAACATTGTTTATCTTGATATTAAAAATGACTTTTACATTACGAATAATATCTGGAATCCCAATGTTTTCCTGATTAGAAACAGTATACATTCCTGTAGTAGCTTTCTCGGCCAACCAATACGGTTGTGTGTAGGGAATTGTAGTTGGTAATTCGATTTTTAAGTTGAATTTTTGATTTTTATTATTGACTAAATCAATATGCTGAGGTGTGTTTCTTTGATCTGGTAAAGTGGTTACATCTATTAATTGCATAGGAACAGAGCTGCGATTAATAGCTTCTAGCTTAAGGTTTACAGTACCTCCCTGTATTGTTTCTTGCTGTTGTGCAACTGCTTCTAGATATAAACCAGAGCTGGCTGCTATGATTTTTTTTATTTCTTCTGATTTTATGGCTTTCCAATGATTTTCGTCTAATGCTTGAATCATTGTATATGCTTTTACCAAATTAGGAATGCTTGCTGAAGGATTATTAAAATTGTAATGTACTAAGATTGTATTAATTAATTCTCCAATAGGTTTTCCGCCCTTAATACGGTTCCAAGTGGTATCAATTCCATCAAAAATGTTAGTTGGGGCTTTTGGAGTATCACCATTAATAAGTTCTAAATATTCAGTATCCTGACCACGACTTCCAGTACTTCCGAATCCTTGTGATTGGTGGCGACTGCGGCTTAAGGCTGCAATTTCTTGATTAGATTTTCCTATTCCAGCATAATAAACACCAGTTTCTAATGTTGTGAATTTTGATTTATTGGCTGCTTCAAATTTATCTTGACTACCATAAAACCACCATGAAGTATTAAAAAATTGACGTTTAGGTTGCCAAGGAGTTGTGTATTTTAATTGTTCCGGATATATATTAGGATTGTTAGTTAAATTAAAGCTCTCCACACTCAACATCGCCGATGCGGTATGATGCCCGTGAGTTGTGCCAGGAGTGCGATGATCAAAACGATTGATGATTACATCAGGCTGAAATTTGCGAACTGTCCATATTATATCTGCAAGAACTTTTTCTTTATCCCAAATTGTCAATGTTTCATCTGGAGTTTTGGAGTATCCAAAATCATTGGCGCGTGAGAAGAACTGTTCACCACCATCAATTTTTCTAGCTTCAATAAGTTCTTGTGTTCTAATTACTCCTAATAATTCTCTTAGTTGTGGGCCTATTAAATTTTGACCTCCATCGCCTCTAGTTAAAGATAAATATCCTGTTCTCGCATTAACTTCATTAGATAAATAAGAAATTAGTCTCGTATTTTCATCATCAGGATGTGCAGCTATGTAAAGTACCGAGCCTAAGAAATTTACTTTTTTTATCTGATTGTAAATCTCAACCGAATTAGGTTTTTGTGGTTTTTGTGCAAAAATAGCTTGGAAGCTAATAAGAAATAAAAGAATAATTTTTAAACGAAGTTCGTGCATCTGAGAATTATTTAGTTTAAGGATTATTTTCAAAAATAGTAATAATAAAAACTGGTAGTTGTTAATGAGTTGTAAAGATGTTAAAAATTTTATTAAAAAAAAGAGAGTGCCTAATAAAGGCACTCTCTTTCTCAATTATAAAACAGTGTTTAATGTTTTCTATGTCCATTTCCGTGTCCATGTCCTCTACCATGGTCATCATCGTCGTCATCATCGCGGTCACGTCTGTCATGACGTTCGTATCTATCTTTTTTGTAATAATCATGACGATCTTTCTTGTAGTACCCGTATGTTCTTTGAGGTCCACCACGATATCCTTTGCAGTATTTCACTTTGTGTCTATCAAAATAAGCATACGGAGTTCTACCGTGATAATCATTAAGAACTACTTTGTACCCTCCGTACAAATCGTAATTTCTGTATTGTCTAGGCAAACGGCTAGATCTAATCCATTGTCCTCCGCCAAAATATATAAACTGTGTGGCGCGAACATCATAATAAGCTTCAATGTCTGGCAAATAATAATATTCCATTTCTGTATATCCTACAGGTCCCCATTGTGGCGGTGATCCGATGTTTACGTTTATCGAAACTTGTGAATGCATGATACTTGAAATAAATAGAACTATTCCGAAAGTAATAATTTTTAGTGTTTTCATTTTTTCTGGGGGTTTAGGGATTCTTATTCTAATGTTGAAATGATTATGATTTCTACATCTGATTTGTGAAATCCAAAAGTTGTGCCACAAAATATTTTTAAAATATCAAAAAAAGATAAAATTTAATATTTATATAGTAAAAGTGTTTAAAAACAGTGAGTTATGTTTTGTTTATTTTTTATAAAAAAGTATAAAATATTCTACTTGTTTCTATAATCGACTAATCGAGGCTTGGCTAATTCGAAGGTTTGTAATCCAAAATCAGTAGTTTCAAATGTATTTGTTTTAAAAATACGATCTCCTTCAAAAGGAATTGATGGATAATAAGAAATAGAAAGCTGAAATGAGCTAAAAACTAAATAGTCATTGCTTATTAAAAGACCTAAAGTTACTTTAGAATAAACTTTGTTTCTCATCATTGCATCGCCAGGACCTCCTAATACAGCAGCTGTATAATTAAAAAATGGATTTACACGAAATCCCCCTATAGCATGTGGAGCATAAGTCTGTGTTTGCAATGACAATACCATTTTGCTAGTACCATATATTGCACTGTTGAAGCCTTGTAAGCCATTATCTCCGTTTATATTGAGTTTATCTCCAATAGAATTTTCTCGATTAGCACCAATGATTAGTGCTGGTTTTACGAACTGTCTTAATTTCCAGTTTCCTATTTTCATTAGATTCGTAAAATAATTGGCTTCAAATACAAAAGCGCTTTGGTATGTTTTGGATTGATGAAAGAAAGTTCCAAACTCAAAATCGGCACTTAAATATCCCCATTTGTGATAATCTCCAAAAGAGGCTTGGGCACCTATATAAGATCGCCAGAACGTATTTTTATATTGATAACCGGCAGTTATTCCAAATATTCGACCTGTTGCGACATCTTCGGTAGCTCCATTTCTAAATATATAGTTGTCTTTAACAAATTCTCGGGTATTGATTCCGATTCCAGTAAGCAATAACTTTTCATCCGAATAAAAACTAACTGGATCGTATTCAGGAGTAGGAGTTTCCGTATAGTTTATGTTCAAGAGACGACCTGATAGAATTAGATTAGTTTTTCTTTCTTTTTCTTTGAAAATAGGAAATGCTTTCCCCAACCATATATCTTGAGTGTTGGATTTAAAATTTTGAAGACTATATTTTAAATCAGGTCCTTGTAAGCTATCTTTTCTAAAATTTTGACCAAAGTATACTCCGCCAGCCCATTTAGCTAAAGGAGAGTAGAAAGGACGTTCAAAAGCAATGCTTTTATTGTAATTGTTATCTAAATCGTTGTTATACTTAGCTGTTGCATTAACAAAGGAATTTCTAATATTTGGAACTGTATAGGTGAAATTATTTGCGTTTTTTCCATCGCTAATACGGTTGATGAATTTGTATTCTAATTGCTGACCTGTTCCAAAAAAGTTTTTATCTTTTATTCCCACACCAACCTGACTACTCGAAATTGAAAACTTAGGGATATAACTCCAAGAATCAAGAACACGAATAGTAACATCTACCGAATCAGATTCTACACTTGGCAGTTGTCCTCTAATGCTTACTGTATTGATATATTTTTGAGATCGGATGATACGCTCAGATTCTTGTATTTTGTAAGCATCGTATGTTGAGTTTTTCTTGAATAATAACAAATTACGTATTGCGAATTTTTTTGTTTTCAGGTGTAGCCTATTTCCAGTTCTTTCTCCCCAATTTCGTGGTGTAATGGTCGAATCGCTTTCTGAGTATCCAAAAGGATCTAGGACTATAATATTAATTTTACGTATAATTTTCCCATTATAGTTTGTTGTATCTACTTTTTTAATTTGCTCGTCATTATTTCTTGGGCGAGTAGATCTAAAAACAAAACGATGAAAGAAATTGGTGAATTTGTGTTTTTTAGTATATGACTTAATCTTAGAATACATTTCAGTACTATCCGTTTTAGTTTCTTTTACTTGCGAAAAAGAACTTGTATAGCAAAAGCATACCATGATAAGTAATAGATATGTTTTATATTGAAATAGTTTTATTATCAAGGTATAATATTTATGAATTCATTTTAGATAGTATATAAAACGGTATTCTATTCTTTTAATTTTGTTTTTTTTATTTTCCAGTTGAATTTTTTCGGCAAATCATTTCCTATCAAATACCCCCAAGGTTCAAGAGATTCAATTCGGTCAAAAATTATTTTAAGAATAGCCATTAATGGTATTGCTAAAAACATTCCGGATATGCCTGCAACTCCGCCTCCTATAATAATTCCGACTATAGAGAAGAGTGCATTTATTTCTACTTTAGTGTTTATAATTAAAGGTACGAGGATATTATTATCTATTAGCTGAACAATTATATTTACGATAAGGATTCCTAAAATAATTGATATTCCTGGTTCTCCTGTTAATGATGCTAAAACGGTTAATACACCAGCTATAAAAATCCCTATGTATGGAATCATATTTAATATTCCTGTAATGAGTCCTAATAGAATAAAATATTTTACACCAATGATGTAAAGTCCTAAGCTGGTTAATACAGTAACAACAAGCATTTCTATAATAAGCCCAACAATGTAATTGTTTATGGATACTTTTATTTGGGCTAGAATTTCTTTTAATTTATTGTGATCTTCTTTCTTGAATAATTTTGCCAAAAATAGAATGAAATGTTTTTTATATAATAAGAACAAAAAGATAAAAATAGGGATTATGGTGCAATCTAAAAGCACATCTGAAAGTGATCCTAATGCAGTACTTATTTTTTCACCACCATTTTTTACAGAATCAGAAGTAACATTCTCAAGATATTTTTTTTGTTCGCCTGTACTAATATTAAAATTTGCTTTAATGAAGTTTTGAAAATCATTAAAAACGGTGATTGCATTTTTCTTTATTACAGAAAAGTCGTTGGCTATATCACTAATTTGAAAGGATATAAAAGTTAGTATTCCTATTATGATCAATACAAAAATAAGGACGGTAACTATAGAGGCTATAAAATGAGGAAAGCGTAACTTTATGTTTAAAAATGTAAATAAAGGCAGTAGCAACACTGAAAAGATGAAAGCTAACAATATTGTTGTTATAATATCTTTACCAACAAAAAATATAAAACCAATACAAATTAGACTTATTAAAACACAGGTTAGTTTTACGTAAAAAGGCAATTTAATTGATTCCATAACTAATTTATTGAGATTAAAAGCTTTTATTACCACTAATAAAAACTAAGTTAAACAAATGTTACGTTTTATTTACATTTTTGCGTTCTACATTTTTAAAATTAGCTTATATCATTCCCATAAAAGAGTTAGTCAAAAAACTCTTTGTCTTCAAATTGTGCTGGTATAATCGAGATTCCCTTTTGCAAAAGTAAATTATTAGGATAAATTATTTTCTCTCCTTCTTTTGTTTTTAAACTTACGTGAAAAGCATTTATATCTTCAATTTCGGCCTCGATTGGAAAGTCTTTATCATGAATTTTTATAGAATCCCCAATTTTAAACGGAAAAGAGAAAAACAAAATAATTCCAGAGGTAATGTTGCTTAAGATAGACCATTGTGCAAACATTGCTACACCAATAACTGTTGCTATAGAAGATACAGTTAGAAAAATATCTTCCGTTTTGACTCCCCAAACGACAAACAATCCTATTATAAATAAGATATTGGTTAGTAAATGGATATACTTGATTGTTAAATTGGTTCTATGTTCTAGAAAATGCTCTTTTCTAGCATATTTTCGAACGATTTGAGTAACAATGACTCTTGTAGAAATCGTTACAGCAATAAGAATTCCTGTTGCAAGTATTTCTTTGGCATAATCAGTGAATAGAGTCATCATAGAATTTATTATTTTTAATCTAATGTACTTAAATATTCGTAAACTTTGTGTGTAGGTAGCCCCATCACATTGGTATAAGAGCCTTCTACTTTTGCAACTCCTACAAAACCAATCCATTCCTGAATGCCATATGCACCAGCCTTATCGTATGGTTTGTAATTTTTAAGATAATACATAATGGCTTCATCACTCAATACATTAAAGGTGACTTTTGTCGTTTCGCTTATAATTACCGATTTTTCACTGCTTTTAAAACACACAGAAGTGATTACGTCATGAGTTGTATTCGATAGTGATTTTAGTATATTAAATGCATCTTCTTCATCTTTTGGTTTTCCCAAAGCTTTATCATTATGCCAAACAATTGTATCGCTTGTAATTAGAATTTCGTTTGGTTTTAAATTTCCCTCAAAGGCAGCAGCTTTTAGTTCAGACAAATAATCAGTTATTTCTCTTCCTTGTAATTCTGGTGGATATATTTCTTCGACATCTTTTAGTCGGATTTCGAAATCCAAATCTAAGTCTTTAAAAAATTGCTGACGTCTTGGAGAACCTGAAGCCAGTATTAAAGTATATTTTTCTAGTTTTTGCTTAAGCATTGTATTTAATATTAAGATTGATGATTAAAATTGATAGAATTCCGAAGAATAAAATCCATTTTAAAACTGAACTCAAGTGGTGAAACTCTTTTTGTGTTTTAGCAGTTATTATTTTTGCAATAAAATAGAGCAGCGGAGCAAGTACAAATACAAATGCATATAATGTTGCAATGTAAAGATTATGGGCTACAAAATAGTTATTGATATAAATTAATAGAAAAACTACTGGAATAATTGAAAGTGCAAAAACAATTTTTGCAGTTCTGTTAGCGCCAATTGCAATAGGCAATGTATTCATTCCTTGATTATAATCACCATTTACATCTTCAATATCTTTTACAATTTCACGTATAAAATTTATCATAAATGCAAAAATAGCATAATCAAAAAGTATAGAGAACATACTCGCCATTTGTGCTCTGTTTTCAGCATCGGTAGCAGGAAAAATATCGAAAACACCAATTATTATAACGCTAAAAGACAATAATAAGGCTACGACAATATTGCCTAAAATCATAATTTGTTTTAGAGTCGTTGCATAAAAATAAAGGCTGGCAGCAACTAGAATAAAAACAGTTGCAAAACCTGGTCTCATGATTACATTCGATAAATAAAAACCAATGGCAACCCCCGTAATATTAAGAGCAACATATATATTATATGCAGCAGTTTCTGAAATGCTTTTACCAACCACAACATCACTAGGCTTATTGATTAAATCGGTTTCTTGATCAAAAATATTATTAACCACATATCCAGCAGCGGCAATTAATACAGTACTTAAAACCAGTAAACCATATTGCCAATCAGCAAGTGCTAATGGAATATTTTGCAGTTTTAAGAAGCCATAACGAAAAAGGACTTGCATAAAAGCAAGCATTAGTAGGTTTTGGTAACGAATGAGTTTGAGGTATTTCATTTTTTATAAAGGGGGATGAGGTTTTGGACTTAATAAGTTGCTGAGGTTCTGAGTTGCTGAGGTTCAAAGGTTCAAAGGTTCAAAGTTTTTTGATCTTGCGTAAGATGTAAAAAGTAAGATGTAAAAAGTAAGATGTGAAATGTGAGAACTGTAACTGAATACTAATTTTCATATTCATATCTCATATTTTACCTTTCACAACTTCACATCTGGCATTTTTACGAATTAATCGTGTTTCCCATTAAAATGCTCCATCCATTTTCCTTGTACTTTCATAACTTGCTCGATTACATCACGTGCAGAACCTTTTCCTCCTTTTACATGTGAAATATAACGACAAATTGTTTTAATTTCTGGGCTTGCATCCTGTGGGCAAGTAGGTAATCCTACCAATTTCATTACATGATAATCAGGAATGTCATCACCCATGTATAATACTTGCTCAGGGTTAATATTATATAATTCAGTGTATTCTTTAAATGTTTCTACTTTATCAGGGGTTCCTAAATGGATATCAGTAATTCCTAAATTGCGTAATCTTACACGAACGCCTTCATTGCTTCCGCCAGAAATAATACATACATTATAGCCACTTTCTACAGCCGCTTTCATAGCGTAACCATCACGAATATTCATCGTACGAAGAATTTCCCCTTCATTGGTCACAAAAACCGAACTGTCTGTAAGTACACCATCAACATCGAAAATAAAAGTAGTGATGTCGTTCATTATTTCTTTATAACTTTTTGCCATTATTTTGTATAGATTTTGTTAGTAATGCGTAAATATTTTTTTGATTTTCATCTGATAAATAACTCAAATGTGATTCGATTGTTGTAGTATCATTGCGTTTCGCTGGGCCCGTTTGAGCATCGATAGGCGAAAGCGTGTTGATTTTATTAGCTGTTTCGGCGATTAAAGGCTTTAGAATGTCAAATGAAACCTGATGTTCTTCACATATTTCCTGTCCGATTTGGTATAAATGATTCGTGAAATTATTTACAAATACAGCAGCAACATGCAATGCTTTGCGTTGTTCAGAATTAATTGAATATACGGCATCTGAAATGCTTTTGGCAACAGTTTCAAGTACTAAATAGTCACTGCTGTTTTCTGCTTCTAAACATAGTGGAATTGCCTTAAAATCGACTTCTTTATTCTTTGTAAATGTCTGCAAAGGATAAAAAACACCACTTCTATTCTTTTTATTAATTGCCTGTAATGAAGCAGTTCCAGAAGTATGAACTACCAATTTGTTTTTAAAAGGCAATTGCTCAGAAACTGTCGCTATTGCATCATCTGAAACAGCAATAATATACAAATCGGCCTCTTTTAAAAGAGTAAGGTCAGTTACAATTTTATTAGAATTGAGTAGAGGGGAGATGTCTTTTTTGGTTCTAGAATATACCTCAATAAGTTCAATCGCACTGTTTTTTGCGAAAGCATTTATCAAATGTTGTGATACATTTCCAGAGCCAATAAGTGTTATTTTAATCATATTGCAAAATTAGCATTTTTTTTTAAAGAAATTTTCTTTTGGTTTTATAACGAAACATTCCTTGCATAGTATATTATTTGTAATATAAAAACTATAATTAATAGGGAAATGTATAATTGGTTTTAGATTCTGTTTTCTTATGTTTACGCGATTTTAAAAATAATAATATGAAAAAAACTGCATCAATACTTATTGGTTTATTTATCACATCATTAACTTTTTCTCAACAAATAGGAAGTGGATTGGCTGCTGAAATAGCTGATTTTACTATTCCTCTTAAGTCAGGTGTTTATGGGGGTATAGATCCTACTATAGGTGGAACACCTGATATAAGTTCTGGATATCAACATTTATTAGTAATTAGGCATCTTAATCCAGATAATAACTGTCAGCTACAAATAGGCTCATCATATACAGAGAATGATAGATTGTTTTTCAGAAAATTGGCAAGGCCTTTGACACCTTCAAATCCTACATGGATAGAACTTGCAACTAGAGAAACAAATACTTTTACTGGAAACCAAATTATTAATGGTAATGTAGGCATCGGTACAACAAATCCAGATGCTAAATTGGCTGTAAAAGGAACCATTCATTCTCAAGAAGTAAAAGTTGATATGTTAGGCTGGTCCGATTTTGTTTTTAAAAAGGAGTATAATTTGCCAACACTTGCTGAGGTAGAAAAACATATTAATGAAAAAGGACATCTTGAAAACATTCCTAATGAGGAAGAAGTTTTAAAAAACGGGATAAATCTAGGTGAAATGAACGCTAAACTTTTACAGAAAATAGAAGAACTGACGCTTTATATGATTGAAATGAAAAAGAAACAATCTGAATTAGAGAATACTGTTAAAGAACTTAATAATAAACTAAAATAATGAAAAAAAGAATAACATTAATTGCTATTTTGTTTGTTACTTCATATGCTTTTTCTCAGCAAATAGGAGATGAAGGTTATGCTCCAATTATAAAAGATTTTACTATTCCTCTAAAGTCAGGAGTGTATAGTGGGCTAAATGCTACAGGTGAAACCCCTGACTCTAGTCATGATTGGAGTCATTTGTTTGTAGTGAGACATACTAATCAAACTAATAATTATCAATTACAAATTGCATCTTCATATACAGAAAATGATAGATTATTTTTTAGAAAAATAGCTTACAATTGGGGATTATCGCCAAAAAATACTGCTTGGTTTGAACTTGCAACTCGAGGGACTAATAATTTTAAAGGAAACCAAATTATTAATGGTAATGTTGGGATTGGTAATTCAGAACCAGAAGTACCATTATCTGTGTATGGGATTTCTAATTTTTACCCAAGAAGGATAGGTGATGGCGATGCAAGACAATTTTCAATTAATTATTCATTAAAGAATCTAGATTTTATTAATAATCTATATCCAATTATTTTGGGTACAGGAGGAGGAAATCAGCCTTTAATTCTTGATGCTGCTAGAGTTGGTATTGGTACTGCAAATCCAGATGCAAAATTAGCTGTAAATGGAACAATTCATTCTCAAGAAGTAAAAGTTGATATGTTAGGCTGGTCCGATTTTGTTTTTAAAAAGGAGTATAATTTACCAACACTTGCTGAGGTGGAAAAACATATTAAGGAGAATGGACATCTTGAAAACATTCCTAACGAGGAAGAGGTTTTAAAAAATGGGATAAATCTAGGTGAAATGAATGCTAAACTTTTACAGAAAATAGAAGAGCTGACGCTTTATATGATTGAAATGAAGAAAGAGAACTTTGAAATGAAAAAGAGATTGATAAAACTAGAAAATAAATAAAATAATGAAAAAAATTACATCAATAATTATTGCACTTTTTATTACGTCAATAGTATTCTCCCAACAAATAGGAGATGGGCACGCACCAATTATTAATGACTTTACTGGGGCTCTTAAATCGGGTGCGTATACCGGATTTAACGCTATAGGAGGTACTCCTGATGTAAGTAGTAGTGCATGGCAACATTTATTTTTAGTGAGACATAAAGATCAAAACAATAATCATCAATTACAAATTGCATCATCGTATGCAGTAAACGATAGATTGTTTTTCAGAAAAATTGTAGTGAGTAGTTTATTACCTTCAAATCCTATATGGGTAGAATTAGCAACCCGAGGTCCTAATACTTTTACTGGAACTCAAATTATTAATGGTAATGTAGGCATTGGTACAACAAATCCAGATGCTAAATTGGCTGTAAATGGAACAATTCATTCTAAAGAGGTAAAAGTTGATTTGGAAGGTTGGTCTGATTTTGTTTTTAAAAAGGAGTATAATTTGCCAACACTTGCTGAGGTAGAAAGACATATTAATGAAAAAGGGCATCTTGAAAACATTCCTAATGAGGAAGAAGTTTTAAAAAACGGGATAAATCTAGGTGAAATGAATGCTAAACTTTTACAGAAAATAGAAGAGTTGACACTATATATGATTGAAATGAAGAAAGAGAATATTCAAATGAAAAGTAAACAATCAGAATTAGAAAATACTGTTAAAGAACTTAATACTAAACTAAAATAATGAAAAAAGGAATCACATTAATTGCTGTTTTATTTGTTACTTCATATGCTTTTTCTCAACAAATAAGTGATGGATTAGCTACTCAAATTACGAATTTCAATGCTCCAAATAATGGTTCAGGAGCTTACAATGGCTATAATGCTGTAGGGGCAAACCCAGACAAAAGTCATGAAGGAGGTTGGCAGCATTTATTCGTAGTTAGACACCCAAATTTAAATAATAATTTTCAATTACAGCTTTCTTCATCAATGGCAAAAAATGATAAGTTGTATTTTAGGAAATTGGCTTCTTATAACCTATTAGCAACAGACTCAGATTGGATTGAATTAGCAACTAGGGGTTCTAATATTTTTACTGGAACTCAAGGTATTTTTGGGAATTTACTAATTGAAAATACAAGTACCAAAAGTGCACTTGAAATTATTGAAAGTTCTGATAGTACCCCAGAAGGTCAAGTAGCACCAACTAAATCAATTCTTAAATTATCGAGAAATGGAACACCAAATTATTCCTATCCTGAAAATGCTGAATTTCGTATTGGACATGGTGGGAGTAGCGTTTTTGGTAGTAAACTTGATTTATATATCAACGGAAGTGCAAATACGAACACAATACCTGATCAGCATGTAATGACTTGGAATTATGATGGTAATGTAGGCATCGGTACAACAACTCCAAAGAACAAATTAGATGTAAAAGGAACCATTCATTCTCAAGAAGTAAAAGTTGATATGTTAGGCTGGTCCGATTTTGTTTTTAAAAAAGAGTATAATTTACCAACACTTGCTGAGGTAGAAAAACATATTAATGAAAAAGGACATCTTGAAAACATTCCTAATGAGGAAGAAGTTTTAAAAAATGGAATAAATCTAGGTGAAATGAATGCTAAACTTTTACAGAAAATTGAAGAGTTGACACTATATATGATTGAAATGAAGAAAGAGAATATTCAAATGAAAAGTAAACAATCTGAATTAGAGAATACTGTTAAAGAACTTAATAATAAACTAAAATAATGAAAAAAAGAATAACATTAATTGCTATTTTGTTTGTTACTTCATATGCTTTTTCTCAGCAAATAGGAGATGAAGGATATGCTCCAATTATAAAAGATTTTACTATTCCTCTAAAGTCAGGAGTGTATAGTGGTCAAAATGCAGCTGGAGCAACTCCAGATATTAGCCATGGTTGGCAACATTTATTTACAACTAGACATATAGATACTAATAATAATTTTCAATTACAGATATCGTCTTCTTATACAACAAATGATCGATTGTTTTTTAGAAAAATTGGAGTAACAACTTTAGTTCCATCTAACCCTACATGGGTAGAAGTTGCAACTAGGGGTTCTAATATTTTTACTGGAACTCAAGGTGTTTTTGGGAATTTACTAATTGAAAATACAAGTACCAAAAGTGCACTTGAAATTATTGAAAGTTCTGATAGTACCCCACAAGGTCAAGCAGCACCAACTAAATCAATTCTTAAATTATCGAGAAATGGAACACCAAATTATTCCTATCCTGAAAATGCTGAATTTCGTATTGGACATGGTGGGAGTAGCGTTTTTGGTAGTAAACTTGATTTATATATCAACGGAAGTGCAAATACGAACACAATACCTGATCAGCATGTAATGACTTGGAATTATGATGGTAATGTAGGCATCGGTACAACAACTCCAAAGAATAAACTAGATGTAAAAGGAACTATTCATTCTCAAGAAGTAAAAGTTGATATGGAAGGCTGGTCCGATTTTGTTTTTAAAAAGGAGTATAATTTACCAACACTTGCTGAGGTAGAAAAACATATTAATGAAAAAGGGCATCTTGAAAACATTCCTAATGAGGAAGAAGTTTTAAAAAACGGGATAAATCTAGGTGAAATGAATGCTAGACTTTTACAGAAAATAGAAGAGCTGACCTTGTATACAATTCAGCAATCTAAAGAAATAAAAATTTTAAAAGAAGAGAATAATTCTTTTAAATCACTAAATGAAAGAGTCTCTAAAATGGAGAAGTTGCTTAAATAGGGGTAACTATATTTAACTACCATGACTCCAGTTGCTAGGCAAGTTCATTTAGAAAATGATTTTAGCAAGATAAATAGTACTATGTGAGTCGTGGAAGTGCTTTATTTTGGATTTAATTAACAAAATGGCGAATATTTGAGTCAACATTTTTAAGTACTTTTGTGCCACTTTATAAAATGTAATTCCTCAGTAATGGATAAAAAAATATTCTCCTTTTTGTTTTCTACACGATTAATGGCTGTCCTTTTTTTAACATTTGCAATTGCAATGGGAGTCGGGACCTTTATAGAAAGTAAGTACAATACCGACACAGCCAGAATTTTTATATACAACTCATGGTGGTTTGAGGTCATAATGGTCTTTTTCTTAATTAATTTCTTCGGAAACATTAAAAGATATCAACTACACAAAAAAGAAAAATGGGCAACTTTAATATTGCACTTGGCTTTCATTTTTATCCTATTAGGAGCTTTCATAACACGTTATATTAGTTATGAAGGAATGATGCCAATTCGTGAAGGGGCTGCCGAAAATCAAATATATTCAGATAAAACATTCCTTACTGTCTTTGCTGATGGGGAATACAAGGGCGAAATGAAGCGTCGTGTTTTTGAGAAAAACTTATTGTTATCTCCTGTAGCTAATAACGATTTTAGTATTTCAGGTAAATTCAATGAAACTCCATTCGAGGTTGAATATAAGGATTTTATCATGGGAGCGAAAGAGGTTGTGAAACCAGATGCTAACGGAATCTTATATTTAAAATTGGTAGAAGCAGGTGAAGGCGGACGTGAAGAGCATTTTCTTAAAGATGGTGAAGTGCAAAACATTCACAATGTTTTATTTGCATTAAATAAACCTACTGCAGGAGCTATTAATATCAATACAACAGGTGAGGCTTATACGATTCAAACCCCTTTTGAAGGAGACTTTATGCGTATGGCTGATAAACTTAAAGGAAAAGTAACCAAAGATAATGTACAGCCATTAATGATGCGTTCATTATATAGTATTGGAGATATCCGTATTGTTTTTCCAGATCCAGCTGTAAAAGGAGTTATTGCTTACGAATCAAATAATGATTATAAAGCTAAAACTCACGAAGATGCTTTAGTTGTAAAATTAAAGGCTGAAGGTCAGGAAAAAGAAGTAACATTATTGGGGTCTAAAGGTAAAATTGGAGACTTTAAAACAGTTAAGATTGGAAAAATCGATTATACATTCTTCTACGGAAGTAAAGCTTATATATTGCCTTTCAAGGTTAAATTGAATGATTTTATTGCTCAAAAATATCCAGGAACAGAAAAAAGTTATTCTTCTTTTGAAAGTAAAGTTACCGTTATCGATTCAACCAAAACATTCGATGCTAGAATTTTTATGAATAATGTATTGGATTACAGAGGATATAGATTTTTTCAATCTTCATTTGATCCAGACGAGAAAGGAACAGTTTTATCTGTAAACCACGATTTCTGGGGAACATCTATAACTTATTTGGGGTATTTTCTATTGTATTTTGGATTAATGGCTATCATGTTTACTAAACATTCTCGTTTTGCTGACTTAAAACGTAAACTAGAAGTAGTAAAAAATAAAAAAGCAAAACTAATTACTATTTTAGTATTGATGTTGAGCTTTAACGGATTTGCACAAGAACAACATGACCACGATCACGACCATGATCATGCTGCGCATAGCACAGATCCAAATCACGATCATGCAAAAGATCATGAGCACAATCATGCAGCAGAGACAAAGGATCCGAAGAATCATGCCAATCATGTTACTAGACCACCAAGTCAAAAACAACTTGATTCATTAATAAATATATACAAAGCACCAGTGTCACATGCTGCCAAATTTGGTCGTTTGATTATTCAGGATGCAGGAGGAAGAATGAAGCCTATTAATACTTTCTCTTCAGAGTTATTGAGAAAAGTAAGCCATAGTGATACTTATAATGGAATGAATTCTGACCAAGTGTTTTTGTCAATGACACAATACGCTCAAGTTTGGATAGAAATTCCGATTATATACATTAAATCAGGAAATGATAGTATTCGTAAAATCATTGGAATCGATAAAGATGCAGGATCCGCTCCGTTTATTAAGTTTTTTGACGAAAAAGGAAACTACAAATTATCTCCTTATTTAGATGCAGCTTATAAAGCAGCAAATCCAAATCAGTTTGAGAAAGATTTTATCGAAACAGATAAAAAAGTAAATTTAATGGAATCGGCTTTAAGCGGTAGTATCTTAAAGATTTTCCCGATACCAAATGATCCAGGAAATAAATGGATTTCATACTTAGAAATTAGCAATGCTGGTTTAAAAGGAATGGACGAAACGTATGTGAAGCAGGTTTTACCAATGTATTTTGCCGCTTTAAATAATGCTTCGATTACCAAAGATTTTAAACAAGCTGATGAATTGCTTGAAAGTATCAATGGTTTCCAAAAGAAATTTGGAAGTAAAGTTCGTCCTAGCGAAGAGAAAATTACATCAGAGTTATTGTATAACAAATACGATGTATTCAAGAACTTAACTTATTGGTATATTACAGCTTCAATCTTGATGTTTATTTTTGTAATATTAAATATATTCTTTGAGAAAAAAGCATTGCGTATTACGATAAATGTTTTCCATGTAACTATTGGAGCTTTATTTGGTTTACATACTTTAGGATTAATAGCACGTTGGTACATTTCAGGACACGCGCCATGGAGTAATGCTTATGAGTCTATTATATATGTTGCTTGGGCAACAATGTTCTTTGGATTGGCTTTTGATAGAAAATCTAAATTAACCGTTGCATCATCGGCATTTGTAACAGCAATGATTTTAATGGCGGCATATATGAACTGGATTGACCCAGAAATAGCCAATTTACAGCCAGTTCTTAATTCATATTGGTTAATGATCCACGTAGCAGTAATTGTTGCTAGTTACGGACCATTTGCATTAGGAATGATATTAGGTTTTGTGTCATTGTTATTAATTTTCTTTACCAATAAGAATAACAAAGCCAAAATGAATTTAAACATTCAAGAAATTACATACATCAACGAAATGGCATTGACCATTGGATTGATTATGCTTAGTATAGGAAACTTCCTTGGAGGACAATGGGCCAATGAAAGTTGGGGACGTTACTGGGGATGGGATCCAAAAGAAACTTGGGCATTAATTAGTATTATGATTTATGCATTTGTAATTCATGCTCGTTTCGTACCAGCTTTACGCGGAAAATGGATATTTAACCTGATGAGTATGTTTGCCTTTATTTCAATCTTATTTACTTATTACGGAGTAAACTTTCACTTAGTAGGATTACACTCTTATGCAAGTGGAGAAGCACATTCATTAGATTGGATTTGGTATTCATTAGGAGCAATAACCTTAATTGGTGCTGTGACTTACCCAAAATACCGAAAGTATTATAAAAAATAACAGATTATTAATTCACATAAAAAGGTTCAACTTTACGGTTGAACCTTTTTTTATTTAGTCTTAGCGGGAAAGGATTTTGTTTCAAGTCTCAGGTTCCAAGTTTCAAGTTCCAAGTTCCAAGTTTCAAGTTTCAAGTTCCAAGTTCCAAGTTTCAAGTTCCAAGTTTCAAATCCCACTAAACAGTTGCCAGTTTCTGATGTGAAGAATCTTTACGTGTTCTCTTTGTGAATCTTTGCGAAATAACTCCAAAATAGCTCGTTGATTTTATCTTTCTAAGGCACGAATAAAGCCATTGAGTACTCTTTGTGCCTTTGTAACTTAGAACCTTAGATGCCTCTAGATGCTTTTAAAAAGAATTAGCAACAATTACTTCCAGGAGTACAAGAGTTTGATTGATTTGTTACATCAGAAAGAGGAATGTTTTGTTTTACAGGTGGAATACCACATTGATCCATGGCCAAGCAAGCAGTTTGCTTGTTGAGTAAAATAAAATCTTTACCATTAAAGTCTAAATCATATTTTCCGATTGTAGTATCTTGATATTCAACTTCGATTTCAAAATCTTCAATGCCCAAAACTTTCTCAGAAAGTGCTATGATGTGTACTAATTTTTGAGGTTTTAATCGGTGTTCATAATCGTTGGCATTCCAAAGTTGGAAATTTACAACAGTTTCCTTGCGAACAGTTCCGCCACAATCTATAAAGTTTTTAGTAATCAAACCAACTTCGGTTACGTGAAAATACTCAGGAACAAAAGTCCCGTCAGGAAGCTGAAAATTAATAGCTTCAACAGTTTTTAATATGTTTTTAATTTCTGAAAGTTTCATAGTTTTTATTTTTAATAATTAACAACATTCATTGTTTCTTTTCTCCAGATGTGTGGTGACATATTGGAAAAAAACTTTAATTTTTTCAAATCCAGTTTCATCAATACAATAGCAAATAGCGTTTCCTTCAACACTGCCTTTTATCAAACCAGCATTTTTAAGCTCTTTAAGATGTTGAGAAACTGTAGGCTGAGAAAGAGGTAATTCGTTTACTATATCTCCGCAGATACAGGTGTTTACTTTTATTAAATACTCAATAATAGCTATCCTTGCAGGATGTCCTAGTGCTTTAGTGAGAATCGCAAGTTCGTTTTGGCTGTCAGTAAAGAAATCAGTTTTAGTAGCTCCCATAATTTTGATATTTCTATATTGCAATATTACGATATAGATTTTTATGAAAAAAGGAATTTGCAAAATATTTTTGTAACAGATTAGTATTTAGTTGTATGTGCTTTAGATTTTCCAGTTGTAATAGTTCAATTATAGTACAAAAAGGAGATGAGTTACCTAAAGGATTGAAATAAATTATGAATTACCTATTTTTGTTAATATGCTGGAAATAGAAATTAGAGATTAAACTAGGAGTAGGCATGACTAATTAGAAGATTATGATAAAACAGATTGCAGAAAAACTATTAGGGCGACCATTAGTTACTACCGACGGATACGATGTTACTACAATTAAAGAAGTTGAAAACAAACTGGGACAAGAAATACCAACAATATTAAAAGAGTTTTATATAACGATTGGTAAGTTGGATATTTTCATGTCATCATTTCAGCGATTTATTAAACCAGAAGATTTGTTTTACGAAGATGGAAAATTAGTTTTTCTAGAAGAAAATCAGGCAGTCTGTTATTGGGGAATTAATGCAGTAAACAGTGAGGAGAATCCTTTAGTTTATCAAGTTCAAAATTTAGATAATGTGATATGGAATTCAGAAGAAATTTTGCTTTCTGAATTTTTACAAATGATGTTATATGGACAATGTGCAGAAGGTGGTTACCAATTTTCAGGAGCAATATATGATATGGATCGACATGAGTTATTTGAATTTACAGAGCAATTAACAGCAAGTAATTGGAAAAAAGTTGTAGACCATAACAACTGGATTATTTATGAGAATGATAGAAAACTAGTTTGGTATTTTACAGATGATGAAGGAGATTTATCAGAAGATTATCCTTTGTTTGTTTCAACACAAACCAAAGAAGACTTTTTAAAAATGGAAGAAGAGTATGGATTTACTGATTTAGATTAAAAAGATGTAAAAGGTAAGATGTGAAAAGGTAAGATGTGAAAAGGTAAGATGTGAAAAGGTAAGATGTGAAAAAGGGTGAGAAGTAAAAAGTGAAATGTGAGATGTGAAATTGTAATTGACTACTAATTTTCTCATCTCACATTTCGCAGTAAATATTTTACACAGATTCTTTTGCTAATCCTTTTGGAAACATAATAGCTAGTAAAACACAAATTAATAAGAAGTTATATTCCATTCCATTTCTACCACCTCCAACGACAAACCATCCCTCTTTAAAGTGGACTAAAATAATTCCCATAATAAGCACTAAAATAGTAACAATCGCTGCAAAGTTGATGTATTTATTGATAAGTAAAAGAATAGCAGCAACAATGTGTGAAAGCTTTATAGACCAAGCAAGAAAGACCCCAAAAGGAGCAAACCCGATTTGATTTAAATATAGATTTCCAAAATCATTGATCCCGTTATCAAACATTCCGAAAACACTGTGGGTAAGTAAAATAATTGCAACTGCAATTCTTAAGATAAAAGTACTGTTCATAGTTTGGTTTAGTATTGGTTGGTTTAGGTTTTAAAAATAATAAAAAAACGCATATTAAAATAAATTAATATGCGTTTTGATTTTTATAATAGATTGGTTTTTAAACCTTTCCTAAAGTGTACAATTGATCCATTGTTGGACTTGGGCTTCCGCCTTCAGGTTCAAGAGTGATTCCAAAAGCTTCAGCATAGCCAGTATCTTCTACTTTAAAAAGTTTTTGACTATTAGAATCAAAGTCACTCAATAAACCGATACTTGTAGGTGTAAGCACTGGACTTAGTTTAAGAGCCCATACTTGGTATACTTTCCCTTTTGGAGGTTTTGGTAAACCAGCAGCATCAATATAAGTTACTTTGGTGTCTTTATTCCAATATGCTTTGGCAAATGATTGAGGTGCAACTGCTTGACCGCCTAGAGTAACCCCAGTGTTTTTTATATCTCTTACAATGGATAAGCTTTGTTCGGTAACTTTCTTTTCTTGGTCTAAAAGTGCGTAATCATTTTTTAATTTGTCTTTTTCGCTCCCTACAATGGCTATTGCTTGTTTAGTTTGCGTAAGTTGCACATACTGATAAGCAAAACCTAATAAGAAGAGTACAGCAGCAGCCCAGCCTAGATATTGAGACCAATTAGTTGCAGGTTTCATATCAACGACCTTGCCGTGTTTGAGTTCTAGTTTAGCTTTTATTTTCTCAAAATTAGCTACTGAATGAAAGGGAGAAAAACTAGACGATAGTGCTACTATTGCTTTTTCGATGGCTATAATTTCATCGTTAATTTCGTCATGTTTTTTGGCCATTGCGGCTACTTCCATACTTTCAGATTCAGTAAGCAATCCATAAACATAAAGCTCTAAAATACCGGATTCAATATATTCTTTTGTTTCCATTATAATTTCAAATAAATTCGTAAGTCGTTAATACAATTTCTATTTTGCGTTTTTATAGTTCCCAAAGGTATCGCCAACTCTTCTGAAGCTTCTTGTTGGGTATATCCTTTAAAGAATAATAAATCAATTATTGCAATACATTTTGGCTTAAGTTTTTTTACAAACTCATGAATTCCAATAGTATCGATCTTGTTGACGAGTTTATTACTGTCGTCTAGTAGATGTACGAAATTATCTGAAGAAAGGTTTTTTTGGCTATTATTAAAATTTTTAGAACGAAGTTTGTCAATTGACGTATTTCGAGCAATATTAAGGATCCAGGTGTAAAATCGACCTTTACTTTCGTGGTAGGAATCGATGTTTTTCCAGATTTTGACAAATACTTCCTGAAGCACATCTTCGGCTTCCTCTCTGTTTTTTATAAGAACATTGATGACCGCAAATAAGCTTTTAGAATACATATCGTATAGATAGGTAAAAGCCTTCTCGTCTTTCTTATAAATTAATACTAACAACTCGTCTTGACTCATATTCTGTAGATTTAGGGTGAACAAACGTATTATATTTCCGTTTGAAAATTGTGAATATTACTAAAGTTGGTATAAATATAATTCAAAAAATTAAAGAAATTATAATTTTTTTATTACAATAATGGTTTAAAAGTCTAATAAAAAATAAAATATTAACTTTTTTCTATTTTTTAAAACCAAATGTAAACCAATCTCGTATATGTAAATTATGATAGTCTGAATGGGGGATAATTTAGGGTATCATAATTAATTAAAATAGGAGGTAGGTTTCCATTCTAATGTGATTTTAGAAAAGCAAAGACAAATATGGGGGATAATATTTAGTCAGCTTCTAATGGAAAGGATGATGGAACGAATTTGGAAACCTCTTTCCTTATTTTATTATAAAGTATTATACATCTAACCATCCTTTTTAAGGAAAGAATTAAATGATAATAATTTAATTTGTTTGTTGAGGAAGCCTAATGTTTAAAAGCATTAGGCTTCTTTGATTAATTAACAATTGTTCAATCATAAAATAAAGTGAAGAATGAAATCAAGTAAATCAAATTTGATTAATTTTATAAAAAAATAATTATGAAAAAAATATTGTTTTTATTCTGTGGTGTTATGATTTTATTCAGCAGTCAGAATCAGGCACAAACTAAGAAAAATAAAAATAGCAAAAGCGAAAAGGTTATGGAAAAACAAACCATTTATCAGTTTAAAGTAGAAGATTTATCAGGTAATCCATTTGATTTTGCTTCTTTAAAAGGGAAAAAAATAATGATTGTAAATACAGCTTCAAAATGTGGTTTAACTCCACAATACAAAGATTTAGAAGCAATTTATAAAGAATATAAAGACAAGGGGTTTGTAATTGTTGGGTTTCCAGCAAATAACTTTGCATCACAAGAGCCAGGAACAAATGAAGAGATTGGTGCTTTTTGCCAACAAAATTATGGTGTAACCTTTCCTATGATGGACAAAATTTCTGTAAAAGGAGATGATATGAATGAAGTGTATAAGTTTTTGACTCAAAAATCTAAAAACGGATTGCAAGATTCAGAAGTTGAATGGAACTTCCAAAAGTATCTAATTAATGAAAAGGGAGAATTGGTAAAAGTAATTCACCCTAAAACATTGCCAACAGATCCAGAAATAATCAATTGGATTAAGAGTTAATTAATTAAAGAATTAAGTAAAAAGCGATTTTCAAAATCTTGAAAATCGCTTTTTTGTTTTTATTACTAAATTATGTTTTGCAGTAAAATTTGTACTCGCTTATTTATTTTTGTAATACATATTTAGATAATTTTTACATTTACGTAACATAATTTGATTTATGACTTATTAAGACGTATTACACGCTTGACAAAATGTCTTAATCTGATATTTTTTAAACATATTAAGCCATTAAAATTGTTTCATTTTGCACTCTAAAATTTTTTTAGAAAATGAAGCTACAAAACAATACCACTACCAATAATTGAACACTTTTTTGGATTATTTTAATGCACAACAATCTCGTTTTGTATTATGTGAAATACTTGTAAACAATATTTATGAAAAAAATTACACATAATTATGGAGTAGAGCTAGATTGGGTAGAACCCTTAGCGAAGCAACTTGAAGGGAGAGTTGATGGTAATTTCATCTTGGTACCCGATTATATTCATACAGGAGATAGATATTTCTTGAATTGTGACTTTGGCATTTCGGTACTTTATATAGATGTTTTATATCATTCAGAAATTCATTTTAGACAACAAAATAAAACAGATGATTTTATAGGGATTTATTATAACCTCACTGAGGGAGAAGCTTTATTGTCATTAGGAGGCGGACAGAATCCGATTGGCAAATGGAGTTACAATTTGGCTATTATTGATAGTACATTAAGTTCAGATTATATCGTTAAACCAGGAAGTAGGACATTTGCCCTTAATATTTTTATTAAAAAAGAGGTTATTAAAGGGTTCTTTCAAAATAATCCTTCAATAAAAAAGCATGCTGACGAAATTTTAAACTCTAAATTAAACACAATAGTCAAATTCACAAGGATGAGTAATGAGAGTTACAATCTTCTGATGAATCTACGCTCTCAAAAATTAGAAGGCGAGTCTTTTGACCTTTTTCTTAAAGGAGCTGTACAAAATCTTTTAGCAGAATATATTGAAAAAATGGTTCTTGATGAGATTGTGGTAGACACCGTTAATGAAAAAGACTTGGAAGGTATTATAAAATCTCAAGCATATTTAATGGAAAACGTAAATCAAACTTTTCCCAGTATTGGATTTTTGGCACAAGAAGCAAATATGTCTGAATCTAAATATAAAAATCTATTTAAAAAGATTACAGGAATGACTCCAAATTCCTTTTTCTTAAATAATAAACTGATAGAAGCTAAACGACTTCTACAAGAAAAACAGTTAACAATTGCTCAAGTTTCGGATGAATTAAATTTTACAAATAATTCCTATTTTACTGCAAAATTTAGAGATTTCTTTGGGATGTTACCAAAAGAGTTTATTAAACAATTACAATAATGATTGAAATCAGTCACACATATACTTTGACATCTTTATGGCAAAAAGAACTTGCGAAAGAACTTATCGAAAAGCTAGGAGCAGAGTTAATTGGAGATAAGTTTTTGCAGATGCCAAAAAATATTGCAGATGGCGGGTTTTATTATACAGATGTAGTTCCTGGATTATCAGTAGTAATTTGGGATTTAACATTTAAGCAAGACATTCTTATAAAAAGGGTTAAATCGAAAGATGATTTATATATAATTCATTATGATTTTAGTGATGAGATGAATTTGATTCATGTTGAAGGAATAAAACATAAAATTGGATACAAGGCAAATTTAGGACTGGGGGTATTTGATAATGCTATTGATAATGTATTTCAGCCAGTTGTAGGAGAACGCGTGTTTGCTATGCGATTATTAGTTGCTAAAGACTTATTGAAACTTACAGTTGCAAATGGAGTTATAAGAGATTCGAATAAACGCAAAATTAAAAGTGGAAAAAATACTCTTTTCTTTTACGATCATATTGATAGTAAAAGCAAGGTTATTTTGCATGCTATTAAAAGCAAATCCTTTCTAGATCCAGCTTTTGAAATATATTTACGAGGTGTTGCCTTGAGGTTATTAGCAAAATTTATAGATCGTTATTCAAATCTAGCTCCAATGCTTCACCATATAACGGAAAAAGAGGCAGAAATTTTAAATACCACAAAAGATTATTTATTAGAGAACTTATATATAGGGTTTCCAGGTATCGATTTCTTAGCGGATATGGCTGGGATGTCAGTTTCAAAATACATGTCATTGTTTAAAAAAATGTTTATTGGTACGCCTAAAAATTTCTTTTTAAGAGAAAAAATGATTCTAGCCAATGAACTTCTTAAAAGTGAAAAGTTTGATTCGTTGACGGATATTTCGCACGAATTAAACTATACCAAGCTAAGTTATTTTACTTCTATATATTTTCAACAATTCAACAGAAAGCCTTCTGAGGATTTTGTTAAGGCTACATTTTAAATAGCGCATCCCTTTATTTTAGGGCATATAATTCATTTTTGTTTCGATTTTTAATACAGATTATTTAATAAAAAAAATATTGAATAATTTAAATATGTCTTAATCTGTTATTTTTTTGACATATTTTATCATAAGTAACCTTTCTCTTTGTATTCTAAATTATTTAGTAATGGAAAAGAAGAAAATAAGATTCATACTACTAGTATTATTTTTTTATAATGCTTTGTGGAGTCAACAAGATTCACAATACACTCATTACATGTATAATACGACAAGTATAAATCCAGCTTATGCAGGTTCTCGAGGAGTAATGAGTATTTTTGGTTTACACAGAAACCAGTGGGTTGGATTAGATGGTGCGCCTCTTACTAATGTGGTATCTTTTAATACGCCTATTAATAATAGTAATGTAGGTTTAGGGATATCTGTTATCAATGATCAAATAGGGCCAATGGTTGAGAACGATATTGCTGCTGATTTCTCGTATACTATTAATACTTCAGCAAATTATAAATTATCTTTTGGATTAAAAGCAACAGCAGGTTTGCTTAACGTAGATTACACAAAATTAAATGTTTACGATCCTACAGATCCAGAATTTCAAAATAATATCGATAATAAGTTTTCTCCAAATATTGGTGCAGGAGTTTATTTGCACTCAGATAAATTTTACGTTGGATTATCACTCCCTAAAATACTAGAGAACAGCTATTTTGACAAAAGTGCTTATACTTATGTTGCGAGAGAGCGTATAAACTATTATTTAATGGCGGGATATGTTTTTGATTTAGACTACAACTTAAAATTCAAACCTTCATTATTAACAAAAGTGGTTGATGGAGCTCCTTTGCAAATGGATATATCTGCTAATTTTTTATTTGACGATAAATTTACTGCTGGTGTTGCTTATAGATGGAGCGCAGCTTTAAGTGCAATGGTGGGTTTCCAAGTAACTGATGGGTTGTTAATAGGTTATGCTTACGATGCAGAAACAACAAAGTTGGCAAATTATAATTCAGGTTCACATGAGATTTTTCTGCGTTTCGAACTATTTAAAAACTATGATAGAATCATTTCTCCTCGATTCTTTTAGCATTCAGATTACTACAGAATAAACAGTGTGGAATTTTGATACAAACGAGAGTTCCATGTTTTATAAAAATTAATAAGATCAACAAATGAAACTAAAATTACTTTTATTTTTTTTCTTCAGTATTAGTGTTGCTTTTGCTCAAAAAAGAGAAATTAAAGCTGCGGATAAAAATTTCGATCAATTTGCTTATATCAATGCTATAAAAATCTATGAAAATATAGTAGAGAAAGGATATAAATCGACTGACTTATTTCAAAAGTTAGGTGATGGCTATTATTTCAATGGTGAATTAATCAAAGCTGAAAAATGGTACAAGGCACTTTTTGATTTAAACGAAAAAGTACCTACTGAATATTACTATCGTTATGCACAAGCATTGAAAGCAATTGGCGATTATAAAAAGGCAGATGCAATCCTAGAGCAATTTAGCATGAAATCGGGTCAGGATAGTAGAGCTCAATTGTATAATAAACAAAAAGACTACCTAGAGGTGATTAAGAAAAATTCTGGACGATATACTGTTGAGAATGCTGGAATCAATTCAAAGTATTCTGATTATGGAACTAGTTTTCTAGGCAATCAATTGGTTTTTACTTCGGCTAGAGATACGATGGGATTCATAAAACGAAAAGACAAATGGACCAATCAGTCATTTACTAGTTTATATACTTCAATTATAGATGACAACGGGAATTTAAGCACTCCAAAACGATTTTTGGGTGCAGTAACGACAAGAGTCAATGAGTCAACTCCAGTGTTTACCAAAGACGGACAAACGATGTATTTTACCCGAAATAATTTTTTGGATGGGAAAAAACAAAAAAGTAAAGACAAGACAACTCTTTTAAAGATATATAAAGCTGTTTTGAAAAATAATGTATGGGCAGATATTACTGAGTTGCCATTTAATTCTAACGAATATAGTGTGGCGCATCCAGCGCTTAGTCCAGATGAAAAAACGCTTTATTTTGCTTCGAATATGCCAGGAACTAAAGGAACTTCGGATATATTTAAAGTAGCAATCAATACTGATGGAAGTTTTGGAATACCAGAAAACTTAGGAGACAAAATTAATACCGAAGGAAAAGAAACATTTCCTTTTATCTCAGAGACGAATGAATTGTATTTTGCTTCCGATGGGCATCCGGGATTAGGTGGACTAGATATTTTTGTTTCTCCACTAGAAAAAAACAATACCTACCAAAGAGTTTACAATATTGGTGCTCCAGTGAATAGCAATAGTGATGATTTTGCTTTTTGGATTAATACTCAATCTAAACATGGATTTTTCTCTACCAATAGGAAAGAAGCTGTTGGTTATGATGATATCTACAAATTGCAAGAAATTCTTCCTTTACAATTTGGATGTGAGCAAATACTTGTTGGAATCATTACAGATGAGATCAGTACAATGCCATTGGCTAATACACAAGTACAATTATTTGATTCAAAATTCAACTTATTAAAAGAGGTGTCTACCAATGAAAATGGGGCATATACTTTGGAAGTCGTATGTGAAGAAAGTTATTATTTGCGTGCAGTACATAAAGACTATGAAATAAAAGAAGTTAGTCTTACAACTCCAAAAACAACTGGTAAAACCAAGCAAGATATTGCTTTAGGCAAACAAATAAAAACAGTAACGACAGGAGATGATTTAGCTAAAGTTTTTGGTATTTCAAATATTCATTTTGATTTAGATAAATCAAATATTAATGCAAATGCAGCACAAGACTTAGCAAAAATTATAGCAGTTATGGATGAATATCCAACAATGAAAATAGCTATTCAATCCCATACAGATAGCCGAGCAAGTGCACAATATAATCTTAAACTGTCTGAGAAAAGAGCACAGACAACGATACGATTTTTGATTAAAAAAGGTATTGATAAAAACCGATTAACAGCAAAGGGATATGGTGAATCTCAATTAGTAAATGGCTGTACTGATAATGTACCATGTACAGAAGCACAGCATCAAGCCAATAGACGTAGTGAATTCATTATTGATATGGGTAAATAAAAAGAATTTGGTTTTAGAAAATTCAATTTAAAAAACAAGTTATGAAAAATATAAAAATAATAATAACACTTTTTTGCTTCTTACCCTTAGTAGGGTTGGCGCAAACAGCTGATTTTACAGCTGTGAGCACTCCTGCCTATTGTTTTACAGACGGTACTATTACTGTAACTGCTACCAATACAGTTGGAAGAGTACAATATGAATTAGTGAGTTACAGAGCGGTAAGATCAGCAATCGGTGTTCCTCAAGATGATCCTTTTTTCTCGAATCTAGCTCCCGGAACGTATACAGTAGGAATATATGATGATAATAATACTACTACACCCATCACAAAAGAGGTAGTTGTAGAAGATCGTAGACCATCAAATACATTAACCATATCTAATATTTCATCTGCACAGCTTGCTTATTGTACAGGCAGTCCTGATCCAGGGGCAAGGCTATATACTACTATAAATGGTGGTTCAGCCCCTTATGATGTAGCAGTATTAGATGCTAGTGATAATATTGTAGATGAAATAACGAATACTTATAATCTATTTAATAGTTTTCTTGCTATACCTGCTGGAACTTACAAAATAAGAGTAAAGGATAATTGCGGAACTGTTGTTAATAGTAATAGTCCTCATGTAGTTAAACCTAATATAGTCTATGATTTTAACGTTTCAACACCTACATTTTGGTATTGGGATAATAATGTAAAAGTTACTCATAGCGGAGCAGGAACAGTATGCGACCCTGTGACAGATGCGTATTATGATTTTAATTATTCTGGAGGTATACCAGTGATTACAGGAAATGATGTATTTCCTATATCTCAAGGGCCAGGAGTGTCAACTAGAATGTATGCTGTAGAATATGATGGCATAAAAACGCCGTATATGACATACGATGAACTTAGAGCTTATAAACAACCTTTACCAATCGACATTAACGCATGGAAACCAATGACGATGTGGGTTTCAATTTGTGGGGTAGAAAAATCAACAGTTTATAATTTCCCTTCTAGAAAAAATGATTTTTTGCCTAAACTTATTGCAAACGCAGGGATAACATTTTACATTGCCGATGATAAATCAAATACGCTTTGTACACCAACGGGTTATGTGACTTTATCAAGATTTTCGTTGCTTTCTGGTTTTTGTGATCCACTTACTTTAACAGTTACTGAAAAAAATGGAGTAGAACCACCTAAACAATATACTATAACGGGAGCATCTCAAAATGATTTTGAAGCTCAGTTGGCCATAGGAAATACCTATATTTTAAAATTAACAGATGTAAATGGAAGCGAATTAAATAGGTTTTCTTATATAAATGTAACAAGAGGTCAATATCTAAATACAGGATCAAGAACAGAGATATTTTTGGACCCTGTTCTTTTTCGTCCTTCGAATCAAGATGATTTACCATTTGAATTAGTCAGTATGGCCGATTTTAAAAATTTTGGAAAAAGCCAGTTAGGAATTAAGACTGATTATGCAATACCAGTTCCTTATACTATAACTGTGACCGGACCTAATGGATATAATTTTACAAAAACTATTAATACTACAAGTTATAATGGAACACTAATTAGTAATAATTTGGCTGTAGGTGCTTATTCAGTTCGTATTAATTCGGTTACAGGTTGTTATGATAAAACTTTTCCAATTACATTAGATAGAATAATTGATAGAATTGCTGTTACAACTACAATTACGCCAGACCCTGTTGCGTGTGATCGCTATGTGAAAAGTATGAATTATAGAGTTCACAATCAAGGTGAACTAAGACCATATCCAAGTACTAGTTTTGAATCGATGTTTAATGTGCCTTTTGTGAATTTTGTTGTGGCTGATGGTCCAGCGGGTTTAGGTTATCCTTATGCAGTTGTAGGAAATTCTATAGGATGGAATATGTCATCACAAAATGTAACAGCAGTTTTTAGAGGTGATATCACAGGACTTTATAAAATAAATTTGGTTGAAGACAGAGCTCCTGGAAAACCTGTAATCGAGGGGCCATGGGAAGTTGATGTAAAATCAGAATTTCCTGTGTTTGATATGAATGGTTCAGGAGGGGCAATTTGTACAGGATCAACTACTGGTACATTGGGAGTAGTGATTAGAAATGCAACGAATCCAGTTTATTACTTAAAAAAAGCAACAGATAGCAATTACCCAGCAGTAGGACAAAGCTCAGCATACTTTCCTAACCTTGTGGCAGGAGATTATATGGTAAAAGTAGAAACAGCTTGTTACCCTACAGCATTAGAGGCTTCTTTTAAAATGGATTATATTAGTAATATTACTGATATAATTTCGGGAGCTAATGAGCTATGTGATACAGATCAATTAAATTTTTCTATAAAATCATTAGGTGCAGTAACTAATGTAAAATGGAAGCTTCCTGATGGAAGCATACAGACAACAGAAAATTTGGTATTAGATAATCCTCAAGCAGGGGAATATTCGGTAAATGTAACAACCCGTTCAGGATGTATTGTTACCGATAAAATTGAGGTAAAAATAAAAGCAAGAGCTGTTGCTGCCGATATATTAGTGGCTGATAGTGTAATTTGTTCAGGAGAAACAACTACGTTGCAAGCTGCAAGTACTACTATAACAAATCCTTTATTTACTTGGTATAGTGATGCTAGCTTGACAAATGTTTTAGGTACAGGCGCTGATTTTACTACGCCAGTATTAGCGGCAAATAGTATGTATTATGTTACTGCACAAAGTGCTGATTTTTGCGAAAATATCCCAACTGAGGCTAAAGTAGTAACCGTTACGGTTAATTTATCAGCAACTGCAGCAGATATTATTGCCGATTCAGTAGGTACTTGTTCAGGAAGTACAGCAATTTTAAATGCAGATAGTACAACCATTACCAATCCTATATTTACTTGGTATAGTGATGCTAATTTGACAAATGTTTTAGGCACAGGTGCAGATTTTACTACTCCAGTATTAACGGCAGAAGAAATTTATTATGTCACTGTTAAAGGTGATAATGCTTGCGAAAATTTGCCAGGAACTGCTAAAGAAGTGAATGTAACAATTAATCCAGCATTAGTTGTAACTCCACCTGTACCTCAAATTGTAGGGAATCAATGTACTTTGCCAACTATCAATTTTGATAGTAATGATCCGGGAACTTTATATGTTTGGTCAGTTGACGATTGGAGTATAGGTTTAGAAGATAATTGGATTTCAAGTCCTAATATACCTTCTTTTAAAGCAATTAATACAGGAACAACACCAGTAACTGCAACGGTAACAGTACATCCAATAGGAACAGTTTGTGGGGCAGGATCATTTACGTTTACTATTACTGTAAATCCAGATATAGTTTTAACTCAACCAGCAGATCAAAAGATTTGTACAAACACTATCGTTTCAGAAATTGATTTTGTAAGCAATATAACAGGAACTACTTATAGTTGGGTAAACGATAACCCTAATATTGGTTTAGCTGCTGCTGGTACAGGAAATATTCCTGCTTTTACAGCAATTAATAATGATCATTTTACAGCAATTGCGACAATTACTGTGACACCAACTGCAAATGGTTGTATCGGGACTCCCGTTACATTTACAATTGAGGTAAATCCAGAAGGGAAAATAGATATATTAGGTAATCAGACAATCTGCATGGGAGAAACAGCAATGTTAAGTGCAAGCAGTATGAGCGTTATTAATCCAGAGTTTACTTGGTATAGTGATGAAACTTTGACTAATGTTTTATCCACAGATGCTATTTATAGTGTAAAACCATTGGTTACAACTATTTATTATGTAACAATAAAAGGAGATAATGCTTGTGAAGCAAATACAGGTATGCCAGTAACTGTAATAGTGAATGAAATAGTACCTCCAACCGGGAATGCTACACAAGAATTTTGTTTAGCTTCAAATGCTACAGTTGCAGATTTAGTAACTAATGAAAGCAATGTTGTTTGGTATGATGCAGCAATCGCAGGAAACATAGTTTCATCGGGAACCGCTTTAGTAGATGGAGTAATTTATTACGGTTTATTAAATGTTGGAGCTTGTGAGAGCAGTACACGTTTAGCAGTAACAGCAATAATGAATGAAGTAGTACCTCCAACCGGAAATGCTACACAAGAGTTTTGTTTGGCTTCAAATGCTACAGTTGCAGATTTAGTAACTAATGAAAGCAATGTTGTTTGGTATGATGCAGCAATCGCAGGAAACATAGTTTCATCGGGAACCGCTTTAGTAGATGGAGTAATTTACTACGGTTTATTAAATGTTGGAACTTGTGAGAGCAGTACGCGTTTGGCAGTAACAGCAATAATGAATGAAGTAGTGCCTCCAACTGGAAATGCTACACAAGAATTTTGTTTAGCTTCAAATGCTACGGTTGCAGATTTAGTTACTAATGAAAGCAATGTTGTTTGGTATGATGCAGCAATCGCAGGAAACATAGTTTTATCGGGAACCGCTTTAGTAGATGGAGTAATTTATTACGGTTTATTAAATGTTGGAGCTTGTGAGAGCAGTACGCGTTTAGCAGTAACAGCAATAATTAAAGCTGACTTGCCGGGTGAAACTATTGGTTGGAATACTGCAGCTTGTATTGCCGATGAGGTAACTTATAAGACCTCTACAGGAATGTCGGATTACAATTGGATTGTGGCAGGAGGAACTATTAGTGCAGGAGGAAAATTAGATGATGATTTTGTAACAATTAAATGGACAACAGCAGGAAATGGTTCAGTTGGAGTAGCGTTTATTAATGCTTTTAATTGTGATCCGATTGTCACGATTCATTTTCCAGTAACAATAGCTGTTTGTTCAGATATTGCAATAGGAAAAGTGGTAAACAATCCAAAACCATCAGTTGGTGAGAATGTAATATTTACAATAACAGCAAGTAATATAGGAACAGAAAGTTTTCAAAATGTAAGTATTAGCGAAATGTTGCCATCAGGGTATCAGTTTGTAAATGCAACAGCTTCTTCAGGAGATTATAATAATATCAGTGGAATTTGGAATGTCTCAAATATAGCTGCAGGAGCAACCCAAACGTTAACGCTAACAGCAAAAGTAATGGGTACAGGTGATTATCTTAACATAGCTTATTTGATTGATTCAACGCCTACAGATCATAATCCAGATAACAACCGCGCAGAAGCTGCTGTTGTTCCTGTGGGGATAATTATCTATAATGCAGTTTCGGCCAATGGAGATGGGGTAAATGATTACTTTAAGATAGATGGTCTAGAGCATTATCCAGACAATACGGTAGAAATTTATAATCGTTGGGGAGTTAAAATCTATGAAGCTGATGGTTACGGATTAAATGATAATGTATTCCGTGGTATTTCTGCAGGAAGAGCAACTATGAAAAAAGGGCAAGTTGTACCAGCTGGAACTTATTTTTATATACTGCGCTATAGACTAAATGCAGAATCAAGAATTGAAAAAAGCGGCTATTTGTATGTTAAGTAAAGCAAGTTTTAAAATAAAATTGCTAATAGTAAAAAATAGGAATTGTTTGTTTTTGGGTATTAATTGGTGGTAGATTAATACCAAGTTTTTATGAGAAAGGAGGGGAATGTATTTGTAGGTTATTTATTCTACTGCATACTCTCCTTACTCTTTTTAGTAATAGTCAATAAAAAAAACAAGCTAATTGTAAAATTGAGTTTGTGAAAAATAAAATAAAATGGTGACAAAAGAGGTATTAGTATATGATAATCAACATGGTTTTTCCAGATTCTTAAAGAAACAATTTGGAAAGGAGATTAACTTTAGAGTTTACAAAAAGTTCAGTTCAGAAGATACTTTTGATAATATACAAGACGAATATTCATTTATTTTTTTCATCGTTTATTCAGGAGAGGATCTATTTGATTTTATTAAATTACAAAGAAAAGGAGTGCCTATCGTAGTTTGTAGTTTTAATAAAGAGGTACTGTCTAAGTTTAAAGATATTAAAGACATTAGCTTATTAGATATTTCGGCATCACGTGAAGAATTAATAAATAATTTCCAAATGGCGCTTTATACATATTCAGAAACGCATCCTGATTAGCATTCTAAAAAGGAGATTTTAAAAAATAGATTCTTATTTCAGTGTCAATTGCATGAAAACCAAATCAAGCCAGTGATCAAATTTATATCCAACTTCACGAATAGTTCCAGTTGTTACAAAACCAAATTTTTCATGAAAAGCAATACTTCCTGCATTATCTGCATCAATCGCACCAATCATAACATGATACCCTTGCTCTTTGGCCAAGCGAATTAATTCAGTCAATAATTTAGAACCAATGCCTTTACCAATTATATTCTCAGTTACATAAACAGAATGTTCTACCGTGTATTGATATCCAATTTTTTCTCTAAATGGACCATAACTACCAAAGCCTATAACTTTACCATCCAGTTCAGCTACAATAACAGGTAAGTTTTTGGTGTTTTTATCTTCAAACCATTTTTTTTGAACTTCAATAGTTTGGGTTTCATAGCTATAATTAGCAGTAGTATGCAAAATAGAGTAGTTAACAATGTCAAGAATTTTATCTAAATCGTGAGAAGTTGCTGGTCGAATTGTAACAGACATAATGTATTTTTATTGTTAATGGATTGTTGAGTATAATTTTCGAAGAAAAAAAATAAAACAACAACTGCTGTTTCTATGTGCTAAAAACTGTTTCTACGAATTACACACAAAGAGGTTAATAGTTAGTTTATTTAAGTTCAGCCAAGAGAGCATCAGCATCTTTCGAGTCCCAACCCATTTCTTCACAGATAGTTTTTGCTTTTTTTGCATAGACTAAAGCTGATTTTTTATCTTTAATTTTAATATAAAGTCGTGATAATAATAAGTTCCCGTCGTAGGCATCATTTATCTCTAAAGAACGTTTTACCCATTCGATTGATTTTTTTAAGCTTTCTACATCAGTAATATTTTTTAGATAAACCTGTCCAATTTCTTTTAAGGCACTTGGAGTATTCCATACATATTTTTGAGTTCCATCTAAGGCAGTTTTATTATAATACTTCCAATTAGTACTTCTTTCAGCAATTGTTAAATCATAAGAAAAAATAAGAGAGTCTGTTTTTTGGAGACGAATTGATTTAGCAATTTCTCTTTGTTTATAGTAATTAACGGTATCTAAACTTTCGGTGTAAGGACGTAGTAATTCAGTTACTATATTGATTATTTTTTTCTCTACACGATCAGGAGAAGCAACATTTCCAAATTCTTTTTGGTGCTGTAATACATATTGGAATTCATGCGATTTGATATCACTTACACCATTAGCAATAATACGCCAGTTCATTTCGGTAAGTAATTGCGAGTCAGATTGTGTAGCAAGGTAAGTGTGGGTAGCTTTGGATAAATCAACTCTTTCACGACCTTTTCTCAATGTATTTAAATAAGCCAAGCATTTGTTAGCATTACTAGGGTCTGCCAAAAACTGTTTTTCAAGATAAGGCAATTGCATTTTAGGATTTAAAGCATTTTTAATTTCATTTAAAAATTCAGCAGCTTTTATTTCACCTTTCAAATTATATAATATAGTTTCGTTAGAATCAACAATTATAAAACTAGGTAATGATTTGGTGTCAAATTTGGTTTTTAGTGCAAGCCCCTCTGGCTTATCAATATCTTTCCAGACACAAACATAGTTACTTTCTAAAAAAGTCATTACTGTAGCATCTTGAAAAGTACTATTCTTCATTACATTACAATGAGGGCACCAAGTAGCAAATAACATAACGAAGACAGGTTTGTTTTCTTGTTTTGCCTTTACTAAAGCATCTTTATAGCTAATATCATCGTGAACAAATTGATTTTGAGCATTTCCGGCATGTATAAAAAGTATAAGTAGGGATAGATAAATAAAACGCATAATCTTTCAGTTTTTATTAAAGATAATTTTTACAAATATATTTCCTTTTTCTATAATTAAATGGTAATATATCGTTATTTATACCCTAAATCATATCTGAACTCATTAACTTTGTGTTTTATAATTTCGAAAAAATGATTTACCCCAAAATACCACTTGCACAGAGTATCATTCAAATTTGTTTAGAAAAAGGAATAACCAACATTATTATATCTCCCGGGTCACGAAATGCCCCTTTAACCATAGGATTTGTTAGTAACCCTGCATTTCAGTGTTACAGTATTGCTGATGAAAGATGTGCTGCATTTTTTGCATTAGGAATCGCTCAACAAACCCAAGAACCAACAGCCTTAGTTTGTACTTCGGGTTCGGCATTATTAAATTATTATCCCGCTTTTGCAGAAGCATTTTATAGTCAGATTCCACTAATTGTAATCTCAGCTGATCGTCCGCAAAGCAAAATAGACATAGGCGATGGGCAAACCATCCGTCAGGAAAATGTATATATAAATCATTCTCTGTATAATGCGAATTTGCATGAAGATGTTTCGCTAGAAAATGACAAGAAAATAAATGAAGCAATAGATACAGCCAGAGCACAAAAAGGGCCTGTACACATTAATGCTCCATTCGAAGAACCTTTGTATGAAACGGTATCAGAACTTACAGTAACGCCAATAATTAATACTTACGTAAAAGAAAACCAGTCAGAAGCAATAGCTGATTTAGCAACCATGCTTGCAGATTGGAACAAATCGACTCGTAAGATGGTGCTTGTGGGAGTAAATGAGCCTAATAGTATTAGTCAAGAAATAATTGAAAGATTAGCCAATGATGAGTCAGTTGTTGTTTTAACAGAAACAACATCTAATTTGCATCATTCTAGTTTTGTAAATAGTATAGACACATTAATTACACCGTTTACACCAGCTGATTTTGAAGATTTTCAACCAGAAATTTTAGTCACTTTTGGAGGAATGATAGTTTCTAAACGAATCAAGGCATTTTTAAGAAAGTACAAGCCAAAGCAACATTGGCATATAGATACGCTAAGAGCGTATGATACATTTGGAGCTTCACCCAATCATATAAAAACAAAACCAAGCGATTTCTTTGAAACTTTCTTGTCTCAAACAGAATCTATCAAAAGTGATTATTTTTCAAAAATTGAAAAAATTAATGCTTTAAGAAAAGTAAAAGCGCAAGAATACTTAACTAAAATTCCGTTTTCAGACTTTAAAGTCTTCGAAAAAGTAATTGAATCATTGCCTAAAAATAGTCAGTTGCAAATAAGTAATAGTTCAGCTATTCGATATGCACAATTAATTGATATAGATTCGTCAATAGATGTTTTCTGTAATAGAGGTACAAGTGGTATCGATGGTAGTACATCGACAGCTATAGGAGCTGCAGTAGGTAATTTGAAGCCAGCAGTTTTCATCACAGGAGATATTAGTTTTTTGTATGACAGTAATGCTTTATGGAATAGCTACATTCCGAATAATTTTAAAATTATAATTGTAAATAATGGTGGTGGAGGAATCTTCCGCATTTTGCCAGGGCATCAAGAGCAACCAGTTTTTAATACTTTCTTTGAAACATCTCATCATTTAACTGCCGAATATATGGCAGGAATGTTCAAAATGAATTATATAAAAGCCAATGATGAAAGCTCATTACAATTGGGATTACAATCATTATATGAGGTAAATAATGCTCCAGCTATTTTGGAAATTTTTACACCAACAATAGAAAACGATAAAATATTGCTACAGTTTTTTAAAGAATTAGTATGAGTTTATTTTTGTCTTAAATAAAATACAATGTATAGAATAAAAGCTTAAATTTGAGAGTGTGAACAATTATTAATCAACTATTAAATTTTATTTATGAGTGCAAGAGACGAATTAATTGTAAAATATGCTGCTGATTTAAAAGACAAATGTGGCGTAACTCCAGATATGGATTTATTGACAAAAGTAACTATTGGTTGCGGGCCGTCAATATATAATGCAGATGCAGCAACAGTTGCAGGAACGCAAAAAACAGAATTAGATACAGTGAAGAATAATTTCTTAATTAAGAAATTAGGTTTACCAGACACACCAGCTTTAGACGCTGGAATAGATGCTGTACTAGAAAAATATGGACGCTCAAACAAGAACAAATATAGAGCAGTTGTGTATTATTTATTGACAAAACACTTTAAGAAAGAAAGTGTTTATAAATAGTATTTCATTGTAAAATAATAAAAGCGCCTTTTAGGCGCTTTTTTAATGAAAAATAGTAAAATCTTATCGTATAGGAATAGGGAAAACGGCTAAGCTAGAATGCCCTAGAGAGTCTACAGCCTGTACTGCAAAGAAAAAATTATCTTTAGAATAAGGAAGTTCTATTTTTGTGTCATTAGTAAAAAAAGTTTTTTCCCAATGCGAGGATGCTGTTTCACGCATCAAAACTTGATACCCATATACTTTTTTATCTTCAGCAGGATTCCATGACAATGTAGATGAATTAGAGAGTGATTTTACTTCAATACCTACATTAATAGGAGCTTTGGGAGACCAAGCTAAGTTTGATAAGGTAGCCAAGTTAGAACAGGTAATTTTTCTTAAATATTCAAAATCCATAAACTCAGGAAGATCACCATATTTTATATTGTTTTCAGTTCTTAAATCTTGGTGTTGGTGATTGAAGTTTTCGTTCATTTCACAAAAGCGTACTGCAGTAAAACCATTTTGGCTAAATGGTGTATGATCGCCACCACGTAAAAAACGATCATTTCTGTAAATAAGATTAATGCTCAATTGATCAACATATTGATTTGTAACAGTTTTAATATATCTCGCAAATTGTCTAGACGGACTGTCATTGTCTTTGTTTGTGGCTTTTCGGATTTTGGCTTCATCTTCCGTTTCCAGATAAGGAATAGTTTCGCTAAAAACCCTAACCTGAGTATTATCACGAAGGTTTGTACCACTGGATAAGCTGTTTCCAATCATATCATTATTTATCATGGCAATAATATTCCATTTAGATTCTTTGGCTAATTCAGCAAGATGTCTAGCGCCATAAAGTCCTTGTTCTTCGCCTGTAACAGCTACAAAAATGATTGTACAAGGAAAAGATCTTTTGCTCATGATTTTGGCTATTTCCATCATTGCAGCAACTCCAGAACCGTCATCGTTTGCGCCAGGAGCATCATCTTTGATATTCATAACATCAGATACACGTGAATCCAGATGTCCACTAATGATAAGCACACGATTATCAGTAGGGTCGGTTCCTTTTAGAGTAGCCATAACATTCCCTAGTTCGCTGTCTTTTAGGATTCGCTTTCCATCAGCTTTTACAGTAAAGTAATCAATAGTAGCGGTTAGTCTTCCGTTAGATTCTAATGCATATTTATCAAATTCAGATTTCACCCATTTTTGAGCAGCACCAATTCCTCGTGTTTTACTTTTGGTGTCACTCAAAGTGTGTCTGGTTCCAAAAGAAACCAATTTTACAACGGTATTTTCAAGATTTTCGGCTTTAACCTCAGTAATCATTTTTCTTATTTCAGGGTCATCATTGGTTTGGGAATGAATAAATGGGGAGAAAAATAGAAAGGTAAGGGCATAGATAAGGATTTGTGGTTTCATTTGTTTGGAGTTGGTTAATATAATTTCAAATTTAATTAAAAAAGAAAACTATTAGAAGACATAACGTTAAGAATCCTTAATAAATACTTTTCGATGGTAGATTCAAACTTCGTACCTTTGCAACTTAGAAACTTGCTTAGATAGCAATACAGAACATTAAAGAAGATGATTGAAATAGGAAAATACAATACACTAACTATATTACGTGATACTAAAGTAGGATTGTTTTTGGGAAACCCAGAAAAAGATCCAGAAGGAATACACGACATACTTTTACCAAATAAATACGTTCCAAATGAATTTGAAATAGGCGAGGAGCTTATTGTTTTTGTTTATTTAGACCATGAAGAGCGACCAGTTGCTACAACATTACAACCTTATATTTTACTAAATGAGTTTGCTCTTTTACGTGTAAACTATATTAATCAAATAGGGGCTTTTATGGACTGGGGTATGGAAAAAGACATACTTGTTCCGTATAAAGAACAGGCGCGACCTATGGAAAAAGGAAAGCGTTATTTGGTATATTTATATATGGATGAAAAAACCAATCGTTTGGTGGCTTCAAGTAAAACAAACCAATTCTTGAACAATGATAATCTAACGGTTGAAAATGGAGAAGAGGTAGATTTAATTGTTTCGCATATTACCGAAATAGGAATCAATGTAATCATCAATGAAAAACATAAAGGATTGTTGTATAAAGATGAGGTTTATGATGATGCTATTCGTACAGGAGACCGTATGCGTGGTTACATTAAAAACATCCGACCTGACAATAAAATAGATGTTTCATTGCAAGTGCAAGGATATCAAAGTATCGAGCCAAACGCTGAAAAAATCATGGATGAATTAAGAGCAAGTCGTGGATTTTTAAGGCTTACGGATAATTCGCATCCAGAAGATATTAAAACAGTGCTTAAAATGAGTAAAAAAACCTTTAAGAAGGCAATTGGTGCGCTGTACAAAGAGAAACTAATTGAGATCAAAGAAGACGGAATTTACTTAGTTAAAGAGTAATAGAATAAGAAAGGCTAATCATTGTGATTAGCCTTTCTCTTTTTATTCTAGTTTTAAAAAAAATTGTAATTAAAAAAAACAAAAATAAAAATAAATCTACTTTCATCACGAAAAGTGAATAGAACCACACAATATGTAAATACTGTACTTAACCTGTTTGCGTGTGATTTACTACTTTTTCAGATGGGTTTGTCTGGAAATAGGGATAACAAATACGTATATGCTAAAATCAATTTCACGGCAGAACCTTTGGTTTATTTTTTTATATTTTTAAAGATGATTAAGCAATAATAAGTACTCGTCTGTAGAGCTGTTTAATGCATCTTCCTTGTTAACCGTAGGTGTTACTTTCTCTCTTTTGCAATTTCAACAAATGCTATTCTTATTTGCTCGTTGCCTAAAGTTTTTAAATTCAAAACCATAGAAAAATGAGCGACAAATTTTTTAAATTTTCTCAAAAAATCATTTTTTAGGTTAATAAATCAGTGAAAGAAAATCAATCTAAAATGCGTACTTTGAAAAGTGTACTACATTGATTAATAGGTTGTAAAGATAAAAAATAAAAGTTTTAATACACTATAAATAAATATAGTTTTTTGTTTTAAAACAAGTTTTAACATTTGAGCAAAAATATTTTAAGAACGACTTCATTAAAAATGTATAGTCTAAAGTGTAAAAAATGATTTATTTTTACACTATAATTAATTAAAAATAGCATCTAATGGATTGGATTACTGCCAGAGAATTTGAAGATATAACCTATAAGAAATGTAATGGAGTTGCAAGAATAGCCTTTAATAGACCTAATGTACGCAACGCATTCCGACCAAAAACAACATCCGAATTATACCAAGCATTTTATGATGCACAAGAAGATACTTCGATTGGAGTAGTTTTATTATCTGCCGAAGGACCTTCGACTAAAGATGGAGTGTATTCTTTTTGTAGTGGAGGAGATCAAAACGCAAGAGGACATCAAGGATATATAGGAGAAGATGGACAACATCGTTTAAATATTCTAGAAGTACAACGATTAATTCGTTTTATGCCAAAAGTGGTTATAGCTGTAGTTCCAGGATGGGCAGTTGGTGGAGGACATAGTTTGCATGTAGTTTGCGATATGACGTTAGCGAGTAAAGAACACGCAATTTTCAAGCAAACAGATGCTGATGTTACCAGTTTTGATGGAGGATATGGTTCTGCATATTTGGCTAAAATGGTTGGACAGAAAAAAGCACGTGAAATTTTCTTCTTAGGACGCAATTACTCAGCTCAAGAAGCAATGGATATGGGAATGGTAAATGCAGTAATTCCTCATGATGAATTAGAAGACACAGCTTATGAGTGGGCGCAAGAAATATTGCAAAAATCACCTACATCTATAAAAATGTTGAAATTTGCTATGAACCTTACAGATGATGGTATGGTTGGACAACAGGTTTTTGCAGGAGAAGCTACTCGTTTGGCTTATATGACCGAAGAAGCAAAAGAAGGTAGAAATGCTTTCCTAGAGAAAAGAAAGCCTAATTTTGGCGAAAACAAATGGTTACCATAATTAAAGTTTCAAGTTTTTATTTGTGTCAAGTTTCAAGTTTATTGCTTGTAAACAGAAACTAAAATAACAAAACGGAAACTAAAATTTTTTAATTAAAAATAGTTCCAAATTTCAGATCAAGAACTTGTAACCTGAAACTTGAAACAAACAAAACATCAAAACAGAATGAAACATTGGATTGAAGCCGCTAGATTAAGAACATTACCTTTATCAGTTTCAGGGATTATCGTCGGTAGTATGTATGCTTTGGCAAATCCCACAGAAAACGTTTATACGCCTACAGAAGTTTTTAATTGGAAAATTTTTGGTTTTGCACTTTTAACAACGCTAGGGTTACAGGTTTTATCCAATTTTGCCAATGATTATGGCGATGGAGTAAAAGGAACTGATAATGAAGATAGAATAGGGCCTAAACGTGCCATTCAAAGTGGGGTAATAACGCCACAAGCCATGAAAAAGGCTATAATTATTACTGCAATATTAACTTTATTGTCAGCAATAACATTGATTTATTTTGCTTTTGGCGAAACAAACTTTGTGTATTCAATCTTTTTCTTGTTGTTAGGAATTGCAGCTATTGTTTCAGCAATTCGTTATACAGTAGGAAACTCAGCTTATGGATACAAAGGATTTGGAGATCTGTTTGTATTTGTATTCTTTGGTTTAGTAAGTACGTTAGGAGTAAACTTTTTATATTCAAAAGAAGTAGATCCGCTTTTAATCTTACCAGCAGTAGCAATAGGATTATTGAGTGTTGGGGTTTTAAACCTTAACAACATGCGTGACGAAGCCTCAGATAAAAAATCGGGCAAGAATACAATTGTTGTAAAAATGGGAGGTCAAGCAGCAAAAAAATACCATTACTTCTTAATCATAACCGCAATGGTTTCGGTAGTTGTATTTGCTATTTTAAGCGATTATAATTTTGACCAATACTTGTTTTTATTGGCATACATACCTTTAACTAAGCATTTAATTGTAGTTTCTAAAAACAAAGAGCCAAAGCTGTTAGATCCAGAATTAAAAAGAGTAGCACTAAGCACATTTTTACTATCAGTATTATTGACTTTGTGTATGATTTCATTAATATCAGACATTATCGTTAATCTCTTCATGGGCGGAAGATAAATATGTTAAACTTAAAATTTGTATCAATATGAAAATCACATTTTACGGTCATGCGTCATTAGGAATCGAAGTTGGAGGAAAACATGTTTTGGTAGATCCTTTTATTTCAGGTAATCCATTGGCATCACATATCGATAGTAGTACATTAAAAGCAGATTATATTTTACTAACGCATGCACATGGTGATCATATTTTAGATGCCGAAGCAATTGCCAAACGTACTGGAGCAGTAATTGTTTCAAATGCCGAAATTGCAGGTTATTTTGCTCAAAGAGAGTTGAATAGTCATCCCATGAATCACGGAGGAAGCTGGCAATTTGACTTCGGAAAAGTAAAATACGTAAATGCTATACATTCAAGTTCATTTCCTGACGGTAGTAACGGTGGGAACCCAGGAGGGTTTGTAATCGAAGGCGAACATAAAAATATCTATATCGCAGGAGACACTGCCCTTACAATGGATATGAAGTTAATTCCGATGCGTACAAAGCTAGATTTAGCTATTTTGCCAATAGGAGATAACTTTACCATGGATGTTGAAGATGCAATTATAGCTTCAGATTTTATCGAATGTGATAAAATTCTAGGTTATCATTTTGACACATTTGGGTATATTAAAATCAATCATGAAGAAGCAATTAAGAAGTTTTTTGATAAAGGAAAAGACTTAATGCTTCTTGATATCGGAGATTTTATCGAATTATAAATGGAATAGTATTTGTTATCCTAAGTTAACCGAAGGATTAGAAGCTATTTACTTCGTAAGTTTATTTCATATATGTTCAATCATATACTATATCTTTTCCTAGCTTTTTATTAGTTAGGAAAAGAATATAGCCACTGTTAGAGCCAAAAAATACATACATATTCAATCAAGAAAATGAAATCTAGAAAGCTAGTTTTAGTACTTTTAATAAGCTCATTTTATTCAGCTTTTGCTCAAAAAGATGGATACTGGGATAAAGAACGATCAACCACCAAAGAAATTATCGTTCCAGCCCGCGACAGAGTCGTCATTTCAACCGAAGACCTACCATTAGGGACAACCGAAGTAGTTTACAGAATCACTCTATTAGATGAAAACCAACAATTAACAAGTAGTTTGGTGTCGGTATTAAAATCGATTCCAGACCCTACGGGAATTAGTCAGGGGTCAGCAGGAGCAGTATTCTTAATGTCTAAAATATCAGGCGATGATAAGTGTACGTATGCACTTTTTACTGATCAAGCAACAGCAAAAAGCTATGTGCAAAGCGGTAAAACAGATAAAGCATGTTATGCGCAAGGAGAACCAGTAAGTAAAGATGCAAAACGGTTATCCTCAGATAAATTAAGTTGTTTGCAGCCTAATGCAAATACAATTTGGTTTGGATTTGAAAGCAAGAATTGGCTTTTAAAACAAAAAATAGTACTAGAAGTGGTGCCGTGGGTAGATGTGAAATTAAGCCGTGGTTGGAATCAAGAGAATAAGAAAGAAATTATCAGTCAATGCAAAACCTCGAATTTGGCACAGAAAATGGCAAATTCAGATGATTTTTGCGTTTGTATTCTCGAAAAAATCCAAAAACAATATCGCTATACAGAGTTTGATAAACTATTGGCAATGGAAAAAATCAAAGCCTATAAAGACTATGGAAGCACGTGTTACAGCGATACCAACATTTCAAAAAACATTTATAGTGATTTAAGAAATCAAGCCACTAAATTGATTAAAAGTCAGAAGTATGGCGAAGCAATAGCTTTACTCAATACAATAATTGCAGATAAAAAAGCAACAGCACTAGATTATAGTTCGATAGGGTATTGTTATATCGTAACCAAACAATATGAGAAAGCAATAAAGTTTTTAAAAGAAGGCGAGAAACTAGACGAAACGGAGCTACAGCTGAAACTTAATTTAGCGCATGCGTATTTGGCAAATGATAATTATAAAGAAGCAAAAGCGATTTATAAAAAATACCAAACACAAAATGTAACCGATAGTTTAAGTTGGATTCAAAAGATAAAACTAGATTTTGCTATTTTTAAGAAAGCCAATTTACCTTCAGAGAACTTCGAAAGAGTTTTAGCTCTTTTTAATTAATTGTTTTACCATTCATAAGTTATGTAAGTAAATATAAGTTGTTGCATTAAGACTATTTATAGAAACTTACATAACTTATATGTTTAATAAAAAAACAAATCGCATTGAAAGCCACTTATCATAAATACACACTCAATTTCAAACGCCCATCGGGGACTTCACGAGGGATAATGAATGAAAAAGAAACTTGGTTTATTATAATAGAAGAAAATAATAAAAAAGGCATAGGAGAGTGTGGTATTCTTAGAGGATTAAGCGCAGATGATCGCGATGATTACGAAGAAAAACTACAATGGACGTGTGATAACATACATCTTGGTGAAACAGAGCTTTGGGAGGCTTTATTGGCATTTCCATCGATACAGTTTGGTGTAGAAATGGCTTTCCGATCTTTGCATAGTGAAACCCCTTTTTTGTTATTCCCTTCAGGTTTTACTACAGGAAAAGAATCGATAGAAATAAATGGTTTAGTTTGGATGGGAGAACCTGAGTTTATGAAGCAGCAAATAGAAGAGAAACTAGCTGCAGGTTTTCGCTGTATAAAGCTTAAAATAGGCGCTATTGATTTTGATAAAGAACTTGAATTATTAGCGTTTATTCGCAGTCATTTTAGTCCAGAACAAGTTGAAATACGAGTAGATGCTAATGGAGCTTTTAGTTTAGATTCAGCTTTAGACAAGTTGTTGCAACTTAATAAATATAAATTACATAGCATAGAACAGCCAATAAAGCAAAATAATATTCAAGCTATGGTAGATTTATGTCAAACGACTCCATTTCCTATAGCACTAGACGAAGAGTTAATAGGAGTATTTTCTCTGCAAGAAAAAGAAGAATTGTTACAACAGATAAAGCCACAATATATTATTTTAAAGCCTAGCTTTATAGGTGGTTTTCGAGGCACACAAGAATGGATTACACTAGCTGATAAGTACAATATAGGTTGGTGGATAACATCGGCACTAGAGAGCAATGTTGGTCTTAACGCAATTGCACAATGGACTTTTTTACAAAACAGTACCATGCCACAAGGATTAGGCACAGGAGCATTGTATACTAATAATTTTGATTGTCCGCTAGAAGTTACTCAAGGGCAATTATGGTATAACCCAGATTTAAATTGGGAAATGGATTTTGATTCTCTTTAATCAATTAGTTATAAATCAAAAACATTTTATAAAGAGAGTAAGAAGATAATTAGCCTATGTAATGGTGAAATAAGAAATAAAAAAACTGGCTTAATAGCCAGTTTTTTAAGTTTAGGGATTGAAAATTATTCTTTTCCACCATCTAAGGCATCTTGCCATTCTTTTAATTCTTGCCATTTTCCTTCGTAAGCCAACTTAGCTTGTCTAGCCCAAGTTCCAGGATTATGAATCGCATAATTTTCACCAGCTTCATCTAAGATAGCTTGCGATTTAGATGTTGGTGTTTCAGATAAAGCAAACCATGTTTTGATTCCAGCTTTATGGTATAGTTCTTCAATTTTAGGACCAATTCCTTCAATTATTTTTAAATCGTCTTTCTTTATTTTTTTACCAAGCACAGTGGCAGCCAATGCAGCATCAAAGGCAATTTCTGGAGCAGTTTTGCCCACAAATGATTGTGCAGATGCCGAAGCGTTTAATTTAGCAGCTAAATCGGCTTCCAAAGAAGCTATTTTAGTGTTTAAGTTCTTCGTGTTTGCTCTGCAAGCGTCTAAATCTGCTTGTAATGAAAGTAAATCAGAATCATTTCCTTTCGAAGCCATTTTTCCTATTAAGTAACCTAAAATTCCACAGATTAACCCAACAAGTGCTGGTATTAAGATACAAGGTATATTCATAATGTTATTTTTTTGGATTAATTATTTTATTGTGACTACAGTTCTACGATTGTTTGCTTTACCATCGGCAGTTGAATTATCGCCTACAGGTTCATCAGGTCCTTTAGATTGGGTTTCAATTTTGCCACTATCAATACCATTTTTAGATAAATAGTTTTTAGTAAAATCAGCACGTTTTTGACCTAAAACAACATTTGACTCCCGTTTTCCAACATTATCAGAATGCCCAACAACTAGTAAGGTACCATCATTTACATGAAGAATGTAATACGTGATATCTTTAATTTTCTGACGTTCTGCATCATTTAGATTATTATTAGACTTGTTGGTATTAAAATGAAGAACTAAAGGATCAGCATTTATTTTGGCTTTTAAAGCAGCAAAATCTTCACCATCAGTCTTAGTCGCAACAGAATCTGTTAAGGTGTTTATTTGAAATGAAACAGGACCTAAAAGCGTATCTGCATTTGTTTTCCAACTATCAATGATCTCTCCTTTGGTGTCAAAATTTCCAGCAGGTAAACCTTTTGATACAAAATAATTTTTAACATCATTTGCCCTCGCTAATCCTAGATTAGGATAGGTTGTAGTGTTTTTTTCCTCAGTAGTGGCGTATCCAGTAATAGTAACCTTTTGTTTAGGTTTGCCATCCAAAAACATTTTTAGTTTTTCAATGCCAATGGTAACAGAGTCCTTTACTGGTAAGATAACCGAAGCACTGTTCTTCAGGAATTTGATATTGTCGCTACTGCGGTAGTCAATACCATCACCATTAATTACAAAAGGAACAATCTCCGTGACGGTTTCTTTTACAATAACTACTTTTTCGATATTGTCTGCAGGTTCTTTCATACAGCAATTGCAGCAGAATTTTAAATACAAAAATGTACCTAAAATAATTGTGACTACAATGCCTAATAGATAAAGTGTTTTTTTAGACATAATATTTATGAGTTAAATTCTCTCAAATTTAACAAAAAAATAAATGCAAAACATTACTAATCAGTTATTTTAATATTATTGCTACGATTATTTGACCTTTATGTTTAAGAAAGAACATGCTTTTTTAAGAGCAAATAATTTAAGAAGTACCAAATGGAATTACAAAATCTTGATTTATGAATTAATTAAAATGAGTAACTTGCTAACTGAATTTAGTTATGGAAAAGATGGTTGAAATAGAAAGAAAGTTTTTGGTTAAATCGACCGATTTTAAAGAGCAAGCCTACGCTCAAAATCGGATTGCGCAAGGTTATTTATGTTCAGAACCAAAACGTACAGTACGCATTCGTATAAAAGGGGAAAAAGGATATATCACAATAAAAGGAATAGGGAGTGAGAGTGGAATGTCGCGATTTGAATGGGAAAATGAAATTCCGCTAGAAGAAGCACAGGAATTATTAAAATTATGCGAAAAAGGTAAAATTGAGAAAACCAGATTCGAAATAAAATCAGGAAACCATGTTTTTGAAGTAGATGAATTTTACGGAGAAAACGAAGGATTGATAATTGCCGAAATAGAGCTTCAATCAGAAACAGATACATTTGATAAGCCAGATTGGTTGGGAGAAGAAGTAACCAATGACCCAAGGTATTACAATGCTTATCTAAGTAAAAATCCATTTTCAGAATGGAAAAATAAATAGTATTTATGGCAGTTGAACAATACGATTTGATAATTGTGGGAGGTGGACCAATAGGTTTGGCTTGTGCAATCGAAGCACAAAAGAAAAAATTAAAGTATTTGATTATAGAAAAAGGAGCAATTGTAAATAGTATTTTCAATTATCCACTGTATATGACATTCTTTTCTACAGCCGAAAGACTTGAAATAGGAGATATACCCTTTAATTGTCTTGCTCCAAAGCCAGGACGACAAGAAGCATTAGAGTACTATCGCAATATTCATCGTTATTTTAATTTTAGAATTCACTTATTCGAAAAGGTGATGCAAGTTATCAAACAAGAAAACTCTCTTTTTAAAATAACGACCAATAAAGGGTTGTATGAAGCTAAGCATGTTGTTATTGCAACGGGCTTTTATGATATTCCAATCCACATGGATGTAAAAGGGGAAGAGTTGCCACAGGTACGTCATTATTATAAAGAGGCGCATGAATACGCTTTTAGAAATGTTGTGGTGGTTGGCGCAAACAATTCATCAGTTGATGCAGCTTTAGAATGTTGGCGAAAAGGAGCCAATGTGACAATGGTAATTCGCAAAAGCGAAATAAACAACCGTGTGAAATATTGGGTAAAACCAGACATAGAGAATAGAATAGCCGAAGGAAGTATAAAAGCTTATTTTGAGTCAAATATTACCGAAATCAGAGAAGATGAGGTAGTAATTGATACTCCAAACGGAAAAGTAACTCTTGAAAATGATTTTGTTTTGGCGCTTACGGGCTATAAACCAGATTTGACATTTCTGGAGAAAATGGGAATTGAATTGTCAGATGACAAAAGAAGAGTACCAACATACAATCCCGAAACAATGGAAACCAATGTTGCAGGATTGTTTTTGGCAGGTGTTGTTTGTGGCGGAATGGAAACTCATAAATGGTTTATAGAGAATTCACGTGTTCATGCCAACTTGATATTGGATTGTATTTCTTCTAAATAATTTTAAGAACTGCAAGAAAGCATAGAACAGCCTACTTTGTCTCTTGCCCAATCAGGTCGTTTAGCAAACCATTTTTCATATTCAGGTTGCTCATCATAAGGTTTTTTAAGTAATTGATGCAACTCATCTACTAGTGAGTAATCGCCTTTATCGGCTGCATCAATGCTTAATTGTGCCATATAGTTGCGTAATACGTACTTCGGATTTACTTTGTTTAGATTTACTGCTCGTTCATCGTCAGAGATTTTTTCAGAGCCCAAACGCTTTAAATAATCTGAGAACCATTGTAGCCAAGTGTTTAAAACAGAACTTTTAATTTCTTCAGGTTTATAAAAAGCATCTTGAATGCATGCAAATGCTTGTTCAGCAGATTCTTCTTTTTTGATTTTATTTAAGTTTCTAAAAAAGAGAGTCATATCAGTTTCAGACAATTGCAAATTAGCCTCTAAATCCGAAATGATTTTAGTATCAGCTTCTTTAGGAGTTGAAATTCCCAGTTTGTTAAGCATCATTTCTTTATATTCCTCATCATATAAATCAGAGAAAGATTCTAAAATGCTTTCTAATCCTTCAGCCTCATTAATCAAAGGATACAACGCATTTGCTAATTGAAATAAGTTCCATTTTGCAACATTTGCTTGATTACCATAACGGTATCTTTTATGTTGTCTGTCGGTTGTATTAGGCGTCCAGTTAGGATCGTAATCTTCTAGCCATCCATAAGGACCAAAATCGATTGTTAGTCCATGAATCGACATATTATCAGTATTCATTACACCATGAACAAAGCCTACACGTTGCCAGTCAAGAATCATCTTTCGAGTTTTATCGGCAACGGCTTTAAAAAACTGGATGTAGGTCTTTTTATCATCCTCTTCTTTTATCTCAGGATAATAATACTTGATAGTGTAATCAGCAAAAGATTTCAGGTTTTTAAGCTCATTTCTTGCTGTTAACATCTCGAAGCTTCCAAAACGTATAAACGATGGCGCTACACGGCATACAATAGCTCCTTTTTCATAAGCAGGATTGCCATCATACAACATATCACGCAATACTTCATCACCAGATAATAACAAAGCAAGGGAGCGTGTGGTTGGAGCCCCTAAGTAAAACATGGCTTCGCTACATAAATGCTCACGAATAGAAGAACGCAATACAGCCAATCCGTCAGCAGTTCTGGAATAAGGTGTTTTTCCAGCTCCTTTTAGCTGTAAAGTGTAAAATTGGTCGTTGTGCTCTACCTCGGTCAAATTTATAGCTCTACCGTCGCCTAATTGTCCTGCCCAGTTTCCAAATTGATGCCCTGCATAACACATGGCATAAGGATGGGTATTGGGTAATACTTCTTTCCCAGAAAAAACATTCAAGAATGATTCAGATTGAATATCTCCAGGCAAAAGCCCGATTAACTCAGCGACTGCTTCAGAAGCGTGGATTAATTTTGGTTCAGAAGGAATTCGTGGGTTAACATAAGAAAAACAAGTGTTTAAAACCTGCCTTGTTTCATTCGTGTTTAGTGGGTCCTCAGGAAGCTCGGCTGTAAACCGATTATGTATATTTAATTTTTTCATTTTATTCAATTTCAATAACAGTAATTCGTGCTTGCTTATGCGAGTTTATCGGCATACATTTTTCTTAATTTTTGCACTTTGGGGTCAATTACCATTCGGCAATAACCAGCTTCCTGATTATTGTTGTAATAATTTTGATGATCTTCTTCGGCTTCGTAAAATACTTCAAAAGGCTTTAACTCGGTTACGATAGGATCAGCGTAATAAGGCTGTACTGCTTCAAGTACTTGTTCTGCGATTGCTTTTTGCTCATCATCATGATATAAAATAACTGAACGATACTGTGTCCCTTTGTCAGCTCCTTGTTGATTCAAAGTCGTAGGGTCATGACTTGTCATAAAAATAGCTATTAAGTCCTGATAGGGAATAATTTCAGGATCGAAAGTTACTTGAACGACCTCGGCATGTCCTGTTCTTCCGGTGCAAACCTCACGATAAGCAGGGTTTTTTATATGACCATCAGCATAGCCTGATTTTATTGATACAATGCCTTTTAAACGTTGAATAACTGCTTCAATACACCAGAAACAGCCTCCTCCAAAAGTTGCTATAGATACGTTTTTCATGTATATAATTTTAAAATAATTATTGTTCTTTAATTGATAAAGAGTAGAAAATTTTAATCTTTTCACCCCAAATTTAATTCTAATATGTAGCTTTTGCTAAAAAGATGCCTGCTAAAGAGGTATTTAATTATAAATAAAGGAAATTGTATTATAGTTTTAACTTCAGTATTAACAAATTCACAATTATATAAAAAATATATACCTTTGGCATCAAATCAGTTTATAATGAATATCAAAAACAATACCACGGCTTTAGAAGCTTATTTCCAAGATTTTCGCAAAAATATTATTGGAATCGATCAGGAATTTACCTCTCCTTATGGTAAAAAACAGATAATTTATACCGACTGGACTGCAAGCGGACGTTTGTATAGACCAATTGAAGAGAAAATTATAAACCAATTTGGACCTTTTGTCGCAAATACGCACACAGAAACAACTGTGTCAGGTACTGCCATGACAAAAGCGTACCATCATGCCAGAAATATTATTAAACGTCATGTCAATGCCAACCAAGATGATATTTTAATTACTGATGGAACAGGAATGACAGGTGTTGTTAATAAATTTCAACGTATTTTAGGCTTAAAAGTTCCTGAGAACTTAAAAGACTTCACAGCAATTCCTGCAGATAAAAAACCAGTTGTTTTTATCTCACATATGGAACACCACTCAAACCAAACTAGTTGGTTGGAGACTATTGCTGATGTTGAGATTATTCCAGCTTGCGAAAAAGGACTTTTTAGCCTTGAAAAATTAGAGATTTTATTAGATAAATATAAAGACAGAGCTTATAAAATAGCTTCAATCACTTCTTGTTCAAACGTTACAGGAATAAAAACACCATACTATGAGGCTGCTAAATTAATGCACCAACATAATGGGGTTTGTTTTGTGGATTTTGCTTGCTCAGGTCCTTATGTGAAAATAAATATGCACCCAGAAGATCCAGAGGCCTATTTGGACGCGATTTTCTTTTCTCCACATAAATTTTTAGGAGGCCCAGGAACATCAGGAGTTTTAATTTTTAATAAAAAATTATATAAGAACATGATTCCAGATTGCCCAGGAGGAGGAACCGTAAGTTGGACAAATCCTTGGGGTGAGCATAAATACATCGATAATATCGAAGATCGTGAAGATGGTGGAACTCCAGGCTTTTTACAAGTAATCAAAACTGCTTTGGCAATCGAGCTAAAAGAGCAAATGGGAGTTGATAATATGTTGCAACGTGAACATGAAATCGTAGATTTTGTTTTCAATGAATTGAACGACATTTCGAATATTAAAATCTTAGCAGCACAACATCAGGAGCGTTTAGGTGTAATTTCATTTTTTATCGAAGATTTGCATTTTAATCTAGGAGTAAAAATATTGAATGATAGATTCGGTATTCAAACTAGAGGAGGTTGTAGTTGTGCAGGTACCTACGGGCACTTTTTATTGCATGTTGATCAAGAAACTTCTAATAAACTGATAAACGAAATCACTATTGGAGATTTAATACGCAAACCGGGTTGGATAAGAATGTCAATTCATCCAACAACAACTAGCGAAGAAATTGCTTTTGTTTGTAATAGTATTAAAGAACTAGCTCAAAATCACAAAACATGGGCTTTAGATTATGAGTATAATAAAGAAACCAACGAATTTATTCATGAAAATGTAAATTCATTCGAAGACGAATTAGTCGCAGGTTGGTTTGCTTCATAAAACAAAAAATGGCTTCTTAATTTTTAAGAAGCCATTTTTTATATATACTGCCTGAAGTTTTGTTATTTTCCAATGAGTACATTGTATTCTTTTGGTATGGCTACTCCTTTGCGTTTGGTGTTTCAGGTTTCAAGTTTTCAGATTAAAATAAACCTTCGCGAACTTTACAGTTAATATAAAGCGTGCTCAAAATTTTTAGTATTCTTTTGTTGTTCATCGCAAAATAACTCCAATATAGCTCTCCAATCTTGTCTTTCTGAGGAACGAAGAAACCCCGTATGTCGCTCTTCATACTATGTCGAGTTGCTTTATGAGACCTTTCCTTCGTCAAGGTGACAAGATTGTAGATAATAAATCCGTGTGTTAAGAAAGTTTGCAGTCTCAATATTCAGTTTAAAATAAACCTTTGCATCCCTTGCGGTTAGTGTTCAGTGTTTAGTCGCTGCTTCAAGTTTTCAGTATTCAGTCTCAGTATTCAGTTTAAAATAAATCTTTGCATCCCTTGCGGTTAGTGTTCAGTGTTTAGTCGCAGTTTCAAGTTTTTAGTACTCAGTCTCAGTATTCAGTTTAAAATAAACCTTTGCGTCCTTGCGGTTAGTGTTCAGTGTTTAGTCGCAGTTTCAAGTTTTCAGTACTCAGTCTCAGCATTCAGTTTAAAATAAACCTTTGCATCCCTTGCGGTTAGTGTTCAGCGTTTAGTCGCTGTTTCAAGTTTTCAGTACTCAGTCTCAGTATTCAGTTTAAAATAAACCTTTGCGTTCCTTGCGTTAGTGTTCAGTGTTTAGTTGTAGTTTCAAGTTTTAACTGTAAACCGAGACCGCAACTGCAAACTGATTAAATATCCAATAACCGTCGGTGATAGTTTATTTGACCTAAATGATAAGCAAGATGAGTGGTTAGATGAGTTAAAATAAATCCTGTTGAATCTTTACCTTCAAAAACGATAATTGGAAATTCGTGTTCCAGTTGGTCTTCAGATAAATTACTCAAAGTGGTATCGATAACAATAATAGTTTCGTCAATTTTGGTAATTAATTCAGTTCTCGGGATGTTTTTTAATGAAAATTCCAATTCTCGATGTCTGATATATCCAGAACTACCCAATGCGGCTCCAATATAGGTGTTTAAATTACCAATTAAGTGTAAACATAGATTTCCTGCCGAATTTAAAATTTGTTCGTCTACAGTCCAAATTTTAGCTTCATTTTGATAGGATTGAATTTCGAGTTTTAATTTATTGAGATCACGATTAAAGAGCATTCTCAATGTCTCGCAATGTGCCATTATTATTTAGTTTGATATTTATGTAGAGAAGATAAGGCTTGTTCCTGTATTTTTTTCTGAAAAAAACCTGTCCAGCCTAATAAATAACCTGTAATGCCAAATGCTTGCTTGGACCATTTCCAAACATCAAAAGTATCAGTGTGCTTGATGATTAATCCATCTTGAAATTGAAATTCAGCAAAAATACGGTTCACAACTTTTCTATTTGTTTTGCTAAAATTATAAGTAGCAACCCAATGGGCAGAGCCTACAAAGTCATCAGCTTTAACATCTGAGAATTCTATTTTTATGTTCCCTTTGCTTTTTTTAAGAAGCATCTCCCACATTTTAGAAACCTGATCCTCTTTTAGTAAGCCAAAAGCTGGATCACGAAATTGTACTTTCGGATGGTAACATTCGCTCATCTTGGCTGCGTCAGTATTGGCAAATGCAGTATAGAATTTCGTAATGGTGGCTTCGTTTGCTGTCATTTTGAATGTGAATTAGAGTATAAAAGTACAGAATTATTGATTTCTTACTGAGAAATAAACTTACAAAATCTGAATTTCTGCAGCGGTATTAAAACTATTTTTTGATTTATCAAATTTGGTAGCATAGTAAGACTTCTTGTTAACCGCTGTAAAATTGCCAATTTGACTACTAAATTTATTCGTAGTTCCTGATATATTAAATCGGATAGATTGTATGTCAGTTTTCTTTAGTTTATTCATTTCAATAGTCGAAAGATTGAAATAAGTTGCCGTTTTATTCTCGGCTGCTTCAGTATTCTTTTTATCGATACAGACAATAATAGTGTTATCTGTTAAGTAGATATAAGTAGTGCCGGTAATTTGTAATTTAGGATCAGTTGTTGCCACACTAATTTTTAAAAGCCCTCCAGTTTCAGTTTTTGCAATTTGAATATTGGCTTCGCCAGATAAAGCATAATTTTCGCAGATAAAATCCCAAGCCGGTGTGGCTGGATATGTTTTTCCTTTAAAACTAAGCGACTCCTGAGCATTAACCAAAATAGATAAGAAAAAAAAGGATAAAATCAGTAGTGTTTTATGATTCATAGTGTTTTATTTATCAATTAATTTTGACTCGAATGTTTCGTCCCAGTCTAACGATTTAATGGCTGAAATCAAATTATCTTCATTAACATACACTCGAAGTTCTTTGTTCGCAACCTTTTTTTCGTATAAAGCTCTATATCTGTAGATGGTTTCATGTTTGGTTTTATAAACCCCATCCAGTTTAAGATCCTTAAAGGCTCCGTACCATTGTCGGAATTTCTGACATGTTTTTGTTAATCGCTCTTCAGTAGTATTTGTCATAACTGATGGCGTGACTTCGGTTTCGTTAAAAGGTTTGAATTTAGAAGTGTTACAAGTCAATAAAACTCGTTTTCCTAATTCATAGGCTTTTTTTTGCTGGCTATTGTTTATTTCAACAGGTAAAACTTTTGATATTTTTAAATCTTCGGTATTACTTCCGCCAGTTTTTGATTTGCAACCAATCAACAGTAGCAAACTTAAAATAAATAGTACTTTCTTCATTGTTCTTTATGTTATTTTTAATACTAAATTGGGATTTGGGCAGTTGTTAGTGTAATAATCTAAATCGATTTTACTGCAAACACCAGGATAATCACCAAAATTGTCTCCAATATTTTTTATAATTTGAAAATGTAAGTGAGGTGCATAATCGCCATTTACACTTGGTTCTCCTAAAGTGCCCAAAATTTGTTCTCTTAGAAAAACAGCTCCAACTTTAAGATTAACTATACTTTCTAACGACAAATGCCCGTATAAAGTATAGAAAATATGATTTTTGATAGTATGCTTCAAGATGATTGTAGGGCCGTAATCGCCTAAACCGGTATTGTTTTTAAAACTATGGACAATTCCATCAAACGCTGCAAAAACTGGAGTACCAGCTTTAATCCATAAATCTAAACCGAGATGTATGTTGCGCTCTGCTGTTGTTGAGTTATTAAAGTTTTCACTTCGTTTGTATATATTCCGTTCTTCTAGATAACCGCCAAAAGCAACTTTTGCTTTTGCTTGAGCTAGTAAATTCTCGATATAGACTTCAAAATCAGTAGCAGTTTTAGGTTTGCTTTTAGCTAGTTCCTGATTTGAGATTGATAAATCCAAAGGTATATATTGAGAGTAATCAATTGTTGGGTTAATTACTTTTACAGGAGGTACGTTTTTTAAAACAGTTTCTAAAGAAGGCATATATAATTAGTTTTTTTAAACATGAAATGAAACTAGGCTAATTTTTCGATGATAATTAATTCATTGTGCTCTTCAATGCGAGGAAGCATTTTAACTACATGTTGGTTGTTTATTTCCGAAATGTATTTTTGATTTCTAATATTATGTGTTTCATTTAATATCATAGTATTAAAAAGCACAAAGCCATTCTTTTTTAAAAGATCACAAACTCTATTACTAAAGAAACTTTCGAATAAAAAGTTAGGCATTGTGGTATCTTCGAAAACATCGATTATGATTAGATCATATTTTTTATTTGTCTTTAAAACAAATTCGAATGCATCATCAATAATAATCTCAAGTTGTTTTATTTTATTTAGGTTGAAATATTTATTAGCGATTTCCAAGATGTCGGGGTCAATTTCGACTCCTGTTATTTTGCCTTCATATTTTATTTCATCAACCAGAGTTTTGATAACGCTACCACCAGCTACACCTAGAAGTAGAATCTCTTTCATGGAGATGATTTTTTTGAAGCCAATATTTTTTAAACCATATCTCAGGATGCGCTGTAAACTTCCGTAGGAATAATTGGTATTTTCTGAGTCTAAAACTAATTCACCGTTTGCCCATGTGACTTCTATGGCTTTGCTACGGCTCGATTTCTTTTCAAATATTTTTATAGGAACAAGGTAACTGAACATTTTCTTAATCATTGGTATGCGTTTTTACCAAATTTAAGATTTAAATTATTTATTTTGCAGGTTAAAATAAAATTAATGAAGAAACAATTATATAAATTCATCTTTTTGAAACTCATGGGATGGAAAATTGTGGGGATTGAAAATGCGGAAGTGAAAAAATGTGTATTGATGGTGATGCCGCATACAAGTAATCATGATTTTTATTTAGGAATTTTTACTCGAGGTATTTCTGGATTAGAAATGAATTGGGTAGGAAAGAAAGAGTTATTTAAATTTCCTTTTGGATATTATTTTAGAAGTGCAGGAGGAGAGCCATTGGATAGGTCAGGTGGTTTGAATAAAGTAGATTCGATTGCAGCTATTTTTGAAAGAAAGGAAACTTTTCGTTTGGCAGTTGCTCCAGAAGGAACTCGTAAAAAAGTTACAGAAATTAGAACCGGATTTTATTACATCGCTTTAAAAGCAAATGTGCCAATTGTTCCTGTAGCTTTTGACTGGGGTAAAAAAGAAGTTAATCTAGGGAGGCCATTTCATCCAACAGGAAATTATGAAGCCGACATGGAAATTCTAAAACAACACTATAAAGGGGTGGTGGGTAAAATTCCAGCTAACGGATTTCCGTTTTAAAAATTTCAGAATGGTGCAAATGAAAAGAACTCAAAATTTTCAAAAGCACACAAAATATAATTTTAGGGAGTATATACCTTAAAAGTTCCATTTTTATAAAAAAGCACAATTTTTTCTATTTCTTCAAAAGAGGTATTGGGAATTGTGTTTTTTATTTCAGGAGTATTTTTTTCAATCACATTTTTCTCATTCGGATTTTCTATTTCTAAGAAATCCTCAGGAATGAAATTCTTATTTGGGAAAATAGGAGTAATGGGTTTTTCAATTTCTTGCGGAATTGGATTTATAACAACTTCGTTATTTTCACTTTTAGGAAAAGATCCTTTTCCGTTCAAAACCCAATACAAATCTATATCGGGGAAAACCTCTATAATCTTTAATATAAAATCTAAGCTAGGTTTGTTTCTGCCAGAAAGTAGGTGAGACATACTAGAGCGTTGTACTCCGATTTTATCTGCAAACGAAGAGGCGTTTAAACCATAGTAATCTAGTATGGTTTCTAATCTTTTTATAAAATCCTCGATGTTTACCATTGTAACTTGTTTTTAAAATTGAGGTGGTTTACAAATGTAATTAAAATATAGTAGAATACCAATGATACAATTGTAAATAGCGAAATCAGAGCGTTTTTACTGCTATTTTAACTTTACATGATTTGATTTAAGTTGTTAGTAATTAGTATTTTGATTGTTGTTTTGTAAGAGATTAACAAATGTCACTAAAAAATAGATTAATCGGCATTATTCAGGGGAAATTGGCGTTTACAAATGTAGATTATCGAATATTTTAATTGTTTACAATTGTAAAAATAAAGATGTTTACTTTTGTAAACCAAACAATATGACATGAATTTAGAAGAATTATTTAGCTTACATAAAGAACAAAGTATAGAAGGAAGGTATCTTACATTAGATGCAATAACTCCTTTATTGGAGAAATTAAATACTAATAATCAGGTTGAGGTTATTGGTAAATCTGTTTTAGGAGAACCTATTTATAGTTACAAAATTGGTGTTGGTGAAACCCGAATTTACCTTTGGTCTCAAATGCACGGAAACGAAAGTACAACGACAAAAGCTTTGTTTGACTTTATTAATGTACTAAATAGTGGTTCAGATTTTGCAATTAAGATGCTTGAAAAGTTTACTTTTTATAGTATTCCAATGTTGAATCCAGATGGAGCAAAGTTATATACTCGAGAAAATGCGAATAAAGTTGACCTGAACCGTGATTCACAAGAGTTAACACAACCAGAAAGTAACGTTTTAAGAACGGCTTTTGAGGCGTTCAAACCTCATTATTGTTATAATTTGCATGATCAACGTACAATTTTTGGTGCTGGAGATACAGGAAAGCCAGCTACAGTATCGTTTTTGGCACCAGCGTATAATGATGCGAGAGATATAAATGAGTCACGTACAAAAGCTATAGATTTAATTGTTGCTATGAACGATGTCTTGCAGCAATATATTCCGGGGCAAGTAGGGCGTTTTGATGACTCTTTTAATATTAATTGCATAGGAGATACGTTTCAGTATCTTGGAGTGCCTACTGTCCTGTTTGAAGCGGGTCATTTTCCTAATGATTATGAAAGAGAAATCACAAGGAAGTATATCTTTTTTGCTTTAATCTCTGGGTTTAAAGCATTAAGCGAAAACGATATAGTTGTCAATGGAATTAATAAATATTTGAATATTTCACAAAATAAAGTCGTTTTTTATGATTTTATGTATAAAAACATCAAAATAAATTATGATGGTATCGAAATAATCACGAATTTTGCCGCACAATACAAAGAAGAATTGATTGAAAATAAAATCTGTTTCACTGCTTATGTTACCGAAGTTGGTGAGTTAGAAAATTATTATGGTCATTTTGAATATGATGCAAAAGGAGCAGAATATACTGATGATTTTGATAATTTTCCGAAAACAGGTCAGAAAGCAGATTTTTATTTAAATAAAAACATAAAATTTGTTAATGGACTGATAAAAAGCTAGTTTTTTTGTCGATTTGTTATTTTTTATATATATTTTTATACTTTGTAATAGTAATTAGTAATATTAATTAAAGAACTATGAGTAAATTTCGTTTGGATGAAGTAGATCACCAGATTTTAGACATGTTGATAGACAACACAAGAGTACCGTTTACTGACATTGCAAAAAAACTATTGATATCTGCAGGAACAGTACATGTGAGAGTGAAAAAAATGGAAGATGCCGGAATAATAATGGGATCTTCATTAGCATTGGATTATGATAAATTAGGATATTCATTTATAGCTTATGTAGGTGTTTTTCTAAATAATACGTCGCAAACTAAATTTGTTTTAGAGCGTATTAATCAAATTCCTTTTGTAACTGTTGCATCAGTAACTACAGGTAAATTTAATATTTTCTGTAAAATTAGAGCTAAAGATACTAAACATGCTAAAGAAGTTATCTTTATGATTGACGATATCGAAGGAGTATATAGAACAGAAACTATGATTTCGTTAGAAGAAAGTATTAATGATAAAAAACGATTGATGCATACTATTTTTAAAAATATGTAATTGATCTTGAATGCTATATTAAATATAACCTCAAGTTTTTCTTGGGGTTTTTTTATGAAAAATTAACTAACAACCAACCAACTATAACACATTATGTATACGCTTCCAAAAATTGAACGTTTCAATCAAGACGTTCTTTCTAAATACCATATTTATAATAGTGTCTTTATTACCTTACCTTTTGACTCTATTGATAATACAGGGGTTTTGCTTCCTTTGTTTACAGAGGTTTGTGAAACAGGCTTTAAAAAACAAGAAACACCTAAAGAGATAGTAAATTTTTTCTCAGGAAAATATTTAAATGATGCTTCAGAAAAAGATAAAATCGACCTAATGTTTCGATTTATTCAATATATTGAACGTCAAATTGTATTGTTTGATGCGATAGAAGATGCTGCATTTCCAACTGTAAACAATATGGAAGGAAGAGGTTCGCTTCGTGATATCAAAGAAAAAACAGATGCTAAAGAGATGGAAGATGAATTAGTAGAGTTTTTAGAAAGCTTTAATGTTCGTACCGTCTTAACAGCGCACCCTACGCAGTTTTATCCAGGGCCAGTATTGGGTATTATTAATGATTTAACAGAGGCAATTCGTTCAAATGATTTGCTTAAAATCAAAAAATTACTAGCGCAGCTAGGGAAAACTCCATTTATACAAAACGAAAAGCCTAATCCTTATGATGAGGCAGTAAGCTTAATTTGGTATTTGGAGAATGTATTTTATGAAACTTCAGGTGAAATAGTACATTATCTACAAAAAAACATCTTTCACGGGAAATCGATTCAAAATCCTTTGGTAAAACTAGGGTTCTGGCCAGGAGGAGATCGTGATGGAAATCCATTCGTAACAACAGCTATTACATTAAAAGTAGCAGAACGTTTAAGAACTTCGATTCTAAAATGCTACTATGTTGAGATGCGTAACTTAAAAAGAAAATTGACATTTGCAGGAGTAGATACTTTGGTTTCTGATCTTGAATATAAATTATATCGTTCGGTTTTTTATTCTAAAGGAGAGATTTATATCACTTTGGATGAATTTAAAACACAATTAAACAAGATTAAAGATATAATAGTTGAGAAGCATCAATCATTGTATTTAGATGAATTAGAGGCGTTGCTTATAAAAATAAACTTGTTTGGTTTTTACTTTGCAACGTTAGATATCCGCCAGAATAGTAAGATACATGATGCTGTTTTTAAAGATGTTGTCACATATTATCTAAAGTCAGATCCTTCTGTTTTTCCAGCTAATTATTATGATTTATCTGAGAAAGAAAAAATAGCAGTTCTTTCTAAAGTAAAAGGAAATCTTAATCCAAGTGTCTTTGAAAACGAAATTACTAAATCGACTGTTGAGTCTATACAAGCTATTAAAACCATTCAGGAGAATAATGGTGAGTATGGAGCAAATCGTTATATAATTAGTAATAACGAAAGCGCACTGAATGTAATGGAGACTTTTGCTTTAATACGATTGAATAATTGGGACAGTCCAACTGTTGATATTATTCCGCTTTTTGAATCAGTTGATGATTTACAAAAAGCTCATGAAATTATGGAGCAATTATATACAAATCCAGAATATGCAAAACACCTAACCGAAAGAGGGAATAAGCAAACTATAATGCTAGGTTTCTCGGATGGGACAAAAGATGGTGGGTATTTAATGGCAAACTGGAGTATTTACAGAGCTAAAGAAGCGCTTACAGAAATTTCAAGAAAATACGGAATTAAAGCTATTTTCTTTGATGGACGTGGTGGACCACCAGCTCGTGGAGGAGGAAAAACGCATAAGTTTTATGCGTCATTAGGGCCAAAAATCGAAAATAACGAAATTCAGATTACAGTTCAGGGGCAGACTATTAGTTCTAATTTTGGAACATTAGACTCTTGTCGATATAATTTAGAGAACTTATTAAGTGCAGGAGTTACCAATCAGGTGTTTAGTAAAGCTAAAAATGAATTAACAGTAGATGAGAAAGATGTTTTGGATCAATTGGCAGAACTTGGATATCAAGAATACCTAAGTTTTAAAAATCATCCTAAATTCATTCCATATTTGGAGAAGATGAGTACTTTAAAATATTACTCAAAAACAAATATTGGAAGTAGACCATCAAAAAGAAGTAAGTCAGAGCATTTAGATTTTGCAGATTTACGTGCCATTCCGTTTGTAGGGTCTTGGAGTCAATTAAAGCAAAATGTACCAGGTTTCTTTGGTGTGGGTTCTGCTCTAAGACATTTTGAAGAAACGAACCAATGGGAGAAAGTTCAGAATTTATATGATAATTCATTATTCTTTAAAACTTTATTAGAAAACAGTATGATGTCGTTGGCAAAATCATTTTTACCATTGACTGCATACATGAGAAAAGATCCTGAATTTGGAGAGTTTTGGCAAATTATATATGATGAATTTTCAGAAACGAAACGCTTGCTATTGAAAATTGCAGGTCATAAAGAGTTAATGGAGAATTATCCTGATGGTAAAGCATCTATTCAAATAAGAGAGCGTATAGTATTGCCATTGTTAACAATACAGCAATATGCTTTGTTAAGAATTAATGAATTAAACAAACAAGATAAAGTCGATGAGGACTTGATTAAGGTATACGAGAAAATAGTAACTCGTTCTCTTTTCGGAAATACTAATGCTAGTAGAAACTCAGCTTAAATTTAATTATTATGATGGCATCACAATTATTAGAAAATGAATATTCAGGCGGATTTAGGACTTATGTTCAAGAAGCTGGGAATGTAAATCTAATTGAAGAATTAGAAATTTCATTGCATGATTTTATAAAGTTTGTTCAAGATATTCCGATGGATAAATTTGATTATCGTTATGCAGAAGGGAAATGGACTATCAAAGAGATTATTCAGCATATAATCGATACAGAACGTATTTTTGCATACCGTGCATTACGATTTTCTAGAAACGATACAACAGCTTTACCTAGTTTTGATGAAAATAGCTATGTAGATAATACAAATGCTAATAGAAGAGGTCTTCAGGATTTATTGACTGAACTTTCTGCTGTAAGGCATTCTAACTTATTATTCTATAAAAGCCTATCTGAGGAACAGCTTAAAAGAATTGGTACTGCTTCAAATAATCAGATATCTGTTAGAGCTTTAGGTTTTGTTATTATTGGACATCAAAAACACCATCAAAAAGTTTTTCAAGAGAGATATTTGTAGTTTTTAAGGCGCTATATTATAAAAACAAAACCTGTGAAGTAGTTATTTCACAGGTTTTTTTATACTTGTTACTTTCTTTCCCTAATAATTCTTCTCGATTACAGCGAGACCTAATCGGATTTTATCATAAGAAATTTGCTCTTCAAGAAAATCATAATATGGTTTTAGGGTATCAGGATTTTCAAGTTTTACTTGTGCAGCTCTGATTTTTAAAATTTCAGCATCAGAAACATAATCAGATAAATCAAGGTCATGTCCATCAACGTATAACTTCGCTAAGTGTGATGCTATTGTTGAAATTCCTAACTTTCTCTTTGCGGCAATTGCTTCAATAGAAACTCCTTCTTGGAATAATTCTAGTGTTACTTTATAGGTGCTACTTTCTTTTTTTGCTTTTGCTTGTGGTTTTTTTTTGTTTTTTTGAAACTCAATTATGGCGTTCACAAAATCAGGACCGTATTTTTCAAGTTTAGCTTTTCCAACTCCATCGATTACTATAAGTTCATCATCACTAATTGGGCGTAAAGTTTCCATTTGCCTTAAAACGGCATCACTAAAAATGACATAAGCAGGAACTTCTTCTTCTTTGGCAATATTATATCGCAATTGACGAAGTACTTCAAAAAGAGAATTTGGCTTGGCTTTGGTAGCTTTTTCTTTTATTTCTATTTTTTCAATAGATTTTTTAACTACAGTTGTTAGTTTTACTTTTTCGCCTTCAAAGAGAACTTTTTTTGCAAAAGGAGTCAATAAAATTCTATTATGCTGATGAAATGCAATTTCGCAATACCCCAGATTTATTAGTTGGATTAGATATTGGTTCCAATCGTACCACGAAATATCAGCTCCAATTCCGTAGGTTTTTAAATTTTGATATTCGTTTTCGTATATGTATGCATTTTTTGAACCTTTAAGAAAATCTACAATTACTGGCAACGTTTCTTTTTCTTGTAAACGAGTGATTGCTGACAATGCTTTCTGCGCAATAAGCGTTCCGTCAAAAAATACTGGAGGATTTTTGCAAATATCGCAGTTGCCACAATTTTCATTTACTAATTCGCCAAAATAAGAAAGCAATATTTTTCTGCGACAGCTTAAAGCATCTGCATATTGTTTCATTCGTTCTAGTTTTGCAAGTTGTACTTCGGCGTTTAATCCTTCTGAAGCAAATTTCTGCAGTTGAATTACATCGCTGTAACTTTCGAATAATATTGTTTCTGAAGGCAAACCATCACGACCAGCTCTTCCGATTTCTTGATAATAACCTTCAATGTTTTTAGGTAGATTGTAATGAATTACCCAGCGCACATTTGATTTATCGATTCCCATTCCGAAAGCTATCGTAGCGCAGACTACCTGACAATCATCATTGATGAAATCATCTTGAGTTCTAGAGCGTAATTTGCTTTCTAGGCCTGCATGATATGCTTTGGCATTAATTCCTTTTTTCTTTAATTTGCCTGCAAGCTCTTCGGTTGTTTTTCTGCTAAGGCAATATACAATTCCAGATTCATTGGGTTTGGTTTCAATAAAATCTATTATTTGTTTTACTCTATCAAGTGCAGGGCGAACTTCTAAGCTTAAATTCTTTCTGTCAAAAGAAGCAACAACCGTTTTTGGGTTGTTTAAATTTAATTGTTTTGTAATGTCAGTTCTAGTTGCTTTATCAGCAGTGGCTGTTAGCGCTAAAACTGGAGTAGAAGGGAAGCGATTTTTTAGATATCCTAAATTAGTATATGCTGGGCGGAAATCATGGCCCCAAGACGAGATACAATGCGCTTCGTCTATTGCTATTAAACTTACTGTTAATTGATTAAATAGGATGTCAAGATAGGATAAGCTTTCGGGAGCTACATAGACCAATTTTATAGTATTGGATCTTAAGCTTTCCATGTAAAACTGCTGCTCTTGTTCCGTTTGACTACTGTTTATATAGCAGGCAGTAATTCCGTTTGCTTTTAAACTGTCAACTTGATCCTTCATTAAAGCAATAAGAGGAGAAATAACTATTGTAATTCCTGGTAACAATAAGGCTGGTAATTGAAAACAGATTGATTTTCCTCCACCAGTTGGCATAATGGCTAAAGTATCCTGACCAGAAAGTATTGTATTTATAATATCTTCTTGGTTTGGTCTAAATTTTTCGAATCCAAAATTTTCCTTTAGTTTGGCATGTAACAGCTTAGTGTCCATCGGCTCGTATTTTTTTTTGTAGGTAATTTACTAAATAAAAAAGGAACCCATGTATGAGTTCCTTTTTTATTTTGAAATATTCAGATTAATTAATCTTCATCATCTTCGTCATCATCCTCATCGGCGATGTCTTTATCATGGTCATCATCATCGTCGTCATCACCGTCAAGATCTGGTTTGTCCAGATTCTCATCTTCATCTTCATCGTCTGCTTCGTCTTCTAAATCAAGACCTTTTATTGGCTCGATTGTATCAACGTCAGCATCGATTTCATCATCTTCATCGTAATTTTCAATTCTATCAGCAAGTTTAGTACTAATTTTTACTAAATAAATAGTATCTTCTGTACGTACTTCAACAGCTTCTATCAATTCGTTTTTAGCATTTCTAAAACGGATAACATCCGAATCATCATAACCATCAGGAAATTTCTCAACTAGTAAGTTTAAAATTTCATTGGTAAGTTTAGCGTAATCAACTATTACTCTTTTCATAAAGTTATTCTATAAATCTAATAAATATGCAAAAATTAGTGGTGCTACAATGGTAGCGTCTGATTCAATGATGAATTTTGGAGTTTTGATATCTAATTTACCCCAAGTAATTTTTTCATTAGGAACAGCTCCAGAATATGAACCATAACTGGTTGTTGAATCTGAAATTTGGCAGAAATAGCTCCAAAACGGAACATCATGCATTTCCATATCTTGGTATAACATTGGTACCACACAAATTGGGAAATCTCCAGCAATACCACCACCAATTTGGAAGAATCCAATTCCGTTAGTGCTATTTTTAGGGTACCAATCAGATAAGAAAACCATGTATTCGATTCCAGATTTCATCGTAGATGCTTTTAAGTCACCTTTGATTACGTATGAAGCGAAAATATTCCCCATTGTACTATCTTCCCATCCTGGTACAATAATAGGTAAATTTTTCTCTGCTGCAGCATACATCCAGCTATCTTTTAAGTCAATTTCGTAATATTCTTCTAATACTCCAGAAAGCAACATTTTGTACATGAATTCATGTGGGAAATAACGCTCTCCTTTATCATCTGCATCTTTCCATATTTTGTAAATATGTTTTTGCAAACGACGGAATGCTTCATGCTCAGGAATACAAGTATCAGTAACTCTGTTTAATCCTCTTTCTAATAATTCCCACTCATCTTGTGGAGTTAAGTCACGGTAGTTTGGTACTCTCTCGTAGTGAGAGTGTGCTACTAGGTTCATGATATCTTCTTCAAGATTTGCTCCTGTACAAGAAATGATTTGAACTTTATCCTGACGAATTATTTCAGCAAAAATTTTTCCAATTTCGGCAGTACTCATTGCACCAGCCATACTTACCATCATTTTGGCACCGTTAGCCAATTGTTGTTCGTATGCTTTTGCAGCATCAACTAGAGATGCAGAGTTAAAGTGTAAATAATGTTTCTCAATAAACTGACTAATTGGTCCTTTCATTTTTTCTTTTTTTTTGTGATTTTAAAGACTAGAAATCTTTAAAGATTGTTATGCAAATTAATAAATTTTATAAATATTTAGTACAATTTGCGATTTTTTTTATTGTTTTTTACTGTACCCTAATATCTTCAATACTTCATCTGATGTTTGCTCTTGAGAGAATACCTCAGTTGCCAAAAATCCATTCTCGTCTCTATCAATTAAAATGTGTTTTGGTTGTGGAATCAGACAGTGGTGTAATCCTCCATAACCTCCAATTGTTTCTTGATATGCTCCTGTATTGAAGAAACCAATATATAAAGGTTTTTCTTTATTGTATTTAGGTAAATAAATAGCATTCATATTTTGCTCAGAATTGTAATAATCGTCACTATCACAAGTAAGTCCGCCTAATAGAACCCGTTCGTAAGTATCATTCCACCGGTTTACGGCTAGCATAATAAATCGTTTGTTGATTGCCCATGTGTCAGGTAAAGTAGTAATGAAAGACGAGTCAATCATATTCCATTTTTCTCTGTCATTTTGTTGTTTTTGGTACAAAATCTGATAGATAGCACCTCCACTTTCACCTACAGTAAATGAACCAAATTCAGTAAAGATATTAGGAACATCTACTTCAGCCTCATCACAAGCAATTTTAATTTGATTGATGATTTCGTCAATCATGTATTGGTAATCGTACTCAAAAGCTAATGAATTTTTAATTGGGAATCCACCACCGATATTTAAACCGTCAAGTGAAGGGCATTCCTTTTTTAAAGCTACATATACTTTAATACATTTTACCAACTCATTCCAGTAATAGGCATTGTCGTTGATACCAGTATTAATAAAGAAGTGTAACATTTTCACTTCTAAATTTTTATTTTCTTTGATCTCTTTTTTGTAAAAAGGAACAATGTTTTTGTATCCAATTCCTAATCTAGAAGTATAGAACTCAAATTTTGGTTCTTCTTCAGCAGCAATTCGGATTCCGATTTTGAATTTTCCTTTGATTTCTGCTTGAAGCAAATCAAGTTCTTCGTAGTTATCAATAATCGGAATGGTGTTTTTATGACCATTATTTATAAGTCTCGCAATATTTGTAACATATTGGTCTCTTTTGAAACCGTTACATATAATATAAGTGTTTTTGTTAATCTTGCCATTCTCTAATAAATTCTCAGCAATATTAATATCAAACGCAGACGAAGTTTCTATATGGATATTGTTCTTGAAAGCTTCATTCATTATAAATTCAAAATGAGAACTTTTAGTACAATAGCAGTAATAGTATTTTGCTTCGTATTTATTCTTTTCCATCGATTTTCTAAACCAACTTTTTGCTTTGTTGATGTTGTTAGAAATTTGAGGTAAATAAGTAAATTTTAATGGCGTACCATATTTCTCTACCAATTTCATCAAATCGATGTTGTGGAAATGAAGGTTATCTTTGTTTAAAGTGAATTCCTCTTGAGGAAAGTAATAAGTTTGATTTATTAAATCAGAATATTTTGTATTCATTGAGATAGATGTATTTTAAATTAAATTAGTTGTAAACAATAAGATAATTTAAAATTCAAACCCTAATATTTGCAAACACGATCTGTAGTTTCTCGTGCTCAGCTTTTGAACATTGAAAGATATCAAAACAAAAGTTTCCTTTTATGTTGTAAAAACGGTTCAATACCCTCAAAAATGAAGTATTGGCGTAGCTCCTGAAAGAACTAAATTGTTTTTGTTTTTGATTTTTTTTCACGGTGCAAATGTAAAAAATATTATATACGTAAAGCAAAGCTTTTTTATTAAAAAATAAGTTAAGATTTGTAATCTTGAAAGGCATCAAGAATCAATTCATTTTCAACCGATTGATTGATCTTGATTTTTCCGATTCCTTCTATCAATGCAAACTGAATTGTACCATACTCATTTTTCTTATCATGAATTAATAATTCTAAGATTGGTTCAATATCATTTTCCTCAATAATCACATCGTCATAAATTGATTTTATAGCCGATTTTATTTGAGAGTATTCCTCTTTAGTAAGTAAGTTTTTGTGTAATGAGATATAACTTTCTAGAATCATACCAATAGCAATTGCTTCACCATGCAGTAATGTTTTCTTATTTTCATTCTCCAAAAAGTAACTTTCGATTGCGTGTCCTAGTGTATGTCCGAAGTTTAAAGCCTTACGAATGTGCTTTTCAGTCGGATCTTGCATTACGATTTCGTTTTTAATCTCCACAGAACGATATATCAATGCATCAAGGAAAGTAAAGTCTATCGCCTTTAGATCTAAAAACTGCTCCCAATAGGCAGCATCATAAATTAAACCATGTTTTAGCATTTCGGCTAGACCAGAACGCATTTCGCTTTGTGATAAAGTTTCTAAGTATTGTGTGTCAATTAATACCATTTTAGGAACATTAATAACACCAATCTGATTTTTAAGATTACCTAAGTCAACGCCATTTTTTCCCCCTACAGAAGCATCAACCATAGATAATAAGGTTGTTGGTATGTGGATAAAATCAACTCCACGTTTAAATGTAGAAGCTACAAAACCACCTAAATCGGTAACAACACCACCACCAAGATTAATAACCAATGTTTTTCTGTCGGCACCAAGTTCAGTTAGTACTTTCCATATTTCAATGCAAGTCTCAATATTTTTATTGATTTCACCTGATTCAAACTCAATAATTTCTATAGTAAGATCAGTTTCTAATAAAGGTAGAAACTTAGGCAAGCAATACTCATTTGTATCAGTATCTACAATGATAAACAAATTAGAATACTTGTTTTCTTTCAAGTGATTATTTAAAGCTTCGTATGCATTTTCATTAAAATGAATAGGGTAATTATTAGCGAGAATTGATTGCATGTTGTTTGTAGTTAATTGAAAGCGCAAAATAAGGCATTTTTAAGTAAATAATATTCAAACTCTCTCTATATTTGCACAAAAAAAATCCCTACATAATGGAAAAAATATTTAATAATACACAAGTTGCATTTTCGTTAAAAAGTGATACTGAGCTTGAAAGAGCTTATTTTCTTTTTAAAATGATTGCTAATCAACCATTAGTTCGTATTGGAACTGCGGTTACTAACTTTGCTTTAAAAGCAAATTTACCTGTAGAAAAATTAATTCGTGCCACAGTTTTTGACCATTTTTGTGGTGGTGTAAATGAGGATGATTGTATTTCTGTTGTTGACAAAATGTACACTAAAGGTGTTTGTTCAGTATTAGATTATTCAGTAGAGGGAAAAGAAGAAGAGGAGCAATTTGATGCTGCTTTAAAAATGACATTAAAAACTATTGAGTTTGCAAAAGAACGTGAAGCTATTCCGTTTGCAGTTTTTAAACCAACAGGTTTAGGTCGTTTTGAATTGTATGAGAAGTTAGGAGAGAAACAAACATTGACTCCTGCAGAACAAACAGAATGGAATAGAGTAGTAGAGCGTTTTGATATAGTATGTAAGGAAGCGTATCAAAATGATGTTGCTTTACTTATTGATGGTGAAGAAAGTTGGATGCAGGATGCAGCTGATGATTTGGTTACCGAGATGATGCGTAAGTATAATAAAGAGAAAGCAATTATATTTAATACATTACAAATGTACCGTTGGGATCGTTTGGATTATTTGAAAAAATTGCATGAACAAGCTAAAACAGAAGGTTTTTTCATTGGAATGAAACTGGTTCGTGGTGCTTATATGGAAAAAGAAAACAAAAGAGCGGAAGAGAAAAATTATGTTTCTCCAATCTGTGTTTCTAAAGAAGCGACTGATGATAATTATGACGCAGCTGTTTTATATATGTTAGATCATTTAGAAACGATGTCTATTTTTGCTGGAACGCATAATGAAAATAGTTCTTATACTTTAATGGAACTGATGCAAGCAAGAGGAATAAAAAATAACGATCACCGCATCTTTTTCGGTCAGTTATATGGTATGAGTGATAACATTAGTTACAATCTAGCTGAAAATGGCTATAATGTTGCTAAATACTTGCCATTTGGACCTGTAAAAGATGTTATGCCTTACCTTATTCGTAGAGCAGAAGAGAATACTTCGGTTGCAGGACAAACAAATAGAGAGTTAACACTTTTAAAAACAGAGCGTAAGAGAAGAAAAGGATAGTAATTCTAGTCTCAGTTTACAGTTTTCTGTATTCACTCTCAGTTTGCAGTGTTTAGTCTGCAGTTTATATAAAAAAACTCCAATCAATTTTGATTGGAGTTTTTTTATGAATTTGAATTTTAAAATCTAAGAATTACTAAACTGTAAATTGCTTAAGTTTTTATATGTTCCGTTTTCTAAAGCAATTAATTCTTGGTGTGTTCCTTGTTCCGAGATTACTCCATTATCAAGAACTAAGATTTGATCGGCACTACGAATGGTTGATAATCGATGTGCAATGATAATACTTGTTCTTCCTTGCATCAAAATTTCTAATGCTTCCTGAACTAATTTTTCACTTTCACTATCTAATGAAGATGTTGCTTCATCAAGAATCAAGATACTTGGGTTTTTAAGCAAGGCACGAGCAATTGCTATACGCTGACGTTGTCCTCCTGAAAGCTTAATTCCCCTTTCTCCAACCAGTGTATCGAATTTCTCAGGGAATCCTTCGATAAAATTAAATGCATTGGCTTGTTTGGCAGCCAATAAAATTTCTTCTTCACTTGCTTCTGGTTTACCATAAGCGATATTTTCTCTGATTGTTCCACCAAACAAAATAACGTCTTGAGGAACAATACTCATGTTTCCTCTTAAGTTTTCTAAGTCATAATCGTAGATGTTTTTTCCATCAACAATAATTTCTCCTGCATCAATATCGTAAAAACGCAATAATAAAGAAGATATAGTCGATTTTCCAGCTCCACTAGGTCCAACAATCGCAATTTTCTGACCAAATTTGGCAGTGAAATTAACGTCTTTTAAAACCATAATTTCTTTTCTTGACGGATAGCTGAATTGTACATTCTTGAAAGTAACATTTCCTTGTATTTTTTCGATTGCAGTCGATTTTTGATGTGAGTTTATCTTCTCTGGAGATTCATCTAACAATTCAAAAACACGTTCGGTAGCTCCAATTGCTTTTTGTATTTGAGCATATAATTCGGCGATTCCACCAAACGAAGCTCCAACAAAAGTAGAGTAGAGTACAAACGAAATTAATTGTCCTACACTCATTTCGCCAGCAATACTCAATCGTACACCATACCAAACCACTGCTACGATTGCTCCAAACAAACAGAAAATAATAAATGAAGCAAAATAACCACGGTATTTGCCACCTTTGATTGCTAGTTTTACTACTTCTTTGATTTTTCCGTTATAACGGGCAATTTCATACCATTCATTAGCGAATGCTTTTACTATGCTAATTCCTTGCATTGTTTCTTCAACAATTACCTGACTTTCGGCAACCTGATCTTGTACTTTTTTAGAGTATTTACGAATGAATCGACCAAAAATAACTGCTGCGAATGCCACAAGCGGTACAACTGAAAGCATTAATAAAGTTAGTTTTAAACTTTCGGTAGCCAATAAAATAACCCCTCCTATAATTAGTATAAACTGACGAAGGAATTCGGCGATTGTCGATGTTAATGTATCTTGTATTTGAGTAATGTCAGCACTGATTCGGCTATTTAGTTCTCCCACACGCTTTTGAGAAAAGAAAGACATTGGCAGTTTTACCAAATTGCTATATAGTGCCGAACGTAAGTTAGCTAGTGTGTTTTCAGTAAAATTTACAAATAATGATAATCTGAAGAAAGAACAGATGGATTGTAAAAAAAGGATAACAACCAATCCTAGTGCGATCGTATTGGCTTCGGAGTTGTCTTTGTTTTTAACACAATCAATTAACATTCCCATTAATTTAGGAAAAGCCAATGCTGTTGCTCCTGTAAAGAGTAGAAAAACCAAACCAACATAAAATTTCCATTGGTGGTTTCCTGCATATTTAAATATAATTGTTGCTTTATTGAGTGAAGTAGCTGTTATTTTTGATTTTGGTAAATCATCTTCTTTGAATCTTGCCATTGGATTGTATATATAAATGCAAATGTATGACTATAGAGAGTTATTACAAAAGAATTATAGAATTTCATGATGTAATTAAAGTATTGTAAAAGAGTAGAATAAAAAAAACTTTAAATTTATTTTTAAAAAACACTTGCAAATACGAATTCTAGCTGTATATTTGCACTCGCAATACGGGTTAAGAAATTAATTAATTGCTAAGGGCGATTAGCTCAGCTGGTTCAGAGCACCTCGTTTACACCGAGGGGGTCGGGGGTTCGAACCCCTCATCGCCCACAGAATTTTAAAACTCCAAAGTCATTTGATTTTGGAGTTTTTTTTTTGCTAAAATACTTCATAAATTGCTTAGCCAAATTTTTACCAAAAAAACGTCGATTATAGTGTTTTTTTTACATAGTATTGTAAACCTTTATGAAACATTACGTATATACATCTCTATTTTTAAACAGCCAATAATTGCCCAGTATATTTTTAAATTTTAATTAATTGAAAGAAGTCCTAAATTCTAACGGAGAGAGTTTTGTTTTGGTCTTAAAAAATTTGTTGAATGATTGTGAATGTTCAAAGCCTAATTCATATGCAATCTCGCCAACAGATAAATTCGTAGTAGAGAGTTTTTCCTTTGCTTTTTCTAAAATTTTGTTTTGAATGTGCTGTTGCGTACTTTGACCAGTCAGTAATTTTAGCAAACCGCTCATATAACTGGGTGAAATATTCAGACTTTCGGCAATAAATTTCACTGTTGGCAAACCTTTGTTTGATAAATCATCGTCAAAGTAAGTGTCGAGTAAATTTTCTATGCGTTCTAATATCTTGTGATTCGCTGTTTTTCGGGTAATAAATTGTCTTTGGTAAAACCGCTCAGAATAATTCAATAAAGTTTCTAACTGGGAAATAATGATGTTCTGACTGAAAGTATCAATATTCGAATGATATTCGAGCTGAATATTTTGAATGATATTGATAATCATTCCTTCTTCTTTTTCTGAAAGAAATAAAGCTTCATGCATTGAATAATTAAAGAATTCGTACTTTTTAATGGTTTTGGCCAAAGGTGAATTCCAAAGAAAATCTGGATGTATCAATAAAATCCAACCTGAGTGATTAGTCGTATTTCTTATTTCTTTCTCAATTTTAAACACTTGATTTGGTGCCATAAAAAACATCAAGCCTTCATCAAAATCGAAAGATTCCTGTCCGTAAATTATCTTCACACCCAAATCGCGTTTGATTGTGATGGAATAATAATCCATTATCAGAGCCTGATCAGAGCCTACCAGCGAATGGTTGATTTGTTTATAATCGACAACACTAATCAATGGATGTTCTAGTTTTGGCAATTCCCAAAGTTTGTGAAACTCTGTGATTGTTTTTAATCGGATGGGTGGTTTATTTTCCATTTTACCTCTTTATTTCTATTACAAAAGTACGGATAAGCAGCAGTTTGAATTTAGCTCAATCGACTTTTGTTGTAGTTAGATTTGAATCTTCACTTTCCTGGAAACCGATGGAGTACTTAGTCCTAAAGATTTGGCTACAACAAAAGTCGATTTAGATACCTATTCATTTTGTTTTTCTCTGAACTTTGCACAATTAAAAATTAGATATAAGATGAAAAAGACAATAACAATCGGAGCAAGCACCAATAATTCTATTACTATTAATCGACTGGGTTATGGTACGATGCGACTACCTGGCGACTTTGTTTGGGGAGAACCAAAAAACAAAGACGAAGCTTTAGAAATATTAAGAACTGCAAGTAGCAAAGGCATTAACTTTCTGGACACTGCAGATTTTTATGGTGATGACATCACAAACAAACTCATTGCAGAAGCACTCTATCCGTACAATGATGATTTATTGATTTGTACTAAAGTGGGGGCTGGAAGAACTCCAGATAAAGGCTGGTGCGTATTTGATACTCCGGAAAATTTAAGAACAAGCATCGAAAGAAATTTAAAAACATTGAAGTTAGAACAGCTTCCATTGGTTCATTTTAGAGTAATGCCTAATTCTGAAACCCCTTTTAAAGAGTCTTTACAAACCATGTTTGATATGCAAAAAGAAGGGAAAATTCTGCATATTGGATTAAGTAATGTGAGCCCTGAAGAATTAGAAATTGGATTATCTATGGGAAATATTGTAAGTGTGGAAAATGCTTTTGGTTACTGGCAAAGGACAAGTTTCGAGTCGCACGGCATGCAAATCAGAGGACTGCAGGAAGTGATGCCTTTGTGTATTGCCAATAATATTACGATGGTTCCGTTTTGGTCTCTGCTAAACTCTTTGCCAAAAAACGATGATAAAATAGCTGTAATTGCCGAAAAATATAAGGTAAGTACTGCTCAGTTAAATATTGCATGGCTGTTGCATTTTAACGATTTGATTCTGCCAATTCCGGGGACTTCTCAATTGAAACATTTTGAAGAAAACATAGCTGCCCTTGACATTCAAATAACAGAAGAGGATATGGCTTTTTTAGCATAGTTAAAAGGAAAAAAGATAAATATCAGTTTATAATAGTGGGACTTAACCTCTAGTATCGAATATTTTGATATATTTAAACCATTGGCTTGTCAATTCATTAGTTGTGCAAAAAAACTAAAGAATCGTCAAGCCATAAACTGTTAGCAATAAAAGTAGCACTATGAAAACAGAAAATTTTGAAACCATTTGTAAAGACGGAACACAACTCAATGGTACTTTGTTCATACCAGATAGCCCTAAAGCGGTAGTGCAGTTTAATTGCGGAACTGGTACTTCAGAAAAAATTTATCTGTCATTTTTGACTTACTTAGCTGAAAACGGATATTTGTGTTGCCTTTGGAATTATCGAGGAACCAAAAAAACGGATAATCTCAAAAACAGCAATATTAAATTTTCAGATTATGGAACAAAAGATATACCTGCCATAAAAGCATTTTTAGACAATAGATTTCCAAATTTGCCTTTCCTCTTTATTGGACACAGCGCTGGCGGACAGCAAATAGGTTTCGTCAATGATTTGACTAATGTAATAGGAAACATCAATATTGCAGTTTCATCAGGTTATTATCCCAATATGCCTTTTGGGTACAGGATGAAAGCGTATTTTTTCTTCTATATTTTTTCGCCAATTAGTGCTTTACTTACTGGTTTTGTAAAGGCAAAACCATATGGATTAATGGAAAATCTCCCTAAAAAGGTAGTGTCTGAATGGCGTGATTGGTTAGAAAAGCAAGATTATTTCTTCGACAAAAACTTTTACGGTAAAACGGTTCCAACAGGAAATTTCAAGAATTTCAAGTTTCCTATACACGTTTATTATGCAACAGACGATACGATTTCGAATGCAAAAAATATAAATGCATTTTGGAGGAATGTAAAGAGTGAAAAAGAAATAAGCTTTACTGAACTCACGCCCGGTGAGTTTGGACTGAAAAAGATTGACCATTTTGGATATTTTAGAAAAACGATGAAAGACAAACTTTGGACAGATGTGGTCAGACGATTAGATAATTTATTGCTATTACAAAAAGAAAATGACAAACAATTTTAATTAAATCAATAATATATAAATGGATGGGGGTCTCAATAGGGTTTAAAACATCACATAAGCTACTTTAAGTCACTAAAAAACGTCAAAATTGGCACTAAGTGTTCGACTACAGTCCCTGACACTCCACCAAAAAACTCCTTAAGAAATTAAGGAGTTTTTTTTATGTCTTTTTTTGAAAAATCTTTCAATTTGTGTCTCACTGCTGCGGGCACGGATTACAAATCCGTGCTATCGGGTTAAAACTAAAGTTCCTTTGCCTTTTTTGAATACAATAATTTCAAAATAATCCGTGTTGAATGCTTCTGAATCAACGTAAGTTTCTTTAACCTCTTCATAAAGCAATACGTTTAGAAGAAAGTCAACACCACATCTGTTTTATGAAATTTAATTATTTTCATTTCTATTTATTGTTCTTAAAGTTTCTTTCATTTAAAAATAAGTTTTTCTTCCTAAATTTATTTATAATTAGGTCTTTTTAAGTCAGAAATCGTTAAAGTAAATTTTCTAGACCAAATTGAGCCAATTGATCTACAATTGGTAACGTTTTTTTTCCTAGTTCAGTCAGCTGATATTCTACTTTTGGCGGAATTTGGGGATACACTTTTTTACTGACCAATTTGTGTTCAACAAGCATATTTAACTCTTGTATAAGCATCTTTTCACTGATGCCTATAACTGCTCTTTTCAGTTCACCATACCTTATGACATTTTCATTAATTTGAAACAGTATCATCAACGTCCATTTACCACTTAACAGTGACAAAGACGCTCTTACAGGACAACTTTCATCAGAAGCTGGAATTGTTTTTAAATTATTTTCCATAGTATTTAATTAATTCTAACCATTTGGTAAGTACTAGACTATTAGGTAAGTACTTGTGCAAAGGTAAGTTCTTGTGTAGTTTTGTACAATAATAATCTTAAATATAAATAATATATGACACCAATAGAAGTAGTAGAAGGGTATGCAATAGCACTTTCAAAAGGAGATATACCTACAGTATTCTCTTATTTTAATCCTGATGCAAAATGGCATCAGCCGGGAAATAATCAGTTTTCTGGAACAAAAAATGGTCTAGAAGCCATTGGTAAAATGCTTTCTGATATGATGGGAGCAACTCAAGGAAGTTTGGTCATTAAACCTACTGGAGCAATGATGGTTAATGGCAACTTAGTATCTTTCCCTATACAATTTAGTGCTGAAAGCGGGAATAAAACTGTCGATATGAAAGGTATCGATTTGTTTGAAGTTGTAGATGGCAAAATAATTAATGTATGGTTGTTTTCAGAAAATCAACACCTAGAAGATGAATTTTGGAAATAATGGTTTAAAAGAAGAACTCTCGTAATGGAGAGCTCTTCTTTGCTTTTAATTTTGTGAAGAATAAATAATATTATTGTAGTTATAATTATTAAATACCTAATGCCTCACCATAATCATTAAACATAGACTATTTTAGGCTTTCGAAAAATGTCAAAATAGAGATAAGGTGTTCGATTGTAAACCCTGACAGCCCACCAAGAAACTCCTTAAGAAATTAAAGAGTTTTTTTATGTCTTTAGTTTTTGAAAAATCTTTCAACTTGTGTCTCATTGTTGTGGGGGCGGATTATAAATTCGCTCTGTCAGCTTTTAACGTTTTCATTGCATCAAAAATTGTAGATAACGCTTTGTTGACTGGTTTTGAATATGCTGATAGTGGCATTAAGCTAAGTGACTTATTAGAAGAATCAATCGATTTGCATAACTATAGAAAAGATTCATTTGTATGGATATACAAGCAATATCAAGAATTGATAATAAAATATAAATTAGAAGAATAAAATTAATCCGTTTAATAATTAAGTAGAAAAAAGTAGACCTCGCTTAAAATAGCTAAGCGAGGTCTACTTTTTTAAGCAAAATTTATTTTTTAGATTCTTCTACAGAAACTTTTCTAAACTCTTTTAATAGTTTTTCAATCTCTAAAGTTGATTTACGTGCTCTTGGCCCAGCAGCTTTCACACCTTTTTCAATTAGTGATTCTGATTCTGTTTTAAATGTTTCGAATTCTGCATTGATTTTTGATACTAAATCTTTCATGATGTCTTTTTTAATTAAGGTTTCAAAATTAAGTTTTTGTTCTGTAACCTATAAATGGGCTGTAGTTAATTTTTACTTATATTTTATAATTCTTGAATTTCTAATTCACTAATAAAAAAAGTAGGCGAGACTTCGAATTTTTGATAAAAAGCATTTGTGAACGCTGAGTAGAATTAAAATCAGTTTCCTCTGTAAATGCATTACAACGACATTCGTATTTTTGACAAAGAAACCAGTCTGTTACAGCTGTTTGAAGAGATTTGGGGGTTAGGCTGAATTTAAAAATGGTTTTGTACTTGGGAAATTTGTGTATAATTGAAAAATCTCGCATCTTTAATCCCAAATCTCTTGTGGCGCCATGACGTTGGCAGACATTGTACCGCAGAATCTGAGAATATAACACCAAAAATTATGAATAGAATATTATTAATTATTATATTATTTATCACTTTATCCTCTTGTAATTCACAAAAGGAATTTTATGAAAACGGAAATTTAAAGGCTAAAGGAAAAGTTACCAATAATGAGAGAAATGGAAAGTGGAAACTTTTCTATGAGAACGGAAAAACGTATCAAATTGGAGCATATTTAAACGGAAAAGAAATTGGCGAATGGAAAATATTTCACGAAAACGGAAAAATAAACCAAATCGGAAAATTTAATGATGGAAAACAAACTGGCGAATGGCTTTTTTTTCATTCCAATGGTTATCGAGAAGGAATTGGAACTTTAAATAATGGTAAGAAAATTGGAGTTTGGAAATGGTATTTTAATAATGGCCAAATTCAAACAGAAAGAAAATGGAATGACGGAAAACTAATTGAAATTATTAGTTGTTATGACGGAAAAGGAAATATAATGGATAAAGGTACTTTTGCAAATGGAAATGGAACGATGAAATTATATGATATTGACGGAAAATTATTAGAAACAATAAAATACAAAAATGGAGAATACGTAAAATAACGATCTGCTAACAGTCGTTACAAGAGATTTGGGCATTTGGCTGAATTTAAAAATAATTTCTGTTGTTTCTCAGATTTATCCCTGCTAATTAGGGTAGATAATTCTAGTTTTGTCAGACTAATGAGTCAGCAGAAACGCTAAAAAAAACGTATCCCAAAAAACATAGAATAAAAAATGGTATATATCGACAAAAAAACAGTTCCACATTGTTATGTTGAAGAAAAAAAGTTTGAATGGGGAGAACCATACACAATTTCAATACCGATTTTCAATTTATCTGTTAATCCAGAGTTGTCTAATATCGAATTTACAATTGAAGTACTTGGCAAAAATAATTTTAAAAATAACTTAGGTAAATTATATAATATTTTAATTAATAAAGAAGAAAAACATCGTATAAATAATCTCAATGAACCTATTTTGAATCGAGAATTTCTTGTTAAGAAAATAATCGATTTTATTGATGAAAATATAAATAATATTGCTCCTTGGGAGAATGAATTCACTTCAGCAGCTGAAGAATTTTATTTGGAATGGATTGAAGATGATCTGAAAAGAGAGTTATTATTTGAGAAAAAAATATACTAACAAAAATTGTAATAATTGAATTAAAAATTAACTTGAACTGAATAAAATGACCTCTGTTAAACTTGCTATAAGAGATTTGGAAAATATTTCAACTTATGCCTTATTGTTATAGGCATGGTTACAAACCCACGCTGTCGCTAAACGTGTCTTTTGGTTACACTTTAGTAATAATTTTGTTTTTTGTATTTCTGTTTTTCGTTAAAATAAAAAGTTATGAACTACCATTGTAATTCCAAGTATTATAGAATTCCAAGTACATCCTAAAAAAAGATAACACTATAAGCTACTTGTTGCTGAAAGAAACTTTTATGCAAATTTTAGGATAATCCACAAAATAGTAAGTAAATCTTACCTTTGTCAGAATTATATATAAGTGCGCAGTAATTTTGTCTCCGAAAACTTAAAACTGAACAAAAAAACATGAAAAAAACTATTTATTTCTTGATTATTAGTACTCTTTTGTTATTATTATTTTTAGACAGATGTACGACCCATAATATATCAACAAATGATTTTTTTAAGCCAAAATGGTATAAAAATTTTAAAAGCCTAATAGGAAAACCGCAATCTAAAAATTATGAAATTTTACCTTTGAAAGGTACTTTTCCAATATTGTATGATAGCATTAATAATGATTATTACGTTTCTAATTATCAGGGTTTAACAAAATACAATTATTTAGGAAACATTATTATATCAGATGATTTAGCAAAAGAAAAATATACATCTGTTTTTGATTTTGCAAATTTTATACCGTATGTATTTGCGGAAAATGGAGTGTATGATTTTTCAGGGAAAAAGCTAGTTTATACTAAGTTTTCGCAAATACTAAATTCTCAAAATGAAATTAAGGACGCCGACTTTAAAATACTTTTTGAAAAATATTACAATGATGCTGAAATGGTAGTTTATGATACCAATAGGAATTTTGATTATCTAGCTGAAAATTATCCAATGTATTTTAAAATAAAAAATAATTGGATTTTATTATTCTCACAAAAAGGAGATACTAGGTTTACGCATTCTGGAAGTAACGAAATAGAAAATGATACCATTGGTCAGATTGATTTTTTAAATTTTCCTGCAAAATTTGCTGATAAAAGGTTAATTGTTTTAAAAGACCCCAAAAGTGGAATTTATTCTACCCAACAGATTGGCAAAAAAATAGATGATGATTATCTAACAAGGTATTCTTCACAACTGTTAAAGGAGCAAAAGTTTGATTACCAAAGTTCAAATTCAATCCAATTGCTTTCTCGCAAAAAAGACGAGTATTATTTTACAGGCAGTTTCTTTGATTTTCCAGATTGGGTTTCTCCATCGTTTATTAACACTGCCTATTATCAAGTTACTTATAACAACGAAAGTTTGTTTTTTAAAGAGAAGGCAGTAAAGTATTTTAAGGATTCCAAATGTAAAAATGATTTATATTTATATGAATTACCCAAGCATTTGAGAACAAAATCAAAAGTAGCTTTTTTAGATTATGCAATTAATATTGGTGGCTATACAAACGATAGCACAGGCATTGTAGAGCCTATTATAAAAAATGGAGGATTGTATATATTGAGACAAAAAAAATAGCGTTAAAACCCATATCAAGTGTTCGGTTATATTCTTTGACGCTCCATTGAATTTTAAAACTCCAAAGTGATTCGACTTTGGAGTTTTTTATTTTATTCAATTCTCAGAAGTAAAATACGTTTATGATACTTCTGACTCACTTTTTATTTTTTTAAATTTTAGATGTGTTTCATGAAGTTCATCAAGCAATTCAAGTTCGTTTGGCATTAACTGAAGCGACAGTTCAAGAAGTCTTATAATATTTATTTCGGGATTAGGAATTAAGGAGGAGATGTGTGGGCTTTCGGTATCTAGCGCTAGTATGCAGACTTTCAATATATCACAGACCATTAAGTTTAATTCATTATAACTAGATGTATTTATAGCAACAGTATAATGATTCTGATTTCCTTCAACTTCTTTGAGTTTATCAAAATAGCTGACTTTGGAGATGTGTTTAAAAAGGCTGTTCAATAATTCTTTCTCTTCCGTTTTCATAATTTTACTTTTTTAATTGATACTTGTCTAGAAAATTGTATTTTTGTTTAACACCTACAAAGTAAGTAATTGCTTACTTTGTACGATATCAACTTAGCCCGTACAGTACATAACTAATTATGTATCATACAGACTTACTTTTTTATTCGTAATTATTATCTTTGAGCTATGAGTACATTAACAAAACCGAATCACATAGGGCGAAAAATTAGCCGTATTCGTGAATTAAAAGACATGAAACAAGAAGCATTAGCACAAGCTATGGGTACAAACCAGCAGGCTGTTTCAATTATAGAAAATAGCGAAACTATTGATGAAGAGAAATTAATCGAAGTGGCAAAAGCCTTAGGTGTGACTGTAGAAGCAATTAAGAATTTTTCTGAAGAAAGTATGATTAACTATTTTAATAATTATTATGACAATAAGGGGCATATATTAAATTCTTGTAGCCAACTTACTTTCAATCCTCTTGATAAAGTAGTTGAGCTTTATGAGCGTTTGGTTCAAGCGGAAAAAGATAAAGTTGATTATTTGGAGAAGTTACTAAAAGGGAAGTAGTTTTTTTTATATAAAATTATAAACCTCCAAAATCAAATGATTTTGGAGGTTTTTTTGATTTGAAACAGGATCATTCGTATTTTCGACCAAATATCCAGTCTGATACAGCTGGTTTTGTGCTTGGGAAATTTGTATTTATTTGGAAAAAACGTGTATCTTTAATTCCCAACCTCTCCTAATAGACAGAATATTAGCTGTAACCTTTTAAAAAAAAATCCGAATTAAATGAACAAACTTTTCCACATATTTAAGGTTGATGAATTGGATACAAAAAAAATTTCGGAGCAGCCAAACGAACCACATAATCACGATTTTGAAGAATTATTGATAGGAATAGAAGGAGAAGTGGAACATTTCATTGATTTTAATTCTACCAAAACCCAAGCACCGTTTGTAAGTTTTGTTACCAAAGGCAAAGTCCATCGCTTGATACCAAGGGTTTATAATGGCAAATGCGATATTTGGGCTATTCGCTTCAAAAGTGAATTTATTCCTGAAACCATTTTTCAGCTGTATTCTCTTTATCACGACCGAGCTAATATAAAATTGGAAAGAGATTTTTGCTTTCAAAGATTGGTGGATGTATGTAAAATGATGTATGATGAATCGATACAAGAAAGTCCTAATTATACCATAATCAAACAGTTGTTGAGTGCAGTATTAACAATGATTGAAGCGGAAAGAAAAAAAACAATTACGACAAGTGTTTCGCAACAAAAAACACAAAATATTTCGTTCAGTAATTTTCTTGCTATTCTTGAAGAGAATTATCAAAGACCTGTTGGTGTTGAATTTTATGCCGAAAAATTGTTTATGTCATCAAGAAATCTAAATCTTATTTGTAAAAATATTGTAGAGCAAAGTGTTTCTGAAATCATAGAAACCCGGAAACTTATTGAAGCAAAAAAACTTTTGATTACTACCAATAAAGCTATTTCTGAAATTGCCTACGAATTGGGTTACAATGAAAACTCCTATTTCTCTAATGTATTCAAAAAGAAGTCAGGACAATCTCCAAGTGAATTTAGGGAAGAAATGAAAAATGACTTGATTTCCTAAAATTACATCTCTATTTCCGAAAAGTGTAACAACTTAACGTTCATTTGTTTTGATCTTTGCATTGTTAATGTATTTATTTATAGATAATTAAAAGAAAATAAAATGAAAAAAATCTTCACACCCGCAATCGTACTAATGGCTTCTGTAGCAATTTTAACAAGCTGTTCTAATAAGAACACTTCTGAACTTCAAGCCAAAGTTGACTCTTTAGAAGCTGAACTAAAATCTTTTAAAGCTGAAAAAGCACTAACTGAACAACGATTAAAATCTTTTGATGAACTTGATTTTGATTTTTACAGCAATCAAAAATGGGATAAATTTAATCATAGCCATGCAGACGATATCTTGGTTGTTTATCCAGATGGAAGCACAACAAAAGGTTTAGCACCAGCACATATTGATGCTTTAAAACCAATGTTTGTTTTTGCTCCTGACACAAAAATTAAAAAACACCCAGTAAGTTTTGGAAGTGGTGAATGGACTACAGTAATCGGGGAGTTGGAAGGTACTTTTACAAAACCAATGCCTATTGGTAATGGAAAAACAATAGCACCTACTGGTAAAAAATTCAAATTGCTTATGGCAACAGTAGGGAAATGGAAAGATGGAAAAATGACTGAAGAGTATTTGTTTTGGGATAATCAATCATTTATGAAGCAAATTGGTTTAGCTCAATAAAAACAGTACAGAGAAACATTTTGATGGATACATTTCATATTCTTTAAAGAAATGGATAGAAAAAATTTTATAAAATCAATGGCATTATTGCCGTTAATAGGCGCATCTATGAATTTGAGAGATTTAAATAAAATGACTTCAACAATGAGTAACACAGGTACAATGCCTGTGTTATTTCTTGGTCACGGAAGTCCAATGAATGCTATAGAGGAAAACGAATTTGTTTCTGCATTCAAAAAATTAGGGCAAGAATTGATTCGACCTAATGCTATACTTTGTATTTCGGCACATTGGGAAACCAAAGGAACATTTGTAACGGCAATGCAAAATCCACGTACGATTCACGATTTTGGTGGATTTCCGCAAGCATTGTTTGATGTGCAATATCCCGCACCTGGAAGCCCTGAATTGGCTCTAGAAACAAAAAGTATTGTTACGAAAACTGAAGTTGGATTAGACGATAAATGGGGAATTGATCACGGAGCTTGGAGTGTCATTAGACACTTATACCCAAATGCAGACATTCCAGTAATACAAATGAGTATTGATTATTCTCAGCCAGCAAGATATCATTATGAATTGGCAAGAGAAATAAGTAGTCTTCGTAAAAAAGGAGTTTTGATTATTGGAAGTGGTAATATGGTTCATAATCTACGTATGGTCGCTTGGGATAAACTAAACGATCAATACGCTTTTGATTGGGCAACGGAAGCAAACGAAAAGATGAAAAGTTATATTTTAAGTGGAGACCATCAAAAACTTATAGACTTTAAGTCACAAGGCAGGGCATTTGATTTAGCGATTCCAACACCTGAACACTACATGCCTTTACTTTATACTTTGGCATTGAAGGAAGAAAATGAAAAAATTACAATATTTAATGACAAACCAGTTGGAGGATCATTAACGATGACTTCTATAAAAATTGAAACTATTTGATAATCTGATAAAAAGAAAAATTTATCCTTTATTGAAAATTTGTGTTTTGGTAGGAGCACTCAATATTTTTAATTAAAATCTAAACTCTTTGATATTTAATATTATAGCAGGTAAAAACGAGTGTTTTTACCTGTTTTTTTATGTACGAATACTTCTATATTTGATATATAACCTACTAACCTATATTGATTATGGAAACATTAAATTTTGAAGATCGTTTTGAAGAAGTGTGGAAACACTGTCAGAGAGGATTAGTTTACCCATCTCCTTTTGCTATTTTTACTACTTTCTGGATGGATAAGCCATTTAGCAGTAAAGAATTAGCCCTTTTGATGGCTTCCTTGCGTTTAAAGATTAACACAGACAAAGCGCTTAGTGGTAAAAACACATCGGTTGTTTTAGGAGTGTCTTTTGAAAATTGGGAAAGAATTTGCGAAGAGGAAGGAAAAACTATTCCTAAAGGGATGAAGTTAAATTATCCTAGAAAATCCAATCCCAACCAATCTAGGGTTTTTAGGGAATCTAATGGTGTTTTTAATGATTCAGAAGCAGACATTTGGTTTCATATTAAAAGTGATAATGAAGAAGCTTGCGAAATAGTATTAAATCTCATTCTGCATCATTTAGAATCGAATACTGAAAGATATTATGCACAGGCAGCGGCTTCAAAATCAAGTGAAGAAGATGGACATGCTGGAAAAGTGTTAGGATGTCGTTTCTCTGAAAATTTAAACAATCCTTCAGATCCAGTAACCATTGCCAAACACACTATAATTGGATGTGAAGATATTGAGCATTTTGGAGGATCATTTGTACTAGCCCAGCGTTTTTTAATCAATTGGAATCAGATTCATGCTATGAGTGAAGATCAAATTGAAGATTTGATTGGAAGAAAAACAGACGATACTATTATTCCTGATCGCGATTCTCGTTCGCATATTAAATCGGCTAGAATACAGGATGAAAACGGAAATACAACACCGGTACTTCGTTTGGGATTGCCTTTTGGGAGAGCTAAACAATCGAAAGCAGGTTTTAGAGCACCAAAATCGGTAACTGTTTCTGATGAGGAAGGAATTTATTTTGCTGGCTTTTGCAAAGAAATTGGTATTCTCGAAAACATTATAAGAAACCAAATTGGTTCAGATAAAGGATTTATGAATGATCGTTTGTTCAACAATCTAAAATCAGATTTAGGAGGCTTTTTTTATATACCAAGCGTAGATGATTTGGAGTTGGATGAAATGGAGAATTATTCAAATGATTTCTCTTATATGGAAGGTGGAAATTGGTCTCGATTTCCAGGCGTAGATTGGACTCGATTGGATCGACATTTTAAAAACGCTTCTGAAAATGGGTTGATGTATTATAATCATCAGAATTATCTTTTTACAATGGCAACTGGCATACACAAAGACAATGATTTCTTTGCCAAACCTTCTAAAAGGATTCTGAGTTTACTAGAAAACATATTTTCTTTATGGCAGGACAATTGGTACTTTAACAGAAAACAGGAAGAAATTAAGGAAGATATTCAACATTATATCAACCAATATAAAGGGCAGGACAAACCTTCGGATATTATGAAGGAATCTATTATGGTTCGAAAAGGTTGGGCGATTCGTTTGAGTTTGCAACTTTTTAGTTCTGCAGATTATGGTTTTAGAGGCAGAAGAATAAAACTGAAAGACGGTTCGTTGGTTCCTTATTCTTCTTATTTAGAAAATAAAGGGGAAATTATTTATGGTTCTGATACTTTTAGAATTTCACCAGAAGAGATTATCGTGGGTGCAATGCCTAATTTAACATTGGGTGAAGGACGTTATGTGATGAAATATCTTTCAGAAGCCGAACGTCTTGAAGGATTTTTAAGTAATCTTAGTGAAGCTTCGGGAGTAGGGCATGTAATTCCAGATTTTGAAAAAGCATTAAAAAAAGGATTAAAGGGATTAAAAGAAGAAGTTCTTGATTATGAATCTAAAGCAGTAACGCAGGAGAAAAAAGATTTGTATCGCTCTGCTTATTTGTCATTAGAAGGGATTTCTGAATATTTCCTAAACTATGCCGAATTGGCTCGAAATACAGCTGATAAAATGAGCGTAGGACAACAATGGGAAAAAGAAAACCTAGATTCTATTGCGTACCGAATGACAAAGTTGGCTACAGAAAAACCAGATAGTTTAATTGAAGCTACTCAGTTAATTTTTACGCTACACAGCTGTCTTCATTTAAATGGTGAGCCAACAGCAATAGGTAGAATGGATCAATTGCTACAACCTTTTTACAGTAGTGATACTATCTCTAATGCTATCTCTGAGGATGATGCACAAGAAATTATTGATGCTTTTTATATCAAGCTTGATGAAAAAGTACAACAGAACCGAATCTTTATGGAAGATCATCAACCTTTTGGTAATTTGGCGATGGGAGGAAGTTCAGGACCTTATCCTCAAGGAGCTTCTTTAGGACAATGGATTCAGCAAATTACTGTAGGAGGAACAATTGCAGATGGTGAAACTGATTATGAGTCTACAAAACCTGCCTACAATGATATGACTAAATTGTTTATTCGTTCCTCAGGTCGTTTGCCATTAAATGCACCTTGTTTATCTCTTAGAACCCGAAAAGACATACCTGAAGAGCTTTTGGTAGCAGCCGCGCATGCTGTACTTTCTGGAGGAGCACATCCAATTTTATTAAATGATGAAAAGATTATAAAGGGATTGTATCATAGTGGGGATAAGATTGGTGGACCATTGAGCGAGGAAACTAAGAGTTGGAATCCGTCTGTTAGTATGAAATCTGCACAAAATTATGCTTGCGATGGTTGTTACGAACCTCAATTTCCTGGTGAAAACTGGTTCTCATTAGGTGGTTTTTCTACCTTGCAACCCTTAGAATGCGCTTTGAATCAAGGAAGAACTTATTCTTCGGCAGGAGAGACTTATCTTTTTGGACAAACGGTTTCTTTAAATTCAAAACCAGCCGATCAGATTAAAAGTTTTGATGAGCTTGTGAAAATTTATTTCCAACACTTCGAATTATTGAACCGAAAAGCATTTGATGGACAATTGAGAGGTTATGGTAACAATACTAAATTCTGCCCTTCTCCAATTTTAAATGTTCTTATGGATGATTGCTTGGCTAAAGGACAGGATTTTTATAGTGGAGGGACTAAATACAATATTTATGGACCTTGTTATATTTCGTTGAGTTCTACTATCAATTCGCTGTATGCCATAAAAACAATGGTATTTGATGAAAAAAATGCAGTAACAACATTAACCGAATTATTGGAATGCTTGTGTTGCGATTGGGGGCATAAAATGACGGAACCTTTTATTAGTAACTTGGCAGGTGAATCTAGAATTACATCTCGTTCTGAGCGATTCAAGCAGCTTAGAGATATTGCCTTGTCATTGCCTCGTTATGGAAGAGGTCATGAGGAGATTGATGCTTTTGGAGATACTATTGTAGGTAATGTTGCCAAAATTTCGATGGAAACCTTTACGGCGCCTTGGTCACAATTGTATGCTACGTTAAAGGATATGACTTCTCGTTTTGGTTCAGAAGAATTTCCTTTTGGAATTCAAATCCAGCCGGGTGTAGGAACATTTGAAAATCATGTTGAAATGGGAGCTTGGAATGGAGCTAGTGCGGATGGAAGACGATTAGGAACAACAGTAGCCTCTGATTTGAGTCCAACACCTAGTTCTTCTGATTTGCCGATTGAACATCAACATGCTGGTTTTGAAGAATCACTCGCTGGTTATGAAGGTGTAGGAAACGAAATGATGACAGATGGTGCGCCTACAGACTTTAATATTGACGAAAATTTCCCAGTAGAAAAACTCATTAAAGTAATGAAACAATTCAGCCAAGGACATTCTTCGAATATATTGACTGTTACAGTGGCTAATCCAGCAACCTTTAGTGTGGCGGTAGATTCGCCTGAGCAGTTTGATTTATTGCGTGTGCGTACTGGTGGATGGACAAACTTTTTTACTTCTGTTTTCCCAGTTGTACAAGAGCAACATCAAAGAAGACCAGTATCTATCCCTGTGAATATTCATAAAGAAAAGAAAGTTACAACAGGATGCCCTTTTCATCATAAAAAAGAACAAGCCGAAATGATTGAGGGAGAAGAATAAATGCTTTAGCTATACAAGTGTGGAATTCAAAACCTATACTTATTATTATTAAAAAAAGGAAACCATCTCAAATTATTGAGATGGTTTTTTATTTATATATTTTTCCATAATTTGTAGAGTAGGTTAGTAGAATGCTGATTATGTGTATTTTGTTTTCATAAAATGCGTATCTTTAATAGAGTGTAAAATGTTCTTTAATAGGTACTTACCAAGTGCTTGTAAGGTTACGATACTGCTTTGTTAACTAGGTTAAATTAAAGATAACCTTTCATTTGATAACAAATTAAAAATGAACAAAATGGAAAAACAATTTCAAGAAATTAGTGAACAGCAAAAAGCATCTTGGAATAAATTTTCTTCTGGTTGGAAGAAATGGGATTCTGAAATTCGAGATTTTATGCAGCCATTTGCTAATGAGATTATTATTTTATTGAAACCAAAAGGTTCAGAAATGATTTTAGATGTTGCAGCAGGTACTGGTGAACCTGGTTTGAGTATTGCATCTATGCTTACAGGAGGGAAAGTTATTATTACTGACCTCGCTGACGATATGCTTAATATTGCTCGTGAAAATGCTTCTAAAAAAAGAATAACAAATGTTGAATTTCATGCTTGCGATGTAAGTGAACTTCCTTTTGCTGAGAATACATTTGACTCAATAAGCTGCCGAATGGGTTTTATGTTTTTCCCTGATATGCTTTTAGCTGCCAAAGAAATGTTGCGAGTTTTAAAACCCGGTGGTAAGATAGCAATTGCTGTTTGGAGTGGCCCTGATAAAAATTTTTGGATAACTGCAATTGGAGATACTATCAATAGAAATATGCAGCTACCTGCTCTTCCGTTTGGAGCACCAGGGATGTTTCGCTGTGCGAAAAGTGGTTTAATGATGGATATTTTTAAACAAGCAGGTTTTAAAAATACTTCTGAAAAAGAAGTGATAGGTAAATTAAAATGTGGAACTGCTGATGTTTATTGGGCAATGATGACTGAAATTGCGGCTCCTTTTGTTGGAGCGCTTAGCAAAGCTGACGATGCTATGAAACAAAAAATAAAGAAAGAAGTTTACAGATTGGTACATGAAAAATTTCCAGTTGGAAATGTAATAATAGATGGAAGTTCTCTTATCGTTTATGGCGAGAAATAATAGGTAAATGGGCAGGTAATGTTTTTGTATTAATGATTCTAATTAGGGGTAGAGGTAATTTCATTTTAATTAAAAAGAGAATAGCTTAGGCATCTTTTTTCTTCATGCAGCGTCCTCTTGGCGCATCACCTTCATGAAGCACAATTTCAGAATGAAGGAACTCTGCAGCTTTTGCTGAATCTTTTACTTTGATAGCACTGCGTTCTAGCATTTCTGTTTCAAATTCAGTTAATACATTTTTTCTTATCCCAGATTTTCTCCATTCAGAAGCTGTTTTACATCCTTTTGCGATTCCTCGAGCTAGCATGAGTGCATCTAACAGTGCTTGATTTGCTCCCTGTCCTTTAAACGGACTCATAGGATGAGCTGCATCTCCAATTAGGGTTACTTGTCCTGCTTTTTCTAACAACTTTGTACTAAGTAATTCTCGGTCATACACAGGATAACCTGAGATTTGAGTTTCTGGAGTTGCTGCTAAAATCTGCGGAATCGGTTCATGCCACTGCGTTCTACGACAAGCTTCTTCTTTGAGTGCTTGAGTTCCTTGTATACTTAATGTTTTAGCTTCTTCTTCTGACATTGGAAAGCTAAGTTGCCACATTACTGATTCGGATGTATAAGGCATCATATAAATTCGCTCATTCCCATTGGCGGTTTGAAATACAGTAGCAGAGTCCAATAGGGGGCTATTAATGTTTTCAAGAGACTTTAATGAACAAATACCTAATATTACAATGCAACCTAGATAACGTAAAGGTGTGACATCCTCCCCAATTAGTAATTTTCGTACTGAGCTTCGAATACCATCAGCTCCAACTACAAGGTCTGCTTTGAAGCTCTTTATTTCTCCGTTTACTTGAAAGTTTAGTTCAACACCTTCGTTTTCCGATTCCTTAAAATCGATTAACTGATGTCCCCATTGGACTGCATCGTGTCCGCCAAGCTGTTTGAGTAGAGCTAAGCGCAAAGATTGTCTCGCAATATGGATATTTGAACGTTTAGGTGGTGTTTTTGCATCTAACTGCATCCACTTTCTGATTCCCCATTCCCCAATTACTTTTCCTTCTGTAGTATGAACTATATGTTTTGTTGAAACAACTCCTTCTTCTAATGAGTGAATGCCTAATCCCTCGATTGCTTTACTGGCTTGTTGCAAAGTGAGTCCGTAGCCCTGAGACCGTGCCTCGAAGTTGTTGTCACGTTCATAAAGGGTAAAAGGAATCTGACGGTGCAAACAAGCTATAGCTAGAGCAACTCCACCAATACCACCACCAATAATAGCAACATGTGGGTAGTTCTCTTTATCTGCTATAGGATGGTTGTTTGCATGAAGTAATCCTGATCCAGAACAGCTTGCACAGGGATAGAGATGGCCTTTAGGTAGAACTGGTGCTGTTCCTTCTTTTTTTGTTTTCTCAAATTGATCTAAAGCTATTTGGTAGTTGAGTCGTGCTTTTTTGCTGAGTCCTCGACTTTTTTTACCGCGACCTTGACATTCTTGGCAAATCGTCCAGCTTGTTTCTTCCTTTTTCACTTTTTTCTTTTTTTAACTTGATCTTAAATCCCCTCTATAAGAAAAAAATTAGTCGATACAATTGATGCTGAACCTAATAATGAAGTAGAGTTTTGATTTTTACTACTTCTAATATAATTTAATCTGAAAAACTTACAATATTCAATGCTTTGCCACTTATGGCAAGGTGCAAATTTATGACAAAAGATTGCTAGTACAAAAAAATGTTTATTTATTCCTGTTTCTGAGGTTCAAAATAGTTGCTTTTAGTAAGAAAGTGGTTTTGTTAAATAAACAGGAAAAAATAAGTTTCTTTATTCTGCATTTAAAATTTTATTTTTTTTGAATGTAAGAGCAAATAGATAAAAATAAATGTATTTTTTTTAGATAGTTATTTGACTATAAATAGTTTAAAAAAACCTTTGGAATATCAAGTAAATACTACCTTTTTATGTGTTATTGTGTTTTTTGTAGGGCATATTCTGTTATTTTTTTTGAAAAAAAATCTATAAAATAATTTGGATATAAAAAATGTAGTTGTATATTCGTACATAATTGATTGCGAATCTCCTTCACCTTCCTACAAGAAGCAAATCAAAAAAGCACTTTATAGTGCAAAAAAGGGGTATTCTAAAATCAGTTGGAATATCCCTTTTTTGTTTATACTAGTCAAACAATAAAAGGGAATTCTAAAAAAACAATTTTTAACAACTTAATTATTTTTATTATGGCATTTAAAGCAATTTTAGAATTCGAAGGAAACGAGTACCAAGTATTATTCTCAAAAGTAGATATGTTAAGACATACTGATGGTAAAGGAGCTGTTTCATCTGAGATTAAAGGAGGTAGATTAAACTTAAGAGTAAAATCTACAGACAACACTACAGTTATTGAGCAAGCAGTAAACAGTCAGCACAAGCCAGTAAGCGGAAAAGTAAAGTATTTTAAAGCTGATTCTGAGCAAGTAATGAAAGAACTTTCTTTTGAAAATGCTTTTATTGTATTCTTCAGTGAGCAATTAGATGCTTTAGCAGAAACTCCAATGGTAACTGAGATCACTTTCTCAGCAGAAAAAATCACATTAGGAAATGCAACATTAGATAACAATTGGGCTAAAATTTAATTTTCCCTTATTGATAAGTAAGAAGCGGTATTATGCCGCTTCTTGTTTTTTTATTTACATTTTTTTTCAAAAAAACATTCAATAATATCACTTCTATTTTCAGAACATGATATCTTTTAGCTTAAAATTGAATTCAGCATAAAGAACTTTAGAAAGAAGAACTTTAGACTATACATTTTTAAGTTAAAAAAATAAACTTAAAACTAGTCATATTATGGTCATTCCTAAAATAATTCTTGGTATCGATGGTAAAGAAATCTCTCATTTTACTAAAATAGATTTAAAACAAACCATCAATACTCACCACGAGTTTACTATCAGCATTCCGCATTCAGTAATAGAACGTTCTAGAGCATATACAATGGAAAGTGCACAAGAATGTCTTGGAAAAGTACTACACATTAGACTAAGCGCTGCAAATAATTTTTTAGGGATTATAACAAACGTGCGTTACCAACAAGAATTAGGACATGTAGGTAGTCAAATAGTTATTTCAGGATATTCCAAAACTATTTTATTAGAATCAGGCCAAAAGTTAAACTCTTGGGAAGATTTTAATTTAAAAGATATGGTACGTGATGTGATACAAACTGCAGCAGGTGAGCAATTGCAATTTGAAATAGAACCTGAATTTACTTCTAAAATAGAATACCAAACACAATATCTAGAATCAGATTTTAGATATATTCAGCGATTGGCAAAACAATATAATGAATGGTTATTTTATGATGGAGAAAAATTATTTTTGGGAAAACCCCAAACAGCAAGTTCACCTATAAAATTGATTTATAACAAAGATTTATACAATTTAAGCATAGCTGTACAAGCAAGGCCTAATCAGTATAGTGGATTTACCTACAATGAAAATAATGATCAATTATATCAAGCCAAAACGGATGATGATATTGTAGAGGGACTACCAAAATTAGGAAAAAATGCATTTGAGGCTTCAAAAAAAATATATAAAACTTCTTCTTATGAATTTGGTGAATTTAGTACTGGTGATGATGTCTATTTTGAAACTATCTTAAAGAAGAAACAAGAAAGTGCTGCTGCTGATGGTAATTATATTACAGCAATAAGTGGAAACCCTAAGCTTCGAATAGGTTCTATCATTAATATTGAATCACAACAAATACAAGATAAATCAGAAGTTCATCGAAAAGGACTAGATAGTACTAAAGTTCATTATGATTCTAATGAAATAGGAACTTATATAATTACTGAAATTCAGCACCTAGCTTCAGATATTGGGGAATATGAAAATAGTTTTAAAGCACTTCCTGCTAAAATAAAAAAAATACCAGAACCTGAAGTAGCCATGCCAATGGCGCAAGAACAAAGAGCTGTGATTGTAGCCAATGATGATCCAAGTGGAAATGGAAGGGTTCGTGTACAATTATTATGGCAGAAAAAACAACAATCTCGTACTCCGTGGTTATATGTATTGACTCCTAATGCTGGAATGAGTGATGTTGTAAATAAAAACCGTGGTTGGGTTACTATACCTGAGGTGGGTGATCATGTCATGGTAAGTTTCCGATACAATGATCCTAACAGACCCTATGTGATTGGAAGTATATTTAATGGAAAAACCGGAGAAGGTGGTAAGCTAGACAATCATATCAAAAGTTTTTTCACACGTAGTGGCTGTACGATTACTTTTGATGATAAACAGAGAAGTATCTTAATCAAAGACCCATCTGAGAATAGTATCTATATGGATGGTGAAGGTAATATTACTGTAAACGCTCCTAAAAACATGACCATAAATGTAGGAGATAATCTAGATATTACGGTTGGAAAAGACATGACGGTAGCTGTAAGTGGTAACAAAAGAACAACCATTGATGGGAATAATGACTTAAAAGTAAATAAAAACAATACAGTAAACACAACCGAACTTTATAAACTTATTACTCATATGTATGAGCAAAAAGTTGCAGCAGATAAAACAGTAACGATAAATGGTGATTTAAAGAAAACTACTGCTACAACTACTCACAAAGCTATTGGAGGCGATATTTTGATAAAAAGTTCAGGAATTTCAAAAGTACTAGGAGCTATTGATGCGAAAGTTAATAAGGGATAAAAAGTAAAAATAGATTTAGCTTTTAGAAATAGTCGTACATGGATACCAAAAAGGATTATGCAAATTTTACAGCCCTAATAATTTCACTTGTAATTTCATGGATTACGTATCAATATTTTATGGAAGGTAACTATATTTCTTTCATAGCTGTTATTTTGGTGGGTGTAATTTTTTTAGGAATAAGTCTTTTGTATTTTATCATTATTAGAATCTTAATTTATATGATAAAATATGAATATATATATTCAAGTTTCATTTTTATAACATTGTTGATATTTTTCAGTTTTGTATTGATTTCTTTGTTTTTTTATAATGCTAGTTATTTAGAGCCTATTGGGAGTATGGTAGAGTATGTACAACTATTGAGGTATTATTTTGTAAAAATCATTCCTTTTATAGCCATTTGTAGTGTTGTAATAGGAGTTGGTTTGGCATTATTTTTCTATGAAATTGAAGTTGAAAAAAAGGATTTGCGTAAGTCTAATATCTTTCATTTGATAATTCTTTTTGTCCTTATTATAGCTACTTTTTTTCTGTTTTATAGTAGTTATAAAATAGATGATCCAAAATTAAATAAAGAATATTCGCATTATAAAATTATTAATTGACACAAATGAACTTATGTGATATCTTAGTAAATATTAGATAATTAAACGAAAGATAATTTGTTAGTACGTGTAAACAATAAAAACATGAAGAAAACAACTCTTAATTTACTACTGCTCTTGGTGATAAGTGGCTTAACAAGCTCTTGTCAAGAAAAAAAAGAAACTAATAAATTAGCTAATACGCTTACTATGCAAGACACTCTTACTACTATGGAGACAAATTTTAAATGGCAAGAGGGCTTGAGTTGCCCGTTGGGATACCCGATACAAGTATATAGAGGCTGGCTCGAAGGACCAAAAGTATCAAATGGAGTTACGGAAGAACCTAATAGTAGTACTAGTATCTTTGGTTTTGGAACTACGACAGGTGTTGGATATTGGGGAGAAAATTCCTCAGGGATGAGCCAGGGAGTAAAACCTATACCTCAAAGCCTTAATTGTATTTGGTACTCTTATGTAGAAGACGTTATGTATCAAATAAATACAGAACTTGATTATCCCAAAATGGTCAAGCTGTTTAACGAAGGGTTTCAGAGTAGTGTTAGAAAAAGAGGGAAAGTAATGATTACTTATACTCATATCACAGTAGGGTTTGCTCCTGGTGGCGTAGTGGTGGTATGGTTGCAAGGAGGGGGAAGACAAGTAGAAATAGGGCGTTATCAGGGAAGTAAAACTACGATATCTGAAAAAGAGATAGCTAGGTTGGACAGCCACGAACGTCTGTTGTTTGATCCTGAAGATAGGGCACGTACTTTAAAAAACCCTATGATTATAGCACCAGAGGTTCAGGAAGCCAATAAAAATAAACCCATTCCGTACGGACTTTGGGACAGTTACCGTATAAAATACAACTGGCGACCTACATTTGTATTTGTGAGAGAAGGAAAAGTACAAGATGAACTAGGAATATATATGTTTAATGGAGAAAGTGAGACTTTATTAGATGAGGTATTTATTAATAATGAGTATCAAGAAAGAGCAGTGCCTAAAGGTTTTGTTATTGGTTATTGGGACAAGAAGGGACAAGGTTATGGAGGTGGAATTGATTTTGATGAAAAAGAGATTTTTGCAGCATTCAAGGAATTGCATCAGAAAAATCCTGAGACAAAAATTGATTTAGAAATCAAAATTAACCCTGGTAGTGCTTATTCATCAGTAACATTAAAAAATGGTATTAATGCTATTCCATTAAAGAAAATTAAAGTAGAGGTTTTTGAATCAAGAATGGTTACTAGAGAGTATAAAAAAGAATAATTGTTATGGGAAAAACATTTGTATACAATACGGGAACAAGTAAGGATGACATAAAAGAGGATGAATTACAACTTACTTTTGGGATATTTATAGACGGTACCTTAAACAATAAGAACAATACTGATAGGCGTACTGAGCATAGTCGTACAGATAAAAAAACTGATAAAATAGATTATTCTAAAGGCAACAAGGAATTGGAAGACGAGGATAATGATCACTATAAAAATATAAAGAATAAAAAACGGATAGAAGAGCTTCTTTCTAAGAAAGACAAAACCCCTGCCGAGGAAATCGAGTTTAAAGCTATTGATGAAAAAGAAAAATATCTTGTTGCCTCACACAGAGTAGCCTTAAATGAGTTTGGTTTGGATCGCATGGGTACTGACAACAGTTACAGTAACGACTATACCAATGTAGCACGAATGTGGACATGTTGTGAGCAAAAAAAATACGCTATTTATGTACCAGGAATGGGTACTGATAACTTAATGCGAGACAGCCAAGATGGTTTTGCTTTTGGATCCGGACAAACTGGGATACGTGCCAGAGTCCGCAATGCTTGTGAACAAATAGCAGATAAAATATTTGAAGTAATAGAAAAGAAAGAACAGGAAAAAAAATCTCAGAAAGCGTTAACCCAAATTACGCTAGATGTTTTTGGATTTAGTCGTGGAGCTGCCACAGCAAGAAATTTGGTTTATGAGGTAAACCTAGACTCAGGTTATGGAAAAGCCGTACAAAAAGAGATTCCTGATGGGGTAGAATATCGTGAATCTCCAAATTCTGAATCGGGTAGAGTGCGCATCCAAAATATGCGTACCGCTTTTGTTGATGTTGATAATTACGAAATCGATAGTAGTTATTTAATGGATGAGCAATTGCCTAAAATGGGTCATTTGGGGTATAGCTTGCTTAAAAAAACTAAGCTTGAATTTAATGATTTAAAAGATATAGAGATAATTGTACGGTTTGTAGGGATTTACGATACTGTTTCGTCTTACTTTGAGGTAGGAGGTGTTCGAGATCATTATGATGATTATGGAAAGCTAAAAGATGAAGATTTCAAGCTATTTAAATTTGGCCAATCAGATTTTGAGGATGATATAAAAGACTTACATCTTAATGATTTAACGAAGGAAAAAGACATTGATGATATAAATAAGCCCCTGCTTAACAATTTATACAGTCAAAAAGTAGTTCATTTTACAGCAAAAGATGAGCATCGTGAAAATTTCGCACTCACCCGAATCAATCAAATTTCAGGAAAATATATTGAAAAAAATTTTCCTGGAGTCCATTGCGATATTGGAGGAGCATATATGACAGAAGAAGAGACTATAGATGAAATAGGAACCAGTCTAAAAGATGAACAGGGTACTTTTTCTTTTCTAGCTGGGCTTCTTCCTAGTAGTCTACCAGGATTAAGTGCCCTTAGGAACGATTTGATAAGACAATATTGGTATAAGGAGGATCAAATAAAAATAAAAAGGCAGTGGGTGAGTTTACTTCCTTATTATAAATTAACTGGAACTCGTGATAGAAAATTAACTGGAATTCATGAGGGATATAAGGGATTGAAAAAGGAGTACAGCTATATCTTTTTACACTTTATGGAGACCTATGCTAGAGGGACCGAAATGAAAAAGAATTTTGTAGATGAATCGAGTTTAAAATTTCCGTTGGATGATTTTTTAATAACTGTAAAAAATCATTTAACAGATTATGCTTTTGATGAAACCAATCAAATTAAAGAATGGGATTTTATTAGTGATGAAGAGATTGAGAAGAAAATAAAAGATAGAATAGAAAAACAGAAATTAGAAACAGAATTAAAAAATATAGAGGAAAAGTTAAAATATAAGACCTATGAAATGGAAGGTCTAAAAAAAGTAACTGATAATTTGAGGGTAGAGCAATATCAGCCTAAAATAGATTTCGGCACTCTTAAAATACCACAAGAAGTTGCAACAGAAGAGCTCGAAATAGTTGTTGAATTAGACGAAGTTGTTGTTTATTCACCACAAAAAATGTTGAGGAAATTAAGAAATGAATATTTGCATTGGTCCTCGACTAGAGACTGGTTTGGTATGCAACCCAACGAAGGTAGAAAAAGACAAATATATTAAGTATGAATTATTTAGATTACCAAATTATTCTCCCAGAGCTTGATAAAATAAATGATTTTACATTTGAAACTATAACAACAGATTTTTCGAATCCTAAAAAGATAAAAAAAATAAATTATATAAGGAAGATTACTATTACTAGATACAAACTCAATGGGAATGATATGTTGTTTCAGTTGTTTCTTTCTGAGATTGAAATCACAAGTAATGTATCTATAGAAAATGTTTTTTTTCTTAAAAAAATAGGATCTGCATTTGATGAAATTGAGTTAGAAATTAATAAGTATGGTAAAATTATCAAAATATTAAATTTAGAAGAACTCGGTAAACGATGGGAAATCATACGTGCCAAATTAGCTATTGATAATGTAGGTTTTGTTGCAGAATCGTTTATGCAAAATATTACAAGTTTATTAAAAGAGGAACAAAAGTTAATTTCCTTTTTCTCAGATAATAAAATGTTTGGTTTGTATTTTTTGAGTTTTCATAGAAAAACGTATCCTATCGAGCAAAAAAGAAAAATAATAGATTGTGGAAATACTTTGATAACAGAAAGTTTATATCCAAAAGATGAAAAATTTGATGCTTATCTAATAACTGGAATACCCGTTGAGAATAATGAAGATAGCGATTTTATAAAATATGATGGTACTATTGAATATAGGGAAAATCAAATAGAATTGGCAACATTAGAAATAGAAAAAGAAGAATCGACCATTTTGTATAACATTAATAAAACATCACTTTAATGGCAAAACCAGATAATACTTTAAAACGAAAAGAACGTGAGGAAAAAGAAGATGCTGAGGATGGATTAAAATTTGTAATTGATGGAGCCAAACTTAAATGTGATTTATGTATTGTTCCAGAAGGTGATTTAAAAGTAAATTATGATACTCCGAGCACACAAGATAAGCGGACAGCTACCGTAGTTGAAAAAGACAAAAAGAGTGTAATCTTCAAAGGCAATTGCAAAAAAAGCCCTCAGAGTGCCAGTCCTTGTGCCTCAGTAATGAAACTTGCAGATTGGAAAGATGTGGGAACCGTATATTTTCAGGACGAGTTTCCTTTACTTCTAAAAAGTACTATAAAATGTGAATATGGAGGTATTCCAGTTGAAATTACAGATAGCGCACAACGCAACGTAATTGAAAAAATTGATGCCACAGGAGCGCCAGTGCCTGATATTGAAAAAGTTGATGTCGATTTAATTGTGGAATTTGAGTTATTGCCTACATATGATGGTGAATTTGGTTTTGATTGGTTAATATGCGATGATTCTGATAATATTTTAAAGATTCAAACAGATGATATTAGTAATTTAGAATATGTTTTTGATGATTCAAAATTAGAATATGTATCTGTGGCTACTGTTCCAAGTGTTAAAGATAAAATTAAAAAAGATTATAAAAAAACACCATTAAATCTACATTATTATGGATACTGGTTAAGTCTATTACAAATTAATCAAGAGATCAAATTAAATATGATTTGTAAGCCTCTTAAGGTGGGAGAAGATATAACTAAAGGGGAAGTTTCTTTTGTGAAAAATGATTTTTATGAAGTTACAATAGATGGTCAAAAAAATGAAAATATTAAATATAACCCAGATGGGAAACCAAAAGAAATTACTGTAAAATGTGTACAACCGTCTAAACAAGTGGATATTATACCAACAGATAAAAACAAAAATCAAGTTGGAAAAATTATTGCAGTAGAAAATGCCAAGGTTTTTGATTTACCTGTTAGGTTAGTTTGTGTCGTAAAGGATACACCTAATAAAGAAGCTGAAATTTCACAGCTAATATCCGACTTCAAAACTAATAAAATTGAAGATTATTTAAATAAAAATTCACTTAATCAAGCTTTAATAAAGACCACAGTAGAAATTGACAATAAATATCGTATAGCTTTTGATGAAACATCTTGGGATGGAACATTCTATAATAAGGCAGGAAATTATTTTACCAACAGAAAAGACCCAGCTGGAGGAAAAGTATCTTATATAGATGATGATGGACAGGAACAAAAAAATGCTAAGCAAGAACATATTCTGGATAAATTTTTAAGAGAGTATAAAAATACTTTTGAGACAGATGGAAAAAAATTTAGAGGTATTTTATTATTTATTAGTAACATCAATAAAGATTCTAATGATCACGAAGGGGGAGTAAGTAGAACACAACCTGTGAATTTTAGAGAAGCAATTGTTTTTGCATCCAATCTCAAAAACAAAGCTACTTATGCTCATGAGATTGCACATGCTTTAGGGTTGGAACACTTTTTCTGGAGAGATATTGAGTATAAGCCAGAATTAGATGGATTAAAGAATAGTATAAAATCTAATGAAGAGGCTAAGAAGTCAAATAATGAGACTATAGAGAAAAACAAAAAGGCAAAAAAAACTAATAGTGATATAATAAAGACAAGAAATGAAGAGATAAAAAAATGGAAGACAGAAAAAGCAAAACCTGATTATCCATATAAAAAAGCAGCTCAAGAAAGAATAGACTATTTAGAGAAAGAAAACGCCAATACAGCTAAAATAAATGAAAAAATAGATGAGTATATTAAGAAGAGTGAAAATTATAATGTAGATATTGATAAGACATTAAAAAAACAACGAGAAAATTTAGATGTATATAAAAATAATAAATATAAATTTAAAGAAAAATCGACCTTAAACATTATGGATTATTCGTCTAAAACAAATATTTATACTCAATGGCAATGGAAGATTATGCAAAATGATGTGAGATCATATTATGGCTCTATAAACGAAAACAAATAATAGTATGAAAACATCAATTAGTTTAATTTTTTACTTTTTATTTTTTCTTAATTCTTTTGCACAGCAAAAATTTGAGAAACCACCAAAACCAGGTAAAGATAAAACAGATAAAATAAAAAATGTTTTACCTAATAAAAAAGGGTCTCTTATATTGAACTTAGGAGAGTTAAAACAAAATGGAGACAATTTGTATTGTTGGGAAATTGATAATAATTGCAATGTTATTGATGGAAAAATAAAACTTTTAGGGCATTATTCAAGAATAGGGGATAATCAAAGTTTAATTGCATATACATATGCAGAGGGAGAATTTTTGGAGGGAAAATACCAAGGAATTTGGGCGTATTATAACAAGAATGGGAAGGTCACAAAAAAAGAAAAATGGGATAATGGTAAACTTATTTATAGAAAGGAATATAAACTTGATACCTGTGATAATTTTGAAGAATATAAATTTTCTAGTATAAGCCTCTCAGGATACAATTCGATAAAGCAGTTTAAAGAAGATTTTTTATTGAAATCAGGAAAATTAGCTTGTAAAAATGGAGTCATTAAAAGAATGAGATTAGTATTTCAAGATGAAACAACCATTCAATTTATATATATAAATAACGGACTTGTAGAAAGTCATGAGATTCAAATTAATAATGATCCTATCCCATCAGGGAAAAGTTACTATTATGACAAAGAGGGGAATATAAATAGGATATCTGAAGTGAAAAATGAGTTTTTAAAAGGAAATGGCCATTATATAGATTATTATTATCCTAAAAATGAAAAGAGTACTGGAGTTATAACGAAGCCCATTTTGAAATCTGAAGGTGAGGTTAAAAATAACTTTAAGTTCGGAGAATGGAAAAATTATAATAAAAATGGATCAAAAGACAGTACGAAAACATATACTTTAAAAGATTCAGTAGATGTTCGTTTTCCGCATTGTATTTTTAATAAAAAAGAACCTTGTTGTTCTGAAAATAAATAATTTACTGTTTTTTAAAATAATATATTAATCATGTAAGGCAACTTGTTGCCACATAATTGTAAAATTGGAATAATCATTTCTGCTTTTATGCTATATTATATTTATGATTGTATTTCTCCACCAATAACTTTAGATGGTCATGGCTATATGCTAACAAGTAATAACAAACAAATAAAATATTAAAATGAAAAACTTTTTTTTAATAGTCGGTTTAGTTTGTTTTTATAGTTGTAATGCTCAAATTAAAAAACCTAATAAACCAATTGCGAAAGTAGTAACACCTGTGCAGAGTAAACAAGCTTGTGGCGGTGATAGCAATATTTCTTTCAAAGAAAAAGATTATTGGCGATCGAATAGTTATTATGATGGGAAACAAAGCTATTATAATTTGAATAATGCTAAAAATATTTTAACCATAAGAAAAGAATATTCCATTAAAAATGGTTTTCTTTTTTTCAATAAAAAAATAGTTGATAGTCTTGAAATATATTTTGGAGCTTCTAATGGGGTTTTTTATAATGTTGGTATTATAAAAGGTCTGCCTGTAAGTCAAAATATTATTATAGCTAATAATCCATATCCTAGTATGTATGGTATTCGATATAGCCAAAATGAAACCGTTTTTAGATTTTTAAATTACAATAGTACTCTTATAAATGGAGCGGGTAATTTAAAGAAATATTATTATAGTCAATGGAATGGGAAGACTCAGGCTTATTCAAAAGAAATTTTAAAAGAAGAAGGTGAGGTTAAAAATAACTTTAAGTTCGGAGAATGGAAATATTATAATAAAAATGGATCAATAGACAGTACGAAAACATATACTTTAAAAGATTCAGTAGATGTTCGCTTTCCGCATTGTATTTTTAATAAAAATGAACCTTGTTATTCTGAAGATAAATAAGTTACTGTTTTTTAAAATACTATTTAAGCATACAAAACAGAAAAATAAGAATAAAAAAACCTCTAAAATCAAATGGCTTTAGAGGTTTTTATGGTTTAATAATATAATTTGTTTTTGGAAACTTTTGCTAAGTCTTGCTTTAAAATAAGGCAATTCTAAAGTATTTTGAATTTATTCTTTAACTAATATAATGGTAGCTTTATAGCCTGTACCTACATTCCATTGACTTGATTCTATGGCAACTCCTTTATCATCATAAACCTGAAATTCGGCTGTATTAGGGGAGGCAAAACCTTCATTTAGAGCTTCAAAATCAATTTTGTTAATGCCTTCTACTAAATTTATTTTGAACTCTTGAAACTCTCCATTCAAACTAACTTCGGGTACAATTATTTTATCATTTAGATATACTTTTATCTTATCACCATCTACAAATGCAGCATCTCGATAACGTATTGTAGATGTTAATGATTTCGTTTTAAAGCTTCCTAAATATTGATTTCGTCTATAAAAAATGCCTTCAACATTCGCTTCTTTTTTATACAAATTACTATCTTTAAAAAGCTCCTCTGGGTTTACTTGCAAAGGATCTGGTTTTTCTATAATAGGTGGTGGGTCAATTTTTGGTGTAATTTCTTTAGGAGGAATAGCTTTTTTTATTTTTGATTCTTTAGGCGGAATCGGTTTAAATTTATTATTGAGCTCATCCTGCGCATAACCTTGTAAGGATACACCAATCATGATTATTAAAAATAATATCCTTTTCATATCTCTAAAATATTAATATATAAATGTGAATTAATGTTAAAATTAAATACAGTAATACCTACTTAATAAACATTTAATAATGTTTTTTATTGTATTTAAAGAGCATTAATTATCAAATAAAAGAAAGTAACTCAATATAATAGTACATTCAATTACTGCCTTAATTTGTATCTTTGGTTATTGGTTTTTTTTAATTTCCTAAAATCTATAATGCTCGAACTTTTCTCTCTAGACCCAAAAACTGTTTTCCTTCTTTATTTTTGGGCAAACTTATTTATCTGTATTCTTATTTTTTGTTATTCGTTTTCATATGCTACCACTGAAAATAGGAAAACATTAAAAAATTTCGGCTATGGAAAACTATTGCTGACCATCGGCTGGATATTTATTTTATTAAGAGGGGTAATCTCAGATATGATTTCTATTAATATCGCTAACACAATCATTTTTACAGCCTGTTATTATGAAACGATTGCTATGCTATCGATGCTTAAGACTAAATCGGAGAGACCATATAAGATACAAATAGGAATAACCATTGTAGCAATATTAGTTTTTAATACGGCAGTAGCAATAGGAAGTACAATTAACACTCGTATTTTAATTATATCTATGGGAATATTTGCTATTTATTTACCTCCTACGATTAGTTATTTTACAGGAAAGGGCCATAATTTTTTCCGAACTTTTTATGTGCTTTGTTATGTTGGATTTGAAGTTTTAATTGTTTTGCGAATGTTTTATAATTATTTGTATCCACAAAAAGATTTTTTCTCTTACACTATCTTTGATAGTTTGTATAGTATCAGTTTATTTCTGCTTACACTCATCGGAACTGTTGGTTTTTTATTACTAGTTAAAGAAAGACAAGATTTTAAAATAAAGAAACTTTTTGACGACAAGAATCAGTTCTTTTCTATCATAGCTCATGACTTAAGGGGACCACTAGGTTCATCGGCTGGGCTTTCAGAAATATTGACACAAAATATTGAAGAATATAGCCGTGAAGAGATTAAGGATATTATAGAAATGCTACATGAGTCGAATAAGAATAGTTATAAGCTGTTAGAAAACCTTCTAGACTGGTCGAAAGTACAAACAGGAATGATTGAATTTAGCCCTAGAAGAATCCTATTAAATACTTTGATTAAGGAAAATGTTGAGCTTAATAAGAATGCTGCTTTAAATAAAAATATAAGCCTTTCGTTTGAATCATCTGAACTTATTGAAGTGGAGGCTGACAAAAATATGATTGATACTATTGTGCGTAACTTATTAACTAATGCAATTAAATTTACTGATAAGCATGGTGAGATTACTGTTAAATTCAAAAAAAAGCATCAAAAAGTAGAAATATCTATAGCTGATAATGGTATTGGAATTCCGGATAATATAAAAGATAAATTATTTAAAATTAATGGAAAAGTAACTCAAAGAGGAACTGAAAATGAAAGTGGGAGTGGACTTGGATTGTTACTTTGCAGTGAGTTTATAAAAATGCATCAAGGTAAAATTTGGACTGAAAGCGAACACGGAAAAGGCAGTACATTCAAGTTTACTTTGCCTTTGGAGATTATGAAAAATTAAACTATTTTTTTTAGAACTTATAGGAAGAAGTAAGCATATAACTATAATTAGTTGGCGATTATATCGAAAAAGGGAATCATAAAAATAGGTTTAGTTTCTCCGTTTTTAAGTTTATAGAAATAAAATACCAAACCTCTTTTTTTCATTTTTGTAATAAATTAACAAGAATAATTCATTTTTTGGATTAAAAGAAGAATTAACAGTGTGAAAAGTCTAATTAAATTATAAATTCTATAAATTAGCAATTCCATTATATAATTCAATAAAATATGCTTTTTAGATTACCCTTCTTTACTTTATTCAGTATCATGATTTTTTTGTTTAGCACAACCCTGAGTGCACAAACGCAAAATACTTTTAGTGGTTGGAATGCTGCATTTTTTACTTATAAACTAGATAATAAATTCAGTATCCATTTTGATGGGCAGGTGAGAAGTACTGATAAATTGGAAGATACTCAATCTTTTATTATGCGAGCAGGATTGAATTATCATGTAAAAAACAATATGATTGCCACGATTGGTTATGCTTATATAGGAAACAATAGGTCTGTTATGGATATTGATGGTTGGATTCCTGAGCATAGAATATGGGAACAGTTTATCTTTAACCAACAGTTTACATTGTATAATCGTCCTGTTGCCTTACAACACCGTTTTAGACTAGAACAGCGTTTTATGGGACAGCCTACAATTGATGAAAACGAACTTGTAACTGATAATTATGATTTTGCACAGCGATTACGTTATTTTACCCGTTCAGTTTTTCCACTTTCAGAGACAACAAGCTTTACAAATGGTGCTTTTATAGCTTTGCAAAATGAAGTATTTGTGAATTTAGAAAATGCTCCTAATGGTCGTTTTTTTGATCAAAACAGAGCTTATTTGGCGTTAGGATGGAGAGTAAGTCCGAAATTTGATATTGAAGCAGGATATATGAATCAATTTGTTCTTGGTAGAAATAATAATTCTGTTAATAATATAGTACAATTAGCAGCTTATGTAAGGTTGTAAACGATTCCTTTCTTAAGGATTCGATAGTATTGTTACTTTAAATCTATTATTTTAAGATTATATGTGTGTTAAAGCTAACTTTTTTATTTCGTGATATTTGACTTTTTTTTTGAAATTTTTTTCTTTCAAAATAAAGGTGTATCTTGCGAGGAATTAATAGCATATTATATAATGACTACTTCAAATTTTTATTTAACAGATAATCACTTGATGTGCCTCATGGGTACGTTATTATACTTGCATGACGATACTTTCTTAAGAAGCTCAAAAGAGTTTATTCTTTAAGCCCTGTCAAAACTCTAGACGGGGATCCTTTATTTAGACAGCTCATTTATTTTAATCTTCAATTTTCATTTAGGACCATGGTATCATTGGATCCAAAACTATAGAGCTATACGATATTTAATGATGAGTTATTTATCATGCCTAATGAGAAATGGAGCAAACAAGAAAGTTATGTCACAAAATATCATTTTAACAACAGGAATATACGATTTAATTAAAGATCACTTAAGAAGAAAGAAAGTAACAATAGAAGAAGAAAAATTATTGACTCTTGAACTTAAAAAAGCATCACAGGTATTAAGAAGAAATTTACCAGAAGATATTGTTTCAGTAAATAGAAAAGTAACTTATAAAGACCATACAAACAACGAAGAAAAAACAGTTGTATTTGTAGGTCCTGAAAAAACGAAGACAAGTAAAAATAGAATTTCTATTCTTTCAGATGAAGGTATTGCAATGGTAGGGTATAAGGTAGGTAAACTTATAGAATGGCCTTCTAAAAAAGGCGATTTAAAACTAGAAATATTAAAAGTTGAAGAACTAGAATTGGCTTAACAGCTTTTTAAAATTAAAAACATCCCAAAAGAGACCTTTCTTTATGGGATGTTTTTTGTTTAAGATGTTTTTTACTAGGAACAAATACAAAATAGGAGCAGTATACTCTTAAAAGAGGATTTTAAAGCCCGTTGCAGGTCACTACTAGTTTTTATATGTTCTAGATGTCATAAGCGCTTTTGATGGCTTAATAGGTTATTGCTGCAAATATGGGATTCCCTTTTATTTTTTCTCTTCCGTTTAAAAAAGAAAGCTCCATTAAAAAATTACATTGTACAATTTCGCCTCCCAATTCATTTACTAAATCACACATTGCTTTGGCAGTTCCACCAGTGGCAAGAACATCATCATGAATTAATACTTTGTCTCCTTTTTTAATAGCATCAACATGCATTTCTAATGAATCAGTTCCATATTCTAAGTCATACGAAGCCGAAATAGTCTCAAAAGGAAGCTTTTTAGGTTTCCTTACAGGTACAAAACCTGCGTTTAGCTTTTGGGCAAGTAGCATTCCGAAGAAAAAGCCGCGACTTTCAGCTCCAATTACCTTGTCAATTTTTTGTCCTTCTAAAGAGTCTAATAAAATTTTTAGTGATTCTTTCCGCGCAATTGGGTCGTTTAGGAGCGGAGTGATGTCTTTAAATAAAATTCCTTCTTTTGGAAAGTCTTGAATATCACGTATATAATTTTTTATCTGCATTTTTTTTAAATTTTCTGTTATTTTTTGCTTGTATATCTCACATTTATTCCTATCTTTGCACCCGCAATAAGCACTCAACAAAACTACAAAAAATAGTTGAATTGAGAAATAAAAAAGGCCTCGTGGCGCAACTGAATAGCGCACTTGATTACGGCTCAAGAGGTTACTGGTTTGAATCCAGTCGAGGTCACAAGCTGAAAAGCCCATTTCGTAAGAAATGGGCTTTTTTTTATATCTTTTATTCTATTTTTTACAATTTAGCCATACAGAAAAAGGTCATATTCAGTCTACAGATAGGCCGTATTCTATTTTTTTCCTTCATTTATACCTCTAAAGAAAGTGTAAATTTATACACAAGCGTTGAATCGTAGCATGATCAACTGCTATTCCTCGCATTTTTATTATTTCCTCAACATCCCGATAACTCAATGTAAATAGCAATTTGAAATAAACAGCCTGCAAAATAATGACTTTGGGAAAACAATGACCTTTCGTATTCATAAAATATATTTCGAAGATCTAAAGATAATAGTTATTAAACAGATGCGACAGAAACATTAATTCAGTCAACCTTTTTCAGGATAACTCAATGCTATTCTTTATTTTCGATCACATTATCTTTACGAGCAAATGCCATAGGGACCACCAACTACGCCCAGCACCTACTTTTTAACAAACCGCATCACACCATCGCCCAGTTCCGTCCTCACCCGCATTAAATAGCTTCCAGTAGCAAGTGTTGTAACATTCACATCGCCTTGGGGTCCAGGTCTTACATTTTCAAGTACCGACTGCCCTAAAAGATTATACACTGTTACCGACTGAACATTAACTTGTTTGGGAATACTGATGAATACCATATCGCCCGCAGGAACAGGATAAAGCGCCAATTTAATCGTTTCAAATGATATAGTATGCAAAGACGTCTGCACCGTCACGACCGAAGTATTTGTCACAACAGGGAGATTGTAGTCAAAATAAATCGAAGCTGTATTCTCTAGCACAGCACCTTCTGTAAGCGAATTCAATGAACGAATTTTAAAAACCAAATAGCCATCATTATTCTCATCAGCAAACCCAAGCTGTATGTTGTTGAACATAAACTCGACCTGATTACCTTGTATCACGCGGGTAGTAAAAGGATGGCTACCGTCTACTGGACTCAAACTAGCGATATCAAATTTAGTGGTATCAATCATATCGGTCACCTTAATGTTTTGCGCCGATGCCGTACCCAAATTCTCGAATCGGATGCGGTAATACATATAATCACCTACATGTTCCGGACGCACATAGTCACCTCCGAGGCAAATCTTATCATTAGGATCAAACGAATTTACTACCGTTTGCTCCAATGTCGCTTCATCATTTGTCGCAACTTCGTCTTGAGCAATGTTTGCTACTGCTGAAAATTTCAATACATCATTAGCATTTAGTGGTGGCGTATCGGTAGGGGTGTTTAAGTTTAGTTTTACAATATATTTAACTTCAGATAACGGCAATAAACCCTCAATATTCCATGTCACCGAGCCAAAACCTGCGCCTGCGGCCAAAGGGGTACTTTGGATATATTCCGCCGTAGCGGCATCGTACGTAAATCCTACAGTACCTGTTGCCGTTTGATTACCATTGTTCCTAACCAAAACTTCATAATAGGCGTCAAAACCTGGTGTCGCTCGGTTAATTGGCACTATTGAAACCGACAAATCATGGTGGCTTCCGACTGCGGTCACACAGAAATTCTGGTTTGCATAATTCGTTGCCGATGGCATATTCAGACTGATACTTGATGGCGAAACGCTGAACCAAGTCGGATTGTCAAGTATAGGCGTGATAACACTTGTGCCATTTTTGAGCATTACGCCATGGTAACCATTGGAAGTGGAATAATAAGAACTTTGGGTCGTACCGTTCACCAGTTTGTACTTAAGGTACGGAAATCCGGGATCGACATCGGTACACCCATTATTTTGCATGTCAAGTCGGGTATAGCCGTTTACAAGGTAGCTATCAGTACCGAGCAAGCGAATCATGTTGGTCTTATATAACTGACCTCCAATATTTCCATAATCACCACAGTGCAAGATCATACCGTTAGGTTGCTGCAAGACCCTGCGCACTTCCGAGTATTCCGTAATCGTAACGCTAGTACCAGCCATCGATGGCGAAAAAGAATATGTTACTGAACCGTTTGGTAACAGCATAGCAATACCATAAATACTGCTCGCGCTAAAATTACCTCCAATCAGGATATTACCGTTAGGTCGCACCAAAATGTCATTTACCACAGGTTCTGTGTCATATATTGGGGATGTAAACGTGTTGTCATAACTTCCGTCGGGGTGCAGCCGTGCTAAGCTCTTAGAATTGTTGCCGTCGCAAGTATCGAACCTTCCGCCCACCAGTATTTTTCCGTCAGGCTGTAATGCCAATGAAGACGTATAACCATTCCGACCTATAAAACTTGTGCTGATATCAAATGCTGGATCTATTGTGCCGTTGGCATTTAGTTTTTCAATATTGTAGTACGTAACCGCCCCTCCTGGATCTAACATTGAGCCCGCTACAATCAACTTGCCATCTGGCAATACCAATACGGCCCTGCAAGACTGTATTTCGGGATGCTCATCATAAAAAGTGGTATCTAAAGCACCATCGGCGGTCAGGCGAAGCAGTTTTTTAGAAGAGTCATTTCCAACCAGTAGCTTCCCATCTGGCAACAAGGTCAAACAGTAGATATAAGAAGATGTTGGCAAAGCTGGTGTGTCGAAGGTTGTATCAATAGTACCGTCGGTGTTCAGCCGAATCATAGGTTTGATTACACCTGCTACAGTAAATTGGGAGCCCAATATAATTTTACCATCGGACTGTATCACTATCTGACATTCATGCGAATTTGCCGTATTATCGGTCAATACCTTAAAAGCAGCATCACTCGAACCGTCTGCATTGAGTCGTTCTATGGTTCGCGTCCATCCCGTATCGTAATCATATTGGGTAGCCTCAATGACAATTTTGCCGTCGGACTGAAGTGCCATATCGTTGACTTGTTTTTCATAATTATTCCAAACCGTAGCAGGAATAAATCCCGGATCGGCACTAGCTGCATTTTGCGCTTGAAATAAAGAAGGAAGCAATAACAGTGAAAGTAATAGTTTTCGCATATTTCAGATTTTGACTAAAGATAGTAAAGTAATGATAAGAAACGCTTTTAAATTGCAAGTGATGTGGAAGTTTAATGTGTAGTTATAGAACTTTCGGGGTTTCCTTTCTTTATCTTTATCGCTACTCTTTGTGACACATTTTGAATACCATCATTGCGCCACCAAATTCCATCACATCAACATTAAACAATGTAAGAACAAAGACATATTCCTGATTAATATTATACTTGAATCTTATCAAAAATTTATATTACAAAATAAACAGGTATAAATTGGACTTGATACCATTTCTGCAACAAACAATTAAGGCGCTCTTATTTAATTTTTTGATTTAATCTTATTTTTATCTCAAAATTTTGGTGTAATTTTACACCATTCAGACAACTTTTATAATTATGACACGACAAAGTATATCATTAACTGCTCCCAATGAAGAGTGGTTAAAAAATCAGATCAACTCAGAAGAGTTTAGCAGTAAAAGTGAAGCTATTAACTTTTTAATTAAAAAAGCACGTTCTCAAGAGGAATTTTATGACTTTGTAAGAGCTAAAATAGATAAGGGAGAAAAAAGTGGCTTTGCAGAAAAGCAGACCAGAGAAGAAGTGTTAGCCGAGTTTAAAAAAGATTTGAGAAATGTATAGCTATTTTATTAGTAGCGAGGCCAAAGAAGATTTAAAGAGAATTTATTACTACGGTGTCACTAAGTTTGGGATGAATCAAGCTGATCACTATTTCAATATGTTTTATGACTGTTTTTCCAAAATAGAACAAAATCCATTTTTATTTCCATCTGCGGACCACATAAGAAAAGGATACCGTTATTGTGTTTGTGGTGTTGATACAATTTACTATCGAATAAATGGAGATAAACGCGTAGAGATTACTACCATTATTGGCAGGCAAGATTTTTAAAGTGCTGTTGCCTACGCTCAGCCAACAATATAATGTCTCCATAATAGATTAAACAGCTTAAACTATTTTATTACAAGGTTTTTCAGGAATAGAAGAATGTGAAGGAATATTTCATGTATCCATGCTCAAAAGAAAAACAAATCAATACTTAATTACTTCGAGATAGAATACAGATAAAAAATAGGACAAAACAATCAATCCAACAAAACAATCAGTAAATTTACATCAAAAAGAATTATAGCGATAAAAAATACAATAAACAATTAATAATCAAAACATTAACACGTAAAAACCATCAGTTTTATTTTTATGGCAAAATCGTGGCATTTAAGTTTTTAAAAATTAAAAATGCAGGGAATTGTTTAAGGCAATCAGAGACAGACCCTACATATAGCTAAGCCAATTTCTTCAAATCTTCCATAAAATTATAGAAATTTGTATCGTGGAGCTCATAGGGATTGAAGGTAAATTTAACAAAATATACCTTTTTTATGCATTTTTCTTCTATTTAACAAGTAAATATTTCAAAAAAAAAAGTAATGGTGTCCGTAGAATTACTTTAGTGCCCAGCTTATAAATTTCATGGAGTCCACTTCTCAAAGGTTTTAAACGATTTTTCCTATATTAGCTATTGTATACTGACAAAACCAATTTGGAAATGATTTTTAATTAAAAAATTAAATTTAATTATGAGTGAAATAGACTTCTACGACCAGCCCTTGAAGTATAAAAAAATGTTGATCGAAAACAGAACAGAAATTAGGGGTAAATTTGATAGCCTTCTGGGTGGGATATGTGGCGAAATTTATGTCTATGACCAAGGAAAAGTAACCTATCCGCGTTTCATATGTGTAAAGGTCCCTAAAAAACTGAAAAATGACCCCGGCTATACACAGACTATCAGCCGTTTTATTCGCGAACTGAAACTCCAGCACTCTTTTTACGGAAGTTCTTTTGTCTGCTGCGCTTTTGACTTTCATACCGTTGCAAATACTCCAAGCGCATCTTACCGTTATTGGACTGGTGATTTAGGTTATTTTTTAAAAGAAAGACTGCTTAGCCGCATAAGCAGATTATCACTGCTTGCCTACGCCTGCGAAGGCCTGATCCACTGTTACAGCAAAGGCCTCACTTCTCACCAGGATTTAAAACCAGCCAATATTTTAGTTAAAGAGATGAAAAAAATATATGAAGGACTGGATGATCTCGATATCCATCAACTTGCTCTTATCGCAGATTTCGGACTGGCAAATGCTTCGGTTGATGATGAAGTCTTTCAGGGATCAAGACCTTACATGGCACCCGAACAATGGAACCTGCAAACGCTGTCAAGCGCTACAGATGTATTTGCCCTTGGGGTAATTTTTTATGAGATGATGACTGGCGGGCTGCATCCGGTTGGGATAGAGCTGGAAGACTACTGGCCGGAACCGCAGGATGGAAACAGCACAAAATGGATGCGGGATGATTCTTGGAAAAAATGGATAAAAAATGGTTGTGCGATAACTGAAACTGATATTGCTATTGAACCTGAAATTCAATCGTTCATCAGCCAGATGCTGTCTTTTGATCCTTTGCAGAGGCCCGCAATCGAAGATGTACAGCAATTTCTGCTGGAATGCATCAAATCTGAGTGCATTCATAGCTTTGCAGGAGCATCAGGCTATATAAAGGGCAGCAGGCAGCAGTATTCAGACAGTACCGAGCAGGAGGGTTCTGTCTACCTAAATTCCAAGTTCGAGGCTTTAATGAATGAGTTCAAGAACTAAAAACAAACGATTCTTCAACAACGTGGATCGCTCCATTTCTAAAATATAAAAGAAGACCTCCAAAGTCTTCTTTTATATTCAGGGAGCGGGATTTATGTTATAAATCATAGTGATAATAGCACCACCGAAAGCTTCGTTTGCCCCTGTAAAATTGCTAAGATTGGGCATACTGCATCATTTCTGCAATTTTATTCCTCTTCATATTCCCTTAGTTTTTCCGCAAATTCTGCATTCATTTCTCTAGTCTTTTCATCCACTTTTGCTTTTGAAATTGTTTGGATCAGCCCTGAAACAGAATTTAGAATAACAGCATCACTTGCATTATTTTGAAGTTGATCCAATATTATATATGCTCCGATGACTGAAGCATGTTTGCAGTTAGCCTTTAAGGAAGAAATCATTACCTTATCAGGGAATTTTTCCAATTGTTGGTCCGTGTATGCAGATTCCAAGTTTTTCATTTCGCTGATTAACTCAACTCGAGATAACGAAGCTAATTTCTCTTCGACAGTTTTCAAGTATTCTTCCAGCCATACATTGACATCATTTCCTAATTCTATTCTATCCATTGTATTTATTTGTTATTCTTTAATTTAGCTTGCAGTACTGCTTTTTTGAACTTCGGTCATTTTCTCTTTAATGGATTCTTTAAGTTCTTTAACCGCATCATAAAAGCCTGTCCCCTTCATTAGCTTAAAGACCTCTTCTTTTAATGAATCGAGATAATTCCCTTTGAGGGAATATTCAAACTTGTCCTTATTCTCTGACTGTTCATATACATCATAAACGATTGCTTTGTAGTGGCTTATTAAACTATGGAGCTCACCTAAAAATTCTTGATTTTTGGTAATAATATCGTAATAAATGTGCTGCAGCTCCCTTTCGATAAACTGTATAAAGTCTCTGTTTAAACCATACTTTCTCCTTATTAATGAGGTTATTTCCAGAAAGGACATGATATCTCCCCTTCCACCACACTTTTGCTGTATGCAAAAACAATCCTCAAAACCAACATCAGCATCCTTTAAGAATTCCTTTAAATACAACGTTTGAAAAACACAGCCTGAAATCAGCCCTAGTAGTGCAAATGAAGTTTTATCATCATCTTGAAGCAATACTTCATACTTGATCGAAGGAAGCATCCTGATTCCTCCTTCCCATTTATGCTCGGAAATTGCGATTTTATGATAATTCACCCATAAGTCATCTACGAAAAAATCAGGACTGTCTTCAATTTCTATAAGGTCAATACATAGATGTCCTATCTCATGCCACAAAACACGCTCTAAATCAGTTCTAATTTCCATTTGATGATCTTTAAAGTGACTAATATAGGAATTTTACACTATCGATCTGTAAAATATACCAAAATACCAACTTTAAAAGCATTCGCTGAAATTCCATTGGCTAATACCAACAAATAGGTATCAGTTTGTACATTTTTAAGCTTTTGATACCTTTCTCACTTTTTCTTATGCGAATTTTACATTTAAATAATTCAAATCACATTTTATAAAAAAGTTTTTATTACTAGCTGTTGTTGAAAAAACAACATCATTGACATTGTTTGTCTTTATAATGAGATTCAGTTTTTTATTATTTTAGAACAATTGTTTCCAAGTGATTCGGCTATTAACCAGATAAAAGTATAAAGTTGTAGATGTTGCAGGATTGCCATGTATGAGCTTCGTCTGTAGAATGTTGTTCCAAAGGGAGAATTACATTGAGGTAAGGTTTCAGGGTACAATGTATTTAAGTAATTCATATTTTTCTAAAACAAATAATGTATATCAATCCACAAAATCAATTAAATAAGGCTATGAAAAACCCTAGAGGAGTGCTAATACGATTATTGATGGATTTAGGTACAGAAATGACAATAAAGGCAGGTGAACCTGTGATAAAAGCTGGCCAGCGGTGCAATTTCTTTTTTATAGTGTTGTCGGGAAGCTTCAGGGCCTACCGGCTTGTGGAAGATAAGGAAATGATTATCGGGTTTAGTTTTACCGGAGACATCGACACTGCTCCTTACGCGTTTATTACCGATACCTCCAGCACAGAAACTATTGAGGCTATTACAAACAGTACGATCATCAAAGTAAATCGCAGTAAGCTCGAACACCTAAAGAGTATGCATCCTGAAATGAGGGATTTTATAGAAAATCTTTTGGCACATTACATTGAGGTACTTGTAAGCCGGCATATTGAATTTAAGACCTATACGGCCGAGCAGCTCTACCACCAGTTGTATCGCAGGCAGCCTGAGAAGGTACAACAGATCCTGCTTAAATATATTGCCTCGTATTTGGGAATCTCGCAGGAGCGGCTCAGCCGTATCCGCGCAAAATCTTTGAGTTGACTTAGGTCAATTTTTATGGGTAAACGTTAAAGTACATTTGTGATCAATCAAAAAATGAATATCATGAAAATCGCAAAATTATTGGCAGTCGCCTTATTATCTTTTATCACCTCATGCAGCAATGACGATTCAAAATCCTCACCTGATAAAAAAATCCTCACACAGCAAAAACTTGATGCAGCATTGTCCAACTTCCCCGGCGTAAGCCTTAGTGTAAAGACAGCTTCCGAGAGTTATACACTAGTTGCAGGAGATGCGGTAACTAATGAAAAGCCGATGGCCACTTCTGCACTTCACTATATGCAGAGTATTTCAAAAACCTTTACTGCAGTTGCTGTCCTAAAACTGAAAGAGGAGGGCAAAATTAATCTCGATGCAAAAGTAAATACCTATCTTCCTAACATTTGTAATAATCTGCCAAACGGAAATATCATTACGGTAAGGCAACTGCTTAATATGACATCAGGACTTCCTGATTATTTAGATAACGATCAGTTTTTAAATGATGTTGTTACAGGGCCACTGCCTATGACGAGCGAACAAGTATTGAGCTATGTATACGATCAACCAGCAAAATTTGCACCCGGCGCCTCATTTGGTTATTGCAATATAAATTATCACTTGCTGGCTATTATTATTGACAGGGTTACTCCAAACGGGCATCGAAGGTATATTACGGACAAAATAATTAACGCCATTGGACTTTCCAACACATATTATATAGCAGGCTCGGCAAGCACTGTAGCTCCCGAAGGGACGACAGATAACTATCTAGAAATAGACGGCACTTTTAGTGATGTGAGCGAATTGCAGTTGGGTACAGTACTTACCTTCATTGGCGATGACGGTATTGTTGCTTCCGTTCAGGATATAGCTGGATTTTACTACAAGCTACTCCATGACAAAACGGTACTGTCACCCGCATCGTTGGAAGAAATGAAGGCTGCGGTTAGTTATCAGAGTACGCCGATATATGGCTTAGGGCTGCATTTTTATAAAACCAATGGCGGCCTGCAGGCAGTCGGCCACGAGGGTAGTGGTGCTGGTGCCGGTGCCTATGCTTTTTATTTTCCTTCCAAAAATACCAGCGTCGTCCTGTGTACAAACGTGGGAACGCTTACCGATACTAAAAAAGAGGAACAGTTACTGGCATTGTGGGAGGAAATTATAGGTATATTGCTTGAGTAAAAACTAATTTAAACCGTCGCATCGCGTTCTTGTCTGAATAAAAAAATTGCAGAGTATAGATGTATGTCTTCTGGAAGAATGTACTACAATGCAGTTTTAAATTTTGACAGGGGGATTTTCAAATTTAATTTTATTCAAATCGATAGTATCAGTCTTTTGGACATTCATTTCGTATGATATCTCTATTTCATTTTCTGATACAAATTCTATTTTCTTGTCACATCCTGTAGCGCAGGATTCTACGGTAATTGGGAAATATAATTTTTTATTCTTGTCATATCCTATAATGTTATTACGAAAATAGGTGACAATTTTAAAATCTTTATTTTCAATGACTTCATCATTATCATAATTTCCATTATATTGAAATAGATTTTCAGAATAATAAGTACTTTTAATAATAGAGGGATAAAAAGATTCTGCACCTTTAGGATAGTTATCAGAATGCCATTTTTGCTCAAAGTTCCTATAGTGATTGATATCTTTTTCTTCTGAAGATGGGGTATAAATCCATTTACTTTTTTGAGCAAACAGATATAATTCTTTTTTGATTGTAATGTTATGATTTAATACTGTGTTGTCTAAGAATTCACCTTCAACAGCATTATCAGATCTTAAAGTAGGTTCTCCATCATACTTTAATGTATAAAATTTCAGGGTATCCATGTTTAACATTATAAAACTTAAGTATAATCCAGGATCTCCATTACCTAAGGGGGATTCCATTAAGGCAAATAGAAAATAATCTACATTTTGAATCTTTTTTCTTAAAATGTGTTGTGGGTCAATCGTAACATGATTGTATTTAGCAACTAGCAAAGTATCATTCTGAATCAATTGTAGATTCTCTTTGTCTTTTTTATACTTTGAAACTATCAATATATTTTTATCTCCAACAAGTAAAAAACTATCCTCATCGCTAACATCACTACCTGATATTTTAATTATTTCGGTATTATCCTCATTGTTGAAAGAGAATATAATAGCTGTTTTTTCTCTTTCGTCGCTATTTTCTTTGGTATTTTTACTTTCTTCCTTTTCTTTATCAGAAATCTTTTCAGCATCCTTACAAGAAGAAAAAGCAATGAGGCATAGAAGAATTACAACTAGTTTACTTTTAATTATTTTCAATTAGTTTTTAGTTTTAAGATTATTAGCAAGATAAAATTTATTTTATAATTTAATTAAAAATAGAGAATCAAAAAGTTCTTCGATTGAATACTAAAGGGCATTGGTTATCCTGAAGTCATTATTCTTTAAGCTGTTTATTTGATATTAAGATAATAGGGATTTTATGTTGAGGAAATAATAGAAATACGGGAGTAGAAGTTATGTAATTTGGGTAGATATTAAAACAGGTATTTTTACGTGATTTTATATAGTTTTCTTTTTTTAAATTTGATAAGTACTTATTTGTTAAATGGTTATGCCCTTTGTTCTTCTAGGAACTCTTTTTTACACTATTTAATTCTTGTAATTTTTTTTTATTCTTTATTTGCCAGCCCATTATCAATAAGTTAGTCACGATTAAGGAAGTGCACAAGAATTAATAACAATACAATGAACAGCCATAACAACGCATTAAAAAAATATAACGTGTTGTAATTCCATCTACAAGTCGATAAAGTTATTCCTCATTTATTTCTGCCCCAAAACTTAAATAAAAAGAAATGAAAGAACAGACTCAAAAAAACTCTGGCAATGAATTCTTCCAAACAGATGGAGGAAAAACCAAATCCAATGCAATAGAAATACCATCAATTACTTTACCAAAAGGAGGTGGTGCTTTAAAGGGAATCGATGAAAAGTTTACTGTTAACGCTGTTAACGGCACATCTTCATTTTCAATTCAGCTTCCGTTTTCATCTGCAAGAGGTGCATCACCTTCATTAAGTCTTTCTTATAATTCAGGTGCTGGTAATGGTATTTTTGGATTAGGTTGGAGTTTAAGTTTAGGAGCAATTAAGCGAAAAACAGACAAAGGACTGCCTCAATATCTCGATTTAATAGATTCGGATACTTTTCTGTTTTCGGATGCGGAGGATTTAGTTCCTGAGTTTACAAAGGATTTGAATGGAAGTTTTCAGTTAGATGTTAATGGTGATTATATTATACACGAAAGAATCTCATCTGATGGACTATTTATTATAAGAAATTATAAACCAAGAATTGAAGGTCTCTTTGCTCGAATTGAGCGCTGGACAGAAAAGGCGAACAGAAGAATTAAATGGCGAGTAATTTCAAGAGATAATGTCACGACTCTTTACGGATGGACTGATAATTCGATTATTTCAAATCCAGAAGACTTGACAAAGATTTTTGAATGGCTCCCCGAATTCGTTTTTGATGATAAAGGAAACTGTAGTCAATATATTTATAAAAAAGAAAACGACATTGGATTTGATGATTCTTTATTGCATAACAAAAATCGATTTAAAGATGGTAAAATTACTTATACCAATCTTTATTTAGAAAAAGTATTGTATGGTAACAAAACACCATATAAAAAGTTTGATGATGTATTCCCAAGTAAATCTGATTATTTGTTTTCAACAGTTTTTGATTATGGCGAGTATAATGATGTTGCCCCTTTCGATAAAATAAAAGATTGGGCCTTCAGATTGGATGCTTTTTCAGATTACAAATCAGGATTTGAAATTAGAACTACAAGACTATGTAATAGGGTTTTACTATTTCACCATTTTACCAATTCTGGTGAATACGAAGGTTTGGTTAAATCCCTCAATATGGGATATGACACTGCAACAGAGCAGGATTTTACATTTCTGAAATCCATTACTTCAATTGGTTATATCAAAAAAATAGATGGTTCTTATTCTTATAAAAAAATTCCTCCTATGGAGTTTGATTACCAAAGACATGAATGGAATGATGTTGTTAAATCCATTGATGCAGGACATTTAGTTCATGCACCATCAGGTTTGGACGAACAGCAATATCAATTTACCGATTTATTTAATGAAGGGTTATCAGGTATTCTAACAGAACAAGCGAATGGATGGTATTACAAACACAATCTGGGTGATGGAAAATTTGAACATGCAAAATTAGTCTCTCCAAAACCCACTTTTTCCGGATTGGGAGGTCAGATGCAATTGGCAGATTTAGATGCTGATGGTGGTAAACAATTAGTCAGTTTCAATGCCGGACCTAAAGGGTATTTTGAATTGGATGATGATGATGCATGGCAGGGATTTCGCTCGTTTAAGTCAATTCCAAATATTGATTTTAATGATTCCAATACCCGAATGCTGGATTTGAATGGCGATGGTAAACCCGAAGTGATTATTTCAGAAGATCAGGTTTTTACATGGTATGCTTCTGAAGGTAAAAAAGGTTTTTCAGCTGCACGAAAAACACCCAAGTCGTTTGATGAAGAAGCTGGCCCTCACATTGTTTTTGCAGATGCAAAGCAAACGATTTATTTAGCGGATATGTCAGGTGATGGTATGACTGATATTTTACGGATTCGAAATGATGAAATCTGTTATTGGCCAAATATGGGTTATGGAAAATTTGGTGCAAAAGTAGCGTTGGATAATCCACCAATTTTTGATAGTGAGAACGATTTTAACCCTTCCTTTATAAAACTAGCGGATATTGACGGTTCTGGAACAACAGACATCATCTATTTGGGTAAAAACAAATTTACTTGCTGGAAAAACCTAAGTGGTAACCGTTTTAGTACAACCCCGTTTGAAATCGAGTCTTTCCCTGAAATCCATTCTCATGCTAAAATTACAGTAACTGATTTGTTGGGCAATGGTGTTGCTTGTATTGTATGGTCGAGTGCATTATCAAAAAACACTTCATCTCCATTAAAATATATTGATCTAATGAACAGTAAGAAACCACACATCATGGTTTCTTATAAAAACAATTTTGGGAAAGAAGTTTCATTGGAATACACACCCTCTACTAAATTTTACATCGAAGATAAGTTGGCAGGAAAACCTTGGATAACCAAATTACATTTCCCTGTGCATTGCGTTTCCAAAACCACAACCGAAGATAAAATATCAGGTTGTAAATTAGTAAGTGAGTACAAATACCATCATGGTTATTACGATCATTCGGAAAGGGAATTTAGAGGTTTTGGCATGGTAGAACAAATTGATGCCGAGAGTTTTGAACATTGGAAAAAGAGTAATGCCACTAATATTGTAGAAAAGTCATTACATCAAGAGCCAGTCGTTTCCAAAACCTGGAATCATACTGGGGCTTTTTTGCAAAAGGATAAAATCCTGACTCAATTTTCGAAAGAATATTGGTATGAAGAAATGCTTCGAAATGGATTTGATGTTATCCATCATGAAATAGCCCTGCCTGATGCCAAATTGATAGTTGCCCCTGAGATTGAACCAGCAGTACTTAATCATCTTTCTGCTCATGAATGGCGTGAAGCATTCCGAGCTTGTAAAGGCATGAGTTTACGATCTGAAATTTTTGCAAAAGATGCTGTTAAATTTGAGAACACAACCGAAGCCAAAAGGAAAGAGCTTATTCCTTTTTCTGTAGCTTCACATAATTATGTTATCGAATTACTACAGCCAAAAGGAAAAAACAAACATGCTGTTTTTATAGTTAAAGAAAATGAAGCTATAACTTATAACTACGAACGAAACCCAGAAGATCCACGAATTGCTCATAACTTAAACATTAAATTAGATAAATATGGCAATGTATTAGAGTTTGCTGCGGTTGTTTACCCACGATTGCTAACCGATGTAACGCTTCCCGCTGAAACACAGCAAGAGCAAAGTAAAACGGTTATTATCTATACACAAAATCAGTTTACAAATGATGTCATAAATGTTGATACGCTCCGATTGCGATTACCTTCAGAGTCTAAAACATACGAACTAAAAGGTGTACCAAAATCAAATGAATTTTATATTCTAAATGATTTTGATGAAATACTGACCGAGGCAAAATCAGCAACAGCTTTATATCATGAAATAGATAAACCAACAATTTCTGGTTTATCGCAAAAAAGATTGATAGAACATATAAAAACGATTTACAGAAGTAATGATCTGAAAAGCCCTTTGTCTTTGTATAAATTAGAATCCTTAGCCATACCTTTTGAAAGTTATCAGTTGACATATACTCCCGATTTATTGCGACATATTTACCATGAAAAAGCAGATGACTGGGCATTGCAAAATTTAATGTTAGAAGGCAAGTTTTCGCATGCATTAAATGAAAGTGGTTTAGAAGATGCTAATTGGTGGGTACGTTCTGGTACGATACAATTTCTTGCAGATTTAGAAGCTGTGATAGATGCAAGCAATAGATTTTATGTTCCAATATCATACACTGACCCTTATAACGCAATAACAAAAGTAAAATACTATGGTAGTTATTTTCTGTTTATAGAAGAGACTGAAGATGCAATAGGAAATACTGTTAAAGTGAACTTGTACAACTTTCGAACGCTATCGCCTCAGCGAATGAGTGATATAAATACTAATTTAACAGAAGTAATAACAGATGAATTAGGTTTGATAAAATCCGTTGCAATAATGGGTAAAGGAAATGAAGCCGATTCACTGATGGATTTAACTGAAACAACGGATGCAACTGAATCAATATTGATTAATAACTTCTTCCAGACTTCCGACTCTACTGACTTAACTAATATTGGAAAAGATTTATTAAATCGTGCAACGTCAAGATTTGTTTATGACCTTGACACTTATATAAAATCAGGTAAGCCTGTTGTAGTAGCATCCATAAGCAGAGAGCAACATTATAAACAAAATAACAATTCACCTGTTCAAATCGGCTTTGAATACTCTAATGGTTTAGGTGAAGTAATAATGAAAAAAGTACAGGCAGAACCTGGACTCGCTAAAAAAGTTATTGCCCTTCCAGATAATACTATTACTATTTCGGAAACAGATACATCAGTCAGCATTCCTAAGCAACTTCGTTGGATAGGTAATGGTAGAACCATCAAAAACAATAAAGGCAATGCTGTAAAACAATATGAACCTTATTTTTCGGTAACCCATCAATTTGAAGATTTAAAAGAACTGGTCGAAACTGGAGTAACACCAATCATGTATTATGATGCAGCTGGACGATTGATAAAAACAGAAATGCCAAACGGTACATTGTCAAAAGTTATTTTTGATAGTTGGAAAGTAAGTAAATATGATCCTAACGACTGCATATTGGAATGCGAATGGTATAAAAAAAGAACCAATATTTTACATCCAGAATTTATCAATGACTCCAAAGAACAGCAAGCGGCATTAAAAGTCGAAAAGCATGCAGACACTCCAAGTATTCAATATTATGATACATTAGGAAGACCAATTCTATCTGTTGAAAATAATAGAAACGCAGTAACTAGCATTGATGAATTACAATATACCCAATTAAAATTAGACACCGAAGGAAACCTGCATTCAGTAACCGATGCGCGTGGTAATGTAGTAATGCGCTACAAGTATGATATGCTGGGAAGCAAAGTATATCAACAAAGTATGGATGCAGGACAGCGCTGGTTATTAATAGATGTTTTGGGCAATCCATTACGCACTTGGGATGAACGCAATCATGAATTTCAATATTTTTACGATACACTACAAAGACCCTTATATAATAAAATTCTAGGAGGCGATGGAGATGTAAGTTTAAATCACGTATTTGATAAAATAATTTATGGAGAAACACAACCTAATGCTCAACTCAAAAATTTAAAGGGACAGGTTTGGCAACATTATGATACAGGAGGTGTAATGGAAACACCAAGCTATAATTTTCAAGGCAAACCAACAAGTACAAAAAGAACACTTTTTAAAAAATATAAGGAAGTTGTCAATTGGATCGATGATAATTTGGTTGATGATTTAGAAAATCAATCTTTTACTTTTATTACAGAAATTGATGCCTTGTCACGTATTACAAAGCAAATTGCACCCGATGGAAGTATCATTACTCCTTCTTACAATGAATCTGGTTTATTAGATGGCGAAAGTGTATTGCATCCCGATAAAGTACAGGCAAATACCTATATCAAGAATATTGATTACAATGAAAAAGGGCAACGGAATAAAATTGTTTACGGAAATAACGTAACCAATAAGTTTTATTATGATAAAGAAACGTTTTACTTGAAACGTTTGGAAAGTAAACATCAAAATAATGACCCTTTACAAGATTGGTTTTATACTTATGACCCTGTCGGAAATATTACTCATATCGAAGACAGAAACATACCTACTGTATTTTTTAACAACCAAAAAGTAACTGGTGTTTCAGAATACACTTATAATTCGTTATATCAATTGATAACAGCAAGTGGAAGAGAAAATAATGCAGCACTTACACTTAATGGGCAAGACAACTGGAATGATGCTCCTTTTATGCACCAATTTAATCCCGGTGACCCAATGGCTGTTCGGAATTACACTCAAAACTACCGTTACGATAAAGTCGGGAATATGATGCAGATGAAACATGTTGCTGCGGGTAATAATTGGACACGCGAATATACTTATGAAACGAGTAATAATCGTTTGAAAATGACACAGGTTGGTAGTGAAATGTTTACTTATCCTCATCATGCGCAACACGGTTTTATAACCACATTGCCCCACTTACAGGAAATGGGATGGAATTACAAAGAAGAATTAATCAAGACCATTAAACAAAAACGTACCGATGGTGGTACACCAGAAACGACGTATTATCAATACGACGGACAAGGACAACGTATTAGAAAAATAACAGAAAACACTGCCAATGAAGGAGAAACACCTAAATTAAAAAATGAGCGTATTTATGTATCGGGTTACGAATTGTACAAAAGCCATAGTGGTTCCGATGCCGGATTAGAAAGAATCAGTTTGAGTTTAATGGATCAAGGGCACCGTTTTGTAATGGTAGACATGGAAACTGAACCAAAGTACATACTTGGTATTCCCTTTGGTAGAACATCAACTCAATTTACCATACGTTACCAATTGTACAACCATTTGGGTTCCTCAGCTTTAGAACTTAACGAAACAGGTGATATCATCTCTTACGAAGAATACCATCCCTTTGGAACAACCGCGTTTCAAGCTATGAACGCAGCCATTAAAGCGGCAGCTAAACGCTATCGTTACACAGGAATGGAACGTGATGAAGAAACGGGATTGGAGTATCATAGTGCACGATACTATTTGTCTTGGCTCGGAAGGTGGCTTAATCCAGATCCTATTGGAATTGGGGGAGGAATAAATGTATTTACTTACTCATATAACAATCCAATCAAATATAATGATGTCGGAGGAAATCAAGCTTCAGCTCTTTGTTTAGCAGGTGGTCCCGAAACACCTTGGTGCTGGGCAGGGATTACAATTGATGCTTGGGATCTTTTATTTGGAGCTGCTGTTGTAACAACAGTCGTGGTCGTCACCACTCATCCTCCCGAACCATTGCGTTTGCAGGGACCAGAAATAGAAGATTTTCCACCTTTTGTCTGGCCAATACCACCAGCACCACCGGTTGCACCGCCTAGACCAGCGCCACCAGTTGCTCCACCAAGTCCTGCACCACCAGTTGCACCGCCTAGACCGGCGCCACCAGTTGCGCCACCAAGTCCTGCACCACCGGTTGCACCGCCTAGACCAGCGCCACCGGTTGCACCACCTAGACCAGCGCCACCAGTTGCACCACCTAGTCCTGTACCTCCAGTAGCGCCTCCACTTCCTGTACCACCGATAGCCGGACCAAGCCCAACATTGCCAAGACCTCGTACTAGTCCTCGTCCTAATCCAAATCCGAGACCTGTACCGAGAATACCTCCAAGAGAAGATGACGGTAGACAATGTCTTCCTTGCACTCCTGTACCCGTTGGGGGAATTGCATTTGAATATCATAGTCAAGCAGCTGGTAACGACCCACATAATGGAATGATAAACCATACGCATCATTTCAAAATGAACCAAAGCCCCCCTATTGCAGGTTGTAGATGTTTTTGGAAAAGAGATTTTGTTGAGCCAACACTAAATTATTCACCATTACCTGGTGCAGTACCTGTTCAACCCGCAGGAGGAGGAGGAATAGCACCTTAATCCTAAGAAATAATTATTATGAGATATAAGAAAAATAAAATTCAAGTTAAAGACGGAGATAATGTCAGCATTTACATTGGCAATTTTAGAAGACTTGGTAAGGTTATAAAAATTATTGAGCCAAAATCTGATGATAGCCGAATTTGGTCATTGGAAGAAGGAGGAGTATTAATCGAAGTGGAAGATTTTGGTTTAGTTTCAATTCATTTGCTCGAAGATGATAATGATATACAATTTGAAAGTCGTGAATAATTATGACTAAAATAAGAGTTAAATATTAGCATTTCGATAATAAAATTCTATGGCGTGGATTTACAATCCGTGTCTACAAGCAAAACATATTAATAATTAAACTTAAGAAAAATGAAGTGCAAAAAACATAAAATGATGAATTCAGAAGATTAAGATTTAAAACCAATTAAACTAATACAAAAATGAGTTAGTATCAATTGATTATTGTAGAATGATTAGGCATAATGCTAATAAAAAAAATCTTCTTTAATCTTTTAGAAAACACAATATGCAAAACTATTAAGAATTCATAATTACATTCTTAGTTAAGTATTTGAAAATGAATTTTTTAATATAATTAATCAATTAACTTAAATTATTTAGATATGAAAACAAATGAATTACAGAATGATGCCTTCTTTACTGTCTCACTTGATGGTATAAAGCTTACAAAAGAACAAATTAACAACATCGACAAGGGAATAAAACGAGTTGTTATGAGCGAGATTGCGCAAATAGATCATGAAGGAGATTTAATTGTGAACAGAAAATTAGAATTAAATCCACGATTAAAAGGGCTTAAGCTTCCTATACTTTTGGGTATTTGGATGGAACCATTCAATAATTTGCGAAAATGAACTATTGATGGTTTTTAATAATTAATCACTCTTATCAGAACCAGTGTTCTGATAAGAGTTAAAATAGAAGATATGGAACCTACTAATAATTCTACACCAAAGGAAAAACAAAATTTAACGTGTCCCAGTTACGTATGTAAACCCGGAGCGAAACTATATGGGATAGTTAACGCAGATGGTCTTATCGACTATCTAAAAGAACCGATAGAAATTGATGAGACTTTCATAGCTATGGCTCTTAAGGGCAGAGAACCGGAAAAACGATTTCGATTTTCTGGTACATGTGCCAAATCTGGTTGTAAACAATGGGATTCAGGAGAACATGAATGCGGGCTTATTAATTCTGTAATAGATGTCATTGGTAATGATGAATCGTCAGAATTACAATATTGCGGAATCAGGTCTAAATGTAGATGGTATGAACAAAAGAAAGGCCTTGCTTGCTCGCAGTGTAATGAAGTGATTCGGAATATAGAAATGAAAATTGTTGAGGCTGATTGATAATCAATAGTCTTGATGTATATGCTAAGGTAGATCCGATAGCGCGAATTTGTAATTCGTGTCCAGAAACAAAGCACTTCCACTAAGTCCTATGATTTAGCAAAACGGAGAATAATTTTAAAACCTGAAAACGATGAAACCAACAAACGACAAAAAAACGCACCAAAATACATTACCAGTAAATGACAAAATATTCCAGGCAGTATATGATTCACCCTCTTCATTACCGGGAAAGCAAAAATGGATAACAAAAGAAGAAGATGTCCGTATGATAGAAAAACTATTAGGCATGCCAGACAAGACCATTGGCGCTCCGCTTTGGGTAAGTGGAGATACTAAAAAATGTCCAAAATGCAGGCGCGAAATCAATTGGTTAGACATTGTTTCCTCCGCAGTAGGTAGTATTCATGCTAAAGAAATGATTGCACAAGTTATTCTTGGTGAAACCAAATTTGTGAATGTTGAAGTTCCAAGAGCTATAGCAAACCTGCATTGCTTCAAATGTAAAACGGCTATTGAAAATATTCGCAGCTTTAAATGCCATAATTGGGCTTATGCAAAACCTGCGTTGCTTAAAGTGTTGCAGGAGATGGAAAAAAAGCAATAACTGATTCAGAAAACATATAAAAAAATATCATGGCAACACAATCTGACAACCAAAATTCAAATAAAAAAAAACTTGATTTTTTTAAATTCGATTTAAAAGCCGGAAACCAACTCAAAACATTCGATGCTATTTATAAAATACATCATGCGAATTGGGATGAGGTAAAAAGTGAACTATCCAAAGACAAAAGTTTTACACCAGTAATGGTAAAAAATCTTGAGTTTACACACTATTTGTCTAAATGGAGTAATGATAATAAAGCTGTTGTTGAGTTTTTTCAGAAAGATGATAAGTTGCTTTCGATGCGTGATATTGCTTTGAATTTTAATGAAGAGACTTTTATCCAAAAAGTAAAAAGTATTTCACCAGCAAAATCAAATGAGGATAAAAAAGCATTTGCTATCGATTTACATCATAAACTTTTTGAATTTGAACCTACTGCGGTTGTCGTTAACATGATAAAAGATCCACAAGTGGCTGTATTAAATACAGCTGTGGGGACAAAAGTTGCTGCATTGTTAGAAAAAAGTCCAAATTTTAATATCAGAACCACTTCAATATATGAAGTATTCAAAAATAATGAGGCATTCAAAAAAATACCAGCCGACTTGCAACAACCTATTCAAACTGCATTAAAAACTTTACAAAGAATTGTTGCCATTAGTCCCATCGCGAATGCTATTCCAGTTTTGTATGATGCCAAACTCCATACTGCATTTCAAATTTCAAATGTACCACCTGCTCAATTCAAAATCGCAATGAGTGGTAAAGGATTAGATGAAACAGTACTGCTACAAATTCATACGAATGCGCAGCATTTGCGTGTACGTAATGAACATGCCTTAATAGCGTTAAAAGAAGCCAGTCAGAATACTGGTATTGACATGCTTGACCGAAGCATGCGTCTTGGTAATGGGGCTGAAATAAACAAAGGATTGGGGGCCATGAAAACAGAAAGTAATTCCATTATATATTCTCCAGAGGAAGCTACAAAAGAGATTATAGAAAAAAATAATTTGTCATGGGATATGCTTTTTGGTGATGCTGATATTTGCGAATGTGGTGAATGTACTTCAGTCTATAGTGCAGCGGCATATTATGTAGAATTATTACAGTATTTACGCAACAACAATCTTGATCCTCTTGCCGTAGATGATATTGCTATAAAATCCAATCCTAAAAATATTTCTGGAACCCCATTAGAAAAATTATTTAATCGACGTCCAGATTTAGGCTGTTTGGAATTGACTTGCAAAAATACCAATACTATTTTACCTTATTTGGATTTGGCAAACGAAGTCATGGAGAGTTATGTAGCATTCAAGCATTTAAAACCTTTTAATGTGGCTGATGAGACCAGTAGTGAGTTGCTTGCAGAACCACAGCATACAGAATATCAAGCCTATTGCATCTTGAAAAATGAAGTATATCCATTTACACTGCCATACCATCAACCAATTGATGCCACAAGAATATATTTGGATTATTTAGGAACAAGTCGTTATGAAGTAATAGATACTTTCCGAAAAAACAATAGTAGCAACAATGCTGAATTAACTCAATTAAAAGACGAGGCCATAGACAGGGCTTATGATTCCGAATTTTTAAATATTACTAAAGAAGAATATATCATACTCACAAAGGAATGCTTTGAAAGCAAAACTCTGATGAATAAGCTCAAAAATAAAACATTCACTGATTCGGAATATCAAGAATTGATTGGTGTGAAATTAGTTGGCGAGTATTATGGCTATGATAATGATGCAGCAATGTTGAGTGATAACGGACTCACATTAATCAAAAAAGAGTTTTTACGACGCACAGGAATTGATTATTTCAACCTCGTAGATTTACTTAAAACAGAATATATCAATCCGTTTTTACCCAAAGGGAAATCAAAAAATATAACAGAAAGCTTGCATTTTAGTTATCGGTTTTTACAAAACTACGCTAAAATACATGGGATTGATAAAATGGCTGAAGATTTGGTGAAATTGGAAAAATTTGCTGATTTATTACCAATGATTATAGATCAGATAGAAACATTAACAAACAAAAAATCACTCAGCTGCCCTGATACATGCAAAGATAAAGTAGAAATAAGCGACAAAGATATTAGCTGTTGGGTGAAATGTCATTTTGAAAAAATAGGCAAAATGATAGTCATAGAAAGTGGTAGAGGATGCGTGAATGGGAAAATACTTCTTAAGAATAATGCTTTATTTGATAGTGACTTCAGTATAAGGGTTGAAAATTGTAAAATTCTTTATGATACAGCTAAAGAAAAACTTCCAGTTGGTCAAATAGATAAAAAAACAGGAAAAGTCACTTTTTTGGATGAAAATGAAGAAACGGATCCTAAAAACTGGGAGCAAATCAAATTCTTAGGAGATAAGGGCGAAAAAGGCATATTCTTAATAATAGACGGAGAGGTGTATCTCATTTTCTTAGAACAAAAAGACAGTTGTGATTTAAATACCGCTCTACTTCAGCATTTAGATGGAACACCGTTGACTGTTGATGAATATGATCGTATACATCGTTTTATACGTTTGTGGAGAAAATTAGATTGGACAATTGATGAAATTGATAAAGTAATTGTTGGATTAAGTATCCAAAAATCATTAAATAATGAAGAAGATTTAAGCGACGATGATTCTATTTGCGACGATTGTGATGATGATTGCAATAGTGCTGATTGTGATGAATGTGATTGCGATGATTGTAGCGAAGAATGCCATCATGATTATGATATTTCAACAACCCTAATACATCAATTGGTAGCAGTAAAAAAACTATTGGATAAAACAGGTGTTGAATTAATAAAATTACTTGCTTTTTGGACAGATGTTAGCACAGCAGGTGAAAAATCACTCTATAAAAACCTTTTCTTAACACACAATGTGTTAGGAATTGATGAGGTTTTTAAAGCTAATGCAAATGGCAATTATCTCACTGTAAATACTACAATTACAGAGCATTTCCCAGTATTAATGGCTGCTTTAAATTATACAGCCGACGACTTGCAAACCGTCATGCTGGCAACAGTAATGACTGATGAATTGACTCTCAGTAATCTATCAATACTATATCGCTACCGATTACTTTCAAAAGTTTTAGGCTACAAGATTCCTGCATTTATGGATATTGTTCCGCTATTAGGTAATATATTTAATGATGCCTATAGTACACTTGAATTTATAGAGAATTTATCCAAAATTGATGATGCAGGTTTTACACCACAAGAACTTAATTATATCATTAGTGATTTTGACGATATTAAAAAACCGTTTAAACCTACACAGAAATCGATTTTAATTTTGGCAAAATCTATATATGATGGGCTAAACGCAATCGACGAAACGCAACAGGATTTAAAGTTTGACGACACAATTATCGATGTAGTATTACAACAAATCAATCTCAAAGAAAAAGCAACGTCAGAATTAGTAAGAGCTAAAGCAAGTTTACTGTTTGAAACGGATATTGTTGAAAAAGTCATCGGCATACTGGAAGGTACGAATGTATTTATAACCAATGCTCCTAAAAACATAGAGTTTATTCTAGGCGAAGATAAAACGCTTCAAAATAAATTAAAATACGATAAAATAAATGGAAGTATTCAAATTACAGGTATCTTAACCGAAGCTGAAACTATTGATTATAAAGCACTCAGTAATGACCCTAATTGGGCATCTGCGTTAAGCAGGGTTGAAAAACAACAAAACAAACAATTCAAAGAATCATTGTCTAAAGTTTTTGAGACTGAAAAAACAAAAACGGATGCTCAAAAAGAAGCTTTGGAAATAATAATTAAAGCAGGTGACATCAGTTTACCTATTGATAAAATACTAGAAGGAGAGCCTGATATTAATACAGCTCCTCAAAAAAGAGTAGCCTTTTTAGAAATCTTCATGCCTTACTTGCGTCAGGAGCTGAGTCATCGTTTTATTATAAACACGCTGTCTGGTGTAATGGGGTTGCAATCCAATATTACTGATATATTGGTTTCCGATATATTAAAAATTGGCAATATACCAGTTTCGTTATACAGTATTTTTGAAAAAATAAAAGAGAGTAGTAAGCCTGTTGAAAGCAATTGGAATGGATACCTAATTCCTGCAACAACAGCTACATTTACTTTTGTTATTAAAAACAGTGATGCTCAACCTGTACTCAGTATTGATGGAACAGCATTGAGTTTTACAGTTCAGGAAGATCCTACGAATGAATGGTGGAGTAATGATATTGTGCTCCAATCTGGCAAATTATATAAATTATCAACTACAGGTGTTGAATTAAAGAATATCAATTGGAAAACAACTGCCTCTGCCATTACAGCTGTTCCGTCATCGGCATTAATTCCCGATTTTGCTTCTCAGCAATGCGAACCGGCATTAATTGCATTAAAAAAAGCAGCCATGCTGGTTACGGGTTTTGATTTGAGTGCCGATGAAATCCAATTTTTAGAAAAAAACAAAGCTCATTTTGATAATCTGGATTTTAACAAATTGACATTAATCCATTGGTTGCGTTTGGAGGCCTATACACGACTTCGAAACTCTTTACCTCAATCTGAATTCAATATATTAGACTTTTGGAATTGGATTTACGATCCATTATCTGATGTAACACTATTGAGTGACAAAATTACTGAACTCACAACATGGAAAAAACAACGAATTGATAAATTGATTGCACTAAATCATTTCAATATAACTCAACTACAAGAGTACAACAATGAAAAAAATCTATTAAAACTGCAGTCAGCTCTAGCTGTTGCCGATAAGATAAGTGTAGACATCGATTTGCTTTTTGAATGGGCAATTCCTACCTCTAAATTCAATAAATGCAGGATAATTGCCGATAGTATAAAAAATGCAATTCGCGCCAAGTACAACCAAACCGACTGGGAAGTAGCTGTAAAACCATTGAGCGATAAATTACGCAATAACCAGAAAGAAGCCTTAATTGGATTTTTGTTGCAGCAACAAACATTAATAGATTGGGGGGTAACAGATGCTGATAGTTTATTTGAATATTTTCTGATAGATGTTCAAATGGATGCCTGTATGGAAACTTCACGTATCAAACAGGCTTTGTCATCAGTACAATTATTTATACAACGTTGTTTCTTGGGATTGGAAGAAGAATATAGCGGAATTGCGCCAGATATATTAGATAGAGAGCGTTGGGATTGGATGCAGCGTTACCGAGTTTGGGAAGCCAATCGTAAAGTTTTCTTATATCCCGAAAATTGGATTGAAAGTAACCTACGAGATGATAAGAGTCCGTTTTTTAAAGAATTAGAAGGCGAATTACTGCAAAAAGACATCAACAAGCAAAATGTCATTGACGCGTTAAAATCCTACCTCTACAAAGTTGATGAAGTGGCTAATATGGAAGTAGTAGGATTGTATATTGACGTAAAAGCATCAGAAAATTGGAGTAAAGGAGAAAAATTGCATGTGTTTTCCCGCACTCGGAATGCACCTTATTTTTTTTACTATCGCTATTTGGCCTTGGATGAAATGAATTGGTATCCTTGGGAAAAAATGCAGGTGGATATACCAAGTTATGATGTGGAAGATGAAGGTGGTGTTATTACTGGTAATGGATGTTATTTGACACCAGTAGTATGGAGTGGCCGCCTACTCATTTTCTTTCCACAGATTGTAAAAAAGACAAAACCAAGTCAAGATCCCAACGTTAAAAATCAAAAAATTGCTGATATAGGAAAAAATGCAACAGCCGAGCAACTAAAACCTATTGAATATTATGAAATAAAAATGGCATGGAGCGAATACCGAAATGGCAAATGGACTCAAAAGCAATTATCAACCAGGGCTGCTGACACATCTTGGACAACGAAACTTCCTGCTATAGAAAACTTTAAGTTTATTCCGAATATAAATGACAAAAAAAGTATCATTATTCAAGTAGAGGATGAAACAGATACTGATTTGAAAGTTTTTGAATTCGAATTTAATGGCAGTCACATAAGATATTTGAATAATACAGGTATGTTGCCTACGTTGCATCCAGATATTCCTCTGCCAAAACACTTTCACAAAAATAATTCAGATAATTTGTTTTTGGAGCCATTACTAATTAAGAACGGTGATTGGATAAAATCTACTGTGTTGTATGATGATAATGCAACTTCGTCTACAATCAAACTAACCAATATTACAAACTTTTATCATCCAGATACTAATAACTTACTTGGTGAAATCAATTTGGGACAATTAGACCAATTTTTTCACTACAATTTAAATATTGGTACCGATAGTGCATTAACAGAAATGCAAAAAAAGGAATTAAAAAATGATGCTTTTGGCTTATATGATGATAATGATCCTTCAACGTCGAATATTTTTCATGAACTCAAACGTCCTTATTCTTTATACAATTGGGAATTGTTTCTGCATACACCAATGATGTTGGCTGATACATTAAGTAAATCGCAACAATTTGAAGAAGCTATGAAATGGTATCATTTTGTGTTTAATCCTATTGCTGCAGGTTCTGATGATAAACGCTTTTGGCAATTTGCGCCATTTAAAGAAACAAACAGCCAAAGAATTTTAGACAGTATTTTTAATAATCTGAAACCAAATAAGGCTGATCAAACCATCAGCGAATGGCGTAACAAACCCTTTATGCCGCACTTGGTAGCTCGTAATCGCCCAGTGGCATACATGAAATGGGTCGTAATGAAATATATAGATAATTTGATAGCATGGGGGGATTATCTATTCCGACAAGACACTATAGAAAGTATTAATCAAGCAACGCAATTGTATATTTTGGCCATGCATATTATGGGACCTCGTCCAATGATTATTCCAAAACGCGGTATTACAAAGCCGCAAACCTATATTGGTTTATTAGATAAATGGGATGCTTTTGGAAATGCTATGGTAGAACTAGAATTGGCGGCTCCATTTAGCAATCAAACCCCCTTACCTTTTGGCGCAGTAAATGGTGAGTTGGCGTTTGCAAATATATACGGTTTAGCTTCTTCACTTTATTTCTGTATCCCGAACAATCCTAAACTTATGGGCTATTGGGATACCATTGCCGATAGATTATATAAAATACGTCATTGTGAAAATATCGAAGGAGTATTCCGAAAATTACCATTGTTTGAACCGCCAATAGATCCTGCATTATTGGTAAAAGCTGCGGCACAAGGATTGAGCATTGCTTCGGTAATAAATGATTTAAATACTCCAATGCCTAACTATCGTTTTTACTATTTACTCCAAAAAGCATTGGAATTGTGTGGAGAATTAAAATCTATGGGGAATGCTTTGCTTTCTGTAATAGAGAAAAAAGATAATGAAGCCATTGCACTTATCCGTTCCAGACATGAAAATGCCATGCACAATCTGGTAATGGAAATCAAAAAAATGCAATTGGAAGAGGCGCAAAAAAATATGGATGGCTTGGAACAGAATCGTAAAAGTCCAGAACATCGCATGAAGTATTATCTCAAATTAATAGGGGAGGACTTAGGCAAAGTACCAGGATTGGATGCTGAATTTGCTGAAATTGCCAATAGCATAGAAGTACCTGTGGATGAAAGCGGATTGAAACTCATACCTTTTGAGAAAGAAGATATGGATAAGGCCAGTGCCGCTGCCGATTGGCAAACAGGTATTGGAATAGTAGAGACATTGGCTTCGGTATTTCATGCATTACCAACTATAAACGGTCATGGAACGCCTTTAGGAGTAGGGGTTGCTGTATCTTGGGGGTTTCCTAACTTGGCAAATGCTACATCAGCAGTTGCTAGAGGTTTGCGAATTCAAGCTGATCATCTTTCTTACCAATCTTCATCAGCTGGTAAAAAAGGAAATTTCAAACGTGCTTTACAAGAACGAGTTATGCAAGCTAATTCTGCAGGTTATGAACTAAAACAAATAGACAAGCAAATAACAGCTCAAAAAATTCGAATTGCCATTGCCAATCAGGAAATTACCAACCAACAAAAAATGATTGATAATGCATTGGAAATAGAAGATTTTTTAAAAAATAAATATACTAATGAAGAATTGTATACTTGGATGCGTGGTAGTCTTAAAACATTGTATCATCAGGTATATAGTTTAGCGCATGAGCTGTCTAAAAAAGCAGAAAAAGTATACCGTTTTGAACGAGGTATAAGTAATTCCAATTTCATACAATCAGGCTATTGGGATGCCGGACGAGATGGCTTACTCGCTGGAGAACAGCTTTATGTTGGATTAAAACAAATGGAAGCTGCTTATCAGAACGAACGCGGTTACGATTATGAAATCACAAAACATGTTTCTTTATGTTTATTAAGTCCATTGGCACTTATTCAACTTAGGGAAACAGGCAAGTGCGAGTTTGAAATACCCGAAGTATTGTTTGATATGGATTATCCTGGGCAATACAAACGTCGTATTAAATCGGTATCAGTGTCAATGCCTTGCATTGCAGGACCTTATACAGGAGTCAATGCCAAATTTAGTCTATTGGAAAATAAATTCAGAAATAATGCGATTGGAGGCAAGACATATGAAGAGAATACAGAAAATAAAGAGAATACAGATGATACCGATGATCGTTTCAGCACATACCGAATTCCTATTAATGCTATTGCGACCAGTACTGGTCAAAATGACAGCGGTATGTTTGAATTGAATTTTAAAGATGAACGTTACATGCCATTTGAAGGTGCTGGTGTTGTTAGTAAATGGCGTCTTGAATTACCAGAGATTCGTCAATTTGATTATGCAACAATTGCTGATGTTATTGTACATATTAGATACACAGCTTGTGAAGGTGGAGAGCGATTAAAACTAAACGCTACAAAGACTGTATTCAAACAATTAGAAAATATTAAACAGCAATTGAATGAAACTGGTTTGCATTTGGCGCTAAATATGAAACATGATTTGTCAAACGAATGGTATTTACTTAAGAAATCAGGTGCAGTTGAATTGAATATTGACAAGGTACGATTGCCGTATTTGGCTCAGTCTATTAATTCAGTACATATTGAACAAGTTATGTTCTTGGCAAAAGTCAAAGGCAATCCGGTAAGTTTTGTACTTAATATGAATGAAACCGAAACAATTGATCTTTCCAAAGTAAATGAATTGAATATGTGTCGTGGTATCAATTCAGATATTAAACTGGGTATTCCATTTAGTCTATCAATTGAAGAAGCCGATAAATTAAAACTGGAGGAATTAATAATGATGGTGAAATATGGTTTTTAAAGTTAGATAATTCCATTGGTATATAAATTTACTCCAATGATGCCATTATATATAGACTGTTGATAAAGCACATCATACAGCTAAACTTGTCGTTCCTCTAAAGTAGCGCTAGTTTTGGATGTTTTGATAAAAGCGACTCCTACTATATAGGAGTCGCTTTTTTTATGATGCTATATATAGGAGAGGATTCGTGATACTATATATAGGTGCATGTTTTTTGCTATACTATAATAGGAGAGAAGAACCAAAAAGAAGCAAGCGCTGCAATTTTCGGGAGCTTTAACCTGCTATTCGCTGTAATCTTTCTCTTTTTAAAGAAAAAAGAGAAAGGATTTCCGCTACTATCAGGGCTAGGGGAGCAAAACAGAAACAACCAAACCCCCGAAACCCCAGCAAAACCAAAGACAGTCTAAACACTCCAGAAGAAAAACCCCACAAAACCCAAAAAGGGAGAGTTTGTAAAGTTGGTGTTATCAGATGGTTAAGAATTAAAGGTAAAATAAACTAAAAATAGTGATTGAAAAGTATTGTTTATCTAGATAAAGGTGGTAGTTTTGCACCCGCAACAAACAAAAACGTTCATCTGAAATACTGACAAGAGACTTTAATCAAACGAAAAATTTTTTCTGAAAAAAGATTAAAAAAAGCTTGTGAGTTTGGAAAACGAAAGTTACATTTGCACCCCGCAAAACACGGAGTTCTTTGAAATACTGCTAAGATTTACGAATGATTTTTGAGAGAAAAATTTCTTAAAAAAAACTTCAAAAAAGTCTTGCCAGTTAAAAACAAGTTCACTACTTTTGCACCCGCTTTGAGAAACAAGCGACACAAACAAAAAGAACACGTTCCTAGACATATTGAATTGACAGCCGTTTCGAAAGAGATTTCGAAACACAGAATAAAGAGTAATAGAATCGCAAGATTTGAATATAACCGATAGAATCATTAGTCGCAATATAATATAAAAAATATACGATGAAGAGTTTGATCCTGGCTCAGGATGAACGCTAGCGGCAGGCTTAACACATGCAAGTCGAGGGGTATGCTTCTTCGGAAGCAGAGACCGGCGCACGGGTGCGTAACGCGTATGCAATCTACCTTTTACAGAGGGATAGCCCAGAGAAATTTGGATTAATACCTCATAGCATAGCAACTTCGCATGAAGTCACTATTAAAGTCACAACGGTAAAAGATGAGCATGCGTCCCATTAGCTAGTTGGTAAGGTAACGGCTTACCAAGGCTACGATGGGTAGGGGTCCTGAGAGGGAGATCCCCCACACTGGTACTGAGACACGGACCAGACTCCTACGGGAGGCAGCAGTGAGGAATATTGGACAATGGGCGCAAGCCTGATCCAGCCATGCCGCGTGCAGGATGACGGTCCTATGGATTGTAAACTGCTTTTATACAGGAAGAAACCCTGGTTCGTGAACCAGCTTGACGGTACTGTAAGAATAAGGATCGGCTAACTCCGTGCCAGCAGCCGCGGTAATACGGAGGATCCAAGCGTTATCCGGAATCATTGGGTTTAAAGGGTCCGTAGGCGGTTTAGTAAGTCAGTGGTGAAAGCCCATCGCTCAACGGTGGAACGGCCATTGATACTGCTAAACTTGAATTATTAGGAAGTAACTAGAATATGTAGTGTAGCGGTGAAATGCTTAGAGATTACATGGAATACCAATTGCGAAGGCAGGTTACTACTAATTGATTGACGCTGATGGACGAAAGCGTGGGTAGCGAACAGGATTAGATACCCTGGTAGTCCACGCCGTAAACGATGGATACTAGCTGTTGGGAGCAATCTCAGTGGCTAAGCGAAAGTGATAAGTATCCCACCTGGGGAGTACGTTCGCAAGAATGAAACTCAAAGGAATTGACGGGGGCCCGCACAAGCGGTGGAGCATGTGGTTTAATTCGATGATACGCGAGGAACCTTACCAAGGCTTAAATGTAGTTTGACCGATTTGGAAACAGATTTTTCGCAAGACAAATTACAAGGTGCTGCATGGTTGTCGTCAGCTCGTGCCGTGAGGTGTCAGGTTAAGTCCTATAACGAGCGCAACCCCTGTTGTTAGTTGCCAGCGAGTCATGTCGGGAACTCTAACAAGACTGCCAGTGCAAACTGTGAGGAAGGTGGGGATGACGTCAAATCATCACGGCCCTTACGCCTTGGGCTACACACGTGCTACAATGGCCGGTACAGAGAGCAGCCACTGGGCGACCAGGAGCGAATCTATAAAACCGGTCACAGTTCGGATCGGAGTCTGCAACTCGACTCCGTGAAGCTGGAATCGCTAGTAATCGGATATCAGCCATGATCCGGTGAATACGTTCCCGGGCCTTGTACACACCGCCCGTCAAGCCATGGAAGCTGGGGGTGCCTGAAGTCGGTGACCGCAAGGAGCTGCCTAGGGTAAAACTGGTAACTAGGGCTAAGTCGTAACAAGGTAGCCGTACCGGAAGGTGCGGCTGGAACACCTCCTTTCTAGAGCCTTAGTGTTAGCATTTATGCACGCTAGGGAAAGAAGACGAAATGTCTATTTGTTACATCTCTAAAGATTATATTACTCTGCTGTTAGTTCAAATAATACAATTTAAGTAAAAACAGAGTCTCGTAGCTCAGCTGGTTAGAGTACTACACTGATAATGTAGGGGTCGGCAGTTCGAGTCTGCCCGGGACTACTATTTTAAACTTAAAAAAAAGGAAATTCTAGAAGTTGGAATTCACCAAAAGAAATTGAATCTGAAATAGGGTTTAAAATCTGAATTCAAAATTCTAAAATTGAAATTGGGGGATTAGCTCAGCTGGCTAGAGCGCCTGCCTTGCACGCAGGAGGTCAACGGTTCGACTCCGTTATTCTCCACTATTCCGAAAGGAAAAAAGTTCATTGACATATTGAGATAAGAAAATAATAAAAAGTAGAAAGCATTTTTTATTGACGGTAGTAATACTGTAAATAAAGAAAACGGTCTTAATTAATTTTAAGGCTGGTACAATAAGCAAAATAAGGGCGTATGGGGGATGCCTTGGCTCTCAGAGGCGATGAAAGGCGTGATAAGCTGCGAAAAGTTACGGGGATCGGCACACACGAATTGATCCGTAAATACCTGAATGGGGCAACCCACTATGTTGAAGACATAGTACACCGATAGGTGGGCAAACCCGCTGAACTGAAACATCTAAGTAGGCGGAGGAGAAGAAAACAAAAGTGATTCCGTAAGTAGTGGCGAGCGAACGCGGATTAGCCCAAACCAATGTTGTTACGGCAATGTTGGGGTTGTAGGACCACGACATTTCTTGCACAAAGAATTAGAATCTACTGGAAAGTAGAACCATAGAGGGTGATAGTCCCGTATAGGTAATGAGTGTAAAGGATAGTGGTATCCTGAGTAGGGCGGGGCACGTGAAACCCTGTCTGAATTTGGCGGGACCATCCGCTAAGGCTAAATACTCCTGAGAGACCGATAGTGAACCAGTACCGTGAGGGAAAGGTGAAAAGAACCGTGAATAACGGAGTGAAATAGATCCTGAAACCATACGCTTACAAGCGGTCGGAGCCCTTTCGTGGGGTGACGGCGTGCCTTTTGCATAATGAGCCTACGAGTTAACGTTGCTGGCAAGGATAAGTGGTTAAGCCACGGATCCGTAGCGAAAGCGAGTCTGAATAGGGCGCTTTAGTCAGTAGTGTTAGACGCGAAACCGTGTGATCTACCCATGGGCAGGTTGAAGCTGTGGTAACACACAGTGGAGGACCGAACCGGTTGACGTTGAAAAGTCTTCGGATGACCTGTGGGTAGGGGTGAAAGGCCAATCAAACTCGGAAATAGCTCGTACTCCCCGAAATGCATTTAGGTGCAGCGCTGAATTTAAAGTTATATAGAGGTAGAGCTACTGATTGGATGCGGGGGCTTCACCGCCTACCAATTCCTGACAAACTCCGAATGCTATATAATGTTTCTCAGCAGTGAGGGCTTGGGTGCTAAGGTCCAAGTCCGAGAGGGAAAGAACCCAGACCATCAGCTAAGGTCCCCAAATATATGTTAAGTTGAAAGAACGAGGTTTGTCTGCCCAGACAGCTAGGATGTTGGCTTGGAAGCAGCCATTCATTTAAAGAGTGCGTAACAGCTCACTAGTCGAGCGGACGAGCATGGATAATAATCGGGCATAAACATATTACCGAAGCTATGGATTTTGACTTAGGTCAAAGTGGTAGGGGAGCATTCTAACAGGGTTGAAGGTGTATCGTAAGGTATGCTGGACTGGTTAGAAAAGAAAATGTAGGCATAAGTAACGATAATGCGGGCGAGAAACCCGCACACCGAAAGACTAAGGTTTCCACAGCTATGCTAATCAGCTGTGGGTTAGTCGGGACCTAAGGCGAACCCGAAAGGGACAGTCGATGGACCACGGGTTAATATTCCCGTACTACTTATTACTGTGATGGGGTGACGGAGTGATGAAAGCGCCGCGAACTGACGGAATAGTTCGTTGAAGTACCTACCTATAAGCTGTGCAGGCAAATCCACACGGCTTGGGGAAATACGATAGTACTCGGAGACTTCGGTCAAAGAGATAGTGCGCCTAAGGGCTTCCAAGAAAAACCTCTAAACTTCAGGTAATAAGTACCCGTACCGCAAACCGACACAGGTAGTCGAGGAGAGAATCCTAAGGTGCTCGAGAGATTCATGGCTAAGGAATTAGGCAAAATAGACCTGTAACTTCGGGAGAAAGGTCGCCAGCAGCAATGCTGGCCGCAGTGAAGAGGTCCAGGCGACTGTTTATCAAAAACACAGGGCTCTGCAAAATCGTAAGATGAAGTATAGGGCCTGACACCTGCCCGGTGCTGGAAGGTTAAGAGGAGATGTTATCTTCGGAGAAGCATTGAATTGAAGCCCCAGTAAACGGCGGCCGTAACTATAACGGTCCTAAGGTAGCGAAATTCCTTGTCGGGTAAGTTCCGACCTGCACGAATGGTGTAACGATCTGGACACTGTCTCAGCCATGAGCTCGGTGAAATTGTAGTAGCGGTGAAGATGCCGCTTACCCGCAGTGGGACGAAAAGACCCTGTGCACCTTTACTATAGCTTAGTATTGACCTTGGATAAATGATGTGTAGGATAGGTTGGAGACTGTGAAGTGGCGTCGCTAGGCGTTGTGGAGTCATTGTTGAAATACAACCCTTTGTTTATCTGAGGCCTAACCCCGCGTTGCGGGGGACATTGCTTGGTGGGTAGTTTGACTGGGGTGGTCGCCTCCAAAAGAGTAACGGAGGCTTCTAAAGGTTCCCTCAGTACGCTTGGTAACCGTGCGTAGAGTGCAATGGCATAAGGGAGCTTGACTGAGAGACATACAGGTCGATCAGGTACGAAAGTAGAGCATAGTGATCCGGTGGTTCCGCATGGAAGGGCCATCGCTCAAAGGATAAAAGGTACGCCGGGGATAACAGGCTGATCTCCCCCAAGAGCTCATATCGACGGGGGGGTTTGGCACCTCGATGTCGGCTCGTCACATCCTGGGGCTGGAGAAGGTCCCAAGGGTTGGGCTGTTCGCCCATTAAAGTGGCACGCGAGCTGGGTTCAGAACGTCGTGAGACAGTTCGGTCTCTATCTACTGTGGGCGCAAGAAATTTGAGTGGATCTGATTCTAGTACGAGAGGACCGAATTGGACAAACCTCTAGTGTATCTGTTGTTCCGCCAGGAGCACCGCAGAGTAGCTACGTTTGGAAGGGATAAGCGCTGAAAGCATATAAGCGCGAAACCCACCACAAGATGAGATTTCTTTTAAGGATCGTGGGAGATGACCACGTTGATAGGCTATAGATGTAAAGGCAGTAATGTCATAGTCGAGTAGTACTAATAATCCGTAAGCTTATGTACGCTTTTCCCCACACTTCGGTGTGGGGGAGAAACTTTCTAATAGTATTTATGTTTCTTTATCTCAGTATGTTAAGATATTGTTTGATTGGTTGTTATCCTAGATGATAACAAACGATTGAAAAGTTGTCCAAAGCAACTAACGACCTTAAGGTGGTTATTGCGGCGGGGCTCACCTCTTCCCATCCCGAACAGAGAAGTTAAGCCCGCCTGCGCAGATGGTACTGCAGTTATGTGGGAGAGTATGTCGTCGCCTTTCTTTAGAAGCCCTTCACTATTGTGAAGGGCTTTTTTTATTTAATGGATCGACGTGTTTGGCTTTCAGCCTCGGTTCGTCGCCTTTCTTTAGAGAATCCTCATCATGAATTTGATGGTTTTTTTTTTTGTTTTATACTTTTTTTAGAAAGGGACAAAGGTTCAGAGTGACAAAGGAGCAAAGGAATCTAGATTATGGAGCTACTTTAGGCGCAAACTTGTCTTTCCGACGAAGGAGGAATCGCATTTTTTAAAAGTGACAAAGGTTCAGAGTAGCAAAGGTTCTTTTAAGGCTCTAAGATGCTAAGTTTTATAAGCATAGTGACAAAGCTCTCTCCCCAAACTTGTCATTCCGACAAAGAGGAATCAAATAAAGTGTATTAATTTTAAAAGGCTCAAAGGCTCAGAGTAATAAAGGTTCAAAGGAATCTTGATTCTGGAGCTACTTTAGACGTAAATTTATCATTAATACGTAGGAGGAAACGTATAAAAAACTAACTAAAAGTGCTTGTTATGGTGAATTTCTAATTGAATTTCAGAGGTATTTATTCACTTATAGTTTGCTTTTTATTCGGAAATGCTGGTGATTTGGTAGGATTATGGCTAGTTTATAAAAAAATAAATCAGGCTAATAAATCACCTATTTGTAATTTATTAGCCTGATTATTTAAGCGTCTTTTAGATCGTTAATAGCGCTTGGTATCCTTTTTATTTTGCATCAAACCATAGTTTTGTTGTAAGCAAATCTTGTCCTTGAGCAGTTACTGCCGCTTGGTAGCTAACTCCATTCAGCGATTGTTCTGTACCTGGATAAAAAAAGCGATATGGTATTTTTCCATCCAAAACTGTAGCTGGACCAGCTTTTAACACTGGATAGTCGAGTCTTCTCCACTCAGCAAAGGCATCAAGACCTTGTCCGAAGAATGCAATCCATTTTTGCGTTCCTATAGATTTGGCATAATTTGTAGCATCGTATTTGACACTTGTTTGATTGAGATAATTAGAAATAATTGCTGAATCGGTAATACCAAATTGGTTGAATGAGGCAGTAATTGCATTTTTATACAGTTGCTCAGCATCTCCATCAATATAACCACGTGCTACTGCTTCAGAAAGATTAAACAATACTTCAGAGTAAGATACAATTACAGCTGGTGATGAAGAGGTTAGGAAGTAAGTGCCTGGTTTTGATGTTTTAGCAAAACCTTGACTATTGGCATCACTGTTTGATAATCCATTGGCACCTCCAACATATTTACCTATGCTTGCATCAGATGGTAACTGTGCATAAACAGCTAAACGGGGGTCAGATAATTCATTTAATTTATCAACTAATGTCTTTGAAATACGAAAATCATCACGCGTTTCAAACCAAGCCGAGGCTGGATTTTGTTGAGGCGAACTAGTGTAAATAAATTTAAAAATTTCGTTATTACTGCTAATTACTCCTGCAGGATCGGTTGTTGCATCTATTGCAGCTTGCTTGGCTAAAGCAGGTTCTTTGTCTGAGATTCTCAGCGCTATACGCAAACGAAGCGAATTCACCAGTTTTTTCCATTTTGAAATATCTCCTTTATATGCCAAATCTCCAGTAACAGTTCCGTTTGTTGAACTTAGTAAAGATTGTGCTCGTTTTAAATCTTCAAGCAATCCGGTATATACTTCTTTTTGAGTATTATATGCTGGTGTAATTTTCTGACCTGCTTCTTTATAAGGAATGTTGCCATAAGCATCTGTCAACAGTAAAAAGGTCCATGAACGTAAGGTCAATGCAATCCCTTTGTAATTTGAATTTGCCTGCTGTTCAGGAAAATTCAGAACTGTATTTAAATCTGTAATTAAGGTTGCATATCCAGTATTCCATAAAGAGGAGAAAGTAGTATTAGATACATCATATCTGTCTGGTTCAGTATATTGGACTTTAGCCCAATGCTGAACAAATAGCAATGATGAATTGAAGTTATTGTCTGATCCCCAGTATAAGTCGGCACCCTGCTTTAATGTTCCTGTTAATAGGTAAGGAGCCAATGGTGTTTCGGTTGCATTTGGATTTTTATTAATATCATCCAAGCTATCACCACATGAAGTGGCTGATAATGCAAGTAGAGTTATATATAATATTTTTTTTAGCATGATTCTGAGTTTTTAAAATTTGACATTAAGATTAAGGCTAAAATTCCTAGTAGTTGGCAAGGATAAACTTTCTAAGCCTTGTGCATTTCCGGTATTGAAAGCCGTTTCAGGATCAATATTTGGAGCATCTTTATAGATAAATAGCAGGTTACGACCTACAGCAGTAATACTAGCTGCTTGTAATCCTAATTTCTTAGCAAATGTTTTATTGAAGCTGTAAGCCAATTTAATTTCTCTTAGTTTTACAAAGGTCGAACTGTATACATACGCTTCGCTGATATTATATGATGCTTTGTAATATTCCTGTGCGCTTATCACTTGATTATTAGGTGTTCCATCAGAAAATACTCCATTAAAGATCATTCCGTCATCATATACTGGTGCACCACCTGGAGCAGCTCCACCAGTAACTAAGGTTTTAGTAGTACCATTATTATAGTAACTTAATCCGCCATTGGCAGCATCACGGCCGGGTAGGGTTTGAGCTAATACACCTGTATAATTTCCTGTTCTGTTGGTTCCTGAAAAAAGTTCTCCACCTACACTAGCATCAATTAGGAATGATAATTCAAGATTTTTGTATGTTAATGTGTTTGTAATACCCGCTATATAGTCAGGAGTATAATGTCCTAATACTTTTTTCTGCGGATCTGCTTTTGGTAATCCATTTGCACCAACTACTATATTTCCGCTTGCGTCACGTAGATAAGCAGTACCATAAAGCGCTCCATAAGCTTGTCCTACTGATGCCAATACATCGACACCTCCTGATGAACCAATTGTGTAGTTTTTAATTTGTTTGTCATAATCAAGAATCTCTACCTTGCTTATATTCTTTGAATAATTAGCACCTACATTCCATTTGAAATTTTGAGTTTGAATAGGGCTACCATCCAATTGAATTTCTATACCACGGTTGTTTATTTTACCAGCATTAATTAATTGCGAATTATAACCACTTGCAGAAGTTGTTTTTATCTCCAGAATCTGATCAAAACTATTGGTGTTATAATACGCAACATCAAGATGCAGTCTGTTTTTCCAGAAAGAAGATTCTATACCAATTTCGGTAGAGCGGGTTGTTTCTGGTTTTAAGTTCTCATTGAGTTTTTTTTGTGAAGAAGTTTGAATTGGATTTCCATCAAATGCAGTTTGAAAATTATAAACTGTAGACAATTGATATGGATCTGCATCATTACCAACTTCTGACCATCCACCACGTAACTTTAAGAAGTCGAGTGTATTACTTTTCAGATTTAAGGCTTCAGATAGTACTAAACTACCATTAAATGAAGGATAAAAATAAGAGCGGTTACTACTTGGTAATGTCGATGACCAGTCGTTACGAGCTGTTACGTTTAAGTAGGCAAAATTTTTATAACCAAGTTGAGCTGAAGCATATGCACTATAAACTTTTAATTTTGATAAATAGTTTGATGACGTCAACGGATCTCGGGAATTGTTTAGTGTATATAAATCAGGCACGGCCAAGCGTGGTGCTTTTTGATAATTGTTTGCATCGCTATGGTTACGAATATTGAATCCAGCAAGAGCATCCAAACTAAAATCACTACTTAGTTTTTTTGTGTATTGAAAAATACCCTCAGTATTTCTTTCGTTTACGGTATAAGCATCCTCTGCGTATGATCCGAAAGGAGTTCCATTTGTACCATATTTAATCTCATATTTTCTACGATCGTTGTAGTAGTCAATTCCAGTACGGAATCTAAAATTTAGTCCATCGATAATCTTTGCTTCCAAATGAATATCACCAATTATACGGTTGCGTTGCTGGCTGGTAGTATTATAATACGCATTCCAATATGGATTACTATAATAGCTATTGTTCCAGTTAGCCTCTCTATTGTTTCTAAGTTGATCGACATCTACCTGACGTCCGAACCAAAGAAACTGAAGCATTACACCAGCAGCACGATTACCTGAAGGACCTCCGGGTAGAGCAGGAGCATCCGTAACAATATAGTTTCCTGTTACACCTACTTTTATACTTTTGGATATTTGGTAATTGGTGTTAATAGTAAAATTTGTTTTGTTGATTTCACTATTTGGTACTGTTCCTAATTGTTTTTGATGATTTACTCCTAAGCGGAAATCTGATTTGTCGTCTGATTTTGCCACAGCAATACTATTATCAAAGGTAAGACCTGTATTGAAGAAGTTTTTTACATTATCTGGATGAGCTACAAAAGGTACTGCTTCGCCATTTGAATTAAATTGAGGGATAAGACGTCCGTCTAATTTAGGTCCCCAGCTTTCATCAACTCCATCATTAATACCGCCTCCTTTACCATCTACATAGCTGAATTTTCCGTTTGATCCCTGTCCAAATGAATTTTGGAATCGAGGTAAAGTGGCAACTTGAGAGATTGTTATACCAGAGCTGAAGCTTATTCCTAATCCTTGTTGACCTTTTCCAGATTTAGTAGTTATAAGGACAACACCATGCGCAGCACGTGACCCATAAAGGGCAGCAGCGTTAGGCCCTTTTAGTACTGTTAATGTTTCAATGTCTTGAGGATTTAAATCAGCAACTGCATTTTTGAAATCACGAGTTGCTCCTCCAAAGCTTCCCAATTGTGAGTTATCTACAGGAACTCCATCAACTACAAACAGTGGTTGATTGTTTCCTGCTATTGAGGTTTCACCACGAATGACGATACGCGAAGATCCCATATCACCTTGTGAATTGGTGATACGTACACCTGCTAATTTGCCAGAAAGGCTATTCAGAAAATTTGTCTCTTTTGCTTCCACTAAATCTTTGTTCTTAAGGGATTGGGTGGTGTATCCTAAAGATTTCTTTTCTTTTGTAATACCAAGTGCCGTAACTACAACTTCAGACAATACATTTTGTTCTTCAGTAAGACTAATGACAACTGAATTTTGATTGACTACAGTTTCAGTTCTTTTGTAACCCATATAGCTTACTATCAATGTATAAGGGAATTTTTGACCTGTTTGGAAATAAAATTTTCCGTCAAAATCTGTTATAGCCCCATGGGTAGTACCTTTAATGTTTATTGAAGCACCAATAATTGGTTCTTTTGTGACTGCATCAATTACAGTTCCGTTGAGTTTGGACTGAATTAGTGGTTTGGTTTCTTGCGCTTTTATTCCTATGGAAATCAATAAAATACATAACCATATATATCTATTTATTATTTTTTTCATTACTTTGTTTTAGTTTAATAAATAAGGGGGCTGTAAACGGATTTACTCCATTCACACTTTCCTTTTAGAGATGAACAATTTCTTTAAGCTTTACCATTTCTGCTGCAACAGAAATGGTTTTTTTATTTATCTGCGTTGCATTCGTTTTTCCATTTTTATTTTTTTTGATTACTATTATTTGAATTTGATGAGGAGTAGCTTGCCAAATGGTTCTTATATCTTCAAAGAGGAGAAGCGTATTTGGGAGCCTTTAATTTTCTTTTTTTAATATATTTTAATTCTACTAATTTGATAGAACAAAAGTATATTAAAAATGTTAACTCCCAAATTTTAACTGTTTTTTTTATAAAAAAATGTTAATTAAAATGGGGTTTAAAATAGCAATAGAGTGTAAGTGAGGTTATTAATTAATAGAGACTCTTTTTATTTTGTCAGATTTTTTTCTAAAGCGATCATGTATGATTGACTTATAGACACTATTAATACTATTTTTAAAGTGTATAAATGGTATTGTTGGCATAAAAAAAACTCCATTATTTCTAATGGAGTTTTTTTTATGCCTTTTTTCAAAAAAGATAAAGCTTGTTTTTAGCTATTACAGAGTCAACTTATTTTATTAGAACACTTTTATATTTAGCTATATCTTTTAAGACAATACCTGTGCCTATAACCACAGCCTTTAAAGGATCCTCAGCAATATAAACTGGTAATTCAGTCTTCTGTGATATTCTTTTGTCTAGGCCACGTAACATTGCGCCGCCTCCTGCGAGATACAATCCTGTATTATAAATGTCAGCAGCCAGTTCTGGTGGAGTCACCGAAAGGGTTACCATAATAGCATCTTCAATTCTTTGGATTGATTTATCCAAAGCTTTTGCAATTTCTCTATAATTAACTCCTATCTCTTTAGGTTTTCCAGTGAGTAAATCTCTACCTTGGACCATCATGTCGTCGGGAGCATCCTCAATTTCTTCCGTTGCAGCACCAACCTCAATTTTTACCCTCTCTGCAGTACCTTCTCCAATATGCAAATTATGCTGTGTTCGCATATAATACAATATATCATTGGTAAAAACATCCCCAGCAATTTTTATAGATTTATCGCAAATTATTCCACCTAGAGCGATAACTGCAATTTCTGTTGTTCCTCCTCCAATATCGACTATGATATGACCCTTTGGTAACATTACATCTAAGCCAATTCCAATAGCAGCAGCCATAGGCTCGTGAATTAAAAATACTTCTTTTCCATTTACTCTTTCGCAAGACTCCTTTACAGCTCTCATTTCTACCTCGGTGATACCACTAGGAATGCATACTATCATACGGAGGGAGGGAGTGAAAAAACTTTTCTTTAATTCAGGTATATTTTTTATAAACCAACTAATCATTTTCTCTGAGGCATCAAAATCTGCAATCACTCCGTCTTTTAGCGGCCTGATTGTTTTAATATTTTCGTGTGTCTTACCTTGCATTAAGCTAGCTTCTTTTCCTACAGCAATAATTTTCCCAGTTCTAATATCTCGGGCTACAATTGAAGGGCTATCTACTACAATTTTGCCATTATAAATTATTAGAGTATTTGCTGTCCCTAAATCCATAGCTATTTCTACCATCATAAAATCAAATCTGCCCATAATATAGTTTTCTTTAGATAATGAACGCTTTTGTCACAGTTTTATTCTTATAAAGGTAGTTGAGCTATGCTAAACTTATCATAAAATATTGAGAAAGTATTAAATCTTATTTGCACACTAGAAGAAATTCCTAAATTTTATTTTTTAGCTTATTCATAAAAAAACTCCATTATTTCTAATGGAGTTTTTTTATTTCTAAAGACTATGATTGTTTTGGATGCAATAACTTTATTTTTCTATCCATTCACGGAAACTTGAAGTAGTGCTTTGGCTAGTTTTAAGATAATCTTTATTGCCTGTTATTTTTATGGCTAATGTATTTTTGGAGTAGCGTTCCATTTTTTCTACATATTGTTTGCTGATAATTTCACTGCGGTTGATTCTAAAAAACTCTAAAGGATTGAGCTGTTCTCCAATTTCTTTTAATGTAGGTTCGTTTAGTAGGTATTTTTTACCGATTGTGTCAAATGCATAAACCCCCCCTTCAGAAGCCTCAAAAAGAGTAATGTTTTCTATGTTTAAAAAGTAAGTTCCTTTATTTGTTTGTATGGTAAACCTTTTTTTATAAGACTTACTAGAAAAATTCTTTTCGATAATTTCTGTCAGATTGATTAATTGCCTATTTTCATTAGTTGCCAAATTTTTAAAGAGTAGAAACTTGTCCCAAGCTTTTAGGAAACGTTCTTTTGAAAAAGGCTTTAGTAAATATGCTATACCGTTGCTTTCAAAGGCATTCATAAAGAATTGGTCATAAGCCGTTGTGAAAATAATAGGGCAGGAAACAGTAACTTGTTTGTAAATCTCAAAAGCATTGCCATCTAATAATTCAATATCAGAAAATATCAAATCGACATTGTTATTTTGAAGGAACTCAATAGCCATTTCTACGGTATCAATTTCGCTTACTATTTCAGTTTTAATAGCAACTTCTTCCAGAAATCTTTTCAATTTTTTACGTGCTGGGATTTCATCTTCTATAAGTAGTACTTTTATCATTAGAGGTCGATTATAGGAATAATTACTGAAAATGTATTATCGGTTTTATTTATTTTAATTGGCATACTAGTTAATAATTTATATTGCTCTTTTAAATTATTTAATGCTCGTCCTGATACTGTTTTTTTATTTCGTTTGGGAATATAATTGTTTGATATACATAGTTTTCCTTGGGTGTTTATTTGTATACAAACTGGATTTGCTATTGTGCCTAAATTATGCTGAACAGCATTTTCAATCAGTAATTGCAAAGTTAGAGGTACAATATAACCATTACAATCTTGATTTTCAATAGTCAGCTGATATGCGCTGCCGTATTTATGCTGTATTAATTTAAAATACTGTGAAGCAAAAAACAGTTCTTCTTGTATCGTTATAAATTTTTTGTCTGAGGCTTGCAAAACATATCGGTAGATTTCTGCAAATTCATTTAAAAATTCAGATGCTTGATTTTTATCTTCTTCAATCAGTTGGTCTAAAACATTAAGATTATTGAATAAGAAGTGAGGATTAAGTTGTACTTTAAGTTGATTAATTTTGCTTTCTGATAGTGCCTGATTGGATAAAACGAGTTGCTCTTGTTTTTTATTATTCTGATGAAAATAATAATAGGTTAGAAAAAAACTGCAATAAATAAATCCGTCCAACAGATAAGAAAATGTAGAAAGCATAAAAGTTTCTCGATTAAAATTTCTTTCGATATTATTAAATAAAAATGCAATAACAAATCCGATGAATTGTATTATAAAGAGATAAGCAATAATCGAAGAGCCAAATATCTTTAGCATTACTTTCATACTGATAAAGTCTGATTTTTGCCAATATTTAATAAAAAAACGGATTACCAAAAATAAAATACTAGCTGCAATCAGTTTGGCTATGGCGGCATCAGGAGTAAAGACGTATATATTTATTTCTTTTCTAATTATAATCCGTAAATGGATGGATTGTACATAAGCAAAAAGAAAAATAAACAGCGCAAACTGTCTATTTAAATATATCTGACGGAGCATTTTTTTCATTACAAGTTTTGATAAAAATAAAAAACAAAAATAGTTCTATTGCGATACCAATAGAACTATTTTGATAAACTATATTATTTTGTTTTTTCGGGAAAAGAAGCAATGGTATTTCCTTGCTCATCAAGAAAGTCAAGTTTAGCATTATTATTTTTATCAACATAAAACATTGCTCTTCCGATTCCTTTATCATCAAAAAGAAATAACCCGTTATTTTGGCTTCTTGTTTTTCCAAGGATTACACGAGGTACTCCTCCTAATAATTCCTGTTCTTTGTATTCTTTATACTTTTGTTCCATTATTTTTGGATCTTTCTTGCGAAGCTCTTCCAGTTCTTTCCACAGTTCAGCTGTTTTTTGCTGTGATTCTTTACTAGGTCGGTCATTAAATGCTAGGTTAGTGCTTACAACTCTTTTGCCTTCTTTTTGATAATCCTGTGTTAATAATTGCATTACTTGATCACCATCAAATTGGTCATAGGTTAGCGATAATCCTGAACTGTGTCCGTTTGCCGTTTTTTGCCCATCATAAATAAATCCACCACATTCTATTCCATCTTCATTAAAGAAAAGCATACCTGAGCGTTTTTTTCTGCTTTCATTTGTTGCTTTGTTGTTTATTTTATCTTTTCCATTGGGGAATCGTTCAACATTAGTAATAATCATTTTTACAGTACCATCTTTTTCAACAATATTGATTCTTTCTACATCAATCTCACTAAATTTTTGATTTCCATTCTCTTTAAATGCTGATGAGATAATTAAAATTACTCCAATTGCGACTACTCCCGCAAAAACTCTTAAAAAAACTAATTCTTTGTTCATCTTTTCTACTTTTTTAAATATTACTGTAAAACTATGATTACACTATTTTTTTTTCAAGATGAAAAAAATGAGCTAAGGAAAATTAAAAATAAACCAAGGAATTTCTTGATTGAATAAAAGTAGTATTGACAAGTTTGTAAAATGGTTGTTATGAACGACGGGTTTTTTATTCCTTATTTTTAGACTATTTAAAAAAAAAATGAAAAAAATAATGCGAAACTGAAAAGTTGCACGTATATTTGCAACTGATTGGTTTCATATTAAAACTTTTATAATGAGAAGAGATGTTTTTCAAGCTGTTGCAGATCCAACTCGTAGAGCGATAATAGCTCTTGTTGCTTTGCAGGCAATGACACCAAATGCTATTGCTGAACATTTTGACAGTACCAGACAAGCTGTTTCTAAACACCTTCGTATTTTGACAGAATGCGAACTTGTAAAGCAGGAGTATAGAGGGCGAGAAATTTATTACTCGCTTGAAATTGAAAAAATGAAAGAGATTGATAAGTGGTTAAGCCAATATAGAGACATTTGGGAAACTCGATTCAATCAACTTGATGTAGTATTATCAACAATTAAAGAATAGAAAAAATGAAAAATGATTTGCTATTTGATTTTACCGTTGACAAAGCAACAAAAACGGTATGGATTACTAGAGAGTTTGCAGCCAACCTTCCGCTGGTGTGGGATGCATATACTAAACAAGAAATTTTGGATCAATGGTGGGCTCCTAAGCCTTGGTCATCGAAAACTAAATTCATGAATTTTGAAGTTGGAGGACGAAGATTTTATGCCATGGTAGGTCCAGAAGGACAAGAACATTGGGCCATTCAGAAATTTACTTCTATTAGTCCGAAAACTAATTTCAAAATATTGAATGCTTTTGCAGACAAGGATGAAAATCCTGAGCTACCTGGTTCTGAATGGGATTTAAATTTCAGTGAGCAAAATGGAATAACAAAAGTTAGTATTTCTATTTACAATGATTCGCTTGAACGCTTAGAGAAAATGATTGAGATGGGCTTCAAAGAAGGATTTACAATGACATTGCAAAGCTTAGAAGAGCTATTACCAACTTTATCAAAAAAATAATTTTCTACTTAACTAGTTTCTTTTAATTCTAAAGAAATTAGTATTGCATTGAGCAAAAAAACTCCATTAGAAATAATGGAGTTTTTTTTGTGTAATTAATTGGTTTTTAGTAAAATAATATCTTTTGAATAGCGCCATTTTCATCTAATCTTCATCTTGGATTTATAAATTTACTATAGAATATGTAAGTTGAGTAAGAACATATAAATCTGTCGTATAATAAGCAAAGACAGCGTGTTAAAAAATGACCTATTTATGCAGCGCCTTAAAATTCATCTAAGGGAGAAGGAGCAGGCAGTAAATAGTAAGATTCCTTTAAATTATTAATAATAAAAACAACAATTATGAAAAATGTAATTTTATTGGTAGCTGCTATAATGGCAACTGTATCTATTTCGCAGGCTCAAACTGCACAAGAAGCACAAGTAAAAAATGAAATAAAAGCTGTAAGCAAAAGAGATCCCAATGCAAAAGCAGAAAAAAAGAATTTAAGAATGGAGCTTCACAAATTAGAAGGACAAGATGTTAGTAATAGTACTAAAAATCAATTTGCAACTGATTTTGGAAATATTCCTAATGCAAAATGGAAACGATCAAATTATTATGATGAAGTTGCCTTTATGAAAAACGGCGTTTCTTCTACTGCTTTTTATGATTTTAAATCACAATTGGTTGGAACAACAATGCATGAAAAATTTACAGATCTACCTGCAAATGCTCAGAAAGCAATCAACGATAAATATAAAGGATACGCCAAAGGGGAGGTGTTGTATTATGAAGATAATGTAAACAACGACACTGATATGATTTTGTTTGATCGACAGTTTGATGATGCTGACAACTATTTTGTTGAGATTTCTAAAGATGGAAAAAATAGTGTGTTGCAAGTTACAAAAGGTGGTAATGTGAATTATTTCACTGCTACTAAATAGTAAAGTATAGGTATAGAGAAATTTTTATTTAATTGGTAATTAGTATATAAACAAGTATTGATAAAAGAGTTAAGAATTGTATTTTCAATTTCTTAACTCTTTTTGTTTGGTATTGGGTCGTACTATTTTGCTCCTTTTTGTCCAAAGAAATAAAAAAAAGACTGCTCATTCTACCTTTTATTTTCTAAAATAGCAAGTTTTTTTCCTGTTGCTATGCTATTGTAAATGAGTATTTAAGGAGCCGTTTTGGCTCTTTTGGTTGCTTGTTAGTGGCATTTTTTTGAAAGAAATTATTTTTAATGAGTCTAAATTAAGTTATATTTGCACCATAAAATAGAATTTCTGTTACAAATATCACAGTTGCCATTACAATTAATTACAATGACTTATTACAATAGTCTTACAGTAATAACAAAAAATACTAAATCTATTATTTTGTTATTATTCGTTTTATTTTCCAATCTAGGATTTACTCAAAGTATAAACAAATTAACTATTCAGATTACTGTTAAAGACTCTGAGAGTAAACTTCCAATAAAAGGAGGTGTGCTAGCTGTAGAAGGGGTATTTGAGAAATATAAATTAGAATCAAACGATTTTGGTAGTATCGTTTTAAATTCTATTCCAAGTGGTAGCTACAAAATAAAATTATCGCATGTAGGTTATGTTACTATCGAAAAGAACCTTGAACTTACAACCAGTAAGCAACTCTCTTTTGAGTTAGTTCCGATAAGTGTTGAGTTAAATGAAGTGGTTATTACTGCTACAGAATCTCGTGGAATGACAAGTACTTCTGTCATTGATAAAAAAGCAATGCAACATTTGCAACCTTCTAGCTTTACCGATTTACTGGAATTATTACCTGGTGGACGTTCAAAAGATCCCGTATTTAATGCTTCTAATCACATTAAACTGAGAGAAGTTGGAATAGCTGATTCTAATTATGATATTTCTTCTCTTGGAACTTCTTTTGTAGTTGATGGTATTCCTATTAATACCGATGCAAATTTGCAATATACCACTGGTTCTAATATGTCTGTTACACCCGGTTCAGGATATGCAAATACACGAAGAAACACTACATCCAAGGGAGTGGATATGCGTTCTATTTCTACAGACCAAATTGAGAAAGTAGAAATTATTAGAGGTATTCCTTCTGTAGAATATGGTGACTTAACGAGTGGACTTATCAAAATTAAACGGAAAAGAGGGCGGACTGATTTAGAATCTCGTTTTAAAGCTGATGAATTCAGTAAGCTATACTATATCGGGAAAGGTTTTGAATCTGAAGAAAAACAATTTGTATTGAATGTTGGACTTGATTATTTGAATGCAAAACCAGATCCCCGGAATAGCTTTGAAAACTACAAAAGAATCACTGCATCTATACGTGCTCAAAAAACTTGGGAGAATGATTCTCACGTGCTTCAATGGGATTCCAGTTTAGATTATAGTGGTTCAATGGATAATGAAAAAGCAGATCCTGATGTTGGTTTTGCAAAAGTAGACCGTTTTAGTTCTTCTTATAATCGCCTTTCATTGGCGAACTCTTTCGATTTAAAATTTAAAACTTCCCCATTTTTTAAGTCAATTAATGTGGCTACATCAATTAGTCAGCAATATGATAAAATTGAACAAACCAAATGGGTACAGGTTACCAATGCTACTGCAATACCTAACAATACCGAGCAAGGGGAGTCTGATGGTATTTTTTTAACTCCTCAATATACCTCTAATCTTTTGGTTGACGGAAAACCATTTGATGCTTTTTTTAAAGCAATGGGAGAATTTGAAGTAAGTTCTTTTGGAATCACACATGCTTTAAAAGCAGGTACTGAGTGGACGTATTCAAAAAATAATGGGAAAGGTCAGGTTTATGATACGACTCATCCACCTTCTCCTGATATGACTACAAGACCAAGATCTTACAAAGATATTCCAGCTAGTACGGACATTGCTTTTTTTGCAGAAGACGCAATTACAATTCCATTAGGTTTGCATAAACTAAACATTGCAGGAGGACTTCGAGCGATGTCATTATTAAACATACCATCGGCTTATGCTATTCATGGGAAATATTATTTTGACCCTCGAATTAATGCACAATGGGCACTTCCATCTTTTAAAATTGGAAAACATGCGCTAAAAACTGACTTTACTGTTGGTACTGGTCAGTATACTAAATTCCCAACCTTGGGGCAGCTTTATCCTGATTATGTATATAATGATTTAGTACAGCTTAATTATTATCACAATACTCCTGAATACAGAAGAATCAATTTAATGACTTATAAAACGTCTGCTATTAATTATGATTTAAAGCCAGCAATCAATAAGAAATGGGAGGTTCGCACAGATTTCTCTTATGATAACAATCGATTCTCTGTTACTTATTTTAAAGAACGAATGGATTCTGGATTTAGAAATAATTCTCAATATCATGCACTTTCTTATAAAAAATATGACAGTTCTTCTATTGATCCTTTGACTTTGACATCGCAACCAGATCTTGCTCAAATGACCTTTGTGATGGATACCTTATTGACTGCCTACAATACTACAAACAACGGAAGTAAATTACTCAAAAGCGGAGTTGAATTTCAATTTTCATCTAAACGTTTTAAAGCTATAAACACTCGTTTTACTGTAAATGGCGCTTGGTTTAAGACAACTTATACAAATAGTAGTCCTGTTTATAAAAGTGGACAAAAAGATATCATTATCAACGGAAAACGACTTCCTTATTTAGGGCTTTATCAATGGGACGATGGTTCTGAAAAACAGCAATTAAATACAAATCTAATTGTTGATACCTATCTTCCTTCACTGGGCTTAGAGTTCTCAAGTTCATTTCAATTTATGTGGTTCAGAAGTAATCAATCTACACCTATGAACGGAACTCCTATTTCTTATATTGATCCTACAGGAAAGCAACATCCGTATCTTGAAGCAGATAAATCAGATCCTATTTTGCAATGGCTGGATATAAAATATAATGATGCTTTGTTTGAAAAAAGAACTGTCCCGATGTCCATGAACATGAATTTAAAAATCTCTAAAGATTTCTATAAGAAATTTAGAATATCAATGTTCGTTAACCGACTCTTTAGTTACTATCAAAACTATGAGATTAATGGTCAAAAGATTGAACGTAGAGGACTTACTTCTCCTTATTTCGGAATGGAATTAAACTTGAATTTATAACTTTTAATATTAAATAAATACCTCGATTATGAAAATTAAATTACTACCTATTTATCTAACAATAGCCATAATGGCACTATTACAATCCTGTTCAAAAGATGATGATAATTATAGCGGTAAGCAAACTGCTTTAACTTTAAAGCTTACTAATCCTGAAGATTTAAATAATGTTTTGCTTTCTAATCTTTCAGTATCTTTTAAAGAACTTAATACAGGAAAAGTAACAGAAAGTAGTTCGTTTGCAAATAATGAACTTTCTATTTCATTAAGCGAAGGTTCTTATGAAGTTTCTGTTAACGGTAAGATTAAGTATTCGGCTGGCGAAAGCACTGTTGATGCTTCTGTAAGCGGTTATAAAGAATCGGTTGTTATAACTGGTCAAACTGCTGCTGTTTCTTTGAACCTATTCTTAAAAACTAGCCAATCTGATTTTATTATCGAGGAAGTATTTTTTACTGGTACAAAAACTGCTGAAGGGAAACAATACCTAGGTGATAAGTACTTTAAAATCTATAACAATACTGATAAAGTGTTGTATGCTGATGGATTAATGATTGCACAATCGGAATTTATGACTGTTGAAAAACAAAGTTATACTCCAAATATTATGGACAAATCGTTTGCTGCTTCAGCTATTGCGATTGTTCCGGGTAATGGAACAACTTATCCTATTGCTCCTGGTGCCTTTTTTATTATTGCTGAGGATGCAATTAATCATAAAGAATACAATGCTACTTCAATTGATTTGAGAACTGCTAATTTTGAATTTTATACAGAAGATGCTGATGATGTTGATAATCCTGCTGTTCCTAATATGGAGAGTTTATTCTCAACGATGGTTATTCATAACAGAGGTTTCAAGAGTTTTGTTATCGCTCGTTTGCCAATAAACAAGAATGCATTTTTAGCTGATTACACTTACGATTATGAGTATAATATGGTAATTGGTGGAGAGAGTTACCCAATGGGTGAGAGTGTTTACTCTATTCCAAATTCATGGATTATTGATGCTGTTAACTTAAGTGTTGCTTCTGAATTTCAATGGATAGTTACAGCTCCTTCATTAGATATGGGATGGACTTACTGTGGTAAAGTTGATGCTGATCAAAGCCGTTATGGAAAAAGCGTTCGTCGTAAAGTACTTTCTACTAGTTCTAACGGTAAAAAGACATTGAAGGATACTAATAACTCTACATTAGATTTTAGCCCTGAGGTTAAACCATCCTTAATGAATTAATAATTTTATCATGAGCTTTCGTTCCATTTTCATATTTATTATTTTCAGTTCTGGTATGCTGCATGCACAGGACAGTACTTCGGTTCTGCTCCGTATTCATGAGGATTTATCTCCTGCAAATAATTTTTCTAATAAAATTTATGCCAATCCTGCAAATCAGCAGTATGCTCGCCGTTATTCTTTATCCGAATTTAGTGCGGGTTATGATGCTAGTTCGCAACAAACCAATATTCAACAATTAGGGAATGGCATTAGTCAATTCCTGATTAATGCACAGTCTTTTTATAAGATTGATCCTGAGAATACAGTTTGGGGAAATGCCTATTATAAGAATGGTCAACGTAAAAATGTACGTTGGAACGAAAGCTCTGATTATCAAGTAATATATCCGTATGTAACTGCCGATTCTATTGGTGGTGATCTCTCTTTTGAGGAATATTCTTTTAAAGGTGGGTATTCAAAAGCTTTCCGAAAAATGACCCTTGGAATTGTTGCAGATTACCGTGCTTTATTAGAATACCGTGATATAGATCCTAGACCTAAAAACACTGTATCTGATCTTAAGTTAGGCGTAGGACTCTCCCGAAACATTGGAGGGCATTATGCTATTGGATCGGGTATTAATTTCCGAAAATACACCCAGTCAAACAATTTAAAGTTCTTTAGCGAACTAGGTGCTCCAGCAGTTTTTCATATGACTGGTCTTGGCGTATACAATAACCTGCTTACTGGAAATAAATTGAGCTCTTTTTATGATGGAAAGGGATATGGCGCAAACGTGCAATTATTCCCAAAAGATCAAAACGGTTTTGCTGTATCTGTTGGATACAATCATTTTGATTTTGAAAAAATAATGACTGAATTTCAAGATCTTATTGCGTCTTCTATTTTGGAAAAAGGATATGAAGGGGAGGTTTCTTATTTAAAAAAATCTGCTGAAAAGGCTTGGGGTGCAAAAGTAGGATTTTCATATATTGATCGGGCAGGTACTGAGAACATATTTGACAATCAGACTTCTACATCTTACGTTAAAATAGCCGAAGACACTAAATATACAAATCAGGTTACATCGGTTGTGTTTTCTGGATTGTATAGTATTCCTAATCCTGAATTATCATGGTCTATTGCTCCAAGTTTTAATTTGAAAAAAACGGAAACAAAATATATTGATCCCTTACGAGTAATTGATATTCAGCAGGGTATTGGTCGATTGGATTTCTCTATATCAAAATTGCTATCTCAATTATTAATAAATGTTTCTACTTCGGTTGAACATAGCTGGGCATTGGATTCAAATATGAAACTTACCGATGGCATAAAATCGAATCATATTTTTGAAATGTTAGATCACAATTTTGCTTATTTATCATCTGCTTATACTAAAATGAATTTGGGAACGCGATGGGATTATAAGTATGAAAAAGATCTTAATTTTTTCGTCAAAACAGATTTGGATTATTACAATTATTCTAAAAACAAAAACAATACTTATTTTCAAGTGTCACTAGGTTTGACATTTTAGAATGTATTACAAAATTTCTATTGCTTTATAATGAAGTCTATTTTATTTAAAACCCTTTTTTTTATTCTCTCCATCGGAGTTGTACATTCACTATTGAGTTTTAGCGCTACGCTTAGTGAAAAAATGGCAAATACGGATTGGCGCGAACTTTACAGTAAACCAATAAATCAATGGCCACAACCCACTATCGACAAAGGTGTTGTTTGGCAAGAATTTGAGCCCTTAGCTGTTGATACTAGTTATTATGAAAGGTTGGATGATCCTAAAGTTATATTAGGGCAGATGCTTTTCTTTGATCCAAAACTTTCTGGTTCTAATCAAGTTTCTTGCAGTAGCTGCCATGATCCAGAATTGGCATGGGGCGATGGGCGTGAAGTATCATTAGGTAATGATCATTTAAGAGGAAAGAGAAATACTCCCTCTTTGTATAATATCGATGCGCGAAAATCATTCTTTTGGGATGGTCGAGCAACTACTTTAGAAGAGCAGGCACAGGGACCAATTACAGCTCATCATGAAATGAATATGGATCCCAAAAATCTGGCTAAAAAGATAAATAAAGTAAAAGGCTATGCCGTTTTATTCCAAAACGCTTATGGTAGTACTGATATCTCTTATGAGAAAATCTTGCAATCATTGGCTACTTTTCAAAAAACAATACTCAGTAAAAGAAGTCGATTTGACGCTTTTATAGAAGGAGATTACTCCAAGTTATCCGATCAGGAAATACAAGGGTTGCATCTTTTTCGTACCAAGGCGCGTTGTATGAATTGCCATTCTGGGAAATATTTTACAGATGAATCATTTCATAATATTGGACTTACTTATTACAAAAGAGAGTATGAAGATTTAGGACTGTATCATATTACTAAAAAGGCGGATGATGTTGGAAAATTCAGAACTCCTTCTCTTCGTGATGTAATGCACACAGGCCCATGGATGCACAATGGTTTATTTGATAATATGACTGGAATAGTCAATATTTATAACAGCGGAATGCACATGATTGATCCTGATGAAAGTGAAAAAGCAGCAGACCCTTTGTTCCCAAAAACAGACGTGCTATTGCAACCTTTAAATCTTGATGATGACGAAATTGTTGCATTGGTTTCTTTTATTAAAACCCTATCAGGCAGACAGTACAAAATGGAACGTCCGCAAATACTAAGATAAATCCAGTATTAACTTATTTATGTTATTTTCAATTTGATTCTTCGTTTTTAGAGTATTATTTTTGAATTAGTGGTAGATGATTTTTTATGTCTAATGCGTTGAAAAAGAATTACTATTGGAAATAAATGAGAAAAGGATGAGCAATTGCTCATCCTTTTTGTTATTAATACTATCATTTTGAGTGGCTTATCGTATCATTTTGATAAGCTTATATAAGTTAATTAATAATAGATTTTTTATAACTGTTTATTATTTAGTTTGTTGGCTTTTTTAAAACATTTTGGCATGCCATTTGTTTTTGAAAGTATAAGCTAATATAACTTTTTAACATAAATCATTATGATAAAATAACTATTGGAAACTATAATAACATTAACAGTAGACGTAAAACGTTTGAGAATTAAAACCCAAAAATATGAAAGCAAATAAAATTAAGAAAAAATATACAACGAGTTTAGATGTATCAGAAAAATCGATGAAGAGAAAAGACATTATTGTCAACTCTGTAGTGTTTGCTGTAGTTTCATTTATTACTGTTTTGATGATTTTTCAAATTGTATAAACTCAAGTATAATTTTATACAAAAAACCTGTTTTAAATAAACAGGTTTTTTTGTTTTCAATCTTTAGAGATTATAGCTAATATGCAACATCAAATATCTTGGTTGTACTATGTATTGTGAGGTTCGCAAATAAAATTGTGAAAAACTATCATCATTCAATGATTTTGTATTCAATAAATTAGTTGCTACTACTTTATATTTCCATTTGCTGTTTTTCTTTTGATAAATCAGGCTTGCATCTAGAAAATCATATTTATTATTTACTGTTTTTTTGGTATCGGAATAATGGTAATAATTGTATTGTGTATTAAATGTAAAACTATCTAAAAAGGAATAGTCAAAACTAGCAAAAGGCTGTTGAGTAAAGAATGTTGTCTTATTATAATCATTCATTGCAAGAGTATATCCGACTTCGAGATTAGGCCATTCTTTATAATTTGTAGCTACTTTACTAGTGTATGATTGTGTAAATGATTCGGTACTATTAAAATTTTCCTGTTGCGTATTCTGATCAATTCTAACGTTATTGAACTTTGACCAAGTTAAATTTAAGCTAACAGATGCTTTGTACATACCGAATGAACGTCCGTAACCTCCTGAACCTGTTAAACTCTCATCTGCAAAGTTCGAGTTATATGGTGTTGACGATTGGTTAATTCCTGAAAATTCTGCTTTGGTTTTTACAGCATCCATTCTTTTATTGTAATTAATAGAGGCAAAAATATTCGTAAAATTGAACAAATTGTATTTGAAATAAGACAATGAATGATTCTGTGACAATGCATTTTCCAAAAATCTATTACCTCTGAATAGGCTATTGTAACTTGTAAAGGTATATCCTTGTGCTAATTGATTAATATCCGTAAAATCATTTGTCATACTATAATTATACGTCAATGATTCCGATTTTTTAATCTGATATTGTGCATATGCATCTGGAAGTATACGAGTAAAATTGTTTTTGTAGGTACTTCCTAATTGTTCATTGTTCATCATGTAAGAATGAATACTAAATCCAGGATTAAATGTAAATTTACCTGTGATGAATTTATAATGTACTCCTAAAAAAACATCATTAAATTTATAATCTACATTATTTTTTTTATCCTCATCTTCTAATACATGAACTTGTTCATTGTCTAATATTTGAAATATTGATGAATTAAAGTTTTGATGAGAGGATGTATTTCCTAAAGTGATATTGATATTACTTTTAGATGTTAGCATGTAATAATAATCCAATTTTAGATCTGTTTTATTCGTTTTTACAAAGCGATTTTGATTCAGATTATAACGATTTTGATTAATCAGATTCAGAGATGAAAAAGGGTTCTCTTCTAGGTTGGCATTATAAAACGGGTCTTCTTCTTGATATAAATGTTGTAATGCAAAAGCAAATATATTCTTCTTATCCATCGTATAGAATGCGTTTAGGTTTTGATTCACAGAGGTTGGATTTTGTCTCTTTTTAGAGAAAATACTGCCTTGCAAATCAGACATTAAATCAAGATCTTCTACTTGTGATGATTTCTTTAAGAAGATATCGTAATCTAATTGCAATTTCTCATTTGGATTATAACTTGAACTCAGTTTCAGTAATCCAAGGTTACTTTTTATATGTGAAATATTCTTGCGATTCTCTGTGGTTTCAACTTCTGTGGAATTATTTTTAAATACCTGAGTTTTTGTTTGGGTTTCTATATCAGTTCGTGTTGACGATAGAATTCCAAACCCACTTACATTCCATGCTTTATTGATATTATATGAAAAATTTGTAGCTCCAAATTGAGTTTCTATTTCCTTTGCTCTATTATTTCTTATAATTGAAATTCCTAAATCATTAGTATTAATATTAAAATTTGTCCCACCTTTTCTCATCATATTTTTAAATCCTCCCGTGAATTTAAGGTAGTCTTGAGGTGTGAAAGAAACCTCTCCATTATTATTAAAATTTCCAATAAAATTCAAACTGTACTTTGGACTGTAATAAAACAATTTTGGATTAACAATATAACGATCTCCATCGCCTATGCTGGCTCCGGCTGTTAAATCTCCAAACCAAAAATTCTTTTTTCCTTCTTTCAGTTTTATATTTATTGCTATATTATTTTCATTATTTTCGAGTCCTTTCATAGCGCTTACTTCATTGTAGTTTCGTAAGACTTCAACTTTATCTACAGCATCTGCTGGGATATTCTGCACTCCCAATTTTGTATCTCCATCAAAAAAATCTTTTCCTTCTACAGTTAGTTTTGTTACTTTTTTGCCTTCAACTTCAACTTCACCATCGGCATTTACTTGAATACCAGGTAGTTTTTTTAATACATCTCCTAATTTTATTTCAGTACCTGTTTTAAAAGAATCGGTATTGTAGGTTATAGTATCTCCATTAATCGAAACAGGCATTTCTCGGACAATCTCGACGCCGTCTAATTCAATACCACTTGATTCCATTATAATATTCTGAATTATATCTTCAGTACCAGTTTTTAGGGATATTTCTTTTGCTTTGTACCCTAGATAACTAATTTTAACTGAATAATTTGAGTTTGATTTTAAAGAAAGTTGAAATTTGCCCTTATCATTGGTTATTCCATAGGAATCCATGACTTTAGTATTTTGATTCACTACCATTATGTTAGCCATTTCAAGTCCGTGTCCAGTAGAATCAATAATAAATCCTTCAAATCTTATGGTTTGGGCTTTGCCTATTGAAAATAAAAATAATAGCGCTAGTGTAATTAGTGTTTTTTGCATAATTGAGGTGATAATTGATTAAAAATGTAAAGCAAATTTTAGGCTATGTTATCTTCTTATTTCAATCGTATTAGCATTGCCTCTAGCATTTTTCATTTTTTCTAGTTGTTTTTCCATTATCACTTTATATTCATCTTTCGTAATTTGTTTGCCTTTTGTAGGCTTTTTAATTGCTTTTTTTTCTTTTGGATTCAAAACAATTTTAGAACATAACATTATTGTTGTACCGTCATTCACTTCTAAAATTAATCCTGGTAATCCCCAATAACTAGCGGGGCCATGTCCTATTGGTATTTCTGGTGTATACCAAGCAGTGATAAGTTTGTCTTTCGATGCTTCGTTTGATACACCGAATTGCAAATTTGTATTTTTATCTTCTTTTTTTCTATCTTCATTATTTTCTGTTTTTTTATTTGAAGCAGGGATAATGGCAGTTGCTTTATAACATGTATACGCTCCAATTTTCTTTGTTTCAGTTCCCATTTGCCAATTTAATGTCTGTAAAGAATCGGTAACAAGAAATTCTTTTCCAAAAATATCTTCTTCTGAAATTTCTATTTTTTCTTTAATATTTTTATAATTTTTAGTTTCACCTGAGTTTTGCACTGCAAAGACAAATCCTTTTGATTCTGACTTTGGGGTTTCCAATTTTTGTTCTTCAAAAAATATAGATTCAAAGCGGTTAAAGTTTAACGTAAAGGTTTTTTCTAAAGCTTTCTTCATTGCTTCTTCAAACTTTTTCATGCTCTCATCATCCATTTCCTGATTCTTTTTAGTAATCTTACCAAGATCTGTTTTGGTTTGATAGGTTGCTTGGCCATAAAAATCTTGTGCCTTTATTAAGTTAGAGCTTAGTATTACAATTATAAAATTGATTTTAATTGCTAATTTTATCATGATAAATAGTTTTATATTAGGTTACAAATTACATGACAATAGATTTTATTCTTAGTTAATCTATGTTAACGATTGTTAACGCCAAAAAAGCAATGCTTTTTGTTTATACTTTTGAAATATGAATTCAAAGACTAATCGATATATTTTACTTTTTATCAGTATAACCATTCTAGCAACTATAGTGTTGCAACTACATTGGAACATAAAGAACTATAATGAGAATAAAACTCGGTTAACCAATGAAATACAAATTGCATTTGACAATAGTGTAGAAAAGTATTATGCTGAAAATGCTAAAAAAGATATGACTACTTTGGCTAATCTTATTCCTGCAACTGGTAACATAAACATAAAGAAGAGAACTAATGTTAATCATACTAAAAGTAAGATTGATAGTTGTGTTACTAGTGTTTATCCAGAAGGAAGTATTTTTTTGCAAAAGAATGATTCTGGGAAGAAGAATAATATGGTAATGAAATTAAATGCTGATAGGGTTCATCCTGGTGGTATTTCTATCATGAAAATTAAAAAACCTGACTTTAAAATTAATTTAAAAAATCTTGTCAATACTATTGTAGTCTCAATGGTGGAAGACTCACTTGATTTAAAAAAACTAAGTACCTATTTCGTTAGTGAGCTTACTCGAAAAGAATTAAGTCTTAATTATAAAATTGATTTAATTAAGGATAAAGCCATCTTAAAAACCTTTCCTAAAAATAATAATCAATCGTATCCATTAGCAACCTTTTCTACCTCATCGTATCTACCTTTTCAACAAAAACTAAAATTATCTTTTGATGATTCATCATTGCTTGTTTTGCAAAGGAGTATGATTGAGATTATCCTTTCACTTTTACTTTCACTTTCTATTATAAGTTGTTTACTCTATTTGTTGAAAACAATAAATCGACAGAAAAAAGCTGATGAAATTAAAAATGATTTGATTAGTAATATTACACATGAGTTCAAAACACCAATCACGACTATTTCTTCTGCCATTGAAGGTATTCGAAATTTTAATGCTATAAACGATGCCAAGAAAACAATGCGTTATTTGGATATTTCTAGCCAACAATTGGGTAAACTAGAGAATATGGTAGAAAAACTTTTAGAAACGGCAACACTTGAAACGGATCAATTACATATCCATAAAGAATCTGTTGATATAATTACTTTACTAAGAAATAACATTGAAAAATATCGATTAATCGCTCCTAATAAAACTATATCGTTTAAATCTAATATGGAAAGATGTCCTCTAAATGTTGATTTGTTTCATTTTGATAATGCTGTTTCAAATTTGATAGATAATGCTGTGAAATACGGTGGAGATTCTATTTTGGTAGGTCTTCAATATGAAAAAGGAGTAGCTAAAATTAGTATTGAGGATAATGGAGTTAGTATAGAAAAAAGCGAGCAAAACAAAATTTTCGATAAATTTTATCGTATTCCAAAAGGAAATATACACAATGTAAAAGGATTTGGAATTGGATTATACTATGCTAAGAAAATCATAGAGAAACATACTGGAACATTAGAATTAGTTTTAAGCAACACGACTATTTTTAAAATTACTTTATATGATGTCTAATAAAATTAAAGTGATACTTGCCGAAGATGAGCCTGCTTTAGCCGTTATCGTCAAAGAAAGTTTAGAAACTAGAAACTTCGAGGTTTTACTGTGTCGTGATGGAAATGAGGTTCTTAAAGCTTTTAATAATCAAGCTCCTGATATTTTAGTTTTGGATGTAATGATGCCTATATTGGATGGTTTTAGCGTGGCAAAAGAAATACGAAAATTAGATAAAAAGATACCTATTATTTTTCTAACTGCGAAATCTCAAACACAGGATGTAGTAGATGGTTTTAATGTTGGAGGTAATGATTATTTAAAAAAGCCTTTTAGTATGGAAGAACTAATTATTCGTATCCATTCGTTACTAAATCGTATCAATAACAATAAAACAGAAGAAGATATAAAAATTGGAACTTATAGTTTTAATTTGATTAAACAAACATTACATCATTCAGATACTAAGATATTACTAACACACAGGGAAGCTTCATTATTATACTTTTTGATTGAGAATAAAAACGAAATCTTAGATCGCTCTACCGTTTTAAAGAAAATATGGGGTGATGATGATTTTTTCAATGGGCGGAGTATGGATGTTTTTATCTCAAAATTGAGAAAAAAATTAAGCCTTGATTTAAATATACAAATTATAAATGTGAGAGGCTACGGATATAAATTAATTGATTAGTAGTTTTAAAATTGATAAAGCAAAAAAGAGGAAGTCTCAGTATTGAGACTTCCTCTTTGTATAAATAGGGTTTTTAAATATAGCTACTTTATGTTTTTTATAGAAATTTAAAAATAACCTGTAATCTAACCTTAATTTATTCCTCCGCCTAAAGCTTTGTATAATAAAACTTGCGAGTCAGCATTTTTTAATTGTATGTCTACAAAGTCTAATTCTGCTTGAAGTTTGTTTTTTTGTGCACTAATTATTTCGAGGTAATTAGCATAGCCACTTAAATACAAATCATTTGAAACATTCACAGCTATTTCAAGATGTTCAATTTCTTTTGATTTATAGGTTAAGACATCCTGAAATGCTTCGGTTCTATGTAATAATGCACTTAGCTCATTATACGCTACAGTTATTGTATTTTGATAAGTTAGGAAGCTAATCTGTTGTTTTTTGTTGGCAACAAAAAAGTCTTGCTTGATTTGTCCTTTGTTAAATATCGGCGCTGAAATTCCTCCAAGTAATTGCCAAGCAAAAGATTGGCTGTCAAAAAACGTTGGGAATGAAAATGAGTTAAGACCTCCATAAGCACCTAAGTTTATAGTTGGGAAAAAAGCAGCACGAGCAGCCTTTGCATCTGCATTGGTAGCTAACAATTCAAAATAGGCTTCTGATACATCAGGTCTGTTGTGGATTATTGAATCGACACTTATTTTTTGATTTAATACTTCAAGATGTCCTGATAAAAAATCACTACTTCTGCTAACAGTTCCGCCATATTCACCCAATAGGTTTAGTATTGCTTTTTCTGTTTGGTCAATGCTTAGATTTAATTGTTCTGCCTCGGCAAGGATATTGTTGTTTTGGGCATTAAACTGCTGTACTGCAAGTTCTGTTGCTTTCCCGACAGATCTTTGAGCAGAAATTATATCAAGAGCACGTTGCTGCGTTGCTAGATTTTTTTTATAAATAACCGCTTGCTTGTCTAGTGCTACAAGTTTGTAATACAGTGTTGCAATATCACTAAGTAACCTTGTTTGTAGCAATCTCATTCCTTCTTTTGAAGCAAAATACCTTTGGCGAGCCGCTTTTTTTCGATTGCTTAGTTTTCCCCATATATCTGCTTCCCACGAAACTTTTCCTGCTAGGAATAAGTTAGGAGTTAGATCTGTGGCTATCCTTTGTTTCTCTGTTATATTCTGAGATAAGTTTGTATCAAAGTTTCCTACACCATCCATGGTGTATTTACCATAACGTGTGCCTGACATATCTGCCTGAATATCAAATGAGGGTAGTAGAGCTAGTTTTGCTACTTTTAGATTAGAATTGGCTATTAATATTCTCTCCTGAAGAATTAAATAATCAGGATTTTGAAGAATAGCCTTATCTAATAATTTTTCTAATTCTGGGTCTTTAAAGTAGCTAGCTGTTTTTAAAGGAATAAAAGCATCTTGATTATCAGTAGTTTTTTTGCGTTTAGTATCAAAACTCTCAGGTAATGTTTTTGCTTTTTGCGGTTCTGCCACCCTAGGGGCAGAACACGCTGTTAAGAGTAAAACAAATGCTAATACTAGCATATAATTTGAGTTAGTACTCCTGAAATATAATAATCGATTTTCTCTTTTTAGAGCGCTATTAAGTGATTTTTTCATTGTTTAAGTTTATTTTTTCATTGCTTTTTCCATTTTTGCAAACAGGATATAAAGTCCGGGTATTATGATAAGCCCGAAAATAGTTCCTATTAACATTCCTCCTGCAGCAGCAGTACCAATAGAACGGTTACCAATTGCACCAGCTCCTGTAGCAATACACAATGGTATAAGTCCTGATATAAAAGCAAATGAAGTCATTAAGATAGGTCTAAAACGAAGTCTAGCACCTTCTATCGCTGCTTCGGTGATGCCATGTCCCAGCTTGTTTTGTGCCATGGCAAACTCGACTATCAAAATGGCATTTTTGGCCAGTAGTCCTATAAGCATGACTAAGGCTACCTGAGCATAAATGTTATTGTCTAATCCTACTGCTAAAAGAGCAAGATAAGAACCAAAAACACCCACAGGAAGCGATAAAAGTACAGGGAAGGGGAGCAGTAAGCTTTCGTATTGAGCGGCAAGCAGTAAGTAAACAAACAGCAAGCATAAAGCAAAAATGTATATCGTTTGGTTTCCTGATAAAATCTCCTCACGAGTCATACCAGACCATTCCAGTTCAAATTTGTTAGGGAGTTTTTCGGCTGCAAGTTTCTCTACAGCGGCAATGGCTTCTCCTGAGCTAAAGCCTTCTGCTGGCTCACCATTAATCATGGCGGACATATACATATTGTAACGCGTTAATACTTCTGGTCCAAAAACACGCTCTAATTTTACGAATGTAGAAAAAGGAACCATCTCGCCAGCATCATTTTTAAGATACATATCGAGTATGCTTTCTGGGTTTTTTCTGAATTGAGGACTTGCTTGCACCATTACTTTATACATCTGCGAAAAGCGAATAAAGTTTGTAGCATAAAAAGATCCCAGCATAGTCTGCAATGTTGACATAGCATTGTCAACAGAGACTCCTTTTTTTGCAGCCAAATCATAATCAATATGTATTAGATATTGAGGGAAAGTAGCATCAAAACTCGTAAATGAATTTTGTACTTCTGGTAAGGCATTTAGATCTTTGATAAAGTTTTTTGTAACTTCATCAGTATTGTTAATTGATCCTCCTGATTTGTCAAGCAAACGCAATTCAAAACCACTAGTATTACCAAATCCAGGAACGGTAGGAGGTGCAAAAATTTCAATCTGTGCATCCGAGATTCCTTTTGTCTTCTCAGTCAGTTTTGCAATAAAATCGGTTACAGATATATCTCTATCGCTCCAATTTTTCATATTTATCATTCCCATTCCGTAAGAAGCTCCAGCGATTTCAGTAACAATACTATAACCAGCAAGGGTTGTAACGTTATCTACTCCTTCAATTTCTTTTGCAATGCGGGTTACTTCATCAAGTACTTTTTCTGTACGTTCTACAGTAGCTCCTTGTGGTGTAGTTACATTCACATATACCATTCCTTGATCTTCTGAAGGGATAAATCCTGAAGGTAAAAAAACTGATGTACCCCAAGTAAGAAGACAAAACACTACTAACATCCCTATGGTTATAGAGCTGCGGTCTGCAAATTTTGAAAGTACTTTGATGTATTTTGAAGTGATGCTATCAAACCATTTATTGAATCGTACAAAGAAGCGATCTAAAAGTGATGTTTTCTCTTTGTTAGGATCGTGTGGTTTTAGCATTATAGCACACAAAGCAGGCGTTAATGTAAGGGCATTGATACCAGAGATTACAATACTAATTGCCATGGTTAGTGAAAATTGCCTGTAGAAAACTCCCACGGGACCACTAAGGAAAGCTACTGGTATAAATACGGCTGCCATTACTATGGTAATAGCAATAACGGCGCCTGTGATTTCTTTCATGGCACTTATAGTTGCGGGCAACGGATCCATGTGTTCTTCAGTAATTTTTACGTGTACGGCTTCAACTACCACAATGGCGTTATCGACGACAATACCTATTGATAATACTAAAGCAAAAAGGGTAAGAAGATTGATAGAGAATCCCATCATTGACATAAAAGTAAATGAACCAATCAATGCTACAGGTACTGCTAGTACTGGAATAAGCGTAGAACGCCAGTCTTGTAGAAATATAAAAACAACAAAGGCAACAAGAAGGAAAGCTTCTATAAGTGTTACCAGAACTTCATCGATTGAGGCATCAAGAAAACGAGATACATCATACGCAATATTATAATTCATTCCAGGAGGGAATGAGGTTCCTTTTAGCTCAGCCATTTTTTCTTTTACGCTGGCAATTACTTCAGAGGCATTAGATCCCGGACGTTGTTTCAACATGATAGAAGCCGAAGGTTTTCCGTCAGTTTTAGAAACCATTCCATAACTCATTGATCCCAATTCTATTTTTGAGATATCTTTTAATTTTAAGATGGTACCATCTGAGTTTGCTCTAATTGGGATTTCTTCATACTGTTTAGGTTCAAAGAATTTACCTCCGTATTTTATAACATATTGTACATGGCTGTCCAATTGTCCAGATCCTTCACCAACCTTACCCGGTGCAGCAGAAATATTTTGCTTTTGTAATGAACCTATAACTTCATTTGCCGAAATATTATAAGAAAGCATTTTTTGAGGATCAAGCCATACCCTCATAGAATATTCTTTCTGACCCATTATTTCTGCACGTCCTACACCGTCAATACGTTTAAGTTCTTGAAGAATATTAATATCGGTAAAGTTGAAGATAAACTGTTCGTCCTGAATTTTATCAGTACTAGTAACGTTGAGGTACATCAACATACTGTTAACCTCTTTTTCTGTAGTTACCCCAGCTCGAATAACCTCTTCAGGAAGTTCATCTAGTATGGTAGTAACCCTGTTTTGTACGTTGACCGCAGCCAAATCGGGATCGGTTCCTACCTCAAAGAAAACTTGGATAAGGGTTAGACCGTCATTTGATGTAACGGTTGACATATACGTCATTCCGGGCACACCATTGATGGCTCGTTCTAAGGGCAGCGCGACCGCATTGGCAGATACTTCGGCATTAGCACCAGTATATTTTGCAGTTACTGTTACCGATGGAGGTACAATATCTGGGAATTGTGTTATGGGCAGTTGGAATAAAGCTAATATTCCGAGGAGAACTATCATAACCGAAATGATTAATGATAATATTTTTCTTTTGATAAACATCTCTATCATCTTATGTCTTTTTAATTGTAATTAAGGAATTGATTACAAGCTTGCGCTTTGCATTGGTTTGATATTAATCTTGTCTCCATCTCTAAGCGATTGCGTACCTTCTTGTACGATAAGATCATTTTTCTTCAAGCCTTTGTTTAAAATGTATGCATCATCAAGCGTATTTGCAATGGTGATGTTGGTCATTTTTACTATGCCTTCCTTGTTAACTACAAATACAAATTGTTTGTCTTGGATAGAGAAAACAGCTTTATGAGGTATTAATACCACATTGGTTCTTGGTTCAGAAATGATTAATTTTCCTGATGTTCCATGTTTTATGAAGCCTTCTGGATTATGAAATTTAGCTTTGTACTGAATAGATCCTGTTTGTCTGTCAATTTCTCCATCGGCAGTTTTTAATTCTCCTTTTCGATTATATACTACTCCGTTTGGAAGTACCAGTTTTATATCTCCCTTGGTATTAAGGCTGTTGTCGGCCATCATTTGAAAATAAATATTCTCAGGAATTGAGAAATAAGCGTATACATCGTCTAACTGAGATAATGTTGTAAGCAATGAACCATTTTCTACAAGACTGCCTTCCTTAAACGGAATACGATCTATTGTACCATCAAAAGGCGCGCGTATTGTAGTAAAACTAATTTGCTGATTGATGGATTTTTTTTCTGCTGCAGCATGTGCCACTTTAGCCGTTGCAGCATCGTGTTTTGCTTTAGATAATTCTAATTCTTGACTTGCAATTACCTTTTTTGTATAAAGAGTTTGTGCTTGATCTAGTTCTACACTTGCAATTCGAAGGTCTGCCAGCGTACTTTTATAAACTGCATCTGCTTTGATAAGCTGTATTTGAAGTTCTGCATCACTGATTTTAAAAAGAACTTGTCCTTTGTTTACCTTTTGCCCTTCACTAACAAAGACTTTATCTAATATTCCTGGTATACGAACATGGATTTCTACATTGTTTTTAGCGTGTACATCGGCAACAAATCGGTTTGAAACCACTGTGTCTTTTAATGTTATTTTATAGACTGGCAGCGTTTTTATATTGGCAGTATCTTTTTTTGTTTTATCTGAGCAAGCGGTTAGAAATAAGAATGATAAACCGTATAATAGAATATGTTTTTTACTAATAATCATGATTAATTTTTAAAGTATTATATAAATATATCGCCTCCCAAATAGTGATCTACAGGGAGTTATAAAAGGATAAATATTGAAAATAGAAATGTGTCGTATATTCCCAAGTGTGGGAATACCGTTTTTTAAGAACTATGCTTATAGATTATAAGCCCTTATAAACAATACTAAAAAGCATTATTACAAAAGGAAACTATATAAAAATAAGATGTTCTTAGAATCTAGAAAAGTTGATATAAGTGTAGGTGGGCATGTCGTTGATCTTCATATATAGCAACAATACTATATATAATACTTTCTTTTAAAACCTTAAAATCAAATAACTTAGTGTAGTAAGGTTTTTTTAAGATAGTAGTTTCTGAATTAGCAGTACGAGCTTTTACCTTCTTTTTGAGGATAAAATGCATCTCTGTGTCTGTCATATACAGAGAAGAAGAGTCAACCTGAGGTATATCTGAAGCTAAGAACATGTCTTGTATTTGACAATTACTTAGTTCAGAAGGATATTTATAATATTCTACACTGCCGTGAAATGTAAGCAATGATAATAGAATGGCATAGATAAACTTAATAGGTTTCATAGGTAAATCAGAGAGAAAATCTTTTTTTGGGTATCTAAAATGAATAAGCTTATAAGTGATAAGCGGCCAAATATAATAATTGCCTACTCAATGTTTATTAAATTTTCTTTAAAAAAATATTATTTAAAAGCGATGAATAGTAAATGGACTTATTTATAGTGGTTTAGCTTTTTTTAAAATGCAATTCACTTGTATTATTTTGTAGTCTTATTTTACAATACTGGTGTTAATGATAGATAGAAGTGCCAATATTAACAGAATTTAATTCAGAAAAGGATCCAAAATAATGAAGTAAAGGGGAGTGAAAACAATATTAGAGTAGGCGAGAGAGATATCAGATTGTATTTAGAAGATAATTTAGGTTTTATAATTGATTAGGATATCAACACTAAGCCCAATTCATGTGAATTGGGCTTAGTTTTTTTGATTTAAAGATGACTTTATTAATTATAATGATTGTATTAACTCATCAATATTAAGTCTGTTTCTATAATCGGTATCTACAAATTTATAAATTACAACACCATCAGTATCTACTACAAAAACTGCTGGAACTGGCAGTGTGTTTTCATCATCCTGATTAAAATCTTCTAGATTAATTCCTATTGCCTGATAAGTAGGGATGGCAAATTCTTGTAGTTTAAAACTAATTCCGAGTTGTTTGGCTAGCTTATTATTCTCATCTGTTAAGACTTCAAAAGTCAGTTGATGTTTTTCTGTAAGTGCCATACTGTGATCTGGACTTTGTGGCGAAACAGCCAGAAGACTAACGTTGTTATCTGTGATTTTTGCTATATTGTTTTGTAATGCTCGAAGCTCTAAATTGCAATACGGACACCAGCTACCACGATAAAAAGCAAGAATCATTTTGCCCTTTTTCAGCACGTCTTTGGAGTGAATCAGTTGGTTTTTGGTATTTGGTAGTGAAAATGGTGTTAGTATATCGCCAATTTGGATACTTTTATTTTCGATATTTTGTGTTTTTAAATCGTTGATTGATTTTTCGAATACCTCTGATACTTCCTGTGGAATCTGTTGTGACAATTCATTATTAAGGCTTTCGATTTGTTTTGCTAAACTATTCATGGCTTTTCTATTTGATTATTTTGTAAAGATTTGAAATATAGTCTACATGGGCAATAACGCATAATATTGCCTCATAGCGGTAAAAAAGTCACTATTGTGTAAACAAAGGGGAGGGCAGATGAAAATAAAATCTGTTTATTTGAAAATTAATACGAAAGCAATCTGCTTAGGGCTTAAATTCTCTTGTTCTATTAACGAAAGGCTGCAAGTTTAAGGCAGTGTAGAGGCAAGTACTAAAGTGAAATTTATAATAGCTCAGAATGTGAGCTATTTTTGGTAGTTTTGCCTAGCAAATGGCAATGTGAGTCAATAAAAAATGTAGATAAAAAAACATTCCAATTAATAAGTTATAGAATAGAATACATGAAAATTAAAGGATATTTATTCGCCATTATCTCGGCAGTTTCCTATGGATTAATTCCATTGTTTATTTTACCAATCAAAGCGATTAATTTTCCGATGGATACCGCGCTTTTTTATAGGTTTTTCATCTCGGCATTGTTTTTATTAGCTTATTTGATGTATAAAAAAGAAACCATAAAAGTTGATAGAAAAGAGTTCTTTATCTTATTATTACTAGGTGTTTTTTATGCACTTTCTGCCGAATTTCTTTTCCTCGGATATGACTATCTTTCTCCTGGAATTGCTTCGACTATACTTTTTGTTTATCCTGTAATTGTAGCTTTAACCATGGTGTTTTTCTTTAAAGAACGGATTAATAAATTGACCATTGTTTCTTTGTTTATAACAATATGTGGTGTTTTTGTATTGAGTACAAAAGATTCGGTTTTCAGTATTAATTTTTTAGGTCTTGCAGTTACATTAATATGTGCTTTATTCTATGCTTTATATATTATTGTGGTCAATAAAGCTAAAATAAGAGGTTCTAGTATAAAAATTGCATTCTATTCCCTCTTGTTCTCGTCTCTTTATTATTTGAGCAAAGTAATTTTATTAAATGAACCATTGGTCCTTCCAGATGTAAAGTTCCTTCTGGATATTACTGTATTTTCGCTTGTAACCACAGTACTTTCTATGTCTACTTTGGTATATGCTATAAAAACTATAGGGTCAACACCTACATCGATTATGGGTGCATTAGAGCCTGTGGTAGCAGTAGGAGTGAGTGTGATTTTGTTTCATGAAAACCTAACATTAAGCTTGATTCTTGGAGTATGTTTTATTATTTCGGGAGTAATTATCAATATTGTTTCTGAAGCGGTAGAAAGAGCTAAATCTATTGAGAAGCAAAAATAATAAGTCTTTTTTTATTTATATACCAAAAAGCCCTTTAACTAGTAAAGGGCTTTTTTGGGGTTTAGAGGTTAGTATTTATTTCTTAATGAATTTCTGCTGGTAACTGGCTCTATCAGTAACCACATTGATGATATAAAATCCTTTTGTTAAGGCACTCACATCAATTTGGTTATTATTAATTCTAGTATTGATTAGTTTTCCTGAAATATCATAAATAATCACATTTAATACTTCATCTTGAGTTTTGATGGTTAGAACATCAGAAACAGGATTAGGATAGATCGTAAATTCTATTCTCTCAAACGTATCAGTTCCTAAAGTATTTGTGACAGTGACCGCAATTGATTTTTCTACTACTTTTCCATTAGAATTAAAGCTAATTACAACAGTTGCTTCTCCTTCTAAGTGTTGAGGTGTTAAAACCAACTCGTCTTTAGTATTAATAACAGCAGATATTAGTGCTGGATTATTATTTGATTTAATCGATTTTACAATAGCAGCAGACAAGTTATCAGTATCAGAAACAACAGTTTTCAAATCTATTATTGTTGCACTTTTTATTGACACTTGAGAGGGTAGCGTAGTACTCACAACTGGAGCGCTATTGTCTGGGAATACGGTTACTGATGGAAACCAGTAATAGTCATTTAAGATTTTTGTATTTGTCAAAGTTCCAGTGCTAGCATAAGTATGAATCCAGTTTTTCTGAAAATGTGACGAGAAACCACTTTCTGTAGTATTTAAAATTAATTCATCCGAAATCGGATCGATACGCAATGCCGAACCATAAGGAATCTGTCTGTAAGGAGTTGTTTGCCCCGGAATTGCCCCAAAATTTTCATTAAATGTTTTAGAGGCAACATCAAATCGTACAATCTGTGAGCCTGAAGTAAAAGAACTAATAGAGTTAATCCAGTATAAAGCATTTTGTTGGTTGCTATAGGTAAAACTTCCTGCATTCCATGCTCCCCAAGAAGTAAAATATTTAGTAGTTGGAATGGCATATTCTGTAGTTGCAAAAGTTGTTGCATCAATATTGATTAATTTTTGATTTTGAATAGCCCAAACGCTTCCGTCTTTAGCTTGAACAACCGACTGAAATCCACCTGTAATAGTCTTAATTACAGTATTTGTGGTTGGATCAATTATCAAAATTCCTTTATTTTGTGTAGTGGCAAATACATATTGTGAGGTACGAATCATGCTTCCTATTTGTCCAGCGCCTGTTGTTCCCGAAATACCATTTCCTACCTGCATGTTAGCAATATCAAATAGATAAATTCCGTTTGAAGCTCCTATATATCCTTTGTTTTCATTCACTCCTAAAAAAGAGCGTCCGTCTCCACCGATAGTATTAAATGTTGCAATTTTTTGCATTGTTTTAGCATTGGCAACAACCAATATTCCACTATCTCCAGCTTGTTTCGAAACAAAATAAAATTTATCACCATATATCGTTCCGTGCTGTGTAGTTATTCCAAAAGTTTCGTTATTATTGGCAGTGCTATACACACGATAGTTGATATCTCCATTAGCATTGATAAAATTTACAGATCCATTGGTATGACCAAACCAATCTTCATTTACCATAAAGTATCCTTTGGTAAAATCAGTTGCGCTAACATAAGGAGTTACTGGAGTAAGTGTTGATGCAATAGGAAATTGTTCAAAAGAAGGATTATAAGTCCAAGCATCCCAAGAACCATTTTCTAAAACACGACTGGTAGCTCCCAAAGAAGAATAATCAAAATCTGTATCTGCAGGGTTTTTTACCCAATAAGACCAATATCCATTGCTAGCCCATCCTGATTGCCAGTGATCTGCAGCATCTATAGCTGTGTAACTGTCAAAATCATACCCTGATGTATTTACAATACCATTTTCAGGATAGTGTGGGTAGATTACGTTTCCGTCTTTGTAAAGTCCGATTGTATTTGTGCCGTTTAGGTCAAAACCCAATCCTCCAATAGCAGTTCCAAGATCTGGTCCAGAATAATATTGTAGTGCATAAAAACGATGATCTGCTTTTGCAATTGCTTTTACCATATCTACACCAGTTGCAGTACCATCCCATCGGTAACCCCATACCAAAGCATCCGAGTTTTTACCATCATTCCATTGTATAACCAACGCCGCTTTATTGGCTCCTGTGCCCACCCAATACTTAATAGCGTCAAAATCTGTAGTAGTGGCTACACTTTTATTGTTTACAGTTTTGGCGGTTGGATTTTGCTTTAGATCATATCTAATTACGCCCTGCACTTTTATTTGTGCATTGGTAAGAAATGTAAAAAGCAACAGTATTCTTAAAAAGTAAATTTGTTTCATGTATTTAAGTTGAAATTTTATCGGTTAGTTTTAATTTAGATACAAGTCATAGGCACCAGAAACTTCTGTAGAGACTTCTCCTAACCAGCCAGCTTCCTGATTGATTCCTGTATATACTTTAACAAAATCGATTCCGGGAAGTTTTACATATTTTCCGTCTTTGTCTACTGCCCATGAAATATCAATATTAGATCCTTCATCATTATTTGGAGCATTATCAGCATATCCAAAATCAAACGATTTACCTACCCAATAGTTTCCAGTTCCGCTCTGATCGTAAAAATTGTTTTCGATTTTTGTTCCTGTTAAGTTGTATGAAGCCTCAGCAATCCAAAGCGGATAATAACTTTGACTATGAAACGTGCTTTGTGTTTTATAACCTGAATTTCCAAGGTTGTCTTGCCATTTAATATATTCTATATCAGTTTGCCAAAATTCATTTCCTGCAACAGGCGCTTTGTTGGCATCAGGTTTAAAATAAGTAATCGTGTAATTCTTGATTGTAGTATTTTTAAAATATTCACTTCCTGCGATTTCGTACCATTCGTCTTCATCAGGTTTTCCGTTTTTATTTTTGTCATAAGCTACTAGAATAATCCCCGGTTCACAAGATCCAGAGCGCGACTCATTGGCTGCGTTTCCCCAAAAAGCATTCCCTAAAATCTTAAAATCTCTTCCATTCATATTCGGAATGGTATGATCAAAACCAAATACGACGTAACCTCCAAAACCACCTAGAGAAATCATGGTTGCTTTTGACCCAACAAGTGCATTTTTTGCTGCAGTGATAAGATTGGTTGCTGTATTTCCAGGTGAATAAATCGGAATTTCATTAGTGAATTGACCCACAGCAGGGCGGAAGTCAAATACATTAGCGATGTATTTGCTGTAACTTTTTGATTCTTTGGTTACATTGATAGTTGAGGTGTATGTTTTTACAACTCCATTGGTTACTACCTTTAAAGTTAACGGATAGTTTTTTAAATACGGACTAATAAAATCGAGCTGTGCGCTTTGTGAGATTATAGAATCCTTAATACTCCATGTAAGCTGAGAATTACTAGATAGTTTTGGATCAATATTCAGAACGTTGAAACGGTTGATAGTGTATGATCCTACGAGTACTTCAGAAGGATTTTCATTTTCCAGACTTTCTTCTTTATCAGATTCACAAGCAATAAAGCCGAGCAAGAGAATTGATAGTAAGGCAGTTTTTAAAATTTTAGAAGGATTTTTTTCCATATTTAATTGTGATTTATTTGTGTAAAAGCAAATAATTACAACGCCAATGGAAATAAGAGAACAATGATACTGTTCGCATTAAAGCGCACAAAATCAGTATTGTCCTTAGCTTTATTCCACGAAAGCGTCAAACATTATAGTATCTGGCAGGTCTTCTGACTTGTTCCATTTTTGAAATCCTTCCCATTAAAAACAGTGGATATACTTTTCAAAAACTTTGTTGTGGAGCTTACAGCAGCGGGTCTGTTTCGGATTCTCACCGAATTCCCTATTAAGTGCTTTTTATGGCGCACCAGATTTCGGCAAATGTAAAGAAAATATAGGTAGAAACAATTTTAAGAGAGAAAGCGAAAATTGCATTACCACCAAATTCATTTTGGATGTAAGACTTTAAAATATTTATGGTTGAGATAATTGTGTTAAAATGTTTTTATGAGTTGTAATAATGTATGTTTTTATGAATTTATGTATTGAAAAAGTAATTTTGTTTTGTTTGTCTTTGTGGAATGATAAAAATTGCTCATCTATGACTATTGCTAAGAATCATTTAGGTATAAAAGCTAAATTTGTGATGTGAAAAAGATTATTACTTACATATTCATTTTTTTAATAGCCTCTAATATTGGTGTTTTTCAGCAGTTTTATAAATTGCCTGTCTTATTTCAGCATTTTAAAGAGCATACAGAAATAAGTAAAGTAAGTTTTATTGATTTTTTAGAAATGCATTATTGGGGTGACGATCTAGATGATGATGATGGTGACCGTGATATGCAACTTCCTTTTAAAAATATAAGTGGTTATTCATTACACCTTGTATTTATTCCTACAGATAAACATGCCTGTTACATCCCTTTTGTTAGTAGTCTAACACAGACTAATAGCATTCCATATACATGCAATTTGTATTCTAACCCCGCTTTATTCTCTTTATTCAGGCCTCCTATAGTATAATTTGATTTTCAAATTTTTTATTGTGGTTAAGACATGTTCTATGTTTTAGCCATAGCATTATTATTTCTAAAATTAAATCAAATTATGCTTAATAAGATAATACAATTTTCAGTTAAGAATAAACTGGTAATTGGCGTCTTTACATTGCTATGGATTATCTATGGTGTGTATGAAGTGAGTCGTTTACCTATTGATGCCGTTCCAGACATCACAAACAATCAAGTACAAATTATTACAACCGCTCCATCCTTGGGGGCAGAAGACGTAGAGCGTCTTATAACTTTTCCGATAGAGCAGGCAATAAGTAATATTCCGCAGCTGAAAGAAAGCCGTAGTATTTCTCGCTTCGGACTTTCGTTAGTTACTATCGTTTTTGATGACAATACCGATGTGTATTGGGCACGTCAGCAAGTTGCTGAGCGTTTGCAAAAAGTCGAGATAGATGAAAATGCCAGCACACCCGAAATGGCACCAGCTACAACTGGATTGGGCGAAATATATCAGTATGTTGTAAAACCACAACCGGGTTATGAAGCCAAATATTCTCTCGAAGATTTAAGAACCATTCAAGATTGGACTATTAGAAGGCAGTTATTAGGAACTCCCGGAATTGCCGATGTAGCTACTTTTGGTGGGAAATTAAAACAATATGAAATTGCAGTAAATCCAGCACGATTAAAGGCTCAAAGCCTTACTATAAAAGAAGTGTTTACAGCATTGAGTAGTAATAACGAAAATACAGGTGGGGCTTATATTGAGAAAGGTCCCACAGTGCTTTATATTCGAAGCGTAGGTCTTACTAAGAATATAAGTGATATTCAGAATATTATTGTAAAAAATACCCAAGCAGGAACCCCAATTCTTATAAAAGATATTGCCGATGTAAAAATGTCTTCGGCGATACGATATGGTGCTTTAACCACAGATGATCTTGGAGAGTCTGTAGGTGGAATTGTGATGATGCTTAAGGGGGAAAATGCCAATAATGTTATTGTAAATGTAAAGAAACGTGTTGCCGAAATAGAGAAAATTTTGCCAGAGGGTTTAAAAATAGAACCTTTTTTAGACCGTACTAAAATGGTTGATAATGCTATTGGTACAGTTCAAAAAAACCTTATCGAAGGAGCTTTGATAGTTGTTTTGGTACTGGTATTATTTTTAGGAAATTTAAGAGCAGGGTTTATAGTAGCATCAGTTATTCCTTTGGCGATGCTGTTTGCAATTATCATGATGAACACCTTTGGAGTAAGTGGTAATCTAATGAGCCTTGGTGCACTTGATTTTGGTTTGATAGTAGATGGAGCTGTAATTATAGTCGAAGCCATATTGCATCATTTGCACAGTACTAAAAAGTATAAAGGCATAGATAATATCTCGCAAGAAGATATGGACAAGGAAGTTACAGGATCAGCAGGGCGCATGATGAATGCTGCTGTATTTGGACAAATAATTATCCTTATCGTATACCTTCCTATACTGTCATTGGAAGGAATAGAAGGTAAAATGTTTAAGCCAATGGCACAAACCGTAGCCTTTGCTATTTTGGGTGCTTTTATACTCTCACTTACTTATGTGCCAATGGTTAGTTCGTTGTTTATAAGTAAGAAAATGAACCACAAGCCAAATCTTTCAGACCGTATTATGGCAAGGCTAGAGTTTTATTATGAAAAGTGGCTGAATAAGGCTTTACGCATAAGAAAAGGGATAGTGATTTCGGCATTTGTTTTATTCGGAATTGCAATGCTTGTGTTTTCAAGAATGGGAGGAGAGTTCATTCCGCAATTAGAAGAAGGAGATTTTGCTGTAGAAACCCGATTGTTGTTAGGTACAAACCTATCAACAACTACAGAAACAATCCAAAAAATATCAGCAGCGCTTAAAAGCAGTTATCCAGAAGTAGAAAAGGTAGTTTCAAGAATTGGAAGTGCTGAGATTCCTACTGATCCAATGCCTATAGAAGGAGGGGATATGATTATTGTTTTAAAAGATAAATCAGAATGGACTAGTGCTTCTTCATTTCCAGAGTTGGCAGATAAAATGACCAAAACAGTCAAGCAAGTTGCTCCCGGAGTTACTACAGGTTTTCAGTTTCCGGTTCAAATGCGTTTTAACGAATTAATGACTGGTGCAAAACAAGATGTTGTATGTAAAATATATGGTGAAGATCTTGAAAAGCTTGCTGAATATGCTGAGAAATTAGGAGCAATTGCCAAAACAGTAGATGGAGCTACAGATCTTTATGTAGAGAAAGTTACAGGAATGCCACAAATAGTTATTGACTACGACTGGGCAGAAATGGCTAAATACGGCATCTATGTTTCCGATATAAACAAAACTGTAAACGCGGCATTTGCTGGAGCGGTAGCAGGAAGCATTTATGAAGGTGAGAAACGTTTTGATATGGTCGTTAGAGTAGAGGATAGCGGTCGAAAAGACATTTCGGATGTGCGAAACTTATTAATCGCAACCCCAACAGGAACGCAAATTCCATTGTATCAAGTAGCATCGGTAAAAGAAATAGAAGGTCCCAACCAGATACAACGTGAAGATGCGAAAAGAAGGATAATTGTAGGTTTCAATGTTAGAGGTCGAGATGTGGAATCTATAGTTGAAGAATTGCAGAAAAAGGTAGATACCCAAATAAAATTTGATCCGGGGTATTATATCACCTATGGAGGAACATTCGAAAACTTGCAAGAAGCAAAATCACGTCTTGGTGTTGCCGTTCCAGCAGCATTATTAATGATTTTAGCCTTGTTGTACTTCGCATTTAGATCTTTAAAAGAAGGGATTATCATTTTTACAGCAATTCCTTTATCGGCTATCGGAGGAGTATTCGGACTAGCCTTGCGTGATATGCCATTTAGTATCTCGGCAGGAGTTGGGTTCATTGCCCTTTTTGGAGTAGCGGTTCTAAACGGAATTGTTTTAATCTCTGAGTTCAATCGAATACAGAAGCTAGGCGAAATCACCGATGCTGTACAAATTATCATTACAGGAACAAAAAACAGATTGCGTCCCGTATTGATGACTGCTGCTGTAGCTTCGTTAGGTTTCCTACCAATGGCTTTAAGTAATGGCGCAGGAGCAGAGGTACAACGTCCGCTGGCAACAGTAGTAATTGGAGGGCTTATAACCGCAACATTGCTTACGTTGTTTGTACTTCCGTCTATTTATTTAATGACGTATCATACCAAAGTATTTAAGAAAAAAATGAAAAAAAATAAAATTGATAAATTGGCATTACTGCTTGTTGGTTTATTTATTACAACCACTGTTCAGGCACAGCAGTTGCCTACCTCACTAGATCAATCTCTGTCTATAGCTATTCAGAATAATAAAAGAGTAAAATCGGCTCAGTTGAATGAAAAATCAAAAGAGCAACTGCAAAAATCGGCTTATGATATTCCTAAAATTGCACTAGATGCAGATTATGGTCAGTTTAATAGCCGACTGAACGACACTCGTTTTGGTGTTAGTCAAACTTTTGCTTTTCCTACGGTGTATAGCAATCAGAAGAAAAATCTAACAGAGAACTACAATGTTGCTAAGGCAGAATCGCTGTTAACGACACAGCAAATTAAATCAAATGTTCGAAATCTTTTTTATTCTTATATCTGGCTAAACAGCAAAAAAGAATTATTGATATATGCAGATTCTATTTATAGATTAATGGAGCAAAAGTCGGATTTGCGCTATAGAGTTGGAGAAACAAATGTGCTTGAAAAAAGTGCCTCACAATCTGCCAGACAATTCTATACCAATCAGCTGGCAATGGTAAACAGAGATATCGATATAACCATTCGATCATTTAATGCAGTGCTTCAGGATAGTATAACTCATATTCCAGTATCAGAAAACGTTAAGAATGATTTTGCGATTGCGTTAAATGATAAATCGAGTATTGCAGAATTACCACAGATTAAGCTTTCGAATCATATTGCGGAGGCTGCAAAGTGGAAGTGGAAAACCGAACAAGCAAAGATGTTACCCGATATTACATTGGGGTATAATAATTTAAGTATTATTGGTACACAAACGAATAATGCAGGACAGGATGTTTATTATGATAGTAATAATAGGTTTAGCTATGTTAATCTAGGAGTGTCTATTCCGTTGTTTTACTCGAGTCAATCAGCACGTAATAAAGCAGCCAAAATAGAATATGAAAATTATCAAACAATTGCAGAAGCAACAAAAATTGAAATTAAAACGGAGATTACAAATGCTTTAAGCGAGGCCGAAAAGTACAAAGAGAGTCTTCATTATTATGAACGTGATGGGCTTAAAAATGCATCGATTATTATTGATGCAGCCAACAGTCAATTAGAAAATGGAGATATTGATTACCTCCAATGGGTATTGGTAGTAAACCAAGCAATAACCATAAAAAATGAATATCTCGATATGGTTAATAATTATAATAAAGCAATAATTAACCTTCAAACCCTTAATAATCTATAGCATAATGAGAACATATATAACTGCAATTTTAGGGATGTTATTAATAGTATCCTGTAAAAGCGATAAAAAAGAACAACAAAATACTACTGAAGCAAATAAGCAAGAAAGCAGCATTCAATTAACGAAAGAACAGGCAAAGAATGCAGGATTAGTAGTAGGCAATCCACAAGAGAAAAATGTAAAAGGAATCTTGAAACTTCAAGGAACGGTTACTGTACCACCAAAAAGTGTTGTGAGTATAAGTATTCCATTAGGAGGATATATTAAGAAAACGGATTTAATGGCTGGAATGCACGTTAGAAAAGGGCAGTTGCTAGCAGTAGTAGAAGATATGCAGTACATACAGCTTCAGCAAGATTATCTTACTGCTAAAGAAAAGTTTCAATTATCTCAAAGCGAATACAACAGACAAAAAGAGCTTAATGCTAAGAAGGCAAGCAGTGATAAGTTGTTTGAACAAACAGCAACAGAAATGCAAACGCAGCGCATCAACATGGCATCATTGGCGCAGAAACTAACGTTGTTGGGGATTAATGTAAAAACGCTTACAGCCTCAAACATTAGCAAAACAGTAGCTATAACTTCACCAATTAATGGTTTGGTTTCTAAGGTAAATGTAAACGTAGGTAAATATATTTCGCCAACAGATATGCTTTTTGAATTAATGGAAACAAGCGATATTGTACTTGTTATGAATGCTTTTGAGAAAGATGTACACTTACTTTCGGTAGGACAAGCAGTAACAGCTTTTACGAATAGTAATCCATCAAAAAAGTATACTGCAAAAATCGCCTATATAAACCAAAGCCTTAATGGAGACAGAGCGGCTGAGGTAGTTTGCAAAATGAACCAATACGATAGTTCATTACTACCGGGACTATTTATTAATGCCGAAGCTGAATTTGAAAATGAAAAAGCACTCACGGTACCAGAAGATGCAGTGGTGAGATGGCAGGGAGAGTTTTTTGTCTTTTCGGATACAGGAAATAATAATTATAAGATGATTGCTGTAGCTCCGGGAACAACTAATGATGGTTACCGTCAAATTAAGTCGGCTCTAATCAATTCATCATCAAAAATCGTTACAAAAAATGCTTACACACTTTTAATGACATTCATGAATAGTGGTGAATAATAGCATTTTATAATGGAATAATAAAAGGGTAGTCTAGATAATAGGCTACCCTTTTTTGATGCAATATAATAGGAAGACAACATTGAAAAGGAATTATTATTTCTAATAGGATAGGGTATATTCTTTAGCGATTTATTCTATTTTTAAAGAGAAATTGTTAAACACAATAATCGATACTTTTATGTTCTTAATTATCAGATTTAAATATTGTACTATTAGTAGTGTTAAAAAATAAACTATTGGTTTTACAGGCTGTTTTAAAGTTCATGTTATGTAGTTTTTCTATATTTTTTTTTATATTTACTTTAAAATAAGTATGACTTTAAACATATTTTAAATGTGTTGTAAGGGCATAATTTCCTTTAAGCTTCTAGTGTTTTAAGAATAATAAATAAAGCAACTCGGTTTAAAAATCTCCCCCTATGATTTTTAATGATAGCTATTCCATGAATACTATTAAATTGGACTACACCATTAATAATCAACTTTTTTTGAGATTATAGTAATGCAAAACGAGCTTTGTTTTGTGAAAAGATTTAAACAGAATACGATGAAAAAAATTACACATCATTATGGAGTAGAGCTCGATTGGATTGAGCCGCTCGCAAAAGAATTAGAAGGAAAAGTTGATGGTAATTTTATTTTAGTTCCAGATTATATTCACACAGGAAATAGGTATGTTTTAAATTGCGATCCTAATATTTCAGTGCAATATTTAGATGTTGAATATAATTCAGAAATTCATTTAAGCCAAGATAACAAGACAGATGATTTTATAGGAATCTATTATGACCTTACAGAGGGGAGAGCCGCCTTATTAACAGATGATGTTGTAAATCGCATCGGAAGATGGAGCTACAATATGGCTATTATTGATAGCGCGTTGCGTTCAGACTATATTGTAAAACCCGGAAGTAAAACATTTGCCCTTTGCATATTTATAAAGAAAGAAGCTATTAAAGGATACTTTCAAAACAACGCTCCATTTAAAAATCATATCGACAATCTACTGAACTCCGAAATCAATAAGATAATTAGATTCACAAGGATGAGCAATAAAAGCTATAATCTTCTGATGAATCTGAGAGCTAAAGACCTACGAGAAGTATCGTTTGAATTTCATTTAAGAGGAACGGTACTAAATCTTATAGCAGAGTTTATAGAACAAATGGTCCTTGATGAAATGGTGATTGATACTGTTGATGAAAATGACTTAGCTAATATTATAAGATCCAAAATTTATCTAACAGCAAACATAAAAAATGCTTTTCCTAGCATTCCCTTTTTGGCACAAGAAGTAGGTATGTCAGTGTCAAAATATAAAAAACTCTTCAAAAAAATTACTGGAATGACTCCAAATCATTTTTTTATGAATAACAAATTACTAGAATCCAAGAGACTTTTGGAAGAAAAGAGATTAACAATCAATCAGGTTTCAGAAGAATTAAATTTTGCTAGTAGCTCGTATTTCATTACAAAATTTAAAGATTCATTTGGGATGTCTCCAAAGAATTTTATTAAACAATTGTAGATGATAGAACTTAATCACACCTATACTTTAACAGCTGATTGGCAAAAACAATTTACTAAACAGCTAGTTGAACGGTTTGGAGCGGAGTTAATTGATGACAAATTGCTACTCATGCCTAAAAGTATTGCAGATGGAAGTTTCTATTATACGGAAGTTGTTCCTGGGTTGTCAGTTGTAATTTGGGATTTAAAATTTAATAGGCCAATTAAAATTAGAAGACATAAATCAGAAGACGATTTGTATATAATTCATTATAATTTTAATGATGCCATGAATTTGGTTGATATTCAAGAGACAAATAATGAAATTGGATATAAGGCTGATTTTGGAATTGGCGTATTTGATAATGCTGAAGACAAAATCCTTCAGCCGCTAGTAGGAGAACGTATTTTTGCAATGCGAATAGTGGTTGCCAAAGATTTATTAAATTTTTCGGTTATTAACGATGCGAAAAGTGAGTTTGATAAACGAAAAGCAAAAAAGAGTAAAGACGGCATTTTTTTTTATGACACTATTGATAGTGAGAGCATGCTTATTTTGCACACTGTTAAAAACAAATCTTTTCAAGAGCCAGCATTTGATATCTATTTAAGAGGAATCGCACTTAGATTGTTAGGAATATTTATCGATCGCTACTCTAATCAAGATTCAAGCCTTCATTATATGCCCGTAAAAGAAGTGGAGTTCTTGAATATCACCAAAGAATATTTATTAGATAATTTATCTGGAAATTTCCCTGGAATCCTTTTTTTGGCAAAGATGGCAAATATGTCTGTTTCAAAATATACAACATCATTCAAAAAAATGTATGCTACTACACCCAATAATTTCTTTATAAGAGAGAAAATGATTTTGGCAAATGAGCTTGTTAAAAGTGGGAATTTCGAATCATTAATGAACATCTCAAAAGAATTGAATTTTTGCTCATTAAGTTATTTTTCTTCAAAGTATTTTCAACAATTCGGCAAGAAGCCTTCTGAGAATTTTGTAAAATATACCTTTTAAATTTACTTCTATAGTACTGTTTTTCCTAGTGTTTACTTGGCTTCCCCATGTTTATTTACCTCACAATGTGATGGTGAAAAAAGGACTTATTGTGGTATTTTTTAACCGTATTCTTTTGTTTAAAAGTCGTTAATTGCACAATTAAAATTATTTAAATGATTAAAAAAACAAAATTAGGGGTAATACTACTAATTCTATTTATATACAATACCACTTGGGCGCAAAGAGAATCTCAGTTTACACAATACATGTACAATACCACATCTATTAACCCTGCTTATGCAGGTTCACGCGGAGTAATGAGCATTTTTGGCACGCATAGAAACCAGTGGGTTGGTTTAGATGGTGCCCCTATTACGAACGTAGTATCAATTAATGCTCCTATTGAATATAGCAATATAGGATTGGGAGCATCAATTATTAATGACAAAATTGGACCAATGACTGAGAATTCTATTTCAGCTGATTTCTCCTATACTATTAATACTTCAGATGAATATAAACTGTCCTTTGGATTAAAAGCTACAGCTAATTTATTAAATGTAGATTTTACAAAATTGAGTGTCTATGATCCTTCAGATCCAAGGTTTCAAGGGAATATTGATAATAAGTTTTCTCCAAATATAGGAGCAGGGGTTTATTGGCATTCAGATGTATCTTATGTAGGACTTTCGGTTCCAAAAATGTTAGAAACAAGTTATTATGACAAAAGCGCCGACAACACTGCATCGAGTTTTGTAGTCAAAGAGCGCATGAGTTATTATTTAATGGCAGGGTATGTTTTTGATTTGGATTACAATTTAAAATTCAAGCCCTCTATGCTGACAAAAATAGTTAGAGGAACTCCCTTGCAAATGGATTTATCCGCAAATTTCATCTTCGATGAGGTATTTACTGCTGGTATAGCCTATCGATGGAGTGCAGCTATAAGTGGAATGGTTGCCTTTCAGGTATCAGACAATTTGTCAATAGGGTATTCTTATGATGCTGAAACAACCAAATTAGCCAATTATAATTCGGGTTCACATGAAATTTTCTTTCGTTACGAACTGTCTAAAAAACGAAAAATTACTCGTTATCGTTGTTTCTAATTTAATAGCATAAAATAAAAACAAGACAGTTTTATTACACCTAATATTATTTTGAATTCTTAAAGAGCTCAAAATAATATTAGGTGTTTTTATTTATATACCAAGGAATATAAATGGTTTTGTAGTGATAAATTTCTGAGAGCTTTCTCCAGCGTAGGTCTCATTTTTACTCACACTCAATTTTTTGATTGGAGCTTTCTTATTGAAATTAATTTTCTTTAAATCAATCCAAAAAGTATTAGGAGTTTGAACAGTTTCAAAGTAATAAACTAGGTTTTTTTGATCAGAAACAGTTCTCCATCTTGTAGAAGAAATATTAGGTTCCGTTTCAGAGGAAATTCCAAAAGGAACAGAGCAATTTCTGATAACACTAAAAACACTAGCTATAGATGTACGCACATCTGAAGTTTGTGGAATTGCATTGATATAAAATGAAGCTCTGGCAAATCTATCGGCAGCGCGGTTGGTTCCGGGTAACATGATGGTTCCGGGTATGCTTTGCCAGTATTTATTGATGGCTAATTGTTCTTCAAATATAGGTGAGTTTGTCATTACAGTATAAGAGGCATCGTGATGAATTACCAATTTTCCACCTATATATTCAAAAATAGCATTATCACCCGAAGCATCCGAAATAGAAAGATGTAAGGTTGCAAACTTAGTTGTACCTGGGATATAATCAGAAACAATTACAAAATCTTCTTTCCTAAGTTCGTCTACAGCCTCTTTAACGGTGGCAAAGTTATCTAAGACGTATTGTGTCCATGCCGAGATAGCAATTCCTTTTGCACTGCCTTGAGGGTTGTATTTTGGATATTGAGTCTCTGCCAACCATAAGAGATTTGCAACGAGTCCCTTTTCATTGATACCATCAGTAGTAGCAATGTCCCAAGCACTGGTAATGACACTTCCATATTTAGAGGTCCACTTAACGGAGTTTTTGCCTACGTTTCCATCTCTTTGAAATCCTCTGGGGAAAATCCAAATATTGGGATCAATTTCATCTTTCCAGTCCATTGATCGTGCTGTAATCACATTGTTGTTAGGACCTTTATAGACCACTCTTGTACAAGGGTAAACTTCCGTTATCGATGCAGTTAAAAATAGTAGAGAAAGTACGATACTATTTTTTAGGTTTTTGTGTCTTCTCATAAAATGGGGGTTTGAGATTAATTAATAGCTTGATTATAGCTAATTTAAGCAAAAAAAAGAAGAACTTTCTTTTTTAATATTTTACTGCATATAACAATGTATATTTGGCAGTGGTAACCAAAAAAATGTACCTTGGCTGTAGAGTTTAGAAGCAATCACTTAATTTTAAAATCAATATAATCTGCTATGAATAAGGATATTAAAATAGTTTCGTCAGAGGATTTTCCTAGTCAATTCATGACCGAAGCGTCTTTAGATTTCGATTTCTTAAAAACTTCTATTCAGATTTATGATTTAAATGCGACTACAGAGTATATAAAAATTCCAACTCCCCTTTATAGACCCAATTACAATTCGATAGTTCATATTACAAAAGGCAGTGTGAAGCAACAAATTGATAATGAAACAAAATTGATTACAGAAAATGATATTCTATTTATCAAGCAAGGGCATATAACGGCGATTAAAGAGATTGATAAGGACATAACAGGACATTTTGTTTTATTTGAAGAAAATATCCTAAATCACATTCTCTCAAAACAAGAACTGATTCAAATTTTTGCTTCTAATGCAGTAATCAAACTACCAAAAGAAATAAGTGTCTGGCTGAACTCTTTATTTTGCCTATTGGATCAAGAATTCCGCAATGAAAATTCCAATCTTGAAATCTGTTATTCGCTGATGCAGGCAGGTTTACAAAAGATTATTTCTTCAAACAAAGACCTTGGAAAAACAATCAATCGAGGGAGCGAAATTACATTTACTTTTAAAGAACTAGTGTATAAGTACCATGCGCATAATAAAACGGTTTCTTTTTATGCCGAGAAGCTAAACGTTTCTATCAACTACCTCAATAGATCGATTAAGCAAACCACAGGAATTGCTCCAAAGGAATGGATTAATAACATTAGCATTCTACAAAGTCAGATACTTTTACAAGACCTAACAAAAGATATCTCTGAGATTGCATTTGAATTGAATTACGAAGACCCTTCATATTTTGGGCGTCTTTTCAAAAAAATAACAGGTACAACTCCTTCTCAATACCGAAATTCACTTATGCACGATTTGTCCGAGTAAAGACAAATTACGTCCTAGCATCAATTAATGTTTTGATAGCATCTTTGCCCTAAGAAAATCTTAGAGGACTTAGGTTCTAGGTGTAAACATTAATAACTATTATTTTGAAAAAATTATCGTATCTGGTTGTATTAATCGTACTTATTTGTGCTCACAATCGAGTTTCGGCTCAATTAATTACAGATGCTATGGGAGTTTCTGTGACAAAACACTTCAATAGCAATTTCAAAAATCAATCTCCTGATAATCAGTATTCAGAAAACGATTTCAGTTATACGACCTATGATGCTTGGCTCCCCATACCAGTTTTTAGAATCGGGAAAGCGAGTATAATGGGAACTATAAATTATCGATTAATGGATTTTGATTTTGACAAGGATATGTCGATTAATCCGAATTATTTGAATAAAATCAATGAGATTAAACCCACCATTGTCATCAAGTATCCTGTTGCAAACAGATGGGCAGCTTTTGGGGTTCTTATACCCATTGTTGCTTCTGATTTTAAGGGAGCATTCACAGCAGACGATGTGGTGTTGGATGGCATTTTAGGAATATCAAGAAAGTTCGGAAGAAAATCAAATCTTGAAATCGGGATTGGTCCTCATGTAATGTACTACTTCGGGAATTTTATGGTAACACCTGCTGTGTCTATAGATTATAAGAGTAACAACGGCAAATGGGTTGCTCAAGCCTACTGGCCTAGAGTAAACATTCTTCGCAATATTGGTACTAGTACTCAGTTTGGTCTGGCAGGATCAATAGATTGGACAATACACAATCTAAAAAACTACAAAAACAGCGAAGGAAAAGAGATCGATTACGCTCAGTATTCGGCTATTCATGGCGGATTGCAAATTAACCAGCGTCTTTTTGATAGTTTCTGGCTTCAGTTGCAAGGCGGACTGTCTTTTGCAAACAAATATGAGTTGTTTGATTCTAACAATAAAACAATCAGTAATTACAAGGCTGACGAAGCGCTGTACGGAAAACTCATGCTGACTTACCGATTTGGCAAATAACAATTGCTAAGGAAAAAGAGCTCACTTCTTAGCTCTCCAAAATAATTTCAATAACTAATCCATTTAAAAAAATGAAAAAAGCAATTCTAACTGCCTTAGTAGTTGGCACGACCTCTTTGGCTAGTGCGCAACAGTTAAAAATGAATATTGATGTTACCAATGTTCAAAAAGACAAAGGAACCGTTGTGGTAAATGTGTATGACAAAAAAGACAACTTCCTAAAAACGGCCTATCTCACAAAGGTTCAAAAAGCCAATCAATCGACTTTAAAATTCCAAGTTGACTTGCCTAAAGGCACTTATGCAATTACCGTTTTTCAAGACTTGGACAACGACAAAAAACTGACTACTAACTGGATAGGTATTCCGAAAGAGCCAGTAGGGAACAGTACTAATTTTAAACCAGATGGTGGTGCACCTACATTTAAGGATTGTGCGATACTAGTTTCAAAAAATGATTCAACGATTGCAATTAATCTAGACTAATTATTTAAAAATAAGGGATATAAATCCCGGAATTAATTATGGAAGAAGCAATTTTTAAAAAACGAATTATTGCCGAAATAAAAGGGGCTTGCAAAGAATATCAAACAGGCGATACGCTCATTACCGCTTTGCAAGCCACTACGTTGCAATTCAGCACTAGCGAACTCACATTGATTATAGGTCCTTCGGGCTCGGGTAAAACCACTTTATTGTCTCTTTTAGGCTGTGTTATTTATCCAACCAGAGGAGCTGTTTTTATTGACGGACAACAGGTAAATACGCTTTCAGAGAAACAGTTGTCTGTTATGCGATTGAATAAAATAGGCTTTGTTTTTCAAGGGTTTAATTTATTATCACCGCTTAATTCGTTAGAAAACGTGATGATGCCTTTACAGCTTATGAATATAAAGGATAATCAAGCCAGAGCACAAGCTATGCAAGCCTTAGAGTTGGTAGGAATGCAGGACAGAATGAAAAACTTGCCTAAAATGCTTAGTGGTGGACAGCAACAAAGGGTAGCCATTGCGAGGGCATTAGTTACCAATGCGCCAATTATACTTTGCGACGAACCTACCGCAGCTCTAGACGTAAAAAGCGTAAGTGTGGTTATGGACGAATTAAAAAAATTAGCGCTAGACGGAAAGAGTGTAATTGTGGTTACACACGATATGCGACTCAAACAATTTGCTGACCGAATTATTTATGTTGATAACGGAATCGCAACGGAGAATATAGATTTAGCGCACACAGACAATCATTAACCAAAATAAAAATAATGAAGCATATAGTAATGTATTTGATGTTTCTTGTATTCCTGATTTTAGGAAGTTGCAATAAGAAAGAAGAAGAAAATTTAGAAAAGAACATACAACATAAAGAAGCTGTTCCAACAGAAATTGTTGGTTTAGGGCGAATTGAACCTGAAGCGGAAATAGTGCCTTTAGCCACAGAAATAGGAGGGATTGTTGTAAAAGTTAACAAGAAAGAAAATGATTTGATTGCAAAAGGCGATTTGATTCTTGAATTGAATCACGCGGTTCAGGATGCAAAAATTAAACAAATTAAAAGTAGAATTGCGACCCAAAAAATCGAAATTAATATCGCACAATCCAACCTAAAAGAGCAAAAGATAAACCTATCAAACAAGCAGTTGGAGTTGCAACGATTGAAAAATTTATATTCAAAAGGAGCAGAGACAAAACAAAATGTTGATAATCTGGAAACAGAAACCAAAATCTATCAAACCAATATAGAGCAGCTACAATTGCAAGTTGGTGCTACAACCGCCCGACTTCAGGAAATCGAACAAGAGCTACAAGTACTAAATAAAGAGCTAGAGTATTATTTTGTAACCGCATTAAGCGATGGGCAAATAATGACCATGAATGCGCTAAAAGGAGCAGCTATAGAATCACATCAGGCATTTGCAGATTTTATTCCCAAAAGTAAATTGGTTGCTACTTGTGAAATTGACGAACTCTTTGCCGATAAAATCAAAGAAGGACAAAAAGCTACTATTCGCCAAATTGGTTCTAATACCACTATTGGTTCAGGTGTTGTAATTTTTACTTCATCAGCACTCAAGCGCAAATCGCTTTTTTCTGAAAAGGCAGGCGATCAAGAGGATAGACGAGTTCGAGAAATAAAAATTCTATTAGACAATCAAACCCAATATTTAATTAATGCTCGAATAGAATGTGTAATTCAGATATCGAGTAATATGACTGTTGAAAAACAATAAATAACCGGATATGAAATCAATCATTAGTACTGCTTGGAAGTTTATTCGTTTTGATAAAACAAAAAGTATCGGTGTTGTTGTTGGAATTGTAATAAGCACGTTTCTTATTGGTCAACAAATAGGAACTTTTAATTTTTTAACCGGATTGATGAGTGTTTTGGTAAAAAACACCCATGCCGATATTTGGGTTATTGATGACAAAACAAAAGATGTTAACCAATTGAGCTTATTGGACACTCGAAAAGAAAAAGAAATTAAGAGTTTGCCTGGTGTACAAGAGGTTTTTCCTATTGTGATAACAAGCGGGAAAGCAAAATTCCCTGATGGCACAAATGCCAATGTAAACCTTATTGGCAGTGAATATCCTAATTTTAAAGTAGGACCAGATCGTACTAAAATAGTGCAGGGGAAATTTTCGGATTTGCTACAAGAATCAGGCGTATCTGCCGATTACTTTGATCGTAATAATTTTGGAGGCTCATCGGAGGTAGGAACAACTTTTGAAATCAATGGAAAAAGAGCTGTTATTACACTTCAAACCAAAGGCGTAAGAGGCTGGGGAGGCTATTTAATGTACACTACAATAGATAGAGCACGGTATTATGGCAACATTCCCTCAACCAACGTAAGTGCGCTAATGGTCAATGTAAAAGAAGGTGAAGACGTAAATCAGGTAATCAATCAGATTAATAATTCTATTTACGGAGTACAAGCTTGGAGCACCTCGTCATTGAGTTCATCCACCGTCGAAAGTGTTTTGGCTTCTACAGGATTGGGCGCTAGCACAGGCTCATTGGTAGGGTTTGCTATCATTGCAGGCTTTTTTATCATTGGTTTAACCATGTATTCATCTGCCTTAGACCGAATCAAAGATTATGGAACTCTCAAAGCCATAGGCGCTACCAATTCATACATTCGAAAGCTTGTGCTTACACAAGCCACCTTGTTTGCTATCGTTGGTTTTTTGATTGCTTTCATTTTCTTAATGGGTTTTAAAAACGGAATGTATCAGGTAGGAATAGTGATTGATTTTACTCCAATATTAATCTTTTCGATACTCCTGATTACCTTTTCAATTTCACTTTTCGGTGCCGTATTCGCCATTAAAAGAATCAAAAATGTAGAACCCGCTTCAGTATTTAGAGGCTGATAAAAATAATTTATTATGATAAAAAACAATTCAGTACATCTCTGTTTTATTGTGTTTATACTGTTGGCTTCTGTTTTAAAAACCAATGCACAAACCACAGTCTGGACTTTAAATACGGCTATTGAAGATGCCAAAGCCAACAGGAAATCACTACTATCATTAAAAACAGCTCACGAAATTCATCAGCTAAAAACCAAAGAGCTCAATGCAAAATATTTACCAAGAGTGAGCTTCGATTACAAGTATCAGTATAATCCTATCATTGCATCAAATATTATTCCGGTAGGGGAGTTCGATTCTAATTTGCCAACAGCTGCAAAAAAAGCCATAAAAATGGGAGCAAATTATACGCAGCGAACGGGTGTTATTGTACAACAGCCTTTGTTGGATCTATCGATTTCAAAATTAATTAAAGAGTCGAAATTACAAGAAAAATTAGCTATACTCAATGAAAAAGAAGCTGTTTTGGAATTGACTTACGAAGTAAAAAAAGCATATTTTAATGTATTGCTTGCCGAAGAACAAATAAAAACAGCTATTACAGATACTATTAGAACTGAATTAACTCTGAATACAGTAACTCAAAAATACCGCAATCAGAGGGCTTTAAAAGCTAATTTAAACGATACGAAAGTAACACACAACAATACGATTCAAAAATACCGTAATGCGGTTAATAACGCCTTGGTTTTAAAACAATATCTGTTGTACCTAACAGGTAAGGAGTCTGCTCATGCCGCATCATTGGAGTTAGAAAAATTTAGCATGAATCAAGGTATTACTGCTGTAGATGAAAATTTAATCGAGTGCTTACCACAAATCGAAATGCTAAAAACCGAAAATGAAGTTTTGCAGAACAAACAAAAAATGGAACGTATAAAACACAATCCAATAGTTAGTTTTGAGGGGTATTTGGGAGCCGATCAGTTTGCAGATAACCTAAATCCGTTTAAGCAAAACAGTTGGTATGGCAATAGTTATGTGGGCGTTTCGTTAAAGCTTCCGATTCTTTTTGGAGAAAATTCAGCGAAGAGGATTCAACAATTAAAATTTCAGCAAGAACAAAATAACTACCAAATCATTGAGGAGGTTAACAAACAAAAATACAATGCACTAAATGCTTCTACTGCACACAACAATACGTTACAACAGTTAAAAACGGTGTTAGAGAACTGTAGGCTTACCTCTGAAACATTAACCGTTTATAAAGAGCGTTATGCGTTTGACCAAATTTCACTTAATGAGCTAAACGACAAAGAGATTCAACTGCAAAATTTAAAACTAACCCATAACGAATTGCAAAAAGAATTACTCCTTTCATGGCTTGATTGGGAAAAAGCTACGGGGAGTTTAAAGTAAGTATGACTGTTTTCTTGAAGTTAAGATGATGAAAAACAAACTTTTGGGTTAGGTTTAATGAGTGTCTAACCCGATGTTTGTGTTTTTATGGGGGAATGATAGGAGGTATCTGAAATGAATAAAGTAAATACTTTCAGTTATGCTTGGGAATAAAGAAGTGAGAAAAAATCTTTAAATTTAATCTGAAGTCCTAAATCTTGTTAAATGGTTATAGGTAGTAGATGTTTTTCTTTGTTTTAAAGTTCACAAGTTATTTGTTTTATTTTTCCATCTACTTTTTTAGCAATACCAGTTATCTCAAATGATTTTCCGTCATCCATTCCTCTAGTAAAAATTGTATTATCATAATTGCTTTTACCTGTTGCGTGGATAATTATCTTAGAAATTACTCCATTTTCATCCATATAATAAGCATTACCTTTTCCTGATTCGATGCTAAAGAGATAAATTTGTATTTTATATTTTTGAGGACTTTCATCAAAAACTATAATTGGTTTTGTCTCAAAATTACTTAAATCAAACATTTTGTCTTTTACAGATAAAATGAAATCATTGTCTATTATTCCAAAAGGAATTTCTTGTCCAGTATTTGTGATGTTTTGGAATTTTAATCTGTCAAAACTTCCGTGATATTCTATTTTTTCAAGTTCTTTGGAGGAATAGTTTATTAAATCAATTAGTTTTTGTTCAACTCCTCCTTTGGGAAGAACACTTTTTTCTTCATAAATTTTTTCTAATTTATTTTCTAATTCTTTAAATTTTTCAGAATTTACAATTTCGTTTTTGAATATATTATTATTTTCTTCTGGTAATTGATTAAAGAAGTATTTAAAATAATCATTTATGAAATCATTAATGTTTTCTTTTGATACATTTAATAGCGCTATTTGCTGGGGTTCAGTGTATTCAATTTTAAAATTTATTTTAAAACTTCCAGCTTCTAATGCTTCCACATAGATATTGTTTTCAAAATCTAAATCATTTAAAAATGTAGTTGATGACTTTAGGAAATCTGAAAAATGAGTGCTTACATTTGAAAGTTCGTGTGCTTTAGTTTTGTGTGTATCTGCTAAACCACCAACCATACTTAAAGAATAAGTAAAAGAAGGCTCAAATATAAATTCTGGACAAAATGAATTTGATAAGGGTAAGAAATCACTTGGTATTTCATCGATTGATACAATATTTGAATCAATCTCTATCATATTGTAATCTACATCAACCAAAAACGCACTTTGATTAATGTCTAATATATTTCTGAATGAAATTTTCTTATTTATGAATTCACTATATTGTTCTTCAGTGGTTAAAACGTGTAGATATCTTAAAAAACCAATTTCATCATCTTCAAACATAATGCAACATAATAATCTATTTGCATATAAATTTGTTCCTGTAAATATAATATCGTTATCTCCATCATTAAAAAGAACAAGTTTATTATTCACAATTTTATGAAAATCTTTTATTAATGTTTTATGTTTTTTTATTTTAAACATCAGATAATGAGATTATTTTGTGGACTTCAATTTTTTCAATATTGAAATCGTCGCTTTTATAAAAATCGTAATGGAATGGATTTATTTCAATTGGTGTTGATTTAACCATACCACTATTTTCTTTTAATGTGATTATAGCACAATGTGTCCTGTAACTTGGCGAAAACGGAAAAAGTTGTTTGTAAACATTAATTATTTTTTCTAAATCTATTGAATTGTTTACAATGGATAAAGATTGTCCTTTATGAGAACAAATTTGAGTACAATTCATCAATTCAGGTCTTCTACCTTTTTCCCAATATGTTTTAAAATCATTGTCTCTCATCATTCCTTTATTCATTTTTAAAGCAAAATTTGAATTATTATCTATAATTGCATCAATTGTGCAATTGCAAGTAATATCGGAGTTTAATGTGTCAAAATTCATTTAATTTCTAATTTAATACTAATATAGAAATATTTTTTCTATAGATGTATATTTTATAAGTATAATATCAATTTTAAATTTAGCCTAAAATTTTTAATATAGTTTAATGGTCGTTGGCTGTAGCTCTTTTATCGAGTTAGAGCTTTAATCAATTCTGTTCTTAAATTTTCTTGTAAGTCTCCATAGCTTTTGTAAATTAAAAAGCGTTTAGATTTAATGTCAATTGGTAAATTTTCAGGTTCGCGAGAAATCAAAATTACTGGTTTATCTAATGCTTGAGCAATACCTAATTCATATAGAACATTTGCATTCCTTCCATTAATGTTTGCAATTATAAGATTTGCTTTAACAATGTAGCGAAGCATTTCTGAGAAAATATCTGATGAAAAGTATTCTTCATCTCCTCGTACACACTTTAGACCAACATCCATGCAAGTATCTTTTACAATAGAATAATCTATTTCAAATTCAGGATGAAATGGTGTAAGAACAAAGACTAACCTCTTGTCAATAATCATATCCTCGTTTGTGATACCATTTGATTTTAGGAAATTATTTAAAGTGATTTTTGGATTATAGTTAGGTTCCGTAGCTTCATTAATATACTCTTTTCTTATTAACAAATGATTGATATCTCTCCATCTCTCTTCATTTCTAACTAGTTTGTCATTCAAAGAATAGATTTGTGTTTCAAATGATTTTCGCATCGATTCAAATAGAGCACGATTATTATCTTTGTCATATCTTGCTTGTTTCATATTGCTATATATGACAAATACAATCAAAGTAATTAGCGCACTTGATGCGATTGTAATTACTAATGTTAGAGTTTCTGAATTCATTTATATTTTTATATTAGATTATTTTTGGCCTAAATCTTTTTTATTTTGGACTAATTCTGTTGGCATAATTAAATCTACAGATTTTTTAATAGTATATCCTGAAATACATAAATTAATAAAAAATAGAAGTATCCATATTTTGTTATCCACTAAAAAATATTTTAAACTTTTTCTCCATAAAACAACTACAATAATTGCGCACGCAATTCCTATATAACAAAATACTAAACCTTCATTAATATTATTTTTATTAGCAATTGTGTGAGCAACTACAAATGATAATGCTAAAAAAAGTATATCAACGGGAAGTTCACAAATAGCTTGAATGGCATTTGGAACGTCTAAACTTCTATCGACTAACAACTTTAGTAAAAAAGCAATTAATAATAGTATTCCAGGAAGAAGTATTTCTAAGTGATTCATACAGTCAATTTTGTTATTTAATCGTAGGATTTCAAAACTAAGATTTTTATTAGTATAGTCAGGTTTTATTTTAATTTTTGTGAATTACAGCTAATGTTTTGGGAAGTGGATTTTGAAGTATTAACTATCCTATCTGCAAGTACCTAGATACGATAAGAAGTACAAAGTTTTATTTAAACACTGAACTCGCTTTTTTTACTGAGCGTTCGTTAGTAGATATTATTTTATCAAGCCTAGTTTTTTTAATTTTCGTTGCAATTCATAAAAACATTGCTCAATGTTTTCTCCTGAAAAAGGAATATATTGTAAACCGGAAATATTTGTAAATTCTTCAACTCCTTCTTGTTTTAAAATAATAACTTTATCAAATCCTAAGCGTCCTTGAAATAAGCCAGCTTCATGTATCACATTTTGTCTAGCTCTTGTTTTTCCTTCAGGTGTTTCATCTTCGGCTGTCATTACTAAAATTGCTAAAGATGAATTATCTAAAAATTCACCAAGTATATTAACAATACTTTCACTTGTTCTTGATTCATCTTCAAAAGTTAATGTTTGAAGACTCAAATCATCTTTTATGAAAATTTGAAGTCTTGCCCAAAGTTTGCTTCTTCCATGACCTATAAATATTTTACCTAACCCGCTAGATTTTAATTTGGGTTTAGGTTTTATAGATTCGAATTCAGTTAACAGCTCTTCTTTAGATAAAGTGTTCAGTTGTTGAACAATTTTGTAAATTGATTTTACGGTTGTATCGTTAGTCGAAGTTTGAGCTGGTGGAAAATACAATTCGACACTGGCTGTGGGTCTATATCTTTCGAAGAATTCTTCAATTTTATCTGAATATATTTTTATTTCAGGAAGGCTTGTTGGGTCAGAGTAATCAACTTCAGAGAGCTTTTTAACAAACACTTGGATTGGAGCGAAAAATTTCAAGTCACTTTTTACACTTTCAAATAATGCTTCTGAAAGTAGTTGTAATTCTCTTAGTTTCATTTAAATTCGATGTCTTGTTTATAATATCTGTTAACTTCTTTTTTACGAAATACGTTTATTGTAAAAAAACGCAACAGACTTATTTAGTAAAAATACTTTTACAAACATATTGAATAGTTTGTTAATATGAATACGGGATCCCGTAAATAAATTAATACTGTGATGTAATATTTTTAATTATTAACATAAAAACAATAGATTTATAATAATATTTAACTCTCCGATAATAACAATCATTTTTAAGTCCACAAAAAAAGCCTAACCAAAGGTTAAGCTTTTTTATACTATTGTAATTCAGCTCGACAGATGCAAAGCCTTTGTTTGTGGTCGTTTTTTACCCTGCAACGGCTAATCTGATAAATTTCAATTTACCGTTTATAAATTCGAATTGCCAATTGTACATATATTCCTCTTCAGAGTGATAATCTGTAAACTCGTCAAAATCTTCAATTATTTTTGAATGACTCATATAGTTATAGTAGAAGTTTACGCTTTTTCCTTCTATTGAAAGTTCATAAACAATTTTCACAAAGCCATTATCTTGCATTACGCTATTCAGACCTTTGTTTTTGTAATAATTGATATCGTCTAAATTTATTTTATTGAGAACCTTTTTGAGTGATTTTGGCTCATCATCTCCCGTTTGGTTTTCATAGAAAAAGCCAAACTGTGATTTTAGTTCGTTTGTTTTGTTGGCTAGAACTAATTCTTTAAATGACTTTATCTGATTAATCAGTTCGCTTTGTTTTGTTTTTAGCGATTTTGTAGTTTCTTGTAAAAACTTTATGTTTTGTTTTTCTGTTTCATTAAATACAACAGCCTTGTTGTCATTTTTTGATTTGTACCAAGATTTTTGTTCAAAATAATTTTGGAATCTAGAGCTTTCAAATTGATACCCATTTCGTGCAAAAATAGTATTGGTTAACAATCGTATTTCGTCAACACTCAAATTTTTTATTTGTTCGGCTTTGATGATTTGCGTTGAGCAAGTGGAGCAGTCTTTTAAGGCTTGTGCTGTTCCTTTAAAGCAAAGAAGTAAAAAGAATAGGTAAAAGATTTGTTTCATTTTAAAGTCCGTTTAAATGATAATTAAATATAGGGGGAAAGAGGAGGGGGTTCCTATTTTGTACAAATTTGATAAGTACAAAGTCAAGTTTAAATTTATTTGGAAGTCCAAATTTCGTTATATAAATGTAGACTACAATGATTTTCGTTTTTTTAGTTTTATTAATTCCTTTGTTATTAAATCGTTAGAGTCTGTAGTAATGGCTTGATATAAATTGTCGAGCCCTCGTACGATTAAGTATACTGATGCAGGCATAATAATGAGATATAACTCAGAAGCATCTTTATCTTCGAAATTTTTTAAAAAATTTGAATTGCCTATATATATCCCAAGTAGGATTTCTATTAATCCGTATATACTTTTTATATATAATCTGAAATAGAAAAATATTATGGCGATTGCGAAAGTTGATGTTGAAGCGAGTGGAGTTAGCCAATTTCGATTATAATGAAAAAATTCTAGTTGTTTATATTTTGATGAATCTTCAAGAACAGTTCCAAAACAATAAAAAATGAACCCTAAAATAAATGCACCAAGAACACATTTTAAAAAATTTTCTTTTCTGAACTCAATAGTTTGATCTCTTAAATAAATAATAAACAATGAAACAATCATGATTAACAAAATTGTGCTTGAAACATAAATTGAGTTTTCTAAAATTATTTCCTCCCTACGGTTAGAAAAAGCATATATACCCGAGAAGATAACTAATATTAATATTACTATTTGACCAATTGTAGGGAGAGATTCTTTTATTTTTTTCATTTTATATTCTTTGTTTTGGGCTTATTGAAGCTAACATCCAATGATATTTTCGCATCTGATTTTATATCGAAATTCGGAAGTTTGTTTATAGATGAATATTGGGTTTATAATGGTAGTCAGCTAGCTCAAAATGGCTGTTGGTGGCTATTATTTTAATACATTTTTAAGTTCCACAATATCAAAGTTATCATTGTTTTCTAAAAGATGCCTTAAAATTGGAATGTGTCCTTGTCCAAAAATTAAAACAACATATTTGTCCGAAGGTTCAATTTGATTTATAATATTTGAATAAATAGCAAGATTTCTTAAATACCAATCTGATACAGCTTCTGCTCCTGCAAAATTTTTACCTGCTCCAACTTTTGCTATATATTTTAGATAAATTGATAAATTCTTTTTTAATTCTTCGGGTTTATTGATGTGTTTTAAAACTTCAGTTATTGTGCCGTTTTTTAATTTATTATCATAATCATTTAGCATTGCATTAGCCTGAGTCCCTAAATCTTTTAGCAAATAAAGTTGATTATCTTCTTTTGCAGTCTCAGCCATTGATTTATAGTGTGTCATTCCATAAAATTTGTCGATACAGTTTACTTGATTTAATTTTAATTTTTTAGCTAACCTAAAACCAATTTGTTCTCTTTCTGAAACTGTAATTTTATTATTATCTGTTAAGTATAAATTGTACAAACTATCGCTAGAACGTTGATTTTCAATTGGTCTTTCAATCATTACTTTAGTTGCTTTTGTTTGTGATAGAACATTCGTTAAGTCTTCTAATTCACTTTGTCGCTTTGCACCAAAAAAATCGTCTACTTTTAATTCAAATGTATCTGTATGCGGGGTTTCAAAATGGATAGTCCCAATTAGTAAAATTTTTGTTTTCTGAGTTTGTCCAGATACTATAATTCCAAAAGTTAAAGCAAAAATTAACGTTATTCTTTTCATATATTTTATTTTGGTTGTTACTTTTTTGTTTCTGCGGTATGGTAGCCGCTTACGCTCGATTGAAACTTAGCAAAGTTGTTTGATGTGATGAAAGGGGCACTAGCGAATTTCATTATATCTTGTTTTTTATAAAGCTTCTCCTGCGGCTATTACTTGAAAAAAAGCAATAAACGTATTTCTCAAATTAGCTCTGCAAACATAATTAAATAAGAATAAGTTGCGAGTTTTTAATTAAATTATTTAGAATAATGAAGTGAAATAGCAAAAAACTCAAAGTTTTGGTATTTGATAGCCTTTGTGTTGGTAGGATTTCTTAAAGAGTATAAACTCAAAAAAAACTTGGGTTAGACTTTAATTAAAAAATCTAACCCAAGCTTGTATCTTATTTCAATAGAAATTATTCCGAGTATCCTTTTAGCTTATCGACAAAGCCTGAAAGAATTTGGTATTTTAAACCAATTCGAGGTGCATTTCTATTGGAGTTGTTTTTTGTAAATGCTTCTCTATTTGGAATTTATTGAAATTATCCCATTTAGGTGGAGTACTTGTTTTTTGTCCGTACATAGCATCCAAACAAACATTGTTGTCTTTGTATGTATCGTGTAAAACTGCTAAGATTTTAAAGAAAAATTGGTCTAGCATTACGATAGCCTCAAATTCAGATTTTAGTGTATTATAATTGCTATCTGATGGATTTAATAGTTGTAGCAAATCTAGTATTTCGTTCTTTTCAGCTTCGTTGATTTCGGTTAAATAGCCTGTTTTTAAAGATCTAACAACTAGGTTGTTCCAAGCAATGCTATCGTGTCCCCATTGTACATTAGGCAGGTTTAATGAATGCTCACAAATTAAAAGAATTGACAAAAGAACATCGTTTAGGTATTCTGTTGGAAATTCATCGAATGTTCTGAATTCGAAACCGCTTTGGTACATTTTTTCCTGATTAAAATCAAGACCTAATTCCGAAAGCATTTCGTATTGCATATCTTCTTCAATCTGATCGCGCCACCAAATATTTTCTTCTTTTCCGAATTTTAATAGTTTTCTGAAGTCATCTACATTATAGGTTAGGATTTTGCCTTTTGGCATCGCTTTATTATAAGTTCCAACACCGATATAGCGAGACATGGCATTTCTCATAGAGCCTAAAGTGAATTGTTTGTCCAAATTGTGTTGGTCACTAATCACACCCATAATGTCTGGGCTACCAAGAGTTGCTATAAAAAATGGCTCAAACCATTGTAGCAAGTAAATAGCGTTGGCATGTGTTTTTTCAAAACCTTTGTAATCAACAATCCTACTGTCTTTGGTTAATGTTGGTAACGTAATATGAAAATGGTAGGTTCCATTATTAAACATAACCAGGTTTTCCTGATTGGTCATAAACATATTAAGACCATTGTTGTAATCTGGGAAATCTAATTTTTCCTTTAGTATCTCTGATTCGTTGATTTTATCAATGAATAGTTTTTTGGTTGCTTTTAATTCTTTGCAAGAATCAACTACTGTTCTGTTTTCAAAATATTTGGTTACAAACTCGATAGAATCCCCATCAAAATGCACTGAACCCATTGTTTTATTTCTTTGGGTAATCATGCTTTGAATATTGTATGGTTGATCTTCAAGGAAAAGCTCCATGATTGATTTACCAAGGTATTCAGGATTCTCAATTGCTTGTGGGTTTGCTTCAGTAGTAGCGTCTAATGGAGCTGTTTCTACTAATGTTTTATGCTGAAAATTGATGTCTAGTTTTTCTAGCGAATGACTGTTCATCATTCGGCTTACTTTATAATTTTCATTTAAGTCAAAAGCTTTCTCCAATACAGAAGCTAAGCTATCAGGTTTATAGCATTTTCTGTAGTCAATACTATATCTCTCAAAGCCAATCTTTTCTTGTATAAACGCACCGGTGACTATTAAGGGGTCAGCAAATTGTAAGTAGGTTTCATTCTCTAATCCTATGCCCCAATAATACTTTTCTGTCGGTGTGTTTTTCATTTATACTAATTGTCTTTTTTATGATTAATTAAATTTTTTAAAGTCATTGTTTTTATTCGGAAATACGAACTTAATCTGCGTTGAGTCTGGGGCAAAATAGCTTGTAACGGATTAGCAGAATGGCTGCTTCCATTAAAAAGGTTTTATTTTACTTTTAAAAGTATCGAAAATTATATTTTGACCCTAGAAATTTGCATTTGTATCGACTGAAAGATTGATAAAAAAGTAAGATTTTATAATGAAGTTATAAAATTACGATTGTCATTAATTGCTTTTATATCAATAATTTAAGCGGATGAATAGCCCAAATTGTGTTTGGACTATTCATGTTTTTTCCAAGAAGCGAAAGTAGTTCTTTTTTATGTGATTTCCAATTATATAACTAATTGATAATCAGTGGTGTTTTTATTTTTTAAGCAATTGAGGTAATTGTTTTTGCTTAATCGTGGTAATAAAGTACATAAGAGGAGTATAATTCATCATTCCACCAATCTTTTCTAACTTCAGAAAAGTAGTTATAGTTTAATTTTCCTGCTTGCGATTGGAGAGGATATACTACGATGCCATTCTCACGATAGGCTTTATTTAAATCTGTTTCGGGAACAATAGGAACAATATGTCCAGAAAGTCCTTTTTCTCTTCTTTTGGCACAAATCATTCCGATTCCGCCATTGGCATTTACTTTATTTTGAACTTCATCAACGGTGTGCATTCTTTCCCAACCAAAGCTAGCGCCCCATTCTAAAAACCAATCGTGTAGCGCACTAGAATAGATACGGTCTACGGTTTTTTCAAAAACGGCTTCCACTTCTTGTCCTTGCAATACTTTTTCTAAAGACTCGTCTGTCCACCAAACTGTTGGAAGATATACTTTACTGAAGTAGCAATAATCGTATGAGTAGACATTGCAATAGGTATCTTCAACGGTTCTTTGGTATCTAATATTTGTTTCTACATCTAGTTTATCGATAAGGCGACCAATACTTTCTTTTTTGCTGGCAGTATCAGTTAAATCTCTATATGGAATGCTAGAATCTTGAATAGGAGATTCCTTTTCTTTTATAGAATCTAATTGCGATTCTGGATTAGGTAATAAATCGACTTTCTTTATTAGGCTATTGGGGATTGGATTATTATCCAATATTATTATTTCTTCTTCTATGGTATGTTTTCCCATCTTGACTGCTTAAAATTAATAGGCTTTATGTTGTAGAAATTGACAATTCGTGCAACATAACGTTGTGTGCTAAAAAGTAAATATAACAATTTTAACTTTTGAATGGGGACAAAGAAAAGACAAATTATAGAAAAATTGTGATTAATTTAATTTTTAGAAAACCTATTTTCTTGTGTGTTTTCCTGCTTTCAGCGTGACTTTACTTTTTATTTTGTTCTGAATTAGAACTGTAATTTATTGTTTTTCAGAAGGGTTTGTGGATTTTGTCATTTAGGAAGAACTATTTTATTTGATGCCATTTTAGACTATAACTTGCTCTTATTTTGTTAAGTGATTTTTTTTTGAAAGAATTTAATTCACATTATTTTAAGTAGAATTAGTACAGTACTGAGTTGTAATTATTACACATCCAAGCTGTTAGTTTTTGCCTATGTTGTCATTGTTTTTATCAGTTTGATTTTACAAAAGTGCCCCTCTACATTTGCCCTATAAAACAAAAACATTATGAAAAATAAATCAATTTTGTATGTATTGGTTATGTCGTCTATGACTATGATAGCACAACAAAAACAGATTACAACCAATACGGGTAGTCCAGTTGGTGATAATCAAAATTCGAAAACAATAGGTCAGAATGGCCAAGTTTTATTAGAGGATATTCACTTAATCGAGAAGTTGGCTTCTTTTGATAGAGAACGTATTCCAGAAAGAGTGGTTCATGCAAGAGGTACGGGAGCGTATGGGGAGTTTACAGCATCGGGAGATTTTTCAAGCCATACAATGGCATCTTTATTTGGGAAAGGAAAAACAACACCAGTTTTTGTACGTTTCTCTACTGTTGTACACGGAGTAGGTTCACCAGAAACATTGAGAGACCCAAGAGGATTTGCTACTAAATTTTATACAGACCAAGGGAATTATGACCTAGTAGGCAACAACCTGCCTGTGTTTTTTATTCGTGATGCGATTAAATTCCCAGATATGGTGCATGCTTTCAAGCCATCTCCTGTTACAAACAAACAAGATGCCGCTAGAGTATTTGACTTTTTTAGTAATGTTCCCGAAGGAACTCATATGCTTACTCGTGTTTATTCAGATTATGGTATTCCTGCTAACTACAGACAAATGGATGGTTCTGGAGTGCATGCTTTTAAATGGGTAAATAATGCGGGCGAAGTAACGTATGTAAAATATACTTGGAAGTCATTGCAGGGTGCGAAAAACCTAACTGCTGTAGAAGCTACTGAATTACAAGGGAAAGACTTTCAGCATGCTACTGTAGATTTATATGAAAATATAAAAATGGGAAAATACCCATCATGGGAATTGTATGTGCAATTATTAAAACCTGCTGACTTTGATAAACTGGATATCAATCCGCTGGATCCTACTAAAGTATGGCCTGAGAGTATAGTTCCGTTGCAGTTGGTTGGAAAAATGACATTAAACAAAATGCCTGATAATTTCTTTCAAGAGGTTGAGCAGTCAGCATTTTCACCAGGGACATTAGTTCCAGGAATTGAACCTTCAGAAGACAAACTGTTGCAAGGGCGTTTGTTTTCTTATTTTGACACTCAACGATATAGAATTGGAACAAATTTTCAACAATTGCCTATAAATGCATCTAAAGTTGCAGTAGTAACGAACAATCAGAATGGGGCTTTTGCGGCTAAGAAAACGAATGGAGATATTAATTACGAACCTAGTGCCTCTAAAAACGGGTTTATAGATAATAAAGAATTTAGCTATTCAAAATCAAGCTTTGCGAATACGACAACAGTTCAGCAAAAAATTAGTAAGCCAAATGATTTTCAACAAGCAGGTGAATTTTACCGTTCGCTATCTGAAAAAGAAAAACAAAATCTAATAAGCAATCTATCGGGTGATTTGAAAGGAGTTGCTAATAAAGATGTAGTAAAGAAAATGGTAGGCTATTTTTATATGGCAGACAGTGATTATGGAAAACGTTTAGCAAAAGAACTAGGTTTATCTAGAGAAGATGTAGAAAAAATGTTTTTAAGATAGGGGGAGTTATACTTTGTGAAATAGTATCATTCTACAACAAAGGAGTTCAATTTTTAATTAAAATGAACTCCTTTCTGTTATTTCAATTTATACATTACGAATATGAAAACAATATGCCATATGATTCTTTTACTTTCTATGTTATTTACGTCTCTTCTAACTTTTGCTCAAGAAGATGTTTTTGCAGCTGCCCGTACTAATAATGTCAAACTATTGAATGAATTATTGATTAAAAATAATGATATTGATAAGATTGACGAAAGGGGGAGTACTGCATTAGTGATAGCATGTTATAACGACAATTTTGAAGCCGCCGAATTGCTATTGAAAAAAGGTGCAAATCCAAATGTTCAAGATAAGATGGGGAATACGGCGCTTATGGGAGTGTGTTTTAAACGCCTGGACAGAATGGTTCAATTGCTGTTGAGTTTCGGTACAGCCATTAATCAAAAAAATTATAATGGAGCAACTGCGCTACTATTTGCTGCAACTTTTGGTGCTGATACCATAATAAAAATACTATTGGATAAAGGTGCAGACAAAACAATACGGGATAGATTTAATAAGACTGCTTTAGATTATGCCATTCTTCAAGAGAACGAAACTGCCGTACAACTTTTAAAGTAGGTTTAGGGAAAGTGTGCTTATTATTGCCACTGAAAACTTAAATAATTTTTATAAAAACGACTTGCAGTACAGCAGTTAATTATAATATATCCATAGCTCAGCTCTATTTAGTTTGAAAAAATTAAATGGAGCTGCGTTGTTTTTAAACGGCATTAGATCGATAAGGTAATGCTACATCATTCCGTATTTATTGCCTATTCAAAAGCATTCGGTTGCCATTCTTTCTCTCTTTTTTATGAGATTAGATTAAAGTAAATACATGTTAATTGAACAGGCTTTAAAATGTTATCATAATTGTAAGAATCACTTCTTTATAGTTGAAATTTTATAAAAAAAAGGACTCAAAAACGATGGTTTACTATAATCTAATTTGGATATAAAGTAGCCATTTTCTTTTTCTAATTCCCAAAAGCTAAATCTCGATATACTTTGTCATTTTTTTGATTGTAAAACATTAAGTATCTGTTTTATAGATGGATGAGTACCTATGTGGTATGTGTTTTTTAGGTTAATAGCTAGGCTTTACAATAAATTTGCTCAACATTTTTATCAAGTGTGATTATTGTTCCCAAATCAATTTCACATTATAAAATGTTTACTTAACCTCAAGATTTTTTGAAAATAAAAAAGACTATTTTTCTTGTTAAATTATTTTAAATTAACTTTACAAGTATAGAGTGCAAATTATTTTCAACTAAACAATTACTAGTTATTAATGCAAACTACGATTTGAGATACTCATTTGGGTATTGAATTATTGCAAAAAAATCGCAAAAGTTTTTGTCTTCCATTCTGTTTTTATGCAAGATGCAATAACAGATATTTCACGCTAGATCAAATCTTAATCGGGTAACTAATACATGTAATTGTTCATTAACCTGTAATATTTAAACAACTTATAATTATGAATCATTTTTATTTTTTGAGGCGCTTTAGGCCTTGAGCAAAATTATTTTATGGAATCTTTTTTAATCAATTAAAAAATAGTAAAACAGCGAAACAATGAAGAAAATTACTTTAATTAAAAAAAACTCTTTTGAAAAGGTTTTTCACCGTACATCGGTTTTATTGTTATTCCTGTTAGGAAACTTTGTGATGCAAGGACAAGCAACCTTGCCTACATTTTCCTTCAGTGTAACACCTACTGCAGAGAGTTGCAGAAACAATGGGGCATTGACATTTAGTACTACGGGAACTGATCCTGGTGCTACTGTAACCTATGCCATTTATAAAGCGCCAAATTTTACAACTGCGATTTCTACAACAACAAACAATTCTCTAACGGGACTTGGTGGAGGAGCGTATCGAGTTTCAGCAACCCAAAGCATGGCTGGACACACCAGCAACTCTCAAGTTAAAGATGCAGATATAAATGGGGATGTGAGTCCGTTAAGCATTACGGTTAATAAAACGGATGTAACCTGTCCAAACTCAGGAACAATTAATGTTGCAATTAAAACAGGAACTCCTGCAGCTACTAATGCCTATAAAATTACTGGTCCTATGAATGTAGGTCCTCAATCGAGCAGTACTTTCACAGGGCTTATAGGTGGTTCTTATATTGTATATGTTACCGATGATTGTGGAGAAACTAAAGCTGAAAATACGACCCTTACTGTGTTTACACCTAAAGTTGTATTTGCTGATGGGACTAATGGTAGTAGTAGTTACAATTCACAAAGAAGTACTTGTAATTATGCTGATTTTCGTCAGTACTTAACAGCAGGTGATAATGATAATGTAATGGTGTACCCACTTACATTTGAATATATTGTTCATCCACCAGATGGAAGTGCAGCTATAGTAGTAAAAGAGACTATTACTGGTCCAAATCATCATGGTAGTACTGTGGCTGATATAACGACTTCTATACCTTTTTACACGGATCCTTTTGTTTTAGATATGAAAGTAACGGATGCCTGTGGAAATGTATTTCCAGCTACAAGAAATATTAATAATCCAGCAGAAGTAAATGCTCAAGTTTTACCTGCAGATTGTTCAGGATCTTATTTTTCCTTAGGGACTAGATATATGGTAAGTCCTTTGACGTATGTTGTTACATCGGCACCAGCAGGATATCCTACTGGCGTTGCCTCTTCTTCTAATCTTGTAGGTGGAGTTGGAAACTCTGTTCCTAATGGAGTTTATGTGGTTAACGTAACAGATGCTTGTGGTGTTAGTATTGATGAAACAGTTAATGTATCTAATCCAACCCCTGGCTTATGGGTATTTCAGGGAATAGGTTGTGGAGCAGGAAATGGTTCATTTTCCGTATCACAAAATATTTCGACTTATACTTTTAAAAAGGCAATAATTACGGCAGGTCCTTCTGCTTTTTCTACTACTTATCCTTATGATGCAGCATCTTATATTAGTGCTGATGGTTATAATGTTGTTTTTAATGATGTTGCAGGAGGGAAGTATACTGTTGAAACGACAGATAGTTGCGGACATATTCTAATTACTGAAGTAACTGTAATTGGTTATAATCAAGGAACAGTAGTGGCGGATAAAGTTCAAAAATGTGGAAGCTTTGATGTTAACTTAAGTGTTACTGGAGATAATCTTATTGCATCTAGCCAAAGAGTTAAATATTGGCTGCAAATAAAAGATCCTGTAACAGGGGAGTGGGGACATCCTCAATCTGGAAAACACTCTAGTGGTATACCTAATGAGACGTATGCTGAATCTTTGACAAATGGCATCCAACAAGGTTCATGGACTGCTCCAGGAACGTATAGAATTGTAAAAACTTTTGGAACACTAGAGCTAGGAGCTGGTGTGGCTAGTTGGGGATATGGAAGAGATTGTTATGATGAACTTTCTGTTTTTGATTTTGAGACAATGGGTTTAAAAGTGAAAGATTTATATTCGTTTGAATGTGCTGATGGAACAAATTACAATGTTTTTCTAACAGGTTACGATGGTGTATTGCCTTATAAATATGCTATCACTACCAAAGATGGTGCACCTTTCCCAGTAAACAATGATACTAATAATCTTTTTACGGGTTTAACTAGTGGTATTTATAATTTTACTATTACAGACGCATGTGGTAATGTGGTTAATTATTTACTTGATATTGAAAAACTGGGCTTGCCTAAACTTACAGCTGTGAATATATGTAATGGTTCTACAACAGGAAAACTTTCTGTAGATGGAGTTCCATATCTTAATTTTAGTTGGACAAAAGACAATGATCCTACTGTATTGAGTACTAGTTCAACATTGACTTTTCCAACATTTAACACAGCTACTGATACGGGTACTTATCATGTAAGACTTACTTCATCTTCTCCCGGATCTTGTGTTAATGTTGTTTTAGACTATCAAATAACGTCTAATTTAGATAATCCAAATTCTGGAGCAAATACGTCAACATTTGTTTGCCAGTCGGTTACTAATTTAGATTTAAATACATTGCTTCCTGCTACTGCAGATCCTTATGGAACGTGGGAAGAAACGACAAGTCCGTCAAGCGGAAATTTAAATGGTCATCTTTGGTCGCCATCTGTATCTGCAACGGGATCATTTACATTTACTTATTCTGTGAACGGTTTATGTTCAGGAACTTCGGTATCAACGTATACTATTGCCAATACAGCAACGCCAGCCGCACCAACAGCTGATATAACTCAGCCTACATGTGCTTTAGCAACAGGTACTATTACGGTTACAGCTCCTGTAGCAGCTACAGATATTACCTATACGCTTACAGGAACAAATCCTATGACTCCATCTGTTAGCAATACGACAGGTATATTTTCAGGATTAGCAGCTGGTACTTATGATGTTACAGCTTCTGCTAAAACATGTGAATCTAAAGCAACTAGTTTGACTGTGAATACACAACCTGTAACGCCAGCTGTTGCTTTGTTTAGTACAGTAATTCAGCCAACATGTTCTACAGCAACAGGTGACTTTACAATTACGAATTATGATGCTACAAAGACCTATACTTTTACACCAAATACAGGAGTAAGTATATCAACTACAGGAGTTGTAACAGCACCAGAAGGTACTTATACTGCAACAGTTACCGATGCAATTTCAGGATGTACATCAGCAGCTTCGGCTAGTTCAATCATTAATGCACAACCTATAACACCAGCTATACCAACATTAGGTACTGCAATACAGCCTACTTGTGCAGTGGCAACAGGAAGTTTTGCAATTACCAATTACGATTCAAATTACACCTATACAGTTACACCAACTACAGGAACGAGTATCTCGGCAACAGGAGTTGTAACAGCACCTGAGGGAAGTTATACTGTAACAGCAACATTAGGAGTTTGCGTTTCGCCATCTTCAGTAAATGCTGTTATTGATGCACAACCAGAGACTCCTGCACAACCAATATTGAGTGCTGTGGTACAACCAAGCACTTGTGCAAATCCAACAGGTAATTTTACAATTACTAATTATAATGCAGCTTATACGTATGAAGTTACACCAACTATTGGGGTAAGTGTGTCAGCAACAGGATTTGTAACTGCTCCAACAGGGACCTATACAGTAACTGCAACATTGGGAGCTTGTACCTCATTGGCTGCAAGCGCAACAATTGATGGGGCACCAGCTGCACCAGCTATAGCCTTGTTTAGTACGGTAATTCAGCCAACATGCGCTACAGCAACAGGTGACTTTACAATTACGAATTATGACGCTACAAAGACCTATACTTTTACACCAAATACAGGAGTAAGTATATCAGCTACAGGAGTTGTAACTGCACCAGCAGGTACTTATACAGCAACAGTTACTGATGCAATTTCAGGATGTACATCAGCAGCTTCTGCTAGTTCAATCATTAATGCTCAACCTATAACGCCAGCTATACCAACATTAGGTACTGCAATACAGCCTACTTGTGCGGTGGCAACAGGAAGTTTTGCAATTACCAATTACGATTCAAATTATACCTATACAGTTACACCAACCACAGGAACAAGTATCTCGGCAACAGGAGTTGTAACAGCACCTGAGGGAAGTTATACTGTAACAGCAACATTAGGAGTTTGCGTTTCGCCATCTTCAGCAAATGCTGTTATTGATGCACAACCAGAGATTCCTGCACAACCAGTATTGAGTGCTGTGGTACAACCAAGCACTTGTGCAAATCCAACAGGTAATTTTACAATTACTAATTATAATGCAGCTTATACGTATGAAGTTACACCAACTATTGGAGTAAGTGTGTCAGCAACAGGAGTTGTAACTGCTCCAACAGGAACCTATACAGTAACAGCAACATTGGGAGTTTGTACTTCATTGGCTGCAAGCGCAACAATCGATGCAGCGCCAGCTGCACCAGCTATAGCCTTGTTTAGTACGGTAATTCAACCAACATGCGCTACAGCAACAGGTGACTTTACAATTACGAATTATGATGCTACAAAGACTTATACTTTTACACCAAATACTGGAGTAAGTATATCAGCTACAGGAGTTGTAACAGCACCAGCAGGTACTTATACAGCAACAGTTACCGATGCAATTTCAGGATGTACATCAGCAGCTTCGGCTAGTTCAATCATTAATGCACAACCTATAACGCCTGCTATACCAACATTAGGTACAGAAATACAGCCTACTTGTGCAGTGGCAACAGGAAGTTTCGCAATTACCAATTACGATTCAAATTATACCTATACAGTTACACCAACTACAGGAACGAGTATCTCGGCAACAGGAGTTGTAACAGCACCTGAGGGAAGTTATACTGTAACAGCAACATTAGGAGTTTGCGTTTCGCCATCTTCAGCAAATGCTGTTATAAATGCGCAACCAGAGACTCCTGCACAACCAATATTGAGTGCTGTGGTACAACCAAGTACTTGTGCAAATCCAACAGGTAATTTTACAATCACTAATTATAATGCAGCTTATACCTATGAAGTTACGCCAACAGCAGGAGTAAGTGTGTCAGCAACAGGATTTGTAACTGCTCCAACAGGAACCTATACAGTAACAGCAACATTGGGAGTTTGTACTTCATTGGCTGCAAGCGCTACAATTGATGCAGCGCCATTAGCTCCAGCTACGGCATTGTTTAGTGGAGTAACACAACCAACATGTTCTACAGCAACGGGTAGTTTTACAATTACCAATTATGATGCTACAAAAACATACGACTTTACACCAAATACAGGAGTAAGTGTATCAACTGCAGGAGTTGTAACAGCACCAGCAGGTACCTATACTGCAACTGTTACCGATGCAATTTCAGGATGTATCTCATCGGTATCTAATAATGTAGTAGTACAATCTATAATTTGTGCTAAAGTTGATGATTACACAGCAACTCCAATTAACGGAAAAGATGGAGGAACCACGTCAAATATATTATTAAATGATACTTTTAATGGATTGCCAATTGTTCTATCAGAAGTAGACTTAACAGGAGTAACAGTTCCAACTGGATTGACATTAAATGCTAATGGAACTATCACGGTAGATCCAAATACACCAGCAGGAAGTTATGTAGTTACGTACCGTATTTGTGAGAAGTTGAATCTGTCAAATTGTGATACAACAACAGCTACAGTAGTTGTTGAAGCAGCTATAATTGAAGCCATTGCGGATGATTATACTGCAACGCCAATTAACGGAAAAAACGGTGGTACGACTACAAGCGTATTGACAAATGATACTTTAAACGGACTTGTTCTTGTTCCATCTGAGGTAAACTTAACAGGAGTAACGGTACCTACAGGATTGACATTAAATGCTGACGGAACTATTACAGTAGATCCTAATACACCAACAGGTAATTATGAAGTTACGTACCGCATCTGTGAAAAGTTGAATCCGTCAAATTGTGATTCAACAACAGCAACAGTAGTTGTCGCTACAACGGTAATCGAAGCTAATGATGATGATTTTACAGCAATTCCAATTAATGAAAAAGACGGTGGTACAACGCCAAATGTATTAGAAAATGATACGTTAAACGGATTAACAATTGTGCCTTCTGAAATCAACTTAACGGCAGTAACTGTACCTACAGGATTGACATTAAACCAAGACGGAACAATCACAGTAGGTCCTAATACTCAAGCAGGCAATTACGAAGTTACGTATCGTATCTGTGAGAAGTTGAATCCAACAAATTGTGATACAGCGACTGTTACAATAGTTATAGAACCATCTTGTATTATAGAAGTTTTTAATGCTGTTTCACCAAATGGAGACGGAGAAAATGATCTGTTTAAAATCGATGGATTAGAGTGTTTCCCTGATAATACAGTAGAAATTTATAATCGTTGGGGAGTTTTAGTGTTCGATCGCGATCATTATAACAATTCAGACAGAGCATTTAGAGGAATCTCTGAAGGGCGAGCAACGATTAATAAAAGTGCAGAATTGCCTGTGGGAACTTACTATTATATTTTAAAGTATAAAGACAACGCCTCAAATGGACATTCAAAAGCAGGGTACTTGTATTTAAACAGATAAATTTAAATTAATCCCTGAGGGCAGAAAAGCTTCTCAACTCAGGGATTTAAATAAAAAACAGATGAAAAAAACAATAATAAGATTTGTTTTGCTACTGGCAACAATCACAAGTTATGCACAACAAGATGCTCAGTTTACGCAGTATATGTATAACACTATAAACGTCAATCCAGCCTATGCAGGATCTCGAGAAACAATGAGCATTTTTGCTTTGCATCGTACACAATGGGTAGGTTTAGATGGAGCACCAGTAACAAATGCAGCATCGATCAATACACCAATTAATGGGAGTAATTTAGGATTAGGAGTTTCTATTGTTAATGATAGAATCGGACCTTCAGACGAGAACAATATTGCTGTAGATCTATCCTACACAATTCACACATCAAATCGATTTAAATTATCTTTTGGAGTAAAAGGAACAGCTAATTTATTGAATATTGATTTTAATAAATTGAATCAATACGATAAGAATGACTTTGTTTTTGAAACCAATATCGATAACAAGTTTTCGCCAAATATAGGAGCAGGGGTGTATTTGCATTCAGATAATAGCTATATAGGTTTATCGGTACCACAATTGTTGGAGACCAAGCATTTTGACCGTTATGCAGGTGCAGGATCGAATAGCCATGTGGCGAAAGAGAATATGAATTTATACTTAATTGCGGGTCATGTATTTGATTTGAGTTATAATGTAAAATTCAAACCAGCTTTGCTAACCAAATATGTGCAGGGAGCGCCTTTGCAAGTAGATGTATCTGGGAATTTTTTAATCAATGAAAAATTCACTGCTGGTATTGCCTATAGATGGAGTGCTGCATTAAGTGCAATGGTAGGATTTCAAGCAACCGATTCTTGGTTTATTGGGTACGGATACGACTTAGAAACGACCCGTTTAGGAATGTACAATTCAGGATCACATGAAATCTTTTTGCGATACGAATTGTTCAATAAATACGACAAAATGATTTCTCCAAGATTCTTTTAAAAACCTACTATTATGAAAATAAAAACTCTCCTTTATAGCACTATTTTTAGTATTCTAGCTTTACAAAGCTATGGACAAAAGGCAGGAATAGATGCTGCCAACAAGAAGTATGAAAGATATGCCTACGTGGATGCTATTGCTACCTATGAGCGCATAGCCGAGAAAGGGTACAAAGACGAAAAGATGTTCCAGAAGCTGGGTAACGCTTATTATTTTAATGCCGAATTGTCTCAGGCTGAAAAATGGTATAGTGCACTTTTTACCATGAACCAAAACCAAGAACCTGAATACTATTATCGTTATTCTCAAGCATTAAAGTCTGTTGGTAATTATGCTAAAGCAGACAAGATGTTGGAAGAATTTAAGACCAAATCGGGAAATGATTTAAGAGCTAAATTATACGATAATAATAAAAATTATCTAGAAATAATCAAAGCCAATTCGGGTCGTTTTGATATAGCCGATGCTAGTATTAATTCAGCATATTCTGATTATGGAAGTTCTTTTTTAGACAACAAATTAGTTTTTGCTTCAGCCAGAGATACTGGAGGAGTTTCTAAAAAAGTGTTTAAATGGACCAATCAATACTTTACGGATTTATATACTTCTGAAATAAAAGCTGGGGGAGAAATGGGAAAACCAGAACTCTTCAGCAAAACAATCAATTCAAAGTTCCATGAGTCTACGCCAATATTTACCAAAGATGGTCAAACAATGTACTTTACCCGAAACAATTATTTGGATCATAAAAAAGGAAAAGACAGCAAACAGGTAACCTTATTGAAATTATACAAAGCAACTTTAACTGAAAAGGACTGGGGTAATGTAATCGAATTACCATTTAATAGCAATGATTATAGCGTTGCCCATCCAGCATTAAGTCTTGATGAGAAAACGTTGTATTTTGCCTCAGATATGCCCGGAACATTAGGACAATCAGATTTGTTTAGTGTAGCAATCAATAGCGATGGCAGTTATGGTGTTCCTATGAATTTAGGGAAAACGATTAATACCGAGGGAAGAGAAACCTTTCCGTTTGTATCTGGTGATAACGAACTCTATTTTGCTAGCGACGGACATCCTGGGCTTGGAGGTTTAGATGTGTTTGTATCAAAGATGAGATATGACAAATTTGGCGAAGTACAAAATGTGGGTGCACCGATAAACAGTTCACAAGATGATTTTGCATTTTTAATCGATAGCAAAAACAGAAATGGATTTTTTAGCTCAAATAGAGCGGGAGGAAAAGGCTACGATGATATTTATCGTTTCTTAGAAAGACGCAAACTTACTTGCGAACAATTGTTATCTGGAACTGTCACTGATCAAGAAACGGGTGCTATTCTTGCCAATTCAAAGGTGAGTTTGTTCAACGACCAATTGGAATTAATTGCTACAGTAACAACCAACTTTAATGGAAAATACGAGTTTGATGTAGCGTGTGGAAAAACATATTCTTTGCGAGCAGAAAAAGAGAAGTATGAAACCAAAGAAGAAAAAATTACAATAAGAAACATTACTGGAAAAACAGAGTTATCCTTAGAGTTGGAGCAACGAGTTAAATCTATAGAAGTAGGAACTGATTTAGCCAAAACGTTCAATATACCAATTATCTATTTTGATTTAGATAAATCATTTATTCGTAAAGAGGCAGCCTTTGAGTTAGAAAAAATACTTGCAGTAATGCAACAATATCCAAAGATGAAAATCGATGTTCGCTCACATACAGACAGCCGTGCAACATTTAAATACAACGAGGCTTTATCAGACAGAAGAGCCAAATCTACAATAGCTTGGTTAGTGAAAAACGGAATTTCTTCGGATAGACTAACTGGAAAAGGATATGGTGAATCGCAATTGGTGAACCATTGTTCTGATGGTGTAAAATGTACTGAGCAAGAACATCAAGCCAATAGACGTAGTGAGTTTGTAGTTATTTCTATTGATTAATCAAGACAATATCAAAGAAAAAAATGCCATTAAAGCGGAAAGATTTTCAATAAAAATGGCATAAATAATAAGAAGGGATAAGGTGGTTTTGAGCAACAGTTTTTGGTTCTTACGCCAATTCCCTTCTTCTTAAATCAGATACAAATCGAATCCCTATTCTCTGCAATAGTCCCCTTTTTTGCCCCTAATAAATGAATATAGTAAAACGCTTAAAATGAAACAATCAAATAATTATTCCTTTCTGATTGCAGATCGTCACTGTGTAGTTCGGCATGGTCTTTCTCTAATTATTAAAGAGTCATTCTTAAATGCAGAAGTTTATCAAACAAAAAAGTTTAGCGATATCATTAAAACCCTTAGAGAAACTAAAATTGATTTATTAATTCTAGATGTAAATTTTCCAGAAGGGAGTAGCCTGAATATTTTAAAAGAGATAAAATCAATTCAACCAAATGCAAAAATTTTAATCTTCTCAATCTGTGATGAAGATTCGTATGCAATACGATATTTAAAAGCAGGAGCATCGGGATTTCTGAGCAAAGAATGCTGTGAAGATGAAATAAAACACGCCATAAATACAATGCTTTTTACAGGGAAGTATATTACAACTAGTTTAAAAAACAAAATTTTAGATTCCTGTATTTTAAAAAAGCCAGTTAATCCATTAGACCTTTTATCAAATAGAGAACTTGAAGTAGCCCGCTTATTAGTAGATGGATATGGGAATTTAGAAATAATGAGAACCCTAAAGATTAAGTCAAACACCATAAGTACTTATAAATTTAGAATTTTTGAAAAGTTAGAAATAGACAATCTGGCAAAACTGATAAAACTCTATTTTCAGTATTCAGATGCCGAGAACTAGTTTAGCAAATCATTTATTTCCTAAACTTCAAGAAGCCAGTTAGGGCGCAATTGTTGATTACTTATTCAATTGATTTGATGATAAAATAGTGTTAATCAATAGATTTATAGAATTAATATATCCTATAAAGTTTCATTTTTTAAAAGACAACGGTATATTTGCATACATATATGCAAAAACTAACAGAATTAAATATAATATAGACCAAATCTAATATTTTGAATATACAGCAATTAGAATACATCGTTTCATTAGACAAACACCGTCATTTCTTAAAAGCTTCCGAAGCTTGTTTTATTACGCAAGCAACTTTAAGCGGAATGATTAAAAAGCTTGAAGAAGAGCTAAATGTTATTTTATTTGATAGGAGCAAGCAACCCGTTAGGCCTACTGATATTGGTGTAAAAATAATCGAACAGGCAAAGATCGCACTGCAGGAAACCAATAGAATAAAAGAAATAATAAGCGAAGAAACAGGAGAGGTAAAAGGAGATCTTCGAATAGGAATCATTCCTTCACTGGCTCCCTATTTATTACCGCTTTTTATAAAAGATTTCATGGCAGACTATAAAGAAGTTAAGTTGGTCATTAATGAGTTAACAACCGAAAAAATTCAGGAGAGGTTAAAGGATGGTACAATAGATGTTGCCATATTAGCGATTCCATTGTTAGATAAAGATTTAAAAGAGGAAACCCTATTTTATGAAGAATTCTATCATTATGGTGATTTAAATTCGGCTTCAGCTAAGAAAAAATACATTGTTCCTGAGGACATAGATGCCAATAAATTATTATTGCTTGAAGAAGGGCATTGTCTTCGAAATCAGATTGTAAACTTATGTGAATTGCGAATTAAAGGTACTTCGGATTTAAAAATAGATTATCAGTCGGGTAGCATCGAAACCCTCAAGCAAATGGTAGATTTGAATATGGGAACGACAATCCTTCCAGAATTAACCGTATTGGCTTTAAATAAAGAGCAAAAAAGCAAAACCAGCCGTTTTGTATCTCCATATCCTGTTAGAGAAATCGGATTGGTATATTACAATCTTTTTGTAAAAAAGAGACTGATAGAAGCTTTAAAAAAATCAATTCTTGGGACTATCCCAGATACCATGTTACTAAAGAAAAACATGTCTATTATTCCTGTAAAACAGTAATACAACCTACTTCAAAATCAAAAAAGTTATCCTCTAAACGCATAACTTTTTTGATTTTTTTTTATATTTATCTCTTTCGTTTTGTATTTATCAATTCTAATAAAAAGCTACATTTTGTAGATATTAATCCATAATTCATGCAGGATTATTCTACACGATATTTTAGGCAAAGAAATTATTTTTGATTCAAGTAAAATTTACTCCAAATGGGATAATAGGCATTTGGACGCTCTGATTTTCTTACTAATTTAAATAACGTATAATAACAAATTAAAAAAACGAGTATGAAACACAATGGAAAAATTGTAGTAGCTATTTCTCTAATGGCACTAATGACAGCATGTAAAAAAATGGAAGACAAACAAATTCAGGAAAACAGCAATGAGCCTACAAAAATGGTTGAATCAAGTCATTTTTCAAAAGAGCAACTTGTAGGTGATTGGGTACAGCCCAACCCAATTAACAGCAAAGAAGTGCAAGGATTTAGTTTGCTAGAAAACGGAACAGCCCAATCGATTAATATGGCAACACTGTTATATGAAAAATGGTGGATGGATAATGATGAATTATTTCTTGTAGCAAAAAGCATTGGAAACCGTCAGCAATCAGTAGATACATTGGCATATAAAATCATCAAATTGGATAACAGCAGCTTATCTATAAAATATAAAAATGGTAATGATCAAGTTGTAGAAGAATACAGCAAGAAATAAATGCACTGTTTAAACAATAAATAATGGAATCAAAGCGGATATTAGTATATGATAATCAAGATGGTTTTTCTAGATTTTTAAAAAAGGAATTTGGAAAACAAATTTTTATTTATGCATAAATGCTACGCAAGCTAGGGTAGTAATGTCTCATTTTGAGGTTGTTCATATGACTGTTAGTTTTTAACTATATTATCATAGAAAATACCAGTTTGATTTAAATATACAAGTTTTGTAAATTTGCAAAGAACTTGTTTACTGAGTGTTACGAAAAAGTAGTTGTAATTTCATATTTTAAGAATATGTTCCATCAAGTACTTGCATTCTTTGATTTACGGGTTACACTTAATGTTCTGAAAAATGTAATTATTAATAATAAATTCATTAAAAAAAATGGAAAACAATTCAAACGACATCAGTAAATGCCCATTTCATAATGCAAGCCAACAGCAAGCAATTACAAATGGTGGTACTAAAAATCAAGATTGGTGGCCAAACCAACTAAGAGTTAATATACTACGCCAGCATTCCTCTTTATCAAACCCAATGGGGGACGATTTCAATTATGCAGAAGAATTTAAGAGCCTTGATATAGAAGCACTAAAAAAAGACCTTCATTTTCTGATGACCGATTCACAAGATTGGTGGCCTGCAGATTTTGGACATTATGGTGGTTTGTTTATCCGTATGGCATGGCATAGTGCTGGTACTTATAGAGTAGGTGATGGACGTGGAGGTGCAGGAGCTGGGCAACAACGTTTTGCTCCGCTTAACAGCTGGCCAGACAATGTGAATCTTGATAAAGCAAGAAGATTGCTTTGGCCTATCAAACAAAAGTATGGAAGAAAAATTTCATGGGCAGATTTAATGATTCTTACAGGAAACGTTGCATTAGAATCTATGGGTTTTAAAACCTTTGGTTTTGCAGGAGGTCGTACTGATGTATGGGAGCCAGAGCAAGATGTGTACTGGGGATCAGAAAAAACATGGCTTGGAGGTGACGAAAGATATGCGCATGCTAAAGATACACGTGATTTAGAAAAACCACTTGCTGCTGTTCAAATGGGATTAATCTATGTTAATCCAGAAGGACCAAACGGAACTCCTGATCCAATCGCAGCTGCCAAAGATATCCGTGATACTTTTGGACGTATGGCAATGAATGATGAAGAAACAGTTGCGCTTATTGCAGGAGGTCACACTTTTGGGAAAACTCACGGTGCTGCTTCAGCAGATTTAGTAGGGAATGATCCGGAAGCGGAGGATTTAGAGATGCAAGGTTTAGGATGGAACAATAGTTTTGGTACAGGAAAAGGAGCAGACACAATTTCGAGTGGTTTAGAAGTAATTTGGACTAAAACACCAACGCAATGGAGTAATAACTTTTTCGAAAATCTTTTTGGTTTCGAATGGGAACTTTCTAAAAGCCCTGCAGGTGCACATCAATGGGTGGCTAAAAATGCAGAAGCTTTTATCCCAGATGCTTACGATAGTTCAAAAAAGCATCTTCCAACGATGTTAACTACCGATTTATCATTGCGATTGGACCCTGAATATGAAAAAATATCACGACGTTTTCTAGAAAATCCAGATCAATTTGCTGATGCATTTGCTAGAGCATGGTTTAAATTAACTCACCGTGATATGGGACCACGCGCTTTATATCTTGGAGCAGATGTGCCTTCGGAAGAATTACTTTGGCAAGACCCAATTCCGAGTGTTAATCATGAAGTGATAAATGAAAATGATATTGCTTCACTTAAAGAAAAAATAGCAGCATCAGGATTAAACGTATCCGAACTGGTTTCTACTGCATGGGCTTCGGCATCAACATTTCGTGGTTCAGACAAACGTGGTGGAGCAAATGGGGCTCGTATCAGACTAGCACCTCAAAAAGACTGGCAGGTTAATAATCCTGTAAGATTGCAAAAAGTATTAGATGTACTAGAAAGCATTCAATCAGAATTTAACTCGGCACAATCTAATAACAAAAAAGTTTCTCTTGCCGATATTATAGTATTAGCAGGTGGTGTAGGAGTAGAAAAAGCGGCTAAGGCTGCTGGAAACGAAATTAATGTTCCATTTTCTGTAGGTCGTGCAGATGCTTCGCAAGAGCAAACAGATGTTGAATCGTTTGGGTTCTTAGAGCCTATAGCCGATGGTTTTAGAAACTATAAAAAGAACAAATATACTGTTGCAACAGAGGCTTTATTGATAGATAAAGCACAATTATTAACGCTTACTGCACCAGAGTTAACGGTACTTGTAGGAGGGTTACGTGCATTAGATTCTAATTTTGACGGATCTAAAAAAGGGGTGCTTACAGAACGCCCAGAAGTACTTACCAATGACTTTTTTGTAAACTTACTTGACCTTGGTACTGTTTGGAAAGCAGTTTCAGAAGAAAAAGAAGAATATATTGGATATGACCGCATAACAGGAAAGGTAAAATGGACAGGCTCACGTGCTGATCTTGTATTTGGTTCTAATTCAGAACTTAGAGCTTTAGCCGAAGTTTATGCTAGTGCAGATGCTCAAAAACAATTTGTAACTGATTTTGTTGCAGCTTGGACTAAAGTTATGAATCTTGATCGTTTTGATTTAATTTAATAAAAGGGATACTACATACCAACTATTTATTGCTAATGGATAGTTGGTTAGGTAGTATAAAATGTACTAGAGAAACAGCCTTCGGGCTGTTCTTTTTTACAAAACGAATAGATATATAAATAGTTGAAATTTAATAAGTTGTATTGCTTTTTTGATGAGGCATAGGATTAAAAAACTACTTAAATAACGTGTATTGTTTTATAGTATAAAACTTTCAAAAACGTGTAGTACAAGATCTACAAAACAGTCGTTCAGAGGTTTACGAATTTATAATTTTATTGAAGCTACTTTTGCTCTCTAATAAAACGAAAGTTTTAGAAATTTTATAAGCCGCCAAATCGAGAATAACGAATGTACCATAAACACGAAAATCTTAGCCTAAAATCACTATCTCAGCCATAATTTGTCACAATGAATAACGGTTTTTTAGACCAGTAACTCATCGATTGACACAAAAATTATAACAACAATAACTTGCAAAAGCACAATAGTTTCTTAGTTGTAAATCTATAGTTATTGTTTGTGTAAGCTCACTAGTGATTTTTTTTAATACGATTTGTCGAGTAAACAAAGCAAGAATAGCAGTAATGCATAGTAAAAACAGAATAAATGAATAAACAAGATGTCCCAGAATAGGTTTTTATTAGTCAAATATTTACGGTTATATTTCACTATCTTTTTTATTGTTTTTGGGTTATGGAGCAGCTATAGTCAAAGAAAAAATTTGACTGTAAAGGAAATGGATAGCACTTTAAATGCTGTAAAAAAGTATTTAAAAAACTCCCCAAATGAAGGGTATAAAGTTTCAAAAAATATATATCATATTGCATTAAAAGAGAATTATCCCTTAGGTCGTTGTTTTGCTTTGCTAAACATGGGAAACTGCAAAGGAAAACTTCGTGATTATAATGAGGCATTGAATTATTTAGAAGAATCTAAAGAAATTGCACAAGAAATCAAGAATGATTCTCTTTTGCTTTATGCCGACTTAGCCATTGCAGTGCAACATGGGCGAATGCATCTCAACACATTAGCAATAGCTCAATTAGATGAATGTTTGACAAGGGTTAATTGTTTGCAAGGAGATTCAAAACCCTATTTTTTAGGCAGATTATATAGCTTTAAAGCTTGTTTTTCGGGTGGTCTTAAAAATAAACCTACTGAAGAAGAATTTATAGAACTACATAAAAAAGCAGCCTATTATTTTAGTAAGGTTAAAGGAGTTCCTAACATTGCTTTGGTGAATATTGGAGATACGTATATGTCTTCTAGCAAATTTGATTTAGCTGAATATTATTTTAAAAAGGCTTTACTTGATTATCAGAAAAAGAACCTCAGTTGTTCCGAAATAATACTAAGTAATTTAGCCGAAGTATATTATAGAAAACATGATTATGCAAATGCCATTGTTTATTTAGATAGTTCTACCGTATTGGCAAAACGCCAAAGAATCTATTATGTTTTGGCAGGGAATTATGCATTATATAAAAAGATAGCTGAGCAAAAAGGTTCTAATCAAGAAGTGATTAATTATCAGAACTTAGAGCTGGTTTATAAAGATAGCACTCAAATGGCTGAACAGAGAAGCATGATTGATGGAACTAATTATGTTGTTTCTAAAGCCGAGGCAGATAAGGCAGTATTAATGAATAAAAGTATCATTTTGCTAATTGGGGCAGGAGTACTTATAATCAGTTTGTTGGTGTGTTCCTACTGGCAGTTTTGTTATAAAAACAAACTAAAATTAGAGGCGAAACAAAAGAAGAAAGAAATAGAGCAAAAAGCGACTCAAATTGTGTCCTTAAAGCAGAAAGTAACTACGTCTTATGATGAGGTAATAGAAATGGCTAAAAAGAACGACCCCTTGTTTATGGTTGTGTTCAAAGAGTTGTATCCCGTTTTTTATTTAAAGTTAATAGCAGTACAACCCGATTTGACTATTACAGAACAAAAGATATGTTTTTACCTTAAACTTAAATTCTCGACCAAAGAAATTGCAGATTACACCTTTGTAACTGCAAAGGCAATACAGAATAGAAAAAATCGCTTGCGAAAGCGTCTTTTCTTGCAAGAAGGAGAGGATATTTATAAATATTTCGATTAGAAAAATAGGTTTTAAATAACTTGTAGTCAGTAGTTTGAATAGTTTTTTAATTTGTGTAAACATCTTAAACATTTGAAAGTGTTTAGGGTGTTTTTTTTATTTTTGGTATATTTAGCGCCTAATTATTTGTTATGAAAGTGGTGAACTATGATTTTGATACAAATTCCAACTGGCTTGACGTAGTAGCAAATGCTATGGGGGGCGTAATTGAAGGCAATACTTTAAAGGCAGATAATGATCTATATAAAGGAATACATTTAGTCTCTGAGATAGAAGAAGGAGTTACGATAATACTGGCAGACATAACTTATAAAGAGACCATGTTAGTAAAATCTAAAAACGATATGGATACTAGTTTTGTATGCTTATGTTTTTACCTATTCGAGTCCAATGTTGATTTTATTTTTGATGGAAGCTCAGTACAATTTGGGGAACTAGATTATAATTTTTTGATGATAGATGGAACTTTAAGAGTAGCCCATCAGGTTAATAAAAAAGGAACTAAGGCTTATATTATTTGTATTATTATAAAAAAGAATGCTATTAAAGACTACTTGAAAAAAGTTCATAAATTTACAGATGATGTTTTTCTTGACACTAAAAAAAATACAATTATCAATCTGGACAGAATGCCCCATGAAAGTTTAGATTTAATAAAAGATTTTAGAAAAACACCACGAGAAAACCCATTTTATGAAATGAATTTTAAAGCTCTTGTCTATAAATTATTAGATAATTATTTAGAGCAGGTAAAGACAAAAAAAATGATTATTGGCAAAGTAGTTAATGATGATATAAAAAGAATAATTGTCTCTCAAAAATTTTTGCAAAATAGTGATGAAGGTGTTTTCCCTGGAATTGATTTTTTGGCTAGTGAGGCGTTAATGTCTGCATCTAAATACAAAAAAATGTTTACCAAAATCTTAGGATTATCTCCTGCGGTATATTTTTATAATAACAAACTAGAAAAAGCAAAAGAACTCTTAGAAACAAAGCAATATACAGTTGGAGAAATAGCTGAGAAGTTAAAATTCTCTAACGTTTCTTATTTTTCAAAAGGGTTTAGCAAACGATATGGAGTTTCTCCAAAAGAATATCAAAATTTACTATAATAACTATGGATGAAATTCTTAAAGAATTTGAGCATTTTTATTCTTTGACTTCTACATGGCAACAAAACTATATTGATGAGTTTGGCTGTACTATGATTAGTGACAGAATAATGAGTTTCCCTAAAGAAGTTGCTGATGGTGCAGCCTATTTTATGGAAATTTCCCCAGATATGGCTGTAGTTGTTTTTGATGCGACATTAAAGGAAAAAATCCGATTTACACGAATACAAACCGATGAGGATTTTTGGATTATATATTATGATTTAAGCGATCGTTTTAACAAACATGTGGTTAATGGTGTAAAACATAAAATTGGTTATAAATCCAAATTGAGTTTTGGAATTGTAGACAATCAAATTAGAAGTTCCTACGTACCTGAGATTGGTAACAGAAGTTATTTGTTTCGGTTATTGATTAGTAAAAAAATGATTAAAAGTTTTTTTGAAAAAGAGGTACTAGAAAAGAGACTAAACGCTTTCTTAAAAAATAACATACAAAAAATGTTTTTTTATGGGCATATTGATAGTAGGAGCAAACTAGTGCTTTATGAGCTGAAGCAACAGCGTATGGAGGATTTTAATTATGAGTTTCTTTTAAAAAATGCTTCTTATAAGATATTGACTTATTTCTTTGAAAGATTAGTAAATCAAGGTGCTAATATGAAATCGTTACTCGAAAAAGATGTCGAGGCAGTTATGAAAAGCCAAGATTTTTTATTATCAGATCTTCTACTGCCTTTTCCCGGAATACTAACCTTAGCAGAGATTGCCAATATGTCGGTTTCTAAATTTTCAAATGTGTATAAAAATATATATGGAAAAAGTCCTGCTTTATTTTTTAGAATTGAAAAATTAGAATTGGCCAAAGAATTATTAGAAAATGGAGATTTCAAATCAATTGCTGATTTGTCTGATGCATTGGGTTATAGCAAAACAGCCTATTTCTCTTCTATTTATAAAAAGCACTTTGGTGTTTTTCCTAATCCCATCTAAAAATAATTTTTTATTAGGCAGTAAATGAGTGTCTTATAAGTATAAAAAAAACTCCCAAATCACAGTAATGATTTGGGAGTTTTTTTATGAGAAATTTTTAAAACCATAATATGGCTTCTTGTATAAATTTTATGGATTTAATTAGTTGTTGTAGGAAGAATCTATATCTAGCTTTGCCTGCTTAATTTAAATAGACTTTGAACAGAGGAAAAACAAGTTTTTTAAAGAATAGCTGTTATTGCTACTGTTCGGACTTTTTAAGTTAACTAATTTTAAAAAAAAATTATTTATGAAAAGTACAATTACAATTTTAATCAGCTTATTGTTGTTATCACCAGCAATTGCTTTGGGGCAAACAGTTATAGGATCAGTTGCAGCTCCCGCTAATTATTCCTTATTAGAATTGTCTACAAAAACGATTAAAGGGGGCGTACGAATGCCACAATTAACCAGCGTAGAAAGAGATAATCTTACCACACCAGCTTTTGTTAGTGATACAGGGGCAAAAGGACTTGTTATTTATAATGCAGATAAAGAAGTTATTGAGTTTTGGAATGGCAGTAAATGGAGCTTAATGGTAGATCAAGACAATATGAATGCATCTGTAAGCAATGTAATAGACGGTTTAGGAATACCTCGTCCTGCAGTGTTTCAGTTAGAAAAAGACCAAAAAGATTTTTTGAGTAGTGCTAAAGATGGTGTGACTAATGAAATACCTATGAGTCAAGTTGTAAATAATATTACAAATAGTATTTCTTTTAATCAAGCTACAAATACGATTACATTTCAGCCAGGGACTTATACTGTTACTTTTGCCTATGAAGGACTTCATAATGCTGTTGGTTGTACAATTTCATCTTATTTTATTGATTTCCCTACTAATGCAGCAAGGCGTCGTATACATACAACAGCTTCACATATAGAAGGTGAAAAAGCAAGTCATGGAGGAACAGTTACATATACTACAAAACTCACAAAAAGTGTGAACTGGATTCCTCGTTTAGGGCGAGGACAGTCTGGTAATTGTTATGGGGCAGGTATGAGTTTGGCGGCTTATGTAACGCAATTATCAATATTAAAAAATTAAAGCTTGCATTCTTTTTTGTTTTTGAAAAAAGTTGCCTTATAGAATAAATAAACAAACAGTAGTTTTTACAGCAGTTTTTTAGCTTTATATGCCACTGATTTTTATATATAAATTGTGCTTTTTGTAAATACAAATGTACTTGTAAATTGAGAGAACATCCTAAACATTTAATTGTGTTTAGGATGTTTTTTTTATTTTTAATTATATTTAAAGTATATTTATTTGTTATGAAAGTAGTGGAGTATGATTTTGATAGCAACCCAAATTGGGTTGAAGTGATAGCAAATGCTATGGGAGGCGTAATTGATGGCAATAGGATAAAGGGGGATAATGATCTCTATAAAGGGATGCATTTAATCTCAGAAATAGAAGAAGATATTATCGGATTGTTGGTTGATACTACTTTTAAAGAGGAAGTATTATTAAAACATACAAACAATACAGATGCTAGTTTTGTAGCGCTCTGTTTTTATCTGTTTGATTTTGATGTTAATTTAATTTTTGAAGGAAGTGCCATACAATTTGGAAAACTAGATTACAATTTCATGATGTTAGATGGTGCTTTAAACTTGGATCACCAAATCGATGAAAAACAAATGCAAAGCTATATTATTTATATCATCATTAAAAAAACGGCTTTAAGAGAATACATGAATAAGATTTATGGATTTACAGATAATATTTTTTTTGATACTGAAAAAAATATGATAATCAACTTAGATAGAATACCACATGAAAGCTTGGTTTTTATAGACAATTTCAGAAAAATTTCACCCGATACTCCATTCTACGAATTGAAATTTAAGGCTCTTGTATATAGGTTATTAGAAAATTACCTAGAACAGCTAAAGACAAAAAAAATAATCATTGGCAAAGTCGTTAGTGAGGATGTTAAAAGAATAATTGCCTCCCAAAGGTTTTTACAAAAGAACAACGAAGGCATTTTTCCTGGAATTGATTCTTTGGCTAATGAAGCCTTAATGTCTATAGCCAACTATAAAAAGAAGTTTACTAAAATTTTGGGACTGTCACCTGCGGCCTATTTTTATAATAGTAAATTAGAAAAAGCAAAACAACTCTTAGAAACAAAACAATATACGGTTGGAGAAATAGCAGAGAAGTTAAATTATTCTAGTGCTTCTTATTTGTCAAAAGGGTTTAGTAAACGATATGGAGTTTCTCCAAAAGAATATCAAAATTTATTATAAGTCATATGGATAAAACAATACTAGAATTTGACCATATTTATTCTCTGACTTCTAAATGGCAGCAAAAATTTATTGATGAATTTGGCTGTACTATGATTACAGATCATTTACTGAATTTTCCTCAAGATGTTGTTGATGGCGCTGCCTATTTTATGGATATTTCTCCAGATATAGCGGTAGTGGTTATAGATGTTACTATGAAGAAAAAAATCCGGTTTACGAGAATGAAAACCGATGAAGATTTTTGGATTATATATTATGATTTAAGTGAACGATTTAATAGACACGAGGTTAATGATGTAAAACATAAAATAGGTTATAAATCAAAACTGAGTTTTGGAATTATAGATAATAAGACTACAAGCTCTTACGTATCAGAGGTGGGGAACAAAAGTTACTCGTTTCGATTATTGATAAGTAAAAAAATTATTAAAAGCTTTTTTGAAAAAGAGGGATTAGAAAAGAGTCTTACCGCTTTTTTTAAAAGCAACAGACAGAAAATGTTTTTTTATGGACACATTGATAGCAGGAGTAAACTAGTACTTCATGACCTGAAAAAGCAAAACATGGCTGGTTTTAATTATGAGTTCCGTTTAAAAAACGCTACCTATAATTTATTGGCTTATTTTTTTGAAAGGCTAACGGATAATAGTTTTAATGTGAAATCGTTACTCGAAAAAGACGTCGAGGAGGTTATGAAAAGCCAAGATTTTTTATTATCAGATCTTTTAATGCCTTTCCCTGGAGTAACAATCTTAGCAGAAATTGCGAACATGTCGGTTTCTAAATTTTCAAATCTGTATAAAAATATATATGGAAAAAGTCCTGCTTTATTTTTTAAAATTGAGAAGTTAGAATTAGCCAAAGAATTATTAGAAAATGGAGATTTTAAATCAGTTAGTGATTTGTCTTATGCATTGGGCTATAAAAAAACAACTTATTTTTCTTCTATTTATAAAAATTACTTTGGGGTTTTGCCCAATACGGTCCGAACATAAATTGTTTTTATAGCGCCATAAATGCCTTATAATATAGCAACTCCTAATCATTACTATGATTGGGAGTTTTTTTATGAATAATTTTAAAAGGCTAAAATCAGTTCTCATGAGCTGATAATTTTGAACTACTCAATCAAAAATAGCTTCTCGTACCAATTTTGTGGCTTTAAGTGGCAGATGCAGAATAAGTGAATACTCTAGTTTTGCCCTCCTGTTAAGAGATACTTCAAACGTTATTTTATCAATTGCATCCTTAGTCGGATTGTGATTACCAAAATAGCGTGTCATTTATTATAGAGGCTGATGCAAAAAACAAAAGACAAAAGTTTTTTAGTTGCATCCGATTTTGCTCTGTATGAACCTTATTTCCCCCATTTATAGGTTCCGAAGAAAAAAAATCTTCAAAGAATATCTTTTACAAGCAGAGGTAATTGCTACTCCTAATTTATATCCCCATTAATTAAAAAAGGAAATAGAAAACCCAAACCCAATTTTAGTTTTTAGGAGTGTTTTCAATACAACTATTGGAAACCTGCATTCAAACTTTTTTTAAGTTAATAATTTAAAACAGTATTTATTTTATGGAAATTAGAATGAGATTTTTAGTCATCCTATTGTTGTTGCTGCCAGTTTTTGGTTCTGGACAAACAGTTATAGGAGAACTTAGCGAACCAATGAGCTATTCTTTATTAGAATTGTCTACAGCAACAATTAAAGGAGGCATACGAATGCCACAATTGACTACAATAGAAAGAGACAATCTTACTACTCAAGCTTTTGTTAATGATAGGAAAGCAAAAGGGCTTACCATTTACAATCTCGATACCAAGTGTATGGAGTATTGGAATGTCTCTAGATGGGTGAGTTTATGTACAGGTAATGCCGATATTAGTTTTACACCTAACGATCCTACCCAACCTTCTTTTCCTTCTGATGGAGGGAAAATAGGTCCGTTTACTCCTGTAGAAGCGCCCCCTTGTACAGGAAAAATACCGTATACGTATATTGTACTTACGGGGAGTGAATTTACTACGATTGATGTTACCAACAACAATACAGGAGCCTTTACTATAAATATGTCTTCTAATCCTACGGCCATTGCGCGTACCGCTATTGTACGAATAATGAATAACTGTACGGCAGAGTACAAAGAATTTTTATTTACACAAGAAGGGAATACCGATTTATGTAATGTTACAGTAGCAAAACCAGCAATAGCAGTAAGCAACGGTGGGAATTTGTGTAGTGGTGGAGCAGTTTATATGGAAGTAACCAATGCCAAAGCCGACGCAAATTATATTTGGACGGTAAATAACATAATACAGGGCGAAGGAACTCATTTTAGAGCTACTGAGGCGGGTACGTATAAAGTATATGTTGGCGCTGTTGGTTGTGATAAATTGTCCCCAAACAGTGTTTCAGACGATGTCATTATTACTTTAAGTTCAGGTACATCACCTAGTAATCCTATTGTTTTATCAGCAAGTAATAATGGAATAATCTGTGGTGCTGCAGGAGAGGTGCTGCTTACAGCTTATAACGTTCCTAAAAGTAGTGTCATTGCTTGGTACAAAGACGGTAAAAGAACCAATAAAACAGGCAATAGTATTACGCTTAAAGCGATTGATGAAGGCGATTGGTTTGTTGTCATTGAAGACAACAGCTGTAGCTCTTTGCCTAGCAAGGAAATTAGTATTAGGATAGACCCATCGAGTAATCCATTAAAAAAACCGATAATCTCGATTAATGGAAAACCGTTAGCACAATCGAATATTTTTTGTAGCAACGGACGATTAAAATTAGAATTAAGTAACCCAGCGGGAGATTATACAACTGCGGTTACAGTGAAGTGGTATAACGGATCAGAGTACCTGGGCGAAGGCAAAGAACTTACTATAACTGCTCCATCTACTGGTAATGATTTTGCACTGTCTTGCATTGTTTCGGATAACACAGGAGTGCTGTGTTCATCAGAGTTTACTGAAACAAAAACACTTCAAGGCAACGCACCAGCGACTCCTGTTATTAGCGCAAGCCCTCCACTTATTTGTGGAAGTTCAAACGCGCAATTAGCAGCCTCTTTATCAGGAGGAGGTCCTTATACTTTTCAATGGTACAAAGAAGGAGAACTTTTGAAAGGGCAAACAGAACAAACCCTATCAGTTTCTAAAATTGGATCGTATCAAGTAGAAGCCATTAATCAAAGCGGCTGTATTAGCCCGCTATCAACTGCTGTTTTAGTAGGTTTATCTGATTTTCCTAATGTAACATGGAAGTCAGTACATGATAAAGCCGAACTCAATCAGACAAAAATATTTCAAGTATCAGATACTTTTAATCCAAAAACCTATACTTGGACAGCAGATAATGGCGCTAGTATAGAAAACGGACAGGGTACCAATACCGTTCGTATCCAATTTCCAAGTACAGCTGCTATAGTAAAGGTTGGATTGATAGCCGAAAATGATTGCGGTATCAGTAACGAATTGATTCAAGAAGTAACAGTTGAAACTAGTTGTGTTCCTGTTGCGATTAAGAAGATTGGCATGAGCTCTGATGGAACAATTCTTGCTGGTAATTCTGTGACTATGTCGGTACTAGCCGAAGGATCAAATACTGCTACAGCGCCTATTACGTATCAGTGGAAATTGAATGGGAATTCGATTTCAGGAGCGACTTCTTCTATCTATACAGTTAATGATCTAAAAGCTACTAATAGTGGTACCTATAGCTGCGTGGTGAATAACTGTAGCAATATAGCCGTAGAAAAATCAGCAGGAACAATTACAGTTCTTAACGAAGAAGCGCTTCCGGAAGGTAGTGGTACTATGGCTGGAGAAAATTGTTTTGATATTGCGGCTTCAAATGACAATACCAAATGTGGTTTGCTAGCTCTTAGAACGGCTAATAAAGCCGACTTTAGCAAATGGTACACCTATACATTTACGAGTACTGGTGCAAAAAATACCGATTTAACCTTTGTAATTAATGATCCTGAAAAAGCAATAGAAAAGTATGAAGTACAAAATGATATTCCAGCTTCTTTAGTAAATGGGGCAACCTATACAGTTAAAATAAAATACAAAGAAAGTTTGTTGACCTCTTCTTCTGTAATAGGGAGAGACAATGACAATCCGGTAAAGGTTACTATAGTAGCTCTTTTTAAAACGGGTGCTATTGAGAGTAAATCAAAACTAGAAATTACAATTAAAGACTGTGAATGTTGTTCTGGTGTTATAGATTATGAAGGCAATAGGTACACCGCAAAGCGTTTTGGAGATGCCTGCTGGATGACGCAGAACTTACGTTCAACTGTTAATAAAAATGGACAAAGTTTGGGTACTGTATATCTTAATCCTGGTAATGGTGCTATTGCTGTTACCAATACAAACGGAGCTCTTAATACAGGTACCGTAACATATGAAGTAAATAATACTAAGATAACAGAATCGCGCAAGGATTTTGCTTCTAAATTTGGTTTATTATACGGATCGGAACAGCTTACTATTCTTCCCTGTCCAGCCGGTTGGCATTTACCTAAACAAGCAGAGTGGACCGCACTGTTTGGTTTTTTAGTAAGTCCTAGTAAAAAGATGAGGGCAAATGATAATAGTTATAAAGCAGCTGGCAATAATACAGCTTACAACTGGGGTGGTTATGCTCCTAATGACAGTAATAATTCTGGATTTAATGCACTTCCAGCAGGGTCTTTTAATTTTAGGGGAGCTATTACAGGTTTTTCTTCTCATACACAATTTTATTATATGTATTATAATACGAATCATACATGGGTTATAATAAATTATAATTCGGATGTATTAAAAACGACATCGGGTTATGGTCATGGAGGAAGTATTCGATGCGTCAAAGATTAATTTTTTAATGATTTTATTTGGTTAAAGGCAACTGTAAATAAATAAACAGCTGTTTATGGTTGCTTAATTTGACTAAATAAAACTCAACTCAATAGGAGTGAGGAAAGATTCCCCGATAGTGCTATCGGGGATTTTTTTTGCAGTTTTTAAAATTTTATATTTTCCAACTCCAATTCAGTTTTATACCAAAAGAAATCAAGTTGAACTGGCTTAAATAGGAAGTTCCTTTATTATCGGTTGCATATAGTAAGGAATTAACTATTGGTTTTTCGGGAGTATTTGTATTGTAAGTTATCGGGCTTTGGGAGACCTTTTCTTTTTTGATATCGTTTAAACCATAATTCACATAAAGCCCAACATAAAGATTACTCTTAGGAGTCATTTGTAATTTAATCCCCGATTCGGCAGTAAGCATGAATAAGGTTTTTAATTCTAAATCCTGTTTTTTGGAATTAAAATCAGACCAAGTTCCGAATCCTATAAATTTTGGGTCGTGTAATTCTACATTCCATTGCGGATAATACCCACTGGTTGTAAGCGCATCGATAGACGTTTCATAATTAGCAGCAAGATTAAAGCCCACTTGCATCCCTACATTGACATACCAACTTGCAGGGCCTGTCGTCTCAAATTGAATAGTTACTGGAACAGCCAGATAATGCATCTTTTGGTTTTCGCTGTAAGCAGTTGCAGTATATCTATACTCAAAAGAATCGCCTTCTAAATCCGTTGTTGTATAGCGATCTGTGAGAGTGGCGAGAGATGTATTTGTTTTGTAATATTGATATTCTAGTCCCGAACCCAAACTCCATTTAGAATTGAGGTAATACCGATAACCAAGACCTACCTGATATCCATTTTCAATAGTAGATTTTCCAGCTGTTGGTTTTTCTAGTTGCTTGTTGAGCGTTCCAATAGCAGAGAATATAAGGCGATGCGGGCTTTCTTTTGGTTTTTCTTGTGCACTTACAACAAAACCAATTGCTAAGAGTAAACAACTATATAATTTTCTCATAATTTCATTTTTATTTGTCAAAAAATCATTGGATTTTTATAGATAATTAATGTACTAAAAACGGTATTGATTTAACAGTACTGCCAGTATCAAATCGGAGAATATACGCTGAAGAGGGCAATCCTGACGGAACTATTATTTCAGTATTATTTTGATTAGCTGTCTTTTCGAGTAGCAATCTCCCTGTTACATCATAGATACTAATTTTGAGGTTCTTTACTTCTTCAGTAGGGAAATCACTTATTACTTTTAGCACGTTTCCACTGTAAACAGGATTCGGAACAAGCTTAACAGAATACTTATTTTTTTGTGCTATTTCTATTTCGCAAGTAGTTAACCATATTCCGTTTGTTGTTTTCATGCGTACACTATAAACCGATTTTGTGCCTAAAAGATCAGATGATTTGTCACCTGCAGAATAATATTGTTCCGTTCCGATAAGTTCCCCATTTCGGTACCATTCGTAGGCTATAAAGTCATAGCCACCATTGTTTTTGGAGTTGTTGTTTACTAAAAGAACATTATCGAATTTGGTAACTACAATGTCTTCAAAATTAAATTTTTTCTCCACAATGATTTCATAATCTCTAATTCTTCCATCCTGAGCAATAACAGTTACTTTTTGACGGTAAATCCCTGGGCGAAGCGTTTCAATAGTAAAGGATAGCCCCGGAATAATTTGAATGCCCATTTCAACTTTAATCTGAACGTTTACCACATCAGAATTGTCGTCACAATCAATCAAATAAAACAATTCGCTTTCAGGGTTTTTATAAACTTTATTATTGATACTAATTTCATGAATTGTATTGTCAGAACTGGTAATCAGTAATTGCTGTTGTACGGTTGAGGCAGGGTTATAATTTAGATTTCCATCCTGATGTGCTGTAATCAATATAGATCCCGAAGTTATTAATTGAACCAAGCCAGTAGGAGTAACAGTTGCCGCAGGAGTTTGAGAAGAATAAGTAGAGGTGTAATACACGCTCAAACCCGATGAAGCCGTTGCATTTAATTGAAAATCAGTATCAGTTCCTACGTTTTTTACAGGAATAGGATCAAATGCAATCGACTGATTTGCTTTATCAATAATCAAGGTTGCAGTCAATTGTAAATCATTGTAATTGGGTTGCGTTACTACTGCAGTTACCTCATACGTTCCTGCTTGAATCTGGCTGTTATTGGTGTAAACCACAGTTGCGCCAGTGGGTAGATTAGTTATTGCTAGCGAATGCGGACTACCATCGTAAGTAAAGGTTGCTCCACTAAATGCAATTCCAGTAAGATTGGCTTTTTCAATAACCAAACGAATCGTTTTGGAAGCAGCCAAATAATCGATTGTTTCAGCTACAGAAATCACAATTGGGTAAGTACCTGCATCGGTATAACCTTGTTGAGGGGTATAAGTCAGCATTCCTTCGGGGTTATTCAGACTAGCGACTGTATTTTTTGGAGTACCATCATAAGTATACGTTTGTACCTCATCGGCAGTAATGATTGTGGTTGCTTTATCGATTACTAAAGTGGCTGTTAATTGTAAATCGTTGTAATTTGGAAGTGTTATTACTGCGGTTACCTCATAGGTTCCTGCTAGAGTTTGGTTGTTATTGGTATAACTTACTGTTGCGCCTGCTGGTAGGTCAGTAGCCAAGATAGAATGCGACATACCATCATAGGTATAGTGCGCTCCTTCAAATTCAATTCCAGTTAAATCAGCCTTGAGTATAGTTAATGTTGCGGTTAATTCAATCGGATTGCAGTTTACTTCTGTAGGTGGTGGTGTTATTGTTGCAATAACAGGATATACTCCGGCATTTATGGCGCTGTTGCCATCAACAGTTCCGGTAGGCAAAGTAATCGTATAGGCTACAGTTGCTCCTGTTGGAAGATTGGCTACAGTGATTGCTTGCGTAGTGCCATCAAAAGTCACGTTAGTATCATTGAATGTTACTTGTTCCAAGACAGAAGGAGTTACAACAACTGTTTGTGTTTGGGAACTTGTATTGCTGTTATTGTCTACATAATTCCATGTTATGGTATACGTGCCGGGAGTGGTGTATTCCAAAGGGCTGGTTGTAGTGGCAGTGGCAATTCCAGAGCAAACATCAGTAGCTGTAGGTACTGTAATATCTGATGTCTTTACTGCACATTCTCTTTGTATGGTTGGTAAAACAAGCACATCGGGCACAGGGGCTACATCATCTAGAACTGTTATAGAAAATGTTTTTTCATAACTACTGGCATAATTATCTGTTGTACGAATGCGAATGCTATAGGTGCTGTTGCACATAGTCGATGCATTATTGGCTTTTAGTGTTGTAGCAGTTATACTAAAGAAGGCATTGTCGTTATCGCCAGTTCCAGCGACTAGAGTATAAGTATGGCCATCGCCTACATCGGCATCAGTAGAGCTAAGTGTACCTACAGTTGCATTAGTACCCGCACTTTGGTTTATAGTATTGTTACTAAGGCTAATATCACTCGGAATATTGTTAGTACAATCTTTACTGTCGGCAGTAATGTTCCATCCATAATTGGTAATAATTGACTGTCGGGCTGTTTCACTTATGCAATATTTTTGACCTGTTGCACCCAAATTAACATTGGGTTTAAGCGTTTGCGTTGCCCAACCTATAAGTGCATTGTCGTAATTAGCTATAGAAAGTGCTGTGTTATTTAACATCGCCTCCATATAAGCAACTGAAGAGACATTCCACTTACCGAGATTTTGATTGAAACTCGTAGCTTCACTAAACATCAACGCCATATTGGTTACTTTGGATACGTTCCAATTGCTAATGTTTTGATTGAATGCAGTTGCTCCATAAAACATTGCGTACAGAGTAGTTGCATTAGAAACATCCCAACTGCTAATATCCTGATTGAATACTATTGCATAAGTAAACATAGCATACATATCGGTTACATTAGAAACATCCCAACTACTAAGGCTTTGATTAAACACCATTGCAGTATTGAATAGGTTAGCCATATTTGTTACATTAGAAACATCCCAATCATTAATAGGACTATTAAAAGAGCTTGCTGCTGCAAACATAAAATTCATATTAGTGACTTGGCTTAAATTGGGCTTATCAGAGGCAGTGACGGTGAGATTGCTTGCTCCATAAAAAGCAGCCCGCATACTTTTCCAAGCAATAGTTCCCCATTGGGCTACTGTTAAGATTTTATCTTTATCGGCATAGTTGTTTATATAAAAATGAGGAAAATCACCATTGATTTCGACTTTATAAGTCCCAGCAGAAGGGAATGTTATCGTTTGGTTTCCTGTATTGTTTGTAATAGTGCCTTGGTTACTCGGATTTCCTACTTCAGACCAATAAATAGTGTAGTTGTAACCAGTACCCGAAGTAGGAATTACAATAGTCAAATCACCAGCTGCAACCCTCCAAGTAGTGATAAAGTTGCCCGCATCACCCGGAATGATTGGGTCTATAGCGATTGCTTTTTTGGTCAAGTTTCTAAGCGCAATATGGGCTTGGGTTGTAGAGGGATCGGGTATGTTTTTTGAATCGGAGTTTAATCCTGAAATAATAGTATTGTTTCCTAAAGCGAGGGACGAAGATTTATAGGAAGTAGTATTGGTACTATATATTCGTGTTTGGAGTAATCCAACCCACAATAAACACATTAAAACTAGAGAGTAGGAGTGTTTCATATTATGGTTTTTATTCGTTGTGTTATTCGTTTTGATACGTACAGTAATTCGTATTTATTCAGCTATTTTAGAGCACATCAAATTTGTACTATTCTACTTATGCTTTAAGGTGAAGTGAGGTGAGGTATAATGCATTTTATTAGTGTAATTTAATGATTATTAATTGATTATTGAATATTTTTCTAGGGATTTTGGTTTGACTTTAAATGAGCGTATTATATTTTATTAGTCAGTTGATTACTAGTAATTTGTATTTATTAGGCTTTCACTATTGTTTTAGATATGCAGCTGTCTTTTTATTGTATTCCTGTATTGCAATCTCAAATACTAATTTAACAAGACTCTTGTCTCAATGTTTTGAAGCATATTCTGTGTGTTGTTTCAAAAGTCTTGTGAAAGTCTACGGATTTTTAAAGCCAAGTTCATTCGTTTAAAAAAGAATCTGTATCCATAATAAAACCTATTTCTGTATCTGTGTCTTTTTACAGGCGCGATATACATTTGTGCTGTAGAAAATTAAGAACAACAACAGCAATAAATTAAGTTATGAATATTAAATACAGATCAGTTTACTTATCAGATCTTAAGAAGATCGTAGACTTATACGCGCAACAAGACGGTTTTAAAATAAATGTATTGACACAAGATTTTGGTCTTCCTCAGCACATCATGACAGGAGATAATGATGAGATATTGGCTTGCTCATTTGTATTGTTTAATGAATCAGATGAGATTACTTATAGAGTGCTTTCGGATAAAGGAATCGTTTCTGGTGATATGGCTGAGAATTTATTAAACTTCACCAAAAAAGAGGAAAAGAGCTATCCGATTAAGGAAAACTTAAAAAATTCAATTTGTAGGCTGACAAATTTGATAAATCATTCGGTTTAGTAGGTTTGAATATTTTATAATAAAAACTTTAGGATACAGATTTGTATTCCGTAATTTTACACAGCACAGGAATTTTTTTATAAATGACTAAAGAAGTTTTATATCATAAAGTTGCGAAAATAATCGAAGGACAAATTTTTTCGGGAACATTCAGAATAGGCGATAAACTACCATCGTTGCGATCAGTGCAAAAAATTCACGGCATAAGTCTTAATACTGCCAAGCAAACGTTCTTAGAACTAGAGAGTAAATCTCTTATAGAATCGCGAGCAAGATCGGGGTATTACGTGAGTGCATCAAGCCAAAGAAAGCTAGCACTTCCGTCGATTAGTAATCCAGATTTATCAAGAAAAGAAAAGAATCCCGATGAATTGATAAACAAGATATTTGATACTATCAAAAGGGACGATATCCGACAGTTTTCATTAGGAATACCAGACAATAGTTTGCTGCCAATAGAGAAACTAAACAAAAGTGTCATTAAAATGACCCGCAGTTTAGGCAATAGAAGCGTAGCAATTGAGCCAGCACAGGGAAACGAAAACCTGAGACGAAATGTTGCTAAGTGGGCATTAGTTTTAGAAGGCAAACTTACCGAAGACGAAGTAGTAACTACTCCGGGTACGATGAGTGCTATATTTAATTGCTTGATGGCAGTTACCAAAAGCGGTGATACGCTAGCAGTAGAAAGTCCGGTGTATTTTGGAATCTTGCAATTGGCAAAATCAATGGGTTTAAACGTAATAGAATTGCCTACTGATCCTGTATTTGGAGTAGATATTGATGCGTTAAAAAAAATCATACACAAGGTCAATGCCGTTTGTTTGGTGAGTAATTTCAATAATCCGATGGGCAGTTTAATGCCAGATAGTACTAAAATAGCATTGGTAGAAATGCTTACTTACCATAATGTCCCTTTAATTGAAGATGATTTATTTGGGAATCTTTATTTTGGTGACTCAAGACCCAAGCCTTGCAAGGCATTTGACGAAGCAGGAATTGTGATGTGGTGCGGTGGAATTTCTAAAACCCTAGCTCCCGGTTATCGAATAGGTTGGGTAGCACCCGGAAAATTCAAGAATAAAATCATATCGCAAAAATTACTACAAACAGTATCGATGCCTTCATTATATCAGGAGGTTATAGCCGATTTTATGGAGTTTGGTGGGTATGACCAGCATTTGAGAAAGTTAAGGCATACTTTGCATACCAATTGTTTAAAATACCAGTGTACGATAGAAGACCATTTTCCTGCAAATACAAAAATATCACAACCACAGGGAGGCTCTTTTTTATGGTTGGAGTTGGACCAAAGGATTGATACTACAGCGTTGTTTGATCTTGCGATAGAGCAAAAACTAAGTTTTGCACCCGGAAGAATGTTTACACAACACGATCAGTTTAATAATTGCATGCGATTAAATTTTGCATTGCAATGGGATGATAGTTTAGAACTGGATTTAAAAAGATTAGGACAGTTTTTTAAAAAGGCTTTGTGAGTATCAATCTTCTTTGAAGCAGTTTGACTGTGGTTAATTATATAAAATGAAAAATATGTTGTCTGAGAAATTATTAAAGCAAATTGATTTTATTAAAGAGATTGATAAAATTAAATACATTCAAAGAAAAACAAAACTGTTTAACAGCGACAGAAATGAAAACGATGCTGAACATAGCTGGCACTTGGCTGTTATGGCACTGGTATTAGCAGAACATTCAGATGCAGAGATTGATGTTTTAAAAGTCGTTAAAATGGCTTTGATTCATGATATTGTTGAAATTGATGCAGGAGATACTTTTATTTATGATACCCAAAAAAGTCATTCTAATACAGACGAAGAACGGTTGGCAGCCAATAGAATCTTTGGATTGTTGCCTCAGGAGCAAGCAGCGGAGTTTATTAAAGTATGGGAAGAATTTGAAGCTGGTGAAACGAACGAAGCAAAATTTGCCAAAGCAATGGATAGGCTAGAACCATTGTTACAAAACACATCAAACAATGGAGGCACTTGGAGCGAGTTTGGGGTAAATTATGCCAAAGTTCATGAGAAGAAAAGTGTGATAAAGGAAGGATCAAGCAGCATCTGGACTTATGCCGAAAAATTAATAGATGTAAGTGTCGAAAAAGGCATTTTAAAGAAATAATCGTTTTCTAACGAAACACAAGTTAAAAGCCCAATTCGTATGAATTGGGCTTTTAAGTATAATGCTCTATAATGCAAAAGATCAGCACGATTTGCGATGGTATTATATTTAGCTGGATTTTGGGATTTATCCTTGTTAGCCAAATTATAGTGCCTCAATAGATTCAATAATAAAGTTGAGGCTGTACTGATAATTGCATTGGAAAAATAGAGTATATACTATTATTATAGTGTTTATTACTCGCTCAATGTAATGGACAAAAAGGGGATTCAAGGATAGAAACACAAACTCAGTTTTATATGGTTTGTTTTGAATAAAAGCTTGTTTAGCCTTTATAAAAGATGTTTGCTATTCATTAAAGTCAATTACCTTTTATTGAATTTATATCCTATTGTTACAAAAAAGCTTTCATTGTAAATCTTTAATTGGTGTTTGCTTTCAGAATCCTCTAGTATTGGTACAAAACCCCTACTATATCTTGCGCCTATATTGATGCCGTTTGGCAAACCATAGTTTAAACCAGCAACAAATCCTGCATCCATTTTCTGGCTATAGTTACCTGTGGCTTCGGCAGTACCGTAAATTGTTTTATCGGTATATGTATTTCCGTTTTCATCTTTGCGTTGTACCGAAGCGTTCATTAAAAGCCCCAAATACGGCCCTGCATACACCTCGATGCCTTTGTAATAAAGAGTTGGACTCACTGGGAATAAATCAATATACTGACGTTTAAACCAACTGTCGAATTCTGGATTTACCCCATCATCAATTGTGATAGTTGTACTACGGCGACTATAAAAAAGCTCGTGTTTAAAACCAAAGTAAGTTGCTGTTTTATTATCGAGCGTAATCCCTATTGTTTGCCCAATCGCACTTTTGGCAGCACCATCACTTGATAGACTCTCAATGTCTTTTCCCGTCAAAGAAGACCAGTTTGTACCTGCACTAATCCCAAATGTGAAGCTTTCTTGTTGCGCGCTAATTTTTAATATAAAAAGGAGCATGATGCAAATTGTATATGTATTTTTCATTTTATCGATAGTATTTTAAAAATTAATATCCCAAATACCTGCTGATTTTTCTAGCTCGACTAGTGCTGCAGCGCAATTGTATACCGTTTCATAATAATTAAGTTGAGTCTCATTATAAGTTCGTTGTGCATTTAAGACTTCAAGCAAACTAGTTTCTCCACGCTTATAGCTGTATATTTTTCCGTCAAGGAGCTTTTGTGCATCAGTCAGCAAGCCAGTATTAAATTGGCGTACTTGTTTTTGAGCCGTGAGGTAATTAAAATATGCTTTTCGTACTTCTATCTGAATTTGTAATTCGGTTTGTTTGTATAAAATGTCAGCCTGTTGCATACTAAATTCAGCCGCTTTTAGCTCTCCTTTGTATCGATTCGAAAATTTTAAAGGAATGGTAATGCCAGCCGTAACAGCGTTTGATGAAGGAGTAGGAGCAACGGCATTACTCACTACCGATGCACTCTCTACTCCCAAGCCTAATCCTAGGTCGATCACCCTATTGGCTTTGGCTAATTTTAAAAGATCTTGCGATACATTTTTGTTTTTAAGTGCTGCCAATAAATCGGCTCGATTGTTTTCGGCAGCAGTAATTAGTTCGTTTAAATCAAACAAACGGTCAAACTTTGCTAAATCTCCTGATGGGGAATACAACGTATCTGCTTTTTGATTTCCTACCATGATTCCGAGTTCCAACAAGGCCGTTTTCCAATCGGCTTCACTTTGATAAACATCATTGAGCATCGAATTGGCTTCTAACTTGCTTTGACGTGCATCAATTTCGGCGATGTTACCCAACTTATACTGAATACTATCAGCTACAGCTATGTTTTTAAGAATAGTGTAAGAGTTTAGTTGTACGTTGAAGATGTCTTTTTGCTTTAAGCTAGTCAAATAATTCAAAGTAGCTTCGGCACGTAGGTTACGAAAATAATCTTCTAGCAAGGCTTTCGTTAGTTCGTTAGTGCTTTTAGCCACATTTATTCGCGCTTTTCGTTTTCCGCCCAATTCTAATGTCCAACTGACCTCAGTAGAAAAAGAATATCCCATTTGCATTCTTCGCTGTCCGTTGTCACTGCCTCCTATAGCGAGTTCAGGGTCAGGGAATACTTTTGCGGCTTCTATATCTGCTTCGGCGATGTTGACATTAAATTTCTCGGCGGCATAGTCTAAATTGTTTTTATTTACTAAGGATAAGAAATGGGTGTAATCCATTTTTACTGATGTAAATGTGGTGTCAATCTGAGCATTTGATACTGCCGAAACATGTAGCAGTATCAAAAGAATTACCCATTTGTATTTTATATATTTAATCATAATGCCTCATTTTATTGATTATTGATTTCTTCTTGTACAACTTCATTTTCTCTACTAAATTTTTTCTCCATCAGGTAATAAAGAGAGGGTAAAGCAAACAGGGTTAGAATTGTTGAGAACAATAGCCCATAAACAATTACAGTAGCCAGTGGTCTTTGTACATCGCTTCCTATGCCTGTTGCTAATGAAGCCGGTAATAATCCTAGTACGGCAACAGTTGCAGTCATTAATACAGGTCTAAAGCGTTGTTTGGCACCATTTGTTACCGCACTAAGCAAGTCCATTCCGTTTTTACGAAGCTGATTGATATGCGAGATCATTATGACTCCGTTTTGTATGGCAACACCAAACAAAGCAATAAAACCTACTGCTGAGGATACATTAAGCGTCATACCACGGACATTAAGCGCCAGCATTCCTCCAAATAATGCCAACGGAACGATACTCATTAGCAATCCTGCTTGGCGGAATTTACCAAATGCGCCATACAGCAATACAAACATTAGCGCCAATGCTAGTGGTACAATAACAGCCAAATGACTGTAAGCACGCTCTTGATTTTCAAACTGACCACCCCATTTTATTTTATATTTTTCGTGGTCGTATGTTACCTTCTTTTCAATCTTAGATTGTGCTTCAGCTAAGAAAGAACCCAAGTCGGCACCTCTTAGATTTAGTCTAACGGTAAGATGGCGTTTGTTCATCTCTCTGGCAATTGTGCTCTCTCCAGTATTGAGTTTGATATCGCATACTTGTGACAACGGAATCTTAATCCCTTCTGAATTGGTCAGCATTAGATTTCCTATTTTCTCCAGACTATTGCGGCTTTCTTCATTGTATCGCGTTATGATATCATAGACTTTATTTTCTACAAAAATTTGAGATACTGCTTTTCCGCCCATTGCTACTTCTATCAATTCTGACACATCATCTACGTTGAGCCCATACTGAGCAATTTTCTGACGGTCGGCAATAACTTGTATTTGTGGCAATGGTGGTTCTTGGTCAATAGCCAAGTCAACAGCCCCTTTTACATTCTCTAATGTTTTAATAATGTCTTCGGCTATTCTTCTTGTTTCTTTAAAATCATCACCATAAATTTTGACTACCAGTTCACTATGTGCTCCTGATATTTTGTCCATCACACCATCAATCATTGGTTGAGTAAAACCTACGTTATAACCTGGCATACTGGCATATTCCTCTCCAAGTTCTTTGATTAAGTCGGCTTTGGTTTTTCCCCATTTCCATTGGCTGTATGGTTTTAAACCAATACTACATTCGTAATGAGATGGTGTCCATGCATCAGTTCCATCATCATTGCGTCCTGCCTGAACCATCATATAAGTTACCTCATCGTGTTTTAAAGTTCGGCGGCGTAACGTATCACTCATCTCTTTTGATTTCTCTAAAGTTATTCCGGGTGGTAACGAAACCTGCAACCAGATTGAACCCTCGTCTAGCGGCGGTAAAAAATCCTTTCCGACCATGGCAGTAAGTATAAATGCAAAGGTTAGTACTGCAATTAGAGGAGCAAAGACTTTTTTAGGAGTCTTCATTATTTTTAGAATGCTGTTGTGATAGGCATTGGTTAGTTTATCCAGCCATTTGTTATGATACATTTTTTGTGGCTTGCGATAGATAAAATAAGCCAATCCCGGAATAAGCAATAAAGCAACCGATAATGCTCCCAAAAGGGCATATCCTACAGTAAATGCCATTGGTGTAAACAATTTTTTCTCTACACGCTCAAAAGCAAATAAGGGCAAATAAGCAATGATGATGATAAGCGTTGCAAAGAATATAGGTCTAGCGACACTTTTGGCTCTTTCGGCTATACTTTTTTCTGTGAGTGCTTCCTCTTCATTATCTTCTCGCTTTTTCAGAATGGTTTCCATCATCACAATAGCTCCATCTACAATAATTCCAAAATCAATTGCTCCCAACGAAAGTAAATTGGCAGGGACATTAGTAAGTTTCATTAGAATAAATGCAATTAAAAGCGAAATAGGAATTGTAATCGCTACTAATAAGGCGCCTCTCCAGCTTCCTAGAAAAACAATCAATACAATAATTACCAGTGCCATTCCTTCTAACAAGGTGTGCGAAACAGTGGTAAGTGTGGTGTCTACCAAATCGGTTCTATCTAAAAAAGTATGAATCTGAACGCCTTCAGGCAGTCCGTTTTTATTTAGATCTTCTACCGCTTCATTTACTCCTTTTAAAACTACAGAAGGGTTTTGGTTCTTTAATAAAAGCACGATACCTTGGATATTATCCGAATAATCAGCACCTCGTTTGTCTGAATAGCCCAAAGCCCCTTTGCGCTCTAGGTTTCCATATTTTAATTTTCCAATATCATTTAAATAAATCGGAACTCCATTTTCTGATTTAACAACAATGCGACCAATGTCATCAAGGTTCTTCACCAAACCAATTCCACGCACTACATACGCCTGATCTCCACGATCGATGACGCTTCCGCCTACATTGGCGTTGTTCTTCTCGATAGCATCAGTAACTTCGCTTAAGGATAGTCCGTATTGTTCTATTTTCAGTGGATTAAGTTCAACTTGATATTGTGTTGTGATTCCACCAAAATTGGTAACATCGGCTACTCCCGAGATTTGTTTTATTCTCGGAATAATGGTGTATTCTTGCAATTCGCTTAATTCCCTCAAATCATGATTTTTGCTTTCAATGATATAGCGGTAAATCTCACCTGTAGGCGACGTAAGCGGATCTAAGCCCGGAGTAGCCCCGTATGGTAATTCGACATCGTTTAAACGTTCCTGAATCCTTGCTCGGGCAAAATAATCATCGACACCATCATCAAAAACAATCGTTACCATTGATAATCCAAAGGTACTTTTGCTTCGCATAACATGCATCCCCGGCAAACCGTTGATAGCACGCTCTATCGGAATAGTGATTTGTTGCTCCATTTCTTCGGCCGCCAAACCCGAAACTTGTGTAACCACTTGCGACGTTACATCTCCAATGTCTGGATAAGCCTCTATCGAAAGCTTCGTCCACGAATAATAGCCAAATACAGAAAGAAGTAAAAATAACGCCAGAATCAGCCAGCGCTTTGCTATTGTTGTTTGAAATATATTTTGTTTCATAAATGTGTGTTTTTATTCAGTTTTATAGGGTCTAAGGTTCAGAGGTACAAAGGCTCAGAGGCTCAAAGGTTCAGAGGTTTAAGTTTTGAGTTAAAAAGCATCTTGTGTCCCTTGCGTAAATCTTAGCGTGCTTTGCGGTTAATATTTAGTGTTTATAGTAGAGAAAAATAATCTGCTTAATCTGTTAAATCTGCGTGCAAAAAAAGTTTTCTGCATTCATTATTAGTTCTCCAATCTTGTCTTTCTGAGGAACGAAGAAACTCCGTATGTGGCTCTTCATGCTATGTCGAGTTGCTTTATGAGACCCTTCCTTCGTCAGGGTGACAAGATTGCGAGTAATAAATCTGTGTGCAAAAAAGTTTCATGTTTTAAATTAAAAAGAACTTTGCGTCCCTTGCGTAAATCTTAGCGTGCTTTGCGGTTAATATTCAGTTTTCAGTCTCAGTGTTTATAGTAGATAAAAATAATCTGCTTAATCTATTAAATCTGCGTGCAAAAGAGTTTACAGTGTTCGGTCTCAGTATTACAACTGCAAACTGTCAACTGTGACTGCAAATAACTCCGTATGTAGCTCTTCATGCTATGTCGAGTTGCTTTATGAGACCCTTC